>CAVVAN010000001.1:0-542204 GCA_963746345.1 uncultured Verrucomicrobiae bacterium
TAGCGTTGTCCGTCGTCATGGCAAAAAAGAAATTTTTGCGCCTCATCAAAATCTTCTCCGGTGTCCAGACCGGCGCGGAGCATGAATTTGACAAGCTTGAGAGGTTTGCGCACTTCTGCACGCTCGTCGGAAAAAGTTTCGTCCGCAACCGCTGTCTCATCCGCGCGTCGGCGCTTTCTTATACGACGCTGCTGGCGATGATTCCTTTGCTGGCAGTCGTCGTCAGCGTCACGACCAGCCTGCTCAAAACGCAGGGAGAAGAAAAAATTTATCAGGCGATTGACAAGGTCGTTTCCAACATCATGCCGCCCGCGACGGTGACCACGAACGGTTCGGGAGCCGTGCTGAATTTGAATCCGACAATTTCCGTCGCGCTGACGCAGACGAATTTTGTTGCCGGAACGAATTCAATTGCCACAGCCACACCTGTCGTGAGCGTCAGTGCGCAAAAAGAAGCGGCGAAATGGATACATGATTTCGTGCAGAACACGCAAAACAGCGACGCTCTCGGCGTGGTCGGGATGCTGCTGCTCGTTGTTGTCGCAATCCGAATGCTTGCCAGCGTTGAGGCGACGTTCAACGACATCTGGGGCGTCACGCGCGGGCGCAACTGGTTGCTGCGTGTCGTGCTTTACTGGACAACAATCACGCTTGGCCCGCTCGCCCTCATTGGTGCGCTCGGTCTGGCGGGCGGTCCCCATTTGCAGGCGGCAAAATTTTTTGTGGAGCGAATGCCGCTCATCGGCAGCCTGATTTTTGAATTTGTCCCGCTTGTGGTTTTGTGGCTCGCGTTCGCGCTACTGTATGAACTCGTGCCAAACACGAAAGTTCATTTCAGCGCGGCATTGGTCGGCGGCATCGTGGCCGGATCGTTGTGGCATTTGAACAATGTTTTCGGTTTTCTTTACGTTTCGCGCGTGGTCACCAATAGTAAAATCTACGGCAGTCTCGGCCTCGTGCCGGTGTTCATGATCGGTCTTTATTTTTCGTGGGCAATTTTGCTTTTCGGCGCACAAGTCGCCTATGCCTTCCAAAACCGCAGGGCCTATTTGCATGAAAAACTCGTCGAGAACGTGAACCAGCGCGGACGCGAATTCATCGCGCTCCGGCTGATGACCTGCATCGGGCAGAATTTTCAAACCGGCCAGCCGCCGGTCACGCTTGAGGAAATTTCCGTTGAACTTGGAATTCCAACCAAGCTCGCGCAACAAGTTTTGCGAACGCTCCTCGCCGCGCGGCTCGTCGTGGAAGTGGCCGGAAATGAAATCCGCTTCGCGCCCGCCCGCCCGCTTGACGCCATCAACGCGCACGATGTGTTGTCCGCCATGCGCGCTGCCAACGGACAGGAACTCGCCACGCGCGACGAGCCTGCGCGCGACGAAGTGCTGGGTGAATTTGCGCGGATTCAGGAAGCGGAAAGACAGGCGGCGTCATCCATTACGCTGCTCGCCCTCGTGAGCCGCGCTTCGATGCAACTAAAAATCGCCGCGCCCTCAAAAACGAAAAAATAAATCCGTCACGTCCACAATTGCCGGTCGAGCGAGCGATATTGAATCGCCTCGGAAATGTGGTCGCTCGAAATGTTTTCTGCACCGGCCAGGTCGGCAATCGTCCGCGCCACTTTCAAAATGCGGTCGTAGGCGCGCGCGCTGAAATTCAATTCCGCCATCGCCAATTTCAACAATTCCTTCGTCGCGTCGTCCAGCGCGCAAAATTCTTTCAATTCTTTTGGCCCCATGCGGGCGTTGCAGGTGATTTTCGGTTTGTGCGCGAAACGTTTCTGCTGCCGCTTGCGCGCGGCAATGACGCGTTCGCGGATTTGTGCGGAAGTTTCGCCGGTGTTGTCGCCGGAAATTTCGCGGAATTTCACCTGCGGCACTTCGACGTGCAAATCAATGCGGTCGAGCAACGGCCCGGAAATGCGTCCGAGATAATTTTGGATTTCGCGCGGCGAACTCTTCGACTCGCCCGGCATTTTTCCGTCCGGCGTCGGATTCATCGCGGCCACCAGCATGAATTGCGACGGGAAAAGTCATCGTGCCCGCCGCGCGCGAAATCGTGACGCGGCCTTCTTCGAGCGGCTGGCGCATCGTTTCCAAAACGCTGCGCTTGAATTCCGGCAGTTCGTCCAGAAACAAAACGCCGTGATGCGCGAGCGAAATTTCGCCCGGCGTCGGATTGATGTTGCCGCCGAGCAAACCCGCGTCGCTCGCCGTGTGATGCGGCGCGCGAAATGGCCGCTGCGTCACCAGCGCCTGCCCCGGTTTCAACAGACCGACGATGCTGTGAATTTTCGTCGTCTCCAGCGCTTCGTCCAAAGTCAGCGGCGGCAAAATCGTGGCGAGCCGTTTCGCCAGCATGGATTTTCCCGTTCCCGGCGGGCCGATGAGCAGAACATTGTGTCCGCCTGCCGCCGCGATTTCCAAAGCGCGCTTCACATTTTCCTGGCCTTTGACTTCGGCAAAATCGCAATCGTCATTTTGCTCGTGCTCGAAAATTTTTGCGATGTCCACTTTCGCGGGAGCGATTTTTATTTCGCCTTCGAGAAATTGCGCAGCTTCGCGCAAATTTTGAACGGGAATGACTTGCAAGCCTGCAACGACGGCCGCTTCCGCCGCATTTTCCGCCGGAACAAGAATTCCAGTTTTTCCGTCGGCCTTCGCGCGCAAGTGCAATCGGCAAAATTCCCTTGCCCGGACGCACTGCGCCGGTCAGCGCGAGTTCGCCGACGATGACAAAATGATCAAGTTGGTCGGTTTCGATTTGTTCGCTCGCGGCGAGCATTCCCAATGCGATGGGCAAATCGAAGCTCGGCCCTTCTTTTTTCACGTCGGCGGGCGCGAGGTTGATCGTCGTCTTGCCCATCGGAAATTTGTAGCCGGAATTGGTCAGCGCGGTCGAGACGCGGTCGCGCGATTCCTTGACCGCCGCGTCCGGCAGGCCGACGATGACGACAAGCGTGTCGCCATAACCGGCGTTGACCTCGACTTCGATGGGATAGGCATCAATACCGTTGAGCGCGGCGGAACAGACTCTGGCTAACATGGCTGGATTATTGGTCGAGACGGAAAGCGTTGGAAGCGAAATTATTTACACGCTGTCGTTGCCAACCGCGGCAATTTCGATGCGCATGCGATCTAGCAGCAGGACAACTGTTTGCAGAACGATAAAGCGCATGGCCGCGTCCCATAGCAGCAGACCGGGATGCGCAAAATTCAAGTTCGGATTATGCAGCGTCTGCAACCCGGCCCATGTTGTCGTGGTTATCATCGCTGCCAATGTTCCCCAGCGGCGGTTGAGAATCAGCGCCAGAATCGCGCAGGGAATGATATAAAACGGCAGAAGCGTCAGGTGCGGCCCGGTGAAAAAGTCAATCACCGCAACGCCGGCCAAAATTGCGCCGCTGGTCAGAATTGTAATCCTGTTGGCCGCGAATTGATCGCGCAAAGAGAGCCGGTCGGCAGGCAATCCGCTGCGCCCGTCGAAAAACCATTTTTGAGCCTGACGATAAGTCCGCAGCCAGGGCAACGGCAGAAATTCAAAGGCCGCGCGTTTGACGCCATCCATTGCATTCAAAAAAGCGCCGAGCATTTTGTGGCAAAGACGTTCTGCCAGCGAAGGTTCCGCGACGGTTGATGAATGATTTTGGTTATTGAACCATTTATTTTGCAAGCGATTCCATCGGGTTCCGAAGCGTTGCAATTTTTGGATGATGCGGGGATCAATGCCGTCATTGGAAAGATGCCGTTGTGCAATAATGCCGCGCCGTAAATGATCATGCTGCGGCGCGCGATAGACGGCAGACAAATCCGCGTGGCCAAGGTCGAGCATTTTTTGGTCAAACTCAATTTTCAAAAACTGGCAGATGCCGCGGCAAACGTCCTCGGTCTTTTCGACCAGTTCCGTGTAGCTCACATGATGCAGACGGATTCCAGTGCGGTCGAGTTCCGCCGCCTGCCGGATCATTTGCTCCTGACAAAAGATGAATCGGTTCAACATCCCGCGTCTGCGAAAAAATCGCGACGCGCGTCCCGCGTCCACCATGCTCCGGTAAATTTCCACCGGATCGCGCCAGAGCAGGATGAAAGAACTGCCCGGATACCGCCGCGCCAATTGCCTCAAGCGCGCGGGATAAAGCGGCGATTTTTCTCCCCACAACTTCGCTCCTTTGGCGTTGCCAAAAATACGATACAGTTCTTCAGGCGTGTGCACATTTTCAAGACCGCGCAGACTATCGCCAAAAATCAAGCGGTGACGCGAAAGCGCCTGATTGAAAAATTCCTGCCGCTCAAGCCAGCCATTTTGAAAGCGCAGCGGGGAAAGCATTTCGGGAAAATCCCAGACATTGCACTCATACATCAAGGCCATTTCCGGGTGCTGATTCAACAAGGAATACAGCAACGAAGTGCCGGAGCGGAAAATTCCGACCACAAAAACCGGATTTGCAAATTGTGAGTTCATTTTTCCCGGGTAAAATACGAGCAACTGGCCTGCCAATTACAGGTCGTTGCAGCCTACGAGCTTTCTCTCATAATTCGGTTTTTTTTGCAAGGGCGGATTTCTCTTCGCGGCAGTGCAAAAAAAGTTGTTCCCCGCCGGTGTCACTGGCATTTTAAGGATGACAAGGTTCAATGAACAGCGACGAACATTTTCAATTTCAAGACCACAGCAAACTGGCGGCGCACCTTATCGCGCACATCAACGTCAAGCTCGCGCTCATCGGTTGTCAGCCGGTGCCGATCAAGGGCGATACGGAATTCGCCGAAATCGCGGCGGCGATGGCCGGACAGTCGCGCGAAAAAGACCGGCTGCTCGGACATTATCTTTGTCCCGCCGATCAGCGCATCCAAACTTTTCTCTACGATTACCTGCAAAATGTTCCGGTGACAAAACTGCCGACGCGCACGTTCGTCCTCGATCGGCCCGGCCTCGCGCGCATTCTTTCGCTGCCGCTCGACCGCGACGAATTTCATTCGGACATCATCAGTTCGTATCGCGTCGCGCAAGGCGTGCTGCACAATCCGCGCAGCGACCGGCGCACGACTCAGGGAATTTTTCATGTCACCGAAGGCGGACTGCCGATTCCCGACGACAAGCTGGGCGTGCCGAAAATCACCTTCGCCAAAATGCTCGCGCTCGCGCTCAATCCGCCCGCAAGCCTGATGCAATTGCCGTTCACAGCGACGCAGCCGAAGCCGGCAGAGTGTCTGGTCTCGCTCCTATTGCGCCCGCTCGTTTGCCCGGAAATTCCCGGTTTCACGCCGGAGAAAAGAATGGAGATCCGTTTTTTTGTTCCTGGAAATCTCGTGTGCAATCTCGATTTTGTTGAAAGCATTTTTGGCAACGGCGGCGATCCGCTGCTGCCGGAAAATGATTCCGCGCTCGATGTGGAACATTGGACGGGCCACACCGGCTGCGTCATCCTCGCGCCGCATTTGGTGAAGGCCACGAAAAAATCCGTCGGCCTGCCGCATTGGGACGCCGCGACGGAACGCCAGCGCCGCGATGGGATGTGCTGGAAAAATGAAAATGAAATCTACAACAACGGCGGCGCGTTCAAGCTCACCTGCCGCGACGAATCGGGCGTCATCGTCACGCTCATTGCGGACAATTATTTCGGTTATTGCAAAAAAGAGGTCAAGACGCAGATCAGTTTTGCGGCGAATCTTTACGGCAATTGCGAAGAAGAACACGCGGGCGGCGCGCTCGTGTTTCCGGCTTTTGATCTTGGCGAAGAATTCAGCGGCGACGTTCATGTCAAGCAACGGGGGCACACATTTGCGGAAGTTGCGGAGCATTATGGCGAAATGATGGACGTGAAGCCGGAGGGTTACGGCGTGGACAAAAAATTCCCGGAAATCACCTACGTCCCGCACGACGCGCACTTCGATTTGCAAACGCAATCGGTTTCGTGGAAAAATACGGATGGCGAATTTTCAATAAAATTGCAGCCGGAAAAAACTTACATTCGTCCTTCCGGCTACAAAGTGCGAATGGAAAAACCAGGCGTGAATCGCGCATGGCGGCTTGTGGGCGCGGCGGCGGAAGGCTTGGTTTGTCACAAGCCATGCACGGTTTCGGGCGGTGGAAAATCGGAGATTTCCAAGCCGATCACGGACGCGATTTTAATCGGGCCGGTTTTTGTCGCCGATTTGAAAAGTGATTTCGACCGCGTGGCCGAATTGATTCACCGCGATTACTCGTCCCGTTTTCTTGACAAGAACAGAAAAGATCCGCGCGCGGTTTTGTCGGCGGAGCGTTCGCTGGGTTCGGTCATCAAACTGCTCACGCCGGACAAGCGCGAATTCAACACCGACTACAACGCGTGGGTCGAAACCATTCCGCAATACATCAAAGAACTCGTTTTCGTCGTGAAGCGTTATTACAAGCCGGAGTGGGGCGACAACTGGCGCGAGCATTTCAGTGTGGACATCATCAATGGCACGCCGGGCAACGAATTGAAATGCGACAACCGCGTGCTGGTCACGACGCGCTTGCGCGTGGGTTTCGACGCCGACGGCGCTTGGCGGACGTTCGGCCTGCGAAAAGATTTTTATCCGGCGGTGAAAGTTCAATTGGAAGACGACATCACCGCGTCCGTGCTTGTGCCAACGGCGTGCGTGGAAAATTTGTCCGGCATGGACAAAGGTTCAACGTTGAAATTCGTCGAGAACTGCGAGCAGCGTCTGTTCCAGCGGCCGGACGACGCGATCCATCGCGGTTACGACAAACAGACGGAATCCGATTTTGCGCGGCTGGATAATTTCTTTTCCAACTACGAGCCGCTCACGGCCAAAGACGCGCACGAAATCACAGAGGACGCGATCCGCTTTTTTGAGTTCACGAAGCCGATGCGGACGCTCATCCGGCAATTCGCGCAAATCGGCCAGCCGGAATTTTTTGTCTCGACCGCGCATCCGCGCATCGTGGACGGTAAGCCGAGCAAAAATCCGCGCTACCTGCAAAAACGTCCCGACCTCGTGCATCCTGCTGAAAGTTACATCGCGGAAACCGGCGCGCGCCTGCGTCGTCGCGTCCCGTCAACCGCCTTCGTGCCGACGCCGGTTGACGCCGTGCTGCCCGGTCGCCGCAACAATCCGCCCGAACCCGGCATCCGCCCGCTCGCGGTGTTCAACCCGATTCACTATTTTGAATTGCCGGAACTGTTCATGGAATTTATTTGCAGCATGACCGGCAAATCGCCATCCACGACCGGCGCGGGTTCGGAAGGCGCGTTGACGAAGGGGCCGTTCAACGCGCTGCCGCCGATCATTGACCTGAACAACGCGCTCGTTTCGTGGCTGCTCACCGGCCATAACGGTTTCGTCACCGCCGCCGGCTACATCGGTCCGAAAGTGCGCGTGGACCACGACATCAGCCTCATCGTGCCGGAAGTTTTCTGCCGAATGCAACCCGATGAACGTGAACCAAAATTTCTCATCGCCAACAATTATTTGGACAAGTGCGAGGACTTTGAGCATGGCGGAAAAAAAATTCTCGCCAGCCGCCTCGGCTATCGCATCAACGCGCGTTTTATCCACGCGTTTTTTGGCCGCGTGTTCAACCATCCGCACGCCGTTTTCACGGACGAGATGTTGCAACCGGAATTGCAGGACATGGAAATTTTTGTGGACGGCATGGACAACATTGTCACCACTCAAAAGCGCGTCGCCAAAATGTATTTCGACGACGGCAGCATCGCGCAAGCCTGTCCGCCGCTGAAAGCGTTGCTGCACATCATGCTCAACGACGAATGGGAAGGCAAAAACCTCGACCATCCCGAAGTGCGGAAACTTTTCACGCGCGAAAATCTTCTGGCGAGCGGCTGGTATGCGGCGCGACTCGCGGCAAAACAAAAAATTGACCGCGCATTGTGGAAACGCCACGCCGAATATCTGAACCACTTTTTGAAAAAGCCAAGCCACGAGGACATCGTCGCGGACCTTGGCATCGCCGACCGTTTGGCGCGCGCGCGCAAAACTTTGGAAGAAATCGAATCGCCTGCTTATCTGAAAAATTTGTCCGGCACGCTCGGCGCGGAATCGATTGACGCGTATTTGACTTAAATGGCTCAAAGCCATTTTTGCAGCCATTGCAACGCGTGTTTGAGCCAGTCGAAATTGAAATAACCGCGCGTGAAACCGTAATAAGCCAGCAGCAGCGCGCAAAAAATCGCCGTCCATTCCCAGCAAAGAATTTTCTGCTTGCGACCCTTGATGAAAATCAGTGCGGCAAAAATGTTCGCCGCCGCCGCAATTCCTAATCCATAAAACATCAGCAAACGCCCGGTGGATGCGGATGAAAGTTGCACGTTGCCCAAATGCGCCCGCGTCGCCGCCGGCAAACCGATGAGCAGTAAAATGAGCAACGCACAATTCGTCGTGATGATCAAAAACCGCTGCATGACCGGCTAATTTATTTTCTCGGCGATTTTATATTTGAACATCCGCTTCTTCATCCAGCGCACCGCGATCAAGTCGTAAAACGACGCGAACAGCCGGTTCCAAACGCCGTAATGGCTCTGGCCGCTCACGCGCGGATTGTGCCCGACGGGAATTTCCGTGACCGTGAAGCCTTCAATCTTGAACAGCGTCGGCAGGAAGCGGTGCATGCCTTTGAAAAATTTCAAGTCCGCGATGCACTCGCGTTTGAAGGCGCGATAACAACAACCGGCGTCGGAAATGTTTTCGCCGGAAAGTTTGTTGCGAACCCAGTTCGCGATTTTTGACGATGCGATGCGGACAAAACCATCGCCGTGCTTGCGCGCTTCGATGCGCGTGCCGCAGGCGCAATCGAAATTTGCAAGCGCGGCCAAAAGTTTCGGCGCGTCCTGCGGATCGTTCTGCAAATCGGCGTCGAGCGTGACGATGGCTTTGCCGCGCGCCGCTTTCATGCCCGCCCAAAGCGCGGCGGACTGGCCGCAGTTGAACGCGAACCTCTGCGCGCGAATTTTTGAATCAGACGCCGCCAATTCTTTCAATACGTTCCATGAATTGTCCGAACTCAAATCGTCCGTGAAAATAATTTCAAAGGAAACTTTTAGCGGTTCAACCGCCGCAAGAATTGCGGCGACGAGAGTGCGCAGATTGTCCTGCTCGTTGTGGCAGGGAATGACGAAGCTGACTTCAGGTGTTTCGGCCATTGATAATATAATTTCCGCGTTGATGACGATTGTTCCAGCGAATCGTTTCGCGCGGCAAGTAAAATGCGCGGTCAGCGGTTGGAAAACAATTCCCATTGGCCAACGCGCGCGATGAAACGAAATTGCGCCGCGCTGTCGAGTTGCAGAATTTTTTCAAACGTTCCTGAAGGATCAACAATTAAAACGCGACGGTTGCTTTCGAGCAAATTTTGCAGTGCAGCTTGGTCTGGCAAATATAGTTCGCCGAGCCGCTCGCGATTGCCGGGAAATTCAAAAGGCACTTGCGTCAAATCCATGCCGCCAAAAAATGGACGGTTCGTCGCCGAAATCACGCCGCCGGAATAAAACGGCAAGCCTTCCGGCAGGCGATCCCAACAAACCACCGCGTCGCCCGCATGATAATTTTCCCGCAAAGCCAATCCAAGCGGCTTGAGCGTTTGATTGCGACGAAAATTGGTCTCAAATTTCGGAACTTCGGCGACCGTCACAAAAAAACCGAGCAACGTGAGCGCAACGGCGAAGGCCGCGCATGTTTGCGGTTTCCACTTTCGCGCCAGCCAAAGAATGGAAAAAATAATTCCGGAGACAATCGGTGTTTGGCATTTCAACCAAACTGTCAGCGCGTCGTGAAAGGCAAAAATTAAGATGAATGGAAAAATCGCGGGCAACAACAACGAGCAAACCAGACAAATTCGCCAAACAATTTTTGACGCGGATTCGTTGGCGCGTTCGTTGCCAAAAAATTTCCACGCGAGCAAAATCGCCAGCGCTGGGAAAACCGGCAGAATATAGGCGGGCAATTTTGCGTGCGAAAATGAAAACAGCGCGAAAGTGAAAATCGTCCAGACATTCAACAGCAGCCACCCGTCTTTTGATTTTGCATCCAAATTGCGCCAATGATTTTTACGCCAAAGCCAGCCGATCAAAATCGTCCACGGCAAAAGTCCGATCAGAAGAATTGCGAAAAAATAAAATGGACTTCCGGTTCGATTTTTAATGGTTGTTCCAAGCAAATGCCCGGCGGCTTGTCCTAAAATCATGTAGTGCGCCGACTGCGGCACGCGTTGAAAAACCATGAGAAACCACGGCGCGGCCAAAACAAAAAATAAAATGAAGCCGCAAATGATGCCGATGAACAAAGGTTTTTTTTGAATTTCATTGCAGCGAAAAATCCACAGCGCAAAAAACGAAACTGCCGGAATTGCCAAAGCAATTGGTCCTTTCGTCAAAAATCCAAGCGCGACAAAAATCCAGCCGACCAAATGCCATTTGAAAAATTCCGAATTTAATTCGCGCCAACTTCGCCAGAAAAAATAAATTGCCCACGCGACGAATTGCGTCAAAAAAATGTCCGTCGTCAGAAATCGCGCCATGAGAAAGTAAAGCAGCGAACTTTGCAGAATCAGCGCGCTCCAAATGCCGACGCGCCGTCCGCCAAGCGAGCTGCCGAGAAAAAATGTCGCGACGACTCCGCTAATTCCCGCGAGCGCGACGGGCAAGCGCACCGCCCATTCGTTCTGGCCGAAAATTTTCATCGAAGCCGCGACGAGCCAGTAAGTCATCGGCGGTTTGTCGAGGTGCGGCAGATACCACAAATGCGGCACGAGCCAGTCGCCGGTCTCGATCATTTCACGCGCGATTTCGGAATAGCGGCCTTCGTCGGGTTCGTTCAACGCGCGGCTGCCGAGCAAAAGGAAAAAAGTGAATAGCGTGAGCGCGGGTAATGCCAACTTGGTTAAAATGTTTTTCATTTCAGATCGCGAATGGCTCGCGATGTTGGCGTTGTGGCCATGATTTTAGTTTTGAAGTCGGAACGAATTGAAAAAAGTTTCTCTATCCGTTGGATGCGGATTCGCGGGTAAAAAATTTACAATCATCTGGTAAAGTCTCTCGCCCACAAAAATCAACCTAACACGTCCTGAATAGTTGACTTTCCCTTCGACAACGTATTCAAATTCTCTGCCAGGATAATTCGCGAATTTGATGTCCTTTTGATATACTATTTTTCCAACTTCATCTGCCACTCCAGACTCGTAAATATCAAATTGCTGTTCTGGTTTTATTTTTTCAAGGATTTTAGAATAATCAATGTAACTAACAGAATATTCTGTTTGCCGATTCCACACAAAAAAACAAGATTGAGAAAAATTAGTATTGGAAGCACTGACGACAACGTTTGTAAATTCAGGAACTCCGGGAAACCAAACAGAAAATTTTCCTTCAGGAGATGAAAATTTCTTCCAACTATTAACCGGAACTGGCGGAGCGTATATGACTGAATGATTTTTATACCATCTGCGCGTGAAAGGTGGAATAACGACAAAAACAATTAGAAATCCAATTCCAATTGATGCCAGAATTTTAATCCATTTGGATTTGCGCATTGGAATTAATTTCAATTCAACAGCCGATACCAGTTGTCGCGCTGATGTGGCTCGTAGCCGAGGTCTTTGATGAGCCGTTGCATATCGGCGACGGTCATGCGAAAAGTCGTTCCGGCCTGCGACACGACATTTTCCTCGATCATGATGCTGCCCAAATCGTTCGCGCCGTATTTCAGCGCGACCTGCCCGATCTCCAGACCTTGCGTGACCCACGAGCTTTGGATGTTCGGAAAATTATCGAGATAAATCCGGCGCGAGCGCCTGCGTCCGCAAATATTCGTGCGCGCCGACTGTCGGCGCTTTCAATTTCGTGTGCTCGGCTTGAAACGTCCACGCGATGAACGCGGTGAAGCCCTTCGACTTGTCCTGCTGCGCGCGCAGGCGTTCGAGATGTTCGATGCGATCCTCAATCGTCTCGACGTGGCCGAACATCATCGTCGCGCTCGAACGCAGGCCGAGCCGGTGCGCCACGTCCATGACTTCGAGCCAGTCATCGCTCATCGCCTTGAGCGGCGAAATGCTTTGGCGCACGCGATCCACCAGAATTTCGCCGCCGCCGCCGGGAATCGAGCCGAGCCCGGCTTTGACAAAATCGCCGATGATGTTTTCCAGCGGCTCGTTGAACACTTCGCGGAAATGGATGAACTCGCTCGGGCTGAAACCGTGGATGTTAAAAGTGGGAAATTTATTTTTGACGTGCGAGAGCAGATCGAGATACCACTGCTTCGTCAGTTTCGGATGATGGCCGCCCTGCATCAGCATCTGCGTGCCGCCGAGCGCGATGGTCTCCTCGATTTTTTTGTCCATCTCGTCGAGCGTGATGACGTAGGAATCGTCGTCTTTCTCCACGCGATAAAACGCGCAGAACTTGCAATAGACATTGCAGACGTTGGTGTAATTCACGTTGCGGTCAACGATGTAGGTGACGATGTCGTTGCCGCGCCCGTCAAAATCCTTCGCCTTCGCAATCTGCCGCCGCCGGTCCGCGAGCGCGCCGAGTTCTTCGAGCGGCAGATGATAAAGCCGCAACGCTTCCGCCGGGGAAATGCGTTTGCCATCCCAGACTTTTTGCAGCAACTCGTCCAATGACGCGTCGTAAATCACGGTGAAAGTTTAGCGCGTCCGTGCAATTGAGACAAGCCGGACGAAATTGATTTGCCTGAAGAAATAATTTACATTTCGACATTGGACGGTATTTGTCTCACCTTCTGTGAGAGAATTCCGGCTGTGAACAAACTGTTCGTATGAGCGACAATTCAAAAATTGAGTGGACAGACGCAACTTGGAATCCAGTTCGCGGCTGCACAAAAGTCAGTCCCGGCTGCACGCATTGCTACGCCGAAACTTTTGCCGAGCGCTTTCGCGGTGTGCCGGGGCATCCATTTGAATTTGGTTTTGATCCTCGAATAGTCCCGGAAAAGCTCGCCGAACCTTTGCGCTGGTCGAAAGCAAAAATGATTTTTGTGAATTCGATGAGCGATTTGTTTCACGAAAAAGTTTCCGATGACTACATCGAAGCCGTTGCAAAAGTCATGGCCAAGGCAGACTGGCACACTTATCAAGTTTTGACCAAACGCGCGGATCGGTTGCGCGAATTGCTGTCTGGCAAACTTCGTTTTGCCGCAAAACTGCCGCATATTTGGTGGGGCGTGTCCGTGGAAAACAAAAAGCATGGATTGCCACGCCTCACTCAATTGCGTGCAACGCCAGCTCAAGTTCGTTTTCTTTCCATCGAACCTTTGCTGGAAGATTTAGGCCAAATTAATTTGAGCGGCATCAATTGGGTCATTGTTGGCGGCGAAAGCGGTCCGGGTGCGCGACCGATGGATGTTGCTTGGGTTCGAAAAATCCGCACGCAGTGCCGTGGAGCAAAAGTTTCGTTTTTCTTCAAACAGTGGGGTGGTGTTCGCAAAAGTGAACACGGACGGACACTGGATGGACGGACGTATGACGAATTTCCAGAACGTGAACTGGTTGCAGTTCCAGAACGCGAAGATCGGCTTGAAATGCTTTCAGAAACCGAGCCGATGGAACTGGCGTTTGCATGAATTTGGACGGGCAAAATTACTTGGGGCGCGAGCAGACGCTCGTTAAGCACATTATTTTGCAAAGATATTTGCTTCGGCTGGCGGCAATTGTTGGAACGTGGGCTGAATCCATCACATACATAGATTGTTTTTCTGGCCCATGGGAAAGCAAAGCCGCTGACTATTCGGACACATCCTTCGGTATCGCTATTCAAGAATTGAAAAAAGCTCAAACGGAACTTACCAAGCATGGTAAGCATCCTCGCTTCCGGTGTTTCTTTCTCGAACGCGAATCCAAGCCGTTTGCCAAACTTAAGTCATTTTGCGAAGCGATCTCGGAACTTAAAGCTGTTCCACACAATGGCGACCTAGAAAATTCTGTCCCGACAATTTTGGATTTTTATCATCACGGCGGGAAAAATAATTTTGCCTTCACATTTTTAGACCCGACCGGCTGGACTGGATTTGAAATGGATACTATTCGTCCATTGCTTCAATTGAAGCCCGGCGAAGTGCTCATCAATTACATGACGAGTTTTATCCGACGCTTCATAGAATCAAAAAATCCCGAACTCGTTCAGGGCTTTGACCGACTTTACGGTGGCCCAGCTTTTCGGGCGAAACTTGCTTCAGTTGCCGAACAAGATCGCGATGATGCAATGGTTGAGGAATACATACGACAAATCAAATCTGCGGGTGATTTCCGATTTGTCTGTTACACGCCCGTCTTCCAACCACAAATCAACGACGTTCATTTCCACCTGATTTACGCGACTCGAAACGAAAAAGGTTTGGAAGTTTTCAAGAAGGAAGAACACAAGGCTGTTGAAGTGATGGAAAGTGCCCGCGCGAAAGCACAGCAACGAGAACGAGAAAGTGGCGGAACACTTGAATTACTTTCCAGCGAGGAAATGCACGACTCGCAATTTTATAATTCTTTGCGGACGAAATACTGGAACAAAGCTGAATCAAAAATCCGAAAATTTTTGTCTTCAGGAAAACCAACAGCTTACGATCTTTTGTGGGAAGCCGCGCTGACAACGCCTTTGGTTTGGGTGGAGGATTTGAATGAATTTCTTCTCGATCTGAAAAAGGAAAACAAATTGAAATTCTCTGGCCTCGGTGAACGAGAAAAATTTCCTAAACACGGAAAAGGCGTTCTGGTTCAGATAATTTGACCGTTAAATCATTTCGGCATTTCCAACTTCACCTTCGCCGCCACTTGCGCCACGTCTTTGTCGCCGCGACCGGAGAGGTTCACGATGATCAGTTTGTCTTTGCCCATTTTCGGCGCGCGCACCATGCACTCGGCGACGGCGTGGGCGCTTTCCAGCGCAGGGATGATTCCTTCCAGTCGCGCCAATTTCATGAACGCTTCGAGCGCTTTGTCATCGGTCGCGTAGGTGTATTCCACGCGGCTGGCGTCGCGCAGGAACGCGTGTTCCGGCCCGACGGCGGCGTAATCGAGTCCGGCGCTGACGCTGTGCGTGGATTGGATCTGGCCGAATTCGTCCTGCAAAATATAACTGCGCGTGCCCTGCAACACGCCGAGCGACCCGCCTTGAAACCGCGCCGCGTGCTGTTCCGGCTGGATGCCGCGTCCGCCGGCTTCCACGCCGACCATTTTCACGGATTTGCATCTTCGAGGAACGGATAAAAAAGTCCGATGGCGTTCGAGCCGCCGCCGACGCACGCGATGAGCAAATCGGGCAAGCGATTTTCTTTTTCCAAAATTTGCGCGCGCGCCTCGTCGCCGATGATGCGCTGGAAATTCCGCACCATCACCGGATACGGATGCGCGCCGTAGGCCGTGCCGAGAATGTAATGCGTGCTGCGGATGTTCGTGACCCAGTCGCGCATCGCCTCGTTGACGGCTTCCTTCAAGGTTTTTTGCCCCGCGTGGACCGGCACGACTTCCGCGCCGAGCATTTTCATGCGATAAACATTGAGGATCCTGCCGTTCGCAATCCACCGCGCCCATGTAGATGACGCATTTCATGCCGAACATCGCGCGCGACCGTGGCCGTGGCGACGCCGTGCTGGCCCGCGCCGGTCTCGGCGATGATGCGCGTCTTGCCCATGCGTTTCGCCAAAAGAATTTGGCCCATCGCGTTGTTGATTTTGTGCGCGCCGGTGTGGAGCAAATCTTCGCGCTTGAGATAAATTTTCGCGCCGCCCAAGTTCTTTGGTGAGACGTTCGGCAAAATAAAGCGGCGTGGGACGCCCGACAAATTCCGTGAGATAATACGAAAGCTCGCGCTGAAATTCCGGGTCGTGCTGCGCGCGGAAATATTCCTCCTCCAGTTCCTTCAGCGGATGCATCAACGTCTCCGGCACGTAACGTCCGCCGTAAGGACCAAAATGGCCTTGGGCATCGGGCAGATTCAAATTGGCAACTGCGCTCATGGTTTAATTTTCACGCAAAGGCGCGAGGCAAGCAAAGAGAATTTGATTCAACCACGGATGAACACAGATTAAATGCGGATGAAAATAAAAATCAGGCCAGCCGTCCGCGCCAATAACCGGGACGCCGTTTCATGTGCATCACGGCAACAATCCAGATGTGTTCCGGTTTTTCCATGAAGACGATTGCGTAGGGAAAATCACCGCTCAAATGCCGGCGGGCGGGCGGGGAAAATTTCCAAAACCGTTCCGGATCGGCGCAGGCTTCCTGGATGAGCCGTTCCATTTCGTCGTGAAAACGCCAGCCGAGTTCGAGTGCGATGTCCGCGTAATATTGGACGGCCTGAACGTATTCCTCGTCGGCCTCCGGATGAAAGATATGCGGCTTCACCGCCGGAGGATTTTTTGGATGCGGGCGGCGTTTTCCGCGGGCGTGACGCCTTTGACTTTCCCTGATTCGATTTCCGCGATGCGGCGGTCAGTTTCGGTTTTCCACGCTCCAGCCACGGACGGGTCAATGCCGCCGTGCCGCGCGACCATGATGCGGTCAATCAATTCCGCCACGACCTCGCCCGGCATTTCGCTGGTCTGCTCGACAATTTGATCCATTGTTATTGGCATGGGGCAATTCTCGCTCACACGACGAAATTTGACAAGGGCGAAGCCCGGTGACCGTGAAAGTCGGGCAAATCTTCTGCGGTGATTGCGCTCATGGTCTTATTTTCACGCAAAGGCGCGAGGTGTGCAAAGATTTATTTAACCGCAGAGGCGCAGAGGCGCGGAGAAAATTAAGTCGGAAATTCTTGACCAATTTAATTTATCGGATTTCCATTGGTTCATGGCTAAACGAATTTACGGCAAAACCGTTCGCGAATTGTTTGACGATTTCTTTGCCGAACGAAATCTCAAGCCGGGAGAAATTGTTGAGCGAACTGAAATTATAAATTGGTTCAAGCAAAAATATCCGAAAATCAAATCAGCGACAGTAAATTGCCATTGCATTCGGCTCGCAACAAATGTTCCTGATCGAGTCTATTATAAAGCGGACAATACTGATGATATTTTATTTCGTGTTGACCGTGGCATATTTCGTCTTTTTGACCCGAAAACTGATCCAGCTCCAATTTATACAAAAACAACCGGTGAAAATCGTGGCACAGCACTTCAACTTCAAACAAATCAAGAAATCAGCGAGCAAGAATTTGCTTACGAAAAAGATTTACAGCAATTTTTGGTAAAAAATCTGGAATTGATTGAATCAGGTTTGCAATTATACAAAGACGATGAGGATGAGAATATAACAGGGCTGGAATATCCTGCTGGCGATCGTTTCATTGAAATTTTAACAACAGCCAAATCGAATGACTTTGTTATCGTCGAATTAAAAGTTTCCAAAGGCTACAACCGCGTCGTTGGCCAACTTCTTCGCTACATGGCGTGGATAAAACAAAATCTTGCAAATGAAAATCAGAAGGTTCGTGGCGTAATTGTTGCCCGAGACATTACGGACGATTTGATTTTGGCAACTTCAATGATTCCAGATGTGACGCTTTTAGAATATGAGTTGAAAGTTTCGCTTCGCAAAATCACAAACGGAATAAAATAAATTTCTCTGCGCCTCGGCGTCTCTGCGGTTCAAACGCTTTTCGCCGCCGCGATGAACGCCTTCACTTTCGCGTGATCTTTTTTGCCGGGCGCGGATTCCACGCCGCTCGAAACATCCACGCCGAACGGCTGCACTTTTTTCACGGCCTCGGCCACGTTTTCCGGCGTCAATCCGCCCGCGAGAAAAATCGGCTTGCCGAATTTCTGCGCGGCGACGGCCAGGTCCCAATTGAATTTTTCGCCCGTGCCGCCGAGCGTCGTCGAAGAAAAAGCGTCGAGCAGATACGCGTCGGTCTGGTAATTGGGGATTTTCTTCAACGATTCCGCGTCGCGGATGCGGAACGCCTTCATGCTCATCAGACCGAACTGCGTGCAAAATTCCGGCGGCTCGTCGCCGTGAAATTGGAGCATGGTCAAACCCGCCTCGCCGATGGCGCGCAAAATAAAATCCGCCTCGGCGTCCACAAAAACTCCGACGCGCATGACAAACGGCGGCAGTTGTTTTGAAATTTCCACCGCCGTTTTCAACGAAACGTAGCGCGGACTTTTTTCGTAAAAGTTGAAGCCCAGCGCGTCCGCGCCCGCCTCGACGGCGGCCAGCGCGTCGGCGAGATTCGTGATGCCGCAGATTTTTACTTTTGTTTCCATTTCAAATTTGTAGGAGTCGAGGTGACGAGACTCAAGTTTGTTTTTAGTTTGAGACTCCTTACGTCGTCTCCTACTTTAACACAAGATGCCGCGAACAATCTATCTCGATTACAACGCCACGACGCCGCTTGATCCCAGCGTGCGCGATGCGATGCTGCCGTTTCTTGGCGAAGTCTGGGGCAATCCTTCGAGCGTTCATCACGTCGGCAGAAAAGCGCGGGCGTTGCTCGATGACGCGCGTGATCGCGCGGCAAAATTTCTTGGCGCGAAGCCGAGCGAAATCATTTTCACCAGCGGCGGAACGGAATCGAACAATCTGGCGATTTTTGGAACGGCTCGCGCGCTCAAATCCAAAGGCAAACATTTGATCACTTCCGCCGTCGAGCATGATGCCGTTCTGCAATCGTTCGATTACTTGGAAAAAAAAGAAGGATTTGAAGTCACGCGACTGCCGGTGGATTCCGAAGGCCGCGTTTCGCCGGACGATTTGAAGAAAGCGATTCGCGCGGACACGGTTTTGGTTTCGATCATGGCGGCAAACAATGAAATCGGCACGATTCAGCCAGTCGCCGAACTCGGCGCGATTTGCCGCGAACGCGGAATTGTTTTTCACACGGACGCGGTTCAATGGTTCGGCAAAGAGCCGTTTGAAAACATCGGCCAGTTCAACGCGGATTTGGTTTCCGTTTGCGCGCACAAATTTCATGGGCCGAAAGGCGCGGGGCTGCTTTACATCAAGTCGCCGTTGCATCCCGATCCGATATTGATTGGCGGCGGACATGAAAATGAACGGCGTGCCGGAACGGAAAATCTGGCGGGAATTATCGGCTTGGTTGCTGCGCTGGAAAAATTTGTGAAGCCGCCGGTTTTTGACAAATTCAAAATTGAAACCGCTCGCGGATAAATTGATTTCTGCGATTGAAAAAATTGACGGCTGCGAAATTGTTTCGCCGAATCGGCTCGCGGGACGCTCGCCCCACCAATTGTCTGGCAAACACCGTTTCCTTTGTCGTTCGCGGCGCGGACAGCATTGCACTTCTGGCGGGTTTGGACGTCGAAGGCATTTGCGCTTCGAGCGGTTCGGCTTGTTCGGCGGGTTCGATTGAGCCGTCGCACGTCATTCTGGCGATTGGCAAAAAGGAATTGGCGAATTCGCTCGTCCGTTTTTCGCTTGGCCGCGATTCGACGGCGGAAGAAGTTGATTTTGTTTGCGCCGCTTTGCCGGAAATTATTCGTCGCGCACAACTGGGCAAATAACCGACGCATTGTGTGTGAACAGCCGACCAACAATGCGAACAAGTTTCACTTTCAAATTTTATCAGATTTCTTTACCCTCACTTGCGCGATGACTCTTGATCCAAAAAATACAATGGCTGGCTTGACACGCGGAGTTGTTTGCCTTATTCACAGCCCTTAATAATAAGAGTTTTTTAAGAAAAGAATTTACTATTAACCGAACATGAACCTCACGATCTCGAAAGAACAAATTCTCGCCGGGCTGCAAGCCGTCCAAAATGTCGTCAGCACGCGCACCACGCTGCCGATTTTGTCCAACGTGCTTTTGCGCGCGGAAAAAGACCGCGTCGAATTCACCGCGACGGATCTGGACGTGACCGTCGCGTGTTCCGTCGAGGCGAAGGTAAAAAAATCCGGCGCGACGACCGTGCCGGTGAAAAAACTTTTCGGCATCGTGCGCGAAATGAACGGCAGCGAAATTGAATTGGAGACCGACGAAAAAAACATCACGTCCATCCGCAGCGGTTCGTCGTTCTACAAAATCCACGGACTTGGCGCGGATGAATTTCCGCCGCTGCCGAAATTCAAGGACGACAAGAAAGTCGCGCTCCAGCAGGAAAACGTCCGCGCGATGCTCAAGAAAACTTCCTTCGCCGTTTCCACTGACGAATCGCGCTACGTCCTCAACGGCATTTTCATCAGCCTCAAGGAAGGCAAGATGACGCTCGTGGCCACCGACGGACGCCGGCTCGCGCTCGTGGACGAGGAAGTGGACATCTCCGAAAAAAGCAGCGGCGAATTCATCGTTCCGGCCAAAGCGGTGAATGAATTGAACCGTTTGCTCCAGGACAAAGGCGATGTGGAAATAAAATTCGGCGAAAACCAGGCGTCATTTTCGCTCAAGGACGACAAGGGATTTTCCGTGCTGCTCGTCACGAAATTGATCGAGGGAAATTATCCGAACTACCGGCAGGTCATCCCCGGCGAGGCCAAGGAACGCATCCCGCTCGTGCGCGAGGAATTTTTGCAGGCGCTGCGCCGCGCCGAGATCATGACCAGCGAAAAGGCGAACTCCGTCAAACTCACGTTCGGGAAAAACAACCTCGCCATCACCGCCAACTCGCCCGAAGTCGGCGAGGCGCGCGAAACGCTGGCGGTGAATTACAAGGGCAAGGAAATGGCCATCGCCTTCAATCCGCGCTACCTGATTGACGCGCTGGCCGCGCTGGCCGAGGACGAAGTGTTCTTCGAGCTGATTGACGAATTAAGCCCGGGCGTTTTGAAGATCAACGGCCCGTTCCTCTACGTCGTCATGCCGATGCGGTTGAGTTAAAAACAAGAAAGGAAATTTATGTGGTTCAAAACGCGCGTTGGTTTGGTCAGCATAAAAAACCCAACGGAAATTCTCGCGATTAAATATGCCAAAACCAATACTTGGTCTGTTTATGCGCGCCTGAAAATGGGTCCAGAAATTACAGCAAACAATTTTCTTGGAGTTCGCAAAGGAAGCGTAACCAACCCATCTTCACATTTGGCATTTTTCTCCGATGAGCCAAACGTGAAAGAATCAATTGCTGCGTGCATGGCACAAATTGAGGCTGCAATACGAACGAAGGCAGAGTTTTGTGATTTAAGCCAATCTGGTGACGCGCAGGCGTGGACTAAAGCTTGGCAGCAAATTCAGTGGCCGAAAAGTTAGGTAAAAGATTTACATCTGCTCCACAGTTTCAATTCCGAGAACATCGAGACCTTGTTTCAAAACGCGCGCCGTCAAATCGCAATCTCCAAGTATTGACTTGTTGCCACAAAAGGAATACTTTTGACACATGGAAACGGTCACGTTAAAAATGGAGCGCAAACACATCGCGCTGTTAAAAGAGCGCGCCAAATCGCTCGGCCGTTCGCGCGCCGCCGTCGTTCGCGATTTGATTGACGAACATCTTGCCCAAAAAAAACGTCCGTCGCTGCACGATTTGGCCAAGGATTTTTGCGGCAGCCTTTCTGGCCCGCGCGATATGTCCACGCGAAAATTGACAGGCTATGGCCGCGATTAAAGTGCTGCTCGATGCCGGCCCGCTGATCGGCTATCTGAATCGCAAAGATCAGCAACACGGTTGGGCGGTTGAAAGTTGGGCGGCATTGACCGAACCCTTGTGGACTTGCGAAGCAGTTTTGTCCGAAGCAATCTTCAATATGCAATCAGAAGGGACGAGTTTGGATTCAATTCTTTATTACCTCGAATCTGGAATCATCCGGCTTGATTTTTCAATGGAAGAAAATCGCGCTGATGTCTTGCAATTGTTGAAAAAATATGCCGACCAGCCGATGAGCCTGGCGGATGCGTGTCTCGTGCGCATGGCGGAATTGAACGACAACTGCCAGATTTTCACGACGGATCGGGATTTTTTGGTTTATCGTCGCAAAGGAAGACACATTATTCCATTACTCGCGCCGTTCGCTTGATTCACATCTGCTCCACAGTTTCAATTCCGAGAACGTCGAGACCCTGTTTCAAAACGCGCGCCGTCAAATCGCAAAGCGCCAGCCGCGATTCGCGCACCGCGCCTTCCGCCTTGAGCACCGGACAATTTTCGTAAAAGCCCGTGAACTTCCCCGCCAGTTCAAAAAGATAATTGCACAGAAAATTCGGACGATATTCCTCCGCCACGGCTTCCAGCGTCAGCCCGAAATTCAGCAGATGCTTCGCCAGCGCGATCTCTTCCGGAGCGGCCAGTTGCAATTCTGGATTCTGGATTCTGGATTCTGGATTCTCCAGCTTCCGAAAAATGCTTTTGATTCGCGCATACGCATACAGCAGATACGGCGCGGTGTTGCCTTGCAGCGCGAGCATCTTGTCCCAACTGAAAATATAATCGCTCTGGCGGTTCGGCAGCAGGTCGGCGTATTTCACCGCGCCAATGCCGACGACGCGTGCGATTTCCTTCCGCTGCGCTTCGGACAAATCAGAACTCTTTTCGGAAACGATCTTGAACGCGCGCTCTTCGGCTTCATCGAGCAAATCACCAAGTTTCACCGTCTCGCCGCTGCGGGTTTTGAACGGCTTGCCGTCTTCGCCAAGAATTTTTCCGAAGCCGACGTGAATCAGTTTAGTGCTTTTCGCCGCGTCCGGCTTCCAGCGCGCGACGATGAGAAACAATTTTTTGAAATGCCCGGACTGCCGGTCATCCACGACATAAATAATTTCATCCGGCGACCAGGTTTTGAGCCGGTAATCCACCGTCGCCAGATCGGTGGTGGTGTAATTGAAACCGCCGTCGCTCTTGCGGACGAGCGCGGGGTCGGGAATCCATTCGCCGTCGCGGTTGACGAGAAACGGGTCTTCCTTCGGCGGCAGCGAGCCGTCGCTGAACACGCCGACCGCGCCTTCGCTTTCGCGCGCGATTTTTTTCGCGAGCAAATCGTTCACGACTTCGCCGAGCCATGGATTGTAAAAACTTTCGCCGAGCGCCACATCGAATTTCACGCCGAGCCGGGAATAAATCTTGTCGAATTGTTTTTGAGAAATTGCAATTAATTCGTGCCAGATGCGAAGATTTTCCGGGTCACCTTGCTGCAGTTTAACCAATTCTTTTTTGGCTTCTTCTAAAATGGCAGGTTCATCTTTAGCTGCGAGCAATGACTTCCTTGTAAAGTTGTTCCAACGCATAAAGAGGGTCGGGACTATGAGCGGCCATGTAAAACCTAGATTTGGTAATTGCATCAAACCCTCCACGCAACAGCGGCTTATTGCCTAAAATTAAAATGCCGAACTGCGTGCCCCAGTCGCCGATGTGGTTGTCGCTGATGACGCGGTGGCCGAGCAGCCGCAGCGTGCGTTGCAGCGCGTCGCCGATGCCGGTGGAACGGATATGGCCGACATGCATCGGCTTGGCGACGTTCGGCGAGCTGAAATCAATGACAACGGTTTTCGGCAGCGACAACTTTTCCAAAAAACAAATGCTCCCCGCGCGCGGCGGCTTCAAGCGTTTGCAGGAGGACGGAATTTTTCAGCCGGAAATTCAGGAAGCCTGCGCCGGCGATTTCCACTTTTTCACAGACGTCGGAAACATCGAGCTTCGCAAGAACGTCGGTGGCGAGCTGGCGCGGATTTAATTTCCGCGCTTTGGCGAGCGACATCAGCGCGTTGGATTGATAGTCGCCGAATTTCGGATCGCACGGGCGGACTAAAACGATTGAAACATCCGCGTCCGGCAAAATTTCGCGGACGGCGGCTTGCAGTTTTAATTCGATTTGTTTGTGCGGAAGCACGGGAAGATTTTAGCCACAGATGGACACAGATGAACACAGATAAAATTTCAATTGAGAAAATCCGCGACAGCTCGCGGGGACGCTCGCCCCACCAATTATTTTTTTCCGTGTTCGCGAATCGTATTCAACATGGCGTCGGCGTCGGGGGCTTTTTCGAGCGCTTGGCGGAAATCCGGCCTTGTGCAGGAGCTTGGCGATGTTGGCGAGCGTGTGGAGATGTTTCTGAAATTGTCCCTGTGGCACGAGAAACAGCATGACGAGCTTCACGGGCTGGTTGTCGAGCGCGTCGAAATTGACGCCGGTTTTGGAACGGCCCAGCGAACCGACGACTTCAAAAATCAGATCGGTCGAGGCGTGCGGGATGCCGATGCCGAAGCCGATGCCGGTGGACATAGAGGTTTCGCGCTTCTTGACGGCGGCTGTGACGGCGTCGCGGTCGCCGGGCTGGATTTTGCCGGTGGCGACGAGATTGCCGATCAATTCGTCAATGGCTTCCCATCGGTTTGTTGCGCGCAAATCGGGGACGATTTGCTCCTTGCTCAAAATGTCGGCCAAATCCATATCGTGCGACTCAAGATTTCACCCGAAACGCGCCATATATCAAGACAGAATTATTGACAAATGATCCTGTCGGTTCAAAACCATTTCTGAAGCTGATGGAAAATTTGTCCGGTGCATTCAAACAACCAGCCCAGCGCGTTCAACAAGCCGACTTTTTCCGTCAGCAACGGAATTCCAAAAAGCAAAACGGCGACGTTGCCGAGGAAAATAATCACCGCCGAAAATAAATAACCCTGCGACGTGATATCGCTTTGCCGCGTTTGCAGCGTGTGAAAAGTCAGCGTCACGTGAAAGGCATAAGCCGCGCCGAGCAGCAAATGGAAATAGACGAAGAATTTCTGCCAGTTCCAAATCCAATGGCCCAACGCAAACACCGCGATGACGATCATCGCGTAAAGCGGGAAAAAATACGGCGCGAGCGTGATGAGAAAATTCGTTTTGGTGACGACGACATGCCCGCCGCTGGAAGTAACTTTCATTTTTTTGACTTTTCCGCCGAAAAGCCACGTCCACAGCGCGTGCGTCAATTCGTGGCCGAAGACATAAATCCACATCGGCTTGGGCAGCAGAAAAAAAATAACGCACCAGCAGGCCACGCCGCCGAGAAATGGAATCCACGTCGTGTCCGCATTGCCGGCGGCGCGAAGAACTTTCAATAGAGCCATCACCGCGCCGCCGCAAACCGGCAGAAGACAGACGGCGATGATGAATTTGATCCACTTCGGCACGCGCGAAGATTAACCGCAGAGACGCAAAGACGCAGAGAAAAAACTTTGCTCTTTAAGTTTCGGAATTAAACTTTGCGCGATGAAGCAAGACGAAGTTCTGCAAATTTTTCGCGACAGCGGCGCGCTGCTCGAAGGCCATTTTATTTTGCGCAGCGGTTTGCACAGCCGCGAGTATTTTCAATGTGCGCTCGCGCTCCAGCAAATGCCCGTCGTGGAAAAGCTCGGTGGCGCGTTGGCGAAAAAAGTCGAGAAGTTCGAAACAATCACAGTCATTGCGCCAGCGATTGGCGGACTGGTCATCGGACAGGAAGTTGCGCGGCAACGGCGCGCGCGATTTATTTTCACGGAAAAGGAAGACGGCAAACTGGTTTTGCGACGCGGATTCAAGATTGAGCGCGGCGAAAAAATTCTCGTGGTCGAAGATGTCGTGACCAAAGGCGGGCGCGTGCAGGAGACGATTGACATCGTTCACGCGAACGGCGGCTATGTCGTCGGCGTGGCGGCGATTGTGGATCGCTCGAACGGCGCGGTGAAATTCGGCGTGCCGTTTGTGAGTTTGCTGTCGCTGCAAGTCGAGACGTTCGAGCCGGACAAGTTGCCGCCGGATTTGAAAGCGATTCCAGTCGTCAAGCCGGGAAGTAAATGATTTTCGGGCAGAGTCGCGATGATGAGCGATTTTGTGGCGGAAGGCGCGTGGCTTAAAATTTCGTCAGCTTTTCCAATTCCTTCACGCGCTTTTCGATGTCCGCGCGTTTGATTTTCGTCGTGCGCGTCAGGCCGAAACCTTCGCAGCAGAACGACGCGGTGACGCTGCCGTAAATCATCGCGCGCCGGATGTTCGCGTCAATCGCACCCTTGGCCGTCGCCAAAAATCCCATCATGCCGCCGACGAACGAATCGCCCGCGCCCGTCGGGTCAACCACCCGGTGCAGCGGATACGCCGGGCAGATGAAAAATCCCTTCGGCCCGGACAAGACCGAGCCGTGCGAACCTTTTTTTATGATGACGTATTTCGGGCCGAGCGCGTGGATTTTTTTCAGTGCGGCGAAGACGTTGTCTTCCTTCGTGAGCTGGTGCGCCTCGCTGTCGTTCAGCACGAAGCCGTCAATGCGCGGCAGGAGTTTCAGCAAATCGTCGAGCGCGATGTTCAGCCACAAATCCATCGAGTCGGCCACGACGAACTTCGGCTTCTTCATCTGGTCGAGGACGCGATGCTGGAGCGCGGGCGCGATGTTGCCGAGCAGGACGAACTGGGAATTTTGATACGACGCGGGCAGCACGGGCGAAAAAGTTTCGATCACGCCAAGTTCGGTCAGCAACGTGCGGCGGTTGTTCATGTTCACTTCGTATTCGCCCGACCAGTGAAAAGTTTTTCCGGGCAAAGTTTGCAGACCTTCGAGATCAATTTTGTGCCGGCGATAAAGCTCGATGTATTTTTTCGGAAAATCTTCGCCGACGCCACCGCCGAGTTTCACCGGCGAAAAAAAACTCGCCGCGACCGCCGCGTGGCTGGCCGAACCACCGAGCAGGCGCGGATTTTCCGCCGTCGGAGTTTTGATGGAATCGAGTGCGGTGGTGCCGACAATTAAAACGCTCATGCTAATCTTTTACAGGGTTGATGGTTTCGACGCCGACAAAATCTTTGGTGTTTTCAGTCACGATTTCCAGATTATTTGCCAATGCGGTCGCGGCGATGATGCTGTCGCGCACTGGTAAAGGCCGCCCGGCCTTCGTGACATAATTTCCCCACGCGAGCGCAGCCGCAGTGTCAAACGGAAGCACAGGATAATCTTCAAGGATTTCGTTTAGAAAAATTTCCAGTTGCGCCCGCCGTTTGCTACGCGGCAACATTTCAATGCCTTGTGAAATTTCCGCAATGGTCATCGAAGCGATGGCAATTTGCAACTGATGCTGGACAATCCAGTTGCGCACGCGCGGGTGCGTTTCCTTGCACAGCAAATTGGTATCCAGCAAATATCTCATTTGAAGCGCGACGGAGAAACCATTTCGCGGGCCGGTTTGACCAGCCCGGCGAAAGCGTCAAGGTAATCGGCGAGCGGGCGGCGCGGCGATTTGCGGATTTCAAACCGCCGGACGATTTCCGGCACGCCGACGCGCAACGCCGAACGCATCACGTCCGCCTGGCACAAGCGTGTTTTGCGCGAGGCGGTCTTGATCAAAGATTTTAATTCGCGGTCAACCGGAATCGGAACAACAGGCATGGCAATCTTCATAGTGAATCACTATAGACCGTTTAATCCAATTGGCAAGGATTTTTAATGACCGCTTCTGGCTTTTTGGATCAGTTCAATTTCATAGCCTTCCGGCGCGTCAACGAAGGCGAAGGTTGTGCCGCTGGAACTTGTGGTCGGCCCGTCGGAAAATTTCAATCCCAATTTGGCCAGATGTTTTTCAAATTCTGCGAGACTTTCGACTTCAAACGCGAGATGCGTCAAATCCGGCTGGCATTTCACGGGTTCGCTGCCGGGAAAATGACACAACTCGATCAATTCCTCGCTGCCGTCCGCCTGCATGAAAACCAGTTCCGAGCCGCGCGGAGATTTATGTCGTTTCACTTCGGCGAGGCCGAGGATTTCGCGGTAAAATTTCACCGTGCGTTCGAGATCGTTCACGCGGTAGCGCGTGTGCAATAATTTGCCAACTTTCATGCGCTGAATTTAACGAAAAGTTTTCACAGAAGCAAACAAAGGGAACAAAGGCGAAAATTTCTTCTCTGTTTTCTTTGTTGGCTTCTGTAAATTGTTTTCATGGGCAAACGACGCGAAGCGCGCGAACGCGCAGTGCAATTTCTGTTTCAGCACGACCTGAATCCGCCGGAAAATCTCGAACTCGAGCTGGCGCAGTTCTGGAATTCGCAGCGTGCCGCCGCGATCGAGGACGAAAAGGGCGCGTCGCATTGGGGCGAAAAATTTGAACTGCCGCCGCCGACAACCGAGGAGGCCGAGACGCGCCTGTTCGCCGAACCGCTGATTCGCGGCGTGCTGGAACATCGCGACGCGATTGACGAAAAAATCAAGAGCCACGCGAAAAATTGGGACTTCCATCGCATCGCCGCCGTGGATCGCAACATCATGCGGCTGGCGATTTTTGAAATGCTCTATCGCGAAGACATTCCGCCGGTCGTCAGCATCAACGAGGCCGTGGACATCGCGAAGAAATTTTCCACGCAGGACAGCGGGAAATTTGTGAACGGGATTTTGGACAAAATTCGCGGCGAAATTCTTCGTCCGGCGCGCGAGGTAAAATGAAGTTTGCCGATCTTCATCTGCACACGTTTTTTTCCGACGGCACTTTTTCGCCGGAAGAACTCGCTGGACATGGCGCGCGCCTTGGTTTTGCGGCGATGGCGTTGACGGATCACGATTCGGTCGAAGGTTGCGCGCGCATGGCCGTCGGCGTGCGACGCGGCGGGGATTGAATTCATTCCCGGCACGGAACTCACCGCTGAACTTGGCGACACCGAACTGCATTTGCTCGGTTATTTTCTCGACACGCACAACGAAAAATTGCTGACGGAAATCTCCAAGTTCCAAATCGTCCGACAAAACCGTATTCACGAAATGGTCGCGGCCATAAATAAATTGGGCGTGCCGCTCACGGCCGAAACGGTTTTTGCGCTGGCGAATTGCAAATCGCCCGGACGCCCGCACGTCGCGCGCGCGCTTGTGAAAGCTGGCTTGGTTGCAAATCTCGACGAAGCGTTCGAACGGTTTCTGAAAAAGGGCCGGCCCGCGTGGGTTCCGAAGGCCAAGATGTCCGCGCTCGAAGGCATGGAACTGATTCATCAGGCCGGCGGACTCGCGGTGATGGCGCATCCGGGCTTGAATCGCACAGACGAAATCATTCCCGCGCTCGTGGATGCCGGGATGGACGGCATCGAATGTTTTCACACGAAACATTCCACCGCGACTTCGGAGCGCTATCTGCAGATCGCGGAGAAATATAATCTGCTCGTGACCGGCGGCAGCGATTGCCACGGCTTCAGCAAAAACAAACCGCTCATCGGCACGGTGAAATTGCCTTACGAATACGTTGAAAAAATGAAGGCGAAAGTGGCGGAACGAAAACTTGCAACCACGAATGGACACGAATAAACACGAATCTTTTCGACACGGATTTCACGGATTTCACGGATTAACACAGATTCAATCCGTGAAAATCAGCGTAATCCGTGTCAAAGCGTTTTTTGATTCGTGTTTATTCGTGTCCATTCGTGGTTAAAAATTCCATGGGACTTTTCGACAAATTCAAAGCCGGCCTCGCGAAAACACACGCCAAGCTCACGCACGAAATCAAACGCATCGTCACGCGTTCGCCGAAGCTGACGGCGGACTCGATTGAGGAACTCGAAGCCGCGCTCATCGCCGCCGATCTGGGCATGGCGATGACGGAGCAGATCATTTCCGCCGTAAAAAAAAATTACGAATCGCAGGGCGGCGCGGGTCTGGATTTTCTGGCGATCGCGCGCGGCGAAATTGAAAAAAGTTTGGCAGGCAAGATGCCTGCCCCACTAGTGGGACAGGCTTCCAGCCTGTCCTTGCGCGAAATTCCGAACGGTGTTTGCGTCGTTTCCATCGTCGGCGTGAACGGCACGGGCAAGACCACGACGAGCGCGAAGCTCGCGCATTTCATCCAGTCGCAGAAAAAAACCGCGCTGCTCGCCGCGTGCGACACGTTTCGCGCGGCGGCGATCGAGCAGTTGAAACTGTGGGGCGCGCGCTTGAAGATCGAAGTCATCGCCGGCGCTTATGGCGCGGACGCGGCGTCCGTCGCGCACGACGCCGTGACCGCCGCGCAGGCGCGCTCGGCGGATTACCTGTTCATTGACACGGCGGGACGCTTGCACACGAAGCACAACTTGATGCAGGAGTTGCAGAAGTTGCATCGCGTCATCGGCAAGCAACTGCCCGGCGCGCCGCACGAAGTGTTGCTCGTGCTCGACGCGACGACCGGCATGAACGCGCTGAACCAGGCGCGCGAATTCAACAAGATCGTGCCGCTGACCGGCCTCGTCGTGACGAAGCTCGACGGCACGAGCAAAGGCGGGATGGTCGTGGCGATCCAGAAGGAACTCGGCCTGCCCATCAAATTCATCGGCCTCGGCGAGCAGCCGGACGACTTGCAGCCCTTCGACGCGAAGCAATTTGCGCAGGCGTTGTTTGAGGAATGATGTTTGCGTTTGGCTGCAAATTAATTTAATGTGTCGGCATGAATGCAGTTCTCGAAAAAGAGCAGTTCATTGTGGATGCTGACGGTGAACGCGTGGGCGTGTTACTTGATTTGCCCACTTATGAACGGTTGCGCGAGGCGGAGGAGGAATTGGATGACATTCGCGCTTATGACGCCGCCGCTCCGCGCGTCAAAGTGGAAATTGCCAAAGGCGATTTCATCACATTGGCCGATTACAAAAAGGCACGCGCCGCCAAGCAGAAATGAGTTATCGGGTCATTCTCTCCCGTTCCGCGCGAAAACAAATGGAACGCATTTCCGGCGAAACTGAAACCCGCGTTCTTGCCAGATTGTCAGAACTGGAAATAAATCCACGTCCATCCGGCTGCAAGAAACTCAAAAACCGCGACGCCTGGCGCATTCGCGTGGGCGACTACCGGGTGATTTACGAAATCCACGACAAAGTTTTGCAAGTCATCGTTGTGACCGTCGGCCATCGGCGCGAGGTGTATCGGTGAAGCCCCGGCGAACAGCCGGACGACTTGCAGCCGTTCGACGCGAAGCAGTTTGCGCAGGCTTTGTTTGAGGAATAAATTTATTTTAGCCACGGATCAACCCGTTTCGTGCGGGCAAAAATCCCTTGCCACAGCGTTGAAATCAATCTGTGCGGAACAATTCCAATTCCGTGCGACAATAAATCGTTCCGTGCGGCCATTTTCCGGTTCGTGCGGGTAAAATTCAATCCGTGCGGGCAATTGGCCGTTCCGTGCGAGCCAGCTTTCCGCCCGTGCGGGCATAAATCCATCTGTGCGGCCAAAACCCGGTTTGTGCGAGTTTTATGGCATTTTAGCCTCAAAAAAGTATTGCGCCCGCTCCAAACAGGCGGATAATCGCCAGAACAATTCCATTGAAAGGGCATATAATTAGGGGCTGTCCTAGATAACTAGGTTAAGGACTGACGAACCCATTGATTTAACTGTTTCAATTGTGTTTTTGGGTTTGGGTTGTTAAAACGCCACTCGCACTCCTTCAAGAATAATGGAAAATGCTCTTTGGGAACACCGTTAAATTTACGCAGGTGACGCTTGGCCTGGTTCCAGAAGTTCTCAATGCCGTTGATGTGGTTTCGACCCTCCGCAAAGAGCTTTGAGTGATTGATCCGCAGATGCCGGAAGCCTGAAACATCTAATGCATTGTAGCTGGGCAACGAATCGCTATAGACGATGGAGTCGGGCACGATGCGTTGCTTCAAGATGGGCAGCAACGTCGTGGCTTTGGCATTGGCGATCACTACGGCATAGACCTTGCCGCCCCGTTTTAACAGGCCGAAAACAGGCACCTTTCCCGCCGCGCCACGCCCGCGCTTGCCTTTGCGACGACCGCCAAAGTAACTCTCGTCCACTTCAATCTCCCCGGCAAAAGGCGTCGCATCGGCCACCGCCCGGTAAATCAACTCCCTCAGCCGGTGATAATAGTAGGCTGCCGTCGTCTTGTTGACTCGCACCAATCCCGCTGCCGTGCGTGCCGTCGTGCCAGCCACGAAATGCTCCACCAACTTCGCTTGCTTCGTTTTACTAATTCGACTCCTTCTCATGCCACCTTAAATAACACATTCTTTGCGTTATCTAGGACAGCCCCTATAATTATGAACCACCAAGTCACCAGCCTCACCGCAACCTTAAAAACCGTGGACGCCTTTGGCATCGCCAACGCCGCCGACTTCCTGCCCGCCAGCATGGGCGGACAGCAATTCGCCCTGATTCACGCCGCCGTCCCGCAGGCCGCCACGCTCGGAGCCGCGCAAGTCTCCGGCGAATCCTCCGCGCACGCCGGCGTCATGTCCAAAGTCGCCGGACGATTCCATCTGCACGACGATTTATTCCGCATCGCCAATGCCGCGCATTCCCTCGCGCTCCTCGGCACGGCGGGACTCGATGGAAAATTTCTCATGCCCCGCAGCGGCGGCGACCAGGCCCTGCTCAATGCCGCCCGCGCGTTTCAGACCGATGCGCCTGCCTTCTCCGCGCCACTCATCGGCCTCGGCCTCGACGCCAATTTTGTCACCAACCTCGGCACGGACATCACGAACTTTGAAGCCGCCATTTCCGCCAAGGGCGCGGGCGTGGGCGCGCAATCCGGCGCGACCGGCGGATTGGAAGACGCCGCGCACAAAGCCGCCGTTGCCCTGCACGTCCTCAAAACCATCGTGCCCAACGTCTATAAAAACAATCCGGCCAAACTCGCCGAATGGGCGACCGCCAGCCACGTTGAAAAACACACGCCAGTTCCGCGCGCAAAACCAGCAGCGGCTCCGGCGAAGTAAAAATAAGGACTGACCCCTTTACGGCTGCGCCGTGATTAAGGACTGGCGCTTTATGACAGTTGATGAACCAACGAAGCTCTATCTAGGTTATCTGGACAAAGAAATGACCATCATGGGCATTCTTGCTTCGTTTTGTGTTGCTGTTGTAGCGCTGACCCTCGACAAGATTCTAGGAGCGAAATCGAGCGAAGATACGATAATGACAAACATATGGAAAAATGGAGAATGTTTTGTGCTTATCGCATCCGCGATGATGCTTTTAGCTGCCTATTGCTTCTATAGACAGCGTGCTAGACTCTCTTGGCATTATGGTCAGATTAGTCTCTGCCTTGCGGGCGTTCTAAAAGACATGAATGAAATGGATGTGCAAAATTGGTTAAAACGAGCGGACTCTTGGAAAACATGGTGCTATTACTATACGGCCTTTTCATTTATGAGGGTGGCATTCCTCTATTATGCCGCAGCCATCTTTTCAGTCAGTTCTGCTTACAATTCAAATTGGGTTTCGAAGCATTTCTACATTATTTTAATACCGACAATTTGGGTATTCGTGTGTTGGCTTGTGCGCTATCATGTATTCGAGAACTACAAATTTAAAGATAAACCATACAAAGAATTTTGTGCAAAAGATACGCCAATCAAAGATTGTTTTTTATGGTGGTGCAAAAAACTCGAGACTTTTCGGAAAGACTATTTTTTCTGGGCTAGGTAGACACGCAAAACAATCAAGAAATTATGGCACTTAAAAAATGTCCAGATTGTCAGAAAGATATTTCAGATTCTGCGAATGCTTGTCCATTTTGCGGTCGTCCGAATGTAAGAACATGGGATGAAATGACGCCATTGGAAAGAGGGCAAAAGATGTTGGATAATATGCCTAAATGTCCGAATTGTCGTAGCACAAGAATAGGGGACATTCCGATTGGACTTACATTTTTCGGAATGAGAACCAAGAAATGCTGGGCGTGTGGAAAAACTTGGTAAAGACTTGAAGCGCATGAAAGCGAAACCAAATCAGAAAGTAAAATGTGTGAATATGAGTGGGACAGCGAATCCATACACACACCCAAATCTCCCAATAGTGGGGGAAACTTATACGGTCCGCGAAGTGGCTCCTAATGGGCAAATATGGCTAAAAGAAATTACCAATCCTCGCACTGTATACGAAGAAGGCACATTTAGTTTGCATAGATTTGTAGATTTAGAAACCGGCAAATCACTTGAATCTGGAGACGGTCTAAAGAAAATTTTTGAAATTTGTTTGTGGCTTGTCACGACGCCTAAAGGTTTTTTTGTATTTTTGGGGATTGCTGCTTTATTTTTTGCGATTGTTGGTAATAATCATAATGGAGATTCTTCTAATAATTCAAACGCGAGCATTGAAAGCCAATCTCCTCCGATTCCGTCTCAACAAGCTGTCCAAACTCCAGTTGTAGCGGCTTCAGATAATAAACAATCAGATGTTATACCAACTTCAAGCACAGTAGTTTTTACAAGAAACAGTAACGGCCACGATTGGCAAAGGGCAGATTTCCAGACAAGACAGCAATTTTGTCAAACAATTGCCGCTGCGGAATCCAAAGAGTTCAACCGTGATTTTACAGCAGACTTTTATTACAGTGCTTTGGATGCTTTTTATACTTCGTCTGATCCAAATATCCTTGGCGAAAATATCCAGACTGTTATTGGATTAACTACTTCCGCAGCTATTTCAGGTCAGTAAAAATTCTGCATTCGCCTCACGGCACGCGTAGTTCAAAGTATTGAAACAATTCTTCCGCGCCGAGTTGTCGCCTTAATTTTCATCCGCATTTTTTATCCGTGTCCATCCGTGTTAATCTGTGGTTAAATTATTTTGAATGAGTGCTACAATTGACTGGTCTGCGCTGCGAAAAGATTTTCCGATCCTCGATCAGAAAGTCCACGGCAAGCCGCTGGTTTATTTTGACAACGCCGCCACGTCGCAATGATTCACTTATTGAATTCCGTGTTTCATCCGTGTTCAATCCGTGGCTAAAAAAGATTTCCAATTCATGCGCCTCGCCCTCCGGCTCGCCCGGCGCGGCTATGGCGCGACTTCGCCGAATCCGATGGTCGGCGCGGTGCTGGTGAAAGGCGGAAAAATCATCGGGCGCGGCTGGCATCGGCGCGCGGGTTTGCCGCACGCGGAAATCGAGGCGCTCCGCGACGCGCAAAAACGCGGGCACAATCCGCGCGGCGCGACGCTTTACGTCACGCTCGAACCGTGCTGCTCGCACGGTCGCACGCCGCCGTGCACGGAAGCCATCATCGCCGCCGGAATAAAAAAAGTTGTTGTTGGTGCGACTGACCCGAATCCGAAACATTCCGGGCAATGCATTCAAAATTTTACGGCGCGCGGGAATTAAAGTTGTTCATGGAATTTTGGCCAGCGAATGTGAGAAGTTGAACGAGGCGTTCAATCACTGGATTGTTCGTCGCACACCATTCGTCACCGTAAAAGCGGCGATGACGCTGGATGGAAAAATTGCGACGGCGAGCGGCGAATCAAAATGGATCACCGGCGAAAAATCGCGCAAGGATGGAATGAAATTGCGGCAAGGCAGCGATGCAATTCTCGTCGGCGTGAACACGATTCTTGCGGACAACCCGTCGCTGACATTTCGCGCAGCCCAAAGTTCAAAGTCCAAAAGCCAAAAACAACTTCGCCGGATTGTTTTGGATTCAATGGCACGAACACCACTGAATGCAAAAATTGTCACCGATGAATTTGTCCATTTGACGACAATCGTTGTTTCCAAAAGTGCGCCAAAAAATCGCGTTGCCGAATTGGCAAAGCGCATAACTGTTTTGGTTGCGCCGGCCAATTCAAAACTCAAAACTCAAAACTCAAAATTTGAGTTAGGCTGGCTTTTGGAAAAACTCGGTTCGGAAAATGTGACGAGCTTGCTGGTCGAAGGCGGCGGCGAGGTGAACGCGTCATTTCTACTCGGCGGATTTGCACAACGCATCGCATTTTTTTACGCGCCGAAAATCCTGGGCGGACGTGATTCGCGCAAAGGCGTCGCGGGCGACGGCGTGAAAAGTTTGGGCGAAATCATCCAGCTTCGGGAAATCGAATGGAAACGAATCGGGCCGGATTTGCTGATGACAGCGCTTGTTGCCAACGGCAGAAAAAAGTAAATTGGCAGGCGCAATTTATGTTCACAGGCATCGTCGAAGAAACCGGAACGGTTGAGAAAATCCAGCGCGGCAAAAAATCAATCGCGCTGACGATTCGCGCAAAAAATTCCGCGCGCGGTTTGAAAATCGGCGGCAGCCTCGCGGTCAACGGCTGCTGTTTGACGGCGACGAAAATTTCTTCGCGCGGAAAATCCAGGCTCATTCAATTTGATTTGCTCGCGGAAACGTGGACACGGACGAATTTTCAATTTCTTAAAACCGGCGCGCCCGTGAACTTGGAAAGGCCGTTGCGCGCGGGCGGCGAGTTGGGCGGGCATTTTGTGACGGGTCACATTGACGGCGTCGGGGAAATCATCCGCTGGGAAAAATCGGGCGCGGATTTTGTTCTGGAAATTGCCGCGCCAAAAGAAATTCTGCGTTATGTGATTCAAAAAGGTTCGATTGCGATTGACGGCATCAGTCTGACGGTCGCAGAGGTTGGCAAAAAAAGTTTTTGCGTCTGGATCATTCCGCACACCTTGAAAGTCACGGCGTTGCGCGAAAGAAAAATTGGCGACGCTATGAATCTCGAGGCGGATTTGCTCGGCAAATATGCGGAGAAATTACTCGCGGAATAAATCTTGTTTCGATTCTACTCTTTTGCTGTTTGAACAGGCACAGCGGACAGCGGCGTATTTTTGTTCGTCTCACCGAAGTAATTTGCCGACCACTCGTTCTGGAAAAGCACGACGGGATTTTTGCCGATGTCGTAGGCGAGGCGCGCGCCGGTCGGGAGCGAAAGCGCGTCGAGTTCTTCTTCTTTGATGTCGGTCGGCAGCCAGCGGACGACGCTCCACGGCGCGGCTTCGAGACGGGATTCCGCGCCGTATTCGCTCTCGAGCCGGAATTGCACGACTTCAAATTGCAACGGACCGACGGCGGCGAGCAGCGGCGTTTTGATGGACGAATTGCGGAGATAAAGCGCTTGAATGACGCCTTCCTGCAACAACTGATCGAGGCCCTGGCGGAATTGTTTGTATTTCCCCGTGTTCGGATTGTGCAAATAAGAAAACGCCTCGGGCGTGAAGCGCGGGATTTCTTTGTAGAGAATTTTTGGATCGGTCGTGAGCGTGTCGCCGATGCCGAAACTGTCGTGGCCGACAAGGCCAATGACGTCGCCGGGATATGCCTCATCCACGGTCTCGCGTTCGTTGCCGAAAAGTTTGTGTGAACTCGAGAGCCGGACTTTTTTCTCGGAGCGCGAGTGATGCACCGTCATGTCGCGATCAAACTTGCCGGAGCAAACGCGGATGAACGCGATGCGGTCGCGATGCTTCGGGTCCATGTTCGCCTGAATCTTGAAGATGAATCCGCTGAACGCGGGATTCTCCGGCGCGATCTCGATGCCGCCCATCACGCGGGATTTCGGCGCGGGCGAATGTTTCAGAAAACCGTCGAGCAATAATTGCACGCCGAAATTATTCACGCCGCTGCCGAAAAACACCGGCGTCGTTTTGCCCGCGAGCACTGCGGCTTCGTCGAACGATTCGCCTGCATGTTCGATCATTTCGAGTTCTTCGAGCGTCTTGCTGAATTCCGCTTCGCTCAAATTGCCGCGCACTTCCGGGTCGTGCAGTCCGCCGACGACAACGGGCGCACGATGTTTGCCGCCCACGACGCGTTCAAAGGTGTGCATCGTTTTGGTCTGCCGGTCATAGATGCCTTGAAATTCCGGGCCGTTGCCGATCGGCCAGTTCACCGGAAACGCGCCGATGCCCAACACGCGCTCCAGCTCGTCAATCAACTCCAGCGGATTTTTCATCGGGCGATCGCACTTGTTCATGAACGTGAAGATCGGCACGCCGCGCTGGCGGCAGACTTCAAACAATTTGCGCGTCTGCGGTTCGATGCCTTTCGCGGAATCAATCACCATGACCACCGCGTCCACGGCGGTCAGCACGCGGTAGGTGTCCTCGGAAAAATCTTTGTGGCCGGGCGTGTCGAGCAAGTTGAGGCGATAACCGTCGTAATCGAATTGCAACACGGTCGAACTGATCGAGATGCCGCGCTTTTTTTCCAGTTCCATCCAGTCGGACGTGGTGGCGCGCTGGTTTTTGCGCGCGGTCACGGAGCCGGCGAGTTGCACCGCGCCGCCGTAAAGCAAAAGTTTTTCCGTCAACGTGGTTTTGCCCGCGTCGGGATGCGAAATGATGGCGAACGTGCGCCGCCGCTGGATTTCTTCTGCAATGCTCACAGGGGCGCGGAAGCTAGCAGAAAAAAGTGCGGGAACAAGCGGGCTTTCAGGATTTCAAATCTAATTTGCAATTCAAATTTATTTCGCGACGGCGCGACGCACGCTTTCCTTTTTCTCTTCCAGCTCGGCTTGGAGTTTTTTGCGCTCGGTCACAAGTTGTTCGCGGAGCGATTCTTCCTTTTGAAAATCATCGGCAGCTTTTGCAATTTCGGTTTCCAGCGCGATTTCGCGCCCGGCGATTTTCGCGGCGTATTTGGAATCCAGTTCCGCCAATTGTTTTTTCTGCGCGTCAGTTAATTTTTGTGTCGGCGCGTTTTTGTTCAAACGCTCCATCGCAAGTTCGTATGAGGATTTCATAAAGTTATTTTTTCTTCCATGGCTGGCTCGGAAATTTCATCGGTTCCAGCTTCGGCTTGGCAATTTGCAATTCAGATCCACTTTCAATTCTTTTGTCGCCGGAATTTTTTGCGTCTTCGCGCCAAGATTCGATTTTTGCCTGCAAGCCGTGCTTTTCGGCGGTCACTTTATCGCCGGACTTCATGTAGAACAGCGAAAGATTTGTATGAACGAGTTGCTCCTTTGGGCGCAATTTTTCCGCCTTGTGTCCTTCGGCAATCGCCGCCGCAAAATCACCTTTGCGATAAAACGCCATGCCGAGCGCGAGTTGCGCTTCAAAATTTTCCGGCTCTTGCGCGAGAACATTTTTCAATTTCACAATCGCGCCGTCGAAATCGCCCCGGCTGAAATCGAACATCGCGTCGTCATATTGTTCCTGCAAATTCATTTGAATTGTCTGACGCTACGCGCGCTGGCGTTGCAGCGCAAGGGCGCGGAGCAGCAATAGATAATTTTCATTTGCCGTGCCGGTGCATCAAGTTGTCTTATGACCACAAACCAAGCATTAGAATTTGACATGATTGCGCCGACTGCTTACTGTAAATAGGCAATGGTGCCGTGCTGATTTGCTTCTGTTGCCAGCCCACTTTGCACAGCGGTCAATTTTAATTTTGAAGTTCCATGAGTGATACAATCGCAGCAGCGCCGTCGTCGGGTGGCGCGCCGAAAATTTCGAAAATCAACGAAGCGGTCATCCGCATCGCCGGCAATTCGCAGGACGGCATCCAGGCCATCGGCGGTTTTCTCGCGCGCCTGGCCGGCCGCAGCGAGCAGGAAGTCATGACGTTCATGACGATTCCCTCCACGATTTCCGGCGGGCCGTCCATTTTCCAGGTCCGCATCGGCAGCGGCGAAGTTTTGAGTTCCGGCGACGAGGCGGACGTGCTGCTGGCGTTTTACCAGCACAGTTACGAAGACCATATCAATTCGCTCAAAAAAGGCGGCATCGTGCTTTACGATTCCGACCACGTGCAGCCGAAGCCGGAATGGAAGAAAGATTATCATCACGTCGGCATTCCCATTTCCGGCCTGACGGTCGAAGCCATCGGCGGCACGGCCAAGGACAAGGGCAAAAATATTTTCGCGCTCGGCCTGCATCGCCAAGATGTTCGACCTGAACGTGCCGAAGCTGGAAAAACTCATCGGCGAACGTTTCACCGGCAAAGACCCGAGCATTTTGAACAACGCGCTGGCCGCGTTTCACGCGGGCTATGCGAATCCGCTCGGGCAACATTCTGGAAACTTTCAAGTTCGTGGACAGCCAGAAAAAAGACGGCCATCAGGTCGTGATGAACGGCAACGAAGCGCTCGGTCTACGGATTGATCGCCGCGGGCGTGCGTTTCGGCGCGGGTTATCCGATCACGCCGTGGTCGGACATCATGGAATTGCTGCGCCGCGAACTGCCGAAATACGGCGGCACGTTTGTGCAGACGCGAGGACGAAATCGCCGCGATTTCCATGGCGATCGGCGCCAGCTACGCCGGTCGCGTCGCGGTCACCGGTTCGAGCGGTCCGGGAATTTCGCTCAAGACCGAAGCGCTCGGCTGGGCGGTCATGGCGGAAATGCCGCTGGTCATCGTGGACGTGCAGCGCGGCGGGCCTTCGACCGGCATGCCGACGAACATCGAGCAATCGGATTTGAACATCGCCGTGCTTCGGCGGCCACGGCGATTCACCGCGCGTCGTCATCGCGCCCGCGAACGTCGAAGATTGTTTTTACACGGCGATTGAAGCCGTCAACATCGCGCGCAAATACAGCGTGCCGGTCATCATTCTGACCGACCAGGGCATCGCCACGCGCATCGAAGCGTTCACCGAACCGAACCTTGAAAAAGTTTGCCAGGACATTTCGCCGGATTTCACGCCCGTCGCCGACCACAAGCCTTACGATTTGTCCGCTGCCGACGGCATCACGCACGCACCTCGCGCCCGGCACGAAAATCAACAGCGGCAAATATCCCATCGTCACCGGCCTCGAACACGACGAACTCGGCCATCCGACCGGCTCGCCGAAATTGCACATGCAGATGACCGCCAAACGCCGCAAAAAATTGCAGGCGCTCGGCGCGACGCTGCCGGTGCCGAAAATTTACGGCCCGCCGGAAGGCAATATCCTGCTCGTCGGCTGGGGTTCGACCGAAGGCCCGATCAAGCGAAGCCGTGGACCGCGCGCGCGCCGCCGGCGACAGCGTTTCCTCGCTTCACATCCGGCACATCAATCCGCTGCCGAACGGCTTGGAAAATATTTTCTCCGGCTTCAACCACGTTCTCGTCGTGGAAATGAATGACGAGGGCCTTTACGGCTACGGCCAGCTCGGCGCGCTGCTGCGCGCCCGTTATTGCGATCCGAAAATCCACGGCATCAACAAGACCGACGGCCTGACCTGGAAGGTGAAGGAAATTCTCGAACGCGCCAAAACCAACGTCTCCGCCGGACTGCGCAAAATTTAATCAACCACTTATCTTATGAGCGAAACTTTGACTGAAATCCCCAACCGCAGCCGCCGGAAATATTTCATCCGTCGCCACGCCGACTTTGCCTGAAGAACGCAAGGGCCTGACCAAAAAAGAAATCGCCGCCGACCATCCGACGTGGTGTCCCGGCTGCGGCGATTTTTCCGTGCTCGCGCTTTATTTCAAGCTGATCGAAAAGCGCAAGATGTGGCACGAAAAAATCACGACCGTCGCGGGCATCGGCTGCTCCAGCCGTTTTCCGTATTTCGTGCAGGCGCACGGCGCGCATTACATTCACGGACGCGCGCTGCCGTTCGCGAGCGGCATTTCGCTTTCGCGGCCCGACCTGCATGTCTTCGTTTTCGGCGGCGACGGCGACGCCTTTTCCATCGGCGGCAATCATTTCAACCACACCGCGCGCAAGAACATCAAGATGACCTATTGCGTCATGGACAACTGGGTTTATGGCCTGACGAAAAAGCAGACCTCGCCCACGTCGCCGCTCGGTTTCAAGAGCAAGACCGACCAATGGGGCGCGGTGGATTATCCGATCAACCCGATGAAGCAGGCGATTTCCGCCGGCGCCACGTTCGTCGCGCGCACGACGCACACGAATCCGAACCACGTTTTGCAGATGATGGAAGCCGCGATGGATCACGACGGTTTCAGCTTCATCGAATGCCTGAGCGAATGCGTGGAATTTTACGAAGGCGCGTTCGACGCGAGCAACCCGCGCAAAGGCGGCGTGTTCAACGAAGTCCCCAAGACGCACGACGTGACCGACGAACTCGCGGCCTACAAGCTCGCGGGCGAACCGTTCCCCGGCAATTTCGGCATTTTTTACAAGGTCAACAAGCCGACCAAAAACGCCAAGGAAGCCGAGATCAACAAATCGTTCCAGAGCAAAGTCACCGGCCTGAAAGACTGGCAGATTCTCCAGAAGAATTTCGACCGGATGAAATAAATAATTTCGACGCCAAACGCCCCGGCTCGCGTCGGGGCTTTTTTGTTTAAGTTGTTCGTATGAACGCAAAGAAAAATTGGTTAAACGCGGCATCAATTGTTTTTGTGTTAATTGGTGTTGCATTCATTGCGCTTTCGTTAGGCAAGGTTCAAGTGGATTTCGACCTGAAATTTCCGTGGTGGTTCAGCATCATTTTCTTTGTTGCAGCTTGTGTTTGCGGATATTTTGCAATGAAGTTAAGTGACACAGCAGAAAAGCAAAAGGCACTTTCTCACATGGCTGGACGCCCAACTTTGAGTGAAAAAGAATTTGGCAGACAATTTTTCCCGAACGACCGCGCTGAAATTGCAGCCAAACTCCGGGAAATTCTTTCACGCTATATTCCAATTGACCTTTCACAAATGCAGCCAAACGACCGTTTTGTAGAAGATTTGAGAATGGACGCGCTGGACTCAATGTCCACAGTTGAATACGTCATCGAAATTGAAAAAGAATTTGGAATCAAAATTCCAGATTCTGCCGCAGAGAAGATGGCCACATTTCAAAGCGTAGTTGATTACGTTGCCGAAGCCGTCAAAGCCAAATGACTGCTCGCCAGAAAATCAAATTTTCCTGCTTCGCGCTCGAAGGCTCAAACTCCTTCGCGACGAATTTTTATTTCAATTATCTCTACTTTTTCATGCGCGACCGGTTTGGCTTCGACAACAAGCACAACCTCGCGCTCGCGGCATTTCTCGGATTCGTCTACATCTTCGCCGCATGGCAGCGGCGGGAAATTTGCCCAGCAACACGGCTATTTCTTCGCGCTTAAAATCGGTTTCGCCGTCATGGTCGCGGCGCTCGTCGCCAGTTTGTTTTTGACTTCTGCGCCCGGACAAATTCTTGTCGCCTCATGCGTCACGATGGGAATGTGCTTCGTCTGGCCGACGCTCGAAGCGCTCGTCAGCGACGGCGAAGCCGCCGCGCAATTGCCGCGCGTCGTCGGCATTTACAACGTCGTTTGGGCGGTCTCGAACGCCGTGTCCTATTTCATCGGCGGAACGCTCATCGAAACTTTTGGATACAAAATCCTTTTTGCTTTGCCGCTGGCATTATTGTTGTTGCAACTGGCGCTGGCATTTTGGCTGCAACGCCACGTTGCGGAAATGGCGCGCGAAGCGTCGAATAAACCGCAAACAGATTTGCCACCGGAACCGCATCGTCCGTCGTCACCGAAAGCAAAAGCATTTTTGCGAATGGCATGGCTCGCGAATCCGTTCGCTTACATCGCCATCAACACGCTTCTCGCCGTCATGCCGGGCATCGCGGCAAAATTTCAACTGTCGCCGATGTTCGCGGGTTTTATTTGCTCACTTTGGTGCTTCGTGCGGCTTGGCGCATTTGTCTTGTTATGGCGATGGACCGATTGGCATTATCGCTTCCGCTGGCTCGTCGTGTCGTTTGCAATGTTGATTTTATCGTTCGCGACGATTTTGATGTCGCCAAATCTTGTCACGCTCATCGCGGCGCAAATCTTTTTCGGCGGCGCGATCGGGCTGATTTATTATTCATCGCTATTTTATTCGATGGACGCCGGCGAGCGAAACGCGCGGCGAACACGGCGGCATTCACGAAGCGGCGATCGGTCTGGGCAATTGCGTCGGCCCGGCGATCGGTGCGGCGGCGTTGCAATTTTTGCCGCAAGTCGCCCAACAGCGGTGCGATTGCCGTGAGCGTGTTGCTGCTGTGCGGCTTCGGCGGATTGGTTTCAATCTGGAAAACGGCGAAGTGAATTTTTGCCACCGAGGCACAGAGACGCAGAGAAGAATTTTATTTTTTAATCTCTGTGTCTCTGCGACTCTGTGGCTAATCTGATTTTATGGCTGACGAACCGAAAGAACGCAAAACTCTCGACGACCGCGCGAAGATGACCGACCTGGAACGCATCCGCCATTCCGCCGCGCACGTGCTGGCCACGGCCATCCTGCGACTCTGGCCGGACGCCCAATTCGCCGCCGGGCCGCCGGTCGAGAACGGCTTTTATTACGACGTCGAACTGGCGCATCGCATCTCGCCGGAAGATTTCGCCGAACATCGAGGCCGAGATGAAAAAGGAGATCAAGGCGAACAACACGTTTGAAAAAATCGTCGTCACGCGCGAACAGGCGCTGGCCGACGCGCAAAGCGGCCGGCTCGCCGCGCTGGTCGAACGCCGCGGCACGCCGAGCAAATTCAAACTCGGACATCGTCGCAGAACATTCCCGAAGGCGAGCCGATCTCGTATTTCAAGAACGGCGATTTCATCGACCTCTGCGCCGGGCCGCACGTCATGCGCACCGGCAACATCGGCGCGTTCAAGCTCACGCACGTGGCCAGCGCGTATTACAAGGGCGACGAGAACAACCCGCAGCTCCAGCGCATCTACGGCACCGCGTTCAAGAACAAGACCGAGATGGAGGCCTACTTCACGATGCTCGAGGAGGCCAAGACGCCGCGACCATCGCAAGATCGGCGCGGAGATGGGATTGTTCGCGCTGGACACGGAATACGTCGGGCCGGGCCTGCCGCTGTGGCTGCCCAAAGGCACGGCGATCGTGGAGGAACTGGAAAAGCTGGCGAAGGAAACGGAATTCGCCGCCGGTTATGTGCGCGTGAAAACGCCGCACATCGCCAAGGAAAAAATGTATCTGACCAGCGGGCATCTGCCGATTCTCTACGCGGAGTCAATGTTTCCGCCGATGGAAATCTATGAGGATCGTGACAAAGCAAAGGAACTGACTGGTCGCATTATTGCCAATAACGAACAAGTTGTGACTCGCGTTCGTCCTTTGGGAATTGCTGCGGGAATTTCTGACAATCCTCAAAGTCTCGGCAATTACGCAGATCAGTTAGTTCAACGTGGAGAAGCACCAGCTGACCTCGAAAAATTAGTTAAAGAGCATATAAGTTTTACGAGGAAGCACAGAAATCTCGCCAGCCTGAGCGCTATTACCTCAAAGCCATGAACTGCCCGCATCACCACCGCATTTTTGCGGCGGAGCCGCGCAGTTATCGCGATTTGCCGTTGCGCCTCGCGGAATACGGCACTTGTTATCGTTACGAGCAGTCCGGCGAATTGTTCGGCCTCATGCGCGTGCGTTCGCTGAACATGAACGACGCGCACATTTATTGCACGCCAGGAACAGTTCGCCGCAGAGTTCAATGCGGTCAACGAGATGTATCTGAAGTATTTCAAGATTTTCGGCATCGAAAAATATCGTGATGCGCTTCAGCACGCACGACCGCGGAAGGCTCGGCAAGAAATTCGTCAATGAACCGGAACTTGTGGAACAAGACCGAGGACATGGTGCGCAAAGTTTTGATTGATTCACGGCATCAACTACGTCGAAGTGCCGAACGAAGCGGCGTTTTACGGCCCGAAGATTGACGTGCAGGTCTGGAGCGTCATCGGCCGCGAGTTCACGCTGGCCACGAACCAGGTGGATTTCGCCGTGCCCGCGAAGTTCGGCCTGAACTACCGCGACCGCGACAATACCGAGAAGACGCCGCTGTGCATCCATCGCGCGCCGCTCGGCACGCATGAACGGTTCATCGGCTTTCTGATCGAGCATTACGCCGGCAATTTCCCGCTCTGGCTCGCGCCGGAACAGGTGCGCGTGCTGACGCATCGGCGAGGACGAAAAGTTGATCGCCTACGCGAAATCCATCGTGGACGAACTGCGCGCGAAATTTTGTCCGCTGCGAACCGGATTTTCGCAACGACCCGATCAAGGCGAAGATCGCCGAAGCCGAGCAGGCCAAAGTCCACACCATGCTCGTCATCGGCGGCCGCGACATGGACGCGGGCGCGGTTTCCGTCCGCCTGCACGGCAAAGGCAACGTCGGCGCGAAGCCGAAGGGCGAAGTCGTGGCGGAGATTTTAGCGGCAATCAAAGAACGGCGGGCGTGAGCGCTGTGTTTGAACTTCTCAAAACCGATTCGCACACCAAAGCGCGTTTGGGAAAATTGACCACGACGCGCGGCGTCATCGAGACGCCCGTGTTCATGCCCGTCGGCACGCAGGCCAGCGTCAAGGCGCTCGACCCGCGCGAACTTCACGAGATGGGCACGCAAATCATTCTCGGCAATACTTATCATCTCAATTTGCGTCCCGGACTCGAAATTATCTCGCGCCGCCGGCGGATTGCACAAGTTCATGAATTGGGAAAAGCCAATTCTCACCGACAGCGGCGGATTTCAAGTTTTCAGCCTCGCAAAAATTCGCAAGGTGAAGGAGCACGGCGTCGAATTCCGTTCGCACTTGGACGGTTCGCTTTTATTTATCGGCCCGAAGGAATCCATGGAAATCCAGCGCGTGCTCGGCTCGGACATCGCGATGGTGTTCGACGAATGTCCGCCGCACGACGCGCCCGCGAAGGAACAGCGCCTCGCCGTCGAACGCACCATCCGCTGGGCGCGCGAATGTCGCGAGCAGCCGCGCGCCGATGGCCAGAAAGTTTTCGGCATCGTGCAGGGCGGCAGCGACGCCGCGTTGCGCGAGCAATGCGCCAAGGCGCTCGTGGAAATGGAATTCGACGGCTACGCCATCGGCGGCGTGAGCGTGGGCGAACCGGAACCGGAAATGTTCAAGGCGATTGAACTGGCCGTTCCATTTTTGCCCGCGACACAAGAGCGCGTTACGCGATGGGCCTCGGCACGCCCGCGCAGATGGTCGAGCTGATCGCGCGCGGCGTGGACATGTTCGACTGCGTGCTGCCCACGCGCATCGCGCGCACCGGCACGGCGGTCACGCACACCGGCGCGTTCGGCCTCAAAGGCGCGAGTTACAAAACGGATTTCGGCCCAATCGAGGAAGGCTGCGAATGTTACGCGTGCCGCACGTTCACGCGCGCGTATCTGCGCCACCTGCTGCGCGCGAATGAAATTCTCGGCCTGCGCATGGTCAGCGTCCACAACTCGCACCTGTATCTGAAAGTGATGACCGAAGTGCGCGCGGCGATCGCGGCGGGGACGTTCGCGGATTACCATCGCAACTTCATCGCCAACTACAAACCGTCGCAAAAAATTCTGGCGGCGCGGAAGCTGGCGAGCGATGAACGGTAAAATTTCTTTTGACAAATGGCTGAAACGGTTTAGATTTTTGCCATGAGTTTCGCGGAAGTTTTGCAGGAATTGCCAACGCTCACTTTGAATGAGCGGCAATTGCTTGTCCGCCGCGCGCTGGACTTGGACGAGCCGGGATTGTCGCCCGCCGATGAAATGCTTGTGGAAAAACGTCTCGCCGCGCACCGCAAAAATCCCACCTCCGCTGTGCCTTTGGCCACGATGAAATCCCGCCTGCGTTCGCAATTCAAAAAATGAACTGGCGGGTGGAATTCCGGCCGGAAGTTGAATCCGATGTTGCCGAGGCCGCGCGCTGGTATGAATCACAGCAATCCGGTTTGGGCGCGGAATTTGTGGGGGAAATAATCCAAGTCTGGGATGCGCTCGCAGAAAATCCTTTGCTCAACGCCCGCCGTCATCCGCGCAAAAATATCCGTTGGCGTTACCCCGAACGGTTTCCCTACCGCGTCATCTACGAAGTTTTGGAAGCGGAACATTCGGTTGTCGTGGCGGCGGTTTTGCACGCCGCACGCGATGACAAGCATTGGCGGAAACGCATTGGCTAAAAAATTTGCCCTGCGCTTTTGGATGTGGCATTGTGCTGCCATGAACAAACCAAAGATTGTTGCCTATTTGAAACCGACCTGCGGCTGGAGCCAGGGCGTCCGCGCCGTGCTCAAAAAATACGACCTGCCTTACGAAGACCGCGACGTGATCAACGACCCCTTGCAACGCCAGGAAATGATCGAGAAGAGCGGCCAGATGTTGAGCCCGTGCGTCGAGATCAACGGCCAGATGCTGCCCGACATCAGCGGCGAGGAAGTCGAAGCCTGGATGCTCGCGAACAAAATCGTGACGCCCAACGACCGCACGCCCGACGCGCCGATCAACCAGCCCTGCGCCCATGAAATGTCGCAAAGTTCGCCGCTGAAATTCGCCGCGCGTTGAAATAAATTCTTTTGAAATTAAGACCGTGCTGGAATTCCAACACGGTCTTTTTTTGTAACCGCGGATTTCGCGGATTAAAAAATCTTTCTCTGCTAATCCGCGAAATCCGTGGTTTCTGAATTGATTGCCGCCGTTGCATGAATCATTTTGTCGGAATGCAACTCGTCAAATCACAGCCAATGCGTTTTCTTTTTCCGGCGCTGGCGGTTTTTATTTTTCTGCAAATTTTTCCAGGGCGAATCATCGCATCGGAAAATGCGACGAACAGGTGGTGGCCGGAGACAACGGAAGCAGCATTGTCGCAAGCGGGCACGAATCGTCAGGAATTGGCGACGGCTCTTGAAAAAACGCCCGCAGCGCAGCGCGAAGAAATTCAGTTCCTGATTGAAAATGCGTCCGTGCAGGATTTGCAAAAATTGTCCGCAGATTTTCTTTCGCAAAATGTCGCGCTGGCGGACGATGCGTTTCAATCCGCGCCGTGGAAAAATCAAGTGCCGCGCGAAATTTTCTTGAACGATGTTTTGCCTTACGCCTGCGTCAACGAAACGCGCGACGATTGGCGCCCAAAGTTGCGGAAAATCTGCGCGCCGCTGGTGGCCGATTGCAAAACGCCGGGCGAAGCGGCCTGTCGCCTCAATGAAAACATTTTCAAAATCGTCAACGTCCGTTATTCCACCGCGCGCGAAAAGGCCGATCAAAGTCCGGCGGAATCCATGTCGAGCGGCCTGGCCAGTTGCACCGGGCTTTCCATTTTGCTGGTGGATGCGTGCCGTTCCGTCGGCGTTCCCGCGCGGTTTGCCGGCACGCCGATGTGGACGGACAACAGCGGCAATCACAGTTGGGTCGAAATTTGGGACGGCGGCTGGCATTTTCTCGGCGCGGCGGAACCGGATGCGAACGGCCTCGACCATGCGTGGTTCAAAGACAAAGCGGCAACGGCGATTGAAAATAATCCGACGAATGCCATTTACGCTGCCAGCTTCAAAAAAACCGGCCTCGCTTTTCCACTGGATTGGGCGCCGGACGATCAATCCATCAACGCGGTCAACGTGACGGCGCGTTATGCGGCAAAAAATTCCCCGACGAATTCCGACAAAGTTTTGCTTCAAGTGAAAGTAGTTGATGCGGAAAACGGTCGCCGCATCGCCACCAAAGTCGCGGTCAACAACATCACGAACAGCGCCGATTTTTTTGAAGGTGTCAGCGAAGGCGAATCGGCGGACATGAACAATGTCCTGTCTTTTGATTTGCCGCCGGGCATTTACCAGATTTGCGCCAGTTTGGGCAATCAAACGGCGGCGCAAATTTTTATTCCCAACACAAACGCGCAACAGCCCGTGATTTTGTCGTTGAACGAATTCAAGCCGCTTAATCCAAATGACGAAAAGAAACTTAAAAAAGCATTTACAGAATTTTTTGAGGCGTCCGACGAAAAACAGGCTCAATGGAAATTTTCCCGCAGTCTTGAAAAATTGCTTTTTGAAAATGAACCGGCGGTTCGACAAGCGGCGTGGGAATCTTTCAAAGCCGCGCCGGTTCACGATTCGTTCAAACAAGATTTCGACGCGAAGCAAGTCCGCTTTGAAAATTATACCAGTCCATACACCGTGAAATTTGTCGGCGAACGTCCGACGAACGGCTGGGCGTTGTTCATCGCCATGCACGGCGGCGGCGGCGCGCCCAAGGAACTTAACGACGAACCAATGGCGGGAAATGCAGAGTCATTACAAAAATCATCCCGAAATGGGCGGCTACATTTATCTCGCCTTGCGCGCGCCGAATGACACTTGGAACGGTTTTTACGATGATTACGTTTATCCGCTCGTCGCCAATCTCGTGCATGAATTTTTGCTTTTTGGCGACGTGAATCCCGACAAAATTTTCATCATGGGCTATTCGCACGGCGGTTACGGCGCGTTTGCAATTGGTCCGAAAGAACCGGATTTGTTCGCCGCCATTCACGCCAGCGCCGCCGCGCCGACGGATGGCGAGACGACGGCAAAAACTTTGCGCAACACGATTTTCACCTGCATGGTCGGCGGGTTGGACACGATGTATGACCGCCGCGCGCGCGATGAAAAATTTCGCGACGAGATCAGCCAACTTCGCAGCGAACGGACGGATATTTATCCGGTGACCGTGACGATTGCCGAAGGCGTGGAACATTCCCATCTCGCCGACCGCGACAAAATAAAAGAAATGTATCCCGCCGTCCGCAATCCTGTGCCGCGCGAATTGACGTGGCTGATGACCGACAAAGTCGTCACGGACTTTTTCTGGCTACGCGCGGATGCGCCCGGCAAGGAAAAGGAAATTGACGCGACCTGCCGCGACAATCACGTCACAGTGACGACAACAAATGTCACGGCGGCGACAATTTTGCTCGACAGCCGGCTGGTTGATTTCAAAAAGCCGGTGACGTTTGAGGTGAACGGAAAAATTTCAACGCAGAAAATCCAGCCGAGTTTGCGAACGCTTTGCGAAACGATGCAACGTCGTTGCGATCCAAATCTCGCCTTCACGGCGGAACTGCCGCTGGCTGGCAAATGAATTGAACGGTTGTTCCAATTACGGCACTTTTCTCCCATGCAAATCGTTTCTTCCGTCGCCGCGATGCAACGGCTCGCCAGAAAATGGCAGCGCGCCGGCAAGCGCATCGGCTTCGTGCCGACGATGGGTTATTTGCACGCCGGCCATTTGAGCCTCGTGAAATGCGCGCGCCAAGCCGTCGGCAAAAACGGCAAAGTTGTCGTGAGCATTTATGTGAACCCGACGCAATTCGCGCCGACGGAAGACCTTTCCAAATATCCGCGCGACTTGAAACGTGATTTGAAATTGTTGCGTGAGCTGAAAGTGGATGTGGTCTTCACGCCGAACGATGCGGAAATGTATCCGAACAAATCTGAAAACGGTTTCAGCACCTACGTTGTTGAAGAAAAATTGTCGCGCACGATGGAAGGCGCGTCGCGCCCCACGCATTTTCGCGGCGTGACGACGATTGTTGCCAAACTTTTCAACATCGTTTTGCCGGACGTTGCGATTTTCGGGCAAAAAGATTTTCAGCAAGCGGCCATCATCAAACGCATGGTGACCGATTTGAATTTCCCGATAAAAATCATCGTTGCGCCGACATTGCGCGAACGCGACGGCCTGGCGATGAGTTCGCGCAACAAATATCTCACCAGCGATTTGCGTCGTCAGGCAACAATTCTTTGGCGCGCGGTTCAAATCGCAAAGTTTGCCATCCAAAAATCAAAATCGGTTTCGGCGGCGGACTTGAAAGCGGATTTGAAAAAGCTGATTGAAAGCGAGCCGGACGCAAAATTGGATTACGTGGAATTTTTTGAGCCGAAAACATTATCGCCGGTTTCAAAAGTGACGCGCGATTCGCAAATTGCGCTCGCAGTTTTCATCGGCAAAACGCGGTTGATTGATAATGCGCGATTGTAATTGACTAATGAAACCAGAAGTCAAAGCAAAGTTAGATGCTGTTTTCAATTATCCGTTTTTTCAATCCGTCGGCAATTTTTTGCCGCCGACTGTCACGCCATTGAAAAATTGGTCGGCAGCCTCAAAAATGTGCAGGTCTTACAAATGGGAAACCTGTCAACTCATGGCAAGGAACGCCCTACAAACACAAATCGAGGCACGATATCCTGAAGACACAGTAAATCATTACTTTTGGCATAGATTTGAAGAGTGGAATCCAATTGTTGAGGAGATTCGGCCTTTAGTGCATTCGTTCGTTGATGGTTTGCTTCCCAAATTTCCATTGCAAGATAAGGCACTTAAAAATGTCCGAGACGATCTTTCTTGGGATATTATGTTTATTTGTCTCGAATTTGAATATCGAGATATAGTTAAACCAATTTTCTATATTCCAGTCGTTGAACCGTGGTATGCAAAAGGTCATTTTCCTTGTGGTTGGGATGGTGATGAATTTCCCAGTCGTTGGGATGGAGTTGTCAAAGGCGGACAGTTAATGGTTTATTAACTTCAATGAAACAATTTGATTATCTCGTTCTCGGCAGCGGCATCGCGGGGCTGACGTTCGCGCTGAAGGTCGCGCCGCGCGGGCGCGTGGCCATCGTCACGAAAAAAGACCGCGCGGAGTCGAACACGAATTACGCGCAGGGCGGCATCGCGTCGGTGACGAGCAAGGAGGATTCGTTCGAGTTGCACGTGCGCGACACGCTCGAAGCGGGCGCGGGCTTGTGCAAAGAAGATGTCGTGCGCACGATTGTCGAGGAAGGCCCGGCGCGGATTCAGGAATTGATCGAACTCGGCATGAAGTTTTCCGAGCGCGAAATCCCGACAATCGCACGGCGCACATGAATTGGATCTGGGCCGCGAAGGCGGACATTCCAAACGCCGGATTCTCCACGCGAAGGACGTGACCGGCCACGAAATCGAAAGCGCGCTGCTCAACGCGATTTCCAAGCAGCCGAACATTTCCATTTTTGAAAATCATCTGGCGATTGATCTGATCACGAGCCAGAAGCTCGGTTACGTCGGCGACGAATCGCTGTCTCGGCGCTTACGTTTTTGACAAGAAATCGAATCGCGTGGAAACGTTTTCCGCGCCGGTGACGCTGCTGGCAACGGGCGGTTGCGGCAAGGTTTATCTCTACACGACGAATCCCGACATCGCGACGGGTGACGGCGTGGCGATGGCGTATCGCGCGGGCGCGAGCATCGCGAACATGGAGTTCGTGCAGTTTCATCCGACGTGTTTGTATCATCCGAAGGCAAAATCATTTCTGATCAGCGAGGCGGTGCGCGGCGAAGGCGGCGATTTTGAAAACGCTCGACGGACGAGAATTCATGGACGGCGTTCACCCGATGAAATCGCTGGCGCCGCGCGACATCGTGGCGCGGGCGATTGACAGCGAGATGAAAAAAACCGGCGCGGATTACGTGCTGCTCGACATCACGCACAAGCCGGCGAAATTCATCATCGAACGGTTTCCGAACATTTATCAGACGTGCTTGCGCTACGGCATTGACATCACGAAGGAGCCGATTCCGGTCGTGCCGGCGGCGCATTATCAATGCGGCGGCGTGGTGACGAATGTGGACGGCGAGACGGACATCGCGGGACTTTATGCCGTGGGCGAAGCGGCCTGCACGGGCTTGCACGGCGCGAACCGGCTGGCGAGCAATTCACTGTTGGAGGCGCTGGTTTGCGCGCATCGCGCGGCGGTAAAAATTATTTCAAATCCGTCGCGAAAAATCAGATTTGAAAATTCCCGTCATGGCAATCGGGCAACGCGACGAACGCGGACGAACTGGTCGTCGTCTCGCACAACTGGGACGAAATCCGGCGGTTGATGTGGGATTACGTCGGCATCGTGCGCACAAACAAACGACTGCAGCGCGCGCAAAAGCGCATCGCGAACTTGCAGGAGGAGATCCACGATTATTATTGGAATTTCATCGTGACGAGCGATTTGCTGGAACTGCGCAACATCGCGACGGTGGCGGAGTTGATCGTGCAATGCGCGTTGCAGCGACCGGAAAGCCGCGGGCTGAATTACAATCTGGATTTTCCAAATCCAAATCCGGCGTGGGCGCAGCGCGACACGATTTTACGGCGCTGAATTTTTATTTTTCAACGCATCGAGCGAAGTTTTTGCCTGTCCAATCAAATTTTGAAATTGCCCGAATTGGACGGATGTCAGCGGAATTCTCGGCGTGTCGGCAAATTGCAGAAAATCCTGAATGGCTCCCTGCCGCTGCTCGCTGTGAGCCGCGATAAGCAGACCGGATTTCGTGGCGAATGTCGCGTCGAATGACGGCATCGCGGTCGCATCGAAAGTGATTTTGCCAAGAAAATCCAGGCCGCGAATCAGCGAATCCAATTCATCATAGTCCACAACCAAAAATCCGTGCAACTGATTCGAGGCCAGCGCGACGCCGATGCCGTATTCCTTGCGGCCGCTGTTTTCGTCAATTGATTCTTTGCACCGGACCGAAATGACGCCTGCGCCCGTCGTCACCGAACCGATTTCGCCGAGACCTTTGACGATGACCGTGCCGGTTTGCAACTCAAAATTTTCAATTTCCGTTTTCGGCGCGTTGGTCGTGTCCTGTGCGCGCGATGCGAAAGCGAGCGAACAGCAAGTTACAATCAAAACGACACAAAATTTACGCATAGGTTTCCTTCGGTTTAGAAAAGTTGATTTCAGTGTTACTTGTTTCAAACTCCGCCGGAAAAGAAAAGTTGCGCGGGCAAACGATTTTGAAATTGAACCTTTTCCTTTTTTATGGCTTCTTGATGAAAGCGCGCGGTTAGCTCAGTGGTAGAGCATTTGCTTCACACGCAAGGGGTCGCAGGTTCAAACCCTGCACCGCGCACCATTTTCTTTCGCAAAACATTTCATGGAGCGACAGCCTCCTGCACAAAATCCGGCTGTGAAAATCTTGCGGATAAGAAAAATAACTTCCATTTGCATAAAAAGTTTTTGGCGGGAAGATGACGCCATCAGCACCCGCACAATTCATCTCCGAGTCGTATTGCTCATGCTTCAACAAAAGCATCATGCCTAAACGCATCGTTACAATAAACGAGCCGTTGCCGGGCAGGATCGCATCCGATTCGAAGCTGCATGAAATCATCGCTAAACTGCGAAATGTCGCGAGGATTGACATCGCCACCGGCTTTCAAGACGAAACGGGATTTCACATGGGCGTCAAACCGGTCGAAAATAAAATCAAGTGGCCGCCTGTTTGGTGATCGCATCGGTTTCACGCATTTTTTATTTCCTTTCGGCGGAATCGGGCTATGATTTTTCGCTGTCTGGAAAATTAAGTTGGTTGCACCGTTAAATTAAAATCGAAAACTTATGCCATTAACACACACGAAGGAACTTTTTGCGAAGGCGTTGAAGGGCAAATACGCGCTGGGCGCGTTCAACGTCAATAACATGGAACTGCTCCAGGCCATCATCGAGGCGTGCGAGGAGGAAAAAGCGCCGGTGATGCTGCAAATCTCCAAGGGCGCGCGCCAATACGCCAATCCGATTTATCTCAAAAAACTCATCGAGGCGGCGGTCAGCCTGTCCACACATCCCCATCGCGGTGCATCTGGACCACGGCGATTCGTTCGAACTGTGCAAGGAGTGCATTGACGAAGGTTTCACGAGCGTGATGATTGACGCCAGCCACGAGCCGTTCGAGAAGAACGTCGAGATCTGCAAAAAAGTCGTGGAATACGCGCACAAGCACAATTGCGTGGTCGAAGGCGAACTCGGAATGCTCGTCGGCGCGCAGCACGACGACGGCGAGGAAGGCGGCGGTTATTCCAAGGGCGGCGCTTACACGCATCCCGACGAAGCGGTGCAATTCGTGAAGGCGTCCGGCGTGGATTCGCTGGCGGTGGCCATTGGCAATTCCCACGGCGCGTATAAATTCAAAGGCGAACAGCATCTGGATTTGGAACGATTGAAGGCGATCAAGAAGGCGTTGCTCGACGCGGGCATGGGCGATTATCCGCTCGTGTTGCACGGCGCGTCCAGCGTGCCGAAGGATTTGGCCGACGAAATCAATAAATACGGCGGCAAGATGGGCACGGACACGGCCGGCGTGCCGGAAGCGGACATCGAAATCGCGCGGCGCGTCGGTTGCACGAAGGTGAACATTGACACCGATCTGCGCATGGCGATGACGGCGGCAATCCGCAAAGTGTTTTTCGAAAATCCGAAGGAATTTGATCCGCGCAAATATCTCGCGCCCGCGCGCGCGAAGGTGAAAGAACTCGTCCGCCACAAAGTCCGCGACGTGCTTTGTTGCGCCGGTCACGCGTTTGACTAAACGGATTCTGATAATTTCAAAAGCCCCAAACAAAATTGCTTGGGGCTTTTTATTTACCCGAATCGAAAGTGAATTTTTGGCGCAGTTGGCACAACTTTTGTGCCAGAAATTTCAAGCGTGGCTCATCACACAAAAATTAAAATCGCAAAACACACTGATTTTACAATGAATTTTCTTCGTCGGCATAATTGGCATCTCTCAAGTTAAAGTCATTCTTGTTAGAGCAATGAACATTCAACCGAAAGAAAATTATGAGATTGATACAATGTGAACGACCGGGATTAGCCGACTTTGGGCGACTGGCGAACTTGCAGGACGAACTCGACCGGCTGCTAGGAACACAAGCTGTTTGGGCTCCCGCGCTGGATGTGCAGGAGAGCAAGGACAATTATATCTTCCGCGCGGAATTGCCAGGCTTAAAACGCGAGGAGATTGATGTCTCGCTGCAAGACGGCGCGCTCGTCATCTCCGGCGAACGCAAGGTCGAGAAAGTCGAAGAAGGCGTCGAAGTGCATCGGCAAGAACGTTATTACGGAAAATTTCAGCGCACGCTAACATTGCCTGAACCGGTCGCAGCGGACAAGGTGAAAGCGGAATACAAGGACGGCGTCCTGACCGTCACGCTTCCGAAAACCGAGGCAGCCAAGCCGAAGAAAATTGACGTGAGCGTCAATTAACCCATTGGTTCGAAAAATTATGTAATTCCCGCAAGAACATTTGCGGGAGTTTTTATTTTTAGGAAGAATGGCGAGTCATTTTCCGGGCTGACTTTTTCAAAGTCAATTCACCGTCAACGCGCCGTCCTTGAAAAATCCCTTTGCGCCTTTGCGCTTTTGCGTGAAAATAAACCGTGCAAGCGCGATTTCTCCTCGGCCCCGCCGGCAGCGGCAAAACCTTCCGCTGCCTCGCTGAAATCCGCGCCTCGCTCAAAAAAAATCCGGAAGGCGCGCCGCTCATTTTCCTCGCGCCCAAACAAGCCACCTTCCAACTCGAACGCCAATTGCTCGCCGATGATTCGCTGAACGGATTTACACGACTGCACATTTTATCATTCGAACGGCTCGCACGATTCATTTTTGAAAAACTGAACGCCGCGCCGCCGCAATTGTTGTCCGACGAAGGCCGGGTCATGGTTTTGCGCGCGCTGTTGCTGCGACATGAAAACGAGTTAAAATTATTCCGTCAAAGCGCGCGACGACCCGGCTTCGCGCAGCAGTTGAGCCAATTGCTCCGCGAATTGCAGCAGCACCAAGTCACGCCGGGAAAATTGCGCTCGCTCGCGCAAAACAAAAATCTCCGCGCCGAACTCTGCGACAAATTAAACGATCTCGCGTTGCTTCACGAAAATTATTCCCGCTGGCTCGCGGAAAACAAATTGCAGGACGCCAACTGCCTTTTGGATTTTGCAACCGACGCTTTGCGAAAAACCTTCAACCTTCAACCTTCAACCTTCAACCTTTCCGCTTTGTGGCTCGACGGCTTCGCCGAAATGACGCCGCAGGAATTGGCTTTGCTCGCCGCGATTTTGCCATTTTGCGAATACGCCACGCTCGCATTTTGTCTCGACGAACCGGACGAGAAAGAAAATTCCTGGCTTTCAATTTGGAACGGCGTCGGCAAAACGTTTCAACAATGCTGCCAGCGACTCGAGCAATTGCCGGATTGCAAAATTGAAATTGAATTGCTCAAGCGCGATTCAGGCAAAAATCGCCTCGCGGAAAATTCAGATTTGCAATGGCTGGAGAAAAACTGGCAGCAATCTTCGCGCAACAATTCTGAAAAATCCGCAATCCGCAATCCGCAATCCGCAATTTCAATTTGCGCTTGCGCCAATCCCGAAGCCGAGGCCGTTTTCGCTGCGCGAGAGATTTTGAAATTCGTCCGCGCCGGAAACCGTTTCCGCGATTGCGCGATTCTTGTTCGCCATCTCGACAATTATCACAAGCCGCTCGCGCGAGTTTTTCGTCGCTATCAAATTCCATTTTTTCTCGACCGCCGCGAATCTGTCGCGCATCACCCGCTCACAGAACTCACGCGCAGCGCGTTGCGGACAATCGCGTTCGACTGGAAAAATGAAGATTGGTTTGCCGCGCTGAAATCCGGCTTTTGCGCCACCGAAGAAAATGAAATTGATCGGCTGGAAAATGCCGCGCTCGAATTCGGCTGGCACGGCAAAAAATGGCGCGAGTCGTTGCCGGACGAATCTTTGGAGCGATTGCGGGAAAAAATCTTGCCGCCATTTGAAAATTTTTCCGCGCGATTGGCAAAATTAAAATTCCAGCCGGACGGAAAACAACTGGCAGAAATTTTGCGCGAGCTTTGGGATGATTTGAAAGTTGAACGGCGGCTTGAAAACTGGAGCGAAGAAAGTTCAACGCTTCAACGCTTCAACACTTCAACTCACAGTTCCGTTTTCGACCAAATGGATTCTTTGCTGGAAAATCTCGGACTTGGTTTTTCAAACGAATCATTGTCCCTGCGCGATTGGCTGCCGATTTTGGAATCCGGTTTGGTAAATCTGACCGTTGGCGTGATTCCCCCGGTGCTCGACGAAGTTTTGATCGGCGCGATTGACCGCGCGCGAAATCCCGATTTGAAACTCGCGATCGTTCTCGGCGTGAACGAAACGATTTTCCCCGCCCCGCCGAATTCTCCGGCGATTTTAACCGAGACCGACCGCGACGAATTGCAAATGCCACTTGGGCCGAATTTGCGCGAACAGATTTCGCGCGAACGATTTTACGGTTATCTCGCCTGCACGCGCGCGAACGAAAAATTGACGCTGACATTTTCACGAGCCGACGCCGAAGGAACAATTTTGAATCCGTCGCCGTTCATCGCGCAAATACAAAAGATTTTCCCCGCGCTTGAAATCGAAGAATTCCAAAATGAAATTGAATTGGCGGAAGTCGAACATCCGAACGAAGTCATTCCTTTACTCGTAGGAGGCGAGGCAACGAGTCTCAAATCAAAAGGAGATCAGAGACTCCTTGCGTCGTCTCCTGCAATTTTGGAATTGAAAAAAGATTTGGAACAATTGCGCGAGCCGGATTCGCGGGAAAACTTATCGCCGAAAATCGCGGAAAAACTTTACGGAAATGTTTTGCGGACTTCGGTCAGCCGGTTGGAAGAATTTGCGTCCTGTCCGTTCCGGTTTTTTGTCCGCAGCGGTTTGAAAGCGGAAGAACGGAAAATTTTTGAACTGGACGCGCGCGAACGCGGCAGTTTTCAGCATGATGTTTTGAAAGTATTTCACGAGCAAATCGTCGGCGAAGGAAAACGCTGGCGCGATTTGACTCCAGAAAATGCGCGCGAACGAATTGGAAAAATCGCAAATGATTTGACGCAAAATTTTCACGGGGGACTTTTGAGCGAAACCGCGCAATCGCGATTTGCCGCGCGCGCGATGACTGAATCAATGCAGGATTTTGTAGCCGTGAGCATTTCGTGGTTGCGCGAACAAAATGAATTTGACCCGGTTGCGGCGGAATTGGATTTCGGCTCGAAAGAATCGCCGCAAACGGCTTGGGAAATTGATTTGGACGGCGGCCACAAACTCGCGCTGACCGGAAGAATTGACCGCGTGGATTTGTGCTTGGACGAAAATGGTTCTGCTGCGGCAATTGTTTTGGATTACAAATCCAGCCAGAAAAAACTGGACGCGCTTTTTGTCGAGTCCGGAATCCAATTGCAATTGCTGGCGTATTTGAACGTGCTGCGGCATTGGAAAAATCCAAAGGAAATTTTTGGCGTGGACAAGTTAAATCCCGCCGGAGTTTTTTATGTCAATCTGCGCGGACAATTTGAAAATGGAACGCGCGGGGAAATTTTGTCCGGCGCGGACGAATCGCGCCGCGCGGCTTACAGACACGCAGGGAGATTTGACGCGGGCGTTTTGGCAAAATTGGATTCCAAGCGCGCGCGTGACCAGTTCAATTATCGTTTGACGAATGCCGGAGAGCTTCACGCAAATTCAATTGAAGCGTTGCCGCGCGGAGAATTTGAGAAATTGATCGACCGTGTGGAAATCCAATTGCGCGAATTCGGCAATGCGATTTTTTCGGGCGTGGCAAATGTGAATCCTTATCGTAAAGGCAAACAAACGCCGTGCGAATTTTGCGATTATCAGGCCGCGTGCCGGATTGACAAATGGACGCACAAATTCCGCGTGCTGCGAGCGGCAAAGGAAGAAACTGTCAGTGATATTCCTGAATCGTCTTGACGGCGTAGCCGGATTTTTTCAGCGCGGCGATGCCGAGCGCGGCGGCCTTCGCGCCGCTCAACGTCGTCGCAATCGGCGTGCCGGAATAAATCGCCGTCGTGCGGATTTTCACTTCATCCTCGCGTGGTGCCGCGCCGCTGGGCGTGTTGATGACGAACTGGATTTCCTTGTTCTTGAGCAAATCAATCACGTTCGGTCGGCCTTCAAGCAATTTCAAAATGCGCTGCACTTTTAATCCGGTTTTTTCTAAAACCGCCGCCGTGCCGCTCGTGGCGACGATTTCAAATCCCAAATCCGAAAATTGTTTTGCAATTGTTGCGGCTTCGTTTTTATGCGCGTCACTGACGCTGATGAAAATTTTTCCCTTGAGCGGCAGCGGCGAGTTCGCGGCCATCTGCGATTTCGCGTAGGCCACGCCGAGGTCGGCGTCGAGTCCGATGACTTCGCCGGTAGAACGCATTTCGGGCGAGAGCAAAATGTCCTGGCCGATGAATTTGTTGAACGGAAAAACGGATTCTTTCACCGCCCAATATTTCGTCCAGATTTCTTCGGTGAAATTCAGTTCCTTCAAAGTTTTTCCGGCCATGACTTTCGCCGCAAGTTTCGCGAGCGGCTTGCCGATGGCTTTGGAAACGAATGGAACCGTTCGCGACGCGCGCGGATTGACTTCGAGGACGAAAACGGTTTCGCCTTTGACGGCGTATTGCACATTCATCAGGCCGATGACTTTCAGCTCGCGCGCCATCGCGTGCGTGTAAGTGCGGATGGTTTCAATCACGCCTTTTGAAAGCGTGTGCGGCGGCAAAACCATCGCCGCATCGCCGGAATGGACGCCGGCAAATTCGATGTGTTCGAGCATCCCGCCTATGACGATGGTGCCTTCGTTCGGATTTTTGAAATGGCCGACGTCGGTGATGCAATCCACGTCCACCTCGGTCGCGTCCTCGAGAAATTTGTCCACGAGCACGGGACGTTCGGGTGAAGCCTCGACCGCGAATCTCATGTAATGCGACAGCTCGGCGTCGGAATAAACAATCTGCATCGCGCGTCCGCCAAGGACAAAGCTCGGACGCACCAAAACCGGATAAGTCAGGCGCTTAGAAATGACCAGTGCTTCTTCGGCATTCGTGGCAAGGCCGTTCGGAGGTTGCGGAATTTTCAGCTTGTCGAGCATCGCCGCGAACAATTTTCTGTCCTCGGCAATCTCAATGCTCTGCGGCGACGTGCCGATGATGTTGACTCCGTTTTTCTGAAGACCGAGTGCAAGGTTCAACGGTGTCTGGCCACCGAATTGCGCTATTGCGCCCCAGCATTTTTCACGTTCGTAAATGTGCAGCACGTCTTCCAGCGTGAGCGGCTCGAAAAATAATTTGTCGCTCGTGTCGTAATCTGTCGAAACGGTTTCGGGATTCGAGTTGACCATGATGGTTTCAAATCCGTCTTCTTTCAGCGCGAACGCGGCGTGGACGCAGCAGTAATCAAATTCAATTCCTTGGCCGATGCGGTTCGGGCCGCCACCTAGAATCATCACTTTTTTCGCGGTGTTGCCTTTCACTTCGTCGTCGCCGCGATCATAAGTGGAATAATAATATGGCGTATAAGCCTCGAACTCGGCGGCGCAGGTGTCCACGAGACGGTAACTTGGGATTAAATTCAGTTTTTTCCGCAGTGCGCGGATTTCGTCCTCGGTCGAGCCGGTCAAATGCGCGATTTGCCGGTCGGAAAATCCCAGGCTTTTGGCTTTGCTTAACAATTCAAAATTCAGTGGCGGCATCGGCACGACAGTAAGCCGGAAAAGTTTTCATCTGTCGAGCGGATTGAATCAGCTTGCGGTTTGCGCGGCGTTGGGTTACGAAAATCCAGTGGAAAGAATCAGAAACGCACTGCTGTGGCTGACGTTGTTCGCTCCTTTTTTTGCATCCGCGCAAATTGATCCGGTCAAGCGCGATTTGGTTCAGCTTGGTTACAACCAAGCTTTCGAGGGACACCAGCCGCTGGCAGCCTACGCTTTTTATTATCACAACCAGCCGGATTTTTTGGAAACGAATCTGACGTTGCGGCTGGCCGTCGCGCCGGTTTATCTTGATTCCGAACTCGGTTTTGTGGGCGCACTCGGGCCGAACACTGATTTGGGAATCGGTCTGGCGGGCGGCGGTTTTGGCGACAGCTACAATGAAGTCCACGACGGGCAGTATTTGCCGGGCGAATCCTTCGACGGCAACGGCGGGGAAATTTCCGCGAGCATTTATCATTTGTTCGATCCGGGCCGTGAAATTCCGTTGAACTTTCTTTTGCGCGGCACGGCGCATTATTCCTTGTATGACCGCAACGATGACACCACGTCTGCGTTTCAATTGCCGAATGATCACGGCGATTTCAGCGTGCGCACCGGCCTGCGTTTTGGCGGAGTCGAGCCGACATTGTTTCCTCCGCTGGCGATGGAATTGTCCGTCTGGTATGAAGGCCATTTGCGGAGCAACCCGGGCACTTATGGTTTTAGCGGCGACCGCGAACTGAAGGGACAATCGCATCTGTTTTGGATGGAAGCGGCGCTGGCTTACACGCTCACAAACAGCGGGCAAAGTTTTTACGTCCGTCTGACCGCCGGCACAAGTATGGACGCCGACCGCTTTAGCGCGTATCGGCTCGGCGGATTTCTTCCGCTCATCGCCGAATATCCGCTCTCACTGCCCGGATATTATTATCAGGAAATCAGCGCGCGCCAATTTGTGCTGCTCAATGCAAATTACCTTTTGCCGCTCGACGAAAAAAAACGCTGGAACATTGACGTGAACGCCGCCAGCGCCTTTGTGGATTATCTGCCCGGCGAATCGCAACCCGGCAACTGGCTCAACGGCGTGGGCGGCGGCATTTTATATCACTCCCAGTCCGACAGATGGAAAGTCATGCTCGATTACGGCTACGGCATTGACGCCATACGTTCACACGGGCGCGGCGCGAACAGCATCGGCCTGTTGCTGCAAATTGACCTCGGCAAAATGCGCAGCCAAAATTTCAACTCCGCGCAACCATCCAACTGGCGCGGCTGGCAGCGAATCTTCGATTGAAAAAGCGCAGGCGAATTTTCAAAAATACAAAATCCCCTTGCGCGGCGCGGCGCGGGCTGCTTTATTGTCGAACGGTCGCGCATATGGTGGAATTGGCAGACACGCTACTTTGAGGTGGTAGTGCCGCAAGGCGTGCAGGTTCAAGTCCTGCTATGCGCACCATTTTTCCTTGCAAAACAGGGCTTTCTCAAATAGTTTGCACAGAATTTGCACAACTTAACGCCCGAACTCCCGACCGTCGCGTGAGGTTTCCCGTCACTATCCGACACCGCACCAGCAAGGCGAAAATCTACCGCCCTGCCGGAAAATTCAATTACTACCGCGTCGCCTTTACCGTCGCGGGCAAACGGCGGATGCAGACCTTCGCCAATTATCCCGACGCCAAAGCCGCCGCTGAACGCATTGTGCGCGACGCGGCCAACGGCTCGACAGCCGCCGCACTTTCTGCCGCGCAATCCCGTGACGCGCTCGCCGCGTTTGAACGATTGCAAAGCTTCTATCAAGCCACTGGACGCCGCGTGTCACTGTTGGCGGGCATTTCCGAATTTGTCGAGGCGTCCGGCAAACTTGGCGGGCGCACAATGGGCGAAGCTGTCGAGGGTTACTTGCGAACCGTTGCCAGCGTAAAACGAAAAGACATCGGCGATGCCGTCACGGAATTTTTACAAGCGGACGCGCCACGCACAAAAGCCGCCGACGGCCAGCGGGCGCAAATGTCCGGCAAATATGCCTATCAAAGTGGATGAGATTCGATCCGCCGCGTATGTCGGCGGACACGAAAGCGCGCATCGAAAAAGCCGTCAAATTGTATATCACCAATCCAGAAAAACGTTCGCTTAAAAAAATCGCCGATGAATTTGGTGTATCACGAAAAACCGTGTCGGTATGGTTCAAGCAATTTACGGCAGAAACCGGCTATCCAGTTGTTACCCATCGTCACCATATATCGGTGAGGGAACAATCGAAACTCGATTTAGAGCAGGCCGGGGAGGAATAAATCAAAATTGCGTTCGGACAGAGGGTGTTACTGTAACAGTGGGTAACCCCATTGAACCCTTATGGACATTGAGTTTTATCATGTCCTCACCCGCTACAAGGTAACGGGGTCGCTTGTTTGTGAAGGCTGATGCAGCCCGACGCAAACATGAATACTGAAACACAACAACAATCAACTCATAGCAAATCAAAATCCGAACACGACGCAGCCCCACCGGGCGAATCGAACTTCATAAACGAAAAAGAACTATTAAAACGTCTCCCCGTCTCACGTCGCACGCTGTTTAGTTGGCGCACGACCGGCAAAATCCCTTCTGTGCGTCTCGGCGGTCGGCGAATTTTATTCCATTGGCCTTCCATTGAAGCCGCCTTGCTTCGGATGCAGAAGGGAGGCGTGCAATGAGCTTGGAATTTCGACCAGTAAAAAATGGTCACGCCGTCGCCGATTGGGTGAAGGCATTGAAAGGCAAGTCCGGCGTGTATGTCATACGCGAGCCGGGCATTTTTGGTGAAGTGCTTTATTGCGGCGAATCACACACGGGCAGGCTTTACTCAACCTTGCTTCGCCACTTCCAACACTGGACGGGCAAAACGGCGGGAGTGACATTTCCAGTGTCAAAAGTTGAAGTCGCCGTAGTGCGTTGCCCCGCCGCCCGCGCCCTCGATTTGCAAAACGCCATGATTGCGGAATACCGCCCAAAACATAACGTCGCAGAAAAGCCCAAAGGATTTTGGGAAACTATTTTTGGCGGCTGATTTTCCAGTATATGAGTGCAAAAAAAATTGTTCCGCTAATCGCAACGCTACCGGCCATTGCCGCCGCCGCTCCGTCCTTAATAATTGGCGGAGGAATTTGCGTTGGAGTTTTCTTCCTATTGAAAGGGCTTTTCTCTGCCGATGAAGAAAAGAAGTCGGAAACCGCGCCAGTGACCGCCGCGCCGGAGCGTCCGGCATGGGTTGTTCCGTCTTTTTCCGGCGGAAATTCCGTTCAAAATCGTAGTGTTCCGGCAAATTCCGGCGGAAAACCTAACATGACGCCTGCGCCCGCGATTATTCCGGCAAGTTCCGCTCCTACCGCGCCAAAAATTCCAGTCCCGCCGCCGTCCTCTATTTCGGCAATGAAAGTCGCGCCACAAGTTCCACTGCCAGCACTGAAAAAATCAATCACGCGGGAAGACATGGCAAAAATCTTCAACGGCGACACTCATGGACTGATGCGAAAATCCGCAGTGGCCGCTTTGAAAAAGCTTGGCTACGGCAAGACGACGGCTTATGCGGCATTAACGTCGGACGGACGCTTTTCCGCATGGCTGCAATTCGCGCCGGACGGAATAATTACTTGGAAGGAATAAGCACAAAAATCCGCAAAACTCTCATTCCCAGCGGAATCTAGGCGGAATATAAATGGTTTCTGTCCATTATTTGTCCAGTAATCAGCAGTTCACTCAATTTTACGCTAGAGTCAAATTGTCCGCTGGTGTCGGGGTGAATTAAAACGGCGGTCAGTTTGATGGACGGTGAAAAGGGGAAAACATGAAAATTGAGATTATCGAGTCCATCAAACTGACCGCCGTTTTGCTTTGCCTTGATTCCAAAAACGGGTGCGGCAAAATTAGCGGTAGCTCGCGCAGCGCGAGTGGTGAGCTTTGCCTTGATTCCAAAAACGGGTGCGGCAAAATTATGCCATATTTCATCGCAACCTGACTGCCGCTTTGCCTTGATTCCAAAAACGGGTGCGGCAAAATTTATCGCCCTGGCGATTGGCGCTTCATCATGCTTTGCCTTGATTCCAAAAACGGGTGCGGCAAAATCAAGCGCGGCCTGGCCTTGCGCCGCAGCTCGCTTTGCCTTGATTCCAAAAACGGGTGCGGCAAAATGCCGGTGATTCAAACGAACATCGTTGACCCGCTTTGCCTTGATTCCAAAAACGGGTGCGGCAAAATATTTTTCGAACGCTGGCGTGAATTCGTCCAGCTTTGCCTTGATTCCAAAAACGGGTGCGGCAAAATTCAATCCATTCGTGCCCGCATTTGTAGCCTGCTTTGCCTTGATTCCAAAAACGGGTGCGGCAAAATGAGACATCGTTTTACCTGAAGAATTTCTTCGCTTTGCCTTGATTCCAAAAACGGGTGCGGCAAAATCCAAAAAACTCACTACCGCCATATTTCCTTGCTTTGCCTTGATTCCAAAAACGGGTGCGGCAGCTTATTAAACCGATGTGGACTCGGTTCGCGCGAACTGACTCTCTCTTATGCACGACGCGAGAATGTTCCCATTTTAAGCCCATTGCAAGCATAATTATTTAAGATGACTTACGTGTTTAAGCTAAAAATTTCCTTTCAGTCAAAATTCGATGCAAGATTTTATCCTTGATGCTCATATTTTGGTTTGCTAGGAATAACAGCGTCTAAATTGGAATCAAGACAAAGTTAGATAACGCAAACTGGTTCACTATCCGCCATGCGGATACACCTGTTAAAAAGCGTTTCTTAAAAATCGGTTGAACAAAATTCGACCGATTTTTTTTATTTCAAGTGTATGCAGGGCAGCACACGCTCCAGAAGCCAATTGCCAATGCCACCGAGAATATGCTAGATTAACAGCGTTATGCAAGTCACAGTGGAAATGCCCGATCAAGTCGCCCGTCAATGGGGAGAAACCCCGGATACGGTAGGCCGTCACGTCATGGAAGACGCGGCGATTGAAGGTTATCGCGCTGGACGCCTCACGCAACGGCAAGTGGGCGCGATGCTCGGACTGGATTATTGGCAGACGGAAACTTTCCTTTCGGAACGCGCCGTGCCGCTGAATTATTCCGCTACGGACTTGGCCGCTGACAACGCCACGTTGGAAAAAATCCTCGCCCGCCCGTGAGCGTCGTTGTTTCTGACACTTCGCCGTTGCATTACCTCATTCTGTGCGGCGCGGAAACAATTTTGCCGCGCCTTTTCCGCCAAGTGCTGATTCCGCCCACTGTCTTCCGCGAACTTCAACAACCGAACACGCCGCCGCTTGTGCGTCAGTGGGCGGCTTCGTTGCCGACTTGGATTGCCGTCCAAACGCCCAAGACAGTCAATCTTGTGTTGGACGTGGACGCGGGCGAGTTGGAAGCGATCTGTCTGGCGCAAGAAATCAAAGCCGACGCCGTATTGATGGATGACCGCGCCGGACGCAACGCAGCCATTCATTGTGGGCTGGCCGTGGTTGGCACGATTGGCCTGCTGGAACAAGCGGCGGCGCGAGGACTCATTGAATTGCCGCAAGCAATGGAACAGCTTCGCCAGACGAACGCGCGGCTCGATTCGGAATTGATTCAAGCTGCGCTTAAACGGGATAAAGCCCGGAAAAAGTCGCAGTAACAAGCGCGGCTATCCACTGTGAATTGTTACATCATAACCCAATGATTTTAACCCTTTGCTTGTGCGTCCATTGCGTGGCGGGAAATCGTTTGGCATAGCCCAACCAACAATCTCGCCCAACATGCTTACTCCCATATGCGGAATTTTTAGTTCTGGATCGTTACAAGCAGTGAAGAGGCGCTCTGATGTTTCATTCTGATGCCCCCCATAAAGAACAAAATCAATCACCTCACAAGGGCTTGAACCATTTGGTGACTTTTGTTTGAAAAGCCATTTCGCAAAGTAGATTGCACGCTCTTCTCTGGTCATAGTTTTCAGGCGATGGGTAAGGCCGAATTCTCCTGATTCCATGTGTTTTGCATGTTCCCGCATCGCATGTATCCGGCTGCATACTTCAATGAAGTCGGCCTCTGACATATTGATAACAGTTCCACGCCCAAGTCTGCGGTAAACTTCGGGAGCCCACTGTGTAATGTGAACATCTTCATTGCTTGGGGCTTTATCTAAAACGCGCCACCACTTGATTGCATCCGTGAGAGCGGCATCACGATCTTGATGGTTTTTCTTATAAAACTCTTCGACTGGGTGTTTTGCGCCGTCCTTAACTTCGTTGTAATAAAACGCGTGCAAAAACTGGTCTGCAAGAACCCCTTTTGGGGTTTCTTTGGGAATCCAAACGGGGCGATTTTCCTCAAGGCAAAGCCGATCTGATATATCCCGAAGATATTGCAGCGTCTGGTTCCACTCCCTCAAAAATTCGGCCTTTTTTCGATCTCGACTCGGAACACGAGTTATCGAAATAAGAGAAGGCAATTCTGGTATGAGACGCTTCGATTTGAATTCTCTCTCGAATTTGTAATCTACACTGCCAAACCCTCTTGAAATTATTTCTTTGAATTGATCCGCAATCTCTTTTGTGGCCGGGTGCGACGCTCGATGGATTTCATCAAAATAATCATTAAGGTCGTCGTAAAAGTCAGCATCAATAATTTCCTCCTCGGTAAGAAATAAACCTGCCTCGAAGTTTTTGAACCAAGCAGCGTCAGTGAGGTTGGCGGAACCTATGTATGCCCCGACCTTTTTCCACCAAATAATTTTGGGGTGAAAAATGTCTGCAACAAGCCTGATTTCATAATTTGCTGATTGTCGAGATTTTGAAAAAAACCAATTCAATACATCAGGAGTAACCGGCGCTGTATGGTCATATCTCGCGTAAAGTGTTAGTGGCTTCTTCGCTTCCCAGCATACCTCTAAAAATGGGCGCTCTTGTGTAACGTATGCCACGGCTGCCAAAACACGCTCTGCATCTTTTGTTGCCGCCCGATGTATCGCCTCCAATTTGCCTGTATTACCGCGCGTGTTCCGAATGAATTCCATGAGTTCCAAAATTATTTGTTCAATCTGCCGGTGTAAAGTGTTGAAAATCTTTCTTGGATGGGGTTCTTTTTCGCCTTCCGCTGTGCTTTCCGTCCGTCGCGAAATTTAGCCAAGCGGAAAATCTTCCATCTGGTAATAGTGCCGCATATGCAGCCGTCTGGCTGAAACCAAGTTGCTTTAACGCCGCGACTGCTGCTTGCCGGGGTGGGTTATCCCCGCAAGTCGCCAAAAGTTTGCACAAAATTTGCACAGATTTCAAGGCGACATTGAGTTTGCACAGTTTTTGCACAAGTCAGATTTTTTGCACGAAATTGCACAAGCTTTTTCGCCAATAGTTGCCACTATTTGCTACAAAACACTTGCAAACAAAAGGATTTATCTGTTATTCTACGGGCAATGAATGGCAATGAAACACCTTTAGCACCGCTGGCAGGCAAGGCTGTAAATGAGGCTTTTGCAGGTTCAAGTCCTGCTATGCGCACCAATTTATCAATCAACTCCAAACAGATTTAATTCCTCGTCGAAAACGCGTCGAGCAAAGAAGTGGTGCGCGCGAGAGGACTTGAACCTCTAATCCTTGCGGAACCAGATCCTAAGTCTGGCGTGTCTGCCAATTCCACCACGCGCGCAGCTGACAGTTAAATTGCGCTGTGCGCCGCAGAATCTCAAGTCTGCTTTTGCAGCGCGCGATTGCGCAGTCGGGGAAATTATTCTACCTTCGCGCCATGTCGTTTTGGATTCGTTTGATGGCCGGCGTCTGTCTCATCTGGTTGGGAGTCTCGTTGAGTGGCTGTTTGCCGTCCGGACAAAGTCAGTCCGACGAGGAGAACGAACCGCATTTCGTCCTCGGGAAAAACCGCGTCAATGCAATGGATTATCAGGGCGCGATCGAGGCATTTGAGGAATCGCTCGAAATGAATCCGCATTCGGCGGCGGCGCATTTTGAACTGGCGTGGCTTTACGACGAAAAGGAACCCGATCCTGCCGCTGCGATTTACCATTATCAGGAGTATTTGAAATTTGATCCCAATGCCGACAACGCAGACGTCATCAAGCAACGCATTTATCGCTGCAAACAGCAACTCGCCGCCGATGTGTTGCCGCTGCCGAGCGCGCCTGCCGCGCAGGCGCAACTCGAAAAGCTTGCCGAGCAAAACCGGCAGTTGCAGGACGAAGTGGACAAATGGCGCGCGTATTATGCGAGCCAAACGGCGAAAACCAATTCGCCCGCGGAACAAAATAATTTCCTTTCGCAGCCAGTGGCAAGCCCGATTCCAGTTCAACCGGCGCAAAATGTTCCTGTGCAACCGGGTGTTGCAAAACATTCCGCAAATCCTACGACCGCTTCGCACACGCACATCGTCGCTCACGGCGAAACAGCCATGAGCCTCACGCGCAAATTCAGCGTGAAATTGAACGCCTTGCAGTCGGCCAATCCGGGCGTTAATTTAAGCCGGATTCGCGTCGGGCAGGTTTTGAACATTCCATCGCCATAAAAAGTTGCATGAACACCCGCCTCACATTTTTTTTCATCACGACATTTTGGATCGCCATGAACGTTCTGCTTTGGCGCGCGGAATACGGTTCGCACGGCGGCGAAATGCCGGTGCCGGCGGATTTGGTCTGGCGGAAAATTTTGACCGCGCCAGACGCTTCGTCGCTGACCATTTATCAGGACGGGCGGCGCAGCGGCTTCTGCGAATTTTCCACGAGCATCGAGCAGGCCATGTCAAAGCTCGACGAAGACAGGCCGCCGCCCGAAGGCATTGTCGCGCGCGCTGGCTATCAAATCCGTTTCAATGGCAACATGAGCGTTGGCGATTTCACAAACCGCGTGCGATTTGACGGTCACATCGGATTTTCCCTGAAGCGCGAGTGGCGCGAATTGAATCTGAAATTATCCTCCCGCATGGCAGCGGTGGAGATTGATTCGCTCGCGACCAATCAAACCATTCATGTGAAAATCACGAGCGACAACGCAACGATTGAACGCGATTTCAGCTTTGCCGATTTGCAGAATCCCAATGCGCTGCTGCGCGAATTCACCGGCGGCTTCGGCGAAGAATTTTTGGATGAACTGAATTTGCCCGGCGCTCCGCAAATTTCAACGTCGCTCGCGCAAAATATTCACTGGCAGGCGCGCCGCGACCGTTTGCAAATTAGCGGCGAAACAGTTTCTGCTTATCGTCTGGAAACGCAACTGCTGCAAAATCGAATCGTCATTTACGTCAACACGCTTGGCGAAATTTTGCGCGCAGAATTGCCCGGCGGAATCACCGTCATGCTCGACGAATGGAGCAAATCTTGAAACCAAACCTGTGATCGAATTTGTCAATGTCATAAAAAGATTCGGCGATCTCATTGCGGTCAACGACGTGACGCTCACGATCCCGCGCGGAGAATTTTTCGCCATGCTCGGCCCGAACGCAGCCGGCAAAACCACCACGCTGAAAATCCTCGCCGGCCTTATGAAACCAACTTCCGGCTGCACGCGCGTCTGCGGTTTCGACATGCAAACGCAGCCGCTCGAAGCGCGGCGCAAAATCGCCTACGTCCCCGATTTCCCGTTTCTCTACGACAAACTGACCGCGTGGGAATTTTTCCGTTTTACCGGGCAATTGTTTCAAATGTCCGATGCAAAAATCGAAAGGAACGCGCAGGAATTAATTTCCCGTTTTCATCTCGCTGAATTTGTGAACCGTCCGCTCGAAGGACTTTCGCACGGCACGCGCCAGCGCGTCGCCATCGTGTCCGCGCTCTTGCACGACCCGGAAGTTTTCGTCATTGACGAGCCGATGGTCGGCCTCGACCCGCAGCACGCGCGCGTGGTGAAGGACGTGTTCAAGGAACGCTCGCGCGCGGGCGTGACCGTGCTCGTCTCCACGCATCAATTGAGCGTGGCCGAGGAAATGGCCGACCGCATCGGCATCATCCACGGCGGCAGACTCGTCGCCGTCGGCAACCGCGACGAACTCCGCAAACAAAGCGGCAACTCCGGCCAGCTTGAAGAAATTTTCCTGTCGCTGACGGCGGGTGAGAAGTGAAATAAAAACTTATTCGTGACCGCCGCGTTGGCGTAGCAAGTCTGCCACGTCCTTGAAGTGCTTCTCCGACTCTGGGTTGTAGCCGCTACCCGCAGCCATGTGCAAAGGTGTCCAGCCACGGTTGTCCTTGGCATTAATGTCGGCTTTATTATCAAGTAACAATTCGACGATACTCTTGGAGCCAGATGCCGCCGCCAAGTGCAAAGCAGTGATGCCATTGTCAGCCTTCGCATTGACATCGGCGTTGCTTGCCACTAGCAATTTTGCCACGTCCAGACGACCCAACATCGCCCCGATTTGCAGGGGCGTCACGTCGTTGTCGGCCCCCGCATTTACATCAGCTTTGTTGGCGAGCAACAATTTTATCACATTTGTTTGTCCGAAAGCCGCCGCGATATACAAAGGTGTCGCGTTGATATTGTTGGTGTCTTTACTGGAAACCAAATTGGGATTGTCTTTGAGTAACGCCTTAATTTTTTCTAAATCGCCGTTCTTGGCTGCGTCATGAATTTCGCCACAGAAGACTTGGCTGCTCCAAGCCAGCACGAACAGTATGACGGTGGAACGGCGGAGCCAGTTGAAAAAATAAGGGGCTGTCCTAGATAACGCAAAGAATGTGTTATTTAAGGTGGCATGAGAAGGAGTCGAATTAGTAAAACGAAGCAAGCGAAGTTGGTGGAGCATTTCGTGGCTGGCACGACGGCACGCACGGCAGCGGGATTGGTGCGAGTCAACAAGACGACGGCAGCCTACTATTATCACCGGCTGAGGGAGTTGATTTACCGGGCGGTGGCCGATGCGACGCCTTTTGCCGGGGAGATTGAAGTGGACGAGAGTTACTTTGGCGGTCGTCGCAAAGGCAAGCGCGGGCGTGGCGCGGCGGGAAAGGTGCCTGTTTTCGGCCTGTTAAAACGGGGCGGCAAGGTCTATGCCGTAGTGATCGCCAATGCCAAAGCCACGACGTTGCTGCCCATCTTGAAGCAACGCATCGTGCCCGACTCCATCGTCTATAGCGATTCGTTGCCCAGCTACAATGCATTAGATGTTTCAGGCTTCCGGCATCTGCGGATCAATCACTCAAAGCTCTTTGCGGAGGGTCGAAACCACATCAACGGCATTGAGAACTTCTGGAACCAGGCCAAGCGTCACCTGCGTAAATTTAACGGTGTTCCCAAAGAGCATTTTCCATTATTCTTGAAGGAGTGCGAGTGGCGTTTTAACAACCCAAACCCAAAAACACAATTGAAACAGTTAAATCAATGGGTTCGTCAGTCCTTAACCTAGTTATCTAGGACAGCCCCAAAAATAATGCGTGTTCATGGTTTAGATTTCTGCTTCACAACTTTTAATTTGCGTCGGACAGATAGAGTTGTCGAGAGAAAGCTGGCGGGAAAATTTGAACCGCGAAATACACGAAAAGATTTTTCGATTTTGTTCGCGTATTTCGTGTATTTCGCGGTTTGAATCCAATTTTATGCTGTGCCAAAAACCACTTTCATTTGGCTTGACGAATTTTCTGTTTGTGCCAACTTGTCACTCTGAAATAATGGTTTAATCCAATGGCTGCAACCAAATCCAGTTTTCTCGACAAAGTGCTTGGCCGCATCGGGCGGCTGGACGCGGAGGGCTTGCAGACGGTCGTCCAGCGGCTCGCGCGCGAACGCAGTTTTCTTGAAACGCTCTTCAACACGATCGAGGACGGCGTGCTGGTGGTGGACGAAAACGGGCGCGTGATTTATTTCAATCAGGCCGTCACGCGACTCATCGGCCTGCAATCGGGCGACGAGGAGCAGCACATCTCGAAAATTTTGCCGGAAATGGATTGGGAAAAAATTTCGCGCGCCGATTCCGCCGGCGGCGAGCGCGTCATGCGTCACGAATTTGAAATCCATTATCCGCGCCCGCGATTTCTCCGGCTCTATGCCGCGCCGCTCGACGGCGACGCCACGGGCAGCGCGGGCGTCGCGCTGATCTTGCACGACGCGACGGAGGCGCGGCAGAAAACTTTCGAGGCCATCGAAAGCGAACGCGTGCAGGCTTTGACTTTGCTCGCCGCGAGCGTCGCGCATGAAATCGGCAATCCGCTGAACGCGCTGCACATCCATCTGCAATTGATGGAGCGCGAGGTGAAAAAATTAAAAGTGGGACAGGCTTCCAGCCTGTCAAAAAAGGACAGGCAAGATGCCTGTCCCACTGACAAGCTCGAACAATATCTGGAAGTTTCCAAAGGCGAAATCTCGCGGCTGGATTACATCATCACGCAATTTCTCCAGGCGATCCGTCCCGCGCCGCTGCAATTGAAGCTGGCTTCGCTCAATGACGTGGTGGAAAAAACTTTGGAATTGTTGCGGCCGGAAATTGAAAATCGCGGCGTGACGGTGAAAACAAAACTGGCGCGACAATCTGACCGCGACACCGATTGACGCGACGCAGATGCAGCAGGTTTTGGTGAACCTCGTCAAAAACGCGATGCAGGCGATGACGAACGGCGGCACGCTGACATTGCAAACTGGCGAAAATGCTGATGGCGTTTGGGTGAGCGTGGCGGACACGGGCGGCGGAATTCCGCAGGAGCAGATCAACCGGATTTTCGAACCGTTTTACACGACGAAGAAAAAGGGCAGCGGGCTTGGATTGATGATTGTGCAACGAATTGTCCGCGCGCATGACGGCAAAATTGAACTGGAAAGCCACGTCGGTCGCGGAACAACTTTTCGAATCTGGCTGCCGTTGCATGAACGCAAGCCGCGTTTGCTGGAAGAAAAAAATTATGGCTGAAAAACCGACATTGCTGATTGTGGACGACGAAAAGACGACGCGCGACGGATTGCGCGCCGCGCTGGAAGAGCGTTACGACGTTTATATGGCCGAGGACGCGAAGGCGGCGATGGAATTGCTGGAGCGCGAACATTTTGACGTGATGCTGACGGATTTTCGGTTGCCGAATGAGGACGGAATGAAATTGATCGCGCGGGCAAAATCACTTTCCAAACCGCCGATCTGCATTTTGATGACGGCTTACGGCTCGGAAGAACTGGCCGTGGACGCGATGAAGCGCGGCGCGGACGATTACATCGCCAAAGGCCGGTTGCAGATTGATGAATTGGAAATGCGGATTGCGCGCGCGTTGAAGCAGCAAAATCTGGAAGTGGAAAATGTTTCGCTGCGCAAACAGCTTGATTCAAAATTCGGTTTGGAAAATATCGTCGGCGAATCGCCGGTGATGAAGGAGATTTTTGAGATCGTGCAACAGGTCGCGCCGACGCGCGCGACGGTTTTGCTCGGCGGCGAAAGCGGCACGGGCAAGGAACTCGTCGCGAAGGCGATTCATCAATTGAGTCCGCGCGCGAAGCAGCCGTTCGTGACGGTGCATTGCGCCGCGCTTGCGCCGACGCTTTTGGAAAGCGAATTGTTCGGCCACGAAAAAGGCGCGTTCACCGGCGCGCACGAACGGCGTGTCGGACGTTTCGAGCAGGCGCAGGGCGGCACGCTTTTTCTGGACGAAATCGGCGAGATTGACGCGACGATCCAGGTGAAGCTGCTGCGATTTCTCGGCGAACGGACTTTTGAGCGCGTCGGCTCGAACAAAACTTTGACCGCCGACGTCCGGCTGATTGCGGCGACGAATAAAAATCTGGAAGAACTGGTCAAAGCGGGAAAATTCCGCGAAGATTTGTTTTTCCGGTTGCGCGTCGTGGAAATCAATTTGCCGCCGTTGCGCGAGCGCACGGGCGACATTCCGCTGCTGGCGCAAAAGTTTTTGCACGAGTTCGCCAAGGAAAATCGAAAAAGCGGTGAACGATTTCACGGCGGACGCGCTCCAACTGCTGATGAATTATTCCTGGCCGGGCAATGTGCGCGAACTGCGGACGGCCATCGAGCACGCCGTCGTTCTTGTGCCGTGGCGAAAAAATTTCCGCGCGCGATTTGCCGCCGTCCGTGCGCGGTGGTCGGGCCGCTGAAGCAAAATCATTGCCGCGAAATGATTTGACGGTGAAGGAAGCCGAGAAACAATTGATTGTGCGCGCGTTGAAGGAAACCAATGGCAACCGGACGCTGGCCGCCAAAAAAATCGGCATGAGCCGGCGGACGTTTCACCGAAAATTGCACGTTTATCATCTGGAAGGATTTTGATTATGGCATCGCTACAAGAATGGATTTACAAAATGGAACAAGGCTCGGGCGCGCGCTATGTGAAAATCATCACAGTGGCAGCTGAGCATTCTTGCGCTGGCATTTTTTTACAATTTCCGCGCGTATCGTAATTTTGACACGCAGGAAGCGATGGACGCGGCGCAACTAGCGCACAACATCGCCGACGGCAAGGGTTACACGACACTTTTTGTCCGTCCCCTGAGCATTTATCTTCTGCAAAACCATGCCGAAGCCGGTTCCACAAACGTGCTGGCCGCCACCAACCCGGATTTGGCGCGCCTCAAGACTGCGCACCCGGACTTGGCCAATCCGCCGGTGTATCCGCTTGTGCTGGCGGGATTGATGAAGTTGCTGCCGTTCCATTTTACGATCAACACGAAAAGTTCTTTCTGGGGCAACAACGGAAATTTCTGGCGTTACCAACCTGATTTCTTGATCGCCGTTTTCAACGAAATTCTATTGCTCGTAGTGGTGGCACTGACTTTTCTGCTCGCGCGAAAATTATTCGATACGAGCGTAGCATGGTTGTCAGCCACTTTAATGTTGGGCTGCGAAATGCTCTGGAAATTCAGCACATCGGGACTCTCGACGATTTTATTGCTGATGATCTTTCTAGGACTGGCGTGGTGCATTTTGAAAATTGAAGAAACCGCGCGCGAACCACAGTTGCTTCCGAACCGGCTGTTGGGTCTGGCATTGACGGCGGGAGTTTTGGTCGGCATTGGCGCGCTGACGCGCTACGCGTTCGGTTGGGTAATCATTCCCGTCGCCGTTTTTTTGATTTTATTTAGCGGTCAGCGGCGAACCGTGAACACGCTGGCCGCCTTCGGCGCATTTTTGGTTGTGTTCGCGCCGTGGGTTGTCCGCAATTTCATCGTCAGCGGCACGCCGTTCGGCACGGCAAGCTTTGCGCTGCTCGAAGGGACGCCGTTGTTCCCGCGTTTTCAATTGGAGCGCTCGCTACATCCTGATTTTACCAATGCATTCATTTTGGGATTGTATGTGCATAAACTTTTGGTCAATGCGCGCGACATTTTGACAAGCGATTTGCCGAAATTGGGCGGCAGTTGGGCGAGCGCTTTGTTTCTGGCTGGCTTGCTGATGCCCTTTCGCAGCGCGGCCATCCGCCGGATGCGTTATTTTCTTTTGATGTGTCTGGCAGTTTTTACCGTGGCGCAGGCTTTGGGCCGGACGCAGCTTTCGGAGGAATCGCCAGAGATTAATTCTGAAAATCTTTTGGTGCTGCTCGCGCCATTGATTTTTGTTTATGGTGTAAGTTTTTTCTTCACGTTTTTGGAACAGATGAAATTGCCACTGCCACTGTTGCGCTACATTGTTATTTTTATCTTCGGCATATTATGTTGCTTGCCTTGGATTTCCGGACGACTACTGCCTAAAGCCGCGCCGACCGCCTATCCGCCATATTATCCGCCGGAAATTCAGCAAACTGCGGGATGGATGAAGCCTGATGAATTGATGATGAGCGACGTGCCGTGGGCGGTCGCGTGGTATGGCCAGCGTCAATGCGTCTGGCTGACGGCCAACGGGCAGGACGATTTCTTCGCCATCAACGATTATATGAAGCCGGTGCAGGCGCTCTATTTCACGCCAGAAACAATGGACGGCAAATTTGTCTCCGACTTGATACGCGGCGGCAAAAACAGTTGGGGCAATTTCATCCTCCAAGCCGCAGTGCAAAATCAAATTCCATCGGGTTTCCCACTACACAATTCACCATCCGGTTCCGCGACCATTTTATCGGGGTTTTTTTTGACCGACGCACAACGCTGGAAAATCGGGCAGTCATCGGACGCGACGCATTAAAATTTCAAGCCGCCGCGCGGCGCAAACGGTCGGCAATGCCGGACCATTCGGGCAAATCCGGCGGCGCTTCAATGACAATCAATTCCGCGCCCGCCGCGTCGCAACGATGCAACTCCGCGTAAATCGCCCGCGCAAAAGCCTCCGCGTCATGTGGCATCACGCTCACGTCGGCGAAATTTTCGCCCGCAGGAATTTGTGTGTGAGCGATGACGAAGCAAGTGACGAGTGATAGGTGGCGAGTGACAAGTTGAGATTCCAAGTCGGCATCGTTCTTCCAATCTAGCACCAACAATTTGGCTTTCGGCGAATAATGTTTTTTCAGCAAGCCCGGACTGCGCAAAAAATTTTCCGAACCCTGAACTTTGAACCCTGAACCTTGAACTTTGCGGCAAACGGCGGCGAGTGATTCCGCGTGAATCATTCCCGGACGCAAAATGCGCGGCGGCGAAACCGTCAAATCCAAAACCGTGGATTCAATCCCGACTTGCGATTGCCCGCCGTCCACAATCAACGGAATTTTTCCGCCGAGACTTTTGCGAACGTGTTCGGCGTTGGTCGGCGAAATGGAATTGGATAAATTCGCGCTCGGCGCGGCCAACGGAAAACCACATTTGCGGATCACGGCTTGAATGAACGGATGCGACGGCCAGCGGATTCCGACGGTTTCGCCACCCGCCGTAACAATTTCTGGAATTTCTTTCGCGCGCGGCAAAACAATTGTCAACGGGCCGGGCCAGAAAGATTTTGAAAGTTTGTCCGCAATCGCCGGAAAATCTTTGACGCAGCGTTTCGCCATTTCATTGCTGGCGACGTGGACGATGATTGGATTATTTGCCGGTCGGCCTTTGATTTGGAAAATTTTTGCGACGGCATTTTCATCCAACGCGTTTGCGGCGAGGCCATAAACCGTTTCCGTCGGCAGCGCGACGACTTCGCCAGCGCGCAAAAGTTCCGCCGCGCGCCGGACGGCTTTTTGAAAAAGTTCCGGCGTGTGTGTTGAAAGGATTTCAGCGGCCACGCTTTATTCGTAGCGCAAAGCGTCAATCGGGTCGAGCTTCGACGCTTTCCACGCGGGATAGAAACCGGAAATGATGCCGATGATGGCGCTGGAAATGAACGCGATGGCGATCCAGGTGAACGGCGTGACGGTCGGCATATTTTTGATGTAGCCGACCAGCATTGAAAATCCGACGCCGCCAATGATGCCAATACAGCCGCCAATGGCGCTCAAGGTCACGGCTTCGATCAAAAATTGCACGAGGATGTCCGCCGCGCGCGCGCCGACGGCCATGCGGATGCCGATTTCGCGCGTCCGTTCGGTGACGCTGACGAGCATGATGTTCATGATGCCGATGCCGCCGACGACGAGCGAGACGGCAGCGACGCCCGCGAGCAGAAAACTCATCGCGCGTGAAGTGGCCGTGACGGCCTGCATCAATTCCAACTGGTTGCGCACGGTGAAGTCCTGTTCCTTGCTGCGATGCCGCGTGAGCAGCAAATCGGTGATGTCATTTTGCACGCTGTCAATGACCTTGTCGTTGGCGGCTTCGACCAAAATATCGTTCACAAATGTGCGCGTGGTGATGCGGTGCATGTGGCTGGTGTAGGGGACAACAATCGTGTCGTCCTGATCTTGTCCGAAAAGATTAAATCCTTTGGCGCCCAGCACGCCGACAATCAGAAATGGCAGATTACGGATGCGGATGGTCTGGCCGACGGGATTTTCATTTGGAAATAATTCGTCGGCCACGGTCTGTCCGATGACGGCGGTTTTGGCCAGACTGCGCACGTCCTGATCGCCAAACATCGCGCCACTGCCCATCGGCCAATTGCGGATTTGCGGATAATCCGGCGACTCGCCCATCACCTGCGTGTTCCAATTGAGGCCGTTCGCCAAAACCTGCTCGCGGTCGCGCACTTCGGGACTGACGGCCACGACGTTTTTCAACCCGGCAATCGCATTCGCGTCTTCAACCGTCAGCGTCGGCGCGCTGCCCCAGCCGCCGCGCATTGCGCCGCTGGTGAAATTGCCGGAAAAAACCGTAATAACACTTTCACCCAGGCTGGAAACCTGATCTTCAACTTGTTTAGTCGCGCCGCCGGTCAAACTGACGGCGGCAATGACGGCACCGACGCCGATGATGATGCCGAGCATCGTCAGCAGCGAACGCATTTTGTTCCGGCGCAGCGCACGCCCGGCGATTTTTAATGACGCAAAAATTCTCATGCGAGTTTCACGGCTTGTTGCGCTTCGCGGAGTTGTTGCAATTCTTTTTCGGCGATCAAACGGTCGGCAACTTTTTCGTCCGTGACAATTTTCCCGTCGCGCAAAACGACCATGCGTTTCGTGTAGCGCGCCACGTCCAGTTCGTGCGTGACCATGATGATGGTGATGCCTTGGTCATTGAGTTTTTGAAAAACGCCCATGACCTCGATGCTCGTCTGACTGTCGAGATTTCCCGTCGGTTCGTCGGCGAGCAAAAGCGCGGGGCGGTTCACCAGCGCGCGTGCGATGGCGACGCGTTGCTGCTGTCCGCCGGAAAGCTGGTTGGGATGATGGTCGGCGCGCTGGCCGAGGCCGACGAGTTCGAGCGCGTGCGTGGCGCGTTCAAATTGTTCGTGCGCGGCAATGCGCTCGCGGTTGTAAAGCATCGGCATTTCGACATTTTCCAGCGCGGATGTGCGTGCAAGCAAATTGAAGCCTTGAAAAACGAAACCGATTTTTTCGTTGCGGATGTCCGCCAGCGAATCGCGGTCGAGCGTGGAAACGTCAATGCCATCAAGCCAATAATGCCCTTCGGTCGGACGATCCAGCGCGCCGATCATGTTCATCAAAGTGGATTTGCCGGAACCGCTCGAACCCATGATGGCCACAAATTCGCCGGGCAAAATTTCCAGTGAGACTCCGCGCACCGCATGAACGTCCACTTCACCCGTGTGATACGTCTTGTGGATTTCGTCGAGCTTGATGACGTGATTGGTTTGCACGGCAATTTTTCAAATCAGAACCGTCGTCCGCCGCCGAATGGGTTCGATGTGGAGGTCGAAGTTGCAGCGCCGGTTGAAATCGTGCCGGTGACGACGCGATCACCTTCGTTCAATCCTGAAAGCACTTCGGTGGAAATGCCATCGCTGATGCCGGTCTTGATTTGCGCCGCCTGCAACTTCACGTCCTTGCCTTCGCCTTGCAGCACATAAACGGTTTTGAAAACCTGATGTTCGCCGCGTCCGTGACCGCCACCGCGATGTCCGTTTGGATTGCTGGCAAAATTTCCGCTGTTGGTCGCCGGAGCAGTTTGCGTCGCGACAGAGTTGGTCAGCACCACGGCATTTTCCGGCGGGCGAAACCGGAGCGCGCCGTTCGGAATGGTCAGCGCATTTTCGCGTTGCGCGATGACGATGGAAACATTCGCCGTCATGCCCGGCTTCAATTTGTAATCCGAATTCGTCACGCCAATGACGCAGTCGTAAGTGACGACGTTATTGACGGTCGTCGGCGAGTTTCGCACTTGCGTGACAACGCCGTTAAAATTGCGATACGGATATGCGTCCACGGTGAAATCCACGCGTTGCTTCTCCTGCACGCCGCCGACGTCCGCCTCGGCCACGCTGGAATCAATTTGCATTTTCGTCAGGTCATTCGCGATTTGAAAAAGCGTCGGCGTGTTGAAACTGGATGCAACCGTCTGGCCGAGATTTATTGCGCGCGAAATCACTATGCCATCCACCGGCGAACGGATTTTGCAGTAACCCAGATTGGCGTTCGCATTGTCGAGCGAAGCCTGGTTCAATCTGCACCGACGCCTCGGCTTCGTGCAACGTGGCGATGGCCGTGTCGTAATCGGAACCGGAAATCAATTTGTTCGTGAACAATTCGGCGCTACGCTCCGCCTCGGCCTGCTGCAACTCCAAATTCGCCTTCGCATTTGCCAGATTTGCCTGGGCTTGCTTGACTGCGGCTTGATAAGTCGAAGGATCAATTTCCGCAATCACCTCGTTAGATTTTACTATCGAATTAAAATCCACATTCAGCTTGGTGATAATGCCCGAAACCTGGCTGCCCACCGTCACGTTCACGACGGGGTTCAGCGTGCCCGTCGCCGTCACCACCTGCGTCAAATCACCGCGCACGACCGTCGTCGTCTGATACTGCGGCACGGCACTGCTCCCGCGCCTCAAAAACCAGATTCCGCCCGCCGCAATCACGATGATTGCCGAAACAATGATCAGCCATTTCAACATAAATTTTATTTGCACCGCGCCAATTACGAGACGCGGGAAACGGCTTTAAGTTACGCCATTTTCTGCGGCTGTCCATGCTTTCATCCGCGAACTTTCAGTTTGAGCGCGCCGCGACAAGCTTTAGAATCATCGCGTGCTCGAACATCTCACACAACAACTTGCCGCCGCGCGTCAACTGACGGACGAAGAAATCCACCAGTCAATTGAACGGCTCGCTGACGAAAAAGTTTCGGCGAACGTTAAAGCGGATTTTTTAATCGCGCTGGCAAAAAAAGGCGAGACGATTGAAGAAATCGCCGCGTTCGCCTGCGCGCTGCGCGATAAATCAATCATCCCGCCGATTGATTCTGAAACGCGCTCACGCGAAATTCTCGACGTCGTCGGCACGGGCGGCGACAGGCTCGGCACAATCAACATTTCAACGACTGCGGCAATCATTTGTTCCGCCGCCGGCGTGACCGTCGCCAAGCATGGTAACCGGGCGGTTACTTCGCAAGCTGGAAGCGCGGACGTGCTCGAAGCTCTCGGAATAAAAATTGATTTGTCGCCCGAAGAAGCCGCGCGCTCGTTGCGCGAGCGCAACTTCGCATTTTTCTTCGCGCCTAATTATCATCCCGCGTTCAAGAACATTTCACCTGCGCGGAAAATCTGCGCCGAACGCGGACAGCGGACTATTTTTAATTTGCTTGGCCCGCTGCTGAATCCCGCGCAACCGTCCGCGATGCTCATGGGCGTGCCGCGCCCGGAACTTTGCGAGCCGCTTGCGCACGTTTTGCAATCGCTCGGCGTCCGCCGCGCGATGGTCGTGTGCGGAAAAGTTTCCGGCGCGGGATTTCTCGACGAACTTTCCACGCTCGGCGAAAACACAATCGCCGAATTTTATCAGGAGCGCGGCTTCACCGTTTCCACAACCTTGCCGGAACAATTTCCGTTGCAGCGAGCTATGCTCGCCGATTTGCTCGGCGGCGACAAAATTGCGAATGCAAAAATTGTCCGCGAGATTTTATCCGGCCAAGAACGCGGTCCGAAGCGCGACGCCGTTCTGTTCAATGCGGCTGCCGCATTATTTGTCGCCGGAAAAACAAAATCATTTTCTGAAGGCTGGGATTTGGCTGGCGAGACAATTGACAACGGCAATGCGAAATCGAAGCTCGCGGAACTGTCGCGCTGATTTAACGCGGCGTGTCCTTTGCGGCTTCGATAGCCGCTTCTGCTTCCGTTTCCGCCGAGGCGTAGTGAAGTCCCAGATTGTGTTGCGCGGTTTTGTCGCCCTGTCGCGCGGCGCGGATGAACCACTTCACTGCTTCCGCAGTATTTTGCTCGACGCCGCGTCCGGTCTGATAGCACAGGCCGAGATTGCATTGCGCGGGCGCGCATTCCTGTTCGGCGGCGGCGCGATACCATTTGACGGCTTCTTCAAAATCCTGCGGCACGACCTGGCCGGTTTCGTAAAAAACGCCGAGATTGAATTGCGCCGAGGGATAACCGCGTTCCGCCGATTCGCGATACCATTTGAGCGCCTCGGCATAATTTTGCGGCACGCCCTGTCCCGTTTCGTAAAGCATTCCGAGATTAAATTGCGCCGCCGGATCATCTTGATCCGCCGCTTCGCGCAACCATTTGGCCGCCTCGCTGAATTCCTGCGGCACGCCCGCGCCGCTCAAATAGCACACGCCGAGATAACATTGTGCAACGGGATCGTTTTGTTCCGCCGATTTGCGGAACCATTTCACCGCCTCGTGATAATCTTGCGCGACGCCCTGGCCGTTTTGAAAGCAGACGCCGAGATAACATTGCGCCTGCGCGTCGCCCTCGATCGCGGCCTGGCGCATCGCCTCAAACGTTTCCCATGTGCGTCGGTTTGACATCGTGCGGAAAATCTGACTTCAACACTTTTCTGTCGCGCTAAAAGAATAGATTCTGTCCAAGAGAATTCAAGTGGCGAATTCGGCGGGATTTCACTTTCGCTCGCCAAAGCCGCCTGTTACAAAATTCTCATGGCAACCAATCTAAAAATCGGCTTTCTTGGCGCGGGCAAAATGGCCACGGCTTTGGCGAAGGGTTTTGTCCGCGCGGAAATTGTCTTTCCAAAAGAAATCATGGCCAGCGCGCGCAGCGCCGCCACGCGAAATCTTTTTACCAAAGAGACTGGTGCAAAAACCGTTGCGTCAAATTCTGACGTCCTGAAATTTGCGAATGTTTTGGTTCTGGCGACAAAGCCTGACCAAGTTCCGATTGCGCTCGCGGAAATTTCCGGCGCGTTCACAAAAAATCACCTGCTCATCTCCATCGCCGCCGGAGTGACGATTTCCAAACTGGAAAATCTTCTGCCCGCAGGCGCGCGCGTCATCCGCGTCATGCCCAACACGCCCGCACTCGTCGGCGAAGCCGCTTCCGCGTTCGCGCTCGGAAAATTAGCGACAGTTGCCGACGGTGACTTGGCAAAAAAACTTTTGTCCGCCGTCGGCGTCGCGTTTCAGGTCAAAGAAAGTTTGCTCGACGCCGTGACCGGCTTGAGCGGCAGCGGCCCGGCTTACGTTTATCAATTCATCGAGGCGTTGAGCGACGGCGGAGTCGCCGCCGGATTGCCGCGCGACGTTGCGACGCAGCTCGCCGCACAAACTGTTTTGGGCGCAGCCAAAATGGTTTTGGAAACCGGCCAGCATCCGGGTGCGCTCAAAGATCAAGTCACCAGCCCCGGCGGCACGACGATTGAAGGTTTGCACGAACTGGAAAAAGGCAAATTGCGCGCTACAGTAATGAATGCCGTGCAAGCGGCAACCGAAAAATCGAAAAAATTGGGACAAGGATGAGTTTAAGACTGCCGACTGAAAAACAATCACGCGTCATCTGGTTCGCGTTGACGGCGCTGGCGGTCGTGGCGATTGCCGCCGTCGGCGTGGGATTGATTTGGAGCGTCGGGAAAATCCTCAATCTGTTGAGTCCCGTTCTCTGGCCGCTGGCGATTGCCGCCGTTTTTGCTTATTTGTTCGAGCCGGCAGTCCATTGGCTGGAACGGAAAAAAATTCCGCGCACATGGGGCATCGTCATTGTTTTTACTTTGATTGTTTCCGTGTTCGGCGGAATTCTTGCCAGCGTTATTCCTCAACTTTTGAATGAAACCAGCCATCTCGTTTCAAAAATCCCCAACCTCACCACCCAGACGCAAAAACGAATCGAAGATTGGACGGCGCGCGCGGAAGTCGCCGCAACTTCGTCCGGGCAGAATACCAATTCGTCCGCGACCAATGCCGCGCCGGTTTCCGCGAATTCAACAATCAATTCTCCGCCGTCCGCCGAAAAAAATTCTCAAATCAAAAATAAAATCATTTCTTCGGAAACCGAGTGGCTGGAAAATATAGTGCCGAAAGCAGGCTCATGGCTGCTCTCGCAACTGGTCAAAGCGACTTCGCTGATTGATGTCGTCGTCGCGCTGGTTTTGATTCCCGTTTATACTTTTTATTTTTTGCGCGAAAAACGGGACATCAAAAAACATTGGACCGAATATCTGCCGATTCGGGATTCGCATACGAAAGACGAAATAATTTTCATCATCACGGCGATCAACCAATACATGATTGCCTTTTTCCGCGGACAGGTCCTCGTCGCGCTCTGCAATGGCGTGCTTTACACCATCGGCTTTTTCATCGTTGGGCTGGACTACGCGTTTCTGCTCGGATTTTTTGCCATGCTGTTGACGATGATTCCTTTTCTGGGCGCGATCATCAATTGCATCCTTGCGTTGATTCTTACGGTGGCACAATTCGGCGACTGGTTTCATCCGCTAATGGTGCTTGTCGTTTTCGTCGTCGTGCAATCGCTGGAAAGTTTTTTCATCACGCCAAAAATCATGGGCAATCGCGTCGGCCTGCATCCGCTCGTCATCATCGTCGCGGTGATGATTGGCGTGACCCTGCTCGGCGGCGTGCTCGGCGGCGTGCTGGCCATTCCGCTGGCCGCCGCGCTGCGCGTCATCATGTTTCGCTACATTTGGAAAAAACGCGAAGCGTGAAGCGAAATTATTTCAGCAATTCCCGCACGTCCACCGCGTCCATTCCCGCTGAACGAATCGCCTGCATTCCTAAATCCGTGTCTTCGTAAGCGCGGCAAAATTTCGGGTCAACGCCAATTTGTTTTGCGGCCTCAAGAAAAATATCCGGCGCGGGCTTTTGGTTCACCACCATTTCGCTGGTGACGACGGCATTAAATAAATGGCGGATTTTCAAATGTTCCAATACTTGAACGATGATTTTCTGTGTGCCGCCGGACGCAACGGCCATCGGGATTTTTCCAAAATTTTCCTTCGCGATATTCACGACCGCGTGGATCGGCTCCACTTGCATGAGTGTTTGCAGATAAGTTTCCTCTTTTTCGTGCGCGACGGCGATATGGTCGAGCGGGCGGCCTTGTTCCTGCGCGAGCAGTTTCAAGATGTCGCGCGACGGCACGCCGCCGTAGGCGTAAAAACGGTCTTCGGGAAAATGCAGATTGTGCCGTTGCGTGATCATCTGCCACGCCTGCCAGTGCAACGGCATCGTGTCGGCCAAAGTGCCGTCGCAGTCGAAAACGAGACCTTTGATGTGTGCGGGTAACATAGAATTCAGGAGTCAGAATCCAGAAGCCAGAATTTTTGCCGAGTATGCCTCAAGCAATTTGCTGGTTTCTTGGAGTTGTGGCTGAAGTTTGGTCGTGTCACCGTAATTCAAATCCTTCGCGATAATCAAATAGTAACGACATTCTTCCAAAGAGCCTTGTGCGATGTTCAGGAAACGAACCTTGTCTGCGCGTCCGCGTTTCTTGAAACCTTCAGCGATGTTCGCCGGAATCGAAACTGCCGCGCGACGAAGCTGGGAAGTCAGTCCATAAATTTCCGTGCGGGGAAAATTGTCAGTAAAACGATAAACACCGAGAACAAACTGATGCGCCTTCTGCCAGACAATCAATTGCTCGAAACTTTTGGCGGGTGTGAGCTGGCTTGTCCCTATTCTGGATTCTGGATTCTGACTCCTGACTTCTTCGTTCATAGTTTTAACGCCTCCAACTTTTGCTCAAGGTCATTTAACATCAGAGGTTCAATCAAACCATCAATTTCGCCTTCGATAAAATTCGCCAGATTGTAAAGCGTCACTTCGATGCGATGGTCGGTGACGCGGTTTTGCGGGAAATTGTAGGTGCGGATTTTTTCGTTGCGTTCGCCGGTGCCGACCTGGTCTTTGCGATGCGCGGCGTATTTCGCGTTTTCCTCGGCGATTTTTCGTTCGAGCAAACGCGAGCGCAGAACGGTCATCGCCTTCGACGCTTGTTTTTTTGCTGCGACCGCTCGTCGGCGCAGCGGACGATCATGCCGGTCGGCTTGTGATGATTTGCACGGCGGAATCCGTCGTGTTCACGCCCTGGCCGCCTTTGCCGGACGCGCGGCAGACGTTGATTTCAATTTCGTCGGGCTTGATTTCGACGTCCACTTCCTCGGCCTCGGGCAGCACGGCGACGGTCGCGGTGCTGGTGTGGATGCGGCCCTGCGCCTCGGTCGCCGGCACGCGCTGGACGCGATGCACGCCGCTCTCGTATTTCAGCCGCTTGAAAACGTCCGTGCCGGTGACTCTCAAAAATGATTTCCTTGAAACCGCCGAGGTCGGACGGGCTGGAATCGAGCGGCTCGACTTTCCAGCCGCCGCGCTTCGGCATAGCGGCAATACATCCGGTACAGATCGGCGGCGAACAGCGCGGATTCCGAGCCGCCCGCGCCGGCGCGAATTTCAATGATGGTGTTGCGCGAATCGGTCGGGTTCGGCGGCACAAGGCCGAACTGGATTTGTTGCGCGAGCTTTTTTTCTGCGACTTCGAGCCGCGCCATTTCCTCGCGCGCGAGCTGCGCGAGTTCGGATTCCGCCGGTTCGCTTTTGAGCAGCGCGCGATTTTCCGCCAGTTGCGCCTGCGTTTTGAAAAAGTTGTCGCCCGTCGCGACCAATTCCTTCAGTCGCGAATATTCGCGGGACAATTCCTGCGCGCGCTGCGGATTGTCGAAAACCTTGGGATCGCTCAACGCGGCTTCGACTTCGGCAAAGCGGCGGCGGAATTTTTCGATGTGCGGGCGCAAATCCATTTATTCATGTCCGCAAAAAAACAATCCGCCCGCTTCACGCGAAACGCGCACGGCGGGCGGGATTGAAAGCGGGCAGCTAAACTTCTTTCTTTTTCTTCGTGGCGGCGCCTCGGCGGCGGCCTGCGTCTTGGCGAGCGCGCTGCTGGAATTTGTCCACGCGGCCGGCGGTGTCCACGAACTTCTGCGTGCCGGTGTAAAACGGATGGCACACGTTGCAAATGCCGACGATGATGGTCTGCTTGGTGGAGCGCGTCTTGATCACGTTGCCGCAGGCGCAACGGATTTCCGCGTCCACATATTTCGGATGAATGTCCGTCTTCATAAAAAGGACGGTAAAACTATCAGATAATTGCCGGATGACAAGAGGGAAGTTTTGACAAATGAAAGTTATTTCAGCGGTCAAACAAGATGACCGTGGTAAAAATAACATGCACGCACATAATCTAAAATGCTTAAAAATAAAGCGCCAATAAATTGAATAAATTGTGAAATTCCCAAGATTCGTGCAGCAACGAATGTTGATTGATACAATTTGTATGCGCTAAAAATCGCAAACGGTGACAATAAAAACATTAAAAGCATTGGTGGAAATAATTCGTCGGGACTTCCGTGTAAGCTTGGCATCAGCATAAGAAACAAAATGATGATTTGCAAAATCACCGGAAAAGATCGGTTGAAAAAAGTTGATTTCCGGCGTGCATTCCAAATTGATAATAAAAAGGACGCAATAGAAGACAAAATGACTATCCACACGACTAAATCATAACTGCTCATTTTAATTCTATTTTTAATTAAACTCCGCCAATCCACTTGCGGTCTTCCCAAACGGCCTTGAGTGAAGTCAGGTTGCGCGAATCAAAAATATTTTTCGCGGCGGCCAGCGATTTTGCCCTTTTTCAGATTGTTGAAGGCGTCGCTCGCGCTGATGGCGACGAATTGCAGCACGCTCGGGTCGCGGTAGCAGTCAATCATGCAGCGCGTGCAGCCGTCGCGGATGAGCTTCGAATCGTCCCATTCCCAGACCTTGCACATCGGCTTTTCCCAGAAATGGCAGCGATACAGATCCAGATTCCAGTCGAGGTAAAAATATTTGTGCCCGCCGAGGCAGCCGAATTTTTCCTTCTCGCCGCGCAGATGCCGCTGCATTTCGTCGAGCGATTCCGTCGGGTTCACGACGGGATAGCCGCTGTTCGCTTTCATCTGCTTGATTTTTTCAAACAGCTGGATCAGTTCGTCCTTGTTGAAATTCACCAGGCCGCTGTCGCTGAAACTCAAATAACTGCTCGCGAGCGACGTCAGCGGATAACTGAACGTGCAGCTTTTGAAGCCGAGCGATTCGAGAAATGCCGGCAGTTTTTCGTAATCTTCAATCAACCGGCTCGCCGTGATGCTCGCCGTGGTTTGAATGCCGACGGAATGGAAAAATTCGTTCGCCTTTTTGATTTTTTTGCAGACGTCCGGCAGGCCGCGATTTTTTTCGTGCTCGCGACGTCGTGCGCGTCAATGGACATGATGACGCTGGTCAAGCCGTCGCTGGCGAGGCCGCGCATATTTTCATCGTTCCACAAACCGCCGTTCGTGCAGATCATCGGATGAATGCCGCGCTCCGCCGCGTAGCGCGTCATCGCGCGCAAATCGCGATGCACCATCGGTTCGCCGCCGACAAACAGCAGATAGCCGATGTGATTTTTCACCGCGATGTCAATCACGTCGCTGCGCTTCCTCCAACGTCACGCTGCGGCGCGCCTTCGGATCAAATTTCGAGCGCGCGAATCCGCAGAAGCCGCAATCGGCGTTGCAGATGTTCGTGATGGCGAATTGCAGATAGCCCGGGCCGCCGTGATTCAAAACTTCGCCGATGAGTTTGAGCGTTCCTTTTTTTGGCCGGACGACTGGCTTTGAAAAATCTGGAATCGCCGCAATCGGTTGGACGGTTTCGCTGATGCGCGGACTGGTTATGATTTGGGCGTTACTCATGACAAACCATTACATTGTGTCGCCGAAAGACGATGCGGGCAAACTTTCTTTCAATCATGGAAAATGTGGCATGATGATTTTCGCTTTGCGCGGACGGTTTGAAAAGTTTAGTGTCTTTGCGGTTTGTCCGATGGTGTAATGGTAACACAGCGCCCTTTGGAGGCGTTATTCATGGTTCGAATCCATGTCGGACAGCCAAATCAATTGACTCTTCCAATTCCGACTCACAAGAATCACAAGTTTCTGTTTCTTTGGCAGAATCGTTGTGTCCATTCGCGCTTGCCGAACGTTTCAACCAAACCATTAGAATGCTGATGTCGGCGGGCGACACGCCGGAAATGCGCGCCGCTTGACCAATGGTCGTCGGGCGAATTTTGGCAAATTTTTGCCGGGCTTCAAGGCGCAGGCTTGGGACGGTCGAAAAATCGAATGTGTCTGGAATAGATTTATCTTCGAGCTTTTTGAATTTTTGAACTTCTAATTCCTGACGATCAATATACCCGGCGTATTTAACTGCAATCTCAACTTGCTGGATAACTTCATCAGACAAAGTTTCATCTCGGCTTGGCAAATCTTTGTATGATAATTTCCGGCCTGCTTAAAATTTTAGCCAGAAAATTAGTTTTCATAAATTGTTTTATTCAAACGAGTTATTTCATTTTCTATAGACTGTTTTTTTGCGCAAAATTTTTGATAATTTCGTTCTGGCAGCAAGCCAATGTTGTGGCCAATTTCAGAAAGCCGCATATCGGCATTGTCCTGTCGCAACAAAAGCCGATATTCGGCGCGCGACGTGAACATTCGATAAGGTTCGGTCGTGCCTTTCGTAATCAAGTCGTCAATCAAGACGCCGATATATGCTTGATCGCGCCGGAGAACGATTGGCTCAAGCTTTTTGACGCGACGCGCAGCATTGATTCCAGCCATCAATCCTTGTGCGCCAGCTTCTTCATAACCAGAAGTGCCATTGATCTGTCCGGCTAGAAAAAGATTTCTGCAAACCTTGGTTTCGAGTGATGGCAACAATTGCGTCGGATGAGAAAAATCATATTCGACTGCATAGGCTGGACGCATGATTTCGGCGTTCTCGCACCCGATGATTGTCCGAACCAAATCCACCTGCACCTCAAATGGAAGACATGTTGAAAAGCCATTGACATAAATTTCATCGGTTTCTATTCCTTCAGGTTCAAGAAAAATTTGATGTCGTTCTTTATCAGAAAATTTCACGATTTTATCTTCAATTGACGGACAATATCGAGGCCCGATTCCTTCAATTACACCTGAATACATTGGCGATTTATGAAGATTTGCGCGAATCAAATTGGCAGTTTCTTTGGTCGTGAATGTGATAAAACAAGGCAATTGGCCATTGATTTTATCCAAGCACAGAGCCATGTGGATATTTGCCATTTGAATTACTCGCTCCAGCAAACCTGCCTCGCTGATGTTCCATGTGGAACAAATCGTCTTTCCAATAGGTAAAATAAGGAACTGGCTCATCGCCGTGTTGAGCTTCAGTCTTTGAAAAATCAATTGACCGACGTAACAGTCTTGGTGGCGTTCCGGTCTTAAGTCTGGCAAGTTCCAAGCCAATTTCTTTGAGCGAATCAGAAAGATTCATTGCTGCCGAATCGCCAGCCCGCCCACCCGCCTGTTGATTTAATCCAATGTGCATCAAGCCACGTAAAAAAGTTCCGGTTGTCACAACAACCGTCTGACCGTGATATTGAACTTCCAAGTTAGTCTCGACACCGAAAACTTCACCGTCTTTGTGCAAAATTTTGGAAGATTGTCCCTGTTTTACGTCAAGATTCGGTTCTGATTCACATATCCATTTAATCCTAAATTGATAATGCTTTCTTATCGCATTGCGCTCGCGGAGACCAAACGGCTGGGCCCTTTTTTTTGTTTAACATCCGAAATTGTAATCCCGTCATATCTGTTGCTTTGCCCATTTCGCCACCAAGCGCGTCAATTTCTCGAACCAAATGCCCTTTTCCAAGCCCGCCAATCGCCGGATTGCAGGACATTTGCCCAATCGAATCTGCATTCATCGTCAGAAGCAACGTCTGGCAACCCATGCGTGCCGCAGCTAGTGCGGCCTCGACTCCGGCATGGCCAGCGCCGACAACAATGACTTCATATTTTTTTGGATAAACAAACATGAAAGTTCAAAAACGACGTTTCAACAAAGATCGGTAGATAATTCTAAACACTACAAATTGTAGTTGCTGATACATTTTAACACGGTTTAATTTTTGAGTGCTTCGACACCTGTCAATAGTAGGCGGTGATATTTATTAATGAAGTAAAAAATCCAGCGGTTTGCTTTATAAAAAATCGCCATTCCAAATTTAGTTCAAAAATTTTAGAAGACAGTCTATGAAGGAAATTGCAATGAGTGTGTCTGCAAATGAATTAGCGAACCGGAACAAAAAAACCTAGAAATTTAAACTAAACTACACGCACGGAAGAAATTATTTCACCGGAAATTTAATGACGATGTTTGTGCCGCGGCCAATCCTGGATTTGATACGAATTTCGCCGCGATGAGTTTCGATGATTCTGCCAACAATCGCCAGGCCCAGCCCCGTTCCTTTGGCTTTTGTCGTGGCAAGAACCGCAGTGAATGCGCGTTTTTGCAATTCTTCACTCATGCCTTTGCCGGTATCTTTAAATTCCATGGTGACATGTGTTGGGTGCGCACTTTTGCGCGGCAGACGAATTTCGCGCGACTTTATGGTGAGTGTCCCGCCGTCTGGCATGGCTTCGGCTGCGTTGAGAATCAAATTCAAAAATGCCTGTTCGAGTTGCGGAGCATCGCCCATGACCGGCGGCAAATCAGTTTGCAAATCACGAATCAACTTGATTTTTTGATTTGCAAGCTTGTGGCGGACGAGCAAACCCAGTTCATCAACCAATTCATTCAAATTCACCGGCGCGAGTTTTGGTTCCGTTGTGCGCGCAAAATCCAAAATCTGCTCCACGATTTTATTCAAATGTTCGATTTTTGCTTCAATGATGCGCGTGTCTTTTGCGCGCGGATCGCCGGCGGGAAATTTCAAATCCAGCGAGTGATAAAGCAATTTCATCACCGTGAGCGGATTGCGGATTTCGTGCGCGACTTCGGCGGCCAAAAGTCCGAGCGCGGATAAGTTTTTCGTTCTGCCGCAATTGCTCTTCGACATCCACGATGCGTTCGTAAAGCCGCGCCTTTTCAATCGCAATCGCCGACAATTCCGCCAGCGCGCTCAAGATCCTGATTTCCTCGTTTGAAAAATTATAGAGCCGGCTTGTATAAACATTGAGCGTTCCGATGGACTGGCCGGCGAAAAGCAACGGCACGCTCAACAGCGAAATCAGTCCTTCGCGCCGGGCGACCTCGACGTTTTGATAACGGCTCGAAGTTTGCACATTGGCGATTTGCAGCGGTTTTTTGCGACGCGCGACAACGCCGAGCAAACTTTCTTCAACGCTCAAGCGCGGTTTTTTTATGTAAGTCGCTCCTGCGCCGTAACTTGCGCGCAAGTCGAGCCATTCACGGGTTTCGTCGAGCATCATCAGCGAACACATTCGCGCGCGCATCAATTCGCACGCCTCGCGCGTGATGACGCGCAGCGCTTCATCCAGATTCAAAGTGGAATTGATCGTGCGGCTCACGCTGGAAAGAGATTCAAACAAATGCACTTTCAATCGCAGTTGTTCATAAAGCCAAGTGTTGTGAATCACTTTGGCGGCCTGCACTGCAAGCTGTTCAAGCAAATTCTGATCGTCCGCGCTGAATGCGTCCGCGCGATCCGAATCCACATTGATCACGCCGCGCGTCTCGCCGTTGACTTCGAGCGGCACAGCCAGTTCCGATTTCACGCCGCGCCGCGCCGCCACATAGCGTGCGTCCTGCGTCACGTCGCCGACGCGCGCAGGTTTGCCGTGACGCGCGACCCAGCCGGTGACGCCTTCGCCGATCCGCAATTTCAGTTTTCGCGCCGCGCCCGGCAGATTTTGCGACGCGGAAATTTCCAGAAACCCGGAGGTCGGATTGATCAAAACGACCGAGCCGGAACTGGCGTTCATCAGGCGGACGGCTTCGCTGACGATCAATTGCAGTGCTTCCTGCGAATCGAGCGTCGAGTGAATGACGTTGCTCACTTGATAAAGCAAATTCAATCGCTCGTGGCGCGATTTTAGTTTTGAAAGTTCGTCACTCACTGTTTGAAATTCAAATTCATCGCACGCGCGCGGTTAATAAAAGTCCCGTGGCGCCAAAAATCAGATTCGGCAGCCATGCCGCCAGACATGCGAGATAAATAACCGCCGGAGCCAAGCGCAAGGCTGACTTGATTGCAATACAAAAAAAGTGAAGCAAATAAAAATACTGCCCGCGACGCCGAAGAAAAGATTTCTGCGGCCCGATGCCGCGCTAAATGGAATCGCGATCAGCACGACAACGAGGCATGTCCACGGCGCGGCCAGCCGCCCATAAAATTTTGTGAACAGCCAGCGCGCATCCGTGCGCGGCAAGTTCGGGTGCAGTCGCAAGTAAGCATAAATATCCGCGAGCGGGATGTCCGCTTTGCGCGAAATGCGGAAATTCTGGTAACTGCTGATTTTGATTTCGCTCTCGATTTCCTTGGGAGTCTCGTCAAATACCGGCATCGCCAGCACGTTGGTTTGCCATGACGGCAACAGCGGCGCGCTCGTGCTGGCTTGCGAATATTCCGTCACATTAAAAAATGTCCAAACGCCGTTGGTGCGAATCGCGCGGTCGGCGTGCAATTGATAACTGGAGCCATTCGACGAAGTCCAACTCACCACTGGCTTTAGCATTTCTGCGTCTCTCTTATGGTATTCGCCGACGAACCAAGTGCGATGGGCGCGCGCGTTGGTAAAGCCGAAATTGCGAAAATCATTTTTCACGTCGGGATCGTCCGGTTTTTTAACGTATCGGCTCAAAATGTGATACTCCCAATTCAGACTGCGCGGCACCAAAATCTCATTTAACGCAAACAACGCTGCGCTTGCGACGAGACCGACGATGAAATATGGCACGCAAATCCGCCACAGGCTCACGCCTGCCGCGCGCATGGCGGTGATTTCGTTGTAGCGCGCGTGCCGGGTCAGGGCGTAAAGCAACGCGAGAAGCAGCGCGACCGGCAGAATTGTGACCATTGAATCCGGTGTTTTTGCAGTCTCAAGCGCGATGACATCCAGCAAGTGTAGTTTGCGTTCCTGAAATTCGTCCAAATTAGTGAAGAGATCGAAGGAAATCCAAAAAATCAAAAACCCGCCGAGGCAATAGGCCAGCGGCATGAGCAGTTCGCGGAATAAATATCGGTCGAGCAACCGCATGACACAGCAGGTTAAGCTGCGTGACATCAAAGGAGCAAGTCTTGCATTGCCTGCTTTTGTTTGTTTTTGAAAAATCGGGAACAAAATCAGGCGATTGGTCTCTTATCAAAAGTCATGGACACTCAAACAATGCCTAAACCCTGGCAATGCACGGAATTGGAATTGAGAAAACTTCCGCTGGAAATTTCACTTCCCAGACGAATGGAGTGCGTCAACGCGCTGCAAGGAGTAAAAAGGCCGGTTGCCGCGATCCAGTCTGCGAGAGACGGGTTAAGGTCATTGATTGAGAAAGCTGGAAATTCTGGCTGGGAAAAATCGGAAACGGAAAAGGCCCGTCGCGCTTTGGCGATGTTGGAAGGATTGGAATAACTTGCCGCAAAATGTTCGAGATGGTGGAGGCGGCGGGAATTGAACCCGCGTCCCAAGTCAACCAACCAGCCGCGACTACATGCTTATTCCGGATAATTTTTTCTGCTATGCGATGCTGTCCGAACTCAAGTCGCACTGCCTAGTCCGCATGAAAAGATCTCGGCTGACAACGCGCGGTCTCCGCCGTCAACCATGCCTGCTGTTGCGTCCGTCCACCGTAGCAGGTGTCCAGTGGCGAACGTCGTGGCCTTAGGCCGCGAGAGCTAGTTCTTGGTTAGCTGTTTTGTTTTGATGCGGATGATTAACGAGGCCAACGCATCGTCCTCGGCATGCCGCCTCTGGCGTGTTCACATGGTCGAAACCAGTGCGCCCCCAAAATTCGGCGAGAATATAATCCTTCAATTCGTCGCGCGGGTCAAGTTAATGAAAAAATCAACCGTGTTTCTTGCGGAGATATTCGTAACGCGCGTCGCCGGGACGGGGAATGGGGTTAAGGGCTTTAGGCCAATAATGATCTTTCTTCAAACGCACGCGAGAAGACGCCGTCAATTTTTTGCCAGCGGCCGCATTCTGCAATGAAATTTTGCTGGCTTTCATCAATTTATTTTAAGGTTCAAGTTTGTCCACGCTGCCAAACTATTCTTGCCAAATCGCGCAATTGATGGCGGACTGTTTTATCTTTGTTTCCACATATCTCGGAGTGGGCTTGATTTGGACCAAAATTCTGCCCCGGTTCGATAGGCGTGTGCTCAACTGTTTGATTCAACTCTCGACATTTTCCGCACACAAGGACAGCTACAGCCGCAGAATTTTCGACCGCCGTGTTTTGAGCGTCACTATATTTTTCCCAGTTGACGGACAATCTTTCCTGCTTGTATGCCTGCGAGGAGATTATTCCTTCAGGGGTGATGTGATCCCTGTGAATTCTACGAAACAGATTCGCGTCGTCCGGAATTGATTCTACTGCGAAGGCCATATCAATTCGTTGCCTGCAAACCACTCGTAAAATTTTTCCAACTGTTCAAAATCGCTCCGCTCACATTCCGCATCAAAATAAAGACGGTTACCGTCTTTACCAGTCAAAGCCCCGACGACAGACCAGCCTTCACCAGTAGCTTCAATTTCAAGAGCGCGTTTTTTGTCGTGCCATTCAATTTGAACAAAGCCGTCAAAGGTCGGAACTAAAAAAGGATCTCGCAAATAGCCTGTTCGCTGGGTTAGACGTCTTAAAAATTCAACCGCGTCTCCAAGAACAGGAGCTTTCACCGGCTTTGCGGTTTCTCCATCCCAATTTGGCTCAAGATCGGAAAGTTCCCCAACACGCTGTCGCAATGAAGGTGATAATGTGGCCGAACGGCCAATGACGATTCGATTGACAGAATCAGCAATGCCGGTTGGCGCAAGAGACGTAGAAAAAAACGATTCTGTTTCCAAAGGCAAAAACTGGAATGGGCTGATTCTAAAACGTCGCGCAGCTTCTATAACACCGCTGGCGAAGTCTTGGGTTTGAAATCCGTCACTTGGCATTGAAATAGTGGCCGTATTCATAATTCAAACATTCTTTGGAAACGTGAGGTCGAATTTTGTTACCGATTCCTCAAACGCTTCTTTCACATTTTTTAATACAACACGAGAAGGTTTTCCATCCCGATACGTTGTTGACCAAGCCAAAAATAGTCCTGTCGGAAACGCCAAAGATTTATCAATCGTGAATCGTATTTCTTCTTTCCAATTCTGACAGTGAACATAAGCGATGACTCCACCCGAAACAATTTGTTTTTCCGGGTTGTTATATTTTAGAAGGTATTGCTGCAAACCTTCTCCAGAAGGAAAAGTGGCGTGCGCGTTGCCGGAAATCAAGGTGTTGTTAATCTCCGGCAAAGGCAAATGCTCGTATATTTTAGCTATGCAATCTTGAACAATTTCCAAATCTTTGTCACTCGTCGCATTTTGCAACATCACTTCCAGTTTTTCGGCGGAAATTCGGAATGTTCCGTTGCCGTTAAAAAGTGAAAATGACAGCTCGTAATTGAATGTTTGGTCTCCGCTCCGAATGCTGATTTGTATTGGCTTTAAGCCGTAGCTCGCGAACGCTTCCAAACACTTTTGAGCTGTCTCGTCACAATGTGCATTTTTATAGAGAACGGCTTTTTTAAAAAGCTCTCAAAAGTAACACCACAGATTTTTGTTGTGATTTCAGCCATTGCTGCACGAAAGTTACCAATGTTCCAAACCTAATGCAACCGTCACAATTTCGACTGATATTTTCGTAATTTTTCTCAAACAAAAACGCGGCCGGAATTTCTTCCAGCCGCGTTTGAATTTTGCGGTAGGGCGGCGCTGCTGCGCCGCCATTGGCTGACCGGCAGGTCAGCCCTACCATTTTAGTAACCGCCCATGCCGCCCATGCCACCCATGCCGCCGCCGTGACCGCCGCCCATCGGGGCTGGCTTGTCCTTTTCCGGCAGCTCGGTGATGAGGCATTCGGTCGTGAGCAAGCAGGCCCGCGATGGACGCCGCGTTCTGCAGCGCGCGAGCGCGTGACTTTCTTCGGGTCAACCACGCCGGCTTTGACGAGGTCTTCGTATTCGCCGGTGGCGACGTTGTAACCTTCGTTGCCCTTGCGCTTCTTGACTTCCTGCACGATGAGCGAGCCTTCGACGCCGGCGTTCGCGGCGAGCGAACGCAGCGGGCCTTCGACGGCGCGCTTGATGATGTCCACGCCGATCTTTTCGTCGTCGTTCGTCGCCTTTGACGGTTTCAATCGCTGCGATGCAGCGGATCAACGCCACGCCGCCGCCGGCGACAATGCCTTCTTCCACGGCCGCGCGGGTCGCGTGCAACGCGTCTTCCACGCGCGCTTTCTTTTCCTTCATTTCGGTTTCGGTCGCGGCGCCGACATTGATGACGGCCACGCCGCCCGCCAGCTTGGCCAGGCGTTCCTGCAATTTTTCCTGGTCGTAATCGCGAGGTGGTCTCTTCGATCTGGCGGCGGATCTGGTTCACGCGGCCCTGGATCTCGGAGGACTTGCCGTCGCCTTCGACGATCGTGGTGTTTTCCTTGTCCACGACGATGCTCTTGGCGCGGCCGAGGTCTTCGAGGCCGATGCTTTCGAGCTTGATGCCGAGGTCTTCGGTGATGCACTTGCCGCCGGTGAGGATGGCGATGTCTTCCATCATGGCTTTGCGGCGGTCGCCGAAGCCCGGGGCCTTGACGGCGCAGACATTGATCGTGCCGCGCAATTTGTTCACCACGAGAGTCGCGAGCGCTTCGCCTTCGACTTCTTCGGCGATGATCAACAGCGGCTTGCCGGTCTTGGCGACCTTTTCGAGGAACGGCAGCAGGTCCTTCAGGCTGCTGATCTTCTTTTCGTAAATCAGGATGTAGGCGTCTTCGAGCTTCGCTTCCATCGTCTCGGCGTTGGTCACGAAGTACGGCGAGAGATAGCCCTTGTCGAACTGCATGCCTTCGACCACGTCGAGCGTGGTCTCGATGGACTTGGCTTCTTCGACCGTGATGGTGCCGTCCTTGCCGACCTTGTCCATCGCGTCGGCGATGATTTCGCCGATCGTCGTGTCCCAGTTGGCGGAAACGGTCGCGACCTGCTTGATCTCTTCCTTGTCCTTGACCTTTTTGGAGATCTTGGCGAGTTGCTCGACGGCGGCTTCGACCGCCTTGTTGATGCCGCGCTGGATGCCGATCGGGCTTGGCGCCGGCGGTGACGTACTTCAGGCCTTCGCGATAAATCGCCTCGGCCAGAACCGTCGCCGTCGTGGTGCCGTCGCCGGCGGTGTCGCTGGTCTTGCTGGCGACTTCGCGGACCATCTGCGCGCCCATGTTTTCGTAGGGGTCTTCCAGTTCGATTTCCTTGGCGACCGTCACGCCGTCCTTGGTGACCGTCGGGGAACCGAATTTTTTGTCAAGGACCACGTTGCGGCCTTTCGGGCCGAGCGTGGCCACGACGGCGCGGGAAAGTTTCTGCACGCCCTTGAGCAGCGCCTGCCGCGCCTGCTCGTCGAATATCAATTGTTTAGCTGCCATATATTTTATTTCTTAGTTGATTGAGTTGTTGAGTTGGTGAAATTATTCCAGGATCGCGAGGATGTCGTCCGAGCGACAGAATCTTGTATTCCTTGCCGTCAATCTTGATTTCCGTGCCGCCGTATTTGCTGACGAGGACGCGGTCGCCCTTTTTGACTTCAAACGGGACTTTCTTGCCGTTGTCGTCCGTTTTGCCGGTGCCGAGCGCGACGACGATGCTTTCGGTGCGGTTTTTCCTTGGCGGAATCGGGAATGATGATGCCGCCCTTTTTGACTTCCTTCTCTTCGAGCGGCTTCCACGAGGATGCGGTCGCCGAGCGGTTTGACGTTTAGTGCCATACTTTGTTCTTTGTTTAGTTGTTGTTTGTTTAACTGCTTAATTAACTCCCGCCGCCTCAGCGGCGGGAAAATTTTTTAATTTCGCCCCACACGCGCAGCGTGCGCCGTTTGAGCAACCTGAAAGGTTGCAAGCATTCAGCCCAGGGTTCAGCAGCGATACCCTGGGTGAATCCCAATGTTTTCCGCGCCCTGAATGGCGCAGGCAGGCGCGCAAATTGATGCAACCCTTTCAGGGTTGAAAATCTGCGCACGATGACCCAGCGTAGCGCGTTTCGCGCAACGCTGGGCTAATGATTGCAGCCTTCAGCTTGCTCAAAATTGTCTGCGCCAATTTCATTTTGATTTCAATTGTTCCAAAATGTTCAAATCAATCTCACGTCTTTTAGTCGCGTCAAAGCTAATTTCCTTCACTGGCACATGACCAAGATGTCGAATAGCTCTCTGCTCAAATTTTAACCACGAGCCTTTCATTTCTTCGTCCGACAATTTCGGCATTTCGTAAACGTCGTAATTGTCTCGATATTCGTCCAGTGCCTCGTCAAACAAGGCAGTGAACAGATAGTTACGCGATTCATCCGAAGCAATAATGCGCGAGGCACATCATAAAACTCTCGTTATGCAATTGGACGCCATTTCGACATTGGTGCTGTGAATTTTTACTTCTTCTCGTCCACGACTTCCGCGTCAATCACGCCTTCGTCCTTCTTTTCCTCGGACTTCGGCTCGCCGCCTTCCGGCTGCGCGCCTTCTGCGCCGGCGCTGTGCCTTTCTCCGCCTGCGCTTTCGCGGCGGCGGCTTTGTAAAGTTCGGTCGAGACGGCCTGCCAGACTTCGTTCAGCTTTTCGCTCGCGGATTTGATGGCGGCGGCGTCCGTGCCTTTGAGCGCTTCCTTCACCGCGTTGGCGGCGGCTTCGAGCTTGCCCTTGTCGTCCGCGGAAATCTTGTCCGCGTTGTCCTTGAGCAGTTTCTCGGTGCGATAAACGGCGTTGTCCGCCTCGTTGCGCGTCTGGATTTCTTCCAGCTTGGCTCTTGTCCTCGTCGGCGTGCGCCTCGGCGTCCTTGCGCATCTTCTCGACTTCGTCCTTCGAGAGACCGCTGCTGGCCGTGATGGTGATCTTCTGTTCCTTGCCCGTGCCGAGGTCTTTCGCGCCGACGTGCAAAATGCCGTTGGCGTCAATGTCGAAGGTCACTTCGATCTGCGGCACGCCGCGCGGCGCGGGCGGAATGTCCGCGAGATTGAAACTTGCCGATGGTCTTGTTGTCCTTGGAGAACTGGCGTTCGCCCTGGAGCACATGGATTTCCACGCCGGGCTGATTGTCGCTCGCGGTGGAGAAAATTTCCGATTTGCGCGCGGGAATCGTCGTGTTGCGTTCGATCAATTTCGTGAACACGCCGCCGAGCGTTTCGATGCCGAGCGACAACGGCGTCACGTCGAGCAGCAGCACGTCCTTGACTTCGCCCTTGAGCACGCCGCCCTGGATGCCCGCGCCGATGGCGACGACTTCGTCGGGATTCACGCCTTGATGCGGCGGTTTGTTGACGAGCGATGCGCGCGGCTTCGACAACGCGCGGCATGCGCGTCATGCCGCCGACGAGCACGAGTTCGTCAATCTTCGACGGCGTCAATGCCCGCGTCCTTCAAGCAGGCTTTCACCGGCCCGATGGTGCGTTCAAAAAGTTTGTCGCGTGAGCTGTTCCATCTTCGCGCGGGTCAGAGTTTTTTGGATGTGCTTCGGCCCGGTGGCGTCCGCCGTGATGAACGGCAGGTTGATGTCGTAAGTCTGCGAGCTGGAAAGCGCGATCTTGGCTTTTTCCGCTTCTTCCTTGATGCGCTGGAGCGCGTCGGGCTGCTTGCGGAGGTCCATGTTGTACTCGCGTTTGAATTCATCGAGGATCCAATCCATGAGCGCGTTGTCCCAATCGTCACCGCCGAGATGCGTGTCGCCGTTGGTGGCCTTCACTTCAAACACGCCGTCGCCGATTTCGAGCACGGAAATATCAAACGTGCCGCCGCCCAAATCGTAAACGGCGATTTTCTCGTCCTTCTTCTTGTCGAGACCGTAAGCGAGCGAAGCCGCCGTGGGCTCGTTGATGATGCGGAGAACTTCGAGACCGGCGATCTTGCCGGCGTCCTTGGTGGCCTGGCGTTGCGAGTCGTTGAAATAAGCGGGAACGGTGATGACCGCCTGCGTGATCTTTTCGCCGAGGCGCGTTTCCGCGTCGGCTTTGAGCTTGGACAAGAATCATCGCGGAAATTTCCTGCGGCGAAAATTGCTTCGGCTTGCCGTCCACTTCGACTTCGACGGCGGCGTCGCCGTTCGAGCCTTTGACGACTTTGTAAGGGACGCGTTTGATTTCTTCGCTGCACTTCGTCAAATTTGCGGCCCATGAAACGCTTGACGGAATAAACCGTGTTGCGCGAGTTGGTGACGGCCTGGCGCTTGGCGGCATCGCCGACCACGCGTTCGCCGGATTTCGTGAACGCCACGACCGACGGCGTCGTGCGCTTGCCCTCGGAATTTTCCAGCACCAGCGGTTCGCCGCTGTCCATGACGGCCATGCAGGAATTCGTCGTGCCTAAATCAATGCCTAATACTTTTGCCATAAAATTTGTGTGTAGATTTTTTTGATTAAACTGCTGAACATCCTTACGCAATTAGAATGCCGCGCGCTGAAAAATCACAGATTCATTGAAAACAAAGGCGAATTCGACGATTTCAGTCAAATCATACGAATAAAAAGTTGTGCCATTGGTGACGCGATGGCACAGCTAAAAATGAAATGGCGCAGATTCAGTGGCGCAAACAAAAATTGCTTTTTTGATTTGTTGTTGTTCAATCTTGGTTCACATGAACGCGCGAGCTAAATGGAGAATTGCTTCTTTTGTCGCCGCAATTCTTGGCATTTTGCTCGTGACGGGAGATGTTTGGTCGGAAAAAGTTTTCTTTCCTGTAATTTTTGATAATTCCGGTAACTATCGTTCCGGTGGTATTTTCTCCGTGGTCACACCTATTTTAAATTTTTTCGATGACTTATTTGGGTTCGGTTGGTTTTATGGCTTGCCAGTTTTTTTTGGAGGTTTGGTTGGAATAGTGTTTACTCTTCCAATCGATTCGGCCCGTTGGCAATTTTTCGGCTCTCGATCTTTTTCTACGGCATCACTTGTTGTAGTTGTGGCAGCTCATGTGCTCGTTTTTTTATTTTCGATTCAATTTTTCTTCGTTCCGGCTGGAAGTGAAATTCGGCCGATGGGGTGGGCTGGATTTATGTTTTTAATTGCGGCTGTTACGTTTGTGTTTGGACTACCTTTGGGAATAATTGCAATGATTCGTGAAAAACCAAAATTTTTTGGCACTATTGGAATTGTGATGAGTTTCACCCCGTCGTTTTTTTCAACCTTCCTTTTACATTTTGCGGAGCATTTGAAAGGTTTTGTATTAGAGCCTTAAGTTATTTCTCCCGCTTCAAAAGAAATTCCGCCAGCGCTTCGAGGGCAATCGCTTTGCCCTTGAAAATTTTCAGCGCGGCAAACGCCTTGGCCGTCAGTTGCGCCGCAATCTTCCGCGATTTTTCCAGCCCGACAATCGCCGGGTAGGTCGCCTTTTGCACGGCCACGTCCTTGCCCGCCGTTTTGCCGAGCTGCTCGCTGGTCTGCGTCACGTCGAGGATGTCGTCAATCACCTGGAACGCGAGGCCGACGTGATAGCCGAAATCGGTGAGCGCGCGCGAGTTGCGCGGGCGTGCAGTTCGCGCTCATGCCGCCGAGCCGCACGGAACAGCAGAGCAGCGCGGAGGTCTTGCGCTCGTGGATGAATCTCAATTCGGCCACGGAAAGTTTTTTGCCTTCGCCTTCCAAATCCGCAACCTGCCCGGCGACGAGTTGCAACGAGCCGGACGCGCGCGCGATTTCCAGAATGATTTTGTCGTGCGGATAGCGCGGAAATTTTTTGCATTGAGCGGCGATCTCAAACGCCTGCGTCAGCAGCGCGTCGCCCGCGAGCACGGCGATGCCTTCGCCGAAGACTTTGTGGTTGGTCGGCTTGCCGCGGCGGAAATCGTCGTTGTCCATCGCCGGCAGATCGTCGTGGATGAGCGAGTAGGTGTGGATGCACTCGACGGCGCAGGCGAGCGGCATGGCGACTGCGTCGCTGCCGCCGCACGCTTCTGCTGCCGCCAGAAGAACTGCCGGGCGCATTCTTTTGCCGCCGGCAAAAAGTGAATAGCGCATCGCTTTGTGAATCGTGGCGGGCTTGGTTTTTTCGGACGGCAGAAATTTGTCGAGCGCGCGATTGACGGTTTCGGTGCGCGTGGCGAGGAATTGGTTCAGGTCGAATTGGTTCTTTGCGGACATAAAATTGTTTTCAGAAAATGCCGGAAACTGTGTTTTAATTCCATTCTAAAGTTGCCAATTGTTTTTGAGACGCTATAATGAGCGTATGAAGACTCTGACAATCACGGAAGGACGCGGGCGGCTCGGCTTCTGGCTCAAGAAAGCCGTCGCGGGCGAGGACGTTGGTTTTGTGTTCGGCGACAAGATTGTCGCGCTGCGCCCGGTGGAGGTTCACTCGGCGGATTATGCGTTGCAGGAATATGGTTTGACGGAAGCCGAGGCCAAAGCCTCCGCGCGAAGAATTAAAAAGGAAATTGCGGCGGAGAGAAAAGCGGGCAGGTTGAAAACTTTCACGGGAGATATCAGTGCCTTGCGCGATTAAAACCACGCCGCGTTTCCGCAAGTGCATCGCAGGCAAAGAAGCTGACGCGCTGGCGGCCATGCAAAAAGTGCAGGCGGGTTTTGGCCAGCCGCACGTTCACGCCGGATTTAGCATCCGAAAAATCGCGCCGGATGTTTTTGAGTGCCGGACGGATTTGAAAACACGGCTGGTTTTCATCGCGCAAAAGGGCATCCTCACTTTCGATTTCGCGGGCAACCATCAAGACGTGCAAAACTATTTGCGCGGACGCTGACGGATTCGCGCGGAACAGACACAAGTTTGAAGGAAATTTTTGTTATTGCCTTCGGGCGCGCAACATTTAAGCTAGGCGACTCGATTTGGTTTGAAAAACATGAACGCTGAACTTTGCAAACGCGCCAATGAAAAAGTTGGCAACCCGAACGTCCTCGTCAACCTCGTGTCGCGCCGCGTGCGCCAGTTGAATTCCGGTGCCGGCGGCTTGAGCCGTCCGCTCATCCAGAATGTCGGCAATATGGGCGCGGCGGACATCGCGCTGACCGAAATCCTCGAGGAAAAAATCGGCTGGGACATGCCGGAGATTGTCGCCTTGGCGCGCCCGGTGGCCAAGAAGCGCAAGAAGCGTTAAAGATTTTGTCCGCAGATTTCGCGGATTTTCGCAGATTCAAAAGCCCGCTTCAAGGCGGGTTTTTTATTTTAGCTTGTCGCAAATGATTTTTAATCTGTGAAATCTGCGTAATCTGCGGATAGAATAATCTTCATGGCCGACATCGTGACCAACCATAAAGCCCGGCGCGATTACCACATCCTCGACACTTTCGAGGCGGGCATCGTGCTGCACGGCACGGAGGTCAAGGCGTTGCGCGCGGGCAAGGGCCAGATAGCCGACGCGTTTGCGCGCGTTGAGAAGGACGAGGTCTGGCTGCACAACGCGCATATTGATGAATACTCGCACGGCAATCTCCAGAACCACGTTCCCAAGGCGCCGCGCAAACTGCTCCTGCACAAATCGGAGATCCGAAAATTGTTCGGGCTGATCGCGGTCAAGGGCAACGCGCTGATTCCGCTTTCGTTTTACTGGAAGAACGGAAAAGTGAAAGTCGCACTCGGCGTCGGCAAGGGCAAACACGAATTCGACCGGCGCGACGACATCAAGAAACGCGATTCCGACCGCGAGTTGAAACGCGCGACGATGAAGTTTTCAAAGGGAAAGTGAATCGTTAAAATGTTGAATTGTTAAATCGTGAATCGGATTTGCAATGCTTGCCATGCTGAATCAATTCAAATAATCTGCGGAAATTCGGCGAAAGGAAATTTATGAAAGCAAATCAACTGGCGACTTTGGCTTTACGATTGATGGGGATTTATATTTTGATTGAATTTATTCCGATTGTTTCCGTGTCTTTCACCTTTGCTCCTTATTTTTCGCAAGCAAATTTTACGGTTTATGAAATAGTTTCGATGGCTGCGACGGTGCTCTCTTTTCTCGCTCAATTTGCAATTGGGGTTTTGTTAATTGTAAAAGCAAAAAGCTGGGGCGAAAAATTTGTGCAACAAAATCCAGAGGCAAATGTCACATCGGTTTCATTTGAGCAAGTGCAAGTGCTGGCTTTTGCAGTTGTTGGCGCGCTGATTTTTGCAGGAGCACTGTCGCAATTGTTCGGAAATATTTATTCAGCATCAGTCGCTTTCACGCATTTCAATAAAGATAAATACCCTGAAGGAATGCAAGCCAACGATTGGCGCTCGCTTTGGGTTGCGTTCGGCGTGATTTTGAAAACTGTGCTCGGACTTTGGATGTTTTTCGGCGCACACGGATTTGCAAATTTCTGGCGTTCGATGAAAAATTTCGGAACGCCAAAGCCGCCGGAAAATTAAAAATCATTGAACCGGAAATTCGATTCAACGATTTAACAATTCAACCTTTTAACGAACTACGCCTTCTTGGCTTCTTCTTTTTTCCAAGTGCGGCGCGGCGCCTTGGTGACGAGGCCTTTTTTGATTGCGGCGGCGGAGACGCGGATGTAGCGGACTTCGCCGCTCGGCATGAGCGCCTTCACGCGCTGCAAGTTCACGTTGAACTTGCGCTTGGTGATGGCGGTGACGTGCGTGCCGATGCCGCCGGATTTCTTCGACTTACCCGAGCGCCAGATGATGCTGCCCTTCATCGGGCGTTTGCCGGTCAATTCACAAATGCGTGCCATAAAATTCTTTCGTTAAGAGCCGCAAAGATTAGCAGCAAAATGGATGGTGACAAGCAAAAATAAATTTTTAATCTTGGCGCGACGCGCTTCTTGGCGGTTAATGTTCGCCGCATGAAACAAAAAGCTTACGCCGCCGCCGGCGTGGACATTGATTTGGGAAACCGGCGTCAAGGCCGACCTGCCGCAATTGCTCGCGTCCACGCATCGCCGCGAGGTGCTCGGCAAGGTCGGCGGCTTCGGCGGCCTGTTCGCGCTGGACGTGAAAAAATATCGCGAGCCAATCCTCGTGTCGTCCGTGGACGGCGTCGGCACCAAGCTCAAGCTCGCCTTCGCGCTGGACAAGCACGACACCATCGGCGCGGATCTCGTGAATCATTGCGTCAACGACATCGCGGTGCTGGGCGCGGAGCCGCTGTTCTTCCTCGATTATCTCGGCACGGGCAAGCTGGAGCCGCACGTTTTCACGGAAATCATCAAGGGCTTCGCGCGCGCGTGCGCGGAAAACAATTGCGCGCTCATCGGCGGCGAGACGGCGCAGATGCCGGGATTTTATCAGGCGGGCGAATACGACGTGAGTGGCACGATCGTCGGCGTCGTGGAGAAATCTAAGATGCTCAACGGCCAGAAAACCGTGAAGCGCGGCGACGTGGTGATTGGCATTGCATCAAGCGGATTGCACACGAACGGCTATTCGCTCGGGCGGAAAATTTTCTTCGAGCAGTTGAAATTGAAACCGTCGTCGCGATTGCCGGAATTGAAAAATTCCGTCGGTGAAGAATTGTTGAAAGAGCACGTCAGCTACGGGCCGCTGGTGCAGAAGCTGTTGAAGAAGTTCAACGGCAAATCGGATTTGGTGCGCGCGTTCGCGCACATCACCGGCGGCGGTTTCGTGGACAACATTCCGCGCGTGCTGCCAAAGTCGCTCGATGTCGTGATCAAAAAAGGTTCGTGGGACATGCTGCCGATTTTCAAAATAATCGAAACGAAAAGCGGCGTGCCGGACGACGAATTGTATCAAGTTTTCAACATGGGCATCGGCATGGTTTCAATTGTGGCTGCGGAAAAAGCGAATGACGTTTTGAAATTCATCCGCGCGCAAAAACACAACGCTTGGATCATCGGCGAAGTTGTTGGCGGCAGCGGCAAAGCATTGGTAAAATAATTATGAAAAAAATTTGCGCCCTTTTTGCAGTTGCGGCGGGCATTTTCTTGAACGGCTGTTGCACTTCGACTTGCCCTCAAACGCTAAAAGCGGTTCAAATTAACATCGGCAGTTTGCTGAATGCGCGCGTCGTTTTTACGGAACGCGGCGAGCGTTTGCAACCTGCCGACCACAGTTTGGATCGCGCCGATTCCTCGGTTTTGATCACCAAATCTGCGGCGGAAATTTCCATGGCTGGCAAATTAAATCCCTTGCCGGATTCGGGATTTTTTGCCGCCAACAATCAACATCCCGATGTCCAGTTGCCTTACGGAATCGTTGGCAGCGGGCCGCAAGTGCATCAGTCAACGGAGAAGACGGAGACTTATTCCATTCCCGTTCCGCCAAATCATTACGCGCAGATGCAACTGTTTTTCATCAGCGCGGCTGGCCCGACGCCCATTTCAGTCAAGCTTCAATACGCCGACGGCTCATCCGAAGAGCGGACGACTTTGGTGCCGGATTTTTATTTTTTGCTCAAGGCCGCCGACAAGGACTGGTTTGTGCTGGCGGCGGATTTTGGCAAGGTGAACCGAAAGGGACTGATGACGGAATCGGTTCATCATTTCATCCACGGGTTCAGCCTCAATCCTGATTCGACCAAAGTGCTGCGGCAAATCGAGATTACAAAGTTAGATTCAAAATCGGTGCTCAATTTGTTTGGCGCAACTGGAACACTCAAAACGCATTGATGAAAATCCTTGCCATCGGTTCGGGCGGACGCGAGCACGCGCTCGACAAAACTTTTTCTCCGCGCCATTCTAAATGCGATGGCATTTGAATCGGAATCCAGTTCGCCGCTCGACTCGCTCTGGCAGGAATACAGCCGCGCGTTTCAAAGATTTGGACGACCTCACGCTCGCGCGCTGGCTCGCGCAAACGCTCGGCCAGCTCGAAGGCCGCGCGTGGCGGCTCTCGCATCCGCTCGTCGGCGCGTATCGGCTCGCCGCGCAAATCGCGCACGAAAAACAAATCTGGTTCAAACGCCTCGCCACGCCACCCGCCGCCTATGCGGAATCGCCCTGCTGCCGCGCGCCGTTTCTGCCGCTGCTCACGCGCGACGTGCGCGAATCCGGTTTGATCTGCCAGCATTGCAGCGAAACGCTCGTGCCATTCGAGGAAATTCCTGTAGACATCCGCGCCGAAATCGAATTGTGGGCGCAGCAATACGAACCCGTCCACGCCGTCGCGCATTGGGACGACCGCCAGCGCAAGCGCGCTGGAAATTACGACGCGGCCTACGAAAACGCAGCCGAAGATGCGGAGCGTCTGCTCGCGCGCGCGGGCCGCGAACTCGCGCCGAAACTTCTGAATTCCTACGCCACCACGATTTGGGAGGATCAGGACGAATGTCTGGAAGTGCGGCCCGAAGATGTGCCGGATGTGATTTATGATTAAATGTCATTTTCAAATGGCTGTTTCGATTGTTCATTCTGGCCGTCGTGCTGGTCGTAATTTTTTTCCTATCGCTCAATTCCATTTTGCGCGTCGTGATCGAACACAACATCCGCGCGCAAACCGGCATGGAGGCGGAAATCGGCCGTTTCAAACTCGGCCTTCTTGCACCGACAATCGAAATTCAAAATCTGAAAATTTACAATTCGCCCAACTTTGGCGGCACGCCATTCCTCGACATCCCGGAAATCCACGTTGAATACGACCGCGCCGCTCTGGCGAAACGCGAGATTCACGTCACACTCATGCGTTTCAATCTCGGCGAACTCGACATCGTGAAAAATCAGGCCGACCAGACAAATATTTTCGCGCTAGGTGTCACATTGCCAAAAAAACAATCCGCAGAAAACCAAGCGGCGGTAGATTTCAAAAAACAAACCGGCTACGATTTCACGGGCATTGACTCGTTAAACGTTTCCATCGGCAAGGTGAAGTTCATTGACTTGAAAGACCCGCAAAGCAGCCGCGAACAAACCATCGGCCTCGAAAATATCGTGATTCCAAACATGAAGTCGCAAGCTGATCTCGGAGGCTTGGAAGCCCTTGTCATTTTGCGCGGCAACGGCTTTTTTGAATCGTTGGTTGACCAGAAAAAATCCGGCTTGGACGTTCTCAAGCAACTCGGATTGTAAATCACCCGCCACTTTCGCCTTTTTCGCGCGCGGATTTCGTTTTAACTTCGTGCGTGCATCGTGACTCACTCAAATCCGTTTCGCGCCTTGTCGTCAAACTCGGCACGGGCGTGCTGACCGACAGCCGGAAACAGATTGATCCGGCGCAGTTGGAGCAACTTGTCGCGCAAATCGCCGCGCTGCGGAAATCGGGAAAGGAAATTGTGCTTGTGACGAGCGGCGCAGTCGGCGCGGGCATGGGCGCGCTCGGTTATGAAAGACGTCCGAGCGAACTTGCCGAACTTCAAGCCTGCGCCGCCGTCGGGCAATCGCGGCTCATGGCGATTTACGCCGAGCTTTTCGCCAAGCACGATTTGCATGTCGCGCAGGTTTTGCTCACGCACGAGGATTTGGAGCATCACGAACGCCATCTCAACGCGCGCAACACGCTCGTCACGCTGCTCGATCGCGGCGTCGTGCCCATCATCAACGAAAACGACGCCGTGTCGTTCACGGAAATAAAATTCGGCGACAACGACAAATTGTCCGCGCTCGTCGCCTCGCTGCTGCCCGCAGATTTGCTCGTGATTTTGACGACCGTGGACGGCGTCATCGAAAATTTCGGCAAGTCGAATCCGAAAACGATTTCCGTCATCGAACAGATTGACGCGACGATTGAAAAACTCGCGGGCGGAACGACCAGCGAAACTGCCGTCGGCGGCATGGCTTCGAAAGTTCAGGCCGCGAAAATCGTCGTGCGTTCGGGAATTCCGCTCGTGATTGCTTCCGGCAAAAAGAAAAATGTGCTCGCAAAAATTGTTGACGGCGAAGACGAAGGAACATTTTTATCGCGCAGCCGAACAAATTGCAGGGACGCAAACGCTGGATCGCCTTTTTCCATCATCCCAAAGGCGCGCTGTTCGTGGACGACGGCGCAAAAAAGGCATTGCGTGAATCAGGAAAAAGCTTGCTGCCACCAGGTGTCGCGCGCTGCGAAGGTGATTTTGCCGCTGGAGAAGTCGTTCGCATTTGCGATTTGAACGGAACCGAATTTGCACGCGGCATTGCAAAATTTAGCGGCGAAGAAATTCGCGCCAAAAAACTCGCGCGCGTGGAACTCGTGCACCGCGACGATCTGGTGATTTTGTGAAGCGCCAGCCTGCCATTAACGATTTGCTCAAAGTCATGGCGAAGTTGCGTTCGCCGAAAGGCTGTCCGTGGGACTGCGAGCAGACGCATTTGAGTTTGCGACGTCACGCGATTGAGGAAGTTTATGAATTGATTGACGCCATCGAGTCGCGCGACGATCACGAAATGGCCGAGGAGTTGGGCGATTTATTGTTGCAGGTGGTTTTCCATGCGCAAATGGCGAAGGAACGCGGCGCGTTTGATTTTGAAAAAGTTTGTCGCGTGCTGGTGGAAAAATTAATTCGTCGTCATCCGCACGTTTTCGGCACGACGAAAGTCAAAAACGTGGACGAGGTCTGGGCGAATTGGGAAAAAATCAAGAAGGCGGAAAAGCAAGGCACGCACTTAGAACGTAAATCGGCGTTCGACGGAATCCCGAAACATCTGCCAGCACTGCTGCGTGCGGAAAAGTTGGTGAAGAAAGCGCGTAAAGCGAATTTGATCAAAGAAAAACCGAGGCGCAAAAAAATTTCGCGCGCAAGGATTGCCAAAAAATTGTTTGAATTGGCGGAATTCGCGCAATCGTGCGGCTGGTCGGCGGAAGAATTGCTGCTCGCAGAAATCAAAAAGCGCGAGCGTATTTTGCGTCGGCGCGAAAAGCGTTGAATTGATTCTTTTTCGCATTTGACAGTTCGCGCAACTCGCGCAACTTTGAGGTGTTGAATCATTAGATGCTAATTTTATGAAAACTCAAGACTTTCAAAAGCCGTTGCTGGTCATCGCCGCCGTTTCAATGTTGTCTTTTCTGGCAGGGAACGCCGTGGCGCAAGATGCCGCCGCTCCAACTGTCGCGCCGTCGGTCGCGGTCCAGACCGCGCCGCCATTGTCTTATGGCGTGTCGCAAATCGTGCAGCTCGCGCAGGCGAAAGTCGGTGACAGCACCATCATCGCTTACATTCAGAATTCCGGCAATAACTACGGCCTGAATGCAGACCAAATCATTTATCTGCGGCAGCAGGGAGTTTCCGATGGTGTGATCAACGTGATGTTGAATCAGCGCAACAACTTGGCGGTCACCGCCGCGCAAACGGCAACAACCTCGCCGCAACAAAGTTCTTCGGACATTTCCACCGCAGTGGCGCAGCCGACGGTGACTTATGTTCAAAGCGTTCCGAGTTCAAGTGTGTATGTGATTCCCGACACCCAAACTTACAATTACGACGCCTATTATTATCAGCCATATTATTATCCGTATTACGCGTGGCCGTATCCGGCGGTGTCGCTCTCGTTTGGATTTGGCGGACGTTGGGGCGGCGGTTATTATCATGGCGGCGGCTGGCACGGTGGTGGTCATGGTGGCTGGCATCATTGAAATTTCTGGCGCTTGACGACCGCAAGCCGCATTCGACCGATTTTCTCAAAAACAGCCGTTGACACTTCGGCGCAATTCTGTTTTTATCTCCGACCCTTTGCGGGAAAATTTATGTATGCAGTTTTAGAAACAGGCAGCAAACAGTATCGCGTCGCCGCCGGCGACAAGCTCGAAATCGAACGCCTTGAAGTCGAGGCTGGCAAGCCGGTCACGTTTGACCGCGTGCTGCTCGTCAACAACGGCGGCAAGCTCGCCGTCGGCGCGCCCACCGTCAGCGGTGCGACGGTCGTGGCGGATGTCGTCGAGCACAAGCGCGGCGAGAAGAAACTCACTTTCAAGATGAAACGCCGCAAGGGTTATCACAAAACCATCGGCCATCGTCAGGAACTGACCGTGGTGAAAATCACGGCGATCAACGCTTAAAATTTTATGGCACATAAAAAAGGTCAAGGCAGCGTCCGCAACGGGCGCGACAGCGTCAGCAAACGGCTGGGCGTAAAAGAATTTGGCGGCGAAGTCGTCAGTGCGGGCAGCATCATCATCCGCCAGCGCGGCAGCAAATTCATCGCGGGCAAAAACGTCGGCACGGGCCGCGATTGGACGCTCTTTGCGCTCGTGGACGGCAAGGTGAAGTTCGACAAGAACAGCCGCCGCGTGAACGTCGTGGCCGAAGCCGCCGCCGCAAAGAATTAAATTCCGGCGCGAACAATTTTCCAAGCGAGGTTCACGCCTCGCTTTTTTTATTGGGTGACTGGAAATTATTTAACCAAAAATAGTCCGGTGATAAGTGAAATCAAAAATACCAGTGTAATTCACTCTGGACACGCTCGATCAAAAGTCTGTTTGAGTTCATGTTTGGTTTGATAGTAAATGACATGAGTGCGTAGCAGGATAACTAGAAAATATAAGCAGACAATCAAAGAGGCGAAAACGAGTTTGTTGTCGAGCGGTTGAATTTTTGGGACAACAGTAATGATGCTGAAAAACGCACAGATTAAAAAAGACACCGAAAAACCTATTAAACAAAACCTTCGGAATCTTTTCAAAAACGGTAGCTCGCCAATGTCTCGTTGCGGATTCACGATGACAAAAATTGTCCGTCAGAAGGTAATTTGGCAAGTGCTTTTATGAAAAAGCAGTCCGTTTGGATTTGCCGGACGCGCATCCGCAAAGGCTGCGTCGCGTTCCAAGTTTGACCAACCACAAAAAGTTCATTAGATTGTCACCATGACGTTGACATTGCCGGAAACAAAATTTAGCGAAGGCGAGTTGAAGCAGGAACTCGCGCTGTCGCTTTACGCCGCGCGCAAAGTCACGCTCATCCAGGCGGCGGAAATCGCGGGCGTCGGTTTTTTTGAATTTCAAGGTTTGCTCAAAGACCGGAAAATCCCGCAGAATTACGGCATCGAAGATTTGAATCAGGATATGCGCGCCCTTCAAGAGCTTCGCGAACTAAAAAGGCGATGATTGTCGTGGCTGATACTTCGGTAATTCTGAATTTGTGCAAAATTCAGCACGAACATTTGCTGCAACAACTTTTCCAGCGCGTTTTAATTCCAACCGAAGTGGCCGATGAATTTGTCCGGCTGACAAAAGTTCAAAAGCGGTTTTCCGGTTTAACTCTGCCAAATTGGATTGAAATTTTGCCCGTGCCAAAATCATTTCCAATTGAAATTATCGAGGCGGAGCTTCACGCAGGCGAAGCTGCGGCCATCGCTTTATTTTTGAATCAAAAAGCAGATGCACTATTGATTGATGAAAAGGCGGGGCGGGAAATTGCGGCTAAACTTGGAGTCCGCATCGTCGGCATTGCGGGCATTTTAATTGATGCTCGAATTGAGAGGTTGATTCCCAGCTTAAAAATTGTGCTCGACCGTTTGGAGCGCGAGGCCAATTTTTGGATTTCCGCTGAATTCAAACTTCAAGTTCTGCAACTGGCCGGAGAATGATTTCATGTTCATTGACGAAATAAAAATTTACGCGCAGGCGGGGCACGGCGGCAAAGGCTGCGTCGCGTTCCATCGCGAGGCTTACATCACCAAGGGCGGGCCGAGCGGCGGCAACGGCGGACGCGGCGGCAGCGTGATCTTGCAGGCCGACCACGACCTGAACAATCTCATCGGCCAGTATTACGTCCCGCGCCTCATCGCGCCGGGCGGCGACGCGGGCATGGGCAAGGGCATGGACGGTCACGCGGGAAAAGATCTCATCATCAAAGTTCCCTGCGGCACGCTCGTGTGGAAATTGCCGTCGGCGAAACCGATTGAAAAAATCGAAGACGAAGATGAGGACGGTGACGAGGCCGAGCCGGAAAATAAAAATCCGATGTTCAGCACGAGCACGGGCAAACGTCCGTTGCTGCGCACGCGCAGCCAGCGGTCGCGCGCTGGAAATTGATTTGTCGAAGGACGATGCGGACGCGGAAAAACTTTCCGTCATTTCCGCCAAAGGCGAACTCGTCGCCGACCTCACGCAGCACGGGCAGCAATTTATTTTGTGCAAAGGCGGACGCGGCGGATTGGGCAATCGCAATTTCGCCACCGCCGCGCGCCAGACGCCGCGATTCGCGCAGCCGGGCGAGCCGGGCGACGAAGGCGATTTTCTGCTGGAGCTTCGCATCGTCGCGGAAGTCGGCCTCGTCGGTTATCCGAACGCGGGCAAGTCCACGTTGCTCACCGCCATTTCCCGCGCGCGCCCGAAAGTCGCGCCGTATCCGTTCACCACGCTGCATCCGCAGATCGGCATCGTCGAATACGCCGACTGGAAACGGCTCACGGTCTGCGACGTGCCGGGCCTGATCGAAGGCGCGCACAAGAACGTCGGCCTCGGCCACGAATTTCTGCGCCACATCCAGCGCTGCAAAATCCTCGTGCTGCTGCTCGACATGGCCGGCACGGACAACCGCAAGCCGTGGGACGATTACAAGCAATTGCTGAGCGAACTGGAACTTTACGATCCCGCGCTGCTCGAAAAACCGCGCCTCGTCGTCGCCAACAAAATGGACGAAGCCGTCGCCGAGAAAAATCTGAAGGAGTTCAAAAAGAAGATCAAAAAGGTTTCGGTGCTGCCGATTTCCGCCGCGTTTGACCAGGGCATGGAGAAATTTCGGGAGACGATCCGCAAAGAAGTTGAAGAGGTAGAGGAATCAGATTAAATTTCAAAAAATCAAATCGCGCCATGACACTTTCACTTCCAGACGAGCTTGCAGACAAGGCCGCCGGATTTGGTGAGATTTCTTACGGCGCGACTCGCGCCACGTTGCTTCTCGCCGATGGCCGACGCATCCATGAGGTTTATCTTGCATGGGGACGCGAGATTGTGAAGATTGGCGATAGAGCCGTTTCACAGCCGGATGAGTTGGGATTTCAGCTTGCCGACATTGTAGATGTTATTTCAGAGGTGCGATAATTAAATTAGCCGATTTCCAAAAACCGCATCACCGTGTCGCCGTGCTTGAGCATTTTCACTTCCGTCCACGGCGCGGTTTAAAAAAATTCTTTTCCGCCGCATTGTGCTTAAAATGTTGCGGGTGGAAAATTGTTGTGGAAAATATCAGGAATTTCGTTAAATTCAGGTTGTGAGCGCAGTCCAAATCATTTCAGAAATTCAGAAGTTGCCGCAGGTGCAGCGTCGCAAGGTTTTTCGCTTTGTGGATGAACAATTGCATCGCGTGGAAGACCGCATTGACAATGAGGCGGCGAATCGCGCGCTGCGCGAGCCGGGCGAAAACATTTCCTGGAACGAAGCCCGTAAGCGGCTGGGCTGGGCATGAGCCGTTATCGTCTGGAAATCCGTCCGTCAGTGGAAAAGACGCTGCGGAAAATCCGTGACGCAAAATTGCAGCAGCGGCTGGACGACGCCTTCAACAAACTTTCTGAAAATCCGCGTCGCATGGGCGTGGAAAAGATGTCCGGCTTCGAAAATCGTTATCGCTTTCGCGTTGGGGATTATCGGATCGTTTACGAAATCCATGATGCGGTTTTGCTAGTGCTAATTCTCGCCATCGGCGATCGCAAAGAGATTTACCGGTAAGTTAAAAATTTAGTTTCACAATTCCAAAAACCGCATCACGGTGTCGCCGTGCTTGAGCATTTTCACTTCCGTCCACGGCGCGACGATTTCCAGCGTGTCGCGTTTCGTGTGGCCGAGGACAAATCTTCCGCCGGGCGCGAGCAGCTTCGGCAGATTTTTATCATCGAGCAATTGCTGCGCGAATGAAGTCGAGCGGCGATTCACATTTTTCTCGCCGTAAGGCGGATCGGCCAGAATCAAATCGAATTGCCGCCCGCTTTCGGCCAGTTGATTCATCACCGGAAAAACATCCTGCGTCCGCACTTCCAGAATTTCGCCGTAGCCCGCCGCATCCGCATTGCTGCGGATAAATTCCGCGTGCCGATGCGATTTCTCGACGCACATCACCGAAGCCGCGCCGCGACTCAAACATTCCAGACTCAACGCGCCGCTGCCTGCAAACAATTCCAAAACTTTCGCGCCGACAACCCGCGCGCCGAGCGAATTGAAAACCGCCTGCTTGACCAAATCCGGCGTCGGGCGAACGTCGAGTCCTTTGGGAACTTTCAAAATCCGCCGAGCCGCGTTGCCGCCAGTGATGCGCATGGGGAAATTTAACCACCAAGGCACAAAGACACGAAGAAATTCTGAAACAAGAATTTTTCAATTCCAAAACTTTGCGTCTTGGTGTCTTTGTGGTTAATTATTTGAAAATCTCGGCGAAGAAAGTCCTTCATCGCCTCCCACGAACGTTTGTCGGCTTTTTCATTGTATTTCGCGCCGGCATTGACGAAGCCGGGATCGGGCTGCGTGAAGGCGTGAACCGCGCCGCCGTAGAAAACAATCTGCCAGTCCACTTTGTTGTCGCGCATTTCGCTTTCAAACGCGGTCAAATCGTCGGGTTTTTGAAACGGATCATCCGCGCCAGCCAGCGCAAGCACTTTGCATTTGATATTTTTCCCGTCCGCCGGAGTCGGCGAATCCAGTCCGCCGTGGAAACTGACGACGCCGTTCAAATCCGCGCCGCTGCGCGCGAGTTCAATCACCGTCGTGCCGCCGAAACAATAGCCGATGGCGGCGACGCGTGACGTATCCACGAATTCATTTTTCTTCAGCACGTCGAGACCGGCGTTCACGCGGGCGCGAAGCAACGTGCGGTCAGCTTTTATATTTTCCAGCAAGCGCGCCGGCTTCCTGGACATTTTTCGGGCGAGAATCTTTGCCGTAAATATCCGCGCAGAACGCGACGTAGCCGAGTTGCGCGAGCATCGTCGGCGCGACGCTTTTCGTAATCGGTCAGGCCAAGCCATTGATGCACGACGAGCACGCCGGGGCGTTTGCCGGAAATGGAATCGTCGTAGGCGAGAAAACCTTCGAGCGTCGTGTCGCCTTGTTTGTAATCAACTTTTTCAGTGTGGATGGCTCCTTGCGCTTTCATCACGCAAAGTAAAACAAGAATTGCAGGAATCAAATTTTTCATAGTCCAAAATAAATAAACCGTTGCGCGGAAAAATGCCAGCGCGATAAACTGAAAAATTGGGACTCCCAAAATTTTCACGCCGCTACTGGAGGCAGCACGGTTTCTTGCGCCCAGCCGAAAAGTTTTTTGGCCTTGATGATCTCAAAAATCGGTGCGGGAATCAGTTTGCTCAAACTTTCGTCGCCGGAATGGATTTTGGCGAGGACTTCGCTGGAATAAATTTTCAGCGCGTCGGCGTTATAGTTGGTGATGTTATCAATGAATTTATTTTCGACGAGATGCGCGTAGAGGTGGCGTAGGTGCGGCGCGACTTCCATGTTTTCGACGGTGATGAGCTGGCCGGATTTTTTGTCGAGCGAGGGATAGACGTAAAGTTTCGCGCCGTTCTTGAAAAGCTGGCCGAGTGATTCCATCAGGCCGCCGGGAAGGTCGGTGTAAAATTTTTCGTCCATCACGTCGCGCAGGCGCACGAGGCCGATGGGCAGGGCGATGGGTTTGTCGGTCTGGCGCGCGAGGTAATTGACGAGGCGATGGTAGCGGAGAAAATTGGAAATCAGCACGGGCTTGCCGAGCGCGCCGAGCGTGTCCACGCGGTCGAGAAAATCCTGATGGTCAATCGCGTCGCCGATTTGCAACTGGCGCAAAGTCATCTCGAACATGACGACGGGCGGATCGTTTTGCAGCGCATTTGTCCGCGATGAATTGTTCGCTGCGCGCGGTCGAGCATGTCGAGCATGGGATTGGTGAGCGGACGAAAACTGCCGCGTTCGAGCAGCACGGGTTTTTTCCAAAGCAATTCGCCGGGGATGACGGCTTCGCCATCGGCGGTGAACATGGCGGCTTCGGTGAGCCATTGCTCGACGAGTTGCAGCGCCATCAGGCGGTTGTCCACGCCGGTGAAAGCGGGGCCGGAAAATTTGATCATGTCCACCTCGACGCGTTCGCTGGAAAGGCCGTCCATGAGCGAGCCGATCAGTTTCGTCGGGTCGTCGTGCAGATAAAACGCGCCATGAATCAGATTCACGCCGACGATGCCGAGCGCTTCCTGCTGGCGCGCGCTTTCTTTGTCGAGCGTGCGCACATGGATGATGATGGTGGAAGGCTCGCCGTGCGGATGGACTTGAAATTTTATGCCGAGCCAGCCCTGGCCTTCATCGCGCTTTGTGGCAACGGTGTCGGCGAAAACGAAAAAAGTGCATTTGTCGCCGCGCGTTTTGTCGAGCCGTTGGAGCAGCAGATCGAATTCATGATCGAGCATGGATTGCAAACGCTTGCGGCTGACATAGCGGTCGGACGCTGCCGTAAATCGCGTCGCTGATGGCCATGTCGTAGGCGGAAATGGTTTTGGCGACGGTGCCGGACGCCTTGCCGACGTGAAAAAACCAGCGGGCGACTTCCTGTCCCGCGCCGATCTCGGCGAACGTGCCGTATTTTTTCGCGTCGAGATTGATCTGGAGCGCTTTCTGGCCGGTGTTCAATTTTTCGCCGTTCATAAATTTCCTTGCCGCCACGATACACAAATTTCACCGCATGTCCAATGCGTTGCGATTCGGCTTTCCGCAAAACAAAGATTCGCTATAATGATTTGCATGTATCGGACGCAGGATTTACACGTCAAAGAAATCGTCCGGCTGCTTTCGCCGCGCGAACTGAAGGCGCAATCGCCGACAACTGACGCGGCCAACGCCACCGTTGCGCGCAGCCGCGAACGGGTCATCCGCATTTTGCGGCAGGAAGACCCGCGCCTGCTCGTCGTCATCGGCCCTTGCTCGATCCACGATGAAAAAGGCGCGCTGGAATACGCGGACAAAATTAAACGCGCTGCGAAAGGAATTTGCCGACCGCATGGAAATCGTCATGCGCGTTTATTTTGAAAAACCGCGCACGACGATCGGTTGGAAAGGTTTGATCAACGACCCGCATTTGGACGGTTCGCAGGACATCGAAACCGGTTTGAAAATCGCGCGACGACTGCTTGCTGGAAATCACCGGCATGGGTTTGCCGGCGGCGACGGAATTTCTCGACCCCATCGTGCCGCAATACATCGCCGACTTGGTGACGTGGGCGGCGATCGGCGCGCGCACGACGGAATCGCAGACGCACCGCGAAATGGCGAGCGGCCTTTCCATGCCCGTCGGCTTGAAAAATTCCACCGACGGCAGCCTGCAGATCGCGATTGACGCGATGGGCGCGACGCGGCATCCGCACAGTTTTCTCGGCATCAACGAGGACGGCGTGACGAGCATCGTGCGCACGAGCGGCAATCCGCACGCGCACGTCGTGCTGCGCGGCGGGCGCGCGAAGACAAATTACGACGCGGAAAGCATCCGTGCGGCGGAGCAAAAATTGATTTCCGAAAAATTGCCGCCGGTGTTGATGGTGGATTGCAGCCACGCGAATTCGGAAAAGCAACTCGCGAAGCAGGAAGACGTCTGGCGCAGCGTCATTCGAGCAACGCGTCGACGGCACGCGATCGCTCATCGGCTTGATGGTCGAGAGCAATTTGTATGAAGGCAGCCAGCCGATTCCGAAAAATTTGAAGGACTTGCGTTACGGCGTTTCGCATCACCGATTCGTGCATCGGCTGGGAAACGACGGAGCGGATGTTGCGCTGGGGTTATGAAACGCTCGCGAAGGCCGTGCCCGCCGCAGTTTCAGCGGCGTAAATAACTTTAACTTTTAAAAATCACGGCCACGTCCAGGCGAAGGGAAAATTCAGCCGGTAAAATTGCAATGGACCGGAAGGCGGAACAAAAATCGTTTCCGTCGCGTTGGTGCTGCTGATGTTCGTCACAGACGCCCAGTTCGCAAAATTGGTGCTGCTTTCGACAAAACCATTCCGACCAATCGGAATGTTCGCCATGTCCAACTGATTGCTGCCGTTGAGCGATGTGAGTTTGTTGATTTGCGCCGGAGAAAGTAATTGTTTGACGACACCAGCCAACACGGCATGGAATTTCGTAGTGGGATCTACCGCATCCCAAAAAATCCAATTTGTTCCGGATCCATTCAAAGACGTGTCGGAATCGTCCTCGATGACATCAGCGCTTTGCCCGGCATAAAGAACGTTGGTCAATCCATAAGCCGCAGCGTTCGTCAGCACATTGTCGAGCAAAGTAAAAACGTCCGGCTCATAAATTGTAAGGCCGGGCGACGAGACCATTGCATTGCTCAACACAGTCGCAAAGGCAATGTTAAAACCAGTGACTCTTTGACGTATGAAATTTTTGTTGGCCGAAGATAAATTGTCGTATTGGGGAATCTCGGTGATATCCACGGCGGTTGGCATGATTAAGGTGCGAGCTCCCTTGGCATAAAGGTTGGTTACAATTGTATAGTGATTGGTTAGCGATAAGTTAATGGCATTGGTCCATGTGACTATGTTTGTGGAAGGAAAAATTTTGCCCATATCATCAACGAAATCGGCGTCATTAACCCAAACAACAAATAAAGCATTCGAAGCATTTGTTGGTGCCGTAAAATTTTTGAGATTTATTACCAAATTGCTGCTGTATTGGCCATAGTAAGAGAAGTTATTGCTGGAATAAGACCAGTTCGTGCTGGAAGCAGACAGGTTGGTGTATGATACATGGATTGAGCTATTGGTGGAATACCAGTAGTTATTTGTAAGTCCAAGCTGTTGGGCCAATACTTCAACCCAAACTCGGCCGTTGGAATTCCGCAAACCATAGTAAGTTAGTCCCGCAACTCGATTAGTTGTCGTGGTGCAAACGCCGTCTCCAAAAATGTAAATTGAAGAAAAGGCGGCTCGCGCTGGAAACGCGATTAATCCGAACAGTAAAATACTTGCAGTGAAGTGAAACAACTTTTTCACGTTGCCATTCTAACTTGCGCCGCAGCAAAGTAAAGACGGCAAGGCAAATGAATTGCGTCATTTTTCTCATAGGAGTAGAATGATATTTGCTACAGCAGTGCAAAGCGGTGGGAGATTTGCTTGCTTCGGTGTGTCACTCATGTGTATTTGCAGTTGTTTGCCAGAAACCAAATCATGCGCAGGCGAAATATACCACGGTTTGCGGCGATACTAATTTCAGGAACCTTTGCTTTGAAGGTTTCAGCGAACGGCTTTCGGCTTGCAGATCAGGACGCCTTCGCGACCGCGCGCGGCGAAGCGTTTGCCGCCACGGCAGATAATCCATCCGCGATTTACTACAATCCCGCCGGCATCACCCAGCTTGAGGGCAGCGATCTTCGCAGTGGCATTTATGGAATTTATCTAGACCCAAGTTTTTCGCCCACGAATGGCGCCTCTAACAGCGGCAAGACTTATCATAGCTCGGATAAACTCGCTGCCGTTCCCCAACTTTTTTACACCTACACTCCCGATGATTCGCCATTTACTTTTGGACTGGGCGTTTATGCACCTTACGGTGGAAAAATAAATTGGCCGCAAGACACCGGCTTCCGCGCGGTTGCCTTGGACGGTTCGCTTACATATCTTCGATTCAATCCCGTTGTCGCTCTGAAATTGGCGCCCAATCTTTCCATCGCCGGCGGTTTAATGGCGGACTATGTGAAAATGGAATTGGGACAAGGCCTTCGCCCATTTCCACAGCCGCCAAACTTCTATCGTTTCAAGGGTGACGGATGGAGTCTCGGATACAATTTGGGTGTGCTCTGGAAGCCGTATGAAAAAATTTCAATCGGCGCTACTTTCCGCAGTTCGACGACTGTCACTTTGAACGGTCACACGGAATTCGAGCAAATTTCGGCAGGCATACCGGATACTTCGCTGCCCGCACATTCGAATTTTGAGTTCCCTTTGACCGCTGTTTTCGGCATTTCTTACCGGCCCACGCCGAAGTGGAACTTGGAATTTGACGCCGACTGCACCGACTGGAGCAGCTTCAAAACAATTACAATATATCAACAAGGTTCTCCGCCGTTAGGTGGCACGCAAAATCCTGTCGTGACGCTCAACTGGCAAACGAGCTGGATGTATGAATTCGGCGTGACGCGATTTTTTGACAACGGCTGGCACGCGAGCGCCGGTTATATTTATGACGAAAATTCGGTTCCGAATGCCTACTACACGCCTCTGGCGACAGATTTAGATCGGCATTTTTTCAGCGTTGGAGCCGGACACAAAGGCAAGCGCTTTGATTTCGACATCGCCTATCAATTGGGATACGGCCCGGCGCACATGGTTACTGGCAGCCAACCATCTTCACTGTCAGGAACGATTGCCGGACAAAATGCCGACGGCACATATCATTTCATCAGCCAAGCCGTGCTGATGACGGTGGGACTGCGTTTCTAAATTCAACGGTTTCAAAACGAGTAACGATAGGCCAATGAGAAGAGGTGCACATTAAAAGTATATTTCCCGTCGAACGCGGGATTCTGGTCGGTCGTGATGTTGCGCGTGTTGTAAAAATCCAAGCCATACGCGGCTTCGAGCGAGGTGTGTTTGCCTTTCCAGCCGATTCCGACGGTGATGACGTTTTGATCCGCGTCGGGAATCGTCGGTGAAAAAGTCGAATCCGGCACGGGGCTTTGATAAAATTGATAACCGCCACGCAAAACCCAATTCTCGGCGAATTTCCAGTCGCCGCCGAAGCCCGCCGTAAAAGTGTCGCGCCAATTTTCCGCTATGTTTTGCGACGGGACGCTCAACGCATTCGCGCCGACGTTGACCGGCAAATTTTTGAAGCGGGAAAATTCGATCCATTCCAAGTCCGATTCCAAACGAATCTTGTCATTGACTTGAAAACCGTAGCCGACACTGACTATGGTGGGAAAATTGATTTGGCTTCCGAAGCTCGTGCCGGGAACCCCACCGGGATAATTGTTAAATTTAGTCGTGCCACTGTAATCAATCGTGATGGGTGAACGATAGGTCACGGCCAAGCGCTGGCGGTCGGTGACGTTCCAAGTGATGCCGAGATTCCCGCCGAAGCCGACACCATCGCCGTCTGCACGCGCCTCCAGATTTGGAACAGCAGGTGAAAGCAGTTGCTTGAATTCCAATTCCGACCACATTACGTCTAATCCTGCGCCAACTTGAACTTTATCTCCCAGTTTGATTGAAATAGTCGGATTAAAATTAATGGTAGTTAGTTTGGAAAAATATGGCGCAGCGTAAGTGAAATTTCCTGTCGGTTGGGCAAATGCGCTCGAATTTTTATCCCATTCCATGCTCAGGCCGTAAGGCACGGTGACGCCGAGACCGAGGGCGATTTTATCATCCAATAACGGCATTGAGGCGAAGAAATTTGGCAGCGCCTTCCACGGATCAATTGTGCTGGCCGACTGCCCGGAAGGTGAATGAAAATCCACGTTGATATAAACAATGCTCGGTGTGAGTTGCGCCTCAATGTTTGTGACGTCAACGAGGTTCGCCGGATTTTGTTGAACGGCGGATGAATCGTCCACTTGCGCGATGCGCCCACCCGCGCGCCCCAAATCAAACGTGCCCGGCGGCGGATTGCGAAACCCCTCGGCGTGCAGCATCAGCGCCGACAACAACATGAGTGCCACAGGGCACCAAATACTCGCAACGCGCTTTCCCTCGCGAAGTCGCACTGTTGTTCGATTCATTTTTGTTTGCATAATGTTTTGATCATTTGGACAGTATTTGCCTCGCCACAAGACAGTCTTTACTTCTGATTCGCACTGTGCGTCCTGTGTCTGTGTGAACAAAGCAGCGGCGATGCCACATGGCGGGCAAATTTTGACGCAGAAGAATCGCTTTGTTTTGGCGTGGAAAATGGTTCATTCTGCGGACGAAATGAGCAAGGTTCTTAACGGCAATGGAAATGGCAACGGCCACGGCACGCAGAGCTTGCTACGTCGAATTCCAAAAAAGGCGACGCAAGCACAGACCACCGAGTCGCCGTATGCCATCAAGGAAAGTCGTGTGGCATTTAAGACGGCGGAAGGCATCAAACTGCGCGGCGCGCTGTCGCGCATGACTTGCCATCTGGCTGTATTCGAACTTTATAGTCCGAGTGTGATGCCGCGATTTTCCGAAGCACTCGGCGAATTCACAATTGTGGTGCAGGGACGAACTGTCTATTCAGGCCGTGCAGTGATCAGTCGTGTGTTGGATGCGGGACAGAAAATAGTATGTGAGGCAATGCTGGAAGAGGCGCAATGGCGAAACGTTGATTTTGCATTACTTGCCGAGAATGGCATGCAATTCGGAAATGCATTCAAAAATTTTCTGAAGGAATGGCAGAAGATGTGCAAAATATTGCCGGAATTCAAAGTCGTTGTCGTCGATATGCAAACGTTTTTGCATGAACTGCGGTTGTGGCTTGACAAAGTGGAAGTGGGCATCCGAAGTTTTGCACAGCCATTGCGGAAAGTATTGGAAAAGGAAGCAGTTGAGCATCTTGCCGAGCCTGTCTGCAAATCTATTGATACTTTCATTGGCCGATTTGAATCCATTGCCGTCAAATTGGATAAAGAAAGTAGATATGCTCATCAGACCTACATTCGGCGAAATCTTCATCCATTGTTGCTATGCGCTCCTTTTTTGAACCGGACATTTTCCAAACCGCTTGGCTATGCGGGTGACTACGAAATGGTCAATATGATTCTGCGCGATCCTTTGCAAGGTGATTCACTTTATGCAAATATCGTCAATCTCTGGTTTCTTCGACAGCCGCCCGCTGAAGCGCATCGCAATCGCATCAAATTTCTTTCAGACCAAGTAGTGATGACTGTGGCTCGCACTATTCAATCGAATCAAACAGCGCGGATTGTAAGTTTGGGATGCGGGCCGGCGCATGAGGTGCAAAAATTTTTAAGAGAATGTCATCTTGCAGATTTCACTGAATTCACACTGTTGGATTTCAGCCCGGAAACTCTGGCGCATACAGAAAATGCATTGAATGAAATCAAGGAAAAATACACACGCACAACGCGAATAAATCTCGTCAAAAAATCCGTAAATCAAATCCTGAAGGAAGCAATGAAAAAATCGGCGCAAACTTCGGGATATTACGATTTGGTTTATTGCGCCGGATTATTCGATTATTTGACGGATTCTGTATGTTTGGAACTCACAAATGTTTTATACGACTGGGTAGCTCCGGGCGGGTTGTTAATCACCACTAATGTTGACGCTTCAAATCCCCGCCGTTTGACAATGGATTATATCATGGAATGGCATCTGATTTATCGGAATCAAAATGAATTGTTTGCCCTAAAACCTAAAGGCATTTCCAATGATTTATGTAAGGTGAAGTCTGATGACACCGGCGTGAATATTTATTTTGAAGCGCAAAAACCAAAACATGAGTAAGCCCGTTGCCAAAAATTCTGCCATCGTTGAAGCGTTTCTGGCTCACGAAGCGCAGGAACGTATTTTTAATACGAAGGTCGGTTGCGCGTTGGTGGTAATATTGATGCCTGCAGGCAGCTTATTGGATTATTTTGTTTATCCCAAACAATTGGCCCCCTTTTTTAATGTGCGTCTCATGTGTTCGGCACTTGCAGGAATAATCTGGGCATTTCTTTTTACTGAAGCGGGACGAAAAAGCAGCAAATGGTTGGGAGTGATCGTTCCCATGTTGCCTGCCGTATTCATCGCCGGCATGATTGCGGTCCAAGAAGGTTTTGCTTCGCCCTATTATGCGGGATTGAACCTTGTGCTGCTCGCAATTGGCGCCGTTTTGCAATGGACACTTTGGGAAAGTATCGTGGCCGTCACATTGGTTTTATTTATTTATATCGTTGCGGGAATCGTTTATAGCCTTCATAACCCCTTGCCAAGCGCCAGCGTTCTTTTTAACAATTTTTATTTCATATCTCTCATGGATGTGATTGTCGTCGTTGGCACCTATTTTCAAAGCAGGCAGCGCTTCCGCGAATTCACCCTGCGCTATGAACTGGACAAGAATAAAAGCGAACTAGAACAAACCAACCGCAAGCTCATCGAACTTGACCGGCTCAAGAGTCGTTTCTTTGCCAACATCAGCCATGAATTGCGCACGCCGCTCACGTTGTTGCTCGCGCCGCTGGAATCGTTGATGCGCCGTTTCGAACATTCGCTCGACGACAACGCGCGCGAATTGCTCGTCACGATGCACGCCAACGGCATGAGACTCTTGAAGTTGATCAACGATTTGCTCGACCTTATCCGTCTCGAAGCGGGTCGCATGGATGTCAAAAGCGAACCGCTCGCCGTCGCGGATTTCATCAAAGGTCTGGCCAGCGCAGTGCGGCAGATGGCCGAGAACAAGCGCATTCAACTGGATATTCATGTGGACGCGCAACTCGGCGTCATATTGGCCGATCGCGATAAACTGGAAAAATTTTTGCTGAATCTTCTGTTCAATGCCCTCAAGTTCACGCCCGATAGCGGGCGGATATGGTTGCGTGCGGAAAAAGAGGGCGACGATTTTGTTTTAAGCGTGCGTGACACGGGCATGGGCATTGCGGAAAAAAATCTGCCGTTCGTTTTTGACCGCTTCTGGCAGGCGGACAGTTCGTCCAAACGAAAATTCCAGGGCGTGGGCATTGGACTGGCACTGGTGAAGGAATTGATTGAAATGATGCGCGGCACGGTCGTGGTGCAAAGTCAGGAAGGCAAAGGCGCAACCTTTACTGTGCGGCTGCCATATCAAAAAGCCGAGGCGTTGCCGGCAAAAGTAGAAGCCATTCCATCCGTGCCGACGGAAAGCGGCGCGGCGGCGTCCGAGGAATGGCTGGTGAATTTATACCGGCGCGCGGAATTATTTCCGGCGACGACGACCCGCGGACACATCAAGGCGGCGGAATTGGCCGGCCACAAACCGGTCGTGCTTGTCGCCGACGATGAGCCGGACATGCGGCGATTCCTGAAAGCGGAGCTGGCTGAAGATTACAACATCCTTGAAGCGGCGGACGGTTTGCAGGCATTGGAAAAGACGGAACAATTTTTGCCGGACATCGTTTTGCTCGACATGATGATGCCGGAAATGGACGGACTGGAAGTATGTCAGGAATTGCGCCGGCGCGAAGCCACGGTCAACATCCCCATCATTTTGCTGACGGCGCGCGCGGACGAGGAGACGAAGTTCGACGCCTTGCAAATGGGCGCGAATGATTTTCTGGCCAAGCCGTTTTCGTCCACCGAATTGCAGGCGCGCATCAAAAATCTCATCGAGTCGCATCATTACCAGCGCAAACTTGTCGAAGCAAAACCAGGCGCTCACGTCGGCCATCGAACAGATCAAGGAAACGGAAATGCAATTGGTGCAATCGGAAAAACTCGCGTCGCTGGGGCGCATGAGCGCGGGCATCATCCATGAAATCAACAATCCGCTGAATTTCGCGATGACCGGCCTGTTCGCGTTGCGCAACAAAAGCAAACAACTTGCGCCGCGAATAGCGAAGCGAATACGACGAGATTCTCAATGATGTCGAAGAAGGCCTCAAGCGCGTGCGCAACATCGTGTCCGACCTGCGCACGTTCACGCATCCGGGCGGCGGCACCGGCGAGCCGGTGGACGTGCCGAGATGCCGTGAACGCCGCGCTGCGCTTTCTGGCCGGTGAATGGAAGGACAAAGTGCAAATTGAGCAGAAGTATTCCGCCAGGCCAGATCGTCTGGGCCAACCGGAACAAATTGATCCACGTTCTCGTGAATCTGCTGCAAAATTCCATCGACGCGCTGGCGGAGAAAAAATTTGACGATGGCGAAAAGCCGACGATCTGGATTGAAGGACGCGTTGAAAACGATCGCAGCCTGATCATCGTTCGCGACAACGGCCCGGGCATTGACGCCGAAAATGACTGGACAAAATTTTTGATCCATTTTTTACCACCAAAGAAGTTGGCAAAGGCATGGGCTTGGGCTTGAGCATCTGCTACCGGATCGTGCAGGGTTACGGCGGGAAAATTTCAGTGAAGAGCGAGCGCGGAAAATTTTGCGAGTTCACTCTGGATTTTCCGGCGAAGGATGAAACCGAATCGCCAACAGAAATTGATCATGGAAAATCTCTACGACTATAAAAAATTTGCGATCCTTTACGTGGACGACGAAGAAAAATCGCTGACGAATTTCGCGCGCGCATTCGGCGATCGAATTCCGCATTTTCACCGCCACGAACGCGCAGGACGGCTTCAAATTGCTGGAACAGCACGCCGACGAAATCGGCATGCTGATGACCGACCAGCGGATGCCCGGCGAAAAGGGCGTCTGGCTGTTGGAACGCGCGCGACAGCTTCGTCCGCGCGTTCTGCGGATGCTGGTGACGGCTTACGCGGACATGGACGCCGCCATCGCCGCCGTCAACAGCGGCGCGATTTACAAATACATCACCAAGCCGTGGGATCCGCCGCAGCTCGAAATGACGCTCCGACAGGGTCTGGAATTTTTCATGGTGCAGGCCGAGCGCGACCAATTGCTGCAGGAAAAAATGTCCGTGTTGCGCAACATGATGATCGCCGACCGCATCGTCAGCCTCGGTTTGCTCGCCGCCGGTTTGAGCCATCACATCCGCAATTCGCTGGTGGCCGTGAAAACATTTCTCGACCTCGCGCCCGTCAAAAATGGCCGAGGAAAAAACGGATTTGAACAGCCTGCGCAATCCGGATTTTTGGAAGGATTATCACCAGAACGTCCAGTCGCAGATCGAAAAAATCAACGGTCTGCTCACCGACCTGCGGACTTCGTCGGAAAGCCAATCCCGCGACGCAGTTTGCCGACGAGGTGAAATTGCATGAAGCCGTCGGCGCGGTTCTGAAAACGCTCGAAGGCGAATTTGCCGCGCGCAAAATTGAGATTGAAAACAAGATTCCCGATTCGCTGCCCGCGCTGCGCGCGGACAAGGCGAAATTTGACCGGCTGTTTGAATTGCTGCTCAAGGATGAACTGGCCATGCTGCCGGCTGGCAGCCGGATTTCGCTCAAGGCGGAATTGCAAAATGAAAGCACGAAGCCGGAAATTGTCCTGCACATCAGCGACAACGGGCCGGGTCTGCCGCAGGAAGCGTTGCGGGTCATCTTCGATCCGTTCGTCGTGCAAGGCAGCGTGCCGTCGGAATATGGCATCAATCTGATGGCCTGTTTTTTCATCGTCCATCATCACGGCGGAAAAATCGAAGCCAAGAGCCAGCCTGGTCACGGCACAACATTCATCATCCGACTGCCGCTGCAACCTGAACGCGTCGCGTCGCCATCGCTCGACGACGGGGAATTTCTTCAAAAAGCACTGTTAAACGAAGGTCTCTGGGAGAAATTGTTGACCGTCGGGTAATTCATTTCACTACACGCTCTGGCAAAATTCTGCATCGAGTTGCAAGTTTCCATTGACCTCGGTGCCTGACCTGTGGAAAATACACACGCAGTGAAGGAAACCGGGCACAGTTTAATTCGTTTGGTGCGCGATGAAAACCATTCTGGTTTTGTCGAATCATCCTGACTTCGCGGAGACGATTCGCGCGGGGCTGAATCCCGAACAATACCGCATCGTTCACCGTCTTGAGCGTGGATGAGGCCGAACCGCTGCTGGCGCATGGGCTGGTGAGCGCGTGCATTCTCGACATGGATTTGATGGATGTCGAAATCGTCTGGGTGGTCGAACGTCTTCGCCGTCGCGATGCCAAATGCCCCATCATCGCCTACACTGTTGAAAGTGAATCAGCATGGGAAGAGGAAGCTTTCTTGCACGGCGTCACGCACGTTCTGACCAAACCCGTCCGCACCCGGCTTTTAAGTTCATTGCTTGAGCGTTTGTTGCTTCCGCCGACAATGCCGCGCGCCACGGTCAACGTTCCGGCGGGCAATACCGCGATTTTTGCACGCGCTACGACCGACCCGGACGCTGCCGACCGTTTCGTCAAAACCGCGCAAACGCTCGACGTGCTGCGCGATTTTTCGTCCATCCTCACGCATTCGCTGAACGCCGAGGCGATGCTGAAGCAATTTTTGTTGTTCCTCCGCGAAATTTTGAGCGTCAATCGCGCCGCGATTTTTTTGAATCGCCCGTGTTCGCCGATGATTGAAGGGTTTTCGCCGGACGACAACCGCCGTCTGCGTTCCGCCGCCGCCATCGGACTTTCGCCCGGCCTGCTGGAACATTTTGAATTGTCGCTCGACTCCGGCATCGGCGGTCAACTTTCAGGATTGGGACGAATTTTGCGCCGCGACAGTGATGAAGCCCGCGCCGACGCAGAGGCGCAAAAGGAATTTGAACTGCTCGGCGCGCAAGTGGCCGTGCCGATTCCCGACCGCGACGGAATCGTCGGCGTCGCCGTTTTCGACGGGCGCGTCACCGGCGAACCGCTGGTGAACGTCGAATTGGAATTGATTTTTCACCTGCTCGAACAGGTCGGCCTCGCGCTCCGCAACATCTGGCTGCACGACCAGCTTGCGGGCAACCACGAGATGATGACCGATGTGCTGCGTGAATTGAGCAGCGCGTGCATCGTCGTCGGGCGCGACCTGAAAGTGTTGCACGCGAATAAATCCGCGCGCCGCCATTTTGGCCAAAAAGAACGAGCGCACCGGCGGTTTGGAATTCAGCGATTTGCCGCAGCCGCTTGGCGCAAAAATTTATCAGGTGCTCAAAACCGGCGCGGCAATGGGGCCGTTTCGCTACGAACCGGAAAATTCACCCGGCACCATTTACAACATCAGCGTCGTTCCGTTCCAGCGCGGAAATTCCTCCGTGCCCGTTTCCGCGCTGCTCACAGCCGACGATCTCACGCAGACGCGAGCAATTGCGCCGATTGGAAGTCGAGGCCGCAAACCTGCGGCTCATCAAGACCATGGCCGACCGCATGGCGCATGAAATCGGCAACACAATGGTTCCGCTTTCGACGCATCAGCAGTTGCTCGCGGAAAAATACAAGGACGCGGAATTCCGCGCAATCGCTCGACCACGCGCTCGCCGACGGCGTCAAGCGCGTCACGCGGTTGATCAACCAGATGCGATTCCTCGCGCGCGAAGGCCAGCTCGAGCCGGAAGCATTCGCAGTCGAGAAAGTTGATTCGAAGAAGCTTACCAGGAAGCGCGCAAACACCAGCCTGTCGAAACCGCGCAGTTGCAATATGAAAACGGCGGCAAACCCGTCATCATCACCGGCGACCGCGCCGCGCTCAAGCACGCCTTCGCCGAAATCATGCTCAACGCGATGCAGGCCAATCCCAAAAAGCCGACTGTTGGCGTGCGCCTGCACACCGGCCGCGAACAAAGACGGAAAACAGGATTTGCAGATTGAAGTCGCAGGACAACGGCTCCGGCTTCACCGCCGAGACTGCGCAGAAAGTGCCGTCGCCATTTTTCACAACGCGCAACGTCGGCCTCGGCCTCGGCCTGACCGTGAGCCGGAAAATCATCGAGACGCATCACGGCAAACTCGAAATCGTCCCGCCGCAAACCGGCCAGCACGGAGTCGTCCGCGTTTCGCTGCCGATGGATTCAAGCGTCGTCACGGCGGCGTGAATTGAAATTCCGCTTTCTTCGGAATCTATTTTCTTCCACGCCTTTGAGATAGGCAAAAATCAGTTCGGGCAAATCGCGGCTGTAACCGCCTTCGAGCAGACTGAAAAACGGAATTTTTAACGCGCGCAATTCTTTACCGAGCCAATAAAAATCTTCCGTGCGCAACGTGCCGTCGGCGAGCGGGTCGCGCACATAAGCATCGAAACCGGCGGACACGGCAACAGTTCGGGCTGGAAATTTTTCAAATCGCCAAGCGCGCGGGCGAGCGTGGCGCGATAAGTTTCGCGCGGCGCGGACGGCGTGACGGGATAATTGAAACAATTTTTGCCGGCGTTTTTTTCGCCGGTGCCGGGATACGCGGGAAATTGATGGACGGAAAAAAATGCGACCCCTTCGCGGTTGAGCAAAATATCTTCCGTGCCGTTGCCGTGATGCACATCGAAATCAAAAACGGCGACGCGTTTTGTTCCGGTCGCGAGCGCTTCGAGCACGGCGATGGCGATGTTGTTCAAATAGCAAAAGCCCATCGAGTGTTCGCGCGTGGCGTGGTGGCCGGGCGGACGCATGAGGCTGAAAACGTTTTCGCCGTTGCGCGCCAATTTCATGGCATCAAGCGCGGCGGCGACGGAGGCGCGGGCGAAATCAGAAATGTTTTCAAAAAATGGCGTGTCGGCGTCGAATTCTTGCGGAATTTTCAATCGCGCCAACATTTCAGGTGCATGGGCGCGGAGAATTTGCTCGTCGCTGGCATTGCGTTGGGGTGGCCCAGCCAACGGCAGATTTCGTTTTGATTTTTCAATCGCTCGACGGTGGCGGTAATCCGCGTCGGGACGTTCGGGATGTCCGTGGGGCGAAATAGCCGGCGCATTTTTCATCGGTGATGATTTTCACAAATAAAATGTCACGCCAAGTGTGTGTGGAATGCAAAGGGAAAATGCGGCTTTCACGTGCGCGGTTTTGTTTTGGCAATCGGAACGTTGTTTTGTTAAACTGGCAAATGATATGAAACGAAATTTTGTTGCAAATACTGTTCGCTTCGTGCTCGGCGCGTTCGCTTTCAATGCCGGTGCATGGGATTACGAAGGTCATCACGCGGTCAATGAACTGGCGCTGGCGTCGTTGCCGCGGATTTCGGCGGATTTGAACTGACGCCCGCAGTTGAAAGATCGCATCGCGTTTCTCGCGGGCGAGCCGGACCGCTGGCGCAACACGCAGCGATCTTCCGCTGAAACATGTCAACGGGCCGGATCATTACTTTGATCTGGAGGATATGAAATTGTTTGGTTTGACGCCGGAGACGCTGCCGATCGATGCGTTATGATTTTGTGGAGGACATCGACGCTGGCGCGCGCGGCGCATCCGGAAAGATTTCCGCCGATTGATCCCGGACAAGGACGCCGACCACACGCGCGAACTGGACGGTTTTCTGCCGTGGGCGATCACGGAATATTATGAGAAATTGAAATCGGATTTCAGCACGCTGAAGGCGCTTCAGCAATACGGCGGCACGCCGGAGGAAATCGCCAACGCGGAGGCGGACATGCGTTTATGTGATGGGCGTGATGGGCCATTTTGTCGGCGACGGTTCGCAGCCGCTGCACACGTCGAAGCATTTCAACGGCTGGATCGGCGACAACCCGAAAGGTTACACGACGAGACAGACTTTTCACGCGTGGATTGACGGCGGTTATTTCAGAAAAACCGGCGGAATAAAAATTGAAACGCTCGTTGGAAAAATCCAGCCCGCCACGCGCATTGCCAATGCTGATGACGCGGAGGCGATGTTCCGCAACATCGTGGCTTATCTTGTCGCAGCAAAATAAATTCGTCGAGCCGCTTTATGAAATGGAAAAGAACGGCCAGTTGACCGGCGAAGGCGACAAAGGCATGGAAGGCTTGCCGTTTCTTGAAGGCCAGCTTGTGAAAGCCGGCCAAATGCTCGGCAACATCTGGTTGACGGCGTGGCTCGACGCGCCGGAGGATACTTATCTGGAAAGACAACTTCAGCAGCGCAACGCGGCGAATTCGCAGCCACAATGAAGTGTTTTGGAATTGGTGGGCCCGCTCGGATTTGAACCGAGGACCAAGCGATTATGAGTCGCCTGCTCTAACCGCTGAGCTACGGGCCCGCAAAAACGAACATAAATGAATTCCGGCCAAAGGGAAATCCATTTTGAGCGGATTGGATTGGTTTTTAAGACAATTTTGATTGCAGCTTCCCGCGCAAACTGCTTTGTTGCTGTGCCGCTTATTTTTTCGTGAAAATCACCAACCAAAATCCCGACACGGACATCGGCGCGAGCGCGTGGCTGGTCGAGATGGACGGACCATCGCATTTTGCTCGACGCGGGAATGCACCCGAAACGCGAAGGCCGCGACGGTTTGCCGCTGTTCGGCAAGGCGGGAAACAACGACGTGGATGCGATTGCGATTTCGCATTGCCATCACGATCACGTCGGCGCGTTGCCGGTGGCGTTGCGGCATTTTCCCAAGGCGCACGTGTTGATGAGCGAGTTGAGCTATTTCATCGTCGAGCGCGTGCTGCACAATTCCGTGAACGTGATGACGCGCCAGCGCGACGAGCTGGGCATCCGCGAATATCCGCTCTACACGCACGACGAAGTGGACGACATCGCGCCGCGGTTTCAAGGCTTCAAATATAATCGCGAAATCGAATGGGCGTCGTTCAACAAAATCGCGCGCGGGCTTGCCATCGCCGACGCTGGAATTTTTTGACGCCGGCCACACGCTCGGTTCGGCGGGCATTATGATTCGCGGAAAAAAGGAAACGCTTGTTTTACACCGGCGACGTTTGTTTCCACGACCAGACGATTTTGCGGCGCGCGCGGTTTGAAGACGTGAAGGCGGACGTGCTGATCATGGAAACGACGCGCGGCAATCGCGAAGTGCCGAAAGATTTCACGCGCGAAAGCGAGATTGAACGGCTGGTGGCGGCGATTCACAACGCGCTCAAACGCAAGGGCTGCGTTTTGATTCCGGCGTTCGCGCTGGGCCGCACGCAGGAAATTCTGGCGATGCTGGCGTTGCTCATGCGCGAGGGAAAATTGAAGCAGCAGCCGATTTATATCGGCGGGCTGGGCCGCGTGTTCACGGAAATTTACGATCTGGAAGCGCACCGCACGCACCGGCAGCACACGAATCTGCAATTGCACGAGGCGCTGCAATCTCGTCGTGTTGGAAAAAGGCCAGTCGGAAAACATGAAGCTGAGCGGCGGGAAAATTTTCGTCATCACCGCCGGCATGATGAGTGAAAATACGGCGGCGCATAATTTGGCGATGCGGATGATCGGGGACGAAAAGCAGGCGATTTTTTTCGTGGGTTACGCCGATCCCGGCACGCCGGGCGGACGTTTGAAGGCGGCGAAACATGGCGAGACATTTGTGTTCAGCCCGAGCGCTGGGCGTTTGACGCGCAAATGCGAAATTCAGGATTTTGATTTGACGGCGCACGCGAACCGCGAGGATTTGCTGGATTTTGTCGGGCAGGTTTCGCCGCGCGCAGTTTTGCTCGGCCACGGCGATGACGAAGCGCGCGGCTGGTTTGAAGAACAAATCCGTTCACGCCATCCGAAAATAAAAATCATCCAGCCGCAACCGGGCAAAATGGTTTTGGTGTAAATTAAACCGCCGGCGAAACTGAATCCGCCGGCGACTGTAATCAACCGGCGTTGAAATTTAGTGGTTCATTTCCGCTGACGATGTTGCCGAGGTTGAAGATCGGCAGAAACATGCAGATGACCATGCCGCCGATGACGACGCCGAGAAAGACAATCAGCAACGGTTCGATGCAGTGACATCAGGCCGGAAAGCGTGTTTTCAATTTCTTCATCGAGGAAGTTCGAGACGCGTTCGAGCATGTCATCAATTTTGCCGGTTTGTTCGCCGGCGCTCAACATGCGGATAATCATGCTGGGGAAAATTGGATGTTTGCCCAAAGCGGCGGAAATGCCTTCGCCGCGCTCGATGTCGGTGGCGGCGGACTTGATGGCTTTTTCCATGACGACGTTGCCGACGGTTTGGGAAACAATTTGCAGCACTTCCAGAATCGGCACGCCGCTGCGGACGAGCGACGCCAGCGTGCGCGTGAAACGGGCCAGGCAGATTTTGTGGGCGATGGGGCCGAAAATCGGCAGCTTGATGCGGCGCGCATCCCAAAATTCGCGGCCGGATTTGAGTTTTGATGAAATAAAGCCAGCCCCAAATCAGCGCGCGCCACGCTAGCGATAACAGCAGCCAAAGGTAATGTCTCACTATGTCGCTGATATCCATCAAAACTTGCGTCGGTGCCGGGCAATTTCGCGCCGAAGCCGGAATAGACATCTTTGAAGATGGGAATCACTTTCACCAGAAGAAAGATCGTAATGCCAATGGCCACGACCATCACGGCTGGTCGGATACATCAAAGCGGTTTTGACTTTTTTGCGAAGACGCTCGGTGTTTTCAAGATAAGTCGCCAGCCGCGCCAGGATTTCCGCCAGCAAGCCGCCTTTTTCACCCGCCGCCACCATGGAGACGTAAAGCCGGTTGAAAGCCTTGGGATGTCTTTTGCAGCGCTTCGGAAAAACTTTCGCCGCTTTCCACGCGTGTGCAAATGTCATGGATCACATCGCGCATGACCTTGTTTGGCGTCTGTTCGCCAGCGCCTGGAGTGACTGCACGATGGCGATACCGGCATCAATCATCGTGGCCAATTGCCGCGTGAAAACCACGAGGTCGGCCAGCGATACTTTGCCGCCCTTGGTTTTGCCTTTTTTGGACGATTTTTTCCTGGATGGAAACGACCAGCAGATTGCGGTTGAGCAGCGCGGCAATGGCGGCTTGTTCGGTGGCGGCTTCCACCGTGTTGCGGATTTCGCGGCCGGTGGCCGTTTCCCGTGCTGTATAAGCAAATGATGGCATACCTTTTCTAAAATGAAATTGTTGCTTAAATTACTATTGCCGTCGGCGGATTGCCAATGACTTTCTGACTAAAGCACGCCTTGTTCCAATTCAACACGGCTTTGAAAATTCGTAGCGCGTCATTTTTCAAATCACCAAATCCGTCGATAAAAAGACGGATGACTGTCTCAACCTCACCCAACGACTGCACAAATTTTGGATTAAAAATTTCAATCCATCAGGATTAATTTTTTGATGCAATCGCAACCTGTTTTTTATAAACAAGTTATGTCTTCCGAATTACCCAAAAAAAATGTTGTCAAATTGTCCGAATTCTCATATTTTCATCGTCAATCGCACCTCACGGTGCAGGGGCAATCAGTTTTGCCTTGAGCGCACAGGCGCAAAAACAAACAACTATTAACAAACAACATCGGAGGAACCAGATGAAGTTTAATAAATGGACAGTGGGTCTCGCTGCAGTCGGGCGTGGTAAGTCTCGCCTCGGCGGCTCGTGCAGACGAAAAAATCAGCCAGGTGCAGACCGCACTCTCAAACACCACCCTCAGTGGTTATGTGGACACGGCGGCAATATGGAACTTTGGGCCAAATTATGGAGGTCTTCCTCCTGTCACCGCAAGTGGACAAACACTAAGAGACGGTTTCCAATTGAACGTAGTTGACATTGACGCTCGACAAGCCAGAGGACGAAAGCCCATGGGCTTCCGGTTACCACGTTGAGATACAACTCGGACCGGATTCAGTTGGACAAAGCGCGGGGAATGGTGGCCTCACCCAAGCGTATCTAACTTTGCGTACGCCAGTGGGCAATGGCATTGACTGGAAAATTGGTGAGTTCGATACCATTGTTGGTTACGAGTCTCTCAACGACCCGTCAAACCCGAACTTTACCCGTTCTTATGCCTATCAAATTGAACCAACGACTCACACGGGCATTTTGGGCACATACAAAGTGAGTGATATGGTAACTGTTCAGGCTGGCGTGGCTAATGATTCAAATGTTGCTGGCGTGGCATCAGGTTTTAACACAAGAGCCAGTTTAGAATCCCAAAAGGCTTACATGGCTGACGTTCAATTGACTGCACCAGATAGTTTTGGCTGGGCAAAAGGTGCCACGCTCTATGTAGGTGCCATCAATTCTGATAACTCCGGCGGCCCTGGTTCGACAAGTCTCTATGTGGGCAGCACAATTCCGACACCGATGGCTGCGTTCAAATTTGGCGGGTCATTTGACTATCTTGACTACCACAATGCCGGGGGGGGCAATTCGAGCGATGACAGCCAATGGGACATCGCCCTTTACAGCACCTATCAAGCAACGGATAAACTCTCGCTTAACTTCCGTGGCGAGTATTTGAATAATTCTCAGGTTGCTTTTAGCAATGCTGAAGAGTTCACGGCTACTGTACAATATGCTCTTTGGGCGAATGTGTTGAGCCGCGTTGAACTCCGCTGGGATCACTTGGAAAGCGCTGGAGCTTATGGTGCGACCGGAGGTAATCACAATAACTTCATGCTCGCGGCTAACTTTGTTTATCAATTCTAATTCAATTTAGAATAATCACGCCCCTTTCGGCAAAAACCGGAAGGGGCTTTTTTGTTTCCTCAGCCGGTGTTTATGTAATTAACATATCATCATATCAAGATGTGTTGATTTTTAACTTGCTTTGCGGAGAACTTTTCAGTAATTTTGCGCCGGTAAATTTGAATCCAAACTGATGCAATTCATTCGCGACATTTATGCGGCGAAGCGAGCGGCCAAAAAGCCGGTCATTTCCTTTGAATTTTTCCCGCCCAAGACCGAGGAAGGCGACCGCAACCTGCTTGAAAAACAAATTCCCGCGCTGATGCAGGCGAAGCCGGATTTCTGCTCCGTCACTTACGGCGCTGGCGGCAGCACGCGCGACAAGACGTTGATGATCGTGGATCGCATCCAGCGCGAACACGGTTTGACCGCACTGGCGCACCTGACCTGCGTCAATCACACGCGCGACGAAGTGCGCGCAGTGCTCGAAAAAATCCGCGCACTGGGCTGCAAAAACATTCTGGCTTTGCGCGGCGATCCGCCCGGCGGCGGCGAATTTCAAACAACGCCCGGCGGCTTTGAATTTGCGTCGCAACTCGTCCAATTCATCCGTGAATCGGGCGATTTTTCCATCGGCGTCGCCGGTTTTCCCGAAGGCCACATCGCCAACAAGAATCGGCAAACATGAACGACTGGCGGCATTTGAAGGAAAAAGTGGACGCAGGCGCGGATTTTGTCCTCACGCAACTGTTTTTCGACAACGCGGATTATTTTGAGTTCCGCGATTATGTCGCAGGCAAACTTGGTGTGCGTGTTCCGCTCGTGCCGGGAATCGTTCCAATTTTGAGCGCGACGCAAATCATCAAGTTCACACAGCTTTGCGGCGCAAAAATTCCGCCACCGTTGCGCGCGAAACTGGATGAGCTTGGCGGCAACGATGAAGCAGCGGCTGAATTTGGCATTGAATACGCCACGCGGCAGTGCGAGGAATTGCTGCGTGCGGGCGTGCCGGGACTGCATTTTTACACGCTGAACAAGTCGCGTTCGACTGTGGAGGTTTTGAAAAATCTCGGGCTGGCGTGAAATTGTCCGCGCCGGACTAAAACAAATTGTCCTGCAATCATGCCGATGACGCTCAACGGCCCTTGATCTTCCAAACCGTCGGCGGCCTTGTCCAATTTTTGCAGCGAAAGTTTGGCGTTCTTGTAAAATTCCTGATCGTTGACGAGTTTGCCGACGGTGCCCTGCCCCTGATTTATTTTCAACAGAATTTGGTTCAGGTTCGTCATCGAAGCGGTGGTCGCATTGTAAAGCGTTTCATCCGTCACCAATTTGCCCAGCGTGCCTTGGCCGTTGGTGACATCATTCATAATCTGGCGCGCAGAAGTCACTGTGTCTTGCAGATCGGTGACCGTCGTCATCGCGGAATTGTAAAGCGACTGGTCGTAAATCAGTTTGCCGACCGTGCCTTGGCCGCTCGCAATCTGGCTTGAAATATTTTCGATGTTCGAAAACGTCACGGAAATATGCTCGCTGTTTTGCTTGATCAAATCCGTCAACGGCCCGAGCAGATTGTTAATCGTGTCGCCGGTGAAACTTTTGGTCAAGTTTTGGATGCCGGTGGCGGCGTTATCCAATTTGGCCATGATGGCGTTCAAGTCGGGTTGTTCTTCGGTGGCGAGCACCGTGCCATCAACGGCGCGCGGCGCGTCAGGCGAACCAAAATCAATGGCGACAAAATTCTGCCCCATCAAGTCCGGTAAATTTGATCGTAGCCTTGCTGTCGGTTTTTACGGCGGCATCGGAGTTGAGTTTCATCGTGACCTTCACTTTTTGATCGGCGAGCGCGATTTTTTCAACGCGGCCGATTTCGACGCCGGCCATTTTCACGCTGTCGCCGACCTTCAAATCCTGCGCCGTGTCGAACAGCGCGCTGACATGATAGCCGGGGTGGAGAAATTCCGCGCCGCCGAGCGTTTCGATGATGACGACGGCGGCGAAGATGGCGAGGACGACAAAGATGCCAAGCTTGGTTTCGAGTGAATTTTTCATAGGCTTTTAGGTTGGTTCGTGTTTTAAGTCTGCGTGTAGAAATTTTTGGACGAGCGGATCATTGAATCGTTTCACTTCATCCGGCGTGCCAATGGTCACGATCCGGCCTTCGTTGATGACGGCGATGCGGTCGGCCACGCCAAACGCCAGGTCGCGGTCATGCGACACGATCAGCGAAGTGACGTGAATGCGCTTCTTAAGTTTCAAAATTTCCTCGCCCACGACCACGGCTGAAAGCGGGTCCAGTTCGCTGGTCGGTTCGTCATACAGGATCAATTGCGGTTCGATGACGAGCGCGCGGGCGATGGCGACGCGCTTTTTCATGCCGCCGGAAAGTTCGTTGGGCATTTTATCCGTCGGCGTCTTTGAGGCCGACATCTCCAAGTTTTTCAGCGACGATTTTTTCAATTTCCTCCGGCAGATTTCAGCCGGTGTTCAGTGAGATAAAGCCCGACATTTTCGCCGACAGTCAGAGAATTCAGCAGCGCGCCGGATTGAAACACGAGCGCCATGCGATATTTTGCCGCGATCTGTCCGGGCTGAACCGATTCGCCATTGATCAAAATTTCCCCTGCATCGGGCGCTTCAAGGCCGATGAGATGCTTGAGCAAAACGCTTTTGCCGCTGCCGCTCGGCCCCATGATGACAAAAATTTCACCGGCTGGAACTTCGAAATCAATGCCCTTGAGCACTTCCTGTCCGTCAAAACTTTTGCGCAGGCCGCGCACTTGCACGGCCGACGCCAGCATCATTGTTGGTCGAATCGTTGTTCATTTCAGCAAAACACGCGTGAGCACATAATCAAAAATGACAATCAGAACGATGGAATTCACGACCGCCTTGGTGACCGAGCGGCCAATGCCGCGCGGCCCGCCGATGGTCATCAGACCTTGATGGCAGGAAACCATGCCAATGATCAGCGCGAAGCAAAAACTTTTGAACACGCCGTTGGCCACGTCCTTGAATGCAACTATATCGCGCAAACCGGAGAAAAACGCCTGAAACGGAATCGCCGATGTGACTGTTCGTGTCCGCCACGACCGCGCCGCCGAACCAGCCGACCAGAATCGCAAAAACCACCAGCAACGGCAGCGCCACGGCGATGGCGACCAGCCGCGGCAAAACCAGATAATGAATCGGATTGATGTTCATCGTGCGCAGCGCGTCAATTTCCTGATACACGCGCATCGAGCCGATTTCCGCCGCCATCGCCGAGCCGATGCGTCCGGCGATCAGAATGGCCATCATCACCGGCGCGAGTTCCTTGGCCAGCGCGATGCCGACAATGCCGCCAACGGCGCTCGACAAACTGCGTTCAACCAGAACCGGGCCGGTCTGCAGCGCCAGAGACCGCGCCGATAAAAAATGACAAAACGCAGACCATCAGCAGGCTGGCGTTGCCGATTTCAAAAAACTGGTCGAAGACTTTCTGGCGTTGCCGCCATGCCAGCGGCAGCGCCAGCAACGTGCGCCAAAACAGCAGGACGATTTCACCGATATTTTCAAACATAATTTCGCGTTTCTATTTTTGCCACTTGATGCGTTTTCAAGCATCGGAATGTAAACCAAGCGCGATTTTTTTCGTTTCCGAGTCTGATTGATACTGAAAAAGCCCGAACAGGAGCGAGCATTTTTTTGATGTGGCCGTGGTGTCGCGGCGGTAAAAATTCCAGAGCAACGACTGGCTGCTCGCGCCTGATTTCGGATTGTTTTCGGAACGCCAGATCGACCAGAGCGGCGACCAGTTGCGCTCAATGCCGCGGATTGTTCGGCAAAACCGGCTCGATCGGCGCGAGGATTTGCAGCCGGCTGTTGCCGTTGAAATCGCGATGCCATGTGAAGAACGGCCACAAATCAACGCGCCGTTTTTCTGCGCCGGTTTCCGTGTTTTTCTCCACCGTATTTTCAAACAAATAAAACAGATGCGCGTGCGCCGCTGGTCCAGCGGATCGGAATGAAGCCGGTGAAAGTGATAAAGCGGCCAGAGATAAGAATCGCTTTCCAGTGTCGTTGTTATGCGACCGGCTGAACAACGGCCAGACGCGCGAAGTGGTCTTGCCTTCGCCGCGCGTGAAGATGACAAACGGCCACGGCCCTTGCCATTCGTGATATTTTTTTCCACGTTCGTCAATCCAGCTGAAAAACGGCCACATCACGGAGGTCGAATCGCGCTAGGGCGAGCGTGATAGCAGGTAAAACGGCAGAACGCACCCAGATTTTTTCCGGATTGTCGGTGCCGATGCCCGTTGTTTGATTGAAATAAATCGGCCAGAGCGCAAAAAAATTGTCGTGCCCGCCATTATGTTGAAGTATCACCGAAGCCATTGGTCTGAGTCGTCACGTCTTTGTGTTCGCTGCCGACAAGCGGCCAGAATTGCCAGCCGTGCAAGCCGTCGCCATGCCGCAATGGCAAAAAACGGATAAAGATAATTATCGGTGACAATGTCGCGCTTTTGGGTCTGGCCGTAAATCGGAAACATGACGAAGAAAATTTTGTCGCGGAACAGCCGGTCCTTGATGTGTCCGTAAAACGGAAAGAGCGCGGTGTAATTTTCGTCCGTGTCCGGCGAACGTTGCTGGAAATAGAACGGGAAAATCGTGAACTGTTTTTCTGACGTTGTCATCGGGTTCTTCGCCGCCGGCAAAACTGAACAATTGGAAAAGCTGCCAGCGATATTCCTTTCCGTATCGGTCGTAAGTGAGCAGCGGGTAAAGAAAATCGTCTTCGCGCGATTCAACCGTCGGATCGGTGTCGTGGGAAAAAATCGGCGGAAGTGCCCATGGTTTTTTCCGAATCTTTTTGCTGGTCATAAAAAAGCGGCCCGACGGCTTCGGTGCGCCGGCCGGAATCCAGCGTCAGAGGAAATTGATCAAACAGCGGTCCAGCGTGAAAATCTGTCTTGTGCCGTGCAAATGCGAAGGAAAATCCAAACGCAAAACTCAAACAACAGACTCGCAGAGCATTGAATCAACGCTTTCAAGCCATTGAATCTGGTGGCATTCGACATTTATATTTTAAAGACCAGTTCAATTTACGTTATCGTTATTGATAGCTATGTTTAATGCGAATTTTGCAGCATTCAAAGTTGTTTTTAACATTGATGTTGACTTTTTCAGCATTTTCCATTAAGTTTTCTCAACTTGAGGTTTTTACCTCGGTTCCTCCTGACCCGGTGTCGGCGAGTTTTGTCGGCACTGGGTTTTTTCTATCAACGGCTTGATCAACGGCCAAGCAAATTCAACACGCCGGCAAAAAAGTCAATCCGGCAATCATGCAGGTTGCGATGCCGACTGCCATCACGCAGCCCAAGACTATGAATGCCGCGATGTTTGGCGAGCATGAGACTGCCGAATCCGGCGATGGCCGTCAATCCCGACACGAGCACGGCTTTGCCGGTGCTGCGCGACAAAATGCCCGGCGTGCGTTCCTCGGCAAAGCGATTCAGAATGTGAATGCCGTTCGTGACGCCGATGCCGATGACCAGCGGCAGCGTCATGATGTTCGCCGGATTGAATCGGAATGTCGAGCCAGCCCATCAAGCCTGCCAGCCAAAACGTGCCGATGGCGACCGGCAACAGCGACAAAATCACCGCGCCAAAACTGCGAAAATGGAGGAACACCATGATGCGCAATGGCAGTCAGCGAATACCACGCCGCCTGTTACATAACTGTTTTTCAGCAACGTCGTATATTCGTAAAGTTGCACAGGCGTGCCGGTGACATTTGGATCAATGGTCCGCAAATCGCGTGATAAATTTTTCCTGATTGTCGCGCTGCCAGACATCGTATTTGGGATAGACCTGCAATAAGAAATTTTCCGTCACGCCGATAAAACGGTGGCGCAATGCCGGCGGCAAATCTTCGGCCCGCAACGGCGCGCGTGTCGTCCTGATTTTGCAACAGCCTGAAACGTGTCGGCGCAAGTCGCTGAAAACAGCGCCTGTTGAAATTCCGCCAGTTTGTCCGCATGTTGCGGCTAGCGCCGATGGCATCGCCTTGCAGCATGTCTTTGCGCAAATTTTCGATCGCCTCGCGCAAGGCAATCAATTGCGTTGTCAGATTTGGGTCGCTGTTTCCATGATTTCGTCCAGCGCCGCGCCAAGATAGCCGTAGAGCGAATACAGCGTGCTGCTCAAGTCATCAATATTCACCGGCTGCAAATCCGGCGGGTTGAATTTCAGCGGCGCGACTTCCTGTTTAATCTCGCCGATGAGTTTGAGTTTTTCGGTCTGGTCTTCTCGAGGAAATTTGCGATGGAATGGACGCCGCTCGACATCGGCGACCGTCGGCAATTTTTCAATCTCTTTCCGACAGTTCAACTGCATTGCGTCAGCGAATCGGCAATGACCGCGCCGTAGAGCAACGATTTGTCCGCCGAATTCAATCAGTTTGTGCTCGAACACCACCGACGGCAGGTCTGGGGCTTTGCATTTTGCAGAGGTTGTAATCGAAATAAACTTTGCGCGCTTGCGATCAGTGCCGCCAGCGCACACACGCCGTCGTGACGGCGATTACGAACACAGGCCGCTGCAGCCAGATATTTTCGATGCGTGCGCGCGTCACGTCTTCGGTCGAGCGGCGATCAATGACATTTTGCCGTCCGCGCAAAAGCAACACGGGCAGCATCGTCATCATCGGAATGAAACAAACGAGCAGGCCGCCGCCGCAAATGATCCCCATTTCCTGAATGCCTTTGAAATTGGTGAACGCCATCGCCAGAAACGCGCCCGCTGTCGTCAATGCGCCGGTGAAAATGCCCTGGCCGGTGAAGACCATCGCTTTCATCAACGCTTCTTCCTCCGTTTTGCCGTGGCGCAATTCTTCTTCGTAACGCGTAATCAGATGCACGCCAAAATCAATCGCCAGTCCGATGAGCATCGGCACGAACGTGATGGTCAAGAATGTTCAAATGGCCGACTGTCAGCGTCGCGAACGCCAGCGTGTAGCCGAGGCCGATGACCAGGCAAATCGTCGCTTTCACCGGGCGTCCGGTTTCGTTGTAGCCGTAAATAAAAATCAGCGCGCACAAAATCAGCGACACAATGCTGGCGAACGTGGCGTCTTTTTCCGATTGCGACATCTGATCGTAATCCAGCACCGGTTCGCCCGTGATGCCGACGTTGACGCCAGGCACTTCATTTTTTGTCTGTTGGACCAGTTTTCGCAAACGGTCAATCGCACGGCCATTGAAATTGTCCTGCGTTTCAGCGGAATTTGTTCCGACAGTTGGCGGATGCGTCGTCAGCAAAAAAATCCGGCCATTGGCGAATGTGATGTAATTGGCGAGCACATCGCTCTCACCGCTGCCGAGCAATGTCATGACATTTGGCGCTGGCGGGACGCCGGGCCGTTGCAACGAATCCGTCGCCTGCGTCACGATGTGAGTCAACGCGGGCAGCGATTTGATTAACGCTTCCGTGTCCCCGTTTGCCTCGCGCGGCGCGGTGCGAAATTCCGTATTGATCTGCTCGAAAAACGAGACGAGATTTGTAGTTTGCGTAAATTGTTGAATGAATGGCTGCGCCGCCCTCAACATTCCTTTCATTTCCACCAGATCGGATTCCGACGCATACAGCAGCGCTTTTGAACCCATCATCATCGGATTCTGCGCAAAAAAAACGTCCTGAAAAAAATTCGTTTCCGGCTGCATTTTGGCCGCAAGGCGCTCGACGAACTGCCGGTTTTTTTCAATGTCATCGCTTTCCACGACCACGACCAAATCGGTCTGCTGCGGAAATTCTTTTTCGAGGCGCAGAAAATTTTGATGATACTTTTGATTTGGCCCGACGAGGTTGTCTTGGTTCACGTCGAAAACCAGGTGACCGTAAGGTTCTGGCAGCGCATAAACGATGCAGATGACAAACAGCGCGACTTGCGGCCAGAAAAACCAGCGGGGATGGCGGCAGACCGCCGCCGCCAGTTTGCCCAGCAGCCGCGCGAGAAAAGAATCGGCGCTCAATGCTTTCATGCTTCAGGCCGCGCGTTCACACGCGTTCCGTCCGATGCAACGACTGGACAATGCACGTTCAACGGCCTTCCGCCTCGACATAAACCGCCGTGCCGTAGCAAAGGACTTCCGTGATGCCCGGTGCGATTTCGTTCGCGTCATAGCGCACGCCGATGACCGCGTTCGCGCCGAGTTGTCCCGCATGGACGATCATTTTGTTAAACGCATCCTCGCGTGCACGTTCGCACAAATCCGCGTAAAGTGAAATGTTTCCGCCGAAAAGACTCTGGATGCTCGCGCCGAAATTACCGACGATGGAACGCGACCGCACCACGATGCCGCGCACCACGCCGAATGATTTGGTCGTGCGATAGCCGGTCAATTCAAACGCTGTCGTTGTCAATGGATGTGTCAGACTCATGCAGGCATTGAACACGAGCGCGCAGCGCGGCAAAAGCCAAAAGTTCCTACGGCGAGAGAAATGAAAACGGGGGCAGATTTCGCAAAATGGTAAAAACGACGGCAACGGCGAGAAATATCCACAAAATTTTTGGCGGAAGAAATTCCCCGGTGGGTTTCCGAAGAAAATACTTTATCGCGAAATCCGTGCCGCGCACGGTCAGAAAGGTGAGCGCGAAAATAAGCACCGCGTTGTCTTTCAACGCGATCAAAAAGTTTCCATGTAACAATGCGTAAAGCGCCCGCGTCGCGCCGCAGCCCGGGCAGTTCAGGCCGGTCAGCCTGTGGAATTGGCAAACCGGATAAAATCCGTTTGCGCTCGGGTTGAAGAAAAACACGACCGCCAGCGCGCAAAGAATCGCGAAAGCCAGAACCGCAGCGGCGAAAAATTTCAACGAAGGCGCGGCCATTTTTATTTTTGGCGGAACGGTTTGCAGTTCGGCGCGCATGACTTATTGAAATTGATCCGATGTTGATGACGACGTGCGAATGGCCTGATGCCAGCGCAATCAGCAAAAACAGAAAACCGGCGGCGGACAAAATGAGTCCGGCGATGGCGAGGCCACGGCCTTCGTGCAGTTCGGGGTGCTCGCTGATTTGCGACAAGCGCGATGAGCGAAAAAATGAGTCCGAGAATGTCGAACGGAAATCCGCCGCAGCAACAAATCAACGTCAGCGACAGAATCCCGAAAATCAAACCGGCGTCGCAAAGGAGTTTGTTTTCGGCATTTGCCCTGCCGTTGAAATTCCGGGTGTCAGTGGCGCAATCGGCGGTGGCGCGCCGTGCGCAAAACAACTTGCAAATTCCGGCAGCAGGCCGACAAAATTCCAGTCCTTCGCGCCGTCCACAAAAACCGGCGTCCGGCTTTCGACGCGGCTTTCGGCGATCCACTGCCGCAATTGTTCGGCGGTCGATCGGGTCCGTATTCCTTGCCGTCCTGTCCGATGATTTTATACATGGCGCGCCTTTCTATTCATCTTCGTTTTCAGAAATCGCGCGACTCGTGTCCGTGCAAACGCCGCGTTTCGCGCTCGCCACAAAATCTAACAGGATTTTCGCCGCCGGGCTGGTGAAAGTTTTTTGCGCCTCTGCAATTGCCGCCCGCAAATTTTTTCCGCTGCGAAACAATAAATGATAAAGCTTTTTCAATTCCAGCCGTTGTTCCGCCGTGAAACCCGCGCGCCGCAAGCCGACGACGTTCAATCCGCAAATCCCGTTGATCGCCATGCGCGATGGTGAACGGCGGCAAATCTTTGCTGATGGCCGAGCCGCCTTGCATCATCGCCAGCGTGCCGACGCGCGCAGAATTGGTGCATGAGGCAGTTGCCGGAAATGAACGCGCGGTCTTGCACTGTCGACATGTCCGGCCAAGCAGCGCGCCGTTCGCAATGATGACGTGATTCCCAATCTGGCAATTGTGGCCGACGTGCGAATTCAGCCATGAAAAAATTGTTCGAGCCGATGATTGTCTCGCCGTCAACGTTGGTCGCGCGATGCACCGTGACGTGTTCGCGGAAAACATTGTGGTCGCCGATTCGCAATCGCGTCGGCTCGTTTTTGTATTTCAAATCCTGCGGCGCATCGCCAATGACGCAACCGGCATGAAATGAATTGTTCGCGCCGATTTTTGTCTGGCCGGTCAAATAAACGTGCGGCCCGACAATGCAATGCCGCGCCGAGTTCCACGCCTTCGTCAATCACGGCAAATGGCCCGACGCGAACTGTCGAATCCAGTTTCGCCTTCGGATGGATGATTGCCGTCGGATGAATCATTTTTCAGCTACAGATTTACACAGATGAACACAGATTGAAAATGAAATTGAACCGCTTGTCTGTGTTTAATCAGTGGCCAAAATTAAGCGTGGAAATAACCGAGTTCGCGCAGCGACGAATAATCCTTCGCCCGCTCGCTCGTCGCGCGCCCGATGATGACGTGGTCAATTACTTCAATCTTCAAAAGCTGCCCGGCGCGTATCAAATCGCGCGTCACCTTGATGTCCGCGTCGCTCGGCGTGGGATCGCCGCTTATGCCGTCAGCGGCATAAGCGGTGTTATACCGCATACCGTTTTATGCCGCATGGCTCAAGATTTACCAGATTTTGGCTTGGGTCAACAACCCTCCCACGCGGCATAAAACGGCGGGGTTTTCACAACGATTTGAGATAGCCCAAGAGTTGGTCATCGGGGCGGTATCGCCCCGGTTTGCTTTTCGGCGGGTTCATTTTAGCGAGGATGGCCTCCTTTAACTGGAGGTTTGCATCCAAGTAAATTTGCGTGGTGTCGAGCGACTCGTGACCAAGCCAGATGGCGATCAACGCTCGATCCACGCCTGCTTGGAGCAACTCCATCGCTGCGGTATGACGCAACACATGCGGAGTCACGCGCTTTTTGGCAAGTGAGGGACAGGTGCGTTGGCCGGCTGCGACGTGTTTGGCGACCAGGTGTTGCACAGCGTCGGCGCTGAGGCGCCCGTCATTGCTGCTTGGAAAGAGGAAGGAAGATTGGCCATCACCTTGTTCCGTGATCCAAGCTTTCAATACAGCTACCGCCGGTTTCGTCAATGGTGTGCAACGTTCTTTTCGTCCTTTGCCTTCGCAGCGAACGTGTGCGCCCGCACCAAGCACCACATCTTTCTGTTGTAGACCCGTGATCTCGGAGAGCCGCAGTCCCGTTTGCACCGCAACCAACAACAAGGCGTGGTTGCGCCGCCCTAGCCATGTGGATTTATCCACGCTCGCCAGCAACGCTTCCACTTCCGTCCGGGTGAGGTAGGACACCAACCGCCGCGTGAGCCGCTTATATGGGATTGCCAGCACCCGCTGGATCAACCCTGCGTGCTGCGGAGTTTCCAAGGCCGCGTAGTGATAAAAGGAACGGAGCGATGCCAGCCGCGCATTGCGACTGCGCGCGCCAGTGGATCGGCTGGATTCCAAGTCATCCAAAAAATCCGGGAGTATGTAGATAACGCAAATTGGAGATGTCTGCAAAATGGTTTGTCTTTGAAATCGGGCAATCGTGTTGATTGATGCGCCGGCAAAAGGGACAATCAGTTAAAGCCAGTTGCCGCTTTTGACCTGATTTGCGTTATCTACATACTCCCGAAAAAATCCGCTATGAAAGGGGCGTCCAGTGTTGTCAGTGATAGTTTTGATGGAGGGATGCCCAGCCGCTTTTGCGCATACGCCATCAATAGCCGGAACGTCTGCGCGTAGGCTGCGATGGTGTGCGGGCTCGCTTGACGTTGCGCGATCAGCCGCTTGGAAAAAAACGACTGGCACAACGGAGCAAAGTCAGGAATGGATTTCATTGGGCGACTCCTTTCCACCGGGCTTCAAGGAGATTACCGGCGGCAGCCATCAACTCTGGCGTGTTGCTCAGATACCAATACGTTCCGGTCACGTTGACGTGCCCCAGATACGTTGACAACACCGGCATACGCCGGGTCACTGACTCACCACGCCGATACCAGCGAAGGAGCGTCTCGATAGCAAAACGATGTCGAAAGTCGTGCAGACGCGGGCCATACCGCACCCCCGATTTACGAATGCCGATCTGCCGCGATAGCTCGCGGAAGATGCGGCTGAGGTTTGGTTTTTCCAGCTTCGTGCCGTGGCTGCTCACAAAGAAGTGTGAGACGGGACGCCGGGCATAGATTTCATCGCGACGTTGGGCGTAGTCGAACAGCACCGCCCGCGTGGACGGATGCAGCGGAACCAGCCGTGACTTTCCAAACTTCGCGCCACGGATCGTGAGGACTCCCGCTGACCAATCCACATCGTGCGGCTGGAGATTGATCGCCTCACCCACCCGCAGGCCGCTCACCGCCAGCAGCCCAAACAGGCAGTAGTAGGTCTGTGGTTGCAGTTCGTGTGGTGACTCGATTTTTAGCGCCGCCTCAAGGAGGCGACGGATTTCATCCTTGGAATAAACATACGGACGTGCCCGCTGAGATCGGAACCGCAACAGCCCGATGGGAGGCATCTCGGTTTGCGGATCAGTGCCGATACGGTAGCCGGCAAAACCACGGATGATGATGAGTCGGCGTGACCACGAAACGGGTTTTTCATGTTGGCGTTGGGTGGCATACTCCACTGCAAGTTTGTTGGTGACGCGCGTGGATCCGTTCGCCTTCAAAAATGAAACGAACTCATGCAAACAGATTCCATATTCCCGAAGTTTGAACCCAAGACTGCGACGGAGCGCCAGGTAGTCGTCAACGGCCTGATTCAGCGATTTCATCGGGCACCTCCCAGCCACGGCAGGGCCAGCGCTTGCAGCGAGTTGAGATCAACCTTGGCATAGATCGCCGTGGTGTCGGGACTTTTGTGGCGAAGCACCTCCCCAATCTCATCGAGCGACGCGCCCTTGCGCAGCATGTCCGTCGCCAGGCTGTGACGCAGTAGATGCGCACCCTTTCGGGCCGACACCACTCCAGCTTTTGCCAACGCACACTGCACGATCTTCGCAATGGCAACAGAACGCTGGAAACCGCCAACGGGCGCACGCTCACGGATGAATACCCGGCGGCAGTCGCAACGTGGCCGATCACGACGTAAATAATTTGCTATAGCCCGGGCGACATCCGCTGGCAGTGGAAGTTGTGCCCATCTGCCGGTCTTTCCGCAAACAGTGATGCGCGTGTTATCCCAATCAATGTCTTCAAGGTTGAGACTGACAACTTCACCCGCCCGCAAACCCAACCTCGCCAGCAAAAGCAGGATGGCGTAATTGCGTCGCCCCCGTGCCGTGCTCCGGTCGCAATGGCTCAACACTTGCCGCACTTGTGCCACCGCCAGATGTTTCGGCAAGGTCGAGAGCGACCAACGCGCCACGGTCGGCACGGCCAGCGAAAGATCGGTATTAGTCAGGCCCTTATAGTGCAGATAGCGTAGGAACAATCGCATCCCCGTCGTCAGATGGCTCGCATGGAACGGCCCGTGATCACGCGCGTGCCGCTGCACAAACGTGGTTACGTCAGACGCGCGCAGTTTGGAGAGATTCAGCGAACCACAACCGAACTTCTCCAACAGAAACCTGCTGGCAGTCAGCCGCCGATGAGCAACTGTTTGTGGTGACAGATTGCGTTCATCCAATAAGAAGCGCTCAAAAGCGCGTGCCAGTTGCCCGGATGGGCTTGGACACTCTGGTTTAGCTTCGGGTGTAACTCCAATGCGTCGGAGCATCGCAAGCAGCCGCCGCAACGTTGACGCCCCAGCATTCTTGCCATAGCCGCCCTTGATAGTGCGCCGCAAAAACTCCCCGGCAATGGCGTCATCCAACTCATGCACTTCACGATTGGTTCCCTTCAGCCAGCGATCACACGCTTTGAGGATATGAATCTGCTCGTAGAACGATCCGGCGGCATATCCCTGTTCTTTGAGTTCAGCAAGGTATTGGTTGATGTATGGAAAAAGCGGCCCCGAAGAGCCGCCCGATAGGATGGATTTTGTTTTCATCCATCCCAGAATGACCAACGTCACCCGTTAATACCTGCCATTTTTATGCCGCACCCAAATGTTCGAATGGAGCCTTTCAAAAGAAAACCCAAGTCACATGCGGCATAAAACGGTATGCGGTATAACGCCGCTCGGATGATTGTGAACCAGCACAATCGCGGCGGCGTTCGCTGCGATCGCGCTTTTGAAAACTTCGCGCGGATGAACCAGAATCGTGTCCAGCGTGCCGTCGGAAATTTCCTCGACGCGGATCAATCTGTGCCGCGTGTTCAACAGCAGCACCTGCAACGTCTCCACATTCTTCACCAGATTTTGTTCGCGCAGCAATTCCACGACGTTTTCGGGATTGTCGAGCACGGGCGATTCGCGCTGGAGTTCGCCCGCCATTTTCCGCGCCAGCGCAAACGCGGCCACGAGCGTCACCGCTTTGTCACGACCGATGCCGCGAACTTTTTGCAAATCCGCGACCGACGCCTGCGCGAGCAATTGCAGCGTGCCGAATTTCTGCAAAACCTGCCTGCCGACTTCGACCGCATTTACACCCTTCAAGCCAGTCCGCAAAAGAATCGCGATCAATTCCGCGTGGCTCAACGCGTCCGCGCCGAGTGCCGCGAGCCGTTCGCGCGGGCGCTCGCTGGCGGGCTGGTCTTTAAGAGTCATTTACGATTTGTGATTTACGATTTACGATTGAACCGCATTCCGAGAGCCGTGAAAATCATAAATCATCAATCGTAAATCATAAATGGAAAATCTCACGCCCTCGCAACAGCGCGCCGTCGCCGCGCGAGGAAATGTTTTGGTCATGGCTGGCGCCGGAACGGGCAAGACGCACACGCTCGTCGCGCGCTGTTTGGATTTGCTTTGCGAAGAAAAAGTTTCGCTCGATGAAATCTTGATCGTCACGTTCACCGAAGCCGCCGCGACGGAAATGCGCCAGCGACTTCGCGCCGCGCTGGAAAAAATTTCGCGGGAAAATCTCGAATTCACATTTTACCGAACAACTGGCGCTCTTTGATGCCGCGCACATCGGCACGCTGCACGGTTTTTGCTTCAAGCTCGTCCGCGAACATTTTCACGAACTCGGCCTCGACCCACAGATTTCCATTTTGGACGAAGGCCAGACGCGATTGCTTGCCGATGAAACGCTCGAAGAAATTTTCAATTCGCACTACGAAAACGAAGATGAATTTTCGATCGCGGTTCAAGAATTGATTAAGATTTACGGCAACGGCCGCGACGAAAAAATCCGCGCGCTCGTTTTGCGCCTGCACCATCATTCACAAACGCGACCCGACGCGGAAAAATGGATTGCGAAACAAATTGAAGTTTTTTCCGCCGCCGCACCGATTCAATGGCGCGAATGGTTTTCCGGGGCGATTTGCGATTTGCGCGATGAATGGCTGCCGATTCTCCAAAATCTAAAAACTGAAAATCCCAAAGCCGCCGAATGCCTGGAAATTCTGCGTGAAACAAATTCACAGGACGTTTTTCGGAAAATTTCCGCCGCCAACGAAAACTGGCCGCGCGGAACAAAAAAATTCCGCGAGCCGCTCAAAGATTTTTTTGAAGACGCAAAATTTTTGAATTCGCTCGTCGCGACAAAAGAAAATGATCCGCTCGCGGAAGACTGGAATTGGATTCGCGGCCACATGAAAACGCTGTTGCAACTGGCGCAGGAATTTTCTGGAAATTTTTCCGCGCGCAAGCGCGACGACGGCATTCTGGATTTTCACGACTTGGAACAATTCGCGCTGAAACTGCTTTGGAATTTAGAAACGCAAAAACCGACCGAAATCGCCGCGCGCTGGCGCGAGAAATTAAAATTCATTTTCGTGGACGAATATCAGGACATCAACGCCGCGCAGGACAAAATCATCTCCGCGCTTTCGCGCGAAGGCGCGGACGCAAATCGCTTCCTCGTCGGCGACGTGAAGCAGAGCATTTACCGTTTTCGCCTCGCCGACCCGAAAATTTTCCGCGATTACGCCCGTGATTGGCGCGGCGAAAATGGACAGACGATTGCGCTGACGGAAAATTTCCGCAGTCGCGAATCGTTGCTCGACTTCGTGAATTCCGTTTTCGAGCCGCTCATGCGCGAGGAAATCGGCGGCATGAATTATGACGACGAAGCGAAATTAAAATTTGGCGGAATGGCTCGCGTGGACGCTCACCCTACCGATGAAACGAAAGCTCAACTTCTTTTGCGGTTTTCAAACAAGCGCAATGACAATTCCGAAAATGAAAACGGCAATGACGAAATCGCTGATTTGGAAGAATCGGAAAAAGAAGCGCGAATGCTTGGGCTGCGATTGCTTGAATTAAAAAATTCCGGCCACGAAATTTGGGACGACGAGACAAAAAAATTCCGCGCTGCGGACTGGCGCGACATGGCGATTCTTTTGCGCGCGCCGTCGGGCAAGGCGGAAATTTTTGCGAAACAATTCGAGCGCGCCGGAATTCCGCTCGTTGTCGAGCGCGGCGGGTTTTATGACAGCAGCGAGATTCTGGATTTGCTGGGCGTGCTGCAATTGCTCGACAATCCGTTGCAGGACGTTCCGTGCATCGCCGTTTTGCGCTCGCCACTTGTCGGACTCTCGCTGGATGAACTGGCGGAAATCCGTTTGCTGCAAAGCGGAAAATTTTGGTTCGCGCTCAATCAAGCCCAAAGTCCAAAGTCCAAAGTCCAAAGTGAGACGCGCGCGAAAACTGAAAAATTTCTGAAGCGTTTTCATCATTGGCGGAAACTGGCGCAACAATCGTCGCTCTCGCAATGCGTTGAAACCATTTTGGCGGAAACGCATTACGACGACTGGCTCAAATCGCGTCCGCGCGGCGCACAACGGCACGCGAACGTCCGGCGTTTTTTGAACCTCGCGGAAAAATTCGATCAATTCCAGCGGCAGGGACTTTTTCGATTTTTGAAATTCATCGAAGCGCAGCGCGAAATCGAAGCCGAGCCGGAAGTCGCGCCGGTCGCCGATGAAAATGCCGTGCGGCTGATGAGCATTCATCAAAGCAAAGGTTTGGAATTTCCAGTCGTCGCGCTCGCGGATTTGGCGAAAAATTTCAACGAGCAGGATTTGCGCGGCGAAATCATTTTGGACGAAAAATTCGGCCTGTGCCCGCGCGTGAAACCGCCGAAAGCCGGCGGACGTTATCCAAGTTTGCCGTATTGGCTCGCGCAAAAAAATCAGCGGCGCGAATTACGCGGCGAGGAATTGCGGCTGCTTTACGTCGCGATGACGCGGGCGCGGGACAATTTGATTTTGTGCGGCGGAATTTCCGTAAAAAAATGGGAGGTGTTTTTTGAGAAGCGAAACGAAATTTCCACGCGCGAAATTTTGTCGGCAAGAAGTTATTTGGATTGGCTTGGAATTTGGTTTGGAGTCCAAAGCGCAAAGTTCAAAGTTGAAAATGCGGCGCAAGGCGAATTGCCGCATTTGCGCTGGCGGGTCGTTGGCGATGAGGAATTGGGGAGCGCGCGCGTCCCGCGTGCCGTTTCCGGCGTCTCGCCGGAATTTTCTTCACGAGAATTAACGGAGGAAATTGCGAAGCGGGACGCTTCGCAAAGCACGCCAGAGGCGTGCGCTCCCAAAACATTGGAAAAATTGCGCGACGTTCTGGATTGGAACTATCCGTTTCCAGCCGCAACAAAACGCGCGGCCAAATCGTCCGTGACGGTTTTGCGGCGCGAGGCGAACACAGAAATGGTGGACGAAGCGCAGCCAATTTTTCAAAATCGAAAATCGAAAATCGAAAATCGAAAATCGAGCGCGGCGGACGCGGGAACTGCGGCGCATAAATTTCTCCAGCATTTTGATTTTGAAAGCGCTGCGGATTTGAAATCGCTCGAAGCGGAAGCGCGGCGATTGGAAAAAGGAAATTATTTGTCAGCAGCCGAGCGCGCGGTTTTGAATTTGAAAAATGTCGCGGCGTTTTGGGATTCTGAAATCGGGAAAAAAATTCTTTCGCAAAAAGAATTTGTCCGGCGCGAATTGCCGTTCACGGCAAAATTTTCACCAAAAGAATTGGACAAAATTCTCGGCACAAAATCGCCGTTGGACCTGGAAAATGAATTCGTTGTCGTGCAAGGTGTCGCGGATTTGGTCGTGTTGCTGCCGAAGGAAATCTGGATTGTAGATTTCAAAACGGACGACGTTGACGCGAATGAAATCGCCGGCAAATCGGAATTTTATTCGCCGCAATTAAAGCTTTACGTAAGCGCGCTGGCAAAAATTTATTCGCGCCCGGTCACAAATTGCTGGCTGCACTTTTTGTCGGCGCAGAAAACAGTGGACGTTAAAATTTAATCCGGCGATTCGAGCGAAAGTTCGTCTTCCGCATCTTCCGGTTTCAACGATGGAACGGGGATGTTTTTTTCAATGGTCGTCGCGGCGGGCAAATCTTTTTCGCGCAGGCGCACCATCGCGGGGCGAAAAAGTTTTCCCTGAAACGTGTAGCCGGAGGCGATGGTTTCGGCGACAACGGCGTCGGCGGATGGCTTTTCCTTAGTGCCTGCGACCTGATGACGTTCGGCGTCGAATTTTTCATCCGGTGCGGGAACAAACGCCGCGAGACCAATTCGACGCACTGTGCCGCGGCAGGCATTTTGGAAATGGGCGATTTGATTGACCACTTGCGACTGGCCGGCGCGCACCGCCGCGCTGTGCAGCGCAAAAATGTGATCGAGAATATGCACGAGCACTTGCAGCCATTCAGTCTCGCCGCGCCGTGATTTTTCAACCTCCAACCGCAGCGCGGCCTTCTCGCTGTCGTTCATCTTCTGCATGAACCCGGAAAATTCCCGGACTTCGGAGGCCATTTTATCGGCAATCCCTTTCGCGGCGGCGACCGTTTTATCCGAACTGCCTTTGACGGTTTCCTGAACGTCCGCCAACTGATTGGTGGCGGAAGAAATCTGCGCGGCGAGCTTTTCCAGATTTTGAATTTTTTCGGAAACTTCGCCGAGCGCGTTGACTTCAATCAATTTTCCCATCGCGCGATAATCAAAAATGAACGGTGCGACGCCAATCAATGCGCCGAACGCGGCGGACGCAAAACAGGCGAGAATTTCCCATTTGCCAATCGGATGCGGCGATTTCCAGACGATGAAATAAGCGAACGCGAGCAGCAGCGCGTCGGCCAGAAAAAACGGCCACTTGGGAATTTTCCATTTTGTTGCGTCGTTCATCATGGGCAGTTTCGGAAAAATGCGCGGCGAGCGCAATGCTTTCTGCTCGACTAAAACCATTTGCGCCAAAATCATTCGCGCGTGCCAATCTGCGTCATCTTCAATCCGGCGGCGCGCGGCGAAAAAGCGAAACGCTTTCGCCGCCAACTCGACGCCATTGGCTCGCAATGCGCGTTCAAGGCAACCGCCGCGCCCGGCGACGCGCGGCGGCTCGCAGCGGAAGCGGTGGCGGACGGATTTGATTTAATTGTGGCCGCCGGCGGTGATGGCACGGTCAATGAAGTTTTGAATGGAATCGGCGACGCGCCAAACGGTTTTGAACGCGCACGGCTTGGTGTGCTGCCGCTCGGCACGGTCAACGTTTTTGCGCGCGAATTAAAAATTCCGTTGCGAGTCGAACGTGCGTGGGAAATTTTGCAGCGCGGACGCGAACTAAAAATTGACCTGCCCTGCGTGGAATTTTTTGCGAATGGCGTCCGACAAAAACGATGCTTTGTCCAGCTCGCAGGCGCGGGTCTGGACGCGCGCGCGATTGAACTGCTGGACTTGCGGCAAAAGAAAAAAATCGGCCCGCTCGCCTATGTCATTGCCGGATTGAAAGCTTTGCGCGAAAAAAAGCCGGAAATCACGGTTCGCGCGGACGGCCAAAATTTTTCCGGCGAACTTGTTTTGATTGGCAATGGAAAATTTTATGGCGGCCCGTTCGGAATTTTTCCTTCGGCGGATTTGCACGACGGACTTTTGGACGTTTGCATTTTTCCGAGCGTAAATTTTATGACGCTGTTCCGTTGCGCGCCGGGTTTTCTCGGCCGCCAAAAATTGCCAGAGAAAGCTGTCCGGCGATTCAGCGCAAAGAAATTTGAACTGGTTTGCGAATCGGCGGCGGCATTTGAATTGGACGGCGAGTGGTCCGGAAATCTGCCCGCGACATTTTCAATCGAGCGCGAGCGGCTGCGGATCGTTTGCTGAAATAAAGCTGGTGGGTTGGGAGAGACTCGAACTCTCGACCAATGCCTTAAAAGGGCACTGCTCTACCGACTGAGCTACCAACCCATCCTATTGAAAAATAATAACTTGCGAATCTAGCGCGCTGGTTTTAATAGCGACTTGTAACCCATACTTGTAATCCGATGCGATTTGTGCTATGAAGAGATGCAAAAAATGACATCACCACTGGCTGAACAACCAGTGTTTCACAAAGTCGCAGAGAACTTGTATCGGCTCGAATCATCGAACGGATATTATGCCCTGTTAAAACGAGGAGGCAAGCAGTTTCGCCGCTCGCTCAAGACCAAAGACCGCAAATTGGCTGACCGACGTTTGAGCGCACTACGGGCAAAAGTGGGCTGTTTGAAGATTTCCGACGACGCAAAATTGAATTTTGAGAAGGTCGCAAAATTATGGTTGGAAACGGAAAAACACGCTTTGAGTTCCAGCACCGTCAAGCGGCGGGAAATGTATGTTAAAGGGTTTGCGCCGAATTTTGGAAATGCACCAATCCGCAATATCATCGCACAGGATTGCGACCGCTGGGTGAAGGAGCGCGGCGCGGCGCTCGCGTCGGAAACTTTCGTTCATGAACTGGACATTATGAAAGCCGTTTTTGAATTCGCGTTGGATCGCGGCTTAATTTTGTCCATAATTTTGTCCAGTCCCGCCAAGCATATCAAACGTCGCAAAGTCGTTTCCAAGCATATCCCTGTTGAACGATTGAAGAGCATAGTGAACCAATCAGGCTTGGTGCAAGATAGCAGGGCGAACAATTGATATTTTTGCTACAATTTTATCCGTCTCCTTTTTGAATGGACTTTTGCTTGCTATCGGATTACCCGCAAACCTTGCTGACAAATTTCTCCGAAACGAAGGCGCGCTGTTTTCTACAGGCACCCACTGTTTTGTTCTTATGTCTCTATTATTTCCTTGTTTTTGACGCCATTTACCGGGGCTTAATCCGAAACGGCGGACAAACACCAAATTAAACAAACTCAAAGATTTATAACCACTTTCCAAAGCCACATCTACAACTTTGGAATTGGTGGTAGCCAATAGTTCAAGAGATCTCGCCAATCGAAGATCTGTCCGCTTGTCACGAAATGACATGCCGACCAGTTTGTGAAAAATCCGGTTCAAGTGCCGCGGCGTGCAATGTATCGCTTGGGCCAGCTCGTCCAAGTCCATTTGAAGCAATTCAGATGAGGGTGTTTGCTTCAAAAAAACTTGCAGCCGATCCCGGACATCGGAAATTTCTCGATCTGAAACAATTTGCTTTAGTCCATTTCCAAAAGTTTCGAAAAGAATTTGCAGCAACTTTAACCGGAACAATAATCCACCTCGGTTTCGGCTGGCATACAGTTCTCCTATCTTTATGGCAATGGGACTGTCTGGTGGAAAAACTTGAGGGCAGGCTTCCCTTTTGGATATCGTCTCAAGAAAGTCCTGCTCGCTCAATGTTATCAATCCGGTCAGCCGGGACGGTATGACATTGAACGAACACAGTGACAACCCGTCTAACTGGCTGGCGCGTATGGCACCCTGCACATTTTCAGCAAGCAGTAAAACCGCCCCTACTTCCAATGCTTGATTCAGCTGTGGTTGTAGATAGTAACCAGCCCCTTGACAGACTTGAATCAGCGACCAACCAGCCAATTGCGGCACCCATTGCTCACCAGGCGGCACAGAAAATTCCTTGACGGTTAAATGGGGTTCGTATGCACAGTCTGATTTCTTCATGTTATTTCATTTCAAAAAAGCTGTAGACTAAAAAAATGATCAAGCAGGGCTTTATCCATTAAATCGCCTTGCTGCTGATTAAATTTTTCTCCTTAAAAAATTTCGTGATGCTCCATCTCAATCACCTCGACATCGCCAGTCATGAATCAACGAATAAAGTCAGGCATGAGTTTTTTGCCGTTTCTACAAACATAGTAACTTCAAACTTTCGGACATCAGTTTCCTTCATAAACTATTAAAACGAGACACAAAAACTAAAACGCACACTTGCCATGCTAGAAATGAGGTGTTACAAACTCGTGGCAGTTCTGAAAAATATATGAAACTGTTTTTAAGAAGTTGTTGGGGATAAAAACCAGCTTTTATTTATCAAAAAACAGCCGATGTAATTGAGCAAGTCTTTTCTAACAATCTCTTGCTCATCTAACAAACCTCACTATTTTGAACGCGGTTCCATAATAAAACCCTCTATATCGGGAAATTATACATTCGCCACGATAAAGTCAGGGGGCTCTTTGTTTCCAGATTGTCACATTTCCGACAGCAACCTGTAATACAAATTGCCCAATTTTAAAAACACGTCCGTCAGCTGGTCAGCGAATGATTTTGGCGTTCAGAAATAATTGCCATGTTTGTCAAAAAATTAAAATGGTATTGGCATTACAAAAATCAACAAAATATCGTAAAATCATGAATTCGTTCATCGTTCCATTTGGGATATTACACAATCTTTGTGGGAAGAAAAAAATGATTCACTTTATTTGCTCATTTTGTTTTATGCTTTTTGATCAACGTCGCTCCAATCAAGGCTGCTGCTGACTTATATTCCAGCTCTATGATACGGACGAATTTAAAAACTATAAGCGCATGTTCTCCATGCTTTAAATGCTTTAAAAAAATGCGGTTTCTTCACTCTTTTTTCTTACTGTTATTTCTTGGTTGTTTGGGACGAGGCGCGTTCTTGAATCAGGCTGCGGCCGAGCCTCAACCTTCCCAAAATTTTTCGACGTCTTCCTCGTCCACGAATGTGATGGTCGCAGTCGAGACCAACTCCATTTCTCATTTTTGCGTCCGGGGGTTTGCGATAGAAGGTAAAATACCGCTTTCAACTAGCAACCTGACTTCGTTGGGTTCAGAACATGTCAGAACGAATGTCACCCAGAAAGAAGTAGCAAATGCAGCGTCCGAACTGCTGGCACCCCTTTTTTCCAAATACACCGGGACAAATGTCAGCGAAGAGGAATTGGTGCAAGCCGCGTCTAGTTTGCAAGAGGAATATCGCGATCGGGGTTATCCGACTATGATCATCTCAATCTCACTCAAGCGAATCAGCAACGGCATCGTTACGATGAATGTTTTTCAAGGAGTAATCCCTCAAATTCTGGTGTCCGGCGAGCGTTATGTGATTTCCGACAAGGGTGTAGTAATTGCGGCAAATGATTTATCAACCCTTGAAATCGCCATTGCCACCGGAGCCATGAACACGAATGCGCCGCCAAGTAGCCCAAATGCAAATTCAACTGCTGATACCAACTCGGTTCCCAAATTCGCCGTCACTTCCTATTTAATTACCGGCAATACTCTGCTTTCACCGGAAACCTTGAAGTCCATCTTCATGAAACACATGGGAACTAATATCGTGGTTGGCGACATCTTGAATGCCGGTTTGGAACTACAGAAGGAATACCGGAATCGGGGTTATCCGACGGTGAATGTCACCATCCCACCGCAGAAAATCACGGATGGCCAAGTGAAAATCCGGGTCTTTGAAGGGTGCTTGTCAGACATCATCGTCGCCAACAACCATTATTTTAGCTCGAATAACATCATGCGAGCCTTGCCCAGCCTGCATACCAATGTGATTCTGAATAGCCAGATTTTCCAGGCAGAATTGAACCGGGCCAACGAGAATCAGGATCGGCAGATTTATCCGACAATTGAACCCGGTCCGGTGGAAAATACCACCCTTCTCCAACTAGATGTGAAAGACCGCCTGCCACTTCACGCCAAGATTGAACTGAACAATCAGAGTTCACCCGGCACACCCGATTTGCGCATCAACTCGTCTGCCGTCTACAACAATCTCTGGCAACAGGACAACTCACTCGGGGTCCAGTATAATTTCTCTCCCGAAACCTATAAATCGGTTCCTCCTGAAGTGTCATCGTTAAACAAGTCGGAATGGAACTTTTATGACCAGCCGCTGGTTTCCATTTACAGCGGATTTTATCGGTTGCCTCTGGGCAAGCCGGAAGCGATTGAAGATGTCGTTGCGGCCAATCCCGGCAGCTTCGGCTACAACGAAGCTACTCGAAAATTTAACCTGCCACCGCCTACTGGCCAGCCGGAGCTGACTTTTTATGCCAGTCGGGCCACCATTGACACCGGATTGACAACTTTGTCTTCGATAAATCTTTATTCGACAAATGGCAATTCTTTGTTTCAAAATACCGTCCAGCAGGATCTGACGGAGAACAATGATCTCGGCTTTCGTTTGACTCTGCCGTTGAAAGCTTCGATGGACTTTCATTCGGGATTATCAGGCGGCCTCGACTTCAAAACTTATCAATTGACCAGCTATAAGACCAATATCTTCCTGTTAAACGGCCAGGAAATTGACTACGTTGCCGGCGCCACTAACGGCACTTCATCCACTAATAATTCTCCAGTGCCGGTGACAATCAGAAGCCTTGAATACCTGCCTTTGTCATTACGCTATGATGCCACATTGAATGGTTCTTTTGGATCTGCCAATTTTGGCCTCGGCGTCAATGGCAATGCTTGGTATTCAGGTTCCATCAGCAATCTGCAAAACATCACTGGTTCAACAAAGTCCTCTGGACATTGGGTCACTCTCAATCCGAGCTTCTCCTGGATCTTTGCCATTCATACCAACTGGATGACAACGCTTCGCACGGACGGTCAATGGGCCAGCGAGCCTTTAATTAGCAATGAGCAATTTGGGGCTGGCGGCGTCAATAGCGTCAGGGGTTATCGTGAAGGTCAAGTTTTTGGAGACACCGGCTGGCATATTTCATTGGAGCAACAGACACCGCCCCATTTGGTTGGTGATGTTTATGGCAATATTCCGCTGACCATCCGAGGTTCGGTTTATATGGACTTCGCCGATACATATTTGCTCGACCCCCAAGGTCGTCCAAGCAGTACTGCGCTGTGGGGTACAGGTTTTGGTTGCGTGGGTTCGATCGGTTCTCATTGGGAAGCACGCTTTCTGTTTTCTGTGCCACTGTTGCGGACCAGTATCGTAGAGCCGTATCAACCGTTTTTTAATTTTTCATTGACCGCGCAATTCTAAAAGTTGTAACAACAATGTCACTTAAAAAAACTTTTCTGTTGAGCTTGCCATGTTAAAATTTTTATTGAGGGTATGCGCATGATTTCCCCCCTTGAACATTCCATTCGCCGCAAGTCAATCGCGGCCTTGTTACTTTTGGCTTGGCACTTTGGTCAGTTCCAAGCCCTAGCTAATCCGACTGGTGCCACGGTAACTCAAGGAACGGCTTCATTCAGCACCTCGGGTTCGACATTGACTATCAATCAGACATCCAGCACTGCCTATATCAATTGGAATAGTTTTAATATCAGTGCTGGCGAAACCACAACGTTCGTCCAGCCCACAAGTTCCTCTCTAGCTTGGAATCAGATCAATAGTCCAAACCCAGCCCAAATCCTCGGAAATCTTAACGCCAACGGATACGTAGTGTTGCAAAGCCCATCAGGTTTTTACATCGGGGGTCAGGCTTGTATCGCCACTCATGGATTGATGATGACAACGGCACCAATCCGGTCTCCAGATGTTTCCAGTGGTGGTGCTTGGGAGTTTGATGCGCCACCGCCAACAGCCAAAATCATCAATTATGGCCAGATTAACATCACTGGTGGCGGTTCGGCTTTTTTGATTGCCAACGACATTGAGAATAATGGCTCGATTTCGGCCCCCTCGGGAAAAATCGGACTCTATGCTGGCGAAAAAGTTTTGGTTTCCACGAGCCCTGATGGTCGCGGGTTGAGCGCTCGTGTCACGCTTCCCCAAGGTTCGGTGGACAATGAAGGTAGATTGGTTGCGGACGCTGGAACAATTGCGCTTCAGGCCCAAGTGGTGAACCAAGGAGGTTTGATCCAGGCCAATTCTGTTCAAGATGTCAACGGAACAATCGAACTGGTGGCAAGCGATGCTGTCCATTTGGATTCCGGTTCCATCATCTCGGCGCAAGGAGACTCACAAGGCATAAGCTCTGGTGGTTCTGTCACCATAAAATCCGATGACACTTTTTCGGACGAGGCAGGCTCGACGATTAACATTTCTGGTGGAGTTCAAGGCGGCAATGGCGGCCAAGTTGAAATTTCCGCACCGCAAATGAGTTCCATTCAATCCGGTATTGATGGCCAGGCGGCACTCGGTTTTGTTGGCGGGATGCTGACCATTGACCCGGCGAACATCTGGCTGGCTTCGGCCGATTCCGATCCCAATGCTCCCGCCGGCTATTCGGTCGTTAATGTCAACTCATTCAACGGTCTTTCGCTGATCAGTCTTCAGGCGGATAATAACATCACCTTAAATACGCTTTGGACTTTGACCGACCCTGGAGTTCCCTCGACGTTAACCCTTTCAGCCGGGAACAACATTACTTTGAACAGTGGTTCGGGAATCAATGCCGGAAACAATTGGACTGTGAACCTGACAGCTGGCACGGGATTCGTTCCCACGATGGCGCAACCCACGCCCCTTCCCGGCAGCGATGGAATTTACATGAATGGCAATTCTTATGTTCAAACTCAAAACGAGGACATTAACCTTGTGGGTGCTGACGTGGCACTGGTCGGCGTAGGTAATAGCGGAGTGATTGTCAATAATGTCAGCACCATGAACGGAGGGAGCATTGACGTGACCGCGCAATATAATATCGAATTACAAACCGCTTGGACGCTCGCCGATTCAACCAAGCCCGCCACATTGAATCTGTCTGCTGGTAACAATATCGTTCTGGATAATGGCACGGCGATTCAAGCCGGCCAAAATTGGACCGTCAACCTGACTGCTGGCACGGGATTGGCCTCCGGCACGCTGCCGGCTCCCGACGTTCGCAATGACGGAATCTATCTGGACGGTGACGCTTACATTTATACATACGGCAACATTAATCTCTTGGCCGCCAATGAAGTCATTGTCAATGGCGGTGATTACGGCGGCGTCACGACATACGGCGGCGGCAATATTGCGGTCACTGCCCAATATGGTAACGTGAATACAGGTGACAATGTGTATGGTTATGACTTCGGTCAGGCTGCGGCACCCTATTACTCGGTTGACTATGACTTGGGGGGAATCAGCACGGCCGCCGGAGGGAATGTCACCATCAAGGCCGGCGGCAACGTCATCAGCTTCCTGCCAATTCAAACCGGCAACCCGCAGGATTACTTAAACGCACAATACGATGGAGGCAGTGGCGCCTTTGGTCCGCAACTTGGGAATGTCACAATCAACGCCGGCGGAAATGTCTACGGTCATTATGTGGTGGCCAACGGTGTGGGAACCATCAATGCCGGCGGAAACGTTGGCGCGCCTTTGTCTGTGCTGGCAAATAATCCGGGCGATGGCTTTGCCTTAAGTTTGATTAAGGGCAGCTGGAATGTTTATGCTCCCAATGGAAGTATTTACGTGCAGGATGTGCGCAACCCCAATGGTATTTTTGGTGAATATTCCGGCAGCTCCGCGGCAAACTACCCGGGCTATCATTATTTTGACTATGACCCTCTGGCCTCGCTCTTGCTTGATGCTGGCGACACGGTTGAGTTCACAGGTTATGAAGCCCCGCATAACCCGCTTTCCAGTCCGTTAACTTCTATTCCGTTCCTGCTGCCCCCGATACTGGATGTCATTGCCGGTTCGGGCGGATTTATTTTGGACACATCAGTGATTCTGTTTCCATCGCCCGACCAAAATTTGAACATCACCACTTTTGACGGAGGAAATTTCGGCATTCCAAACTCCGTTGATCCTTATACCGCCAGCCCGGTCACCCTGGAAATGTCTGACAGCGGCGCGAGCAGTTGGGTTGACGGTAATAGTTTTGGTACGGGCGATCACGCCAACACTTTGTCTAAATTAGACGACAGTGGCTTGGTTAACATTTCTATTTCCGGGAACATGAACGCAGTCAATCTTTACACCACCACGGCGACCCATATAACCGTGGGTGGAGACATGATCAATTCAGGTTTTGTGGGGAAAAATTTGAATGCCGGTGACCTGACTTCCATTGATGTAGCCGGCCAAATCTATTACAGCCCCATCTACACCTTTGTCCCGTTGGTTTCTGCAATCGCCAGCGCCAACCCGCTCGATCCTGGTGCCTGGGATTCACTTTTCTCATTGGCATTAAACCCAACTGTGGCCGGCCAAGTGACTTCTTTTAACGCCAACAATGTCGGTGCCAATGGTTTGGCTTATTACTTGAAACAAAACGGTTACCTGCTCTTCCCCAGTGTTTTAAGCAGCAGTTCCACCTATGGCGCCAATCCGGGGTTTGTCTATGATCCCTCATCTTTACAACTCGGTTTTGCAGGCAGTATGGCCAAACAATTATCCGCCAGCCAGATTAATGCCCTAAAAGGGGGCACGCTGACCGTACTCGTCGCCGATAACGAAGGAAATCCAATCATTGATGCCAATGGCCATCTTGAAACCATGACCTATACCTTCAGCGCTGCCCCGGTTATTGCCAGTCTGGACACGGAAAGCTTGGATTCAACCAAAATAGCTGGAAATGGGCTTCAAATCGGCGGACCGGGTCAACTTTTAGTTCATGCCGCTTCCATAGATTTGGGCTACGCCTTCGGAATCGGTTCCGATGGGTTTGGAAATGCCGGATTAAACGCCAACGGATTCGATTACTCATCCCTGAATTCTCTGTTGCCTGACGCCGCCACCGGCGGCGCGTCCGTCACCGTGACCGTGGATGGTGATTTGAACATGATCTCTTCCGCCATTTATTCCCGCGACGGCGGAGATGTCAATGTGACCGCCGGGGGGGGGATCAACTTGAGTCAGGGAACCTTTGTCATTCCAACCGATATTTGCTATGGCATTTACACTTCCGGACACAGCGATGTCAGCGTGACCGCCAGCGGAACCATCAACATTGGCAGTGCCCGCATTGCCAGCTTCAATGGCGGCAATGTTTTTGTTGAGTCGTTGAACGGGGACGTGAACGCCGGTTCAGGGGCCAACATCGCGTTGCAGGTCTACGGCTATCATCCCAACCCGGTTACCGGTTCACCCGTTTTCTTGGAATTTGGAGATTTGACCGATATCGCTGCACTGCGATTAAATCCAGCTCCGTATGGCAGCGGTGTCCTGGCGGAATACCCGACCGCCCCATATCAATCCCCGGGCGGCAAAGGGCAGCCGGGTGACATCACCATTCTGACTCCGCACGGCAACATTGTTTCCACCTTGGGCGGAATTTCGCAATTTGCCTTGGACCAGAGCATTTCTGGAAATCCAATGGTGACGCTGGCTGCCGGCACTCCCGGCGTTGCCGCCACTGCTGATCAGGGGAACATACTCCTCGGATTGGGTGGCGTTGTCGGTGGCACCATCAACATCACGGCCCAAGGAAACGTGGATGGCTTGATTGTTTCCCGTCAAAACGCAAACATTGACGCGACGGAAAGCTTCAATGGCACGGTTCTTTCCGGCGGTTCAGCCAATTTTTTCGGTGCCGGGACTGTTTCCGGCACGGTGGTAGGCATTGGCGGCATCAATGTTTCAGGCGGCGCGACGGTTACCGCCACGCTGCTCTCGCAAAATGTTTCAGGTGTTGCCGGCGTAGCCCAATCCACTCTGGGAACCTCAGCGAGCGCCACCAGTGCCAGTCAAAGCGCCGCCGGCCAATCCAGCAATGATACCAGGCAGCAGGTGGCAAGCAATGACACCGGAGACGATGATCAAAAAAAGAAGAAAAAGAAACCGGCAATCCAGCATGTTGGACGGGTCACCGTCATCCTGTCCACAGCCGTTCCTTCAAGATAGAAATTCACTTTCCAATGGCCTAAATCTGATTCTGCCAGCGATGGCATGTGGCGGCAGCGTCTGGTTGGACGTCCGCTGGCGCTACGTCAAAATCTCAACGACATCGTTTCATTACATGGCCGGGAAACGCCGCCCGACGCAGATTCATGGGGCCTTTATCCGGAGGGATTATGCCGTTCACAAACTATCAAGGTAGGGACAGCGCGCTGCGCTGTCCTCGGTGTGGGCACAGCGACAAAAATGCAGGGAATTTACAACGTTCGTCCCGTCCTGTCCGGGGAACGCCCCAGCGCGGCGTCCCTACCACCAGCAAAGCTTGTCAAAGACATAATCCCGTTATCCGGAATTGTTCGGAAAGCGCATCGCCCCGCCTGATCTTTGGTAGATTTTCAAAATGGTCTTGGAAATTGGCTCCTTCTTCGAAATCGTCAGACGAGGTAACGAGTCGCTGACTTCCTGTCGGCGATTTCTTTGATTGTCGCGGAGCAACTACTTAGAGCAGCCAGAAACGGGGTGCTTGGAATTAAATCGCCCGGCTCCTGAATGCAAACCAACCTTCTCGCGCATTAATGCACACCGATTCGGTAGAAACGATTCGTGTCAGTCGTGGTGTCCATTATTGAATTTGTCAAACCATTGCCAATCACGGTTGTTGGTGATGACGGCCAACTCGTCACTGGTGCACTCAAACCAGTTGAATTGGTGTAGTAAAGGGTATAAGTAAAAACTGCGTTCGTGGTTGTGAAGAACACTGTCACATTGTTGCCCGCACGGCTGACAGATGTAATTTTAGGCACCGGCGGAGTGACCGAAACCGTGTTAAACGTCAAAGTTCCATTGCTGGCGAGGCTAAAAGTACCAGTGAGAATTGGAGCGGTGTTGTTGTCAATGACCTCATAAAAATTGATTGTGGACGCACCAGCCGTGTTCGGATTGAGATAGGCATTGAGATAGTCAGTGCCAAGCGTGCCATTTAGGGTCTCTTTGTTCCAACTGGTTGGATCGGTTGCAGCAATCGTTCCTGGAGCGTTGCCGTAAACGGTTGTAATACCAGTGTCAACCGCACCCCATGCACTTCCTCCGTTTAGTTTGGTGGGAGTCAGGCCGGCTTTTGTCGTCCATACTGTGCCCGTGCCAGGCGCACTATTGTCGCCATTGTCACCGATAACACCCCAGCTATACGATCCCACTGAACCGGCACTGATGCCCAAGGTCGCGGCCGACCAGGTTTCACCGTTATACAAACTCGTTCCACCGTTGACGATGTCGTAGAGGACATCGTTCCCGGATTGCGTGGTAAAGCCCACGATCAAGTCACTGTAAGACTCGGCCTTGACTGCCGATACGCTCACCAGCCCAAGGACTGCCACCGAAGCTATTTTATTTAATTTGTACATATTTTCTTTTTTTGATTTCAATGCCTTGTTATACTAGTGGCTGAATTATTTTTGCTCCAACTGTTTTAAGACATTAGCTGACTGATTTTGGACATTATAAAAATTATTGCATATTGTTTATTTACAATAAGTTAGTTGATTTTAACACGAGAAAGTAAGTGCCACACATGATTCTGCCAAGATTTGTAACTCGGCCTGATTATTTTTAACAATATCAACCATTCTTTTACATGACAAGAAATGTCGTTTTTTTCGATTATATCAATAATTATGAAAGCGTATTGGAATTTCCGCTGGCGAGGCGTTGCCTCTTTGGTTTTATTCCTGTTGATGATGATGCCTTCACCGACCATGCGGGCGGCGGCGGATGAATACACCTTGGACACCGCGCAAGCCGCAGCGGAGAAAGGGGATGTCAAGGCGGAATACTATCTGGCAAAACATTATGCCAAAGGAGACGGTGTGCCCCAGAATTGTAAAAAAGCAGTGGAATATATGCGGCAGTCGGCGGAAGGGGGCTATGCGTTTGCCCAAAATGACCTCGGCGCATATTATGCCAAAGGATTGGGCGTGAAGCAGGATTATGAAGCGGCCGACGGGTGGTATCTCAACGCAGCCGAAAACGGCGACCCCTTGGGGCAATATAGCATCGGTTTGTCATATTCGCTGGGGCGCGGCGTGCCAACTAACATGACCGAATCCATCAAATGGTTGAAAAAAGCGGCAGATCAAAACCAGCCCGATGCCATGCTGGTCCTGGGCAATATCTACCTTCTGGGTCGTCAAGGCGTTCCGATTGATTTTCGGGAATCCCAAAAATGGTTGAAAAAAGCGCTCGCACGGGGCCATGTGGACGCGCTCAATTCGTTGGGGGTCATCTATGAACAGGGAGGCTTTGGCGTTGATAAAGACCTGAAGCGGGCGGTGAAATGTTTCCGGAAGGCCGCTGGAAGTGGGGATGATCAGGGACAGATGAATCTGGGCCGGATGTATCAGAATGGGACCGGGGTGAAACGCGATCTGGTGGAAGCCTACAAGTGGTTTTATCTCTCCACGCAAAATGGCAACGGAATCGCCCGTCATTATCTGATGGAACTAGATGGTCGAAGTCCGCTGGTTGCCCATTCACTGATTTCCACACAGCAGATTGATGAAGCCATCGCGCGGGCCAATGAATTTGAAAAATCAACCGGTGAGAAAATCGTGAAATGAAACGGGATTATGCCTTTGACAAACTATCGCAAGCAGATGGAATTGTTTACCGTGGTAGGGACGCCGCGCTGCGGCGTCCCCGCCCGCCAGACGCGGGCGGAACCCAAGGAATCTTGAAAGCTTGGTCAAAGCATTGCGCCGCTGCCAATCCTGCGAACAGCGCAGCGCGCTGTCCCTACCCTTGGTTTGTCAAAAGCATAATCCCAAATCTAAATCCGTTTGCTCAGGACTTGTTGTAACTACGAGGAAGACCGGGTTTTATTTCAGATTCCGTTTATTCATATCCGAACGCCTTGACGAACGGCACCCGTTTCTCCAGATGGGTTGGAGATATTTCTGGTAATGCCGCCAGCGGCCTACGGCGCGTTTGCAGGCCAGCTTGGTCACGTCGGGCGTAACTGGTGACGAACGCAATATTTTCTCCAAGGCGTCTGCATCACGGCGCATTTTTATTGGAAGCCATTTGTAAATTTTCAAAAACACTTATTCCCAACATGCCGCGCAACATGTCATCCGCCTCCGGTTGGGCTTTCTGCCAGCGCTCCATGTATGCAGGATCGCTCGGATCCTGATTCAGACCCCCGATTGCCTTGATAAAGTTTAGGCGCAGGTTGTTGATGACATCCATTTGATCACTGGACAGGTTTAAGGCAGCCGGATCAACGGCCTGAAAAATCAGGGGCATTGAAACGGGATCGGGTGACTCATTGTCTGATTGGGACGCTTGAGCGGCGGAAGTCGTATCCGCGGCGACTTGCGCCGCCACCGATGGTAATCCCAGATAATCTTCGATTTCCGAGGCTTCCTCTTCGGGCAGCTCCTGCAATTCCGCTTTCAGTGATTGTTCCGTGGTGTAGGCGGCAAGCCGTGCTGCCCAGGAGGAATTGGCCAACTCTGATAATCTTTGCTCCAATCCCTCACTCCGGTTTTGATAAATCGCATCCACATCCGCCGAGATGATGGCCCGGACCGTCGGTTCGGGACAACCGATGCTCCGGAGGTTTTTGACATAAACATGGAAATCCGGGGATTCAAGCTGGTTCCAGCAGAACGGTTTTGGTTCCGAACCCGCTGTGGTCTGCGGCGGGACGGCTGGCATTTCATCCGGCAACCGCCCGGTTTTCATGACAACTTGCGTTGCCGGTTCAGCGGCCTGCTTATGTCCTGCCACCAATATCAATGCAAGGGCGGTGGCCAGAACCAAGTTCAATAAAATCAAGCTTTTCAAAAGTGCCTTCATAAAAATTTAAAAAATATAGCTTGAAATAGCCCTGTTATTATTGATTGATGTTCAGCCGTTCCAACCGGCCTGGCAGAACCCGCCAGATTATAACTTGCAGCCCCGCGCTCCGATCAAAATCCAAATCTCCAATATCTTAAATCCGCATTTGCAACTACTGCTGCCGTGTTTCTAAGGAAAACGCCGGCGTGAACAAGGGTTCACGCCGGCCTGAATTAAACAATTGAACTAATCTTAATTAATTATGCACCGGGTCGGTGCTAGGACCAACGCGGCTGCAGTGCATGAAGCTGAAAGGAAGCAGCGTAACGTTGTCGGCTTGGGCAACAACCCCATTCGTGCCGGTCAAGTCACTGAACACTGCTCCGATATTGGCACTCTGCCCCGCATAGGTATTGGCTGTTTCCTCTACATACTCATTACCCCAGAAGGTGTAATTGCCTTCTGCAATGTTTGCATTGCTGTAGGGAATCCCATCGTAGGTCAACTCCGTCGCACCTTTACCAATCGCGGTTGCTGAATCAGATTTTCCAAGATAGGAGATGACAGAAAAACCAGTGATACTATGAACTGAATCGCTCTGGCTTGTCGTGGACGCTCCCAAGGTGCCAGCCAGGGTGCCACCACTGCTCTGACCGAAATTGCCGATGTAGACAGTATTTGTATGGCCGTGAGATATAACTTGTTGCGCCTGCATCACTCCATTAGTGTCAAGAATGATTTGATTCACAGCTGTGGCAGACCCGAATCCGGAATCGCCAAGTGCATTGACACGCGTGCCCGAATTGGAATCACGCCCGCTCACATACACATAACTGTTGGTGTCACCGGCATTGCCTGTGAACACCGCCAATTTGGCTCCGCCACTCAAGGATTGGCGGATTTCAGAGTCCGTCACATTAGTCCCGGTCCAAAAGCCCGGGTTACGAACCCATTTGAACGGAATTATGCCAACACCAGCCTCGTCTGCGACAGACGGCAGTTTGCTGCCGGCGGGCGAATACGCCTGGGCATTGTCCGCCATGGCGAGGTCAACAACATGGTTTGTGGTAGTGCCGGGGTTGCCAGAAGGATCGCTGCTGCCGGTGAGGTTGATGAGCGAGTTATCAATGAAGGTTTCATTCGTCCCACCAGTAGTCGCCACATCCACAATACCGCCTTCAGAGCCAGACCAATGGCAGTTGATGATGGTCGTGCCACTGCCACCCACGAGAGTGCCGGCAAACGCCATATAGTTGTCCCCGGAACCGGAACCACCGAAACCCGTAAAGGCCGGAGCTGATATGAAAACGGATCCAGGATTGGTCATGGTGGAGTAAACTGCCGAGCGCGCCGCCGTTGAACCTGTGAGAAAGAGTTCATCGGCTTTGGCAAGACCGGCCACGCTCAAACCGAGCGCGACCAGCATTATTGATTTATTGATTTTCATTTTATTAATAGTTTGTTTGTTGTGTTTGTTTGTTGTGTTTTGTTTTCGCCAATGTCTTATGCCTGACGGCGGAGTTGATTACGGAGAGATAAAATCAAAAGACCGAAACCTGCAATCATACCACAAGTAGCGGGTTCCGGAACGGCATTAAAGGTCAAAGTGCCATCGTTGCCGAGCGAAAAGTCGCCTTGAAGTGCGGGAGCGGTGTTGTTGTCAATGACCTCATAAAAATTGATTGTGGACGCACCAGCCGTGTTCGGATTGAGATAGGCATTGAGATAGTCAGTGCCAAGCGTGCCATTTAGGGTCTCTTTGTTCCAACTGTTTGCATCGCTTGCAGGATCCGTTCCTGGAGCATTGCCGTAAACGCTGGTAATACCAGTGTCAACCGCACCCCATGCACTCCCTCCGTTTAGTTTGGTGGGAGTCAGGCCGGCCTTTGTCGTCCATACTGAATCATAACTGGTGCTTTCATCCGAACCAAGTGCGTCACCAATAACACCCCAGCTATACGAGTTCACAGAACCGGCACTGATGCCCAAGGTCGCGGCCGACCAGCTTTCACCGTTATACAGGTTCCCCCCACCGTTAGCGATGTCGTAGAGGACGTCGTTCCCGGATTGCGTGGTAAAGCCCACGATCAAGTCACCGAAAGTATCAGCCTTGACCGCCGATACGCTCGCCAAGCCGAGGGCGGCCAGCAAAGCTGCTTTATGTAGTTTTTTCATATTTTTCAGGATTTATTGTTTTCGATTATTTGTTTGTTGATTTAGTTTTACCAACCATACCGTTGTGGTTGTATGTCATGAAATCTACAGCAACCCAAACGGCAAGACATCATGTTCAAGGACTCGTAACGCCTCTTATTTGACTTGGGTAATGTAGTGGCAAGATGCTCTATTAAAACAGGTTAAAAATCCATGTGATAGGATTTGCATACAATTTTGTCTTCCGTTACAAAAAGGTCACTCAATCACGGATAAAATTCGGTGCGGATGCTTGAAATTTTATAAAAATTATGAATGATGTGAACCGCATCCGCTTGTCAGGCGAATCAATTATTTCCGAATCTGGCGCAAATTAATTTTAATCCAAAGAAAAGTTTTCTCAAGCTTGAAATCATTGATGGTTTCCCAGTCAAAAAACACTTGTATAAACAGATGGATCAAGTCAATCGATTTCTAATTTTGAAGCGCGAGAAGTTCGTAACTATAACGTAACAATTGCGCCATCAAATCGTTGCTTCTCATAAATACCCTGCGCCAATGCGAATGGCAGATGCGAAAAATTCGGTTGTGAAATTTCACGGGGCGTGTTGTCACAATTTTTGTATCAATAGTGGTGGTTTTGCACGATTGCTAGCAATCGTTGCCATGACTTGGGCCATCTGTCCGGTGAACCGCGCTTTCAGCGACAATATTTCCGATCCGGTGCTGAATCTGATGTTGGATAAAGGCATGATTACCGAAGACGAGGCGGCAAAAGTGCAGGCGCAGGTAGACACCATCCGCACCAATGAAGTGGCCCAATTTCCAGAGTCCAAGTGGAAGATCAGCGATGGTGTCAAAAATGTGGAATTGTTCGGAGACATTCGCCTGCGTTACGAGGATCGTGAAGCTTACGATCCCTCGAATGGTAAAATAGATTTACAACGCTACCGTTATGCGTTGCGATTTGGCCTGCGCGGGGAATTGTTTGACGATTTCGATTACGGCTTCAGGCTGGAAACATCTTCAAATCCACGCTCGTCATGGGTTACTTTTGGCACTTCTTCAAGCGGAACACCCTACCAAGGTCCATTCGGAAAATCCACGGCGGGCATTGGCATCGGCCAGATTTATCTCGGCTGGCACCCGGAATCCTGGGTAGACATCACTTTGGGTAAAATGCCCAATCCGCTCTATACCACGCCGATGGTCTGGAATTCCAGTATCAATCCCGAAGGCGCGGCTGAACGTTTCAAATACACCGTGGGACAGGCGGATTTCTTTGCGACTTTCGGCCAATTTCTTTATCAGGATACCAACCCAGATCAAGCTTCATCAGGGTATTTCAACCCTTTGACCACCAGTAGCGGCTACTCGCCTTTTCTCCTCGCTTCGCAGTTGGGTGTCGATTATCAAATCACTAAAAAAATAAGCTTTAAAATCGCCTCGACTTTATACGACTACAACCGCTTTAATAATGGGAAATCTCCAGGGGCTGCCGTCAACTATAATTCCATTCCTGATTTCTCCGGAACATATGTTGGGCAAGGATCGGACGTTGGCATCAACGGGATTCCGGCGTCATATAATCTGGGAGGGCCTTTTGATGGTTTCTTCGCCAACCAGACAGGAATCAATGATTTATTGGTGCTTGAAATTCCGGTTGAGTTGAACGTAAAACTGGAAAAAGTTGACTTGCGATTCTTTGGTGATTTTGCTCAAAATCTTCAGGGAAAGGAGAGGGCTCAAGCCGCCTATAACGCCTCGCATTCACCATACTTTTCTTCTGGTAATCCTGGTTTTGGACTTGTGACAATTTCGTCTCCACAGACACATGATAACACGGCGTATCAAGCGGGTTTTGCCATCGGGAGCCAAGGCAGCCTGGGATTGGTCAACGGTTCTACTTCCAGGAAAAATGCCTGGGAATTGAGAACCTATTGGCAGCATATCGAACAATACGCACTGGATCCCAACCTGTTGGATACGGACTTTTTCGAAGGCGACGAAAATTTGCAGGGCATTTACGCGGCAGCCGCCTATGGTTTGACTGACAATTTTATCGCCACCGTCCGATACGGTTATGCCACTCGCATCAATGACAAATTGGGCACTGGTGGCAGTGGTCAGGATATTCCACAAATGAATCCGGTCAATAGATATCAAATTTTTCAAGTGGATCTAACGTTTAGATTCTAAAGCGGCTCTTTCCCTGATCGCGATCCGCTTGAATTGTTTTAATTTTTGAGGTCTGGCGCAACGCAATTGTTGTTGATTCGTAACGTGCAAAGTCGCATTTTGGATTTATGATGCGCTCAAACTGACGAAGTAGAAAAACACTATTCGGAAGCGTTGCAATTGGAGCCAGACGACTTGGCGATCGTTCTAAATCTCGCCACTATCCACCTAGCATCAACCAATACATCTGTTGTCGAAGCCGGTCGTTTGACGCTCGAACGGCTGACAACCAAACTGTTGCCTGAAGAAATGTAAATGATCCGGCTTGCAAGTGCCCGATTGTGATGATTGAGCAGAGATACTGTTTCACTTACAACAGTTTTTACGAAAATACAAGTGTTAATAAAAGTGCCGTGTCTTCACTTGAGCGAGGAAATTGTTTCAAAATTGTGCCAAGTTTGACACTGAATAGTAACAGTTTATCCGCAGCCTTGAAAGGTAATGACCGTTGAGCGACATCTTATTTTACAAGCGTTGACATTTCAGCCTTCTGAAGAAGGCCTTCCTCGTTTCAAGGGGTGGCTTATGGCTCGTGTGTTCGAGGGGGTTGGCTATTGGCTACAACAAGGGACTTCTGCGTTTCAACTTACGATGGGAGATGGATTTATTGTAACCAGCAAGATCAATGGGATTGTTCGGACAAGCCAGCTCGGACCGTTGAAATTGCAATTTTTCGCCGTTCACCCGCGACACTTGACCGGGGTTTTCACAGTCGCAGAATGGCATCAGTTTGAAATCGCCCCCAACAACTCGGTGATACCCGCCTTATTCTTTAAAGCTGGCGAACCAATCGGACAAAAATTTACTCGAATTGTCAGTTTGTCGCACAATGACCGATTACCGATGCGATGCGCGTTGCTTCAACTTTGGGCTACCGCCACAGCCGATTTACTGCCAGCGCAGGTTTCGGCTGTCAGCAATGACCTAAAACTCCGCGAACGTTTCCTGCGATTGGTCGGCCAGATGCCGGAGGTCGAACTTTACGCGTGTTCGCCGACTGATCTTGCACAACAGCTTCATTGCAGTGAACGCCATTTCAACCGGTTATTCCGGGAAGAATTCGGAGTTTCGTTGCGCACACATCAAACCAAATCACAATTCCAGTACGGCCGTCAATTACTTGCGGATTCAAGCGCCGAAACCGATGCGCCACTAATGTCAGTTGTTGCCGGTGACTCAACCTTGCCAACCCCAAGCTTAAACCATGATGCACAATGACCAAAAATTTATTGTAAACATACAAAGAATAATTTATTACAGTCAACCAATGCAATCCAAAGCGGAACAAAAAATTCCAGGAGTTTTATGAATATGATACAACCTTTATTTGCAGCCAACGCGGCAGTATATGCGATTCAAAATGCGACGACGGAAGGCAAAATCACCGTCATCGTGCTGTTGATTTTATCGCTGTTCAGTTGGACGATCATTTTGACCAAGTTCCGACAACTGCTCATCGCACGCAAAGCGACCAAGAAATTCATGGCCGCCTATAGTTCAACGCGCGATCCATTGGACATCCAACGCAAGGGCGAAGAATTCGATGGCGCGCCTGCGTATCAACTTTACGTCCGTGGCGCAGATGAACTGTCGTATCAATTGAAGAACAATCCTGTGTCCATTCAGGCCGTTGCAAGTTACCCAATCGAAGGTGAAGTTCACACGAATACAGATTTTCTCGCCAAAGCTACAGCAACAAAGATCAGCCCATCATCGTTTGAAGCCGTAAAGGTAATTTTGGAAGAGGCGGCGAGCGCGGAGGCGATGGCCTTGGAGAAAGGCATGATCGTGCTTTCTACGGCTGTGGCAGGTGGACCATTTATCGGCCTGTTGGGAACGGTCTGGGGTGTGATGTCCACCTTTGCGGGAATCGCCGAAAGCAAAGCCGCCACCTTGACAGCCATGGCACCCGGCGTAGCGGCGGCACTGGTGGCCACGGTTACGGGTTTGCTCGTGGCGATTCCCGCGATGTTTGCCTACAACTTTATGGTAACGACCATCCGGGCCATCACCCAGGAATTGGATGGATTTGCCAGCCGCTACGCCAACCAAATCGAACACGTTTATGTAGATCATCGTCCGCTATCGGAAGAAATTCGGGAGGCGAACGTCGTGCTGGCCGGACATATCGTCGGCGCGATGAAAAGCAGAGAAACGTCCGAACTGGTTAACTCATGAAGAAATGTTCCCGTTCCGTTCATCGTTCGGTAACGGAGTTGAACATTACCCCGTTATTGGATTTGGCGTTCGTGTTACTGGTTATTTTCATCATCACAACCATTCCTCCGGTCAATGACTTGGATTTGAAATTGCCCACGGCGGCGAAACGGTTGAAAGAACCGCCGCGCAAGGCCAATTACATCACCGTTCAGGCCGACGGGAAGATGTATTTGAATAAGCAACCGTTCGTGTCACCAGATGATATGAAGGAAGCGCTCGTAAATTTGCGCATGGATGATCCTGATTTGAACATCATTGTACGCGGCGATAGTCACACAAAATATAAAGATATTCGCGCTGTGCTGGATGTATGCCAACAGGCGAATGTTCCGAAGGTTGATTTGGCAACCGAACCGTTGAAATGACATGACGCCTCAAAGTCAGCCACGTAAGAAGCGCAATTCATCCAAGGTGAATTTGTTCATCTCGTTTGTCTTCCACGCCGTGCTGGTGTTGGTATTGCTTTATTTTGCGGCGCGGCATGGATTACTTGGCCATCAATTGCAGAAAATTTCAGTTGAGATGGTCAAGGAAAAGCCACCGGAGAAGCCGAAGGAACCACCAAAAGTTGAACCGCCCAAAGAGACACCCAAGGTAGAAACTCCAAAAATAGTGGAAGCGCCAAAAGAATCTGCGCCGCCACCCTTGGCCCCCCCCACTGTGGCCCCACCAGCAGCAGTTCTGCCGTCGTTTGATTTTGAAGGCGGCAAAGCCGTAGAGACGAGTTCCGACCCTGTCCAAGTTTACAAAGGCATGGTTGAATATGCGTTTCGTTCGAAATGGAACCGGCCTGATAATATGGACGACGATGATTATGTGGTTGAAATAGCGGTTTCTGTCAGTCGTAGTGGAGCCATCAGCAATCCCCAGTGGCTGAAAGGTTCGGGTAGCCAGCGGTGGGATGATTCGGTGCGTCAAGCCATCGCTGCGGTGACCAGCATGGATCGTCCGCCCCCAACAAATTTTCCGCCGCGCATTACTGTTCGTTTCGATGTGCAGGAGGAAAACGAAGCCGTATTGCAATGAGTCTGAAAAAAACATCCAGTTCGCACCACAGCTCGCTGACAGAGTTGAATATTACGCCATTGTTGGATTTGGTGTTTGTGTTGCTGGTCATTTTCATCATCACGACGCCGCAGATGATGAACAATCTGGAAATGAATTTACCCTCGGGCAAACCGCCGCCGCCTAAAAAGGAAAAACCAAAAGTCAACCGAATCGTCGTAGATGCAAAAGGGCAAACATTTTTGAACGATCAAGCCGTCACCATTGTTCAGTTGAGAGATGATTTACAACAACTTAAATCAGATAATCCGGATTTGAGCGTTGTTGTAAAAGGTTCGGATGATGTGGATTATCAGAACATGATCAATGTGTTGGATGTGCTCCAACAGTTGGATATTACCAAAGTCGGCTTGGCGACGGAAGCAACACCGTAATTTCAAAACAAGTTCTTGAATAAATAGAATTGGTGTTCAGGCCAGCATTAAATTTTTGATGATGACTTCAATTTTGACTAGGTTAGTGCCAAAACTTGCACCCGACTTGTAATCCGGAAGAATTTTTTTGGATTTTATGAGATGACAAGAGATGCCATCGAAAAAGCGATAACAGATCCAAACACGGTCGCAGCTTTACTTTCAGCGTTTTGTCGCGCAATTTGGAAGCAGAATGACACGACGATTTTTTGGTTTCTCTGTTTTGATTTTATTTTCGGCGCTCGCGCAAATCCCGCTCTTCGCGGAAGCAACCAATGCGGCCCTGGCCAAATCGGCAATTTTTGAAAATGACGTGGCGTATTTGCGCGTGGGCGAAGTGGGAAAAAATCTGGCGAACGAAATCCAATCCACGCAGACCGACCTGGCAAGCACGAACAAAATTGCCGGGACAGTTTTGGATTTGCGGTTTGCGGACGGCGACGATTCTGCGGAGGAACAGTCGGTGGAAAATCTGTTTGCATCGAAAAAACTGCCACTGGCGATTTTGATCAATGCCGAAACGCGAGGCTCGGCGGCGAAACTGGCGTCGGATTTGCGCGAGGCACGCGCGGGTTTGATTTTTGGAAATCCGGCAAAATTTTTGCAGCCGGACGTTTCAGTTTCAATTAACGCCGCGACCGAAAAAAGTTTTTTGGAAAATCCGTTTGGAATTTTGGCGGAGAGCGAAACTAATTCCAGCGCGGCCACGAATGATTTTTTGCCGTTTATGGACCACACGAGCGAGGCGGATTTGGTGCGCGAAAAAATCAAGGACGGCGATGAGGATGAAGATTCTGCGCCGACGCGTCCGGTCGAGCCGCAAAAGCCCTTTATTCGCGACCCGGTTTTGGCGCGGGCGGTGGATTTGATCCAAGGCGCTCGCCGTCGTCCGCCAATCGCGCTCCTGATTTCGGATTGACGATTTGCCTTTCACAAATCACCTTGAACCTTCGCGCGGGATGAAAACGATTCTGTTCATTTGCACCGGAAATGTCTGCCGCAGCCCGATGGCCGAGGCGCTTGTTCCGCCACGCGCTGCGCGGGCGCGGCGAGTTCCGCGTTTTTTCGGCGGGCACTCGGCGCGATTGACGGCCAGCCGCCGACGCCACATTCCGTGCACGGCGATGCAGCGAACTGGGCATTGATATTTCCGGCCAACGCAGCCGCGCGCTCACGGCGGAATTGGTGCGGCAGGCGGATTATATTTTTGGCATGACGCACGGCCATGTGGACACGATCGCGCTTTTGTATCCGGCGGCGGCGGAAAAAACTTTTTTGCTGCGCGAATTTGACGAAACGCTCGAACCTTATGAAAAGGACATCAGCGATCCGATCGGCAGCCCTTATGAAGTTTATGTGGATTGCCGCGACCAGATCGAGCAGGGCATCGCGTCGCTTTTGAAATTTATGGAACAACACCAAATTCTTCTCCGCGCACGCCGGCGCGAAAATCGCGACCGCCGTGAATTTCGCCATCGGCGCGGATCACGGCGGCTTTGATCTGAAGGAAGCGCTCAAAAAATATCTGCTCGCGCGCGGACTGACCGTCAAGGATTTCGGCGCGCTGACCAAAGACCCGGCGGACGATTATCCCGATTTCGCGCAACCCGCCGCGCAAGCCGTTGCCGATGGCGCGGCCGAACTCGGCCTGCTTGTTTGCACCAGCGGCGTGGGCATTTGCATCGCCGCCAACAAAATTCCCGGCGTGCGCGCGGGGCAGGCCTTCGATGAAAAAGACGCCGACTTGATGCGCCGGCACAACGACGTGAATGTGCTTTGCCTCGCGCGGAAACACCGCCGCCCGAACTCGCCAAAAAAATTCTCGACGCGTTCATCGCCGGAAAATTTGAAGGCGGACGCCACGAACGCCGCGTGAACAAAATGGATTTTCGCCTCGCGCCGCTACAATTGCGCTTGCGCAATGTTGATCCCGCACGTGGCCGAAGCCATTGCGCATGAAAAATCGCGCCAGCAGGAAAACATCGAATTGATCGCCAGCGAAAATTTTGTTCAGCCCGGCGATTATGGAAGCGCAAGGCTCCGTGCTCACCAACAAATACGCCGAGGGTTATCCGAAAAAACGCTGGTATGGCGGCTGCGAAAACGTGGACGTCATCGAGCAGCTGGCGATTGACCGCGCGAAGAAAATTTTCGGCGCGGAACACGCCAACGTCCAGCCGCATTCCGGCAGTCGGCGCGAACATGGCCGTTTATTTCGCCGTGCTGAAGCCCGGCGACAAGATGCTGACGATGGATTTGAGCCACGGCGGCCATTTGACGCACGGCAACAAGGCGAATTTCTCCGGCAAATTTTTTGAGATCGTCCACTACGGCGTTCGCAAGGACGACGAACGGATTGATTACGACCAACTCGCGCAAATGGCGCGCGAACACAAGCCGAAGATGATCACCGTCGGCGCGAGCGCGTATCCGCGCATCATTGATTTCAAGCGCATGGGCGAAATCGCGCGCGAAGTCGGCGCGTATCTGCTCGCGGACATCGCGCACATCGCCGGCCTGGTCGCGGCGGGAATTCATCCCAGCCCGATGGAGCACGCGGATTTTGTGACGACCACGACGCACAAGACTTTGCGCGGCCCGCGCGGCGGATTGATTTTGTGCCGCGAAAAATTTGCGAAGGAAATTGATTCGCAGGTTTTCCCCGGAATTCAAGGCGGCCCGCTCGAACACGTCATCGCCGCGCAAAGCCGTTTGTTTTCACGAAGCGTTGCAGCCGTCGTTCAAAACTTATCAGCAGCAGATTGTCAAAAATGCCGAAGGCGCTGGCCGACGGCATGAAACGCAACGGCTACCGCCTCGTCAGCGGCGGCACGGACAATCATTTGATGCTCGTGGACGTGGGCGCGAAAAATCTGACCGGCAAGGATTGCCAGATCGCGCTCGACGAAGCGGGCATCACGGTCAACAAAAACACGATTCCGTTCGAAACGCGCTCGCCGTTTCAGGCCAGCGGCATCCGTCTGGGCACGCCCGCCGTCACGACGCGCGGCATGAAGGAAGCGGAAATGGCCGCGATCGCCGACATGATTTCCGAAGTGCTGCTGGACATCAAAAACGCCGACGCCGCGCACAAAGTCCGCGCCCGCGTGCGCGAATTGACGGCGAAATTTCCGTTGCCTTATTGATTTGGCGGCGGCGAATGCTGCTGTTCAAAAGCGTCAAAATTTCCGTCGTCAGAAATTTTCATTTCAACATGCCCGTCACCAAAACCATATGTTCGAGACCACTTTCCGTCCACAGTTCTGAATGGGTTTTGTTCACGAAGAATGATTGTGGTTGATGCATCTTGGCTGTTTGCTGGGCCAGCATTTACAAATTCAAAAGCCTCCGGCCCAATACCGCTCGTTTGATTTGTCATGCCTTCTGTCAAATTGGAAATTTGACTAAAGTTTGTCGGGTATTGATCGTGATTATCGCCTGCAAACATTATCATCGCAAGCTCGACAAATCTTGCGGCATTGATTGTGTTGGTTCGATGCCAGTCGTATTGAGCCTGTGTTGGCAATTGAGTCTGTTCCTTATGCGCGGCCAGAATTTCATCGCGCAATTGCTGGTTTTCATCTCGCAATTTTCCGAACTCATTTACTTGTCTGCGCAACACGCCAACTTCACCACGCAATTTCAGTAATTCATTAAGTTGCTCATCCGAAAGCGATTTAGAATCAGCAGCCTCCGCAAGACGATTTGAAAGACTTCCGTTGTCGGTTTGCAGTTGCGCGATTTGTTGCGTCAACGATTCGTTATCCGCGCGCAGTTTTTCCTGCGTTTGATGTTGAACCACAAATGCTGTCGCCGCGCCAGCAACGACGATTGCGCTGAAAGCCAATTTTAATTTGGTCGCTGTCATAATTTTCAGAAGTGTGAATGTTCCAGTTCCCGCAGTTGCAATTGAAGCTGTCGTGAGCGTCGCGGCCAGGTTCGCGGGCGCCATTTGAATCGCGTTCGCGGAAATCACGGATGCCAGAGCCGTCGCCGTCGTGATGCCGCGCTTGGTGAAAATGTCGCGCAGTTTTTCCAGCGCGCGCTCCACGCGCATCCGCGCGGCATTTTCGTTGAGGCCGAGTTTCGCGCCGACTTCGGCGAATTGCCGGTTCTCAAAATAGCGCAGCAAAACGGCTTCGCGGTCGGATTCCTTGAGTTCGTGCATGGCATCGTCGAGCGGCGGGCGAAGTTTTTCCCAATCGGCTTCGGGCGCGTGTTTCGTGAGTTGGTTCGCGCATAAATTTTTCCTCGCGGTCGCGCCGGCGATTTTCCGTCGCGCACAATTTTCGCGGCGGCAAAATGCGCGCTGGTGTAAAGCCAGCCGGTCAAATTTTCGCGGCGCGAAAGTGAATCGGCTTTTCGCGCAAGATCGGTGAAAACAGTTTGCGCAACATCTTTTGCCAAATGTTCGTCGCCATTGACCTGCCGGAGCGCGGCGGAATAGACGAGGTTCACATGGCGTTTCACCAGTTCGGCAAAGGCGTCTTCGGAATTTGTCTTGGCAAATTGCCGGAGCAATTCTGAATCAGGCGTCATTTGATTTCAATTTATAGCACCCGCCGAAATGTAAAATCGCACAAAAAATCTGATTTGACATGGCGGCCAAGATGCGCCAATCTTGCCGTGAACTGACTGCAAGATTTCCCCTACCGTATTGAGGACAACCTCGACGCCGCAGCGGAAATCCCATTTTGAACCAATCCGGTCGCAAATCGTCCAATGTGCGACAGTTTTCGCGACCGCTGATGCGCAGGCGATCAAAATTCCAGCCAGTCGGGAAATTTTATTTTAATTTATGCCAAGAGTTTCAACGAAAAAACCGAAGGCGAAACCGGCGGAAGAAATTTCTTCCGCCGTTGAATCGCCATTACCGACCGCGCCGCCTGCCGGGGAAACTGCCGCCGCCGTGCCTGAACAGTCCGGCTCCGCCGGATTGCGCCCGCCGTCCACGCCGGTCGAGCCGACCAACGATCGACGACACGAAATTCGAGGAGCGGCGCGGCTATCAGCGCGACAAAATCGCCGCGTCCATCAACATCGCCAAATTGCAGGCGATGAGCATGACGGAACTGAACAACATGGCGAGGGAATTGGGCGTGGAAAATTTCGGCACGATGCGCAAGCACGAGGTCATTTTTCACATCCTGCAAAAAAATGCCGAGCGCGCGGGCGTGTTGTTTTCCGAAGGCGTGCTGGAAGTTCTGCCGGAAGGTTTCGGATTTTTGCGCTCGCAAAGTTTCAATTATCTGCCCTGCCCCGAGGACATTTACATTTCGCCGTCGCAAATCCGCCGGTTCGATTTGCAGACGGGCAATCTGATCGCCGGCCAAATCCGTCCGCCGAAGGAAAAGGAAAAATTTTTCGCGCTGCTCAAAGTCGAGGCCGTGGACGGCGAAGACCCGGACAAGGCGAAGGACAAAACGCATTTCGACAATCTCACGCCGCTGTTTCCGAACAAGCGGTTTATTCTGGAAACCGCGCCGGACGAATTGAGCACGCGCGTTCTGGATCTGGTCTGCCCGATCGGCAAAGGCACGCGCGGATTGATCGTCGCGCCGCCGCGCACGGGCAAAACGGTGTTGATGCAGAAAATGGCCAACGCCATTTTGAAAAACAATCCGGAGACCTATCTGTTCATCCTGCTGATTGACGAACGGCCCGAGGAAGTCACGGACATGGAACGTTCCTGCAAAGGCGCGGAAGTGATTTCATCCACGTTCGACGAACCGCCGGAGCGCCATGTGCAGGTGGCGGAAATGGTCATCGAAAAAGCCAAGCGCATGATCGAGCACAAGCGCGACGTGGTGATTCTGCTCGATTCCATCACGCGCCTGGCGCGCGCTTACAACACCGTCCAGCCGCACTCCGGCAAAATTCTTTCCGGCGGCGTGGACGCCAATGCGTTGCACAAGCCGAAACGGTTTTTCGGCGCGGCGCGAAACATCGAGGAAGGCGGCTCGCTCACGATCATGGCCACCGCGCTGGTGGACACGGGTTCGCGCATGGACGAAGTGATTTTTGAAGAATTCAAGGGCACGGGCAACATGGAAGTCCACCTGGACCGCGCCCTGGTTGACCGCCGCATTTTCCCGTCCATCAACATCGAACGTTCCGGCACGCGCAAGGAGGAATTGCTTTATCATCCGGACGAATACAGCCGCGTCGTCATGCTGCGCCGCGCGCTCACCGGCGTGCCGCCCGTCGAGGCGATGGAATTGATGCTGGGCAAGCTGAAAAAGACACAAGAGCAACATCGAATTCCTGCTCGGCATGAGCGTGAGCTAAGTCAGCCGTTGCCGGACATCAGGCGAGGTGCGAACGGAGCATCCATGCCATTTTTTCGTGTTCTTCCATCAGGCCGGTGATGAAGTCGCTCGTGCCAGCGTCCATGAAATCATCGGCGAAGCGATTCACGTTTTCACGCAGGAAAATGATGATGCTTTCATGGTCGGCCAGCAGTTCTTTGATGAAACCCTGGCTGTTATTTTTCCCGCCCGATCTTTTCCGTCAAATGCGTCAGTTCCAGAAATTCCTTGAGCGTCGCGGGCGCGTAATGGCCGAGTTGCCGGATGCGTTCGGCAACTTCGTCCACAATTTCCTCAAGTTTCTTGTATTGCGACTCAAAAAACAGGTGCATGGAATGAAAATCCTTGCCCTCGATGTTCCAATGCGCGTTGCGCGTTTTTGTGTAGAGCAAAAATTCGTCGGCCAGCAATTTGGTCAGTTCCAGCGCGACGGCCTTGCGGTTTTTGTCGGCGATTCCAATGTTTGTGTTCATAAAATTCCTTTCAATAGATTTGACCGTAAGTCAGGCGTTCAGGCAATACAAGTTTTTTTGCCGCGCGGAAAACAACCAGCTTGAAGCGTGGAAATTTTTCCGGCGTAAAATTGATTTTCCATTGAATTTAGACGATGGAATTGCACTTGACGCAAGGCTGCCGAAAAATTATTCTTCATACAAGAACGGTAAAGTCGGCTGGTTCGGCCAGCGTGCGAAAGTCGGAGATAAACATCTTCCGGCTTTTTTATTCGCCGGATGCGGACGAGACCGACGCCGTGTTTAAGTTATGAACGCAGATTTTTTGGCGGTTTTGGAATTTTGGGAACGCGAAAAAGGCATCAGCCGTGATGTCCTGGTCGGTGCTGTCCAGGAGGCGTTGTTGTCCGCCGCGAAAAAAGCGGTCGGCCCGGCGCGCGAATTGCGCGTGGAGATTGACCAGAAAAACGGCGACATCAAGGCGTTCGCCAAACTCATCGTCTCCGAAAAAGTCATTTCCCAGCACGACCAGATTTCCGTTTTCGACGCGCGCCGCATCAAGCCGGACGCGAAAGTCGGCGACGAAATTGAAAAGGAAGTCACGCCCACAAGTTTTGGCCGCGTCGCGTCGCAATATGCCAAACAGGCGCTGATGCAGAAAATCCGGCAGGCGGAAAAAGCGCTGATTTTCACCGAGTTCAAAGACCGCGTCGGCGACATCATCAGCGGCACGGTCCGCCGTTTCGAGCGTTCGGATGTGATTTTGGATTTGGGAAAATACGAGGCGTTGCTGCCGAACCGCGAGCGCGTGCCGACCGAGGAATATCAGGTCGGCGAACGCATCCGTTGCTACGTCAAGGCCGTCGAGGAAGGGCCGCACGGGCCGGAAATCATTTTGTCGCGCGCCGATCCGCGTTTCATCATCAAGCTTTTTCAGCTGGAAGTTTCGGAGATCAACGACGGCACGATTGAGATCAAGGGCATCGCGCGCGAACCCGGTTTCCGCACCAAGATGGCGGTTTATTCGCGCGACCCGAAAGTGGATCCGGTCGGCGCGTGCGTCGGGATGCGCGGCCAGCGCGTGAAAAATATCGTCCGCGAATTGAACAACGAAAAGGTGGACGTGATTCCGTGGTCGTCCGACATCAAGACTTTTGTCACGAAAGCGCTGGAACCGGCGCAATTGAAAAGCATTGAGATTGGACGAAAAAGGCAAACGCCTGAAAATTTTGGTGAGCGAAGACCAGTTGTCGCTGGCCATCGGCAAGCGCGGACAAAACGCGCGGCTGACCGCCAAGCTGACCGGCTGGGAAGTGGACATTGACGCCGAACACGTCGTCACCAAAGGTTTCGAGGAAAAAGTCGCCGAAGCGGTCGCGGCAGATCGCGGCGATTCCCGGAATTACCCGCGAACAGGCCGACGCGCTCGTCCATGCCGGCATTGACGCGGCTGGAAGATTTATTGTCGGCGGAAGCCGGCGACATCGCGGACATCCCGCAGATCGGCGAAAACGCGGCGGCGATTTTGGAAGCCGCGCGCGCCGAGGCCGGACGCCGCACAGTTGAGCGTCGGCGAAGCGCCCGTGACCACTTGATTTTATGACGCAGACCGGAACAAAGTTTGTTCGCGCGATTTAGCCATGAAGGCCATTCGCACATTCTGGTCGGCGACGGTTGAAAATTTTTATGCCCGTTCGTATTTACGACATTTCGAAAAAACTCGGCCTCGAGAACAAGCAGATTCTCGAGAAGGCCAAGTCGCATGGGCATTGCCGCCGCCAAAGTCCCGTCCAGTTCGCTCGATAAAATCTCCGCCGAATGGCTCGAAGAAGAGCTGATCAAAGACGTATCCCGAAGCTCGCCGCCAAACTCGCGCCCAAGCCCGCGCCCGAACCGCCCAAGCCCGCGCCGGTCGAGGAAAAAATTGTTCTGCATCACCGCGCCGCCGCCCGAACCGAAACCGGAAGTCAAAGAACGAACCGGCGGTGCGTCGAAGCAAAAATTGAAACTGCTCCGCGCCGCCAGTGTCGAAACGCCAAAACCCAGTCCGCGCCGCCGCAAACCCGCCGGCCCAAGTCGGCGAGAAAGTCGGGTTCATCCAATTGTCGCCAACGCGTCAGCCAAGTTCGCGCGGCGGCGAACGAGGCGGTTCTTCAACCAAACTTCCGCCGTCGCGTCCCGGCGCGCCGCAGCGCGGACGATTCGCGGACGAGCAATTTCAGCGCGGCGGTCGCGACGGGCGTCCGCAACAGCCGCAACGCGCGAGCCGGCCGAAACCCGCCGCGCCAGCGCAGCCAAAATTTGTCGCGCCGACGACCGGCGAGGTCATCATCATCAAGCCGCCGATTGTCGTGCGCGAACTGGCCGACGCAACTGAAACAAAAGCCATTCAAAATCATCGCCGATTTGATGGGGCTGGATGTTTTTGCCACGGTCAACCAGGCGATTGACGAAAAAATCGCCGCAGCAGATTTGCGCCAAATACGGTTTCCGTTTTGAAGTGGAAAAACGCGAGCGCGGCGCGGGCGTCGTCCACGCGGTCGAGAAAAAAGTCGAACTGGACATCGAGGACAAGCCGGAAGCATCTCAAGCCGCGCGCGCCGGTCGTGACCATCATGGGCCACGTTGACCACGGCAAAACGTCGCTGCTCGACGTGATCCGCAAGGCGAACGTCGCGGCGGGCGAAGCCGGCGGCATCACGCAGCACATCGGCGCTTACACGATTTCCGTGCCGCATCCCGAACGCAAAAAGGAACTGGCGCAAATCACTTTTCTCGACACGCCCGGCCATGCGGCGTTCAGTTCCATGCGCGCGCGCGGCGCGAACGTCACGGACATCGTCGTGCTCGTCGTCGCGGCGAACGACGGCGTCATGCCGCAAACTCTGGAGGCGCTTGAGCCACGCGAAGGCGGCGAAAGTTCCGATTCTCGTCGCCGTCAACAAGATTGATCATCCGAACGCGAACGCGATGAAAGTCCGCCAGCAGTTGCAGGACAAGGGACTCGTGCCGGACGATTGGGGCGGCGACACGATTTTCGTCGAGTGTTCCGCGCTGACCAAACAGGGCATTGATAAATTGCTCGAAATGATTTTGCTCCAGGCCGATTTGCTCGAACTCAAGGCGAATCCGAATCGCCACGCCAAGGGCAACGTCATCGAATCCGGCGTCGAACCCGGCGGCCCGACGGCGACGGTGCTGGTGCGCAAAGGCACGCTTGCGCGTCGGCGACATTATTATTGTGCGGCGAATTTTACGGCACGCGTCCGCGCGCTCATCAACGAGGAAGGCCAGCGGCTCAAGGAAGCCGGGCCGTCCGTCGCCGTGAGAGTTCTCGGCTTGAACGGCGTGCCGGAAGCGGGCTTGGAATTTTCCGTGGTCGAAGACGAAAAAGCCGCGCGCGAACTGGCCGAGCAGCGTTTTCTTGAAGCGCGCGCCGCCGGCCAGGAAGACAAAAAGGTCACGCTGGAAAATCTTTTTGCCACGCTCGCCGCGCAATCAGGACAAGGTGCTCAAAGTCGTCGTCAAGGCGGACACGCAAGGCTCGGTCGAGGCCATTGTCGAGGCGCTCAAGAAAATCGAGGCGGAAAAAGTTTCGCTCGAAGTCATCCACAGCGACGTCGGCACGATCACGGAAAACGACGTGGCGCTGGCGTCCGCGTCGAACGCGATCATTCTCGGTTTTCACACGCGCGCTCGACAGCACCGCCGCCGAAAAGGCCAAGCGCGCCGGCGTGCAGATCAAACTTTACGCGATCATTTACGAATTGATTGACCAGGTGAAAGAAGCGATGGCCGGATTGCTCGATCCGGTCGTCAAGGAAGTCGTCGTCGGCTCGGCGGAAGTGCGGCAGATTTTTGAATTGTCCAAAGGCGTGCCGGTCGCCGGCTGCATGGTTTCGAGCGGGCGCATCGTCGCGCGGCAAGGTGCGCGTGCGCCGCCGCAAGGACGTGATTTACGAAGGCATCATGCCAGTCGCTCCGCCGTTTCCAGGACGAAGTCAACGAAGTGCGCGCCGGCATGGAATGCGGCATCCGCATCGAAGGCTACAGCGAATTTCAGGTCGGCGACGCGATTGAATGTTACACGATTGAAAAAGTTGCGGCGAAATTATGATTTGTTGAATGGTTGAACCGTTGAATTGTTGAATCGGTTCAACAATTCACGATTCAACTATTTAACGATTTAACGAAACCATGGCCAGTCTCCGACATCGAACGTGTGCGCGAATTGTTGAAGCGCGAAATCGGCGAGGCCATCCGCCGCGAATTTCACGTCAACGAAGCGGGCTTGATCACCGTCAACGACGTGGACGTCGCGGCGATTTGAAATCCGCCGTCGTCTTCATCAGCATCCTCGGCAACGCCGACCAGCAAAAGCGCGGCTTGCAATTGCTCACCGAACATCGCATGCGCATCCAGGGCCTGGTTGCGCGCAGCAGTCGTTTTGAAATACACGCCCACGTTGAAATTTGTCTTCGACGATTCCATCGTGCGCGGCAACCGGGTGCTGCAAATCATCGAGGAACTGGAAAAAACCGCGCCGCTGACAGCGGCCCGACCGAAGAACCACGAACGAAGAATCGTGAAAAGCTATCCCAAAATCATTGACCGGATCCTCGAAGTCATCCGCGAGCACAAAACGTTTTGCATCGTCGGCCACATCCGGCCTGACGGCGATTGCATCGGCTCGCAACTCGGCCTGGCGCTGGCGTTGCAAAACGAAGGCAAGAAAGTTGTTTGCTGGAACGAAGATTCCATTCCGCAGAAATAAAAATTTCTCGATCCCGACGGCATGTTTCAAAAACCGAAACGCGGCCAGAAATTCGACTGCGTCATCGCGACCGATTGCGCGAGCTTTCGAGCGGCTCGGCAAAGTCGGCGAGTGCATCGGCGACCGGAAAGTTTTCATCAACATTGACCATCACGAAAGCAACACGCGCTACGCCGACATCAACTGGGTTTCCGCGCGCGAACCGTCCTGCGGCGAATTGATTTTTCGTCTGCTCAAAGTCGCGCGCTGGCCGATCACCAAGCCCATCGCCGACTTGCTGTTCACCGCCGTTTCCACCGACACCGGCTCGTTTCAATATCCCACGACGCGGCCCGGCACTTTTCACACCGGCGCGGAACTGGTCACGCGCGGCGCGAACCTCGCGAAAATTTGCGACGAAGTTTATCAATCCTATCCCGCTTTCGCGCGCCCGACTGCTCAAGCATGTTTACAGCAAATTCCGCCTCACCGCACGACGACCACATCGCCTGGTTCTGGCTGAAGAAAAGCGATTTCACCCGCACCGGCGCGGAGAGCAACGATTCCGAAGGATTGATTGACCATATCCGCGCCATCGAGCCGGTCGTCGTCGCGTGCGTCTTTGAGGAAATCGAACCCGAACTCACGCGCATCAGCCTGCGCTCGAAAAGCGACAAGGTGAACGTGAACGAAATCGCCGCGCAATTCGGCGGCGGCGGCCATTCGGCGGCGGCGGGCGCGCGGATTCCCGGCAAACCGCTTTCGGTGCAGCGCAAAGTGATTGCCGCCGTGAAAAAGGCGTTGAATAACGTCCGAATAATTTTCATGCAAGATTTTTCCTCGCTCGACGGCGCGATCCTCGTTGATAAACCCGCCGGCCCGACTTCGCACGATGTCGTGGACGCGATCCGCCGCCGCTTTCAAATCAAAAAAGTCGGCCATTGCGGCACGCTCGACCCGAACGCCACCGGCCTGCTCATCATCGTCCTCGGACGCGGCACGAAGCTCTCCGAAAAATTGATGGGCGACGACAAGGTTTACGAAGGCACGATCAAATTCGGCGAGACGACGGACAGCTACGACGCCGACGGCGAAATTCTCGAATCACAGCCTGTTCCGCCGCTGACGCTGGAAGAATTGAACGATGAAGCCGCCAAGTTCGTCGGCGACCAGATGCAGATGCCGCCGATGGTTTCCGCCATCAAAATGAACGGCGTGCCGCTTTACAAACTCGCGCGCAAAGGCATCGAAGTCGAGCGCGAGCCGCGCTTGATCCACATTTACAATTTTCGTTTCACAGATTACTCCGAGCCGCTCGGCGAATTTCGCGTCGCCTGCACCAAGGGCACTTACGTCCGCAGCATGGCGCACGACCTTGGCCAGAAACTCGGCTGCGGCGCGCACCTGGCCACGTTGCGCCGCAGCGTTTCTGGAAAATTTGACGTGGCCGATGCCAAGCCGCTGGATGAAATTTTGAAAATGACAGTTGCCGAACTGGAAAAAAGAGTGATTCCGTTTCTGAAACTGGCAACGGCTTAAATCAGCCACAGATGCACACAGATTTACACAATAAAAAATTATTCCATCTGTGTTTCGTTTGTGAAAATCTGTGGCAAAAATTATGAAAATTATTCATGCTGCGAATGAATTGAAGGCCGAAGGCAAAAAAGTCTGCCTGGCGATCGGTTTTTTTGACGGCGTGCATCTCGGCCATCAGCAAATCATCCGCCAGACAATCGCTGATGCGCGTCAGCACGACGCGATTGCAGTGGTCCTGACGTTTGACCGTCATCCAAATTCCATCGTCGCGCCGGACAAAGTGCCGCCGCTGATTTATTCGCTGCCGCAAAAATTGCGCGCGATTGAATCGCTCGGCGCGGACGCGCTCTTGCTGATTCAATTCGACAAAAAATTTAGCGAGCAAACTGGCGAGGAATTTATCCGCAGCCTGGCGCATGATTTCGGAAAAATTCACAGCATCTGCGTCGGCGCGGATTTTGTTTTCGGCCACAAGCGCAGCGGCAATGTCGCGTTGCTGAAAAAACTTGGCGGCGAAATTGGATTTTCAGTTCACGGACTCGCGGCGGTTTCGCTGGATGGTCAAGTCGTCAGCAGCACGCGGATTCGCGAAACGATTCGCGCGGGAGATTTCGACGCCGCAAGCCAGATGCTCGGACGAACTTACGCGATTTCGGGCCGTGTGGTTGAAGGCGACAGGCTCGGCCACAAACTTGGTTTTCCGACGGCGAATCTTGACGCGACAAATTTGATCCTTCCGCCGAACGGCGTTTATTCCGGCTGCACAAAACTGAAAGGACAGTTTTATCGCGTCGCACTGAACATCGGATTGCGTCCGACAGTCGCTTCGGCAAAACCGCAACTTCGAGTCGAGGCGCACTTGCTGGATTTTGACGGCAAACTTTACGGCGAGGAATTGGAAATTGAAATCGGCGAAAAATTGCGCGATGAGCAAAAATTTGCTTCACCGGAAGAATTGCGCGAGCAAATTGCGCGGGATATTGCCGAAGTAAAAAAGCGTTTTTAATCTAATTCTCCCACTTTGTTTTCGTTTTCGATTGAACGCGCGGCTGGCTTCATTGTCCATTTTTCTGTAAAATAAAAAAATGAACACAGGAATCACTGCAATCAACGAAGCGGTGAAGGACGCGAGCGCGTTCACGCATCCGCTTTTTAACGAACTCGGCAAAGTCATCGTCGGCCAGAATTATCTGACCGAGCGGCTGGTCATCGGCCTGCTGGCCAACGGCCACGTCTTGCTCGAAGGCGTGCCGGGCCTGGCGAAAACGCTTGCGGTCAAATCGCTGGCCGAACTGCATCAGCGTGAAATTTTCGCGCCTGCAATTCACGCCGGACATGCTGCCCGCCGACGTCATCGGCACGCAGATTTACAATCCGCAATCCGGCGGCTTCACCACGCGCAAAGGCCCGGTCTTCGCCAACCTCGTCCTGGCCGACGAAATCAACCGCGCGCCGGCCAAGGTGCAAAGCGCGTTGCTCGAAGCGATGCAGGAAAAACAGGTCACCATCGGCGACCAGACTTTCAAGCTCGAAGAACCGTTCCTGGTGCTGGCCACGCAAAATCCGATTGAACAGGAAGGCACGTATCCGCTGCCCGAGGCGCAGGTGGACCGCTTCATGTTGAAGCTCAAGATCGGTTATCCGTCGCGCGCGGAGGAGCGGCAGATTCTGGAAGTGATGGCAAAAACTTCCGGCACGCCGACTTGCAGCGCCGTCGTCACGCCGAAGCAAATCCTCAAGGCGCGCGAAGTCATCAACGACATTTATGTGGACGACAAGGTGAAGGATTACATCGTGGACCTCGTTTGCGCCACGCGCGACCCGGAGCATTACAAGATCGCGGTGAAGGATTTCATCCAGCTCGGCGCGTCGCCGCGCGCGACCATCGCGCTGACGCTGGCGGCCAAGGCCTACGCGTTCCTGAAAGGCCGCGGCTACGTGACGCCGCAGGACGTGAAAAGCATCGGCATGGACGTGCTGCGCCACCGCGTGGCCATCACCTACGAAGCCGAGGCCGAGGAAAAAACCAGCGAAACGGTCATCCAGAAAATCTTTGATGAACTGCCCGTGCCGTGATGAAAACTAAAATTATTCTTTTGTTAATTTTTTTGCCGCTAGTTTTGGTTTTAATTTTTATGGCGCGTGGCTTCATTTCAATATTGCAATTCTCCGATGAAATCAAAACTGACGAACGCATTGAGTCAGTTAAGTTGCCGTCGGGCGAAATTCTGGAAAATCACACCTATTACGAATCAGGTTTTCAGGAAGGCGAAAGGTATAATAAATTATTCCTGAAAAATCCGGCCAATGGAAATTCTGAATTGGTTGGAGATGTTAATTATGAAGCTGGTAAAGAAACTCCATCCCTTTTTTCCAAGTTTCCACATCCGCAGGAATTCATTCGTGCAAATGTAAAGGTGCTGGTCATCGGCTCGATTGTCTGCGAACGCGTGAATCTTAAGAAAGAGCCTTTTTGGAGTGTAGCTTCATTTGATTCGGCTGAAGGAATTCCGGGCGCGGCGGAATATCTCGAATCTTTTCTCAAACCGGGTGATCGGTCACAGAACGAAATGCCTGGCGAAGGACCAGCATGGCATTTGCATTACGTCTTCGACAATCTTGACCTTGAAAATAATGTTTTGACGGTAAAGAGAATTCCTTGGAATAAGGACATTGATTTTCCAGAATACCGCGACTACCCAGATTATTTGATTTACAGCGCGGTTGGTTACAATGGTCGGCCCGGTTACGGATTTCCGTGGAAGTTTGACGAGGCGCGCACGCGGGCAAAAAATGGTTCGCAATGGGAAAAATCCATGCCGTTCAAAATGGCGTTGGATTATTCAATAATCACATATCAAGCGGCAGCCGGATTCATGCCTCACGAAGAAAATCGCGCAACAGCGTTGGCTCACGCCGGAGCCAAAGAAATTGCCACGACAACTCTGGAATTATCCGACAAAGAATTGCGGAGCGCTGAATGCAAATATGCCATTCTTACAAACACCATCTCGGATAAACTTGAAGCTATGTATGGTTTTGCGTGTGTGGAATCAAATCGTTTTTACATTGCGTGGGAACCGAATAATCCAGCAGCATGGCAAACTGGTTCCACTCTTAATCTCAACGAATGGTCATTAGTTGGTGAAGATGGATTTGAAGGAAATAATTTTCGTTCAGAATACATTCGCTTGCGGAAAATTGAGCCATGATTCCCCGCGAGATTCTCAAAAAAATCCGGCAGATCGAGCTGCGCACGAACCGCATCGTGACCGAAACGCTCGCGGGCTTTTCATTGCAGCCGTCGCCGCAGTTCCGCCGGATTCCGCGCGCCATGGAAAACCGACAGGATGGAGAAAACGTCGTCTTTGATTGCAAAGTAGATGGCATATTTCTTGAACCGACGCAGACGAATTCTTTGTGCGCGTCCACGCACTTTTTGAAAAAACTCCGGATTGGCCCGCGCACGCTGAAGCGCGGATTTTACTTCCAGTTTGAATTCCTCGCCAAGTCCGCGACATTCGCCTTCATACCAAGCAACGGCTTCGTCGAATTCAAAGCGTGCAGCCGATTTGAAAATGACCGGAAGACTCATTTCCAGCCGAAGCGCTTGTTGAGGTCGGCTTCGACTTGTTCCCACGGAATTCCTTCGCGCGGATTTTTTTCAAACTCGGCGAGACGGCGATCCAATTCAGCAGTTTGCTCCGGCGTCAAGTCGGGATCGAATCCTTCGTCAACGAGATCGTCGTTAATCTTTCGCGCGAGTTCAATTCGCTCGTTGAGCGGAAGAGTTTTTGCTGCGTTGAATAATTCTGTCGCACTCATGGCATTAAATTTACCGCCGTTAAACATTTTTGCAAGCGCATGATTCCCCGCGAGATTCTCAAAAAAATCCGGCAGATCGAGCTGCGCACGAACCGCATCGTGACCGAAACGCTCGCGGGCCAATATCATTCCGTCTTCAAGGGCCAGGGCATGAACTTCGACGAGGTGCGCGAATACCAGCCCGGCGACGACGTGCGCGCGATTGACTGGAACGTCACCGCGCGGATGAACCATCCGTTCATCAAGAAGTTCGTCGAGGAACGCGAACTCACGCTCATGCTCGTCGTGGACGTGAGCGGCTCGGGACTGTTCGGCTCGCGCGATCAATCCAAACGCGAACTCGCGGCGGAAATTGCGTCCGTGCTCGCGTTTTCCGCGATTCGCAACAATGACAAAGTCGGCTTGATTCTTTTTTCTGACGAAGTGGAAAAATTTATTCCGCCGCGCAAAGGCCGCAGCCACGTTTTGCGCGTCATCCGCGAAGTTTTATTTTTTGAACCGAAGCGGCGCGGGACGGATTTGGGAATCGCTTTGGATTTTCTGATGCGCGTGCAATCGCATCGGGCAATTGCCGTGGTCATTTCCGATTTTCTGAATTCAAAAAGTTCCGGCGCGTTGCCGAAGCGAATTGCAAACGTCGCTGCGCATGGCCAATCGCAAGCACGACGTCGTGGCCGTGCAAATCACGGACCGTCACGAACTGGAATTGCCAGCACTCGGCCGGTTAATTTTGGAAGACGCCGAGACCGGCGAAATTTTGGAAGTCAACACCGAGCAGCGCTCGGCAGCCGCGACGCGTTTGCGTTGCGCCAGGAAAAATTGCGCGGCGAAATCGCGCGGCAATTTCGTTCGTCGGGAATTGATTCAATCCAACTGCGCACGGACGAAGCTTACGGCGCGCGCTCGGCAGATTTTTTGAAACGCGGGAAAAACGGAGGTTGCGCGGATGACAAACGCCGTTGCCAACGACATCCGCGACATCAAGCCGCCGATCGAAATCCCGAACGGCTGGGAATGGCTGTGGTGGACGCTCGGCGCGCTGGCATTGTTTGTGATTGCCTCGCTCGTCTGGCGACACATCCACAAGCGAATGACGCGCATTTCTGTTGTGCCGCCGATTCCGGCGCACATTCGCGCGAAGCAAAAATTGCTGGAAGCGCTCGTGTTCATTTCGCAGCCAAAGGAATTTTGCATTCTCGTTTCCGACACGGTCCGATTTTATCTCGAAGAACGGTTTGATTTTCGCGCGCCGGAGCGGACGACGGAAGAATTTCTGCGCGAACTTGGCGAAACAGATTTGCTCGCGCCGGAACAAAAGGAAACGCTCGGCAAATTTTTGGAAAGCTGCGACCTCGTGAAATTCGCCAAATACGAACCGCGCGAAAATGAATTGCGCGAGCTTCACGGCTCGGCGGTGAAACTGGTTGAAGAAACCGAACCGAAAGAATTTCTAAACGCGGAAAAGCTCGCAACTGTCGAAGAAGAACAAATCGTAAATCGTAAATCGTAAATCAAAATGACCTTCGCCCATCCATATTTTCTTGTTGCTGCTTTTGCTGTTGCCATTGCTCGCGTGGCTGAAAGGCAAGCGCGGCTCGCCGCCGGCATTTTTATATTCGTCCGTGAAATTGGTCGAAGGTTTGACGAAAGCGCGCCGTTCGCGCGCGGGAAATTTTCTCGCGGCGTTGCGCTGGCTTGCGCTCGCGATTTTCATTTTCGCGCTCGCGCAGCCGCGTTTGTCGAAAAGCACGACGACGGTGAAAGCCAGCGGCATGGACATCGTTGTCGCGCTCGATTTGTCGGGCAGCATGATGTCGGAGGATTATGTGGTGGACGACAAGCGCGTGGATCGTTTTGACATGGCGCGTTCGATTTTGAAAAGTTTTATTGATAAACGTCCGAGCGACCGGCTCGGCCTGGTCGTTTTTGCGGCGCAGGCGTTCATCGCCACGCCGCTGACGCTGGACCATGATTATTTGCAGGAAAATCTGGACCGGCTGGAAATCGGCTCGATTAACTCCGAACGCGACGGCGATCGGCGACGCGCTTGACCACAGCGCTCAACCGATTGCGCGATTTGAAAGCGAAAAGCAAAATCTGTGATCTTGATGACCGACGGCGAAAATAATTCCGGCAAAATTGATCCGCTCACGGCGGCGCAGGCGGCGCAGGCGCTGGGCGTGAAAGTTTATACCATCGGCGTCGGCAAAAACGGCACGGCACCGATGCCCGTCGGCAAAAATCCCTACACTGGCGAAACGGTTTATCAAGATATGCCGGTGGACGTGGATGAAACACGCTGCAAAAAATCGCGCAGACGACCGGCGGAAATTATTATCGCGCGGACAACGCGGAAAAATTCCAGCAAATTTACGCGGAGATTGACAAGCTGGAAAAAACCGAGGCGACGATCAGCAAATACACGGAATACAAGGAATTGTTTCCGTGGTTTGTCACGGGCGGACTCGGCGCTGCTGCTGTTGGAAATTATGTTGGCGCAAACCGTTTTCCGGAGACTGCCGTGAATTTATGATTTACGATTTACGATTTACGATTTGAAAATGAGCTTCGAGCATTCACAAATTGCTTTGGCTGTTGCTGGTGGTTCCGCCGGCGCTGACTTTATTTTTTTGGTGGCGCGACGCGCGCAAGCAAAAATTGCTCGCGCAATTTATCGAGGCCCGATTGCTGTCGGTGTTGACCGTGGGCATTTCGCCGGCGCGGCAGAAAATGCGTTTTGCACTTTCTAATTTTGGCTGTCGCGTCTTTGATCATTGCGCTGGCGCGGCCGCAACACGGATTTGATCTGCGAAGAAGTCGAGCAAAACGGATTGGACATCGTCGTCGCGATTGACACTTCCAAATCCATGCTGACCACGGACATCGCGCCGAACCGTCTTGAGCGCGCCAAACTCGCCGCGCTCGAATTGATGCAGGACGCGAAGGCCGACCGCCTCGGACTCGTCGCGTTCGCGGGCGACGCGTTTCTGGAATGTCCGCATGACGATTGACGACACGGCGTTTCAGCAAAGCGTGCAGGCACTCGACGTGAATTCAATTCCGCAAGGCGGCACGGCGATCGCCAGCGCGATCAAACCGCCGCTCACGGCGTTCAAGGAAAATGACTCATCACAAAGTTCTCGTGCTGCTCACCGACGGCGAGGACAACGACAGCGAATCCGGCGCGCTCGCAGCGGCGCAAAACGCGGCGAAGGACGGGTTGAAAATTTTTACCATCGGCATCGGCACGGCCGCGGGCGATTTGATCCGCGTGACGGATGCGAATGGAAATTCTGATTACGTCCGCGACGAACAGGGCAACGTCGTGAAATCGCATTTGAACGAAACGTTGCTCCAGCAAATCGCCGGAGCGACGGGCGGATTTTATCTGCCGTTGCGCGGCGCGGACACGATGGACATGCTTTACGAGCGCGGCCTGGCGCCGTTGCCAAAATCGGAAGGCGTTGCAAGAACTGATTGCGGCGTTATCACGAGCAATTTCAATGGCCGCTGGCGATGGCGATTTTGTTTTTGCTGGCGGAAATGTTTTTGCCGGAGCGGAAGCGTGAAACGAAGATCGCCGGAAACAATTTCAAAAACTGGAATTGCAAAAACCGCTGTGACTGGCAATGGTTTTGTGCGTTTTGCCAGAATTCGACATTTCGCCTCGCCAGCGAGCGCGTTGCGCGACTACAAGTCCGGGCAATTACACCAACGCACTGACGGAATATTCGACAACTGGCGGAAATCCAGACGAACGATTTGCGTTTGGTTTTCAATGCGGGCGCGGCGGCGTATCGCGCGACGAATTATGACGAGGCGTTGAAAGATTTCCAGTCGGTGACGCTGTCGCCGGATTTGAAATTGCAGCAGCAGGCGTATTACAATCTGGGCAACACGCTTTACCGGATGGGCGAATTGAAATTCACGCCGGACACGGACGGACTGGACGCGATGACGGAAACCTGGACGAACGCGCTGCAAAGTTACGCGCACGCGGCGCAGTTGAACACGAACGATGTGGATGCGGTTTACAATTTTGGCTTCGTGAAAAGCCAGCTTGATTTGATCGCGCAACTGCGCGAGGCGATGCGGCGCGCAAAAATGGACGGCGGACGATGCGGTGCGCCGCGCGGAATTTCATCGCGCGCTTGGAGATCATGGAGCAGCTTGACGCAAAATAAAATCGCGGCGAAACAATTTCAGGATTACATGAAAAAATTGAAGGACATTGATGCGATTGCCACGCCAAATCAAAAATAGTTTGCTGCCGCTACTGCTCGCCTTTGCTGCGCAGAAGGTTTGCGCGCAGCTTGCGTCCGCCGACGATTTTTTCAACGGCGGCGCGCAGTTTTACATTTCCAACAACATCCCGGCGGCGCTGGAAAAAACGGAAAGCGGTCTGAAACTTTACCCCGACGACGAGAAATTGAAAAAATTGGAAAAATTACTCAAACAGCAGCAACAAAACCAGCAGAACCAATCGCAACAGCAAAAGTCGCAGCAGAATTCAAACAGCCAGAAAAATCAGCAGGCAACAGAATCAACAGCAGCAACAAAACCGGAAGAGCAAAAGCAAAATCAGTCTGGCAAAAAAAATGACGAGCAACAAAAACAATCGGAACAGCAAAAACCTTCCGCCGAAAAGCAGAACGGCGAAAAAAATCAAAATGCCAGGGGCCAACCGGTTGCGCCGGGGCAAATGACGCCGGAAGAGGCGAAACGATTGCTGGATTCGCAAAAGGGCGACTGAACAGGTTCTCCAATTCAAACCCAAAGATTCTCCACAAAATTCCAACCGGCCATTCAAGGATTGGTAGGTTTCGTTTAGATGTAAAACACTTGTTTTAAGGCGCTTGTGTATTTTATTAGTTAATTTTATTCTTCTTGAATTCCTGTAAAAAGGGGTTAGTATGGAGCGGCGTCGGTCTTCTGGTGTTCGCAATCTCCTGAAGTTCAATGGGCGAGTGGACATTTTCGCAGAGTCGGCGTGGACTCATTCGGCGGAGAGCTTTCGGTAATTATCTCTGAACCAAAGCGAGTCATTGCGGGTCTATAACTTATGTTGAATCGAAAAACAATGGTGCCCAAAAGCGCATCGCGTAATCGCGGACGAAACGCCAAAGCCAAAACGGCTCCGGCGCGGCGGCGTTTTATTATTTCCAGCAACGCGAAGAAATCCATGGACAAACCGGAGGCAAATGGAAAGCCCAAGCACACCGCCACCTCCATTGCCGAAGCGGAAAAGCGTTTGCAAAACGGCCATGCCAGCGCACCGGCGGCATCGCCCGCGCAGCCATCCGTGGATTTGACGGAGACGATCAAAACTCTTTTGCATCTCGCGCAGGAACACGGCTACGTCACTTACGACGACATCAATGACGTGTTGCCGGACAATTTGAGTCCCGACGACCTGGACGCGTTGCTGACCAAGCTGCGCAGCCTGGACGTGGAAATCGTCATGGATCAGGCCGAGGCCGAGCGCGCCGAACGCAGCAAGCAGCCCGAACAGGCGCAGCAGCCGGAAGAAGCCGACGAGGATGCGCGCCTGGAAATTCTGGACGACCCGGTTCGGATGTATATGAACCAGATGGGCAAAGTGCCTTTGCTCACGCGCGAACAGGAAGTCGAGATTTGCAAAAAAATCGAGGAAGCCGAAGTCGCGATGAAGGCGATCATTTACGGCCTCGGTTTCACGGCGAAGGAACACATTGCCATTGCGGAAAAACTTATTGTCCGAGCCGCCCAAGGAACGTTTTGACCGCGTGATCGTGGACAAAAAAGTCGCCAATCGCGAAGGGCATCTGCGCGAACTGCGCAAGCTCATCAAAAAAATCCACGCGTTCGACCAGAAGGTGGACGAGAAATATTTCTCACTGGCAGAAGGCCCAGCAGAAAGGCCGCAAGGAAAAGCTTGCAGCGCGAACTGAAGAAAATGGGCGCGAAGCTGCAGGAATGTTTCACAAAATTTTATTACAAACAAAAAGTCGTCGAGGAAATGATCGTCGTGGCCGGCAACGTCCACGAAAAATTTCAGGCCAGCCTGCGCCACATTCAGGAACTGGAAACGCAGCGCGACGACGGCGGAGCGCCGCGCCGCGCTCGAAGCCGAGCACGCCAAAATCCAGACGCTCGAACAATTCGTGCGGATGCCGCGCGAGGAATTTTTCAAGGCGTTCAAGGATTTGCAGAGCCGCCGCCGACCGCGGACTCAAGGCCAAGACGCACATGGCCGAGGCCAATTTGCGCCTCGTCGTTTCCGTCGCCAAAAAATACACGAACCGCGGCCAGTCGTTCCTGGATTTGATTCAGGAAGGCAACATCGGCTTGATGAAAGGCGTCGAGAAATTTGAATATCGCCGCGGCTATAAATTTTCCACTTACGCGATCTGGTGGATTCGCCAGGCCATCACGCGCTCCATTGCGGATCAGGCCCGCACGATCCGCATCCCGGTTCACATGATCGAAATCATGAACAAGCTCTGGCGCGCGCAGAAGCAGCTGACGCAGGAGCTTGGCCGCGAACCGACGCCGGAAGAATTGGCCGACGAAATGCACATGCCCGTCGCGCGCATCCACGCGCTGCTGAAAATGGCGCAACAGCCCGTTTCGCTGCACGCGCCCGTCGGCGACGATGGCGATGTGAGCGTCGGCGATTTCATCGAGGACAAGTCGGCGGAAAATCCGTCCGACGTGACCAGCTACAGCTTGCTCCGCGAAAAATTGAGCGACGTGCTGACGACTTTGACCGAACGCGAACGCAAAATTCTCGAAATGCGTTTCGGCCTGCTCGACGGCTACGAACGCACGCTCGAAGAAATCGGCAAGATGTATAACGTCACCCGCGAGCGCATCCGCCAGATTGAGGCGAAGGCGTTGCGCAAATTGCGCCACCCGACGCGCGTGCGCCATTTGCAAGGATTCCTCGATTCAGCCGAGCCGGAAATGGCGACGACGGCGTAAAGTTCCACTTCAAAATTCAAACGCGCTGGAATAATTTTTCCGGCGCGTTTTTTTAATTGTTCGGATCAACGATGTGGATGTCAATTCCGGGCGCGTGGTGCAGGAAAAATTCCAAAACGTTCGGGCGCGTGAATTGCCACCATTTCCTCTCGGTCGTGCCAAGCACAACGAGATGAACGTCGTGCTCGCGGCAAAATTTCAAAAGCACTTCGCAAACATTTTCGCTTTCCAAAACCGTGACGCTGCCGCCGAGTTCCGTCGCCAATTGGACGTTCTGCATGAATTTGCGCTGCACGTCCGAAGGAATGCGCATCGAATCCTCTTTTTTGCTTCGCGCATAAACAGCCATCCATTCGCGGTTCAATCGTCCCGCCAGCCGCGAAGCCGAGCGCAACAATCTTGCCGTCGTTTCGGGATTCGTGCTGATGAAAACCACAATTTTTTCGCTCACGTCCGTCGGCGATTTTGCGCCGATGCGCGGACGTTGATCCAACGCGTTTGCGGTTTCGCGCAACGCCAGTTCGCGCAGTTCGTTCAGATTATTTTCCGTGAAAAAATTTTCCAGCGCGGCGAGCGCGCGGTCGGCAGGATAAATTTTTCCGAGCCGCAGACGCTCGCGCAATTCTTCCGCTGTCAAATCCACGTTCACAATCTGATCCGCCTCCAGCACGAAACGGTCGGGCACGCGTTCGCGCACGTCCACGCCCGTCGCGCGCAACACCGTGTCGTGCAAACTTTCGAGATGCTGGATGTTCATCGCAGTGATGATGTTGATGCCCGCGAGCAGCAAATCATGCACGTCCAGATAGCGCTTGGGATTATTTGCACCGGCGATATTCGTGAACGGCAGTTCGTCCACAATGCAAACGGTCGGGTAGCGTTTGAAAATGGCTTCAACGTCGAGAATTTCAACCGTCGTGTCGCCGTAAGGAATTTTTTTGCGCGGGATGATTTCCAAACCTTCGAGCAGCGCCTCGGTTTCCTTGCGCCCGTGAGTTTCAACCCAGCCGATGACGACATCCACGCCTGCTTTTTTGAGGCGATGCGCTTCTTCGAGCATCGCAAAAGTTTTTCCGACGCCGGCGGCATGGCCGAGATAAATTTTTAATTTTCCCAGCCGGCTTTTTTCGATGAGCCGGAGAAAATCTTCCGGCTTCAAGCGTTCAATCGGCGGCGATTCCATGCCGCAAGGAAACTACTTCTGCGCCAACTGGTCGAGCGCGAAGTTCAACGTCATCACGTTCACGCGCGGCTCGCCAAAAAGTCCGAGGTCGCGTCCGCTCGTGTTTTGCTGGACAAGTTTGCGTAATTGTTCTTCGGAAATTCCGCGCGCCTTGGCGACGCGCGCGATTTGGATTTCCGCGTTCGCCGGAGAGATATGTGGGTCAAGGCCGCTGCCGGAAGCAGTCACGGCGTCGGCGGGAACATATTTATGGGCGAGTTCGTTGCGATATTGTTATCCGCACGGTAAGTGGCGATGTTCTGCGTGATGTTCGCGACGAGATTCGACGAGGTCGGGCCGAGATTGCTGCCGCTGGAACTCGTCGGGTCAAAGCCATTCGCGCCCGCCGCCGACGGACGCGGATGAAAATATTGCTCGCCGGTGAAATTTTGCGCGAGCAATGCCGAGCCGCGCACCGCGCCGGATTTGTCCACGAGCAGACTGCCGTTGGCTTGGTGCGGAAAAAATAATTTGGCCGCGCCGAAAACGACGAGCGGATACACGCCGCAACAAATGACGGCGAAGAAAATTGTCGCCACAATCGAACGGCCAAATTCAACAAAGATATTTTTCATAAATTTTTCAGCTTGAGTTACGCGAGATGTAAACCGGCGACGATGACATCAATGAGTTTGATGCCGACGAACGGCACGATGACGCCGCCGACGCCGTAGATGAGCAGGTTGCGCTGCAAGATTGCCACCGCGCCAAGCGGACGGAATTTCACGCCGCGCAACGCCAGCGGAATCAGCGCGACGATGATGAGCGCGTTGAAAATGACCGCGCTCAAAATCGCGCTGTTCGGGCTGTGCAGGTGCATGATGTTCAGCGGCGCGATGACGGGAAACGTGACCATGAGCATCGCGGGAATGATGGCGAAATATTTCGCCACGTCGTTGGCGATGCTGAACGTCGTCAGCGCGCCGCGCGTGATCAGCAGTTGTTTTCCGATTTCGATGATCTCGATCAGCTTCGTCGGATTGGAATCGAGATCCACCATGTTGCCGGCTTCCTTGGCGGCTTGCGTGCCGGTGTTCATCGCCACGCCGACGTCGGCCTGCGCGAGCGCGGGCGCGTCGTTCGTGCCGTCGCCGATCATCGCGACCATGCGTCCGCCGGTCTGTTCCTTGCGGATGAGCGCGAGCTTGTCCTCCGGTTTGGCCTCGGCGAGAAAATCATCCACGCCCGCTTCGTGCGCGATGGCGGCGGCGGTCAGCTTGTTGTCGCCGGTGATCATCACGGTGCGGATGCCCATCGCGCGAAAGCGTTTGAAACGTTCGGCCAATGCCGCCTTTGACGATGTCCTTCAAATGAATCACGCCGAGCGCGCGTTCCTGCGTGGCGACGACCAGCGGCGTGCCGCCGGAAAGTGAAATCGTCTTCGACAACTTTTTCGACTGTCCGGCGGCAATGTTCCGCCGACAAATTCGCGGATCGAATTGGCCGCGCCTTTGCGGATTTGTTTGCCTTCAAAATCCACGCCGCTCATGCGCGTCTGCGCGGTGAACGGCACGAATTGCGCGCCGGGCAGTTCGTGAATTTCCCGCGCGCGGATGCCGAACTTCTTTGGCCAGCACGACGATGCTGCGGCCTTCCGGCGTTTCATCGGCGAGCGACGCGAGTTGCGCGGCATCGGCGAGTTCCGGTTCCGTCACGCCGGGCGCGGGCAAAAACTCCGTGGCCTGGCGATTGCCGAGCGTGATCGTGCCGGTCTTGTCAAGCAGCAGCACGTCCACGTCGCCCGCCGCTTCGACGGCGCGGCCGCTCATCGCCAGGACATTTTTCTGAAGCAGACGGTCCATGCCCGCGATGCCGATGGCGCTCAGCAAACCGCCGATGGTGGTGGGAATCAGACAGACCAGCAGCGCAATCAGCACGGCGATCGGAAAAATTCGTCGCCGGAATAAATGCCGAACGGTTTCAACGTCACGACCGACGAGCAGAAAAATCGACGCGTCAGCGCCGCGAGCAAAATGGTGAGCGCGATTTCGTTCGGCGTCTTCTGGCGCTGCGCGCCTTCGACGAGCGAAATCATGCGGTCCAGAAATCCTTCGCCGGGATTGGCGGTGATGCGGATTTTGATTTCGTCGGAAAGCACGCGCGTGCCGCCGGTGACGGCGCTGCGGTCGCCGCCGCTCTCGCGGATGACCGGCGCGGATTCGCCGGTGATGGCGGATTCATCCACCGTCGCCGCGCCCTCAATGATTTCGCCGTCGGCGGGAATGATTTCACCGGCGCGAACAACGACGACGTCGCCTTTGCGGAGCGAATCGGCGTCCACGATTTCAATTTTGCCGTTGGCGGAAATTTTGTTCGCGCTCGTTTGCGTGCGGGTCTGGCGCAGCGCCTTCGCCTGCGCCTTGCCGCGGCCTTCGGCGACGGCTTCGGCGAAATTGGCGAACAGCACCGTGAACCAGAGCCAGATCGCGATCTGCAAGACGAAATCCGGTCTGGCCGGGCGAACGGAAAATCTCCACGGTGGTGATGGCCGCGCCGACCATCGTCACGAACATGACGGGATTTTTGACCATCAGGCGCGGGTTCAGTTTGACGAACGCGTCGCCGATGGCCGGGCACGAGAATTTTCGGGTCAAAAAGGGAAACAGATTTTTGAGTCATAAAAATTCGGGTTAAAACAGGTTTCCTTTCAGCATCAGGAAATGTTCGACGATCGGGCCGAGCGCCAGCGCGGGCAAAAAGGTCAGCGCGCCGACCAGCAGCACCGTGCCGACGCAGCAGCACGATGAACGTGACGCCGCGACACGGGAAAAGTGCCGGCGCTCGGCGGGAACGATTTTCTTCTGCGCGAGCGAACCGGCCAGCGCCATGATGCGGCATGATCATGCCGAAACGGCCGAGCAGCATGTCGATGCCCAGCGTGGTGTCATACCACGGCGTGTTCGCGTTGAGGCCGGCGAAGGCGCTGCCGTTGTTGCCCGCGCCGGAAGTATAGGCATAGAGAATTTCGCTGAAGCCGTGCGGGCCGTTGTTGTTCAGTCCGGCCAGTGCCCCAGTTGCTGACCGCACGCCCAGGCCGTGAAGCCGAGGATGATGAACGCCAGGATCGACGAACGCGAGCAGCGCCATTTTCACGTCGTAGGCTTCGATTTTTTTGCCGAGATATTCCGGCGTGCGCCCGACCATCAGCCCGGCGATGAACACGGCCAGCACGACGAAAACCAACATGCCGTAAAGTCCCGCGCCGACGCCGCCGAAAATGACTTCGCCGAGTCTGGATGTTGAACAGCGGCACGAGTCCGCCGAGCGGCGTGAAGGAATCGTGCATGGAATTGACCGCGCCGCAGGACGCGTCCGTCGTGACCGTGGCGAACAGCGCGGAATTGAAAATGCCGAAGCGGACTTCCTTGCCTTCCATGTTGCCGTCGGCGACGGCGACGCCGAGTTGCTGATGAATCGGATTGCCGCGCGCCTCCGCCCACCAGCAAAGCAAAACGCCGGCGAGAAACATGACGAACATCGCCGCCCAGACCGACCAGCCGTGCTTTTGATTTTTGGTCTTGCGGCCGAGGTAATAGGTCAGCGCGCTGCCGATGCGCGAAGATGCGAGAGCATCTGGAGAAAGTTGGAGAGCGGCGTGGGATTTTCAAACGGATGCGCGGCATTGGCGTTCGTGTAACCGCCGCCGTTCGTGCCGAGCATTTTGATCGCGACCTGCGATGCCATCGGGCCTTGCACGATGGTCTGCGTGTCGACGATTTGATTCACCATCACGGGATTGCCCTTGGCGTCAACGACCGGTTTGCCATTCGCATCGGTCTTTGGCGACGGAATGGTCTGCGGTTCGATCAATTTCGCCGCCGTGTAGGGCTTGAAATTTTGGATCATGCCTTGCGACACGAGGAAGATCGCGAACACGATGCAGATCGGCAGCAGCAGATAATAAGTGATGCGCATCAGATCCACCCAGAAATTGCCGATGGTCGTGGCCGTGTGCCGCGCGATGCCGCGCACGAGCGCCGCCGCGACGGCGATGCCGACGGCGGCGGAAAAAAAATTGTGGATGGCCAGCGCGACCATCTGCGAGAGATACGACATCGTGGATTCGCCGCCGTAGCTTTGCCAGTTGGTGTTCGTGGTGAAGCTGACGGCGGTGTTGAACGCGAGATGCGGCGACAGCGCGCCGAAATTTTTGCGGATTGAGCGGCAGAAATATCTTGCAGCCGCAGAATCGCGTAGGTGAAAAGACAGCTCACCAGGCTGAAAACCAGCATGGCAAAAGTGTATTGTTTCCAACCCTGTTCTTTTTTCGGGTCAACGCGAAAAATCCAGTAAGTCAATTTTTCCAGCGGGCGAACAATCGGGTCGAGCCAGGTGCGGCCGTTGGCGTCGAACACGCGGCCGAGATAAAGGCCGAGCGGTTTGGTGACGAGCACGAGCGCGCCGAGGTAAATCGCGAGTTCCAGCCATTGATGGGCGTTCATAATTTTTCAGGTTAAAATTTTTCAGGCCGCACCATTGCGAAAATCAGATAAGCGCAGAGCGCGACGGAAATGATTCCGAGAATGATGTTTTCCATAAATTTCTTAGTCAGAGCTTTTCGCAGCCGCGCGCGTAAAGCATAAACGCCGCGAAAAATGCGACCGCAATTCCGATGTAAATCACGTCCAAGCATAATTTTGCCAATAAACAACGCCGCCACGATGAACGCAACAACGCCATAACATTTTTATCTTGGGTGAACTTGAGGCCGCGGACTTCGCGGATCAGAGGATCGCCCTTCCAATTGCCTGCGAGATTAGCTGTCGGGCTTGGCCTTGAAAGTGGCCTTGAAATCAGTTGCCTGACTTCGTTCGCCCCGTCCGAATTTCTTCGGAATTTGGGTCTCCCGCGTCCGGCTTCAGGAAGGAAGCCAGACTTCGGCTGCAACGAAGCAAGCTAACCATGACCGCCAATTTCTGTCAAAATAAAAATGGCGCGGTTCGACAAATGCCGCATAAACACGATGTTTTTTGACGAAAAAACTTTGCCAATGGCCGTTTGCGTCTAAATTGAACGCGCCGTTTAATAATGAAATTTAGAACCGCAATTTTGTCCGCGTTTTGCATTTTGATTTCCGCAAAACTTTTTGCGGCGGATGAAAACATTTCTGTGCCGCCGCCCGCGCGCGAGTTCCGCGCCGCGTGGATCACCGAGGTCGCCGTCAATCCCGACTGGCCGTCCAAACCCGGTTTGACGACGGCGCAACAAAAAGCGGAATTGATTTCGCTGCTCGATCGCGCGCAGCAGCTTCATTTCAACGCCGTTTTTTTTCAGGTGCGCCCGGCTTGCGACGCTTTTTATTCCTCGTCCATTGAACCGTGGTCCGACCGCATCACCGGCACGATGGGCAAAGCGCCGGAACCGTTTTACGATCCGCTCGCGTTTACCATCGCCGAGGCGCACAAACGCGGATTGGAATTGCACGCGTGGTTCAATCCGTTTCGCGCCGCACATCCCGAAACCAAATCGCCGCCCGCCCCGAATCACATCACGCGCACGCATCCCGAACTCGTCCGCCATTACGCCGACCAAATCTGGCTCGATCCCGGCGAACCGGCGGCGCAGGCGCGCACACTCGCCGTCGTGCTCGATGTCGTGAAACGCTACGACGTGGATGGAGTTGTGTTTGACGATTATTTTTATCCGTATCCGGTTAAAAATTTCGCCGGACATGAACTGGATTTTCCCGACGACGCAAGCTGGCAGAAATACGGCATGAAAACCGGCCTGACCCGCGACGACTGGCGGCGCGACAATGTGAACCAACTGGTGCAAAAAGTTTCGCAGGAAATCAAGGCCGCGAAACCGCAGGTGCAATTTGGCATCAGCCCGTTCGGCATCTGGCGACCGCAAAATCCGCTTGCAAATAAAGGGTCTTGACGCCTACGCGAAAATTTACGCCGACTCGCGGCTGTGGCTCGCAAACGGCTGGGTGGATTTTCTGGCGCCGCAACTTTACTGGCCGATCGCCGACCGCGACCACAGTTTTTCCGTGCTGTTCAACTGGTGGCGCGCGCAAAATCCCAAGGGCCGTCACGTCTATGCCGGATTGAATGATGCCGCCGCCGGCAAAACTTTGGCGACGGATGAGATCGCGCGGCAAATCCAAGTTGTCCACACGCAGACGAGTGTCAGCGGTGAAATTCATTATCACCTCCGCAGCGTCGCGGACAATCCCGCGCTCGCCGCCGCCGTGCGCGCGCAATACGCGCAGCCCGCGCTCGTGCCCGCGTCGCCATGGCTGCCCGCGATTCCGCTGCTGAAACCAAAATTGACGGTGGACGCGGGAAATAATTCCGCGCACGTCCGCTGGGAAAATTCCAACGGCGAAGCGCCGCGCAACTGGCTGTTTCAATCGTGCGCGAATGGAATTTGGACGACGCAAATTTTTCCGAGCGGTCAGGCGGATTTTTATTTTAACGTCGGCATTCCTGAAGCCATTTCCATTCGCGCCGTGGATCGTTTGGGAAATTTGAGCGAGCCGATAATTTGGACGCCAAGAAAATTTTCGCCGCCAGACACCACAAAAGGCGCGACGAAAATGAAGAAGTAGGAGACGACGTGAGGAGTCTCAAACTATTTGTCTGACTTTGGAAATTTGAGCCTCGTCACCTCGGCTCCTACAAAATTAAAAATGGTTTTGGAAGGGCTGTAAGCCGAATTCTGTCTGCGCTCTTGCGAGCGGAGAGAATCATTTGTCTTAGCGACCGATACCCGAAACCTGTTTCGCTTTCGCGGAACACGGAGCGGGCCGCTCCTCGGTTTCCTATTTGGCCTTGCACCCGATGGGGTTTTCCGTGCCGCGTCGCTTGCGCTTCGCGCGGTGCGCTCTTACCGCACCTTTTCACCCTTACCGCACTCGAACGGACTGCGGCGGTCTGATTTTCTGTGGCACTTTCCGTCGAAAAGTCTTCCAGCTTTCCGCCCGCGTGTATCTCCGGCCAAACCGGAGTTACGCGGCATCGCGCCCTGCTGGTGTTCGGACTTTCCTCTTCCGGCTCGCGCCGAAAGCGATTCTCCGCCCTTCCAAAACCGATATTAAGCTAACGGAAATTAAAAATTATTCAAGCCGCGAAATGTTCTTGGAAAAATCCCGCGAACCGCCACTCTCTTGCCCAAGTCAACGAATCGGATTAACTTAACTCCATGAAAAACGATATGGGAAAAGTCATCGCACGAATCAAAGTAGAAAACTGGTTTGACGCGGAACTGGTGGCGGCGGGCGCGCGCAAGGAAAAACCGCGCAGCGTGGAAACGGACGCCTTGGTGGACACCGGCGCGGTGAAATTTTATCTGAAAAGTTCCGTGATCAAGCAGCTTGGGCTTCATCCCGTCGGCGAAACCAAATCGCGCACCATGTCCAACCGCTCGGAATCGCGGACGGTTTTTTCGCCCGTCGCGCTGGAGATTCAGGGGCGCACCGGCAGGTTTGACGTGGTGGAAATTCCCGATTCACTGCCGAACATCGTCGGCCAGATTCCGCTGGAAGATTTGGATTGGGTGGTGGACTGCCGCAATCAAAAGCTGATTCCCAATCCCGAACACAAAAACGGCGAGCTTGCCGATGAGTTTTAAGTTTGAAATTTTATCTTCCGGCTCGCGCCGAAAGCGATTCTCCGCCATTCCAAAACCGATGTTAAGCTAACGGAAATCAAAAATTATTCAAGCCGAGAAAATCTGGCTCAGAGCGTGACAGTTGAGTGAAAATTATTGTTTCCGAAATTTTTCCAGTTCCGCGATGAAAGCCTGCGGTCCGCCGGACAAATAACCAACCTGCCGTCCAATTTCTTTTCCATCAGGAGTCAAAGCCACATAAGTTGGAAAACCGTCCACTTTGAATTTTGCCTGCAATTCTTGATTGTATTTCTTTAATGCTTCACTTTGTTTTATTGCGTTCGGAAAATCCAGCATGACCATGACAAGATTGGTTTTGGCGTAGTTGGCAAATTCCGGCTGGGACAAAACATCATTATCAAATTTCATGCACCACACGCACCAATCGGAGCCGGTGAAATCCAGCAGCACAATTTTATTTTCAGCTTTGGCTTGTGCCAAAGCTTTCGGCAAATCGGTTGACCAAGGTAATTCTGACACGCGCTTTTCCACCGTCATTTCCGTAGGCGTAGGCGTGGCCGTCGGATTTTTGGGAGTTTTGGCACGCATCGCTACAAAAGCATCATGTTGAATTTTAATAAACTCTTCGGACGTTTTGGCAATTTTGATTTCTCCCTTTGGCAGCGAAAATTCCTGATCTGGTATCGGCTGGTTGATCTCTACTTTATTATAAACCTCATCTATCATTTGTTCACCAAGACGAGTTAGTTTGGTAAAACCGAAAGCGACGCCATCACTCTTTCGGAAATAATAATCAGTTTCAGATTGAATATATTGTTTTTCTGGAGATTTTTCCCCATGCCAGAGCGGTTCTTCATCCCAAACCGCTTCTAAGAAGGGTTCGGTCATAATGCGGGCAATGACAATGCAATCATTTGTGCCAACCATTTCCGATTTGAGAATCTTGAAGTCGTAGGGGTGGTCGAATTTTGCGGCAAGCATTTTTTCAATACCATCCTCGTAAACATATTCCATTTTGATTAACTGTCCATATGTGAAAACGTAATCGCCGCTTTTGAGTTTGTAATCCGTCCATTGGAATTTCCCATCCAGTTGGAATCTTTTTGTCTCCACAAATCCATCGGCATTTCTTCTCTGAAAAAAATCCACGCGGGCGTTGTCATTGGTCTTGGCAAAAGGATTTGGGTTTTGCGAAAGTGTAGAGCCAAATTTTTCACCATGAAAAAAAGCCAAACCCTGATTTGTTGCTTGCGCCTGCGCCAAAACTTTTTCCGGTGAATCTTGAAGCCACCAGCCATCCGGCAAAGATTGCACGCCGAAACACCGTGTTATTAAAGTAACAACAACCAGTGGCCACAGTAGAAACATCAATCGGGGGAATTTTCTCATTTCCGCCTTGTAACATTTCCAAAATGCGCGGTCAAAGCGTTTTACTCCGCCGTCGCCAACTCCATGTCGCGCGTGTAATACAAAATCCGGCCGCAGCTTGAGCAGGTCACAATCTCCTTCTGCGCCTGGCACGACACGATCAACTGCTGCTGCAATTTCATGTGGCAGCCGCCGCACACGCCGTGCTGCACGCCCACCACCACGTTGTCGCCCTTGCTCTTCAACAGCCGTTCGTAACGGTTGCGCGCGGATTCGTCCACGCCCGCCGCCAGTTCAGCGCGGCCTTGCTGCAACTCGGCGAGTTCCTTTTTGAAATTTTCCTCGCGCTGGCCGAGTTCGGCGATCAGGCTGTCGGCAAGTTTCTTCGCCTCGTTCGCCTCGCCGTTCGCGCGCGCGACTTCTTTCTCCGCCGCCTCGGTCTGCTCCATCAAAACGATTTCCGAGTCTTCAATTTTGATTGATGTCGCCCTTGCACGTCTCGATTTCGTGGGCGAGCGCCTTGTATTCCTCGTTCTTGCGCGTCTGCAATTGCTGGTTCGCGTATTTTTCGATCTGCGTTTTTTTGGATTCGACTTCGAGTTCGAGCCGTTTGCGTTCGGACTCGATTTGTTTCACGCGATTTTTCGCGGCGTCGAGCTGCGTTTGCGTCGAGTTGGCGCGGTTGCGAAGTGTTTCGCGTTCGGGCGCGATTTGGGCGAGTTCCTCTTGAACGCGATGAATTTTCCGGTCGCGATCCTGCAAGACGAGAAGTTTTTCGATGGCTTCCAGCATTGAAATTTCGAGGCTAACGACCATTCACGGCCAAGTCAAAAAGCTTTTCCGCAGATTGCGCGGATTTCACAGATTTTAATTTCCAAATTTATCTGCGAAAATCTGTGTAATCTGCGGACAAATGCCGGGCAATTTCATTTTGCAGTTTCCCGTTTCGCGGCTAATCTACGTTCATGCGTTTCATCGGCAATGTCATCGAAAAATTGCAGCGGCATCCCAAGCGGGTCGTGTTTCCCGAAGGCGACGAGCCGCGCATTTTGCAGGCGGCGCGGCAGTTCCACGCGCTGCGGCTCGGCGCGCCCATTTTGCTCGGCGACCACGCCAAAATCAAGGAAGCCGCGGAAAAATTGAATATCCCGCTCGAAGGCATCCGCATCATCAATCCGGCACAAAGCGAGGACACTGGAAAATTTCGCGAAACGTTTTTATCGCGTTGCGCCGCGAAAAAGGTTTGCGCGCAGACAGAAGCGCGCGAGGCGATGTTGCAGCCGAATTATTACGGCGCGATGATGCTGGCGATGCATCAGGCGGACGGTTTGGTTTCCGGCGCGTCGCACAACACCGGCAGCGTGCTGCGCCCGCTGTTTCAAATCATCAAGGCCGCGCCGGACATCAACACGGCTTCGAGCTGCATGGTGATGGAAGTCGAGGACACGCGCATCGGCGAAGACGGCGTTTTGTTCATGGCCGATTGCGGCGTCATTCCCGACCCGACGGTGGATCAACTCGCCGACATCGCCGTTTCCACGGCGCGGCTCGCGCGGCATTTGCTCGGCGTGAAACCGCGCGTGGCGTTGCTTTCTTTTTCGACCAAAGGCAGCGCGTCGCATCCGTCCGTCGGAAAAGTGCAGGCCGCGACTGCGCATGGCCAAGCGCAAGGCCGAACAATTATTTCTGGAAGCGGATTTCGACGGCGAATTGCAAGTGGACGCCGCGCTCGTTGCCGGAAATTGCCGAACGCAAATTGCACGAAAGTCCAAGTCGCCGGCCGCGCGAACGTTCTGATTTTTCCCGACCTCAATTCCGGCAACATTGCCAGCAAACTCGTCCGCATCGTCAGCCGCGCAAATGCTTACGGCCAGATTTTGCTCGGCCTGAACCGTCCCGCCGCCGACGTTTCGCGCGGTTCGAGCGCGCATGACATTCTCGGCGTCGCGGCGATCGTCGGCGTGCAATCCACCGATTATCAAAAACTTTATCCGGGCGCGGATGCGGAATCTGCCGGCGGATCGAGTTTAAATGAACACGACCACGCCGCGCGTCTTCATCGCCGCCACGCGCCAGAACGACGGCAAGACCACCACGTCGCTCGGCCTCATCGCCGCGTTGCAAAAATATTTTCCGCGCGTCGGCTACATCAAGCCCGTCGGCCAGCGGTTCGTCGAAATCGAGGAGCAAAAAATTGACGAGGACACGCGTGCTCATGGACGCGGTTTATCGCATGAATTGTCCGCTCGTGGACATGAGCCCGATCGCCGTCGAACCGGATTTCACCCGCAAATATCTTCAATCCGCCAACAACGAGGCGCTGGTCAAAAAAATCCAGAAAGCCTTCGACCGCGTCGCGTGGGAAAAGGATTTTGTGCTGTGCGAAGGCAGCGGCCACGCCGGCGTCGGCTCGGTTTTCGATTTGTCCAACGCGCAGGTCGCGAAAATTCTCGGCGCGAAAGTCATCATCGTCACGCAAGGCGGCATCGGCAAACCGATTGACGAAGTTTCGCTGAACCAGGCGTTGTTTGAAAAGGAAGGCGTCGAAATCATCGGCGTCATTCTGAACAAAGTGCTCGGCGAAAAAGTGGATTACATCTCCGATTTCGCGCGGCGCGGCCTCAAACGCAAAGGCCTGGATTTGCTCGGCGTGCTGCCTTACGAGCAAATTCTTTGCAATCCGTCGCTGGATTTGATCCGTGAAGAACTGCAAGGCCGAATTGCTCAACGCGCCGCCGACGCTTGCACGCGCTCGTGGACGACGTGGTCGTCGGCGCGATGGGCGCGCAGAACGCGATGAAATTTTTCAAGCGCGGCGTGCTGCTCATCACGCCCGGCGACCGCGAGGACATCATCCTCGCCGCCTGCACCAGCATTGACGCGCAGAGCGAGGAAAAAATGGCGGGCATCGTTTTGACCGGCGGCTTGCGACCGCCCGAAAGCATTTTGAAAATCATCCGCGCCATGCCGATTCCCGTTTTGCTCGCGCAGGCGGACAGCTATCAAGTCGCTTCCAGAGTCCACAATCTCATCGTCAAAACGCGCCCGAGCGACGCGGAAAAAATTTCGCTCATCCGCGACATCGTCGCCAAAAATGTGAATGTCAAAAAAATCATCAACTCGCTATAAAATGCCGATGACACTGCCACTTTCTCCATTTCTAAAAACTTTGCCGGTTTATCAGCCCGGCCGTCCGATTGAAGAAGTCGCGCGCGAACTCGGCCTGCCCGCTGACTCAATCATCAAGGTCGCGTCAAACGAAAATCCGTTCGGCCCGTCGCCGCTGGCACTTGCCGCGATGCAAAAGGCGATTGCGGGCGTGAATCTTTATCCCGACGGCAATGCGTTTTACCTGAAACAAAAACTCGCGGCCAAACTTGGTGTTGAAACGGCGAATTTGATTCTGGGCAACGGCTCGAATGAAATCATTGAATTTGTCGCGCACGCATTGCTCGCGCCCGGCGACGACGTGGTCGTTTCGCAATTCTGTTTCGCGATTTATCCCATCGTCGCAAAAATGTTTGGCGCGAATCTCATCATTGTTCCGGCGAAAAATCACGGCCATGATTTGCCCGCGATGCTCAAGGCCATCACACCAAAAACGCGCATCGTTTTTGTCGCAAATCCAAACAATCCGACCGGCACGCTCGCGCCGCGCGAAGAAGTGATTCAATTCGTGAATGAAGTTCCCGACGATGTGTTGCTCGTGATGGACGAGGCTTACATCGAATTTCTGGACGACGCGGTGGATTTGGTTCCGCTCGTGCGGCTGGGCGTTCGCAAAAATCTAATTTTGATGCGGACGTTTTCAAAAATTTACGGACTCGCCGGATTGCGCATCGGCTACGGCATCGGAAATCCTGATTTGATTGCCGCGCTCGAAAAAATCGCGCCAGCCGTTCAACATCAATCTGCTCGCGCAAGCCGCCGCGCTCGCCGCGCTGGACGACGACGAACACGTCCGCAAAACGCGCGCGAATAATTTCGCCGGACTGGAATTTTTCCGCCGCGCGTTCCGTGATTTGAAACTGGAATTCGTCCCGTCATCCGCCAATTTTATTCTCGTCCGCGTCGGCGAAGGGCAGAAAGTTTTTGACGCGATGCAAAAGCAAGGCGTGATCGTGCGTCCGATGGGCGGTTATCAATTGCCGGAGTGGATCCGCATTTCCGTCGGCACGCCGCAGGAAAATGAGCGCGGTCTCGGCGCATTGAAATCCACGTTGGGCAAGAAATAATTATTTGAATCCCGCCCGAAACCGATTACTTATTCTCCGCTGAAATGAAACTGACCGACCTGCGGGGCATCCTGCAATACATTCCGCAATTCCGCGAGAAGACGTTCGTCCTCGCGATTGACGGCGCGATCGTCACCGACGAAAATTTCGCCACGCTGCTGCTGGACGTCGCGGTGCTGCGCTCGTTGAACATCCGCGTCGTGCTCGTGCACGGCGCGTCGGCGCAAATCAAGGCGCTGGCCGAGGAACAAAAAATCACCGCTTCCGACCTCGACGGCGCGGGCATCACGGACGCGAACACGCTCAAGCTCGCGCTCACCGCCGCGAACCGGCTCACGCACGAGATTCTCGAAGGGCTTTCGGCCAACGACCTGCGCGCCGCCAGCACCAACGTCATCATCGCGCATCCGATGGGCATCATTCAGGGCGTGGATCAACTGTTCACCGGCAAGGTCGAGCGCGTGGACACCGCGTTGCTCCAGACGTTGCTCGCGCAGGGCGTCATGCCCGTCATTCCGCCGCTCGGTTTCGACGGCGATGGCCGGACGTATCGCGTCAATTCCGACGGCGTGGCGCGTCGCGGTCGCCGAAGCGTTGAAGGCGATCAAATTGATTTTCATCACGTCGCAGCGACGGCATTGATTTACAACGGCCGGCTCATCCGGCAAATGCTCGTGGCTGAATCTGGAAACCGTCTTGCAATGCAGAACAGCGGAAATTTCGCGCCGGAAATTTTGTCCAAGGCGCAACACGCCGCCGCCGCCTGCAAGGCCGGCGTGCCGCGCGTCCATGTCATCAACGGCAGGGTGGACGAAGGATTGCTGGCGGAAGTTTTTTCCAACGACGGCATCGGCACGCTGATTTACGCGAACGAATACCAGCAAATCCGCCCCGCGAAGAAAAAAGACATCCGCGCGATCCAATTGCTGACCGAAAGCCGCCGTCGAATCCGACGAACTGGTCAAGCGCACGCCGCGCGGTGATTGAAAAAAGCCTCGGCGATTATTTTATTTTTGAGATTGATAAAAATCCCGTCGCGTGCGTGGCGCTGCACGTTTATCCCGAACAGAAAAAGGGCGAACTCGCGTGCCTTTACGTCAGCGCGTCGCACGAAAACCAGGGCATCGGGCGCAAGCTGATCCAGTTCGTCGAGAACAAGGCGCGGGAAATGGACCTGGGCGAACTGCTCACGCTCTCGACGCAGGCGTTCACTTATTTTCAATCCAAGGGCGGCTTCGCCGAAGGCACGCCCGACGATCTGCCGCCCGCGCGCCGCGAAAAATACGAGCAGAGCGGAAGAAATTCCAAGGTGCTGGTGAAGAAATTGAAATAGAAAATATGAGCTGGGACATTTTTGTTCAAGATTTTCCGATGGAAGCAAAAACCATTGATGAAATTCCTGATGATTTTTCTTCCAAACCGATTGGCGGTAGAGATGAAATAATTGCCAAAATCAAAGAAATTATCCCTACAGCTAATTTTTCTGATAAAGCTTGGGGAATTATTGAAACGCCAGATTTTTCAATTGAAGTAAATCTTGGCAAGGAAGAAATTCTAACCGGTTTAGCTTTTCATATTCATGGCGGTAACGAAGCAGCAGCTTGTATCGTAGATATTCTGCGTCATCTAAATTTGAGAGCAGTTGACTCCGGTAGCGGTGATTTTTTCGACATGAATCAACCTGCGGAAGGATTGCAAAAATGGAGAGCGTATCGTGATCAAATTCTTGCGGAAAAACACCAGTGAACGCCTTGCCTTCCGAATTAACTAAGCGTTGCGAACAAAGCAAAATTGCTCCGACGCAATTCATTCTCATCGTCAGCATCGCCGAGCAAACCGTTTCAATTTTTGAACAAGACAAATTTGCAAAAAAATTTCCCTGCTCCACTTCGCGTTTCGGCATCGGGCAGGCGGAAGGCTCGAACCGCACGCCGCTCGGATTGCATCGCATCGCGGAAAAAATCGGCGCGGGCGAACCGGCGGGGACGGTTTTCAAATCGCGCCAGGTCATCGGCCACACGTCGCAGCCTGGATTTGCGGACGCCAAAATCACCACGCGCATTTTGTGGCTGGAAGGTCTCGAACCCGGCGTGAACCAAGGGTTCAACGGCGGCGTTAACGTGGATTCGCACGCACGCTACATTTACATCCACGGCACGGCGGACCAAAATTCCATCGGCCAGCCCGCATCGCACGGCTGCATCCACCTCGCCGACGCGGATTTGATTCCGCTCTTTGATTTGCTGCCAAGTGGCACGCTGGTTTGGATTTCAGAAAAATGAATTCAGCTTGCGGTTTGGCGGAAGCAATTTAATTTGTTCGTGTGTTCAAACGGCTCGGCAAATTTTTTCTCGTCATCGCGCTCGTGGCGATGCTCGGCGCGCATTGGGCGATTTTGCAAACGGTCGCATGGACGACGATGCTGGCAGATAATCTTCATTCAACTTCGTTTCAAGTCGCCGTGAAAAAAACTTTTGATGGCCAACATCCGTGTTGTTTGTGCAAAGCCATCGCCGCCGGAAAGCAATCGGAAAAGAAAACTGAATTTTCATTCCAGTCGCAGAAACTGGAATTTCCACCATCAAAAGACAATTTCATTTTGATTGCGCCGTCGCAATTCCAACTTTTGCCGCAGGAAAATTTCTTCGCAAAGTCTCTTTCGCAAAAACCGTTGCTTCAGCCGCCACGGCAATTCTTCGTTTGATTTTCTTTTTTGTGGTAGGGACGCCGCGCTGCGGCGTCCGGTCGGCGCAGCGCGCCAACCCTACCGATTCTGAAATATTTTAACCTTGAGGGCGCCATTGCGCGTTCTCGCAACTTTGGATTTGAAAATGAAGAATAAAAAATTTAGTTCAGCAGTAAAAATCAGCGGTGGTTTTTTGGCGGGAATTTTGACGCCGGGCATTGTTCACGCGTGTGCGTGCGGGTGCGGTGTTTTTGACGTTGGCACGAGTTCGATGTTTCCGCAGGGTCAAGGCGGCATGGCATGGTTGCAATACGATTACATGGATCAAAATCGAAATTGGAACGGCACTTCGCAAGCGCCGGCGGCGGACAACGACGACAAAAAATTGGAAACGCATTTTGTCACGCTCGGCGCGCAATATATGTTCACCCAAAAATGGGGCGCGCAAATCGAAGTGCCATATGATTTTCGCTATTTCAAAGGCACGGATGAAGGCGACCACATCGCGGCGCACAATTGGAGTCAGCTCGGCGACATCCGCATCGAGGGAATTTACGCCGGATTTTTTGCCGACCAGTCGGCGGGTGTGACGTTCGGTTTGAAATTGCCGACGGGCAGTTTCACCGAGGACACGGATTTGGTGGATCGCGACACGCAAATCGGCACGGGCAGCACGGACGTTTTGCTCGGCGGATTTTTTCGCCACAATTTGTCGAAGGATCAAAACTGGGATGGCTTCGCGCAATTGGAATTGGATGTGCCGGCGCTCACGCAAGCCGGTTATCGTCCGGGTGTGGAATTGGATGGCGCGGCAGGAATTGATTACAAAGGATTTTCAGTCGGGCGCGTGAGGATTTCGCCGATTGCACAAGTCATTTTCTCCGAACGCACGCACGATGACGGCTCAAATGCCGATCCTGACAGCACCGGCTACCAAAGAATTATGCTTTCACCGGGCATTGAATTTCACATTCATCCGGTGAAAATTTACGCGGACGCGGAATTTCCCGTGTTTCAACATTTTACCGGCGATCAGCTCGCCGCGCCGGTGCTGTTCAAGGTCAGCGTGAGTTACATGTTTTAACAACGCGGCAGTTTTGACTTCCGGGTGGATTCGTTTAACATGGTTGCTGAATTTTCGGCAGCCATGAATTTGAACGAACAAATGACGCAATTGGCCAAACAGGCCAAGGCCGCGTCGCGCGAACTCGCGAAACTTTCCACGCGGAAAAAAATGATTGTCTGCTCGCGATGGCCGACGCGCTCGAAAAAAATTCCGCCGCAATCAAGGAAGCCAACGCGCTCGACATGGAAGTCGGCGCGAAATATGGATCTGTCCGCCGCCATGCTCGACCGGCTGCAACTCGACGACAAACGAATTGCCGCGATGGCCAAAGGCTTGCGCGAAGTCGCCGCGCTTGCCCGATCCGGTCGGAAAAATTTTGGACGAACGCGTCCGGCCCAATGGCTTGAAGCTGCAAAAAATTTCCACGCCCATCGGCGTGGTCGTCATCATTTACGAATCGCGCCCGAACGTGACGGCGGACGCCGCGAGCCTGTGTTTCAAATCCGGCAACGCGACGATTTTGCGCGGCGGCAAGGAAGCGTTGAACTCCAATCAAATCATCGCGCAGACCATGATTGACGCGGGTAAAATCGCGCATCGCAGCATTTTCCCGAACACGCGATCCAGGTCGTGCCGACGCCCGACCGCGAGGCGATTCCGATTTTGCTTTCGCTCACGCAATACATTGATCTTGTGCATGCCCCGCGGCGGCGAGAGCCTGATCCGCGCCGTCGCGGAGTGCTCAAAGTTCCCGTCATCAAACATTACAAAGGCGTCTGCCACGTTTTTGTGGATGCCGACGCGGATTTGAAAATGGCCGAGGAAATCGCGATGAACGCAAAAGTCCAGCGTCCCGCCGTTTGCAACGCGATGGAAACTTTGCTCGTGGACAAAACAATTGCGGAAGAATTTCTTGCCGCAGATCGGCGCAGAAACTTGCGGAGAAAAAAGTGGAATTCGTGGCGATGATACCAGCGCGCGAAATTTTGAAATCGCAATGCCAACTTTCAAAGCATTCAAACCTGCAACTGAGCAGGATTATTTCACAGAATACAACGATTACATTTTGAACGTGCGCGTCGTGGACGGCGTGCAGCGCGGCGATTGACCACATCAATTATTACGGCTCGGCGCATTCGGACAGCATCGTCACGAAGAACGAAGCGCACGCGAAACAATTTCTCGCCGAAGTGGATTCGGCGACGGTTTATTGGAACGCCTAGACGCGCTTCACCGACGGCGGCGAATTCGGCATGGGCGCGGAAATCGGCATCAGCACCGACAAAATCGGCGCGCGCGGCCCGATGGGCCTGGACGAATTGACCAGCTACAAATGGCTCGGCATCGGCAATGGACAAATTAGAACTTAAAAGCTAAATGCCAAAATTTCCTCCACGTTCGGGATATGAAATTGTTGGCGGCATAGTCATGTTTGGGCGCATGCTGGACAAAATCCGTCTTCACCATGCAGGGTTGCTTCCAAAAGATTACAATTTGGGTCATGGTCTGGATGGTCGCATTTGCCGTTTTCTAAACATTGACCACCAATTTCTTGTCGCGGAAACATTGAAGAACAAAACCGACGAAGAAATTTTGAATGAATGTTTCAAAATTGGACGAAAACCATCTGAAGAAGAGATTTTGATTTTTAACCAATTTATGACGAAACGTGGCTGGCGCGATGACGCTTCCGAATGGTTGGTTGATCAAAAGAAAAAAAGCGGTTTTGCCCATCGTGATGAAATTCAAACGGCTTTTGATTTTCACGACGCAGACGAAGGAAGAATGCCTAAATTTTCAAGTTCATCTTCTTTTCGTGGCTAAAAAATTGTGAATCCTTCCGAACAAGCAAAGTTCATCCGCGATTCAATTCCCGCCCGGCGGTTTATTTGCCGGAATGGAATGGAAAATTTCGCCCGCGCCGTTTCCGCTCGGCGAAAATCTGGCGAAGGAAATCGAATCGCTTGGCCGCGTGCTGCTGCAATTTTATCGCGCGACCAATCTGCTTTACCGCAAAAGCGGTCGAAGGCAAACAGCCGGAATGGGTTGCGCGCTGGCTGGATTTGGGCAAGCCGCGCGAATTGATCGAACTCCAGCGTTCGTCCGCATTCAAAAATGAAGTTCCGCGCGTGATCCGCCCGGACATTTTGCTGACGGAAAATGGTTTCAGCATCACGGAACTGGATTCTGTGCCGGGCGGCATTGGTCTGACGGCGTGGCTGAATCAAACTTATTCCAAATCCGAAATCCGAAATGCCAAAATCCAAAATTATCGGCGGCGCGGACGGAATGATTCACGGATTTGAATGCATTTTCGGCGATGCGAAACATGTTCACATCGTCGTTTCGGAAGAGGCGAAAACTTACAGGCCGGAAATGGAATGGCTGGCGGAGCAAATGAAGAATTCAGAATTCAGAATTCAGAATTCAGAATTTTCAGATTTCAAGGAAGGCGACGCGGTTTATCGTTTTTTTGAATTGTTCGATTTGCCAAACGTTCCGAACGCAAAAAAGATTTTTGAACTGGCCGCAGGAAAAGAAAATCAAACTGACGCCCCCGCCCAAGCCGATTTTCGAGGAGAAAATGTTGTTCGCGCTTGTTGTGGAATCGCAATCTGCAAAATTTCTGGCGGCAGGAATTGGGCGAAGGTTTTTTGGCGCGGCTGAAAAAAATAATTCCCTACACCTGGCTGGTTGACCCGACGCCGTTGCCGCCGCACGCGGCGATTCCCGAACTGAATCTGACGGATTGGGCAGCAATTGAAAACGCTGTCGCAAAAGGAGCGCGATTTGATTTTGAAAGTGTCCGGCTTCTCGGAAAATGCGTGGGGCGCGCGCGGCGTTTTTCTCGGCAGCGATTTGTCGCAGGCGGATTGGAGCGCGGCGGTGGACGCCGCGCTGAAGAATTTTGAAACGTCGCCGAGCGTTTTGCAGCGTTTCGACAAACCGACGCTGGTCGAGCGCAAGCTGGTTTGATTTTGCGAAGAACGAAGTGGTGCCGATGAAAGGCCGCGTGCGGTTGTGTCCGTATTATTTTGTGTCCGGCGAAGGTGACGCCGCGCGTCCGCAACTTGGGCGGCGTTCTGGCGACAATTGTTCCCGCCGACAAAAAAATCGTCCATGGCATGACAGATGCGATTCTTGCGCCGTGCATGGTTTGAATTCTTGCCAAAAGTTCTTTGATGCGCAAAAATGTTTTCGGTGCCAGTTTAGCTCAGTGGTAGAGCAACGGTTTTGTAAACCGTCGGTCGTCGGTTCAAATCCGACAACTGGCTCCACTTTCAAGTGGCAGATTTCCAGCACGTTACGGAATAGCCGAGGCCGAGTGTCAGTGAAACTGTCAGTGAATCGGCATCGTCTTGGCTGATTCGCCACAATTCGACAGGACTTCACCACCACTCGCCCGCTACCCGCTAACTCGGTGATGCCTGATTGGTTCACGATTCAGAACCAAAAGGCATCATATGAAAAATCAGTTCATTCTGTTTCAACGTTCCGGCGTCTATTACTGCGAGGACACGGCCACCGGCAAACAGAGCAGTCTGCGCACAAAGGACAAGGCCGACGCCTTGCGCCTGCTGCACGTCAAAAACGAGGCGGCACACCAGCCCGCGATGAATCTGCAAATCGCCCAGGTTTATTTACATCATAGCGATCCGGCTTTGTCGGCGCGCACCTGGCAGCATGTCATGGAGACAATGATCTCCACCAAATCGGGCAGCAATTTAATCCGCTGGCAGGGAGCGGTTAAAGACAAGGCACTCGAATCGCTCCGAGGGCGCAAACTCATCGAAACGACCGCCGAACATTTTCTGGCCGTCTTGAAAGCCGGTTCCGTCTCGACTAATGTTTATTTGCGTCGCATCCACAACTACGCCGTGAACATGCACTGGCTGCCGTGGCCGGTGCTGCCCAAACCCAACTGGCCCGCCGTGCAGCACGGAGAAAAGCGCGCCATCACATTTGAAGAACATCAGAAAATCATCAACCGCGAATATAATGCGGCCATCCGCGCCTATTATGAATTGCTCTGGTATCTGGGCGGAGCGCAGACCGACGTGGCGACACTCACCGCCGAGGACATCAACTGGAAAGACAGGACACTTGCTTATCGCCGCCACAAAACGGGCGTGATGTCGCTAATTTCTTTTGGCGAGGTTGTCGCTTCCGTCCTGCAAAAGTTGCCGAGTTCAGGCGAGTTGTTTCCGGCGTTGGCGAGACTTCACGAACGCCACCGCGCCAAAATGTTCATCAAGCGACTTAAAACGGTTGGCATCACCGGAGTTTCGCTTCATTCCTACCGTTACGCATGGGCAGAACGGGCAATGGAGGCGGGCTATCCCGAACGGTTCGCGATGCAGGCACTTGGACACAGCAGCAAAGCCGTTCATCGTGCTTATGCCAAGAAGGCGCAAGTGGTGATTCCACCGTTGGAAGATTACGAGAAGCGCTCGCGAGAACCCGCGCCGTTCATTCCGGCGATGATAACTGACACTTTCAGAAATTAGCCCGCAGAGTTTAGTTGCAAGTCTGCGTGGAAAACTTGGCTTCTCTTACGCGCATTTTTATTGTGCCAGTGTTGATTGATGGTGCTGGTAACACGCGCCAGCCAGTTGCGGTCTTTCATCGCTTCCAGCAGGTCGGCGGTCGCGAAAAACTTGATCCCGTTCGCCGGTGGATTGCCGAGAGGTTTTAACAAACGTGCAGCGACCAGACATGGAATGTCATGTGGCTGGCAATTCAACACCCACGCCGTTTGCTCTGCCGTGAGGCGGGCAGGCAACTGGCCCAGTAGCGTCAAAAACTTGTGTTGGTCGTCTCTCATTTTACGTTTCGCAATCTCATCAAGACACTATTCATCTTCAAGCAATCCCGCCTGCCCCGCCCGCCGCTCCGCGGCGGGCATGGGCATGCAGGAACTGCCTTACTGGGTGACAACTGGCAGTATTGCCGCAGCCTTGGCGCAGTCGCTCGTTAAGTGCCGGACACTTCCGCTTTCCGTTTTTCTACGAGTCTTGCGCTTACTCCGCCTGGCGTTGTCCTTGACGGCGTCTCTTCCCTATTTGCCGCCGACCTTCCAAAACGCGGAAGATCGACTCGGAAAGCATGACGTCGCAGTTTCCCCCAAACTTTCGGGTCTCATAATAATCCCCACCGGCGCGAGCTGATATTCCGCTTCACAGCCTTTGAGGACATAGCCCACACCGTCAAGCAGCGGGCTATAAAGAGAAACGCGAGCCATCCCGCCGCCGAGTCCTTCCCAAATTCGCATGAAGGAAAAACAGGTGGCTGTGGTCACGCGTGAGGGGGCAAACCCGCGATTAATGCGTGCAGGTGCAGGCGTCCGGTGGCTTCTCCAGCCTCCGTGCGCAAACACCAAATCGTTTGCTTGAAATGAACCCCGAAATTGTCCGCCTGTTCTCGCATGAGCGCGAAGAACATCTTGATGCGCACTGCGTCCGCCAGATTTTCACTTTTAAAGGTGAGCGAGGCGAACAGTTGCCATTCGATGCTTGTCGAGCAGCTTGCCAGCCCACTTGGTCTTTTCGTCGTCGCTCAAGGTGTAATCGAATGGCATGAGCAGGCGGTAGCCGGACGGGTCAATGTCCTGGCACGTTATGACTTGCTGTTTCACTAGTGCACTGTAACATTGACAACTGATACACAGCTTGCTATGGTTTTGCCCATGGCAATTACGCTAAAAGTGAGTTCCGCTGACCAATCCGAATTGCAGGCCAAGCTGCGTTGCCGCAGTCTTCCCGCCGAAGATGTCCGACGTGCTGATATCATTCTGCGGCTGGCCGAAGGTCAGCCGCAGCGAGTTGTGGCCCGACAGATGCGTTGTAGCATCAATACCGTGCGACTGTGGCGAGAAAGGTATGAAGCTGAGGGCTTGGGCGGACTCTACGCTCGTCATCCAGGGCGGCAGATTGAAGCCGCGAGTCCCGCATTGGAGGCGAAGATATTGGACTGCACGCGCCGCCTTCCCAAAGACGGTTCGACCCATTGGAGTACGCGCAAACTGGCCGAGGAACTGGGCATCAGTCATATGCGAGTGGCGCGAACATGGGCCAAAGCCGGACTACAGCCTCACCGGATGCGCCGGTATATGACCAGCGACGATCCGCACTTTCACAAGAAAGCGGCCGATGTGATCGGGCTCTACCTGAAACCGCCCACCAATGCAGTGGTGTTCTGTGTCGATGAGAAGACGGCCATTCAGGCACTCGACCGGTTGGATCCGGTTCTGCCATTGTCTGCTGGCCGTGCCGAGCGGCATGGTTTTGAATACTTTCGTCATGGGACACTCTCCCTGTATGCCGCATTGAACACGCAGACGGGCGAGGTGCTGGGCAAGACTGCTGGCAGACATACCAGCGCCGAGTTTGTGGCGTTCCTTGCCGAGTTGGTCAGTGGCCAACCCAAGCGGCGCGAGATCCATGTGATCGTGGATAACCTGTCTGCTCACAAGACCGAAAGGGTGGAGCTTTTCTTACAGCAACATCCGCAAGTGAAGTTGCATTTCACGCCGACCTATTCATCGTGGTTGAACCAGGTCGAATTGTGGTTCTCCAAGATCGAGCGCGATGTCATTGCGCGCGGGGTGTTCAGTTCCGTCAAAGATTTAGCCAAAAAACTCCTGTGCTACATCCGCCAATACAATCGTCAAGCCAAACCCGTTAAGTGGACTTACAAAAATACGAAAAACCGGATACTCCCTGAGTCAGATTCAAATGTTACAGTCCACTAGTCCCTTTTTCCCGACGTATTCATCGGGACGATCCGAGATGATATTTACAGTCAGTTTCATAATTTATTTTTCGGTCTATTGTTCCGGCGTTGTTAGGTGTTCCTGTCCGCAAGCCGGGCACGGTCAGAAAACTTCCGACACTCTAACGTAGGAAATTAAAAGCTGAAGAGATTGGGACAGGACACCGAGGTTAGTGTCCTAAACTATTGACAATTCGAATTTGGCCTTGGCCCTGTCGACCGCTTGGTTGTGAGTCCAAGCTTTTCGCGGCGTTTCTTTATGAATTCTGCAGTCATTCTAAAACCTGGTGCTAACCACTTCCAAACACTGCTGAAGACCGATTCAGAAAGTTCTTTGGCGGTCATCTCGTTGTATTTCTGGCGTAGCCAGTTCAAAGCGAGTTCATGATTAACCGGATCGAGCGTGCGACGCGGTTTGCTCATGACCTCGGCAAATTCACACATCCAGCCAGTGCCGACGGGGTTGCTCCGTTGCCAGGCCTTAATTTCATCCTCGGTAAAATAGTGCGCCGCCAGTTCAGCAAAAAATGACTGCACCGCTTCGCGCTCGACGAACTGACGTTTGGCTGGGTCTTTGGTCGCGTCGACGATTTTAAGTAACTCAACGGTTTTCGGTTGCAATTCAGACATGACTTTTAGCCGGGCATGATAAACGTCATATTCATCAGTGGCCTTGGAGTCAGGTTCTGATTGATAATTCGGATAATTGTCCTCTATGTATTGGTAATCCTCTTCAGTCGCCATGAAAAGATACGTCATTGCCAGCAACTTTTCTCTAGTAGTGTTATAAAAACCCTCAATGCTCTCCATGCTTTTACGAGCATCTTCCTCAGTACATTCTGGCCGCAAAAAACTGATCGTGCCCTGCACTTCATGTCCGTCCTCGAATCTAAACCATTGCATAGCCACCCAAACTTCATCATCCGGTGCAAGATCATACCAAAATGGTTCAGAATTTGGGTCATTTGGATCGCATGTAGCGTGGCTAGCCTTCATTTTACCATAACCATACATCGGACGGACCGCTGGCACCGGCACTAGCTGGAAATGATCCTGGCATTCGATTAAACGAACGCCGGAATAAGGTGGGATATAAATTTTGCCTGATTCCTGCGACATAAATTTGGCGATTAATCTACATGCCGCCATCGCTTGATGCAGTTCGACAGCACCTTTTGTTCGGCCATTGAGAAGTTTTTGGAGATTGCGATTATGCTCGGCTTTGTTGAACGGTTGACCACGAAGTTCCATGACAAGCATCTCGAAATAATCCGAGACTGTTGCTTCGACTTCTTCGCGTGACCAATGTTCCGACATATCTTGATGCCAGGTTGTGCTTTGACGGCCAGAGTTGGCAAGTCCACACTTTTCAAAATGTTTGTTTACATCGGAGAAGTGGTTTTTTCCATTGCATGAACCAACCGCCTCGTCTCCGATTCAAATTCTCAAAGCTGCGTAATTCTGGCTGTGTCTGCCCAGCCAGCTTCAAATACAGGTTGACAGTGGTGGGAAATCCCACCATAGTGCAGCCATGCCGACATTGACACAAAAACGCCCGACAGTCGTGGAAGATTACGACGTTGCCGCCGACGCAAAAAAACGCATCAGCCTGCGCAACGCCAAGTCAAAGTATTTTCACGTTCAAGCTCTGTCGAACGGCTCCTTTTATCTGGAACCGCGCGTGCTGGTATCGCCACAAGCCATTTCCGCCCGTTCCTTGAAGATGTTGGATAAGTCCGTCGCCAACCTGAAAAAGGGGCTGGCGTCCGCGCCGATTGATTTGTCTGCCTTCGCCGAGGCTTGAAAGGATTCAAATGGCTTTCAACATCCGCATGGGATTGCCGGAAATGGAAGCATTGTGGAACGACCTCTCCACCCGCAAGCGACAGGGGCAATTGGACAAGGACGAAGAAAAGTTTTTCAAGAAGCTCATCAAATCCCTTGGCTATCTAGCGGAAAATCCCCGGCACAACAGTTTAGCGTCGCACGAAATTGACGATCTGACCCGCAAATACGGGTTCAAGATTTTCCAGTCGTATCTCGAAAACAACACGCCATCAGCCGGACGGATGTTTTGGGCTTACGGGCCCGACAAGCGGGACATCACGGTGCTGGCAATTGAGCCGCATCCCGAAAATCAAAAGCGCGGAGCTTACCAGCGCATCAAGTTGTCCGTCGTGCCGTCGGCGAAAACCCAATCCGGGGAAAAGCGAAATCATTAATCACACTGTCGCTTGTGTTGTAATAATCACGGCAATTTCCCTCACAAGCTGTGAGAGAATTAATTGGCTCAATTCTGCCACAACCTGTGGCAGAAAGATTTTGCGCTGTCTGGTTAATTGCGGAAAACCATTCTTCCCGCGTCCATACTGCGTATTTCCGCAAAATGGTCGGCGAATTGAATTTGATCAAATAGTGTTTGATTCATTCCGCTTGGTTCGCCCTTCAAGCTACGAAATCCTGTTTTCATTCGCAATAAAATTTGCGCGAAGAGGTCAAGAATCTCAATGACATTGCCATGACAAATAAACCAGTCAGCAGCAAACTTAACTCGGAAGGTTCTGGCGCGGCCACAAGGGTTGGGGCAAATATCGGAGTGCTGGATCCAGGTGAATTTGCGCTGTCATCAATTCCATTAACGTAAGCAACAGATTCCCCGGCCATGCCTGCGGTCATTTGCGCCGGTGTAGAGGAACTGTCAAAGGTGAAAATCCCTGATTGATTCGGTGCCAGTGCGGTACCTGCGTTGTTTATCCATTCAATAGAGTCACCGTCCACATCATTGTCCCAGCCAAGTGAATTTCCAGCGTTGGTCGGCACTGAAGGCAGATCAAACAGAAATGGTATCCAGCCATACCAAAAATCATTGAGATTGTCGGCACCCGTATTTTTCAATGTGATTGTATAATCGTAAGTGCTGCCCACCAGCACGCCGGAAATTGTGGCGGTGGCGCTCTGTGCATGGCTGGAGACGGCGGATGCAGCCAAACTGGCGGCAACGGCAAAAGCGAAGCGGATTGAGATCAGTTTAGAGACGTTATTCATACTATTTCCTTTCAAGTTTTTTGTTGTTTCAATGCAAGCCATGTTCTGACTTTTTATAGGAAGAACAACTCGCGTGAATGTTCCAAAAATCTTATTCGCATCACTTCATTAGCTTTATCAGTCCCATTTTAGGCACATCGCTTGCTCCCAAGGCAGCGTGCATTTCAAGGAAATCACAACCGACTCCAGTTTTTTCGAGCTTATCGTTGCGCGGCAAATGCAATTCAGGAAAACTTCCTGTGCGCAAAATACATGACACACAAAATTTCAAAAAAGCAAAGCAACGCCTCGTTCATGGTTCTTGGCGTCGGCTCGTTCGCGCACAGCCTCGGCCGGACGCTCGCTGATTCTGGCGCAAATGTTTCGACGTATCTCACGCGCAACTACGGCCATTTTTCACCAACGCTCGTCGGCGAAACTTTTTCGCGCGATACATTTCCAAGCCCGGTTCCGCTGATCCGCAGAAATAAAATTGATGTGGTTATTCCGCAATCCATTGATTGGGCGTTGCAGCCGTGGGCAAAGGAACTGGTAAAATCCGGCGTTGGAATTTTTTCGCCGACCGGCGAAGCAATGCGCATCGAGCGGGAACGCGATTTTGCACGTGAGCTTTGCGCGGAATTCAAAATTCCTTTTCCGAAATCGTTCGTTGCGTCGAACCGGATTGAAGCCGAAAAAATTCTCGCCAAACATCCGCAGCCATTCGTCATCAAAAATCCGCTCTGCTCGCCGACGAGTCCGATCCACACGATTTTGTGCGAGACGGTCGCCGATACGCGCGCGTGGTTGCGCAATGTCAATTATGCCGAGGGCGTTTTCTTGCAGGAATATCTCGGACGCGCCGAGGCCGGGCACATCGCGCTCGTGAGCGGCGGCGAAATTTATTCGCTCGTCACGAATCAGGAATACAAATACGCCTTCAACGGCAACATGGGAATCGTCGCCGGCGCACCGCTCGGCGGAATTGTTGAACGAGATGAAAATGACAAATACGGTCTGGCGCGTGAATTGATTCATCCCCTGAAACCGTGGCTGCGCGAATCAAAATTCAACGGACCGCTGCAAGTCACCGCCATCAAGCGCGGCGGCAAATGGCACGTCATCGAATACAACATCCGCATCGGCGTCACGTCCGGCCCGATGATTTTGCGGATGCTGAAAAATCCGGCGGAAATTGTTTTGGCGACGGCGCGGAATGAGAAATTGAAATTATCGTTCAACGAAAAATTAAATTTCGGCTGTTCGCTCACGCTCGCGGGTTACGGCTATCCGTTCACGCAGGTGCGCGGACCGCAACTGCCGCTGGAAGTGGATGGCAAATTCGATTGCGACGTGTGGTGGAACGAAGTCGCGCGCGGCGCGGACGGCAAATTATTTTCCACCGGCCATCGCATCGCGGACGTCATCGCGCTCGCGCCAAATTTGAAAACCGCGATTGCGAAAGCCTATGCGAACATTCGCAAAATCCGCGTCGTCGGCAGTTATTTCCGCACGGATGTCGGCCAAAGCCTATGGCCGCCGGGAAATACATAATCTAAAGTCAGAAAAATTCTATGAGTGAAACCAAAAAGGAAGTTTATAAATTTTCAAATGGAGAAGTATTTTTTTGGGTCGAACAAGAATCTTCAATAATGTTGAAGGCAATTACTTCATTTGGAGACCCAGTTGAATTAGAAGGTGATGAGGCTGTTGAATTGGCAAAAGCACTTCTGGAAGCAGTGAAAAAAATTGAGTAGGTTCGCGGAAGAAAATTTTTACCAGATGAATTTGAATCCCGAAAATTTTCCGTTGCGTCCAGCGTGGACCGAGATTGACCTCGGCAAATTGCGCCGCAATCTGCAATTGATTCGCGGCGATTTGCCCAAGAACGTGCAATTGATGGCCGTCGTGAAGGACGAGGCTTACGGCCACGGCGCACTCGACGTGGCGCGCGTCGCGGTCGAGGAAGGCGCGTGGGGCTTTGGCTTGAGCACGCTTGAAGAAGCGATGACGCTGCGCGACGCCGGCATCACCGCGCCGTTGCTGCTGCTCGGCGAACGGCAGGAGGCCGAACTCGAATGGTGCGTGGCGCATGACCTGACCGTTTGCGTGAACGAACCGAACGTTGTCCGCGCGCTCGCGAAAATCGCGGCGAAGTTCGGCAAGCAAGTTCCGGTTCACGTCAAAATTCATACCGGCATGAGCCGTTACGGCGTGCGTTGGGACGAAGCACTGCCGCTCATCGAAAAAATTGTCGCGGAAAAATCCTTGTCGCTCGAAGGCGTGATGACGCATTTCTCGCAATCGGATGAAACGGAAAAAACTTTTGCGAATCTTCAGTTCACGCGGTTCAACGAAGTGTTGCACGCGTTGGAGCAGCGGAAAATTTCCGTGAAGCTGCGGCACACCTGCAACAGCGGCGGTTTTCTCGATTTGCCGCACGCGCATCTGGACATGGTGCGCGTGGGCATTTTGCTTTACGGTGTTTTTCCGTCGCAGGTTTGCCGGAAAATTCCCGGCATCGAGCCGGTGATGTCCGTGAAGGCGAAAATCGCGGCGATCCAAAAATTAAAACCCGGCGAAGTCGTCGGTTACGGGATGCGTTACACGGCGACGAGCGAACGGCGCATCGCGATTCTGCCGATCGGTTACGGCGACGGTTTTCCGCGCGTGCGCAACGAAGGCTGCGCGCTCATCCACGGCCGGCGCGCGCCGCTGCTCGGCGGCATCGCGATGGACGCGTTGATGGTGGACATCACGGACATTCCGCAGGCGCAGATGTGGGACGAGGCGGTCATCATGGGCCGGCAAGGCGGCGAAGAGATCACCGTGCGCGACATCGCGAAGCTGAAAAATTCCGTGACCTACGACGTGCTGACCAGCTGGCGGCTGCGGCTGCGGAGAAAATCGGTGAACGGGAAATAATTTTTGCCACAGATGGACATAGATAAACACAGATTAAAAATGAAAATTCGCAAAAGTTTTTTTGCGTTCGCAATTTGTTTCTTCATTTATGTTTTCTCTTATGTCTTTAATTCGCTTTTCGGTGGTTACTGGCTGAAGCCCGAAATGGATGGTCATGATAGGTATTCTTTTGGATTGGCGATGCCAACGGCAATAATGTGGCAACCACGATTTGGTCACGAAGCCCTTGGTGATTTGAATTTCTTTGGCGCTTTTTACACTCCGCTAATTCGATTTGACCGAAATTTTATTCATCCAACAATTTATTTCTCGGACAAAAATTTCGACGAAGAATTTTCTCGCCTAAAAGTTTCTCAAATTCATCCGCATTGGCGCGATGAATTTTTAACAAAAGTCGCAGCGACAGTAATTGAAGATGAAACGAATAAGGTTCTTTGCTGCACTTTTAATTACACAGGTTCTGATTTTCCTCGTGAGATTATAGAAATAAAAATGCGCCGGGCATTAGCTGATTCATTGGCTGCGTCTCCACCAAATGGCTTTGTGGAAAAACCTTATGAAGGCGGCGATGAATTTCTCAAGACAAATTATGTCTGTTGGTATGGGAAATTGCCTTTGGAGAAAAATCAAAATACGATTCTTCAATTTCCTGTTCAGAATTTCAAAGGTAGCGCAGGACGCATTTCTTTTATTTACCAACGAAGCGACAATGCCGTTGATTCAAAAGGTTTTTGCAGTGTTGAACTTAAATGAAACTCCTTTTCTCCGAACAAAATTCCGATTACGAGAACTACCAGTTTCCGTATGCGGTCTGGGCTTTTCCCGAAACGGGCGAGACGCCGGCGGACATTTTCAACGCGGGCTTCCTGCCGTCGTCGCGCAATCTGGACCGGTTTTATCTGTGCCGGCAGGTGCGCGTGAACCTCGCGAAGTTCAAGCCGTCGTCCGAGAACCGCCGGATTTTGCGCAAGGGCGCGGGCATTGACGTGAAGCTCGTGCCGCGCGACAAGTTCGATTACACGCCGGAACGCCGCCAGTTTTTCAAGACCTACGCCGACATCAAGTTCGGCAAGGACGTGATGACCTTCGAGCGGCTCGACGCGCTGTTCGCCTCGCCCATCATCTCGCACCTGCTCGTGTTCACGGATTTGGAAACGGAAAAAGAAATCGGCGTCGCGACAATTTATCTGGAAGGCAAGTCGCTCGCGTTTTACTACTACGCGTTTTATGACCTGAATTATTACGCGCGCAACCTTGGCATGTTCATGATGACCTCGGCGGTGGCGCTGTTCGCGGAGCGCAGTTGCAAAAATCTTTACCTCGGCACCTGCTATTCGGACAACGCGCTCTACAAGACGCAGTTCGCGGGCGCGGAATTTTTCAACGGCTTCCGCTGGTCGGACGACCTGGGCGAACTGAAATTCATCATCCAGCGCGACAAAAAGGACTTGTCCCAGCACCTGCTCGAAACGGAGGAATTCCGTGAAAAATTTTACGGCGGCGATCTGGAAAAAATGACGGACGCGAGCGAGTTTCGGGTGAAGGTGAAGTGAATATGCATTCTCTAGAACCCTGAAAACGCAAACTTCAATCAGTCATGGAAGCACAAATGGAACTAGACGAAGTCGTAAAGCGAAGCTTTAGCCTGCTTGGCAAAATTTTGGATGAGTCAATTGCGTCGAAAAACGACGACAGCATGCAGACAGCTTTTGTTTATCGCCACGCCAGCAATATTTTCCACCTTGGCAAAGACACGATTTATTTACTGGAAACTGGCCACTCATATTCATGTCCAGTTGTGGCGAGAGTAATGCTCGAAAGTTTGTTCAAACTTGTTGCAGCGTTAAAAACACCGGATATAGCTGTTCAGATTATTATCAGTGAGACTGAAGAGGAGTGTGATCGGATAACTAAATGGCTTGATCCGGCAGTTTATACCTCAATAGCCGAAGATAATACAAAGATGGCTCAACATCTGCGAAAAGAACATGGAATAACGTCAACCAAAAGATGGAACACGTTGGCTTGTGCAGAAGCCGCACAGCTTGATGGACATTATCGTGATGCGTATTTTCATCTTAGTTCACACACGCATGCGACGATTACTGGCATCGAAATTCAAGAGAAGACAGCAAGCGCAGGCTATGTTTTACAGATAATAATTTTTATTGTGCTAACTGCTGCGCTTTATGCAGCTCACGTTGTTCAGTCTAATTCTCTACAAGAACAGACAGACGAGTGTAAAAAACTTGGCGATGAATGGATGCGTTTAATGGATGCTGGTGTCTTCAAAAAAATGGACGAGGCATAAAGACGGGGATTTTTCCATCAAGCCTGATTGCTCAAAACGCGGCTGGCAATTCCAAAGCCGCCTCCGAAATGGCAACCGGCTCAAGCGTCATCGGCTCGTCGTGCGCCAGATAATTTTCGCAGACGCGGAAAAAATCCGCCGTCGTCGTCACGCGGCGGATTTCGTGCAGGAATTTTTCGCCCACGCCGTCGCCGATGAAGTTCATGAATTTTTTCATCCGCATCACCTGCGCCGATTCCGGCACGCCGGGCGTGATTTCGTTTTCCCACAGTTCGCGGATGTAATTCAAAACGTCGCGCCCAATCGGTAGTTTTATTTTTTCGCCGCGAAACTGCGCGCGAATCTGGTCGAACAGCCACGGATTGCGGATCGCGCCGCGCCCGATCATCAATCCACGGACACCCGTGTCACGCACCAACTCCTGCGCCTGCGCCGCGCTGTGGACATTGCCATTCGCGAAAACCGGACAGCGCAATTCGCGCGCCGCCTGCGCGATCAAATCGTAGCGCACGCCGGGGCGATACATCTGTTTGACCGTGCGCGCATGGACCGTGAGCAGGTCAATCGGATGTTTCGCAAAAACTTTCAGCAGTGCGTCGAATTCCTCCGGCGATTCAAAACCGAGCCGCGTTTTCACGGTGAACGGAATCGTCACCGCGTCGCGCAGCGCGCCGAGGATGGCGTCAATTTTTTGCGGCTCGCGCAAGAGTCCGCCGCCCGCGCATTTGCGATAAACGATCGGCGCGGGACAGCCGAGGTTCAGGTCAATCGCCGCGATAGGATAATTTTGCAATTCCTTCGCCGCGCGCACGAGCGCGGGAATGTCGTTGCCGATGAGCTGCGCGATGATGGGTTTGTCGGTCGGATTTTCCGTGATGGATTTAAGTATCCATTTTTCCAGATGCGAGACGGCGTGGACGCGGAAAAATTCCGTCCAATAAACATCCGGCCCGCCGTAGCGCGCGATGACGCGCATGAATTGCAACGTCGTCACGTCCTGCATCGGCGCGAGCGAAAGCGCTGGCGTGTTGCCACGGAGCAATTGCAAAAATGTTTCGGACGGAGTCACATGATGAAAAATAAAACTGCGAATCATCAATGGCCGAGCCGCTTGCGCCATTTCCGTGGATTTTTCGAGCAATGAAAAACGGAATAGATGACGATGGCGTCATGCGTCGGTTCGTAAAAAATCTCGTAGGGAAAACGGCGCAGGAACGCGCGGCGAAATTCATCCACGGCCACGCGGTAAATTTCGGGCTGACGCCGGATGGTCAGGATGCGGGCTTCGAGGCAGCGGAGAAATTCCTCGCCCAGACCCGGCTCGCGGCTTTCATACCAGTTGTAGGCTTCCGCGATGTCGTCATCGGCCTCGGATGTGAAGATGACCCGACCGATCATTTTGCGCGGGCGTGACTTTTGACTTCCGCCCAGGTGCGACCGGAGTTCGGATGCTGCCGGAAATGTTCCTTGCGGCGGCGCAATTCGGCCCGTTTCTCATCGGACACTGGCAAGGCGGTGTCTTCCTCTGCGATGCTGTCCCAAAGGTCTTCCACCAGTTCGAGCCGTTCGGCGCGGCCAAGTTTGAAAATCGGTGCAAATTCAGTTTTCACTCTGGCACGAACATAATTTAACGGACTAGATTTGCAAGTGCCGATGCAAAAGCAATCAAGTCTTAACATTTCATCCGCGTTTGTTCAGTTGAAGTCAGCCGCTTCATCGGCTATTCTCCTAAGACTATGACTTTGACGGAAAAATTACTCGCGCGCGCGTCGGGCAAAGCCAGCGTGCAGGCCGGCGACAACATCTGGGTCAACGCCGACGTGCTCATGACGCACGACGTTTGCGGGCCGGGCACGATCGGCGTGTTCAAGCGCGAGTTCGGCAAGACCGCGAAGGTCTGGGACAAAAACAAGATCGTCATCATCCCCGACCATTACATTTTCACCGCCGACTCGAAGTCCAACCGCAACGTGGACATCCTGCGCGATTTCGTGAAGGAGCAGGGCCTGCCGTATTTTTACGACGTGATTGACGACCCGAACGGCCACTGGCATTTCGACGCGAGCAAGGGCATGTTGAACAAGCAATACGGTTCGCGCTACGCGGGCGTCTGCCACACGGCGCTGCCGCAAAAAGGCCACACGCGTCCGGGCGAAATTCTTTTCGGCACGGATTCGCACACCTGCATGGCGGGCGCGTTCAATCAATTCGCCACCGGCATCGGCAATACCGACGCCGGTTTCGTCATGGGCACGGGCAAGTTGCTCATCAAGGTTCCCGAGACGATGCACTTCCGGCTCGAAGGCAAATTGCAGCCGGGCGTGATGGCGAAGGACGTCATCCTGCATTGCATCGGCGAAATCGGTTTCGACGGCGCGACCTATCGCGCGATGCAGTTCGACGGCGAAGGCGTGAAATCGCTTTCCATTGACGACCGCATGACCATCGCGAACATGGCGATCGAAGCGGGCGGCAAGAATGGCGTTTTTGAATTCGATTCGCGCACGCAGGAATATGTGGACGCGCGCACGCAAACGAACGGCACGAAATCGCAATTACACGCCCGTCGAACGCGATCGCGACGAAAAATTCGTTTACGAACTCGTCGTGGATTTGAGCAAGCTCGAACCGACCGTCGCGTGCCATCCCGATCCCGGCCAGCGCAAAAAGGCGAAGGACATGGGCGACATCGAAATTGGATCGCGCCTACGTCGGTTCCTGCACCGGCGGCAAGACGAGCGATTTCGTGGAGTTCGCGCGCATCTTGCGCGGACGGCGCGTGACGATTGACACGTTCGGCGTGCCCGCGACGCCGGAGATCGTGCGCGATTTGCAGACGACGTATTGGGGCAACGAAACCGTCTGGCAGATTCTCGTGGGCGCGGGCGTGCAGATGACGGAAAACGCCGGCTGCGCCGCCTGCCTCGGCGGGCCGGTGGATACGTTTGGCCGCATCAACAAGGCAGGCATCAATTGCATCAGCGCGACGAACCGGAATTTCCCCGGCCGCATGGGCGACAAGGAATCGAAGGTGTTCCTCGCCTCGCCGATGACCGTGGCCGCGAGCGCAATTGCGGGAAAGATTGTTGACCCGCGTGAGTATTTGGGGAATTAATTTGCAAATGAAAACACTTCTCGCAATTTCTTTAATTGTCGGATTTGCTTTTACTGGATTTTGTGGAACGACAAATGAGACAAATAGCGTAGCGCAAATACAGCCGGAACAACTTGTTTCACGACATTATACAATTAGCGCAGAAATTTTTTGGGATAACTTAAAACATTTAGCAGGAATCAAAGAGGACGAAGACAACCTTCAAATGTTGCGCCGATTTTTTGAGAAAAACGGAGTCGAAATGAATCCTCCTACAGTTATATTTTTAGATTTGGGACCATTTCCAAAACCACTCGAAGGGAAAAACGTTTTGTTTACTCGCGCGACAGAAGCTAACCAAAACAAAATGGAGCGTATTGTGACTGCCATTCAAAACAATGCCCAGCCCTCCGAAATTCAAATCCATTAAGCCAAATTTCACTTCGCCAGATTCGCGCCGGGTAGATAAACCGTGAAGGTCGTGCCTTCGCCGATTTGCGTGTGGCAATGCAGCGCACCGTTGCCTTCCTTGATGAGTCGCTGGACGATGTTGAGACCCAAACCTGTTCCCTGTCGCGGCCCTTTCGTGGTGAAGTAAGGCTGGAAAATTTTCGGCAGCACTTCGGGTGGAACGCCCGGGCCATTATCGCGCACCCAGAATTTCACGAGCGGCGCGATGTTGGTCATGCTTTCGACATTCATCAGCCGGTCGTTTGGTCCGTCTTTGAATTCTGCGAGGTCAAGTGGCTTGCGCAATGTTTCGCCGCCGATTTCGACGCGATGGGCGGGCGCTTCGCATTGAAAAGCGTTGACGACCAGATTTAACAAAATCTGAATCAACTCCGTGCCGTTGATTTTGACGGCGATGTCATCAGCCAGCGGCGTGACGCTGAATTCATTTTCCATCATGCTGGGATGCACGCGCACGAGTTGTTCCAAATCCTTGAGCAATTGATTCACGCCCACGGCCGGAGCGTCGGCGTCGTTGTTTTGACGGCGGAGAAAACCGAGGTAACGCCGGGAAATCTCAATGCAATTTGTCGTTTGCCGCGCGATGATGCGCAGGCGGTCTTTGACGAATTCCAAATCTTCCACTTCCATCCGCGGATTGTGATTCAGACGCTGGTTCAGCATCTGCACGAAACCGGAGATGACGGTGAGCGGGCCGTTGATGTCGTGGATGATGCTGGCGTAAATGTCGCCGCGCGTTTTGGCGATTTGTTCCTCGACGCGCTGATCTTGCAGTTCGGTGAGCAGTTGCTGGATTTTTTCGGCGCTGCTGTTGATTTCGCTTTCGAGCATGCGGCGTTGCATCGCCTGACCGACGGCGGCGCGGATGGTCGGAAGGTCGAACGGCTTGTTGATGTAATCGCACGCGCGCAGCCGCAACGCCTGCCGGATCGTGTCCGTCGTCTCAAACGCCGTGATCATGATCGCCTCGATGTCTGGGTTCACGATACTTGAGGCGTTCCAACACTTCGATGCCCGACATCCCGGCCATGCGGATGTCCAGCACGGCGACATCAATTTCATTTTTCTGCGCCAACTCGATGGCCGTCGGTCCGTCTTCGGCCATCAGCAAATCGTAATCATCCTTGAAAATCACGCGCAACGACTGGCGCGGGCCGTCCTCATCGTCCACGATCAGCAGCGTGCCGCGACGTTTGCGCAACGTCGTGCTGTCTTCCTCCGCGGCAGATTTGCTCGCAGCGGTCGGTGGATTGGTAGCCATGTTAGGAAATAAATTTTCGGTTCACTCGAATGAAAACGTTGAACTGCATTAATCTAGCCGTAAAAAATTCTGCTCTCAAGGACAAAGCGCGTCGCATCATGTCAAATGTCCGCGCAACATTTCCAACGCCTGCTGAGCAGTCAACTGTTTGAACTTTTCGCGCCCGAAGAAATTCAATTTTCGTTCCACGACCACTCCAAATTTTCCCGCCAGCGCGATGAAAACTGTCCCGACCGGTTTGTCCTTCGTGCCGCCGCTCGGCCCGGCGATGCCCGTGACCGCAATCGCAAAATCCGCGCCGAATTTTTTCCGCGCGCCTGCGGCCATTTCGCGCGCAACGGCTTCGCTCACCGCGCCGTGCTTTTTCAAAGTTTCAGGACGGACGCCGAGAAATTTTTCTTTCACGCCGTTGCTGTAAGCGACAATCCCGCCGAGAAAAATTTTCGACGCTCCCGGCACATTCGTCACGCGATTCGCAATCGCGCCGCCCGTGCAGGATTCCGCCAGCGCCAGCGTTTGTTTTCGTTTGGTCAACAAACGGACCACGACGGCTTCAATTTTTTCAGCGCCGTTGGAAAAAGATTTGCGGTTCAAAGCACGAGCAGATTAGCAGAATTTCCGGCGAAAACCAATTTGCTTTAATACGATTCAGGTTCCGGGATTTTGGATTTGATGCGGACACCCTGAACCTGTCTCGCGCGCAAAATGAGTTTAGTCGTCGCACCCGTGGGTGCCTTCGGAATGATGATTTTGGCAAGACAAGTCGGGCACTCCATCTGCAAACCGCCGAGTCCGGGATCGCACGCGATGTGCTGCTGACACACCGGGCAGGCGAACTTCAATTCGCTGACTGTGATCATGCCTTTTAGACAGAAAGTTTCGTGCCACAATTCAAACCAATGTTAATGCTCTGCCGAAGCTGTTTTTAGCCAATGTTTTGACAGTGACTTTCCGTCGGATTCGGCGCAAATTTCACCCTATTGAAACGCATGAAAAAAATCTCTTCGGTTTCCCGTAGCGGGCGTTTTGCAAATGACATAAATGCCGACGTCGCGCAATTCACTGAATCCATTTCCTTCGACTGGCGGCTGTGGCGGCACGACATCCTCGGCTCGATGGCCCACGCCGAAATGCTCCATAAAATCGGCGTGCTGAAAAAAAATGAATTGCACGCCATCGTTCGCGGCCTCGACAAAATCGGCAAAGAAATCAGAGCGGGCAAATTCAAATGGAATCCCGAACTCGAAGACGTCCACATGAACATCGAGGCCGAGCTGACCAAACGCGTTCCCGCTGGCGCGAAATTGCACACCGCCCGCTCGCGCAATGACCAGGTCGCGCTCGACATCCGGCTATGGCTGCGGGATGAAATCAATTCGTTGCTCGGCGAAATCGCCAACTTGCAGCGCGCTCTCGTCTCGCTCGGCGAGAAAAATTCCGACGTGCTCATTCCCGGCTACACGCATCTGCAACGCGCGCAGCCCGTTTATCTCGCGCACCATCTGCTCGCCTACGTCGAGATGCTCGAACGCGATTGCGAACGTCTCTGGGACTGCCACTCGCGCGTGAACGTCTGCCCGCTCGGCAGCGGCGCGATCGCCGGCTCGACCTTGCCGCTGGACCGCGAATTCGTCGCCAAATTGCTCGGCTTCGTGGACGCCGATGGCAAAGTTCAACTCACGCAAAATTCCATGGACGCCGTGAGCGACCGGGATTTCGCCGTCGAATTTTGCGCCGCCGGCGCGCTGCTCGCCGTGCATCTCTCGCGGCTCGCGGAGGACGTGATTCTCTGGGCCGGCGCGGAATTCAATTTCATCAAGATCGCCGACGCCTACACCACCGGCTCGTCGCTCATGCCGCAGAAAAAAAATCCCGACATCGCCGAACTCACGCGCGGCAAGACCGGCCGCGTCTTCGGCAACCTGATGTCGCTGCTCACGCTGCTGAAAGGTTTGCCGATGACCTACAACCGCGATTTGCAGGAGGACAAGGAACGGCTCTTCGACACCGCCGACACCGTGCGCGCCTCGACGCGGATTTTTTCCGCAATGTTGCGCAATGTAAAAATCAATCGCGCCGCCTGCGCCGCCGCCGCGAGCGACCCGGCGTTGCTGGCGACCGACCTCGCGGATTATCTGGTGAAAAAAGGAATGCCATTTCGCCAGGCGCATCACGTCGTCGGCGCAGTCGTGGCGCTGGCGGAAAAAACTGGCAAGCCGTTGAATCAACTGACGCTCGCCGAATTGCAAGATGTGAACCCGACATTCGGGCGCGACGCGCTGGGCGTGTTCAACCTGAAAACGGCGATGGCGAAACGAAACCTGACCGGCGCACCGGGAACAAAGGAAGTCGCGAAGCAACTGGCGCGCTGGCGGGAACAGCTTTCGTAATCGTAGCTAAATTTTGCACGAATGAAAAAATGCCCATATTGCGGCAAAGAATATCCAGACGATGTTGAACGTTGTTTGACTGACAATGAAATCCTTTTAGGCGGAGAATTAGAAACGATTCCAGCGAGCGAACAAATTGTGGAAGTCAAACCGGTTACAATTCCCGCGCCAGAGCCAAAAATTGTTTGGGCGGATCGAAATATTCAAATCTTTGAAGTCATACTAATTTGCACAATTGCCTTTAGTAGCAGCATCATTGCTTCGACATATTCATTTTTAGGAAATAGTTCTGGCGGTTCTTCTGGTAATTCAAATTGGGCTGCTTGGGATTGGGCAAATAGATCAGTGCGCGAGGCAGCCGCGCTTGGATTACTTTGGTATATCTTAATGCGTCACGGAAAGTCTTTCCGAGGTTTGGGTTTAACGTGGACGCGAAAAGATATTTGGTGGGCTATCATCCTTAGCGCGGTTGGCTCGTTCGCTTTTCGTGCAATGTATGATGCCATCTATTTTGCCGGACTGACCACAGTTAGTCACAAAGCATCGAGTGCTTATGTTGGAAACGTCTTGTTTGGTGGCGGCATTTTCTTCACGACGATTTTGTTTCAGTTTTTGAATCCATTTTTTGAAGAACTAATCGTTAGGGCTTATGTGATGACGGAAGTAAAACAACTCACAAACAGCGCAACGAAGGCCATCATTATCAGCACGCTTCTGCAAACCAGCTATCATTTTTATCAAGGTGGACCTGCGGCTTTCGGTCACATGGCGACTTTTTTGATATTTTCAATTTTTTACGCAAAAACTAATCGCATTACTCCAATTATTCTGGCGCATCTTTACTCTGATGTAAGCGGAACATTGTGGTATATGTTTCGACATTGATTTTGAAACTCGAACTGGCGGTGCAAATTGAATTCTGAAAATTGGTCTGTCTAAAAATGCCAACGGCGTTAAATGATCTGCTCAAGGCGGCGGCATGATTGGCCATAACTGTAGCTTTTTGAACACTTGCAGGCGGCAAATACCTTCAAAAAACTCGATTTTCATCGCACAAATCGAAAAATGGCCGCACAGATGGGTTTTTGCCCGCACGGACGGATAGTTGACCCGCACGGAACGGCAAACAGCCCGCACAAGTCGAATTTTGGCCGCACGGACGGGAAAATGGCCGCACGGAACGGATTTTCAGCGCACGGAATCGGAAATTGCCCGCACAGACCGGCAGATCGTCCGCACGAAGCGAATTTGCGCCGCACGAACCGGTTGGACGCAATCCGGTGCTGACTTTCGAGGGTATTCGGTGTTTCATTCCCGCAATGGCGGAATTGAATCAATTGCTCAAGGCGACGTCGCGCTCGTTTTATCTGACGTTGCGCGTGCTGCCCGTGCGCGTGCGCCCGCAGATCGGCCTCGCCTACCTGCTCGCCCGCACGACCGACACCATCGCCGACACCGAACTCGTCCCGCCCGCGCAACGGCTCGACGCGTTGCAAAAACTCCGCGAGCGGATTCTCGGCCAATCTTCCGCGCCATTGAATTTTGGCGAACTGGCGCAAAAACAAAATCTGTCCGCCGAAAAATTGTTACTGGAAAAAGTCGAGGGCAGTCTGGCGGCGTTGCAAAATTTTTCAGCGCAAGATCAAAAATTGATTCGCGATGTTTTGACGACAATCACCAGCGGACAGGAATTGGACTTGCGCCGGTTCGCAAACGCGTCCGCCCAAAATGTGGTGGCGCTGGAAACGGCGGCGGAATTGGATGACTACACTTATCGCGTCGCCGGTTGCGTGGGCGAGTTTTGGACGAAAATTTGTCGCGCGCATTTGTTTCCAAATGCAAAAATTAACGACGCGCAATTCATCGCGGACGGGATTCGTTTCGGGAAAGGTTTGCAACTGGTGAACATTTTGCGCGACCTGCCGGCGGATTTGAAAAAAGGGCGTTGCTATTTGCCGACGCAAAGATTGGATGAAGCGAAACTTTTTCCAGAAATTTTGTTTTCGCCGGTGAACGAGGCAAAATTTCTCAAACTTTACCGCGACTATCTCGACAAGGCAGAATCGCATCTGATGGCAGGCTGGAACTACACGAACACTTTGCCTTTTTCACAATTCCGCGTGCGGCTTGCCTGCGCGTGGCCGGTTTTGATCGGCATGAAGACGATTAGAAAACTGCGCGCGGCCAGCGTGTTGGAGTTGCAACAGCGCGTAAAAGTTTCGCGTGTCGAAGTATGGAAGATTATTTTGCTTTCGTTATTGGCCAGTCCGCTGCCGTTCGCGTGGCGTAAATTATACGCTGCAAAAGCAGTTGCATCCGGCGCGAAATTGGCGTAAAGAACTGGAAACATTATGCGAATTCCCAAATTTCTTTTGGCGGTTTGTGCGGCGACCGTTTGCGCAAGTTTCGTTTCCGTCCGTGCAGGCGACAATCCGGCGCAGGCCGCAGCGCGCGCGGCGGTGGAACAGAAGATGCGTGAATTGGATGCGCAATCGTCTCAAACGAACATCGCTCCGGCAGTTCCACAAAATGAAACGCCGCCAGCGCAACCCGCGCCAAGTGCTGGCGTCGAACAAACACCGGCAGCAGTTTCAACTCCGCCCGCAGAGACGAATGACGAATCGCAAGCTGCGGCACAGGCGGCGTTGGAAGCGAAAATGCGCGAATTGAACATTGAGGCGGAAGGACAGAAGCAAGGCGCGCCGATTTTGGTTAATTCGTCCGGCGCAGTGACTATGGAAATGCCAACCAACGAACCAGCGCCGACAATGGTTCCGCCAGCGACTTCTGCGCCAGTGCAAGAGCAAGCTGCAAAAATGCCGCCAGCCAAGAGTTCAGGTTTGTTTCAACCTGCTTCGCCAAGTATTTCAATCGCCGAGGCGCAATCGGCAGCAAATGCCGCGTTGCAACAAAAAATGGCCGAGTTGAATCAGGGACAAACAACGCAATTTCAGCCGGTTCCCGCCGCGCCGCCAGAATCTTCCAAGCCAACTTATTCCGGCAAAGCATCGGCGTTTGAGCCGATGGTGGCGCCGCCGCTGCCGATTTCGCCGGACAAGCAGGCTCAATTGCAGGCGCTGAACGCAAAATACATGGCCAACGAAATTTCACCCGAAGACTATTTCAAGCAGCGCGAGGAAATTTTAAGCAAACCATAAAACAATTTCGCACTCGCGCCCGCCGGTTTTTCCCGGCGGGTTTTTTATTGCGAATTGAACTTTGAACGCCAGTCTCTAAACTGAAATTGCCATGCACGATTTTCGTTACGTCGGTAAAAAATTATTTTGTGAAGGCGTCGCCGTCGAAACGCTCGCCAAAAAATTCGGCACGCCGCTTTACATTTATTCGCAGCGCACGCTGACGGATCATTTTCAAAAACTGGATTCCGCGCTCGCGCCGCTCGACCATTTGATTTGCTTCGCCATGAAAGCAAATTCAAATCTCGCCGTGCTGCGGACGATTGCGAATCTCGGCGGCGGCTTCGACATCGTGAGCGGCGGCGAATTGCAGCGCGTCATCGCGGCGGGCGGCGACCCGCGCAAATGCGTTTTCGCCGGCGTCGGTAAAACCGAGGCAGAAATTGAATTTGCGCTGCGGAAGAATATTTATTCTTTCAACGTCGAGAGCGAACCGGAATTGCTGCGCATCAACCGCATCGCCGCGCGGCTGGAAAAAATCGCGCCCGTCGCCGTGCGCGTGAATCCGAACATCGCCGCCAACACGCACGCGAAAATCACGACCGGCACTTACGAAAATAAATTCGGCATCGCGTTCGAGCAAATCGAGGGTGTTTATGCGCGCGCCGGCAAATTGAAAAATCTGCGGCTGCGCGGATTGCAGATGCACATCGGCTCGCAAATCACGGAGACCGCGCCGTTCGAGCAGGCCGTCAAAAAAGTTTTGCCGCTCGTGCAAAAACTGGCAGGGCAAATACGAACTGGAATTTTTCAGCATCGGCGGCGGGCTCGGCATCGTCTATCAGCCCGCGCTGGCCAGCGGTTCGGCAAACTGGTGGAAATCTGCCGCCGCAAAAGACATTTTGACGCCGCAAAAATACGCGGCGCGATTGCTGCCGCTGCTGCAGCCGCTCGGACTGAAAATTCTGATCGAGCCGGGACGATTTCATTTCCGGCAACGCGGGCATTTTGGTCACGCGCGTCGAATATGTGAAGCGCACGGGCAAAAAGAATTTCGTCATCGTGGATGCCGCGATGAACGATTTAATCCGCCCTGCGTTTTACGACGCATATCACGAAATCGTTCCGCTGACGAAAAAAAATGGCGCGACGATTTCGTCCGATGTCGTCGGACGGCAATTTGCGAATCCGGGCGATTATTTTTGCAAGGACCGGCCGTTGCCAAAAGTCGGCGAGGGCGATTATCTCGCGCTTGTTGAGCGCGGGCGCTTACGGCTTTGTCATGGCGTCGAATTACAATGCGCGTCCGCTGGCGGCGGAAGTTTTGGTGAATGGCAAAATTTTTGCCGCCGCGCGCGCGCGCCAGCCGGTAAAAGAAATTTGGTCGGGAGAGAAAGTTGTGGCATGGTTGAGATAGGTATGGGCAATGAATTTTCCACCGCCGCCTACTGGCAGGGCGATTTCGACGAAAACGGCTTGCGTCAATGGGCGGAGAAATTGCGCGCGCAACTTGGCGCGCGAACAGTTTCGCTCGGCCTGGTTTTCATGTCGCCGAAATTTTTTCCGCACGCGCAGGCCGCGCTGGAAATTTTGCGCGTCCACGCGCGGATTCCGCTGCTCGCGGGTTGTTCAAGCACGAGCCTCGTTGCTGGTTCAAAGGAAATTGAAAATGCGACGGGCATCGTCCTCGCGTTGTATTCGCTGCCCGGCGCAGAACTGAAAGGTTTTCGTTTCACGCAGGAACAAGTCGAAGCAAGCGGATGGCGTGATATATTGGCCGACGGAATCTGGCGTCGCGCCCAATAAATCGAACGGCTGGCTTACGTTCATTGATCCGTTTCATCTCGATGCCGAAAGCTGGATACGTTCGTGGAATGAATCTTTTGCGCCGCTGCCGACGTTTCGGCGGGCTGGCCAGTGGAATTTTTCAAGACCAGACGACGCAGGTTTATCTGGACGGCGAAGTTTTTGAGGATGGCGGCGTGGCGATTTCCGTCGGCGGCGACGTGAAATTGTCCGGCGTCATCTCGCAAGGCTGCACGCCCATCGGCGACACTTGGACGCTCACGCGCGTCGAGCAAAATCTAATCCATCAAATTGCAAATCGTCCCGCATACGCGGTTCTCGCCGACACGGTCCAAAAACTTTCGCCAGCCGACCAGCAAAAGGCGCGCGGCAATCTTTTCATCGGCCTCGTCGTCAACGAATACCTTGAGGATTTTCATCGCGGCGATTTTCTCGTGCGAAATCTGATCGGCGGCGACCCGAATTCCGGCGTGCTGGCGGTCGCCGCGCTGCCGCGCGCGGGTCAGACGCATGCAATTTCACCGGCGCGACGCGGCGGCGGCGAGCGAGGACATGAGCGAACTGCTCGAACGCGCGAAAAAAAATCTCGGCGATACGACGATTTATGGCGGCTGCCTGTGCTGCTGCAACGGACGCGGGAAAAATCTTTTCGGCCAGCCAAACCACGACGCAGAACTCATCCAAAAAGAATTCGGCCCGATCGCCCTCGCCGGATTTTATGGCAACGGCGAGATCGGCCCCGTCGGCGGAAAAAATTATCTGCACGGCTTCACCGCCTCGCTCGCGCTGTTCGTGAAGAAATAATTACGTTGGAATTTTTAGTTGGGAATAATTCTCCATTGCATTTGTCTGTCGGAGCGTCATTCTCATTTCAAAATGCCAGAGGAACAACAGCCGGAAACGAACAGCCCCGCACCAGTAAAAGGTTTGCCGCCACGACGCCGTGGCCGTCGCGGCGGACGCGGACGCCGCCGTCCCGCGCCAGCCGTTCCCGCAACCGGACAATTGCCGCAAACAGAATCGTCGGTGAAACAAACCGAACCGCCAATCCGTTTGAGCGAGCAGACGCTGGTGCGTCCCGAGCCATCGAGGCAAAAATTTCAGCCGCACGCTTCCGCTCCGGTTGAACCGCCAAGGGAAAAATTCCGCCCCGCCCCGCGCGCCGCCAAGCCGGATGGTTCGGCCATCAGCCGGGCTGTTGAAGAAGTGACTCAAGTTGTCGAGTCATTGCGGCAGTCGCTGGAACAGATGGAAGAGGTTTTGGAACTGGTCGAACTTGCCGAGCGCCAGAAAATCACCGACGAGCGCGAAATCGAATCGCTGCTCCGCGCCCTGCGCCAGTTTCAATCGCGCGGCGAAAGACCTGATCGTCCTGAGCAGTCAGAGCGGTTCAATCGCCCGGAGCGGCAAGCCCGACCGAATCGCCCAGACCGGCCAAATCGTCTGCAACGTCCCGAGCCGCAGGCAAAGCCAGAACGTCCAGAATCCGGCGAACAGTCTGAAAGTCCTGAATCGGAGTCGAACGATTGATTGTCCGGCGGCTACTTCAGCAATTCTTTCACTTTGGCCGCATCATCCGTTGGCGACTGACAGGAATTTCCAGTGCAGACGTAAACCGTGGCTTCATTTTTCGCGTGCAAAGTTTTTGCGAATTCCTCGACTGCACCTGCGTTGCCTAAAACAATTTTGTTTGGTGAATAAATTGAATGCGCTGCGTGCAACAGTTCTTGAAAAGTTTTGGAATCATTTTTGCCTGTGATTACAACCCGTTTTGGCTCTTGCAATGAAAAATCCAGCGCATGCAGCATGAACGGCATTACTTGCGGAAAATTTTGGAGGCGATGCGCGAACAGGCGCAACGTTTTCCCGGCGGCTTCCGTGAAATTTTTCCGTCCCATGATTGCGCCAAGTTTCAGCAGCGACAAAGTGGCAACAGAATTTCCGCTCGGCTCCGCGCCGTCGTAATCGTCCTTCACGCGCAAAATTAAATCCTTTGAATTAGCGGCACTTTGCCAGAAGCCGCCGTTTTCGGCGTCGTAAAATTTCGCGAGCATCGTGTCGGCCAGTTCAATTGCGAAGTCCAGATGTTTCGGCTCAAGCGTCGCTTCATACAAATCAATCACGCCGGACAAAAGAAAAGCGTAGGCCTCGAGCAATTGCACATTGTCACGCTCGCCGTCACGCCAGCGGTGGAAAAGTGTTTTGGATTTTTCATCCCACAATTTTTCGCGGATAAACTTCAAGTTTTTCTCCGCAGCCGCGCGATATTTTTCATCGCCAAAAATCACAGCCGCCCGCGCAAATGCGCCAAGCATCAGGCCGTTCCATGACGCGAGAATTTTGTCGTCCAGATGCGGACGAATCCGTTTTGCGCGCGCGCCGAGCATTTTTGATTTTGCTGATTCGAGCAACGGCGAATCTTCCGCAGGCACATTTGGATTTGCGATGCTCAAAACATTTTGTCCCGACAACGGTTGTGGATGGCTGTGGTCAACAAAATTTCCTTCCGCCGTGATTCCAAAATATTTTGCGGCGACATTAAATTCATCCACTGTCAGCAATTTGGAAAGTTCGCCTTTCGTCCAGCAGTAGAATTTTCCCTCGTGACCTTCGCTGTCGGCGTCTTCGGCGGAAAAAAATCCGCCGTCGGGATGCGTCATGTCGCGCAAAACATAATCTAGAATGTCGCGGACAACTTCGCGCGTGGCGCGCGTCGTCGCTGACGAGAAACGCATCGAGATAAAGCTGCGCGAGTTGCGCGTTGTCGTAGAGCATTTTTTCAAAATGCGGCACGAGCCATTCGGCATCCACGGCGTAGCGCGCGAATCCGCCGCCGAGTTGATCGTGGATTCCGCCAGCATTCATGCGGTCGCAAGTGTGCAAAACCATTTTAATCGCCTCGTCGTCACCAAATCTTTTCGCGACGCGCAAAATTAAAGACGGAATGCTTGGCTGCGGAAATTTTGGCGCACCACCGAATCCGCCGTTTTGCGGGTCATAAATCTTTTTGAAAAATTCCGCCGCATTTTTCAAAACAGCTTCGGTCAAAATTGAATCGTCCGTGGCGGAATTTTCCGACGCCAGTTTCAATCGTCCGTGGATTTCATCGGCGGACGCGGCGATTTCATTTTTCCGCTCCTGCCAGAGCATTGAGATTTGCTGGAGCAATCGCAAAAAACTCGGGCGACCATAGCGCGCGTCCGGCGGAAAATATGTGCCGCCGAAAAACGGTTTCAGGTCGGGCGTCAGAAAAACATTCAGCGGCCAGCCGCCGCTGCCGGTCGTGGATTGCACGAACGTCATGTAAATTTTGTCCACATCCGGCCGTTCCTCGCGGTCCACTTTGATGCTGACAAAATGTTCGTTGAGAAATTTTCCGATTTTTTCGTCCTCGAAACTTTCGCGCTCCATGACGTGGCACCAATGGCAGGTCGAGTAGCCGATGCTCAAAAAAATGGGTTTGCTTTCTGCGCGCGCCTTGGCGAAAGCCTCGTCGTTCCAGGCGAACCAATCCACGGGATTGTGCGCGTGCTGCAGAAGATAGGGCGATTTTTCGCGCGCGAGACGGTTCGTGTGTTTGGCGGTCACGAGACAGGATTAACAGAATTTTACAGGATTAAAACGGAAGAAAATTTCGCTAATTCGATAATTTCTGCCTTCAAGTTTTGAATCGTCTCTGCCGCGCCGCCGCGATAAACTGGAATCATGTTGTCTGAAAAACACTGGCGCGCCGAGGCCGTGATGCAATTTATTGCGCTGCAATTCCTCTGCTTTGCGTTCGGGATAATCACCATCAGTTTGCTCCACAGACTTGGCGCGGTCGGCTTCCAGCATGAAACTGACTTTGGAAATGTCCTGCTCGCCACGCTTTGCTTTCAAGGCGCGACGTGGATTCTGATCCCGTTTTTTTTGCGGCAACATGAAATAAACTGGCGTGACGCATTCGGTTTGCGCGATCCGCAACTGAAAAACTCTTTGGCGCTGACCGTGGCACTGCTGGTTTTGTTCGTCGCGCCGGCCACGTGGTGGTGGCAGGAGATTTCGGCGCAAACTTTGACCCAATTGGGCTGGCCGGTCGAAGATCAATCCGCAGTGACAATGTTCAAAGGCGTAAAAGGCTGGGGCGAATTTGCCTATTTGAGTTTTTTTGCTGTCGTGCTCGCGCCGGTGGCCGAGGAATTTATTTTCCGCGGGATGCTGTATCCGTTCTTCAAGCAGCTCGGCTTTCCGAAGCTGGCGTGGTTCGGCGTCAGTTTTCTGTTTGCGCTGATTCACGCGGACACGGCGATTTTCATCCCGCTGTTCGTGCTCGCGCTGGCGCTGACTTGGCTTTACGAAAAAACGGACAACTTGCTCGCGCCCATTGTCGCACACGCTTGTTCAACGCCGCGAATCTTGTGATTTTATCTTTACTCAGCTCGAAATGAAATGAACGAATTTGAACTCATCGCCAAGCTGACGAACTCGCTGCCGACGAATGAAAACGTGGTGGCCGGCGCGGGCGACGATTGCGCCGTGCTTGGATTTGGGCGTGCCGGAAAAATTGATTTTGTTCAAGACCGACGCGGTCGTCGAAGGAATTCATTTCACGCGCGAAACGCCGCCGGAAAAAATCGGGCGCAAGGCGCTCGCCCGCTGCTTGAGCGACATCGCGGCGATGGCCGGAACGCCGACTGCCGCGCTCGTGACGATTGCGCTGCCGAAAAATTTTGACGCGGAATTTGTCGCGAAAATTTACGATGGCTTGAACGCGCTGGCGCGAAAAGTTCGGCGTGGCAATCGTCGGCGGCGAAACGACGACGAATCCCGGAACGCATTTTGATTTCCATTGCGCTGCTCGGAACGGTTGCGCGCGGAAAACAAATTTTGCGCAGCGGCGCGAAAATCGGCGACGCGATTTTTGTGACCGGCGAACTGGGCGGTTCGCTCGCGGAAAAACATCTGGATTTCGAGCCGCGCCTGGCCGAGGCGCGCTGGCTGGCGGAAAATTTTCCGATTCACGCCATGATTGATTTGAGCGACGGGCTGGCCGGAGATTTGCGCCACATTTTGAAAGCCAGCGGCGTCGGCGCGGAATTATTGAAATCGGCGGTTCCGATTTCGCGCGCAGCAAAACTGACAGCGCGAAAAAGTTCTTCGGCAAAACCGGCTTTCGTCGCCGCGCTGACGGACGGCGAGGATTTTGAATTGCTGTTCACGGTCGCCAGCAAGGACGCGGTGAAATTGCTGGACGCATGGAAGAAAAAATTTCCGAAATTGAAATTGAGCTGCATCGGGAAAATTGTCGCGGGCGAGGGGATTTTGATCCGCGACAAAAGCGGTTCGCACAAACTTAACGCCAATGGCTACGTTCATTTCGCATAGTCCGGCGGAAACGGAATCGCTCGGCGAGAAATTTGGCCGCGCAGGCGCAAAGCGGACTGGTCATTGCGCTTGTCCGGCGAACTTGGCGCGGGCAAGACGCAATTTGTGAAAGGCCTCGCGCGCGGGCTTGGAATTTCCGCGCGCGTGCATTCGCCGACTTTTACCTTGGTGAACGAATACGGCGGCGGACGGTTGAAATTTTTCATCTGGATTTGTACCGGCTGGAAACGCCCGCGCAGATTTTGTCGGCGGGCATTGAGGAATTTTTGCAGCCGGACGGCGTGAGCGTGATTGAATGGGCGGAACGGATTGCGAATGATGAATTGCGAATGGCAAATTTGAAAAAAATAAAAATTGAAATTGCTGGCGAGTCGGAACGAAAAATTATTTATGACGATTTTGGCGCTTGAATTTTCCTCGCCGCAACGGAGCGTGGCGGTTTTACGGACAGGCGATGGACAAGTCGCGGCTGAAGCTGTTGAGGCCGGCGGGCGCAGCACAGCCGCGTTCGGCATGATTGAAAAAGTCCTGGCGGAGGCAAAAATCGGGCGCGAAGAAATTGATGTGATTGCCGTCGGGCTTGGGCCGGGCTCTTACACGGGCATCCGCGCGGCGATTTCAATCGCGCAGGGCTGGCAACTGGCGCGCGGAATAAAATTGATCGGCGTCAGCAGCGTGGAAGCAATCGCGGCGCAGGCGCAGGCGGAAAAAAATTTCGGGCAAGTGAACGTGGTGATTGACGCGCAGCGGAACGAATTTTATCTGGCGACGTATGAAATTTCAGCGGATGGCTGGAATGAAATTGAGTCGTTGAAAATTTTATCTTTAGCGGAAGTCCAATTGCGCGCGGACGCGGGAGAAATTTTGGCCGGACCGGAAGTGACAAGATGGTTTCCAGGCGGACGGATGATTTTCCCGCGCGCGGCGGTTGTGGCGAAGCTGGCCACAGGCAGAAGTGATTTTGTGGCGGGCGAAATGTTGAAACCAATTTATTTGCGTGAGACAAATTTTGTCAAATCATCGCCTTGTCGTCCGTCCGTTTCCTGAAGACAGCAGAACCAAATTCCCAAACAAAGCGCACTGGTTTCCAAAAATAGGACACTATGCAAAAGATGCGTTTTCTTCATCCGTGCGGGAAAAGGCAAAAATGCCTGTTTAATGTAATGGCATATCGTGTGCTTCAAATTTCACCAAACGGATTGGAATCTTTCGATGCGAATATGATTGTTTCTTTCAAAAAGGTCGCTGGCCGCAAAACACGCGCCGCGCTTGCCGCGTTCACCCTCGTAGAAGTCATGATCGCTTTGGGCGTTTTTGTGCTGGTGACGGCGGGGCTAATTAACGGCTATATACAGTCCAATCGCATCGCGGAATGGAACGCCATGTCACTGGCGGCACAATCTTATGCTGCACAAGGCGTGGAGCAAGCGCGTGCAGCGGCATGGAGCTCATCGGCCACGACGACAGGCCCTGGGACAGGTAATGAGATGCCGACAAACATTACTTACTTCCAAACGAATGTCATGCAAATCCCGATTTCAGGGCAAAATTTCTATGTCACAAACTGGATCAGCGTCTCCAATCTTCAAAATAGCACCACCATTCCTTACCCAGTGCGGCAAATCCGGGCGGATTGTTATTGGCAGTTTCCAGCAACCAATGGAGGAAAATGGTTCACCAACACCGTTATCACCGAACGCGCACCCGACCAATGAAACTATTGCCCTCCATTCAAATTCGCTCGCGACGCCCGCTGGTTTCCGCTTTCACATTAGTGGAAACCATGATGGCGATGTTTGTCTTCGTCATTTTTGTTGTCGCCGGAATGGTTGCTGTTCAGATTTTCGGACTGCGCATGAATAATTTCACGACGGACAAGTTACTGGCCGCCGGCGGGAGTTCCAAGGCCATGGACAAAATTTGCAACCAAATTCGTAGCGCGCAGTTTGTGTGGGTGGGAAGTTTTACCAACAATGTTTTTACTACCGCCGCAAACGGTTCAAGCCAGCAGGGCACGGCCTTGCAAGTCTTTCCGACCACAAATGTGACCCCTTACACTATTTACTATCTGAATCCGACGACTGCCAATTTATACTCCATTACCAATGGGCAAACGGCCACAACCGCCAACCCGGGAACTTTACTGGCCAGTTGGATAACGAACAGTCCTTGTTTCTGGTCCGAAAATTTTCAAGGAACCGTTAACACCACCACAAACCCTTTTACCACTGGAGAGAATTGCACCATCCGCATCGTCTGGAATTTCCGCCAATATGCAACTCTCAACGCGAACCTCTCATACGAATTTTATACCTTTCAGACTCGCGCCACGCCGCGCGCACCTAATTTCAATTAAGCACAATAAATTTATGCGAACGACATTCAAACCATCTCAACCAGCTGACAAAGGTTACGCACTGATCATGGTCATGATTTTTTTAGGCGTTACTTTGCTTGTCTTGGGCAGCGTGATGTTTTGGACATACAACAACTCCAAGAATATTAAGCGCAATAATGTGTATTTCTCGAGTCAGGCTGCCGCCGAAGCCGCCGTCGAACAAGTAATTGCCAATATGAACCGGGATTATCTTCATCAAAGCCTCAATTCAGCGGGCAGTTACGAGACCAATATTCCATCACAAGCCGGTTGGCCCATCCAATATGCGTTCAACAGTTCTGCAGGCACGAACACGACTTATGTTAATGAAGGTGCAATGTCGGGTGTGCTGCAGCCTTTAGGTTCTCAATGGTCCGGCTTGCAAGGTTATCCGGAGAATTGCCAGGTAACTTCCACCGCCACACCGAACAATCAGCTTTATACTGTCCCCGCAACTGTCACTGAGAACGTGCAATATGCTGACATTCCCCTTTTCCAGTTTGCCATCTTCTATAACATGAATTTGGAGTTCGCTCCATCCGTTAACATGACTATCACCGGGCCGGTGTTCTCTAATGCCGGCATTTGGGCAAGAGCCAACGGCAGCAGTTCGGGTCTCCAGTTTTCTTCTACAGTTTCCACCGCTGGCGGTGTTATCAGCAGTAATACCACCGATCCGTTTTCCACGTCTTATGCCCCATCAGGAAAAGCTAACCCCGCTTTTAGTGGCGGAACTTCCACCAATAATCCTGAACTGACATTGCCCATTGGAACGAACAATAGCCCCGCTGCTGTCGAAGCGATTCTCCAGATGCCGCCGCCAAACAACTCCGCCACATATCTTTACAATCTAGCCGATCTTATCATTACCAACGCGACCAGTGGTGCAAATATCCAAGTATTTTATCAGGATCCTACCAATTCATCCGCACTGACATATGTCCCAATGGATGCATTTTGGGTAAATAGTCTCACTCACGTCACCAATTATTATTATTCCTTTGTGACGAACGCCAGTTTCTATGACTACCGCGAAACATCCACGGCGCAAGCCATTCAGATTGATGTGCAAAAGCTGGGCGTTTGGCGCACCAACACCGCAGCACTGGGAGGCAACTCATTCAACAACCAGAATATAAGCGACAAAGGCAAGGGTATTAACTCCATTTATGTCTACAACAGTTACCCGTTATCCAGCTCGGCACTCCCGGCTGTCCGCCTTATCAACGGACAGCAATTGCCGTCAGACGGTCTGGCTGTTGCCACTCCTGACCCCATCTATGTGAAAGGCAATTTCAACAGTCAAACCAGCGCTGGCAACAACGCTAACAGTGCCAATGTCAACTACACCGAGCCAGCCGCGCTTTATGGCGATGCGCTTACTATCCTTTCGTCCAGTTGGAGCGACGCTTATAGTCTCGCCAATGAATCTTCTACTTCCGCTACCCTTAGCGGTCGCACGCCCGTTGTTACAACCGTCAATGCCGCAAGCCTTGTGGGAATTGTGCAATCAACCGCGGCAAATTACAGTGGCGGCGTTGAAAATTACTTTCGGTTGTTGGAAAACTGGAATGGCACGGCACTCTGGTATAATGGTTCCATAGTGTGCATGTTTCCCAGCCAATATGCGACAGGGACTTATGTAAACGTAGGCCTCTCCAGTTCATATTATAGTCCGCCTGTGCGTGACTGGGCTTTTGATCAAAACTTCACAAATCAAGCCGGACTGCCACCAATGACACCGCGCGTCAAGGGAATCATCCGGACGGGCTGGGTGCCTTAACAATTCCGTGTCCAAGTTCAGAATCAAAAAACTTTTCTTCCGCTTTAACTGCTCGCAGTCTTAAACTGTCCGCGTGAAAGCCGCCATTCTGCACGGGCAGGAAAAAATCCAGATTGAAGACATTCCGCCGTGCGTGCTTAAACCCGGCGAAGTCCGCATCCGCATCGAAGCCGCGCTCACCTGCGGCACCGACTTGAAAGTTTTCAAGCGCGGCTACCACGCAAAAATGATCGTGCCGCCCGCCGTCTTCGGCCACGAACTTGCCGGAGTGATTTCAGAAATCGCGCCCTACGTTCGCCTTTGGAAAATCGGCGACCGCGTCGTCGTCGCCAATTCCGCGCCATGCGGCGAATGTCTTTTCTGCAAAAATAATCAGGAAAATATTTGTGAGGATTTATTGTTTCTCAACGGCGCGTATGCGGAATCTATCGTCGTTCCGGCGCGACTCGTCCAAAAAAATCTGCTGCGACTCAAACCCGAAACAAATTTTAAGGACGCGGCATTGACTGAACCGCTCGCCTGCGTCGTTCAAGGCGTCGAAGACACAAAATTGCGCGCCGGGCAAAATGTGCTTGTCATCGGCGCGGGGCCAATCGGTCTTATGTTCGTCGCACTGGCAAAAAATCTTGGCTGCGAAGTCACGGTTGCCGGTCGCCGCGCCGCACGGTTGGAAGCGGCGAAAAAACTGGGAGCATCGCAAGCCATTGACATTGGCGACGGGAAGAATCTTGTAGAAAAAATTCGCGCTGAATCAAAAACCCGTTTTGACGCAGTGATTGAAGCAGTTGGCAAACCGGAAACATGGGAAGCTGCCGTTCAATTGGTCCGCAAAGGCGGCGTGGTGAATTTTTTTGGCGGTTGTCCGTCCGGCACGACGGTTTCGCTCGACACGCAATTGATTCATTATTCCAATTTGACGCTGCTTGCGAGTTTTCATCACACGCCGCGCACAATCCGGCGCGCGTTGGAAATCATCGAGGCGGGCGTGATCCGAGCGGCGGATTTTGTGGACGGCGAATGCTCGTTGACGCGGTTGCCGGAATTGTTCAAGTCAATGTCCGCCGGAAATTCCGCGATCAAAACGTTGATTCACGTCCACGAATAATTTTACGGCTCCAGAAAATTTTCCAAATCCTTCTGCATTTTTTTCAAGTCCGGCAGGTTGACATACATCATGTGGCCGGCGTCGAATTCGGCGTAGGTGATGTTGGCGCGGTAAGCCGGAGCGAGCGCCATGTGGTCGAGCGCGTAATGCACGGTGTCAATCGGACAGACCAGATCGCATCTCCCGCCGAACACAAGCACGCGCATGAACGGATTCTGATTCATCGTGGACGCGAGTTTGTCGCCCGCGCTGGCGTAATTGTTGTGGACGCCATAATTCCACGGCTGCACGCCTGCCAGAATCTCGTAGGGCAAATCGTCTTCAAATTTTAATTCATCGCGAACGTAGGAATTCATCGCGGCGGAAAATGGCCCGAGCGTTGCGGCCATGGATGGATCGAAATCAGGATTTGGCGAAGCCGCATCGTCGTCGCGCCCGGTGATGCGCGCATCGTAAGCGCCGAGGATCAAGCCTTCGTCGTGCAACAATTGTTTTCGGAAAACGCCCTCATCAATCCGCAGATTATTGTCTTCGATGACTTGCGGTTTCAAGCCGGTGAGCCGCGCGAGTTCGTCGGCGATTTTTTTATGTTCGTCAGCGGAAAGCGAATCGCCTCTTTGCAAGGCGGCAGCGTATTCACCTTTCGCAAACGCACGCGCTTCGGCAAGTGCTTTGGGCAAATCATTTTGCAAATCAGGCGGCAATTTTTTGTGAAATTGCGCCGCCGCCGTGTAAGCGGGCAAATAAAGCGGATACGGCACATCGTTGCCAGGATTATTCCAGATGGTCGCAAAATCCAAAACGCCGGAAACCAAAATCAATCCGTTCAAATACATTCCATAGCGTGAACGCAAATGGTCGGCGAGTCCGGCGGCGCGGAAAACACCGTAACTTTCGCCGCAAAGAAATTTGGGCGAAAGCCAGCGCCCATGCCGCGTCGTCCAAAGCCGGATGAATTCGCCGACGGAGTCCAGATCGGCGGAATCGCCAAAAAATTCGTCGGCTTTTTCATCCTTCGCCGGACGGCTGAAGCCTGTGGCGACCGGATCAATGAAAACCAGATCGCTCGCGCCCAAAATGGAATATTCATTGTCCACGAGTCCGAACGGCGGTTTCGGCAGCGTGCCGTCTTCATTCATTTTCACCCGGCGCGGGCCGAGCGCGCCGAGATGCAGCCAGACGGACGACGAACCGGGTCCGCCGTTGAAACAAAACGTGACGGGGCGTGCGGATTTGTCGCTTTCGCCGATGCGCGTGTAGGCGATGTAAAAAACCGACGCGCGTGTTGTGCCGTCATTTTTCAAAATCGGCAACATTCCGGTTTCGGCGACATAAGTCACGCGCTGCCCAGCGATAGTGACGGTGTTTGTCGTGAAAACCGGCTTGTGCGTCGCATCAGGAATCGTTGCGGCTTCATTTTTTGCAGGCGCATTAGTGTCGGCGGACGGCGAATTTGTTTTCTGCGCATCGGCGGCGCGAACGTGAACGATTGATATGGCCAGGAACAAGCAGAGGATTTTTTTCATTTGCGCTTTAACGGTTACGGTTTGAAAACTTTTGACGCTGATGGTAATCCGTTTGTTCACTCGCGCCTACGAAAACTTTTGCGTCAGATGGGTAACGACTTTATTACGATCATGTGAATTGTGTGAAAATGTGGATAACTTTCAAAAGAATTGCTTGCCAGAATTTCAAAGCTGTGGAAAAAATATGTCTGTCGCGAGAAAAAGGAGCGGCTGAAAATTTCCATGTCAGTGTTTGGGTTAATGGAGGGACAAATCTGTATGCAAACGCAAAAAAACGAGCAAACTTTAATTGCAAGCCTTCAAAGTTGTGTCCTTCTGAATTTTGAATCGCTTGACGCTGGCCTTTTGCACCGTGCTTTTCTTGGATTTAACAAAACTGCCATTAAGACGTAATAGATGATTGATAAAAAATCAACATAATTGTAAATGCAAATTGAAAGGTTCAAAATATATGAAAAAAATAACGGCCCTATTAATTTATACTTTCTTCGCAGCCCTCTCTATGCGTGCGGATGTATTGTTTTCAGATAATCTAAATTACCCGGATGGATGCATTGAGACTGACGGCCTTTGGTATGCTTACTCGCCAACCAGTCCACACCAAGATGCCTTTGTGACGAATGATCTTTTGATTCTCAATCAGGCGAATTACGACAGCGTGGCGGCTCCCACGAACAATTTCATCTCGGGTGATCCGGTATATGCGAGCTTTACCATCAACGTCAGCACGCTGCCCACATTCAAAGGCGGATACATTTGCAGTTTTAAGGGTTCCACCAATGTCTTTATTGTAAATATCTTTGTTGCCACCACCAATACGACAGTGCCGGGAACCTACCAGTTGGGAATTGCCAATGCCGCCAGTTCTGTGACTGCGCCTGGTGTTTCACTTTTCCCGCTGGATTTGGCCACAGGCATCACCTATCAGGTTGTTTTCAGCTACGATGAGGGTAATACACTTGCCCAACTTTGGGTGAACCCGGCTTCAAGCAGCGACACGAGTGTTGAAGCCAGCGATGATGTGACAAACAGCGATGAATTAAACATCAACATTTCGCAAATTGCCTTCAGTCAATACTTTAATCAGGGTGTTGAGGCCATTGGCAACATCTTGGTTGGCGACAGCTTTGGCGATGTTGCAACTAATGCACCCCAAGTGCCGGTTATCGGTATCGAGCCGCAAGATACCAATTTTTATTCGGGTAATAATTTGACGCTTTATGTAGCGGCCTCCGGAACCGGTCAATTGACTTATCAATGGCTTTCAAACAGCATTCCATTTTCTGATGATGGTGGCGTCACTGTTTCGGGTTCGCAATCGAACATTGTCGTATTAAATAATCTTCAAACCACGGCTGGTTATAGCGTCATAATTGCCAATTCAGCCGGCAGTGTTACGAGTCGTGTCGCAACGGTTTCAATTGACTCCACTCCCACGCCGCCGTTCTTTACTTTGCAGCCGCAGGGTGAAACGAATTCAGTTCTTGCTTCCGTGACCTTGACCGCTGCGGCCGATGGCACCGGGCCAATTACTTATCAATGGAATTTTGAACCGGCTGGTGGTAGCAGCTTCTACGCTTTATCAGGCCAGACCAATTCGACTTTGAGCTTCAGTGCTGATTACGTCAACTCTGGTTCTTATTATGTCACAGCCACAGGGGGACAAGGTGTCGGCAGCACCAACAGCGCAACCGTCAGCGTATTGGTTATACCGCCGCCGCTGGTCAGCATTAGCTATATGCACAGTTTCATAACCAACGATACTCATACTGATACAATTAATGGCGGGCAGATATTTGATGTTCAAGGCGTGGTTACAAGCATTGGTCAAATCCAGTCAAAAACCAGCTCTGAATTCTTTATCCAAGACGGGACGGGTGGCTGCCTCGTGTATGCCGGCGGATTTAACATCACCAATACGCCTCCCGTTGGAGCGTTGGTAAATGTGGTCAGTCCGGCAGAGTCATATGAAGGGCAGATAGAAATGGATCCGACCACAACCGCTCCCACCAACGCTGTCATCATTCTTAGCACCAACAATCCATTGCCGGCACCGATTCCGCTGAACATTGCGGCAATGTCCACTAATGACTCAATACAGGGCAGTTATGGGGAAATTAACCAATGTGCGCTCGCCACCTTGACCAATGTTTACATTTATGCCTCGGCGGCAGGTGCGGCAATCAGTGGCAACTTCCCAACGAACAGCAGCAAGGCATTGTATGCGTTTCAGCAACCCTATTCGGCCGGCCTGCCGTATATTGAGGTTTATGTTTATACTTATACCAATGCGGCAAATCTGATAAACACCAATTATTTTGGCAAGCCGATCAAGAATTTTTACTATGAAATTACCGGGGCGAATGGAGTCTACAACCCCACCGAACCCAATTTCTATCCGACGCGTTATCAGGACTTTGTCTCCACCCTGCCGGCGTCCTTCTCGGCAAACTTGACCATGACCAATGGCGTGCCGACTGTGACTTGGCCTGCTGTGGTTGGTTCTACTTACAGTGTCTATAGCGCCGCAAACATCACCGGCCCTTGGACCCAAACATTTGGGTTGAGCTATTACCCGAGCACCGGTATTTATACGGATACCAATGCTGCTGCGACCCAGTTCTATAAAGTCAGTTCGCCGTAATTACTGGCTGAAATTCAGGAATGCGTAAAAAAATCAATGTAGCGATAAGCGTGAATGCCACTGCCAAGCGGCGCGCATTCACGCTCATCGAATTACTCGTCGTCATTGCCATCATCGCTATTCTTGCGGCGATGCTGCTACCGGCCTTGGCCAAGGCCAAAGAAAAAGCTCAACAAGTGAATTGCGTCTCCAATTTAAGACAATGGGGATTGACCATTCAAATGTATTCCCCGGATAACAATGATGGCTTGCCACGCGATGGTTATGGTGCCAAGAGCAGTTGGTTTGACACTGCAACTTTTAATGGCCAGCCGACGGGCACGCCTGCTGATCGCTTCGCATGGTTTAACTTATTGCCACCTTATCTGGCCGAACACCCGTTAAGTTACTATGCCGCTCAAGCAGGTGGAAATGTTTTAAATAAATTCCCTCCATTTGATTACAGTGCCAGCGCTCCTTACACTGTTGCCAGCAAGATTTGGGAATGTCCCGCTGCCGGTATGTCATGGCTGTCTAAAAGCACGATCGGGAACGGCAAATTGGCCGGTCCCGATAATGGTGGAACGCCCGGGTCAGGGGGTTTTTTTAGTTATGCCATGGACATAGACTTGAAGCGGGCCGCTGATGGCACCACGGCTATGCCATATCCAATCATGCCCAAGTTGACTTCTTTTAGAAATCCGTCCGCCGTAGTCTTTTTGTTTGACATGGTCTTTGATCCGGTTACTGAAGTGGTCAATAATTATCCTCAATACAATTCGGTCAATCCGGCTGGTCGGCAAAACAGCTTCGCTTCTCGTCACAACAAAGGGGGAGTGATTAATTTCTTTGACGGTCACGCGCAGTATTTCAAAACGGCATATGTGCAAACCGCGCAGCAATCAGGTCTGCCATCCACAGGAGAAGGCGAAGCTTTGCTTCCTGATATCATTTGGGACCCGCCATTTCGCGCGGCGAATCCTTGATTAAATCGCTGCCGCAATGGCATCGCCCATTTCGCGCGTGCCAACTCTATAGACGTTCGTTTCGCTCGCGATTGAAAATATCGCCCGTGCGATTGCCAGCTTCAATCGCTTTGGCAACGGCATTTTCAATCGCAATTGCCGCCGGATACTTCACCGAAACTGTGACGCAACATCATCGCCGCTGACAAAATTTGCGCAATGGGGTTCGCCAGATTTTTTCCGGCGATGTCCGGCGCGGTGCCGCCGGCGGGTTCGTAAAGGCCAAAAGTTTTTTCAAAATCGAAATTTGGATCGCCAATTGTCGCGCCGAGGCTTGCGCTCGGCAACATTCCAAGCGAACCGCCGAGCGCCGCCGCTTCGTCGCTCAAAATGTCGCCGAACATATTTTCGCAGAGCAATCACGTCGAATTGCGTCGGCCTCAGAACAAGTTGCATCGCGGCGTTGTCCACGAACATATGTTCAAGCGTCACGTCGGGATAATTTTTGCCGACGCGCGTGACGACTTCGCGCCACAAAATGCCATTTTCCAGAACGTTCGCCTTGTCAATGCTCGTCACTTTCTTTCGGCGTATCTTCTTCGCCTCTTTGAACGCGACGTGCGCGATGCGCTCGATTTCCGGCGTTGTATAAACCATCGTGTCAATCGCGCGGAAATTGCCGCCGCCGAAATTTCTTCGGTTTTTTTCGGCTGGCCGAAATACATGCCGCCCGTCAATTCGCGCACGACCAAAATATCAATGCCGTCGCCCTGCCGTTCCTTTGCCAGCGGACAGGCGTGTGCGAGCGCCTTCGGCAATTTCACCGGACGCAGATTGGCGAACAGTCCAAATTCTTTTCGTATTCGCAGCAGCGCGGCGCGTTCGGGACGTTCTTCTTTTGGAATCGTCGGGTCGCGATCCGGCAAGCCGACGGAGCCGAACAAAATGGCGTCGGATTTTTTGCAGAGCGCGAGCGTGGCGTCCGGCAACGCTTTGCCGGCGGCGTCAATTCCCGCCCAGCCGACGGGCGCTTCGGTGATTTCGAGTTTGAAACCGAATTTCTTTTCCGTCGCGCGCAAAACCTTGATGGCTTCGCGCATGACTTCCGGGCCGATGCCGTCGCCGGCGAGCGCTGCGATGTTGAATGTTTTCATTTAAGCGAGCGGACAGTTTATTTTTTTTGCGCGCAGTGACAATGGAATTTTATTTCAGATACGGATTTCACGGATTAGCACGGATTTAATCTGTGAAAATTCGTGAAATTCGTGTCAAAGTTTTTTTCGTGTCTTTCGTGTCTTTCGCGGTTAATGATTTGCCAATGGTTTTGCCTTACAAAATCGCCACGCTGCTTTATTGCTTCAACGAGCGCGGCGAAATTCTTTTGCTCGAACGCGCGCAGGAGCCGAATCGCGGGTTCTGGAGTCCGTGCGGCGGCAAATTGAAAATGGAAATCGGCGAATCGCCTTACGCCTGCGCCTGTCGCGAAGCCGCAGGAGGAAATTGGCCTGAAAATTGCGCCGTCGGATTTGCATCTGACGGGAATCGTCAGCGAACACGGCTATCAGGGCCAGACGCATTGGCTGATGTTTTTATTTGAAGTGAAGGTGAAATTAAAACACTTGCCGCCGACCGCACATGGAAGGCGGTTTCAATTTTTTCACAGCGCGAAAAAATTGACTGGTTTGAAAATTCCGCAGACCGACCGCGAACAAATCTGGCCGTGGTTCTGGCAATTTCGCGGAGGATTTTTCGCGGCGCACTGCCATTGCCACGCGGACGGGCGAAACGAGTGGAAGTTGGAAGAGGCAATTACAAATCTAAAATTCCATGAACGACCCGGTCATTGATTTGCACAGCGACGATTATTTCATGGGCGAAGCGTTGCGGCAGGCGGCGAAGGCTTATGAGGCGGGCGAAGTGCCGGTCGGCGCGGTCATCGTGCGCGAGGGGAAAATCATCGCGCGGGCGTTCAACCAGGTGGAGTTGCTCAAGGACGCGACGGCGCACGCGGAAATGCTCGCGCTCACGCAGGCCGAAAACGCCGTCGGCGACTGGCGGCTGACGGATTGCACGCTTTACGTCACCAAAGAGCCGTGTCCGATGTGCGCGGGCGCGATCGTGCATACGCGGCTGGCGCGCGTGGTTTTTGGCGCGGGCGATCCGAAAGGCGGCGCGGCGGGCGGCGCGATGAATCTACTGCAATTTCCGACGTTGAATCATCGCTGCGAAATTTCTTCCGGCTTGCGGCTGGAAGAATGCCGGGCGCTGCTGCAAAGTTTTTTTGCGGAACAGCGGCGTGCGTCAAAAGTTGAAAATAAAAACGGAGACGCTGATTTTGGAAATCTTTGAACGGCGATTTAATGCATCGGTTGATGCGATAAAATCAAACGAGGCATCCGCAAGGATGCCTCGTCGCGTTATCAAAACTTGAACTAATTTATTATTGCGGGAAGTTGTAATACAACCCGGTGCTCGCCGTGCTATTGGTAGCAGCCTCTAATGCATTTTGTAATCCATTGACTGTTTCCTGTTGGACGCTGCCGTCTCCCAGCATAACATTGCCGTTTTTCAGATGCAAATCGCCGCTGGTCCATGCCCACGATCCAAGGACCACGCTTTTCCCGGTGCCATTTCCTCCACCTATGCCATTTCCTGCCAAAGTATACATTCCTGTGGTTGTGGGCAGGTTTGCGGTGCTTCCGCCGTCGCTGCCAATGTTGCGATCCCCGCCCAAGATGGACTGTGGTTGTGTGTCAATGGCGTCACCGCCAACGAAATAACTGATATACTGTCCGCCACCGGTATTGATGCCGCCAGTGGTCGTAATAAGTTGTGTATTGAAGTTTGTCGCCGGGCTGCGAGTGTCTGAAGGGCAAACCAAAATTTTTGGCGTGCTCAATTCATTGGACATGACGGTAAAACAATACGCGATATTATTGGAAAGGCCGGTCGCATTACCAGGAGAGGTATTTGCCGCACTGTAAATATATTCCTCGGCACCGCCCGTGTTAGTACTGACGGTCATCGGAAATTTGTCGCCGTTGTCACCTTCCCAAAGGCGGAAGGCCAGACTGACTTGCTTGAGATTGCTGACGCAGTTGATGCGTTGCGCCTTGCGCTTGGCGGCGGCGAGCGCCGGCAGCAACATGGCCGCGAGAATGGCGATGATGGCGATCACGACGAGCAGCTCGATGAGCGTGAACGCTTTTTTTTGTTTAAGAATTTTTTTCATACGATTTACAGTTGTTGTTTTTTGCGTTTTGTTCGGGTGACAGTCTGCGAAATCTACCGACTTCACGCGCACTGTCAATCCAAATTCTGAAAATCTTTAGCACTGCTGATGCCAAACATCATTTCGGCGGAAATTCCAATGAAAATCGCCGGATAATTTTTCGCATCGAAGCCAACCGCGTGAAATTTTCACGCGCTGGCGTGAAATCCACGCTTCGCCCGTGCAGATATTGCTACACTCAAAATCTTTCAATTTACACCGCCGCGCGATTGGCGAACACTGACCGACCGAATCTATGGCCGAGCCAAAAGAAAATTTGCTCATGGAAAAAATCGTGTCGCTGTGCAAGCGGCGCGGGTTTGTGTTTCAGTCCTCCGAGATTTACGGCGGCATCAACGGCTTTTGGGATTACGGCCCGCTCGGCGCGGAACTCAAGCGCAACGTCAAGGAACTCTGGTGGCACGCCATGACCCGCCAGCGCGACGACGTGGCCGGCCTCGAAGCGACCATCATCATGTCGCCGCAAATCTGGAAAGCCAGCGGCCATGTGGACACGTTCAGCGATCCGATGTGCGATTGCTTGCTGACGAAAAAAAGATTTCGCGCAGATCAAATCGAACCACAATCGGGCGAAATTTATTATTTTATCGGCGCGTGTGAATCTGAAGCTTACATAAAGCTTTGCTCAACTTATGGCGACAGCGGCGATCGATCTGAAGCAGGTCGCGCTTTTTCTGAAATTGGACAAGCTTACAAATGGCCTGAATCAAATAAAGATGTGCGAGAACAGTTTTCTCTTTGGCCGACCAAACCTCTTCCAACGGGAACGTCGGAAAAAGAAATCCGAAATTCTTATGCAAAAGCCGTTCTGGCAGCACTCACTAAATTGGCCGAGTTGAAACTGCTGAATTCAGTTTGCGACAGTTTTTTGGTGCTTGTTCCAAGTGGCAAGCCGTTTGAAAAAGGTCTCAAAGTTGCCCGCGAATATTATGCTCAACGAGGAATCAAAGAGCCGATTGTATTTGTTGTAGATCATAAATCAGTTGAGAACTCAACCAGCTTCAATCCTGAAAACGGCGCGCAACTGACCGAACCGCGCCCGTTCAACCTGATGTTCAAACTTACGTCGGCCCGAGTCGAGAGCGACGAAAACGTCGCTTATCTCCGCCCCGAAACCGCGCAGGCGATTTTCGCGCAGTTCAAAAATGTTCTGGAAACGTCGCGGCAAAAGTCCCGTTCGGCATCGCGCAGGTCGGCAAGGCGTTCCGCAACGAAGTCACGCCGCGCAATTTCACCTTCCGCTCGCGCGAGTTCGAGCAGATGGAACTGGAATTTTTCATCAAGCCGGACGAAGTCATCGAAGCCATTCACGGTTCGCGTGGCAAGACGACGACTTCAAGTTGCGCGAAAGCCGGTCATCCCGTGAATGCGCAAACCGCAACCGAATTGGGGCTGGCAAGCCTGGCACAATACTGGGTCGAGGAACGCGTGCGCTTTTACGAAGGCATCGGCCTGTCGCGCGAGACGCTCGGTTTTCACATTCAGACGCAAAGAGGAACTGGCGCATTACGCCCGCGCCTGCATGGACATTTTGTTCAAGTTTCCGTTCAGCAAAAAGGACGAGCACGGCAACGTGGCCGGCGACGAACTGGAAGGCATCGCCGCGCGCAGCGATTTTGATTTGTCGCCAGCACCAACGATTTTCCGGCAAGCCGATGGGCGTGTTCGACGAGGAATTGCGCGCCGCGTGGGGCAAGTTGCCGAAGGAAAAACAGGATGACCTGTGGAAGCGTTATTACGACAACCGCAAAAATTATCTGACGAAATCCGCCAAGCCGGACGAAACGGCGGAGCAAATCTCGAAGCAGGCGACGGACGACGCGAACGGTCTGGCGAAAGGCCAATACATTCCGCACGTCATCGAGCCGAGCGCGGGCGTGGATCGTTTGATTCTCGCGCTCATCGCGAACGCGTATTCCGAAGTCACCGAGACGGACGACAAAGGGAAAATGCGAAACGCGCGTGACGATGAAATTTCATCCGCGCGTCGCGCCGATCAAAGTCGGCGTATTTCCGCTGCTCAAAAACAAACCGGAACTGGTGAACAAAGCGCGCGAAGTTCGCGAACTTGTTGCGCCCGTGGATGAATGTGTTTTACGACGAAGGCGGTGCGATTGGCCGTCGTTACGCGCGCCAGGACGAAGCGGGCACGCCGTTCTGCGTGACGATTGATTTTGACACGCTCGGGCGAAAAAGGCGCGGAGACTGAAAGACACGGTGACTATCCGTTACCGCGACGACGGTAAACAGGAGCGCTTGAAAATTTCTGAACTTCTGGAATTTTTGCTGTCTAAAGATACGCTGATGTCCGACACAAAAATAATTCCGAACCGAAGAAGCCCGCGCCGACGCTGTATTTCATCGTCGCGGTCAAATTGTTCAAAGGCACCGTGCTGTTGCTGGCGGCGGCGGGAATTTTTTCGCTGGTTGGAAAAGATTTGTCGGATCATGTTCGACCAGTTTTTGCGCTGGGTTCATCTTGACCCGGAACACAGATTTTTCAGCAACATCGGCGACTGGCTGGACACAGTCACGCCGGCCAATGTGCGCAGTGCTCGCCATCGTCACTTTGTTTATGGATTGTTTCTGCTCGTCGGCGGCACGGGTCTGGCGTTCCGCGCGAAATGGGCGATCTGGCTGGCGATCGGCGAATCGGCGTTTTTCATCCCGATCGAAATTTTTGAACTGGTGCGCCGCCGTTTGCCAGCCATGCCGGACCAGCCGCGCCCGGAATTGTTTCCTCATCCGAAACTCGGCCTGTTCATCGTGCTGGCGTTGAATATTTTGATCGTCTGGTATCTGCTCGCAAACCGGAAGCGGCTGTTCCGGCCATCACGATTGACTTATCTTAATGCCTAGTTTTTTGCTTGCACAAAAGGCGGCGAACGCTTAATTAAAGTGGCAAAATTTGAATTGGCCGCTGCCGGTTCGTTTGATGCGAAATTTTAGATTTATGCCACAACCGACGAGGGTGTCTTGAGCCGCCCTTTTTCTCCACGCAATTCCTCTCCTGCCTCGTTCGTCCGGGTCAACGGCAAAATCCGCGCCCGCGAAGTCCGCGTCATCGGAGTGGACGGCAAGCAGCTCGGCGTCATTCCGCTCACCGAGGCGCATGAACCTCGCGCGCCAGCACGGCGTTGACCTGGTTGAAATCGCCGCCGACCGCCGTGCCGCCCGTCTGCCGGCTCGTGGATTTTGGCAAATACCGTTACGAAATCGCCAAGAAGGAAAAGGAATCCAAGAAACATCAGCACGCCTCCATCGTCAAGGAAGTGCAATTAAGCCCGCGCATTGACCCGCACGACCTCGGCATCAAATTGACGCACGCGATAGATTTTCTCTGCGAAGACATGAAGGTGAAAATCGCGTTGAAATTTCGCGGCCGCGAAATGGCGCACACCGAAGTCGGTTTCGCGGTCATCAACAAATTTCTCGCCGACATCGCGCCCTACGGCCATCCCGATTTTCCGCCAAAACTGATTGGCCGTGGCATCAATGTCATGATCAGCCCGCTGCCGCGCAACAAACGCGCCAAAAATCCACATCAAGAAGAAATTCAAAACGACGGCGCGCCGGAAAAAAATCATCACGAAAATAATTCCGCGCCGAATGCCGTCGAAAAATAAAATTCCAGTTTCCGGCGAACCGCAATCCGACGGCCTCAACGACGCGTTCGCAAAACTCGAAGTGAAATCGTAGCCGCGTTTGTAAAAACGCGGATTGCCCGCGCTCTGACGAGGCGTGTCTACAATTCAATTTTCCAGCCACGAACCAATTCTGGAAATCGGCAGTCATCGCAAACCGCATTCGAGTGCTCGCAAAAATCGCGGACGATTTGCATCAAGCCTTGCTGCGCCGCCGCAGTTTTCAAAATTTTCGCGTTTGAAGTTCCCAGCAAACGTTGCCGCGCCAGTTTCAAAACGGAATTATCTTCTGCGGCAGGCCAGGCAAAAAATCTCCGTTCGACTTCGCGTTGCAATTTTTCATTGCCGCCTTCCTTTGCGCGAATCCACAGCCACGGCAAAATCACATTCACGGCCAGATCCGTCACGCGCGCGTCGCCGAGCAATGGCTGAGGCTTTTTCATCCGCGCGGATTTGAACGTCCAGTGCCACGACCAGAATTCATCGCGTTCGACCTGCAAAATTTCGAGCAGCGAATCCAAAAGTTTTTTGTCCGCGATTTCCGCCGCGCTCCAGTTTTCAATTTTTGAAATGAAATTTTTATCCGCCAGCCAGTGCGACGCGAGCGCCAGCCGCCGTTGCGGATGATTTGCCGGGCGCAAGCCGTGAAATTTCCAGACCGCGCGCGGCAAAATGCATTCGGCAAATCCGTCCCGCTCGCGCCACCAGAAATCCCAGGCGCGCCGCAGATAATTGTCCGTGCTTTTTTGCGCCCGCGTCAATTCGTCCGGCAGCAAGCCGCTGACGCCAAGCAATCGCGACTGAATTTCAAAAACATTTTCACCGTGGAGACGCAGAGGTGCAGAGAGCAAACGCATTTTTTGCTCCGCAAGATTTTGCATCGGCCAGACGTTGTGCTTGTAGCCGAGCGCGCGAAACAGATTTTCCCAGAGCGCCTGCTCCCAGCCGGCATTTTTGGCGCGGGCGCGAAATTGCGCGGCCTTGTTTTCAAAACGGACCCGCGCGGCCTGGCGCAACAATTCTGCCAGTTTTGTTTCGTCCAGTTCGCGCAACGGCGCGCAGCATTTGCCGCGCAGATTTTCCGGCAGCGAGCGCAGCGATTCATTTTCGAGCGACAGGCTCAATTCCGCCAGCGGCGCGTCAAGAATATTTTTAAAGACTAAAATCACCGGAGAACTTTGGACGTTGGACTTTAGACTTTGGACTTCATTTTCCCAAACGACGTGAAGCAAAACATTTTGGAAATTTTTATTTTTGTCATGGCCGTGCGCGCGCCAGCCGCTGGCGCGCAAATCAATTTCCACGTCGCCGGAGCGCGGGCGGTTCGTCGCCGATTTGCAAAACGGCGTTGCGAAAATCCGGGCCGCCTTCGAGGCTTGCAAAACCCGGGATGAAAAACGCGGACGATTTTTCCATCGACAGTTTTCAATTCACCGCGTTTGAGCCGTTGATGCTGCCAGATTGCTTGCAGCAGGCGCTCGGTCGGGAAATGTTCGTCGCGCAAAAAGTTTACGGCGACAGCTTGAGCGCGCCATTGGGCGTAAAAATTTTCTGATCGCGAAGTCACTTTTATGAGATGATTTGAACAACCGGCCATCAAAGCAACAAAGTTTTCTTTCAGAAATTTTGAATCAAATGGTAATTTTGCCTGTTAAATGAAATGAGCATTGCCCGCATGGTGATTTCTCGGCTAGACTTCACGAGGTTTTGACGGCTGAAAAGTGATGATTGAAGTTTCCAATTTGACAAAGCGTTACGCGGGCCGCACGGCGGTCAGCGACATTTCGTTTTCGGTGGCGCGCGGCGAGATCGTCGGCCTGCTCGGCCCGAACGGCGCGGGCAAGAGCACGACGATGCGGATTCTGTCGGGTTTCATGCCGGCGACGAGCGGCACGGTGCGCGTGGCGGGCTTCGATGTTTTTCACAGTCGGATGAAGTGCGTCGGCGGATCGGTTTCATGCCGGAAAATAATCCGCTGTATCCCGAAATGCGCGTGCGGGAATATTTGAAATTTCGCGCGCGGCTCAAAGGTCTCGGCTGGAGAAAATCGCGCGAGCGCGTGGACACGGTGATGGAGCAATGCGGTTTGACGGATGTGCAGCAGCCGGATCATCGGCCAGCTTTCCAAAGGCTACCGCCAGCGCGTGGGCTTGGCGGACGCGCTTGTTCACGAACCGGAATTGATCATTCTCGACGAGCCGACGATCGGCCTTGACCCGCATCAAATCCGTTCGGTGCGGCAATTGATCAAAAGCCTCGCGGGAAAACACACGGTTTTGATTTCGACGCACATTTTGCCGGAGGCGGAAATGATGTGCAGCCGGATGCTGATCATGTTTGACGGAAAAATTCTGGCGGCGGACACGCCGGAAAATTTGCAGCGGCTCATGGCGGGCAGCAGCCAGATCATGGCGGAAATCGCCGCGCCCGCTGCGGAATTGCAGCGACGTTTTGTCGCAAATGCCGGGCATTGAACAGTTTGATCGTGTCGGCGGGCGACGGAGATTTTCAACGGTGCGTGTTGACGCCGCGTGACGGCTACGATTTGCGCCCGCTGATTTTTGCGCTGGCGCGCGAACGCGGCTGGACGTTGCGCGAACTGACGCGCAGCCGCCATTCGCTGGAGGACATTTACGTTCAGGTGACGAAGACCGAACGAAGAGGAAGAAATTTGATTGTGAGAATTTTTTTGACATTGTTGCGGCGCGAATTGGCGTCGTTTTTCTTTTCCGTCACGGGCTACGTCATCATCGCGGCGGTGACGCTGTTGAGCGGTTTGGGTTTTGTGGTGCTGCTGGCGGCGCTCGGCGGCAATCCCTTCACCGCGCCGGTGACGGAAATGTTTTACAGCACGTTCTATTTCTGGCTGATCGTGCTGCTGGCGACGCCGGTGATCACGATGCGGCTGTTCGCGCTGGAAAAATTCACCGGCACGTTTGAAACGTTGATGACGACGCCGGTGGGCGATTTGCAGGTGGTCGCGGCGAAATTCACGGCGGCAATTATTTTTTACATGGTGGCATGGCTGCCGATGCTGGCGTGCCTGTTCATCGTGCGGCATTTCACGGATCAGGCGGGCGCTTTGGACGCGGGCACGGTGGGCGGAATGTATCTGGGAATTTTTCTGGTCGGCTGCCTGTTTTTGTCGCTGGGCTGTTTTGCCTCGGCCATTTCACGCAGCCAGATGGCGGCGGCGATGATCAGCTTTGTGCTGGGCGTGAGTTTGTTTTCACTTGGGTATCTGGCAAAATCAATTCCTCCGACGGCGACAATGGCAGGCGCAGGCGTTGTCTTATTTCGGTTTGTTCGACCAGATGAATGATTTCGCGCGCGGCGTGGTGGACACGCGCGCTGTGATTTTTTATGCGAGCCTCACATTTTTCTTTTTGTTCCTGACCTTGCGCGCGGTGGAAAGCCGCCGGTGGAGATAAGATAAAATGGCAACCCAAAATCAACCCAGCTTCTCGCCGCGCCGCCGTTGGAAAATCGGCTTTGATATTTTCGCGCGAACGGTTCTGGTGTTGGCGGTCGTGGTGATGGTGAATTTTCTCGGCGCGCAGTTTCTTCGAGCGGTTTTATTTGAGTTCGCAGACGCGCGACGAATTGTCCCCGCGCACCTTGAGCGTGCTTCATTCGATGACGAACCACGTTGCCGTGACGCTTTATTACGACACGAGCGATGAATTTTATCCCACCATTGTCGCGCTGTTGAACGAATACACGTCGGCGAATCCGAAAATTTCCGTCAAAGTCGTGGACTATGTGCCTGACGCCGGCGAGGCGGAGAAAATCAAGGAGCAATACAAATTAAACGCCGCAGACGACAAGGATTTGATTATTTTTGACGCGGGAAACAATCACGTCAAAATTATTCCTGGCGACCAACTCGTCCAAACCACGCTCCAACAAGTTCCGAATGAAAAAGAGCACGAGTTCCGCCGCAAGCCCGTCGCCTTCAACGGCGAAATGATGTTCACGTCCGCATTGCTCGCGCTGGAAAATCCGCAGCCGCTCAAGGCATATTTTCTACAGGGCCACGGCGAGGGTGCGCTCGACGATTCGGGCAATTTTGGTTATCTGAAATTCGCCACGACGCTCGCGCAAAATTACATCGCCATCACGAATCTGGAATTGATCGGCGACAGCGGCGTGCCGATGGATTGCAATCTGTTGATCATCGCCGCGCCGACCGACGCGCTTTCAGAAGACGAATTGCAAAAAATCGGCGAATATCTGCAGCAAGGCGGACGGCTGTTCGTCCTTTTTAATTATGCCTCCATCAAACAGCCGACCGGACTCGAACCGATTTTGCAGCATTGGGGAATCAACGTTGTCGCCGATGCCGTGAAAGACCCGGACGGCACCATGACGGGGCAGGATTTGAAAGTCCGCCGTTTTGCGCAGCATCCCGCCGTCAATGCGCTCGCACAACATTCGTTGCAAATGATTTTGCCGCGGCCTGTCGAAAGTGTGAACTGGCAAAATCCGCCCGCCAACGCGCCGCAAGTCACTGAACTTGCTTTTTCAGGTCCTGATTCCACTCTTGCCGGAGATCCCGCCGCCGCGCCGCGCAGTTATCCGCTCATCGCCGCCGTTGAACAAAAACCCGTTGCCGGTGCCGCCACTTCACGCGGCAACACGCGCATCATCGTCGCAGGCGATTCGATTTTTCTGGGCAATTATTACATCGAAGGCGGCGCAAACCGTGATTTTGTCAATTACGCCGTCAACTGGCTGCTTGACCGCACGACATTGCTCGAAGGAATCGGCCCGCGCCCGGTCACCGAATTTCGCTTGCTGATGACGCATGAGCAGCAGCAAGATGTTCGCTGGCTTCTGCTCGGCGCATTGCCCGGCGCGGTGCTGCTGTTCGGCGGATGCGTCTGGCTCGCACGGAGAAAATAATGAATTCAAAAACGACAGGAATTTGGTTTGTGGTCGCCGTGATATTGTTCGCGTTCATTTTATTTTTTCAGCGCCATTGGAACGCGGCGACCGAAAATTCGGCAAACATTCTGGCCGGTTTTCAACTGTCCGCCGTCACAAGCGTTCAAGTCATTCCCGCCGGCGCGCTGGAAATCCGCGCCGACCGGACAAATGGGAACTGGTTTTTGTCCAAGCCGATGGTTTATCCGGCGCAGTCTGCCGCCATCGAAACCCTGCTTGACGCGCTCAAAAAACTCACGCCTGCCACGCAAATTAACGCGGCGGAATTGCGCGACCATAAAAATGCCGAATCCGAATTCGGTTTTGAGAACCCGCAAATCTCGCTCGTCATCGAAGCAGGCGACCAGCGCTGGCAACTGTTGGTCGGCAACAAAACCGCGCCCGGCGACCAGGTTTTTCTCCGTGTTGTCGGCGTGGACGGCGCATTTGTGACCGATGCCGGCTGGCTGAAATTCATTCCGCGCGCGGCCAATGACTGGCGTGACACATCGCTCGTGAACGCAAGTGAAAATAATTTTGACGCCATCGTGCTGACCAACGGCGCGAAAGTCATCGAACTTCATCGCGACTGCGACCAACGGCCTTTGGCGCATGACGCGGCCATTGCAGGCGCGCGCCGACAGCGAGCGGATCATTGGCGCGCTGCAACAATTGCAAACCGCGCAGCATCACTCAATTTGTCACGGATGATCCAAATGCGGACTTGACCGCCTTTGGATTGCAACCCGCTGATCTTGATTTATGGCTCGGTCACGGCACAAATTTTGTCACCGGCATTCACCTCGGCAAAAATCCGACGAACGACTCGACGCAAATTTATGCCAAACGCGAAGGCTGGAACGCCATCGTCACGACCGCCAAGGAACCGTTTTTGCCCTGGCGCGGTACGGTGAATGATTTTCGCGATCCGCATCTGCTCGAATTGACCGCGCCCGTCGAATGAAATCGAAGTGCGCGGCACGAACGGCGCGGATAATTTCACGTTGCAGCGGCACGGCACGAATGACTGGAAAATCGTCGGCGAAAAATTCCCGGCGGATGCGGAAAACGCGCAGGCATTCATCGAGCTTTTGTCCCGGTTGCGCGTCGCCGGATTCGTGAAGGATGTCGTGACCGCGCCTGATTTGCAGGCTTACGGACTCGCCGCGCCGCCGCGCCAGATCACTTTGCTTTCAATCGCAGGTGACACTAACAGCCGTCATCGCGCAACTTGCTTTCGCCGTGCAGACCAATGGAATTTTTGTCCGGCGCACGGACGAGGATTTTATTTATTCCATCACGGCGGAAGATTTCAACCGGCTGCCGGAAGCAGGCTGGGAATTTCGCGACCGGCGCATCTGGAATTTCACCGAAAACGACGTCGCGCAAATCACGCTGCATCAAAATGGAAAAACGCGGACGATGATTCACGACGGATCGAACAAATGGTCGCTCGCGGCCGGTTCGCAGGGCATCATCAATCCGCCCGCCATCGAGGAAACCGTGCACCGCCTCGGCGAATTGACCGCCACCGGCTGGGTGGGACGCAACATGACCGCGCCGGAAAAATCGGCTTCAAACCCGATAATCTCCAAATCATCGTCGAACTCAAGAGCGGCGAGAAATTGTCCGTGGATTTCGGCGCACCCATTTCCAACCAGACCGCGCTGGCCGCCGTGACGCTCGACGGCGAGCGCTGGGCGTTCGTTTTTCCGCCGGTGCTTTACCAGTTGGTCGTGACTTATCTCACCATTCCGGCGAACATCCCGTAATATGCGACCCGGTTTTTGGCGCAAATGCCGAGTCTGTTTCCGCTGGTGCCGCATCAGCGTTCTTCTGCTGGTGCTGGCGGGTTTGTGCTTTGTCGTCATGGCTCAATCGCATCGGCCTGCCGGATTTTTTGAAAACGCGGCTGGTCGCAAAATTTGCGCGCGACACGGAATCGAACTGGAATTTTCCCGGTTGCGTCTGCGATTTCACGCGCGGAATTGTCGCTGAAAATGTTCGCATCGGCCACGCCGAAACAGCCGACAGCCCGACGCTGTCGCTGCGACAATTGCAATTGCAACTGGACTACCGCGCGTTGCTGCATTGCCGTTTGCAGACTTGCCGGAGTCGTTTTGCGGCAGGGCAAACTCGTCTGGCCGCTCTCGCCGACCAACGCGCTCACGCTCGAACAACATCCAGACTGACTTGCGCTTTCAAGACCAACGATACCTGGTCGCTCGACCATTTTCAGGCGGATTTTGCCGGCGCGAAATTTTCATTGTCCGGCGACATCGCCCATGCGCCGGAAATCAGCAATTGGGAAATTTTTCGCGGCCAAGAAACCAGCCAACCGCGTCGCGCTGGCAGGTACAATCTGCAAAAATTTTCCGACACATTTAATCAGATCCATCTTGAGCGGCGCGCCGCAATTGAGTTTGACCGTGAATGGCGACGCGCGAGACATTCATTCATTCATCGTCCGTTTGAACGTCAGCGCGCCGTCGGCGCAAACGCCGTGGTTCAGCGCGCGCGACATTCAATTCGCCGCAACCTGCACCGCGCCCGTCTGATGCGCCGACAAATTTCGATCGCATCTTGGGATTTCTGGACGAATGCGCAACCGTTCCGATTTGTTTGGAACGCGAAATTCACGGATTTGAAAGCAAAAAAATTGAGCGCGACTTCTTTTGCTTGCGGCGGTTTTTGGCAGCGCACCAGAACTGATCGTCACAAATTTGTCCGCCCGACTCGGCGGCGGACGGCTTGACGTGCAGGCGCGAATTAAATGTGGCCACGCGCGAACTGACGTTCACCAATTCGGCTTGTTTTGATTTTCACTCGATTGCCCCGCTGCTCACGAAAAAAACGCACGAACGTCTTGATGGAAATTGCCTGGGGCATTCGCCGTCGTTGCAAGCCGATGGCTCGCTGATTTTGCTGGCGTGGACAAATCGCCAGCCGGATTGGCGCGGCGAAGTGCAACCCACGATTCATTTGAACGGTGCGCTGGCCATAACCAATGGAGTTTTTGAAGGTGTTCCGTTTGATCTGGCGCGCACGCATTTTTCTTATTCGCAACTCGTGTGGCAGTTGCCGGATTTTCAAATCGCGCAGGCCGGAACGCGGCTTGAAATCAGCGGCAGCGAGGATGACGGCACAAAAAATTATCAATGGCACATTCGCGGCGCGTTTGATCCCGGAATCGTTGCGCCCATTTTTGACGGCGAGCAACGCCGCGCGCGGTTTTGCGATTGCGAAGTTCACCGCGCCGCCGGCTTTGGACGTGGATGTGCGCGGGCGTTTGTATGATTACGACAGCATTGATGCGAACGGGCGCGTGGCGCTGACAAATTTTACGGTGCGCGGCGAAATGTTTGGCGACGCGGCGTCGGCGTTGAATTACACGAACCGTGTGCTGGAATTTTTGAATCCGGTGATGCACAACGGCGCGCAGATGATGACGGCGGACAAGGTGACTTTGGATTTCAACACGCGGTTGATTTATTTCACAAACGTTTTCAGCACCGCCGACCCGGAAACGGTCGCGCGCGCCATCGGGCCGAAGACCGGAGAATTGCTCAAGCCGTATCACTTTCTTAAGCCGCCGACCGTCCGCGTGAACGGCTGCTCGCCGATACGAGACATCCACAATGCACATGACGCGCAAGACGCGAATCTGCGTTTCGATATTTTGAATCCCACGCCGTTCCAATGGCTGAAGCTCAAAACTCCGGGCATCATGGGCACAATCCAATGGCTTGCGGGCATCGTTGATTCTGACAAATGTGACGGCGGCGTTTTATGGTGGCGACGGAAACGGTTTTGCCTATTTCGATTTTCGCGTGCCGCATGAAGGCGCGGTTTTTCAGTTTGCCGTGAACGCGACGAATGTAGACCTTCATCTGCTTGCGATGGATTTGTCCACGCCGACGAATCATTTCGAAGGCACGCTCACCGGAGAACTCGTCGTGACGAACGCCGATTCGTGGGATTGGCGCACATGGAACGGCTACGGGCGCGTGAAGTTGCGCGACGGATTGCTTTGGGACGCGCCGATTTTCGGAATTTTTTCGCCCGTGCTGAACGCCGTTGTGCCCGGATCGGGCAACAGCCGTGCGACGGACGCCTCGGCGAAATTTGTCATTACCAACGGCGTGTTTTTTTCGGACACGCTGGAAATCCGCTCGACGATGATGCGCCTGCAATACACCGGCGGAGTGGACATGAAGCAAAACGTGAACGCGCGCGCGACGGCGCAACTGTTGCGCGATTGGCCGGCCGGGCAAGTCATCAGCACGGTGCTGTGGCCGGTGAGCAAATTGTTCGAATATCAAATCACCGGCACGCTTGAAAAACCAAAGAGCGAGCCGGTTTATGTTCTCCCAAAACTTTTGCTGATACCGCTGCACCCGATCCGTTCTTTGGAAGAAATTCTTCCCGCCGGCGACACAAACGCGCCGCCAGCGAATTGAAATTGCCAACAAGCCTCAAGGATTGGGCTGCGCGACACCGTTCACGTCATTCGTATCATTCGGCGAGGCCGGCTGAAAAAGCTCGGAGTTGGCCGCATCATGTCCGGCGCGTTTTTGTTCCATTTTATTCTCGGCTTCGACTTGTTTGCGCTCATCCTCGGCATCATCCTTCTCGGCGTGAGAAATGCCCGGCAATCGCGCTTCTTCCACCTTGGCCTGCGCGGCGGCCAGTTCGGGCGTCTTCAAAACCGTCGGGCGCATCAATACGAGCAACTCGTCGCGGGTTTTGTTGCTGGAATGGCTGCTGAACAAAAAGCCGAGCAGCGGAATGTCCTGAAGGATTGGAACTCCGCTTCGAGCCAAGTCTTTTTCCGAACGAATGAAACCGCCCAGAATGACGGTGTCTCCATTTTTCACGGCGATTTCGGACGAAAGTGTCCGCTTGTCGGTGTTCGGCACGGCGCCGATGCCTTCAATCTCCGTGGTGCCGTTGAGATCATCAATTTCCTGCTGGATGTCCATGACCACCAAACCATCTGGATTGATGAACGGCGTGACATCCAATTCGACGCCGACCGACAATTGCGAATACGAAGAGCTGTTGCCGCCGACGCTGCCGCCGTTGTAAGTGCTGGTGACGTAAGGCACCGTGCTGCCCACAAAAAATGAAGCTTCTTTCGCCTGTGAAGTCTGGATGCGCGGTCGTTGAATCACCGTCACACTGCTGTCCGCTGCCGCCGCTTGCAAAGCCACGTCCCACGTCGGACCGATGTTGCCGAAATAACTTAACCCGCCGGGTATTGAACTGGCAAACGAGCCGCCATTGGTTCCGGATCCAGCGCCGGCTGTAAAAATACTGTTCACAATGGTGGTTAGAATATTGCTACCTGAAACAACCGGAGGATTGGTGACAGAAGACGTGGCATTTTGCAGAAAATTAAAAAAGGGCTGACCATTATTTATGCCGCCGCCGCCGATAATATTGCGTGATGGTGAATATGTTTGTGGATTCTGCACCGCCGACACGCCGAAATTCCAACCATGATTGAGCGACACGTCCATGATGACCGACTCAATGAGCACCTGTGAGAGCAGCACGTCCAGCTTGGATACGATGTCCTTGATCGTGTCCATGTCCTGCCGCGAGGCAAAAACCAGCAGCGAATTGCTCCGCTCATCGGCGATGATTTTCGTCTGGCCGAAAACCTGGATTTGCCCGTGCTTCCGCCCGCCGCAGCGCGTTGAATGATCCGCTGCAAGTTCGAACTGAACGAATTGCCCGAACTTGGCGTGCCGTTGGGATTCGACCCAAACGTTCGCGCCTGATTTGCCGATTGTAACCAGTCCGTTTTGATGCCGCCGCCACCGGCAGCGCCGTTGTCTGAAACCGCTCACGCTGCTGTGCGAGCTGGGTGTTGTCGACGCTGCCGATGGCCGCCACCGCTGCCGCCGAGGCTGTTCAACGCATTGGCGATGTCATCCGCCATCGCGTATTTGATCGGGATGACTTCGGAGATAAATTCCGCCGGCACGGTACACGTCCACTCGGTCAATCATCTCCATCATGCGTTTGACATTTTCCGCGTCATCGCGCAGCACGAGAATGCCGTTGCTGTCAATCGAGCAGGATGGAGTTTGCCAGTTTGGCAAACGGCTGGATGATCGGCACCATCTCGCTGGGCTTGACGTATTTCAACTGCACGATGCGCGTGACATACGATCCCAGGTCCGGCAGATTGGTCGCATCTGAATTGTCGAATTCCGCTCCCGCCGTGTTTGCCTGCTCCGACGGCACCACCTTCACAAATTTGTCGCCGACATTGATGACGGAAATGCCGTTGAGCGCGAGCACGGCCTGCAATGCCTGAATCGCCTCGGTCTTGGTCAACGGCGTTTCCGTTTTCAAAACAATCTGCGCCGTCGGCAAACCCGCGCGCAAAAGCGTGCGCCCGACCAGTTGCGCATACACGTCCAGCACCTGGCTTACATCCACGCCTTGAAAATTGATGTTGCCGGCGGGAATCATTTCTTCCGGCGGGCGCGGTGCTTGCCGAAATCGCCGGTGCGCTCACAGGCAGCGGCGCGGCGGTCACGGGAAGATTTGGCGTTGCCGGCGGATTGGAGATGTCGGCGGCATTGTTGTTGAGGCGTTGCGGCAGGCGGCGCGGCGCGGTGGAATTTTGCGCCCATAAATTGAGGCTGGTTAAAAACAGGATGAGGGCGAGGATGGTTGTTTTCATTGTGCTTTTGCGGTTGCGGATTTCAAATTTGGCGGCGGATTTTTTTGATAGCTGGCGACGAGCCGGATGTTGGCGTTGAGATGCTGGTGCGCCGCGTCCGGTTGCAATTCCAGATCGCGCACGCGGATCATCGAGGCGCCGGAGCCGAGCTTGTAAAGAAAATCCACGAGTTGCCGGTCGTCGGCGATGACGTTGATGTTCTGCACTTGCTCGACGAAGAAAGCGTCGTTCGTATGCGTGATTTGGCGCGAGGTGTTGACGATGCCGACGCCGCTCATCGCGGCTTGCGATTGGATCGTGCGCAGCAAGTTGAAGGACTGATCTTCGGGCGCGACAAATCCGCCCTGACTTTCCAGGTTTTTGATTTGCGCCGAGTAATTCGCCGCCTGCGCGATGCCTGTCTGATAAAGTTTCAGCTTCTGTCGCGCAGTCTCTCCGCGCATTTGCAACTTGCCCAAATCGGAAAAGTGCGGCCAGACAAACGCATAATTCAGCACGAGAAATACGACGACAATTACACCGACGGCCAGCCGGCGTTCCAACGGACGAAGTTGCGCAAAGTATTTTTTCATTGCGAATCCTCCTCCGTGTGCGCGAGCAACAGCCCGAAACTCCAAGTCACCGTGTCGCCATTTTGACGCCAGTTCAAATGGATCGCCGCCGACGAGGATCAAACATCGGCTGGCCGTTGAGCTTGGCCTTGCGCAACGCGTCGTGAAAACAGTGATTCGGGCAATTTGATCCTGCGGGCGCGGTGCCGTTGAGGGAGAGTTTCTGGCCGTCGGCAAAGCTGAACCGCTGCAGCGAAACTCCGTCAGGCAATTGTTCCGCGACCAGTTTCCAGCAGTCCAGCGCGGCGTATTTCAAATCCTGCCGTTCCTTAAGAACGTCGTAGCGCGCCTTGAGTTGCAGCGCGTTCGTATAACTGCCGCTCATGGCCGCGACCTGCTGCCTCGACTTTGCCCGTCTGATAACCGACAAAACCCGTCGCGCAAAAATAAATCATCACGCAATCGCCAGATAAACAACCAGCGCCGCCGCCAGACCGTGCAGCCACAGGCGATCAACAAACTGCTGACGGTAACGCGCGGAAAATTCCGCGGGCAAAAGATTTGACTGTTGGTTCGCCGCCGCCGCGCGCCGCGCCGTGCGCGCGGCCAGTTCTGCCGGCGGCAACGGCTCCGTCATTTGCACCGGCTCGCCCAGGCCAGCGCGCAAAAAGTTTCCCATTCGGCGGCAGTCGCGGCGTCGGCGACCAGATGCCATTTCGGTTGCGCCGTCAGCCAGCCTTCGAGTTCGCCCGGCCAAGCATGAGTTGCGCGAGTTGATTTTTCAAACTTGTTGCGCGGTTGCCCGTCGGCGGCAGAATCGACAAAACTCAAATTCCGCAGCGCGCCGCCAAACCACCACGCGACGAGCGCGGCGTTCTGGCCGGCGAGACGCCGACGGATAAATCCACGCGCCGTCTTCGGTCGCGGGCGTCGGCTGCCAACTGGTCGAGCATCGGCACTTCCAGCCGGTCGGCCAGATAACCCTGCGCTTTCCAGTTTGCCGAGAAATTCTTCCACGACGCTGCGTTCGACGATGACGACGATGACGGTCTGCAAATTTTCCGCCGTCGTTTGCGGCAAAATGTGAAGCGTCCAGACGATTTGCGTGACGGGCATCGGCGACAGTTTTTCCAGTTGCAATTCCACCATCGCGAGCGTTTCGTCGAAGGTGCTCTTGGGCAGTTCGATGACGCGCAGGAAAACATTTTCCGGCGGCAGCCACGCGACGTTCAATTTCGGCTGCCACAATGAGGCCCATGATTTGGCGACGGCCTTGGGCGGCAGCGGCTGGCCGGGCGCGCTGCTCGATTCGCGGTTCAGCACAAAGCCGCCGCCTTTGGCGTCGAACTGCCAGAGGCGGTTCGCGTCAGGCGCGGTTTGCAGAACGTTGCAGGAATTCCAGCGCGGCATGAGTCAAATTTTTTTAGATGGCGGGATTGGCTTCACGCCGTGCATTATTTTTTTGGTTTCAGTTCGCCGCCGAGCGCGTCCATATGCTCCTCGATTTGCGTGACGCGCAAGACTTCCTCGATGGTCGTCTCGCCGTCTTTGACCTTGTTCCAGCCGTCGTCGCGCAGCGTGCGCATGCCCGGTTCGATGGCGCGCTGGGCGATGGTCGTGGCCGGCGCGCGGCTCATGATCAGCGGGCGGATGGCTTCGGTGACGATGAGCAATTCATAAATGCCTTTGCGGCCCTGATAGCCAAGCTGGCGGCATTCTTCGCAACCGGCGCCGTGCCAGAATTTCGCCGTCTCGATGTCCGCTTCCGGAAAACCGATGCGTTCGCAAATAATCGCGCGTCGACTTTCTGCTCCGTCTTGCAATGCGGGCAGATCGTGCGGACGAGCCGTTGCGCCATGACGGCTTCGACCGACGACGCGACGAGAAACGGCTCGATGCCCATGTCAATCAACCGCGTGAACGCGCTCGGCGCGTCGTTCGTGTGCAGCGTGGAAAAAACCAGGTGGCCGGTCAGCGACGCGCGAATGGCGATTTCCGCCGTCTCCGTGTCGCGGATTTCCCCGACCATCACCACGTTCGGGTCCTGCCGCAAAATATGGCGCAATCCCATCGCGAACGTCAGCCCGATGTCCGAGCGCACCGCGATTTGGTTGATGCCTTTCAATTCATATTCCACCGGCTCCTCAATCGTGATGATGCGCTTGTGGACGGAATTGATGGCGCTCAAAAACGCGTAGAGCGACGTGGATTTGCCGGAACCGGTCGGGCCGGTGACCAGAAAAATTCCGTGCGGCTTGATGATGATTTCGCGGATGGCATCGCCTCGTCCTTCGGCGCGAAGCCGAGTTTGTCCAGGCTCAAGAAAGATTTTGCCGCGCGTCAGCAAGCGCAGCGAAACGCTTTCGCCGTAAACCGTCGGCACGGTGGAAACGCGGATGTCAATTTCCTCGCCCTTGATGCGGACGTTGATGCGTCCGTCCTGCGGCAGGCGTTTTTCGGCGATGTTCATGCCGCTCATCACCTTGATGCGCGAAATGAGCGCGGCCTGAAAACGCTTCAACTGCGGCGGCATCGGCGTCTGGTGCAAAATGCCGTCAATGCGGTAGCGGATGCGCAATTCGTCTTCCGCCGGCTCAAAATGAATGTCCGTCGCGCGGTCCTTGAACGCTTCCCAGATGATCTGGTTGACGAACTTGATGACGCTGGCTTCCTGATCGTCCTCGGTGATTTCCTTGTCGTCGGCGATTTCCAGTTCCATCGTTTCGCCTTCGCCCATTTCATCGAGCGTTTCCGCGCCGACGCCGTAATATTTTTTCAGCGCCTTTTCGATTTCCGCTTTGGGCGCGAGCGCGAACTGCACCGGCATCCGCGCGTCGAAACGCACCGCGTTCATCATCGCCGCGTCGAACGGGTCGCTCACGACGACCTGCAACGCGCCGTCGTTCACCGCCGTCGGCAGGACGGAATATTGAAAGGCGACCTTCGTGGAAATTTTGTTCCGCGCTTCCGTCGGGACGGTAAGTTTGGGCAAGTCCAGATACGGCCAGCCGAGCGACGCCGCGAGCCGCTGGAGGAAAACGTCTTCGGCCACGCCGCGTTCGCGCGCGATGAACGTCAGCAGCGGCTCCGTGCGAGCCGCTGTCCGCCGCCGCGCGCCACGCTTTGCGCCAGTCGTCGAATTGCGTCGGCGACGCTTCCGCGACCGACGCGACCAGATTTTTTACCGAGCTAAAAGCCATATTTTAATGTCCTGATTTCTTCAGCATTTAACAGCCGAAGCCGGAAAAAGTTGCATTGGATAACAGAATATTTGAAAGCCCTCAATCGTAATCTTAATCCGAAAAAAGCAGGATTGCCGGCGGACGCGATGAGCCATCGGTTGAATTTTCTTTTTCAATTCGCCCCAATTCGTTTAATTCATGCCTGAATGAAACAATTTGGCAAACGACTTGACGTTTATTGGGGCGTGGTGAAGGAAGTATAGATATGAAAATCAATCCAGACGATTTCCGCGTCCGTCCCGGCGAAAAAGTGAATCTCAAAAAATGGCCGACGCGCGTCAAGCCGTTCTATAAATCGAAAGAGCATTGCAAAGAAATTCTCGCCGAGCACGCGGAAAAATTGAGCGAGCGGCAAAACTTGCTTTACGCGAGCAATCGTTACGCGCTGCTGCTGATTTTCCAGGCGATGGATGCGGCGGGCAAGGACGGCGCGATCAAGCACGTCATGTCCGGCGTCAATCCGCAAGGCTGCGAGGTTTTCAGTTTCAAGCATCCGAGCGCGACGGAACTCGCGCACGATTTTCTCTGGCGCACGACGATTTGCCTGCCCGAACGCGGACGCATCGGCATTTTCAACCGCTCGTATTACGAGGAAGTTTTAATCGTGCGCGTGCATCCTGAAATTTTGCAGGCTGAAAATATTCCCGCCGAATTGGTCGCTGAAAAGAATATCTGGGACGGGCGGTTCAATTCCATTTTGAACCTGGAAAAGCATCTGCATCGCAACGGCACGCGCGTCGTGAAATTTTTCCTCCACATTTCAAAAGAGGAACAACGGAAACGTTTTCTCGCGCGCATTGACGATCCGCAGAAAAACTGGAAATTCAGCGAAGACGACATCAAGGAACGGAATTTGTGGAAGCAATACATGGTGGCCTACGAAAAATGCCTAGGCGCGACGAGCACGAAAGACGCGCCGTGGTTCGTCGTTCCGGCGGACGACAAACCGAACGCGCGGCTCATCGTCTCGCAAATCGTCCTCGACACGTTGAAAAGTCTCAAAATGGAATTTCCCAAACCGACGAAAGAGCACCTGAAAGAATTGTGGAAGATTCGCAAACAGTTTGAAAAATAATTTTTTGAACTGAACACGGTTCGGTGAATTCTGTCCATTCTGTTAATCCTATCTTTTGTTTTCAGAATTGATAAATTTTCAACGTGAACAATCTCACCATCGGCCTTTTGAGCGCGCTGCTGGCCACAAACCAGCCGCAAGCCGTCAGCAATTTGATTCAGCAGCAGACGGGCGTTTCGGTTTCCATCGTCAATCCCAACGACCCGGCGGAGCAGGAATTGCAAAAATTGATGGTCGCCGACGACGCGGCGCAGGACGAGGTGGACAAATGGATTCGCGACAACGACGCCTTCGCGGCGCAAGGCGCGGGCGAATCGAAGGCGGAATTGAACAAGCGCATCCTTGCGCGCTTCGAGTCGGTTCGCAAAGGCTACGAAGATTTTCTGAAACGCTATCCGAATAACGTGCGCGGCCATCTGGCTTACGGCAGTTTTCTCAATGACATCGGCGACGAGGACGCGGCGGTTTTGCAAAATGAAACTGCCGCACAGCTCGACTCGAAAAATCCTGCTGCGTGGAACAATCTGGCGAATTATTATGGCGAGCACGGCCCGACCACAAATGCCTTCATGGATTACGCGAAGGCAATTGAGTTGAATTCCAACGAGCCGGTTTATTACCAGAATTTCGCGACGACGGTTTATCTTTATCGCAAGGACGCGGAACAATTTTACGGCATCAATGAAGCGCAGGTTTTCGACAAGGCGCTCGCGCTTTATCAAAAAGCCGTCAAGCTCGACCCGGACAATTTCCCGCTGGCGACCGATTACGCGCAAAGCTATTACGGCATCAAACCGCTCCGCACCAACGATGCGCTCGTCGCATGGACGAACGCGCTGAACATCGCCCACGACGACACCGAACGCGAAGGCGTTTATATCCATCTCTCGCGGATCAAAATGGCCGCCGGACGTTACGCCGAAGCCCGCGCGCAACTCGACGCCGTGACCAATCCAATGTATGCCGACCTCAAAACGCGGCTCGAACGCGCCGTTGCTCAACGCGAAAATGCGGCGACAAATCCTGTCGTCGCAATGCCAACAAATCAATCGCCGGAAATTTCCACGAACATTTTAATTGCACCGACGAACGCAATTGCTTCAACAAATACGCCGTAAATTCAGACTTTGTGCCTTGGTGTCTTGGTGGTAAATTCACCGTCGCATGAGCTTTTATGACAAACTGAAATTTGACGCGCAAGGTTTGATTCCCGCCATCGTGCAGGAACACAAAACCAAGCGCGTGCTGATGTTCGCGTGGATGAACCGCGCGTCGCTGGAAAAAACCGTCGCCACCGGCAAGACGCATTTCTGGAGCCGGTCGCGCCAGAAATTCTGGATGAAGGGCGAGGAGAGCGGCCACACGCAGACCGTCAAGGACATCGCGTTCGATTGCGACGGCGACGTGCTGCTCATCCAGGTCGAGCAGGCCGGTGCGGCGTGCCACGAAGGTTATCAATCGTGCTTTTTCCGCTCGGTCGAAAACGGCGGTTTCAAAATTACCGAGCCACAATTGCAAACGCCGGAGGAAATTTACAAAAAGAAATGAAACGAAAACTCGTCATCATTATTTCGTCGGTAATTCTTTTTTTGGCATTTTGGTTTCTTTGCGTTGATGAATCGATTTTTGTTAAATCCTGTCCTGATTGCGATTACGGAGAAGTTGTTTATCAAACCAGAATTTTTACAATTCCAATTTATCAACACATTGAACAACACGATTCAATTCTTCAGAAAATCGCAATCGACATCGGCGCTGAATGCAAGCATCCCAATATGTCGTCGGGTTATCAAAAATGGCGCTTTTGGGGACTTTTAATACCAGATGAAATTCATCCGGGAATTGATAGCTTGTCAGGCGGCGACGATTGGTATGACGACAAAGCCAGAGCGATTGTTAAAGAAATGGTGAAAGCAAATCCGTCGCTGCGAGATGAATTTGCAAATCGCGTTTTGAAAAATCATGATTGGAAATATTTGAAAGCTTTCGTTCAAAAAGTAATTGCTTTGAAAGATGGACAGCCAGTTCCTGCGCCGCAGCAATAAATTTCCAACGGCTTCCTGCTTTTGTTTTCTCCGCGCTTCGGCTAAAAATGATTTCATGTATTCGCCGACGCGCGTTTTGGAGTGCGCGGACATGTCCGCGCTTTCTTACGAGGCGACATGTCGCCGGGTTCCAAAGCGGTGACGTGTCACCGCACTCCAAAAATCTCGCGCTTCCAATCAGAAATCGTCTGGCACTTCCACGCAGTCGGTTTTGAAACTTTTCACCGTTTCTACAAATGCGGGCGAGGCGTTCCGCGCGAACCACGCGGCGGAATACCATCTGTAATTTTCCGCCAGTGGAATCACGCCATGCCGTGCTGGGTTGTAATGGACGTAATTCAATCGCGCCAAATACGAACGCTCGAAGGTGATGTGGCTGTCCCAGAATTGAAACCACACTTTGCGTCCGGGCGTGTTGTCCCAAAGATTGATTTGTTTGGCGGTCTGCATATGCAATTTGCCGAGAAATTTCCGCAGCGTGCCGGGATCGGAGGGCGATTGCGCGATGAAGTGATAATGATTTGCTAGCACCGCCCAAGCGCGCAAATCCCAGCCGAATTCGACAGCGCGGGCAAACAGGGAATCGAGAAAAAAGTCCAGCCGCTCCGGAGAATTCAAATGCGGAAGTTTTTGATAAGTGCCGGTAGTGACCATGTAAGTCCCCGGTTCAAACAACCAGTGTTTTGGCGCGTGCGGCCAGTTCATGCGGCGAAATTATCAAACACCGCTTGGCCGCAACAGAATTTTCCGAAGCGTATGTTTGGAGTGCGCGGACACGTCCGCGCTTTGGAACTGGGCGACATGTCGCCCAGTCGAAAAGCGGTGACATGTCACCGCACTCCAAATCTCCAGCCGACGTGTAATCGCCACGTTCAAATTGTTTGTTTCTTCATTCAAAATTCTTCATTCTTAATTCTCTATGTATTCGCCGACGCCTGATGATTTTTTGAAGCTCGCCGCGCAGGGCAACGTGATCCCCGTCACGCGCCGCCTGCTCGCCGACATTGAAACGCCGCTCTCGGCCTATCGCAAAATCCGCGGCGCGGGCGAATCGTTTTTGTTCGAGTCGGTCGAGGGCGGCGAACATCTGGGACGTTACTCGTTCGTCGGCTGCAATCCGCGCGCCGTCATCCGGCAGACGGAAAATCGCGTCGAGGTTATGGAAAATGGAAAAGTCGTCGAGACATTCTCCATCGGCAAAGACGTGAAGGACGGCCTCGTCGTCGTCGAGCGCGTGATGAAAAAATATCGCGCGGTGTCGCTGCCGGGATTGCCGCGATTCACCGGCGGCGCGGTCGGCTTCATCGGCTACGAATTCATCCACGACGTCGAGCCGGTCGTGCCGCGCCCGCCGCAGGATGAATTGAAAACGCCCGTGATGGTTTTTCTCGTCGCCGACCAACTTTTGATTTTTGACCGCGTCGCGCAGACCATCACCGTTTTGGTCAACGCCTTTTTGGACGAGGCGGAAAATCCGGCCGAAGCCTACGAAAATGCGACGAGCGAAATCGAACGGCTCGTGTCGCTGCTCGAACAGCCGAGCGAACACATTCCCGTCAGCGTGCCGAATGAAGTTCCCGAAGTCGCGTTCGCGTCGAACATCACGCGCGAAAAATTTTGCGCGAACGTCCTCGCCGCCAAAAAACTCATCACGGCGGGCGACATCATCCAGGTCGTCGGCTCGCAACGGTTTTCCGCGCCGGTCACGGCGTCGCCGATGGACATTTATCGCGCGGTGCGTTCCATCAATCCGTCGCCGTATATGTTTTTGCTGGAGCTGGACGGATTTTCGCTCGTCGGCGCGTCGCCGGAAGTCCATGTGCGCTGCGAGGAAGGCAAGGTTGAAATCCGTCCCATCGCCGGCACGCGTCCGCGCGGAAAAAATTCCGACGAAGATTTGGCGCTCGAAAAGGAATTGCTCGCCGACCCGAAGGAACGCGCCGAACACGTCATGCTCGTGGACCTCGCGCGCAACGACATCGGCCGCGTGTGCGATTTTGGTCAGCGTGCAGGTAAAGGATTTGATGATCGTCGAGCGATACAGCCACGTCATGCACATCGTGTCGCAGGTCGAGGGAAAATTGTCCGCCGGCAAGACGCTTTACGACCTGATGCGCGCGACGTTTCCGGCCGGCACCGTCAGCGGCGCGCCGAAAATCCGCGCCATGCAGATCATCTCCGAACTCGAACAGACCGTGCGCGGGCCGTATGCGGGCTGCGTCGGCTATTTTTCCTTCAACGGCAATCTCGACACCTGCATCACCATCCGCACCGCGCTGCTCAAGGACGGCAAAGCCTACGTGCAGGCCGGCGGCGGCTGGGTGAACGATTCCGTGCCGGAAAATGAATTTCAGGAAACCGTGAACAAATCCAAAGCCATGCGCAAAGCCGTGGCGATGGCGGAGAATTTTGGGAAGGAAAAATAAATCTGACCATCACCGATGGACAATCCCGAACCCATTCTGTCCGTCAGTTTTTTCAAAACCAATACTGGTCGCGAACCCGTTCGTGATTGGCTCAAAGCATTGCCGCGCGAACATCGCCGTGTGATTGGCGAAGACATCAAGACCGTTCAATTCGGCTGGCCGCTGGGAATGCCGCTGGTTCGCAAACTTGATCGCGACCTGTGGGAAGTCCGCGTCCGCCTGCCCGATGGAATTGCGCGAGTGCTTTTCACAACCGGAGGCCAACGGATGATTCTTCTGCATGGCTTCATCAAAAAATCACAGAAAACTCCGGCGGATGATTTGTCGCTGGCGAAAACGCGCCTGCGTATGCTACAATGACACCATGAAGAAAGCGCACATTGGTTCAAACTTCGACGACTTTCTGCAACAGGACGGCCTGCTTGCGGAATGCGCGGCCGGTGCGCATCGCCGTGTCGTGACCTGGCAAATCGAACAGGAGATGAAACGCCGCCGCATCTCCCGGACGAAGCTCGCCAGCCGCATGAAAACCAGCCGCACGACGCTCGACCTTCTCCTTGCCGAAAATGAAACTCCGGCAACCTTCCAACTTTTGGAACGCGCCGCGCTGGCGTTGGGTCGCAAGCTTAAAGTCGAACTGGCTTGAAGCCGTGGCGATGGCGGAAAATTTTGGGAAAACGGATTAACCGCAAACCACGCGAAATACGCGAACGGGAAAACCAATTTTACTTTCGCGTATTTAGCGTATTTCGCGGTTAGACATCATGGCGCACAACTTTTCATGAGTTTGCCTGTTAGACTTTGGTATATGAAATACCATAAATCACTAATCTCACTCGCTTTGCTTACATTGGTATTCGTAAGCTGTTCCAAGCATTCGCCAGATGCGGCAGCATCGCACACAGAAGATACAGACTTTATAGCGCTCACCAATGATATGAAAACTGTGACGAGTGAGCCTATTATAAATGTCGAAAAGATAGATAGTAAGTTTGTCAGGTTCGTCGTAACTACTGGCTCGACATCACAGACATCTCATTACGTCGCAACATGGATTGATTCCAGATGGAGCATAAATCGGTTGGTCAAATAAGCTGCAAATTTCCTTCGCCCACTTCGCGTCCTTCGCGCGACAAATTATTAAATTGTTGCCGCGCGCGTTTTTTTGTTAAGTTGCCATCAGATCGGAAAATTTATGAAGCGCTGGATTTCCATCGCAATTGCCGGACTGGTTTTCGGCGCCGCGGCGACTCACGCCGCGCAAGTCGGGCTGATCAAGATCAACGGCGCCATCGGCCCGGCCACGGCCAATTACATTTCCCGCGCGCTCGACCTCGCCGCCAATCAAAACGACGAGTGCCTCGTCATCGAACTGAACACGCCCGGCGGCCTCGCTAATTCCATGGACGACATCGTGCAGGATTTTTACGCGTCGCGCGTGCCGGTGGTCGTTTATGTTTCGCCGGAAGGCGCGATGGCCGGCAGCGCGGGCGTTTACATCACGCTCGCGGCGGACGTCGCGGCGATGGCACCGCACACAACAATTGGCGCCGCGCATCCGGTGGATATGGGCAACGAAAGACGAAACCACCAACAGCATCATGATGCAAAAAGTTGGCAACGCCTATACGAAGGTGATGCAGACCATCGCCGAAAAACGGCATCGCAATGTTGAATTGGGCAAGGTCATCCGTCACGCGAAAGCAAGGCCATCACTTCCGAGGAGGCGCTTCGAAAATGAATGTCATTGATTTGATTGCGACGAATTTTCCCGACTTGCTGCAAAAATTAAATGGCCGTTCCATCAACGGAAAAATTTTGAAAACTGCCGGCGCGAGCGTCGTGGAAATTCCGATGATCTCCGGGCGAAAAATTCTTCCAATTGTTCTGGCAGCCGCAAGTGATGATGCTGCTCATGCTCATCGCGATTTACGGCATCATCGCCGAGATGAGCCATCCGGGCGCGATTTTTCCCGGCGTCGCGGGCGCGCTCGCGCTGATTTTGCTGCTGTATATGTCGGCCACGCTGCCGTTGAACATCGCCGGCGTCGCGCTGATAATTTTGGCGCTCGCACTTTTCGTCATGGATATTTTTGCGCCGACGCACGGCGTTTTGACCGGCGGCGGCATCATCGCATTTTTTCTCGGCGCGCTGATGCTGTTCAATCACGCGCCGTCCGGTTATCATTTGCCCATGAGCTGGATTATTTCAACGACGCTCGTGACCGCTGCGTTTTTCGTATTCTTCGTCAGCAAAGGAATTCGCGCGCAACGATTGCCGAAAAGCGCGGGCGCGGAAACGATGATCGGCAAAACGGTGAACGCGCTTTCGCGGATTGACTCGGCGGGCGGCAAGGTGTTTATCGAAGGCGAACATTGGAATGCCGTGAGCGAAATGCCGGTTGAAATTGGACAACCAGTTGAAATCACCGGCATCGACGGACTGACTTTGAAAGTGAAACCAAAAACAAATTAACGGAAAAAATTATGGATCAAGATTCAATTCAACATCTCATCAACATCGTTAAGACCGGCGCGCCATCATCATTCCGATCCTCGTCGTCGGACTTTTCATTTGCACTTCGGCGATCAGAGTTTTGCGCGAATACGAGCGCGGCGTGATTTTCCGGCTCGGCAAATTGCAGGGCGCGAAAGGGCCGGGAATCATTTTTCTCATTCCGATCGTGGACAAAATGGTGCGGATGGATTTGCGCGTCGTGACGATTGACGTGCCGAAGCAGGAAATCATGACCAAGGACAACGTGCCCGCGACGGTGGACGCGGTGATTTATTTTCGCGTCGTGGATCCGAACGCGGCGGTCGTCAAAGTGGAAAATTATTGGAAGGCGACTTCGCTCATCGCGCAGACCACCTTGCGCAGCGTGCTCGGCCAATCCGCGCTGGACGAACTGCTTTCGCAGCGCGACGTCATCAATCAGAAATTGCAGGAGATCATTGACAAGCAGACCGAGCCGTGGGGCATCAAGGTCACGAGCGTCGAGACGAAGGAAGTGTCGCTGCCCGACAGCATGAAACGCGCGATGGCCAAGCAGGCCGAGGCCGAACGCGAACGCCGCGCGAAGGTCGTGAACGCGGAAGGCGAATTTCAGGCCGCCGAAAAAATGGTGCAGGCCGCCGCGTTGATCGCGAAGGAGCCGATCGCGCTGCAATTGCGCTATCTCCAGACCATGCGCGAAATGGCGAGCGAACACAACACGACGACGTTCCTGCCGCTGCCGATTGATTTGTTCAGCGCGTTTTTGAAGAAATAGAAATTGTGCTAAACTGATTCGCCGTTCATGGCTGATTTTGAATACAATTTTGAGTGGGATGTTCGGAAGGCGGCGGCGAACATCCACAAACACGGCGTCAGTTTTGAAAGTGCCGCGACTGTATTCCGCGATGCCGAGGCGATGTCTTTGTTTGACCAAAAGCACAGCACGGACGAAGAACGCTGGATTACTTTGGGGCTGGATAATCGCGGGCAAGTGCTGGTAGTTTGCCATACATGGCGTGAGACGGAAACCGGCGCGGCGAGCTGCCGAATCATTTCCGCGCGCAAGGCTGGCCGAAAAGAAGCCGCGCAATATCGAAATCGAAAATTATGAAAAAAGAATATGATTTTTCAAAAGCCGAACAGGGCCGGTTTTACCGTCCGAACGCGAAGCTGAACCTGCCCGTTTATCTTGAACCAAAAATTCAGGCATGGCTGGACAAAGTCGCGGGCAGGCGCGGCGAAGATGTCGGCAAACTCGTCAACCGCCTGCTCAAAAAAGAAATTGAACTGGCGGAAGCAATCCGCTGATGCGCGAAATGGCGAGCGAACACAACACGACCACGTTCCTGCCGCTGCCGATAGATTTGTTCAGCGCGTTTTTGAAAAAATGAACGAAGTTCCTCCCAAACTCTCAACGCAACAAAATCCCTACAAATCTGTCAGGATTTTTGCATTAGTTATTGCGATGCCTTTGAGCGGATTTGCTTTTTGGCTTTTGTTAATAAATGAATTACATGATGGGTTTAGTTTTTTTAGTGGTTTTGATTTAAGCTTTGCAGTGGTAGCTATTACTTGTTGGTGGTTTGCTTTGCGGGGTGAATACAAAAAGAGCCGGGTGCGAATGATGTATGCTTTGCTAGGTGCTTTGATAATTGGTGGAATTGGATTTAGCATTGGCTTTTTTGGTCCAATTATTTTCTATCCGCAGTCGAATCAAGGTCCACTTTTTGGAATTTTCATAACTGGTCCGCTCGGTTTTGTGGCAGGCGCTATAATTGGCGCAATTGTTGGTTTTATACGCACACGAAAAATTTCAGATTAGTCATGCCACTTTACGAATACGAACTGTGCGAAGGCGACTGCAAGGTCTGCGGCGGGAAATTCACCTTGAACCGCCCGCTCTCGGCCAAGCCGCTCACGAATTGTCCGGCGTGCAAAAAGCCGGTGCGCAAGGTTTTTTCCACGTTCAGCGCGCTGAAAGGAAATGAAATCTCACGCGCAAAAAAGGCCGGGTTCACCGTGCTCAAAAAAGTCAGCAAGGGCGAATATGAAAAACAGTGATTGGTTGAATTGTTGAACAGTTAAACTGACCGGCAAATTGCAATTCAACGATTTAACAATATAACTTTTCTTTGAGTTCATTTTTGACGGCCAGTGTCTATTACATTAGATTGTTAACCTAAAAATGTATTTTTATCCGGCGAATTTGATACGGCTGCCGCTTTTGGTCGGCGCGGCGCTGGTCGTGGCATTTTCCGCAATGGCGCAGCAAGGCGGCGAGCCGATTATTTTTTCGTCGCCGGATGGCGCGGATGGCGGCAATGTATCTTCAAATTTAACACGTCTTTCCAAGCCGGATGATTTGCCCGAAACCACTTCGTTTGCGCCGTCGGGTTTCGCCCCCAATCTTCCGTCCGGCGAGGCGCCGCCGCTGGCGATTCCGTCGGCTGTTTCGATCTCCGAAGGCCAGCAGTTGCAAAATTTGTTGAATCCAAAAAAGGATTGGGCGTTGATGACGCCGGGAGAAATCATGGGCGTCGCCTCGCCGGAAAAAATTTTACAGGTGCCGGAGCGTGACGCGATGGGCTTGCGGAAAAATTCGAGCGCACTGGAAAGTTTTCTGGGGCGGCAAGGCGAGTCACAATCCGCAGCGACGAATGGTTTCTCGTCCGACAATCCGGCTTCGGCGTGGCATTTTCCAAACAATCCCGATTTCCAGTCGGGCGCGGACACGGCCAATCCGGTCAGCGGCACGCTCGGCAGCATGCCGCAAACATTGAGCCAGCTTTTTAACAACAACCCGCAGCGTGGCGATAATTTCTCCGGCGCGAACGCGGACGCCAGTTCAGGAAAATTATTTGACGGTTCGACTCCTTTGCCGACGGCCAATTCCGCGCAACCGACGGAAATGGACCGGCTTCAAAAATTATTGGGAGAAAGTCCGGCGGTTCAAAGTCAAACGCCTGCGGCAAGTTTCAACAGCGGCGGAAATTTTATTTCGATGCCTTCGTCGGCAAATTACAGCTTCGGTCAGCCGGTGGCCAATCCGGTCGGTGCTTCTTACACGCCGCTGACCAGTGGCATCGGCACGCCTACGGGTTTGACGCCGTTGCCAACCGTTACCGGCCCAAGCAGCCTACAGCCTGCAATCGCGCCGGCTTGGGCGCCTCAGGCGCCGCCGTGGATGTCGCAAGGTCCGCAGCCATTTGTCATTCCGCAGCGAAAATTTTGAGCGTTTCGGCGCAAATCAATGCGCCGAGGTGATCACGAGAACCTGTTCCAAAGTGGAAACGCCTTCGCGCGCGCGGTCAAGCGCGACCATGCGCAGCGTGCGCATTCCCTGGCTGATGGCGACCTTGCCGATTTCGCGCGTGCTGGCGCGGGCGATGATGAGTTTGCGGATTTGGTCGGTGATGGTCATGGCTTCGATGATGGCCATGCGCCCGGCGTAACCGGAATTTTTGCAACGGTCGCAGCCGCGTCCGCGATAAAGCTGCACGCCGCTGAACGTGGCGGGATCAATGCCGAGGTCCTCAAACATTTTTGCCGGATAAGTCACCGGCTCCTTGCAATGCGAACAGATGCGGCGCATGAGGCGTTGCGCGCAGGACAAGAATCACGCGAGGAGGAAATCAAAAACGGCGCGATGCCCATGTCGTCCAGGCGCGCGATGGCGCCGGGCGCGTCATTACAGTGCATCGTGCGAAAGCACCTGGTGGCCGGTCAGCGCGGCTTCGATGGCGATTTCGGCGGTCTCGGTATCGCGGATTTCCCCGATCATGATGATGTCCGGGTCCTGGCGCAAAATGGAGCGCAGCGCGTTGGCGAAAGTCAGGCCGATTTCTTTTTTCGTCGGCACCTGGTTGATGCCGGGAATCTGAAATTCCACCGGGTCTTCGACGGTGACGATGTTGTAAATCGGATTGTTCAGTTCGTTGAGCGCGGAATAAAGCGTGGTGGTTTTGCCGGAACCGGTCGGGCCGGTGACCAGGATCAGTCCGTGCGGCGCGTCAATGGCGGCTTTGAATTGCTTGAACGTCTCCGGGTCCAAGCCCGAGTTTGTCAATGCTCGCGGACAAGATTGGATTTGTCGAGCACGCGCAGCACGATTTTTTCGCCGTGAACGGTCGGCAGAACGGAAACGCGCAAATCGAAATCCTTGCCGCTGACCTTGACGCGCATGCGGCCGTCCTGCGGCAGGCGGCGTTCGGCGATGTCGAGGTTGCACATGATTTTGAAGCGCGAGGCCAGCGCCAGTTGCATTTGCTTGGGCGGCGGCGTGGCGTCAATCAGCACGCCGTCAACGCGATAGCGCAGGCGCATGGATTTTTCAAACGGCTCGAGATGGATGTCGCTGGCGCGGTCTTTGATGGCCTGAACAATGATGAGGTTGGCCAGCTTGATGACCGGCGCTTCTTCGCTGGAGGCGGCCAGTTGGTCAAGGCTGACATCTTCCGTCGTCTTCGCGGACGGTTTCAACGGTGTCGGCTTCTGCCTCGGCCTCCGCGCTGCTTTTGCGCGTCCTGGATGATGTCTTCCATCGAGCCGCTCTTGGCGGCGTCAATGGCGTTGAGCTTGTCGGCGATGGCTTTTTCCGACGCGATGAGCGGGGCGATTTCCAGCTTGGTGATGCGCTTGACGTCGTCAATGGCCAGAACGTTCAGCGGGTCGGCCATCGCCAGAAACAATTTGTTCTCCAGCCGCGAAATGGGAATGACCTTGTGATTGTGCGCCGTGTCGCGCGGCACCAATTCGGCCATGTCCGGCGGGATGCTGACGCGGCGCGAGGTTGATCGGCGGCACATTCAGCACGCGGCCCATGCAGACGGCCAGGTCCTGTTCGCTGACGTAGGCTTTTTCCACGATCAGTTTGACGAGGCGCGCGCCTTCTTTTTTTTGCTGCTCCAGCAATTCCTCGACCTGCTTTGCGCTCAACAGACCGTCCTCGACGAGGGCGTCGGCGATGCGTTCTCCAAATGATTTGATTTTGGCCATGGGTTTAACGGAAAGCTTTGCGGATGTTTAGCATCAAATCCGCTGGCGGCGCCAGATACCACAGCAGCCGGTGCGAGGTGGCTTGCGGCCAGTTCCTTGGCCGCCTGCTGGTTGAACGGATTGGCCGTGGCCACCAGGATGGCCTTGCTCATGCGGTCAAATGGCAGCACGCACCAGCGCCGGCAAATCTCCGCCGGAAAACCGCGCGTCAGGTCAATGTCCATGTCGTATTTATCCAGCGGCAGAAATGCCATGCGCGATTTGTCCGACAACAGTTTGAGCGATTTCTCCACGGGCAAAATACCTTTTTCTGCCAGAGCGTGTGGATGAACGGTTCGACCACGTCCGTCGGAGCAGCCGTCAAATCCTGTCGCGCGCCAGCACAAATCAAAATCTCCCGCGCTGATGGTTTTGCTTTCCACAAAAATTTTGTGCAATATCTTGCGTCCATCGTCCGAATTTCCCGGCGTCCGCGCGCGATTTTTTTGCGTCTGCCTTCTGCGTTTCTGGACGGAGTCGCCAGCGCCGCCGGCTCGGCGCCTGCGGATTGCGTCGCCGCGTTGCTCGGCCTTGTCCTCGATTTCCTTGAGCGCCGCTGCACGTCCGCGTCATCCGGGCGGCGTTGCAAAACCGTCTCAAATTCCAGAATCGCCGAGGAAAGCTGTCCTGTTTGCATATAAGCCTGCGCGATGCGCTTGGACGTGCTGATCACGTCCTCTTCGCGCCCCAGTTTGGTGTAGGCTTCCTTGAGAATTTCCAGCGACTGGCAATCGTTTGGCTGCGATTGCACAATGACCTCGAACATCTCAATCGTCTGTTGCAATTGAGCTTCTTCGTCCGGAGTTAATGTCTGTGTGGCCATTCCGCGAAATCCTCACGCCAGGTGAGAGAGTTCAGCAACTTCTCTGCCAGATTAAAGCGGCGCGAGCGCAATTCAAAGTTAAAAAACCGCGCTGGGAATTTCCAAAAACGCTTTTGCTTTTCACGCGCAGCGTCTTCATGGTAAAAATTTCCGCGTGGAGCAACCGCATCCAACCATGACCCCCGCGCCCGGCGAACGCCTTCTGCGTTTCGTCGGCGATAAAATCCGTTTTCACATTGCGCGACGGAAATTCTCCGGCGCAAAAAAATCTCCGCGCATTTCTGCGCACCAATCTCGGCCGCGCCGCCGACCGTCGCCGCGAAATCATTTCCGCCCACGCGGGCGGCGCTGCCGCCGCCGGCGCATCGTGGCGCGATCTGCCGATGCAAAAAACCGCCGACGGCTGGCAAATCGAACTGCCGCTCGCCGAAGTCGGCTATTTCAAGGCCAAAGCTTATTTGCTCGACGAAAAAAACTGGCAGCACTGGCCCGACGGCTCGGACGTCGGCATTTCCGTCCATCCCAATTTCGCGCGCACCGCAAATACAATTTATTGCGCCTTCACCCGGCTGTTCGGCGCGACAAAAAATCTCGCTGTCGACTGCCGACGAAAAACTGGAAGCCCAACTCAAATCGCTCGACGCAAAAAATTACACCGACGTTCCGCCGTCGGGAAAATTGCGCGACCTCACAAAACAATTGCCGCACATCGTCCAAACACTCGGCTGCCGCATTCTGCATCTGCTGCCGGTTCATCCGACGCCGACGACTTACGCGCGCTTCGGGCGCTTCGGCAGTCCTTACGCCGCGCTGGATTTGACCGCGATTGATCCCGCGCTCGTCGAGTTTGACAAACGCACCACCGGCATTGACCAATTTTGCGAACTCACTTACGCCGCGCATTCGCTCGGCGCGCGCGTTTTCATCGACATCGTCATCAACCACACCGGCTGGGGTTCGGTCTTGCAGGAAAATCACCCGGAATTTTTCCTGAAAAAACCCGACGGCGAATTCGCCAGCCCCGGCGCCTGGGGAACCGTCTGGGAAGATTTGGTCGAACTCGAACAGCACGACGTCAAGCTCTGGGACAAAATCGCCGACTCGCTTCTGATCTGGTGCCGGCGCGGCGTGGACGGATTTCGTTGCGACGCCGGCTACAAAATTCCCGTGCCTGCCTGGCAATACATCGTTGCCCGCGTGCAGGAGGAATTTCCCGAAACCATTTTTCTGCTCGAAGGCCTCGGCGGCTCCTGGGAAGCCACGGAAAATCTTTTGACCGAAGGCGGAATGCAATGGGCCTACTCCGAACTTGTTTCAAAATTATTCCGGCAAGGAAGTCGCATGTTATCTCGACTACGCAAACCGCCAAAGCGCGCACGTCGGCAGCTTATGTTCATTATTCTGAAACGCACGACAATCGACCGCCTCGCCGAAAAAGGCCGCGCGTGGTCGCTCCTGCGAAATCGTCTTTGCGCGCTCACGAGTCCAAGCGGCGGATTCGGCTTTACCTGCGGCGTCGAATGGCTCGCCGCCGAAAAAATCAGCGTCCACGGCTGCACCGGCTTGAATTGGGACAGCGCCGACAACATCGTCCCCGAACTCGCGCAACTCAACGAACTCATCTCCAACCATCCGTGTTTTTTTGACGGCGCAAAACTCACGCGCTTGAGCGCGCCCGACTCGCCCATTTATGCGCTGCTCCGCGAATCCGCCGAAGGCAAAGATTCCGTTTTGATTTTGGTCAACACCGACGCTGAAAAGTTCCAATCAGTTTGCGTTTCCGACCGACCGATCTAAAAATTCAAATTCTAAATTTCAAATTTGATCTTCTCGGCCAGATTGAATCCGCTGCTCGACCGTCAAAGTGGTGAAATTATTTTTCCGCTTGCAGCCGGCGCCGTCCATTGCCTCGCGCCGACGGAAAAACCGATTGGCTTGAGCGGCGAAAATTATCGCCGCGCGCGCGCGCAGGCCGCATTTGCCATGCAATCGTTGAGTAAAATTGTCTCCGCCGAAACCGTGGACGGCCTCGACTGGCACTGGCTCGCGGAGCAAATTGATACGTTCGCCAAAAAATTTTCTCGCCGCCGCCAGCGAATTCGCCGCGCGCGAATCCAAAACTCTGCTCGCCGATTTGTTGGCCGAAGTTGAAGCCGGGAAAATTTTTCCGCGCGTTGTCGCATGGACATTGCTCGACGCCCGCCGCGTCACGCTCGTGCCGCCCGGCCACTGGCTGTTGATCGAAGATACCGCGCCGTTCCGCGCCACATTGGAAATGCAGAATGCCGAATGCAAAATGCAGAATCCAGCAACACACGTCCAATCCATTCCGTCGGCGACCGTCACATCGCTTGCTTCGCGCCGCGCGACTCGGCGGCGGAAACCGAATTATTTTGGAACGCTACGCCGCCGCCTCGCAAAAAATTTCCGCCGCGATCCGTTTTCTTCCAGCCGAACCACAACTTCCAACTCCCAACTCCGATCTCCCATCTCCTGACGCTTTGGTTTTGCTGACGAACGGCATCGGCGGCATGGCGCGGCTGTGCGTGGATTTGGGCCGCGTGAATTCCAAATACGATTGCGTGCTCGGCGCGAATTTGAATCCCAATTTTCCCGTGGACCGCCACGTTTTCGTCAAACGCATCCGCGTCTGGGTCAACGCCGACGGTTTTCTCTCGCCGCTGGATTTCAAAAATCTCGCTTCGTTCAAAGCCGGTTCTGCCCGCCGTTTGGAATTTTGTCGCCAACGCGGGCGATGGCCGCACGGTGGAAATCGAATTGCGCGCGGAAATGCTCGAAGGCAAAAACACGACCGTTTTTCAATTCAGCCGCCCGACGGAAAAATCTGCGCGCGGCAAACAATTGCCCGCCGGACGCCGACGTGCGCCTGACAGTCCGCGTCGACATCGAAGACCGGAATTTTCATTCCGAAACCAAACGCAACGGCGGCGCGGATTTTCATTTTTCGTCAAACCATTGCCGTGACATCAAAAAACAAAATTGGATTTGAATTCACGCCCGCGCCGGATCGCCAATTGCGCGTTTTGTCCGACGCCGGCGAATTTCATCCGCAGCCGGAATGGTGCGAAAATATTCCGCATCCGGTCGAAGCAGACGCGCGGACAGGTCGCCAGCGGCGACGCTTACAGTCCCGGCTGGTTTGAAATTCCGCTGGCAAAAGGCGCAACGGTAAAACTTGTGGCAACGGCGGAAATTGAACGTGCTTCCGGCATCTTGCCGGAAGAACAAAACTGCCGACAAGATGTCGCCAGCACGTTTGAATCGAAACTCGTCCATGCGGCGAAACAATTTGTCGTCCGCCGCGATCGAGGCAAAACAGTCATCGCCGGTTATCCGTGGTTTTTGGATTGGGGACGCGACTCGCTCATTTGCGCGCGCGGCTTGCTCGCCGCCGGAATGGTTGACGAGGTGAAACAACTGCTGCTCACGTTCGCAAAATTTGAAAAAGACGGCACGCTGCCGAACACGATTCACGGCAACGATGTTTCCAATCGCGACACCTCGGATGCGCCGCTGTGGTTTGCGGTCGTGTGCGAGGAGATTTCTGAAATTCAAGATTCAGAAAAATTTCACGAAACGCGCGTTGATGAAAATGGCCGCACAATTCGCGACGTGCTGACAAGCATCGCGGAAAATTACTTGCGCGGCACACCGAACGGCATTCGCATGGATTCCGATTCCGCGCTCATCTGGAGTCCGAGCCATTTCACCTGGATGGACACGAATTATCCCGCCGGCACGCCGCGCGAAGGTTATCCCGTCGAGATTCAGGTGCTGTGGATTCGCGCTGCTGCGGCAATTGGAAAAAATTTCCGCACCCGCCGAACAAAAAAAATGGCGCGAACTGGCCGACCACGCGACCGCTTCGTTTGAAAAACTTATTCTGGCTCGAAGACAAAGGCTGGTTCGCCGATGTGTTGCTCGGCTGGACCACGCGTGATTGCCCGCGACGCGACGCCGAGCGACGCGTTGCGGAGCAATTGCCTTTTCGCCGTCAGCCTCGGGTTGATTACCGGCGAACGCGCGAAACGCTGCGTCGCCGCCGCGCAGAAATATCTCGTCGTGCCGGGCGCGATTGCGCTCGCTCGCGCCGCTGCCGGTTGCCGTTCCGCTGCCGATTAATGGAAACGACGGACGCCTGCTGAACGATCCGCGCGAATCCTTATTGGCCGCGCTACGAAGGCGACGAGGACACGCGCCGCAAACCCGCCTATCACAACGGCACGGCGTGGACGTGGACGTTCCCGACCTTTTGCGAGGCGCTGGCGCGTGCGTGGGATTTTTCGCCGGAAGCCGTCGCGGCGGCAAAAAGTTATCTCGGCAGCTCGGAAAAAATCCTGAACGAAGGCTGCCTCGGCCAGATTCCCGGAAATTCTCGACGGCGACGCGCCGCACACGCAACGCGGCTGCGACGCGCAGGCGTGGGGCGTGACCGAGGCGCTGCGCGTGTGGAAATTATTGAATTCGCAAAATACACAGGCAGAATAACTGCATGAAATTGCCACGCGTTTCGACGCTCATAATTGTAGGGCAGTTTATTTTACTGCTAATTTGTTTAGGATTGTTTGGATATTCCTTGATGAACAATTGGTGTTTGAAAGAGGAAGCCAAAAAATATGCAATCGAAGCGGGATTTGCTGAAGCGACACACAATTATTTGCGCGGTGATTACTGTCTTTACGAATTGAAATTATTCAAATTTGATGCTGACGATTCGGGAACTGTTCCGACGGACGGGACAACTGAATCTACTGGCAAAACGAATGGGATATTTCACATTCGTAATTTTTTGGTAAGCCAAAAAGGCTTTGAATATGGGCATCAAGAAATTCAGCAGGCATTTGTGGACGCATATAACGAACATATGCATCATTACTTTGACCACCCTGAATGGTTTGATAAAAATGGCCAACGGATTCCTTTGCACGATTTGAAACAAAACACAAACACTCTGGGCAATTTAAATTAAAACCGTGAACTTCCGCAGTAAAATCATTGCGTGGGACAAATTGCCGGAGTGGCGGAAAAATTTTCGCGCGACCGGGAAAAAACTCGTCGTCACGAATGGCTGCTTCGACATCTTGCATCTCGGCCATGTCACTTATTTGGAAACTGCGCGCAATTTCGGCGACGCGCTGCTCGTCGGCATCAACAGCGACGTGGCGACGCAACAATTGAAAGGCGCTGGCCGTCCGGTGAATTCTGAAACTGATCGCGCCGCAGTCTTGGCCGCGCTGGAAAGTGTCAATGGCGTCTGCATCTTCGCGGACGCGACGGCGACAAAATTTCTCGCCGCCGCGCAGCCGGATATTTATGTGAAGGGCGGCGATTACACTTTGGAGACCTTGAACCAGGACGAGCGCCGCGCGGTCGAATCGGCGGGCGGAAAAATCGTGATCGTTCCGTTCGTTCCCGGCAAATCCACGACGTCGTTGCTGGAAAAAATTTCGCGGCTGTGAAAATTCTCGTCATTTCACTCGCAGGCATTGGCGACACGCTGCTCGCCACGCCGCTCATCCACGAGTTGCGTGCGAATTTTCCCGACGCGACGATTGACGCGCTTGTTTTGTGGAGTGGCTCAAAAGATTTGCTCGAAAATAATCCGCACGTCAACCGCGTGTTCCAGAAAAATCTCATCAAGGCTGGCAAATTTGAGGCATTGCGATTTCTTTGGTCGCTGCGAAAAAATCACTACGACATTTCCATCAACACGCATCCGCAAAGCCGGATTCATTATCGCATCGCCGCGCGCATCGTCGGTGCAAAAACGCGCATCAGCCATGAATACGAATGTTCCGGCTGGCTTGACCGCAAGCTTGTCAATAAAATGCTGCCGCAGGATTATTCGCGGCATTCGATTGAAAATAATCTGGACGTTTTGCCGCTCATCGGCGCGAAGAAAAAACTGCCGTCGCATGAAATGGAACTTTTCCTGACGCCGGACGAGGAAAAATGGGCAGACGATTTCCTTTCTAAAAATAAATTGGTCGGGCAAAAAATTCTCGGCGTTCACGTCGGTTCCGGCGGCACGAAAAATCTGCCGCTCAAACGCTGGCCATTGAAAAATTACGCTGGCCTGGTTCGACGATTGAATAAAGAACGTCCGGACATTCGCGTTTTACTTTTCGGCGGGCCGGAAGAATCCAAGGATCATCAAGTGGTTCTGGCGCAAAGTAACCGCGATTTGACGCTTGAAGCAAAAACGCAAAATTTACGCGAGGCAGCGGCGTTGATGAAGCGTTGCAGCGCATTTTTGAGCGTGGACACGGCGTTGATGCACATCGCCGCCGCCGTGAAAGTGCCGAATCAAATTGTCATCGAAGCGCCGACGTTGAACGCGACGAATCTGCCGTTCGGAAATCAATTTACGCTCGTGAAAAATCCGCTTGTTGCCGGGCGCAATTTGGATTACTACCGTTACGACGGTGGCGACATCAAAGGCACGCGCGAGGAATTAATCGCGTGCATGGCTTCGGTCACGATTGAGAAAGTTTTGCTGACCTTGAATAAAATGTTGGGCGACTGATTAAATCAAGGGTTATTTTCTTGTCACAAATTGAGGCTTTGTAAATACTTCCCAGCTGTATGTCGAAAAAAGCTTTAATCACCGGGATCACCGGCCAGGATGGATCTTATCTTGCAGAACTGTTGCTGGGCAAAGGTTATGAGGTTCATGGAATTGTGCGCCGTGCCAGCACTTTCAATCGCGGCCGGTTGGACGGAATTTATTCAGATCCTCAATTAAGCGAGACGCGTCTTTTTTTGCATTACGGAGATTTGGGGGACGGTTCAATGGTTCGTCTTCTCCACCGTTTGCAGCCGGAAGAAATTTATAATCTCGGTGCTCAAAGCCATGTGCGCGTCAGTTTCGATAATCCAGAATATACCGCTGACGTGAATGCGACCGGCACCGTGCGGTTGCTCGAAGCAATCCGCGAATCCGGCATCAAGGCCCGTTTCTATCAGGCTTCCTCCAGCGAAATGTATGGGCTTGTCCGGGAAGTGCCGCAAACGGAAAAGACTCCGTTTTACCCGCGCAGCCCCTACGCAGCTTCCAAAGTATTTGCTTACTGGATGACCGTGAATTATCGCGAAGCCTACGGCATGCATGCCACTAACGGCATCCTTTTCAACCACGAATCGCCCCGGCGCGGCGAGGGATTTGTGACCCGTAAAATCACACGAGCGGTGGCGCACATTCAAGTCGGCCTTCAGAAAAAATTATATCTCGGCAATTTGGAAGCCAAACGCGATTGGGGTTACGCCAAGGAATATGTCGAAGCCATGTGGTTGATGCTGCAACAAGATCAACCGGATGATTATGTGGTCGCCACTGGCGAAACTCATTCGGTGCGGGAATTTCTTGAAGAAGCGTTCGGTTATGCGGGTCTCGACTGGAAGAAATATGTTGAGTTGGACCCTCGTTACCTGCGTCCTTCAGAAGTAGATTTGTTGATTGGCGACGCCAGCAAGGCAAAACAAAAACTCAAATGGGAACCCAAGACAAAATTTAAAGATTTGGTGCGACTGATGGTGGACGCCGACATCAAGTTGCTCAAAGACCATCGCGAAGGCCGCATCAAAGTTACAAGTTGAATCCCTTTCAATGTTTAATGATTGTTCATGCCAAATTTTTTTGATTCATTTTCATCATGTCAACACTCGCATTTTCCCCTATTTTAGTGACACGACAAACGTGCCGTCTTTGTGGCAGCAGCGCGCTCACCCCGGTGGTTTCGCTGGGCGAACAATATATTGGCGGCGCTTTTGCGAAGCCTGACTGCACACCGCCGGTGCAACGTCGCATTCCTCTCGATCTTGTGCGCTGTGACCCGGCGCGAGATCAAAATGCTTGTGGTATGGTGCAAATGCGCCATTCCGTACCACCCAGAGTGCTTTACGCTTCCTACTGGTATCGTTCCGGCGTCAACCAAACCATGCGGGATCATCTTGCCGGCATCGCGCACATGGCCGAGCAAATCGCCGGACTCAAAACCGACGATTTGGTTTTAGACATCGGTTGCAACGACGGCACATTGCTAAAATCTTATCGCACGGACGGCATCAAGCGGCTGGGGATTGACCCGTCAAACGTCGTGGCTCATGCACGCGCTGCTGGATTGCAAGTGGTGAACGATTTTTTTTCCGCTTCCGCATTGCAGTCGGCTTATCCTGACCAGAAACCAAAGGTCATAACTTCCATTGCGATGTTTTACGACTTGGAAAACCCGCGCGCGTTTGTAAACGATATCAAGAGCAGTTTGCATGAAGAAGGCGTTTGGGTTCTGGAATTAAGTTATCTGCCGTCAATGCTCAAGGTGAACAGCTTTGATACCATCTGCCACGAACATCTTGAGTATTATTCCCTGGCACCGATGGAACGATTGCTGGCAGAGCATGGTTTGGAAGTGATTGATGTCACTTTGAATGATAGCAACGGCGGAAGTTTTCGGATTGCAGCCGGTCACGCTGGCAAAGTGAAACCGTCCAACGAAGCGCGTGAACGCGTGCAACAATTGCGGCTGGCGGAATTTGATATGGCTCTTGACACCGATGCACCCTATGCGCTCTTTCGTAAAAACATTCAAAAAATCCGCAAGGACATCCGTTCCTTCTTAAAAAAGGCCAAGGCGCAAAAAAAGCTCGTTCACGGCTATGGAGCATCCACCAAAGGAAACACCACTTTGCAATTTTGCGGCGTCACGCCCAACCTCTTGCCCGCCATTGCCGATCGGAATCAGGATAAATGGGGAACGAAAACCGTAGGAACAAATATCCCGATCATTTCGGAAGCGGAATCGCGAAAGCAGAAGCCGGATTTTTATCTCGCATTGCCGTGGCACTTCATCGAGGAATTTAAAAAGCGCGAGCATGAATTTCTTAAACGCGGCGGGAAATTTGTGATGCCCATGCCACAAGTCCACTTCGTCGGCAAGTAACCCGGCATGAAACGCGCGGCAATCACCGGCATCACGGGACAAGACGGAACTTACCTGGCGCGCTGGCTTGTGCGGCAAGGCTATGAAGTTCACGGCTTGTTGCGCTCGCCCTTCGACGGCGAAGAAGCGCGCCTGCTTCGGCGATTCGGAGCGGAAGATGTGGCAAAAATCCAGTGGCACAATGGTTCATTGGAAGACCCGTTCTCCATCATGCGTTTTCTCAAATCCTCTCAACCCGTTGAAATTTATCACCTCGCCGGCGTGACCGATTCACGTCAGAGCTTTAATGTGCCGGAACAAAGTGTTGCTGCGATTACTCTCGGCACACTGCGTCTTCTCGAAGCCGCCCGCGAAATTTGCGCCGGAGCACGGATTTTTCTGGCGTCCTCATGCGAAGTTTTTGGCGTGCCCGCGCAAGTGCCGCAGGACGAAAGCACGCTGAAACAACCGGTCACACCCTATGGCATCGCCAAACTTGCGGCCGATCAGTTCGCGCGCTTGCACCGGGAAAAATACGGCCAATTTGTCTCGGTCGGAATTCTTTACAATCATGAATCTCCACTCCGTCCGCCGAATTATTTGAGCAGCCGCGTCGCCCGCGCTGTTGCCGCCATCAAGCAAGGTCGCGCGCGCGAATTGCAACTTGCCGATTTGAACGCGGAACGCGATTGGAGCGACGCCCGCGATTTTGTTCGAGGTTTCTGGCTCATGCTTCAGGCGAAAATGCCAAATAATTATATTTTTGCTTCCGGCCAAAGCCGCCGGGTTGAGGAGATGGTGGATTGCGCCTTTCGTGCTGCCGGGTTGGATTACAAAAAGTTTGTCAAAGTGACCGAACGCACCAGTGCTACCCAACAGGTGGCTGTCGGGCTTTGCGGCAATGCTCGCAAGGCCGAAACAGAGCTTCAATGGACGCGCGCATGGGATTTTCAGAAAACCATCCAAGACATGGTTCGGGCCGAACTTGAGAACCGTCCGGAAATTGAACGTGCCAATCCTGTCCCGAATGGATGAATTTTCGGGTTGATTTGAAATGATAATCCTAGCCGTCATTCCTACTCGGCAGCGATGCGGTGTGAGCGATTACGCCGGCCATCTTTACGCGGGAGCGCAGTTTGAAACGGGTGACATCCGGTTGCAAAAAATTCCGCTCGGTTTTTGGAACTGCCTCAAAATTCCATTTGCCCGCGCCGATGTCATCCATCTGCAACACGAATATTCACTTTATGGATTTGCCGGTTGTTGGGGCTTTCTTTTATTTTGTTACCTTTTGATCCTGCGATTTACGGGCAGGAAACTCGCTATCACCATGCACACCGTTTACAATTGGGATCAGGCCGGACAAATTTTCGCGCATCGCACCAAATCGCGTCTTTTGATTCAAGCACTTCGCCTTTACGGAAAAATATATCATCGGCTCATTCTTACGGCTGCAAGTCGGCTGATTTTCTTGAGCGAAAATTCAAAAGCTGCTTTTGTCCGTATCACGCCGGGAATTGATCCTAAAAGGCTCACAGTCATTCCCATTGGAGTTTACGATCTTCCGCTTCGTGGCCAGAACAGCACCGATTTGGAAACGCGCTATGGAATTAAATCCGACGAATATGTTTTTACTTTGTTTGGTTTCGCGTTTCCGAACAAAGGTTATCATCTGGCCATCGAAGCGCTGCAACTTCTTCATGCCGGGTATCCCGATTTGAAACTGCTTATCGTGAGTGGCGAGCCGGGCGAAGGCGGCGTCCAATACCTGGCATCTTTGAAGCAAATGACAACTCGCCTCGGCCTGGAGAAGCATGTGATTTTTACCGGCTTTATTCCGTTCGACGATCCGCTTTTGGATGAAGTGCTCCTGCGGACAAATTGCTTTCTTTACCCTTACTTGCAGGAATCCGCCACGTCCGGTTCGCTGGCAACGACGCTCTCGGCGCGCAAGGTCTGCATCACGAGTGACCTTGAAATGTTCCGCAGCTTCACACCCGGCGTTAAATTCCGCGCCGGAGATGCCGGCGACCTCGCGGCAAAGATGTTGCACGTCCGGCAAATGAATTCTACGGCATTGGAGGACTATCAAGATCGGCTTCAAGCATATCTTGCCAGTAACAACACCGACGCCATGAGAAAACGCCACTTGGATTGTTTTGTCCAACTGCTTGAAATAGAATCAGAGAATAACTGACTGTCGAAAGTTAAATTCTTTGGAGCTTGCCAGTCCTCAACATCAAGTTAAAATCTGTGAAATAAAATCATCATTTGTGAGTATCAGAAATAAATGACAATATGAGCGAATCCATCAAACTCAATCTCGGTTGCGGCCATGATTACAAACCGGGCTGGATTAACTGCGACACGGCCTCAACTCACAATGTTAAGGCGGACAAGTTTTTTGATCTGGAAGTATTCCCTTGGCCGTTTCCTGACAATTATGCAGATGAGATTTTGCTGGAGCAGGTTCTGGAACATTTGCCAAATACTCTTGGAACAATAAACGAAATATGGCGCATCTTAAAGCCGGGTGGAATCGTGCGCATCAATGTTCCTTATGCAAAATCGGACTGTGCCTATCAAGACCCTACGCACCGAAAATTTTTTACAGAGAAAACGATGGACTACTTTACCGATGCGTCTCCGTGGAATTTTTATTCGCCCGTGCGGTTCAAACTGCTTCGCGCCGAATTAACGCAGATCAATCTCACGCCGCTTCTGAAGTTACGAAATCTGGTACCCTTCAGAAAATATTTGCGATGGTTCTTATGGAATATGTATGACGGCGTGAGCTTTGTGCTTCAAAAAACTATTGCAGCCAGTCCACCGAAGACGCCAACATGAGCAAGATCATTGCTTGATCTAATTGATGTATCAAATCTATTTGGTATTTGCCTGTCGCTAGGCACGACAGTTTTTTCACCACCACAGAAAATTCATATCAATTGGCAAATATCCCCAAGAATCCATTGCATCTGGAAAAGTATAAAATTCCACATGGCCATCGCCGAAAAGCATATTCTCTGAGCGCACACCGACTTTGCCGTGGCAGGATGTCTTTGGATCACTGCGCGGACGGTTTCCCGGCCAACACCAGTCACCTTGGATAATCTTTGTGGAAGGTTTGCGCCCAATGACATTTTCGTTGATCGGATCACCATAAATGATAGGAATGTGATCACCCGTTACATGCTGAACACCATACAGATCATGCCATGCTACATAGTAACTGTTGCCAAATGCCAGCCACGCACTTGAAATAGCCGGAATCAATGGATCCCCTTTGTCCGCCGGGCAATGATATACATCAACATTCTTGGTATATTCATTCAACGGCCGGTTCGTTTCTGCCACTGCTCCACCAAATTCCGCCGCGCTACCCGCTGTATAGGCATTTGTCCAGTATTTGCCGCCATTGGCTGCCCAACCTTGAGTCACAGGAAAGCTTCCCGCGTTGTCATCCGCATACATCTGGAATGCCATTCCAATTTGCCTTTGATTGCTGGCGCACTGCACCCGATAAGCCTTGCCTTTTGCCCCGGCCAGCGCTGGCAGCAACAAGGCGGCAAGCACCGCAATAATGGCAATAACGACCAGCATTTCGACGAGGGTAAATCCATGGACAGCCTGTTGAATGGCAACATTGCGCCTGCATGGAGTCTGTTTAACAATTTTCATACAATGTTTTCCCACAACATTTTAGTAAGCGAATGAATATTGTCAATTGCCGCCTGGACTGTGTAGTTCCGAAAACAGGATGATTAAATGGGCCTGATTGTTAGTTTTATTATCTTGCAATATAGCTTTTATTCTGATAAAAGAGCTTGAAATGGCTTTCCCTAAAAAGGCCAACTCAAGAAAGGCAGTATGAAATTACGCTTGCTCATCACCACAATTGTATTTTTTGCAATTATTCTAACTAACGTCACCGCTCAAAGCTTCATCACCAACGGGCTTGTTGCCTATTATCCGTTTAATGGAAATGCCAACGACGCGAGCGGGAATAGTAACAATGCGACAACTGTTCAAGCCACATTGACTACAGACCGTTTCAACAATCCCAATCAAGCATATAATTTTGATGGAGTAAGTAGCTACATCGGTTTTACAAATGTGCCAACAACCCAAGTTGATAATTGGACGATGACCGCGTGGGTAAAGCCAGCTTCATTGAATCAAGAGGGCAGCGTAGTAGAGCTTGGCTATGATGATGGGTATGCGGCTAACGGATACTCTTTTGATGTAATGGGAAATGCAACAGTAGGAAATCAATTGTATGCAGTCTTTGGCAATGTTGGAGTTCTTCCGGGTGGATTTACTTTTACCAGCACAAACCAGTGGTATCAGATCGCAATGCTACGCAATTCCGGCGTGACGACATATTATGTGAATGGAGTTGCTACATCAAATAGCACTGCGGCGACGCCGTATACCCCTACGAGTTTTAGAATCGGATCCGCAACTGGAGTTAGATTTTTTAACGGCGCGATTGATGATGTTCGCATTTACAACCGCGCCTTGGCTTCAAATGAAGTGGCAACGTTGTATGCGGCTGAATCCGGCTTTTGTTCGCCGCACGCAGCCCAGGCCACGGCACAGGTAGTCAACGGATTTTTTGTTGGGGCGATCATCACCGATAATGGCTGTGGCTACACCAATGCCCCGGAAGTGTTGATACAGGGCGGCGGCGGTTCTGGTGCGACAGCAACGGCGACGATCGAAAATGGATTTATAACTGGCATTAATATTATTAGCAACGGATCTGGTTATACGAACCCACCCGAAATCCTCATCGGGTCGCCTCCCTTTGTCCCGACGCTCGCCATCAATGTGAGCCGTGTTAATGTCATTTCCCATGTTGTTTTGGGTTTTAACTATGTGATCGAATCATCAACTGATCTGGTTAATTGGACGGCAACAGGACCGGAATTCACGGCTCAAAGCGAATACGTCACCAATGAATTTATCGTGAATCAGACGGGACAATACTTCCGCATCCGGCAAGTGCCTTAACAAGTCCCGGACATCAGCTCCTGATACAATTCAAGGTGGACTGCAAAAATATTTTGCATATCGAATTTCTCCGCATTGTGCCGGGTAATTTCAGCCGCCTGTTTCAAGTATGCCGGGTTCTCCATCAACTCGGTCATCTTGTCTGCCAGTGCCACTGGGTCTCGTTCTTTGAAATTCAGCAATCTGTCATATTCTTGAAAGCAGCGGATGTCCGAAACCAATACCGGCTTCCCCGTCGCCAGCGTTGTTGAAATCGCGCCGGATGGAAAGTTGCGGTCCAGATATGGAAAGACGAAACAAAATGTTTCGGCGAAAATTTCCTCAAGTAGCGGATCGTCGTTTGCAAGGTAGCCGGTGAAAATAACGTGCGGCTCAATTTTGAGTTCCGTCGCCAGTTTTTTCAACGAACCAATGTAGGTGTTACCCTGCCCGCCGCCCGGGAAGCTGCCCTTGCCAGTGTCGCCGCTGACAATGACGAGCTTGACATCCCTCCGCCCGTGTTGGTTGACGAGAAGATTCATCGCTTGAATCGCATATTCGTAACCTTTGATCGGGAATGCGAAGCCGAACAAGACGAAGATTTTTTCATCGCCAGCCAAGCCGAATTTTTCTTTCAACAAACCGTGTCGCCGCATGTGGATATGGGAGGCGTAGTTCCCCAAATGCGTGTAGCGCACTTTGCGCGCCATTGTGCGGCGAGAAACCACGCGCCCAAGATTCTCCATGCCAATTTTGCTCAAAATCAGAATGCGGTCGGAAAAAGCGCAGACCAATAGAACGTGAAGGCGCAGGTAAAAACTGCCCAGCGGGAACAGCCATTTGAATTTGCGGAAATGCGGTAACGCGCTCTCCAAATCATCCACGTTATAAGTGGAATGGAAAGTGGTGACACTTTTATAGCCTAGAAGCTTCGACCAGAACCAGAGATAAGGATAATAAAACAAAGCTGATAACCCGACGAACCGATCGAACATGAAAAATTCATGCTGGACGTGCAATAAGTCCGCTTTTTTGAATGGAGCAGTCAGCATATTTCGAAGTGTGATGTCCACAATTTGAAATTCAATTTTAGCCGACTGAAATTCCGGGCGAAACACCTGTCTCGTGTATTCGGCAATGCCATCGCGTTCTTTGCGGGTGGAAGACAGCACTAAAACTTTGATTGGCATAATTAAATACGCAGAGAATTTTAATTAAGCCAAGGTCCGTCCGCCAATTAAAACGAAATGTAAATCAAAACTTTAATCTCTTCAAATTCACGAGTTGAGAATCAATGGTTCTAATTCTCCGCCAAATTCAATGGCTTGACACAAACTCTGTCGCCCTCAAAACTCTTGCGCAATATTTAATGGATCATTTTGCATGAAAAAAATTTCCACAGCACCCGTGCCGCGAAGGGTTGGCGCACTTCCGATTTTGCTGCTGGCGTTGCTGGCACTCCTGTTCTGGCGCAGTTTTCTGCCGGGTTACGTTCATTTTTCAAACGATGAACCGCTCGGCCAACAAAACGCGAGCTGGTTGAAGTTACCTTCTGGCATATTTGGCGTGTGGGACGACTTAAATTACATCGGTTCAAATAGTGGTGCTTATTCGCTAACCGTCAGTGCAGTTTTAAATTGTCTGCTGGGACCAGTGGGCTTTGCAAAATTTCTCGCGCCAATCGCGCTTTTCATTTTGGGGCTTGGTGCGTGGACATTTTTTCGCGCATTGAAATTATCACCGCTGGCGGCAACTTTGGGTGCGTTGGCCGCAGTGTTGAATTCCACTTTTTTTTCCGACGCCTGCTGGGGCGTGGCTTCGCATCAAATCGCCTTTGGCATGGATTTTTTTGCACTGGCCTTGATAGTTTCCAACTCATCGGAAACTTCCGCGTTCATCCGTTGGACGCGGCTGGCGCTCGCCGGCCTTGCCATTGGCATCAATGTGATGGAAGCCGTGGACATTGGCGCGATCTTTAGCTTGCTCGTCGCCGCCCTTGTTTTTTACAAAACGCTGACGGAAGAAAATGTTTCGGCCTTGAAAAAATTCAGTCATGGCGTCGCGCGAGTCGCAATTGTTGCAGTTTTTGCAGGATTCATCGCCGGGCAAACTCTTTTGTTTTTGTTAAACTATAATAGCCAAGGTGTCGCAGGCACCGATCAAAACGCGGCGGCCAAGGCCGCGCACTGGGATTTTGCAACGCAATGGAGTTTTCCAAAAGCCGAAACATTCGGAATCATCGTCCCCGGACTTTTTGGTTATCGCATGGACACACCCGATGGCGGCAACTATTGGGGAATAATCGGTCAAGGTGCGGGAACGATACGATTTTCCGGCGATGGTTATTACGCGGGCGCTTTGGTCATTCTCGTCGCCTTCTGGGCAGTGGCCCAATTATTCCGAAAACAAAATTCAATTTTTTCCGAACCACATCAGCGTTCTCTTTGGTTCTGGACGGCGGTGTTGATCGTTTCGTTGCTGCTGTCGTGGGGCAAATTCGCGCCTTTCTATGCGCTCATCTATAAACTGCCTTATTTTTCCACCATCCGAAATCCGACTAAATTCCTTTATATGTTCTCTTGGGCACTTGTCATTATTTTTGCATACGGCATTCACGGACTGGGACGACGCTACTTGGAAATTTCAATTGTCGGCTCAACCTCCGCGTTCATTCAACTCAAAGCGTGGTGGACAAAAGTTCGCGGCTTTGATCGGAACTGCACCTCCGCATGCGTTGTGGCCATCGTCGGCAGTATGCTTGCGTGGCTGATTTACGCGCTGCAAAAACCGGCACTTGTGAAATATCTTCAAATCGTCGGGTTTCCCGATGAAGAAATGGCTAAGCAGATCGCCGCGTTCAGCGTCGCGCAAGTGGGCTGGTTCATTTTATTTTTTGCGCTGGCAACGGTGCTTATCACCCTCATTTTCGCGGGTGTTTTTTCCGGGAGGCGCTCCAAATGGGGCGGAATTTTTCTCGGTGCGCTGCTTGTTCTGGATTTGGGCCACGCGGATTTGCCGTGGATTGTTCATTGGAATTACATCCAAAAATACGACATTGATCCGGCTAATCCGGCCAATTCAACCAATCCAATCTTAAATTTCCTGCGGGACAAATCCTACGAACATCGTGTCGCATATGGGTTGCCAGTCCCTTTGGGCACACCTTCGCAATTTGCGTTGTTTGAAAATCTCTACAAGATTGAATGGGCGCAGCATCATTTTCCATATTACAACATCCAGTCGCTTGACATCATCCAGATGCCGCGAATGCCTGTGGATTTGGAAGCGTTTAGTGATACCTTTCGAATTGGAATCAAGCAGGACAGTTCGGGCCGTCTGGCTATTGATCCGGAAACCTTTCCTCGCGTTGGCCGGCTCTGGGAATTGACCAATACTCGCTACCTGCTCGGTCCCGCAGCCCTTCTTGATTTATTTAACGGACAATTCGACCCGGCGCAACATCGCTTCCGCATCATTCAACAATTTGATGTCGCGCCCAAACCGGGTGTCGCTGTCCCTTACGGCATTTCACCTGAAGAGTTCGCAAATTATTTGCCACCAGACAAAGATGCCGCATTTCCCAATTCTGTTGGCCCCTATGCGCTCTTTGAATTCACCGGCGCATTGCCGCGCGCCAAACTTTATTCCAACTGGCAAGTCAACACGAATGACGACGACACGCTTAAAATGCTCGCCGCAGCGGATTTTGATCCGACTAAAATCGTTTTGGTCTCAACAAATCTGCCACCACCGCCGGCCAACGTGACCAATGAAAATTCCGGCACAGTTGAATTCAAAAGTTATGCGCCAAAGGACATTGTGCTCGACGCCACGGCTGACGCGCCATCGGTGCTGCTGCTCAACGACAAATTCGATCCGAATTGGCGCGTGACCGTGGACGGCAAACCGGCGGAACTTCTACGCTGCAACTTCATCATGCGCGGCGTTTATCTCACGCCCGGCGCGCACACGGTGGAATTTCAATTCAAACTTCCGAACGGCCCGCTCTATGTCACCCTCACAGCCATAGCCGCCGGAATCTTTTTGGTCGGTCTAATGATTTTCTTGCAGCGCCGCAACCCGGCAGAGAAAACTTGATCGCGCTTACAAGCCGGTTGGATAATCAATAAATTCCCACGGCAGCTTGAATTTTTTTGAAAGCTCTGCCGCGAGTGCTTTCACGCCGAAAGTTTCCGTCGCGTAATGGCCGCCGTAAAAAACATTCAGTCCCAATTCCTCGGCCAGCGCAAAAGTCCAGTGCGGCCCTTCGCCGGTGATAAAGGTGTCCACGCCCTCGCTCGCGGCCAGTTTTAATTCCGCACCCGCACCGCCGGTGACGACGCCGATTTTTTCGCAAATGTTTTTGCCGCCGGGAATTATTTTTGGCTTCGTTCCCGTTGCGCGTTCCAATTTCGCCGCAAGTTCGTTCCGCGTAATTTTTGCTTGCGATTTGAAGCCGATGGTTTGTCCGTGCGTCAGGAAAAATGGTTTCAGGTTTTTCAAACCGAGCGCGGCGCAGAGTTGCGCGTTGTTGCCAAGTTTTGGATGCGCGTCGAGCGGCAGGTGCGAACTGTAAATTGCCAGATTATTTTCAATCAGCAGTTTTAGCAGTTCGCAATTTTTCCCCGTCCACGGCTGGCGTGAAGTCCAAAATAATCCGTGATGCACAATCAGCAAATCCGCTTTGGCGGCAATCGCCAATTTTACTGTGGCAAGACTCGCGTCCACGGCAGCGGCGATTTTTGTGACGGCGCCGGAATTTTCCACCTGCAATCCGTTCGCCGCGCCGTCGTAATCGCCAATTTCTTTTGTGCGGAGAATTTTGTCGCAGTGGGCGACGATGGTTTTGAGCGGAATTTTCGGCATGGCGGGATGAAAACAAATTTTTCGCAAACTGCAAAGCCCGAAGCGTCGCGAAAAATTTTCATTCCGCGTGTTGCTTTCTGCGCGCGGGGTTTTATAGTTCGCCTCGCTTGAATTCACCGAGATGAGCAATCCAAACGACGCGGGCGCACCGTGGACCATTGACGCGGCGCGCGCGCTTTACAACATCCATCGCTGGGGCGCGAAGTATTTCGACATCAACGACGCCGGCCACGTCGTCGCCCGGCCGTTGCAGGAGGCGGGCGCGACGGTGGACATCACCGACGTGATCGAGGAGGCGAAAGGTCGCGGGCTGAAATTTCCGTTGCTCATCCGCTTCCAGGATATTTTGCGCCATCGCGTCGAGGCGATCAACCAGGCGTTCCGAAATTCCATCGCCGAATTCAATTATCAGGGAAAATATCGCGGCGTGTTTCCGATCAAGGTGAACCAGTTGCGCGAAGTCGTGGAGGAAATTCTCGACGCGGGCAAGCCTTACGATTTCGGCCTCGAAGTCGGCAGCAAGCCGGAATTGTTCGCCGGCCTCGCGCTGCAAAATCAGATGGGCAGCCTGATCATTTGCAACGGCTACAAGGACGCGGAGTTCATCAAGATGGCGCTGCTCGGCATCAAGCTCGGCAAAAAAGTCATCATGGTCGTGGAAAAACTGGAGGAGCTGCGCCAGATCATCTCCATTTCAAAACAGCTTGGCGTCGAGCCGCTGATCGGCATTCGCGCGCGGCTGTTGAGCAAGGGCGCGGGCAAATGGGCCGAGAGCGGCGGCGAAAATGCGAAGTTCGGCTTGAGCACGGTGGAACTGCTCGACCGCGACGGAAATGTTGAAGGCGGAAAATCTCGGCCATTGCCTGAAGCTGCTGCATTTCCACATCGGCTCGCAGGTGCCGGACATTTTGACGGTGAAAAAAGCCGTGCAGGAAGCGGCGCGCTTTTACGCGAAGCTGCACAAGATGGGTTTCGCCATCGAATACATGGATGTCGGCGGCGGCCTGGGCGTGGATTACGACGGCAGCCGCTCGAATTTCGACAGCTCGACGAATTACACCTTGCAGGAATACACGAACGACATCGTTTATTACATCGCCGACGTTTGCAACGCGGAGAAAGTGCCGCACCCGACCATCATCAGCGAAAGCGGCCGCGCCATCGTCGCGCATCACAGCGTTTTGATCGTCGAAGTTTTCGGCTCGATTGAAAAAATCCGTCCCGGCGACGCCGTTCCAATACGGCGACAACGAACACGCGCTCGTGCAGCGAACTGCTCGACATCAAAAAAAATCTCGCCAAGCGAACAAGCTCGAAGCCTTTCACGACGCGCTGGAACGCACGGAGGACGCGCAGCACATGTTCACGCTCGGCCTGCTGGATTTGCCGGACAAGGCGAAGATCGAAAATCTTTACTGGGAAATCAGCCGCGAAGTCGTGCAAAGTTTCAAAGGCCAGGCTTACGTGCCCGAGGAAATCCGCAAGCTCGAAGACACGCTCGGCGACCAGTATCTCTGCAATTTTTCCGTCTTCCAATCGCTGCTCGACCATTGGGCGCTCGGCCAGCTATTTCCCATCATGCCCGTCAGCCGCCTGAACGAACGCCCGACGCGCGAGGCCACGCTGGTGGACATCACCTGCGATTCCGACGGCCAGATCAACAAATTCATCGATTTGCGCGACGTGCGCGACACGCTGCCGCTGCACCCACTGCAACACCGAACGGCAACGGCAAGCCCGAGCCGTATTATCATCGGATTTTTCCTGATGGGCGCGTATCAGGACATCATGGGCGACCTGCACAATCTTTTTGGCCGCGTGAACGAAGTCCACGTTTTTCTCGAACCCGACGAGCCGAGCGGCTATTACATCGAGGAAATCATCGAAGGCGACGACCATCGTCCAGTCGCTCGCCGCGGTGCAATACGACGAGAACGAATTGAAACGCCAGATGAAGGCGCAGATGGACGAAGCCATCAAATCCGACCGCATGAAACCGTCCGAAGCCATGCGCCTGCTGGATGATTACGAACGAGGTTTGAAGGCTTACACTTATCTTTCGTTTTGACCGAATCGCAAAATCCAAAAATCCGAAACGATGCCGAACTGCTCCGCTCGCTCGGCAAACTCGCGCGCGGATTGTCCGCGCTGTTTTGGGGACTGCCCGCTGCGTTGATTGTTTGCGCCGAAACCGCGCGCGTCGAATTGCTCAAGCCGATTGGAATCATTCCCGCGCTCATCGCAAATTCTCTTTTGCTCTACGGCCTCTGGCAAATGGGCAGTTTTCAAAAACAGGAACGCCCATGGCGCAACGCGCTCGACCGCGCGAAACTGCTCGGCCTCGTCAACCTCGGCCTCTCGCCGTTTCTGTTCTGGTTCAGCCGGATGCCAGAACAGCTTTTTTTCCGCGCGGCAATTTTCGTTTTGATTTTGTCGGCGATACTTTTTCTGTTCAACCTGAACGTCGTCCTCAAACAACTCGGCGCAATGCTGCCGGACGAAACCTTGCGGCAGGAAACTCGGCAGTTCACCTTGCTCAACCGCTGGCTGCTGGTTGCGTGGATGGTTTTCGTCGCCGCTTCAATCGCCGTTCCGCAAATGTCTGATTTGCCGGCGATGATAAATCCAAAAATCCTGTTCTGGCTGCAACACGCGGAAATCGCCGTCCTGCTTTTCCTCGGCCTTGCGCCGCTCGCCATCACGATGGCGCTGATTTGGAAAACCAAGGAAACCATCCTCGACAGCGTCTTCGGCTCGCGGCACTGATTTGGAGTGCGGCGTCACGACACCGCTTTCAACGACGCGACGTGTCGCGCCGTTCCAAAGCGCGGACTTGTCCGCGCACTCCAAAGTTGTTAGCCTCTCCAACCTTTTCACATGAAACAAAACGTCCTGTCCAAATTGGGTCAACGCACCGCCGTGCCGCCAATCTCATGGCTCATGCACGCGGCGCTCTCTCGCCCAAAATTGATTTCACTCGCCGCTGGATTCACGGACAACTTGACTTTGCCCGTGGAAATTTCGCGCAAGCTGCTCAATGACATTTTGCGTTCGCCAAAAACCGGCCAGCCCGCGTTGCAATACGGCATCACTGCTGGCGAAAATAATTTGCGCGAACTGACAGCGAAACATTTGCAAAAACTCGACGGCGCAAATTCCGCGAACAAAGGTCATTCGTCAGCCCGCGTGATGATCACCGGCGGCTCGCAACAGTTGCTTTACATGACGCTCGAGGCGCTCTGCGACGAAGGCGACATCATCCTCGTCGAAGACCCGACGTATTTTGTTTTTTTGAGTATTTTGCAAAGTCGTGGAATTAAAGCGCGCGGCGTGAAACTCGAACGCGACGGGATTGATCTGGTTCATCTCGAAAAAGTTTTGGAACGATTGAAAAAATCCGGCGAACTGCGCCGCGTGAAGGCGCTTTACCTCGTCACCTATTTTCAAAATCCGACCGGCGCGACTACTTCGCTCGCGAAAAAATCCGCCGCGCTGAAGCTGTTGAAAAAATTCGAGCGTGCCGCCGGACATCCGATTTATCTGCTCGAAGACGCCGCGTATCGCGAACTGTCCTTTTCAGGTAGGGCTGACCTGCCGGTCAGCCAGGCGGAGCGGCAGCTCCGCCCTACCACGCCGCCGACCGCACTCACGCTGCCCGGCGCGGCGGAGCGCGTGATTTACACCGGCACTTACAGCAAGCCCTACGCGCCCGGCGCGCGCGTCGGCTTCGGCATTTTGCCGCAGGAAATTTTCACCGTCGTCCAGCGCATCAAGGGCAACCACGATTTCGGCACGGCGAATCTGCTGCAACAACTTCTGGCGCGCGCGCTCGAAACCGGGCTTTACGACAAACACGTCGCGAAGGTGCAAAAAAATTACGCCCGCAAGGCACGCGTGATGAAGCTCGCGCTCGCGGAACATTTTCCGGCGAACGTGGAGATCTGGGAATCCGGCGGCGGACTTTATTTCTGGGCGCGATTGCCTAAACACATTTCCGCCGGTGTGAAATCAAAAGTGTTTCAAGCTGCGCTGAAAGCCGACGTGCTCTACGTTCCCGGCGAACTCTGCTACGCCGACGATCCGTCGCGCGCCAAACCGGACAACGAACTGCGCATCAGCTTCGGCAGCGCGAACGAGGAAAACATCCGCAAAGGGATCGCGCGGCTGGGCAAGGTGTTGAGGAAATTTTTGTAGCCTATCTAATTGTTAGGCCTGCGAAAGTTACCGCTTCAATTATCTCCGCTGTCTAACCACAACCACCAAGGGCCGTATAAATGATGGTAGTAACTCTGTCCGTATGCCGGAGGCATATCGGGCGGCTTTCCACGCTCGGAATATGCAAGGCCAGTATGCTCGCAGCCGACATTTGCATATTCGAATTGGAAAAGACGACTGCCGCTATCGGTCTCCATCCATGTCACTCCGTCTTTATAAATCATTGATTGAATCGTGAACAGACCGCACGGGATGGCTTCACCTTTCCAGATCGTTTTGGAACTTTGTGCCTGTTCAGCCCACACCTGCAGGTCTCGCTCGCTCAAATAAACTCTCGCACAAAGACCGATAGTAGTCGTATGAAGAATAACAAGCACCGCTAAAACAGATGCAGCCTCAATCCACCGCGGTAATTTCTGGCAAACAATTCGAAATTGTATGAGAGCCAAAGCGGCCCGAAATACAAACCATAATACAATCATCCAGAATGAAATCGTAACGAACGGTAGCCAACCACTCGGAATTCCCGTGTCCGAGCCAAGAACAAGATGCGCGCCCAATAAAACATATAGCACAGACAATTCAAAACGACTTGGAATTGGCTGGAGATATTGTCGTTTATTGTCGGGCATATTCTTGTGGTGAACCGAGCGCAATTTGCATCCTGGAAAAATTTCTGTCTAGCGCGAATTCAACCCGGCGGCCAGGCCATGTGGCGTCCGCCGAGAATGTGGACGTGCAGGTGCGGCACGGTTTCGCCGCCGTCCGCGCCGTTGTTGATGACGAGCCGGTAGCCGCTTTTCAAATCCAGTTTCTTCGCCACCTCGGCGGCCTTGAGCAAAATGTGTCCGAGCAATTCCCGGTCGCCGGCCTGCGCCTCGCCGATTCGCGGAATCACTTTTTTCGGAAAAATCAAAACGTGCGTGGGTGCCTGCGGATTGATGTCGCGGATGGCGAGAACCAAATCGTCTTCATAAACAATTTGCCGCGGGAATTTCCCGCGCAATGATTTTTTCGAAAAGGTTTTGCTCATCAAATTTAAACTTTCAAAATCCCCCACTTCACCGATTCACTCCACCACGAGCGCGCACTCGTTTTGTTCCGGCTCGGCGGTCAGGCAGTCGCGCAGGTATTCAACGATTTGTTCCTGCAATTTTTCGCAGCGAGTGCTCCAGCGTTGCGCGCCGGCAAGCTGCTTGACGCAGCCGCGCAGGCCGCGAAAGCGCACACGCGCGGCGAATGGCGGAGTTGCGGCGCGCAGTTCGTCGCGCAGGCGCGGGAAGAAAAACAGTTCCAGGCTGTCCGTCGGATTCGCGCGCGAACAGGCCGAGGTCGGCTTCGATGATTTCCTGCGAGTGCGACCCGAATTCGTCCGCGCGGATGGTCAGGCCGAGATTGCGCAGGGCTTTTTCCAGCGCAACGGCAAATTCGCCGACGGTGACGGTTTCGCGGTTCAATTCGTTTTTGAAATAATGAAAGACGGACGCGGCGGCGTGGCGCAGCATTTCGGGATCGAGCCAGACCGTCGGAGTTGCCGACGATTTCAACGGAGATCATTTCGGCGCGAGCAAGGAATGCTTTCGCCGTTGGTGAGTTGGAAGAGCAGGCAATCGGATTGCAGTGCGATCATTTGGCGGCCTCCAGTTTTTTGACTTCCTGCACGAAGTCCGTGGCTTCCTGCAAACCGGCGATAGACGCTGGCGAAACGGACGTAGGCGACGTCGTCCAGTTCGCGCAAGCCGTCCATGACCATCTTGCCGATGAATTCGCCGGGCACTTCGCTTTCAAATTTTTCAGTCACGGCTGCAACAATGTGATCCACCAAATCGTCCATTGCTTTCAAACTGACTGGACGTTTCTGGCAGGCTTTTTTGATGCCGGACAAAAGTTTTTCGCGCGAAAATTCTTCGCGCCGTCCGTCGCGCTTGAGCACCATCAAGCCTTCGTGCTCAACTTCTTCATAAGTCGTGAAACGATGGCCGCATTTGATGCATTCGCGTCGGCGGCGAATGGTCGCTCCTTCACGCGAGGCGCGCGAATCAATGACTTTATCTTCCTGACAACCGCATTTTGGGCAACGCATAAAACCACTGCTAATTGTGGTTACATGTTTGTAACACACATAAATTTTGTGGTGTCAAGGGATGGTTATTCACAATTATGCGGTTGCACTTCAGCAAAACGCGACCGCTGAATCATTGTCTTTGCCGAAAAGCGCGCTTGCCTTCGCTTATTTTCGGTTATTTTCCCCGACTCGCGCTTGTAAAAAATTCAACGCGACAAATTTATTTTTTAATTTTATGGCAACAGCAAACGATCTTCGCCGCGGCATGGCGATCAATTACAACGGCGACATTTCCGTCGTCCTCGATATGCAACACCGCACGCCCGGCAACCTGCGCGCGTTCGTGCAGGCCACGCTGCGCAGCATCCGCACCGGCAAATCGTCCGACGTGCGCTTCAGCTCGACTGAAAAAATCGAGCCGGTGCCGATGATCGACGACGAAGATGGAATTCAGCTACAAGGACGGCGCGGATTATGTTTTCACCGACCCGGAAAATTACGAAACGGTCACGCTCGCGGCGGAACTGGTGGGTGACGCGAAAAATTTTCTCGTGGAAAACGCGCCGGTGACGGTGACGTTCGTGGAAGAAAAAGCCGTGAGCGTCGAAATTCCGCCAAGCGTGATGCTGACCGTGGCCGACGCGCCGGAAGGCATTCGCGGCGATTCGGCGAACAACGTGCAAAAGGCCGTCACGATGGAAACCGGCATCACAGTTCAGGCGCCGCTGTTCATCAAGACCGGCGAGAAAGATCAAAATTGACACGCGCACCGGCAAATACATGGAGCGGGCGTGAAGCTGGTTGAAAGTTGAGGGTTGATGGTAAATTTCAAAAGCCCGCTTCGCGCGGGCTTTTTCATTTTTCCGGCGGAATTGCTTTTCAACGCAAAGAGGTTCGGCTATTTCTGTCTGCGACTCGTATGTCGGCGCAAACCAAGGGAGAAAAAGTGTTTCGCGGCATTGCCGTTTCCGCCGGCGTTTGTCGCGGGAAAATTCTCGTCCTGCATCGCGCCCGCCACGTCATCGCGCGGCGCGAATTTCCGACGAAGAAGTCTCCGACGAAGTCAGCCGGTTTGAAAAAGTCGCTGGTCCAGACCCGCCAGCAAATTTCCGAAGTGCAGCGCAAGGTCGTCGAAAACATGGGCACCAAGGAAGGCGATATTTTTGACGCGCACTTGCTGATGCTCGAAGACCGGATGCTCGTGGACGAAGTCATCCGCATGATCCGCGAGCAAAAGGTCAATGCCGAGTTCGCCTTTCACGCCGTTTCCGAACGTTATGTCGCCGCGCTGGCGGGCGTGAAGACGAATATCTTCGCGAACGCGCCGACGACATGCGCGATTTGACGGTTCGCGTGCTCGATAATCTGCTCGAGTTCAGGATGAATTTGATCTGCGCCATCTCACCGAGCCGTGCATTTTGGTCAGCCACGATTTGAGCCCGTCCACCACGGCGCAATTGGACAAAAAATTTGTCCTCGGTTTTGCGACGGACATCGGCGGCAAAACTTCGCACACGGCCATCATGGCGCGGTCGCTGGGCATTCCCGCCGTCGTCGGTTTGCAAAGCATCAGCGAGGAATTGGACAGCGGCGATTACGCGCTGCTCGACGGTTACAACGGCACGGTCATCGTCAATCCGACCGACCAGACGCTGTTTGAATACGGCCAGCTCGCAAAAATCAAGGCGTCGCTCGAAGAAAAACTGCGCGAAATCCAGCGGCAGCCCGCCGTCACGCTCGACGGGAAAATCATCCATCTTTCCGCGAACATCGAAGACCAGAACGACATTGAAGCCGTCATCGAAGCACGGCGCGGAAGGCGTCGGCTTGTTCCGCACGGAATTTTTATTCATCAACCGCGACAGCTTCGCCGGGCGAGGAAGACCAATACAAAGTTTATCGTGAGGTTGCCGCCGCGCTGAAACCGCAATCCGGTCATCATCCGCACACTTGATCTGGGCGGCGACAAATTCGTCTCGCACCTGCAACTCGCGCAGGAAATGAATCCGTTTCTCGGCTGGCGCGCGATCCGTTTTTGCCTCGCGCAACCGGAAATGTTCCGCGCGCAGCTTCGCGCCATTCTCCGCGCCAGCGCCGAGGGCAACGTGAAGATGATGTATCCGATGATTTCCGGCCTGGACGAATTGAACCAGGCCAACGCGCTCGTCGAAAAATGCAAAGCGGAGTTGCGCGCAGAAAAAATTCCGTTCGATGAAAAAATGGAAATCGGCGCGATGATTGAAATTCCCTCCGCCGCGCTCATCGCCGACACGCTGGCGAAGCAGCGTGAAATTTTTCAGCATCGGCAGCAACGATTTGATCCAATACACGCTCGCCGCCGACCGCACGAACGAAAAAGTTTCGCACCTTTACGAGCCGACGCATCCGGCCATCATCCGGCTGATCAAAATGACCGTGGACGCCGCGCACAAAAACGGCATCTGGGCCGGCGTTTGCGGCGAAATCGCCGGCGATCCCGCGCTCGCGCCGCTGCTGATCGGCCTCGGCGTGGATGAATTGAGCGCCGCGCCGACGGTTGTGCCGCAGGTCAAATATATCATCCGCCGGCTCAAATTGAGCCGAAGCGCAGGCGCTCGCGGAATTTGCGCTTGCAATGCGAATCGCCGTCGGAAATTTATGCGCGTTGCCAGACGCTCGCGCGTGAAACCGCGCCGAGCCTTTTTGAGAACAAGACTTGAACCACGAATGGACACAAATAAACACGAATGGATTTCAAAGAGAACACAAAGTTATTGCTCAAAGAGGAAGTTTTTCAAATCGTTGGTGCGGCGATTGAAGTTCTGAACCACCTCGGACATGGCTTCCACGAGAAGCCCTATGAAAACGCACTGGTTGTTGAATTCGGCCTTCGCAAAATTCCGTTTCAGCAGCAAAAATCTTTTGACTTGCTTTACAAAACTTGCAAAGTAGGCGAATTCATTCCTGATTTGATTGCATTCAATTCAGTCATTGTTGACACAAAAACCATTGACCGCATAACCGATTTCGAGCGAGGCCAGATGCTGAATTATTTGCGCATCACCAAACTTCGCGTCGGAGTTCTGTTGAATTTCAAAAATCCAAAACTGGAATGGGAACGCTTGGTGCTTTGATTCGTGTTTATTTGTGTCCATTCGTGGTTAAAATAAAGATATGAAAGTCATCATCCTCGCCGCTGGATACGCCACGCGCCTTTATCCGCTCACTCTCACGCAGCCCAAACCGCTTTTGCCTGTCGCTGGCAAGCCGATGGTCGAGCACGTCCTCGATAATCTTGCGCCCATCAAGGAAATTGACCGCGTTTATGTCGTGACCAACGCAAAGTTCGCCGGACACTTCCAGAAATGGTCGGACAATTACCGCGCCACCAAATCAAAATTTGATTTCACAGTCGTCAATGACGGCTCGACCGATGACACCAACAAGCTCGGCGCAATCGGCGACATCAATTACGTCCTCAAAACTCAAAATGTGGACGATGATTTGATCATCGTCGCGGGCGACAACCTGTTCAGCGAGAAACTTGGTGAGTTCGGAAAATTTTGCCGCGAGAAAAATGCGCCCGCGCTCGCCGTTTATGACGTTGGAAATCTTGAAGAAATCAAAAAATACAATTCTATTTCAACCGACGCGACCGGCAAAATCACTTTCTTCGAGGAAAAACCGAAGCAGCCGACCAGCACGCTCACCGGCATCGCGCTTTATTTTTATCCCAAGAAATTCCATTGCACTCATCAGGCAATACATCGCCGAGGGCAATAATCCCGACCAGCCCGGACGCCTCGTGCAATGGCTTTACCCACGAACGCCCGTTTATACATGGCGCGTGCCGGGAATCTGGTTCGACATCGGCTCGAAGGAAACTTTGGAAGAGGCGAACCAGATTTTCGCCAAGTTTTAGAATCTCAAATCGCTTTCTGTTTGAGTTAAATTTTGGGGCTGTCCTAGATAACTAGGTTAAGGACTGACGAACCCATTGATTTAACTGTTTCAATTGTGTTTTTGGGTTTGGGTTGTTAAAACGCCACTCGCACTCCTTCAAGAATAATGGAAAATGCTCTTTGGGAACACCGTTAAATTTACGCAGGTGACGCTTGGCCTGGTTCCAGAAGTTCTCAATGCCGTTGATGTGGTTTCGACCCTCCGCAAAGAGCTTTGAGTGATTGATCCGCAGATGCCGGAAGCCTGAAACATCTAATGCATTGTAGCTGGGCAACGAATCGCTATAGACGATGGAGTCGGGCACGATGCGTTGCTTCAAGATGGGCAGCAACGTCGTGGCTTTGGCATTGGCGATCACTACGGCATAGACCTTGCCGCCCCGTTTTAACAGGCCGAAAACAGGCACCTTTCCCGCCGCGCCACGCCCGCGCTTGCCTTTGCGACGACCGCCAAAGTAACTCTCGTCCACTTCAATCTCCCCGGCAAAAGGCGTCGCATCGGCCACCGCCCGGTAAATCAACTCCCTCAGCCGGTGATAATAGTAGGCTGCCGTCGTCTTGTTGACTCGCACCAATCCCGCTGCCGTGCGTGCCGTCGTGCCAGCCACGAAATGCTCCACCAACTTCGCTTGCTTCGTTTTACTAATTCGACTCCTTCTCATGCCACCTTAAATAACACATTCTTTGCGTTATCTAGGACAGCCCCTAAATTTTTGTCAGCAACAGGCAAATAAACCTCGTCAGCAATGCAGACAAAAGTATTGTTACATAAAAGAGCGCAAATGAAAAAATAAGAAAAAAGTGCCCGTAGGTAACTTTTTCAATCCTTTTTTCCGGTGTTTCTTTAGCCCCTTCAAAAGTCTGTATCACTTCCATCCGCTCTATGGCAAGCCCACCGCAATATAAACCTTCAATAGTTGCATAAATGGCTGGAATAACGAACAGCCAGAACCATGAAGCAAAGACACCAAGAAAAATACCAGTCAAAATTCTAATCGCAATTCCTAGATTTATTTTTCGGCGTTTTTCTGCCGCCGCAGATAAATGCAAACGGTTAAATTCCTCTAAAACCAGTTTGGAGGATGTTATATCTCCTTTTTTCACATATGCTTCAGAAAGTAAATTCCAATAAACTGGGCAAGTCGGACTGATTTGTGTTAGGCGCATTAAAACTGCAATCGCTGTCGCATAATCAGCAAGTTGAAAATAAACCCGTGCGGACTTGAACCATGCATCTTCAAAATTCTTTTTTATGTTTATAGATTTCTCGTAGCATTTTAGTTCTTCGCGCAAATCGCCTAATTGATGGTAAATGCCTCCAAGACGCATCCATCCTGTAACGCTATCTGGATTAGTTTGGGTAGCTTGAATCACCACATTTTTCGCATCGTCTAGGCGATTAAGTTTTTCATAGGCGTCTCCCAAACTTAACAAAATTTCCATTCGCGCAAGGTCACTATTAAGAAGCTCTTCAAATAATTCAGAAGCTTCTTGATATTTTCCATCGTTGAAAAAGCTGTTCGTGCGCAGCAGTGTGACTTTTGGTGAATTTTTGCCCGCCTCCTTGTGTGATGAGGACATAAAATGCTCCTATTTTTTCCCAACCGTCACCACTACATAATTTTTTTTACCTTTGCGGAGTAATAAATGCTTGTCAAAAATCAAATCCTTCAAGGTAACGGTTCGCTGAAAATTTTCTTCCCGCACGTTATTCAAATAGACACCGCCGCTTTCAATATCTTTACGAGCCTGTCCCTTTGACGAACACAGTTTTGATCTGACCAGCAATTCAATAAGTGGAATTCCGTTCGCTGCCAACTCGTTTGAAGCCACTTCGCAGCTAGGCAAATCTTCTACAATCATATCCAATAACTGTTCAGAGTGAATTGGAACCGCTGACGAAATGCCATGCATTTGCTTCAATTGAAACTCCAATGTGCCATGAACAGAATCGCGAATGGTTCCAAAAAGAAGATCGCTCGCTTGTTCTACTGCATGGGTTTCTGATTGTCCGTGAATCAAATCCGTTGCCGCTCTTGCCAAAGCCTTGTGCGCTTCGCGCGCACCGGGATTTTCGGAATGCTTCTTTTCCAACGATTTAATTTCTTCAGGCGGCAAAAATGTGAAGAATTTCAAATAGCGAATCACGTCGCGGTCATCGGTGTTGATCCAAAATTGGTGAAATTTATAGACGCTCGTGCGTTTCGGGTCGAGCCAGATTGCGCCCGCCTCGGTTTTTCCAAATTTCGTTCCGTCGGCGTTCGTGATGAGCGGAAGCGTCAGGCCGAAAACCGTTTTGCCCAGTTTTTTTCGGCAAAGTTCAATGCCCGCCGTGATGTTGCCCCATTGGTCGCTGCCGCCGATTTGCAGTTCGCAATTCTGGTCGCGCGCCAGAACCATAAAATCGAACGCCTGCAAAAGCATGTAGCTGAACTCGGTGTAGCTGATGCCGGTCTCGCGGTCTTCCATCCGCGCGCGGACGGATTCCTTGGCCACCATCTGGTTGACGGAAAAATGTTTCCCGATGTCGCGCAAAAAATCGAGGAACGAGATGTTTTGCGTCCACGAAGCATTGTCCACAAGCCGCGCGGGATTTTTTTTGGTTTCAAAATCCAGAAGTTTGGCCAGTTGAACTTTCACGCTGGCGATGTTGCGATCCAAAATTTCCTTCGTGAGCAATTGACGTTCTTGAGTTTTTCCGCTCGGATCGCCGATTGAACCGGTCGCGCCGCCCGCGACGGCAATTGGATGGTGTCCGAGCAATTGAAATCGTCGCAACGCAAGCAGCGGAACGAGATTGCCGACATGCAAACTGAATCCGCCGTCGGGTCGAAGCCGCAGTAAAGCGTGATTGGCGCGGAAATTTTCTTTTCCAGTTCCGCCGCGTCGGTGCAATCGGCGATGAGGCCGCGCCATTTCAGTTCTTCCAGAATGCTCACGCGCGCAGGATAAATCGCCAAAGCGCAAAAGCCAATTTCAATTGCCTTGAAACTTTGGACTTTGGACTTGAGGCTTTGGACTTTAATCTTCGCGCGATGTCGCAAATGTTGAAATCGTCCGGCGCGATGGCCGCCGCCACGCTGTTCAGCCGCGTGCTCGGCATGGTGCGCGAAATGGTTTATGCGCGTTTCATGGGCGACGGCTGGGTCACGGACGCATTTCTGCTCGCGTTTCAAATCCCGAATCTGTTCCGGCGACTGCTCGGCGAAGGCGCGTTGACGGCGGCGTTCATCCCGATTTTCAAGGAGAAGGAAAAAATCCACGGCGAACAGGAAATGTGGCGCGCGGCCAACGCCGTCATTTCCGGCCTCGTCATCGCGGCGAGCAGTCATCATCGCCGTCGCGATGCTCGGAATTTCGCTCGCGCTGGATTTTCATCATTTCACCGACAAAACCGAACTCATGCTGCGGCTGCTGCGCGTGATGTTTCCCTATATGCTGCTCGTGTGCGTCGCGGCGGTGTTCATGGGAATGCTCAACGCGCGCGGCCATTTTTTCATCCCGGCGATGGGCGCGACGATGCTCAACGTGGTGATGATCGCGTCCGTTTTCTGGCTCGCGCCGCAATTCGGCGCGGATTTGCCGAAAGCAGAAAAACTGCCCGCGCAAATCTTCGCGCTCGCGTTCGGCGTGCTTGCGGCTGGCGTGGCGCAGGCGGCGTTTCAATTGCCGACGCTCTGGCGCGACGGTTTTCGCTATCGCTGGGTTTCGCCGTGGAAAAATGAAACGGTGCGCCTCGTCGTGACGCGGATGATTCCGGCAACCATCGGCGTCGCCGCGTTTCAAATCAACGTGACCATCGTGCAGATTCTTTCGTTTTGGGTCGGCACAGGAATCGTCTCTTCGTTTGGATACGCCGTGCGGCTGATGGAACTGCCGCAGGGAATGTTCGGCATTTCGCTGGCGACCTATTTGCTGCCGACGCTTTCGGGACTGGCGCTGGAAAAGAAATTTCCTGAATTTCGCTCAACGCTTCGGAACGGGCTTGGCACGCTGTTTTTTCTAAATGTGATCGCCTCGGTTTTGCTCGTCGTCCTTGCCGAGCCAATCGTCCGCCTGCTTTTCGAGGGCCACAAATTCGACGCAGCTGGCAACGCATGAGACTTCGTATGCGCTGATGTGCCTTGCGCCCGGGCTGGTCGCATTTTCCACCGTCAACATTCTGGCACGCGCATTTTTCGCGCTCGGCGACACGAAAACGCCGATGAAAATCAGCATTGTCTGCCTCATCGTGAATTTGATTTTGTCGGTTCTTCTTGTTTTTCCGCTGCGGCAAGGCGGACTTGGAATTGCCAACACGGCAACTTCGATTTGCAACGTCGGCCTACTGCTTTTTGCGTTGCGTAAAAAACTTGGTAAATTGGAAATGGAAGCATTGTGGAAAACGCTTTTGCCGCTGACTATTGCCGGAATAATTGCCGGAGTAGTTGCGTGGTTCGGCTGGCATTATTTGGAAAAGCAATTCGGCCACGCGACGATTGCATTAAAAATCAGCGCAGTTTTTGCGCCGGCAATTTTGGCCGGAACGATTTACGGAATCCTCGCGCTGGCGTTCAAAATCCCGGCGGCGAAGGAAATGCTGGAATTTGCGCTGGCGAAATTCAAAAAACAAAATTAAACAGAAGCAAACAAAGACAACGAAGTTTTTTATTTTTTTGCGAACGGATTTTAGAATTTCTTTGTTTCCTTCGTTTTCTTCTGTTCAAATTTTCGCGGTCGCCGTCCAGCAATTCTGCCCGAACTTCGATTTGAATTTTTCCGCGAGCGATTCGGCAGCGGAAGTATTTTCGCAAATCGCAAACGTCGTTGAGCCGCTGCCGGACATGAGCGCAGCGAGCGAGCCGTTTGCTCGCAAAAATTCCTGAAATAATTGGAGGATTGGAAATTTTTCCAGCGCGGGCGCTTCGAGCGAGTTGTAAAAGCTGTCAGCGATGGCAGGCCAATCATTCATTTGAAGTTTTGAAATCAAATCTTTTGCGCGACCGGTTTTGCCATTCAACTCTTCGGGAAATCGCGCGAGGTTTTGATAAGCCCACGGCGTGGAAATGCCGAAGCCGGGATGAATGAGCAGAAACGCCTTGCCGCGCAACGCGGGGAAATGTTCGAGCGACTGGACTTTCTCGCCGCGTCCGATTGCCAGCGCAGGTTTGTCTTGCAGAAAAAATGGAATATCCGAACCGAGCGAAGCCGCAATTTCATTGACCTTTTCGTCCGAAATCGGTTTTCCAAAAAGTTCGTTGAGCGCGAGCAGCGTTGTCGCGGCATTGCCGCTGCCGCCGCCAAGTCCGGCGGCCAGCGGAATTTTTTTCTCCAAATGAATTTTTACGCCTTCAGAAATTTTTGCGGCGACCAGAAAATTTTCTGCGGCGCGAAAAACCAGGTTGCGCGAATCTGCGGGAAGATTTTTGTCGTTGCACGAAAGTTGGATTCCTTTTCCGCCGTGCTCGAAAACCAGTTCGTCGCAGAAATTCACCGGCTGCATGATGGTTTCGAGTTCGTGAAAGCCGTCGGCGCGTTTGCCGAGGACGTTCAGCAGCAGGTTGACTTTGCAGTGCGATTTTTTTCCAAGTCGCATTTCCGTTTCACAAAAGCAAAACGCGCCGACGGAAAATCGTCGGCGCGTTAAGCAAAATAATTTTTGTCACGTTCAATTGTCAAACACGCTGAACCGGCTGCCGGGAAAGAACGGCGCGACGTCGCCGCCGCTGAAGCCGACATAGGTGTCCGTGTCAAACAAAGGATCGCTTGGCAATCCCGGTTTATAGTTGTCGGGATATGCCGGTGCCGGTGTAAAGTATTTTGTGGCGACAGGATGATACGGTGGGAACGGGAAAGTGAGAACTTCATAAAGTCCGATGCCCGTGCGCGCGACCGAACGATCAAGTCCATGGACAAATCCGGTGGTGAAAGCCGCGTCAGTCGAATCGAACACGGCGGTTTGTTCCATGGAACGGCGCAATTCTCCCAGACGAACGGCTTCATTGAAGTTACTCATGCCGCGACCGAGTTTTTGTTCCGGCCCGGCGCAACCGGCGGTGAACAATGCAGTGAGCGCGCCAATCGCGAGAAGGAAAATTACGTTTCGCATACGTTTTTAATTTGTTGATTCGAGCCTACGCTGAAATCGCCGTTTGTAAAGCGCGTTTTACGATTCCCGCGCCGCGCGTTTTTTTTCCTGACGCTCCCAATACCACGCGACCCAGACGGTGATTTCATAGAGCATGTAAAGTGGCACAGCCATCAAAATTTGCGTGAAAACTTCCGGCGTCGTCAGAACCGCGCCGAGAACCAGATAAATGACAATCATGTAACGCCACATGCCTCGAAGCGTTGCATAATTCAGAATGCCGATTTTCACGAGCGTCAAAACCACGACCGGCAATTCAAATCCCAAACCCATGCCGAGCATGAAACGGCAGACGAAACTGATGTAATCTTCCGCGCGCCATTGCAACGCGCCGAAGCCAAGCCAGTTTGAATACATTTGCGATGCCGCCAGCGCGACGGGCATCAAAATGAAATAACAAAAAGAAACGCCGAGCAAAAACAATCCGCCGCCGAAAAAAAGCCCGCGGTAAATATATTTTTGTTCCCGCATTTTCAGCGCCGGAAAAATGAACGCGACGACAAAATAGAAAATAAACGGCGACGCCAGCACCGCGCCGCCGTAAAGCGCGACCTGGAATGCGACGAAAAATCCGCCCGCCGGACTCAAGTTGATCAGATCAATATGCATCCGTTGCGCGTCGGCAATCGCATTTGCATCGTTCGTGTTGACGTGCCAAGCCGAGAATTTGATTTGTCCCAACGGTGAGCGGCTCGATTTGAACGGACACAAAACGATTTGTGCCGAGGTTGAATGCTTTTTGTTGGTCCGTCGTGAGTTGAAAATTGCCGAGATGGTTTGTGCCGAAGCTGACGACGGCGATCTGGTTCGTGCCGGGATAGGAAATTTTCGCGCGTGTCAGCGGCCACTTGATGACTTGCACGACATAATTTGCCCGCAACGAGGCACAGCAGCATCGCGACCGCGAGCGCGACGCAACTTTTGATGAGAACCCAGCGAAAATCTTCGAGATGTTCGAGGAACGTTTTGACCGGACCGCCTTCGGCCTCGTTGGAGCGTTCCGTTTCTTGGTCGCCTGCCATGCGAGAAATTTCCCGCCGTCAGACTTTGGGCGGATTGGGGGATTGGGAAACGGTCTGCGCGGGTTGCGACTGGCCGTTGGTCACGGATTTCTGCGCGGGTTTTTCTTCCGCCGCATTCTGAATTTCGTCCGTCACTTCGCGCGTCGCCTTTTTGAATTCCTTGATGCCTTGTCCCAGGCCTTTGGCCAATTCAGGAATTTTTTTGGCGCCAAACAAAATCAGAACCACCACCAAAACCAGAATGATTTCCAGTGGCACCAATCGCCCATGCAAACATGATGTTCATATAATTTTGTCGAGCCTTGAAAAGCCTACGCCTGTTTTAGGAATTAGTAAAGCGCTAAAAAAGCAAGGGCCGCGACGTGCGAACTCTTGAACAATTTCGACAATTTCAGATTTTTCTCCGAAACAATCAAGCTCCGGTTTTCGGATGCAACAGGACAAATTCGTCGCGGCGGTTTTTTGACCAGGCTGATTCATCATGGCCGGGATCAGCCGGACTTGTCCTTGCCATAACTGATGGTGCGGACGCGCGACGGGTCAACGCCGAGTTTGGCCAGCGCCTCGCGCAACGCCAGCGCGCGACGTTCGCCGAGCGAGCGATTGTATTCCTCCGTGCCGCGCTCGTCGCAATTGCCTTCGATGAGCAGTTTCGCGTTTGCGTCTTTGCCCAAGCTCGTCGGCGACAGACTGAAGATTTGCCTGCTCGCTATTTTTCACCGCAGCGCTGTCATAAGCAAAATGAATGGTGTAATTGGCCAGCGCAGCGCGGTCTTGATCCATCATGTCTGGCGTCCAATTATCCGGCAGCGGGCCGCCGCCGGTTAAAACTTTTCCGCCTGACGATAAAGTGCCAGAGCCATTTTCGTTGTTGACCATGCCATTGTCCGATCTCGGCAACGGCGTGACGCCTTGAGGTTGATGGGTATGGCAGCCGGTGGCGGCGAGTGTGAGCGCCAGCGCGAAGGCCAGAGGATAAATCAGTTTCATCGTTTTCATTTTTTATTCGGTTAATTTTTGGTTAAAAAATCGGACTTAAAATCAAATCATCTGGCCCACGCCGGCTTCAGAATCGCTTCCCGAAATCACGTTCAATATCCTTGACTTGTTTCGTGAATAACGTCAAGCACAGACAACACCTGCCGGTAGCCGACCGCGTGGTTGAAAACCAGCGTGCGCGAGTTCGGCGACCACGACGGATCTTGCCCCGGCACCAGCACCGTCGGCGGCAAGCTGCCGTCCGCCGGCATGACGCAAATGTCGAACTCGCCCGTCTGCGACGTGAACGCGATCCATTTTCCATCCGGCGACCAATCCGGGTTCCGTCGGATTCGGCGCGCCGGGAGTCGGGATGCGCTGAACTTCTCCGCCGTCCGCCGGAATTTTTGCCAGCACACGGCGTTCGTGAATTTTCGTCGCAAAACAAATCCATTGTCCGTCCGGCGACCAGCACGGCGATGATTCATCTTCCGGCGTGTGCGTCAACTGTTTCAAATTCGTGCCGTCCGCGTCGCAAACCCAAACGTTCGGGCTGCCGCTCCTGCTCAAAATCATCGCGACTTTTGTGCCGTCCGGCGAAACCGCTGCGCTCGTGTTCAAGCCGGAAAAACCGGCGATGACGCGCCGCTGGCCGGTGCTCAAATTATGATAAAAAATATCCGGATTGCCGACTTTGTAAGAAGTGTAATAAATCGCGAGTTTGCCGGGCACCCACGCCGGCGCGGCGACAATGGTATTGTCGTGCGTGACGGCCAGTGCGTTATGGCCGTCGAAATCGGAAACGTAAATTTCGCCATTGCCGCCGGACGTCTGAACTTTGAACGCGATTTTTGTTTGCGCGATTCCCTTTTTGCCGGTGATTGCTTCCACGATGTCGTCGGCGAACGCGTGCGCCTGCCGCCGCAAACTCGCGCCGGTGTAACTGCGCGAAAGAATCGTGCTTTTGGCAAAACGATCCGTCGACCCGGCCAACGACACTGCCGGCATCGCTGCCGCTGATTTGATATTGCGCGGCGTCCGGCGCGACGAATGAAAATCCCTGGACGTAAAGATCGAATTTCAAAACGCTCTCGACTTCGCCGGTAAAACCGGCGAGCGAAACGGGAATGGGTTTCATGCCGAATGTTGTGGCTGGTCGTGAAATGATAATCGAATTGTCATCGCCTTGGCTGCGAGCAGTATTGATGGTGCAAGCCGCGATTAAAATGGATAAACAAATTTTGGAATAATTTTTCATTCAGATTGTTTGACTTGAGGATTGAAAATGATGGTAAAGGTTAATTGTTTGCCTGTGATGCTCGGCGGAAACGCTTCGACAAATTGAACCCTATCCAGCGTTCGTTGCACCGAATTGTCCGCCGACGCATCGCCTGACGGCGTGACGATGTGCGAAGAAATCACCGTGCCATCGCTCGCAATGGTCACGCTGACATTAACATTTTCGTCTTTGGCAATCGTATCCGGCAATGTCCACGCTGCGTCATAAACACTTTTGACGACGCTGGCGTAATTTGCTGTTGCCGCGCTGCTGTTGCCCGGCAGATCAATTGTCGTGCTTGGCGAAAGATTTTTCTTCAGATTTCTAATTGCCTTGAGAACCTGCGCGCGCTGCGAATCATCTGTGGAATTTTGAGACGCATTGCGCGTCACAAGCTGCGTGTTGACTTGGATTTTGTGCGGCTGACTTTTTTCTGGTTTCTCCACAGGCGTCAAATCCGGCGACGGCTTGACCGGTTCCGGCGTGAAAAACTTTTCAACTCTCTGCGCGAATGTCGGTGTCGGTTTCGGCGCGGGTGGCTCCGGTTGCGGAATTGAAACCGGCGTGGGCGCGGGTGGCTGCGCGTTTTTAACGCCGCTGTTGAAGCGCGTCAATCAAATTGGCCGGAATCACGTCGAGCACTTGCGAGTCATCCGGTTTTTGGCGCGCGTTAAAAAATGCCGGCCCGACAAACAAAATCACTAGCAGCAGCAGGTGAAATCCAGCCGTGGCGATGACGCATTTTTTTTGCAGTCGGTTCATTTGGACGGTTCGGTTCGCAGCGAATAGCGCGTGATGCCGTTGCGCTGGCAGCCGTCAATCACGGCGGCGACGTTTTTGTAAGCGGCCGTCCTGGTCGGCGCGGATATAAACGATGAGATTCGGATTCGCGTGAAAATCCTGCGCAAGCTTGTAACTAATTGCTGCAGATTCATGCGTTGTTTGTCGAGCGCATAAACGCCGGTGTTGCTGATTTCGACGGTGCGGATGTCGCGTTTCTCAATCTGCTTGTCCGGCTCGTCCGCCGCGCGGGAGTTTCAGATTGATGCTTTGCTCCAGCAGCGGCGTGGTGATGACGAAAATGATGAGCAGCACGAACGCAAGGTCGAGCAGCGGCGTGATGTTGATTTCGCTCAACGTCACCAGATGACTGCGTTGTGAAAATCGTCTCATGCCGCAAAAATTTATTCGTCCGCCAAAAATTCCGATTCCATTTTTGAAACAAGTTCCTGCGCGAAATTATCCAGACCGACCGTGAACGCGCGCAAATTGTGCACCAGCCAATTGTAGCCGAACATCGAGGGAATCGCCACGAGCAACCCGGCGACGGTGGTGATGAGCGCCGCCGCGACGCCCGGCGCCATCGCAGCCATCGTCGCGCTGCCTTGTTGCGCGATGCCGGCGAACGTGCTCATCACGCCCCAAACCGTGCCGAGCAATCCGATGAACGGCGCGCCGCTCACGGCAATCGCCAGCAGAATCAAACCCGATTCCAATTTCAAAGATTCCTGCGCGACGGCATTTTCCATCGCGCGTTTGACGTGCTCCATGTTTTTGAGCGAGACCTCTTGTTTGCGCCGTTCGCCGCCCGGCCCGCGCAACCGCGCGTCAAGTTGCACGCAGCCGGCCTGATAAACTTCGTAAAGCGGACAGCCTTCGACTTGCAGCTTGCGGTCGAAAAGTTCGAGCACGGATTTTTGCGAACGAAATTCCTGCTCGAAATAATAATTCAATTTCCGCGCGCGGCGCATCTGGAGCGCCTTTGAGACCATGACCGACCACGCGAGGATGGAAAAAACGACAAGACAGACGATGATCGCCTTGGCTTCCGGCGTCGCCTGTGTCCAAACGTAGATGAGTTCCGCCTGATTAGAAGCGGCCCCCACGACAACAGAAAAGTATCCGTTTATCATGCTGACAATTTACTTGGTCGTGAGGAACCGAATTGCGCCCAAGCAGCGGTGTTTTCCGCCGAACCAATTTCTACCCGCCGCGCGGAAAAATGCAACGCCTTTTTTACGAAAAAATCAAAATGCCGCCAGCGCCTCAAGCGTCCTTCGCACAGCCAAATTTTTCAAAACGCGAGCTGCGGCAAAATTTCCACCTAGCCACGGCAATTGAAAAATTCTTTCCGCGTCGAAAAATTCCGCAAGCAATTTCGCGTTTGAATTTGTTGCCGCGTCCGGTTTCGTCGGCGACATCAAAACGATTTTCGTTTTTGGCCTGAAATTTTTCGGCAACGCTTCGAGCGTGAGCAAAACTTGATTCACCGCGCCAAGCCTGTTTTGCGCGACGACAATCGGAGTCGCGCGCAAAGCGACAATTAAATCGCGCGAATCAAAATTCTCGCCGAGCGGACTCAATAAACCGCCCGCGCCTTCCACCAATAAAATGTCAAAGCGCTTTTGCATCGCGCGGATTTGCGCGAGGACTTGCGAAAGTTTTACTTTTTTATTTTCGCGCCGTGCGGAGAGCAATGGCGCAACCGGCGCGAGAAAATGCCACGGATTGATTTCGTCGAGCGAAATTGCGCCGTTCATCGCCGCAAAAAGTTTCCGCGCGTCATTGCGCCCACCGGAGCAAATCGGTTTGAGCGCTGCCGTGTTGACGCCGCGTTCGCGCAGAAATCGCAGCAGCAGCGTGGTCAAAACCGTTTTGCCGACGCCGGTGTCCGTGCCGGTGATGAAAAGCGTTTGCTTCATTCGCCAACATCAAAGCTGAAAGGGGACTTGACAACAAGTCTTTCTGGACATTATCCTGTCCATATTATGAAAGCAATGACTTACACCGCCGCGCGTGAAAATCTGGCTTCGACCATGAACAAAGTCTGCCGCAACCGCGCCCCCGTCATCATCACGCGCAACCGCAACCAGTCGGTCGTGATGCTTTCGCTGGCGGACTACGAGCAGTTAGAAGAAACTTCCTATCTGCTCCGCAGTCCCGCGAACGCGCGGCGATTGTTGTCCGCCATCAGCAGTTTGGAAAAAGGAAAGGGCAGCGCGCGGAAAATTGACCTGGCCGCATGAAGCTTGTCTTCGCGGAACAGGCGTGGGAGGATTATCTGCACTGGCAGCAGACGGACAAGCAAATCACGCGACGCATCCACGAATTGATCAAGGACACGACGCGCAATCCTTTTTCCGGCATCGGCAAGCCGGAGCCGCTGCGTTTCGCGCTCGCGGGATTTTGGTCGCGCCGTATCAACGGCGAACATCGCATGGTCTATAAAGTTGAGGGCGACAAACTGCTGCTGGCACAATTGCGATACCACTATTGAACCGCGCGGTTTTGCCGACGCCGGTGTCCGTGCCGGTGATGAACAGCGTTTGCTTCATTCGCCAACATCAAAGCGGAAACGGCGTGAAATCACAATGGCCTTGAAATAAATTGACAGAAAACTGAATATGAATAGATGAATATAAAGAAAGGAAGAAAATGAGTGGGACGATTTTAGCGAGTCACGTTATCAATTCAGACCCATTGTTGTCTAAAGGGAGCATTATCAGCTTCGGAATTGTATTAGCCATTTGCTTAATTTACTGGCTTATCAAGGGTGGAAAATCAAATTAGGACACCGCCGACCTCTCAAAACCGTTGACGTTCTCCGTTTAATTCATTTATCCTGCACGGCTCGTTAAACGAGAATTATTGTGAACATCTCCGTTGAAAATCTGGCGCCGTGCAAAAAATTGCTGCGGGTGGAAGTGGACGCGAAGTCCGTGGACGAAATTTTTGACTCCATCACGAAGGATTATCAGAAGCAGGCGTCGCTGCCCGGCTTCCGGCCCGGCAAGGCGCCGCGCGACATGGTGGTCAAAAAATACGAGGCGGACATCAAGGACGACGCCAAGCGCAAGCTCATCGGCGAGAATTATCGCAAGGCGCTCGAAGAGAAAAAAATTTCCGTCATCGGCTATCCCGACATCGAGGAAATCCAGTTCGGTCGCGGGCAAAATCTGCAATTCGCCGCGACGATCGAGACCGCGCCGGAATTTCAATTGCCGGAATACAAGGGTTTGGCCGTCAAACGCGAAACCAAATCCGTCACGGATGAGGACGTGGAACGCGCGTTGCAATTGCTCGCGCAGCAGCACGTGAAATTTGAGACGGTCGCGCGCGAATTGAAAATGGGCGACGTCGCGGTCGTCAATTACACCGGCACTTGCGACGGCAAGCCGATCACGGAAACCGCGCCGACGGCGAAGGGTTTGACGGAGCAGAAAAATTTCTGGGTGGACATCGCGCCGAATACGTTCATCGCCGGTTTTGCCGAGCAACTCATCGGCGCAAAGGCGGGCGACAAGCGCACGGTCAACGTGGATTTTCCGGCGGATTTCGTGACGAAGGAACTCGCGGGCAAAAAAGGCGTTTTTGAAGTCGAAATCGTTGAAGTGAAGGAAAAAGTTTTGCCGGCGGTTGACGATGAACTGGCGAAAAAATACGGCGCGGAAAATCTGGAAAAACTGCGCGCAGGCGTGCGTCGTGGATCTGGAAAATGAATTGAAATATTCGCAGGCGAAGGCGATTCGCGGGCAGATCATTGATGCGCTGCTTGGCGTCGCGAATTTTGATTTGCCGGAAACGGCGGTCGCGCACGAGACGAAGAATGTCGTCTATAACATCGTGCAGGAAAATTCCAAGCGCGGCGTGCCGCGCGAATTGATTGAAAAACAGAAAGACGAAATTTACACGGCGGCACGCGACAGCGCGAAGGAACGCGTGAAGCTGGCGTTTCTGATCCAGCGCATCGCCGAACAGGAAGAGATCAAAGTTTCGCAGGAGGAGGTCTTGCAGCGCGTGCAGTCGCTGGCGGCGGCGTATCAGATTCCGCCCGACAAGTTCATCAAGGATTTGCAGAAACGCAACGGCGTGAACGAACTTTACGACCAGATCGCGCACGAAAAAGTTCTCGAATTTCTGGAAATCAACGCCAAAATCGAGAGCACGCCAGTTGCCGCCGCGAAGGCGGATTGAGTCGCAACTTTTGGCACGACGCGGAGTTTATTGACAAGCGCGGACGTAATTAACCAAATGGTTACCTCGGCACATCTGAAAGCGTCTTGAGTTTGACGAATCGCGGTGGAAGCCGCAACATTGAGCAACCATGAAAAGTTTTGGCGTTGTTTTGATTTCTCTACTGGCCGTTTTTGCCGCCGCCGCGCAAACCAGCACGAACGCGGCGGCGTGCGCGAAATGTCGTTGACGGACTGCATCCAGGAGGCGATGACGACACAATCTCGACGTGCAGATCGAGCGCTACAATCCGCAGATTTCGCTCTACAATTTGGACGCGGCCTACGGCGGTTATGATCCGACCTTAATTTTTCCGGCCAGCACGATTACAACGTGTCAGCCCGGCGGATTTACTTCAAGACGGCCAGCATTCCTCTTCCGGCGACCAATTCGAAAGCCGACAGTTTCAATTCCAGCATCAGCGGCACGTTGCCGTGAGGGCATTGCAATAGATTTCAGCGGCAACATCGCGGACACGACGGTTTCAAAGCTCGACGCAATTCCGCTCGCGTCGAATCAACTCCGGACGGCTCGATCGGCGTCACGCTGACGCAGCCGTTGCTGAAAAATTTCTGGATTGATAACACGCGGCTGACGATCCGCGTCGCCAAAAATCGGCTGAAATATTCCGAACAGGGATTGCGCCAGCAACTCATCACCAGCGGTCACCGCCGTTGCGAACGCCTATTACGAACTGATTTACGCGCAGGAAAATGTGCAGGTGCAGCAGGAGGCGCTCGACCTCGCGCAGACGCAGCTGGACCAGGATCAACAGCGGATGCAAATCGGCACGCTCGCGCAGTTGAGCGTGCAGCAGGACGAATCGCAGGTGGCGCAGAGCCAGGCGAATTTGATCGCGGCGCAAAGCACGCTGGACACGGATCAGAACACGTTGAAAAATCTGATCACCGATGATTATGCCAGATGGCACGACACGGACATCCAGCCGACGGAGACGCTCGCCGCGCCGATGCAATTGTTCGATTTGCAGGATAGTTGGAACAAGGGCATGACCGAGCGGCCCGATCTGTTGCAGGCGCGGTTGAACGTGGAGCAACAGGGCATCCAGTTGAAATTTGACCGCAACCAGCTTTTTCCCGAACTGGATTTGATCGGCACCTACGGTTACAACGGCGCGGCGCAGGAATTACAGCGGCACGTTCAACCAATTCAACCAGGGCAACGCGCCGTTTTACAGCTATGGCGCGCAGATTTCCATTCCGTTGAGCAACATCGGGCGCGCGCAACAATTACAAATCCGCCAAGGCGACGCTGCAACAAGTCGTGCTGCAACTGAAACAGTTTGAGCAAAACGTCATGGTGGAGATTGACAACGCGGTGAAACAGGCGCAGTCCGATTATCAAAGCGTGGACGCCACGCGCCAGGCGCGCATTTATGCCGAGGCCGCGCTCGACGCCGAGCAGAAAACATACGCCGTCGGCAAAGCCACCACGTTCGACGTGCTGCAACTTCAGAACAACCTGACCACCGCGCGCTCACATGAAATTCGCGCGCTGGCCAATTACAATGAAGCGCTCGCCAATCTCGCCGCCGCAGGAAGGCAGCACGCTCGAACGCAACGGCATCAACATCGAGGCGAAATAATTCGCGTGGTTTGCAAAACGGCTTAGGCATTCACCAGAAGTGCCACGCGCCGCGCCAGACAATCCACACGCCGAGCAGAAAATTCGTGATGGCGTGCGCCGTCATCGCGTCGCCGAGCCGGTTTTTGCGGATGACAAGCCATTGATACGCCGCGCCGCATAAAATTCCCGCCAGCCATTCGTTGTGTGAAAAACCAAAGACGATTGCCGTCGCAAAAAATGGAAACGGCAAAAATTTATTTAGCGGCACGGAAAGAAAATTTTGATTCGCGATGTAGCGATACAAAAACGAGCGGTAAAAAACTTCTTCCAGCGGCGGCACGACGAACGTCATTCCCAAAATGTGAACCACGATGAAAAACCACGCGAGCGCGGAATTTTCGCCAAATTGTTCGTTGGGATTTCCCGTCGCGCCGCTTTTCATCAAATGCGGATAAAACGGATCAAGTCCGACCCAAACCGCAAAAATTCCGATGCCGACAAGCGATGGCCTCCCACGAAATCGCCCAGCGCATTTCGGAAACGAACGGTCGCATTTCCCAAACCAGCCACGCGCCGGCGATTGTTTTCGCAAAATAAAACCAGTAGGCCGAGGCCGCGCCGAATTTTCCCTGCAAAAATGTCAGCGCGAGAAAAATCAAAAACGGCGCGACGCGGGCGATGATTGGCGAGGCGGCAAAATATTTTTCTGAAAAGCGCTTCATGCGTGGATGTCTCCTTCCAGTTCGCGGATTGCGCGGCCAATCATTTTGTATGTGATGCGTTTGGATTTTTCGACGAAACCGGCGAGCAACGCCTTGTCGCAAACGGCGTTGACGAGTCGCGGTATGCCGCCGCTGTAAAAATAAATCCGCCACAGCGCGGGGCGCGTGAAAGTCGGCGCGCTGTTCGCGCCGGCAAGTTCGAGCCGATGCTGGATGTATTGGCCGACTTCAACGCGAGTGAGCGGCGCGAGATGGTAGCGCACCGTGATGCGCTGGCGCAATTGGCGCAGGCGCGGGCTGTTCAGGCGGTCGCGCAATTCCGGCTGGCCCATCAGGACGATTTGCAGCAGCTTGCGGTCGTCGGTTTCGATGTTCGAGAGCAGGCGGACTTGTTCGAGCAATTCCTCGGTCAGATTTTGCGCCTCGTCAATGATCAGCACCGTGTCCTTGTCCGCGTTCGATCTGGTTGAGCAAAAATTCGTTGATGGCCGCGATCGTTTCCAGCCGGTCAAGGCCGTTCACTTCAAGCCGAATTCCGTCGCGATGGCTTTCATCAATTCATCCGCGTTCAGCGACCGGATTCAAAATCAGCGCGGTGGAAAAATGCGGATCAAGCTGTTCCAGCAGCGCGCGGCACGAGCGTCGTCTTGCCCGCGCCGACCTCGCCGGTGAGCTGCACAAAGCCTTTGCGCTCGCGGATGCCGTAAAGCAGATGGTTGAACGCCTCGCGATGTTTCGCGCTGTGAAAAAGAAAGCGCGGGTTCGGCGTGATGTCGAACGGCGGCCTGCTTCAAACCGTAAAATTCCAAATACACACGCGGCTTTTAGCAAAAACTGCGCCGCGCGGCAAAGAAAAGCGTTTTATGCGCTAACCGTCGTACAAAATATTTTCGCGCGCCGCTTGAACCAGACGCTTCCGCTTCCGCCGGCGTGCCGATGGTGATGCGCAGATAATTTTTCACTTCCGGGCGCTGAACCAGCGGACGAGAATTTTTTTGTCGCGCAATTTCTGCAGCCAGTCTTTCGCCGGAAATCGCGGCGGCTGCGCCAGAATGAAATTGGTCTGGCTTGGCAAAACGCGGAAACCGAGTTTCGTCAATTCGCGCGAAAGCCATTCGCGCGTGGAAATGATTTTTTTGAAGTTCGCGCGGTAAAATTTCAAATCGTCCAGCGTCGCGTCGGCGGCGATCTGGCCGAGGCCGTTCACATTGTAACTGTCGCGGATTTTATCCAGCGCCGCGATGAGTTCCGCGTTGCCGACAAAATAACCGACGCGCTGGAAGCACAGCGAATACGCTTTCGAGAAAGTCCGCGCGACGAGGACGTGCGGAAATTTCAACGCCAGCTTCAGCGCATTTTCATTGGCGAAATCCACATAAGCTTCGTCCAAAACGACCACGCCTTTTTGCGCGCGGCACAGTTTTTCCAGTTCCGCAGTTTTGTAACCGCGCCCGCTCGGCGCATTCGGCGTCGTCATGAAAGTCAGCGCCGCGTTGAAATTCCATTTTTTGCCGCGATTGCAATTCCGCCACGCTCGGCAAATCAAAATCTGATTTCAGCGCGCACCGGATTTTTCGCCGCGCCATGAATGTCCGCCAGCACCGGATACAGCGAATAACTCGGCGTAAAATATTGCACGGACGACTTTGGACTTTGGACTTTGGACTTTGAACTCGGCTCGACGAAGCAGCGCACCGCCAGCGCCAGCAATTCATCCGAGCCGTTGCCGACGATGATGTTTTCCGGCGCGCAGCCGTGCAGCTGCGCCAGTTTTTCGCGCAACGCCTGCGCCGTCGGGTTCGGATACAGCCGCAACCGCCCGTCCACCGCCGCCTTGACCGCCGCCAGCACGTTCGGCGACGGCGGATACGGATTCTCGTTCGTGTTGAGCTTGATCAGACCCTTTGATTTTCGGCTGCTCGCCCGGCACATACGCGTGCAAGTCGCGGACGAGCGGGCGGATTAAATTTTTCAAGTCGCTTTTGTTCATTTCAAATTAACAAATTATTTCTGGGCGAAGATTTTCAAAAACAATCACGCCCAACAAATTCTTTAGTGAAATAAGTTCGCTTGGAAGAGACGCTTCAAGAGCAAGAATAGCGCGCGCATCAGCTTTCTGACCTCTGGCAAGTAACGAAGCCTCTAAAACCGCTTGATATTTTACGCATTGAAAAATCCCTCGTGTTATATCATTCACGTCTGAAATTTTGGATTTTGTCTCGACAGCAATGCAGTCTGAAGTTTGCGTGAAATAAACATCAACCACATCGCCAGATGGCAAAGGATATTCACAAATGCCATTTGCAATTCGCTCCGGCAAACCTAGCACTCGCGGTTGGGTTGCAATCCATTCCTTAAAATTACGATGAGCTTCACTTTCGCCGCCTCCGCGACCAGAACTTGCCGCTCTGACAAGACGCGTAAAATCAGACGTTGGGTGCGGAAGTAAAAAATGATCTAAAACGCCGAACCAGCGTGGATAGAAATAAACCTTTTGCAGAACTACATTCACCAAATCACGTTTCTGCCTTCGATTGAGACTTTTGACCTCCTGGCCGAGAGGAAGAAAGCTAAAAACTCCATCGCCTGGCAGTTCAGTTTGTTTATTGATTACAAGAAATTGAATTGGTGGGATTTCTTCATTCCATTCACGGGAGAGTTTTTCAAGCGTTTTGCCAACACTACCTAAAACATAACCGAGATTTCTCGGATTGGTCATTTCTAATTCTTCAGCAAGACTCTCGTAAAAAATAGGTTGATGAGCCAAAGCTTGACGAACGAGCAGTGGAAATGCGCGCTTTGCACGTTCTTGATAGAGTTCGTTTCCTTCAATTGATTGTGCTTTTTTTGCTGTTTCCGAAGGCATAATGTTTTTTATTTATTTCACTCGCACTTCCGCGCTTTTCCCATGCGCGCCGAGACCTTCGAGTTCCGCGAATTTTTTCACCGACTTCAGCGCCTTCTTCAGCGACGCGCGGTTGTATTCCACCACGCTCGTGCGGCGTTGGAATTGGTCCACGGTCAATCCGGCAAACGACGCGCCCGCGCCGCCGGTCGGCAGCGCGTGGCTCGGCCCGGCGACGTAATCGCCCAGCACCGTCGGCGAACAATGCGCCGAGAAAAATCGCGCCCGCCGTCAGGATTTTTTCAGAAACTTTGCGCGGATTGCGCGTCATCACTTCGCAATGTTCCGGTGCGAGTTGGTTTGTCGAGCGCAATTGCGTCGTCCAAATTTTTCATTTGAATCAGCCAGCCGTTGTTTTGCAACGCGCGCGAAATAAATTCTTTTCGCGCGAGTTTCGGCAGTTGCTTTTTGATTTCGCTTTCGACTGCGCGCAAAATTTTCTCGGATGTCGTGACAAGCCAGACGCGCTCGTGGCCGGAGCCGTGCTCGGCTTGCGCGAGCAAATCGGCGGCGGCGAATTTTGGATTCGCCGTTTCATCGGCAAGCACCAGCACTTCGCTCGGGCCGGGCAGTAAATCAATCGCAACGTGACCGAAGAGCAATCGTTTGGCCGTGACGACGTAGGCGTTGCCGGGACCGAAAACTTTTTGCACGCGGCGGATTGTCTTTGTGCCGTAAGCCATCGCCGCAATCGCCTGCGCGCCGCCAACACGATAAATTTCCGTCGCGCCCGCCGTTCGCGCGGCAAACAAAAGCGCCGGATTGATTGAACCATTTTTTCCGCAAGGCGTGCAGACGACGATTTCTTTGCAGCCCGCGACTTTGGCGAGCGTGATGGTCATCAATGCCGTTGAAACGAGCGGCGCGGTTCCGCCGGGAATGTAAATGCCGACGCGCTGAAACGGATCAAACTTTTCGCCGACGCTCGCGCCGTGCGAATTTTTCATCTGCCAGTTTTTGCGCAGCGATTTTTTGGCAAAGGCGGCGATGTTTTTTTCCGCTTCGGCAACGGCGGCGCGAAGTGATTCATCGGCCTTGATTGAAGCCGCGAGCAATTCCGACTGCGTGACGGCCAATTGGTCGGCGGAAAGTTTCGCGCCGTCGAATTTTTCCGTAAGTTCCAAAAGAGCGTCGTCGCCGCGCAAAAAAACTTCGCGCAAAATTTCGCGGGTGCGATTTTCAATTTCTTCATTGAACAAACTCGAAGCAGAAGTCGCTTCATGGATTTGTGCGGAGAAATTCTCGTCGGTATGACGGGTTACTTTCATCGGCGCAGGCTAGAGGATGAAGAATTGAAAGTCAAAACCGCGTGCTTAACGTCGCCGATGTCCTCGCCGCCAAATCAGCACGACCGCAGAAGCCGTGAGCAACGCGATGGTTGACGGTTCCGGCACGATGATGCTCGTGATCCATGGCATCGCTGGCAAAATGGAATCAAAGCCGCTGATGTTGCCGTAAGTGGAACGGGGCGCGCCGTTGGTCGAATCAACAAACGAAATCACGCCGGCCAAAAGATATTGCGAACCGTCGTTGACAAAAACTCCGCCGCCGCTGTCGCCGGGCGCGACGCAACCTTCCAGTGGCAACGCGCCGTTCGTGGGACTGTCAAAGGTCGCGCCGAAAACGAAATTGGTGTTGCCGAAATTCGGATTGTTCACGTCAACGACATCTTGAAAGCCGCGCTTTTGACCGTCGAGAGTTCGGTAGCCGGTCAATCCCGTGCCGGTGAGACCGTAGCCGACAAATGTCGCCGTCTCTCCAAGCAATGTTGAGCCGGTGTAAAGCGATGGCAGCGGAATTGAGGCGAGCGATGAATTTAACTGCACCAAAGCAAAATCGTTTCCGTCCGACGGATTGCCGTCCCAGTTTGGATCGGTGATGATTTGTGTTGCGGAATAGGCTGTTCCGTCCAACGTAAAAGTTCCCGAAGGCGTGCCAAGAATCAAATGCGCCGCAGTCAAAACCCAATCCGGTGCAATCAAAGTGCCGCAGCCGGTCAGGTTGGCGCTAAAAGTTCCCACCGCTGTAAACGCAGGGTCGTTGCCGAGCGCGACGTAATCGCTGTCAGGCGTGTCGTCCCGGATGGTCGCGCCTAAAACGGCAACGGGAAAAAGAAGCAGGCTGAAAATTCCAGCCAACGCCGGTGATTTGAATTGAGCCAGCAACATAATCCCATTGCCTCATGGCAGGAATCTTTCGTCAAGAACAAATGGATTTTACACTTTCGTTTTGACGCGAGTATTCAGATATTCAGTTCATGCGCAATCCAATCATTGTCGCGCTGGATGTGCCGACGGCTGATGCCGCGCTGAATCTTGTAGAGCAACTGGCTCCGATTTCCGGCGGTTTCAAAATCGGCAGCGAACTGTTCACGACTGCCGGGCCGGACATCGTGAAAAAAATCCGCGCGACTCGGCGCGTTGGTTTTTCTCGATCTGAAATTTCACGACATTCCCAACACCGTCGCCAAAGCCGTCGCTGCCGCCGTGCGGCTCGACGTGCAAATGTTGACCGTTCACGCGAGCGGCGGATTTGAGATGCTCCGCGCCGCCGAGCAGGCCGCCGAGGAAATCGCGTGGAAACTCGGCCGCACACCGCCGCTCGTTTTGGGCGTAACCGTTTTGACGAGCTTCGATTCCGGCGCGTTGCGCGAAATCGGCGGCGACGGCAACGTGGAATTTCATGTGCGCCGACTCGCGGCTGTCGGGACAAAAGCCGGACTTCGAGGACTCGTTTGTTCGCCACTGGAAATAGTCACGTTACGAAAAATATTGCCGGCGCAAGTTCAACTGATAACTCCGGGCATTCGCACCGGCGAAGAAAAAGCCGACGACCAAAAACGCACGCTCACTCCGCGCGAAGCGATTGATGCCGGCGCGAACTGGCTCGTGATTGGCCGGCCGATTTACGCGGCGGAAAATCCGCGGCTCGCGGCGGAGAAGATTTTAGAATCACTGAATTGAATTTATGAGCGCAAAAACAGTCACCGTCGTCGCCACATTTCAAGCCAAACCCGGCAAAGAAACTGAATTGAAAAACGCCTTGATTGGTCTCGTCGCGCCGACGCGCAAAGAAGCGGGCTGCATCAATTACGATCTGCACGCGTCACCCGAAGACCCGGCGAAATTTCTTTTCCACGAAAACTGGACGAGCCAAGCGCACCTCAACACGCATCTGGCCAACACTCACATTCAGGAATTGCTGCCGCGCGTGGACGAACTGTGCGTCGGAATGCCAGAAATCAAGATTTGGAATAAAATCGCCTAACGCGAAATGATTTCCACGACGAGCGGAATTTTTGCCGGACGCTTCGCAGAAATTTCAAATGCTGTTTTTAACCGGATGACCGCCATCTTCGCCTGCGCTGAATCTGCCACGTGAACGCGGCAAAGTATTCCAGATTTTTCCACGCGCTCGCTGGGTTTGGCGATGCGGTCTACGCCAACGTCATAATTGATTTGTGAATCTTTCGTCAAACGTCCGCCGCCCAAATCGCGGATGGTTTCGCCGATGATTCGCGCGTCGCATTTGGAAATAAATCCGGCGCGCGCAGATTTTAATTCCAGAACAACCGGCGCAGTCGAATCGGCCAAAAGTTTTTGATTGAACGCTTTCAAGTCCGCGCCTTGCGCGACGAGCATTTCATCCCATTTCGCGCGCGGTTCGCCGGAGTTCAGACAATCTTCCGCCCGCTTGCGCGCGGCGGCGAGTGATTTTGATTTGTTGGTTTGAACCAGAAGATGCGCGGCGGAATCAAGAACAAGTTGCCGCAAATCATTTGGCCCTTTATTTTCAAGGCAATCAACCGATTCCTTCACTTCCAGCCAATTGCCGGCGGCGCGGCCGAGCGGCGTGTTCATGTCCGTCAAAATGGCGCGCGTGTTCACGCCGCATTCATTGCCGAGCGCGACCATCGCCTTCGCCAGCTTGCGCGCATCGGTTTTGGTTTGCATGAAGGCGGCGCGGCCGAATTTCACGTCGAGAATCAGCGCGTCCAGATTTTCTGCCAGTTTTTTGGAAAGGATTGAAGCGACGATGAGCGGAATGCTCGGCACGGTTCCACTGGCATCGCGCAGGGCGTAAATTTTTTTGTCGGCGGGAACCATTTTGTCCGTCTGGCCGCAAATGACGCAGCCGACTTTTTGGACTTGGGCGATGATTTGCTTGGCGGGCAGGAGCGTTTTGAAGCCGGGAATGGAATCCAGTTTGTCGAGCGTGCCGCCGGTGATGCCGAGGCCGCGGCCGGAAATCATCGGCACGCGAAAGCCGAGGCACGCGAGCAGCGGCGCGAGCGGGAGCGAAACTTTGTCGCCGATGCCGCCGGTGGAATGTTTGTCCACGAGCGGGCGCTTGTCCTTGGGAAATTTCAGCACGTCGCCGGAATCGCGCATGGCGAGCGTGAGCGCGGTGGTTTCGGCGGTGTTGAGTCCGCGAAAATAAATGGCCATGAGCAGCGCGGCCATTTGGTAATCAGGAATTTTTCCGGCGGTGAATTCGCGGATGAATTCTTGAATTGCTTCCGGCGCGAGAGTTTTTCCTTCGCGTTTCGCTTCGATGAGCGAAAGAAAATTCATTTCACCAGATGCGTTTGATGCCGTAAGCATCCAGCGCATTGTCATTGCTCAACACCGGAAGATTTTCAGTCAAGCTTTGCGCGACAATCATCCGGTCGAACGGATCGCGGTGATGAATGGGAAGATTTGCTATCCGCAGCGCATGGGAAAGCGAAATGTCGAGCAAGCGGACGTAATTCAAAGCGATTTGTTCCGGCAGAAATTGTTCCAACGGTCTATCGAAAGAAAGTTTGCCGAGATTTGTCTTGATGGCGATTTCCCAAACGCTCGCAATGCTCAAAAGACGTTCGCTTTCGGGAGACTCAAATAATTTTTTGGCAGGCGCGCTTAACTGGGGCGAGTCCGTGACAAACCAGATGAACGCGTGCGTGTCCGCGATGAATTTCATTCCATGTAAGGTGTGAAATCCTCCAGCGGCTCGTCAAAATCCGGCGCAATGTGAATAAGTCCTTTTGCGCTGCCAGCCTTTGGCGCGGGGGCTTTGGAAACAACGCTTTGCTTGGCGAGCTTGTCCACCAAATCCAAAAGGGTCTTCTGCGCGGGTTCGGGAAGAACCTGCGCTTTCATATAAATTTGTTCGGCCACGCTCATGATTTCAGCATAGCTTCAAAACGGAATTCGGCAACTGATTTTGTGCCGCAGATTTTTCCGGCGGTGAATTCGCGGATGAATTCTTGAATCTGTTCCGGCGCGAGAATTTTTCCTTCGCGCTTGGATTCGATCAAAGATAAAAAGTTCACGGTTCAGAGTTCAAAATGAAAGTTCTTAAAATTCGTTAGTCATTGCAATTCAAGCCGATTAACAATGGTGGGAATCCTTTCATAAAATGTTCACAAATTGTAACAAGTGATTTTGCAACAGGTTTCATATCCTGTTGAGAAGGAATCCCCAACCATTCGCTGTTACTGATTCCCCAAAATCCTGCAAGAGTTTTTCGCCAGAAGGGGTGAAGGTCTGACAATGCAGAACGCCCTGTTTTACTATAATCCTTTCGCTTGATCGTATGCTCATGTCTCAATTCCGAACCCCATCGTGAACCAAGACTGACATTTGTCAGGATTTGCCAATCACCATAACGATTAACATATTTCAATGTTAATCCTTTTTTGCTTTTGGGTTTTCCAAAAATTGGCGAGAGTTTTTCGTCTAAAAAATCGAGCATTAAATGTTTGTCTATCGGGACAAAATCAGGCGCGTTTTGATTAGCTGTAGCAAGTGGCGGCAATTTATAAAAAGCTCGATTGCTTCCTGCAATTGTCATTTGCCTCCATTTGTCTTCATCAGGGACTGTAAGGCGCAAAGCCCATCTCGGCAGAAAATCTTTTAATGCCTCCAGCGTGGCTTGATCCAACGTCTGGAACCAATGCACATATCCAAGCACATAACGATTGTTCAAACCATAAGTTGTTAGTATGGGAAAATCAGCCGCAATTTCTCGCGCGAAATCTCGCGTAGACCAATCAAGTGTCCGGCGTATCAATTCTGTTTTTGCGGTTAAGATGTCCATGTTTGACTTGGAATTCTAAACCATGACGATTAAGAGAATTTTTTCGCCGCAATCGTCGCGTTATGCCCGCCGAAGCCGAACGAGTTGTTGATGATGGCGTTCACCTTCATTTCGCGCGCGGTGTTGGGAACGTAATCCAGATCGCATTCGGGATCGGGCATTTGATAATTGATGGTCGGCGGCACGATGCCGTGCTTGATGGCCAGCGCGCAGACGCTCATTTCCACCGCGCCCGCCGCGCCGAGCATGTGGCCGGTCGCGCCTTTGGTGGAACTGACGGCGATCTTTTTCGCGTGTTCGCCGAAAACGGTCTTGATGGCCTGCGTTTCGCAGACGTCGCCCTGCGGCGTGGAAGTGCCGTGGGCGTTGATGTAGGAAATGTCTTCCAGGTTCAGGCCGCCGTTGCGCAACGCCATTTTCATGCAGCGCGCCGCGCCTTCGCCTTCGGGCGACGGGCGCGGTCAGATGGTACGCGTCGGCGGTGTTGCCGTAGCCGACGATTTCGCAATAAATTTTCGCGCCGCGTTTTTTGGCGTGTTCCAATTCTTCCAGAACCAGGACGCCCGCGCCTTCGCCCATGACAAAGCCGTCGCGCTCCTTGTCGAACGGGCGCGAGGCGTGTTTGGGATCGTCGTTGCGCGTGCTCATGGCGCGCATGGCGCAAAAACCGCCGATGCCGACGGGCACGACGGCAGCCTCCGCGCCGCCGGCGAACATCACCTGGCGCGTCGCCCATTTTGATGGTGCGCCAGGCTTCGCCGATGGCGTGGTTGGCGGTGGCGCAGGCGGAACAGGTGGCGAAATTCGGGCCGCGCAAATTGTAAATACATCGAGAACAGGCCGGAAGCCATGTTGCTGATGAGCATGGGGATCATGAACGGCGAAAGCCGTCCCGGCCCGCGCTCGAGCAAGATCTTGTGCTGTTCGGCGGTCGTGTGCAAGCCGCCGATGCCGGAGCCGATGATGACGCCGATTTCGTCGCGATTTTCCTTTTCCAGGTCCAGGCCGGAATCCTTCAACGCCGACCAGCCGGCATAGACGCCGAATTGCGAATAGCGGTCCGTGCGGCGGATTTCCTTGGGCGACGGAAATGCGGGCGCGGGATCAAAATTTTTCACTTCGCCGGCGATCTTGCGTGTCGAACGGCGCCGCGTCGAACGAGGTGATTTTGTCAATGCCGCATTGGCCGGAAATCAGGTTGTTCCAGAAAGTGTCCAGGTCGATGTCCGAGCGGCGTGACGACGCCCAGGCCGGTGACGACCACGCGGCGGTCTGTCGAATTGTTTGCCATAAAATAAAAAGGGCAGTTTGAGCTAGTCCAGCCAAACTGCCCCGAAGCGCGGAAAGTCGCAACTATTTTTGATGTTCTTCGATGTATTTGATCACGTCGCCGACGGTCAGCAGCTTTTCGGCCTGTTCGTCCGGCACTTCGATGCCAAATTCCTCTTCCAGCGCCATGATCAGCTCGACCGTGTCGAGCGAATCCGCGCCGAGATCCTCGATGAACTTGGCTTCCGGCGTCACTTGATCCGCCTTCACGCCCAGTTGTTCGACGATGATGTCTTTTACCCGTTGGTCAATTGGTTTGTCAGCCATAATTATGTCCTGTGTCTATGCCTTTGAATGCCTGAATCGCGTCAAGCCCTGAATCAATATTTTTTCCCAATCGTAATCCTGCTCGTAATCTTAATCGCCGTCAAAAAGCGGATTAAGATTGTGATTACGAACAAGATTAAGATTTTCTACATCACCATGCCGCCGTCCACCGTCAAAACCTGGCCGGTCACGTAGCGCGCCGCCGGGCTGGCCAGAAACAACGCCGCGTTCGCGATGTCTTCCGCCGCGCCGAATTTGCCCATCGGAATCTGCTTCAAGATATTCGCCTTCAATTCCGCGTTCAATTCCGACGTCATGTCCGTCTCGATGAATCCCGGCGCGATCGCATTGACCGTGACGCCGCGTCCGGCCAATTCGCGCGCGACCGATTGCGTGAACCCGATCAAGCCCGCCTTGCTCGCCGCGTAATTGCACTGCCCCGGATTGCCGATCAGGCCGATGACCGACGAAATGTTGATGATGCGCCCCGCGCGCTGTTTTGCAAACGCGCGGAAAAACGCCTTCGTGAAAAGAAACGCGCCCTTGAGATTCGTGTCCAGCACCGTGTCCCAATCCGCATCGCTCATGCGCATCAGCAAACCGTCGCGCGTCACGCCCGCGTTGTTCACGAGAATGTCCACCTTGCCGCAATCGGCCAGAATTTTTTCGGCGGCGGCGCTGACGGCGGCGGAATCCGCCACATCCACGGCAAACGCCCACGCCTTGCGTCCGAGCGCGCGGATTTCATCGGCGACTTTCTCGGAATTTTCCTGCGTGCGCGAAACGCAGACGACATCCGCGCCTTCGGCGGCGAATTTCAACGCGATGGCGCGGCCGATTCCGCGGCCCGCGCCGGTGACGACGGCGATTTGATTGGCAAGCTGGTTCATAAATTATTTTCAGCCACAGATTAAACACAGATTCAAAGGAGCGAATTCTCGTCATCTTTAATTCCCTTGCTAATGGCGAGTCTCATACAATCCTCAAACCGATTTGAAATTCCGAGTCTAATAATGCATCCATCGTGTTTCCAGACGAGCAACGGAGGTAAAATTTTCTTTGGCGGGCCAAAATACTCAACAAGTTTAGTGAAAGCTGTTACATAATCGTAGGCTGCAAGCAACGCATCACTTCCTTGTAAACCGCCGCCTGGCGGATTAAACCAGATATTGATTCTGTCAAGAACGGCATTATCTGGTAAATGGACTAAAAGATTGCAAGAAAGCCCTCCAAGAATCTTTTCTTCCCATAGAATGCGCGTATCGTCTTCTGATTGATATTTGCGTGGATTGCCGACTTGCCATGCTTGCTCGCGAGAAATACCCCAATGCAGCCTTGCTTTGGAAGTTTCTAAATAAATGCCGTCCGATAGACCTATTAGCGTATACATGGAAATGTCGCTGACATTTTATTTTGCCAAATTGAAGTTGGCTACAAAAGCAATTTCATTTCATTTTCAAATCTGTGTTTCATCCGTGTTCAATCCGTGGCTAAACAGAAATTGCTTTGGCCGTTGCTTCCAAACTTGCCGCATCCGCGACGTTTAGCATTTGCGCATTTTTATCAATGCGTTTCATAAAACCGCTCAAGGCCGTGCCCGGTCCGAGCTCGATGAAACGCGTAAAACCTTGCGCCAGCAAATATCGCATGGAATTTTCCCACAAAACCGACGACGTGACCTGCTCGATCAATCGCGCGGAAATTTCCTTCGCGTCGCCATGCGGTTGTGCCGTCACATTGGAAATCACCGGCACGCTTGGCGCGGAAATCTTTATTTTCGCCAGTTCGTTTTGCAACTTCGGCTGCGCGCTTGCCATCAACGGCGAATGATACGCGCCCGCGACGGGCAATGGAATCGCGCGTTTTGCGCCTTTTGCTTTCGCCAGTTCAACGGCTTTGGCAATTTTTTCCGCTTCGCCGGAAATCACCAATTGACCGGGACAATTCAAATTCGCCAGCACGACTCCGGCTTCCGCGCAAACCTCGCGCGTCGGCGCTTCATCCAGACCGATGATTGCCGCCATTCCGCCACGCGTCGCGTCGCACGCTTCCTGCATGAATTTTCCGCGCTGCCGCACGACGCGCAATCCGTCTTCAAAACTCATCGCGCCCGCCGCCGTCAGCGCCGTGAATTCGCCGAGCGACAATCCAGCCGTCGCATCGAATTTCAAATTCGGAAATTGTTCCTTGAGCAATTCAAAGCAAACCCAACTCACGAGAAAAATTCCCGGCTGCGCGTTTTCAGTTTTCGTCAATTCGGCTTCCGGTCCGTCGAAACAAATTTTTGCAAGGTCGTAGCCGAGCGCGGCGTTGGCGCGGTCGAACCACGCTCTCGCGGACGGAAATTTTTCGGCAAGGTCTTTGCCCATGCCGACGGTTTGCGCGCCCTGTCCGGCAAACAGCAATGCGGTTTTGCTCATAGAGTGGCGAAAACTAAACACGAACGGCTCGCAAAAATAAAGCCGTGATTTCAGTTATCATTTTTGTCGGTTTGGCTAAATTGTGCGCGTGACCGTTCTGGAAGCGATCCAGAAAAGCGCGGATTTTCTCGGCAAAAAAAATGTCGAGTCGCCGCGCCTGCAAGTTGAACTTCTCCTCGCGCATTTGCTGAAAATGCCGCGAATGAAATTGTATCTGAATTTCGAGCGCGAATTTTCGCCGGCGGAAATAGATGCATTGCGCGGATTGGTCAAACGACGCGGCCAGCGCGAACCTTTGCAACATATTGTCGGCTCAACTTCATTTTGTGGATATGAAATCGTCGTAAACCGCCACGCGCTCGTGCCGCGACCGGAAACGGAATTGCTCGCAGAATTTGGATGGAATTTTCTTTCGACTCTCAATTCACAAAATGCAACTGCGTTGGATTTCGGAACAGGAACCGGCTGCATCGCCATCGCGCTCGCGGCGAAATGTCCAAATGCAAAAATTGTTGCGACGGATATTTCGGCGGACGCGATGGCTTTGGCCAAAGAAAACGCGGCGCGAAATAAAGTTTCAGAACGGATTGAGTTTTTTCAAGGCGATGGATTTGCCGCGCCGCCAAAAAATTCATCGTTTGATTTAATCATCAGCAATCCGCCTTACATTCCGTCCGCTGAAATCGAAACGCTCCAGCCGGAAGTCCGCGATTTTGATCCGCGCGCGGCCTTGGACGGCGGCGCGGACGGCCTGGATTTTTATCGAAAGCTCGCGACGGAAGCGAAATCGTTTCTGAAACCAGACGGAAAAATCATGCTGGAATTCGGCGACGGCCAGGCCGACGCGATAAAAAAGATTTTTGAAGACGAAAAGTGGATTGTCGAAGCGGTGAAGGACGATTACAGTCAGCGCGCCAGAATTTTAATCGCAAAAAAATAATTTCATGGAAAGTTTTTTAATCAAAGGCGGCGTGCCGTTGCACGGCGAAGTCACCATCAGCGGCAGCAAAAACGCCGCGCTGCCCATCATGGCGGCGACGTTGCTTACGGATGAGCCGTGCGTCATTCGCGGCGTGCCGGAATTGAGCGACACGCGGTTCATGGCGGAAATTTTGAAATCGCTTGGCGCGGAAGTGAAATTTGAAAACGGCACGCTGACCGTCCGCGCGAAAAAAATTCAAGGCTACGCGGATTACGAACTCGTCCGCAAAATGCGCGGCTCCATTTGCATCGCCGGGCCGCTGCTGGCGCGTTTGCGCAAGGCGCAGAATCTCTTTGCCCGGCGGCTGCATCATCGGCGCGCGACCGATCAATTTGCATTTGAAAGGTTTTGAAGCGCTGGGCGCGAAAATAAAAATCGAAGGCGGCTACGTTGACGCGACGGCGAAAAAACTGGTTGGCGCTTCGATGTTTCTCGGCGGACGCGCTGGCCCGACCGTTCTCGGCACGGCGAACATAATGATGGCGGCGACTTTGGCCGATGGCGTGACAGTCATTGAAAGCGCGGCATGCGAACCGGAAGTCGTGGACCTCGCAAATTTTCTGAACGCAATGGGCGCAAACATTTCCGGCGCGGGCAGCCCGACAATCACAATTTCCGGCGTTGAAAAATTGCATGGCGCGGAGCATGAAGTGATTCCCGACCGAATTGAAACGGCGACGTTTGCAATTGCCGCCGCGGCGACAAATGGCGAAGTCACAATTAAAGATTGGCGCGCCGACCATTTGCGCGCGGTGATTGACAAGTTGAATGAAGCCGGAGTTTCAATTCAGCAGCACGGCGGAAATTTGATTGTTCGTCGCGGGAAAAAATTGCGCGCGGCGGACATGACGACGCTGCCGTATTCCGGTTTTCCGACGGACGTGCAGGCGCAGATGATGTCGCTGCTCGCGCTCGCGCCGGGCATCAGCATCATCACGGAGCGGATTTTTGAATCGCGCTTCATGCACGTCAGCGAACTGGCGCGGCTCGGCGCGGAGATCGAGATCGAGGGGCCGAGCGCGATCGTGAAGGGCGGGCGGCCGTTGAGCGGCGCGCCGGTGATGGCGAGCGATTTGCGCGCGAGCGCGGCGCTGGTGATCGCCGGGCTGGCGGCGAAGGGCGCGACGCAGGTGAACCGCATTTATCATCTGGACCGCGGCTACGAAAAGATGGACGCGAAGTTGCGGAAGCTCGGCGCACGGATTCAGCGCGTGGAGGAAAAATAAATTTTACGGACTGAAAAAAAATTGCGGGTTGCTTCCCCGAAATTAAGGATTAGAATAAGGCCGTGAGCATTGAAGTGTTAAAACAAGAGCTGTCTGCGCTGGATGCAAACGTGCAACGGCAATTGACGAAGTTTCTGGTATCGCTGCAAGACGCACGCGATGATGATTCTCATAAAATTTCCGTCGGCACGGAAGGCGACGGCCTGCCGGTCATCCGCGCCAATGGCGGAAGCATCACTTCGCAACTCGTCCACGAGATTGAAAGCCGGACGCCGTGACCCGACTGCTCGACGTCAACCTGCTCATGGCGTTGCTCTGGGAAAATCACGAGCATCACATAAAAGCCCGTTCTTGGTTCAGGAATGTTTCCGCGTTTGCGACCTGCCCGGTTGTGCAGCTTGGATTTGCGCGCGTCTCCTCGCATCCGCTGCTCGGTTATAGCCTGACTCCTGACCTGGCATTTGGCGTTCTCCGCCAATTCATCGCCGACCCGCGCCATGAATTCATTCCCGACGATTTGAGCTGCGCCGACCGCGTCGTGCGGACGGAACTGATGGCTGGCGCGAATCAAATCACAGACCGCTATCTCGTCGCGCTCGCCCTGCAACATAAATTCAGTCTGGCAACTCTTGATAAACCGCTAGCAAAAAGTTTTTCAGATGAAACGGGTCTGGTAGAATTGCTGAAATGAAACGCAGCTACGAAAAGATGGACGCGAAATTGCGGAAGCTCGGCGCGCGGATTCAGCGCGTTGAGGAAAAATAAATATGAATCTAAAGCGTATTTTGTTTAAGACCGCCTTTGGTCTCATCTTTGCTTTTCTCGGCCTCATACTAATTTTCGCCGCTGTTGTTTTTTGGATGGCTGACCCTTTGAATCTCAGAGCGCCCAAAGATCAAAAGCTGATTGCGATTTTTCATGCTCATCGTGAAGCGTTTGAAAAAATACAACAAATGGCGACTGAGGATGCACAATATGGGTGGTATTTTGATTCCTTTTTTGAGGGAGCTGAACTTGATGAGAAATATCGGCAAGAATATGAAAAAGATCCCCGATATGCGTGGTATTTTAAGTCGCCCTATTTTGAAGGAGGCAAGCTTAAAGAGGCGCGCCGGAAAGAATATCAGGATTTGATTTCAGAAATTAGTCCCAGTCTCACTATCGGCACAGACTACGATAGTTCCATGGGATTTACTTTTGCGAGCGGTGGGATTCTAGCAATTGGTCCTGGGTGGTCAAAAGGTATAGCATATGTCCCCAAAAGTTGGGAGACAAACGGAGCCGTTTACGGCATCTGGGAAGAAAACGGAACCAATTATCAGCAGTGGCACGGTATCGTTCTCACAAACTTGGATAATGCACAATCGTTGCCAGCCAACGGTTATATGCGAGAGATTGAGCCAAATTGGTTTCTATTTTATCAGCGAGATGATGATTGAATACATTTAAGGCAACAAATAAGTAATTTCAACAGCGCAGGAACGCGGACAGTGTCGCATCAAGCGGACGCTTGAAACTCCACTGCGAGGAACTGTCCGCGCTCCGAAGATTATTTCCCGGAAACAAAAAGGCGCGGCGGGAAGCCGTTGGCGCGGGCGCGAAAAATATTTCGCCCGTGCAAACGGCTCCCCGCACACGCTGGTTGCCCCGCTTTGATCATTCGCGTTTTCATGCGGCGATGAGCTGGCTGTTGGCGTAGATGCGCGCCTGCCGCCCGGCGCGCAGGACGGCGGCATCGGTTTTTTCCTCGAACAGCACCGGGAACACGAGCAGCGGGAAAACGGTCGCCCATGCGAGCGCCGCCGCGTCGTTGGCCGCGCGCCGCAACGGGGCGTTCAACTCCGGCGCGGCGTCGAGCAATTGCTGCGCGAGCAGTCTGTTTTTGAGCCGCTCGAATTCGTTTTCCTGCACGGCGCGAAACGGCACGGGCAGATTTGCCCGCACTTCGAAGCGTGTTTCAGGGCCGAATTCTGTCGGCACTAATGTTTTGTTTCTATTCATGTTTTTTCCTTTCGTTGGTTGTTACGGGTTAAAAGCAAAAACCCCGCGATTGACTGGCAATCGCGGGGTTTTGAAATTATTTCCTAATCAGAAGTTCGTTCCCACGATGTCTGCATGACGGCAGACGCGCGTCCAAATGGACATATATCCATTGGATTGCGCGTGCTTCAGCATTGTTGCAAACGTGGTTTTCATTTACTTGTTCCTAAACCGAGCGGAGAAGAAACACTATTTCGCCGTCTTTGTCAAAAAAATTTTATCCGGCGCAAAATTGCCTTTTTTCAGGCCAGCGGTGTAAGCTTCCGTCATGAGCGACAAACCTTTGCGCATGGTGACGTGCAACTGGTGTGAGACGAAGGTTTTTATTCCCGGCGATCTCGTGCCGCTGGCAACCGTGCCATGCAGCAAGTGCGGGCATCCAATCATGATGCCGATGCGTCTGCGGCAGTTTGAACTGCGCAGCTTCGTTGCGGCAGGCGGCAACGGCACGGTGTATCGCGGCTGGGACACGACGCTGGAACGGCTCGTGGCGGTGAAGTTGATGAAAAAGGAATTGCTCGAAGACCCGGCGGCGTTGGAAAGTTTTTATCGTGAAGCGCGCGCGTGCGCCAGGACTCAATCACACGAACATCATCCACATTTATACTTTTGACGAATGGGAGGGCTTGCGTTATCTCGTGATGGAACTCGCAGACCACGGCAGTCTTGATACGCGCATTGAAAAACAGCAGCGCGTCGCCGAATTGGAAGTGCTCGACATCGGCATCAAAATCGCCTCCGCGCTTGATCTGGCGCTCAAGCACAATTTGATCCACCGCGACATCAAGCCGGGAAATATTTTATTCGATCACGACCACGAGCCGAAGCTGGTGGATTTCGGCCTGGCGCGCAAAGCCGACGCGGAACAGGAATACACCACAGTCACCGAAGGCACGCCGTATTATGTCGCGCCGGAAAAAATCAAGCGCGAGCCGGAAACTTTTTTGTCCGACATGTATAGTCTGGGCGCGACACTTTATCACGCGCTGACCGGCCATGTGCCGTTTGACGCGCCGACGGTCGAGGAACTCGTCGTCGCCCAGGTGCAAACGCCGTTGACGCCGCCGAATTTGGTTCTGCCCGAAATCACGCAGGCGACGAGTGACGCGTTGGTGAAGGCGATGGCTAAAAATCCGGCGGACCGTTTTTTGAGCTACGATGAATTCATCATGGCGCTGACAAATGCGCGCAGCCAGTTGCTCGTGCGACAATCCCAAGTCGCAGTCCTAATCCAAAAAGCTTGAGCAGTTGGTGGCGGCGGCCATAAAAAAAGACGGGCATTACTGCCCGTCTTGAATTGTAAAATTTCAATTTTTTATTTGCTGACGCTGTTGGTGCTGCTGCTCGCGTCTGAAGTTTCTTTTTTCTTGCTGCCGAAATGAATAGTCGTGGCGCTTAATTTGCCGTCCGCGTCTTTTTTATAGTAGCCGCTTGCCGTTTCGCCAACAACACCGTCGGCCAGCGTCGCCGGTTTTCCATCTTTTGTGATTTTCGTTTCCGACGTGACTTGCACCGTCAATTTGCCGACGGTCAAAGTCATCGCGTTCGTATCCAATGCGGTCACGGCACCATGAAACGGCGCGCCATGCTTGTGTTTTGGAGTGGAAGCCACAGGCGCATTGGTGCTGGTGTCTTGCGCGAGCGACAACGCAGGCGCGGCAAGAATCGCCACCGCGAACAGGCTTAATGTCGTGATTTTAAGTATTTGTCTTTTCATTGGGTTGTGGATTTATGTTTATTGTGAAACCGGAAAAACGCTAGCAAATCCTTCGTGTGGCGCAACATTTTTTACCAAGCGCCTTCAGTCAGCAATTCCGTGATGTTCCGCGCCAAATCTTCCGCCAGCAACGGCTCGGCCTGCCGTTCCGCATCCGCCAAATCCGTGCCGACGCGCACGAGCGTGTAGCCGGTCACATTTTTATCGAGCAACACTTTGCCCGTTGCGCGTTCGCGCGCGACGACATGCGCAGTGACGTTGACGCGGTAATTGTCCGTTGTCGTCACATCGTTGTTCAGATAGCTCAAGCCCCGGCGGCGGTAACGCGTGATGACGCCGGTGACGACAATATCGCCCTCGCCATGAGTTGCGACGTGGTAAGTGCCGTCGGTTTGCAACCGCTCGCGCAACGCTTGCGTCACTGCGTCGCCCAAGCGCGGCTGAAGTGTCTGGTTGTTGAAAGGAAGAATTTCGATGGATTTTTCACCAGCAGTTTCGCCATTGACGGGGCCAAGGTGATAACCTGCGCAACCGGCGAGCGACAATGCCAGCGCGCAGAGGGCGAAAAATTTCAGCGGGCGCATTTCAACTGGCGGGCGTCGCTGGCGCGCTCGTTTTTAGCGCCTCGATGCGCTGGCGCGCCGCCGCCGCGTAAGGCGAGTTTGGATTGAGCTGCAACACTTCGTTGTAATAAACCACCGCGCCGCTGCGCCGCTGCGCCGAACTCAACGTCTTGCTCTTTTCGTAAAATTGCGCAATTTGAAAATTGCCGCGCACTTGTTCGGCTTTGAGCACGCTAATTGCCCGTTGCGCCGTTGTCACGCGCTTGTCATCGGGATAAAACGTCATGAAATCGGTGAATGTCGCAATGGCTTTCGCCGCCGTGCTCTGATCATATTCGGCGGTTGCCGCTTGTTTCGCATAGGAAATGCCTTCGCGATACAATGCGTCCGCCGCAATGACCGGCTGGTTGCGATAACGGTCGGCGGCGGTCTCGTAGGCTTTCACCGCCTCCTCATAGTTTCTTTGCTTCTCTCTCGCCGCGCCGATGCGCAATTGCGCGTGCGGCGCCACGTCGCTGTAAGGACCTTCCTTGACAATTTTGCCGAACATTTCCGCCGTGCGATCCATTGACGGGAAAAACGGAATGTAAGTCCACAGTCTAAACCATTGGCCAGCCAGAAAACGGTTGGCGATGCCGTATTGCCGCCAGAGCACGTCCTCGTATTTTTCACTGTGCGGATATTTATCAATGATGGTTTGGTAAGCGTTGAACGCCACTTCGTCCTTGCCCATAGCTTCGAAACATCGGGCGATAAGATATTGCGCGTCCGGCGCGTAATCGGACAACGGCCACACGCGCACGACACGATTCGCCGCGTGGAGCGCCGTGCCATAATCGCGTTTGTCGAACGCCTGCTGCGCCACGGCCAGTTGGTCTTTGGCGCGGTCTCGTTTCCATTGAATGTTTTCGCCGAAAGGTTCGTAATACCAGCCTTCGCCCGGCATATAGACCAACGGCGCCGGCGAGCGAAATGGAAGCAAACACACGCACGCGGCGGCGAAAAATATGAAAGCAAGCCGACGATTCATGAGGCGAAATTAACGGTCGGAAATTCGCAAGTCAAGGCAGGCAAGAGCAATTTTTATCCACGATAAATCACCAGCACGCCGTAATCCGTCAAAACCTTTTGCGTGCCGACATCGAAATAGGTGTAAGAAATCGTGTGAGCGCCGATCATGTTCGCCTCGCCGACCTCGTTCAAAAATTTCGTGACGACTTCATCGAACTTGTCGTGGCCGGCCTCGATGCAACTCGCATGACGGATGGTGTGAACGCGGATTTTTTTGTCCGCGCCCTTGGCAACTACTTCAAGCGGCACCGCCGATTTTTTGATGAGACTTTCGACAGGCTTGTCATGCACCGGCACTTTCAAGTGCATCGTGACTTTGGCGGCGGCGGACGAGGCGATGGCGCTGGGAGACGAACCCGGCGCAATTTCCGCCAGCGGTGAAGTTGGGGCGGGTTTCATGGATTCCTTGGGAATCGTTATCGTCTCGCCGCACGACGGACATTCGATTTGCGTGCCCGCGCCGGAGCTGTCCACCGCCAGTTCTTGTTCGCAATGCGGGCAATCGAAAATGATGTCCATAAGCGGAATGGTTTGACTGTGCGACGACATTAACTCCACCTCGCGATGCAAACCAGCAAAAAATCCACCAAATTATTCCCACTCAATCGTCCCCGGCGGTTTGCTGGTGATGTCGAAGACGCAGCGGTTCACGCCTTTCACTTCGTTGATGATGCGGCTCGCCAGTTTTTCCAGCAGATCGTAAGGCAGTTTCACCCAGTCCGCCGTCATGCCGTCCTGCGATTCCACCGCGCGGATGGCGATGGTGTAATCATAAGTCCGCTCGTCGCCCATCACGCCCACGCTGCGCACCGGCAGCAGCACGGCAAAGCTCTGCCAGATTTTGTAATACAGGCCGCTCGATTTCATTTCCTCGACGACAATGGCGTCCGCGTTCCGCAAAATTTCGCAGCGCGACGGCGTGACTTCGCCGAGAATGCGCACGGCCAGGCCCGGGCCGGGAAACGGCTGGCGCAAAACAATTTCCTTCGGCAAACCAAGTTCCAAGTCCAAGCTGCGCGCACTTCATCCTTGAACAAACATTTCAGCGGCTCGACAAGTTGAAATTTCATGTTCTTCGGCAAACCGCCGACGTTGTGATGGCTCTTGATGAGCGCGGCGGGATTTCCGGCAATCGGCACGGATTCGATCACGTCGGGATACAAGCGTGCCCTGCGCGAGAAATTTTGCCTTGCCCGACGCGCTTCGTCGCGGCCTGAAAAACTTCGATGAACGTTTTGCCGATGATTTTGCGTTTGCGTTCGGGATCGGTCACGCCTTTGAGCCGCTGCAAAAATAGTTTCGCGGCGTTTTCGTACTGCAGTTTGATTTTGAAATGGCGTCCAAAAACTTCCTGCACGACTTCCGCCTCGCGCGCGCGCAGCAGGCCGTTGTTGACGAAAATGCAGGTCAGTTGGTCGCCAATCGCCTTGTGCAGCAGCGCCGCCGCCACGCTCGAATCCACGCCGCCGCTCAAGCCGAGAATCACTTTTTCCTTTCCGACTTGCGCGCGGATTTCCTCCACGGCCTGCTCAACGTAGCTGCGCATCGTCCAAGTTTTTGCCGCAGCCGCAGATGTCATGGACGAAGTTGGCGATGATTTCCTTGCCGCGCGGCGTGTGCGCGACTTCGGGATGAAATTGCAGGCCGAAAAATTTTCGCGCACGGTTTTCAATCGCCGCGAATTCGGAATTTTCCGTGACGGCGACAGATTTGAAACCGTCCGGCAGTTTCGTGAGCTTGTCGCCGTGCGAATTCCAGACCTGCAGCGACTCCGGCAAATTGGCGAACAGCGCGCAGGAATTGTCCGTCACGCGCAACGTGCCTTTGCCGTATTCGCGTTTGAGACCTTTCTCAACTTTGCCGCCGAGAAATTGCGCGAACAATTGCACGCCGTAACAAATTCCAAGAATGGGAATGCCGAGTTTGAAAATGTTTTTGTCCGGCAACGGCGCGTCTTTGGCATAAACGCTCGACGGTCCGCCGGACAAAATAATTCCGCTCGGTTTGAGCGCGGCGATTTCCGTCGCGGGCGTGTCGTAGCGCAGGATTTGCGAATAGACGCTGCACTCGCGCACTGCGCCGCGCGATGACTTGCGTGTATTGCGATCCGAAATCAAGGATGATGATTTGTTCGTTCATGAATCAAAACCGAGCCGCACTTTTTGCCTGTCAAAACGCCTTTTGGCGAGTCAAAACATAAAAGCCAAACGACTTAATCGCCGTTTGGCCTGAAATTTTTCGAAAATGATTTTACTGTTTCACCACTTTGATCGTTCCGCTGTTTGCGTCATAAACAATTTTATAGCCGTAGGGCGCGTCCGGTATTTTACCGAGATAAGTCGGAATCATTTCCTGCAGGTTGGTGGGATAACGACCTTCTCCCGCGTTGAATTGCTGAATCGCCTCATTGACATACGCCAGATCAATCTGCTTCTCCGAATATTTCTGCGCCTGACCGACCGCGCCAATATAATCCGGCACCGCCGTCACCGGATTGCCAGTGTCATATTTTGTCGGCGCATTGGTGGATTGCGCGGGCTTGCTGGAATTATTGTCACCGCACCCTGCCAGAATCAATCCAGCCGCAACCGAAAACAAAAGCGATGTTTTCATGGCGGCAACTTAACCCAAGCCGCGAAAAATCCAAGAATCAAATTGCTTTGGACTGCAAAAAGCAAAACTGCATCCGCATCTCGCAGAGAAATGCAGCGTGCGGATTTGCCGGGACCGACGGCGAACTTATTGCGCGGGCGCGTTCGTTGAAGGCGCGTTCGTTGAAGGCGTCTCCGATGCCGGCGCTTCCTGCTTCTGGCAACCAGTCATCAATCCGACACAAACGAGACCGAACACTGCGGCTAATGCGAATAATTTTTTCATACGCGGTGAGCTTCTGTTAAATTCGTATCTGCGGCAAGCGAAATTTTCAAATTTCCGAAATGTCCGCGGTTTTCGCAACCAACGTTCGAGATTGCCGGATCAAATCCAAATCCTCCGCCAGATTTCCAAAACGAAATTCCGGCAAACCGCTTTGCTCGCGCCCAAGCAATTCGCCCGGCCCGCGCAATTTCAAATCCGCTTCGGCAATTTTGAAACCGTCGTTCGTTTCTTCCAAAATTTTCAAACGCTCTCGTGCCTCCAGATTTTTCGCGTCGGAAATCAAAATGCAAAACGACTCATGCGCGCCGCGCCCGATCCGCCCGCGCAATTGATGCAACTGCGCCAGCCCGAACATGTTCCGCATTTTCAACCAGCATGATGGTCGCGTTCGGCACATCCACGCCGACTTCGATCAGCGAAGTCGAAAGCAAAATCTGGATTTTGTTCGCGCGAAATTCCGCCATGACACTTTCTTTTTCCGCCGATTTCAAACGTCCGTGCAAAAGTCCGACACGGAACGGCGCGAGCAGTTTTTTCAGATTTTCAAATTCCGTCACAACGGCTTTCAATTCCTTCGCACCCGAATCTTCCACGCGCGGATAAACGACGAATGCCTGCCGTCCGGCGGAAAGTTTTTCGCGGATGAATTCAAAAACTTTCGGCAATTTTTCCGTCGTGCGAACAAACGTTTTTATTTTGCCGCGACCGCCCGGCATTTCTTCAATCACCGAAACATCCAGATCGCCGTAAAGCGTCAGGCCGAGCGTGCGCGGAATCGGCGTCGCCGTCATCACGAGCAGATGCGGATAATTTCCCTTGCGCACCAGTGTCTCGCGCTGCGCCACGCCAAACTTGTGCTGCTCGTCAATGATCACCAGGCCGAGATTTTCAATCGCAAAACCCGATTCAATCAGCGCGTGCGTGCCGATGAACAGACTTTGGACTTTGGACTTTGGACTTTGGTCAATTTTCCGGCTGCCCGTTTGCAATTCCACTTTCACACCGAGCGGCTCAAACCATTTTTTGAAATTTTGAAAATGTTGTTCCGCCAGAATTTCCGTCGGCGCCATCAGCGCGACGTTGAAACCGCTTTCAATCGCCATCAACGCCGCAGCACGCGGCCACGGCGGTTTTTCCCGAACCCACATCGCCTTGCAACAATCGTCGCATTGGATGCGCGCCGCTCATGTCGTGACGGATTTCGCGCAGAACTTTTGTTTGCGCTTCCGTTAATTTGAAACCGAGCTGCGTGAGAAACGGTTTCATCAGCCGATTGTCGCCGCCGCATGGCAACGCCTTGCGTGTGCGCTTCAAAATTTTTCCGCCGCGACTGGATTTGCAGTTGCAATGCAACAAATTCATCCAGTGCCAATCGTTCGCCGCGCAATTTCCACATCCGTCAATTCTTCTGGAAAATGAATCATGCGAACCGCATTCGCGCGCGTTGGAAAAAATTTCAAGTCTGGCGCGGGCTTCGGCTCGATAATTTCCGTTTCAAATTTTTCCAGCGTGCGCCAGATCAAACCGCGCAGCCAGCGTTGCGGCAGGCCTTCCGTGAGCGGATAAATCGGCGCGATGCGGTTGATGTGGATGAAACTTTCTTCGCCGCCCTCGATGACTTCGGTTTCGGGATGATCCATCGTGCGCGGTTTGGTTTCTTTCAATTTTCCGAAAACGAAAACTTCGTCGCCCATCGCGAAATAATTTTCCATGAACGGCAGATTCCACCAGCGGCAATGCAATCGCGCCGAGCCGTCGTCCAAAATGATTTCAAAAACGGATTTGTTGCCGCCGCGAAAGCGTTTGAGGCCGAGCGCGACGATTTTTCCGCGCGCCGTGAACGGCTCGTCTTTCGTGAGTTCGGAAATTTTGCGGAAATGGCGGCGGTCTTCGTAACGCTTGGGCCGGTGCAGCAGCAAATCTTCAATCGTGAAAATTTCCAGCCGCGCGAGTTGCGCCGCGCGTTCCGCGCCGACGCCCCAAAGCGAGGTGACGGGATTTTTCAGCGGAGAGATTTTGTTTTCCGGCGGCGACATTGGCCGAACGATACAAACCGATTGAGACGGCTTCAACGGAGAATTTGGAGTGCGGTGGCTTGACACCGCTTTCAACGACGCGACATGTCGCGTCGTTCCAAAGCGCGGACACGTCCGCGCACTCCAAATTTTCCGCGCGCCGGACTCAAGCGCGCTTTGGAGTCTTTCGATTTTGCGTCGGCATGAGCCAAGCAATCAAGCCCGCGAGTAAGATGGGAAAAAATGCATATTCAAATCCAAGAGAAAATAAAATATTGGTTATATTGGAATACAACATTTCATTTAAGCCCGAACGTAACGCAAAATTGAATAAAAGCAGAAAATACGCCGAGAAAAAAACAGCAAACACCAAAAGAAACCGAACGCGTGATTTGAAGAGAAATTGGAATTTTCCAACACACTGATTCAATCGCTTTCGCAATAGAAAAATTGCAAACCCAACGACGAGCGCAAAACTGAAAAGCGGCAATAATTCGGAGACGCTTTGACTGGAAAGCATGGGAACTAAATTTTCAGCTACGGATGGCAGTAAATCAAACAAGCGGCCAAAAAAGTAATTTCTGAACAGAAACCAGAAAAACGATACTGTTTGAGACCATAATTGAATCAGAAAAAATACAGTCACAATCCAAAACAAGCGTTCGCGCCAGATCGCAACTGAATCGGCTTTCACAAATTCTTCACCAAGTTCCAGCGGCTGGCCGACGCGGCGGCGCGCGAGCCAGAAAGATTCCTCGTCGTTCAAGCCGCGTTGCTGGAATCCGGCGATGGCGTCGCGCAGGTGCGTTTCCAATTCACGCCGGTCGTCGGATGCGAGGTTGGGTTGCGCGGCGAGTTCGTTCCGCCAGTTTTCAACGGCGGCGTTCAGGTCGTAACGGGTTTGATTTTCCATAATTTGCACAGGGAGTTGTGAACGGCCAGCCATTGCCGGCGCTCGGTTTTGAGGGCTTTGCGTCCGTCGGAACTGATGAAATAGTATTTCCGCTCACGCCCGGTGTCGGCTTCCTTCCACTCGGATTCGATCAGGCCGTCGCGCTCCAGCCGGTGCAAAACGGGATAGAGCATCCCGTCGCTCCACTCGATCTGGCCGCCGCTCAACTCGCGGACTTTCTGGATGATCTCGTAGCCGTAGCTTTCGCCGCCCGCGAGGATGGACAGCAGCAGCGGTTTCGAGGACGCGGCGACCAGATCTTTCGTAAGCATGGCTGTCTTATACATTGAACTGTTAGTTATGTCAATGAAAAATTGCGCACAAAAACGTTTGCGGCTATTTTTATCTGCGTGTCCAAAACCAAATTCAAAACCGCGCCGCTCTGGTTGCTTGTGCGCGTCAATGCGATTTCAATTTGGCGGAAGCTTTTGGCCACGCGCGAGCAATCGGACCTGCTCACGGGACTCATTGCGTTGTTTATCGTCGGCTATCTTGTGCTGTCGTTCTGGCTGTTTTATGACGGATTGCGGTTCATCGCGAAATTTCCGGGACTTGGCGCGGTGTTGACGGAGCGGCTGATGTTCGTGCTGTTCGCGTTTCTGTTCGCGTTGCTGCTCTTGAGCAATCTCGTCATCAGCTACACAAATCTTTTTCGCAACCGCGAAACGGCTTTTCTACTGACGCTGCCGGTTTCGACGCAGACGATTTTCCAGTGGAAATTCATTGAATCCATATTGCTGGCGTCTTGGGCGTTTTTATTTTTGATCGCGCCGTTGCTTGCGGCGTTCGGACTGGTGCGCGGTGTGCCGTGGCATTTTTATTTCGCGACATTTTTTCTGATTGCGCTGTTCATCGTGTTGCCGGGCGTGATTGGCGCGGCGCTGGCAATCGCCATTGGAAGATTTTTGGACCGGCGCAGTTTTCAAGTCGCGCATCGTGGCAGTCGCCGTCGCGCTGCTCGCCTTCGCGGCGTTTTGGTGGAAGACGCAGGCGGTGGACGACGAACTGCTCGACAAGCGCACGCTCGAAGCGCTCGACCAATTGCTCGCCAAAACTCGCTTCACGATGTTTCCGTTTTTGCCGAGCTACTGGCTGTCGTCGGCCGTGCTGCAATGGGCGGAAGGCATTCTGCGCGGCTCGGCATTTTTCGCGCTGGTGCTTTTGAGCAACACGCTTTTCTTCGGCAGCATCGCGTTCACGCGCTTTGGAAATATTTTTTACGACACGGCATCGGCGGTGCAAAGCCGGGCGGGCGGTAATTTCAAATCAAGATTTTCCCAGTCCGCAAAAAATCAAAAAAAATCCATCGGCCTTCTCGAAAAAATTTCCGCGAAATTTTTCTGGCTCCAACGCGACACCCGCGCGCTTGCCGTCAAGGACATCCGCGCAGTTCTGGCGCGACACGACGCAATGGGGACAGTCCGTGATGCTCTTCGGTTTGCTCGGCGCTTATATCATCAACCTGCGGAATTTCACACACGAACTCACAAATCCATTTTGGGTCAACCTCGTTGCATTTTTGAATCTCGGCGCGTGCTCGCTCAATCTCGCCACGCTCACGACGCGATTTGTTTTCCCGCAATTTTCGCTCGAAGGCCGGCGGCTTTGGATCGTCGGAATGTCGCCGATGGGCTTGGGGCGCGTCGTCAAAACCAAATACTGGCTTGCGAGTTTTGCCTCGCTGCTGGCGACGCTTGAGTCTCATCACGCTCTCGTGCTGGCTGCTGAAAATGACATGGGACCGGATCGTTTTTTTCGGTGCGGTCGTGACCGTGATGACGTTTGCGCTCAACGGCGTCGCTATCGGCCTCGGCGTTTTGTATCCGAATCTGAAGGAAGCCAATCCGGGCAAAATCGTCAGCGGCTTCGGCGGAACGTTGTGCCTCGTCTTGAGTTCGCTTTACATTCTTGCATCCATCGCACTGCTGGTTTTTGGCACAATGGGTTTGCACAGTCACCAAAGCTGGGCGGTGGAAAGTATCATCGCTTTCGTGCTGCTTTCTGTTTTGATCGGCTGGCTTCCGCTGAAGTTTGGACTGCGACAATTGAAAAATTTCGAGGCTTGAATCATCCGCGCGCAAATTTTTCAAGAACATCAAACAACAACGGCGGATTCGCCAAATGCGCCGGCTTGCCTTTGCCGCCGACCAGTCCAAAACCTTCGCCGTAAGCCGGGCCGTTCACGACACATAAATCCGTCGCGCAATCCGCGATTTGTTTTTGTCCGGCGGCGATGGCGTTTTCGCGTTTGCCGTCCGCCTCGAATTTCCAGCCGACGATTTTGGTTTTCGGAAACCAGCCGCGCAGTTCGGCAATGATTTTTGGCGTCGGCACCAATTCCACCAGCAATTTTCCTGCGCGCGTTGGGATTTTTTTTGCCGATTTGATTTCCGCCAATTTGTTCGCCGCGTCCGGCGCAAAAATTTTGCCGAACGAAAAATCGCTCGACCGCCGCCGCGTGAAAAATCACATCCACCTTTTTTGAAGAGAACGACTTCAGTTTTGTCCGCAAATCCGCTGCCGTCGAAAAAAATTCCTCGCGCTGCGCTTTTTGCTCGCCGGAATAAGTCGCCATTTCGCCGACGAGCAAAATCACCTTGTGCCCGCGCGCGGCGAGAAAATTGGCGAGTTCCGTGCCGAGTTTTCCCGTCGAAAAATTCGTCAATCGCCGGACTTCATCCAGCGGCTCAAACGTCGGCCCGGCGGTGACGATGCAATTCATGCCAGCAGATTAACGGCAAAGAACGCAAAGAACGCAAAGAAAATTTTCCTGCGCGCGTGGCGGCGCGAAACTATTTCACCTTCTCAAACACCAGCATTTCGATTGGCATATTTGTGGGAATAAGTTCCAGACCAAGCTGGTCGAGTAATGCTTGTTTCAACCCATCATAGGCAGGCTGATTCCAGTCGGTTTCTTTCGAGTTCCATTTGAGATTAATATCGTAAAGACCCTCCAATCCCGATTGATCAATCAGCGGCCTATTTAAAATGCCTTGCAAAAAATCCGTAAATTCAGGAAAAGGACGATTCGTGCCGATATACTTATCCGGTCCAAATTCCCATTCTTGGCGCGCAGGCAAAGAATCTTTTTTGTTTGTGCTTTGCTTCAATCCCACCGCGCTAGTCGTTTTAAGTTGTAGTAAAAACACATCAACATCGCGCGTTTCTTTCCGCCCGATGATGCCGAATTGCTTTTTTAGTCTGGCTTGGAAAGCGGTTCTGAAATCTGGCACCGTGACTAAAAAATCAAACTTGTTGGTCGGCAAATTCGCTAGAAGAATCATTCGTTTTTCGGGCCAGTTTTCGGGCCAGCCTTGATAGTTTGTTGGCGAACCATAAGCATTTTGCAGCAGCCACTCAAAAGAAACGGCGCGGCCCACCATTTCCATCTTTCCAGTATGGGTAAAGTCGCTGATTTTAGCTTGGGCGCTTTCTTGTGGAAAATGCGTTGGCCTGACCACTAACATGGGCGGAGCTTGACGCATTAATGCATCATCCGAATTCAAGTCGAAATAGGTGTCATCAATCCTTGGCTCCAGGGTCTGCTTAATGACCACCATCGTGGTTCCTGCCACGAACAACACACTAACACCGACCACAATTACCGTTTTCATTTTTGTCCATGCCATAATTTTCAATGCTCCTTTGATGAGGGTTAAGGTTGAACCGCTGGCCGCCGCGCCTTTGGCAATCGCCACGGCAGTCACGGATTTTGCCAGCGCCATGGGCGCGGCCTGAACGGAATTGGCCGAGACCGCGCCGACAATCGCCGTCGCCGTCAGTGTCACGCCACGTTGCGCGAAAACTTTCCGCAGCTTTTCAATCGCGCGCGTCACGCGCTTGTGCGCCGTGTCTTCGCGGATGCCCAGCAGCGCCGCTGCTTCCGGCCCGCTTTTGTTTTCGTAAAAACGCAGAACGAGCAGCGCGCGGTCGGCGGTATTCAATTTCCCCATTGCAGTTTCCAGATGCGGTGGGAGTTGCGTCCAAACATCCGCGATGTTTGTTTCATTCAAAGTGGATTGCATATAAGCCTCCTGTTCGCGCGCGTGACGGCGGGCATTGGTGCGGAGCAGCCGGGCGGCGGCGAACCGCGTGGTTTCATAGAGCCAGCCGGTGAGCAACGTTTTTTCGCGCAAGCCCGCCGCTTTGCGCGCGAGGATGATGAAGACTGCTTGCGCCACGTCATGCGCGTCGCCGTCGTTGCCGGTGCAGCGCCGCGCGACAGAATAGACGAGGTTGATGTGCCGCCGCACGAGTTCGGTGAAGGCGGTTTCGGAATTGTGGCGGGCAAATTCCCGCACGAGTTCCATGTCTTGCGCGTCTGTCATCTGCTTAATTATCTCCGCCGAAGCCAAAAGTGGACAATTTATTTTTCAAAACTTGGTGTCTTGGCGATTTGGTGGTTAAAATGGAATTCGCACATGAGCAAAATTGTCGGCATAGATTTGGGCACCACGAATTCACTCGTCGCCACGGTGGATTCGGGAATTCCATTTGTCATCGCGGATGCAAATGGACAGCGCCTCACGCCATCCGTCGTGCATTTTCCAGCGGCGAACGAAGATCCAATTGTCGGCCACGAGGCCAATCGCGTCCGCGTTTTGAAACCGGCGGAAACGGTTTATTCCGTCAAACGATTCATCGGCCGGCGCGGCACGGAAATTTCCGGCGAAGAAAAATCCGTGACGTATCCGATCAACTCTGAAAATTCCGGCGCGGTGACGATTCCGATCCACGGCAGAAATTATTCGCCCGAAGAAATTTCCGCCGAAGTGTTGAAAAAACTGAAGCGCGACGCCGAAAATTATTTTGGCGAAGAAATTTCACGCGCCGTCATCACAGTTCCGGCTTATTTCAACGACGCGCAGCGCAACGCGACCAAGCGCGCGGGCGAACTGGCCGGTTTCACCGTCGAGCGCATCGTCAATGAACCGACCGCTGCCGCGCTGGCTTACGGTTTGGACAAGCTCAAGGAAAAATCAAAAATCGCGGTTTATGATTTGGGCGGCGGCACGTTTGATCTTTCGATTTTGGAATTGAACGAAGGCGTTTTTCAGGTGCTCGCCACAAACGGCAACACGCAACTGGGCGGCGATGATTTGGACCGGAAAATTGTTGAATGGCTGAGTCGTAAAATTGTTGAATCGGCAAACAGTTCAACCATTGAACAAATCAACGATTTAACAATTCAATCCCGAATTCGCGAAGCTGCCGAAACTGCGAAAATAAAATTGTCCACGGAAACGGAAGTGGAAATCGCGCTGCCGTTTCTCACGCCGGATTTTTCGTTCAGTTACAAACTCACGCGCGCAGAATTGGAAAATCTGACGCGCGAAATCATTGTGCGGACGCGCCCGCATTGCCTGCGCGCGCTGGCGGACGCGAAACTGGAGGCGAAGGATTTGGATCAAGTCATTCTGGTCGGCGGACAGACGCGGATGCCGCTGGTGCGAAAATTTGTCGGCGAACTTTTCGGCTGCGCGGAATTTGAGGAAACGCGCGGGAGCCTGCGGCTCGGCCAACGATTTTCACAAGGCAAGCGGCCCGCAATTGAACACGTCGCAAAATCCCGACGAAGCCGTTGCGCTCGGCGCGGCGATTCAGGCGGAAATTTTGACCGGCGGTTTCAAAAATGTTTTGCTGCTGGACGTGACGCCGCTGTCGCTCGGCATCGAAACTTTCGGCGGCTTGATGAACGTTTTGATCCCGCGCAACTCGACGATTCCGGTCAAGGCCGGCGAAATGTTCACGACGGCGATGGATTATCAGCGCGAAATGTTGATCCACGTTTTGCAGGGCGAACGCGAGCGGGCGAAAGACAATTGGAGCCTGGGAAAATTCACGATTGAATTTGAATCCGCGCCGCGCGGCGTTCCGCGCGTGGGCGTGCAATTTGAAATTGATGCGAACGGAATTTTGCACGTTCTGGCGCGCGACACCAAAACCGGCAAAGAAAAAATCGTGGAAATGAAATCGGCGGTGGACGTGGACGATTCCGCCGTGCAAAAAATGGTCGAGGAATCCGTCGAACACGCTTTTGACGATTTGGCGGCGCGGCGCTGGATTGAGGCGAAGTTGAAGGCGAATGAAACTTTGGCGGCGACAAAAAAAGCGCTTGCGGATTTTGGCGAATGAAATTGAAAAAGATTATCGCGAGAAAATTGACTGCGGCCGCTGCGCGAAGTTGAAAAAATTCTGGCGTCGGAAAATTCTAAAAATGGCTCCGGCGATTTGAAACAATTGCAATCGGCGATTGTCAGATTTGGACGAAATCACGAAACCGCTGGCGGAATTGCTGATGGACAAGGCGATGGAGGCGATGTTGAGAAAGCGCGGGTTGATTCAGTGACGAAACCCGGTTCGAACCAAAAGGTGTCAACTGAAGACGCACCGAAAAAACGGATTTGCTTTGTCTGAATCGTTCTCTTTGTTTCCTCAACATTATCTGTGCTAACCATCCAAAAGTTTTAAAGCCACCAGCAGCGGCGCGATGGCGAGAGCGGGCAGATAATTCGCCAGTTCCACTTTGCGGATTTCAAAAATCACGACGGCGACGGCGCAGCGCGATGAAGCCCGCAACGGTGTTGACGGAATCTGTCAGGCCGTGGGAATCCAGAAATGGCGCGACGTAAAATTGGCAGGCAACAGTGATCACGCCGAAAAAAAGAAAAACCGGAAACGCGGACATCGCCGCCGGCCAGCGAAACATTTTCACAAAACTCGTCATCGCCAGCCCGTCCATCACGGCTTTGACGGCGAGCAGATAAAAATAATTGGAAAGGCCGTCCGTCACCGCGCCGAGGATTCCAAGCGGCGCGGCGCAAAATAAAATGGCGCAGGCGATGAAACCATCGGCCGATTTTGCGCGGCGGATTTGTTTGCGCGGCTGTAATTGAATTTCCGGCGAATTCGTCCGAGGCGGTTGGAGATTTTTTGCAGCGCGAAAAGTTTTCCAAGCAAATTTCCAAGAATCAAACGCCGAGCAGCGCGATGAAAATTTGTTTCGCGCACGACCCAAAAAGTTCCGTTGACGCTCAGCCAGACCAATCGCAGCCCGAAAAAAATAGTGAATGCGCCGAGCGCGTTTCGGAAAAACAATTGTGTTCGCGCGGAAACCGGTTTGCGTTGCGCCAGACCGAAAAGCGCGCCGAGCAAAATGCCGATGGCGTTGAGAAATGCGCCGATTGCGATTGCCATGCGCCGATTGTGTCGCGCAATCGCCGCGAAGGAAAAGTTTTTCTTTTGGGCAAAATGCCGCCAACATTGCGCAAATGGCCGTCGCAAAAAATAATTCTCGCAGTCCGTGGCTTTGGATTCCGACGCTTTACGTCGCGGAAGGATTGCCCAACGCGCTGGTCGCATCGGTGTCGGTGATGCTTTACAAAAATCTCGGCGTGTCGAACGCAGCGATCGGCGTTTTTCACGAGCCTGCTTTATTTGCCGTGGGTCATCAAGCCGCTGTGGAGTCCGATCGTGGACATTTTGAAAACGCGGCGGCAATGGATTTGGGCGACGCAATTGCTGCTCGGCGCGGGATCTGGCCGGCGTGGCGTTGATGATTCCCGCGCCGCATTTCTTTCAGGACGATTGTCTTTTTTGGCTTGCTGGCGTTCGCCTCGGCGACGCATGACATCGCGGCGGACGGTTTTTACATGCTCGCGCCGACGGAACGCGAACAGGCTTTTTTCATCGGCTTGCGCAAGCATTTTTTACAATGCGGGCAAAATCGCCGCGCAAGGCGGGCTGGTTATTTGTCGCGGGCAAATTGCAAAAACGAACCGGCAATCCGGCGCTCGCATGGTCAACGGTATTTGCGCTCGGCGCGGGAATTTTTTTCTGCCTCGGCGTTTATCATCGTTTCATTTTGCCGCGACCGGCGATTGACTTGCCCAAGAAAATCCCCGCAACGGAAAATTTCTTCGACGAATTTTTGAAAACGTTTGAGGCGTTTTTTCAAAAGCCGAAAATCATTTTGCTGCTGCTGTTCATTTTGCTTTACCGGCTCGGCGAGGCGCAATTGGTCAAAATCATTCCCATTTTTTTGCACGGCGCCTTTGCCGTCCGGTGGCCTTGGTTTAACAATCGAAAACTATCAGCGAGATTTATGGAACAGTCGGCGGCATTGCATTTGCATGTGCGGCGGTTTGCTCGGCGGATTTGTTGTCGCGCGCGGCGGATTGAAATTCTGGCTCTGGCCGATGTTGCTGGCGATTCATCTGCCGGACGCGGTTTTCATCTGGCTCGCGTATGCGCAGCCGCAAAATCTTTTTGCCATCGGCGCGGGCGTGGCGGTCGAGCAATTCGGCTACGGTTTCGGTTTCACGGCGTTCATGCTTTACATGATTTACATCGCGCGCGGCGAGCACGCGACGGCGCACTACGCCATCTGCACCGGTTTCATGGCGTTGGGAATGATGCTGCCGGGAATGTGGAGCGGCTGGTTGCAGGAATTTCTCGGCTACCCACATTTTTTCATCTGGGTGATTTTGGCGACGATTCCAAGTTTTCTCGTGGCGATGAAAATCCCGTTGGACGCGGAATTTGGGAAAAGAACGCGCGCGAATTGAATTGCTTTGAACGCGCCGGATTTTCCAGAATCAAAGCTCCATGAAATCAATTCGTTTCAATCGTTTTTGCCACGCGCTTGTTCTGCTGGTCGCTGCTGCAGGGATTTTCTGCGAGCGCGGAATTGTCCTTTATTTTCACCAACAGCGCGCCGCGCGCCATTCCGCGCCGCGCCAGCATCATTTTCATCCAGGTTGACGGACTTGGCTACGGCGATTTGAGTTGCTACGGCCAGACAAAATTTCAGACGCCAAATCTTGATCAACTCGCCGCCGACGGAATCCGTTTCACAAATTATTCCGGCGACAAAGCAAGCTTCGCAAATCGCAAGCCGCGTTAATGTTCGGAAAAAATATCGCGCGCCGATGCCGGCGGACGATATGACCGTCGCGCAAATTTTGAAAAATTCCGGCTACCACACCGGATTGATCGGCGAATGGGATTTGGGCGATGAAAATTCCAGCAGCGCGCCGTGGAAAAAAGGCTTTGACGAATTCGCCGGCTATTTCAATCCGGCAGACGCGGAAAATTTTTACGCCGATTATATTTTCCGCTACGCGCCCAAAAGCATCATCAATGAGACGAACAACCAGAGGGAGGATTTTCTCGGCAGGGAAATGCTGTATCCGAACACCGGCGGACAAAAGGGCGAATATGTTCCCGATTTGCTTGCGAAAGCGGCGCTGAATTTTGTCAAAAACAACCTGCCCGACCAGTTCAACCACTATCGTCCGTTTTTTCTCCTGCTGGATTTCAAAATTCCAAACCAAAAAATCGAGGTGCCGACCGACGCGCCGTTTTCGGAGGAATCATGGCCGCAGCCGGAAAAAAACTGCGCCGCGCTCATTTCGCGGATTGACGATTACGTCGGCCAATTGCGCGGAGCAACTGCAAAAAATCGGCATGACGAACAATGTCGCGATTTTCTTTTCGAGCGGGAGCGTTCCGAAAAAGACCGCTGAAATTGACCCCGATTTTTTTCACAGCAACATTTCCACAAACGATTTTCGCGCGCCGATGATTGTCTGTTGGCCGGAAACAATTCCGGCGGGCAAAGTCAGTGATTTGAAATGGTCGGCGCAGGATTTTCTGCCGACGGCGGCAGAAATCGCCTATGCGCAATCGCCCACGAACATTGATGGAACTTCAATTTTTCCGACGCTACCTGGACAAACCCAAAAATAAAATCATTTTGCGCCCGCAGGAATCGGCGCGTTGAAATCGCGCTCCTGTTTCTCGCGATGAACGGCGAAGCTCATCCACAAAATCGCTGAAATGATTCCGATCAAAACCATCGCCAGCAAAAACCACGGCCATTTGTAACCGCGCGGATTTTCATTTGGGTCGCTCATGCCGGACAATTATAGCGGCGGTCTGTGACCGCTGCCATTTGTTTCGGCGCTCATAAGGCGTCATTGCAATTCAGAAAACTCGACCCGCAAAATTTTTCTGTTAAGTTCATCATTCGTTTATGCACGAACAGGAATCGCCAGAAAATTTGCCCGACCCGCCTTCGCCAAAAAATTCCGGCGCGGCAGGCGAAAGCCCATACGCCGTTTTGCGCAACGCGGATTTCGTCCGTTATGTTATCGGGCGTTTCGTCGCGTCGCTCGGCCAGCAAATGCTTGTCGTGGCGATTGACTGGGAACTTTACCAGCGCACGCTTTCGGCGCTGCCGCTCGCGTTGGTCGGACTTTCAACTATGGTTCCGATGATTCTTTGCACGATTCCTGCCGGACACTTCGCCGATATTTACAACCGCAAAAAAATCGTGCTCGTCACCACACTCATCGTCGCGATGGCAAGCATTGCGCTGACGTTGATTTCTTTTTTTGCCGCGCCGATTTTTTGGATTTACATCTGCCTGATTGTTTTCGGCGCGGCGCGGACATTTCTTTGGCCGGCCAGCGCGGCATTTGTTGTCAGCCTCGTGCCGCGACATCAATTTTCCCGCGCCGTGACATTCAACAGCGGCGCATTTCAATTTTCATCGGTCCTTGGCCCGACGGTTTTTGGCGCGGTGATTTGGCTGACGCCGCATGCCGACGCCGGAATTCACAGCACGGCGTGGTCGGTTTATGCGCTGAACATTCTGGCTTCGCTCGCGTGCTTCGCACTTGTCGCGCCGATCAAGCACGTTCACAAAGTCAAATCCGCCGAACCGGTTTCAATCAAAAGTCTCGTCGAAGGTTTTCGGTTCGTTTACCAGAACAAAATCATCCTCGGCGTCATCACTCTCGACTTATTTGCAGTTCTGCTCGGCGGCGCGGTGACGATTCTGCCGATTTTCGCGCAAAACATTTATCACGTCGGCGCGGGCGGTCTGGGTTGGCTGCGCAATGCGATGGCCGTCGGCGCGGTCATTTGCGCGCTCATTATCGCACATCGTCCGCCACTGAAAAAAGCGGGCAAGACGATGCTGTTGTCGGTCGCGATTTTTGGCGTGGCGACAATTATTTTCGGCGTTGCAAACAAAAATTGTTTCGGCAACTGGCTCGCGCTGCCGAATTCTTTTTGGTTTTGGTTCGCGTTCGCGATGCTCGCGCTGGCGGGATTCGTGGATAACATCAGCGTCGTCGTGCGGCAGACACTCGTGCAGATTTTGACGCCGGACGAAAAACGCGGGCGCGTCTCGGCGGTCAACAGCCTGTTCATCGGCACGTCGAACGAACTCGGCGGCTTCCGGTCGGGCATCGTGGCGTTTTTGTTCACGACGCCGACGGTTTTGGGCAACGCGGCGGCGACGGGCGCGATTGTGTCCACCGTGACCGGCGGCATCGGGACGATTTTGGTGGTGCTGGCCGTGGCTTGGATCTGGCCGGAGATTCGGAAATACGGAAAGCTGGCGTGAAAAATTTTGACGCGAATCGCACAAATTTTCACAAATTGAATTCGTGTTAATTGGTGTTTCAAAGAATGCTTTGACAAATTATTTTGTCAGGCGCAGATTAAAAATCGTGAAACGCACCGTCGCATTTTTAATCTGCATTCTAGCAGGCATTGGAATCGGCTGGTATTTTGGATACTCGCGTCCAGTTGCCGAAAATCAGCGCGAGTTGTTGCAGCAGAATCAATATATTAAAGAACATTTTCACGAGTTCGATTTGGATGTGGCTGATTTTAAGAAGCGCGAGTCGGAAATTTCCGTAGCAGCAAAACCTTGGGAAGCTTCCACCGCTTCGATAGCGTTAATAGGTCTCAAAGATTTGGACACTAATAATATGGAAGATGCAAAGTTCAGATTTGCTGAATTGGTTGGATTTTATTATCGCGGCCATTTGCATGGAGACACAAATCTTCTTCTTACCGACATTGAAACATTTGCGGCTAAAGATTCGGTTCTTTTAAATGAGATTTATGGGAAGCTTCAATAAGTTCGACGAGCCTGACTGCAAATTTCCTTCGCACTCCGCTTGCACTTCAACTTGACGTGCCGTCGCAGAAGTTTATTTTCGGCGCATGAGAAAGATTTCGCTTTGGGTTTTTATCTTCGTTTTCACGGCTTCGCTCGCGCGCGCGCAGGACGACGCGACGCAGCAGCAGATTGACGAATTGTCCGGCCGCATTCAGACCATGCTCGAAACGCAGGCCGCGCAGGGCAAACGCATTGACGCGCTGGAAAAGGAAATCAGCGATTTGTCAGACAAGTCAAGTCAGCCCGGCGCCGCGGCCAGCCCGGATGATTTGAAAAAACTTGCCGAGCAGGTTCAGGAACTCGCAAAAAAACAGCAGGACGACAATGATTTGATTTTGAAGGAATTTGAGAAGCTCGGCAAAAGCGGAACTGTTTCGACGAGCCACAAATCGCCGACGGTTTCGACAACGACGGATAATTCGACTCAAACTTCAACCGGCCCGCAAAAGGGTTATGAATACAAAATTGCGTCGGGCGACACTCTTTCGGGGATTGTGAAGGCTTATCGCGCGCAGAGCATCAAGGTGACGACGAGCCAGATTCTGGCGGCGAATCCGGGATTGAATCCGAACAGTTTGGTTGTCGGGAAAAAGATTTTTATTCCTGACGCGAACGCGAAATGATTTTTTAACCACGGACTACGCGGATTCAAATATTTTCAATCCGCGTAATCCGTGGTTTCAATTCGGGAATTTGAAGTGAATCAACAAAACGCCCGCCGCCGCAATCAGGCAATAAAATCCGAAAAATTTCCAGCGTCCGGCTTCGAGCCAGCGCGAGAGCCATTTCAGCGCGAGCAGGCCGGCGGCGAAACTGAAAATCATTCCGACGAGGCCGGGCATTAAAAGATGCAGAGCGGATTCCTGACTTAACGAATGCGCCTTGATGAGCCGGTGCGCTTCCTGCGCGATTGCAAGCGGCGTCAAAACGACGGCGAGCGCGAAACTGAATTCTTCCAGTTTTCGTTTCGGCAATCCGAGCAGCAATCCGGTGGAAATGGTCGCGCCGGAGCGCGAGAAGCCGCGAAATGGAATGCAAATTCCCTGGACAAGGCCGATCCAAATGGAATGCGTGGGCTGGATTTCCGAATGGCGCGGAGATTTTTCCTCGCGCAATCCGGCGCAAATGATCAACAAACCAACGGCGGCGAGCGCGGCGGCGATCAACGGCAGGTTGGAAAACAGATTTTCAATTTCCGCGTGTTCGGCGCCGCGCATGAAAATTTTCTCGATGATGATTTTAAGTCCGTAACCGACAATGCCGGTGCAAATCGTCGCGAGGACGACTTGGATGGCGAACCATTGGAATTGCGCCTTTGAGACGAAGTAATCGCGTTTCCAGCCGTTCCAAAAATAGACGATGACGGCGAACATCGTGCCGGTGTGCAGCATGACGAGGAGCATGGTCATTTCTGGACTGGAAGGATTCAGTCCCATGAGTTTTTCCGCCACGATGACGTGCGCCGAACTGGAAACGGGCAGCAATTCGCACGCGCCTTGAATCAAGGCCAGAATCAGGATTTGAAAATAGCTCAACATGATTATGAAGTTTGCGTGGAAATTTCCCAAATCACAATCACAACAGCGGTCGAAACGGAAGAAATTTTATTTTTTCCGCCCCCAAAAGGCTTTGTTTTCCCCGTCGCGCTGCTTGACTTTGAGTTGTCCCAAAATGGAATGCCAGCCGATGTAGATTTTATGCCACTGGCTTTCGATGCCGCGCAGTTCGCCTTCGCTCATCTCGCTCAAGTAGCGCAGCGACGGCGCGTGGCCAATGAGCGAAATCACTTCATCCCGGCCGGGCGAGGCGACTTCGACGGCGGCAAAAATCAATTCGAGTTCCTGGGCGATGACACTTTTGATTTCGAGGAAATGGCTTTCGTCGGCTTGGCCGAATTTTTTGGCGCGGGCGACGTTGATGAAGTGATTGAATTGTTTCCAGCACTCGATGTGGGTTTCAATCTGGCTGATCAATTGGTTGAGTTCTTTGGCTGTCATAAACTGGCTCCGGTTGGCGTTGGCGCGAGTGTGGTTTGCGGGAAAATGAAAATGAGGGTGCCGCCGCGCAGTTCGCGGGCGGTGATGCGCAGGCTGGCGAAATGAATGTCCAGTTCGGTGAGCGGCATTTCGGTCGAGCGCGCTTCGCGAAAGAGCCGCAGCACGTCGCGCCCGATGGCTTGCAACAAAGCGCGCGGATATTTGGAAGAAACGGTGGAGGTGACGATCTGACCGTCACGGTCCATCGTAATGCTGCCCGTCGGCAATTGTTGAATTGCCGCGCGCGATCCAAAAAGTTTTTTTAGGAATCCCATGATACAACCAGTCTTTTGCTTTTTTCCAATATTTCGCCGACAGCGTCTCCTGGAGGCCAGCCGACGAGAAAGGATTTTCTTTCGGAGGGAAATATGAGCAATTGGCGTTCCAAACCTTTGGCCGCCACATGCGATAAAGGGCCAGCCTCAATGCGTTCGCCAAGGTTTTTTGTGACTTCGGCGACCAAGCGCGTCCAATCGGCAAGCTGCGCGGTGGATTGCGTGCCCAGCGCTTCAGGCGCGCCTTGCCCGTCGGGCGGGACGGAAACGACAAATTCTGCGCCCTCGCGCATGAGCAGTCCAAGTTTCCAAACCGTTTTCCGATGGACGTCTTGTTCCATGGATTCGGGTTCGGAGATATTGGCACTTTCATCAATTGTCTGGGCGGATTCGAGCAGCAATGCGTTGATGGGTTTGGTGATGGTGCGTTCGCGGCCAGACTCGGCTGGCAGGCTTTCAAATGTGCCGGATTTCCAGGCCAGAATTCTCCGCACGGCCGTTTCGCCGCGAGTGCCTTCGGTTTCGGCGTCAATCACTTCGCCATCCTGAATCCACATTTTGGCGGTCAACGGCCCGCGCGAGATACGCAGAACGGTGGAACTTCGCGAAAGGCATTCCATTTGGATGATGTCCATGAGGCTCTTGCTTTGGATGCCGCGGAAGCCGCCATCCACTTCGCGTCCCAAAAGCGATTCGAGACAATCCAAAAACATTTGAGTGTTTTGCTGCATGTCGGCTTTGAGCCAGAATAAATCCACGCCCAGCGCGTAGGCGCGCGAGCGGAATTCTTCATCCTCCAGCCCGCTCAAAACGACTGTGCGCAATTCGTGGAAAACGGCGGCGGACGATAGCCAGCACTTGCAAGCCGTCCATGCGCGGCATTTTCAAATCACAGACCAACAGACGAAATGGCTCGGATTCCAACAATGCCAGCGCGCGCGCGCCGGACGAAACGGTGCGGATTTCGGGTTTGCTGGCGAGCGGCGCGAGCAATTCCCGACATAAATCAAGCCAGTCGGCATCGTCGTCCAGTATGAGAATCTTGTGTTGCGTTTCCATTTCAGTTCCGTCAGCCGCCGCTCTGTAAATTTCCTGCGCGCAACGGCAGCGCCGTTTCTCCAAAGCAATCTGTGTTCCGAATCGGAACTATCGGAATCAATTTTTCTTGCCGTCATTTAGCAGCAATATGGACAAACAACAGCCCAGCAGTCCAATGATGAGACATATCACTCCGTCACGCAGCAAGAAAAATAAATAGCACCCGTTGAAAATTCTAACGGAAACTGTTTGTGGCACATTTCTTGCCCCATAAAACCAACTCTGTCCTGTCGGCGGAGTTTAAGCAAGACATGAGCGCCATTGCAACCACCGTGAAAGCAAAATTTGCCGGATTTCTCCGAAATTTGTTGCGTCGTTTCGATGAAAACGAAGCGGCCAAGCATTCTGTGCCACCGCCTGTCGCGAACAAAACATTGGTGATGCCGCCGCCTGTCACACCGCCAACAATCCCGCGTCCGCAAACGACGGAGCCGCGCCCAGCACAACCAGCCCAACCCACTTTCACACCGCCGAGCCGTCCGGCCAATCCAGACGAGTTGCAACTGCCGTTGCAGCCCATCCTTGCCGCGCTGCCGATGGAATTGCGCGCGCGAATCAAACGCACTGACGCGAACAATTTGATGGTGACACTTCCGTTGGAAAAAATTTTGACCCAACTCGCGCTCGGCACAGTGAGAATAACTTTCGGTGAATTGCGCGCCGCCGCGCCCGGCGTTTTTTCCGATGTCGCCAGCGCGCATGACCAAAAGCCCGTTGCCCTGCCGCTGAATGAAATTCTCGCGCGGCTTAGCCCCAGCCTGCTGTCGCGGCGATTCGCGCAAAAGCACGTTGAAGTGGGTGACGACATCGCCAGTCCATTTGGTGGTCAGGGACAGGGACTCAAAATTTCTCCGACGCCTGCCAAGTCGGCTGCGCCTGCTATGGGCGTTCCGCCGGCTCGAATGGTCACGCCCGTTCCGGCGGCAAAAATCCAAGCGCCATTTCCAGCCCGTTCAATCACGCCGACGGTCAACGGCAGCAATGGCAGTAACGGCAACAACGGCAGTGTCTCCCGAAATATCACGCCGCATTCTGCGGAGCCGCCGGCTGTGCCAATTACTCCCATTTCGCCGATCAGTCCGATTTCGCCGGAAGCGCCGACGATTAAAATTCCCATGCCTGAACAACCGTCGCTTTTGGTGCCGTTATCCGCGCTGCTTGCCGGCTGGCCGGAAGCATTGAAACTGGAAATCGTTCAGGTGAATCTGACGAACGCTCAAGTCGCTTTGCCGCTGGACGTGGTGGAAGCCGCCTTGAAACGCGGGCGGGTGACTTTTTCCTGGCGGAATTTGCGCGCGTTGATCAGACCCACGCCGCCTGCCGTGTCGGCACACGACGCTGTCGAGCTTACACTGCCGCTTCATATCATTGCGCCGCTGTTTCTGGCGCGGCAAACCGGCGCCGCTGCCAAAGCGCCGCAAAAAATTGCCGATGTCGAAGATATTCCGAATTTATTTTTTGGCGCACCCTCGTCGCAGCCGGCTGCGACATCGGTCACACCAGCAGCGCCAATTGCGCAAACTCCGATTACTCCCATTCAAATGCCCGTGTCGACACCCGTTGCGCCGCCGATTGTGCCGATCACGCCGATTGCGCCTGTCAACAATCCAGCCGTGGCTGCGCCGACTGTAAAACTTCCAGACACGAATTTCTTCCTGCGCGCCAACGCGCCGCACATTTCCGACACCGAATTCAAGCGGCGTCCTTCGCCGGGAACCGATTTTCTGTCACGCGGCATGACACCGAAGGAAGTTGTCCAGCGCGCAACAATGCTGGAAGGCGTTGCCGGCGCGATTGTGGCGTTGCCCGATGGCTTGAAAGTGGCAAGTGAAATCCCAGCGGAACTGAACGCCGACACGCTGGCCGCATTTTTGCCGCAGATTTTTGGCCGCGTGAACGCAATGTTCGCAAGGAATTGCGCATGGGCGAACTGAATAATTTGAATTTCACCGTCGGCAACGTGCCGTGGAAAATTTTCCGGGTGAACGCGGTTTATTTCGCCGCGTTTGGTCGCGCAGGTGAAGCGCTGCCAACCGCTCAACTGGCCATGCTGGCTGCCGAACTTGACCGCAAACAAATTATAAATTTATGGCACATCATCAATCAAGCTACCAAAGAATTGCAGGTGAAAATCGTCTATTACGGCCCGGCAATGGGCGGCAAGACGACCAACCTCGTGCAAGTCCACGACCACGTCCAAACCGCCGCGGGCAACAAGGGCAAGCTCGTCTCGCTCGCGACAAGTTCCGACCGCACGCTGTTTTTCGACTTCTTGCCGATCGAGGCGATGACAATCAAAGGTTTCAAAACCAAGTTCCAGCTTTACACCGTTCCCGGCCAGGTCATTTACAACACCACGCGGCAACTCGTGTTGCGCGGCGTGGATGGAATTGTGTTCGTCGCCGATTCGCAATACGAAAAAATGCCGGAGAACGTCGAGAGCTTCCAAAATCTCGTGGACAATTTGAAGGCGCTTAAGCTGGAGCTGGGGGAAATTCCTTACGTGCTTCAATACAACAAGCGCGATCTGCCGAATGCTGCGCCGGTCGAATACATGGAATTTCTGCTCAACAACCGTGAAGTGCAGGTGCCTTCATTTTCCGCGACCGCGCACAAATGCGAAGGCGTGTTCGAGACGCTGAACATGATCACGCGCATGTTGTTGCACAAATTCATCAACCAAAATGTTCCGCAATACGCATGACATGGCTACCTTGCCCCAACTTATCGAGGAAGACATTCAGCAAACTGGACGGAATCCTTGGCGAATTCATCGCGTCCGCGGACGCGATGGCGGCTCTGATCATTGACAAGGGCGGCTTCCTCATCACGCAACAAGGCGAGGCTAACGATTTCGATTTTACCACCATCGCCGCGCTTGCCTCCGGCGCGTTCATGGCCAACCAAACCATCGCCGGTCTGGTCAATGAAAAAAATTTCGATAGCATTTATCAGCAGGGCGACCATCGCAGTCTTTTCGTCGTCAACGTGGATGAACATTGTCTCGTCGTCGTGATCTTCAAATCGGAAATCGGCGTCGGCACCGTGAAATATCATTCCATCAAGACCGTCAAACGCATTGCGCGCCAGCTCAAGCACGCGCAGGAACGCGAACCCGGCGGCGGACTCGACCTGTCCATGCTCAACGTCGCGGACACGCAGAATTTCTTTCGCAAAAAGGAAAAAGAAGAAAAGCGCAAACGCTAAAAATTACAGCGACCATGCATACTTCGTTTTGGATTAATCTCACCGTCGTCATTCTCGTTTCCGGCTATGTGCTGTGGACGGCTTTTGGCGGCTGGCGGCTTTTTCTGGGCTTGGTTCGCGCGCGCGGTGCCGACGACGTTTTGAAAAATGTCCAGGAAAGGCGTCAATTTTATTTTTCCAAAGGCATGAGCAATCTCGTCGGGCTGGCTTTTTTCCTCGGCATCAAAGCCACGCTGATTATCTTCTCCAGAGAATTTGAAAAAACCACTTTCAGCATTTTTGTTTTCGGCGGCAACCCCGGCTGGAATCCGTTCAACACCTTCGGCTGTCTGGGCGTTCTGCTGATTGCGACATCGCTCATCTGTTTTTATCAGCACACCAAAAGCAAGCACTACCTTGACGTGCTTTACACTTTTCGCGAGCAGCTTGGGCTGGCGGAACTCGAATAAATTTTCACAGCGTTCGCGAAATTAAAATTATTTCCACGCGCCAAGTTCAACCAATTGTTTCGTAGCAATTTTCGCCCAGCCGCGATTAGCTTTTGGACTCGCCGGACTCGGATGCAAAATAAGTCCGACGTGAATTTTCAAATCTTTCGCGACAATTTCCGCGCGCTTCTTCGCCCAAGCGCCGACGCCAATCAACCATTCCGGTTCGAGAATTTCCAAAGTCTTCCGCAAATGTTCGTCGCAGATTTTCAGCAACGGATTCTTTTCCGACGACGGCAATTTGTTCGGCGTAAAATTCGCACCGCTTTGCTCCACGAACGCCAACGGACAATAATTGGCCACAAAATGTCCCTTGAAAAATTTCTCCGGCGTCCCGAATCGCTCCTTGAACAATCCCCACAGTCTCCGTCCGCTCACTTCTGAATTGGGACAATCAAAACCGAGAACGGGACGCTTTGGATTGTATTGCGCCGGCTTTCCAATCTTCGCGGAAATTTTCAGCCAGTCACGAACCGCCGCAATTTCGCCGAACGGAATTCCCGTCTGCACCATGCCGAACGGTCCTGGATTCATGCCGATAAAAATAACGCGCTTTTTGCCGTCGCCGAATTTGCACAAATACTTTTCGTGCGCCGCCCACGCGTAATCCAGCGGATTATAAATGTGCGTGACCGGCGGCTTGAATTTCAAGAGGTCAATCTGCGCGCAAAGTTCGCGCGCGGCGGCGATGAGTTGTTTGCTTTCCGTCATGAAGTTTTTTCCGCTGGCGTGGCGATGGTTAGTTTTATTCGTCAAGGTCAATTTTGCGAAGATACCGACAAAGACCATCCAAGTCTGGAAACAAGGAAAACTCGTTAATCCCAGCCAATTTTAGAAACACTTGAGCTTCGGGAAAAAGTTTACTTGGAATCTCGATTTTTGTAAGCGCAGAGGGACAGATAGCCTCTAATCCTTTATCTAAATCCCTGTGAAGCGTAAAATATCCTCCTTGGCTAAATAGTCGGGCATGATGCCGTGGGGGTGCTAGTGCAATAACACTGCCATCAAGTTTTGCATCTTTCGAAATGAATAATTGTTCGTAATCAGACGCTAAATCCGAAGGACTCAACAAAGCATGATTTTTGACGGTGTGTTTATTCAGTTTGAATGGGTCAAGAATCCACACAGCAGCATTATCCTTTGCATCCTTCAATGCGAAGTAGAGCGCAACGCCAAATGAACCCGTCCAATCAAGCAGGCGTGTTGGAAGACCATGGTGTTGCATCAAAAATAAAGTTCTCCACGTATTTCGATTCTCTGGCAAAAGCGGTCCTGAAAAATTATGGAAGTCGTAATAAAGAATCATTTCCGCATTTTGTTGATTCGTCTCATGCAATCGAACCAAGTCCCGGAATAAGAGGCCAAGACGCGTTCGGTTGTCCTCGGAAGAAAACATCAGCGCCTTGCTGATTGCCTTCTAATTTTGCAGAAACTTTAGCAAGTATGTTATGCCAGTTAGACATTTTCTGAATGAGCGTTCGAAAAATTTGGCGTGTATTACTATTTATTTCTTCCCATGCACCTTCGCCGCGACTTTCAGTCGCAGGGCGTTGAGCCGGATGAAGCCGGTGGCGTCGTCCTGGTTGTAGGCCTTCGTCGGGTCGGCTTCCATCGTGGCGATGTGCGGGTTGTAGAGGCTCACCGGGGATTTGCGGCCGGCTGACCATGATGTTGCCCTTGTAGAGTTTCACGCGCACGGTGCCGGTGACGTTCTTCTGGCTCTCGGTCACATAGGCCTGCAACGCGAGGCGTTCGGGCGCAAACCAGAAGCCGTTATAGACCAGCTCGGCATATTTCGGGATGAGCGCGTCGCGCAGGTGCATGACTTCGCGGTCCATCGTGAGCGATTCCATCTGGCGATGCGCGAAATGCAGAATCGCGCCGCCGGGCGTCTCATACACGCCGCGCGATTTCATGCCGACGAACCGGTTCTCCACCATGTCCACGCGCCCGACGCCGTGTTTGCCGCCGAGTTTGTTCAAAGTCTTCATCACGCCGAGCGGCGAAAGTTTTTTGCCGTTCACGGCGACGCAATTGCCTTTGACGAAATCGAGCGTCGACGAATTCCGGCTTGTTCGGCGCGTCTTCGGGGAAAACCGAGAGCGTCGTAAAATAATTTCTATTTTTCAAGTCGCCCGCGTCGAACCACGGGTCTTCGAGAATGCCGGCCTCGTAGGAAATGTGCAGGAGATTCCGGTCCATCGAGAACGGTTTTTTCGCGCTGGCCTGCACGGGAATCTTGTGCGCGGCGCAGTAATCAATCATCTCCTGCCGTCCGGGAAATTCCGCGCGATAGCGTTCGTCGCGCCACGGCGCGATGACCTGCAAATCCGGCGCAAGCGCGGCGGCGGTCAGCTCGAAGCGAACCTGGTCGTTGCCTTTGCCGGTCGCGCCGTGCGCGATGGCATCGGCTTTTTCTTTTTTCGCGATCTCGACCATGCGCTTGGCGATGAGCGGACGGGCGATGCTGGTGCCGAGAAAATACTGGCCTTCGTAAATCGCGCCCGCGTGGATCATCGGATAAATGAAATCGCGCGCGAATTCCTCCTGCAAATCGTCAATGTAGATTTTCGACGCGCCGGTCTTGAGCGCCTTGGCTTCGAGGCCGTCGAGTTCCTCTTCCTGCCCGATGTCGGCGCAGAAACCGATCATTTCGGCGTTGTATTTTTCCTTGATCCAGGACATCAGCACCGAGGTGTCGAGTCCGCCGGAATAAGCTAAAACAATTTTCATGTGGCGGAAATTTTAACCTCCAAGCGTCCGCGCACAAAAGAAAAATCAATGTGCTTTTTCCACGACCAGCATTTCGATGGGTTCGTTTGTGGGTTCAAGCTCAAGACCAAGGTTTGCAAGCAAATGCTCAATGGATGCCTTGCTATCCAATACTGGAAAATGCCAGTAAAAATCGTAAAAATTGGTCAGTCCGGTTTCGTCCAAAACTGGCTGTTTGAAATTGTATTCCAGCGGCCCAATCAAAACACCAATTTTGTAATGTGTGAACATTCCGTTTCTGTATTTGCGAACCGTGTTCGTGCTGATTTGCAATCCGGGCGCATTCGGAACTTCAATTTTCAGTGCCAGCGCGTCCGCATCGCGCATTTCCCAATGCGCGATGTAATTGAATTTCTTTTTGATAGCCGCTTGCAAATGTTCTTCAGGTTTGTCCGACATAGTGACCAAATAATCGAATTTGGCCGACGGCATATTCGCAGGAAAAATGATTCGAGCTTCGCTGACGAAATGCTCCTCATTGCCATAAGCGGTCTCAATCATTTCTTGAAAAGATGCGTTTCGACCAACGATATATCTGATGTATTTTCCAGCGGCATTTTTGAAAGATGTCCCGCCGATTTGAGCATCTCGGTGTGCAAAATGTGTCGGTCGAATGACAACGAGATTCGGCGGCGATTTCTCGCCAACAAAAAAATCCGAATCCTTAAGTTGGGGCGCGCGGAAAAATTTCCAAACAAGAGCCGTCACCGCCATTGTCAAAATCACCAAGCAGATTGCTATTACTGCTTTTGCTTTGTGAGTCATTACCTTTGATTAAACCGCCAAGCCACCAAGAACGCAAAGAGGAAAAGTCAGGGTTGATTCACGGTGACGGTGGGACGGTCATCGTGCCGCTGCTGTCCGCCGAAGTCCGTTGCCTCATCCACAGCCAGTCCTGATAATCTGCTGCATCGGTAATTTCAACTCCGCCGCCTTCTTTTTCATTGCGGCTCATCCAGTGGTGGGTTTCTGAATGTCCGTCCGCGAAGGCAAAACCGCAGCCTCCGTTGTGATATGTTCCCGGAGAATCATACCAAACAGCCTGCTCCATTCCGAACGCAAAGGCTGCGTCGTTGAGATATCCCTTGCCGTTGGCATCTTCATCCACCAGCACCCAGAGCATGGAAGGCGATGGTGAATGTATGTCCGTTGTTTTGCCATAGGTGAACCACGGAGAATTCCGGCGGTGATTATGCTGGTTGTTCAACCATGGGCCGTTGACGGACAGAGTCGGTCTGCCGCTGTGCCCGCCTCCACCTGTGTCATACTGTGGATCAATCGTGCCCACCGCCTGGTTCATTGAAAAAGTTCTTGCAGCCGGAACAATCTGGCCGAGCAAGGCCGGATTTGACCCCTGATATAAACCCTGACGCAAATCCGCCGGGCAGCGAAATAATTCAACGCTCCCGCCAAGATAAGGCAACAGCAGCGATAACTTTGGGTCTTTGAGCACATCGGGATTGAACTCCTGCGCTCCGCCGATTCCCGCGTTGCCGGAACACCAGTTGTAGCCGGCATTCGTGTTGGCATCGTCGGGATTGGGCGGGAAAAACTCGTTGTTCTCGCTGGAGTAAAGCGTCATCGCCAGCATCATTTGTTTGCCCCGGCTCAAACACAGCGCGCCCTGCGCCCTTTGCTTGGCCTTGGAAAGCGCCGGCAACAGCAGCGCCGCCAGGATCGCGATGATGGCGATGACCACGAGCAACTCGATCAATGTGAAGGCGCGCCGGGTTTTCATGCGGGGAATTTAACCGCCAAGACGGCAGGAACGCAAAGTGGAAATGAATTGAATTGCTGCAAAATTGTGGCGGCGGGAAAACCAGTTTCATTTTTTTACCGTAGTCATGCTTTTCAAGTTTTCCCAATCCGGGTCCGGGTCGCCAGCGTTCCAGTCGGAGCTGTCGTCCTGCCATTTGATGGATTCGGAATGGCCGTCGGCGAAGTTCAACGGAAACACGCGACCGTGCCGGGTGGAGGGCAGGTCGTAAATCCCGTTCGCATCGGCCATGCTGATGGCAAACGTGCAATCGTTGATGGTGCTGCTGTCCTCGCAAATCAAAGACCACGTCTGGGACGGCTGCCGGATTTGATTTTCTTTACGGAAAAAAACATACGTCAGCGCGGCGTCGTTGGTGGGGGTCTGGAAATAGGTGTTGCCAGTCGGGTCGCCGAAACTCATGCCATTCATCCATGAATTCATGGAATAACTGAGCACGACCGGCTGTCCGTTCACGTTCCGGTCATCCGCAGCGCACCGATAGACCTTGGCCGACTTGATGTATTGCCAGATGGCGCCTTGTTGCAAGGCATAGACGTTGGTGCAGTCGAATTGCGGGGAAGGCCCATAATTATTCCCGGTCGTGTTCGGTTGCGTGGAGTCATAGCCCGGACACCAGCAAGAGGGATTCACCGGATAACTATCGTAACCGACGGGCCAGCTTGAAACCAAGTTTCCGTTGTTGTCATCCGCATACATTTTGCACCCAAGCCACAACTGGCCAAGATCGTTGACACAGCCCATGAGTTGGGCTTTGCGCTTGGCCGCCGACAATGCCGGTAACAGCAGCGCCGCGAGTATCGCAATGATGGCGATGACCACGAGCAGTTCGATCAAGGTAAATGCGCGGCAAATTTTATTTCTTGCCGGTATTTTCATTTCACAAATCCGGTTCGGAATTATTCACGTCCGCTCCAAAATCCGGCGTGACCGGCTCAACGTGGCCATCAATGAAAGTGACATCCGCCGTGCCGCCGTGCCGGATGGTCAACGGATCAGTCGGCGGAACCCAGCGGCCATCCTGAATGGTCACGTTGCCACCTTCGCTGTCCCGAAAGGAACCCGGTTCCTCGGCGAGCATGATTTTATTCCCTGGATTGCGCACGGCATTTTCCTTGAAAAGATGCGCGACGGCCGTGCCGCTGGATGTGTCAATCACGGAAGACATCCCGACGTTATTGCCATCGGAATTCAAACCATAGCCCGTAAAACTATAACTGAAAAGATAAGGGCCGTAAGGGTCGGGATAAGTTTGCGAATTCCGGTCAACGTCGCTCGTGTCCAGCGGACATCGGAGCGATGGTTTTTGCAAGCCGGGAATCGAAGTCAGAATCGGACTTTTTTCAAATTGCGGATAGGCTGCATTCGTCCGCCAATAAATCCAGTCCGAGGGTTGATAGCCATACATCCGCGACGCGATGCCGGGAAAAGTGTCGCCATTGTCGTCCACATACATCTTCATGCCCAGGCCGAGCTGTTTCTGGTTATTGATGCAAGTGGCCTGCGCCGCCCGCCGTTTGGCCGCCGACAACGCGGGCAGCAGCATCGCCGCGAGTATCGCGATGATGGCGATGACGACGAGCAGTTCGATGAGCGTAAAGGCGCGATTCGTGGAAATTAATTTCCTAATTTTCATATTTCATCTTCCATTCGGGCTGTTCGGAAAACACCATAATTCATTTGCGTTAGTTTCCTGCGCTTTTTCCGTCCAGACCACGATTTGCATCAAGCTGGCCGAACCGTCAAACGAACCGAGAATGGCCACTTTGCCATGCCGTCCACTTGTGTTTTCATCCGGGCTGCTCGCGCCGTCGTTAAAGAGCAACTCATTATCCTTTGCCGTGGCGTTGTTCCCTTCCCAAAACGCCACGCTGATAGGAGACAATTGAGACAATTTCACTGGCGGATTCAACGCGCGTCCGTAACCGCAAACGGCACCGTTCATCACATAACTGGAAATTTGCTGCGGTCGCAATTTGAACAGAGCGCTGTTCGTGTCATCGCTTGGACATAAATACATTTTTGGATTCACCAGCGACGGCCAGAAACTGCCGGTTTGAACCTGATATTGCGCCGTTCCACTGGCGGCGGAATCAAACGTATAAAGCCAGCCTTGCGGTGGATTGATCTGTCCGGGTTGGTCTTCACCGGAAAGCCAGTTGGGCCAAGGCATGACGTCGTTGTTATCCGACGCCACGAGATTCAGGGCCACACCGAGTTGCTTAAGATTATTCAAATCCACCGCGCGATAGCCGCTTTGCTTGGCCCTCGCCAACGCGGGCAGCAGCATCGCCGCGAGTATCGCGATGATGGCGATGACCACGAGCAGTTCGATCAGCGTGAACGCCCCGCAAATTTTTTTTGCGCCCGGAAAATTCATGGCTCTTCATCCATAACGCGCCAACCGGCAAAATTTGTCCAGAGTTAATTTACTTTTTCTACGACGAGCGTTTCAATGGGCATATTCGTCGGCACAAGTTCGAGACCGAGTTGGTCCAAGAGAGCGCGCCGAAAAGCAATCTTTTCAGTCTCGCCCGGATTGGGTTGCCAATTTATTTCCAAATCGTAGTGGCCTTTGATGCCTGTTTGATTGATGACCGGCATACCGATGCGGCTTTCAACATAGCTGAAAAAGCCGCCTAAATCGTAATTTTTGAGGATTGCACTTTGGTTTCCGCCGCTCCAAGATGAATTGAGATCGTCCGGCGCATGTGGTTTCAAATTTGGCGGATTTGGATTTTGCACTCGCAGCAATAAAACATCCGCCGCCCGTTTTTCCGAATGCGCCGTCAAACCAAAACGTTTTTTGAGTTCGTTTTTGAGCCGTTCACTATAGCCGCCGGGCATCGTGGACATGACATCAAAATGTTCATCCGGCATGTCTGGTGGAAAGATAGTTCGTGTGTTACCGGAACCGTATGCACTGTTCATCAAATCATTGACTGAATAATTTTTGGCGGACATGCGCCCGTTTACCCAAGCGCTGCCTTCGTTATTGGTAAATTTTGCCGGGCGAAAAATAAAAACTCCGGCAGGAAGTTGATCCAAAACTCTTGAATCAGTCGCCCAATATTTCGGATCATCCGCCCAGGACAAATCATCTGCGGATAAATTTCGATGATAAGTTTTTTCCACCACAACTGTCGTCGTTCCCGCCGCCAGCAAAATTCCCACGCCGACAACCACCGTCATTTTCATTTTTGTCCAAGCCATAATTTTCAATGCTCCTTTTGCCAAAGCTAAAGTTGAACCGCCTGCCGTCGCGCCTTTGGTTATCGCAGCAACGTAAATTGTTTTCGCCAATCCGCCCGGCGCGGCGTGGACGGAGTTTATTGAAACCGCCCCGCAATCGCCGTGGCGGAGAATTTCACGCCGCGCTTGCCGAAAATTTTCCGCAGTTTTTCCAGCGCGCGGTTCACGCGCATTTTCGCCGCGTCCTCGCTCGCACCCAACGCCAGCCCGACTTCACGCAGATTTTTATTCTCAAAAAACCGCAGCACGATGGCGTTGCGATCGTGTTCGCCGAGTTTGCCCAGTGCGTCATCGAGCAACGGCGCGATTTGTTTCCAGGCCAGATTTTCCGACGGTTCTTCTAAAGTGGATTGCATGAATGCCTCCTGTTCGCGTTTTTGCCGGCGGATTTCCGTCCGCAAAAAATTCGCCGCCGTCAGCCGCGTGGTTTGATAAAGCCAGCCGGACAAAACGACGCGCCGCGACAATTTTTCCGCCTTGTTCGCCAGAATGATGAAGACCGCCTGCGAAATTTCTTCCGCCGCGTGCGCGTTGCCGGTGCTGCGCAAGGCAGTCGAATAAACGAGATTCACGTGTCGTTCCGCGAGCGCGGCAAACGCGGCCTCGGAATTTTCGCGCGTATACCGCGCCAGCAAATCGTGGTCGTCCAATTCTGACATCTACCTATAAATGTCCGCGAACGCGAAAAAGGGAACATTATTTTGAAGAAATAATGTCGCTGGATGTGATTTTTCTTTGATGTGCCGGAATTCCCAGTGGTTCAATATGCACCAATACATCGCTGACGTTTGGCATTTGATCGCGGATTTGGTCCTTCACTTCATGCGCGATCTCGTGCGAGCGCAGCACGGTCATTTGCGGATCCACCTCCACATGCATTTCCACAAAAAAAAGATGCCCTGCTTTGCGCACAAAACATTTTTCCACGCGCTCAACGCCGCGCCACGCTCGATGCGAGCTGCCGGATTCGCTCGATGATTTTCGGATCGGGCGCCTCGTCCATCAATTCGCTCAACGGCGCGCGCAGCAAAAGCCAGCCGTTCAAGCCGATGATGATGGCGCAAAAAATCGCCGCCGCGTCGTCCGCCCACGAAAATTTTTCCCCGCCAATCAGCGCGATGCTGATGCCGATGAACGCGCCCGCCGACGTGATCGCGTCGCTGCGATGATGCCACGCATCGGTTTTCACGGCGGAATTGTCCGTTGCGTCGCCTTCGCCAACCACAAAACGGAACAGACCTTCCTTGACGACAATCGACCACGACCAACACCACGAGCGTGAACCATTTTGGCGATCGCGGTGAACGGTTTGCGGTTAGATTTCGACGTCAAGCGCCTTGGCCGCAATCCAAATTGCCGCCGCCAGAAGCATCATCGCGCCGAACGCCGCCGCGAGCGGTTCGGCTTTGCTGTGGCCGTAAGGATGCTCCTCATCCGCCGGCGCAGCCGCGACGACAATCCCGCGCCAGACGACCAGCGAATTGAAAATATCCGCGAAAGATTCCGTCGCATCCGCAATGAGCGCGTGCGAATGGCCAAAAATGCCGGCGACAAATTTTGCCGTTCCCAAAATGACATTGACCGCGATCCCTAAAAAGGTCGCGCGCAAACCGCGTTCAATCGGTCTTTCGCCACGCGCAAAAATTAAACGTGTTTCGGGACGAAATGAAATGCGAAAGCGAATCAAATCATGTGGCAGAACATCGCGTCGCGCAGCTTCGGCTCGAACCAGGTGCTTTTCGGCGGCATGATGCCGCCCGCATCCGCGATGCTCATCAAATCCTCGATGCTCGTCGGAAACATCGAGAACGCGCAGGCATATTCGCCGCTGTCCACGAGTTTTTCCAGTTCCGCCGTGCCGCGGATGCCGCCGACGAAATTGATTTTTTTGCTCGTGCGCGGGTCATCAATGCCGAAGATCGGCGCGAGAACATGTTTTTGCAACAGCGTCACGTCCAGATTCTCAATCGCGATCCTTCGATTGCAGAAATTCTTTGCTAAAATTCAGCGTCTGCCATTTGCCTTGAAAATAAAATCCAAGTTCATGTTTTGCTTTCGGCGTCGCATTGCCATTTTCGGAAATGATAAAAACCGTTTCCAATTTTTTGAGCAATTGCTCCGGCAGATTGCCGTTCAAATCTTTCAGCACGCGGTTGTAAGGCAGAATCTGCATTTGATCGTGCGGAAAAATCACGGCGAGAAACTGTCCGCTTTCGCCTGCGCCTTTGCGCGATTGAAAAACCCGCGCCGCCGCCGCGCTGCGATGATGCCCGTCGGCGATGTAAAGAAATGGAATCTGCGCGAACTGCGATTCGATGAAGTTGATTTCATCCGCGCTGGAAATTTTCCATGACGAATGGCGAACGCCGTCTTTGGCCGTGAAATCAATGTCCGGTTTCTCTGAAATTTTCTTCGCGACAAATTCATCCAGCGCGCCGACGGCCTTGTAAGTCAAAAAAACCGGGCCGGTCTGCGAATTCAACGTTTCGATGTGCCGCACGCGGTCGTCTTCCTTGTCCGGGCGCGTCAATTCGTGCTTCTTGATGATGCCGCGCAGATACTCTTCGCAACTCGCCGCCGCGACGAGTCCGACTTGCGAATGGCCGCCCATGATTTGCCGATACAAATAAAAATTCGGCTGCGAATCCTGTTTGAGCGCGCCTTGCGAAATGAGTTTCTGAAAATTTTCTTTGCCCTTCGCATAAACTTCCGGCGAATACAAATCCGTGCCCGCGCGGCAGATCAATTTCCGGCTTGCTGACGTGCAGAAAGCTCAACGGATTGTCTTCGGCGATTTCGCGCGCCTCGTCGGACGACATCACGTCGTAAGGCAGTTCGCAGATTTGCGCGGCGAGTTCGGGTTTCGGTCGCAGCGCGGCAAAAGGTTTTAACGTGGCCATTAAAATTTAAGGTTCAAGTTTTGTTTCATGTGCGGAAATTAAATCTGTAAAACGACGCGCGGGCGAGAAAATTTCGCGCGGCGGCGTTTGCTGAAACGAATTTTTCTATTACGTTGGGATTCTCGTTTCAAATCTCGCGTGTAATTGTTCAACGGTGCGATAGTGGGTTCGCCGCCGCGCTCGGCGTTTGTAATTTTCTTTTTTTGCATTTGCGACATTTTCGCATCTGCAAGACATACAAACTATCGTCAAACCGTGATTTTAATTCGGGGTGTTTGTCGTCACACTTGAATAACTTCAGGCGAAGTGGATTCCATCCAAAGCGCGGTGATAGCGGACAAAAACTTGAGATTTTGACTTCTTTGAGTTGGCTTCATCATTTTCAAATTCTGAAATGATGGGTAGCCAGTTTTCACACTTTGCCCGTTGTTTGTTTCGGAACGGGTGATAGAAACGCAAGTCGTCACGATATGTTTTTGCCATCACGGACGCTGCCTTGTCTGTCTTGAGGTCGGGCGCGACGGCCAAAATAATGTAGCCTTGACGATATGCTTCAACCGCCCGGTTTGCGATAGCGACTTCCCATTCTTCGGCGGTCAGCGGATTCACGGCAACGTCATTGTGAAGCACGCTTAAATTTTTCTTGCGTTCCGCTTCCCAATCTTCGGGTGTCTGCTCGTAGTTAAGGTCATTGATCTGCCCCTTTTTTCTCAACGCGGCTTTGCGTTCATCTGTGATTTTTGAATGTGCCATTTTGTTGATTGAGTAGCATTGTAAATCCTCGTCGCGGAGGTCGAGACCTTTCAAATTACCGACGTTCGACTCCCAATTTTTGCGTTCAGTATAACCGAGACTAGCCCATGACTTAAGGCCAACGAGACACGTCCAGTAAAGAGAATAACGTTCATGCAGTCGGGCAACTATTTCTCGCGTTATCTCATTGTGGCGAGCTTCGACGACGGCGGGCGGATAGGTTGAATCGTTTCCCCACACTTTCTCATACATTGCTAGATTCGGTAATCTTTTCAACAGCCCTTCACCAACGAGCGGGTGACGGCGGGCAAGTTCGTAGAGTGCTGCAACTTGGTCTATTTTATCCTCTGGCAACCTATTCCACCAATGCGTGCGGTCAAACTCTTTGTCGAACGGTGGGCGCAAATGCCATGTGTAACGCGCTCGCATAGCCTGCCAAGCCTGTTTGGACGAAGTAACTTTTTTCTTCACGCCATTGCCGGATTGGGGTTTGAAATTATATTTGTGACGCTCAAATAATTACTGTGCCAACTGCGCTCTGACTCGAAAAAATCGGTTCGTATAGTCTGCTCCATAAGTGCCCGGCAACGAAGGATACCAATTTATTAAATCAGGACTTGATTCAAGAATTATGTTCACCGAACCGCCTGAATCTGCGGGGATCACAACGGCAGTGCTTGGCACGAAAGAGGAATTGGTTGCGACACTCGGAGTGCTGACTTCAATGGTGCAATAGCAGAACCATTACCAGACTTTGTAACTGAAATAGTTGCCGGCCCTGCAATGACCGGCAAATTACTAGTGGACTGTAACATTTGAATCTGACTCAGGGAGTATCCGGTTTTTCGTATTTTTGTAAGTCCACTTAACGGGTTTGGCTTGACGATTGTATTGGCGGATGTAGCACAGGAGTTTTTTGGCTAAATCTTTGACGGAACTGAACACCCCGCGCGCAATGACATCGCGCTCGATCTTGGAGAACCACAATTCGACCTGGTTCAACCACGATGAATAGGTCGGCGTGAAATGCAACTTCACTTGCGGATGTTGCTGTAAGAAAAGCTCCACCCTTTCGGTCTTGTGAGCAGACAGGTTATCCACGATCACATGGATCTCGCGCCGCTTGGGTTGGCCACTGACCAACTCGGCAAGGAACGCCACAAACTCGGCGCTGGTATGTCTGCCAGCAGTCTTGCCCAGCACCTCGCCCGTCTGCGTGTTCAATGCGGCATACAGGGAGAGTGTCCCATGACGAAAGTATTCAAAACCATGCCGCTCGGCACGGCCAGCAGACAATGGCAGAACCGGATCCAACCGGTCGAGTGCCTGAATGGCCGTCTTCTCATCGACACAGAACACCACTGCATTGGTGGGCGGTTTCAGGTAGAGCCCGATCACATCGGCCGCTTTCTTGTGAAAGTGCGGATCGTCGCTGGTCATATACCGGCGCATCCGGTGAGGCTGTAGTCCGGCTTTGGCCCATGTTCGCGCCACTCGCATATGACTGATGCCCAGTTCCTCGGCCAGTTTGCGCGTACTCCAATGGGTCGAACCGTCTTTGGGAAGGCGGCGCGTGCAGTCCAATATCTTCGCCTCCAATGCGGGACTCGCGGCTTCAATCTGCCGCCCTGGATGACGAGCGTAGAGTCCGCCCAAGCCCTCAGCTTCATACCTTTCTCGCCACAGTCGCACGGTATTGATGCTACAACGCATCTGTCGGGCCACAACTCGCTGCGGCTGACCTTCGGCCAGCCGCAGAATGATATCAGCACGTCGGACATCTTCGGCGGGAAGACTGCGGCAACGCAGCTTGGCCTGCAATTCGGATTGGTCAGCGGCACTCACTTTTAGCGTAATTGCCATGGGCAAAACCATAGCAAGCTGTGTATCAGTTGTCAATGTTACAGTGCACTAGAGTCTGATAAATTATTGGAGCTAACGAGCAATGTAATGGGAGCGTTGGTGAAAAAAGTATTACTTAAATTAACCTGTAAAGCACCGGTTCCGCCGGATTGATTGCCACCGTTCACGCAGGCATAAACAATTTTGGCAGTCTGGCCTGACTGGATATTGTAACTGGCGTTTGTTTGAGGATTGGGGAATCCATTCGTAGTTACAAAAATCGTTATATTTGTGGTGGAACATTGAGCTTGGCCTTTGACACAAAGACCGAGAAAAACAACGAGACACAAAATTATTTTAATGTTCATTGGTTGTCCTTTCATGATTTTATTATTCAGTAAAATTTGTTTTTGACAAGCCGCTTTACCTATACGTCACAAAATCATTTCACAAACGGCAACTCCACAATTTTCGCCGGACTTTCGCCCGCCGCCGTTCGCAACGTCAGTTCGTTTCCGATTTGATTCGCTTCGCGGCGCACATAGCCGAGCGCGATATTGCGCATTGAGCGTCGGCGATTTCACCGCGCTGGTCACATAGCCAATTTCCTTGCCATTGAAAAATAATTTGTCGCCGCGCGTCGGCAAAGTTTTCAAATCATCGGCCAGCCGCAAGCCGCGCAATTCGCGCGTGACGTGGCCGACGCTGTGGATGCGGTTGATGACTTCCTGCCCGATGTAGCAGCCTTTGTTGTAAACGATGGCGCGGCTCTCGATGCCGCATTCGAGCGGGATGTTCGTCTCGTCCATGTCCGCGCCAAATCGCGGAATGCCCGCCTCGATGCGCGCGGTTTCAAACGCCGTCCAGCCGATGGCGCGTCCGCCGATTTGTTTCGCGGCGGCAATCAATTTATCCGCCACCGCGCCGAGGGAATTGTTGGGAACGAACAGATCAAAACCAAAATTGTAGGAGACGACGTGAGGAGTCTCTGACTGGTTTCAATTTGAGTCTCGTCACCTCGACTCCTACAAAGATCAAGACGCGGATGGTTCGCGAGATAAATTTCGCCAAGCGTGGCGTCGGAAATTTTTATCGAACCGAGTTGCTGTGTTGGAATTTCAGGAAATAAATTCAATGCGCGAACGACTTCTTGCTGCCTTCGGCCCTTGCACGCTCAACAAACCGTAATGCGGCGCGGCGTCCACGATTTGCACGTCGTCGGCGACGATGAATTTTTCCAGCCGCGCGGAAATTTTTTCGGTCAGTCCCGGCTCGAAATCCAAAAGCAATTCATCCGCGAGCGCAAAGATGTTCAGGTCGCTTTCCATTTTGCCTTTGGCCGTGGTGATGGCGGCGTAACAACCTTCGCCAATGCGAAGTTTTTTCACGTCGTTCGTGACTTGCCCGTGCAGAAAGCGAACGCGATCCGCGCCGGTCAAACAGATGCGCGAACGAAAACTTAAATCAATCACGCCAGCCGTTTCGCGCAACGCAGCGTGTTCGGCGAGCCAGTCGCCGTAATCGGCGACGATTTCCGCGCCGTTCAGTTCCGCGAATTGCGCGCGGAGGCCGTGATGAAATTCATGCAGCATCAATGGATTCATTCGTGGGAAAATAATGTCACCGTTTTGTCACGGCGCAAAATGGAATCGCATTGCGCTTGCGGCGACTTGGTAGCAAATTATCGGCATGAATTTGGACGCGCAATATTCCGAACTGACGCTCAAGACCAAAGCCAAGCTCGTGCTCGTCGTGCTCGACGGCCTCGGCGACATCGCGACGCAGGAACAAAATTATCTCACGCCGCTCGAAGCCGCGACGACGCCGAACCTCGACAAGATCGCGAAAAATTCCGCGCAAGGCCGCATGATTCCCGTCGCGCCCGGCATCACGCCCGGCAGCGGGCCGGGGCATCTCGGTTTGTTCGGCTACGACCCGCTGGAATTTCAAGTCGGCCGCGGCGTCATCGAGGCGCTCGGTCTCGGAGTGGAATTGAAACCCGGCGACGTTTGCGCGCGCGCGAATTTTGCGACGCTCGATGCGAAGGGAATTGTCACCGACCGCCGCGCCGGAAGAATTGCCACTGAAGTTTGCGAAAAATTGTGCGCGATGCTCGCCGCCAAAATAAAAAAAATCGGCGACACGGAAATCATAATCAAAGCCGGCAAGGAACATCGCTTTGTCGTCGTTTTTCGCGGCAAGGGATTGGAAGGTCCGTTGACCGACGCCGATCCGAATCGCGAAGGCTTTGCGATTCCGACGGTTCATCCGCGCGATGAAAATAATTTCGGCCAGAAAAAAATGGCGTCGCTCATCGCCGAATTTTACAAAGCTGCGCTGCCGATTTTCGCAAAGGAAAAATCGGCGAACGGTTTTCTCATGCGCGGCATCGCGCATCAGCCGCACATTCCGCTGTTTGAAGAGCGTTACAAACTGAAACCCGCGTGCCTCGCGGTTTATCCGATGTATAAAGGCCTCGCGCAGCTCGTCGGCATGAAAAAAATCGAGGTGCAGACGATCCAGGAACAGTTCGAGACTTATTTGAAGGAATACGACAACTACGATTTCTTTTTCATCCATTACAAATACACGGACAAATACGGCGAGGACGGAAATTTCATGGCGAAGATGAAGGCGATTGAAGATTTCGATGCTGCGCTGCCGATTTTGTTGCGCAAAAAGCCGGACGTGTTCGTCGTCACCGGCGACCATTCGACGCCGTGCGCGATGAAAGGTCATTCGTGGCATCCGCAGCCGGTGCTGTTGCATTCGGCGGTGAGCGGCTCGGACAAATTGGAACGTTTCACCGAAACCGGCGCAAACTCCGGCTCGCTCGGCGTGTTCAAGTCCAAATTTTTGATCCGCCTGATGCAGGCCAACGCGAAAATGTTCGACAAGTTCGGCGCGTAAATGAATTTGCCGAACAAATTGACGGTCTCGCGTTTTGCGCTGACGGTGCTTTTTCTTTGTGCGCTGTTCTGTCCGTGGCAAATCCCGTTGCGAAACACACTTGCCCTGTTTTTTTTCTGCCTGGCGGGCGTAACGGATTTTCTGGATGGAAAAATCGCGCGCAGCCGTGGACTCATCACGAATTTTGGCATCCTGATGGATCCGCTCGCGGACAAAATCATGACCTGCTCGGCGTTTGTCGCGTTCGTGGAAAGCACGCATTTGCACCCCGACGCACCGGTCAAAGTCGCCGCGTGGATGGTCATCATCATCGTCGCGCGCGAACTGGCGATCACGGGTTTGCGGTTGCTGGCGGCGTCGAAGGGCGTTGTGCTATCGGCTGAACGGTTTGGAAAACACAAAACGATATCGCAGATCGTCGCCATCATCGCGCTGCTTGTGACCGACGCCAGAAACGAATGGCCGTCGTGGTTGCAAAATATTTTCCAGGGCTGGCCGGTGGCATTTGCCGAAATCGCGCTGTGGCTGACGGTCGCGCTGACAGCGGCATCCGGTCTGATTTATCTCTGGCGCAACCGCGAGATTTATTTGAGCGATGTTTGAAATCGTGGAAGAATTTTTGCGCGCCAAAAAAATCAACGATGCGTCGTCAGCGGCAGCGTATCGCCGGAATTGTTTGCCGTTTGGTAGACGGCGGGTGGCAGACCAGCCAGCGAATTTCGGTGATGTTGATGTTTCAAAGCCGCGCTGATGAGCATCGCGATCAACAGAAAACCCAGTGCCGCGCCGCCTGCCAATCCCCAGCGCCAGTTGAACTTGGAAAGCAAAAACATGACTCGATCAAGATGTGTGTGTGATTCTTCAACGAGTGGCGGCGGTTCGCTGAATTTTTCCGTGCGATTCAATTCAGCATCCAGCGCCGACAAAATTTGCGCCACGTCGAGTTTGAGCGCGCGGGCGTAATTTTTCACCGAGCCGCGAATATAGACCGGCGCGGAGAACACGCCAAAGTTTCCCTCTTCGAGCGCGCGAAGATGGTCGGTGCGGATTTTAGTTGTGTCCGCGACTTGATTGATCGTCAGATGCAAGGCTTCCCGTGCCTGACGAAGTTTTTCAGCGACCTGCGACATAATGTTACTCATCGTTTTTAAGCGTTTTTGCCCAATGTTTGCAACATTAAAGCATAAACCGAACCAATTTTAGCCGATTTTCCAGCAATTTAACCTGCTTTTCAATTGAACCTTTACTCGCCTCGAGCATTCCACTGGGTATAAATGCTGGCAGTGGCTGAACGCGAACAATTGCCCGTGCAACAGGCCCGCGACGGAAATCCGGTGGCTTGGGACGCGCTCTTTCACCGCTACCAACTGGCGCTTTACGTTTATGTTTTTGAACTGGTTCGCCACGAGCAGACGAGCCTTGACCTCGTGCAGGAAACTTTTATCGCCGCCGTCAAACACATCGGCGGTTTGCGTGAAGATGGAAAATTTGGAAGCTGGCTGTTTGGCATTGCGCACCAAAAAGTCATTCAATTCTGGCGTAAACGCGGCGGCAAAGAAATTTTGTTCGATGAAGTTCCTGAATCGCCGGACGAATTTGAAAACAGCCCGGACGATTTGATCATCCGTCGTGAACAGGAAATTGAATTTATGAATTTGTTGAACCAATTGCCATTGCCGCAACGCTCCGTTTTGCTGCTGCACTTCGTCGAGGATTTTTCGCTCGAAGAAATTGCGCGGATTACAGAAACGCAGCTCGGCACGGTCAAATCGCGATTGCATTACGCGAAAAAATCCTTGAGAAAATTATTGGAGACCAAAAATGAAAACGCCGCGTGACATTTTATTCGCCCGCCATCAAGCCGCCGCGCCGAAACTCGACGCCATCCGCCGCGAAGTTGTGGCAGGATTAAACCACCAAGACACCAAGACACCAAGTTTTCTGCCCGGCTTTGTGTCTTTGTGTCTTGGTGGTTCAAACAAGTTATGGCTTGAACTCATCTGGCCGTGCCGTCGGATTTGGACGGGTTTGGCCGCGATTTGGATTTTGATTTTCATCGTCAATGTTTCCCTGCACGACGGCTCGCAAACCATGATGGCAAAATCCTCGCCGACACCGGAAATGACGATGACGTTCCGCGAGCAGCAAAAATGGCTGGATGAATTGCTTGCCGACCGTTCCATTCCGACAGATGCCGAACGGCCCAGATTTTTTTCACCAAAACCACGGACTGAAACCACGGAACTTTTGACGGCGTGAAATGGTAGGGATGCCGCGCTGCGGCGTCCGGTCGGCGCAGCGCGCCGACCCCTGCCGAAAATGAAATTATGAACGAAACACCAAAAACCAAATCGGGCTGGCGCTGGTTGCGCCGGATTTTAATCACGCTGGCGATTCTCGCCACGCTGGTTGCGATTCTTTACGCCGAAGAAGACTGGCGCGGTAAGCGCGCATGGGAAAGTTACAAACACCAATGGGAAGCCAAAGGCGAGAAATTTGACTGGCAGGCATTTGTTCCGCCGACCGTGCCGGATGACCAGAATTTTTTCTGCGCGCCCATTTTTACAAATATGCGGAACGACAAAATCACGATGTCGCCTTATGGCAACGATAGCGGACCCGATTTTCCATCATACAAAGATTTACCGAGCGATAAAATTGGTTATGTGGGTAATTACAGAGAAACAATAACCGATTTGAAAGCGTGGCAAACTTACTATCGCAATCCGACGAATATCCACGCCGTTGTGGAAGAAATTTGGACCAACAGTAATTTTCTAACACAAACCAATTACCTCAATCATGTTGCCGATGAATTTCCCATTGCGCCACAGCCGCAAACGCCGGCGAAAGATGCTTTGTTTGCCTTGAGTAAATTCGATTCAGCGATTGAAGAATTGCGTCAGGCCAGCCAGCGGTCTTATGCCAATGTTCCGTTAAATTATGAAGTTGGATTCAATTCGACATCCACTTTATTACCTATTTTAGCGGAGCTTAAAAGATGCGCCCAATTGCTTCATTTGCGCGCCGTCGCTGAATTGGCTGACGGCCAAAATGAAAAAGCGTTGGATGATGTGAAGCTGTCGTTGTATTTGAATAATTCTCTCCGCAACTCGCCCTTTTTGATTTCGCATCTTGTGCGAATTGCGATTGTTGCAATTAGTTTGCAACCGATTTGGGAAGGCTTGGCGGAACATAAATGGTCGGACGAACAACTCATCACTCTCGATATAGAATTGGGAAAGCTGGATTTTCTGGCGGATTACGAATTTGCCTTGCGCGGTGAACGGGCGTTTGAGATTGCGTCATTTGAAAATCAGCGGCGCACGCGCAAAATGATTTATGACGACGATTCCGACACAAATAAACATGTAATCGTGAGTTTACGTTTTATGCCCAACGCATACTTTTATCAGAACGAACTCGCTTTTGCGCGTGTCCAGCAGCAATGGATTTTACCAATAGTTGATACGAATAAGTTCATTGTTTCGCCTCAAGCATTCCGTCGTGCAGATGCAGATGTTCGTGCAGAAATGAAACGGCTTTATTTCACACCTTACAAAGCTCAAGCACTTATGATAGTTCCGGCTCTTAATTCTGCAGTCAAAAAATTTGCGGCTATTCAAGCGAGCATTGATTTGTCCCGCGTCGCCATCGCGCTGGAGCGTTATCGTCTCGCGCATGGCGAATTTCCTGAAACGCTCGACGTCCTTTCACCGCAGTTCATCGCGCAAATTCCGCACGACATTATTAACGGCCAGCCGTTGCATTATCGTCGCACAGACGATGGAAATTTTATTCTTTATTCAGTCGGTTGGAATGAAACGGACGACGGCGGACAAGTCGTTCTTACAAAGAACGGTTCAATTGACCGGACAAAAGGCGATTGGGTCTGGCAATATCCGAAAAATAATTAAACCGCTTCCTGTCCCGCGCCGTCCGCGCCGCCGCCGTCGAGATCAATCAAAATGTCGCGCGGCTCCGCGCCTTTGCTCGGGCCGACGATGCCGCGATTTTCCAGTTCGTCCATGATGCGCGCGGCGCGCGTGTAGCCGAGGCGCAAGCGGCGTTGCAACAGCGAGACGCTCGCCTTCTGTTCGCTGCGGATGACTTCGATGCATTGCTGGATAATATCTTCGTCCTCGTCAATGCCGCTTTCATTTCCGAAATTGGCGGCGGGTTTGGAAAGTTGCTGGTGGATTTCCACGTCGTAATTCGGTTTGCCCTGCTTGGCGATGAAATCCACGATGCTCTTGAATTTCCTGGTCGGTGATGAGCGCGCCTTGCGCGCGGATCAATTTCGCCGAGCCGGGCGGCAGATAAAGCATGTCGCCCTTGCCGAGCAATTTGTCCGCGCCCATCGCGTCGAGAATTGTTCGTGAATCCACTTTTGCCGCGACTTGAAATGCGATGCGCGCCGGGATGTTCGCCTTGATGACGCCGGTGATGACGTCCACGCGAAGGCCGTTGCGTGGCGACGATGCAATGGATGCCCGCCGCGCGCGCCATTTGCGTGATGCGCGCGATGGCCATTTCCACGTCGGCGGGCGCGACGAGCATCAGGTCCGCCAGCTCGTCAATGATGACGACGATGTAGCTCAAGTTTTTCGGGAATGACGATGTCCTCTTCGCGCGGCACGACGATTTGTTCGTCCACTTCCACGGCAAAACCGTCCGCGCCCGGCTCGACTTTTTCTTTTTTCGCCATGAGCGGCAATTCCGGTTCCTGCGGCACGAGTTTTTTATTCGGGCGCGTCGTTGAACGATGCCGATGTTGCGGACAGCCGACGCGCGCAAAAATCTGGTAGCGCTTTTCCATTTCGTTGACGACCCAGCGCAACGCGAGCAAAACTTTTTTCGGATCGGTCACGACCGGCACGACGAGATGCGGCAGCGCGTTGTATTGCTGAAGCTCGACGACTTTCGGGTCAATCATCACGAAGCGCAACTGGTCGGGCGAAAAACGGTAGAGCAGCGACGCGATGATGGCGTTGATGCAAACGGATTTGCCGGAACCGGTGCTGCCGGCGATGAGCAGGTGCGGCATTTCCGCGAGGTCGGCGACGATGGGATGGCCATAAACGTCCTTGCCGAGCGCGATGGGAATTTTGGCCTTGGTGTTGCGCCATTCGTCCGACTCGAACAGATCGCGCATGATGACTTTGGTCTTGATCGCGTTCGGAACTTCGACGCCGACGGAACTTTTTCCGGGCACGGGCGCGAGGATGTGATGCGTTCGGCCTTGAGCGCGGCGGCGATGTTGTTGGAGAGCGCGGTGATTTTTTCCAGCTTCACGCCGGGCGCGGGATGCAATTCGTAGCGCGTGATGGTCGGGCCTTTGGTGATGTCGCCGAGCGAAACCTCGATGTCAAATTGCGCGAGCGTCTGCTGCATGAGCCGCGCGTTGGCCATCAGTTCTTCTTTCGATTCGGTCGGCTTGACGGTCATGTCCGCGTGCTGGAGAAAATCCATCGACGGCAATTGGTAATTGCCGATCATCGGCGTCTGCGGCGACGGTGATGGGCTTCGGCCTTTTTCGGCTTGCGGTTTTGCCGGCGCGATTCCGGTAATTTTAATTTCCGGCTCAGACTTTTTCTTCGGCGGGATTTTCCGAATCAATTTTTTCGGCAACGGGTTCTTCTGTTTTCGTTTCGCCGGATTTTGCTTCTTCAGATTTTTCAGAAACTTTTTCATCGGTTTTCTTGCCGAGAATTTCTTCCGTCGTCGCGGCGACGATTTCCTTGGCGGGAATCATTTCGCCTTCGTCGGCGGGCGCGATGGAATTTCCTTGTTCGCGGGCAAAGTGGTTTTGCGGAAAGCGACCGGATCGATTTGGCCTGCGGCACGCTCAAATCGCGCACGGTCGGTTCGGGCACGGGCAATCCGTCCGCGCCGAGGCCGGAGCGCGCAACTTCTTCCTGCAATTTCTTTGCCTGCTTTTCCAGTTCGCGCGCGCGGCGTTCAAGACGATTGCCTCGTCGCCAGATTTTTGCGGTTCGATTTCGGCGGAATCTTTTTGCAGCAATGCGCGAATCCAGTCGCCGAGCTGAAAATTCGTCAGGAACAGCAGGCTGATCAGGCACAACGCCGAATAAACAATCGTCGCGCCAATCGGTCCTAGCATGGAAAAACCATAATTCCGATTTTGCGTTTGACCGTAGGTGACGAAGCCCAGCCAGCCGCCCGCGCTTTGCGACCCGATGCTTTCGCGGATTTTTCCGAGCCAGTCCGCATTGTCCATGATATAAAGCAGTCCCGTTAGCGACATTAACAAAACGCTTGACCACAACACCGACCAGCGCAAACGCTCGCGCAGATAGCTTAAAAAATTCAATAAATACGCGACGCCGAACAACGCGAGTAGCCACGGCAAAATGTAAGCTGTGATTCCGAAAAGCAAAAACGAACCCCACGCCAGATATGCGCCCGGCGTTTTGATCCAATTATGCGCGGAAGGGTTGGCCTTTGTGGTCAGGAACGAAATGTCATTGCGGTCAAACGACAGTTGCGCGACGAGCAGCAACAGCGCGGCAGCGAGCAGCGCAACGCCGATGACATCGCCGAAACCGTTGTGTGAATCTGACGTCTTTCGTGACATGACCGCAGCGTAACAATTCGGCGCTGCGGATTCAAAGTTGAAATTAAAATCTTCCCGGCGGCGTGACAGTTCGCGCTTGCAAAAACGCGGTGAAAAATTAGAATGAAAATCCTCTTGGATTGCGCGGTTAGCTCAGTGGTAGAGCACTACATTGACACTGTAGGGGTCACAGGTTCGAACCCTGTATCGCGCACCATTCACCAGTCAGAGAAAGAGAAAACAAAGTGGTGCCCACGACAGGACTTGAACCTATTAACAGGGTGTTCTCACCACTTCCCACGCTTGCCTCATTTAGTATTTTCATTGCCCACACAGTAACAAGCATCGCCAATCTTTTCAAGCATTAAATGTGTATTTTTGGGAAGCGGCGGGAAGAAAAGCGTGTGCAAATCATGTGCAATAAAACCGGCTGTGCAAACTTTGTGCAAACTGAACTCGCCCCGGAATCTGTGCAAACTTGTGCAAACTTCTGGCCTGCCGTGGCGCGTGGCTGGCCTGTGGCGCGTCCCGGCCACCGCCGGGAAGAACAAAGAACGTCCGGGAACTCAAACCGCGCCTGCGGCCAAAGGCGACGGCTAACGCAACGCCCGCAGCAAATTTTTAGGATGCGCAGGACTCACCGGCAAAAGATCGGCTTCGTTGAAGGCCAGCCGCAAGGCGTCCGCGTCCATGTGCAGCAGATGCTTGTCGGAAGTCACCAGCATCGGAATTCCCGCCAGCGACGTTTCGGCCAGAATCAGGCCGTCGTTAAATTCATCTTCGGGCAGCAGACGTTGCCGGAGCAGGCCGCGCACGAATTGCTCGCCAATGGCTTCCGCTGTCGAGTCCAGGTCAAAGGGACGGATGCCCCATTGCAGCAAGCGGGTCAATGCCGTCCGCGCCAGTTCCCGTTCCGCTGCGCTGCCGCCGTGGGTGAAAATGAGATGCAATTCGTGAGCCGCCGTGGGCGGCAAAACCAGCGCGTAGCCTTTGCGCTGGAAAATCTCCCGAAAATCGTGGGCGAAGTCTTTGTCGGCGGCGAGATCGAAGACGAAATTAGCGTCTAGCGAGAGTTGCTTCTTTTGCGCCGCCATAGATCATCGTCATTGCCCCGTTGAAATGTTCCCGGCGCTGTTCCGGGGTGAGTTTGTTCGCCAGCTTGCGGGCTTTGGCGGCCAGACGGCTGCCGGGAGTTTCTTCCGGGTAGTCGAGCTTCTTTGGCGTGGCGCGTTGTGGCTGTCTCATAACAAGTTCAATTTCCCGTTTCTTGGAAGTGTTGTCAATAGCTGGCGCGGATTTTTTCCAGCGTGGCGTTGTTCACGACTGCCCGCCGCGCTGGTGACGTAGCAGCGCGGCCTCGACTGACGGCCAGTGAAACAGGATGCGACACCCGCCAAGCCGCACGCATGGAATTTTGCCGGTCGTGCGCCAGTTGAACAAAGTGCGGCGGCTGATTGGCAACCGCGCCAGCAATTGCTTTTGGTTAATGAAGCCAGCCTCACCCGACGGCGTTTGCTTTGGTTCGCTATTCATGGCCGCATTTTCCCAGATTGCCAAAGTCACTCTGCTCGTTTTCCAAACAAAATGAATTTTGTTTTTTTTCATCCTGAATGATTTGCAAATTACGATTCAGCCCCACGGCGTTTAGATCGTCCGGCTTGGTTGTGTGCGCGAGGAAATCCGACAGACAGAACATCTTGGTTTTGAGGTTGTGAAATGCCATGCGGCGAAGCCAAAAACACGTCCTGTTAAACACACCGAGCCGAGTAGCAAGGCATCCTATTCGGCTGCCAATAATACGATGCACGCGTTACCCCTTAACAAATTAAGGTTTCTGTGCTTCGCCCGACGCTACGCGAAATGCTTCGTCAGATGCTTACCCTCGTGCTAACCAAGCATCCTGCGCTCGATGCTTCGCCAGATGCGAACCTTCATGCCAACCGTGATGCCAACTTGGCTGCCAACCCAAATGCTTCGCTATGTGCTTCGCCTGCCGCCAACTGATCTGCTTCATTCAATTCACCGTCAATGCGCTGCCGGTGCAATCGCGTTGAAGCCGTGTGCGCGAATCAGAGGCCAATTGTATGTCGCCGGTCGTCGCGTCAATCTATTGCTCGCCTCATCCGGCTGCGCTCCAGATTGCACCCGCCTCCCGGCTCCGGGAATTTTGCCTCTATGATTCCGCGCACGGAGAATTGCTTTACGAAGTAGGGGCGGGGAGGGTCGGGGGGTGCGAATCGTCAGTGCAATTAAAGTGAGTAGTGGGTTTTCCGAACTATCCGCGATTTATGACGGGAGTTGCTTCGGTCTCTTTCGCACTCGCGGTCTATGTGGCACAATGGAGGCATGGTTGAAGAAAAAGTTGACAAAAAAGCCAATAAAAAGCCGGTTTTGCGCTATAGCTTTCCGCCATATTATGTGGGGACGGTGGAGAATGATTTGCCGATTATGAGCCTGCCGGGTGAAAACTACGAAATCGTGGAACGCTCGCTTGCGCCATCGGCGGGTGAGGCGCGCGGGATGTTGCTGACGCTGCGGCGCGAATTGCGGTGGTCGCGCCCGATGCTGTCGGCATACATGGGCGTGAGCCGGGAGTCACTTCGGCGCTGGGAAACCGGCGAGCGCAATCCCAACGGCGCGGCGCGGCGTTTGATCTGGTTGCTGAATCAACTGGCTTTCCATCCAAAAAAACTCAAAAACGCGATGGATTTGCTGTTCTGGGGACGCGGGGAAGAATTACGGAAATTTTCCAGATTGGTCAAGAAATGAAAAGCCGGTGAGATTGTGATTGGTCATTTCCGAAAAGTGGGTGCTGCACCACGGCGCGGAAGAATTGCGTCAATGCGCGGGACTGATATTGCGGAATTGCTGGGTTGACGCGGGAAGTTATTTTTTGCGCAAACGCTTTTGCATTTAATTCAAAATCGCAATCTGGCCGTGACCAGACGTGCGGAAAACTGCTAAATATCTCCGCTCTTAATTGGAATTCGTTGATGCCGATTCCGTGTGCGGCTGAAATTCACTCGACAATTGCTGCGCCTGTGCAATTTGTTCGGGCGTCATTTTCTGTTCGATTACAGAAAGAATTTTCTTGGATGGTTCATCGCCTTGCGCCGAAGCAAGATTAAACCATTTGACAGCCTCAACATCATTCGTCGCCACGCCCCAACCGAAGTGGTAACAATTGCCCAAATTGAATTGAGCATTGATTTGATTCTGGTCGGCAGCCTTGCGATACCATTTTGCTCCTTCTAAATAATCCACTGTCACACCTTTGCCAGTATCATAACAATAGCCAAGATAACTTTGAGCATCAGCGTTGCCATTGTCTGCCAGTTTTTTTTGTGCATCGAATTGTTCGAGGTTGGCTTGCGCCATTTTTTTGGCGTCCTCTGCCGCGTCGAGCGCGGCTTGAGCCGCTGCTTCAGCCGCCGATTCCGTGTGCGGTTTGAACTCACTGGACAATCGTTGTCCCTCGGCGATCTGGTCGGGAGTCATCAAGGCGGCGAGGGTATCACGTTCAGTTGTTGCAGATGTATAACCTTGTGCTGAAGCTAGATTATACCATTTGTAAGCTTCAACTACATTCGTCGCCGTGCCTTGTCCATCTCTATAGCAACCGGCCAGAACATCTTGAGCATAGGCGGAATTTTGATTGGCGGCTCTGCTATACCACTTCACAGCTTCTTCGGAATTCTTCGATACGAATAAATAAAAATAGCCCAGTTGCGATTGAGCGGTTACATCGCCCTGATCTGCCGCCTTGCGATACCATTTCGCAGCTTCCTCATAATCTAACGGCACGCCTTGGCCATTGGCATAGCAACCGCCCAGACACCATTCAGCAGTAATTTCATTTTGATCCGCAGCCTTGCGATACCATTTTGCTGCTTCGGTATAATCCACGGCTACATCACCCCAACCATTATAGTAAAAGACGCCGACAAGCCGTTGAGCGGTTGCATAGCCTTGATCCGCCGCCTTATGATACCACTTTAGCGCCTCAACAAGATTCGTCGCCACGCCATCGCCGTTGTAGTAGGAGACACCCAGATTGAATTGAGCAACCATATCGCCATTGTCTGCCAGTTTTTTTTGTGCATCGAACTCGTTGTCTGTTGCCTGTGTAACAATGCTGGTGTCGGCAACGGCATTGACTTTGACGTTTTTTTGAACGATGCCCAGATACATTCCATAGAGCGTCAACAGTTGCAGAATAATTAAGGGAATCGTTGCCCACAAACTCGTCCCCCCGCTGTCTCTGAATGCCTGTGACCAAAACTCCGGTGCAATTTTGGTTTTAATTTGTCGAATTTTCCTCTCAACGTGCTTTCTGTAGATAGAATTACCATAGCGTCCCAAAATAACCATCGTGGCGATGCCGACACTGTTTGTGACGGATGTGGGTAATCTGAAAAAAAATTCAAGAATCGAAAAACATACTGCCTCAAAAGCAACCAAGATAATGACAAAAAGATACATCCTGCGGTAAGCCATCCAAAAGACATTGAGAAGGCACGCTGCCCAATTGAATGTTCCGGGAGCGACACGCTTTAGGGTCGGATCGAATGATTCCCACTTCGGGATGTAATAATAGCTGCGCGCTTGAATGAAGGCTTGCAGCTCTTCCTTGGTTGGAACAGAAGGCTCGCCGTTTGATTTGAGCAAAGGTGGAACGCCTGGCGTTGTTTTGTCATTTTCCATAAAATTTGTCTGGTAGCCGGAAGAAAAAGGCGCGGACTCAACGTGCCCAGCTAGAGGCACCGCGAAGCGCCTTTCCAGAGACACGCCAAGCCGCGCCCGATGGGGGCGTGGTTGGCGGACTCTGGATCGGGAAAATTCGCGGTTTTCTAGCTGATCCAATCCGACTACGTTAAATTGTCAGCCCCGATGAGACACCCAGCAGGGGATTGAGTCAACGGCGATTTTGGGGGATTCAAAGCGTGACGCCGTGACAATTCAATGTTGGCAACGGTTTCGTCAGCTTTGCAGCCGTGACAAGTTTTTGGCTGTCACGCCTTGAAAATTGAAAATCGTGAATGTCCATGCGGTTTGTCACGCTGTCACGTTTTGATTGCCCCGGCGGACAGATAACGATTGAAAGTCTCCGCGAAGTCAGCCAATTCGTAACCTTTGGCGCGATTGTCGCCGATGCGAAGCGTCCGCGAACTTATTCCAAAAGCACGAAGGCGACGCGCCAGCCAAGTTTCTGTGATTGGTTTGCCACGATGCGCTTCCGGCCATTGGCGGTCACTCATGGCGCATAAAGATTCAACGAGCGTTTTGGAAAACATTTTCTCCGCGCGATTCTCCTCAAATGCCTGGCGAACATCCGCCAGCAACATCGCGCCCAAGCCTTGCGCGTCGGCGTCGTCCTGGCTGTTCAACTTGGCAAATACTGCGGCGGCGCGTTGCGGCCAGTCGCCGCCCGCAATTTCAGCTACCGCAAAAAGTGGACGCCAATTATCCGCCAGCCGATTGAACGCGCCGGTTGGCAGCGGGGGGTCGCATGATTCAAGGCGCGATGCGTTGTCCGCACACCAGCGCGCCAACTTCCGGCAAAGTTCCGTTTCACGATCCACACGGCGCGAATCAAACCGTTCGCGCAACTCGCCCGGCTTGGCGCGTTCGAGACGAATCACGATGCTTCGGTCGTGAAGCGTGCCAGGCAACGCACCAATACCACAAAGCACGGCGGGCGCAAAAACTCGGAAGCCGCGAACTTCATTGTTGTCGCCCACGCAGCGAAGCACCTGCCCGCCGCGCCGGTGTCCCGAATTAAGCAGGCCGCGCAGTTCTTCATTGTCTTTCAACCATGCGTCATACTCGTCGGCTAAAATTGTTGGTGCTTGCGCGTTCACCAGCCGGAATACAACCGCGACGGTCACATTTTCCGTAGGCAACGGACGCGGAACAAAAATAGAAAGCACGTCGCGCAACGTGGTTTTGCCGCAACGCTTTTCCGGTGAACAAATGTTGAGTCGGGGCGAACATAAAAAAGCCGTGAAGCCGTGCGCGTGCGCCGCCCATAAAGCGAGCGCATCAGCCGCGCCGTCCGGCAACGCGACATAACGGGCGAACGTCTCCGCAATTTTGGAAAGCGTATCCGCACCACTCACCGCTTCCGGCCACAGTTCTATTTCCGGCAGCTCTACCGCGCTGCCTTGTAAAATCGGTTTCGGCTTCGCTGATGCACTTTGCTGGGGGATTTCTTCCGTCTCCACGTCCGGCACGTCGCGGATTTCGGATGATTCAAGTAATGCGCTCATCGTTGTATCTCCATTGGTTTGAAATTCAGAAAGAAAACTGTCTGCCGGTTGCCATTGTCCCGTGTGCCGTCCGGCATCCGCACGAATTGGCTGCGTGTCCACGTCGCCCGATCCGCGCCCAAGGAAACGGCATAGCGAAAAAACTTTTCCACCTTTGCGTCAGGCTGGCCGTGAACGTAAAACCAGCCGTGAAGTGATTTGCCGCCACTGTGAGCCGCGCAAACCAGAGGCGCGAATGTGCCGAGATGCAAAAGCAACGCCGCGTGTTCGTCCGGCGTGCCGGTGTCAAATTCGCAAATGAGAAATCGGCGTGCGCCGGTGTTGGCGAGCGTGTGTGCGCTCCATTCGCTTTCGCCCGGCTTCGGATTTTTCTTCCTGCCCAAAAGCGCGGACATGGGCGACGGCACGATTAACGCCAGCGCGGACAATTCACCGCGCCAGTCTTCACGCAGGCGAGTGTCAAATTCCTGACTCGACTTGCCGCAGCACAAAAGCGGGTTGCCGGGGAAAAGTTTGTCCGCGATTTTTTCCGTGTGTTGCTCGTTGTCCTCAATACGCGGACGCGATAGCTCCCACAAGTCCGCCAGCCCGCCGCCGTCGCGCAGAATGGCTTCGCGTTGCTCCTGATTCACAACCGGCCATTTCGCGGCGGATTGAACCGGCGCGGCGTTGCCTTTTGGCTGCCATGCGCACGGCAGAGAATTTTGCACGGCGGAAATTATTTCTGCGCGAGATACGGCACGCCCGCAATTCGCTACGCGGCTTTCGAGCAAGCTCACAATTTCCCCGGCGGGCAAATGGACGTGCAACTGGCGAGCGACACGAAACAGCCAAGGGTGAACGCCCTCACCGGCACGCGGCGGCGCGGCCAGCATTTCGTCAATGAATGGCGGCAGGGTTTTCATTTTGCTTGGCCTCCCTCCGTTTTCGTTTTTCTTCGGCAATTGAAGCCTTTTGCGCCAAGAGAAAATTCACGAAGTCATTCGGGCGAATTTCCATGCGTCCAATGCCGAGAAAAACAATCAACTGTTCGGCTCGAACGGGTCTATTTCGGACGAGCCGCGAGCTAAAAATTTCGATGTTCATTGTGTCTCCTTTCCCGCGTCCATTTGTGAAATATGTAGTCATTTTTATTCCGTGCCTCCATTTTGCTGCCGGAGCAATGCCGCGATGACACTTTCACGGTGGTAAAGAATTTTTGAACCGACTTGAATTGAGGGAATGATACCTCTGCGCCGATAGTCGAAAATTGATCGTCTCGACAACGGCAAAACGGTTTTCTGGAGTTCACTGGTGGTCAGAAAACCGCGTTCGTATTGCGGCGGGAGTGCCGGGAGTTTTTTGGTAGGAAACTCCGCCGCACCGGGCGCGTGCTGCGGTTGCGGTTTAACCGCCAACTTCGGATTGTCCGTGGCGGCTTCGGGCTTTTTTGTGAATGGATGCTTTTCCATGTGCTACCAATGACACATGGACGGGCGGATTTGAATTTAGGACTTCTGATTTAATCAGAATTGATTCCGTCAGCGTGATAGTTTCAGCCCCCCAATGATACGACGATAGCGCGCAAAGAGTTGGTCATTACGTTTTTCGCATTTCAGTTCCTGCTTTTCAAAGGAGGAAATTACATCCCCCCACTGTCCAAGGCGTGAGTTGCCTCTTTTGACTGCGCTTTTTTCTTTTCGCCACTCCTTTACGACCTGCTCGACCCGTTTTCCGGCTCCGGTCGAAAGAGGATCAATCGCAAATAGAATTCTACCTTTGTCGTCATGCTCAATAACGTCCGCCGTCATCCGACTTTGGTAAGTTGGTGTCATGCTCAAGCGGCCAATGTAATCGCGAAACTTTGCCGGGTCTCCTTTGCCGGAATCCCATGGCGAAAGCAATTCCTTCCGATAATTGTTCAACACTATCACAGCTCCGGGATGAAAACCGCGCTGTGGCGGGATCACCTCCAACAGATATTCATGCCAGAGCCTTCGTGGTGTCTTTTTTAGTTTTGGCCATGAATCGCAACACCAAGCTGCGATTTGAGGCGGTGGTGAGGTCGGAAACAGGGAGGCCAATGCAATTTTTCCGTCGCAGATTTCGTTATGATAGCGTTGCGTTTCAGGATGCCTGCGGAAAATTTCCCAAAGCACCGCTTCCATTGGCACATTCGTGCCAGACTTTTTCCACCAATGGTCATGGTCAAAATGCTCCCGACATTCCGGGCGCAAGTGCCACAAGTATTTTTCAGCCTCGTGCCGATCTTTTCTATGTTTGCTTTCAGTCGGTTTTCGTTTTGCGCTCATCGGAGGTGCGTCAGACATTTTTTGCGGCGGACAACGGAATGACATTCTTGGCGGTCTTCGTCGGCAAAACTTTGAACCATTTTGCAGCTTCTTTCCGCGCCATCAAACCCTTGTAATGCCGGAACAGCATCGCGGGCGACGTGCCAGCTTGCGCGGCAGTCTGGTTTTCGTTCTGGTTCAAGGCGTAGTGAGCAGTCAGAAATCCGTGACGCAACCCGTTTTTCCGTGACGGAATTTTCAGCCGCTTGCGTAGCTGAATCAATTGCCATGTGTAAGCATCCAGCGTGAGGCTCGTCACCGCGCCTTCATACTGCCGATAGGGTTCAAGCCACGCGGCCAAAGTGGAATTGATTTCCACCAACCGCCGGGATCGCGTCTTGGCTTTGGCGGAACTGATTTCCACATGGCCGGACACACGCCACACGTCGCCCCAGTCGAGCCGCAACGCCTCTTGCAACCGCAACCCGCCAAAGGCTTGCAAGGCGATGATGACGGCCATTTCCGGCGCGGCCTTGTCGAGCATCAAGCGAAGTTCTGCCGGGCGGTAATAATCCACGTCGCCGGTGTCCGCGTCCTCTTTTCGCAGTCCATCCGCTTCAAGCAACCGATGATTGGCCGCAAGATAATCGCGCCGCTGGCACCAGCCAAAAAACATCCGCAGCGTGGCGCGGTAGTGGTTCCGGCTTTTGGGCGAAAGCGTCGCGTGAGCCTCAACAAACAGATCAAGGTGCTGCTTGGTCAAGTCGCACACGTCCGCGCCAGTGTTCGCGGCGGCAAACTCGTTCAACTGCCGCTCGGTGTCTTGGACATAAACCGGGGACAGGACAGAACGCTTGCCATCCTGTGAGACGGCCTTTGGCCTGCGTGCGTCGCAAAATTCCGCGACGGCATCCGCCAGCGGCTTGCGCTGGACGGCGGCAATGCTCTGGCGATACACGCGGACGGATTCTGTGAGCGAGCAACCTTTCGGCAGTTGCTTGACGGCGGAAAGATAGTTGCCGGTCAATTCGACGATGGAAACCAGCTTGCCGGTTTCCTGCCGATACGCAGCGAGCATATCATGGACGGTGAGGGCGTCTTGCGCCTGCTTTGCGGTCAGGGCGGATGATTGCTGGCCTTTGTGAAGCTCCTTTACCTTTTTCTCTGCCGCCGTCTTTGCCTCACCGTAGCTGCCAAAGGTCAGCATCCGACGTTTGCCAGCCACTTTGAACGCGACGCGGTAGAACGGGAAGTTGCTGGCGGGCGCATAGACTTTGGCTCGCTGGTCGTAAAACTCGACTGTGACGGGGAATTTCACGCGACGGTCAGGATTTCTAGCCTTACTTTGTGCAAATTCTGTGCAAGTAACCGCACAGTCCTTGATTTCCTCAATAAAAGTGGTGCCCACGACAGGACTTGAACCTGTACGATGTTACTCACTAGAACCTGAATCTAGCGCGTCTGCCAATTCCGCCACGTGGGCAAATAACCGTGGACTTTAATACGCGCCGTCGCGTTTGCGGGCAAGCCAAATCATTCGCGGAAAATCATTTCAACTTCACCCATTTGCCTTTTTGCGCCGATTCCTCGACCGCTGCGAGCACGCGCTGATTTTTCAATCCATCTTCAAACGTCGGCTGCACCGGTTTTCCGTCGGCGCAGGCGTTGACAAAGTCTGCGACGGTGTGAATGAACGTGTGTTCGTAGCCGATCACATGTCCCGGCGGCCACCAATTGCCAACATACGGTTGGATGTCGTCGCGCTGCGGTCACAAGAATGTCGCGGAAACCCTGCCGGTCTTTCGGGTCGTCGCCATTGTAAAATTTCAAACGGTTCATGTCCTCGAAATCAAAATACAGCGAGCCTTTACTGCCGTTGATTTCGATTTCGATGTGATTCTTGCGGCCGAGCGCGTAACGCGTCGCTTCGAGATTCGCCAGCACGCCGTTTTCCATCCAGCCGATGAACAGCGCGCGCGAATCCGGCACGGTCGACTTTGCCCATCTTGCGCGACGCCTTTGCGCGGAAGAATCTGCGAGCGGACGTTCCGGCACAAATGTGTGCACGCAGTCCGCAGACTTCCTTGAAATTCGCCGACGAGATAACGCGCCGAGGTCAATGATGTGCGAGTTGATGTCGCTGTGCGTGCCGCTGCCGCTGGTCTCTTTTTGCAAACGCCAGTCGATCGGAAATTCCGGGTCGGCGAGCCAGTCCTGCGCGTAGCGCGCGCGAAAATGAAAAATCTTCCCGAGCGCGCCTTCGCCGATCATTTTCTTCGCCAGCGCAATCGCCGGAATGCGCCGGTAATTGTGGCAAACCATGTGGACGATTTTGGCCTTTTGCGCGGCGGCGAACATCGCCTCGCCCTCTTGACGTTCATCGCAAGCGGTTTTTCGCACAGAACGTGTTTGCCGTTTTTCAGCGGCGGCGATCGCGATTTCCGCGTGCGAATCGTTCGGCGTGCCGATGTCCACGATGTCAATCAGCGGCGACTCGACGACTTCGCGCCAGTCCGTCGTGGCATGCTGCCAGCCGAGTTGCGCGCGCGCGGCCTGCACGCCTGCGGCGTCCCGCCCGCAAATCGTGTGCAGCTCGACATTGGCCTTGAGATGGAAAGAATTTCGGCGCCTGCCGCCACGCATTTGAATGCGCCCGTCCCATGAAACGATAACCGATCAGTCCGACGCGAAAAGTTTTCGCCATAAAAAGTAGGAGTTGAACTGGATTTGCATGCCTTTATAGTGAGCCGCGACAATCAAGTCAATTCACAATGCCTTTTACTGCCGCTGAAATTGCGAAACATCTGCAAGGCGAAGTCGTCGGCGACGGCAACGCCGTCCTGAAAAATTTTGCGCCCGCCGAAAACGCGCAGGCCGGTGACCTGACTTTTGCGGAAAATGAAGAGTTTCTTCGCCCGCGCCGAGCAAAGCGCGGCGACCGCCATCATCGCCGACAAAAGATTTTCATCGGCAAAAAAAATCCTCATTCGCGTTCCGAACGCGCGCATCGCGTTTGCCAAAGCGCTCGCGCTGTTTTTTCCCGAACAAAAATTCCCAGCCGGAATTCATCCAACCGCTGTCGTCGCGCAAATCCGCGAAAATTGATCCGACCGCGCACATCGGACCGCATTGCATGATTGGCGAGCGCGTAAAAATCGGCGCGCGTTCCGTTTTGCAGGCTGGAAATTTTGTCGGCGACGATTCGCAGCTTGGCCGACGACGTGAATTTATTTCCAAACGTCACGATTTATCCGCGCGCGCAAATCGGCAATCGCGTCCGCATCCACGCCAATTCCGTCATCGGCTCGGACGGATTTGGTTACGTTCAGGACGGCGGCATTCACCGCAAAGTGCCGCAGATCGGAAATGTCATCATCGGCGACGACGTGGAGATCGGCGCAGGACGTGACGATTGATCGCGGCGCGCTCGGCTCGACCGTCATCGGCAAGGGCACGAAGATTGATAATCTCGTTCAAATCGCGCATAACGTCGAAATCGGCGAACGTTGTCTGCTCGTCGCGCAAGGTGGAATCGCCGGCAGTTCAAAATTGGGAAATTATGTTGTGCTCGCGGGACAAGTCGGCATCGCCGGCCATTTGAAAATCGGCAATCAAGCCATCGTCGCCGCGCAATCCGGCGTGATGAACGACATTCCCGACGGTGGAAAATGGCTGGGGTTATCCCGCGCAACCGGACAAGGATTTCAAACGCCAGATCATCGCGCAGCGGCGATTGCCCGAACTGCTCAAACGCGTGGCGGAACTGGAAAAGAAACTCGGCGTGAAATCAAAACGCGACGACGAAAGATAATTTATCGCGCGTCGCAATTGTTTTGCCGTTCAACGAACCAGCAAAACGACGATGACGATCAAAAGAATAAGTCCCGCCGTGCTGCCGCCAATCACAAGCATGCTTCCCAGCATTGGAGTAAGTAAAAGATGCATTTGTTTCCTTGGTTAGATTTTTGACAGTTGTTTCAAGCGCACGGTAGTTCATCAACCGGTTCCTGTCGAGTTGCAAGAATCATCCCGTCGCGTCTTGCCATTTATGCCGCGTCATTGATAATTCTCCCGCGTGAAATTTTTCGGCAACGTCTCCCTTGCTGACTGGCTGCGTCCGTCGGTGATTGCGCTCATCCTCGCCAATCTGATTCCTGTTTTCGGCGTGTTTATTTTCCATTGGGAAATTTTCCCGCTCATGTTTTTGTTCTGGAGCGAAAACGTCATCATCGGCGCGCTCAATGTTTTGAAAATGCTCACCGCCAATCCCGGATCGCCGGCGAGTTGGGTCGGAAAATTTTTCATCATCCCGTTTTTCTGCGTGCATTATGGAATGTTCACGTTCATTCACGGCGTTTTGGTCATTGGAATTTTTGGCGGTGGATTGCAAAACGGCAGATTTCCAAACTTCGGAACATTCTGGCAAATCGCGCAGGAAAATCATCTGGGCTGGGCGATTCTCGGACTCGCCGTCAGCCGCGGAATTTCCTTCGCAACCAATTACATCGGCAACGGCGAATACAAGCGCGCCAGCCTGCAACAACTCATGTCACAACCTTACGGACGCATCGTCGTGCTGCATCTGACGATTCTCTTCGGCGGATTTTTGATGATGGTGTTGCATTCACCCGTTTGGGGATTGCTTCTGCTCGTGGCGCTGAAAATCGCGCTCGACCTGCGCGGCCATTTTGCCGAACGCAAAAAATTTGCCGGAACTGCCGAAGTGAAAGCTGACTAAGTTTTCGGCTTCAACTGCGGGAACAAAATCACATCGCGGATGCTTTCCTGGCCGAGCAGCATCATGCACAGGCGGTCAATGCCGATGCCGATGCCGCCGGCGGGCGGCATGCCGTGTTCGAGCGCGACGAGAAAATCTTCGTCCAGTTTTTGCTGCTCGCCGCCGGCCTGATGTTCGAGGCGTTCGCGCTGCTCGATGGGATCGTTTTGCTCGGTGTAACCGGGCGAAATTTCCTGGCCGTTGATGCAGCACTCGAAGACTTCGACGGTCGTCGGGTCGTCGGGCGAAAGTTTGGCGAGCGGCACGAGTTCCTTCGGCAAATGCGTGACGAACGTCGGCTGAATCAGCGTCGGCTCGATCAATTTTTCAAACACCGCGCCGGTGACTTCAAAATCGGCGTAATCTCTTGCCGATTTCCGCGCCCAAATCGTGCGCGCGTTGGCGACGTGCTGCGGAAGAAATTTCAAACCAATCTGCTCCCGCTTTTTCGCAGACCAAATCTTTGTATTTTGCGCGCCGCCATAAAGTTCAAATCTATAAATTCTTCTTTCGATAATTCGATAAAACTTCAAACGGCAGGAATCAACAGATTCCAAATCTTCAGAAATAATTTCTTTAGACAATTTTGAAGAAATTTCTGGGCGGCTATAAATTTGTTTTAACGCTTGAACAGCCTCTTCAACAATTGGAGCGGCTTCTTTGGCAATTTCCCAAAAAGATTTTGTTCCGATTGCTTGACTGCATTTATTTAATTTTTCGATGAATGAATTTGCGAACGCGCGGTTATTTTCGTTGTCTTCAATTTCGAGGATGTGACCTTTAGATTCGTTCAGCCATTCCGTCGCCATTGCAAATATAAATGTAAGGTCTTTGGTTCTATTGCGCGGAATTTTCAACGTCCCCAAAACTTTTTGCGCGACATGGCAAATCATTGCTTCGACGAGTTTCATCATCGTCTCGTAATCGCCGAACGCCTGATACGCTTCGAGCATCGTGAATTCGGGATTGTGTTTGCGCGAGAGGCCTTCGTTGCGGAAGTTGCGGCCGATCTCGAACACTTTGTCCATGCCGCCGACGAGCAGGCGCTTGAGATAAAGTTCCAGCGCGATGCGCAGATAAAAATCGCAGCCCAGCGCGTTGTGATGGGTCTTGAAGGGTTGCGCCGCCGCGCCGCCGGGAATCGCCTGCATCATCGGCGTCTCGACTTCCACGTAGCCCCGCTCGTGCAAAAAATTCCGGATCTCGTGGATGATTTCGCTGCGCTTGAGCATCACGTCCTTCACGTCGGGATTCGCCATCAAATCGAGATAGCGCTGGCGGTAGCGGATTTCGGTGTCTTCGAGGCCGTGCCATTTCGCCGGCGGCGGGCGCAGGGCTTTGGCAAGGATCGTGAACGATTCGAGCTTGACGCTCGGCTCGTTTGTCTTGGTCGCGAACAAGCGTGCCGGTCGCGCCGATGAAATCGCCGAGGTCGAGATGCGTGAAAATGTCCCAACTGCCGGGCATCTTTTCTTCGAGCGCATTTTTCTGCGCGTAAATCTGGATGCGTCCGCTTTGGTCGCGCAAGTCAATGAACATGGACTTGCCCATTTCGCGGTGCGCGGTGATGCGTCCGGCGACGGAAACTTGGGCGTGCTCGGCGAGTTCGCCCTTTTCAAATTTCGCGCGCGCCTCGCCGCAGCCGATGGCGGGCGTGAATTTGTTTTTGAACGGGAAAATGTTCTTCGCTTCGAGCGCTTTCAGTTTGGCCCGGCGCTGTTCGATGAGTGAGTTCGTGTCGTCCATCAGAGTTGGCGGAGTAAATCACGAAACGCTACAAAACGCACGCAAAAGTCTTATGCCGTCGCGGCCAGTTTGCTCTCGGCGGCTTCCCATTCTGGCGTGGCTGCTGCGAGCCGTTCCTGGACGTGCGCCAGTTCGCGATTGATTTCCTGCGCGCGGCCGGGTTTGTTGTAGGTTTCCGGGTTTTCCAATTCGGCAGTGAGTTCGACTTGCTTGGCTTCAAGTTCCTGGATTTCTTTTTCCAGTTTGTGAACCAGTTGCTGCTGCGCTTTTTTTTCGCCGGAACGCGCCTGGCGTTGCTGCGCTTCAAGACGTTTTTGTTCCTTGCGATCCACTTTCACCGTTGGAGCAACTTTCTGAACCGAATGATTGGGACTTGAATTGCTCAACCCTCCGTTGTTCGTTCCGCCGGAAGTCAAAGCCGCGCGCGCGGAAGTCGCCTTGGTTTTGTCCAAATAATATTGATAGCCGCCGGGATAATGCGTGAGCTGGCCGGCGTTGACGTGGACGACGTGGCCCGACAGCGCGCGGATGAAATAAACATCGTGGCTGATGAAAATGAGCGTGCCTTTGAATTGCTTCAGCGCGTCGATCAGCGCGTCAATGCTCGCCATGTCGAGGTGCGTCGTCGGCTCGTCCATCAGCAGCAGATTCGGCGGATCGAGCAGCAGTTTCACGAGCGCGAGGCGGCTTTTTTCGCCGCCGCTCAAGACGCTGACTTTTTTGAAAACGTCGTCGCCGCGAAACAGAAAACAGCCGAGCATCGTGCGGATGGATTGTTCCGTGACGCGCTGCGGCGTGTCCATCGCCTCTTCAAAAACCGTGCGCGATTCCTGCAACATCTCGACGCGATACTGCGAATAGTAACCGGCCTTCGACGTTGTGGCCGAGCGTGCGCGTGCCGGATTGCGGAACCAGAACTCCGGCGAGAATTTTCAGCAGCGTGGATTTGCCCGCGCCGTTCGGGCCGACCAGCACGATGCGCTGGTCGCGTTCCGCCAGAAATTCCATGCCGCGATAAACAACATTCTCGCCGTAAGCCGATGGATATTTTCGAGCGTGATGACTTCTGCCCGCTGCGCTGCGGCTGCGGAAAACTGAAGCTGATCTTGCTCGTCGTCGTTCACCGGCGCCTCGATTTTTTCCATGCGCTCGATCTGCTTGAGCTTGCTCTGCGCCTGCGACGCCTTGCTGGCCTTGGCGCGGAAGCGGTCGGCGAACTCCTGCAACTGCGCGATGTCGCGCTGCTGGTTTTTGTAGGCGGCGAGCAGTTGCTCCTCGGCGGCGGCGCGCTGCACGAGGTAATCGTCGTAGTTGCCGCGATAGCGGTTGAGCTTGCTCGAGCGGATTTCGACGATGCTACTGACGAGGTGGTTGAGAAATTCGCGGTCGTGCGAGATCACCAGGATCGCGCCGGGATACGTCTTGAGATAATCCTGAAACCAGAGCAGCGCCTCGAGGTCGAGATGGTTCGTCGGCTCGTCGAGCATCAGCAGGTCCGGCTCCTGCACGAGCAGCCGCGCGAGATGCGCGCGCATGACCCAGCCGCCGCTCAATTCGCGCGCCGGGCGGTCGAAATCGTTTTCGCGAAAGCCGAGGCCGGCCAGGATCTGTTTCGCCTTCGCGTCGAGCTGATAACCGCCGAGTTCGTGAAAACGGTTGTGCGCGTCGTCGTGAATTTCCTCGACGTGATCCGGCGCGACGTGATGGTCGGAATCCCACGCGAGAATGATTCGTCGCAGCTTCGCAAATTCCGGCGAGATGGCCGTGGCCAGTTCCAGAACCGTTTCATCGCCGACCGGCGCGCTTTCCTGCGGCAGATAGCCGAACACGACGTTGCGTTCCTTCATCACCTTGCCGGCGTCCGCCTCCTCGTCGCCGAGGATGATGGAAAAGAGCGTGGACTTCCCCGCGCCGTTCGGGCCGACCAGCCCGATGCGGTCCTCGCGGTTCAACTGCAACGTGACGTCGTCGAACAACACCCGCCCGCCGTACGCCTTGCTGATTTCTGAAAGCGTCAACATCGAAACGGCAGCTTAACCTAAATTCGGGAGCGAACACAAGGAGATGCGGGCTACTTCCAAACCCAATCGCCGTTTTTCACGTCGGCCAATGTTCCAGACGAACCATCATCGTCTTTTTCATTCCAACCGACGGAGTAGAGCAAAAATTTCCCATCGTTCGTGCGGCGATAATGCAATGGCTGACCACCGATGATGTCGCGTGGAATTTTTTCAATGAAATGTGGCGCGAGCGCGCCGAACGTTTCGGGATATTCGCCGTGCGCGAGATGATAACGCTCCAGTGCGCAGGCGATTTGCGCTTCATTGACTAACGTTTGATTGTGCGCGGTTGTTTGCCATCCTTTGAGAAAATGAGGGTCGGCATCAATCATAACCACAAAAAAATTATAAGGAGAAGAATGTTTTAGAGCATTTCTTATTTCAATCTGCGAACTTTCCATTTTGGTTGGTAGAATTATTCCACTTTCAAAATCAAAACCGTCGCGTTGTTTGTCATCCATTTTTACAGTCGTGACCATGTTTTGATAAATCCAACCGTGTGGCACCCATTTCAGCCAAGGAAATCTATAATGTTTCAAATCCTGCCAAAGAGATGGATCGTTTGGATATTTTCTAAAAAGACTTTTAAGAGTCCAACACATATTAGCCGCTTCAAAATCAAAACTTCTGGCGAAAGCCGGAGCGAGATTGATGTTTTTGAGTTGCTCTTGAAATGCGATAAGTTGCGATTCTTGCCAAGTGTGCGATTGCAGACCTTCGGCAATGATGCTCACATAAAGTCCGATGACGGCGACATTGATCATTGTTGAAACCAATGTCACAGGCTTATCCGAAGACGAAGATTGCATCAACCGGCACATATCATGCACGAGCGTCAGTTCATTCAATGCATCTTCCGGCTGGTTTAATAATAAATGGCAGTGCGCCCGTTGTGCCAGCGTTTGCGCCACGGCTCGAATGGTGATAAAATCCAAATCTGGTTTCGCAAACGGGTCGCTATAATCACCATCCATTCGCGCATACGGACGTTTGAGCGCTTCGCGAATCAAATTAAAATCCAACTGGAATTGATCACTCCACGCCAAATAGTCTTTGGCATCTGCTTTAGTTTTGATTTTGCTGTCGTCGCCAAACCAGCCTGTCTTTTCGTTTTTCAATCGTTCGGTCAACTCATTCGTGAACGATGCATGATGCCAATCCGGCCTAACGAAACATTCTTGCATTTTTGGCGCAGCAAAAAAATTCTGGTCGTCCGGCACGGGCGGCGGAATAAGTTTGTCCCAATCCAAAATTTCACCCTTGGCTTCGAGTTCGCTTTTGCAATTTTCCCACGCACGTTTGCCGCGCCAGTTTTCTTCGGCATAGAAAATAGCAACCAGCAAAACAAAACAGCCCAAGACGATTATTGTTCGCCATAATTTGGATTTCGGGAGCAACGCCATTTCAGGCATTTTCCAAGATTATTACTGCTGCGTCAATCGCGAGTCGTTATGACTAAAACAATTTAGTTTTCTTGGCCGCGAAATTTTTCCACACTGTGGAAACTCATGGGCGCACAATGGAAACAAGCCGGGCGCGAAATCAACGCGCACAAAAAAGGCCAGATGGTCGTCAAGCTCGTCCGCGAAATCATGGTCGCGGCCAAGCTCGGCGGCGCCGACCCCGACCTCAACGCGCGCCTGTTCGTCGCCGTCGAGAAGGCCAAGAAATCTTCCGTCACCAAGGACACCATCGAGCGCGCCATCAAAAAGGGCGCGGGTATCGGCGGACGAAAAAGTGAATTATGAAACGGTCGTCTATGAAGGCTTCGCGCCGCACAAAGTTCCCGGTCGTCGTGGAATGTCTGACGGACAATCGCAACCGCACCGCGCCGGAGATCCGCAATCTGTTCAAGGCCGGTTCGATGGGCCAGCCCGGCAGCGTGGCATTTTTCTTCAATCACCTGGGCGTCGTCGAGGCCACGCACGCGGACGCGAACCGCGACGCGGAGGCCGACGCGATTGAAGCCGGCGCGCAGGAGATCGAGCCGCTCGAAGCCGCTGAAATTCCCGCCGGACAAAAAGGCGCGCGATTTCTGACGGAAATAAAGGATTTGGATCACGTTTCAAAAGCATTGAAGGCGGCGGGCTGGAATGTGATCGCGTCGGAGATGCGCTACGTCGCGAAAAATTTCACGGAAGTTTCGGAAGCGCACCGCAAGGATGTCATGGATTTTCTCCACTCGCTCGACGACCACGACGACGTGCATCATGTCTATGCGGCGATGAAGTGAGCGGATATTTTTCAAAAAATTGCTATGGAAGACATTCGATATTCTGAATTGCAATTTCTACAAGCACTTGCGAACCGTTCTATTGAAAATTTTAATTACCAAGACGAGAAACAAAAGAAAATCGCCGCAAACATTCTAGGAATGTATTCGGAAATGGTAATCACTCTTGTTGAAGACTCCTATGTTCGATTTGAAAACCAAAACTGTCAACTTCTTGTGGCGCAGCTTCGCGGAGAATTGGCTCAAAATTTTTCTAAACCGCGCGATTTCCATCAACATCAATGGGATAATCCTCGCGCAACGCTTGATTACATCCTTCTGCAAGGCGTGCTTCAACCACTTCGGATTACTTATCGAGGATTACGGCGCATTGAAGAATTGCGCGATTTGCTACGCCATGAGCGTATTCTTGAAGATTTCGGTGTTTTATTGAGCGTCCGTTATTTTCGTAGAGATTTTCAAGATGCACTTCAACGAACTTCTGACGTTGCTGTTTCTGTGCTTTACGCTGACATGGACGATTTTGGAAAAATCAATAAGCAGTTTGGTCAAACTGCTGGCGATGTTGTCATGAAAGCTTATCTCGAAGTTGTGCGAGATAAACTTGGATTGTTAGGTGAGGCTTATCGTGGCGTTGGCGATGAGGTTGTTGCAATTGTAATTGGGCAAGGACATCAGCGTGCTATTGAATTTGGCGAGGCAATTCGGAAAGGTGTTGAATCATTGCATTGCGAATACAAAAGCATCGCGCTTCCGCAAGTGACTGCCAGCATCGGTGTCGCAACAACACCGCCGGAAGAACGAAAATTTGAAGTTGAAACTCTTGCTGAAAGTCGAAAGCGTCAGGCAAAAGAAAACGGCAAGAATCGCGTTATTGCTAATTGATTAATTCTTCGTCGCCGCGTTCGTTGAAGTTGCGCCCGCTTTGATCAAGCCCGCTTTCACGAACGGTGCGAGATATTGGCCGTAGCCGGCTTTTTCCATTTCTTCCACCGGAATGAATTTCAGCGACGCCGAGTTGATGCAATAACGCAAGCCGCCCTTGTCCGCCGGGCCGTCGTCAAAAACGTGGCCGAGATGCGAATCGGCCACCGTCGAGCGGACTTCGGTGCGGCTCATGCCGTAGGAATTATCGGTGTGCTCGACCACGTCCGTGCTATTGAGCGGCACGCTGAAACTTGGCCAGCCGCAGCCGGAGTCAAACTTGTCCAGCGAACTGAACAGCGGCTTGCCCGACACGATGTCCACATAAATGCCCTGCTTGTGATTGTCCCAAAACTCGTTGTGGAACGCCGGTTCGGTAGCGGCTTCCTGCGTGACGGCGAATTGTTCGGCGGTCAGTTTCTTTTTCAATTCGTCCGCGCTTGGTTTTTTGAAATTATTCATATCGCTCGGTTGATAAATTTGGTTGGTTGAAATTTCTGTTTGCTCGGCGCGACTTGCGTTGTGAACCATCGCGAAAATGCCCGCTGCCAGCAGTGCCGCCGCCGCAATGCCAGCAATTTTTATCGGTTGCATAATGTTCTGACTGTTCTGCTGCGGCTTCTGTTCAATTGTCCGCCATCGCGCGCCCGGCAATCCAGCCGGTCGTCCATGCCGCCTGAAAATTAAACCCGCCTGTGATGCCGTCAATGTCCAAAACTTCACCGGCAAAAAATAATCCGGGACAAATTTTGCTCTCCATCGTTTTGAAATTTACTTCGCTTAACTTGATGCCGCCGCAAGTCACAAACTCGTCCTTGTTCAAACTTTTTCCGGTCACGGAAAATTCCGAACGCAACAATTGCTGGATGAGTTTATGTTGCGCCGCACCCGAAAGCGCAGACCAGCGCGTGTCGCGCGCGACGCCGGACGCAATCACGAGCTGTTCCCAAAGTCGTGCAGGCAACGGAGCAATTGGAAAATTGACAATCAGTTTTGCTGGTTGCGATTTCCGGCGCGCTTGAAATTCCGCCGCGAGTTTTTCTTCGCTCAAATGTGGAAGCCAGTTTATTTGCAATTTGAATTGATAATTTTTCTCATGCAACACGCGTGCGCCCCACGCAGACAAACGCAAAATCGCTGGGCCGCTCAAACCCCAATGCGTGAGCAGCAACGCGCCGCGCTCGCGAAGTTTTGTTTCGGGAACTGACGCTTCGACAATTTCAACCGAAACTCCAGCGAGATCGCGTAGCCATGAAGTTTCAATGTGAAAAGTGAACAGCGACGGCACGGGCGGCTCAAGCGAATGGCCGAGTGAAACTGCCAGTTGTCCGAGCGCGGGTGTGCGGCAACCGCCAATCGCGAGAAGCAATTTGTCGCACGTCAGAGTTTCACCGTTAGAAAGTGTGAGATCAAATCCGCCGCCAGATTTTTTTGCGACATTTTCGACGCCGCAATTTGTTTTTAATTTTATTCCGGCTTTTTGCGTCGCGTTGAGCAGGCAATCAATGATTGTTTGCGAAGAATCCGTCGTGGGAAACATTCGTCCGTCGCTTTCAATCTTCAATTTCAAGCCGCGACTTTCAAACCACGCGACGGTGTCGCTGGCCTGAAATTTTCCGAACGCGGAAATCAGCGCGCGTTCGCCGCGCGGAAAGCGCTTGGAAAATTCACGCGCATCGAAATCGGCGTGGGTGACGTTGCAACGCCCGCCGCCGGAGATTTTTACCTTGGAAAGGAATTGCGAGGTTTTTTCGAGAATGAAAATTTCCACGCCGCTTCGCAATTCAGCGCAAGCGAGCGCGGCAAAAAAGCCCGCCGCGCCGCCGCCGACAACCACGATGCGCCCTGAATTCATGCCGCGCCGGAGTGGCAGGTCAGCCGGAATTTTCCCGAAGCCGCCGGCACCAAAACCGGCATCGCCTCGGTTTTGATTTCAGCGGAAGACTTTAACAAGGTTTCAAGCTGCGAAGTCACGCCGCGCAATTCTTCTTTCGTCGGGCCAATTCCGTCCGGCACGAAACGCAAAATGCAATTCGCCATTTTCATTCTGGCGCAATTCGTAATGCGCGATGCCGTTCGCGCCAACAAAACATTGATCCACTTCCCAAGTCGTCACGCGCTGGCCGTCGCTCGCCGTGAGCGCGTCGCGCGCGCGGCCGTGGACGGTGAAATGATTTCCGTAAGGCTGAACGTGTTGTTCGACAAGATCGCCGATGCGATAACGCAGCAACGGCATGAAATCATTGGTCAAAGTCGTGACGACAAGTTCGCCCATGCCGCGCTCATCCGCATCTACAATTTCCAGAAACGCCGTGTCGTAGCTCGGCTTCATTTCGCCGCGCTCGTTTTCCATGAGCAAATGGCCGGTTTCCGTCGAGCCGTAAAGATTGAAAACCGGCACGCCGAAAACGCGCGCCAAAATTTTGCGATGCACGACGCTGACGAATTCGTAGCTGCACAAAATGAATTTCAGCGAAGGAAATTTTATCCCGTGCTGCTCGCAATAAAGCGCGAAGCGCGCGCCATGGACCGGGTCAACGTCGAGAAATTGCGGCGACCAGTCGGAAATCTCCGCCGCCATGTGCAGCAGATCCGCTTCGCTGATCAGAAACGGGATGCGCGCGAGGTTTACGAACAGCGCGTTCCCAAACGTGCGCTGCTCGCGCGACATCCAGACCGTCGGGCAGGTCAGGCCATTGCACGCAGGCGAAGTGATGGTGGCGCGGCGCGCGTTTGGAAATTCATCAAGAATTTCCGCGACAAAATCATTCAGCCGCAGCGCGCGTTCTTCCTGCGCGTTCCACCAGCCGCGACGCAAAAATCACCGGCAACCGTTCCGACGAAGTGCCGGACGTGTGCTCCAGTTCGATCAGGTTTTTTTCCAGCAACAGTTCGATGGTTTGTCCGTCGGGAAGAAAATTTCGCGGGAAATCATTCCGCATCTCCGGTTTTGCCATCAAGGGCAGGCGTTGGAAACACTCGAAGTTCGCGCGTTTGCAATTAGCTCGCACAATCGAATCGCGGTAGAGCGGCACTTCGCGCCAACGCGGAAGAAGTTCCTCCAGTTGCGCGAGTTGAACTCGATTCGCGGATGAGTTCCGGTGTCGCAAGCATGGGTGCAAATATACACGGAATCCGCAGAATGCAAATTCAGCGTGTTGAAGCGCTGGAATTTTGATCCATGACCGCAATTCCGCGCGCGTTGCAAATGCCCTGATAAAATTCTCCGACGCGCGTCATTTTGCGCGGAAGTTTTTCGTCGTTGAAATCCACGGAGAACAGGCCGAATTTTTTTGAATAGCCGAATTGCCACTCGAAATTGTCCAGCAGCGACCAGTAAAAAAATCCGCGCACGTCCACGCCGTGATTGATCGCGGCGTGCAGTTCCAGCAAATGCGCCGTCAAATCCCGGATGCGAAAATCCTCGTCGCTCGAAGCCGCGCCGTGTTCGGTGATGTAAATCGGCAGGCCGTAGCGCGCATGGAATTTTTTCAGGATTTTTCCAAAACCTGTCGGATGCCGCTCGAACATATCGTCGCTGACAATTCCTAATTCCTTCAATTTTTCCGGCGACACATTGTTTGTCGGCACAAGCGCCTGAAAATGGTTCAGCCGCGCGCGACCGTAATAATTCACGCCGAGATAAGTTGAAGCCTCATGTCGTCGCCCGCCCAAAAATTCATCCAGCACAAAACGATTGAACGCATGATGCAAAATTTCCGCGAGCAAATGATCCCACAGCGCGAATTTCTGGAACGCGCCGAATGAAGTCCAATTCTTCGCGATGCCGATTTCCGGCTCGCGCGAAAATTTATTTTGCCGGATTGCGCGACTCGCCTGCCCGTGCGCCTCGGCCATGTGTTTGATGACTTTGCGATATTGCAGAAATTTCCATTTTTCGAAGGGTGGAAATCCGCCGAGCAGATAGGTCAGCGACGCGTAAGTGTCCGGCTCGTTGAATGTGTTCCACAAGATAAACGCGATCTTTCAAGGCCGCCGACAATTTCTGCCGCGTAATCCACGAACGCCGGAATCGTCGCCGGATTCAGCCAGCCGCCGTTGCAAAGTAATCCACGGCGGATTTGAAAAATGATGCAGCACAACCATCGGCGTGATGTTCGCCGCCTTGAGGCAATCAAGCAGATGGATATAGCGTGTCGAGTTCTTTTTGGTCAGCGGCGCGAACGGCGCGGATTGCAGGCGCGACCATTCGATGCCCATGCGATAGGCGTTGACGCCGAGCTGCGCCATCCAATTCACGTCCTCTTCGTAACGATGATAATGGTCGCACGCCACGCGGCAATGCCCGCCGTCTGACGCGACATAATCCGTCCATTCGTTGACGACGTGGCCTTCAATCTGCGTCGGCGACGTGGCCGTGCCCCAGAGAAAATTTTCAGGAAATTTCAAATCGCCGGACATAACTCGAAAACAAATATCAGACAGAATGGACAAAATTTACAGAATTCAATTGCTAAAAATTGTTTGGAGTTGCAACGGCGGGAAAAATTGGTTGTGAAGGACGTGAACCTGCACTAACACTTCACCAAGGCCGCGCACCCTTAAGTTTCTTTTTCGCGCGCGGATTTTCATCCCGCTGAATTCCCGCCCGCACTTTCATGCTAAACGGCGGCTCAACCTCTTCGGGCGGCAACGGTTCAGCAGTCGGCGGCGTTGGTTCTGATTTCGGCAGTGCATCCAACGTCGCGCCGATGACGCCGAGCAATTCACTCCGGCCTTGTGCCGTCGTTGCCGAACACCGGTAAATCTCCGGCAACTTCTCAAACCATCCCGCGATGCGCGCCGTGAACGCCGCGATGTTCGCCTCCGCTGCTTCCGGCGTGCCGCGATCCGTCTTGGTGAAGACGAGCACGAACGGCACGGCATTGCGAGTAAGCCATTCCACGAACTCCAGATCAATCTCTTGCGGCGACAGCCCGGAATCGAGCAGCGCGAAGACACAGCAGAGATTCGGGCGATGCTTCAGGTAACGCGCCACCGCCTTGTTGAACCGCGCGCTCTCCTGTTTCGCGCCGGCGGCGAAACCGTAGCCCGGCAGATCCACCAGCCGCCACGTTTTGCTCATCGTGAAAAAATTGATGAGCCTGGTGAACCCCGGCGTCGTCGAGACGCGCGCCAAAATCCCCTTGCCCGCGAGCATATTCAGCAGCGACGACTTGCCGACGTTCGAGCGGCCGATGAAGGCGAATTCCGGCAACGACTCGTCCGGGCACGAATCCAGGTCCGGCGCGCTGCAATCAAAGATGGCGGATGAAATGTTCACGATGAAAAACCAATGTGCCACTGTCGCAGTAAATCGGCCTCGGCGATACAACCAATTATTTTGTGGGTGTGCTTGGAAGGCGAAGGCTCGCAAGTGCATCCGCAAGGGTTGAAGTAATTATTGGCTTTGCGGGTAATGCCCACTGACTTCTCGCTTCGGCTGTGTCGGGAATCATTTGCCGGCCAGCCAAAACTATGTTCTCAATCTTTGCATCCTTAATTTCTGCAACATCAGCCGCATACGATGACCAATGAACAGCGAAGGTAGAAATGCGGATATTTTCTTGAAGCATATCAAGCATGCTTTTCCCAGAAAAGGCAGCAGCAGACTTCACGTCCGTTTTCCATTGGAAACGCCCCTCAACACTCTTTTCATATTGCGTTGTGCCTAACGTGATGCGCTCTTCGGTTTGTCGTTCCCATGTCTTCGGCTCAAGAATCGCCAAAAACGGATCGCTGGGTGGCGGAATCAAATCTTCAACGCGCGCATTTATTTGATCGGGAATCTTTTCCTTCCAGTAAAGGCAGTCTGCTTTGTCTTTGGCGTAAAACTCTCTACCGGCCTCGGCGAACAGGCTATCAATCCACTCTTTGGTTTCTTTTTCTTTTAGCAAACGGACTCGGGAAGTGAAATCCGCGAGACGCGGCAAGACAGTAAGGTTTTTTGCACCGCAACCACTCGCTGCTTTGCTCAACAAACCATCTTCGGTTAGCAAAACGGTTTCATTTGACGTATTTGAACACAACTGAATGACCGCTTCGAGCACAACCCGATCTCGAAAACCCTTTTCATGTTTTCTATCTTCGGAACGTTCAAATGGTGAAATTCGCCAAACAGCGTCGTCAACGATTTTGTTCCATTTTGCCTGTTGAACCTTCGGCACGAACCGGCGAGCATTCGTTGCTTTACACCATGCGTTGTATTTTTTCTGAATTATTTTCTTCGCCTGCTCGACTGAACAGATAGTCGGTCGCTTCGAACCTATAATTTCGCCCAACAGATTCAACTTGCTATTGGTGCTTTCAATCGCTGCGGCAACTATTTCAAATTTCTGGTAAGCTAGTTCTCCAATTACGACATTTGGAATATACAATTGAATCGTAGTGAGCTTGCGTAATTCAACCAGTGCTTCCTCGAACCCACCAGACACGAGCTTTCGTGAATCTTGGGAACGCAGCGCATTGGTGTCTGCGATGATGTTGTAAGGCCCGAATTTTGGGAAGGGTTTTGCCATCGAAATGATTTAATTCTTCACGCTATCGCTTTTTCGCCTTGGGTTTGTCGTCGTCATATTTCGCATGGAAACCGATTTCCCGTTTCGGCTTGGCTGGCGGTGACATTAACTGCCGGATGGCATCAAAGACAACTTTGAACTGCGCGTCGTATTTCTTCTCCAACGATTCCAGCTTGCGCGCCAGTTCCGCGTTGGACGACAGCATTTGCCGCAGCTTCACGAATGCGCGCATGATGCCGATGTTCACCGCAACCGCACGTTCGCTATTGAGGACACTGGAAAGCATCGCCACGCCTTGCTCGGTGAAAGCGTAAGGAAATGAACGGCGACGTCCGCCGTAGCCTGAACTTGAAATGCCAAATTGGCATTTCAAGTTTTCCGCTTCTTTCTGTGTGAGTTGGAACATGAAATCCAACGGGAAACGACTGACGTTTCGTTTTACTGCACGATTCAAAGCACCGGTTTCGACGCCGTAAAGTTCGGCGAGATCGCTGTCGAGCATGACCTTCTCGCCGCGAATGAACAAAATTGCCCGCTCAATTCGCTCCATCGGAATTAAATTTGTAGATTCGCTCATTTTTAGAGGTGGTCACAAATTGTGACCACCTGTTTTAATTCTTCGCCCTCGCCAGTTCTTCCTCAAAATCCACAATTTCTTTGATCTGCACCAGAAACCAGCGGTCAATCTTCGTGAGGTTGAAAATTTCGTCGACGGTGAAGCCGGCGCGCAGGGCGTGGCGGATGAAGAAGATGCGTTCGGCGTTGGGCACGCTCAGTTTGCGGCTGATGACGTCGCGCGGGAGGATGTCGCGGTCGCCATAGACTTCCGTGCCGATGCGCCAGGGTTTGCCGTCGCCGCCCAGGCCGCTGCGGCCGATCTCCAGCGAGCGCAGGCATTTTTGCAGGCTTTCCTTGAACGTGCGGCCGATGGCCATCGCTTCGCCGACGCTTTTCATCTGCGTGGTGAGCGTGGGGTCGGCTTGCGGGAATTTCTCGAAGGCGAAGCGCGGGATTTTGGTGACGACGTAATCAATGCTCGGCTCGAAGCTGGCGGGGGTTTCGCGCGTGATGTCGTTCTTGAGTTCGTCGAGCAGGTAGCCGACGGCGAGTTTGGCGGCGATTTTCGCGATGGGAAATCCGGTGGCCTTGGACGCAAGCGCGGAGCTGCGCGAGACGCGCGGGTTCATTTCGATGATGACCATGCGGCCGTTGTCGGGATTGACGCCGAACTGGATGTTCGAGCCGCCGGTTTCGACGCCGACGGCGCGGATGACGGCGAAGCTCTGGTCGCGCATGATCTGAAATTCCTTGTCGGTCAGCGTCTGGATCGGGCGCGACGGTGATGCTGTCGCCGGTGTGGACGCCCATGGGATCGAAATTTTCGATGGAGCAGATGATGACGCAGTTGTCGGCCTTGTCGCGCATGACTTCCATCTCGTATTCCTTCCAGCCGAGCAGGGATTCTTCGATGAGAATTTCGTTGACGGGCGAAAGGTCGATGCCGCTCTTGGCGATGTCTTCAAATTCGTCGCTGGTTGTAGCCGATGCCGCCGCCCGTGCCGCCGAGCGTGAACGCGGGGCGGATGATGAGCGGAAACTTGCCGATCTTTTTCGCGACGTCGCGGGCTTCGTCGAGATTGTGCGCGACGCCGGAGATGCGGAACGTCGAGGCCGATCTGCAACATCAATTCTTTGAACGCAAGACGGTCTTCGCCCTTGTGGATGGCTTCGGCGTTTCGCGCCGATCATCTCGACGTCGTGACTTTTTGAGCGCGCCGATTCTTGTAGAGGGCCATGGCGGTGTTGAGCGCGGTCTGGCCGCCGAGCGTGGGAAGCAAAACGAGTTTACCCTTCGCGCCGAGGCGTTTCATTTCCTCTTTCTCGCGGATGATGATTTTCTCGACGCATTCGGGCGTGATGGGTTCGATGTAGGTGCGGTCGGCGAACTCCGGGTCGGTCATGATGGTGGCCGGGTTGGAGTTGATGAGGATGACGCGGTAGCCTTCCTCGCGCAGGGCTTTGCAGGCCTGCGTGCCGGAATAATCGAACTCGCACGCCTGGCCGATGATGATCGGGCCGGCGCCGATGATGAGGACGGTGTGGATGTCGGTGCGTTTGGGCATAATTAAAACGGCAAGATGAAACACGGAACGCAGCTGAAATGAAAGGCAAAAGCCAGCGCGATTCAATCGAACTATCCGGGATTCCGGCCTGCGCCGATCATTTCTTTGCCAATTCCTTTCCGAACCGCAATGATTCGACAGCGTTGCGATAAATTAATTTTTCGGTTGCGCCGGATTCCGCCACGGCCAGCGCTTCGACAATCAAATGGTGCCTGGGCGCGAGAGAACAGAACCGGGTCGGTTGCCGTCGCGTCGTTCGTGAGCAAAAACGCCTGACAGCGGCAGCCGCCGAAATCAATTTCCTTGCGCGGACAGCTTTGGCACGGTTCGGGCAGCCAGTCAGTGCCGCGAAATTTTTGGAACGACTCCGATTCAAACCAGATTTTTTCAAGGGAATGCGCGCGCGCGTTGTCAAATTTCAAGCCGCGAATCTCACGCGCAGTCTGGCACGGCAAAACCGCGCCGTCGGCGGCCACGGTCATAAAAACTTTTCCCCAGCCGTTCAAGCACGCTTTGGGAAATGGTTCAAAATAATCCGGCAGCACACACAAAATTTCCATGCGGCCCGCCAGCCGCTGCCGCGCGGCGTCGGCCACGCGCGCGGCGTGCTCGACTTGCGCGCGCGACGGCAGAAGTGACGCGCGATTTTTCAACGCCCAGCCGTTGTATTGGCTGTTCGCCAGTTCCAATCGTTCCGCGCCGAGTTTTTCCGCCATGGAAATAATCGCTTCGATGTTGTCCAGATTTTGGCGATGCAGCACGACATTGATTGTCAGTGAAAATCCAAGTTGTTTTGCGATTTGCGCCGCGCGAATTTTTTTGTCGAACGAAGGCGCGCCGCCCGCGAGGCGGTCGGAATTTTCCGCGTCCGCGTCCTGGATGCTCGCTTGCAAACTGTCGAGTCCGGCAGCGCGCAATTGCGTTCCGATTTTTTCATTGAACAGCGTGCCGCCGGTGCTCAAGTTCGTGTAAAGCCCAAGCGCGCGCGCGCGCCGGATGATTTGCGGCAGGTCGGCGCGCAACAAAGGTTCGCCGCCGGAAAAATGCGCCTGCACAATGCCGAGCGCCGCAGCTTCAGTCAAAACGCGCTCCCATTCGGCGGCGGTCAATTCCTCCGTGTGCCGCGCGAAATTTATCGGGTTGCTGCAATACGGGCATTGCAGCGGACAACGATACGTCAGCTCGCAAAGCAATGAATATGGGCGCGGCGTTTCCATCACGTTTGAACCGCAATGGTGACAAAGCTTTTTTCAATGAGCCGCGCCAGCAATTCTTTTACGTCCGCATCAATCGTGTCGCTGTGAAATTTTTCGCCAAGCAATTTTACAATTTCGGCAACGGTGCGCTGGCCGTCGCAAAGCGCAACGATTTCGTGCGCGGTTGGGTTCAACACCAGCACGCCTTCGGGAAAAAGAAGCAATGGTTTTTGGCGAACCTCGTCCCACTTCAGCCGGACTTTGGCGGCGAGGCGCGGTTTGGCAGTGTCAGGAAGATTGCTCATTGGCTTTTTCAATGTAGGCAAATTGCATCGCGTCGAGCATCGCCCAAAGCAATTCGCATTTGAACTTCAACGCTGCTACTGCCTGTTCCTGCTGCTCGCGCGTGCGGCAGCGTTCAATGACGAGCCGCAATGTGAAATCCGTGTCGCGCGGCGCTTGCGTCAAACGTCCGCGAAAATATTTTAGTCCGTCCGGCTTCACCCACGAATAATGTTTTTCAAACGCAGCGATGCGTTTGGCCATCAGCGCCGGCGCAAATAATTCTGTCAATGAAGACGCCATCGCTATAATCCACGGTTTTGTCCGGCAAAAATTGACGTAGGCGTCCACGGCATAACGAACGCCGGGCAACAATTTTGATTGAGCGAGCATTTCCTCGCGCGCCAACCCGACTGCTTCGCCGAGGCGCAGCCATTTTTCGATGCCGCCTTCGTCGCCCTGCGAGCCGTCGTGATCCAAAATGCGATGAATCCATTCGCGCCGCACGTCTCGTTCGGGACAATTGGAAAGAATCGCCGCGTCCTTGATGGGAATTTGCGTCTGGTAATAAAAACGATTGGCGACCCAGCCTTGCAATTGCTCGCGATTCAATTTGCCCTCGTTCATCAAAACATGAAACGGATGCCGGTCGTGATAGCCGTTTTCACCAACGGCGCGAAGGCGCGCGGTGAATTCTTCCGGCGACCAGAAATTGTCATCGTGAATTTTCATGGCTGGTTTTAATTGTCATCCTGCTCTCACAATTTCACAAGCGAATGTCCATGCTGTCGCGGGAAATTTCAACGCCCGCGCGCCCGACCATTTTTTGCTCGCGCGAATTTTTTTTCAGAATCGGGTTCGTGTTGTTGATGTGGATGTAAATTTTGCGCGCGATTTTTAACGACTGAAGCCAAGCAAGCGTGCCGCGCGGCCCGCTGATCGGAACGTGTCCCATGTCGCCAGCTGAGCGTTTGGTGATGCCGGGCGAAACCATTTCGCGCTCCGACCAAAACGTGCCGTCCACGAGCAGGCAATCGCAACCGGCGATGAATTTTTCAACTTCCGCTGTGATCGTGGGCAGGCCGGGCAGATACGCGAGACTTTTTTTCGCCGATTCGATCCGCAAGCCAACGACGAGACCGTGATTTTTTAATTGCGGCGCGTAAGGCGGGGATTTTGAACCGAAGTCGAGCGCGGAAATTTTCAACGACGCAATTTGAACCGGAAAATTTGAAACCCGAACGTCGCAATAATTTTTCAAGACCGGCAGCAGCGGAAATTTTTTCGTCAGCAATTCTTCGACGGTTTTTGTGCAGACCAATCGCAGCTTTTTATTTTCACGCAGCGAGAGCAATCCGGTGACGTGATCCAGTTCGCCGTCGGTCAGCACCACTGCTGCTATGTTTGTGCCGCGCAATTTTTTGCCGCCGGGCGTCAGCGCTGGAAAAGCGGCGACTTGCGAACAGAGGTCGGGCGATGCGTTGAAAAGAATCCAGCTTTTGTCATCCGCCGAAACTGCGATTGAAGATTGGGTGCGTCGAAGAGAGGAATTTTTTGAAGTCCGCGCCGCGCGGCAATTGGGGCAGTTGCAATTCCACTGCGGAACGCCACCGCCAGCGGCTGAGCCAAGAACGCGAACTTTCACAAGTATAAAAAAATAAGGCCAGCCGATTTCTCGACCTGCCTTGTCAACCAACGCGCCGCGATTTAGAGTTACTTGCCGACGTTGACGTAGGCGGTGACTTCCATGGCGAGGCTGATTTCTTCAAACTCCGGTTTAATCCATGTATTCATAATGATTTGTTTGCTGCACAAAATCCTAGTTTATTTTCCGCCGAAATGCAAGAAATGTTTGACGCGCAAAACATGGCGAAAAATCAAATTTTCACCTTGAACTGTTCACCCGACTTGAGCGACTGGGCGAAGGCCGCGAGCAGTTCGGGGATTTTTTCCAGATCCTTCAGGCTCACCACTTCCACCGGCGAGTGCATGTAACGGTTCGGCAAACTGACCAGCGCGCTGGCGATGCCGCCGCGCGTCCAGAAAATCACGTCCGTGTCCGTGCCGCTGTTGGAGGACATCGCGCCGTGCTGGAGCGGAATTTTTTTCGCCTTCGCCACGGCTTCGATCCGCTTGACGACTTCGGGATGGTTTGGGCCGCCGTGCGTCAGCACCGGGCCGCGGCCGATTTTCACGTCGCCGTGCTGCGTCTTGCTCACGGTCGGATAATCCGTCGCGTGCGTCACGTCCACCACGAGCGCCACATCGGGCTTGAGCGAATAGGCGATCTGCCGCGCGCCGAGCAGGCCGACTTCTTCCTGCACATTTGAAACGGCGCAGATTTCCGCGCGCAATTTTATTTTCGATTCTTTCAGCAATCGCAATGCTTCCGCAACGGCGAATGTGCCAATGCGATTATCGAACGCGCGCGCGACGGCCAGATCATTTCGGAGCAAATCAAATTCGTCGGCCAACGTAATCGGGTCGCCGATTTGAATTAGTTTTTCCGCCTCCTTGCGGCTGGCCGCGCCGATGTCTATGAACAGATCGTGAATCTTCGGCGGTTTCGGGTCTTTTTCCTCGCGCATCAAATGCGGCGCGACGTTGCCGACGACGCCTTTGACCGCGCCATTTTTCGAGTGGATGACGACGCGCTGCGCCTTGGTGATGGCTGCGTCCACGCCGCCCATTTTGCGGACGTAAATGAATCCCTCGTCGGAAATAAAATTCACCGCCATCGCAATCTCGTCGGCATGAGCGGCAAGCATCAGGCGCGGCGAGCCGCCCTTGTTCAGCACGGCGACGCAATTGCCGTAGGCGTCGGAAAAAGTTTCCTCGGCGAATTGTTTGGCGTAGTCGAGCCAGACGCGCTGGCCGCGAACTTCGTGGCCGGTGGGACTCGGCGTGTTGACCAGGGTTCGCAGGAAATTCAGGGATTGTTCACGCATGAAAATAAATTACGCGCCCGCAATGCGCATGTCGAGAGCGCGAACAAATGGCGGCGGGGTTATAAAAACAGAATGAATGTCGGTGCGTTTGGGCATAATTAAAACGGCAAGATGAAACACGGACGCGGTGAAAATGGAAAGCTAACATTTCAGAAACCATTTCTCGAAACCAAAGCAATAAATAAAATTAGCGAAACAATCGCGTTCAAAACGAAAATTAAAATTCCCGCACAGAACGCAAGCGAAGTTTTGTGCCGAAACAGCATGATTGTGGATGTTAGTCCACAAATAACCGCAACAACTAGAGTTGTAAGAATAATCCAGCTTATATTTGTGTTTTGAAGTGCTTGAGCCAACGGAAACCAAAGAATTAAGAAAACAAGCGACGGCAAAAGTCCAAGTATCAAAGCGAAAGAAAACTTTTTATTTAATTCGTTCACTGCCTTCAAAACAATTTCGACTGATTTCCCGCCGCCGGTTTCAATCCGAGTTTCTTGTAACTCAATTCCGTCGCGACGCGGCCTTGCGAGGTGCGGTTGAGATAGCCTTCCATGATGAGATACGGCTCGTAAACTTCTTCAATCGTGTCCGGCTCTTCGCCGACGGCGACGGCGAGCGAATTGACGCCGACCGGCCCGCCGCCAAATTTCGTGATGACGGCTTCAAGAATTCTTTTGTCCATTTCATCCAAACCATTTTCATCAATCTCCAGCATGGCCAGCGCGCGGTCGGCGACTTCTTTTGTGATGCGACCGTCGTGACGGACTTGCGCGTAATCGCGGACGCGGCGGAGCAAATTATTCACGATGCGCGGCGTGCCGCGGCTGCGCCGGGCGATTTCGTGCGCGCCGGATTCCTCGATTTCGACATTCAGCAAACGCGCGGAGCGGATGACAATTTTCTGCAAATCTTCGCCGACGTAATAATCCAATCGCTCGCGCATTCCAAACCGTGTCAAAAGCGGCGCGCTCAAAAGTCCGCTGCGCGTCGTCGCGCCAATCAAAGTGAATCGCGGCAAATTTAATCTGACGCTGCGCGCGTTCGGTCCCTGGTCAATGATGATGTCGAGCTTGAAATCCTCCATCGCGGGATAAAGATATTCCTCGATGGTTTTTTGCAGGCGATGGATTTCGTCAATGAACAGCACGTCGCCTTCTTCGAGATTTGTCAAAAGTCCTGCGAGGTCGGCGGCTTTTTCAATCGTCGGGCCGCTCGTGGATTTCAAATTCGCGCCCATTGATTTTGCGAGAATGTTTGCGAGCGTCGTTTTTCCCAAACCGGGCGGGCCGTTGAGCAAAATATGGTCGAGCGGCTCTTTGCGTTTTTTTGCGGCGGCGACGGAAATTTCCAATCGCTCTTTGACTTTTGGCTGGCCGGTGAAATCGGAAAAGAGCGACGGACGCAGCGTCATTTCGAGCGCCACGTCGGGTTTGTTCAAAGTGGAAGTGGTGTGTTCGGCCATCGCATCCAGCTTGCGGAAATGGACGCGCAGCGGCAAGCGCGAAGCTGCGGCTCGCGAGGACGTTCGCCTGCCTTAAATTTGTCCGCGAATCATTTCCGCAAACTCAACGAGTCTTCCGCGCTTAAATTGTGTCTGGCTTCGACGATTTTTTTCGGGTCAAACAAAACGACGCGCATTTTTTTGAAAACATTTTTGCCGGAATAATCGCCGTCGCGCTTCCATGTCAAAGTTCCGGCGGCATCGTTCCATTGAAAGGTCGTGCGACGGATTTTGCCGTTTTGATAATCTGAAGTCTGGCCGTCGTCTTCGGCCAGAGTGAATGTGGCGTCTTTGCCGGGATAAATTTGCAATTCGAGCGCGCCGCCCGGAAGTTCGCTGGTGTGCTGGATGACAGGCGCGAGCGGCAAAATGGAACCGGCGCGGACATAAACGGGAATTTCATTCAGCGCGGCGGTGGTTTGAATCGTTTGACTTCCGGCGAGCGAACGGTTGGTGTCAAAAACAAACCAATCGCCTGCGGGCAGATAAACGGAGCGGACAACGCTGGAATTCAAATTCATGGCCGTGGAGCGCCCAAGCAATTGAATGGACGCGTCGCCCTCCAACTGCTGATATTCCACGCGAATCTGATGCGGCGCGCCGTCAGTCAGCGCGGCGGACGCCTCGGTGGTGGTGGAAGAATGCGCTCCCCAGGCATCAATCACCCGCTTGCCGTCAATCCACACTCGCGCGCCATCGTCTTCGAGCGTCGCCAATTTCACCTCGCCGACGGACGCGGGAGCTTCGATCGTGCCCGTCCAGCGGACAGAAAAATGTTCGCGCGGAAAATCCGGCGCGGGGCTTTCGTCACTCCAATCGAAATCAATGTTCGCGTCGGTCCGCGTGAACGCCGGCGCGCCGGACAAATTTTCATTGGAAAAATATTCAGCGCGCAAACCGGTTTGACCGTCGTCGGTTTTCAGCCAATTGCCCGAAACAACTTCGATTGGACTCGCGCTTTGCAAGACCGGCGCGGCCAGAAGTGAATCGCCCATCATCCATTCGTCGGACATATTGGCGACTTTTGGGTCGTCGGGAAATTCCATGAGCAGCGGGCGCATGAGCGGCACGCCGGTCTCAAAAGTTTCGTGCGCGAGGCTGTAATAAAATGGAATCAAGCGGTAGCGCAAATCGAGCGCGTCGCGGATGGCGTTCAAGGCATTGGTTCCGTAAAGCCAGGGGAAATGCGGTCTCGCGTTGATTTCAGAATGCGCGCGCATGATTGGAAAAAACACGCCTGCTTCCATCCAGCGTGTCAGCAATTCCGGCGACGGCGTGTTGAAAAATCCGCCGATGTCGCACGCGCAGTAAGGCATTCCAGCCAGACTCCAGTTCAACAAATCCACGGGCGTTCGTTTTAATTCTTTCCAATTGGCCTGGATGTCGCCCGTCCACGCGGCTGCGCCGAGTCGTTGCACGCCCGGAGAAAAGGCGCGATTGATCGTCCACAGGCGCTGGTTTGGCCGGTAAAGCGACCATGCTTTGACTTCGGCTTGATTCCAATAAAAATAAGTGGTGTAAGACGCTTCGCCTTCGTCGTTCCACCAGCCGTCAACGCCATCGGCAATCAGCGGCGCAGATTGCTGAACATACCAATCGCTCAAATCAGGATTTGCAAAATCCAAATCGCGCGCTTCAAATCCGTTTTGTTGATTTTTCAAATCCCAGTTTTTCGAGCGCATCATCGCCAGCGATTTGTCGTTTCCCAGGCGCGGCTTGCGGATGCCGATGAAATGCACGCCTTGATTTTTGTAATCTTGAACTTGTTTGGCCGGTTCGGGAAAAAGATTGCTGTTCCAGCCGAAGTCGCTGTAGCCGACCGTGCCTTGAGGCGGCACGCCATAATCCGGCTGAACGGTGAACCATTCAAAATCGTAAATGAACCCGTCCACCGGCAATTTCAGATCCAAAAAATGTTGCAACGTGTCCTCGATGTAAGCGCGATTTTTCCAGCCCCAACGGCTTTGCAAATAGCCAAACGCCCACATCGGCGGCACCGGCGCGCGACCTGTCAACTGCGCGTATGCTTTGGCGGCATCCTTGAGCGTGGCCGCAGGCATCAAATATAAATCGGCTGTGTGACCCGGAAAAATCCACGTCACATGATCTCCATTGTCCGCCGCGCGAGAATGCGCCGGGTGATTGTCGTTTTCGGAAACGGCAAAAACGGCGTAGCCTGCCGGCGACCAATAATAAGGAATGACCGCGCGCCCGTTGCCGACGTGGGTCTTTACATTGACTTGCACCAGCGAATTGGCGTCGTTGCCGCAGCCATAAACCGCAACGGACGATGAACCGCCCGCGCCGAGTTCAACGTGAATTTCATTGGCCGTTCCTGTCAGCGACCCGATGGCATGTTGAGGAATTAAAATTTTGCCGGCGGAATTTTTTAACGTCAGTTCGCCGGATTTTGAATTGAACAACAATTCGCCGTCCTCTGTTTGGACGCCGCTCCAATCGCCGTCTGAAATGGCTTTGCCTACAGAATTATTTGCCGCATTTGGATTCGCCAAAAAAGTGCTGTGCGTTTGCGCATCTCCAATGCTCAAGTGAAAAGTGCCCGCGTCAATGGCGGAAATTTTCACCTGCGGCTGTCCATCTTGCGCCAGCGCGCAACTCGCGCCCGCGCCGATAAAAATGAATCCGGTCAGAAAAATGTTTTTCAATAAATGTCGTGGCATATCGGTAAATTGTGTCGTAATTCCCGCCGCGCCGCAAGCACCGTTGGGTTTTTTCGGCGGGCGATGGAAATTTTCCAACAAAATGCTGGAAAACTTCCCGGGCATCGGGCAACTTATGCGTCCTTTGTTTTGAATTATGGGATTGAAGAAATATTTTTCTGGAGGCGCCATCGCATTGGCAACAATGTTTTGCGCCGGAAACTGCCTGGCGGGTGACGCGGACATCAACCTGCCCGACTTGCAGCAATCCGGCGTTTCGTTTTTGAAAGGCAGCTTGAGCGCGCACGCGATTTTATTTTCTGGCCTCGCCATCTGCGTCATCGGCGCGCTGTTCGGGATTTTTCAATACAAGCAGACCCGCGCATTGCCGGTCCACAAAAGCATGGGCGACGTTTCCAACATCATCTGGGAAACGTGCAAAACTTATTTGTTCCAGCAGGGAAAATTTCTCGCCGCGCTCTGGATTCTCATCGCTCTCTGCATGATTTATTATTTCGCCGCGCTGCAACACAAAGGCGCCGCGAGCGTGATGATTATTCTCGCGTCTTCAATCCTCGGAATTCTCGGCAGCTACGGCGTCGCTTGGTTTGGCATTCGCATCAACACAACTGCAAATAGCCGCGCCGCGTTCGCCGCGCTCAAGGGCAATTCGCTCAAAACACTTTTCATCCCGCTGCAAGCCGGCATGAGCATCGGCTTGCTGCTCGTCTGCGTCGAACTGTTCTGCATGATTTGCATTTTACTTTTCGTCCCGCGCGAACTCGCCGGGCCGTGCTTCATCGGTTTTGCGATCGGTGAATCGCTCGGCGCAAGCGCGTTGCGAATCGGCGGCGGCATCTTCACGAAAATCGCCGACATCGGCAGCGACCTGATGAAAATCGTTTTCAACCTGCCCGAAGATGATCCGAAAAATCCCGGCGTCATCGCCGATTGCACTGGCGACAACGCGGGCGATTCCGTCGGCCCGACCGCCGACGGCTTTGAGACTTACGGCGTCACCAGCGTCGCGCTCATCGCATTTCTTGCGCTCGCGCTCGTCGCATCGCCCGACTCTTTGCGGCAAACTCATCGTCTGGCTTTTCGCGATCCAAGGCTTGATGGTTCTCGCCTCGCTCGGCTCGTTTTACGTCAACAAAATCGTCAGCCAACGCGCGCTACTGCGGCAAAAAAGAATTTCAACTGGGAATCGCCGCTCACGGATTTGGTCTGGATCACGTCCATCATTTCCATAGTCGTCATTTTCGTCGCCAGCAAATTGCTGCTCGGCGATTTTACAATTACTACTACAACGATTATTCCTGATGCACACACAACGAACTGCATTATTCAACCGCTACACAATCTCTGGTGGGTGCTGGCCGCGATCATGTCCTGCGGCACGCTGGCGGGCGCGCTCATCATGGAATTCACGAAAATTTTCGTCAGCACCAGTTCGCGCCACGTCCGCGAAGTCACGCAACGCGTCCGACCAGGGCGGCGCGTCGCTGAACATTTTGTCCGGCCTCGTCGCGGGAAATTTCTCCGCGTTCTGGATGGGACTCGTGATTCTGTCGCTCATGTTCGCCGCGTATCTGTTTTCGCAAAACGCGGATTTGCTCGCGCTCATGCCGCCGCAATTCAAATTCGCCGCGCCGATTTTCGCCTTCGGCCTCGTCGCGTTCGGTTTTCTCGCGATGGCTCCGGTGACGATCGCCGTGGACAGTTTCGGCCCCGTCACCGACAACGCGCAATCCGTTTATGAATTGAGCCGCATCGAAGCGCAGCCGGATATCAGCGCGGAAATCGAAAAGGATTTCGGCTTCAAACCCAATTTCGCCGACGCCAAGCTCGAACTCGAAAAAGGCGACGGCGCGGGCAACACTTTCAAAGCCACCGCCAAACCGGTTTTGATCGGCACCGCCGTCGTCGGCGCGACGACGATGATTTTCGGAATCATCATGCTGCTCGAAAATGTTTTCGGCAACGCCATCGCGCATTTGAGCCTCGTGCAGCCGCAGGTCATTTTCGGACTGCTCATGGGCGGCGCGGTGATTTACTGGTTCACCGGCGCGAGCACGCAGGCCGTCGTCACCGGCGCGTATCGCGCGGTCGTGTTCATCAAGGAAAATCTCAAGCTCGACAAGGACACCGCGTCGCTCGACGACAGCAAAAAAGTCGTGGAGATTTGCACCGTCTACGCGCAGCGCGGATTGATGAACATTTTCATCGTCGTCTTTTCGCTTCGCGCTCGGCCTGCCGTTTTTCAATCCGTATTTCTTCATCGGATACCTCATCGGCATCGCGTTCTTCGGTTTGTTCCAGGCGATCTTCATGGCGAACGCCGGCGGCGCGTGGGACAACGCCAAAAAAATCGTCGAAGTGGATTTGAAACATGAAAGGCACGCCGCTCCACGCCGCGACCGTCGTCGGCGACACCGTCGGCGATCCGTTCAAGGACACGAGTTCCGTCGCGATGAATCCGATCATCAAATTCACGACGCTCTTCGGCCTGCTCGCCGTGGAAATCGCCGTCAGCTTGACCTTGAGCTACAAGAAAGCGCTCGAAATGAATCCCAACGCGATAAACTGGAATCCATGGATCGGCGCATTCTTTTTCCTCGTCGCGCTCATTTTTGTCTATCGCTCGTTCTACTGCATGAGAATTCCCGAGGACAAAGCCGTCGCGAAATAATTTTGGTGGGGCGAGCGTCCCCGCGAGCCGAAATTAAAAACTCGAAAATAATCTTCCAAGATTCCAGACTGAATCATGTCCGTGATTCAGCGTTCCATTCAAGTCGGCTGGCAATTGCGCGTCTTTTTCACCGAAGACGTTTTTGCCCCGGACAATCCGGTTTTGAAAGACGCGCTGGCCGACGGCACGCCGCGAAAAGTTCTCGTTGTTCTCGAAGACGCACTCGCGCAATCGCAGCCAAAACTGGAACGCCAGATTGAAAATTATTTTTCCGCGCACGCGAAACAATTGCAACTCGTCCGCCCGCCGCTGTTTGTCGCCGGCGGCGAGCAATCGAAAAATTCCCTCACCATCGTCACTGAAATTCTTTCGCAAATTAATCGTCACCACATTGACCGCCAATCATATCTGATCGCCATCGGCGGTGGCGCATTGCTCGATGTCGCCGGATTTGCCGCCGCCACCGCGCATCGCGGCGTACGACACGTTCGCATTCCCACGACAACTTTGTCACAAGCCGATTCCGGCGTCGGCGTAAAAAATGGCATCAACGCATTCGGGAAAAAAAATTTCGTCGGCACATTCGTGCCGCCGCACGCCGTCATCAACGATTTTAATTTGCTCGCCACACTCAAGCCGCGCGACAAACGCGCCGGTTATGTCGAAGCCGTAAAAGTCGCCTGCATCCGCGACAAAAATTTCTTCGATGAAATTGAACGTGACGCGGAAAAATTGATTTCCTTCGAGCCAGCCGCGATGAAAAACTTGATTCACCGCTGTGCTGAATTGCATTTAGAACACATTGCCACCAGCGGCGATCCATTTGAAACCGGCTCCGCGCGCCCGCTGGATTTCGGTCATTGGGCGGCGCACAAACTGGAACAGCTTTCCAATTTCCAAATCCCGCACGGCGAGGCCGTCGCCATCGGCATCGCACTCGATGTGATTTATTCCCGCAACGTCGGTTTGCTCGATGAAAAATCCTGCGAACGCATTTTGAAATTGCTCGAACAACTCGGCTTCAATTTATTTGCGAATGAACTGCTGAACGCCAACGCGCAAAATCATTTGGAGATTCTCAACGGCCTCGAAGAATTCCGCGAACATCTCGGCGGCGAATTGACAGTCACGTTATTGAAAGAAATCGGCTGCGGAACTGAAGTCCATGAAATGAACCCAAAAAAAATTGTCGCGGCAATTCATGAATTGCAAAACAGACAAAAATAAACCACGGATTGCGCGGATTTTTTATTTTTAATCTGCGAAATCCGCGTAATCTGCGGTTAAATGAATCGCGTTGCCGTCATCAATGTCGTCGGCCTTACCGAAGCGCTCATCGGCGAACACACGCCGCGCATCGCAGAATTCCGCAAGCGCGGCGCGTTTGCGCAAATCGCACCGGCGTTTCCCGCCGTCACCTGCACCGCGCAATCCAATTATCTCACCGGCAAATTACCGAACGAACACGGCATCGTCGGCAACGGCTGGTTTAATCGCGAGTTTGCCGAAGTGCAGTTTTGGAAACAATCGAACCACGTCGTTCACGGCCGAAAAATCTGGGACGCGGTTCGGGAACGATTCAACGATTCAACGATTCAACGATTCACGACGGCCAATTGTTCTGGTGGTTCAACATGTATTCGAGCGTGGATTATTCCATCACGCCGCGCCCGATGTATCCCGCCGATGGCCGGAAGTTTTTTGACGTTTATTCGTGGCCGTATTCCATCCGCGAAGAAATAAAAAAAGATTTGGGCGAATTTCCGTTCTTCAGTTTTTGGGGGCCGGCGGCTGGAATTGATTCGCCGCAAGGCAAGGCCGATGCCGCGTCGCGCTGGATTGCCGAATCGGCGAAATGGATTGAAAATAAATATTCGCCGACGTTGAACCTGATTTATCTGCCGCATCTGGATTACAATTTGCAGCGGCACGGAACTTACGACACTTCTGGAAATTTGAATCTCAAAATCTACCGCGACTTGCGTGAGATTGATGCCATCGTCGGCGACTTGATTGATTTTTTTGGCAAGCGCGGCGTGCAGGTCGTTTTACTTTCCGAATACGGCATCACGAACGTGGACACGCCAGTTCATCTCAATCGCATTTTTCGCGAGCGCGGCTGGCTGACGGTGAAGGACGAACTTGGCCTGGAAATTCTTGACGCGGGCGCGAGCAAGGTTTTCGCCGTGGCGGATCATCAAGTCGCGCATATTTATTTGAACGATCGTGGCGCTGGAAAAATCCGTGCGTGACGTTCTGGAAAAAACTTCTGGCGTGGAAAAAATTCTCGGCAAGGCGGAGAAAATTGCGGCGGGCATTGACCATCCGCGCGCGGGCGATTTGATTGCCGTCGCGCAGGAAAATGCGTGGTTCACCTATTATTACTGGCTCGATGACGCGCGCGCGCCGGATTTTGCGCGGACGGTGGACATCCATCGCAAGCCGGGCTACGACCCGGTGGAATTGTTTCTCGACCCGAAAATTCCGGCGGTGAAATTAAAAATCGCGTGGCGGCTGCTGCAAAAAAAACTCGGCCTGCGGATGCTGATGGACGTGATTCCGCTCGACGCGACGCTGGTGAAAGGTTCGCACGGGCGGCGTCCGGCGGACAAAAAAGACTGGCCGGTGTTCATCACGTCGCAGCCGGAAATTTTGGGCGCGAAGGAGATTGAATCAACGGATGTTTTTCAAATTCTGTTGCGGCATTTTTGAAAGAATCCAGTTGATTCTTTCCAGAGTAATGCTAGGCTTACCGCATGATTGCAAATATTTCAGTCAAAGGACAAATGGTCATTCCTGAAGCCATTCGCGAACAGGCGCGGATCAAAACCGGCGACGCACTGGATGTCGGCTACGCCAATGGGCTTATCGTGTTGCGGAAGCGTCGCGCGATGACGCCCGCGCGGGTTCGTTCGCTGCTGCTGGCCGGGCGCGAACTTCCTGAAATGAAACCGGCGGACGAAAACGTCCTCGCCCGCGCACTGCGGCAGGTTAGAAGCCGCCGCAAATCGTGAAGGTTGTCTTCGATACGAATGTAGTCGCCAGCGCGAGTTTTTGGCGCGGCGCACCGTTTGATTGTCTGGCGGCATGGGCGCAAGGCCGCTGCGAAGCCGTGGTCAGTCCCGCATTGCTGGCCGAATATCATGAAATCATCGAGGAACTTCGCCTTGATTATCCTGACCGCGAACCCGTTGAATGGGTGGATGCGCTGACGGATTCGGCCACGCTGGTTTTTCCGACGGATCGCGCCACGCGCGCGACGCCCGATCCCGACGACGAAATGATTTTGGAATGTGCGCTGGCGGCGGAGGCGGATTACATCGTGAGCGGCGACAAAAAACATTTGCTGCCGCTCCGGCAATTTCGAGGAATCCCGATTGTCAGCCCGTCGGATTTTCTGCGGCGGCATTTTGGAGCGCCGTAGGCGCGGCATATTTGTAGAATCAGGATTAAAACGAACCAAGCTCCGTAGGAGCGAAATCATCTGGGAATATGCCGCTCCTACGGAGCTTGAGATGTTGTTTGGTTTGGGTGCTACAAAGATTTCGCGCCTACGGCGCTTGAAATTTGTTTCAAGGCAAAACGTGGGCTGGAATTACATTTGTGCCGAGCGAGCAAGTTGGAGGCTCGCCAATTTTTCCAATTGTGTAAATGCCGCCGGATGGACATTTAGGAAGATTGCCTTTTGCATCGAGTTTGATGAAAGCGTTATTACGTTCGCGTTCAATATAAGGCCTGATGTCGTTTATCGTGACAACATCGTTAGATTTTACGTTGTGTTCCAAAGCCCATTGATTCTTTGCGGCATCAATTTGTCGCATATTGTTTATGCAAGCATTGGCCGGACTGGTTCGGTGTGACGATCCATTACCCCAATTTGGTATCGCTACAAAAGCGAAGAATCCAAGAAGAACAACCAAAACGGTTATTTCACGAAAGCCCCAAGCAGAAATTTTATTTGATTCGCCCATACAATTGAATCAACACCGCACGAGCAATTCTGTTTCGCCAACTTACCTTCTCCGTCCAGGCGCGAAGTGGTAGCCGCCGTGGACGCGGACGCCGCGGGCTTTGCCGGGGAAACCCTTTCGGCGCGCCGGGTTTGTTTTCGTCGAAGAGGGCGGTGTATTGGTAATCGAAATTTTCCAGTTTCACGCGCGGGATTTTCTGGCTGATGAAGCGTTCGATGGCGAAGACGTGGCTGGCGTCCTCGGCGGTCATGATGGTGAAGGCGTCGCCGCTGGCCTCGGCGCGGCCGGTGCGCCCGATGCGATGGATGTAATCCTCCGGATGCTGCGGCACGTCGTAGTTGATGACGTGGCTGACGTCGGCGATGTCGAGTCCGCGCGCGGCGATGTCCGTGGCGACCAGCACCTCGAATTTGCCGTCGCGAAAACCTTGCCAGCGCCTGCTCGCGTTCGCGCTGCGTGCGGTTGGAATGCAGCACGGCGACGGCGTGATTGTTGCGCTTGAGCAAGCCGGCGATGCGATCCGCGCCGTGCTTGGTGCGGCAGAAAACGAGAACGGAATCGTAATTGACGCGCTCGAGCAACTCGAGCAGCAGGTCGGATTTCTGCGAATCGGCGACGGGATAGATGACGTGCTTGACGGTTTCGGCGGGCGTGCGGCGCGCGCCGATCTCAATCGTCTCGGGATTGTGCATCGCCCATTTGATGAGCGTTTCGATCTGCGGCGGAATGGTGGCGGAAAAAAGCGCGGTGTGGCGCTCGCGCGGGCATTTGTCGACGAATCCGGCGCACGTCGGGCAGAAATCCCATGTCGAGCATCCGGTCGGCTTCGTCGAGCACGAGAAATTGAATGTCGTCGAGTCGGCAACGTGCCTTGCTCCAGATGGTCGAGCAGGCGTCCGGGCGTGGCGACGAGGATGTCCGCGCCGTCGCGCAATGCGTCGTTCTGCCGGCCGTAACCGACGCCGCCGTAGAACGACGGTGGTTTTCAGATTCGTGAAACGCGCGTAATCGCGGAAGGCCGTTTCGACCTGCGCGGCGAGTTCGCGCGTCGGTTCGAGGATCAGCACGCGCGGGCCGCGGTTCGTGTGCGCCGAGCTTGGAAAGGATGGGCAGGGCGAACGCCGCCGTTTTGCCGGTGCCGGTCTGCGCGCTGCCGATGACGTCGCTTGCCGGCAAGCACGAGCGGGATGGCGCGCAAGCTGGATGGGCGTCGGTTCGACGTAGCCCATCGCCTTGACGCCTTCGAGGATTTTCTCGGAAAGTCCGAGTGCGGAAAAACTCATGTTTAGAAGTCTATCAGGAAACTGGCGGCTCGGAAGCTATTTGATTTGGCTGTTCAACGGCTGGAGACAGATTCAACCGCAATTCGGTTCAGATTCGGGCGCAGGACATCGGTTCTGCTGCGGTTAAAATTCCGCAATCGTTTCAATCGCTACTTCTGCTTGCGGCGCAGTTTCAGTTGTCGCGGCAACTTCGCCTTCGCCGGGCTTTTCTTCGCCGGTTTCTTTTCCGGCTTCGGCGGTCTGGGCAACGGTTTTTTGGCCGTTTCCAATTTGCCGTCGGCAAATTCCAAAACGTGACCCTGATGCACGAGCCAGTGCAAATCGGCGATAATCGCCGTCTGTTCCGGCGTCGGCTCGGCAGCGATGCTTTGCTGTCGTCCGGTTTCACTTCGATGACTGTCGGCTTGGGCGACGGCGCGAGCGTCTCGATCAATTTCCGCCGCGTGCATTTCGGATGCGCGTTGATGAATTCGACGATGCGCTTGATGCTTTCGGAAACCGGCGTGGTTTCGAGGTCGAGAAATTGCGGACGCGCGACGGCGACGTGCGTGACGGTCTTGTTGACCTTGAAAAATTGCAGGCCGTGTGACGCGAACTGCTGGCTCAACTTCGTCGCGACGGTCAGCGGAAAATATTTTTGCTGTTCCCATTCGGCGCGGATGAGCCGCTGCAATCCGCGGCTGCGCAACTGCGGCTCGGCACGCCGGCGATCACGAGCGATTCGACGGACTTGATGATCGTCTCCTTGTGCGTGGCGCGAAAATGTTTCTCCACTTCTTCGAGCGTCGCGAGCTTGAGCGGTTCGGCACGTTGAGGACAGGTGTATTCGGTCTTGAAACTTTGCTCCTCGATCCATTTTTTGACGACGGCCTCGTCCTTCACGATTTTCACGCGCGACTTGAAAACATCGAACGGCATCCGCGAAAATCTTTCCGCGTGCAGCTTGCGCAACTGGTTCTGGTAATCGTGATAATTCGGCGGGCCAAGAATCGACGCCGCTCATGCCGCATTGCGCGACAAACGTATAAGTGCCCTTCGGCGGCTCGGTGGCCGTGCGTTCGGCCTGATAAAACGTGGCGAAATGATTTTTAAGAACGTGCGCGACGGCTTCGTCTTCCGAAAGCCAGGGCGTATCGTCGAGAGCGCAAACGAAAAGTTGCTGCGCGATCGTGCCGTCGGATTTTTTCTTCACCGCAAGCTGGACGGAATAACGTTCCGGCTTTTCGCAGGACGAGTTGCGCGATCTGGAACAGCGGATAGCGCGGCCGGTCATCTTGATCTGGCGCGCGAGCTGCTCGACGCCTTTTTCACCGGGCACAAACGTGACGGTGATTTCCGGCAACGGCGGCGGCGGTTCGGGACGCTCGCGGCGTTCGCTCCGGTCATCGCGCCGGTCGTTGCCGCGCGAAAATCCCGGCTTGCGGTCGCCAAATTTGGAACCACCGCGTGGCGGTCCACCACGACGCTCGCCACCGCCGCCGGCACTGTCGCGGCGCGGGGCGCGGCGTTCGCCGGGCTTGTCGTTGAAACGGCGCTCGGGCTTGACGCCTTCGTTGCCGGTGAATCTTTCAAAACGGTTGGTGGCCGGCTTTTCCTGCGCCCAGGCGGGCTGAAAAAGGTTTTCCAGATCCAAATCGATGTCAGAAATGCTGCTCATGTTTCAAAAACGTCCGCTGTGCGGGGTCAAAAATGTATCCTAGCATGGATTGGCGACGAGCGGAAAGCAAGTGCTGCTTCGTTGAAATCAGTTTGAAAATCTAGTGCAGCATTGCTGTGCTAAAGAAAAAATGACGCAATAATGAAAAATACAAATAACAACGCTGGCGCAAATGCGATTAAAAATAACACAGAGCTAATCGCCAGCAACCATCGAGAAGCTGTATCTTCGTGTTTCCAAGTGTGTCGCCACAAAATCACATAAAAGCAAAGCGCGACAAATGACGCCAAAAGTGCGACGGGAAAAGCTAACACTCTAATAGCCGCAAGATGGCGCATAAAATCCGAATCAGCTTTGTCGTGAAAATGAAATAACTGCGGACACCAAAAACAGATTATGGAAATACAAGTAGCGCATACCAACCACAAAGTTGGGCGAGCGCGAGTATCTTGTGTCAAGCGCATAAGCAGTCAAAAATTTTATTCCGCCGGAACAACATTTCGTTTCGACAAATTATTTCACCGCCGCTTTTTGCCGGCGGATGATGCCTGCGAGGGCGCGGAGCGAATCGTTCACAGTTTCAGCATTGGAAAAAATCTTGGCCACGTCCGGCTCCAAAACAACCACGTTCGCGCCGCGATGATAACGCCGGAAATGTTTGCCGCGCATGCCGCGCGAAAAATCATATTCGGCCTGAATTTCTTTGTCGGCTGATTTAATTGGCTTCTTCATATTGCTTTCTCTCATGGCGGCTGGCGAGCCGCGCACTGATGATGCGGATATTATCGCCTCGTTCGGTGTGAACGACAACCAATAATCTTCCATGATGCGAACGTCCCAAAATGACGAATCGCACTTCGATTTGCGAATGCGCCGGATCGGGAACCGTAATTGAAACCGGATCGCCAAAAATCGTCGCCGCTTCCTCAAAACTGACAGAGTGCTTGGCTAAATTTGATCCGGCCTTGTTCGCGTCCCATTCAAACGTCAGCATGATTCAAGTGGCAAAATTATTTTTCTTCCACCACCAAAGCTAAATTCCGTTTCGCCATGATCGCTTCGACAATTTTTTTGGCGAGCTCGGGTTTTTCGGCCAGCGCTTTTTGCGCGGCTTCCTTGCCCTGGCCGATGAGTTCGCCCTCGAATTGCAGCCACGCGCCTTTTTTGTCCACGACGCCGTTGGCGATGCCCACGTCGAGGATGCTGCCTTCCTTGTTGATGCCGTGATTGTAGATGATGTCGAACTCGGCCTCGGCGAACGGCGGCGCGACTTTGTTCTTCACGATCTTGACCTTGACGTGGTTGCCGATGGCGTTGCCGGCGGCGTCCTTGAGCGTGTCCTTGCGGCGGATGTCGATGCGCACGCTGGCGTAAAATTTCAGCGCCTTGCCGCCGGGCGTGGTTTCGGGGTTGCCGAACATGACGCCGACTTTTTCGCGCAATTGATTGGTGAAAATGCAGGTGGTCTTGGACTTGGCCAAGAATCGCGGTGAGCTTGCGCAGCGCCTGGCGACATCAACCGCGCCTGCATGCCCATCGTGGCCATGCCCATTTCGCCTTCCAGTTCGGCCTTCGGCACCAGCGCGGCGACGGAATCAATCACGATGACATCGAGCGCGTTCGAGCGCGCGAGCGTTTCGCAAATCGTCAGCGCTTCTTCGCCGCTATCCGGCTGCGAAACGAGCAGATCGTCCAGATTCACGCCGAGTTTTTTGGCGTAAGCCGGGATCGAGCGCGTGTTCGGCGTCAATGAACGCCGCCAGGCCGCCGGCTTTTTGCGCGTTGGCGATGACGTGCAGCATCAGCGTGGTTTTGCCGGAAGATTCCGGGCCGAAAATTTCAATCACGCGTCCGCGCGGAATGCCGCCGACGCCGAGCGCGAGGTCCAGCGCCAGCGCGCCGGTGGGAATGACGTCGATTTTTACTTGCGCCTGCGCGTCGCCGAGGCGCATGATCGCGCCGTCGCCGTAAGCTTTTGTGATGGTGGAAATGGCGGCCTCGAGTTCGCGTGCGCGCGTCGCGGTGGCTTTGGTTTCAGCGACAGTTTTTTTCGGCGGATTTTTCAGATTTGGCGGCCATAAAATTTTGAGGTGTTAATTTTTAATTTTCAGGAGCGCGACGGTAGTAAATCGGTTTTGAATAGTCAAACTCGGAACATCTATTTTGCCGCGCAGTTTGATTGAAAACATCCGGAGCATCCGGCAATCTGTCCGTATGAAATTTTCGAGATTTTTCGTGGCACTTTTTGTTGTGGCGTTTCTGGCCGGTTGCAAAAAAGCTGAAACCGCCGCCGCGCCGCCGTCCATTGACGATTCGCTGCCCACGCACGCGCAGCCGAAATTGCCGACGATGAAAATTTATCTCGGCGCGGAAACATTGGATGCCGAACTGGCACTGACTCCAAGGGAAGAAACGACTGGCATGATGTTCCGCACGAATATTCTGGAAACGGACGCGATGCTTTTTGTCTTTCCATTTCCGCAGCGCGCGGAGTTTTGGATGAAAAACTGTCCCGAATCCATTTCTGCGGCTTATATCTCGCCGGATGGCGTGATTCAGGAAATTCATCATCTGGAAAAAGAGGATACTAACACGGTTTTTTCCGCTACGGAAAACATCGGGTATGTTTTGGAAACCAAAGACGGCTGGTTTGCGCGGCACAACGTCAACACTGGCATGGTGATCCGCACGGAACGCGGTTCGTTGCACGATACATTTTTCGGAAAATAATTTTGTGCGCGCGAAATCCGAAAAACTTTTTGCCGAGGCGCTGAAATATATTCCCGGCGGCGTCAATTCGCCCGTGCGCGCGTTTCGTGCGGTTGGCGGCCAGCCGTTTTTTGTCAACAAAGCCAAAGGCGCGCGTATTTGGGACGTGGACGGAAATGAATTGATTGATTACGTCGGCACTTGGGGACCGGCAATTCTTGGTCACGCAAATCTGAAAATTATTTCTGCCGTCAAAGCCGCCGCTGAAAATGGAACGAGCTTCGGAATTCCGAATCCGTTTGAAGTGAAAATGGCGAAACTGATTTGCGAGTTGGTTCCGAGCATCCAAAAAGTCCGCATGACAAATTCCGGCACGGAAGCGTGCATGAGCGCGATCCGGCTGGCGCGCGGATTTACGAAGCGCGACAAAATTATAAAATTCGACGGCTGCTATCACGGCCATGTGGATTCGCTTTTGGTCAAAGCCGGTTCGGGCGCGCTGACGTTTGGAAATCCCGACAGCGCCGGAGTTCCGGCGGCGTTCACGCAGCACACAATCGTCGCGCCATTCAATGATTTTGAAGCAGTGAAAAATATTTTTGCCGCGAACAAAAAACAAATCGCCGGAATCATCGTCGAGCCGGTTCCCGGAAACGCGGGTTTGTATCTGCCGAAGCCGGGCTATCTAGAATTTTTGCGCGAAGTCACAAAAGCGAACGGCGCGCTTTTGATTTTCGACGAGGTGATGACAGGTTTTCGCCTTGCGAAAGGCGGCGCGCAGGAGTGTTTTGGAATTTCGCCGGATTTGACGTGCCTCGGAAAAATCATCGGCGGCGGTTTGCCGGTCGGCGCGTTTGGCGGGCGCGCGGAGATCATGGATTTGCTCGCGCCGGACGGCCCAGTTTATCAAGCGGGAACTTTGAGCGGCAATCCGCTGGCGATGGCGGCGGGAATCGCCGCGCTGGAAGAATTATCGGGAAGCGGAAATAAATATGCGCTGCTCGAAAAACTTGGCGCGCAACTCGCCGACGGAATTCGCGACGCGGCGAAGTCGGCGAAAATTCCCGTGCAATTCAATTCCTGCGGTTCGATGTTCTGTGCGTATTTCACGGACGCGCCGGTTCACAATCTGGCCGATGCGATGAAGAGCGACCGCGAGCGTTTTACAAAATTTTTTCACGGAATGCTGGACGCAAGAATTTATCTCGCGCCGTCGCAATTTGAATCCGGCTTCATTTCCACAGCGCACACGGCGGCGGACATTGAGAAAACGATCAAGGCCGCCGCGAAAGTTTTTGGCAGGTTGTAACCTTCCGTTACGATGCGCGTCTGACCAGACAACCCCGTTGCCGCAAGGCGCGGCGAAACTGAAACCAAACAATAAATAGAAAAAGTTTATGAAAGTCACAAAACCTATGATCATTGCCGCGCTCGTCGCCGGCAATTTATTCGCGTGGAGTCTGGCCTTGCGCGCGGATGATTCCACCAACACGCCACCTGCCGCCCCGCCGGCAGACAGTCACGGTTACGGAGCAAGAGGCCGCCCGGATTTTGCAAAGGAACTCAACCTGACCGACGACCAGAAGCCAAAGGTCAAAGCCATCATGGACGCGCAAATGCAAAAAATGCGCGACTTGCGCGAAGACGACAGTCTCTCGCAAGATGACAAGCGCACGAAGATGAAGGCCATTCACGACGACACGGCCACGCAATTGAAAACCATTTTGACGGCGGATCAATTCGCGAAATGGCAGAAGCTGTCGCAACGCGGGATGCATCGTCCGCCGCCCGGTGGCGGTGATAATGGCGCAGGCGCTCCGCCGTCTGGAACACCGCCGCAGAACTGACTTGTTGGGGATATAACACCGGGACGACCTTCGGGTCGTCCCTTTTTGTTTTGAGCGCAGATTCCAATTGAGCAAAATTGCCCGTGCGAGTAATGTGCCATGTCTTGCGCGTGTAGCTCAATTGGATAGAGCGTCAGCCTCCGAAGCTGAAGGTTGTGGGTTCGACTCCCGCCACGCGCACCAAGTTCGAGAAAGATTGATTTTCGGGAATGAGCGACCACGGTTTCAGGCTGCAACCACGGGCTTTTTTGCTGTCGAGGAATAGGTTCGAGCCGAAAACTTTTGAGGCAACGATTTTCTTCTCCTGCGGAGAACCCCGTAGGGTGATTTCGCCTATTGTCTTCGCGGTATTGAGCCATTCTGTGAATGGTTCGAGCCACGGCATTTGGCCGTTCTCGTTTTCCCTGATGCTCTCTTGAAGCCGCTTCTTTTTTGCGAGCAAAGTTTCCTTTTGAGCGAGGAAGTCGTCGCGCTCGATGTCTTCCCTCACATAGATCGAAACGAGCCGATTGAGGCTTGTTTTGACATTCGCCATTTCAAGCTGCGCTTCTTGAACGAGCGCGGCGGACGAATGATCTGCATTCTCTTTTTCCTTCTCCGCCATTTTGAGCATTTCGTCCGCCCATTCGGAGCGCAGGGAATATGGCGCAAGGAGCGTCGAAAACTGCCGGTCAAGCTCTTCCTCGCGGACATACTGCTTCTGCGAGCACTTCTGCGTTTTCGATTTTTTGGTGCAACGATAGTAGGTGTGGCCTTTCTGCAATTCGGCGGTGATCGCCATGCCGCATTCGCCGCACTTGAAAAGTCCTAAAAACGGCTTCGGTATGCGCTCCTCCGGTATTGCGGGCGAAAAAAAGTCGTTGAACTCAACTGCACCAAAATAATTGGTGACGGTAAAAGCCGGTTGCCAGTCTAAAAGATTCGTGCTCGTTTCGATCTGATATTGTCTTGCTCTGTTGAAAACATCCGTGACTGCATGGGTTCGCCTAACGGCGGAGAGTGTAAGCCAGCACTTTGAAGGCGGCTTCGGCCAGCAGCTGGCTCGGTTTGCGTGAGGTCAGGGTCGAACCCATCGTCCGTTTGAGCCCGCTAAAAAAGGATTCCACCGCCCACCGTGAACCATAACCTTTCCGTGCCAGATACTTTTTACTCATCTGGCTCCGCCAAAAGCCACCGCGGGTTCCATCCGCCCGTTGTCTGGCCGGTTTGATCACGCTTTCCGCGCCCCAGTCCAGCCGGCACTGGTCATGCACCCATTCCGCATCGTAACCCGCATCGGCATACAACGTCGCCGGCAGCGTCGCTTTACTGGCCTTGGTCATCAACTCCTTGGCCTGGCTCTTGTCATTGCCCGGCCCCCAGCCCAACACCAGGCTCAGCGGCAGCAAACTCCCGCACAGCACAATCGTGGACACCTTCACCCATTTGCGCCGCGTCCGGCCCGCCCGGCTTTGAAAATGCGCGCTGGCCGTGGTCGTCTCCAAACCCGTCGCATCCATCGCCGCCGAAGTTTTGGCAAATTTCGACGCGCCCGCCGCCCGCCCAATCGTCCGGATCATCGCATCGGCGATCGCCAGCACCTGGCTGCGGGCGCTGAACTTCTGGAGCGTCGTGTAATGCGGCAGCTTGTCCGCCATGCCCAACGCTGCCCGCAAGTTCGGGCTGACGGACAGCAACTCCAACACGCCCCGGTAGGTGGTCTTCAAATACGCCCGCAAAATCAGGCACGCCATCAGCTGCCGCTGCGTGAAATCATGCCGGCTACGCGCCGACCCATAATCGGCCAGATGCTTCCCGCCAAGCTTCATCGCCAGTTCCGCCACCCGTTCCACCGTCGTCTTGCTTTTGCCTTTCACTTGCATCCAACCACAGACGCACCAGAAATTAAAAGGTTTCTACAAAGCAATATTGTCTCTGAAAAATGTTCGAGCTACTTCATACAGACGCACCACTCCACCACTCGACGAGTTTTTGTTGAGAAACAAAAATTATATGCTAAATTAGGCTTATGAATCCTCGTCTTTTCGAAAGGTTCACGGCGATGATTGACAAAGTCCCGCCCAAAGGAGTGGTCAGGGCTGCCGAACTTGAATGTCAAATGCTCCAAAGCGATTTGGAACGAAAGCGAACATTGCCGATTGAAGACGCTCGTTCGATTTTGGCTTTTTGTGCCTTTCTTAAAAATGCGGAGAGCAGCACTCGCGCGTCCCTTTTTGTTTTGCCCATGCAACACATGGGTTTTTATAGAAAAACCGTTGAAAGGCTGATTGATGCGGGAGAGTTATCTCCTGAAGCCAAGGAACAATTTGACGAAACTTTTTCTTCGGGTTTCGCAAGAGCGCTGAAAGTTTGAGCGCCGGGAAATCGCATCAGCCGTCAGAACGAAAATAATCTCCATGCGACGCGCATTTAATGTTTGACGGCGGCTTGCAGAAGCGCGAAAACAAGGTCAGCCATGAATCTCAAACGCGGGCTTCTTTGGGCGTGCATCGTTGCGCTGCTGGCCGCTGAATTTTTTCTTTTTTCGGCGAACCGCCAGAAGGAAGAGGCGTTTGTGCAGTTTAGCAAGGCCAGACAAGAAGCCGACGAAGCGCGCGCGAATTTGGAGCAACTTAAAATTTCAAACGCCGACTCGCAGAGCGCGGAAATTTCCCGGCTGCGCGCGGATAATCTGGACTTGCCGCGATTGCGAAATCAAGTCACGCAGTTGGAGGCTGCAAACCAGAAATTGACACAACAGTTGAATGCCGAGCGCGCGACGGTGCAACAGCAGCAGGAACAATTGGAGCAGTTGGCGGAAGAAAATCAACAGGCGCAAGCGGCGGTGCATTCAGCCGCGGCGGTATTTTCTGCCCAAGCCCAACAGCGCAATGCCTGCATTAATAATCTTCGCCAAATTGACGCGGCCAAACAGCAATGGGCGTTGGAAAAAAATAAAACGGCGGATGCCATTCCAACTGCGCAAGATTTGCTGCCGTATTTCAAGGATGGAATTTTTCCGATTTGTCCCTCCGGCGGCGCTTATACGATTGGCGCAGTTAGTGAAGTGCCGACCTGTTCAGTTCCCGGCCACGCCCTGCCGTGACATTCGCTCTGTGCACGATTTCATTCTTGGCTTTCGTCGGTTCTCGCATACACTTCGCGCTCCATGATTGAAACTGACATTGAACTTTTGAAGGGCATCGCCAACCAATTGCGAATTCATTCCATTGAGGCGACGACTGCGGCGGGCAGCGGACATCCCACTTCGTGCTGCTCGGCGGCAGACTTGGTGGCCACGCTTTTTTTCGGCCAGATGCGTTATGACGCGAAAAATCCGCGCGCCTACAACAACGACCGTTTTATTTTATCCAAAGGCCATGCCGCGCCGCTGCTTTACGCCGCGTGGGCGGAAACGGGTTTTATTCCCGTGAGTGAACTTTTGAAACTGCGTCAATTCGGTTGCGAACTAGAAGGCCATCCGACGCCGCGTTTGCCATTTGTGGACGTGGCGACGGGTTCGCTCGGTCAAGGCTTGAGCGTCGGCGTCGGCATGGCACTCGCCGCGCGGCTGGATAAACTGGATTACAACACTTACGTCCTGCTCGGCGACGGCGAAATTGCGGAAGGCGCCGTTTGGGAAGCTGCGTCGCTCGCAGGCGTGAATAAATTAAATAATTTGATCGCAATCGTGGATGCAAATCGCCTCGGCCAAAGCGAAGCCACGGCGTTTGGCCATCACATCGAAATTTATCGCGACCGTTTTGAAGCGTTCGGCTGGCGCGTCGAGGACATTGACGGCCACGACATCGAGGAAATCGCCGAAGTTCTCGGCGGCGTCGGCCTCGACGACAAACCGCTCGCCATCATCGCCAAAACTTACAAAGGCGCGGGTATTTCATTTTTGCAGGACAAGGACGGCTGGCACGGCAAACCGTTGAACAAGGAAGAAGCCGCCAAAGCCATCGCCGAACTTCAGCCGACCGCAAAATCCGGCATCGGAGTTCCAATTCCCGCGCCGAATCAATTGCCCGAACCGAAAAATTCCGCGCCCGCAAATTATCCGCCGATCAATTACAATCTCGGCGACAAAATTGCCACGCGCGAAGCCTATGGCAATGCGTTGCTGCGAATCGGTGAAGTTGATTTGCGGATTGTCGCCGTTGACGGCGACACGAAAAACTCCACGTTTGCGGAAAAGTTTTTCAAAAAATTTCCAGAACGTTCCACCGAGGGTTACATCGCCGAGCAAAACATGGTTGGCGTTGCCACCGGTTTCGGCGCGCGCGGCAAAGTGCCGTTTGCGTCCACTTTCGCCACATTTTTCACGCGCGCTTACGATCAAATCCGCGTCGCGGGAATTTCGCAGGCGAACATCAAACTCGCCGGTTCGCACGTCGGCGTGAGCATCGGCGAGGACGGCCCGTCGCAAATGGCGCTGGAAGATTTGGCGATGATGCGCGCCGTCGTCGGCAGCACGGTTTTGTATCCGAGCGACGCCGTTAGCCACGGAAAAATTGTCGAACAAGCCGCGAACGGAAAAGGAGTTTATTTTCTTCGCACCTCGCGCCCAAAAACGCCGGTCATTTACGGCAACGATGAACAGTTTCCAATCGGCGGTGCGAAAGTTTTGCGCGAAGGCGACAAGGTCACGATTGTCTCGGCGGGCGTCACTTTGTTTGAAGCGTTGAAAGCTGCTGACACATTGAAAACTGAAGGCATCAACGTCACGGTCATTGACGCTTACAGCATCAAGCCTCTCGGCAAGGATGTGATTCTCGCCGCCGCGAAAAAAACCGGCAACACCGTCATCACCGTCGAAGATCATTATTCCGAAGGCGGACTCGGCGACGCAGTCGCGGGTGAATTGAGCGTCGAAGGCATCAAAGTCCACAAGCTCGCCGTGGTCGGGATGCCGCATTCCGGCAAAGCTGAAGAATTGCTCGCGCACTTCGGCATTGACGCCGCCGCGATTGTTAAAAAAGTGAAAGCTATCTAACCATCAAGACACGAAGTAATTTTACAGTCGGGCGCGGAATTTAATTCCGCGCCCTTTTATTTCTTGGTGTCTTTGTGGCTTGGTGGTTTTTCTTTTGCGGGTTTTGCATTTCTGATGCACATTAGCAGCGGCAATGGGCGAGCCGCAAAAATTTCTCAAAGGCAAATTGCTGCTGGACAGCGGCGATTTGGGCGGCTCGTTTTTTCAGCACACCGTCATTTTGATTTGCGAACACAACTCCGATGGCGCGTTTGGACTTATCCTCAACCGCGCGCTCGGCAAAACCGTCGGCGAAATGATCGTCGCCGATCTGCCCGACTCGCTCAAGGAATCACCGCTATTTCTCGGCGGACCGGTGCAGCCCGCCGCGTTGAGTTTTTTGCACACGGACAATTTCATGCCCGATGCCGACGTGCTGCCGAACCTCGCGCTCGGCCATTCGCTCGATGAACTTGTGGATGTTGGCGAATCCTTTTCGCCTGCGAAAAAAGTCCGGCTCTTTGCCGGTTACGCCGGCTGGTCGCATGGCCAACTCGAGGAAGAATTGAAACGCAAATCGTGGCTGACATTTCCTGCGTCGCTCGAACTCGTTTTTGAAACGCCGCCCGACCAGCTCTGGCAGAAAATTCTCAAAAGCAAAGGCGGTTGGAAAAATAAATTGCTCTCGCAGATGCCGGATGATTTGTCGCTGAATTGAAATCGTTATGGAAAATAAATTTATAGCCAATGGCGAAGAGAGATTAATAGATGGCCTAAATGCCAAAAATCTCGAAGTCGCCCGCGCGAAGTATGCTGACGAATTGGCAAAGGCAAAATTTCTGAAGAGAATCTGGTTGCGCTATCAAATTTGGCGCGAATCCAAAAAACAGAAAGAAACCCACAAGCCGTCGCCGGAAACCTTGTGGTAAAATCAATTCGCTTCGACGCGTAATAAGGTCGCATCTGACTTCGCCAGAATTTCCGTCCGTTCCAAGCTTGCCGGAATCAAACAAAATTGTCCGGCGGACAAATTTACAGTTTCGGAATTGTTTTTGATTTCAATCTGTCCGTTCACTGCCGCGACAATCTGCAATTTCTGTTCCTTCAGTTTTGCGATTGCGCCGGTTTTCAATTCCAAATTCTCGACGTTGAAAAGTTTGTCGCGGACAAGCGGACGTGATTTGATCTTGTCGTCGCCGGAAAATCTTTCCGAAACCAGCTTCGGCTCGAAGTCATTAAAATCAATGCTCGCGAGCGATTGCGCGATGTGCAGTTCACGCGTCTTGCCGTCGAGACCGACGCGGTTCCAGTCAAAGACGCGATACGTCGTGTCCGAGTTTTGCTGGATCTCAAAAATCACAAGGCCATCGCCGATGGCATGGACGCGGCCGCTCGGCAGAAACATCGTGTCGCCCGCGCGCACGGGCACGCGATGAAAACAGTCGGCCACGCTGCCGTCGGAAATCTTTTTCTCAAACTCCGCGCGCGTCACGCCGTGTTTCAAACCGACAAACAGTTCCGCACCGGGCGCGGCATCGGCGATGAACCACATTTCGGTTTTTGGTTCACCTTTGAGTTCAGCAGCTTTGCTCACGGGCGGATGGACTTGAAGCGACAATTTTTCGCGCGCGTCGAGAATTTTGATCAAAAGTGGAAAGCGATTTCCGCTCGCTGGTTTTGCATCACCAAGCAATTCTTCGCGGTGATTCTCCATCAGCCAGCGCAAATTTTTTCCGGCAAATTTTCCGTTGGCGATAATGCTTTCGTCGGCAGGCCGGTCGGAAATTTCCCACGATTCGCCGATGAGTTTGCCTGCCGGAAGTTTTTTGCCATAAAGTTTTTCAATTTCGCGTCCGCCCCAGACGCGTTCCTTAAAAATCGAATAAAAAGTGAGCGGGTAGAGCACGGGAATATTTACGCGGCGGCTTGGGGAACGCCGTTTTCCACCGGCTCAGTTTTTTCGTGGAAATGCCCGTGTGCGCGGAATTTTTCGTAACGCTTTTTCAACCGTTCGGTGATTGATAGCGCGCGAAGTTCTTCGAGGTGTTTGAGCAGGTGCGTTTTCAGATTTGCCGCAGTCAATGCCGTGTCCGTGTGCGCGCCGCCGAGCGGTTCGGGCACGATTTCGTCCACGAGCTTGAATTCGAGCAAATCTTTCGCGGTGATTTTCAATGCGGCGGCGGCTTTGGCGGCGTTGGCGCGGTCTTTCCACAAAATCGCCGCGCAACCTTCGGGGCTGATGACGGAATAATACGCGTTCTCCAAAATCAAAACGCGGTCCGCGACGCCGATGCCCAGCGCGCCGCCCGAACCGCCTTCGCCGATGACGGCGGCGATGATGGGAACTTCAAGCAAAGTCATTTCGCGCAGATTGACGGCGATGGCCTCGGCGATGTGGCGTTCTTCCGCCGCGACGCCGGGATACGCGCCCGCCGTGTCAATCAAAGTAATGATCGGCAAACCGAATTTATCCGCCAGCCGCATCAGACGCAGCGCCTTGCGATAACCTTCGGGATGCGCGGAGCCGAAATTGCGCAAAATGTTTTCTTTCGTGTCGCGGCCTTTTTGCGTGCCGATGACGACGACGCGGTGTTCGCCCAGTTTGGCAAAGCCGCCGACCATCGCGCGGTCTTCGGCGAAAAGCCGGTCGCCGTGCAGTTCCTGAAAATCAGTGAACGCGTTCTGGATATAATCCAGCGTGTATGGCCGTTTAGGATGGCGCGCGAGTTGCACGCGCTGCCAGGCGGTGAGGTTCAGAAAAATCTGCCGCCGGGTTTCTTCGAGCTTGCGTTCGATGATCTGGATTTCTTCCTCGAAGCTGATGCCGAGCGAATGTTTTTCCGGGTGCTGGCGGAGATCGTCCAATTTGGACTGCAGTTCGATGATCGGCTTCTCGAAATCGAGCTGATGTTTCATGCGTTGGAAAGTTTAATTGTTTTCCGCCCTGAATCAATGCGGAATTCGGCTGTAAAAAAGCGAAAGGCCGGACTTGCGTCCGGCCTCTTGCGGTGACGAGGTTTATACGCCCTCACCAAGGCGCTCAGAAGGGCGGCGCGACCAACTTGGGGTCGCTGTTCGAGCCGCGCCGCGAGCAAAACCTCTCTGCCAACCCTAAACGAACAGCGAAATCCATTCGTTCAACATCTATGAGACGAGCAAGCTTACCGTTTGTTCAAAAAAAATCAAATTTTTTTTAGCCCCTCAATAACCCATTCAATCCAGCCGAATATCGCTGAAAATCTTTGTATTGGAGCGCGACTGAATAACCCGTGCCAGCGGCGTCCGTCCGTTTTCGAAAATGGATTCGCGCAAGGCGGTTTCCTTGCCCGCGCCGGAAGCCATAACCCAGACTTCGTGCGCCGCTGCAATCGCGGCGTAAGTCAAACTCACACGATTCGGCGGCGGCTTGGGCGAATTTCTGACCGGACAAAAAATCGCCTTCGGAAATGTGCCTTCGATTTGATGCAGGAAAAGCGATGCGACGTGGCCGTCCTCGCCCATGCCGAGAAAAATCAAATCCAAAACCGGCTGGCCCTCGGAATTTTTCGGGACGATGCTGGAAATTTCCGTGGTCGCCTTTTGTGCGGCAAGTTCTGGCAAATCTTCACCGTGGATGCGATGGATTTGCGCGTCAACGATTTGCAACGGCGCGAACAGGAGTTCGTGCGCCGCGCGAAAATTGCTTTCCGCGTCGTCGAGCGGGACGCAGCGTTCGTCCGCCCAGAAAAAATGGACGAGGCCGAAAGAAGTTTTGCGTTCATTGGCCTGCTCGACGATTGACGCAAAAAATTTCAGCGTGATGCGTCCGCCGGAAAGCGCGACGCAATGCGGTTTGGCCGCGTGATTGGCCGCCGCGATTTCGTCCAGCCACGCGCTGGCGGCACGCGTGGCCAGTTCGTCGGCGTTGGCGAAGGAAATGAGTTCAAAGTTTTGCATTAAAATTTTCCGCTAAAATAGGCTGCAAATGTTTGGATTTTTCATCAAAGCTAGAATCCCAAGGAAACCGTCCGAGTTTGTCAGGCCAAACAATTTGCAAAACTGGAAATTTATCTCCAATGCTGCGATAGAACCAAAGTGCCGTGCCAAAATATTCTTTGTAAAATTTCGGATTAACATCAATCAACATTGCGCCGATGTCATTGAATAGCTCATTTGTAGTTTCTTTGTTTTGAAATCGGTGTCCTTTTTCGACAAGAACACAAATTTCATTGATAGCAGCGGCAGCAATTTCATGGTCGAGTCCAAAAATAACAATTTCAGGATGGTTGAAATGTAAATAAAGACCAATTGAAAATGAATAGCCAGGACCTTGTTCGTCTTGAGGAATTCCAATGATGTGACATTTGTATTCGATGACATCTCGGATGACCTTATCGTCAACTTGCTCCTTCGGTTCCGGCCATTTGAAATTTGCGAGCATGAAATTTTATTTTATCACCTGCGGTTCGTGCCATTCGTGGCCGCTTTGCGCGAGCAGATCGTCGGCGGCGATCGGGCCCCAGGTTCCGGCGGCGTAAAATTCGCGGTTCGTCAGCGGTTTGTTTTGCCAGCCGGCGCGGATGGAATCCACGATTTGCCACGCGGTCTCCACTTCGTCGCGGCGGATGAACAGCGTCGCGTCGCCGGCGATGGCTTCGAGCAGCAGGCGTTCGTAGGCTTCGGGCGTGTAGGCGCCAAATTCGGAATCGTAACTGAAATGCATCCGCACGGGCCGCACGCCGAGGCTCATGCCGGGAACTTTGCCGTTGAAATGCAGGGAAATGCCTTCGTTCGGTTGCAGGCGCAAGGTCAGCGCGTTGGCGTCCAGATTTGCTCCGCATTGCGCGGCGAACAAAACATTCGGCGTGCGGGCGAAATTGGATGCGCACTTCGCTCGCGCTCATGCGGCAGGTTTTTGCCGGTGCGCAAATAAAACGGCACGCCGCTCCAGCGCCAGTTGTCAATGAACAGTTTCAGCGCGACGTAAGTTTCGACGTTGGAATTCGGCTTCACTTTCGGTTCCTGGCGATAACCCGGTCGCGGCTGGCCGTCCACCGAACCGGCGAAATATTGTCCGCGCACGACTTGTTTCGCGACATCTGCCGGCGTGAGCGCGCGGATGGATTTGAGCAATTTAACTTTTTCATCGCGCACGGATTCGGCTTCGAGCGAGACGGGCGGTTCCATCGCGATGAGCGACAAGCACTTGCAGCATGTGGTTTTGCACCATGTCGCGCAACGCGCCGGCTTCCTCGTAATAACCGCCGCGCTCGCCGACGCCGAGTTTTTCGCTGACGGTGATCTGGACGTGGTCAACGGAATCGCGGTTCCACAGCCGCTCGAAAATGGAATTGGAAAAGCGGAACATCAAAATGTTCTGCACCGTTTCCTTGCCGAGATAATGGTCAATGCGGAAAATCTGCTGCTCGTGCGCGAAGCGCGTCAGTTCGTTGTTCAGCGCGCTGCGCGGAGGCGAGATCGTGGCCGAAGGGTTTTTCGATGACGACGGCTTGCCAGCCGTGGCCGTTCCTCTTTGTGCAGCAATTTCGCGTTGTGCAATTGCTCGATGACGTCGCCAAACTGGCTCGGCTGGGTGGCCAGATAAAACAAAAGATTTTGGCGCAGCTGCGGATTGCCGAAGGAACTTAATTTTTGTTCCAGCTTTTGATAGGCCGCCGCGTCCGTCAAATCGCCGATGCAATAGAAACATATTTTGCGGAAAATTCGCCCAGACTTTGTCGTCCACGGGTTTGGTGCGGGAAAATTGGTCGAGCGCCGTGCGCAATTCCGCGCGCCACGATTCGTCCGTTTTTTCGCGCCGCGCAAAGCCGATGACGCGGAAAGCCGGCGGCATCTGTTTGTCCTTGAAAAGATGATAGAGCGCGGGAATCAGTTTGCGCGCCGTCAAATCGCCGCTTGCGCCGAAAATGATGATGGAATTCGGCTCGGTGATTTTGCGTTCCGTGCCGATGGTGCAGATTTGTCCCTCGTCGAATGAAATGGAATTATTCACGTCGCAACAATGGCGCAATGTGCTGGAAATTTCAATGCGCGAGATTTTCAAAAAATTGAACCGCTGATTACGCGGATTTTTCCTTTTGCAAATTTTTTTAATCCGCGTAATCCGTGGTTACAAAAATCAATCGCAATTCAAAACTTGAAACTTGCGACTTGAAACCTGAAACTTCGCGGGCGCGCATGAAAGCAAAAATCATCATCACCCCGAAAAAAGCCGTCGTTGACCCGCAAGGCATCACCGTTTTGAAAGCCCTCGAACACATGGGCCATCGCGGCATCAAAGCCGTCCACGTCGGCAAATATCTCGAGATCGAACTCGACGCCACCGACAAGGAAGCCGCGCGCAAATCGCTCGACGAGGCCGCGCATAAATTTTTGAGCAACCCCGTGATTGAAGATTACAGATTGGAAATCGAATGAATTTGAACCGCAGAGACGCAAAGGCGCAGAGTTTTTTTCCGCAGATTGCGCGGATTACACAGATTTCAAAAAATGCTTTCTGCGAAAATCTGCGACATCTGCGGATGAATAAATGTTTTCTCTGCGTCTCCGCGCCTCTGCGGTAAATAAAAAATGAACTTTGCCGTTCTCCAATTTCCCGCCAGCAACTGCGACCAGGACTGCGTCCACGCCGTCCGCGTGCTTGGCCACACCGCGCAACTTCGTCTGGCACAAGGACACCTCGCTCGGCGACGCCGACGCCGTCATCGTGCCCGGCGGATTCAGCTACGGCGATTATCTGCGCTGCGGCGCGATCGCGCGGTTCAGCCCCGTGATGCAGGCCGTGAAACAATTCGCCGACAACGGCGGACTGGTTCTGGGCATCTGCAACGGCTTCCAGATTTTGTGCGAAGCCGGATTGCTGCCCGGCGCGCTCATCCGCAACCGCGACCTGCAATTCCACTGCGAACAGGTTTTTTTGAAGACGAACAATTTTGAAACGCCGTTCACGGGCAAAATTCCGGCGGAGAAAATTTTGAAAATCCCCATCGCGCACGGCGAAGGTTGTTATTTCGCCGACGAAGAAACTTTGGCGAAATTGAAAGCGAACAATCAAATTCTTTGGCAATACTGCGACGCAAACGGAAATCTGACCGACGCAGCAAATCCGAACGGCTCACTGCAAAACATCGCCGGCATCTGCAATGAACGCCGCAACGTCGCCGCGCTCATGCCGCATCCCGACCGCGCGAGCGAGGAAATTCTCGGCAGCGCCGACGGCAAATTTATTTTTGAAAGCATAATCGCCGCGCTGCAAAACAAAACGGCGGCGCAGGCGGCTTGAATTATTATGCCGACGATTAAAATTGAGCGTTATAAATTCAGATTTTATTCGTCCGACATTGGCGAGCCGCCGCACGTTCATGTCATTGATGGCGACATGGTCGCGAAGATTTGGTTGCAGCCGATTTCGGTTGAATACAATCATGGTTACAACCGCGCGCAATTGAACTATATTTTGAAGCTGACAAAACAGAATCAAACGCAATTATTGGAGACATGGAATGAATACTTTGCTCGATAAATCAACCGAAACGGTGCAGGCGCGCGACGTGAGTTTCGCGGGCGACCGCCTGTGCATCGAACTTTCCGACGGACGCGAATTGAGCGTGCCTTACAAAAAAATTTCGTGGCTCAAATGGCTCGCCAAAGCCACGCCGAAACAGCGCGCCGACTGGTCGCTCGAACCCGGCGGCTACGCGATTTACTGGGAACAACTGGACGACGGCGTGGAAATTTGCCATCTGCTCGGATCGGAAAGTTTGAACTAAAATGTCCAATTTGTTTCTAGATGAACTCGCCTTGCGCGTGCCGCACAACGACCGCGAATATCGCCAGCTTGTGAAGCAACTCGACCGCCTCGTGGACGAAGTGGGCGAAGATGAAAACCACCCGCTCGCCTCGCTGATGGAAGTCATCGGCGTGCTCATTGAAAAATACGAGGATGAAAACGTGGCGGAATTGGCGTGAATGAATTCAAGGGAAATTCACTCTGAAAACCATGTGGCCATTTAACAAAAAATTAAAAGCAAAGGTGCAAACCTTGCCGCCTTCGGAGATTTCTTTCAGTCAATTGGACATAACTGAAACCTTTGGTGATAATGCTCGCTTAAAACCTGACGATTGGGTTTCGACATCTCCGTTGAATAAAATGTCGCCAAACGGAAAAGGATTGCCGCCAGTTGATGCCGACGTTGAGATGGTTTACGAGTTTGCTTCAAGACTTTCAAAGTTGAGAGAGTCAATACCGATTCCAAGTGACGGCGTTTATTGCCCAATTTGTCACATCGCAAATATCCAACTCGCCAAATTACGCATGCCATGTCCGAAGTGCGGAAGAGCGTTATTGAAATTTGGTTGGGATTGACATGAGTGACTACAAACAAATTTTCGACTCGGTCGTGAATGATTCGCGCTATCAGCGAAATCTGGATTGGGGCGAGGCTCGTCCCGGTCATCCCGAAGGCACAGTCCGCGCGCACATTGCAGAAGTTGATCGCAATGTAGAAACTTTACGTCCAAAACTTTCCGATACGGATTACTGGCGGCTTCGAGTTCTCATTCACACTCACGACACATTCAAAGGTGAAGCCGGGCACGGTGTGCCAATCACAGCGCTCAATAGCCACGCTTCGCTCGCTCGCACTTTTCTAGCTCAATTATGCGACGACTCTGATATGCAAATGATGGTTCAGTATCACGACGAACCTTTTGCTTTGTGGCGACAGTTCGAGTCGAAAGGTAAATTCAATCAGGAACGCCTAACTACACTTTTGACAAACATCCGCGATTGGAATTTCTTTCTCGCTTTCAACATTATTGACGGCTGCACAGAAGGAAAAAGTCGAGAGCCATTGCACTGGTTTTTTCAGCAAGTTGATGGGAAAGTGCAATCACAATTTTCGGAATCAGATATTCTTTGATACAACTCATTCCATTGATATTTTCGACATGACCGAACCCGCCATCACCCCCGAACTGGTCGCCAAACACAATCTCACGCCGGAAGAATACGCCCACGCCAAAGAAATCCTCGGCGGCGCGAGCCGAGCTACACCGAGCTGGGCATTTTTTCCGTGATGTGGAGCGAGCATTGCAGCTACAAAAACACGCGCCCGCTGCTCAAAACGTTCCCCACCAAGTCGCCGAAAATCCTCGTCGGCGCGGGCGAGGAAAACGCCGGCATCATTGACATCGGCGACGGCACTGGCCATCGCGTTCAAGATCGAGTCGCACAATCATCCGAGCGCGGTCGAGCCGTTTCAGGGCGCGGCCACCGGCGTCGGCGGCATCGTGCGCGACATTTTCACGATGGGCGCGCGGCCGGTTTGCGCGGTGAATTCGTTGCGCTTCGGGCCGATTGTTGAAACTGAAAATAGCGGGACAGCATCTTGCCTGTCTCGATCGAAGCGACAGGCTGGAAGCCTGTCGCACTTCAAAATCGCAAATTGCAAACAATCGCCGCCTTTTTGCCGGCGTGGTCAGCGGCATCGCGCATTACGGAAATTGTTTCGGCATCCCGACCATCGCGGGCGAGGTTTATTTCGACAAATCCTACGAAGGCAATCCGCTCGTGAACGCGTTTTGCCTCGGCGTGCTGCGCCACGAACAAATCGCGCGCGGCGCGGCCAAGGGCATGGGCAATCCGGTTTTTTACGTCGGCCCGGCGACGGGTCGCGACGGCCTGGCGGGCGCGGCGTTTGCCTCGCAGGATTTGACCGAGGAATCCGCCGAGCAACAGCGCGGCGCGGTGCAGGTCGGCGATCCGTTCATGGAAAAACTGGTTTGCGAAGCGTGCCTGGAATTGCTCGCCACCGGCGCGGTCGCGGGCATTCAGGACATGGGCGCGGCGGGTTTGACCTGTTCCACTTGCGAAACGGCCGCGCGCGCGGGCACGGGCATCGAGATCGAACTGGACAAAGTGCCGCAACGCGCGCCGAACATGAGCAGCTACGAAATCATGCTTGAGCGAATCGCAGGAGCGCATGCTCATCATCGTCCACAAAGGCCGCGAAGACGAAGTGAAACGCATTTTCGACAAATGGGATTTGCCGTGGGCGGAAATCGGTTTCGTCACGGACACCGGCCGCATGGTGGTGCAGTCACGGCGGCAAAATCGTCGCGGACATTCCCGCAAAAAAAATCGCCGACGAATCGCCGGTTTATCAGCGCGAGTCGCAGCGAGCCGGCATATTTGAAAGCCGTCCGCGCGTTTCGGCTGGACGGCATTGCCGATACAAAAACTCCGGCGGAAGATTTGAAAAAACTTTTGGCGTGGCCGAGCATCGCGTCGAAGAACTGGGTTTATCGCCAATACGATCATCAAGTGCGCGACGGCTCGGTCGTTTTGCCCGGCAGCGACGCGGCGGTCATCCGCATCAAGACGCGATTCACTGCCGGTGATGACCGCGGAACTTGCAGCCAAAATCGGCGACGCGAAAGTTTCCGAAAAACTCATCGCCATGACGGTGGATTGCAACGGCGTTTACGTTTATCTCGATCCGTACGAAGGCGCGAAAGCCGCGGTGGCCGAAGCGTGCCGCAATCTCGCGTGCAGCGGCGCCGTGCCGCTCGGCGCGACGGACAATCTGAACATGGCCAATCCGCACAAGCCGGAATTGTTCTGGCAGATGCGCGAAACCGTGCGCGGACTGGCCGAAGGCGTGCAAAGCTTTCAACGCGCCCGTCACCGGCGGCAATTGCTCGCTCTACAATCAAAATCCCAGCGGCCCGATTGATCCGACGCCGACGGTTGCCGTCGTCGGCCTCGTTGAAAAGCCGGAGCACGTCACCACGCAATGGTTCAAGGACGAAGGCGACGCGATCATTTTGCTCGGCGAAGTCGTGGACGCAAGCCGATCCGATTCTCGGCCTCGGCGGCAGCGCGTATCTGCAAGTCATTCATGGCAAAAAAACCGGCTCGCCGCCGCGCTGCGATTTGGAAACTGCGAAAACGTTGCACACGACGCTGCTCGGCTTGATTCAATCCGGCCTCGTGAAGAGCGCGCACGATTGCAGCGAAGGCGGCCTGGCCGTCGCGCTCGCTGAAAGTTGCATCAGCCAGCTCATCGCCCGCGAAACGCCGCGCCTGATCGGCGCGCAAATTGATTTGATCGCAATTTCAAAGACATTCGCCTCGACGCCTCTGCTCTTTGGCGAAACGCAATCGCGCGTCGTCATTTCCTGCGCAGCGCTGGACGCAGTGAAAGTCGTCGAACGCGCCAAATTCATGGGTGTTCCGGCAGTTCAAATCGGCAAAGTCGGCGGCGACAAATTGACTGTGAAAACCGCAGCGGACGAATTTTCCGCGCCGCTGGCCGAATTGCACGACGCGTGGTGGAATTCCATCGCCCGCGCGATGGCGTGAATTTCATTTGAACGCAAATCGCCAAATGTTTTCCAATGCTCACGAAGATTGCTTTCGGTTTCAGGCGCGGTTTTGTAATCTTCAAGCCGACTAAATGCGACAATTTTTTACCATCGCCGTCAATGCGTTCATGGAATTGGTCCGGCAGCCGATTTTTCTGCTGCTGATGACCGGCTCCGTGCTGTTTGAAATTTTTCTGGCCGTGCCGTATTACTTCGCGTTTGGCGACGAGCCGAAGCTGGTAGAAAATTCCGTTCTGGCGGTGATGCTTTTGTCGGGATTGTTTGGCGCGGTGTTGAGCGCGTCGTCGTCGCTGGCGCGGGAAATCCGCAGCGGCACGGCGCTGGCGGTTTTGTCCAAACCGGTCGGTCGCGCGCAATTTCTGCTGGCGAAATTTGCCGGCCTCGCGGCGGCGCTCACGGTTTTGACTTATGTAAATATGATCGGCGTGCTGCTGGCCAGCCGCATGGCGTTCGACGCCTATGGCAAAACCGATTTGCCCGCGATCGGAATTTTTGTCGGCGGGAATTTTACTGGCCTACGCGCTGGCGGGCTTCAGCAATTTTTTCCTGCGCCGCCCGTTCGTGAGCGACGCGGTTTTTGCGATGCTGATTTTCACGACGCTTGCGGCGTTCGTCGTTTTTCAATTCACGCAACAAATGGAAAGCCTGGGACACGGTTGCAGTGGTGAACTGGAATCTTTTGCCGGCTGGAATTTTGATTTTGTTCGCGCTATGGATTCTCGCGGCAGTCGCGCTGGCGTGCTCGACGCGGCTGGACACGATTCCGACGCTGGCGATTTGCTCGGCGATTTTTCTGGTCGGGCTGATGTCGGATTATTTCTTCGGCACGCGCGCGCATGCACGGCGAATTGGTGGGCTTCAACGCTTTACAGCATCATCCCAAACTGGCAACTTTTCTGGCTCGCCGACGCGATTGAAACGGGCAAAAACACTTTTCAATGGGCATATGTCGGCAAGGCGTTCGCCTACGCGGTTTGTTACGCGGGCGCGGCGCTGGCCGTCGGCGCGGCGTTGTTTGAAGAACGGGAATTAAGTTAACGTCGAAATATAAATGGAACGCAACACGCAGAAAAATGGTCTGGTGAACCTGATCGCCGCTGTGATGATTTTCATCGCGGCGTTCGTCGTCACGACTTATGTGAATTCACTGGCGGGGCAGGCCGCGTCGATTTTTCTTGGCCTTGGCGCGCTCGTGGCGTTTGCGAGCTGGTTCCAGATGCGGCTCGAAGAAAATGAGCGGCTGGAAAAACTGGAATTGGACGAACTCGCCCGCGCCAAAGGTGAATCCGCGTTGTTTGACGCGAAGGAATCGGAGGTTTTTCCGGCGCGGCGTTCGCGCGAACAGTTTGAGAAATTTTTCGTTCCCGGTTTTGCCGTGCTTGCTTTTCATTCTCGAAGCCGGCGGCGCGTGGCTGCTCTGGCATTGGACCGGCAAAGCGACCGGCGTCATTGCGCCGGAGCGCGCGATGCCGTCGCTTGTCGCTCTTCGCCATTTTCGCGCTGCTGTTATTTTTGCTCGGACGATTTTCCGTGACGATTGCGCGGCTTGGAGAACCACCGATTGTTGCGTCCGGGCGCGAGTTTTCTGCTGGCTGGCGCTTATGTTTGCGCGTTCACGGCGCTGGGAATCGCAGGAATCAAAACCGGATTTCCGCAAAACGGATTTCTGGCTCGCGCGCGCGCTTGTGCGTGCTGCTTGGTTTGATGGCGGTGGAAATGCTTTTGACGCTGCTGCTGGAAATTTACCGTCCGCGCCTCAAAGGAAAAATCGCGCGTCCGCTTTACGACAGCCGCGTGGTCGGTCTGCTCGCGCAGCCGGAAAGCCTGTTCACGACGGCGGCGCAGGCGCTGGATTATCAATTCGGCTTCAAGGTTTCGGAAACGTGGTTTTTCCAGTTGCTGCAAAAAAATCTGCCTGTGCTGCTTGCTGGCGCAATTGGCGGTGCTGTTTTTGTCCACCTGCGTCGTTTTCGTTGATCGCGGGCGAACAGGCCGTGTTGGAACATTTCGGCAGGCCCGTGGCGGACTTTGAAATCCGGCGCGCATTTGAAATGGCCGTGGCCGATTGACAAAATTTATCGCTATCGCACCGAGCAAATCCAGACGTTCGAGGTCGGCTACACGCCGGACGCGCAAAGTGAAAGTGCTAAGACGATTTTGTGGAGCGTCGCCCACGCGAAGGAAGACAATTTTCTCGTCGGCAACCGCGCGACAGCGACGGTTCAAAATGAAAACGGCGACACCGAAGCGCTCACACGCTCAAAGCCCCGCCGGTCAGTTTGATTTCCGTCAGCATTCCGGTTCAGTTTCAGATCACCAACGTCATGGACTGGGCTTACAACAATGCCGAGCCGACCAATTTGCTGGAGGATTTGGCGACGCGCGCCGTGGTGCATTATCTCGCGGGCGTGGATTTGAACGACGTGATGTCGCACGCGCGGCTTGAGGCGGCGCAGGAGTTGCGCGAATCAGATTCAATCCGACGTCGAATGCGCGTCAGCTCGGCGCGAAAATTCTTTTTGTCGGCTTGCAGGACATTCATCCGCCGGTCGAAAGTCGCCGCCGATTACGAAAAAGTCGTCGGCGCGAGCAGACAGATGATCGCCAAGACGAACATGGCCGTCGCCGATGCCATCAGCACGAATGCGCTGGCCGGTGCGGTGGCGTTCACGACCACGAACGTCGCCGAGGCGGCGCGCATGCAACTGGAGACTTCGGCGCTGGGCGCGCGCGGCGTTGTTCACCAACCAGATTCCGGCGTTTGAGGCCGCGCCGTCGGTTTATCGAGCAGCGCGCGTATTTCCAGACGTTCGCCGACGCGACGGCCAACGCGCGCAAATATGTTTTGCTCGTCACGAACACGCAGAACGTCCTGATTTTTGATCTGGAGGACAAAATCCGCGAAGACCTTTTGAACCTGAACGTGTCCCAACAATTCAATCGCCATGAAAAGAAATATTTTAACCGTCATCATCGGCGCAGTGCTGGTCGTGATTTTTGCGCTGCTGCTGTTTGTCTTTCCAGGTGCGCCAGTCCGAGGTCGCCGTCGTCACGACCTTTGGCAAGCCGGTGCGCAACCTCACCGAGCCGGGCGCTGTATTTCAAATGGCCGTGGCCGATCCAGAAGGTTTATAAATTCGACCAGCGCGTCCAGAATTTCGAGGACAAGTTCAGCGAAAATTTCACGGCGGACAACATCATATCTGCTCGTCGAGCGTTTATGTCGGCTGGAAAATTTCCGACGCCGGGACGTTTTTCCCGAAGTTCCCCGGCGGTTCGCGTGTCGATCCGCACGCGCAGGGAAGCTCGAAAGCATGTTGCGCAGCGCAAAAATCGCCGTCATCGGCAAGCACACGTTGTCCGAATTTGTGAACGCCGACCCAAAGGAATTGAAATTTGACGCGATTGAAAGTGAGATTGAACAGACTGTGCAAGCGCGAGTTGAGCACGAACAATTGCGGCATGAGACTGGAATTTCTCGGTTTCAAAAAAATCGGTCTGCCCGAAAGCGTCACGCAAACCGTTTTTGAACGCATGAAGTCCGAGCGGCAGCAATACTCATCAGCCAATACCAATCCGAAGGCGAAGCCGAAGCGCAAAAAATCCAGTCCGCCGCCGACCGGCAGGCCTCCGAGACCATTGCCAACGCCGCAGGCCGAAGCCACGCGCATCCGCGCCGAAGGCGAGGCCGAGGCCGCCAAGACGCTGCCGGTGTTCCAGCAAAATCCCGAGCTGGCGAATTATCTTTTGCGCATCGACGCGCTGCAACAATCGCTCAACCAGAAAGCACGACTTTGATTTTCGACGAGCGCACGCCGCCATTTGATTTGTTCAGCCATTTGCCGACCAATTCACCCAGCAGCAATCCATGAGCGACGAACACGAACATCACGACCACGAGCATTCGCCCGCGCCGGAAACGCGGGACGCCGGCTCGCAGGCGCTGGCCGAGGCGTTGAGCAGCAGTTTTGCGATTGTCAAAATCGTGATGGTGCTGATGGTCGTCGCGTTTTTTTGTTCCGGATTTTTCACGGTCGGCCCGCAGGAAAAAGCCGTCATTCTCCGTTTTGGCAAACCCGTCGGCGAAGGGCAGAAGGCGTTGCTGACTTCGGGATTGCACTGGTCGTTTCCGTATCCGATTGATGAAGTGGTAAAAATTCCCATCACGGAAATCCAGAAAGTCATCATCCGACAACGGCTGGTATTTCACCACGCCGGAACAGGAATTGAGCGGCGAGGAATTGCCCGCTGGTCCGTCGCTGAATCCGGCGATTGACGGTTACGTCCTCACCGCCGACCGCAACATCATTCACACACGCGCGACGCTTTATTATCACATCGAAGACCCGATTCGTTACGTTTTTAATTTCGAATCCGCATCGAACACCGTTCAAAACGCGCTGGACAACGCGCTGCTTTATACCGCCGCGCATTTCAACGTGGACGACGCGCTTTACACCGACGTGGCCGGGTTTCAGGATGCCGTGCAACAGCGCGTCAGCGAATTGGCCGAACAGGAGCAGCTCGGCATCGTCGATTGACAATGCGAGGTTCAAAGCATTCCGCCGCGGCAATTGACGGATGTTTTTGCGCAGGTCACCGACGGCGCGCGAAAATCGCAACAAAGCCCTCAACGACGCTCACAGCTAGGCGAATGGAATCAGTTCTCCAACGCCGGCGCGCAGGCGGCGACCATCATCAATCGACGCCGAATCCGACCGCGCGCGTTATGTCGCGTCGCTCAAGGCCGACGCCAAGCGGTTCAGCGATTTGCTGCCGCAATACCAGAGCAATCCAAATCTGTTCGTGCAACAGACGCTGGTGCCAGTCATGAGCGGAGTGCTGACGAATGTGCAGGACAAAATATTTTTGCCCGTATCATGCCGATGGCAAACCGACCGAACTTAGGTTAATGTTAAATCGCGAACCGCCTGAACCGAAACCGGCGGCGCAGAGTCCATAAATTTTATGCAAGTCACATCTCTTTTAAGCGAACACGAGCACGAGCACGACGACAATTGCGGTTGCGGCCATGACCACGAACATTCGTCCGTGCATCTGTGGCAAATGCTTTTTGGCGTCGTTTTTGTCCTCAATGCCTTTGTCGTGGATTGGTTTTTCGAAGCCGGCACAACCACTGCCAGTGTCAGCGCATGCATCGGCGCGATCATTCTGATTTATCCCATCGTCGTCACCGCCATCAAGGATTTGCGCGTCGGGCGTTTGAGCATCAATGAACTGGTCGCCATCGCCGTGCTCGCGGCATTCGCGTCCGGCAGATTACAAGACGGCCGGCATCGTCGCCTTTTTCATGCTCACCGGCGAACTCATCGAAACGCGCACCGCCGAAGGCGCGCGCGACTTCCATCGAATCGCTCATCAAACTGACGCCGACCAAGGCGCGGCGGATTTTGAAGGACGGCAGCGAAGAGGAAATTGCCGCAAGCGAACTTGACAGTCGGCGACGTGATCCGCATTCGTCCCGGCGACAATGTCGCTGCGGACGGCATTATTGTGAACGGCCAAGGCTCGTTCAACCAGGCCACCATCACCGGCGAATCCTTGCCCGCCGATAAAAAAACCGGCGACGAAGTTTTTGCCGGCACGCAAAATTTGACGGGCGTTCTGGAAATCAAAGTCAGCCGCGCCGGCGAGGACACCACGCTTGGCCGCGTGCGCGAACTGATTATTGCCGCGGAAAAAACCAAATTGCCGATCCAGAAAATCGTGGATCAATACATGGGCTTTTACACGCCGCTCGTGCTGGTCATCGGCGCGCTCGTCTGGGCGTTCACGCACGATTTGAACCGCGTCATCGCCGTGTTCGTCGTCTCCTGCCCGTGCGCATTTATTCTGGCGACGCCGACCGCGATGGTCGCCGCGCTTTCCGCCGCCGCGCGTTTGGGAATTTTGATCAAGAACGTCGCCGACATCGAACTCGCCGCGAAAATCAATGCGTTCGTCTTCGACAAAACCGGCACGCTCACGACCGGCCAGCTCGCCGTCAGCCGCCTTGCGCCGATTGGCGAAACGAAACCCGCCGAACTTTTGCTGCTCGCCGCGTCCGCCGAAAAATACAGCAACCATCCGACCGCCAAGGCGCTCGCGAAACTCGCGGGCGAAGCCGGCGTGCCGCTGGCCGAGCCGAAAGATTTTGCCGAAACCGCCGGTCGCGGCGTGAAAGCGCGAAATCAACGGCGCAAAAATTCTCGTTGGCCGCGCGCAATGGCTCAAGGACAACGGCATTGACGCGAGCTTCGAGAAATCCGTGGACTTGAACGAGACGGAAGGCTGGAGCTTGATTTTCGTCGCGCAAAACGGCAAATGCGTCGGCTGGGTCGGCATGCAGGACCAGACGCGCGCCGAGGCGAAGGAAGCGCTGGCCGAATTGAAAGAAGCCGGCGTCCGCCGCATCGCGATGATTTCCGGCGACCGTCAAGTCGTCGCCACGCGCGTCGCGGCCGAAATCGGCTGCGAAGAAGCGAAGGGCGATTGCCTGCCGCAGAACAAGGTTGAATTTGTCCGCGCGATGAAATTGAAAGGCTACAAAGTCGCGGTCATCGGCGACGGCGTGAACGACGCGCCCGCGCTCGCGGCGGGCGACATCGGCATCGCGATGGGCGCGGCGGGCAGCGAAGTGGCCATCCACAGCGCGACGATTGCGCTGATGAACAACGACCTGCGCCGGCTGCCGTTCCTCGTGAAACTTTCGCGCAGCACGCGCGCCGTCATCAACCAGAATTTTGCGTTCGGCGTGTGCTTCATCATCGTCGGGCTGTCGGCGTCGGCGTTCGGCTACATCGGCCCGATCACCGCCGCGATCCTGCACGTCATCGGCACGCTCATCGTGATTTTCAACAGCGCGCGCCTCGTGCGCAAAGGCGAGGAACTGGAACATTTTAATCCTGAAATCATCGCCGACAAACACGACCACGGCTCGCACTCGAAGCCGACGGGCGAACTGACGCCGAAGCTGGCGTGAAAATTTGGTATGCCGAAACTTTACGAATACTTCGGCCTGCGGATTTATTTTTACGCGAACGAACACGAGCCGGTTCATGTCCACGGATTTTATCAAGGCCGCGAGAGCAAGGCGGAACTGGTGATTGAAAATGGAATCGTAATTGGAATCCGGATTTTGCCGGTCGCCGGAATGAAACCGCTGAACGGCAAGGCGCTTGCCGATTTCAAGCTGTTGATTTCGCGGAAAACCGACGATATTGTTCGCAAGTGGATTGAATTTTTCGTCCATCACCGGCAGATTGAGACCGAAGTCATCACCCGGAAATTAAAATGATCGCGCTGGAAAAAAAGAAATCGCGGATGCCGAAAGTCGTCCGTATCGAAGCGGCGGAATATGTGCCGCCCTACAAGCTGCGTCTCCGTTTCGACGACGGCCACGAAAGCCTCGTGGACTTCGCGCAATTCTTGAGCCAGTCACGGCATCCGGCGGTGCAGGCGTATCACGACCGGAAACGCTTCCGCAAATTCACGGTCGAAGACGGCTTCCTGCACTGGAACGATTTCGACCTCGTGTTCCCGATGGCGGAATTGTATGAGGAGAAAATTTCGTGAAATGTTTTTACCATCCGCAAGTTGACGCCGTTGCCATTTGTAAAAATTGTAGCAAGGGAATTTGCATGGATTGCATTTCAGACGTTGGAAATGGAGTTGCCTGCAAAGGAAAATGTGAAGCTGAAGTTCAAGCTGTGAATCAAATGATTCAGCTAGGAATAAAACGCAAAAATGTTACTGGCAATTACTATAAAAAAATCACTGTCATTTGGAGCCTCATTAGTTTGGCAGCTTTTGCGACGAGTTTGCTTTTATGGCAGAGCGGAAGAAATGGTTTCGGCTTAATTCCAATAGCTGTGGTTGCACTGATTGGCGCATTTTTCTACGGCTCGATGATAAAGAATTATTCAGGGAAAAAATAAACGCACAAGTTGGAACGCAAAGCCGCCGTAAAATAATTTATGCCCGTCGCCGAATTAAATCGTAAATCGGAAATCGTAAATCATAAATCCGAAGAAGTCGTCGTGTCCGTGCGCGGGCTGACGAAAGTGTTCAAGGATTTCTGGAACCGCCCCAAGGCGCGCGCGGTGGACAACGTGGATTTTGAAGTCCGGCGCGGCGAGGTTTTCGGATTGCTCGGCCCGAACGGTTCCGGCAAATCCACGACGGTCAAGCTGCTGCTCGGTTTGCTGAATCCCACGAAGGGGCACATCGAGGTCTTCGGCCATTCGCCGCGCCATGTCCAGACGAAATCGCGCATCGGTTATCTGCCGGAGGAATCGTATCTCTACCGCTACCTCAATTCGCGCGAGACGCTGGATTTTTTCGGAAATCTTTTTCATCTCTCGAAAGGCGAACGCGACAATCGCGCGGAGCAATTGCTGGAAATGGTCGGCCTCGGCAAAACGCAGACGCGCGCCGTCGGCGAATTTTCCAAGGGCATGCAGCGCCGCATCGGCCTCGCGCAGGCGCTCATCAACGATCCCGATCTGGTGATTCTCGACGAACCGACCGCCGGCCTTGATCCGATCGGCTGCCGCGAGGTGAAGGATTTGATCATCGCTCTGGCGCGGCGCGGCAAGACGGTGATCTTGAGCAGCCATTTGCTTTCCGATGTCGAGGATGTTTGCGACCGCGTGGTGATTTATTACGGCGGAAAAATTCAGGCCGCCGGCACGCTGAAGGAATTGCTCGCCGAACCGGACACGTTGCGCATCACGACGCCGGTGTTGCCGCGCGAAACGTTGGAACGAGTTCTGGAAATCATCCGCAAGGACATTTCCACCGGCGAAGTGCGCGTGGACAATCCGACGCAAAATCTCGAAAGCTATTTTCTCGACGTGGTGGCGAAGGCGCGCGCGGCGAACGAAACCAGCGGCGCGCAATCCGGCGCGCGCGTGGCCGAGTATCTGCGCGGCGGCGTGGAAGCCAAAACCGGCAGACGGAAAAAGTTTTGGAAAAATTGTCACTGCCGCAAGCTGCGCAAACTATTTCTCGCAACAAAAATTCCCGCGCCGAGTTGCCGAAAAGAAATTGGACGACAAAAAACTGGAAGCGCTGACGCAGCTGACCGAAACAAAAATTGCAGAAACAAAACCAGCACCGGAAGCGAAGCCGGTGGATTTGTCAAGGCGGATGAAAAATTGTCATCGCTGCTTGGAAACAAAAAATGATTTTCACCGCAGAGTCGCCGAGACGCAGAGAATTTCAATTTTCAACTCTGCGCCTCCGCGTCTCTGCGGTTAGTTAAATTTTGAAATGCAAAGAATTCTCGCCATCTCCTGGTTGACGTGGAAGGCCGCGTTGCGGTTCAAACTGTTCCTCGTCATCGCGGTGTTGTTGATTCTGGCGGTCGTCGGTTTGCCGCTGGTCATCAAGGACGACGGCACGGCGCGCGGCTTCACGCAGATCATTTTGACCTACACTTTGAGCGCGATCACGGCGCTGCTGGGGATTTCGACGCTTTGGCTTTCCTGCGGCACGCTGGCGCGCGACATCGAGGAATGCCAGATGCAAGTCGTCGCGACTAAACCGATTGCGCGCTGGCAGATCTGGCTCGGCAAATGGCTTGGCATCGTTTCGCTGAACGCGGCGCTGCTGGCGATTTCCGGCGCGTGCGTTTATGGATTGCTGCAATGGCGCGCGACAAAACTTGCCGGCGGCGGAGCAGAAAATTTTGCGCGAACAGGTGCTGGTGGCGCGCGGTTCGGCGAAGGGAAAAAATTACGACGCGGAAATTGACGCGGAGACCGAGCGGGTTTTGCAGGAGCGCTTGAAAAGCAGTCCGGTTGACAACGGCGGACATTGCCGGAAGTGCGCAGCAAATCCGCGAGCAGGTGAAGGCGGATTTTCAACTGGTGCCGCCGGGTTACACGCGCGACTGGCAGATTGACCTGGGCTTCGCCAAAAATTATCTGCGCGACAAGCCGCTGCAATTGCGGGTCAAATTCAATTCCGCGAATAGAAGTGCTTCGGGCACGTTCACGGCGGCATGGCAGGTCGGCGATCCGAATTCGCAAAGATCTGGCAGAGCGAACCGATGAGCCTCGCGCCGGACACGTTCCATGAATTTGCGATTCCCGCGAATCTTTTCGACAAAAACGGCGTGCTGACCATCGTCGTTTTGAATCCGAACAACACGGCGCTGCTGTTTCCGCTCGAAGACGGCATGGAAGTTTTGTATCCCGAAGGCGGCTTCGCGCTGAATTTTGCGCGCGGGTTGGGAATCATTTTTTGCTGGATGGCATTGCTGGCGGCGCTTGGGCTTGATGGCGGCAAGTTTTCTGTCGTTTCCGGTCGCGGCGTTTTTTTCGCTGGCGTTCTGGTGATTGGACTTGTCGAGCGGCACGCTGGCGGAGCGGTTGATCCAACGGCACTGTCGGCGTCGGCAACGAGGAAACCGGCGTGCCGGGACATTCGGTGGCGGACGTGGTGTTGATTCCGATGTTCAAGGGCATGTTGTCGGTCATCAATCTGGTGGAAAATTTTTCGCCGATTGATGCGTTGAGCACCGGCCGCAGCATTCCGTGGAGCGAACTTGGCGTGGCGTTCGTGCAGATCGTTTTGTTGCTCGGCGGCATTTTCGCGCATCGCTGGCATTATTTTTTTCAGCCGGCGCGAACTGGCGACGGCGCAGGGAAACCAATGAACGCGCGCGCCAAAAAAATATCTTTTGCTGCTGCTCGCCGGCGCGCTGCTTTTCGGCTCCGGCCAGATGCAAAAATCCTTGAACCGCGACCGCGCGCAGCTTGGCCTGACCATTTCCGAGCCGTTGGAAAACGCGCCGCCGATGCTGGCGTTCACGACGGTCGCGCTCGGCGGTTTTCGCGGATTGATTTCCAATTTTCTCTGGATTCGCGCCAATGATTTGCAGCAGGACGACAAATTTTTCGAGGCGGCGCAACTGGCGGATTGGATCACGGATCTGGAGCCGCATTTCGCGCAGGTCTGGGTTTTTCAGGCGTGGAACATGGCCTACAACATTTCCGTCAAGTTCAAGGATTTTCCCGACCGCTGGCGCTGGGTCGAGCACGGCATCGAACTGTTGCGCGACAACGGCCTGCGCTACAATCCCGACGACATGCTTGATTTACCGCGAGCTGGCGTTGGTTTTTCAAGCACAAAATGGGACAGAACCTGGACGACGCGAATGTGTATTACAAACAGCAATGGGCGGAGGAAATGACGCCGTTTTTCGGCCCGAACGGAACGAATTTTGCCGCGTTGATCAATCCGCAAACCGCCGAAGCACAGGACGAACGCACTGTTGCTCCGTGAAAAATACAAGATTGATCCCGGTGTTCGCGCAAAAAGTGGATGAGCAATGGGGGCCGCTCGACTGGCGGCTGCCCGAGGCGCACGCGATTTACTGGGATGCGCAGGGCTGGAAGAAGCGCAAGGAACATCCCGGCAAGGTAAAGCAGGATGATTTGATCACGTTGCGCCGCGGTCATTTACCAATCCATGCTGCAGGCATTTCATCACGGACGGCATCATCGCCAATCCGTTCAATCCAAACTCGTACGAACTTGGCCCGAATCTCGATCTCATTCCCAAGCTCAATGACGCCTACGAAGAAATGATGAACGAGGATCCAACCAAGCCGCAACAACATCGCCAACGCGCACCGGAATTTTCTGAGGGACGCCGTTTATTTTCTTTACGAGAACAACCGCATGGCCGAGGCCGCGAAATGGTATCAAATATCTCGGCGAAAAATATCCCGACAAACCTTTGATCGGACGGCGACCCGAATTCATTCCCAGCGCAAATCTGACGCTCGACGAATACGCCGTCGCCGCGTGCAGGAAGACATCGGCGAAACCTCGCAGGAACGCGTGACCGCCGTCGATTGAAGGATTTCTGGCGCGCTCGTATGACGACCTGGCCATCGGCGCAGGACGACCGTTACGCCGGATTCAAATTGCTCGCCGGAAAAGTTTATCAACATTATCAAGCCGAGATTTTCCGCATGAAAGGCAATCTGCTACGCATCGGTCTGCCGCCATTCGCCGATCTCAACCGCGACTGTGCTGAACCAATTGCTCGACACACAGCATGAAATGATTCCCTATGCCGCGCGCGCCGTCATCCGCACACAACTCGGAATGGCGCGCGGAAACCAATGCGCCGCCAGTCGTGACAATTTCAACAAACACAATTGCCGCCCGCAGTTTCGTCCGGCACAAATGTTCCAGCGACAAATTCCATCGGCAAATAATTTGTTTGGTGGGGCGAGCGTCCTCGCGAGACGTCATTGCCACGTTCAAAATCTCTGCTAAACTTTTCCTTCCGTGACAAAGAAAAATTCCAACAAAAAGCCGCTTGCCGCGCCGAAGCAACGCGAAGGCGGGTTGCGCGTCGGCCTGATTTCCCTCGGCTGCGCCAAAAATCTCGTGGACGCCGAGATCATGCTCGGCTCGCTGATGAAAAGCGGCGTCGAGATCACCAACGACGCCGCGCAGGCCGACGCCGTCATCGTCAACACCTGTTCCTTCATTGACTCCGCGCAGGAAGAAAGCGTGGACACGATTCTCGAATCCGTCGAACTCCGCGACGCGAACCGGCGCGGCCAGGCCGTCATCGTTTCCGGCTGCCTCTCGCAGCGTTTTCGCGACGAACTGCCAAAACTCATGCCGGAAGTGGACGCGTTCATGGGCATTGATCAAGTCGCGCAAGTCGGCGACATCGTCGGGCAAGGCCGTTGCAAATCGCGCGGGAAAAATTGCGGATGAAAAATCAAAAGGCAAAAATTCCAAAACAAAAATTTCTGCACGCTTGAACGAATTGGAAAAATCCCGCGACTTGTCTGAACACGAAAAAGAAGAATCATTCGCGGCACGGACAAATTTGGAAAAACCAAAACCGTCGTCAGCGCAAAATCTCCAGCCGCACTGATTTTTGATGTTACAGCACGTCCGGTTTTTATTCCCGATTTCGAGACGCCGCGCTTCCGCCTGACGCCGAAACATTTTGCCTATTTGAAAATCGCCGAGGGCTGCAACCATCCGTGCAGCTTCTGCATCATTCCGCGAATGCGCGGCTCGCATCGCAGCCGCACGCAAAAGGACATTGTGGCCGAAGCCAAAGCGCTCATTGCCGACGGCGTGAAGGAAATCAATCTGATTTCGCAGGACTCGACTTATTACGGACTGGATTTGCGCCCGAACCATTCGCGCGCGATTTCTTCGCCGGAAAAATTTTCCGCCGCCGCCAAATCGCTTGCCGCCGATGCCACGACGATTTGCTCGCTGCTGCGCGAATTGAATTCGCTCAAGGGCGATTTCTGGATTCGCCTGCTTTACACGCATCCGGCGCATTGGACGGACGAATTGATCCAGACAATCGCCGAATGCAAAAAAGTCGCGCGCTACGTGGACATTCCGCTCCAGCACATCCACGAAAACATGCTCGAACGGATGCGCCGCGAAACCTCGCAGCAATACATCGTTGATCTGATCCGGAAAATTCGCGCCGGAATTCCCGGCATCGCGCTGCGGACGACGTTCATCGTCGGTTTTCCGGGCGAAACCGAAGCGAGTTTTCAGACGCTGCTGGATTTCATCCGCGAAACGAAATTTGAGCGGCTCGGCGTTTTCACCTATTCGCAGGAAGACGGCACGCTCGCGGGCAAAATGGCCGGGCAAATTTCTGACAAGGTGAAACAAAAGCGCCGCGAACTCGCCATGGCCGCGCAACACAAAATTGCCAAACAAATTTCCGAATCTTTCGTTGGCCGCGAAATCAAAGTCCTCGTCGAAGGCGAGGCCAACGCGAAACAATTGCAGGCGGCAAATGTCAGTTCGTGGGAACACGGCCTCATCCGCGAAACGGACAAGCATACCAACCAGATGAAAGGCCATTACTTTGTCGGACGCGGCGAGGCGGACGCGCCGGACATTGACGGACGCATTTACATTCGCGGCAAATTGCCGATCGGCGAATTCGCCAAGGTCAAAATCATCGGCCACACGGATTACGATTTGATTGCCGAACCGATTTAACCACCAAGACACCAAGAACACCAAGTTGGAAAAAACTTTGTGCCTTTGTGACTTGGTGGTTTAATCCGGCAAATGGCCACACTCGTTTTCGACATCGAGACCACCGCGCTGCCGCTCGAAAATTTCGACGACGCGCAGCAGGAATATCTTTTCCGCGAGGCCGACAAGCTCGCCGACGCCACCGCCAAGGACGCCAAGCGCGAGGAGATCGCCAAATTCATGAGCCTGTGGCCGTTCACGTCGCAGGTCGTCTGCATCGCCATGCTCAACGCCGAGACGCAGCGCGGCCAGACCTTGTTCGTCGCCGAAGATTTCGAGGAAGTCGAAGAAGCGGACGCGCCCGTGAAATTCATTCCCTGCGCGGACGAGACGGAACTGCTCGCGCAATTCTGGGACGTCGCGAAAAAATACGATTCCGTCGTCACCTTCAACGGCCGCGGCTTCGACGTGCCGTTCATCTACCTGCGCTCGGCGCTGCTCAACGTGCCCATCTCGAAAAAAAACTGGCTCGGCTACCGTTACGCCACCGACCCGCACTGCGACCTCGCGGAGCAGTTCACCTTTTACAGCGTGAGCGGGCGCGACGGCGCGGCGCGGCGGTTCAACCTGGATTTTTACTGCAAAGCCTTCGGCATCGAATCGCCCAAGAGCCACGGCGTGACCGGCATGGACGTGGGCGCGCTGCTGGCCGCCGGAAAATTCCGCGACATCGCCGAATATTGCCTGCGCGACGTCCGCGCCACCGTGGAACTTTACAAAATCTGGAAGGAACGGCTGGCGGGGATAAAATGAAAATGAACTTCGACATTCAAATTCCGAATCCTCTTAATTCCTTCGCGGAAATCGAAGGAACATGGAAAGAAGGAAAAGAAGGGAAAAGATACTGGAATTGGCATGGAACAATTGCTGCCAAAGAGCCAATCGTTGCAGTTAGTTTCATGCGCGTTGGGAATCGCATTGAATGGGCAAGGTCGGGAAAAGATTTAACTAAAGAAATTGATGTCATCTTTGGATTGGGAACATTTGATTCAGATCCAAAAGATGTTCAAACGATATTTTACGTTGGCGGAAACGGACCGCGTTGGAGAACTTTGCTTGATGATGATGCCAAACTGCCGCCAGAAGTTTTTCACCGGCAAAAATTGTCATTGGCAAGCCATTTTCTTTTTGTAAGCCATTTGGCAATCCTGCAATAGAATTTTTGGGACTAATAATTTTACGGGAGCAAGTTATTGGCGCACGAAATGGACTTTGGCATATCAAAAAGATTTACAGAGAATCGTTGCCAGAAGAATGGCTTCGGATTTTAGCTTTTGGCCGGTCTGGTTGGTTTAACGCCGAAAAATAAATGTCCACACTCATTTGCTTCGCCCTGAAAGAAGAAGCCGCGCCGTTTCGGAAAATCGCGGTGGCAGTTGACTAAATTCCATTGTCTCTTAAACTGGAATTATGAATATCAATGACATTCAAATGGCGGTAAAAGAAGGAATCCCTTTTTTAATCAGAATGGCGGATGGCGAAAAATATGAGGTGGCCGATCGTAACAAAATTGCGCTCGGAAAAACCCGTGTTGTTATCATTGACAAATACGATCTGGCACACGTCCTGCCCTTGCTCACCATTACAGGCATCAGCTATTTGAAGTCGGCGAAATAATTTTGCGGCGCGCGGCCAAAATGTCCACGCTCATTTGCTTCGCCCTGAAAGAAGAAGCCGCGCCGTTTCGGAAAATCGCGGCGGGCAAAACCGGCATCACAATTTTGCTCACCGGCATCGGCCGCCAGAACGCCGAAAAATCCCTGCGCGAATTTCTCGCCACCCATTCACCAAAACTCGTGCTGACCTGCGGTTTCGCCGGCGGATTGAATCCAGATTTGAAACTCGGCGAAGTTATTTTTGAAACCTCGGACGAAGCTTTGCGCGCCAAACTTCTCGGCGCAGGGGCGAAGCCATTAAAATTTTTCTGCGCCGACCGCATCACCACAACCGTTGCCGACAAGAAAAAGTTGCGCGACGAAACCGGCGCGGACGCCGTCGAAATGGAATCGGCAGCGATTCACGCCGTCTGTGCGGAGCGCGGAATCCCCTGCGCCACCATCCGCGTGATCTCCGACACGGCCAACGAAGATTTGCCGCTGGATTTCAACGCACTCTCCAAGCCGGACAAGAATCTGGATTTCGGAAAATTATTCCTGGCCATCACCAAATCGCCCGGAAAAATTCCCGCGCTGATGCAGTTGCAGAAGAAAACCAAATTCGCTGCCGAACAACTGGCCGACATTCTCGCCAAAATCATTTTTCCGTAACCGGCGATTGAGCGGAAGTTGGCGGCGCAGGTTTTTCCTTTGCGTGTTCACTGTAGCTGATGAACGCCGCACCGATCACGATCAGGATCACGCCAAACCAGCGCACGATGGAAACGCTTTCGCCGAGGAACCACATCGCGGCGAAGGTCGCGAACACGAAACTCAGCGCGGTGAGCGGCCAGAGAAAACTGATGTCGCTCTTGGACATCAAAATCAGCAGGCACACGAAGAACAACGCCTCAAAAAAAACGCCGAGCAGGATTTGCGGATTCGTCGCGCCGACTTTCACGATGCGGAAAATTTCGGCGGCGTTGTAGCCGTGCATTTCGCCGATAACATTCATGCCTTTTTTCAGCAGGATGACGCCGGTTGACTCGAACGCGAGACCGACGAGCAAAATCAAAAGCAATTTTAACATAAATTGTAGCGGCGGTCTGTGACCGTCGCAGTTTCTGAACGGCGCTCGCAGAGCGCCGCTACAAATCCTGATAGCGAATCAGTTCGATGCCGAGTTCCTGCACACGCGATTTCACACGCGGACTGACAAGCGCATCGAATTCATGCTTAAATTCACCGAGCGACGGATGCGAGTAAAGCTCGGAATCGCCCGGCGGCAATTCGGGCAGCAATTTCAAAACATAATCTTCATCAACGCGCGCGTTTTGCAAAAGGCCGAATGTGATTTGCGTGTAGCGGATTTTTTTCACGTCCAAAGTTTTGCGCGCGCGGCTGGACAAAAATTCAAAAATCGCGGCGTGTGAAATTTTGTAAAAGAAATGGCCATGCGAAACTTTCCGGCTGCGCGCAAGACAGTCGCGCGTCAAGCGCAAATGGCGGATGCCGAGTTTTTCAGAATCTTCCATTAGAATCCCGAAAATCGCCGGGTGCAGATGCAGATGCAAATGGCCGTTGACATGGTCGAGCGGCAAACCTATTGAATGGAATTTTTCGAATTGCGCGTGGATTTCGGCGCGCAACTGTTCGCGTAAATTACGATTGAAAAAATATTTCATTCCGACGCCGACGGGACAATTTGGAAATTCGCCGAGCGGATTGACGAGGTCTGGAATTTTTTCCGGCGGCAGCGCGGAATGCCCATGTAACAAAGTCAAATGCAAGCCGACGCCGAGCTTTGGATTTTCTTTTGCCAGTTTTACAGCTTCATCAAAACCAGCTTCGTTCACCATCAAACTCGCGCTCGTCAAAATGCCTTCACAATGCGCGCGGATGACAGCTTCGTTCACGGAATGCGAGAGGCCGAAGTCGTCCGCGTTGACAATGAGGCGGCGAATTTCAGTAGCCATAATTTGGCGAAGCTGATCTGACGCCATAACGTGTCCACGCGAGAAAAATCAGCAGCAATTTGTAGCGCTTGCTCAAACGGATCGGTTGGTCGAAAACTCTGAATTTTTCTCTCTCCAACTGTTCGAGCAATTTCCAATAAACCATGCCCATCAATTCGGCGGCAACCATCGATTGCCGGTCTTCGTGGGGCAGACTTTTTTGAGCTTGCCGATAAAAATCTTTCGCGCGAGCAGCGACGGCTTCGCAGAGATGGCGAAAGCGGTCGGAATATCGTGATTGAAGAATTTCATCTGGCGTAACGCTGAATTTCCTCAAATTATCGAGCGGCAGATAAATCCGCCCGCGCGCGGCGTCGGTTTTCACGTCGCGCAAGATATTTGTCAATTGCAGCGCTTTGCCGAGATAAACGGCATAATCGCGCGTTGCCGGATTTTTATAGCCAAAAATTTCGATGCTCAAAAGTCCGACGACGGATGCGACGCGGTGACAATACAATTCCAATTGCTCGAAATCTTCGTAACGATTTCTCTCCAAATCCATTTCGCAGCCCTTGATGAGTTCGTCGAACAATCCGAACGGCAGGTGAAATTGCCGGATGACGGGCTGTAATTCGCGGTTCACGGCAAATTGCGGCAATTGATTTTCGCAGGCGCGTTTCACGTCGTCACGCCATTCTGAAAGTTGTGCGCGGCGTTTTTCGGTCGGGGCATTTTCGTTGTCGGCCACGTCGTCCACTTCGCGGCAAAAAGCGTAGAGCGCGGACATGGCGTCGCGTTTTTGTTTTGGCAAAAGAATAAACGCGAGCGCGAGATTGGACGCGCTTTTTTTTGTAATGGCGCGGCTGTGTTGCATCACGGCGTTGGTGTTGGGTCGTCGGATTTTTTTTCTTCGCGGCGCGGTGGTAATCCGCCGGTCTGCGCGAGCGTCGGGTTGAGCTTGCGTTGAGAGCGACGGCGATGGTGATGGTGTTTGTGACGATGCATCAGTTTGCTGCGAAATAAAAAGAACCACACGAATGCTACGAACACAGCCGCGCCGATGATGACTAAATAATCCGCAACGTCCGCGAACGATGGTAATTTGATATTCATGGGTCAATCAAACATCAGAAAGCTGCCGGTCAATGGCAGCGGACGTTTCACTTGCCGCACCCTCGCCGGTTTGCATTCCCAATCGCTGCATCCGGTAGCGAAGTGAATGTCTGGTGAGCTTAAGATGTTCGGCGGCGCGCGTCAGGTTAAAATCGTTTTGTCTCATTGCGCTGGAAATCAGTTCGCGCTCGGTCCGTGCGAGTGCGTCGTCGAGCGATTCGTCCGATGCGGTCTGCGTCGTCGAAGTTTTTTGCAAACGCGATTCGACCTGAAACTCCGGCAGATTGGAAGCTTGGATTTCGGGCGTGGTTTCCAAAATGAGCGCGCGTTCGATGGCGTTGCGCAGTTCGCGCACGTTGCCGGGCCAGCGATGAGATAAAAGTTTTTTGGTGCGCGCCGGATGAAATTTGATTCACATTTTTGTTCATCGTGGCGCGGAAAATTTTCAAAAAATGATCGGCGAGCAGCAAAACATCTTCGCCGCGATTCGCGCAGCGGCGGCAGGTGAAATTGCACGACGTTCAGGCGATGAAACAAATCTTCGCGGAATTGTTCGGCGGCAATGGCCTGCACGATGTCGCGGTTGGTCGCGGCGATGAGGCGGACATTGACGCGCAATTCCTGCGTGCCGCCGACGCGCGTGAAGCTGCCGTCTTCCAGAAACCGCAGCAGCTTGGCCTGAAGCGGCTTGCTCATGTCGGCGATTTCATCGAGAAAAATCGTGCCGCCATCGGCTTCCTCGACGCGACCGAATTTTTGTTTGAACGCGCCGGTGAACGAGCCTTTTTCGTGGCCGAACAATTCGCTTTCCAAAAGCGTTTCGGGAATCGCGGCGCAGTTGATGCGGACGTAATGCGCCTCGCGTCGCTGGCTCAAACTGTGAAGCGCGCCCGCGACGAGTTCCTTGCCCGTGCCGCTTTCGCCCAGGATCAAAACGCGCGCGTCGGTGGGAGCGACAGTTTGGATCAATTTTCGCAACTCGCTGCATTTTCGGCGATTCGCCGACGATTTGATCGAGGCTGAAAACTTGTTCCGCGCGTGAACGCAGCGCGGCATTTTCGCAGCAAAAGTTGATGACGTTCGGCGCAGCGGGCGACGGCATGAAGCAATTCCTCCGGCGCAAATGGTTTGGCCAGATAATCAATCGCGCCGGCTTTGATGGCTTCCACGGCAAGCTTGGGCGTCGCGTAAGCCGTGAGCATGAGCACGGGCAAATCCGGTTTTGCCTCATGAATTATTTTTAGAAATTCATAGCCGGTCATGCCGCCGAGCCGCGCGTCGGTGATGACCATGAAAAATTCCTCGCGCGGCAGAAGCTTCAGCGCTTCCTCGGCGGATCTCGACGGCGCGCACGGCGTAGCCTTCGTCCTTCAACACGGTCTGAAGCGACAGGCGCATGTTTTTTTCGTCGTCAACGACGAGAACAGGTGGCGAGTGGCGCGCTCATTTGGAAAATTTCATCAACGCTTTCGCAGGGAAAATTAAGGTAAATTGCGCGCCTTGTCCAAGCTCTGGATTCAACGCGCACCGAGCCGCCGTAAAGTTCAACGTCGTGTTTGACGATGGCGAGTCCGAGTCCGCTGCCCTTTTCCTTGGTTGTGTAGTAAGCCTCAAAAATGCGTTCGATTTTGTCCGGCGAAATTCCGGGGCCGTCATCGCGCACGGAAATTTCAATGGAATAATCGCGATGACAATCGGCGGCGATAAACACATTTCCCTTGTCGCCGAGCACGTCGCGTGCATTTTGCAGAAGGTTCACGAGAATTTCAGACAAGTGGCCGCGTTGCATGAGCAACGGCGGAAAATTTTGGCCGTATTGGCGGCGGATTTGAATTTTTGTCGGCACTGCGGGCGGAAAAACCTGCGCGATGGCGCGGTCGAGTTCCTCGATGACGTTGAGTTTTTCGACGCGGCCTTCGCTCAATTGCGCGTAGCCCATGATTTGCGTGATGACTTTGTCGGCGCGCGCGACTTCTTCCTGGATGATTTCGATTTGGCGTTCGGCGGAATTTTTATTTTCGCGCAGCGAGCGTTGCAGCGAGAACGCGGTGTTGTTGATGATGGCGAGCGGATTTTTTATTTGATGCGCAAACTCGGCGGCGAGCCGGCCAGCCGAACGCAACTGGTTTTCGCGCGTCGCAAATTCGCCCGCTTCTTCGACAGCGAGCCGCTGTCGTTCCAGCAACACTTGCGCGCCGTAGCAACAAACCGTAACGAGCAGCAGCAGCGTCACGCGCAGGGCAAACGGTTGTCCCAAATCCTCGTGCGGCATCAAATCCAGCGTGTGCAGTGTCACGTCATCCAGATTGTTCAAAACAGCGACATCAAGAACCGCCACAAGCGCATAGCAAAGGCTGATGGCCACATTCAAAAAAAGTTGTGAAAATCCCGGCGGAATGCTGACTGAATTGCGCACGATCAACGCGACAAACAGCCAGAACAAAATACTGTCCCGTCCGCCCGTGACCAACGCCATGCCCGCGATAAACAGTCCGTCCACCAAGCTGCTCGTGACCACCGTCCATTGCATGACCGCCAGCGGCAATTTTTCCAGCAAACATAAGAATCGCCCCGGAAATGATGCTGGCCAGAATGTAGAACCAGAAAATGTATTGCACCGTTTCAACGGTCACATCAAGCGTGCTCGAAGCAAGGCCAAACCAGGGCGTCGCGTCGAACGAATATAAAATCATCCCGATGAAGACCGCCTTGACCGGCAGCATGATGCTGCGCTCCATCACGGCAATGCGCCGCAGCAGGCGCGCCGGATCGGGCGCCGGAATTTCCAGCGACGCAATCAACCGTTTCAGCCATTGCGAATGGCTAGGTTTCATAAATTCGCCGCAACGAAGAGATTTTTAACGCAACAATTTCAACGCGCGTTCCGCAATTTTTTCCACCGGCCATAAACGTCCGATGCCTTCGTAGCCGCATGACAACATTCCTTCGTCCGGCCCGATGAATTCCGCGCCGCGCGATTTCAAAACTTTTACATTTTGCTGCATCGCCGAATGCATCCACATTTTTCCGTTCATCGCGGGCGCGATTAAAATTTTCGCCTTCGGATTCAACGCCAGCGCGATGCACGTCAGCGCGTCATCGGCAAAACCGTTTGCCATTTTCGCGATGATGTTTGCCGTCGCGGGCGCGACCAAAAATAAATCCGCCTCGTCCGCGAGTTGAATGTGCATCGGCTGCCAGCCATTTTCCTCGTCGTAAAGATTCGTGACGACTGGATTGCGCGTGAGCGTCTTGAACGGCAGCGGCGTGATGAAATGTTGCGCGTCCGCCGTCATCACCACGCGCACGTCGCACTTCGCCTTCGTGAGCAGCGACGCCAAGTCCGCCGCCTTGTGCGCGGCAATGGAGCCGGTCACGCCGAGAACGATTTTTTTTGAAACGCTCATTTTTGAACCGCTAATCTTCTCTCATTGACGCTAATCATTTCTATCGGAATAAATTCGGACAAAATGAACCGCTTCCATTCAAGCGTGTCTTTATGGCCAAAGTTTATGAGATAGCCGACCGGCTGTCTGGTGATTCGCATATAATTGATTATTTGCGCTTCGTGTTCCGGCGCAAGCCCGGAAACAGATTTCAATTCGACCAGCAAACATTCAAACACAATCAAATCAGGAAGGTAACGCTTTTTTAATTCCCGTCCTTTGTAGAAACATTTCAATTCCTGTTTGGAACGGAAAGGAATTGCGCGTGACATCAATTCAATTTCAATGCTTTCCTGATAAATTTCTTCGGCGAGGCCGAAGCCTTGTTCGTTATAAACTTCAAACGCCGCGCCCATGAGCTTGTAACCTTCATCTTTATAAATTTCCGGTTTCATAATTAGCGACGATAAGCGCGGATTAGTGGTTAAAAATTCGGCGCGTGCGAACGATCCACACGCATCTTTTCCGCTTCAATAATTGCCAGCGCCCGCCGCAAATCTTCCTGCTTGCTGCCGCTGATCAAAAGATAATCAAAATTTTTCCACTGTGCGATTTCCTGTTTTGCCACGGCGAGCCGTTTTTGAATCACCGCCGCCGCGTCCGCGCCGCGTTTTTTCAGGCGTTCTTCCAGCACCGTTAACGGTGTCGGTGTCAGAAAAACCGTGACCAGCGCGCGTTTTAATTCCGGCTCGCTCTCCGCCTGTTCGCGAATTGTCGCTGCGCCCTGCACGTCCACGTTCAGTAAAACATCTTTTCCCTCGCGCAATTTGCCGAGCAGTTCGGATTTCAAGATTCCATAGCTATTGCCATAGACCGTCGCGTGCTCCAGAAAATTTCCCGCGTGCAACCGCTTCAAAAATTCCGACGCGTCGAAAAAATGATAGTCCACGCCGTCTTTTTCGCCGGGGCGCGGCGCGCGCGTCGTGCAGGTGATGGCGCGCGTCATATCCGGTCGCGCCTTGAGCAACTGGTGGCAAAGCGTCGTCTTGCCGCCGCCCGACGGCGCAGAAATCAGAATCAAAAGTGGCGCGGATTTTTGCGGCTTTGGACTTTGGACTTTGGACTTTGGACTTTCGTTTTTCATTCCACGTTTTGCACTTGTTCGCGAAAGCGTTCCAGTTCCGTTTTCAACGTCACGACCTCGCGCGAGATGATCGCGTCGTTCGCCTTCGAGCCGATGGTGTTGATCTCGCGGTTCATTTCCTGCGCGAGAAAATCCAGCGTGCGCCCGACCGGTTCTTTCGATTTGCGGCAATCCTCAAATTGCTTGAAATGACTTTGCAGCCTCGTCAATTCCTCCGAGATGTCCGAACGATCGGCAAATAAAACAATTTCCTTCAACAACCGCTCGTCATCCGGCGCAATGTTTTCAATGCCCGCGCTCTTGATCCGTTCAAGCAAACTTTGCCGGTAATTCTCCGCCGTCTGCGGCGCTTGCTTCTGAATTTTTTCAACGGCAGCGCGCATGATGCCGATCCGCGCCGTCAAATCCTCCGCCAGATGCGCGCCTTCGCGTTCGCGCATCTTCACGAGCGACGCCAGCGCCGGCTTCAACGCCTTCTCGACTGCGGGCCAGATATTTTCCGCGTCCACCAATTCTTCATCACTCTGAAAAACGCCCGGCGCGCGCAAAATCTGGTCGAGCGAAACTTCGCCGGAGATTTTCAGCGACTTCGCCAGCTTGCCAAGTTCCGATCGCGTAAGCCTTCGCCAGCGACGCGTTGATATGCGCACGCGCCGATGATTTGCCTTCCGCCGCGTGGATGCCGATGCGCGCCGTCACGCGCCCGCGCGCGACCTGCGCGTTGATGGCGTCGCGCACCTGCGCCTCGAGCAGCTCCAGCTCGCGCGGGAGGTTCACGGAGATTTCCGACTGCCGGCGGTTGACCGCGCCCAGCTCGACGGTGATTTTAAACCGTCCCGCGCGCATTCGCCGCGACCGTAACCCGTCATGGATTTCATCCCGCGCACTATGCGGAAATTCCCCGCCGCAAGCGAATAAATTTTCTTTTGAACAATCGTAGGAGCTGACGTGAGGAGGCTCATTTCAAAAATTAAACCAATGGTTTGAATTTAATTAGAGACTCGTCACCTCGTCTCCTACAATTTTCAAAACGTGCGCAGCGAAGTGAATTCAAATCAGTCTGGACGCGGCGAAAATGAAAGTTTAGCTTCCAAGAAGTATTGTATGAATTCCATCGCAATCCTTGGCAGCGCAAGAAAAAACAGTAACACAGCGATTGTTTTGCAGCGATTAATTTCCGGTTCGACTTGTGATGTTGTTGATCTGCAAACCTGCTACGTCGCGCCATACAATTACGAAAATAATTATCCCAGCAACGACCAGTTTCTGTCTGTCATTCGGAGGATCATTCCTGCGCCCGTGACAATTATGGCGACACCCGTTTATTGGTATTCCTATTCAACACCGATGAAAATTTTCATTGACCGCTTTTCCGATTTGCTCGGGCCAAACCCGAAACTTGGACGGCAATTGCGTGGCAAACGTTTTGCGCTCGTCTCTTCCAGTTCAGGACCGCAGCCCGATCAAACGCTTGTGGATGCGTTTTCCCGATTTTGCGACTATCTCGGAATTGTTTTTGTGGGCTGCGCTCATGCTCAAGACGCAGGTGAATTTTAGATTCCGAAATAGCTGACAAAATCAAACAGCTTTTGAAAAATGACAGGATTGCCCCTTCAGTTTCGCCATAAATTATCAGCGCAAAAAATTTAATGCGAAACACACTAACCACGCGAAAAATCCCGTTCGCGGCTTTGGCGCATTTCGCCTCGCCCGCTTAATTTTTTGAAGATTTGCCCGGCGGCAAACGGCGTTCGATTTTTAACAGCGCGTTCTCCAGTTGCAAAACCAGTTTTTCCCGCTCCAATTTTTCGCGGTCGTTGAGGCGTTGAACTTCAAAGGAAATTTTTTCAACAGTAGATGCCAGTTCGTGCATCTCGCGCCGAAGCTGTTCGATGGATTCCTTGTTTTCCCGCGTGTCGCGAACGAGGAATAAAAGATGGGCGACCAGTTCAGTTAGTTGCTTGAACATGACGCAAATTTTCCCAGATGCGGTCAAGCTTCTTGCGAGTGGAAACTTGCAGCCGGCGGATTTCAACGTCACTGGCCTTGTTGGCGCGGTGGAGCGCGGCCATCTCGCGCATACTAGAGCGGAAGAACGCGCTGAATTTCGCTTTTTCCGAGCCGTTTTCTGAAATCATTGCTGCTTTCAATTTCATATCCAAATTTTAACTCGGATTTAATCCAGTGCAACTCATTTTTTCACCCGCAGTAATTTCAACGCCGCCAAAAAATCTTTCGGCAACGGCGCTTCAAACTTCATTTCCCTTTTCGTGCGTGGATGGACGAATGAAAGTTCCTTCGCGTGCAGCATCACGCGCGGCGCGGCGTAGTTCGTCAATTCCTTGAGCCGCGCGTTTTGCCGCGCGCCGTAGGTGTCGTCGCCCACGAGCGGATGGCCGATGAATTGAAAATGCACGCGGACTTGATGCGTGCGGCCGGTGTGGATTTGCGCCTCCATCAACGTCGCGGCGTAAAGCCGTTCGAGAATCCGGTAGCTCGTGTGCGCGGCGCGGCCTTCGGAATCGTCGCGCACGGCCATGCGTTTGCGGTGCGTGGGATGCCGCGCGATGGCGGCGTGGATTTCGCCGGTGGCGCGCGCCGGTTCACCACAGACGAGCGCGTGGTAAATTTTTTTGACTTCGCGCGACGCGAATTGTTCCGAGAGCGCGAGGTGCGTCTCGTCATTTTTGGCGACGACGAGGCAGCCGCTGGTTTCCTTGTCGAGCCGGTGGACGATGCCCGGTCGCGCCACGCCGCCGATGCCGCTCAATGAGCCTTTGCAATGATGCAGCAATGCGTTGACGAGCGTGTGTTCCTCGTGCCCGGCGGCGGGATGCACGACGAGTCCGGCGGGTTTGTTGACGACGAGCAGGGTTTTGTCCTCGAACAAAATATCGAGCGGAATTTTTTCCGGCTGCGCTTTTGCAGGACTGCGCTTCCGGCCAATGGACTTCAATTTTTTCGCCCGCGTGCGGATGATGCGTGGGCTTGACGATTTCGCCGTTGACGCGGATGTGGCCTTCCTCGATCAATCGTTGCAACGCACCACGCGAGGCGGCGGGGAATTTTTCGCAGAGGAATTTGTCGAGCCGTTATTTTTGGCAGCGATTTTTCAACGATGAAATTTTCTTTGCGAATTGTCATCGGCTGGCGTCCTTGATTCTAACTACCACTTGAAAAATACAGGCAATGAAAATGCTCAATGTTCCGCCAAGATACGAGGCATTGTGCATATAACCGACACACAAGAATCGTCGCAAATCCACAACGTCTTTCGGAATGAACCAGCCTCGGTAATTTGCGAGATTGATTGTCTGCGTCTCATAGTAACCGTAAAGCAAACCACATAATCCGAATGAAAGCGTGATTGCAATCACAAGTCCAAATGCCATCAAGGAAACTTTAAGCATTCGCTGATGGCTAGGATGGATAAATCCACTTCCGCCAACCAGCAGGCCAATTGGAATACCCATCCACCACGAAGCAAGAAAGCCAACGATTCCAGCTTGAACACGATTGGGAAGGGTCATTCCATCAAGCCCAAACTGTTGAAATTTGAATTTTATAAAATATTCCGGTGAGACGGTGTAACTGATTTGATCGTGAATGATGCCGTAAAGACCGGACAAAAACATTGCAAACAAAACAAGGAAGACAAACACAAAAAACTTTTTCATTTCGATGATTCGGCAGATTTCGGCGCGCGCTCGTTTTTCCAGGTGATGAGGAAAATCAAACCCACGCCGGTGCAAATTGCGCTGTCGGCGACATTGAATGCCGGAAAACCGATTTCGTTTCCGCCGCGCTGTTGAATATAAAAATAAATGAAGTCCACGACAGCGTGTCGGCTGGGCAGCAAACGGTCAGTCAGATTTCCCGCGATGCCGCCGAAGATGAGGCCGAACGCAATCTGGCCGGACAGCTTGTGGGAATCGAAGTGATGACGCGTGAGAAACAGCGCGACAAGCGCGAGGATGGCGAAGAGCGCGAGCGTGCCGTTGTTGCCGCTGAAGCGGCTCCACGCAGCGCCGGTGTTGACCCAGTGAACGAATTTGAAAAATCCGGGAATGAGAATTTTCTCGTCGCCGATGTCGAGTGTCTGCAGCACGATCAATTTCGTGAATTGATCGAGCGCGAGAATCACCAGCGCGAGCGCGGCGATGCGTCGGTTCGATTTCTGGAAAATGGTTTGGGCTGCTGCCATAATTTCCAGCATCGGTAACCGGATTTCTTCCAAAAACAATTTCCGTTTGCATCGCGCTGAAAACGGCTACTCTTGCGGCATGGCGTTGGTGCGGATTTTGGTGGATGGCTACAGCCTGTTGCACAACTGGCCGGAACTGGCGGAGGGTGCGCCGCGACATTCGGCGCGGGCGCGCGAGGAATTGGTGCAAATCCTGACGCGTTATCACGACGCGACGGGCGAGCCGATCACGATTTTTTTTGACGGAGCAGGCGCGCCGCCGAACACGCCAAAGAACGAATCGAGCCGCGACGTGGAAGTTTTGTTTTCACGCGCCGGACAAACGGCGGACGACATGATTGAACGCGCGGCGCATCGTTTTCAGGAATACGGCGAGGTTCTGGTCGTGACGGACGACAATGCGGAGCGCAACATGGTCAGCGGATTTGGCGGCTCGGTGGCGAGCTGCGCGAATTTTATTCGAATGATCGGAAACGCGCTGGGCGAATTGCAGGAAGAATTGAAAAATTACAATCGCGCGGAGCGAAATCGTTTTAACCGTTCGCGAGAACAAAAAAACAAATGAACAATCAAATGTGCCCCAAAATAATCGTCCGCCTCGCGCGAGTTGTTTTCGTGTTGCTTGCGGCGATTCTCTTAATCCCGACATTGCACGCGCAACCGGCGGCGCAAAACGTGGACAATCGCCTGCTGCTCGTGTTTGAAACGTCGGCGGCGACAAAAAAATCCATGCCGGTGGTGGAAAAGTTTTTGAAACAGCTTTTTGCGCTGGACATGAGCGAACAGTTGCAGCGCGGTGACACTGTCGGCGTATGGACGTTAGAACGCCATTTGAATGCCGGACAATTTCCGCTCCAACATTGGGCGCCGGAAAACGCGTCGGCGATTGCGTCGAACATCACAACCTTCGTCGAGCATCAACATTATGCAAGGAACGGGAGTTTTGACGAATTGCCGCAGCCGTTGAATCAAATCATGCAGGATTCCGAACAACTTACGGTCTTGATTTTTTGCGACGGTCGGTCGGAAATTCATGGCACGCCTTACGACGCTGAAATCAACGGGGTTTTTCAACAACAGGCCAAACAAATAAAAGCCGGACAGCCGTTTGTAATCGTGTTGCGGTCGCAACTGGGCAAATACATTTGGGCCACGGTGGGCATTCCGCCCGCCATGATAAATTTTCCGCAATTTCCGCCGCTGCCGCAACCGGTTGAAGCCACCGCGCCCGCAGCGCCAACAAATCTTTCGCCAGTTGCTCCAGCGCCAGTTGTCATCGTGCCGTCGCTGATTATTATCGGCACCAATGTGGGAACAAATTTGCCGCCCACCGTGCCGAAGTTGGAAATAACGAATTCACAATCATCCATTGTGCCGGCGAATCCAACGAATGAAGTTTCCGTCACGCAAACAAATGCGATTGCAGAAACCAGCAACGTGCCGCAGACAACAGCAATGGCTGAAACCAATCTTGTTGCATCAACAAACATGGTCGCGCCGTCACCGGCAAATCCCGGCAGCGGCGGTGGTGGCGCGCTGAAAATCGGCGTGGCGCTTTTGATTGTGGCAATCGTGCTCGTAATTTTTTTAATACGCCGCAAGCGCGCGACGGGTCAAGACAGCCTCATCACGCGTTCGATGGATCAAAAAAAATAATTCTGCGCGTGACTTTTAGTCTGGGTTTTGGAAGATTTTGCAGCCATGAAAGCACTGAATTTAATCTGCGCAGTCAGTTTCATCGCCGCCGGCATTACGCTGGTTTCTTGCAGCAAAACGCAACAGGCACAAACGAATAATCCGGTGGCGAGCCAGGAAAACACTCCGGCCGTTTCCACTTCCTCGGATTTTACTGATCCCGCGAAACTCACCGCGACAGCACCCGAAACTTTCAAGGCGCAGTTTGATACGACAAAAGGGAAATTCACCGTCGAAGTCACGCGCTCGCTTGCGCCCAACGGCGCGGATCGCTTTTACAATCTGGTCAAGTCTGGTTACTTCACAGACGTTGAATTTTTCCGCGTGATTCCCGGTTTCATGTGCCAGTTTGGAATTCACGGCGATCCAAATGTTTCCGCGAAATGGCGCGACGCAAACATTGCCGACGATCCGGTCAAGGGCAGCAACACGCGCGGCACGATCACCTTCGCCACCGCCGGCCCGAACACGCGCACCACGCAGTTGTTCATCAATTTCGGCGACAATACTGGGCTTGATGGACAAGGCTTCTCGCCGTTCGGCAAAGTGACCGAAGGAATGGACGTGGTGGACAAAATCAACAGTGAATACGGCGAAGGCGCGCCCGGCGGCAACGGTCCCGACCAAGGGCGCATCCAAGCGGAAGGCAACGCTTATTTGAAAAAAGATTTTCCGAACCTCGATTACATCAAATCCGTAATCATCGTTTCGACGGAATTGCCAGCAAAGAACGACATAATCAATTAATCATTTATGAGCGAACTTGCCATCATCAACACCACCGAAGGCGAAATGGTCATCGAATTCTGGCCGGACGTTGCGCCCGGCCACGTCAAAAATTTCACAGACCTTGCAAAGAAAGGTTTTTACGACGGCACGGCCTTTCATCGCGTCATCAAAGGCTTCATGATTCAAGGCGGCGACCCGCTCACGAAGGACGACGCCAAACAATCACAGTGGGGCACCGGAGGACCCGGCTACCAGATCAAGGCCGAATTCAACGACAAAGCCCACACGCGCGGTGTCCTCTCGATGGCGCGCTCGAACGATCCAAATTCCGCCGGCTCGCAATTTTTCATTTGCCACGGCGACCCGAGCTTTCTGGACCATCAATACACCACGTTCGGTAAACTGATCAAAGGCGACGACGTGCTGGAAAAGATCGCCACGACGCCGACGCATCCGCAGGATCGCCCCGACAAACGCATGGGCGTCACTAGCGTAAAAATCGTTCCGCGCGACTCGGTGAAGTGATTTAATGGAAATCTCCGACCTCGCAAAAATTCTTGTCGCCATCGGTTGTCCCGCCGAAAAATCAGCCGAGATGGCCGCGCAACTGGATAAACGCGCGAAACAATTGGCTTCGGAAAAAAATCGCAGTTACGACGAGGCGTTACAACATTTGCTGACTCTTATGCGGCAAGGCTGGTCTGCTCAAGGCAAGAATTCTTGACGCGAAGTTCAAAAACTTTTTCCTCTGCGTCTCTGCGTCTCTGCGTTAAAATTTCCGCGTGATTAAACCGTGGCAAAAAATCCGTTCCAAACTCATCGGCGATTTCCGCATCTTCAAGCTGCGCTCCGACGTTAAAATTTCCCCGCGCACCGGCAAGGAGCACGACTTCTTCATTCTCGATTCCGTCAATTGGGTCAATATCATCGCCGTCACGCCCGACCAGAAGCTCGTGATGGTCGAGCAATATCGCCACGGCTCGAACACCGTCGAGCTGGAGATTCCCGGCGGCATGATGGACGCGGGCGAGACTGACCCAGTGGCGACCGCCGTGCGCGAATTGCGCGAGGAGACCGGCTATGCCGGCGGGAACGCGCGCCTGCTCGGAAAAATTCATTCCAATCCCGCGATCTTGAGCAACGTCACCTACACCGTGCTGATCGAAAACTGCCGCCTGCAACACGGCGTGGAATTCGACAGCGGCGAAGATTTGATCACGCGCCTCGTGCCCGTCGCGGAAATCCCGAAACTCGTCGCCGCCGAAAAAATCGGCCACTCCCTCGTCGTCGTCGCGCTGTATCATTTCGATTTGTGGCAACGAGGAATTAAAACTGTGAGCTAACATGGAATTCAAGCCACACAACGAGCCAACCGAAGCTGATCACGCAGCAGTCGCGACCAATCATCAGTTTGCGGCACTTGCCATGTGGTTTGACCCGAAAAAATTGGCTGCTGAAATAGCTGCTTTATCTCATTTTTCCAGTCTCAAAAAATCCCCAACTTATAAATTTGATGAGGTTAAAAAATGGATAATCAACGGTTGGAATACCGAACACATTTTAGGACTCACAGCCGAAAGTTTGAGCGATGACGCACTCCAAAGCGCGTTGCAATGGGGTTTTCCGCAAGCATATTATTCCGTCTATACGCTTAAATTGGCTTGTTTCAAAACGCTTGGCCACACGGAATTAAGCCACACAAGTGTAATAAAGAAATTTGGAATTCTTTGCGAACAAGGAAAGTATCCACCTTCGATTTCTTTCCATGCAACAGGGAATGAACCACTGAATTTTGTCGGAGTAAATCATGACGGGAATTTTTCAGCACTGACCAAGCCGCATAATCAGCACACAGCAGAAAAACACATCGCCTGTTTTTTAAGTGGAACAAGAAAACACGACCTGAAAGAAAAAAAGAAAGATTTGAAGTTAAAAACGGCAACGGGGAAGAATAAAACACATTTCACTGATGCTGATTGGCGACAAGTTTCCGAAAAGCTTGGACACACTTCGATTGTCAGCCTTTTATACAGAAAACGAATCAAATCAAACTATCGGGAAATTGATACTTTTTTGAGTTCGCAGATTGATGGAAAAAATCTTTTTGCTTCGCTTCGGCATATCGTCAAATGTGTAAATTTGATTCACGAAGCACAAATCGCAAAAGCAATAGGAAAATCCGATTACAATAAGTTGGTGGATTCTGTTCCGTCCAAAGATTTTCATTTTGCGGTTGCGAGACATGGATTGATTGAACTTTTATTTTGAAAATGAAATATACAAAATACTTTCTCGCCATGCGCACGCGGCCAGACCGCGTGATGATTCGCGACGAGTGGATTGAGCGCGCGATTCGCCAGCCGGTGAAAGAAACAATTCAAGCAGACGGACGGATTCGGCGTTGGGCGCAGATTTCCGAGATGGACGGAAAATTTTTGCGTGTTATACTCCTGCCAGACGGTGAAACGGTGCATAATGCGTTTTTCGACCGTTCGTTCTCGTTATGAAAGTGAAATATTTTGAAGACACGGACACGCTGCACATCGAGCTTCGGCCCGGTGCGGTAGCGGAGACGCGCGACTTGGACGAGAACACGCTGCTCGACCTCGACCGTGACGGAAACATCTGCTCCATGACGATTGAACACGCGAAAGACCGCGCGGGCATCCCAAGTTTTTCCTACGAGCAAGTCACCACGTAGTCACCTTAACCCAAATTCACCGGATCAATGTCTACGGCCAGCGTGACGTCTTCGGGCAGCGCCAGCGAACCGGTTTTTTACGGCAGAAATAAATCCGCAGACACACCGAAATGATTGGAGAGCTTTTGAACGTGGGTTAAAGTGAGTTGCCGTTCACCGCGCAGAATCATTGCGCCAAGCGTCCGGTGAACCCCCAGCAATCGCGCCAAATCCGCCGCGCTCATGTCGTTCGCTTCCAAAAGATGCTGCAACATTTCCAGACCGGTGACTTTTGGCGCGTCCATTTGCGCGTGTTCTTTTTCGTAGTTCTCAATCAATTGGCAGAGCAGGTCAAAGTAATCCTCTTGGTCTGCCGTCAGTTTGTGGCCGGCCATTGCGTCAGTAATCTCCGTCACGTTCTCATAATCCACCTTGTCGTGGATCGGGCGTGGCGTGAGAATCTGGCACAGTCCGGTGTAGCCTTTTGGCAGTGCTGCAAAGTTGAGTCGAGTTGCTGTTTTCATAATGTTTTGTTTTGTTGCGCGGTTCGCTCGCGTTTGGCGTTTGCTCCGTTTCAAGTCTCGAAGCAAATTTACAATTCAGATTTCCAGCGATCTTTGCTGTATTCGGCGTGCGTCAAAAAGCGCAAAGTATAAATAATCTGGCGGTTGAAATGCACGGCGACAATCAGCCGATAATCATTTCGCCGCACATTGAACACCAGCACTTGTCGTCCGCTGCGGACTTTCACCGAATCCGTGTCAGGATAAGTCCGGCGAACTTCCACCAAATTCCGCCACACCGTCAACCTGACAATTTTGCGCCACGCTTCCAAGTGGCTGGCAGCTTTGGGATATTTCTTTCCCATTTCCACCAGAAACTTTTCTTTGATGATGCGCACGAATACAATTTGTATTCATTTGAAAAATTTGTCAACCGGATTTTTACGCTCGCTTCACCCCAAATTCACCGGATCAATGTCCACGGCCAGCGTGACGTCTTCGGGCAGTGCCAGCGATTGGATGATGCGCGCCAGTTCGCGGCTCAACGCGCTCATCGCCCGCGTCCGCAGCATGATCTGGTAGCGGTAAAAAGTTTCCGCGCGCAACAACGGTGCCGGCGCAGGCCCGGCGATGATCAAATCAGAAAAAACTTTCCGGGGAGCACACGCGCCTCGCGTGTTCTGTTTGACGCCCTCGTCAAACAGTTCCGCGTAGTCAGCGAGGGCGCTGACGACAGCAGCCGGGGCGGCCGGCTCTCCAGATTTTTCTCTAGTTCATTTTTCAAATGCTCGGCGGAGAATTTCACTTTTTCCTCGTTGCGGCCTTTGAGCGTGAGCAGCGCGACGCGGCTGACGGGCGGATATTTCAGTTGTTCGCGGAATTCGATTTCCTGTTCGTAAAAACCGTTGAAATCGTGGCGGCGCGCGTATTGGATCGCCGGATGAAACGGCGCGAACGCCTGCACGAAACACCTCGCCCTCGACGTCGCCGCGCCCGGCGCGACCGGCGACCTGCGTGAGCAGTTGGAAGGTGCGTTCGCCCGCGCGAAAATCCGGCTGATGCAGCGCGAGGTCGGCGTAGATGATGCCGACGAGCGTGACGTTCGGAAAATGCAGCCCCTTCGCGATCATCTGCGTGCCGACGAGGATGTCGATCTTGCCCGCGCGAAAATCGCCGAGGACTTTGCGGTAATCGTCCTTGCGCTTCATCGTGTCGGCGTCCATGCGCTTGATGCGCGCCTTGGGAAATAGTTTGGCGAGCGTCTCCTCGACCTTTTGCGTGCCCGTGCCGGCAAAACGGATCGCGGGATTTTTGCATTTTTCGTTCGGGCAGACCAACGGAACTTTTTCGACGTGGCCGCAGATGTGGCAGGCGAGTTTTTGTTCCTGCCGGTGAAACGTGAGCGCGACGCTGCAATTCGGGCAATTGCCAACGTAACCGCACTTCGGGCATTGCAGCGAAGTCGAATAGCCGCGCCGGTTCAGAAATAAAATCGTCTGCTCGCCGCGTTCGAGCCGTTGCGTGATGGCTTCCTTGAGTTGCGGCGAAAAAAGCGGCGTGCCCTTTTCCTTGTGCGCCGCCTGCCGCATGTCCACGACGCGGACGTGCGGCATTTTTTGATCGTCCACGCGCTCCGGCAATTCGAGCAGCGTGAATTTTCCGCTGTTTGCAGTTGTAAAAACTTTCGAGCGACGGCGTGGCCGAGCCGAGCACGACGACGGCATTTTCCATCTGGCCGCGCATGATGGCGACGTCGCGCGCGTGGTAACGCGGCGCTTCCTCCTGCTTGTAAGTGTCTCGTGTTCCTCGTCCACGATGATGAGGCCGAGCGGTTCGACCGGCGCAAAAATCGCCGAGCGCGCGCCGATGACGATGCGCGCGCGGCCCTGCCGGATCTTGTGCCATTCGTCGTGCCGCTCGCCCGCGCTGACAAATGCGAATGCAAAACGGCGACGAGCGTCTGCAATTTTCCGGAACTGAACCGCGCCTTGAATCGCTCGACCGTTTGCGGCGTGAGCGAAATTTCCGGCACGAGCACGATGGCGCCTTTGCCTTGCTCCAGCGCGTGCGCGAGGCCTGCAGATAAATTTCGGTTTTGCCGGAGCCGGTGACGCCGTGAAGCAAAAAAGTCGAGGCTGGTTGAGATGGTTGATGAACGTTGCGAGTTCGGCTGGTTGCTGCCACTGCCATCTGCCGCCTTGATTTTTTCGAGTGCGACGGATTGCGCCGGATTCAACACGATAGGTTGCGTCGGCAAAATAGTGTTCGCGCGCGTAAGGATCGCGCTCGGAAATTTCCGAAGTGATTTCGACAAGGCCGCGATCTTCCAGTTTGCGGACGGTCGCGGCGGTGGTTTCGGCAAGTTCGAGCAGTTCCGCCAATAACATTTCGCGGCGTTCCTCGATGATGTTCCAAACGTCCTGCTGGCGTTTCGGCAATTTCGGAAATTCGCCGCTCACCGGCAGCGCGCGGACGAATAGTTGTTTTCTCCAGCCTTCCTTTTCCTTGCGCACCGCTTCGGGCAAGACGCTTTTCAACGCGGTCTCCGGCGCGCAGCAATAGTATTCGCCAATCCAGCGCGCGAGCTTCAGGATTTTCGGCGTGACCAAGCGTCTGCGCGCCGATGACTTTGAGATGGGTTTGAGATTTGGCGTGCGCGGATTCTTCGGCGAGCGCGGTGACGGTGCCGAGAATTTTTCGCGCGCCGAACGGCACCTGCACGCGGCTGCCGACTTCGACTTGCCCGACCAATTCCGCCGGAATCGGATAATCAAATTCCTTCCGCAGCGCGATTTCAAGACTGACGCGGGCGATCATGGTCTAATCGCGCGTAATGGCGCGCAATTCGGCTTCCAGTTGTTTCCGCAATTTTTCGCGCTCTGCGTCGGTGGCTTCGCGCGGGACGAAAATCGGTTTTGCCGAATTCATTTCGCAGAGCGAAAACGGCAGCGGAATTTGAAAACGGTCCCAGCTTTTCAGACGATTTTCCAGTTCGCGTAAAATCGACACCGGCACGATCGGCAGGCCGGTGAGTTGCGCGAGTGACATCACGCCGTCCTGCACGACATAGCACGGGCCGCGCGGGCCGTCGGGCGTGATGGCGAGGTCGTAGCCGCGTTCCGCCCAGGTGGTCAATTCGAGCAGGGCCTGCGGTCCGCGCCGGCTGATGAACCGCGCACCGGCTGCACGCTGAAACGTTCCAGAATTGCCGGCAAGAAATCCGCCGTCCTTGCTCGCGCTGACCATGGCCGCCAGCCGGCGTTTGGACGTGTCTGCCGACGCGAATAAATCCGATAAAGTTCGGCATGCAAAGCGCAAGCCGGTTGTGCCAGAAGCAAAAAATCACCGGGCTCGTTCGGCGGATTTGCACAATAACCGGAACGGTCTCCATGCTGAAACGCAACGTCGCCGTCAGCGCGCGCGATCACGAAGACAGACCAGCCATGCGCCGAGCGCGTTGATGCCATTTCGGCTCGTGCGGCACGACCACGCCGCGATTTTGCGCTTGGGCAGGTGCGGTCGAGCTTGTTGGATTTACGTCGGCCATCATGTTCCTTTTTTCAGGCACGCGCGCACCAGATCTTCGACGGTCGCTTTTGCGCCGAGCATTGTCTGCGCGGCGCGGACGGCATCGTGCGCTTCAATTTGTTTGAAACCCAGCGCCATGAGCGCGAGCACGGCGTCGTTGATTTTTTGGTCGTCGGGCGAAAGCGAATGTTTCGCGCTCGCGGCTTCCCACGCGCCCGCCGCGCCGATTTTGTCGCGCAATTCGACGACGATGCGCTCGGCGGTTTTTTTGCCGACGCCGGAAATTTGCGAAAGCGATTTCACGTCGCTGCTGGCCACCGCGCCGCGAAACGCCGTCGCGTTCATGCCGCTCAAAATATTCAGCGCCGTTTTCGGGCCGATGCCGCTGACGCTGTTGATGAGCAGCCGGAACAAATCGCGTTCCGCCGCGCTCGCGAAGCCGTAAAGAATGTGCGCGTCTTCGCGCACGACGAGTTGCGTGAGCAATTTCACTTCGCTGCGCCGGGCGGCGGCAATTTGTCGAACGACGACAGCGGAATCAGAACTTCGTAGCCGACGCCGTTCACGTCCACGACGACCTGCGTGGGCAGCGCTTCGACGAGTTTGCCGTGGAGAAAAGTAATCATCGAATGGAATGTCATTCGTGTTCGGCGGCGTCAGATTGTAGCCGCGAATTTTCCCTGCGCAGTGCGTCCAGCGCGCCAGCGCCAGCGCGTCCGCCGCGTCGGGCGCGGGCAGCTTCGGCAGGTTCAACATCCGCTGCACCATTTTGGCGACGGCGATTTTTGCGCCGCGCCGTAGCCGACAATCGCCTGCTTCACTTTGCGCGGGGCGATTTCAAAAATATTCAATCCCGCTTCGGCGATCGCCGCCATCGCCGCGCCGCGCGCCTCGCCCATGATGATGGCGGTCTTGCAGATTTTGCGCGAAGAAAAGTCCTTCGATCACGCAAACGGTCGGCTGATGTTTTTGCAATTTCGTCGCGCAGCGTTTGGGAAATTTTGGCGAGGCAGCGCGAGCGTTCCCAGTTTTTCGGGCAGGAAATCGTCCCGTGCGCGAGCGTTTCCGGAAATGGATTTGCCAGATTGGATGACGCCGAAACCCGTGCCGCGCAGCGACGGGTCAACGCCGAGAATGATTTCATTTGATGACGCGAGACGCGATGCGGCGGAGCGGGCGGAAAAACTTCGCGCGGCGATTTGCCGCCGACGCGTTCTTTCATTTGCTCAAATTGCCGCAGCGAGATTCCCACGCGGAAACTTTGCCAGCGGCGGCGAAGTTGCAAAAGCAAAAACGCCGCGCGGAAATTCATGTCGCGGCGTTTTGAAGTCGAATCGAGCGCAAGATCAATGTCCCGGCCAGTCTTGATTTCCGATTTGTTGCCGCGATTGTTGGCGTGATTCGGCGATGGCGCGGGCGATGAACGGCACGGGTCGGTTCGGAATTGTTTTCGGCCGGCACAACGGATGCGGCGTTTGAGGTTGCCGGTATGCGCGGTGCATCTGTTGCTGCCAGCGCGCAGACCCTGTATTATTGTTGTTGTGCATTTGAGTCGTAATGCGGAGTTTGCGCCGGGCGGTTGTCGCGTTGCTGCGAATGAGGTGCGTTGAGTCGTGATTTTGCGGCGCGGACCCATTGTGGTCGGACTGCGGATTTTGATTTACGACCGGCGGTGAAAAATTATTCCGGTTGCGGAACTTCCGGGTGTGGGCGAATGCCTCGATTCAAGGTTGCGGCGGGGTTTTCCGTAAATGCGGACGATTCACGATAAGTGTCTGGTTGTTGCGACCAAATTGTTCGCCGGGCACGCCGCGTCCGGGCCGTGCAGTCGCGCTTCTAACCTGACGGGATGGATTGTGATGCGCGTGACGGCGGCGATGTTTTGCGCCGCGATGCCGTGGTTGACGATGGTGTGGTTGTTGACGTTAAAATTATTGATGATCGGTCGTGTGGTTGTAAATCTGCGTCACCTGCGCCGGCGCGACGCAGATAATTGCGCGGATGCGGATCGCAGAAATTCCGCGTCGGCACAAAGGTGAAGACAATTTGCGCCAAGGCCGAAATCAAAACCCGCGCTCACAACCACGCCGTTAAACACAATTCCCACGCCCGTCTGAAAAATCGTGTGCGGCGGCAGCGGCGCCCAGCCGCAATAATCATCTGAATAACGCCACGTCACCCACGACGGCGCCCAGACGGTGTCCGGACACCAGCACCAGCCGAAACGCGGATCGCGAAACCAGCGTCCGTAGTGGAAGCGTCGCGCCCCACGAATAATCCGAAACCCAATACCAGCCGCAGTCGGAATAGACCCAATGGCCGTGGTCGCAATACGGTTGCCAGCTTGAATCATAAACCACGACCGTTGGCCGCCAGCAACGTCCGTAGCCATCGACATTCACCCAACTGCCGTAAGGCGAAAGTGTGTCGTAAAAATAATTTTGCGTGACATCTGTTGGCTGCGCCGGAGGTTCCGTTTGAGCGATTGTTTCTGGAGTTGTTGGCGGTGCGGTATTTGCCAAAGCGCCCAATTGTTGATCGCGTTGAATCATGGCGGTCACGACATCATTCGGCAAACCGAGGTCTTTGAGATAAATAATTTGGTCGGAAGTGAGATTGAACGTGATGCTTGAGCTGTTGACGTAAGAAAGAATGACGCTTTCATCCACGCCCGATTGCGCGAGCCGGATGACTTGCGCCAGCGGACTGTCCACAGCGATGTTCGACGGCAACGCGCCGGGAGTTATCGAACTATCCGATGTGTCGGGATTTTGAGCCGCGCAACTGTAAACCACAGCTGTGGCCAGAAGTGCGGTGACGAAGGCAAATTTCATGTAAAGTTTAATTTTCATTTTCAAACATCGGTTGATTTTTCAATTGTAGCATAAGACTTTGGTTATTTCGACCAATTGCCGGCAAAAGCATTCAACCACGACTGGCGCTCCCGCCCGGAACTGAACTGGGATACGCGGTTTATGAAACGAAAGCAATCAGAGCTAACGATAGCAAAGCGGGCATGTGTCAGCAAAATGTAATGCTTCATTTGACGCGGTTTTTTTAACTGGTAAAGCTGTTTGAGCAGGCCAAAAAATTGATAAACACAGGTCCTTCCTCCTCACACACTAAATCAACGGCGCGGCGTGATTTTTCATCAATCATCCGGGGTGTCAATGGCCGGGTGGATCGCTCCGGTTTGCCGCAACAACCTCGAAAGTTCTTTCGCTTTTTTCGGATACCGTGCGGTGAGGTTGTTGGTTTCGTTCGGATCTTTGCCCAGGTCAAACAGTAGCGGTTCATGGATGATGGCTTCAGCGAACCGGGGACCACGCCATGCAGCGCGCCGGGCACGGCGATGTCGTCCGTATAGCGGCCGCCGCCCTTCAGCAGGCGGGGATCCTCCACGCGACGAACAGGCTGGGCGAGGCCGAACTGTGGCATGACCGTCTCCGAACTGGCGGCTGGAACTGACAAACATTACGCTTCGGCCGGCGAAGGCCAAGGGGGAAGGCAGGCTTAGTACGTAACGCCTCGGCGATTGACCGTGCGCGCCCGGCACGAGATCGCCGGGTCAAGCCCGGCGATGACGGTAAGTATTTGATTAATAAGAGAAATCGTCATGCCCGGGCTTGACCCGGGCACCTCAGGAAGAGTGCGGCACCGAGAGCCGCGAAGTATCACCCCACCTTCTCCTCCGGCGGCTTCACCATCGCGGGGCGGTGTTCCAGGCGGGCCTTGGCCCATTCGCGCATCGACTGGAAGACCACATAGAGCATCGGGATCAGGAAGATGCCGATCGCGCTCGCGGCGATCATGCCGGCGAACACCGCCGTGCCGACGTCGCGCCGGCTGAGCATCGCCGCGCCCGTGCGCCCAGACCAGCGGCACCAGGCCGAGGATGAAGGCGATCGAGGTCATCATCACGGCGCGGAACCGCATCCGCGCGCCCATGACCGCGGCCTCGTGGATCGGCATGCCCGGCCTCGCGCTGCTCCTTGGCGAACTCGACGATCAGGATGCCGTTCTTGGCCGCCAGCGCGATCAGCACCACCAGGCCGATCTGCGCATAGAGATCGAGCGGCAGGCCCGGCAGATCAGCAGGCCGACGAAGGCGCCGAGCACGCCGACCGTCACCGACAGCAGCACCGGGATCGGGATCATCCAGCTTTCGTACAGCGCGACCAGGAACAGGTAGGCGAACAGCACCGCCAGCGCCGAGGATGACGCCGGTCTGGCCCGGCGCCTGCATGCTCCTGATAGGCCGTGCCGGTCCATTCGAAGCGTATAGCCCGGCGGCAGGGTCTCGCGCCGAGATCTGCGTCCATCGCGGCCAGCGCGTCGCCGGACGACACGCCGGGCGCCGGGCCGCCGTTGATGGTGATCGAGCGGTAGTTGTTGTAGCGGCTGATCACCTGCGGCCCGAGCACGATGCGCAGCATCGGCGATCGAGCGCAGCGGCACCATCGTCGCCGGTCTTGTTGCGCACATAGATCTTGCCAGATCGCCGAGATGTCGCTGCGGTCGGCCGCCTCGCCCTGGATGTTGACCTGCCAGGTGCGGCCGAACAGGTTGAAGTCGTTGACGTAGATGCCGCCCAGCGTCGCCTGCAGCGCGGTGAACACGTCGCTGATCGACAGCCCGAGCGCCTGCGCCTTCTCGCGGTCGATATCGAGATAGATCGAGGGATTGGTGGCGGTGAAGGTCGAGAACACGCGCGTCAGCCGCGGGTCCTGGTTGGCGGCGGCGACCAGCCCGCCCATCACGCTGCCCATCTCGGCCGGGTCCGGCCCTTCCAGGTTCTCCAGCTGGTATTCGAAGCCGCCGCTGGTCGACAGGCCGATGATCGGCGGCAGGTTGAACGGGAACACCGTCGCCGAGCGGATCTGCTGCGCCGCGCCGAAGATCCGGCCGATCACCGCCTGCACCTGATCGGCGGCGCCCGTGCGGTCGGCGAACGGCTTCAGCCGCGCCACGATGAAGGCCGCGTTCGGCTGCGCGCCGCCGTCGAGCAGCGAGAAGCCGACGATCGACAGCACGTCCTGCGACCTGCGGCATCGGCTGCAGGATCGTTCTCGACCTGCTCGCACCACCTCGCGCGGTGCGCGTTGACCGAGGCGCCGTCGGGCAGCTGGACGGCGACGAAGAACGCGCCCTGGTCCTCCTCCGGCAGGAAGCCGGACGGCGTGATGCGCGCCAGGCCGTAGATGCCGACGCCGACACGCCGCGACCAGCACGCACGGCGAGCATGCGACAGCGCACCAGGCGGCGCACGACCGCGGCGTAGCCGTCGCGCACATGGTCGATGCCGCGCAGCACGCAGCCCATCGGGCCGCGCCGCGTGCCGGTGTGGCGCAGGAACACGCGCGCACAGCGCCGGCGACAGGGTCAGCGCGTTGATCGCCGAAATCACCATCGCGACGCTGATCGTCACCGCGAACTGCCGGAACAGCGGCCCGACAGGCCGGGGATGAAGCCGATCGGCACGAACACCGACAGCAGCACCAGCGTGATCGCGATGATCGGCGCCGGTGATCTGCGCGCATCGCCTTCTTGGTCGCCTCGGCCGGCGAGAGGTCCGGCTCCTCCTCCATCACCCGCTCGACGTTCTCGACCACGACGATGGCGTCGTCGACGACGATGCCGATCGCCAGCACCATGCGCCAGCAGCGAGACGGTGTTGGCGGAGAAGCCGAGCGCCAGCAGCACGGCGAAGGTGCCGATCAGGCTGACCGGCACGGCGATGGTCGGGATGATGGTGGCGCGCAGATTGCCCAGGAACAGGAACACCACGAGCACGACCAGGACGAAGGCCTCGCCCAGCGTCTTCATGCACCTCGCTGATCGTGTCGGTGACGAAGGTCGTGCTGTCGTAGAACACGCGCGCCTTGCAGGCCCGTCCGGGAAGCGCGGCGCCAGATCGTCGCAGCGCCTGCGCTGCACGCGCGCCGCGGTCTGCACCGCATTGGCGCCGGGCGCCAGATAGATGCCGATCGCGACCGCCGGGTTGCCGTTCAGCCGGCTCTCGCTGTCCATGTTCTGCGGCGCCCAGCTCGACCCGCGCCACGTCGCGTGATGCGCAGCACGCGAGCCGTCGGGGTTGGCGCGCAGGACGATGTTGCCGAACTGCTCGGGCGTCGTCAGCCGCCCCTGCGTCTGCACGTTGAGCTGGAACTGCGTGGTCGTCGGCGGTCGGCCGCGCGCCGATGCGGCCCGACCGGCGCCTGCACGTTCTGCGCCTGGATCGCGGCGATGATGTCGGACGGCGCCAGGTTCAGGCTGACCAGCCGGTCGATGTCGAACCAGATGCGCATCGAATAGTCGAGCTGTGCCGAACAGCGATCGCCTGGCCGACGCCCGGCGTGCGCGACAGCGCGTCGAGCACGTTGATGGTGACGTAGTTGCTGATGAACAGCGGGTCCTGCTTGCCGCCCTCGCTGTAGAACTGCAGGAACTGCAGGATCGCGGAGGAGCGCTTCTGCACCGTCACGCCCTGCTGCTGCACCTCCGGCGGCAGCTGGGACAGCGCCGTCTGCACGCGGTTGTTGACGTTGACGGTGTTGATGTCCGGGATCGGTGCCGAGCGCGAAGCTGACGGTCAGCGTATAGCTGCCGTCATTGCCGCTGTTGGACTTCATGTAGATCATCTTGTCGACGCCGACGACCTGCGCCTCGAGCGGCTGCGCGACGGTCTGCTTCCACCACCGCGGCCGAGGCGCCGGGATAGGTCGTCGACACCGTGCACCTGCGGCGGCACGATGTCGGGGAACTGCGCGACCGGGATGCGCAGCAGCGCCAGCACGCCGGCGAGCGTGATGACGATCGCGATGACGATCGCCAGCCGCGGCCGGTCGACGAAGACGGCTGAGATCATGGCTCGACTGCCCTTGCGCCGCGCTGGTCGGCGGCCGGGCTGGCGGCGCCGGCCGGGCGCCGGGCTGACGACCGGCATGCCGGGCCGGACGCGCTGGATGCCCTCGACGATCACCGTCTCGCCCTCCTTCAGCCCGCCGGCGATCGACGGCGGTGGTCGGCGTCGACTGGCCGAGCGTGATGCGGCGCTGCTCCACCTTGTTGTCGCGCGTCGACGACGTAGACGTAGTCGCCCTGCTGGTCGGACAGCACGGCGGCGCGCGGAATGGCCAGCGCCATGCACCGGCTCGACGCCCTCCAGCAGGACGGTGACGAACTCGCCGTCGATCAGCGGCGCGGTCGACCGGCTCGCCCGGCTTCGGCGTCCGGCGCGGCGGGTTGGGGATCGCGCGCGCGCAGCAGGACGTGTCGGTGTGGTCGGCGACCGGTGGGTCGACGTAGTCGAGCTTGCCGGTCTGCTCGTACAGCGCGCCGTCCGGCAGCCGCAGCCTGATCACCACGGCGCTCGAAGCCGCCCTTGTCGGCGTAGCGCTTGCGCAGCTCCAGCACCGTGCGCACCGACGACCGGGAACAGGACATACATCGGATCCTGGCTGACGATCGTGGCCAGCGGCCCGGAACTCGGCGAGACGACGTTGCCCACGGTGACCGCGGTGCGGCCGATCTTGCCGGCGATCGGCGCGCGGATCTCGGTATAGTCCAGATTGATCTGCGCCGCTGCGAGCTGCGCCTGCGCCGCCAGCAACTGCGCCGCCTAGCGACCGCTGGTTGGCGACGCGCGTCATCGACCGTCGAACGCTGGCCGGCCGGCGTGTTCAGCAGCGACTGCGCGCGGGCCAGCGTGATGTTGGCGTTGGCGAGCTGCGCCTGGCATCTGCGCCACGCGCCGCCTGCTTGCTGCACAGTCGGCCTCGAACGGGCCCGCTCCAGCCGGTAGAGCAGGTCGCCCTTCTTGACCTCGGCGCCCTCGGTGAAAAGTCGCTGCTCGAGGAAGGCGGTGACGCGGGCGGTCAGCTGCGACCCGGTTGATCGCCTGGATGCGGCCGATGAACTCCGAGCTTTCGGTGATCGCCCGCTTCTCGACCTTGACCACGCCGACCGCGGGCGGCGGGCCGCCCGGCGCCTGGGCGAAGGCCGGCGCCACCGCCAGCAAGACCACCGCCAGCAGGACGGGGGGCAGACGAAGCTTCATCCAGCCGATCCTTGTCGGTGTGCCCTCGCAGAGCTGCAGGGAGTTGGGAACCGGAAGCCGCGATGCAACTCGATCCTTCCGCCGCTCCCCAAGCGACCGGGGCGACGGGCGCGACGCCACGCGCTTTCGAGCCCAGCATTAGAGAGCGCCGGGGGCGGCGGTCAATCGGGATCCTTCCTCCCCCTCCTGTAACGCGGGAGCGGGGCTTTTGCACCTTGCGCGCCCCGCCGCATCGCAGCACCCTTCACGGCGGGCATGAAGGGCAAGCACCATGGCGGAGCATGTCGGAGTATGCGAAGTCGGGCCGCGCGACGGGCTGCAGATGGCCAAGACGCGCATGGCGACCGCGGCAAGCTGCGCTGGATCGCACGCCTTGGCCGCGGCCGGAATGCGGGAGATCGAGGTTGGCAGCTTCGTGCCCGCACGCGTCATCCCGCAGATGGCCGACACCCAGGGAAGTGGCGGAGGCGAGCGTGCGGATCCCCGGCCTGACGGTGGTGGCGCTGGCCCCGAACGTGCGCGGCGCGCAAGGCGCCTACGCCGCCGGCGTCCATCGTATCAGCGTCCCGTCTCGGTCAGCGAGGGCCATAGCCGCGCCAATCTCAACCGCACCCCGGCCGAGCAGGTGGCCGAGGTCGGGCGGCTGGTCGCCTGGATCGAATGCCCAGCCGCGGCAGATGCCGGTGATCGCGGCCTGCTCGACCGCGTTCGGCTGCTCGATCGACGGCAGGGTGCCGACCGCGAGCCGTGGTCGCCGATGGCCGAAGGCCTCGTCGAAGCCGGCGCCGACGCCGTGATGCTGTGCGACACGGTAGGCTACGGCAATCCGGCGCAGATCAAAGAGGTGGTCCGCGCGGTGCGCGGCTGCGATCGGCGATGCGTTGTGGGGCCTTCACCTGCACGACACCTGCGGCCTTGGCATCGCCAACGCGCTGGCCGGGGTCGAGGAAGGCATCCGCAATTTCGACGCCTCGCAGGCCGGGCTCGGCGGCTGCCCCTACGCGCCCGGCGCCTCCGGCAACATCGTGATGGAAGACCTGGTGTTCATGCTGGAGAGCATGGGCTTCCACACCGGCATCGACCTCGCCAGGCTGCTGGAGGCGCGGGCGGTGCTGCGGGAAGGCCTGCCGGACGAGCCGGTGCACGGGCAGGTTTCCAAGGCCGGCATTCCCCGCACCTTCCACCCGGTGACGCTGCCGCAGGCCGCCTGACCGATCAACCGGCGGCAGGTCCGCAAAAGTCGCTGCCCGATGGCGGGCGTGTGCCGTCGGGCGGCAGCCGACCGGACGATCGAACGGTTTGATGGTCTCGCAACCTTGTAGATCCAAACTGCATCAGGGCGCTGACGGCGGCCGTTCGCGCCACGGTTGAGAACGCACAACCCATTCCGTGCGCACATTGTGCGAATTATTGCGAACGCCGCTTGCACCGCTCATTATTTCGTGTGATATTAAATCACCGTCCGCTGTGGGCGGTCGGTGCCACGACGATATTGGAGCAGTTCCGAGCGAGACGTTTAGTACCGATAGCCAACGCCGGCCATTTCGTGATTGCCAGCCGTTTCCAACCCCCGCATAAAGAGGCCATAGGGTCGAACTGGACGCACCCCGTTTGGTTCGACCCCTTTTTCGTATAGACGGTACACAAATCACTGTCGCGCGTGCATTCCCCGCACCCCAGACGATTTCGATGTCTACTGATATCACTAGCTCGACCCACCTTGCTATAGCCCTGTCGGTAACATTAGGGTGACGTAATCCGGCCGCATCGGTCAGCGGACGAAGTGCACCGGCTTGCGACTCGCCAGATCGGCGGTGACGAAGTCGTCCGGGTGTCTTCGCGGCATCCCCGTCGCTGGCCGGATGATACTCGATCCTTAGCTGCTCGGCGGTGGCCAGCACGCGCAGATAGCCATAATCCTGATCGTCGTAGCTTTCCAAAACCACCTGATCGGTGCCGTTCGCGCCGGCCGGATCACCATCGGCACGCGCAGCGGCTGGCCCTGGCGCTTCGACAGGCCCGCGATCGCGTGACCGCCATTGCCGGCGATGAAGGGGATCCGCGACCCGAATGCGCGTGCGCCCTGTGGCGCGTCGTGTGGGGTCGCCGCGGCATTTTTGCCGCTCTCCCCCGCGGCGCCTTATGGACAACAATTATCGCGTCATGGACGATCCGAACGGGATCGTTTGGTCGGGCAAGTGAAACTGGTACAGGGCTTACGGACTTCTTCGGCTACGATCGTCGTTAAATCGAGGGAGCCCTGGTGTGTTCGTCTCAGTCATTATTCCTGCATGCGACGCGCAATCAACACTGCTCCGGGCGCTCGCGAGCCTGAGAGCGCAAACTTGGGCCGCGTGGGAAGCGATCGTCGTCGCCGACGATCGCTTCGACTATGCCGCGTTCCTCTCGGGCCAGGGATTTGCCGACGAACGGCTTCGCCATGCGACGACCGGGCATGTTCGCTCGGGAACCCACAATGCGCGCAATATCGGGCTGGCCAAGGTCCGGGGCGATCTGGTGGCGATGCTTGATGCCGACGACCTGCTGCACCCCGACTACCTGTCGGTCCTGTCGACGGTGGCGGGGGACCACGGCGCAGCAGCGGACAACCTCGCGGTGGTGCGGGAGACCGACGGCGCGCTGTTATACCGCGTGCTGGGCAATGCCTCCGAGCCAGGGCGGCTTGACCTGGGGGCGTTCCTTGCGCTCAGCGCGCCGCTCGTTCCGGTCGTGCGACGTGATTACGCCTTGCCGAGGCTCGCCGGGATCGAATACGCCGAAGATGTGATAGCCAATCTGCGTCTGATCGACGCGCTGGGCGGCCTGCCGGTTGTGCCCCAATCTCTGTATGAGTACCGCATCGTCACCGGCTCTCTCTCGAATAGCACGGGGGCCGCCGAGGCGTTCGACGCCGCCTACGCGAGTTACGTGTCGCGCCTGGAGAGTGGCGACGGTCTGGCGCTATCGCCTGCCAACAGGACGGAAGCGGCACAGGGCCTCGCGGACAAGCGGGCGCTGAACCAGGCCTTCGCGGCGACGCTGCGTAGGGAGCCAGGGCTCAGCTTTCAGGAATTTGCCGCGCGCCAGCACGGCGCACAGCAGGCTCCGATCAGTTCAGGAAAATCTTCCCCGGGTTCAGGATCCCGCGCGGGTCGAGCGCCGTCTTGACCGAGCGCATCACCGCCAGCGCCTCCGCGCCGTGCTCCTGCTCCAGGAACTCGCGCTTGCCGATGCCGACGCCGTGCTCGCCGCTGCACGAGCCGCCCAGCGCCAGCGCGCGGGCGACGATCTTCTTGTCGAGCGTCCCAGGCGCGCTGCCAGCCCGTCCGGCTCGGGCGGCACCAGGATCACGGTGTGGAAATTGCCGTCGCCGACATGGCCGACGATCGGCGCGGTCAGGCCGGAGGCGGCGATGTCCTCCTTGGCGCCCAGGATCGCCTCGTCCAGCCGCGAGATCGGCACGATCGCGTCCGTGGCGATGCCGCTGCTGGCCGGGCTTCAGCGCCAGGCCGCCCAGTAGCGCGTCGTGCCGCGCCTGCCACAGCTTGGTTGCGCTCGGCCGGCGTCGGTCGGCCCAGCGGAAGCCGCTGGCCGCCGTAGCCCGAGCGCGATCTCCTCGGCCTGCTGCGCCTGCTCGGCGACCGCGGCCGGCGGTGCCGTGGAACTCGAAGAACAGGCGTCGGCAGCGGCGTCCAGGCCCTCCAGCTTCGAATAGGCGATGCAGGCCGCCATCTGCACCTCGTCCAGCAGCTCCATGCGGGCGACCGGGATGCCGGTCTGCATGATGGCGATCACCGTCTCGACCGCGTCGCGCCAGCGTGGCGAACTGGCAGGTGGCGGCGGACATCGCCTCGGGGATGCCGTGCAGGCGCAGCTGGATTTCGGTGATCACGCCGAGCGTGCCCTCGGAGCCGATGAACAGCCGCGTCAGGTCGTAGCCGGTGGCGGATTTGCGCACCCGGCCGCCGGTGCGGATCACGCGGCCGTCGGCCAGCGCCACGGTCAGGCCGAGCACGTTCTCGCGGATGGTGCCGTAGCGCACCGCGTTGGTGCCGGAGGCGCGGGTCGCGCACATGCCGCCGATGGTGCAGGCGCGGTGCCGGGATCGACCGGGAAGAACAGGCCCTGGTCGCGCAGGTGCGTGTTGAGCTGGTCGCGCGTGACGCCGGCCTCGACGCGGCAGTCCATGTCGGGCTGGCTGACCTCGAGCACGCGGCGTCATGCGCGACAGGTCGAGCGTGATGCCGCCGCGCACCGGGGTGACATGGCCCTCCAGCGAGGTGCCGGCGCCCCAGGGCACCACCGGCACGCGATGCGGCGTTGCAGAGCGCGAGCAGGCGGGCGGCTTCCTCGGAGGTTTCGACGAAGGCGACCGCGTCGGGCAGCACCGGCGGCTGGGTGTCCTGGCCGTGCGAGTGGTGCTCGCGCAGGCTGGCGTTGGTGGTGATGCGCTCGCCCAGGAAGTGCGCGGGCGGCGGCGATCACGGCATCGACGGGGCGCGGCATGGCGGGAGCCTCATGGTCGGTAAGAGCGTGCAACGGATTGGCCTCCATCTTGTACGCCTTTGCGGGTCGTGACGATCACCCCAACGGCTGCCATCCAGGAGCTGCTGCCCATGGCCACCATCGCTGCCGGACAGGTTACGGCCCGGCGCAAGCCTCTCTACAAATCCTTGTTCGTGCAGGTGGTCGCCGGCGCTCGTGCTCGGCGTCGTGCTCGGCATGGCGGCGCCGGGTTTCGCCATCGGGCTGAAATTCTTCAGCGACGCGTTCCTCAAGCTGATCTCGATGATCGTCGCGCCGATCGTGTTCTGCGTCGTCGTGCACGGCATCGCCGGCGCCGGCGATTTGAAGAAGGTCGGCCGCGTCGGCGTCAAGGCGCTGCGTCTATTTCGAGGTGATGACGACCGTCGCGCTGGGCGTCGGCCTCGTCCTCGCCTATCGTCGTTCGGGCCCGGCGCAGGGCATGAACATCGACACCGTCGAAGCTCGACGCCGCACGCGCTCAGCGGCCTATGCCGACAATGCGCACAAGCTGCACGGCGGCGGCATCGGCGGCTTCATCCTCAACATCATCCCGACCACCTCGTTCGACGCGCTGGCGCGCAACGACGTGCTGCAGGTGCTGTTCTTCGCCATCATCTTCGGCGTGAGCCTGGCGCTGGTCGGCGAGCCGGCGAAGCCGGTCGCCGACATGATCGAGACGGTGTCGACCGTGCTGTTCCGGGCCATGGGGCTGATCGTGCGCGCTGGCGCCGCTCGGCGTGCTCGGCGCCGTCGCCTACACGGTCGGCCAATACGGCGTCGGCTCGCTGCGAGCAGCTTGCGTCGCTGGTCGCGCTGTTCTGGGTCGCGGTCGCGTTCTTCGTCCTCGTCGTGCTCGGCACGGTCATGCGGCTGCGCCGGGCTCAGCATCCTGCGGTTCCTCGCCTATCTGCGCGAGGAGCTGACGATCGTGCTGGCGACGGCCTCCTCGGACGCGGTGCTGCCGCAGATCATGCGCAAGCTCGAAGCGGATGGGCGTCAAGCCGTCGGTCGTCGGCCTGGTCGTGCCGACCGGCTATTCGTTCAACCTCGACGCCTTCTCGATCTATCTGACGCTCGCGACCGTGTTCATCGCGCAGGCGACCAACACGCCGCTGTCGTTCGGCGATCTGCTGCTGGTGCTCGGCATCTCGCTGGTCACCTCGAAGGGCGCGCACGGCGTGCCGGGCTCGGCGATCGTCATCCTGGCGGCGACGCTGAACGCGGTGCCGGCGATTCCGGCGATCGGCCTCGTGCTGGTGCTGTCGATCGACTGGTTCATCGGCATGGCGCGCGCGCTCGGCAACCTGATCGGCAATTGCGTCGCCACCGTCGTCGTCGCCGCCTGGGAAGGCGACCTCGACCTGGCCACGGCAAGGCGCGTCTTGGCGGGCGAGGCGGCGCCCCTGGTGGAGGTGCCCGCGGAGTAGGATCGGGCGGAGCAAAATTAGGATGAGGCATGCGCCATCGCCACGCGTTGCTGTTCGCGGCCCTGCTGCTGGGGATGGCCGCCACGCCTGACGCGCCCGCGGCGAGCGACACGGTGCTGAAGCTGTCGGAGACGGCGACGGTGATGGTGCACCCGGACGAGCTGGCCGCCGTGCTGCGCGCCGAGGCGACCGCGCCGACGGCGGCCGAGGCGCAGCGCCAGGTGAACGCCGCGATGGCCGATGCCCTGACGCGCGCCGAGGCTGGTGCCGGGCGTGACGGCCAGCACCGGCGGCTACGGCGTGTATCGCGATGCGTCGGTGAAGCCGGAGCGCTGGCAGGCGAGCCAAACCCTGGCGCTGCGCAGCGCCGACGGGGCGTCGCTGCAGGAGCTTGTCGGCGCGCTGCAGCAGAAAGGGCTGGCGGTGAGCGACCTGCACTGGCAGCTCTCCGACGCCGCCCAGCACGATGCCCAGGCAAAGGCGTTGCGCCAGGCGATCAGCGCGTTGCGCGCCCGGGTGGACGACGCGGCGGGGCTGCTTGGGCTGCGTTCGTGCGGTTTCAGGAAGTGCGGCTGAACCAGCCGCAGATGGTCCGGCCGATGATGATGCGCGCCGCGACGATGAGCGCCGCCGCCGCGCCGACGCCCCCGACCACGGCGGCCGAGGACATCCCCGTCAGCGCCACCGTGGAGGCGGACGCCGCGCTGGCGCCGAAGTAGCGGGTGTGCTGGCGGATTAGCGAGGGCGGCGACCCGATCGGTGGGTGGTTTGCCAGTGGCAATTCACGCCGTAAGCGCCGGGGCAACAGCCGTCAGTAGCCGTTTTCGCTCAGGTAATAAGCGAGTTTCTCCCCGACATTCGCCGCATTGCCGACTGCACGGTGTCATTATAGACGCCGATGAGGATGGTTTGGCTGGTTTTGACCAGGACCGTCCCGGTGGCCCCCTTTCTGCCGTAAATGGACCTGTCATCGCCTTTGATGCCCAAGTCCTGGGTGCCATTGACTGTGACACCGGACGCGAAGACGTTGGCCGGGCTCTTGAAAAGATTAACGATGGCAGCGCCTTCACCCGGTTTGAGAGAGAAGCCAGATGAGGTAGCCCAGGCCTTGCCGTCGCTGTTACCGATGATTATCGCTGATGCCAGACCTCCGCCGCCAACCATTTGATCGTCGACGTAGCTCTGCCATGATCCCGACATAGACCCTGCCTCCTGTTGATGCGCAAACTCTATGCCTCAGAACAATCCGCTCTGCAAATGTTGCGCGGGTGCCTGATCCGCCTACGATACCATTCCGGATTGGAGAAATCACGATTTTGAAACGGCTCAGTTTCGGATGGACGTCGCCACGAGCAACTCAAATCATCGGCCGCGGGCGGCCTCCGCCATGCTCTGCCGCAGGCTTTTCGGGCGCATATCGGTCCAATGTGCGTCGACGTAGGCCAGGCATTCCTCCTTCGCGCCGACAGGACCCACCGCTGTCCAGCCGTCCGGCGCAGATTGTCCCGCAGGCCACAATGAATACTGCTCCTCGTCATTGATCAGAACCTGGAACAGATCGCCATCGATGGTGAAATCGTCAGGCGGTATCTCTGGCATGGACAGATCCTTCGATAATTAGGTGTGGCACGCCACATCGCAGCCGACGCGCCTGGTTCGGCCTGGTTTCCTTCTAGCCCAGCAGCCACGACAGCAGGAACAGGCCGCACCCGGCCAGTGCACCGACAATCGTTCCGTTTATGCGGACGAACTGCAAATTCGCGCCGATCGTCAGTTCCATGCGATCCGCGATGGTGCGCGCGTCCCACGCCTTGACCACATCGGCGATGTAAGTGCCGATCTCCCCGCGCAGCAGCACGATCGCGTTCTGCGCCATGGAAGTCACGAGTTCGTCGACATGCCGTCTCAGCTCCGGATCAGTGTGCAGCGCGCGTCCACAATTTTCAAGGAAGGACACGATCCCGGACTCGCTCACAGCGCCAGTCTTCGTTGTGCCGCCGTCGGCCAACAGCGCGTCGCGAATCTGGTGCCAGATCGAATTCAGCCAAGCCTGGATATCCGGGTCGGCGATGAGACGCCGTTTCAGCGTGTCCACTTGCTCGCGATATTGTTCGGATTCGACGAGCCCGGTGGCGATCTGCTCGATGCTGGCCCGCATGCCGGCACGGCTGTCGCTATTCGGCAGCCGGAGCTCCTCAATAAACTCATCCAGACCCTTGAGCATGGCATTGGTGAAGCGGCGATCGAAGGCGCGGGGCATCCACCATGCGCCCTGGCGTTCGACCGCGAGGTGGATGCGCTCGGCATTGTCGAACACCAGATCGAGGAATCCGTCCAGCAACCGGTCGAACAGCACGTCGGCCGCCTGGCTGTTGCTGAGCACGCGAAGGGTGCGGCCGAGCAGCGGCGCGAAGTCCAGCTTGCCGAGTTCGTCGCCCATCATGCGGACGACGAACCGGCGCAGGTCGTCGCTCTCTGTGCCCGACGGCAGGGCCGAGAGGCGCCTGACCAAACGGCGCGCGTTGTCCTGGGTGGTCAACCAGGTCGCGACGTGCCCGGCGGGATCGATCGCGCGGATGCGGGCGACGATCAGCGTCGGGGACAGGAAGTTGCGTTCGACAAAATTGCCGACGCCGCGGCCGAGCCGTTCCTTCTGGTCCTCGACGATGCCCGTATACGGAATCGGCAGGCCGAGGGGCCGGCGAAAAAGCGCGGTGACGGCGAACCAATCGGCCAATCCGCCCGCCAGCCCAGCTTCGATGCTGTGGCGCGCGAGCATTGTCCAGAATCCCGGCGAGGCAACCAGGAACGTGGTAAGGAAGGACGCCGCCATCCCGATCAGCAGACCCGCGGCAAGCCGCCGCTTGTTCCTAAGGTCCAGCCGCCGCTCGGCGTCATCGGCGGCAAAGATCAAGGTCGGGGAAATTCCCATCGAACGCCCGTCCGATGGCCCGACGAAGTGCGGCGCGTCATCCATATGTCGCTTGGTCGCTCCCGCGCTCAGCAATACGCTCGGAACCATGTCCAGGGTGTGACGGCCGAGCGGACAATTCGCATCCGAGTCGCTTCTTCGGGCTGGAGCATGTGAAATTCCTTACGGGCGGACAAGTGCGTCCGGGCACGCATCATGTGCAGGATCGCTGTTCTGCCGGGCGAGCGGCCCACGCCGCCGCCGTGGAGAACAGTGCCGACTGCTGGAAATCCATCGTGGCCACATACCGTACTGTCCATCGACGTGCGGAAAACCATCAAATCCGCGCAGCCGACCCGCGTGTCGCCAATACAGCCAGTGTTCTCTGATCTATATTTGTTCGGCCATAACGGATTTTTGGACTGCCTTGCCAATCCTTTAACAGAAAAGGTTTTAGTTTAGTCGCCAAGGTACCGGAGTGCCCGTCCGGCTGCCGAATGATGACCATTACGGGACGTGCGACGGGAATACGCACGACAGATCGGCCGGGTCGGAACAACTCAAAAACCGCATTATTCAGACGAGTTTTCAAATTTGTTCCGTAGATGTCTTCAAAATGTCGCAATTGATTCGCATCGCACGAAATGATCATTGCGACCCCGGGTTCCGATGTTGACCAAGCTGTGCTCTCCCTACATCTTGTCGCCACAACCTGGGAGGTGCTCGTGGACCAGCTGGATCATCCGGTGGCCGATACCGCGATCACGACTTTCACAGACCTCCTTGAACAGCGTAGCCGTAATGATTCGCCTAACGGGTACACGTATCTCCGCAATGGCACGACGCCGATCGCACGCCTGGGTTTCAACGAGCTTGCGGCGCGCGCCAGGAATATCGCCGCGGTAGTTTCCAAGATCGCGCCTGTCGGCGCGCGCGCGCTGCTGTTGTTTCCGTCGGATCTTTCCTTTCTGCCGGCCTTCTTCGGCTGCCTCTATGCCGGAATAGTCGCGGTTCCCGTGCCGTTGCCGGACCTTTCGCGATCCAAGCGAGTCTTCCCCGTTTGCGCGCGGTTGCCGAGGACGCGGGTCCGGTTCTGGCGCTGACAACGGCGGCGGCGCTTCCCGGCCTTCGCGAGATGGTGGGAGCGTGCTGCCCGAACTCCACTGGATCGCGTCCGACGACCTGCTGCCGGACGACGGGCGCGTTGCCTGGGACGGACCGCAGCCACGACCGGAAACGCTGGCCTACCTTCAATACACGTCCGGATCCACGGCCAGCCCGCGCGGCGTGATGATCAGTCACGCCAATGTCGTCGCCAACCTCGCGCATCTGCGCAAGGCCTTCGTCTACGACGAGCGCAGCGTCGCCGTAACGTGGATGCCGCACTACCACGACTACGGCCTGGTCGAAGGGCTTCTGCAGCCGCTTTACAGCGGCATTTCCTCCTACGTCCTGTCGCCTCTCGTCATTTTGAAGCGGCCGCTGCGGTGGTTGCAGGCTATCAGCCACTTCGGCGCCACGCACAGCCATGCGCCCAATTTCGCCTACGAGTTGTGCCTCAACCAGAACGGCATCGAGGAGGCCGGGCTGGAACTAGGGCGCTGGCGAATGGCCGGCAACGGGGCCGAACCCATCCGCAACGAAACGCTGCTGGGCTTCGCCAGAACCTTCACGCCTTACGGATTCGCGACGCAAGCATTCTTCCCGGCCTACGGTCTGGCGGAAGCGACGCTGTTTGCCGCGGCACGCCGCAGCACGCAGGATTGGAAGAGCTGCACGCTGGACGCGGCGGCGCTGGAGCGCGACGGCACGGTCCTGACGCCGTCGGGAGAATCCCGGCCTGCGCTGGCGGGACGTCGTGAGTTGCGGGATACCCCAGGGCGACGCACAGCTACTGATCGTGGATCCTGACACCCGGCGGCGCTGCGAAGCCGATCACGTGGGCGAAATCTGGCTCGCGGACCGTAGTGTCGCGGCCGGCTACTGGAACGATCCGGAAGCGAGCGCGGGCGTGTTCCAGGCACGCCTCGCCGACGACGCCGTGGCACGGCCGTTCCTGCGGACCGGCGATCTTGGATTCCTGCGCGATGGCGAACTGTATGTCACCGGGCGGCTGAAGGATCTCGTGATCGTTGCCGGTGTCAACCACTACCCGCATGATATCGAATGGACGGTGCAGTCGTGCGCGCCCGAGCTGCGTCGCGATCACTGTGCCGCTTTCGCAATAAGCAACGACGGCGTCGACGATCTTATTGTCATTGCCGAACCGGACGCCGCGCCTGAGGCGTGGGATGCCGTGCTGCGGCGCGTGCGGGCCGCCATCGCCGAGGCGCACGACGTGGATCCGCTGGCGATCGTGATCGTGCGGCGCGGCACCATTCCGAAGACGTCCAGCGGCAAGCTGCAACGCAGCGCGTGCCGGCAGGCCTACCAGAACGGCGAGCTTCCGGCGATCGCGGCGTGGCGGCGGTCGGCCAGGACGGCGGCGCGCGCTTCGGCCGTTCACGTGACGGATCTGCAGGACTGGCTTCGCGCGGAACTCGCACGCGTGCTGGAGTTGGATGCGGCCGAAATCGCCCTCGATGCGGCGATCGCCGATCTTGGCGTCAGCTCGCGGGTCGCGGTGTCGCTGGTCGCCCGGCTGGAGGAGCGGCTGGCGGGGCGCAGCTCAGCCCGACGCTGTTGTGGGAATTCCCGACCATTCGGGCCGTTTGCGCGCATCTCGCGGGCGACGGCGCATCGGCTGTGCCGCGCGCCGCACCTTCGGCGGTGGCCGCCGGCGGCCCGATCGCGATCATCGGGCTTGCCTGCCGGTTTCCTGGTGCGCCGAGCGCCTCCGACTACTGGGCGCTGCTGCGCGCCGGCGGCAGCGGTCTGGGCACAAGCGAGCGCCTGCCCGGCGTGACCGCCGGCTTCCTTCCGGAAATCGCCGATTTCGACGCGAACTTCTTCGGCTTGTCCGCCGCCGAGGCGGCGGCGATGGACCCCCAGCAGCGGCTGTTGCTCGAAGTCGCTTGGGAGGCGCTGGAGGACGCGGGACTGGCCGCCGACGCCCGGCGTAATCGGCACGGCGGCGTATTCATGGGTATCAGTGCCGCCGATTTCGGCTATCGCAGCTTCGGCCAGCCCCAAGCGCAACGCGCCATTGGCGCCCATACCGGCCCGGGGATCGCGCTCAGCATCGCCGCGAACCGGCTGTCCTATGCGCTGGACCTGACCGGCCCAAGCATGTCGATCGACACCGCGTGCTCGTCCGTCGCTGGTCGCGGTGCACCTGGCCTGTCGCAGCCTGCGCGGCGGCGAGTGCGACTTCGCCCTGGCGGGCGGCGTCAACGTCCTGCTCAGCCCGGAGGTGCATCTGGCGCTTGAAAGCGCGGGGATGCTGTCGCCCACGGCCGTGCCACACCTTCGACGCGGGGCCGACGGCTACGTCCGGGGTGAGGGCTGCGGCATCGTCGTGCTGAAGCGCGCCGCCGACGCGCTGCGGGACGGCGATCCGATCCGGCGGTGATCCGGGGATCGGCGATCAACCAGGACGGCCGCAGCAACGGCCTCACCGCGCCCAACCCCGGCGCGCAGGAGGCGCTGATCCGCGCCGCCCTGGCCGAGCGCGGGCGTCGCCCGCGAGGCTCGGTTACGTCGAGGCGCACGGCACCGGGACCCGCCTGGGCGACCCGATCGAGATGCGGGGCGCTGGGCGAGGTGCTCGGCGCAGGATCGCGGGCCCGACGCCCGCTGCTGGGTCGGCTCGGTCAAGATGCAATATCGGCCATCTGGAGGCGGCCGCCGGGATCGCCGGCCTGATCAAGGCAGTGCTGGCCCTGGGGCATGCCGAGATCCCGCCACACCCCCATCTCGGCCTGGTCAACCCGCTGATCAAGCTGGAACAGACACCGTTCGACGTTCCCCGCCGCTGTGAACCCTGGCCGCGGCTGGCCGAGGATCGGCCGCGACGGGCCGCGGTGAGCGCGTTCGGCTTCGGCGGCACCAACGCGCATGTCGTGCTGGAACAGGCTCCGGAGGCGAACGGCCCAAACGCGACAGGCGATGGGGAGCCATGGCCCTTCGCGATATCGGCGCGCACGGGCGCGGCCCTGCGCGATCTGGCGCGGCGCCACGCCGATCGGCTTCAGGCCGCCCCGGTGCCCGAGCTTGGCGCCTATTGCGCGACCGTCGCCACGACGCGGGCGCTTCACTCGGAACGCTTCGCTGTCGTCGCCGCCGATTCCGGCGCGCTCGCGGCCGGGCTGCGCGAATTCGCCGCCGGGCGGCCGGAGGCTGCTGCCCATCTCGGCCGGGCGCCCGCGCGATCGCCGGGGATCGGCTTCCTGTTCAGTGGGCAGGGCGCTCAGTACGCCGGCATGGCGCACGGCCTTTACGCCGCCGAGCCGGTGTTCCGCCGGGAAATGGACACCTGCGAGGCGGCGCTTGGCGACCGCCTGGGCCAGCGCCTTTTGCCGGTGATCTTCGATGACGCGACCGGGCTGCTCGATCAGACGGCTTACACGCAGCCGGCGCTGTTCGCGGTCGAATACGCGCTCGCCCGGCTGCTGCAGCACTGGGGCGTTAAGCCGGACGCGGTGCTCGG
>CAVVAN010000002.1:0-461549 GCA_963746345.1 uncultured Verrucomicrobiae bacterium
ATGTATTGCTCGGCTTGGACGCCTGCGCTGCCTCCACCAGCGCGACGAGCCGCCAGAGCCCGTATCGGCCCCGACCGCCGTCGCCCTCGCGCGCAGCACACCGTCGACGTTCAGCGTCGCACCGGTCAAGAGCGAGCCGGCCCCCTTCTCGACCGGCAGCGACTCGCCCGTCAGCATCGACTCGTCGACGGCCGAGGCGCCCGAGATCACGATCCCGTCGACCGGGACCTTGTCGCCCGGGCGCACGAGGAAAGGTCGCCGCGGCGCACTTCCTCGACCGCGACGAGCCGCTCGCGCCGTCGGTCGCCGGTATCGACGAGCCGGGCCTGCTCGCGCCGAGCTGCGCGAGCTCGCGAACGGCCCGGCCGGCACTCGCTGCGCGCCCGCGCCTCGCACCAGCGCGCGACCAGCAGCACGGCGATGATCGTCGCCCCCATGTCGTAGTCCACGCCATGTCGAACTGCCCAACCGGGACGCCGTGCTGGAAGCACGCGATCCGCGGTCACCAGCATCACCGTCGAATAGACGAAGCTCGCGAGCGTGCTCAGCGCGATCAGCGTGTCCATGTTCGCGCGCGCACCCGCGCCCGAGCCCAGGCCGACCGCAGGAACGGCCAGCCACACCAGAACTGCACCGGCACCGCAAGCGCCCCGCACACCCAGCGCGCCGCACCGACATGCGGCGCCGCATAGGTCAGGACCGCGATCGCAGCCGCAAGGGGCACCGCGGCCGAATCCGACGCCAGGACGGCCTGCTCGCGATCCTCGCGGTCCTCGAGCGCCCCGAACGCATCGTCCGACCTGCCTCCCCTCCGGCGACGACATTCGCGCCGTAACCCGCCCCCTCGACCGCCCCGACCAGCGCCGCCGGCTCGAGCGCCCCCGGCTCGAACTCGACGCTTGCCCGACCCGTCGCGAAGTTCACCAACGCCTCGGTCACGCCGGGCTGCCGGCACAGCGTGCGCTCGACGCGCGCTGCGCACGATCCGCAGGTCATGCCCGAGATGATCAGATCGAGGCGCTCGGCGTCGATCGCCTCGCGCGCGCCCGAGACAATCGAGCTCGTGACTTCGGTCGCGCTCACCGATCACAGTTTCGCAGGTCGCCTGCCTGTCGGAGGGGGCGGCGAGCGGGCCCGCACCGCGCTCACGCCGCCTGATCTCAGTCGCGCGCCACGGAGCCCGGGCCGGGCGGCGCGGGCATACCACGCGATGCCGAGCAGCGCCCGCATAGCAACGCGGGTCAGGCCGAAGGAGCGTCCGGTCCCTGTCAGCCGGGCGTCGGCGAGCGACCGGGCGCCGCCACGCACCTCAACGTTGCCTGCCCGAGCAACCGACGAGGCCACCTCGACCTGGTCCGCAGGGGTGTGGGCCCGGTAGAGCTTCGCGACGCCGGTGCCGTCTTTCGGCGGCACGCCGAACAGCGTCGGATCCGCCTGGGCGAGCTACCCGAGCAATGTGGAAGCTGCGCGCAGCACACTCAGGTTGCGCAGCGGTGCATGGCGGCGGCGCGATCGGATGGCGACCGTCGCCGAGCCGTGGGACACGTTGCCGAGCCGGTCAGTCGAGGTCAGCTTCGCCGTATACGAGCCCCGCGGCACGTTCGTCGCCGCCGCTGTTTTGCCATCCCAGACGACCGAATGCGGTCCAGGCGCAACGGCCAGGTTGCTCGCAAGGGTGCGGACGACCGACCCGGCCCTGTTGGCGATCCTGATCGTGACGTTCGTGGGGCCGTCCACGCTGTAGTGCAGCGTGTCGATCATCCCCGGAGCGAAGGTCGAGTGCGAAAGGGCGACATCGGAGACGGCGACCGGTTGCGGGCTGATCGAGATCTGCCAGCTCGCCGAGTGCCCGAACCGGATCGATCGTCAGATCCCCGCCCTTGTTCAGATCGCCAAGCGAGACAGAACCCGATGAGGCCAACGTGTGCCCATCGACCTCGAAGTTGATCGATCCGCCGTTCAAAGCAACCTGAGCTTCGTACGGAGCGTTGCCCGGGACTTCCCAGGCGACCTGGCTCACATCGCACTCGCCCGTACAGTCCAACGGCCAAGAGCTTGAGCCCGAGAAGGAGACCGGCGGCTCCGAACACATCGTAGAGCCCGGCTTGGAATGAGGAGCCTGAATCGCCGCTCTTGACCTGCAAAGAGGCTGCTCGCCGCCGGCGACCCCTCGAGACTCCACCACACGTCCCCGGCGACCAAATCGCCGCTGTCAACCAGGCCCAGGCACGTGCTCTGCTCTTGCGGCTGAAGACAGAAGTCGCATCTCCCGCCGTCACCGACACCTTCATCAGCACCTCGCTATGGCCAGCCGAGAGCGGAGCCGACGCATTGAAGTTATCGACTGCGTCCGGATCGCCCGAACCACTGATCGCCACGAACGGGCCAAGCGGATCGGCATAACCCTCTGAAGCGCCCCACACGGCCATTGAAACTGCGAGCACGGCCGCCGCAAGCGCGACGAGCGAGCGCGGGGCGAGCAGCGGCGCGCACGACCGGAAACGCCGGAGGTAATCGACGTGGTGAGAATCGTGGTCCATCGGCAGTCCCCTGGGAGGCTGAGCGGGGCGCGCCACTCTACCGAAAAGACCACGCGCGGCGCGCAGCCTCGGTCCCCTTCAGCAACTTTGGCTACTGACTCAAGTGGGGCACGGCGTCGCGCCGGCAGTTCGAGGGATGTTCGAGCGAAACGATCGCGATTCGGACAGGAAGACGATCGTCTCGGGATCCGCCGGTCACGCCGACGACGGTCGCCGTGACCGGCGGGTTGGGTCTTGGCGCGGGTTCGTTTCTCGCCGGTTTCCGACCCGAGCACATCCGAGTCGGTCGGCGGGGAACGGCGGCGTCGGCTTCGAGGCGGTCGTCGAGGTCGTGGAGTATCTCGGGGACGAGCAGCTTGCGCACCTGCGCCTCGGCGATCGGTCGCTCGTGGCGAAGCTGCCCGTGGCGGAGCGCGTCGAGCCTGGGGCCACGACATCCTTTGTCGTTGCGCGCGAAGCGGTGCTGTTCTTCGCCGCCGACAGCGGGGCGCGCACGGACCCGCCATCCTGACCACCGATGAGGCCCCCAACGCCTCGCCGCGACGGGCGTTGACCGCAAACGACAGAGGAAGACGCGCCCGATGAAGCTCTCCACGGCAGTCGCAGTCAGCGCGCTTGCAGCTTGCCTCACCGCCCTGAGCGGCTGCGGTTCCGCTGCCAAGCCCGACGTGTCCTTGACCTCGGCCGCGTGCGGACAGAAGCGCATCGGCGCGCACGGAACGACGGAGACACGCTACTGCGGTCCCGCGACCGCGACGCTGCGCCTCGGCGGGAAGACCTACCGATTCCGCGATGGCCGCTGCAACAGCGACACGGCGATCGGGTTGGAACTGGGCGTCACGCTCGGAACGATCGACTACGGCGACCTGAAGACCAATGGCGGCCGTCCGCTGTTCCAACTGCAGATCAACGGGCAGCCGACCGCGATCGATGCGGTGAATGCCTCATGGGGCGGCAAGCGGCTCATCGTTATCCACATGGTGAAGGCGAACTACACGGGCGCGAGGCCACTGAGCGGCACGTTCAGGTCGTTCAAGGGAGCGTTTGACACCGGCAAGCCGTTCAGTGGGTCCTGGGACTGTGGCGGAAAGCTCTACGCGAACTGAGCCAGCATCGCCCGCTGCGCGGTGCCGGCCCCGCCCGCGGCCTGGTCGACGAGACTGCCTCAACCGCCGATGCGCCGCCACAGATGCGAGGCGTAGAGCGCGTGCTCGACGCGATAGTCATCCCAGGACTGGACGACGTAGAAGCGCAGCCCGTCGCGGTTGACGACGACCGAGAAGAACGACTCCTCGATTTGGCCGGCCCGGTCGGTCCACCAGGCCGTACGCAAGCGGAGTGCCGGCGTAGGTGCCGTACTCGGCGTCGATGGTCGGCTCGGTGAAGTCGAGCCGCCAGTGGCCGTCGCGGAGGGTCAGCGTTTCCACAGCGGGCCACACGCCGCCGAGTCCCTGCGCGCCGGCGGCGCGGATGTCGGCGGCCGTGACCTGGATGCGATAGACGCCGTCGGGCAGGGTCGAGCGCACGCCATGCGCCGTGTGACGGCTGGCGCGGCTGGCGGTGGCATCCGCGAGGAATCGGCAGCGGGGCCGGTGCGGGCGTCCGGCTGGTCGAGCGCAAGGATCCTCCGAATCGCCGGACCGGCGGGTCCACGCTCCAGCCGCGCGTACAGCGGGCGCCAGGCGCGGCGCAGGCCGGCGACGATCGCCGGCGACGCGCTGCCGAAGCGCACGCCTGCGGCGCACAGTTCGGGGACGAGCCGGGCATCCTGGTCGGCCACCCGCGTCGAGTAGGACGTCGCGTCCGCGGCAGCGCGCGTCAGCCACGAGCGTTGACGCGCGGACAGGCCGCGCAGGCGGGCGGGGTTTGCAACGATCGCCTCGGTGCTCGGTCCGAGCACCACGTCGGTCATGACCCACGGTCTGCTCGTCGCGCAGCCGGCCGACTGGATCGCGCATCGCCCGCCGTAGCGATCGAAGAAGATCGAGTCGAGGTCGTCCTCGAGGAACGCCGGTGGGCCGGGCGCTGGGCCGCGTTGACGTAGAGACCGGGGTAGTCGGACACCAGTTGGTAGGACAACTGCGTCGGGTCACCGCCGAGCGCGCGAACGGCCATCCGCAGCGACCGACGAGGGGCGCAGAGCGAACGTGTGGCCGCGGATGTCGCTCGCGTCGCGCAGCGGCGTGCTCGTGCCGACCAGCCGGCTCGAGCGGGCCGGCGAGCAGGGCCAGTCCGGTCAGCCCTGCGGGGCTGACGCCCGGCGAGCATCCGCCTGCGCCAGATCGCTGCGGATCACCGCCGTCTCGCTGCTGTAGTTGTCGATCAGCATCGGCGCGTCGAGCGCATCGAATGCGCGAACGCCGAGCTCGTCAAAGCTCCCGGTGTGCGCCCAGCCGAGATCGGCGTCACCGTCGGCGACCGCGCGCAGGACGCCCGCTTCGTCGACCGACCCGTCCCGTCCGCGGGGGTAGTTCTCGACGTCGATCCGCAGCCGCCCACCCGACAGCCGCGCGACCTGGCTGACGAAGAACGCCACTGCAGGGTCGTGTTCGATCCCGGCGGGGTCGGGGCTCTCCATCCGCAACACCACGCGCCATGTCGAGGGGCGCCTCCGCAAGCCGCCAGCGACAGCGCCGCGAGCGACACCGCGGCAACGGTCGCCCGCCTCATTTCAGCCGGATCGTGATGTTCGGGTCGTCGTTGCTGGTGGTGACCGTGCCGCGCGCTCCCACGTATGCGCCGGTGCCGCCGACGACCGCGACCGTCCCGGCGTCGCCGCCCGGAGAGTTGTCGTAGTCGCCGACCGCGTCGATCTGCCCGCCCGGCAGCACGTAGGTGCTCGTGCACCAGAACGTCTGGCCCGGGTGCTGGCGGGCGACGACGCAGTAGGTCACCGCCAGCCCCGACCCCTGCAGCAGGTTCCAGACGATGAAGCCGCTCCCTGGATGGAACAGGGTCGCTCCCGGGGTGTAGGTCGCGGTGAATTGCCCGCCGACACCCGGCGGCAGGTTGGTGTCTGGCAGGGACAGGTTCAGGGTGCGCGGAGTGACGACCGTCGCCCCGACCTTGGTCGTCCCTCGCGAGGCGCCGCACCCGGCGGCGGCCAGCGCAAGAGCGCAGAGGGGTATGACGATGCCGGCGCATGCTCACTCCGAGTCCCGCGTGGTCGCGAGATGCCTGCGGGATCGCCTGCGCTTCGGCCACGATCAGCTCAGGCTGTATCGTGATCGAATCGCTGTGGCCGATCAGTCCGCTGGTGGTGAGGCTGCCGGCGGCCCGGTCGTAGGCCTTCGTCCCGCTGAGCACCGCGATCGTGCCGGACAGCTTCGGCGCGTTGACGAACACGCCCTGAGCGCTCAACTGCCCCCGCGGCAGCACAACCGTGACGATGCAGAGATCGGTGTGCGCGCGTTCGGCGACCACGCAGTAGGCGTTCTCGTGACCCCCGCCGGCGATGTCACTCGAAGCGACGAATGCATCGCCGGGCTTGAGCGGGCCTGCATGCTGCTCGATTGGCGTGAAGCTCGTCTGGGTCGCGCGTAGCTTGAGCGTCGCGCTGCTCCCCCCGCTTTGGGAGCATCCCGCCAGCGCCAGCGCTGCCGCCAGCACAGATAAGGCGGTCCGGGTCGGCACGGTCGACACGACGGTACACAATCGCCCTGGCTCGACCACCGTCCTACCACGACCCCTCGAGCGGAAGCTCGGCGCTGACGATCGTCCCCTTGCCCGCCGGGCTGGTGACGGTAAAGCGTCCGCCGAGCGCATCGATGCGGTCAGCCAGTCCGCGCAGCCCGGACCCGCCTCACGGGTCGGCGCCGCCGACCCCGTCATCGACGACGGCCACCGCCACCAGATCGTCGCCGCGCCGTACCTCGCAGCGCACGTGCGAGGCGTGAGCGTACTTGGCGACATTGGTGACCGCTTCCGAGCAGACGAAGTACGCGGCGGCCTCGATGGGCGCCGGCATTCGCTCGGCTGGTGCGATCAGCTCGATCGGGATCGAGGCGCGCTCGACGAGCGCCGACAGCGCCGCGGCGAGGCCGCTCTCCGTCAGGGCGCGGGGATGGATGCCGCGAGCCAGCGCGCCGAGCTCGACACGGGCCAGCTCGAGCTCGCGCGCCCAGCACGTCGAGCAGATCGAGGTCGCAGAGGCCCGGAGTCGCCAACGCACGGGCTCGCGCGACGGCGGCGCCGACCTCGACGAGGCGGCGTTCTGCGCCATCCTGGAGGAGTCGAGCGAGTCGGCGGCGCTGTTCGTCGCGGGCCTGCACGATCCGCCCACGCGAGGCACGCAACTCTCCGAGTTGCGTCGCCACCTCGGCCTCGAGCCGAGAGTTGGCGAACAGCAGTGTGGTCGCCTCGCGTACCGCCTCGGATAGCGACGGGTCCTCGAGGACGGCCGGGTCGTGGACCAGCGCTGCGACCGGCTCGCCGTCGCGCTCGACGACGATCGCCGACCGCTGGTCGCTTGGTTGCGGCAGCATGACCGTGAAGCCGTCCGCATCGACATAGCGTCCGGCGGTCGGCAGCCAATAGCCGACCTGAAGCGAGCGGTCCCCAAGCGCACGCGCGAGTGCGCCACGCACGGCCTCCGGGCGCCGCGCTCGACCGAGTTCCATGACCACCAGATCGGCGAGCATCGCTCGTGCGCGCGCCTTGGAGCCCGACGCCGCCGCGAGCAGGAGGGCGGAGGCGGCCAACCCCGCCTCGTATCCGTACCCCGCGACCTGCGATACGGCGAAGTCGACGTGTGAGAGCTCGATGACGCCGGCCAGCATCAGCGCGCCGGCGAGGATCAGCTGCGAGCTGGTGACAAGAAGGTCGTGGCGCGCCACGCGAACGCCGCGACGGACGATGGTCCAGGCGGCGAGCCCACCCACGAGCGCCGCGCTGACCACGGTGAGAGTGCCGTTGAGCGTGCCCGTTACCAGTGCGGCGGCGTAACCGGCGATCACGGCCAGGACCATGAGGGGCCGGTAGCGCGCCCGGCCGCTCGCGACAGCCGCGTGTACGAAAAGCCCTCGGTGCAGGAAGATCAGCACCGCCGCGATCGATGAGACCACGGCCGATCCGGCATTCAGGAAGTCGCCCGCGAACCAGACAACGCCGGCGAGCGACAGGAGCAGCCAGCGAAGCTCCGCGGGCCGTCGCTGCATGCCCCACAGCCCGCAGGCGAATACCGTCAGTCCGGTGACGAGGTCGGCGATGCTCGAGCCGAGCCCGGCGTCGGCGACGAGCTCGGCGGTGATCGCAAGGCCGCCCGCGGCCGCCGCGACGATCACAATGATCCAGCCACGGCGCATCCTTGCTACCTCACCAGCGCTCCGAGGGCGAGTCCGGAAAGCTCGCTCTTGGCGATGAACCCGCGCGCCGGGCTGCCGGCCAGGCGCCGACGGTAGGCGGACTCGTCGCGGCTCGAGATCAGTACGACGGCCGGCGGATCGTCGTCCGCCGCCAGGCGCTCGCTGACAGCGAAACCGTCGAGATCGGGAAGCTGGATGTCGAGCAGGACGACGTCCGGATGAAGACGCGCGGCAGCGGCCAGCGCCGAAGCGGCATCGTGCGCCTCGCCGACGATCTCGTACCCAGCGGCCTCGAGCATCCGTCGGGCGATCTCGCGGAAGCCAGCGTGATCATCGACGATCAGAACGGTCGTCGACATCGGCCAATCCTGACGCGCTGCGAGTTCGGGCCGCTACAGGGGCTCCACTGAATTTGGTCATCGCCCGATCCTTGATGGGATCATCCGTGCCATGCGTGTGGGGAACGCGTCGGTCGGACGCTACGCGACGATCGTCGTGGCGCCACTCGCGGTCGCCTACGGCGTCATCGCGGTGGGGGTGGCCACCCGCCACGGCACGTTCACAACCTACGCGGGTCGCTCGACCGCCGCGGCCGCTGTCGAGCTGACGGCGGGTTGGACTCTGGTCGCCGCGGGCCTCGTTGCGTGGTGGCGGCGACCACGAGTTCCAGCGGGCCCGCTCGCCGTTCTCGCCGGGTTCGCGTGGTTCACGCCCGACTGGATCGGTTGGCAGACAGGACCGGCCGCGGTGCGCGCCCTCGCGCTCGCGGGCCAAGGACTGACGCTTGCCGCGGTCGTCCAGCTTGCGCTCGGCGCACCAACCGGTTGGCCCTCGTCGGTACTCGCACGGCGTCTGATCATCACGACGTGGTCGGCCACCGTCGTGATCGCGATCGGCCGGGTGCTCTTCTACAACCCGTTCACCGACCCCGCATGCGTGACCTGGTGCACGGCCAATCCGCTGCTGCTTCACGACAGCCAGACAGTCGCGCGCGGACTGGACTGGGCGGATGTGGGGCTCTGCGCCCTCGTCGCCGTTGGACTGGCCGGCGCCGGTGGCCGCAGCCTCGCGCAGGCCACAACTGCCGCTCGGCGCATGCTGGCGCCCGTCGTGGTTCCGGCGGCGCTCTTCGTGGCGGCATGGACGCTTCGAGCTATCGTGGTCGCCGCCACGCCCGACGAGAATCCGGCTCGGGCGATCCTGATTGCCAGCTTCGCGGGTCGTGCCGTCGGCCTCGGATTGATGGCACTCGGGCTGGCGTGGAGCATGGGCCGGGCCGCCCGCGGTGCGAACATGCTGCGCCGACTGGCGCGAGACGCGGCGGCTGGCGCTGGGGGCGACCCGCTCGAGGTGGCGCTCGCGCGGGCGACCGGCGATATGTCGCTCCGGCTGGCCTTTCCGCTGCGCGACGGGGGCGGATGGATAGACGCGCAGGGCGCCGAAATCGAGCCGCCACAACGCCGAGCCGACCGCTCGGTGACGACGATCGATCGCGACGGCCAGACGGGTCGCCGTGCTGCTGCACGATCCCACGATTCTCGACGGCGAGGCGCTGCGACGCGAGATCGGCACGGCCGCCGAGCTGGCGATCGCCAACGAGCGACTCCGCGCGGAGGCGCTGGTCCAGCTTCGCGAGCTGAAGGCCTCACGCCTGCGGCTTGTCGAAGCCGGAGATGCCGAGCGTCGGACGCTCGAGCGCGACCTTCACGACGGTGCGCAGCAGCGGCTCGTGAGCCTCGCGATCGCGCTGCGAATGGCACAGAGCGCGTTCGACGAGCAGGGTGCCGAGCGCCGCTGGGGCGTCGCTGCGCGAGGCCGGCGAGCGGCTGGAGCGCGCGATCGCCGAGCTTCGCGAACTGGCCCACGGCCTTCATCCGATTGAGCTCAGCGACGAAGGGCTCGCGGCCGCGGTCGAGGCGCTGGCCGACGGCGCGCCGATGCTCGTCGGCGCTCTTCCCGTCGCAGCGCCTGCCGCCGTCGGTGGAGGTTGCGGCATATGTGCTCGTCGAGGAGGCGGTTCGCCGCGCGGCCACACGCGCGCACGGCCCGGCGCCGGGCGTTCACGCGCGCGTGGCGGACGGAAAGCTCGTCGTCGAGGTCGAGGACCCGGGCGAGGCCTCCCCGCAGCGGACGCTCGCGAATCTGGTGTCGGTGGTCGATCGCGTGCGAGCCCTGGACGGTCTGCTCACAGTCGAGCCCACCTGGGCGGGAGATCACCTACAATATCCTGGTCTTGTAACGTACTTCGTTCAGTTTTAGGTTCTGCTGTTGCTCGACCGCATAGATTTGCACGTCGAAGTGCCGCAGGTGAAATTCCGCGAAATTTCCGGCGACCGCACCGGCGAAACTTCGGCACAAATCCGCGAACGCGTCATTGCCGCGCGCCAGCGGCAGCAGAAACGATTCGCGCACAAACCAAAAATCACCTGCAACGCGCGCATGGGGCCAAAAGAACTGAAAGAATTCTGCGCGCTCGACGATTCGACAAAGGAGTTGTTGAAAATGGCGATGACGGAATTGAATTTCAGCGCGCGTGCCTACGACCGCATTTTGAAAGTGGCGCGGACGATTGCCGACTTGGCAAATTCAGAAAGCATTTTGAGCGAGCACATTTCCGAGGCAATTCAATACCGTTCACTCGACCGGCAATTATGGACGTGACGGATTTATTTTTTCGTTTTTGAGGGCGCGGCGATTTTTAGTTGCATCGAAGCGCGGCTCACGAGGGCGAGCAGCGTAATGGATGACGCCGCCTGTCTTTCCGCTTCCTGAATCCGCGCAAATTCACCCAGCACTTCGTCGCGCGCAGGCTCGTCGCGCGTGGCGAGTTCCTGTCCGTTGGCAGCGCGCATGGCGGACAACACATCGTGCGCGTTGATGGCGTCAAGCGGGCGGGCGGGCGCGAAGCGGATTTCATTTCCGGCCACTTCCACGACGAGCCGCGCGGCGAGGAGCGTTCGCAAAACTTGTTGCGCGAGCTTGGTTGGAATTCCAAGTTCAACGGAAATTTCCTCAAGCGTGACCGGCGGCTGGCCGGTTTGAAAATTCTGCCCGATGCAGGTCATCAGCCGGAGCGCGATGAATTCGCGTCCGCGCTGGTTCACGTTCTCGACGAGTTTTTCATGCAAATAGGCCCTGCGGTTTTGGAAGGCATAGGCGACTTGTGCGCCGAAAAGCAAAATTGCCCACGAAAAATAAAGACCGATCATGAACACCGGCACGAGGCCGAGACTGCCGTAGATTTTACTATTGGTGACCACGCGCGAAACGTAAAGAAAACCGAAAACATTGTTCAAATGCCACAACGATCCGGCCACGATGCCGCCGACCAATGCCGCGCTGAAATGAACTTTCGTGTTTGGCACGAGTTCATACAGTAGCGCGAACGCGAGCCACAAAACCACAAGCGGGAGCAAATTCAAAAATCAGGCTGCCGATGAGCGGCATTCGCTCCACAAAAAATTTTGCCGCCTGCAAATGGGGACCGCCCGCCAGACCGAGCGCACCAATGAGGGCGAGCGGGCCAAGCGTGATTGTTGTCCAGTAAAGCACGACACGCAGCAACCAGTTGCGCCCGCGCGTGACGCCCCAGATGTCGTTGAACGTCGCCTCAACGCTGGCAAGCATTCGGATTGCGACAACAACGAGCAGCAGCATCCCGACCACGCCGAGAGCGTCGCTGTTTTGCGTGTTCTGCACGAAATCATGTATCCATTTCGCCGCTTCTTTTTGCGCACTGACGCTCACGACAGGTGTGGCTGTGGCAATTGAATTCGTTCCGGCAACAAAATTCGTCTGCGTCAGCGCGACGGAAATTGTCGGATTCAAATTCAGCACGGCTCCCGAACCGTTCGTGGTCACCGTCGCGGGCGGCATGATGTTGGAAACAACCTTGTCAATCGCCTGATAAATTTTTTCTTCTCCCTGCGTTTTGAGCAGGCTGGTCGTGACGCTGACGACGACTGCCAGCAAAGGAATCATCGCCAGCAGCGTCGTATAAGAAAGCGCCGACGCGCGGATGAGACAGCGGTTGCGGACGAAACTTTTTCCGACGAGCGTGCAGAAGTGCGCAAACCTCTCAAGCTTGTCAAATTCATGCTCCGCGCCGGTCTGGACACCGGAGAAGATTTTGATGAGGCGCAAAAATTTCTTTTTTGCCATGACGACGGACAACGCTAACAAAGCGCAATGCCAAGTCAACCAGCGCGAATCCGCTTTAATCGCGCCGTAAAATCCGCACAATGGCCGCGCGCGCATCCGTAGCTCAATTGGATAGAGCTTCTGACTTCGGATCAGAAGGTTGCAGGTTCAAGTCCTGCCGGATGCACCAATGATTTCAATATATTTTGACGGATTGCGTTTTTGTTACTTGCATATTTGATACTGCAATTGTATACTGAAGCCATGAAAAATCGTCAAAATCCGATAGCGGACGCTGCCGAGAAAAACAAGCTCTGGCAGAAAACTTCTTACGCCAATCTCATTCGTTACGTTCCAAGCGGTATGTATTTTTGCCGCATCCGTGTTCACGGCAAACTTATTCGCAAGAGTCTCAAGACGGATGTTCTTTCGGTTGCCAAACTTCGTTTGAGCGATAAGGAAAAGGAACACCGGCAAGCGGCGCAGCATCAATTGGCGATTCAACGCGGGCGCGGCCAGATGACTTTTGACGAGACGCTGGAAATTTACCGCACTCGGTTGAAAGCAAATCCCGACCTCAAATCGAAAACCAAAGATTACTATAAACAGCGGATTGATTCTTTGTTGCGGACGTGGCCAAGTTTGAAAAATACCAATGTGCGCGACATCTCCAAACAAAATTGTCTTGATTGGGCGGCAAAATACAAAGGCAGCGCGACGGCGTTCAACAACACGGCCTTGGTGTTGCGAACAGTTTTGGACATCGCCGTTGAGAGCGGAATTATTTATGAGAACACGGCTCGCCACATCACGCGGCGGGCAGTCAGACCCAAAGAATTGCATTTGCCGGACAATGCCGAGTTTGTCCAGTTTGTGCAGACGATTGAAAATGCTGGCGGACGATTCAGCAAAGATTGTGCTGATTTGGTTCGCTTTCTTGCTTATGGCGGTTTTCGTTTGGGCGAAGCAAAAAACATCACTTGGGACGACTGTGATTTTAAGCGTAATGAAATCATCGTTCGCGGCGACCCAAAGGAACGCACGAAGAACAGTGAAATTCGCCGCGTCCCAATGATCGCAGAAATGCGCCAGCTTTTGGAAAAATTGCGTCAGAGAACGCCCGGACGAACCGGCGACCGCTGGCGTTACGCGCGTGACCAAATGCGAACTGGCAATGGAACGCGCGGAAAAGAAAGTTGGCATTGCTCATCTGACCCATCACGATTTGCGCCATTTGTTTGCGACGCGGTGCATTGAAAGCGGCGTGGACATTCCGACGGTTTCGCGCTGGCTTGGACACAAAGACGGCGGCGGATTGGCGATGAAAGTTTATGGGCATCTGCGTAATCAACATTCGGTGAGCATGGCGAAGCTGGTAAGTTTCGAGGCGACCAACATCGTTCCACTGCGACAGACCAGAGCGGCGTGAGTGCATTTTTAGCTTTGCTCCTTTTTGTCCTCGATTTCGATTGCCTTGATCCAAACATCATCGGTTGCCAGTGAACCGTATTTGTTCGGCGTCGGTTTGACGGATTCGACATTGCGCTTTTGAATGTTAATCGCCAAGTCGCGCAGATTTTTCCCGGTGATCCGAACCGTGCGATTGAGAAATGACAAAGTGAGAATGTCGCCGCCTTTGTCCGATTCAAATTTCGCCATGTCCAAATGATGATAGGCCAGCAGGTAAAAGCAGGCGGGCGTCAATTCCAGCCGTAAACTGTCCGCACCGCCAAATTTGCTGGTGGACTCATAACAGGAAGAAGTGCTCATATTCTCATGCCTCGACGTGGTTGATTGGTTTGACGCGGCGGAATTTCAATCCGCCGCCGGATGGTTTCAGATTTCTGAATCGTCGGCTTGGTGGACTCGACTGTTTTGGCGGATTCGGTTTGCTTCGCTTCCTGCGCTTGCTTGACCGCCGCACCCTGCCGGAGAGCTTCCGCCTGACGTTCGGCTGATTTGCGTTGCGACTGCCTGACATCAAGAACGTAGGCAACATCGCGCCCCCAAATCGCCGCCAGCCTGTGAACCGAACTTTCGTGCGCCATGTCCAGAGCCAAAGGTCTGTCGCCCGAATGTGCGATGTTCTGACGAAGCTGGATTTTGTCAGCCGTGAAGATTTTTACGCCGCGCCGACCGCGCGAAATCGTGACATACCATTGCTGCGCGTTCGTGGCCGCTTTGACGGCAGAATCCGAAAACAAAACGTAATCCACATTCTTGCCTTGAGCGGCGTAGGACGTGACCGCGTAGCCGCGCACGAACTGGCGATAATTTTTTGGTAACGTGCGACCATCATTCAGGGCAATGCGCCCGTCGGCATGGATTTGTTTCACCGTCACCAGTTCGCCGTTGGCGAGTCTGTGTCCGTCCTGGCTTTGGGCATTGGCCTTGAGTTGCAATCTGTCACCACTCGACAGCAAAAGTTCTTTCGGCTGGCAAACCGTGATGCGTTCCAAATCTTTGAATGGCACAGGCCGGATGCGTTTGTTTGATTCGACCAGCAAATGCGTTTTGGTGACGCCGCGCAACTGTCCGGCATCGCCCGCCTTGAAGCCGCAAGTGTTGCGGTTGAAAATCAAAACCGAATCTGCGTTGTAAAACCGCTTGTCGCGTTTTTGCGCGTCCGTCAAATCCTGCCGCTCCAATGCCGTGACCGTCGTTTCGGCCTCGCCGACTAACTTTTGCGCTTTGAGGCCGAGCCGGACTTGTTCATTCACCTTGTGAATCTCCGACCAGCTTTGCGAGACGACTACGGTTTCATGCTTGGCGGTGACGAGTTCGAGAAAATGTTCCGTCAATTTCTGTTGTTGATCGGCCAGTGTGCAGGACACGATTGCGCCCTGCTTTTCCAATCTGTCAAACGATGCGCCGACGTTGCCTTGCTGCGCTTCGTTGACCGCCAGTTTGTATTGTTCGAGCCATTGCCGTTCAGCCTTCGTTTTCGCCTTCGCCGGATTCTGGCGGCGGATGTTCGTCAGCTCCGCGCAGCCGAGTCCCGAATACTGTTCAATCGCCCGCAGCGCGTCGGAAGCCTCGACCGCCCCATGCTGGCGCGTATCGCCGGAGAGAATCAAACGCCCGCCGCGCTCTTTCACCAGCGACAAAAGCGCGTGCATTTGCTCGCCGCCGATTTGCCCGGACTCATCCACGAGGACAATCGCCCCGCGCGGCATGGAGCGCCGCATAAGAAAGCCGCTGACAGTTTCGACAAAATTAAAATCCTTTTCCAAATCGGCGACCTGCTGGCGTTGCGGCGCGAGAACTTGGACGACGTGACCAGCCTTGTTGAGTCCGGCTTTGACTTCCCGCAGCGTGAAACTTTTGCCCGTCCCCGCCCCGCCGCGAAACAGCGTCACGAAATCGCATGAGGCCAAAATGTGTTCGACCGCCCTGCGTTGCTCATCGTCCAACGAGGCGTTTGTTGTTTGATAATTTGGCGCGAGCGACCCGTATTGGTGCATCCGATGTTGAGCCAGCGCGACGATGTTCATTTCACGCTGGAGAACGTCGCGCGTAGTCAACTTGCCCTGAAATTGTTTGTCACGGACATAATCGCGCCGTCCCGTCACCGATTGGATTTCCGACAGGGACACAGTTTGCCCGCGCGCGTGTTGCAGCGCATGAAGCCAAAGCTCATGCTCGTGGACGACCGAGCGACGCTCGAACAGATGATTTTCCGCCCATTGCACCGACGCTTCAGCCGCGCCGGTGGAAAGTTGAATCGGACGTGCCGCCGCCAGTGATTGAACCGCCTTTTTTTCTTCGCGCGACATTTGTTCATGCCAGAGCGATTGCAGTTTTGTCAGGCCAACGTCTTTGATCTTCCGAGCGCGTTCATTGTGCGCGATGTTCGAGCGAATCTCGTTGATGTTGCGACCGGCCATTTCCGGCTCGCGTTCCAAAAGTTCCTTGGTTTTGCGGTCAATCTCGTCATGCCGTTTGGAAAACTTTTTAACCAGTTGCTTTGGCACGCCCTCGATCTCAAAATCACCGCGCGGATTGTTTTGCACCCGATAGCCGAACCGATTGAGCGACCTGACCAGTTCGTGATAATAAACATTCTCGGCAAACTTTTTGGCCGACAATATTTCACAAATCTCCAATGCCTTCCAACTGCCCTCGACCGAATCCTTTGTGGCATTGAACAAAATGCAATGACTGTGCAAGTGCGGGTCTAACGCTCTGGACGTATCATGCCGGAACACCGCGCCGACCAGATTGCCTGTCAGCCGGTGTGCATACTGATTCTGCTTCCGAATCCGACTGGCGGCGCAGATTTGCAGTTCACGCAGGGCCACTGTCACCGCCTCGTCGTGTGCTTCAATAATCCGTTTGTCATTGCCCACCAACGCCGCAATGGAAACCGATTTGGCCGGTGAGAACGTGAAATCATAAAACACCCGGCGATTGGCTGATTCATGGATGTTGCCCTCGGAATCTACCGTCACACGTTTGGTATTCATGCGTTCTGTCAACTGTTCATCGGTCTGTGGATGAAGGTTGTGGCACAGGTTCAGAAATTCTTTTTCAGTGGTGATGCCCGACAATTTTAATTCAGCCGCTCCGTTGCCGAACCATTGTCCTGAAACGCTCTGTCCTTCCATGTAGTAATCACCGACGCGCAGATGTTCCCGAAAATAATCTTCGGCATTCTTCAAACTGTATTGCGTCTTCATCGTCAACATGACGAAAAATTAGCTCATCATCGCCCGAAATCTTGCGCCACCCATAGCGCCAAATAAATCGCAAGTGATGCTATCTGTAAATCGTGTTTGAGAGTGGACGCCGGACTCCTTCGTGAATCGAAGGGCATGACGGAAACCACTTTCCAAAAGATTTTGGAAACAATTTTCCAATGAATGTTCCAAATGAATCCATCGAGCAGTTGATCGCGCAGTTTGGCCCGAAACGTGCCGGGCGCTACGCCGCGCTCCGCCCTCATGCCGAGTTCATTGGCGAGTTGCGGAGCAACCGCGCTTCGTATGACACCATCGTTGCCATTATGCGCGAGCGGCACGGCGTCGAAGTCAGCGACACGACGGTGAGGCATTTCTGCCGCGACGTATTGCAGCAATCGTCCGGCAAACGCGCAAGCAAAAAGCCCGCCGCCAAACCCATTTCCACCCGACCGGCGTCAGCCAGAAAGGTTGGGCCGCAAATCGCCGAGGTGGAATTCGCAGATGAAAAACCAGACCAGCAATTATGAAAAAGCGACTCATCCTAATTCTCAATGGCAAGGGCGGCGTGGGCAAAAGTTTCTTCGCCGTCAACTTTGTCCAATACCTCAAAGACCATGAAATTTCTCATGCCGCTTTCGACAGCGACGATGAAAATTCAACGCTGAAACGTTTTCATTCGGAGGCGCAATTCATTGACGCCGGCCAGCCGACGGAGATTGATAAGGTGACGTTCGCGCTGGCCGACAGCGATATTGTCGTGGTGGATTGCCGCGCCGCCTCGACCCGAATATTCCTGAATTATTTCGAGGAAACCCGCCTGACCGACATACTGGAAAAGTTGGGCGCGCGGCTGACGATTGCCTGCCCGGTCAATCATGAACTGGACAGCATTTATCAGATTCAAAAGCTGGTGAACGCCATCGGCGGCAAGGTGGATTTTGTCATCATCCGCAACGAGGTTCATGGCGAGGGCTTTGATCTGTTCGACAAATCCAAGCTCCGGCAGAAATTGTTGAACGATTTGGGCGCGAAGGAAATTCAAGTGACGCAAATGCGAAAATGGCTGGTGGAAGGATTGCAAAAAAGCAAATTGACCGTGACGGCAGCCAAAGCGAACGAGGATTTTTCATTCATGGACCGGCAACGGCTGAAACTTTGGCAGGAAACTTTTTACGCCCAGATTGAAACCGTGACGGAATTTTTGCTGCCTATGGACGCGGCGCAACCCAAGAACTGAACGGATTGTCTGCCGCGAAGATGAGTCTGACAATTGAATGTGGGATCATTTTGAATTTGACTCAAAAGACATAAAAACAGCTTAAAATCACGTTTTAAGTAAAACATACTTGCCTTAAATAGCGTTTTAGAGAATATATCGGCATGGTTGCATCAAAAACGGAACTGCTGGCGGTGCTCGGCCAATATAATCCATGGTGGCGGGACGGTCGCGTGGGCGAGTTGCCGAAATGGCGGCGGGCAGCGTTCGCGCAGGTGATGGCCTGGATGACGAAACCACCGACGCACCGGGCGTTGCTGCTGTCCGGCGCGCGGCAGGTGGGCAAAACTACGTTGTTGTTGCAGGCGGTGGAGGCGTTGATCGAGAGCGGTGTGCCGCCCACGAAAATTCTTTACGCGACGTTTGATCATCCGCTGGTAAAACTGGCTGGGCTGGATGGTCTGCTAAACCTGTGGCGAGAAATCGAGCCAGCGCGGGACGGAATCGAGTATCTGTTTCTGGATGAAATTCAATACACGAAGGACTGGCAGACGTGGCTGAAGCATCAGGTAGATTTTCAGAAGCACCGCCGCATCGCGGTGACTGGCTCGGCGACGCCGCTGGTGACGGAAGGTCAGGAATCGGGCGTGGGACGATGGCACACGTTGCCGCTGGCGACATTGTCATTTTACGAATACCTGCAAATCAAGAAAATCGCTGCGCCGCAATTACCGGCGGTAGGGTCTTTGAATCAGTTGTTTGACTGGCAGCCGGTGCAGTTTGCGCGCGTGGGAGAGGAAGGTCGGGCGTTGGTAGCGCATTTTCACGAGTATCTGTTGCGCGGCGGTTTTCCGCAGAGCGCGCTGATGGAAAGCATCCCGCAGGCCCAAAAACTCCTGCGCGAGGACATCGTGGACAAGGTGCTCAAGCGGGACATGACGGCGTTATTCGGCGTGCGGCGCGTGTTGGAACTGGAGCAGACTTTTCTCTATTTGTGCCTGCATGACGGCGGACTGCTCGACATGACGACGCTGTGCAAAAATCTGGAGGTGAAAAAGCCGACGGCGAACAATTTCATCGCGCTGCTGGAAAATACACATTTGATTCACCGGCTGGCACCGTTCGGCTACGGCAAGGAAATTTTGCGGGCGCGATACAAGGTGTATCTGGCGGATGCAGCCATTGCGCCGAGCGTGATGCTCAAAGGCAAGTCATTGCTCGAAGACAGCGCGGCGCTGGGCGTGGCCGTGGAGACGGCGTTTTTCAAGCATATCGTCACGCGCTACTACAACCGGAGTGTGGCCTTCAACTACTGGCGCGGAAAGAAAGATCATGAGGTGGATATTATCGCCACAATCGAAGGGCGGCTTGTGCCATTCGAGGTGAAATATCGCTCGCAGGCCACGGGTTTGGGCGAGTTGAAAGGGATGCAACAGTTTTGTGCGGAGCGGAAAGTGGCGCGCGGTTATGTGATCACAAAAGAGGTCACGGACTTCGGCGTGCTGCCATTGGGTGAGGGCGGCGGCGGCGCAGCCGTGGTGAAAATTCCCGCGCCGTTGGCGTGTTATTGGCTCGGCCGTTCTGAAGTCGAGAACGCCGACAAACAATAGAATCAAACGTGTCTATGTGCTGCGTCGAACGGGATGAATCTTCCGATAATCTTCCGATGCGCTGCCGGAATCTACCGATGACTAAACGACCAATAATCGTCCGACGAATCCAGAAAATCGTCCGATTAACTAAACCGATGGTATCCGCCACGACCAACGTGCGCTTCGTCGTGAGCGGCATTTTTATTTGCCGCATGAGCGGTTGCTTCCGTCAGCGGCACGGCGGCGGTCGTTGCGCTCCGACTTCGTTCCAGCCGTCTCTCCGCTCCGCTTCACTTTTTCGCTCGCCGAACCGCTGACCGAAGCAAATGAGCAAATTCTGCATGAATTATCTGATACGGATTCACAGGCTTGTCCTGAAGCATCATTTCCAAGTAAAGTTCACCACGTCCAAAATGGACAAAGAAAACTATCGAATAATTTTTACAAAACAAATTTAGCGTAGCTACGGCTACGGGCTGTCCTGAAAACCGCGAATTTTCCAAGCCCGTCAAACATCCGACCGAGCGCGCCCAAGTGGGCGCGGCTTGGCGTGCTTGTTTGACAGGCGCTTCGCGGTGCCTCAGGACAGGGTGCGTTGAGTCCGCGCCTTTTATTTCCCGTGGTTGCAGTTGCGTTTCGCGCAATGGCAACAACCCAAGAATCCCGCAGCAACCGTTCGCTCCTCGAACAGCTTCCCGAAATTGTCCGCGCCGGGAAACGGCAGGCGGAACGGATCATGGAAGGGCTGGAAGCCCGCGCCCGCGTCGCATTGCAGACGCGCGAACTCGTCACGCCCGCCAAAGATACGAACTGGCAGGAATTTCAAAGTCTCAAACCGCACGCCAAAGCGCAGGCCACACTCGGCGGCGACTTGGCTTTGCTGAATGAAACGCTGGGGCAGACACAACTGATCGCCAGCCAGACGCAATGGTTCAACCGGCTGATTTACGGCGATAATTTGCTTTGCATGGCCGCGTTGCTCGCGGGCGATGCGGAGACACCTTCGCTGCGCGGGAAAATTGATCTTATCTATATTGACCCGCCGTTTGATTCCAAGGCCGATTACCGGACAAAAATCATGCTGCCCGGCGGCGACGTGGAGCAAAAGCCGACGGTGATTGAGCAATTTGCTTACTCTGATACTTGGGCGGACGGCACGGCGAGTTATCTGGCGATGATTGTCCCGCGTTTGTGCCTCTTACGCGAATTGCTTTCCGACAATGGATCAATTTATGTCCATCTTGATTCACACGTTTGCCACTACGTCAAAATAATCTTGGATGCTATTTTTTCGCACGAAATGTTCCGTAGTGAAATTGTTTGGCGACGTAGCAACTCTCACAACAAAACAACCGACCAATTCGGACCAATTCACGACGTAATTTTTTTCTATACGAAGACAGAGAATTTTATTTTTCATCCAGGAAAACGTCCATTCTCAAAAGGCTACATTGAAACGCGGTTCAAATACCGGGACAAACGAGGGATTTACCAACCCAACTATTTAACAGGGCCGGGAACACGCAGAGGCGATAGCGGAAAACCGTGGAGAGGATTCGACCCAACAAAGGCCGGACGACATTGGGCTATCCCGTCAAAGACGATTGAATTTCTGGAGAAAGATATGTCTGGCAAGACGACGCAAGAAATTTTGGATGCTTGCCTTGAAGCTGATTTGCTTGTGATTCCAAAAAAAGAAGGCGGCCAACCAATGTATCGCCAATATATAACCGAAGGAGTCCCATACCAAGACCTTTGGGCTTATCAGCCGAACACGAAAGGCGTTCTTTACCAATCTGACGAGTGCATTGATGAAGATGTAAAATGGCTCGAACAAGAAGATGAAAAAATCGGTTATGACACTCAAAAGCCAGCGGGATTGTTGAATCGAATTTTAGAAACATCTTCAAACGAAGGTTCGCTTGTCGCAGATTTTTTTGGTGGTTCTGGCACAACGGCAGCCGTTGCGGAAAAACTTGGACGCCGTTGGATAACTTCCGACCTCGGCAAACCCGCTTGCATGATTATGCGCAAGCGGCTGATTGACCAAAACGCGCGCCCGTTTTTCTATCAGGCCATCGGCGATTATCAGGTGGAAGCCGCGCGTTCCACGCTCGGCAAAAAATTTCGCGTCGGCGATCTGGCGCAAATTGTTCTCGGACTTTATGGCGCGTTGCCGCTGGACGCTGACGACAATCCAAATCGCAATCTCGGCAAAATCCCGCAGGCGCGCACGCTCGTCTTTGTGGATTCACCGCAAAAGCTCACCGGCCTGGCGACGCTCAAAAAAGCGCAGGAGTTGCGCGGCTCGCATCTGGGCGGCTGGGAAAAGGTCGTGGTGCTGGGCTGGAATTTCACGGCGGACATCGGCGAAGTCATCACGAACCTGAACGACGCGAAGCTGGAAGTGCTGGTGATTCCGCCGGACTTGCTCGACCGCCTGAAAAAGAGCGGCGGCTTTGAAAAACTGAAAACAGATTTTGACGCGCAACGCATCCGCTTTTCGTCTCTGCAATATGTGACGGTGAAGCCGATTGAACGGAAAACCATTGCCAGCGGCGAAGTGCTGACGGTGGAACTGGAAAATTACGTTTTGCTTTCGCCTGACGCGCTGAATCTGGAAGCGAAGGACAAGGAACGGTTGCAAGCCGTGGTGAACCGCGATCCGCTCGCGCTGGTGGAGTATTGGAGCGTTGACCCGGACTACGACGGCGAAGTGTTCCGCAGCGTGTGGCAGGATTATCGCGGCAACACGGACAACGACGACGACGCGCTCCATGTCGTGCGCAAGGCGGTTCTCTCCGGGCTGCCGGTAAAAAGTGGTTCACGGCGCGTCTGTGTGCGTGTGGTGGACGTGTTTGGATTTGAAGCCGAGGTGGTGAAAACCGTTTAACCGTATGGCTGGAATGATGCTTCCACTTGTCAAAGCTCTGACGCCGCGCCTGCAAGCGGATTGTGCGGGCTTGGAATCCGGCAGCGCGCCGATTCTGGAAAAAGTTACGCCGGTCACGGCAGACTTGTTGCGCTGGTGGTTTCAACTGGATTGTTGCGACGGGCGTGGGATGAATTTTCACGACGGCCAGCGGCAGGCACTTTTGCACGCGATTTACGCGCATGAAGTTTTGCAGCCGGAAACATTGGTGGAGCTTTATCAGAAACTCGCTGCCGAAGATTTGCTGACGGCGCGGCGATTGGAAGAAGTCGTGCAAAGCAGGCATCCGAAGTATTGCCTGAAAATGGCGACCGGCACGGGCAAGACGTGGGTGCTGCAAGCGTTGCTCTACTGGCAGTTGCTTAACGCCGCGCGTTCGCCGCAAGACAAACGGTTCACGCGAAATTTTCTAATTGTCGCGCCGGGGCTGATTGTCTATCAGCGGTTGCTCGATGCTTTTCTAGGCAAAGAGCGCGGCGGGCAGCGCGATTTTGCCACGTCGGATTTGGCGCGGTTTCAGGATTTGTTTGTGCCGGACAGTTACCGTGATGAAGTGTTTCGTTTCGTTCAAGGGAATGTTTGCACGAAGGAAGATTTGGGAACGAAAGTCACGGCGGGCGGGCTGATTGGCATTTGCAACTGGCACGCGCTGGCAGAAGCGGATGAGACAGACGAGGCAGAGGACGAAACGGAATCGCCGGGCATCATGGCCGATCCAAAAATTGTGGCAGCGGCGGTTTTGCCACTATCGCCGGGAACGAGCGCGGGTAATTCATTGGAAGTATTGAACCAGCCGTTTTGAACGCGGCGGCACGCTGGCCTATTTGCGCGATTTGCCATGTCTCATGGTTTTTAACGACGAGGCACATCATATTCACGAAGTCCGCAGCGAAGGCGAAATAACGGAGGTGGAATGGCAGAAAAGTTTGCGGACGATTGCGGAAACGAAGGGCAGTCAATTCGTGCAACTGGATTTTTCGGCGACGCCATACAACCAGGTCGGCAGCGGCACAAAGGCGAAGGCGGTTTATTTTCCTCACATCATCGCGGATTTTGATTTGCGCGACGCCATGCGCGCCGGGCTGGTGAAGTCGCTGGTGTTGGACAAGCGGCGCGAGCTGGGCGCGTTGTCGAATGACGAACTGCAATTCAAAGCCGACCGCGACGAACACGGGCGACCAATTTTATCAGAGGGGCAACGTGTCATGGTTCGGGCGGGACTGGCGAAACTGCTAAAGCTGGAAAAAGAATTTGCAACGATTGATCCGGCCAAGCACCCGAAGATGCTGGTGGTTTGCGAAGATACGTCGGTTACGCCGCTGGTTGCGGATTTCCTGATTTCACAAGGATTGAACGCGGACGAAGTTTTGCGCGTGGATTCAAACCGCAAAGGTGAGTTGCCGGAAGCGGAATGGAAAGTTTTGCGCGAACAGCTTTTTGACATGGACGAGCATCGGAAGCCGCGCGCGGTAATCAGCGTGCTGATGCTCCGCGAAGGTTTTGACGTGAATAACATTTGCGTGATTGTGCCGCTTCGCACAACGGGCGCGAAAATTCTCTTGGAGCAAACCGTCGGGCGCGGCTTGCGGCTCATGTGGCGCGGCAACGAATTTGACGACCAGAAAACGGAAAACCGCGAATTGATCAGGGCCGGGCAGGAGCCGAAAAGCCTGATTGATGTTTTGAGCATCGTGGAGCATCCGAAGTTTGCGGAGTTTTACGAACAGTTGAAAAAGGACGGTTATGAGTTTGCCGAAGCCACGCCGGACGATTCAACCACACGCAGCACGGGCGATTTGATTTCCGTCGGTTTGCGCGAAGGATTTGAGGAGTTTGATTTTTCCGTGCCGTTTATCTTGCGCGAACGGGAAGAAGAACTTGTCGGCAAAGAATTGGATGTGGTGACGTTGCCGGAATTCAAGACAATGACTTTCGAGCAATTGAAGGCGACGATTGGCAAAGGCGACGTGTTCCGCTCGCAAGATGTTCAAACAGGAACACAATTCGGCGACTATCGCGTGGACGGCGGCATAATGACGGCGACAGGCTACAATGATTTTCTCGCCCGGCTGGTAAAACGCATTTCAGACAGTTTGAGCGCGCCCGTCACCAAAAGCTCGCAGGTGTTCGCCAACATTTCCCGATTTCCATTTTTACAGGTGAACCTGCCGCAGTTGTCCGCGTGGGTGGATGAATTTATCCGGCGGCGATTGTTTGCGCGGCAGTTCGACCCATTCGAGGATGAAAACTGGCGGCTGCTCTGCCTCGACCCGGTTGCGAATCACATCATCCAAACTTTTGGGCGCAAATTGCCGGAGCTTGCCGAGACGGAAACCACTGCGCCGCCGGAAATCAAACAGCGGCGGCTTTCCGAAGTGGCGACAATCCGGGTGCGTGAATCCAGTTCCATCGTGACGCCGAAATGTATTTACGAGCGGTTGCCGTATCCATCACGCAACGGCGGATTTGAAGAAGCGTTTATCGGCAAGGCAAACGCCGATTCAACAGCGGAAGCGTTTTGCAAGGTGAACGAGCAAAAGCATCTTTTCATGCGGCTGCGTTACGTCCGCGAAAACGGGCTGCCGGGCTTTTATTTTCCCGATTTCCTTGTCCGCACGAACACCGGCATCTGGCTGACGGAGACAAAAGCGCAAGACCAGTTGATCCATGCCGACGTGATACGGAAAAAAATTGCCGCCGTCGCGTGGTGCGAGCGCGTGAACGAATTGCCGCCGGAGCAGCGCGGCGGGCGGGCGTGGAATTATTGCCTGCTCGGTGAAACCCTATTTTACGAGTTCCGCGACAAGGGCGCGACGATGGAGGAAATTTTGCAGTTCGCACGTGTGCGAGCAAAGGCAGCAGACAGCGGCTTACTCCTTTAGAGCGTGAGTTGGCGGTTACTTGGATCTCTCCACTATGCAAATCATTTGCGCAGTTTCGTTGAGTCCCGATTGTTACGCGAAAGAGAATTTCCAACGAAGCATCCGGCGGCCTTTCTCATGCCCCCGCTGTGGCACTCGGAATGCGTTGGCCGCACTTGGTTAATTGCGGGGAACCATGTTCGTATTTACGCTTGCGCTTCCATCAATCGCCTCTATTGGCACGGCAGCATCAATCATAAAATAATTTTGGACATTTGTTGCGTCGCCATCGGTGAGGGCGCTCAAGGCCAGCATATTGCCAAGGCTATGCGCCGCCAATGTGTTTGTGCCATTCAATCCGTTGACGAAACTTGCCAGATAAGGCGCAGTCAAAAACGCATTGACTACGTTGGTGTGATAGTTAGGCGTAGCGTATCTATCTCCAAAAAGATGATGCTGCGATTCATTTCCATGCCACGTTACGCCATAAAATGTCGCGTGCGAGCCAGACCAAAACATCCGCTTGAATAGCGCAGCAAATGTGCCGCGCGCTTCATTTGGATTGACGTTGTAACCGTGGGCAAAAATGAAATTGTTTCCGTCCGTGTCCGGTTCATTCGGCACGTCGGAATCATTGAGTCGGTCGGGCGGTCCGTCCAAGCTGCCCGTCACCACTGCTGTAAGATTTTTGTGCCGGAACATTTGTTCAACGCCGGTAATGTTGAGATAAAGCTGCGTTTCGGCAATGATGTTTGTTCCTTGCAGCACGTCCAAGACGAGCGGACTGACAGCATTGGTGCTTGCCTCAACAAGAAGAATGCTTTCGTTGAAATCGCGGATGTTGGCCAGAAGATTCGTGCCGAGAAAAATTCCTGACGGCGGAATTTGGGTAACGGTCGCATTGGCGAGTGATTGAGCCGTAGTGGTGTCCGTCAGATAGACAAAGAATACTTGAAGGCCAGACAAACACCGTCATCTGGCTGCAATCACAGGCAACAAACGGATCGGCTGATATGCAGTGCGATTTGGGAGAGCATTATCTGGCCGGGCAGGGCTGCGAAACCAACCGTGAAAAGGCTATTTATTGGCTCACTAAATCCGCAAATCAAGGCAATTTAGAAGCCTCCAATAAACTCGCTGAAATTCAAAAGCCTCAATGAAATCAATCCAGCAACAATCTAGTAGGACATGACGGGCCTGTCAGGCAAAAACGACAATGACCACAAGACTGGTAGGATAGTGTGACATGGTCGCCGGGTGAGACTGTCGTGACGCTGCTACCAACACGTTCTACGAACCCGGCACCCTCGTGGCCCAACACGGCTGGCAATGGAACTAGATATGTCTGGTCGCGGGCGTGAGCGTCGGTCTGACAGATGCCTGTGGCGACAATGCGCGCCAGCACCTCGCCGGCGGATGGCGCAGGCAGATGCAACGTTTCCATCGCGAAGTTCCCGCCCTTTGTGCGGACGACAGCCGCTTTGATCTCGCGGACTTCGGTGTCTGACTCATGTGCCGCTTCGAGAGTATTGGAGACTTTCGTTTGCATCTTTATTCCTTCCTTGGTTCGACATTTTTGGCGCGTGTTTTTTTGTCATGTTACGCCGCCCTAAATCCCTCGACGAATTAAGAATGGGACCACAGGCTCCGCGATTTATTGCTTCGAGTATTTCCGGAGCGAGATCGGGAAACCTGTCCAGATTGGCAGTAAACGTCTTCGATACCTTCTCCGATGCATAAGGAAAATCCGTGCCGAACACAATGTGTCCCGGTGGCGCAAAGGCAAGAAGGCTCGGCAGACCGCTGGGAGCGACTAGAGCTGTATCGAAATAAAACGATTGCAGCGCCTTGGTTGCCCATTCCACTGACCGGGTGGGGTTCAGCGAGGCGCTAAGTTCAGCGAAGCGCGTGGCGGCATAGGGCAGGAATCCACCGCCATGGGACAGAATGATCTTTGTCTTGCCAAATCGGACTGTATGGCCGTTCAAAACGAGATGCAGTGCTGCGCGCGTCGTCTCCGCTGGGTAGTCCGTAAAGGGTCCGGGGATACCGGGAAGCATGGGCATCAGCGGTGGCGTTGTCGGATGGACAAAGATTGTAGCCGAGCGCTGATTTAGTTCTTCCCACAGAGGATCGAATCGCGGATCAGCCGGATATATGCCGTCGAAATTGCTGTGAAACACCACACCATCCACTTTAAGCGTTTCAAAGACATAGGCAATTTCGGCGAGACTTGCCTGCACGTCGGGAAGTGGCAATGTCGCAAAGTAGCCGAAGCGATCGGGGTTTTTTTGCACCAGACCAGCCCCGTAATCGTTGACGCGGCGTGCCATCTTCACACGCTCGTCTGCCTTCCAGCCTTCGATTCCCGGAGCAGTGAGAGACAACATAGAAATCCGAATGCCTTCGTCGTCCATAAAACGAAGAAGAGATTCGGGCGACCATTCGGGCAAGGCCCAGCCGGAGGGATCGCCGCCATGGTTCCTTAATTTCTCTGCCCAAAAGGGCGGGATGAGATGCGTGTGCACATCAATTCTGTCGGCATTCATATGTTTTTTCCTATTCGTGTTCTTCATTGAGTTTCTTTTTTTGGTTTTCAGACCTTGAAATAGTTTGGCTGATCCAGATCGGCAATGAGTCCGGGCTGGTTCCAATGCCACCCCAATTTTTCCTGCGTCTGTTTACTCGATGCCTTGATGTTCATAGCTGCAAAGTGCGCAAACCATGTGAAATGAGCGGCGGCTTCTTCGGGAGATTTGCTGACAACCGGCACTCCCAAACGTTGACCGATGACTTCGGCGATTTTTCGGAATTCCAGTCCTTCTTCGGCAACGGCGTGATAATATGCGCCACGCGTTTTCTTTTCCAAAGCAAGCTTGAATACTTGAGCCGCGTCCAGCCTGTGCACCGCTGGCCAGGTATTTTTCCCCTCGCCAATATAAACCGAAGCATTTTTCTCCCGTGCTATTTTGATGAGAATGGGAACAAATCCGTGATCGCCTTCGCCGTGAGTGGATGGGGAAAGACGAACAATCGAAACGCATACGCCGCGATCCATCAATGCGCGCACAGCTTCTTCGGTGGCCGCCCGAGGATTTTGACTTGGAGGTAATGGCTTGGTATCTTCAGTCACAATCGATCCCGGCGGAAGCACTCCAATCGCGGACGTGACGATTAAGGGACGGTCTGAACCAGCAAGTGCTGACCCTAAAGTGTCAACGACCTTTCGATCAAGCTCGCAGTTCTCTTTGAATTTCGAGAAGTCATGAATAAAGCCGGTGTGAATCACGCCGTCCGATTCAGCAGCGCCTTTTCGCAAACTTTCCAAATCCTGAAGATCGCCTTGATGAATTTTCGCTCCCGCAGCGGTCAGCGATTTGACAGCCGCATCCGAGCGGGCAAGACCAACAACTTCATGGCCAGCGCGAAGAAGGGCCTGAACCACGGCTGAACCGACAAAACCAGTAGCACCTGTTACAAAAACTTTCATATTTTGTTAACTCCTATTACTTAAGCATCCAAAAAATTTCGTTTCTTTCTGCCGTCGTCTTCGAAATAAGTGATATGCTACATCCATGCCATTTTTCGCGGTCGATTGTATCTTTGATTTTTTGTGTTTTATATTATCGTATTATCGAGTGGGTGAATGAATATGCAATTTGCCATTTGACCGAAAATCAGTCTTGCATCCTGCAACGAGAGATTGGAGCACTTCTAAAGTTAGAGGTTCCGGATTTTGTTGGTCAGTGGGCGTTTGATTTGTTCAGTTTTTTCTGGCTCGCAACTCTGTTAAACAAACCGGGCTGTCTTTTAACACAACCAAAATGCAAAGACGGGCTGTGCTGCTGGACCGAGCAGCGGGCGGAACGAACCGCATAGTCGGCTCCGTCAAGCGCGACGGGAAGCGGCACGGATCGGCTGTAAACGGCGCGTGCGTTGGGTTTGTCGGAGCGAAGTGATATTCCGAATCAAAATGCAAACGGTATCAAACGAGTATCAAATAAAGCTTCAAAAACCCGTAAAAAACTGGATGAATGACTTTTTCAAGAAACGGATGGTGCTCCCGCCCGGAATTGAACTGGGATCAACGGTTTAGGAAACACGTATGCTTTCTACATGATGGGTCGTAGAAAACAACAATAAACATTGGCGGTTTCTCACATTGTGATGATTTCATCACACCCCATCTGATACCGCCATGTGATACTGTTTCCATGAAAACCGAAAATTCTCAATCTGAAAGCCTCTGGAAAAAAGCTTCCGTGGCGAACCTCGTGCGCTATGAGCCGTCCGGCATTTATTTTGCCCGTGCAAAAGTCCGGGGAAAGCTCATCCGCAAATCTCTTGATACAAATGTCCTGACGGTCGCCAAAATGCGATTGGCTGACGTGTTGGATACCGAGCAAAAAGCCGTTGCGCCGTCTCAAACAAAGATTGTCGGGAAAATGATTTTTGCCGACGCGCTGGCAATTTTTAAAGAACGGCAGAAACTCGCCACAGACATTAAAGATACTACGAAAGCATACAACGCGCGCGCTGCCTTTGACCTTCTTAAAACATGGAGCGGTTTGGAAGAAATGGACGTGAAACGAATCACCAAGTTTGATTGCCTCGAATGGAGAGCCAAATTTGGCAAGATGTATTCCCCCACGGTGACAAACGGCACACTTTCGGTTCTCCGGCGTGTTCTGGACATTGCCGTGGATTCAGGTGCGCGCTATGACAACCCCGCCAAAGACAAAGATGTAAAACGCGCGCGTGTGCGCCGAAAGGAATTGCAGTTGCCAGAGCCAGATCAATTTCTTGCGTTGGTTAACAAGGTGCGAACGGCTGGCAGTAGAGACAGCGATAGCCGAATGTCCATCCCGCAAATGACCGTAGGTTTGCATTGCCAGCACTCCGCCATCTTTATGCCCCAACCACTTTGCAACGGTTGGAATGTCCACGCCGGATTCGATGCACCGCGTGGCGAACAGGTGTCGCAAATCGTGATGCGTGAGATGGTAAAGCCCCAATTTCTTGCAGGCGTTTTTTAACGAGCGGTTGAATTTTCGGACTTTGAGAACCGGATTATCTAAAAATTCCTTTTCCCCCCGTTCAGCTTGCAAGCGTTCGAGCAATTTCCGCATTTCAGGAATCATTGGCACACGCCGCATTTCCCAATTCTTCGTGCCTGTTATCGGGTCGCCTCGAATGATGATTTCGTTTTTCAAAAAGCTGCAATCACGTCCATAAATTTTTGCCGCTTCACTCAAGCGCGCGCCAACATAAGCAAAAAATTCTATCGCATCATCCCGCTTGGTTTCCCTACGATACTTATTACTCACGAAACGTTACGAGCGCGGGCCGCAGCGTTTTACAAATCTTTGTGCGCCGGTTCCGGTGTCGTATTTGCGGTAGAACGGTCAGCATTCTTCCATCCTTTGCGCAACCATACAGGTTGGTCTTGAATGTCACCATAAGCGAATTTTTCAAGGGAACCGTCGGCGCTGGCTCACTTTCCTGGCTCTCCCTGTTAAAACAGTATTGGAACAAATTCGTGAACTGGCTTCCAGAGATTGATGACATCATCCGGTCAGTGGTCGAGCGTTCACCACCTCGACCGGACGCCACTGGATGGTGGAATGTTATCGTCGAGGTTTTCGGCGGCATCGAAAAAATCACGATAACGCTGGTGAGCCGTTTTGGTGTCACTCTGTTTGGCCGCTATCGCTGCCACTCGCCCTAGTGAAATGAGGTCCGCCGTCAAATGGCATCCGCCGCTCCACACAACTTATGTATTTCCTTGAAAGACAATGCTTGGAAAAATTTCCGTGCCAATGAAAAGAGTGTCTGAATCACGTTTGAGCGCCGAACGACGCATTTCCGGCGTTCTGTTTTTCAAAATCATGGAACGAAAAGCCGCGATTCTGATTTCAGCATGAGCGGCGAATGACTTTTTTTGTATGACGAAGAAACCTTCACCAACCGGCGTGGCTGCTTATGTCAGAATGTCCGCGAATCAGTCGAATCAGTCCATTGGCGACCAAATGAAAGCCATTCGCAAATTTGCCAAACGTCGGGGTCTGAAAATCATGAAAGTGTATTCGGACGGAGAAAATCAGTCTGAACACTCGAAGTCAGCCAAGGCGCAAAAGACAAAATGACATTGAAATATGGACAAGGATGACAATGAGGATTTGCAGAACCGCGCCGCCCTCTATGTGAGGATGTCCACGGAGCATCAGCAATATTCCACTAGCAACCAGATGGATGTCATTCACGAATACGCCAAACGCCGGGGTATGGTAATCGTGAAGGAGTATTCGGACGGAGGCAAAAGCGGCCTGAACATTGAAGGCCGGGATGCGCTGTCGCAGATGATACAAGATGTTCAGGACGGCAAAGCCGATTTCTCCAATATCCTTGTTTATGATGTGAGCCGGTGGGGACGGTTTCTGGACACTGATGAAAGTGCTCATTACGAATGGATCTGCCGCAGGGCCGGTATTGCGGTGCATTTTTGCGCCGAGCAATTTGAAAACGACGGCACTATGGGGTCCACAATGTTGAAAAACATCAAACGTGTGATGGCCGGTGAATACAGCCGTGAATTGTCGGCGAAAGTCTTTCGAGGAGCCTGCCGATTGATTCAGGAGGGCTTCAAGCAGGGCGGCACTGCTGGATTCGGTCTGCGTCGGATGCTGATTGATCAAAGCCGCCAGCGAAAGACGATGCTAAAAATGGGCGAGCAAAAAAGCATCCAGACTGACCGCGTAATTCTGGTGCGCGGGCCGGATGAAGAAGTCGAAACTGTCCGGTGGATTTACCGGGCGTTCATTGACGAGAGCAAAAATGAAAGCGAAATCGCCGATTTATTGAACGCAAAAGGCATCGTCACGGATTTTGGGCGGGCATGGACGCGCAGCACGATTCATCAAATTCTCACCAACGAAAAATACATCGGCAACAACGTCTATCACCGCACCTCGTTCAAATTAAAGTGCAAGCATGTGGAAAATTCACCAGACAAATGGGTTCGCGCCAACGGCGTTTTTGAAGGCATCATCGAGCCGGAACGGTTTTTGAAGGCGCAGGAAATCATTCTGACACGCTGCCAGCGATTCACCAACGAGGAGTTGTTGGAAAAACTGCGCGGTCTTTTGAGCGAGCACGGACAAATCAGTGGCATTCTGATTGACGAGACGGACGGTTTTCCATCAAGTGCGGCATTCCGGCATCGCTTTGGAAGTCTGATTTCCGCTTACCGGCTCATCGGCTATGACCCGCAAATTGATTACAGCTTCATCGAAATCAACCGTCGGCTCCGCAAGCAGCACCCTGAAATTGTCGCTTCGGTGATCCAGAAAATTGAGTCTCTTGGCGCGTCGGCAGCATGGGACGAAAGCTCGGAATCGCTCTGGCTCAATGATGAATTGCGGGTTTCCATCGTCTTATGCCGACACACCACCACGGAGGCTGGTTCGTCGCGCTGGTTGATACGGTTGGATGCCGGTCTGAAACCGGACATCACCATCGCCGTTCGCATGGATGCGACGAACGAAGGCATTCGGGATTATTATTTGCTGCCGGCCATTGACATGACTTGGGAAAATCTCCGCGTAGCGGAAGAAAATGGCTTTTATCTGGATGCCTACCGATTTGAAACACTCGATTATTTTTACAACCTGACACAACGCATCAAAATTCTGGAGGCCGCATGAATGAAGAAGTGAAAATGATTCCCATTGAGCAGATTCGGATTTTGAACCCGCGCCACAGGGACAAAAAGAAATTTGAACTGATTGTTCAAAGCATCAGGAAGCTGGGATTGAAAAAACCGATTCAGGTGAGCCTTCGCAGCACGGATGAAGCGGAAGGCGAGGGCTATGATTTGGTTTGCGGGCAGGGACGGCTCGAAGCATTCATGGCACTTGGCTTCAAGGAAATTCCGGCGATAGTCGTGCAAATCAGCAAGGAAGACCGGCTCCTGCGCAGCTTGGTGGAGAATATGGCCCGGCGGTTTTCGTCGCCGATGGAGTTAATCAATGAAATTCAGCGTCTGAAAGCACAGGGATATAACAATAGTGACATCAGTCGAAAACTGGACATTACCCGCGAGACAATCATCGGATTGATTGCTTTGAAAAAAGCTGGCGAGGAGCGATTACTGGAGGCAGCGCTGAATGGAAAGATTCCGTTGGGCGTCGCCATAGATATTGCCAAAACGGACGGCGTTGAAACGCAACGGGCATTGTTGAAAGCCTACGAAAAAAAGCAACTTAATCAGGCTTCCATCCGGGACATCAAGAAATTGATGGAACAACGGCGATTTATGGGGAAGCAACGCGGCTCAGGTGGACCCGGCTCACGGAAAAACCGGCCAAGCGCGGAAAATTTGGTCAGTGTATATCGGCGCGAAAATGAAAAAAGAAAATTGCTGGTTCGCAAGGCGCGTCTCTGCGAAGAACAATTGTTTTTCGTCGTGACGGCATTCAGCAAGCTCATGGCGAATGAACATTTCGTGACGCTGCTGCGGGCGGAATCGCTGGCGACCATGCCAAAAGTCCTTGGAGAGAAAGTGGCAAAACAACAAAAGGAAGGAATATGAATGCGAATGAAATGAAGCTGGGATTTGAAATGAAGACAAAAGAGCTTCCATTGGAGGCGATATTACCCATCCGAAAAATCAAAAGTCCCCACAACGTGCGACGGTATCAGGCAATTGTGAAATCCATACGCGAAGTGGGAATGATTGAGCCTCTCGTGGTTCATCGTCAAAAGGACAAGTCGGGCACGTTCCTGTTGTTGGACGGCCACCTGCGACTTTTTGCATTGAAACAACTCGGTGAAACGGTCGCCGAGTGCATCATTTCCAATGACGACGAATGTTTTACTTACAACGTGCGGATCAACCGCCTGCCGCCCATTCAATGTCACAAGATGATCGTCAAGGCGATTCGCAACGGTGTCAACCCGGAGCGGATTGCGAGCGCGCTGGATATGCCACTGAATGTCGTGCGTGGATTGATTGAATTGCTGGACGGCATCGCCGAGGCGGCAGCAAATTTGTTAAAGGACAAAAACATTTCCGAAAAAGCCGTCCGCTTGTTGAAAAAAGTGAAACCGCTTCGCCAGATTGAAATCGTGGAAGTGATGGTGAGCGCAAACAATTATTCAGTCGGATATGTCGAATCATTGATATTGATGACGCCGAGCGATCAGCGTGTGAACCCCACAGAGCCAAAAAAGAAAACCGGCCTGTCAGCGGAGGAATTAGCCAACATGGAACGTGAAATGGAATCGCTGGAGAAAGATTTCAAGGCGGTGAAGGCGAGCTTTACGGAAAATATGATGTGTCTGACGTGCGCGCGTGGTTACATCAAGAAGCTTCTGAACAACGCCAAGGTGGTCAGGTTTCTGAACACAAAATTTTCGGATATTATTTCTGGATTCGAGAATATCGCGGCTGCTGAAGTCGCATGAGAGCACTCATTTTTGCCCATGCCCGACAACCACGGCACGCCGCCGGTGAATTCAAAATGAAGACGCACGAGAAAATAAAATTTGTCGTAGCAGAACAAAATCAGCTATTGTTTCCACGGCTACGGCCACCGACCACTTTTCTTCCGCCATTGGAAAAGCATATTATTGATTAAGCCAGAACACAGCACACTTTGTTTTGGCTTAATTGAAAACTTGAGGCGGTTGATAAGTCAGCAAGACATTTTTTATTTGACGGAAGACAAAAGGCCGATATATTTTTAATCTTGATAAATAAAGACCTATAAATGCGCAACCTTGTTGAATCTGATGAATTTGATCTTGCTCGGACGCTAGTTGACGAGCCAGCAAAGGCTGATGCTAAATTTGAAGAGCTTTTTTGTCGAATCGCCATAAGAGCCGAATCATTTCCAATTTATGTATATCCAAATGAACGAATGGCAATGATAAAAAACAGCAGGCAAATTATTGGCGTATTTTTTCGCATTTTGCCAAACACTAATCAGGTTGAACTTTTAAGATTATTGCTCAAAACTGCTTAACCTTTTCCAAACCACCAAACCAATTTATGAATCGTATCTATCAGGGCAAGGTGACTGCCGTGGAAATTCCCGGCGGCAAAGACGAATGGAAAAAACTCGACGATGGACAATCCGCCCTCTGGCAGCACCACCAACTTTTTCAGGACGCGGTAAATTACTACACGCTCGCGTTGGCTGCGATGGCGGCTGGACTTAAATCAGACTCGCCCAAAGGGAAAGCTATGCTCGAATGGCGCGCGGAAGTTTTGAAATCGTGGGTGAAAGCGCGACGCAAGGCGATTGGCTTTGACGGGCCGCACAAACGGTTGGCTAATTTGTTCGCCGCCAACTCATCTGAAACAGATGAGGCAAAAGCTTTTGTTGCGTGCGCCAAAGCATTGTTAAAAAAATCCCACGCCACGCCCGAAGCCTGCGCCAAAGCCCTGTTACAATTATTGGAAGAAGCGGATGAGTCAGATTTGAACCAGTTTTGTGTTTCCCGATTGCCGTGGCTCTGCACCGCTCATGGCAAACTTGATGCGACGCCAAAAAATGTCGCGCAGCAACAAGAAACCCGGATGCTGACAATCATCCGAGAAATCCATGAAGCTGCTGCTGGTCAGATTGCCTCTGTCGCCGAAAAATTGGAACTTGGCTGGTTTGTTACGCAGATGCCCAAAGAATCCATGCGCGGAGCGGAAGCGCGGACGGAGGCGGCGCGTTTGTTCAAATCCGCTTCCGCCAAATCAGTAACGCTGGCAGTAGTTGCCGACAAGTTTTCAAAACAACTTGATAAGCTTGGCGACAAATTGAAACTTCCGATTTTGGGACGAAAGCCAAAGGGTGCTTATCCGCTGGCAGTCGTGTTCAAATTATTTCCCGCACCAGAAACTTGGGAGGCGTTCAAAACCAATACGGAAAGTTTGCGGAAGAAAGCAGAGAAATTAAAAGATGCTCCGCTCAAAATCGGGACTGATTTTATCGCCGAAGCTCGCACGGCTGCCGACCAGCCGATTTTTGATTATTTCACCAACCGCGCATTGATTCGAGAAACCGGCAAGGAAGATCGTGCAGTTTGGTTCGATTTCGATCTCGCGGCTTTTATTGAAGCCATCAAATCGCCACATAGATATTTTCAAGACACTTTGAGCCGGGAAGCAGCGGCGGCAAAATTGCGGGAGAAACTTCACGCCATTGACCCGGAAGCCGACTGGATAAAGTGGAAGTCGGCAGAAATAATTGTTGAGAAGAAAAACAAGGCGTCCGCAAGCGACGCGGAAGACGAAACGCCAACCTTCACATTTACGGGCGACAAGCGGATTGAACTTTTGCGAAATCTCGTCACAAAAACGCTTGGTTATCTCGCGGAGTCCGAAAACCCTGATTCGGAAAAAGCCGAATACACGATTCAAGAACGAACTTTGCGCGGCTGGACAAAAATCCGCGAGGAATGGCGGAAACTCGCCGAAAAGGGGAAAACGACTCCAGACGAACTTTGGAAAGTTGTCAAAGCAGAACAAGGCCAGCACCGGGATGATTTTGGTAGTGCAGTTCTATATGAGAAACTTGCCGAAACGGAATTTCAACCAATCTGGCGCGATAAAGGAACGCAGGCCAATCACGCCGCCGATCCTTTAGAGGCTTGGTTACAATACAAAGATTTGCAATTTGAATTGGAAGACAAGGAACGTCCGATTCGTTTCACGCCCGCGCACGCAGTTCATTCGCCTCGTTATTTTATCATACCAAAAGCTGGCAAGTTTGGTTCAGAACACGAGGCCGGAACACTGTCATTCACCACCGGAATGGTTTTGAAAACGCCGGACGGATTGAACACATCGCTTGTTCGCGTCCATTACTCCGCTCCGCGTCTCCGCCGCGACGAGTTGCGGGCGAACGGCGACAAGAATTTGGAATCTACAAGTTGGTTGCAGCCGATGATGAAAGCACTCGGCTTGCCGGAACATGACGTCCAGGATTTTTCAAATTGCCGCATCTTGTTACAACCAAGTGACGAGCAAAACATTCAACTGACTTTTCCAGTCGAAGTAATTCCCGACAAAATTATCGCTGGAATCGGCAAGGCAAATTCATGGGCGCGACAGTTTAATCTTCATCCCGACGGTGAGGATTTTTACAACGCGACTTTGCGTTGGCCGCACGAGAAGCAACTCTCCAAACCGCCGAAGCCGTGGTTTGATTCGCTCGACAAGTTTTCTTGTGTCTCCGTGGATTTGGGTCAACGCGACGCGGGAGCTTATGCAGTGCTTCATGCCAGCGCCAACGCACAGAAAGATTTTAGCAAAAGACCGTCACGCATCATCGGCACGACCGGCGAAGGCGCGGAAAAAAAATCTTGGCGGGCTGCGCTCATCGCCTCTGGAATGTTACGGCTGTCCGGCGAAGACCGCGTGGAATGGCGTGCGCCGTCGAAATTGGAAAAAGGCGAAACTGATTTTGGCTGGCGGGAAGAATTATTCGGCGAATGCGGGCGCTCCGCTACGCCGGAAGAAACCGAACAATGCGCCAAATTATTTTCAGATTTCGGAATCAAAGAAGATGATTTGCTGCCGGAAGATTGGCGCAAATCTTTGTCGTTTCCCGAACAGAATGACAAATTGCTCGTTGCCGCCCGTCGCGTGCAATGGCGAGTTTCCCGCCTGCATCGTTGGTGCTGGTTTTTGGCGGATGAAAAGAAGCGCGGCGATGCCTTGAAAGAAATCCGTGAATCATTCACCGCGCCCGCCGAACGCAATGAACGTTGGCTACCCGACATAATCAAAACATTGACTGAAAAAGACAACGATCCCCGATTGGCGAATGAGTTTGCCACGCTGTTGCGCGAAAAATTAAACAAGCTGCCGGGATTGTTTGAATCTCTGGCCAATCGGATTCTTCCCTTGCGCGGCCGCTCTTGGAAGTGGGAAAAACATCCCGTCGCTACAAATGATAATCGCGTCGGCTTGCTCACACAAAACGGCGCGGCGTTGCCGAATGTCCGACTGCGCGGGCAGCGCGGTCTTTCGTTGGAACGCATTGAACAGATTGAAGAATTGCGCCGCCGGTTTCAGTCGTTGAACCAAACTTTGCGGCGCGACATAGCGGGCAAGCCGCCGATTCGTCGCGATGAAGCCGTTCCCGATCCCTGTCCCGACTTGCTCGAAAAACTTGACCGAATCAAAAAGCAGCGCGTCAACCAGACGGCACACATGATTTTGGCCGAAGCGTTGGGCGTGCGGTTGGCAAAACCACCAGCCAACAAAGCGGCATTGCGGGCGGAACGCGACCAGCACGGGGTTTATGAAAAATTCCGCGACCCGGCGGATTTTATTGTCATTGAAGATTTGTCCCGCTACCGCGCATCGCAAGGCCGTGCGCCGCGTGAAAACAGTCGCTTGATGAAATGGTGTCATCGTGCAATCCGCGACAAGTTGAAGGAACTTTGCGAGCCGTTTGGAATTCCCGTCCTCGAAACGCCTGCCGCGTGGTCATCGCGTTTTTGTTCGCGCAGCGGCGTGGCTGGTTTCCGCGCGGTGGAAGTGCATCCGGGATTGAAAACGGAATCGCCGTGGTCTTGGCATCTCAAACGCCTCAAATTACACCAAGAAAATCCCAAAGAGCATCCGCTTTCCGATGATGCGTCGGCGGAATCAAAACAAATTGAAAAACTTTTCGCCGATTTGGAAAACTTAAACAAGGATGTTAAGGGTGAACGTCCAAAATGGCGGACGCTGTATGCACCCAAAGCTGGCGGGCCGATTTTCATTCCCATTTGCGACAAGATTGCAAAGCCAGATAACGAAAAATTGCAACCAGCCGTCATCCAGTCAGACATCAATGCGGCGATCAATCTTGGTTTACGCGCAATAGCCGACCCGCGCTTGTGGAGTATTTATCCGCGTCTGCGCACGCAGCGGGAAAAGGATGGCACGATGCTCGCCCGCGAAAAACGCAAATATGGCGAGAAAGCAAAAGTGAAAATTGAACCGCCAAAGGAAGACAAAGAAATCTCGATAACAAATCGGAATCCAAACTTCTTTGCGGACTTATCCCGTTCTATTCCATGGGGATTTGCCCAACTTGAAAGCGACAGACAATTTCCTCTCGTCAGCGGAAAGGCTCTTTGGAGCGAAGTCAAAAAACGTCAATGGGATCGAATCAATCAAATAAACCAGCAACGCCAGCAACCCAAATAATCGCGATGTAATTTTTATGAGCGAATCCACGTTGCGGACTGACGGTTCGTTGGAAGCCCAGCCGAGAATGGGCGTGCGCAATTTGCACAACTTCATCTATTGCCCGCGCCTATTTTATTTCCAGTGGGTTGAAAACATTTTTCAGGAGAACGCAGACACCGTTGCCGGTTCTCATGTGCATCGAAATGTGGATGCGCCTTCAAAGCTGAATGACCCTAAAGACCTCGGTTTGCCAGAAGGCTCGAAACTCCGCAGCCTACGACTGGAAAGCGAATCGCTCGGACTCATCGGTGTAGTGGACATCGTGGAAGGCGGACCGGACGGCGCAGAAATTATTGATTACAAAAAAGGCTCTGCCCGTCGTGATGCCGAAGGCGACCGTGTGGCGAAAGAACCGGACGCGATGCAAGTCGCGGCGCACGCGCTGCTTTTGCGCGAGCATGGCGTGAATGCGGTTCGCGGCGCGATTTATTACGCAGCGGACAAACGGCGCGTGCCAGTGGATTTCAGCGAAGAATTATTTACCAAAGTCCGCAAAGCGATTGAAGACGCACGGGCAGTTGCCGCGAATGGAAAATGTCCGCCACCGTTAAAGAATGACGCACGCTGTTTGTATTGCTCGGCATATCCGATTTGCCTGCCGAACGAATCGCTTTGGTGGGCGAAGCGGCGCAAGACGACCGAGCCGGAGGGACAACTTAACTTTGGATTTGCCGGACAAACTGATGATACCGTTCGTGATAAAATTTTGGAGGCGCTCGACTTTGCCGCTGAATCCACTGGCAAAGAACCCACGTTGCAACCACCCCGTCCTGGCGGAGATGATGGCGAGGTGCTGGTGGTGCAAACACCTGGCGCACAAATCGGCCAGCGCGGTGATGAATTGATCGTCAGCGTGAAGGGTGAGGACGCTCGCAAAATTCCCGGCCAGCAGGTGCGGGCGATTTATTGTTTCGGCGCGGTGCAAATCACGGCTCAAGCCGCCGAGACATGTTTGGAACTTGGAATTGATGTTTCGTATTTTTCTCCGGCAGGACGTTTTATCGGATTGCTGCGCGGCTTGCCCGCCAGCGGCGTGGATGCACGACGCGGACAATATCGGCTGTTCGAGTTGCCGGGTGTGCGGTTGCAATTGGCACGCGAAGTCATCCGGGCAAAAATTCACAACCAACGCGTGATGCTCATGCGTAATGGCGACGTGCCGGATCGTGTGGCGAACATGATGGCGAGCTTCCGCGATTCCACAGAATCAGCACATAGCTTGACTGGATTGCTCGGCATTGAAGGCAGTGCAGCGGCACTCTACTTCGAGCAATTTGAATCCATGCTGAAACAGCGCGACAACTGGAAATTTGACTGGCGCGGACGCAATCGCCGTCCGCCGCGTGATCCAGTGAACGCACTTTTGTCGCTTGGCTATTCGATGTTGGCAAAGGAACTCACAGGCGTTTGTCATTCCGTCGGACTTGATCCGTTTCTTGGTTTCATGCACCAGCCGCGTTACGGGCGTCCAGCGTTGGCATTGGATTTGATGGAAGAATTTCGCCCACTCGTTGCCGACAGCGTAGCTATCAGTCTTATCAATCGTGGCGAACTTGGCCCGGAAGATTTTATTCGCAGCGCGAATGGAACTTTTTTGAATGACCGTGGAAGAAAACCGTTTTGGGAAGCATGGTTTCGTCGGCTGGACGCGGAAGTCAGCCATCCCGAATTCAGCTACAAAATGGCCTATCGCCGGATGCTGGAAGTTCAGGCGCGGCAGTTGTGGCGATTTGTGCGTGGCGAGGCATTGACGTATCACGGATTTATCACACGATGAGCCGACTGCGTTATCTTGTGAGCTACGACATCAGCGACCCGAAACGGTTGCGGAAAGTGGCACGCTCTCTGGAAGGATTCGGCGTGCGGCTGCAATACTCGGTATTTGAATGCCCGCTGGATGACTTACGGTTGGCAAAACTTAAAGCAGAGCTTCAAGATTTGTTGAATCACGAAGAAGACCAAGTGTTGTTTGTGTCGCTTGGCGCAAATTCAAAGGACGCGAGTTTGATTATTGATGCGATGGGATTGCCCTACGAAGTCCGTTCGCGTGTAACGATTATTTGATTTCAGACTTGCAACTTTTCGTAGAAGGCGTTGAATGAATTCCGGCTACGGCCACCGACCAGTTAGCTTCCGCCATTGGCTAACCTAGATTCGCTTTTTGAAATCGCGACGACTGCGCCTAATTGTGGCGAATGCAGTGCGAGTGCGGCAGTGCTGGCACTGGCCTGCACGGGCGCTCGCATAGTGGATTCGCTTGGATTAACAGGCTATTGGCAATGAATGTTTCCCGTTTCAATTATGTATTGATGCTCCAACCTGCCTCGCGCTCGCAAAATGCGGCGGCAGGTGTTGATTCTCAAGGTGTTCTGGGGAGCGAGCCGCAGTCGCCGCGACTGCGCGAATCTTGAGGCGGAGCATTATGAATACGATTCAACCTATCTTGGCGTTGCCGCAGTCGCCGCGACTGCGCGAATCTTGAGGCGGGCCGTCATGCCGAGACAGATTATTGCCATCGGTATTGCCGCAGTCGCCGCGACTGCGCGAATCTTGAGGCGGTTTTACAAAGGGCAATTGCACCCAAAAAGTTTAATTGCCGCAGTCGCCGCGACTGCGCGAATCTTGAGGCGGGAGACACGAAGGCGTCACCGGCAAACATATTTCACAGCCGCAGTCGCCGCGACTGCGCGAATCTTGAGGCGGGTGAAGAAGTTCTTCAGGTAAAACGATGTCTCGTGCCGCAGTCGCCGCGACTGCGCGAATCTTGAGGCGGACTGGCGAAGCCGGAGCGGGCGAACTCGCCGTGGCCGCAGTCGCCGCGACTGCGCGAATCTTGAGGCGGGGAATGTACGGATTCTGCTTTCAATGTTCTCTCTTCGACGTCGCCGCGACTGCGCGAATCTTGAGGCGGTGCATAGGGCTGTTATGTCTTGCACTTGCTGGTGCCGCAGTCGCCGCGACTGCGCGAATCTTGAGGCGGAAAAGTGGCTGCCTGACTCCACTCTTTTTTCTCGCTGCCGCAGTCGCCGCGACTGCGCGAATCTTGAGGCGGTCTGGATCGTAAGCGAACATAATGGCGGAGATGTCTCAATTGGTAAGCGCGAGAATCGTGTTTTCCATTATATGTCGCCGTTCGTCGCGTCAATCTATTGCTCGCCTCATTCGGCTGCGCTCCAGATTGCACTCGCCGCCCGGCTCCGGTTTCTGCTTTTTAGGATTCTGCGCGCGGAGGATTTTCACGGTGAAGATATGAAAAAAGGTCGTCATTCACTCCACAAATTTATTCACCCAACTCGGCTTGCGTTTTAATTCGACTATGCTATTGGTTTTCTTGAGGCAGGACGAAAGCGCCTGATTCTCTGAATTATTCTATATCTTGGCTAGGTCGGTGAAAGCCGATGCGATAATGCCCTTCATCCCATAATGGGTCAGGCAATTTTGCCTGTTTTCCACCTCTCTTGAGGCTTATTGGCGAGAACTGACGCCGGTTTGCTGTCAGTTTGATGACCCCCACTTCCTAACAGCATGGCTTTACCATGCTTTGGAAGGTCGGTTTTTCAATCAAAAAAGTTGTAACGATTTCATTACACATGGCGCGGGCGGATTGAGGCAAAATTGCCAAAAAAGCCGGAATGAAAAGTCGTGATGATTTCATCACAACCCAGTGAATGGAATTTTGGTAAAAACAAAAATGGGCGCGAAAAGAATTTTGCTCGATAAGCGGACAATGAAAACAAAACCACAATATAGCATAAGTCGGAACATCATTTTGTCCCGAATGCAGGCCAACATTTCGGCGCAAGCATGAGAAATTGCCGGTGGAAAATGAAGATACGGAATGTCATCGGGAGACAAGTGGGCAAACTGCGTGACAACCTCAAGTGGTCGCAGGATTACCTTGCCGAGCGATTGCAGCTTGCGGGCTGGCATGACGCCACCCGCAGCACCGTTTCCAAAATTGAAAACCGTTCGTTGCGCGTTCACGACTACCAACATTGTCTGCTCGCCCGCGTCCTGGGTGTTCCCAGAGACGCTTTGTATCCCGAACCCGTGGACAAACTGGTCGAGGAAGTGATTTCACAATCTGGCGACGAACACCGTTTTGTCTCCGGCCTTTTTGATCGAACCCGATTCGCCGCAACCCGCAACCCATAGAGGACGTATGGAAACTGAAAATGAAGAACAACAACCAACCATCGCGCCGCCAGCGCCGATTGCCGAGCGGCTTGCGTATTCCGTGCAGGAAGCCGCCGATATGCTTGGCATCAATTATTACACCATGTATCGGCTCATTCAGCGGCAGAAATTAAAAACGTGCCGCGTCCTGCGCGGCAAGTTGCTCGTGCCGAGAACCGAACTGCTCCAATTGCTGCAAACCGAATTGAGGTAATCTATGAACTATTACGAAAGACCCACCCCGCTTCAAGAATCGGCCAACGCCGAAGCCATGGCCGTTTTCGCGGAACAAATGAAACAATTCAAAACGCACTGCAAAGGCGTTCACAATGTCGAAGCTAATCTGTCAAGGCTTGGCGACACGGCCTTTAACGCCGCCTTGGAATCGTCAGGCCGTGCCATACAAACCAATGACGGCACAGAATGGCAGCACGGCGTTGATTTGATGGAAAATGTTTCCATTTGTCATCGGCGTATAGGCAGAGATTTTGAATTTGCCGTTGTGGAATTTGTGCCGATGAAATCAGGCGAAACGAAAAATCTTTTAATGAACAGCGACCACAGTGTGCGGGAACTCCTGCAAACCTTCGTGCATGACGAACGGCAGCTTTTAGGCATCTGGAAAAATGACATCGTGGAGGAGGTGAAAGAACATCTTGCGGAAAAATATCCCAATCAGGACATGAGCATCGTGGCCGGGTCTTTTGAAATCAAACTGGCGCGCGCCATTTCTGAAAAGCCAACACTCGCTCAAAACCACAGTCGCGGGATGAGGATTTGAAATTGCTTTCAGCGACTTTTTGTTCAATGCTTGGAGGAAAGCGATTGGAAATTGCGCGGCAGATTTGATACTGCAATTGGATACTGTTTGCCTTTTTTGCATCACAATCAGACCAAACTAAAGCAAGGGTGAAATTGAAAACACCAATGTTTATCGGCTTTTTTTAGACACATACAACCGCGTCCAAACCGGAGCAAAGGTCGTTTTATGACTTCGGATCAGAAGGTTGCAGGTTCGAGTCCTGCCGGATGCACCAATGTTTCAGGCGCATAAAATTTCAAGCCAATTTCAGAAGCGGCAAATTAAAAATTTTCTACGCCCGTGCGGAAAAACTTTTCCACATTCTCGGCGGCAAAAGTCCGAGCGCGATGAATCCAAGCTGGCTGGCGACAAAAAGCGACAGCCATTTGAACGCCGCGTCCGTGAAACCGTAGCTGTGCAGGCCGATGCCGAGCATGTTCACGCCAAACCACGACCAGCTTGTGACGATGTTGCCGCCGATGGCGCAGACGATGAGGCCGCGCTCGCGGATCATTCCGCCCCAGCGCAAATGCAGGATCAGCGCGTTCCACAGAACGATGATGAGCGCGCCGTTTTCCTTCGGGTCCCAGCCCCAAAACCGGCCCCACGATTGGTCCGCCCAAATGCCGCCGAGCACCGTGCCGACAAAACTGAACAGCGTCGCGAAACAGACAATGCCATAAACCATCCGCGCCAGCGATTTGCCCGTCGCTTCGTCCAACGTTTTGGTGAACACGCCGCGCACGATGTAGATCAGCGCGAGAAATCCGGCCACAAACGTGCTCGCGTAGCCGGTCGTCACGGCGACGACGTGCGTCGCCAGCCAGAAATTCGTGTCCAGCACCGCGCGCATCATTTCCATCGTGTCGCCGTCGAGCGCGAGGTTATGCGCGATGATGAGCGTGATGAAACCCATGCCCGCCGAGACGACCGCGCCGATGCCGTTGTTATGAAATTTTTCCAGGATGAGTCCGAGCATGACCGCGCCCCAGCCGATGAAAATGGCCGACGAATAGAGATTGGTCACCGGCGGACGGCCTTCGAGAACCATGCGATAAATCAGGCCGGTCGTGTGAATGACAAACGCCAGCGCCGATCAGCCAGACCGCCGAGCGCCGCAGCGTTTCCGACAAATTGAACCATGAAAAAATCGCGAGCAGTCCGGCGAGAACGTAAATGACCATCGCATTGTAAAACGGCTGCATCTGGTTGAAGAAAACCTCCGCGCGCGCTTTTGCCAGCGCGTGCGAAAAATTCGGAACGAGCGACGAACGCGATAATCCGCGAGCGCGGCATTGAAACCGGCGGCGTTTCCATTTTTGAACGCGTCGGCCATCGCCGCGTAATCTTCAACCGCCGGAGAAATTGTTTCGCCTTTCGCCGCGTCGAGCAAGACTGCTCCGACGCGTTGCCAATCGCCCGGATGGATTTTCCGGCGGCACAATCAGCGGCGGCTCGAGCTCGCGACATGAAATCGAACCGCTGCAACTCGTCGACGAAAGGCGTTGAAAAGTGTTTGGTCATAATTTTGCCCGGCCTGCTGCGCGTGAACGGCGGCGACGCCGGCGGGAATCAGATTTTCGTAATCGGCCAGTTCCTGTTTCCAGTTTTGCAGCGTCCTGCGGCTGGAGGGTGTTTTTCAGCTGCGCGTAAAGCATCAGCCGCTCGTGGACCTTGATGACGGCGTGTTCGTAGGCGTTGCGCTGCGCCGACTTCGATTTTTTCGACGCGCTCGTTTTCCTTGTCGAACGCATCAAGCGACGGCGCGATCTGGTTCCACGAATAATGTTTGCCGTCCTGATGCTGCGCTGCGTTGTTCTCCGGCAATTTCAGCAGCGAGATCAGATCGGGATTGTCCACGCGAAACACCGGCCAGTCGTCGGCGACGGCGGGATTCATCATCACGTTCGCTAGCCATTCGGTCGCGGAAATGATTTTCGGATTTTCGTTCCAGTCTTTCCACGGCTCGATATTGAGCGTCTGCTTTTCGCGGATTTGCAAAAGCGAATTGCGCGCGAGCGAATCCATCGGCTTCAAGCGGCCGTCGAAAACCAGCGGCAATTTTCCAAATTCGTTGAAGGCAAAATCCGTGTCCTTCGGCGGCTGCAATTGGCCGAAAAACCACACGGCCATCACCGATCATCAAAATCGGCGGAAACCATTTTTGAAAAATCTTTTTCATTTCGTTTTCCTTTTCGAAATAAAGCCGACGAGGTGGAACATGAATTGGATCACGCAGTCCCAGCGGCGACCATCGCGCAGCCGATATACGGCGTCAACCAGCTCGGATTGTGCACGACTTGCAGCACCGACGAGGGCGTCGCGCCCGCCTCGCTGCGCCGCTTCGCCCGCCGTCCATCTGATATTGATAAAACGTCAGTCCGGCGTAGCGCAGCGGATGGTTCATGGAAATTTCCACCTCGCGGTTTTCGCCCGTCTGCGGATTTTGCAACTGCACGCGGCTGCGAAAATCCTTCGGAATATCCGTGCCGGCATAAACCGTGTGCGTCGCCTTGAGCAGCGTCAGTGAAAACGGAAGATAAATCCGCGTCCGGGCGCAGGGCGAAGGTGAATTTCTTTCCGTCGATTTCAATGGATTGCGGCTGCGGTCAGCTTGACGGCGATTTTTTGCGCCATGTCGGCGCCGAATTGCTGCGCGTAACTGTTGTTGCACCGTCTCGACCATCGCGCCGATTCGCCCGTCCAGTCGGAAACAACCCAGTCGCCAAGCGAAGCCGTTTGCATCGATTAATTCAATCAATCGCCGTCGGCACATTTTTTTCGTCCATCGTCTTCACGTCGCGGCTTCGGCATGAAATCGAAATCCAGCGCGACGCCGTTGCGTCGTCAGCGGCGGCGCGTTTTGCATCATCGGCGCGCGGAAGTTCACGTCGGAATTTTTCCAGAAAGTTTTCACACGAATGGTGAACGGCAGGCTGTCAATTTTCAATTCGTCGCCGGGCTTCAATAATTTCGACCGGAATGGCACGTTTCTTCATCGCCGTTGTCGTGAAGACCAGTTCATAGTCGTCGCGCTTTCGGAATAGTTTTTGGTTTGGCCCTCGGCAAAACTGCATCTGCGATTCGTGCGCGAGCATGTCGGTCGCGAGTTGGCCGACGAGCAGCAAAATGACGCCCGGAGTGCGCGAGTTGGATGCCGATTTTTTTTACCGAAAGTTGAAAGCGATAAATGTGCGCGGCAGACAAGATTGACCAGCAGCAGCGTGCCGATGAGATAGCCGCCGGGCAAAAGAAGCGGGATTTGCTGCCCGAACAGATCGAGCGCCGAAGATGAGCCATTGGCGGAAATAACGCGACTGCGCGTTGTAAAGCCCCTCGTCCACCTGCGCGAGCGTGCCGATGAACACGAGCACGATGGCGAACGCCAGCAGCACGCACCGTGAGCCTCAGCGACGTGAAAACCAGGGCGAATTTTTTAATGCTCATTGCGGGGGCTGGACGAATTGAAGCGATTTCAAAAATGCAATGAACGCCGGTTTTTGTTTTTCGACCAAATCCGCGTCGCCGGTCATCTTGAAAAACCACGTCGTGTTGTCGTGGTGAAAAATCACAGCGACGATTCGTTGACCCGTTCCAGAAATGTCATACAAATCGGCTGGCTGCCCGGCGATCTCGACTTTTTCCGCGAGCTTTTGCAAATCATCGTCGGCCAGCGGCTGCAATCCGACCTGTCCGCGCCAGCGATTGACGTTCGGCAAATCGCCGCCGGCCATGCCGCCGAGCGGAATAACGCTCACGTCGGCATTTTTTCCATTTTCAGAAATCCCGAAACTGGCAACGCGCATTTCCGACGGCGTTTTTTCCTGCCAGCCATCGGGCAAGATGTATTTCAATTGAGGCAAATTGCTTTTGTCCGGCGCTGGCAATCCGGCGGGCATCGTCGCCGGCATTTGAGCAGGCGTGGCGACCGTCGGCGGAGTTGATGTGACGTCGTCGCTGTTTTCAACGTGATAAACTTTCACGCCGTCGCGGTTGCAGCCGACGGACAAAACGGCCAATGCTGCGGCCAGTGAACAAATTAAAAATGTCTTCATCATTTTTGTTCCTGATTTTTACACAAATTCATGGCGCGTGGCACGTCATTCTTTAATGGCAAGTTGAAAGATTGACGCTGACGCAAAGCTGGAAAACATCGCCACGTTAGTGGATACTTAAAAAGATTTCGCATGAAAACGCTGAACGTCAACCTTGAGCTGGTGAAAAAATACAACGTGGCCGGGCCGCGTTACACCAGCTATCCGCCCGCGACAAAATTCACCGATGCGTTCAAATGGCCGGAACTCGCTGAAAAAATTTCCGCGAACAACCAGACCGAGCGCGATCTCTCGATTTATTTTCACATCCCGTTCTGCGAAACGCTCTGCTGGTTTTGCGGTTGCACGACGGTCATCACCAAAGACCATGCGCAAGGTTTGCCGTATCTGGATTATCTCGAAAAAGAAGTCGCGCAGATGGCCACGCGGTTGAATCCGAAACGCAAAGTCGTCCAACTGCATTGGGGCGGCGGCTCGCCGACGTTTCTCACGCCCGACGAAATCCGCAAACTTGGCGGCATCATCCACAAGCATTTCAAATTCGCCAATAACATCGAAGCGGGCGTGGAAATTGATCCGCGCCGGCTCACGCGCGAACACATCGTCGCGCTGCGCGAAATCGGTTTCAACCGCGCGTCGCTCGGCGTGCAGGATTTTGATCCGCAGGTGCAGGAGGCAATCCATCGCATCCAGCCGCGCGATTTGACGCAGCAGACGTTGGATTGGGCGCGCGAATCCGGCTTCGGCTCGGTCAATTTCGATCTGATTTACGGCCTGCCGCACCAGACCGCCGATTCCTTCAACCGCACGCTCGACACGGTTTTGGAGATGTCGCCCGACCGCCTCGCCGTGTTCAGCTACGCGCACGTGCCGTGGGTGAAGCCCGCGCAAAAAATTCTGGAGCAAAAAATTCTGCCGACCGCCGAAGTGAAATTGCAGTTGCTTAAGAACGTCATCGAACGGCTCACGGAAAATAATCGCTACATTTACATCGGCATGGATCATTTCGCGCGGCCGGACGATGAACTGACCGTGGCGCAGCGCAACAAAACCTTGCAGCGGAATTTTCAGGGCTACAGCACGCGCGGCAACGCGGATATTTATTCCTTCGGCATGAGCGCGATCTCGCAGATTCCCGACGCGTATTGGCAGAACGAAAAAGAATTGCCGCCCTACTTCGCCGCGCTCGACGCCGGGCGTGCGCCGCTCACGCGCGGCTACGTTTTGACGGACGACGATAAAATCCGCCGCGAAACCATCATGCGCGTGATGTGCGATCTCTCGCTCGATTATGCCGCCATGTCACAAAACCTCGGCGTCAACTTCGCGGAATATTTTGCGGACGAACTCGCGGCGTTGAAATCATTTGCCGCCGACGGTTTGATTCAATTTTCGCCAGATGGTTTTGAAGTCACCGACACCGGTCGCCTGTTCATCCGCAACCTCGCGATGTGCTTCGACAACACGCTCGCGCCGTCGGGTGAACGGAAACATTCGCGGACGATTTAATTTTTTGAAAAAGTAAACGATGTTCAATGAATTAATTTTACTCTAAAAGTAGCGCGGAATGAATGGACTCAAACAATATCGTGGTCGCCGGTCAGGACAAGAACCGACAAAACTGCACGCGAAAACTAACAAAATTCAGGAGCATCACAAAATTTCCAGGTATGGAAATTACCATCCACAAGCATTTCAAGTTGCAGAATGGCTTCCATTTCTTGTCAAGATTCGCAAGCAACTTGAAGCTATGCCTGACGGCGCAGAACGTAACCGGCTTCTTTCTTTCACTTTACTTGCTAGACAATTCAAAATTTATCACCGAAATGGACTGCTTGCGTTAACAAAATGTGCAGTGCTTGGAATTGCTGTCGAATTATTAAATGCGACAGAACGCAAAGATGTGCGGTTCTTTCATGATTTGGAACGATGCATGAAACGTCCCGATCCACAGCAACCAGCAGAGCCGATTCATCACGCTTTAGCTACATTTGCTCTACAAACTGGCAAATGGAAGGAAGCATCGTTTGCAAGTTTGGACAGATTCGTTCGCGCTAAAAATCCAACGTATCCATATAGCGAAAGAACTCTTCGACGCGCGGCAAAACAACTTGGCTTTACATTTAAGTCTAGGGGTCGCCCACCTAAAAAATCCGGCAATTAAATTTCCTGTTGCCAATTTTTCCCAAAAAAGTTTGTGTCAAGCTGGCAACGTAATTAAAAATTAAACCTCAATGAGCGACGAAATTTTGCGATACACAGATTTGGCCGCACTGATTCAAATGGCAAAAGCACGCGGCTGGCCGACGCAGCGAATTGTGCGCGAAGTTTCTGCGGGAATGACTTATTCGGATGCCTTGAAATACGCGAAGCGGGCTGCGCCTTTGCTGGACATCACCGTTTCGGAATTTATGCGGCTTCGGAGAAACGAATAGAATCAGGCTTGTTCTAGTTTGGCGAGCAGCCGTTCGCTGTAACCGTCTTTGCGAAGTTTGTCGTAGTCCACGCGACCGTCCTTCTCTTGCATGTCGCGTTTGAGCGCGCGCAACAGATTGTTCGTGCCGTGATCCAGCAATTCCGCTTCGGACTTGGCGTGTCGCTTTGTTGTCGCTTTCACGCGCCTAATATGACTCAAAGCGAGCAGCGTTTCAATTGTAATTTCACGTTGGCTCCAAGGCACAAAAACACAAGCGTTCTCGACAATGCTGCGGCGTGGTTTAATTTTTCTGAACTTGAATGAATTCCGTCGCGATCATCGGCGCTGGCATCACGGGGTTGACCGCCGCGTTTTATCTGAGGCGCAAAGGCGTGCCGGTCACGGTCTATGAAGCGGGCGCGCGCGCCGGCGGCGTCATCCAGTCGTCGCGGCAAAATGGTTTTCTCGCCGAGTCCGGCCCGAACACGATCCTTGAAACGTCGCCGAAAATTTCCGAACTCGTCCGCGACCTGAACCTCGAAGCGCGCCGGATTTATCCCAATCCCGACGCAAAAAACCGCTATGTCGTCCGCGACAAAAAACCGGTGGCGATGCCGTCGTCGCAGACGGAATTCCTGACGACGAAACTTTTTTCCGCCCGCGCGAAATTCGCCCTAGCGCGCGAACCGTTCGTGCCGCCGCGCCGCGACGGCGTGGAAGAAAGCGTCGCCGAGTTTGCCTTGCGCCGTTTGAACCAGGAATTTCTCAACCGCGCCGTTGATCCACTCGTCGCCGGCATTTACGCGGGCGACCCGCACAAACTTTCCGTCCAGCACGCGTTTCCAAAACTGCTTGAAGCGGAGCAAAAATACGGCTCGCTTCTCAAAGGCCAGTTGTTCGGCGCAGGCAAACAAAAATCTGGCGAAGTTTCCCGGCGCGGCGCCAAAATGTTTTCCTTCGACGAAGGTTTGCAGGTTTTGACGGATACGCTGGCCGTGCAGCTTGGCGATTCATTGAAGCTGAACACTCAAGTCACAAAACTATTGCAAACAAAGGATGATTGGCGCGCTTCAACTTCAAATGCTGAAGCAGAATTTGACGCGGTGATTTATTGCGGCACGGCTTTCAAACTCGCGGAGTTGAAAATTGAATCACAAACTCCGCTGAACTTTTCTTCGTTTTCCGAAATCCGTCATCCGCCGGTTGCGAGCGTGGTGCTTGGCTTTCGCCGCGAAGATGTGACGCATCCGCTCGATGGTTTTGGAATGTTGATTCCAAAAATCGAAGGCTTCAAAATCCTCGGCACGATTTTTTCGTCGTCGCTATTTCCGAATCGCGCGCCGGAAAATTTTGTCACGCTCACGAGTTACATCGGCGGCGAACGGCAGCCGGAGCTTGCTTCGCTGCCGCCAGATGAATTGGTGAAATTGGTTTGCGAAGATTTAGGCGTTCTGCTCGGACTGAAAGGCAAACCCGTTTTCACACATCATCACTTCTGGCCGCGCTCGATTCCACAATACAATGTCGGTTACGGAAAATTCAAAGACTTGATGAACGAAATTGAAAACAAAGCGTGCGGATTGTTTTTCGCCGGGCATTTTCGCGACGGTATTTCGCTGGGCGATTCGATTGTATCCGGTTGCAACATTCTTGAGCGCGTGGAGAAATTTTTATAATGAGCAAAGGTGTTTTACTCGTCAATCTTGGTTCACCGGATTCAACTTCTGTCGGCGATGTGCGGCGTTACTTGAATGAATTTTTGATGGACGGGCGCGTGATTGATGCGCCGTGGCTTGTGCGGCAATTTGTCGTTGGAATGATTTTGATCAACCGGCCAAAGGAATCGGCGCACGCTTACGAAAAAATCTGGACGAAGGAAGGTTCGCCGCTCATCGTCACAAGTAAACGTGTTCAGGCTGAACTGCAAAAGCGTTTTGAAATTCCAGTTGCATTGGCGATGCGTTATCAAAATCCATCCATCGAAAGCGCGATTCAAAAACTGGCCGCGCAAAAAATTGATGATTTGTTTTTGATTCCGCTGTTTCCGCATTACGCGATGTCGAGTTACGAATCTGCCGTCGAGCGTGTGAAAAAAGTTGCAGTCGAACTTTCGCCGCAAATGAAAATCACCGTGCAGCCGCCGTATTTCGATTCACTGGATTACATCGAAGCTTTGGTTGCGAGCGCGAAAAGTGATTTGGATTCCGGCTATGACCGTTTGCTTTTCAGTTTTCACGGAATTCCCGAACGGCATTTGCGCAAATCCGACCCGACGCATTGCCATTGTCTCGTCAAAGAAAATTGCTGCGAAGTCGCCAGTCCGGCGCACGCGACTTGTTATCGCGCGCAATGTTTCAAATCCGTCGCGGCGTTTGTGAAACTGGCGGAAATTCCGGCGGGGAAATTTTCCATTTCATTTCAATCGCGGCTTGGCAAAGACCCGTGGCTGAAGCCTTACACGGATTTTGAGCTGATGGAATTTCCAAGACGCGGCGTGAAAAAACTTTTGGTCATCTGTCCGGCGTTCGTTTCCGATTGTCTGGAGACGATTGAAGAAATCAATATGCGCGGGCGTGAAACTTTTATGGCGGCTGGCGGAAAAGAATTCGCGCAGATTCCGTGCATGAACGAGCATCCGGCATGGATTGACGCGCTGGAGAAAATGGTCAGAAATTTTTTGAACGCACAAATTTTAGGCAGCCGTAAATAGCGGCTTCGAAGCAACTGCCATGTGTTGACAAGGCTCAATGGGTATTCGCACAGCGTCATCGCGGTTTCCTAAATGAATTCGAACCGTTTACAGCCTCCGGCGCATTTTGGCACGCTTCATGGTTCAAAGAGGCGCAATGAGCGAGAACGATTTTGATTTAATTGAGCCGTTTGACACCGACTTGGAGTCGTTGAATGGCATCGCTCCGGAAAACGCCTTTGCGCTCGGAGTTGAATGGGAAATGTTCCGGCAAAAATTAAAATCGGGAAAGCCGTTCACGACTTTGTGCCTCGCCGCCAATGTAAAACGGCTCGTCAAACTGGCCGAGCATCAAGGCCGCTTTGTGGAAGACAGAAAAACCTGCTGGGTGGGATGGGCCGAAATTTATGTGGGTGACTATTCCACCTGGTTTGGGCAGCCCTCGCCAGAACCTGCATGATAAAATTACCGACACAAATTCATTTAACCAGCCGCAGTGTTTTTATCACGTCCAAACACCGCCTTAAAACGCATTTATGGCGGGAAAAATAAGCTAAAAAACGGACTGGTTATTCCTCGCCATTGGATTCTGTTTTGCGCGGCCAGCGTGATTGGCGCTCCGGCAAAGTCATGTCCACTTTCGCGTAATAAGTTTCCTCGCCAAAGCGCGCGTCAACGGCGTGCTGCAATTTCAGCGACGGCGCAAACGCTGAACCGCTCGTTCGTCTCCATGAAAACAATCCCGCCGCCGGGCTGCATGAAACAAAGCAACAGCGGACATTTGCCCGGATGTGCCGCGACGAGTTCGCGCACGCTCTCAAAATCTTCCGGCTTCAAATGCGCGGTGTGCAAACGCAAATGGACCTGTTTCGTGAATTTTTTCGGCGCGTCTTCGAGCGGCATGATTTCCTGCGGGAAAATTTTCGGCTTGTCGTCGCCGATGTTGACTTCGCCGATGACGAGGATCGCCTTGTTCGGCTACGAGCAGCTGGCGGAATTTGTCGTAATTCTCGTTCATGCACGAGAATCTGCACCGAGCCTTCCAAATCTTCGAGCGTGACCATCGAATACGGCTTGCCGCGATTTTTTTGAAATGCCGTGCTGCACCGCCGCGATCAATCCGCCGATGCGCGTCAGGCTGCGGTTCGGCAATTCGGCGAGTTTCGCGGTGTTCGTCAGAGTATATTTTTCCAGAATCGGCACGAACGGCGTGAGCGGATGGCCGGTGACGTAAAATCCCAGCAGCTCTTTTTCGTGCGCGAGCAATTCGTGCTGCGGCCATTCGGGCAGATTGGAAATCGCTTCGGGCATCGGCGGCGCTTTTTCTTCGAGCGCGCCGAAGAGTGAACTCTGGCCTTTTTGTTTGTCGGACAAGAATGCTCGCCGCGCGCGCGAGTGTGCGTTCGATCTGCGCGAACAACGTCGCGCGCGTCTGGCCAAAACGAATCGCACGCGCCGGTTTTGATCAGGGCTTCCAAGGTTTTGCGCGTCAGCGAACGGCCATCCACGCGCTCGCATAATTCGGCCAGCGATTTGAATTTTCCATTTTCCGTTGCGCGCCTTCAAGATCGCTTCGACCGCCGCTTCGCCGACATTTTTGATGGCCGCGAGGCCGAAACGGATGGCTTTGCCTTCGCGCGCGGGCGCAAAAAACACTCCGCTCTCGTTCACGTCCGGCTGCAGAACTTCGATGCCGAATTCGCGCGCCTCGGCGATGTATTCGCTCAATTTTTCCGTGTCGGCCATGTCGTTGGTCATCATGGCGCAGAAAAATTCCACGGGATAATTCGCCTTCAGATACGCGGTCTGATACGCGACGATGGCATACGCGGCGGCGTGCGATTTGTTGAAACCGTAGCCGGCGAATTTTTCGAGCAAATCGAAAATCTGGTTCGCCTTCGCGGCGGGAATTTTATTTGTCGCTGGCGCAGCCTTTGACGAAAATCTCGCGCTGCTTCTGCCATTTCCTCGACCTTTTTCTTGCCCATCGCGCGCCGCAGCAAATCCGCGCCGCCGAGCGTGTAGCCGGCGAGCAATCTGCGCCGCCTGCATCACCTGCTCCTGATAAATCAAAATGCCGTAAGTCTCCTTGCGCGATCGGCTCGAGCAGCGGATGTTCGTATTCGATCTCGATCTCGCCGTGGCGGCGCTTGATGAAATCGGGAATCAGGTCCATCGGGCCGGGACGATACAGCGCGACGAGCGCGGTGATGTGTTCGACGGAACTGATCTGGAATTTTTGGCACAAGGTCGCGCATCCCGCCGGATTCCAATTGGAACACGCCGAGCGTTTCCGCGCGGTTCAGCAGGTCGTAGGTTTTTTTGTCGTCGAGCGGCAGATTGATCAATGTCAATTTCGATTCCCTGTGTGCGCTTGACCATTTCGCAGGTGTTGCGGATGACGGTCAGCGTTTTCAGCCCGAGAAAATCCATCTTCAGCAGGCCGAGATCGCCGACCGGATTCATCGCGTATTGCGTGACCAGCGTGCCGTTTTCGTCCTGCTTGAGCGGCAGCAGATTCACCAGCGGCTGGTCGCCGATGACCACGCCCGCCGCATGAACGCTGGCGTTGCGCGTGAGGTCTTCGAGGATCAGCGCGGTGTCAATCAACTCGCGCGTGACTTCTTCGTTTTCGTAGGCCTGCCTTGAATTCCGGCGATTGCTTGAGCGCTTTTTCCAGCGTCATTTTCAAATCGAACGGAATCATTTTCGCCAGCCGGTCGCCGTCGCCGTAAGCTCAGGCCCATCACGCGGCCGACATCGCGCACCACGCTCTTCGCGCCCATCGTGCCGAAGGTGATGATCTGCGCGACGGAATCGTTGCCATATTTTTGGCGGACGTATTCGATGACGTCCGCGCGGCGGTCGTCGGCAAAATCAATGTCAATATCCGGCGGGTTGACGCGTTCGGGATTCAGAAAGCGCTCGAACAGCAAGCCGTAACGGATCGGGTCCACGTTCGCGATTTCCAGCAGATAAGTGACGAGCGAACCGGCGGCGCTACCGCGCGCCACGCACGTAATGCCCATGCTCGCGCCCGTAGCGGATGAAATCGCCGACGATGAGAAAGTAAGAAATGAAGCCGGTTTTCTCGATGACGTCGATTTCAACCTTGCAGCCGGTCGATGAACAATTTTGATGGCATCGGCGACCGCTGCATCTTTCAAGTCGTATTTCTTCTTCCGTTGCCTTGAACGTCGGCAGCCGCGTCGGATCGTCGATGCCTTCGACGACAAATTCTTTTCCTTCCGCCTGCGCGTGGATCGTGTAACGCCGTGAACAATCCTTCCGCGAGCCATTGCCGCAAAAAACCTTCGCGCGTGAAATGTTCCGGCGGATGAAAAACGGGAAAATGCAGTTTGCCGAACTCGATCTCCAGATTGCATTTCTCCGCGACTTCCAGCGTGTTCGTCACCGCTTCGGGCATTTCGGCGAAGCGCGCCTTCATTTCTTCCGCCGAGCGCAGAAAAAATTGTTCCGGCACATAACCCGCGCTCATGCGCTTGGGATTGCTCAACAAATCCTGCGTGCCGATGCAGACGAGGCAATCGTGCGCGTGCGAATCGCTTTTGTTGACGTAATGAACGTCGTTCGTCGCGACGAGTTTCAGGCCGAATTCCTTCGCCCATTGGATCAAATGACGGTTGACCTTCGCCTGTTCGGGAATGCCGTGATTTTGCAGTTCGAGGAAAAAATTTTCCGCGCCGAGCGTCTGCTTGAACCAATCCACCGCGTCGCGCGCCTTGTCCAATTGGTCTTTCATGATCAGATCGGGAATTTCGCTGGCGAGACAGCCGGACATCGCGATCAAGCCTTCGCTGTGCGCGGCGAGAATTTCCTTGTCAATGCGCGGCTTGTAATAATAACCCTCCAGATGCGCGGCGGTCGTGAGCTTGATGAGATTTTTGTAGCCGGTCTCGTCCTTCGCGAGCAGGCCGAGATGATGATAAACGTCGCGGCCGCCGCTGCCGGACTTTTTTGTCCAGCCGCGAACCGGGCGCGACATAAACTTCGCAGCCGATGATGGGCTTGATGCCTTTTTCGCGCGCCGCCTTGTAAAAATCAATCGCGCCGTGCATCGCGCCGTGGTCGGTGATGGCCAGCGCGGAAAATTTCAGTTCATGCGCCTTGTCCACGAGCCGGTCGAGACGGCACGCGCCATCGAGCAAGGAATACTCGGTGTGCAGATGAAGATGAACAAAGTCCGCGTGCGACATGGGAACAATTTAACTTCTAACCGCGAAGACACCAAGCGGCAAAGTTTTGAGACAACTAACGCGTGAAAGCGGCAATTCCGTTTGTGGGATGTTCGCGCCGGTAAGCTTGCGCTCGTTCAAGCAACACCAGATCGTTCGTCTCCTGTTGCGCTTTTGGAATTTCCTGCAACATCCCTTCTTCGGCAGTCATCTGTCCATCTAGGTCTATCTCTAGTATTTCAATTGCAGTATTTGTATCGCCCTTCCGCAAATTGTATAACACCGAATGATCTTTCCCAAGCTCTGCTGCCGCTCCATCAGCGCAAAAGTGATAAAGAAAACGATTATACCACTTCGACGTAGCGTAGCCACCAACCACCAATCCCCAAATTAAAGCGATAACAACAAATAAAATTGCTTGTTTTTTACTCATGCGTGCAACCATTAGATGAGCCGCAAACTTTGTCCAGCAAATTATCGGAAGAAATTTTTAATGACTTCCGCCACGCGCTGGATTTGCGCGTCGGTCAGTTCCGGATAAATCGGCAGGCTCAAACATTCGCGCGCGGCTTTTTCGGCCAGCGGAAAATCGCCACGCTTGTGGCCGAGGCTCGCGTAACATTTCTGCAGATGTAGCGGCAGCGGATAATGCAGCGCGCAGCCGACGCCGTTGGCTTCGAGATGTTCCTTCAACTTGTCGCGCTGCGGATGGCGCACGACGTAAAGATGGTAGGCGCTTTCGGCATAAGCGGCTTCGCGCGGCAATTGCAGCGGCGTGTCCTTCAACAGTTCGTGATAGCGATGCGCGACGCGGCGGCGTTCGTCTGTCCATTTTCGCAGATGCGGCAATTTCACGCCCAGCACCGCGCCCTGAATTCCTTCCATGCGATAATTAAAACCAATTTCGTCGTGGTAATAACGCACAGTCGAGCCGTGTTCGCGCAATGAACGCGCGCGTTTGGCGAACTCCGCGTTGTTCGTGACGAGCGCGCCGCCTTCGCCGGCCGCGCCAAGATTTTTGCCGGGATAAAAACTGAAGCAGGAAATCTCGCCGAACGTGCCGATGCTTTTGCCTTTGTATTTCGCCGCGTGCGCCTGCGCGGAATCTTCGACGAGCGGCAGCTTGTGTTTTTTGCAAATGGCGAGGATCGGATCAATGTCGAACGGCTGGCCGTAAAGATGCACGGGCATGATGGCCTTGGTTTTCGACGTGATAGCGCGTTCGATCAATTTCGGATCGAGATTCATCGTGCCGTCTTCCACGTCCACATAAACCGGTTTCGCGCCGACGTAAGAAATCGCCCAGCTCGTCGCGACAAATGTAAATGGCGTGGTGATGACTTCGTCGCCCGCGCCGACGCCGAGCAGCATCAACGCAATGTGCAGCGCGGAAGTGCCGCTGTTGAAGGCGACGCAATGTTGCGCGCCGCAGAATTTCGCGAAATCTTTTTCAAACTGCACCACGTCCGGCCCGAGACAGAACGAGCAGTTGTCGAGGGTGCGCGCGATGGCGGCGTCAATTTCTTTGCGCACGCTGCGGATTTGCGCCGGTAAATCGAGATAGGGAATTTTGTCTGGCATAAAAGGCGTTAAGATTATTCGCGGAATTGGAGTTCGTAAAGTTTTTGATAAACGCCGCCGCGCGCGACCAGTTCATCGTGCCGTCCGGTTTCGACGATGCGGCCTTGATCGAGCACAACAATCAAATCGGCGTGCAAAATAGTCGAAAGCCGGTGCGCAATGCAAAGTGTCGTGCGATTTTTCATCAATTCATCCAGCGCGGTTTGCACGGCGCGTTCAGATTCGGTGTCGAGGGCGTTGGTCGCCTCATCCAAAATCAGAATCGGCGCGTTGCGCAGAACGGCGCGCGCAATCGCGAGTCGTTGGCGTTGTCCGCCGGAAAGCGTAACGCCTTTTTCTCCAATGACAGTTTCGTAACCTTGCGGTTTTTCTAAAATGAACAGGTGCGCGTGCGCGTGTTTTGCGGCGGCGATGATTTCTTCGTTCGTCGCGCCGGGCCGGCCAAGTTCGATGTTCCGGCGGATGGTGTCGTTGAATAAAATCGTTTCCTGCGTGACGACGGCAATTTGATTTCGCAGATCGCGCGTGTTGAATTCGCGAATGTCCACGCTGCCGATGCGAACCACGCCGCGTTGCGGGTCGTAAAAGCGGAGCAACAAATTGGAAAGCGTCGTCTTGCCGGAACCGCTCGCGCCAATGAGAGCGACAAGCTGGCCGGATTTGATCTGCAAGTTAATTTCGTGCAGCGCGATTTTTTCGCCATAGGAAAAATTCACGCGGTCAAACTGGATGTTCGCGTTTTCGGCGCGAAGCAAACGCGGCTGCGCCGGTTCGGGCACGGCGTTTTGCGTGGCGAGCAGAGCGAAGGCGCGTTCGCTGGCGGCGCGCGCCTGGACGATCTGGTTTTGCAGTCGCGTGAGATTTTTCAGCGGCTGATACATCACGAAAATGCTCCCGACCAGTTGTATGAAATCAGTCGAGCTTGGATGCGATGGCGAAAGATAAATCAAATAGGCCAGCAGCAACGCGACGCCGCACGAACCGAAAAATTCAATCAGCGGCCCGGGAATTTCCATTGCGCGAATAATGCGCATGTAATGGCCGACGGATTTGCGGGCGGTCGCGCGGAATTTTTCCGCCGCGATGCTTTCAAGATTGTAAGCCTTGACGATGCGGTGGCCGGTGAAGGCTTCCGTCATGATTTGCGTCAATTCAGCGGACTGCGTTTGCATTTCGCGGCTGGAACGGCGGACTTTGCGGCTGAAAATTAAAATTGGAATGGCGCAGACTGGCAGCGCGACGAGGGAAATCAACGTTAGCTTCGGTTGTTCCCAAAACAAAAGGCCGAGCACGCTGATTAACGTGACCGGGTCGCGCACGATCACGGAAGTCGCGCCGCTCAAAATGGTTTGCAGCGATTGCGTGTCATTCATCACGCGCGAAATCAATTGTCCGCTGGAATTTTCCGTATAAAAGCCGGCGGACAAATGCAGCAGATGCGCGAACAGTCGCGTCCGCAAATCGGCGATGGTGCGGCTGGCCGTCCATTGCAGGAAATAGACGTTCAAGTAACCGAACAGCCCGCGCAAAAACATGATGGCCGGAATCGCCGCGATGAGCGCTACCAAAGCCACCTGATGCGTTTGCAGGCCGCTCTCAATCGCGGCGCGCGCGTCGTCATACCATGCCTGTGCAAACGCGGGCAGATGGCGCATCGGCAATTGCGAGTCCGCGTTGTTTCCCGACGGGAATACGGCGCCATAAACGAACATGATCGTCGCGATCAACAGCGGCATGAAGAGACCGCTGATGACGCCCGTCAACACGCCCAAAAAAAGCCGCGCGCGATAAGGCCGGGCCAAACTCCAGACCTTGAACAAAAAGGCCAGCATAAATTCGTGCACAATATGCCGCCGCCACGCGGTCAAGGCGAGCAGTTTGTCGCGCGCGGTAAAGTTGCAGGAAAATTTCCCCGCCAAGACACGAAGGAAAAAACTTTGCGGCTTGGCGGATTATTTTGAAGGATAGCGCCAGACCCAGTCGCCCGAATCAAAATCCGGCGCGCTGCCGCCATTGCGATGGCCGGTAATTCCGCCATCATCTTTTTCATTCCAGCCGACGGAATACAAAACAAATTGCCCATTTGCATCGCGTTGATATTTCAACGGCTGCCCGCCGATGACATCGTGCGGGATTTTTTCCATGAACTGCGGCGCGAGCACGTCGAGCGATTCAGGAAAATTTCCGTGTGCGAGACGGTAACGTTCCAGCGCAATAGCCACGCGCGCCAAGTCCACGGAGATTTGCTCGCGGCTGGATTTCCGTCCGGCTGCGCCCAATGCTGGCAAAAATTCCTTCGCCAGAAAATTCCACGGCTTTGCCGGATGATTAAAAAATCCAGATTGGGACTGATCCACCTGACGGCATTTTTGCGGCGACACGAGATGTTCTTCGGGAAAAACCCAGCCCGTTATCCAGCCTTGTTGCCCACGCGCAATAAAAAGTTTGTTCTGGGCAAACCAGCCGGCGGGCATCAAATAAAACCCGACCGCTTGCGCATCGAGTTTTAGTTGTCCCGAAACAGTCACGCCTTCCTTGTTCCACATTTCGCCCATAAATGCTTGGTATTGTTGATAACTTTGCTTTTTACTGATGTAATCAATCACGGCGCAGTTCATCGCGCGTTCCCCGCGCATGGAAAACTGGTAATCCGCCAGGAAATCCAGCTTCGCCAGTTCCGCGTCAAGCGCGACCAGTTGTTCATCCGACCAACGGTGTTCCGCCAAGCCTTCATAAATCGGCTGCAATGCAATCTCCGTCATGGCAAAACGCACCAAATGCGAAATCAAAAATGGTTCATTGCGAATTGCCCCGACCAAATACAGCGTCAGTTTTACATCCGCCAAGGCTTCTTTGCCCTGGCCATTTTGTAATTCTGCAATCGCGCGCAGTTGCAATAATTGGCACAAGCTTTTCATCGCCGACAGATGCGGCAGCATGATGTCCGCCGGACATTCGGTGTCGTAATTAAGCGGAAACCTGGATTTAGGCAGCTGACTGGCCTGCCGCAATTCCTCAACGGTTGAATCATATTTGCTCAATGCCAGCAATACGTCTTGCGCGGGCGATTGCGGCTGCGGCGTCACCGGAAATAAATTCGTCTTCGTCGAGAGGTCGCGGTAAAATTGCTGCCAGCCTCGCAAATCGGTCAGCGTGTGTTTGGCCCAGTAACCATTGGTCGGCCAATCCTTCCAATTGGATTCATTACCCCCAATGCTTATTTCCAGCCGGTTCACAACATTCGTGTTTTGCTTTTCGAGTTTGTGTCCGTTCTTGTCCAAAATGTATTCATAGCTGCTCGCCACCACCGGCATCAGCGCAAAATTTTGGTCGTCCGGCACGGGCGGCGGAACGACGCTGGCAAAATCAAAATGTTCGCCTTTGGCTTCCCATTCGCGCTTGAATTTTTCCCAATCGTGTTTGCCGCGCCAGTCTTCCTCGGCATAAAACAGCGCAATCAAAGTGGCCAAACACGCGCAGCCGAAAATAAACCGTTTGAAATTGCGCCAGCAAAAAATCCAGCGGATGAAAAGCCAAAAGCAAAGCAGAATCGTTGCAAAAACCACCCCAAAAATTAGCAGCCCGACAAAATCCGAAGGCTTATTAAATACATCGTTGTTCAGCCAAATGATAATCGCAAAGATGAGCATTGTAGCCATCATCAAACCCAGCCAGATTGAAAAAAGCCCCGGCAGTTTCAATGATTTTTTCCAGATGCTTTTCGGTTTTTCGTCCATAAATTTTATGCCGTCAAAACTTCCACGCGTTCGGTTCGCGGGCGCGGGAAAAATCTCGTCGGCTCGGCCTCGCGCGCGTCGCTTGAGCCGATCAATTGCGCGAACATGAGTTTCTGCTGCTTCAATTCCGCCACCATTTCCGGCGACGGCGGCAAAACTTTTTCCGCAACCATCGGCGTTTTATCGCGCATTGAAAAATTCAAGGTGAAAATAAAAATCCAGACCGCCGCGAGACCTGCCCACGCTTTGGGATGAGGCCAGAAAATTTCACGCAAATGCGACCTGATTGTAGCCGCGCTTGTGAAAGCGCGGACGGCTTCTCGCCGATTCACATCGGCGGCTACGAGAATTTCCGCGCGCCATTCGCCCGGAATTTGTCGCAATGACTGGCGCGAAAGTTTTTGTTCAAAGTCGTTCATTTGATTTCTTCATAAAGTGGACGCAGCAGCTCGCGCATTTTGTCTAACCCGTAACGGTAGCGGCTCGCGGCGGTGTTCGGAGGAATGTCAAGCGCAGTAGCAATTTCCTCAAAAGTCATTTCACTCCAAAGCTTCAAATGAACGACGGCGCGTTGTTCCTCCGGCAATTCGCCGAGCGCAACCGCCACTTCTTCGCGGAAAACTTTTTCATCGGGATCATTCGTGGGCGCGAACGGCGAAATGATTTCCGCAAAATTTTCTTTTGTTTTTTCGCGAGTGCCGCGCCGCCGGATCAAATCAATCGCCGCGTTGTGCGCCAGGCGGATCAAAAACGGACGTTCTTCGCGCACACCGCGCAGCAAATTTTCTTCGCGCGCGAGCTTGACAAAAATTTCCTGAAGCAAATCGCGCGTGTCCGCCTCGTCGCGCGTGAAGTTCAGGAGAAAGGCAAAAAGCGGCTGCGCGTGCGCGTCATAGAGCGTTTCAATTTCGGCGGGCATTTCCGTTAATGACGCGCCTGCAAATGAAATTTGTCTAGCCGAAATTTTTTACCACCAAACACCTAGGTGCAAAGAATTTCAATTTCGGAATTTTCTTGGAGTCTTGGAGTCTTGGTGGTTGAATTTTTTTGTGCCGCCGCCGAAAAAAATTTCCGCCCGCCAAAAAGTCCTCGCCCAATGGCGCGGCGTTGACCTCGCGCCGATTGAAGCGGCCAAGGCCGTCCGCGCCCGCGACGCGGGCAAGGTTGTCTCAAAAGTCCTGGCGGATTTGAAAATGGATTCGCGCCGCGCGGACATTGAAATCGTGAAAGTCTGGAACGAGTTGCTCGATCCGAACATCACCGCGCACGCGCAGCCGCACAATCTGCACAAGGGCACTTTGTTCGTGGACGTGGACAGCAGCGCGTGGCTTTCGGAAATCGTGCGCTACCGGCGCAAGGAAATTCTGGATCGCTTGCAGCACAGTTTTGGGAAAAATCTGATTCAGAAAATTTCGTTTCGGATCGGCTGAAATTTTTAGCGTATCAACTTCATTTGCTTCGGCGTGAGCAGCCACGCGAGCGTCGCGCATTTGCCGGTTCGCAGTTTCTTAACTTCTAATTTGCAAAGGCCGCCTTTTTTGAAATCAGCGGCCACGTTTTCGTCGCCGGAAATGAGCAGTGAAATCAAGCGGCTCAAATAAGGTTCGTGACCGACGAGCAAAATGCTTTCCGGCGCGGGTTTCAAATCGGCCAACTGCCGGAACAATTTTTTCGCGTTGCCGGACGGCTGCAATTCGTCGGAAAATTTCAGTTTTTTTTTCAGATCCAATTTATCAGCGACGATTTCCGCCGTTTGCCGGGCGCGCGCAAACGGGCTTGAAAGAATCAGATTGAAATTCAGTTTCATTTTTCCCAGCGCGCGGCAGGTTTTGCGAAGTTGTTTTTCGCCTTCCGCCGTCAATGGCCGTTCAGCGTCATTTTTTGACTCCCATTCGTCGCGTTCGACGGCGATTCCGTGGCGCAAAATAAAAATGTTCACGCGGGAAAATTAAATCCGCCGCCCGCCGAAAGCAATGCCGCGCGAAATGTAACAATTTTCGTTTTGGTTTCGGCGATTGCGCTTTGTAGTCTGGCGTCTCATGGAAACCGTCCGCCGCGCCGTCATTGATGTCGGCACCAACTCGATAAAATTGCTGGTGGCCGATGTGTCGCGGGCGCGACGTGCAGCCGGTGCTTGAAGAAAGCAGGCAGACGCGCCTCGGCAAGGGCTTTTACGAGACGCACCGCTTGCAGCCCGAAACCATCGCCTGCACCGCCGAAGCCGTCTGGGAATTCGCGGAAATTGCCCGCGAGAAAAATTCCCGTTCCATCCGCGTCATCGCCACCAGCGCCGCGCGCGACGCGGTGAACCCGACCGATTTGACGAACGCCATCGAACGCGCGTCCGGCTTGAAAACGGAAATCATTTCCGGCGCGCGCGAAGCCGAATGGGCGTTTCAAGGCGTGGCGACCGATGTGGAACTGGCGAAAACGCCGTTGCTGCTGCTCGATGTCGGCGGCGGCAGCACGGAATTTATTTTGGGTCACGGCACAAAAAAAAGTTTCGCCCACAGCTTTCCGCTCGGCACGGTGCGGCTCATGGAAAAATTTCCGCACGGCGACCCGCCGACGCAAAAGAATTATCAGTCTGCCGCGACTGGCTGAAAAATTTTCTGCATGGCGAAGTCCGCCCGCAACTTGAACCCGCCTTGAAAAATGAAACCGGCGAAATCCAGCTCGTCGGCACCGGCGGCACGACGAGCATCCTCGCGCGCATTGAGAAAAAACTGGACCGCTCTCGACCGCGAAAAAATCGAGCAGACAATTTTGACTTTTGAACAAGTCGTCGCGCACCGGAAAAATCTATGGAAACTGCCGCTGGCCGGGCGCAAGGAAATCCCCGGCCTGCCGAAACTGCGCGCCGACGTGATTTTGACCGGCGTTTTGATTTACGAAACCGTCATGGAAGAATTCGGTTTCAAACAACTTCGCGTCAGCACGCGCGGATTGCGTTTCGCCGCCGTGATGGATTAACGTCGCGCGATAGTTTATCGTCCCGCCATGCGCGTTTTAATTGTCGGCTGCGGTTACGTCGGCGTTCCGCTTGGAATTGAATTGATTCGCCTCGGCCACGAAGTTTTCGGGCTGCGAAGAAATCCGCTGGCTGAAAATGAATTGAAGGCCGCCGGAATCCAGCCGCTTTTTGCTGACATCACGAAGCCGGATGAACTTAAAAATTTGCCGCGCGAATTCGATTGGGTCGTCAATTGCGTCGCAGCTGGCGGCGACGCGCAAAATTATCGCGAGATTTATTTCAACGGCACAAAAAATCTAATCGAATGGCTTGCGCCGAATCCGGCAAAAAAATTTGTTTATACGAGCAGCACGAGCGTTTATGCGCAAAACGACGGCTCGCAAGTCAAAGAATCCAGCCCGACTGAACCGCTGGCGGAAACTTCAAAAATTCTTGTCGAGACGGAAAAAGTTTTGCTTGAAGCATTTCAGCAGAAAAAATTTCCAGCCATGATTTTGCGCGTGGCCGGAATTTACGGACCGGATCGCGGCCATTTATTCAAACAATTTCTCAAGAACGAGGCGACGCATTGAAGGCGACGGTTCGCGCAATTTGAACATGATTCATCGCGACGATTTGGTCGGCTGCATCATCGCCGCGCTGAAAAGCGGACGTGCAGGCGAGATTTATAACGCCGTGGATGATGAGCCGGTTAGCCAGCGAACTTTTTTTGAATGGCTCGCCGGAACTCTGGGAAAATATCCGCCGCCGTCCGTTCCTGAAAATTCCCTTGAAGACCGAAAGCGTGGCGTGACGAACAAACGCGTGTCGAATCGCCGGTTGAAAATGGAACTCGGCTATCAATTCAAGTATCCGAATTTCCGAATCGGTTACAGCGCGGAATTGTTGCGCCTCGACCGCGCGGGAGAACTGCACGTTGCGCCGGACGTTCGTTGATTTTTATTCTCGTGTGAACAATTTCATTTCGACCTCGTGAAATTTTCCGCCTAACGTGTCCGCCGCAATGTCCGCCGAAGCCCAACTCACGCCCATGATGGCGCAGTATCGCCGCATCAAAGGCGAACTGCCCAAGGATGCGCTGCTGCTCTTCCGCCTCGGCGATTTTTACGAGATGTTTTTCGAGGACGCGCAGGCCGGCGCGCAATTGCTCAACCTCTCGCTCACCGCGCGCAACGGCATCGCCGATGTGCGGCCTGCCGCATCACGCGGCGAATGGTTACATCGCCCGGATTTTGCAGCGCGGGCCGCAAGGTGGCCATCTGCGATCAGACGGAGGAGGCGCGCCCCGGCCAATTGATCAAACGCGAAGTCACGCAAATCCTTTCGCCCGGCACGCATTTCGACGAACGGATGCTCGTCGCCGAGCGGAATAATTTTCTCGCCGTCTGTTTATCCGGCGGGAAAAATCTTCGGCCTCGCGCTGGTGGATTTGACCACCGGCGATTTTCTGACGACGGAACTGGAGAACGATGCGGCGCTGCTCGCCGAACTGGAACGCCTGCGTCCGGCGGAAATTATTTTTCCCACCGAAGCGACTTCGCTTCGTGATTTGCTGCGCGGCGCGTTCCAGATTTTGAGCGGCTACGACGACTGGACGTTCGCGCCGGAAACCGCGTTCTTCACCGTGCGGGAACATTTCAAGGTCGCCTCGCTCGACGGCTTCGGCTTGAAAGATAAGACCGCCGCCATCGGCGCGGCGGGCGGCGCGCTGCATTATCTCACGCAAAATCTGCGCCGCGACGTGAAGCATCTCACGCGCATTTCGTTTTATCAGCGCAGCGATTTTCTCACGCTGGATTACACGACGCTGCGGCATCTGGAAATTCTCGAACCGCAGCATCACGACGCCCCGCGCAACGCCTCGCTTTACGGCGCGCTCAACAAAACCGTCACGCCGATGGGCGCGCGGCTGCTTGCGCCAATGGCTTTCGCAGCCGCTCGCAAAAGTTGAACCGATTCGCCAACGGCAGGACGCGGTGCAAACGTTCATCGAAAATACTTTCGGCCTCGACGCATTTCGCCAGCAACTCGCGAAGGTGCGCGATTTGGAACGCACGCTTGGCCGCTTGAGTTCCGGCAGCGGCAATGCGCGCGACTTGGTCGCGCTGCGTTTGGCGCTGGAACAGATTCCGGCGTTGAAACAAATTCTTAGATCTCGTAGCAGTCGAGGTGACGAGGCTCACTCCAAGCGAAAATATCAGAGCCTCCTCACGTCGGCTGCTACGGCCGAAATGAGAGACGCGCCGCCCAACGAGTTCGGTTTGCTGGAAAATTTGGATCTGCAAATCTCCGAATCGCCCGACCTCGTGGAATTGATTTCCCGCGCCATCGTGGACGAGCCGCCGCTGCCGATCAAAGAAGGCGGCATGATTCGCGACGGCTTCGACACCGACCTCGACGAACTTCGCACTGCGCAACGCGGCGGCAAGGATTGGATCGCCAAATTGCAGGCGGATGAAATCGCCCGCACTGGAATTTCCTCGCTGAAAGTGCGGTTCAATTCCGTTTTCGGTTATTACATCGAAGTCACCAAATCGAATCTCGACAAAGTTCCGGCGCATTATCATCGCAAGCAGACCGTCGCCAACGGCGAGCGTTTCATCACGCCGGAATTGAAGGAGATGGAAGGAAAAATTCTCGGCGCGGAAGAGCGCAGCGTGAAATTGGAATACGAAATTTTCCAGCGCGTGCGCGAGGAAGTGTTGGGGCAGTTGCCGAAAATCCAGCAGACCGCGAGCGCGCTGGCGCAATTGGACGTGCTGGCTTCTTTCGCCGAAACCGCGCGGCTGCACAATTATTGCCGCCCGCAAATTTCCGACGAAGGCGTTTTGCAAATCCGCGATGGCCGGCATCCGGTTTTGGAACAGCAGCTCGTCGAGGAACGGTTCGTGCCGAATGATACGGGGCTTGCCGCCGTTAAATCGTTAAATGGTTACATCGCTGAATCGGCAAAAAACGATTCAACTCTTCCGCAAATCGCTCTCATCACCGGGCCGAACATGGCGGGCAAAACCACTTACATCCGGCAGGTCGCGTTGCTCGCGCTGCTGGCGCACACCGGCAGTTTTGTGCCGGCGGCGGAAGCGCGGATTGATCTGGTGGACCGCATTTTCACGCGCATCGGCGCGAGCGACGATCTGGCGCGCGGCCAAAGCACGTTCATGGTCGAGATGACCGAGACGGCGAACATCTTGAACAACGCCACGGCGCGCAGCCTGATCGTGCTGGACGAAATCGGGCGCGGCACGAGCACGTTCGACGGCTTGAGCCTCGCGTGGTCCATCGTCGAGCATCTGCACAATGCCGTCGGCGCGAAAACTTTGTTCGCCACGCATTATCACGAGTTGACCGAACTCGCCGCGCGGTTGCCGCGATTGAAAAATTTCAACGTCGCCGTGCGCGAATGGAACGACCAGATTGTTTTTCTGCGCAAAATCGTCGAGGGCGGCACGGACAAAAGTTACGGCATCCAGGTCGCGCGGCTGGCGGGCGTGCCGAAGGAAGTTTTGGAACGCGCGAAGCAAATTTTGTCGAACCTCGAAGAATCCGAACTCACGCCGGAAGGCAACGTGCGTCCGCAAACGCGGCAGCGCGGCAAGCTGCAAAATCTTCCCGTGCCGCCGCAGATGGATTTGTTTGGCAGGTGAACGCCTGTCAAGCCGGTTTATGGACCGGATGAAGCCGGCAATTTATGACTCGGAATTGAACACGTTGGCGCATTGCTTACCGCGCCGATGGTATAAATTCCGCCGCTGGGGCAAATTGGAAATTTTCCATCTTTGAAATAAGAATCAAGGTCCGCAGCAGTAGGAACATCACCGGCTTTTTTGTTATCTTCCAAAGCCCACTCTTGTTTTGCCGAATCAATTTGGCGAAGGTTGTTGATGCACGCATTCATTTGCGTCGTTTCGCGCGCCTTGACGAAATTGGGAATCGCAATCGCCATCATCAGCGGAATCATAAAAATCGCCCACGCGATTCCGAGATAACCCGTCACCAAACCCGCGATGGCCAAGCCTTGGCCTGTCAGTGCGCCGCTTGAACGCTTGATTTTTGAAAGTGCCTTGTGTCCGCAAATCACGCCCGGAATCGCAGCAAAAATGGTAAAACAAGCTAGGCTCAAAATACCAAGCACAAGACTCCAAATCGCAAGAGCGGAAGTTTTTGGCTGCTGCGGAATTTCTAACGGTGGCGGGATGGTTTCGTTCATAAGATTTTTTTGGGTTGAACGTCTTTGACTTTGTCAAAATGACCGGAAGGCACAGAGAGTCAATTATTAAATCATGGGATTTGTTTGGATGAATCCTTCCATCTTTGTAACTTTGCCAAAATGATTTCTGTCATCGAGCAACAGTCAGTCGGCGTGGATTTGATTTCTCAAGTTGAAGAGATTTTTTCGCCGAGCGGGATTCTTTCCAAGGCGAGCAATTTTGAATTCCGTCCGCAGCAGCAGGAAATGGCCGTGGCCGTGGCGCGGGCGCTGCAAAATCGCGAGCATCTTGCCGTTGAAGCCGGAACGGGCGTCGGCAAATCGCTCGCGTATTTGATTCCGGCGATTTTGTTCGCCGTCGCGCAGAAGAAAAAGGCCGTCGTCTCGACGCACACGATCAATTTGCAGGAACAGCTTACGGAAAAAGATTTGCCGATGCTTGCCAGTGTTTTGGGTCAGTTGCCGGAGCCGGTGAAATTCAATTTCACGATGCTCAAAGGCCGCGCGAATTATCTTTGCACGCGGCGATTGCAAAAGGCGATGCAGCAAGCTGGCAATTTGTTCACGTCGTCCGAAGCGGAGGAATTGCAGCGCATTTACGAATGGTCGAAGAAAACGACGGACGGAAGTTTGTCGGATTTTGAAATCGAGCCGGACATGAAAGTTTGGGCGCAGGTTTGTTCCGAACGCGGTTTGTGTTCGCCGAAAACCTGCGGCTACCAGTCTGATTTCAGCAAAGACCACGACGTTTGTTTTTTTCAGCGCGCGCGCAACCGAATTCTATCGTCCGACGTTTTGATTTTGAACCACACGCTGTTTTTCACGCTGCTCGGCGGCGTGGACGAGGAGATGGAAGGCGGCATCCTGTTCAAGAATGACTTTGTGATTTTCGACGAGGCGCACACGATGGAAAGCGTCGCGTCGCGGCACATCGGCTTGAGCGTTTCGAGCGGGCAGGTGCGTTATGCGCTGAACCGGCTGTGGAATCCGCGCACGGAAAAAGGTCTGCTGGCGACTTTGCGCAAAGGCAATGCCGTGAAACTGGTCGCGGATATTTTGAGCGAGTCGGACAAATTTTTTGAGAATGTCGAAGTCGCGTGCGAGGAAATCAGCAAGCAAAGTCAAAGTGAAGGCTTCGGCTCGCGGGGACGCTCGCCCCACCAAGGCAAGCAGCGCGCATGGACGGAACTTGCGCATCCGCCGCGCGGAATTGGTGAAAGACAATGTGACGTTGCCAATCCAACGACTGCGCGAAGCGGTGAGCGAACTTGTCAAAATTGAGCGAGGACAAAGACATCGGCCAGGAACTTGATCGAGTGCAATCGGCGGCTGGGCGAATTGAAAGTGGAGGTTGCGGAGTTTTTGAGCCAGCAGGCGGGCGACCACGTTTATTGGGTCGAACGCGGCGGCAAGGCGCACAAAGCCTTTCGCTCAACGCCGCGCCGATTGACGTCGCGGATTATTTGCGCCGCCGGCTTTTTGAAAGTGACACGAGCATCATGATGACGAGCGCGACGCTGGCGACGAATTCCAAATCGCAAACGGGATTGAATTATTTTTCCAAACGCGTCGGCTGCGAATCCGCCACGATGCTGCAGGTCGGCACGCCGTTCGATTACGCGCGGCAGATGAAATTGTTCGCCGTCAAAAAAATGCCCGATCCGCGCGAGGCCGGCTATCGCGACGCGCTGATCCATTGGATCGAGCATTTCGTGACGCAGACGCACGGCAAGGCGTTCGTGCTGTTCACGAATTACAAGCTGATGCAGGAAGTCGCCGAGTTGATGCAGCCGTTTTTCGACAAGCTCGGCGTCGCGTGTTTTGTGCAGGGCACGGGCACGCCGCGCTCGACGATGCTGGAAAAATTCAAGGACGACGTGGACTCGGTGCTTTTCGGCACGGACAGTTTCTGGCAGGGCGTGGACGTGCCGGGCGAGGCGCTCTCCAACGTCATCATCACGCGGCTGCCGTTCGCCGTGCCGGACCATCCGCTCATCGAAGCGCGCATCGAGGCGATTGAGGCGCGCGGCGGAAATTCCTTCGGCGAATTTTCTTTGCCCGAGGCGATCCTGAAATTCCGTCAGGGCGTCGGGCGGTTGATCCGCACGAAGACCGACACCGGCATCATCGTGGTTTTGGACAACCGGATTTTGACGAAGCAATACGGACAAGCGTTTCTCGACGCGCTGCCGAAATGTCCGGTGGAGATTGTTTGAAAATAATTAACGGAGCAATAATTCTGCGTGTTGGGCAATTTGATTGGCTAGGTCTTTTCGTTTAGCTTTTTCCATTTCTGGGTCGGTATCGCAAGGCCAATCAATGATATTTGCGTGGCGGGTCGGAGGTTCTTTTGCAATGACATCTAAAATTAACGCGCGAATACGATGAACTTTAACAATGGCAGCGCCGTGAAGCGTCCGGTCGCTGGGTATGTGTTCTTGGCCAATGCTCCAAAGGCTTGGAAGATTTTCGCTGCCATGACGAAATACGGAAGTCTCGCCATTTCTTGGGTTGGGCAAAAAGGCAACGGGCTTTACACCGGATTGATTAAAATGATTCGACTGCGGAAGAAACCGCGCGAGATTCTCATCATCGCCAACGAATTTAGGCAACCCTGAAGGAAGCGTCTCCATGATTCACAATCGCTGTTATGCCTTCCAAAATGCGATTAGGAACTTGGCGCCCATCAAAACGAGCAACTGCATGACCTTTGTCTGCACCATCTAGCCAAGCAAAAGCCAACCGATTATTGCTGCCTACGCTCAATGAAAAAAGGCAATTCCGGGATTTAATCCAATCCAGTGAGACACTACCGTCTGGCTCAACCGCAAATTCGGGCAACGGAAAATTTTCAGGCAAGGCTCGCAGAAAATTTTCTGCGTTTAAGAGCGCATAGAGGTTTATGGCCTCCGCCCCGTTACCATCCCAATTATGTTGGTCACATTCATTCACAACTTCTATTAAACGTGATATAGCAGCCGATTTAGCTCCAAAAAGAGATTGTGAAAGCTCAACGGAATTGACAAAGGCAGTCGCTACTTTACTAACGGCATCAGCTTCAGGAGAAACAGCACTACTTCCGTGTGCATATCCCTGCAAGGCTGTATAGCTTGCCAAGCAGATTCCTAGGGTTTTATTTGAAATAGGTTTAGGCATTGCTCTGTTAGTGTGTTTTTGAAGATATGATTCTTCAATGCTCTTAATGACATAATTTGCGTCAAAAGCAAGTCCCAATTTTCAGGTTCGACCTTAATAGCGCTTTCGGCGGTTGTATCAAAAATAATTGGCGCTTTGTCATTTTCAGAGGGTTGTCCAGTTAAAATGATGTTGACGCGATTTCCGGTGGCAACCTCCACGGCCGTTTGTTGATCCAAAAAGCCAACGAGTGTAAATCGTTTTTCATCGGGAAGACGCGGGCCAATTTTGAGATAATCACTCAACTCAACAGGCTCGTTATTCGTCAATGGCAACAAAATGCGGTTGATATAGCGCAACCGCACAGTCCGAATTTGCACTGGAGAAGCGATGGAAATGAAAAGTTTCCAAGCGTGTTCAATTTTTGGCAGATAATCATCTAAACTGGTATAGGGCGACAAACGATTGAAGGAAAAGCCCTGGGTGCGAAACTGCACTATTTGCTTTTCGTCATCATTTAAGAATTGAAATGCTTGGATTGCATGTTGAACAGACATTTGCGGTGGCTGGTCAACTTTTGTTTCGATCTGATGTGTCTGAATAAATGCAGTTCGGAATTTAGGATACTCTGGTCGTAAAGCATCACGCGCCGATTTTTCCAAAGCGGCAAACTGCTGTCCGGGCGGCATATCACAATCAATGTCCAGAACAGCTTCAATAATCGGAGCGTTGGCTAATTTTAATGCGGTATCGCTCATTGCTAGGAACAGAATATCAAATTTTTAGATTTTGAACACCGAACATTTCATCGAAAATAGTTATGCCCGCAAAATCCCGTGTCGAGAAGAAAGTGGCAAAGAGCATTTGCCTGTGACATTCTGCGGCCATGACGCGCACGGAAAAACTTCTGGCCAGCGCGTCGGCCTTAAACTGTCCATTTATACATTCACCCGCTTGGAAGGCGGCTTTTGACCATTTTATTGGCTTTTTAGAGGTTTTGCCGCGTGTCTGAACAGTTCCGGCGTCTGCCGGAATCATTCCGGCAGTTGTCCGGGAACCCCGGCGGTCTGTCGGAGTAATTCCGCGCGTGCCGGAGGAATTCCGGCACGTGCCGGAGAAGCTCGGGCAGATGTCTGGAGAGTTCCGGCGTGTGCCGGAGAACTCCGGCAGTTGACGGAGGAACGCGGCGGTGTGCCGGAATGATTCCGCCAACCCAATTCTCGACACTTTCGCGCCGCCCATTAAACTGTCCGCATGACGCGCACAGAAAAACTTCTGGCCGAACTCATCGCGCTGCCCAGCGTGAACCCGGCCTTTCTGCCGCCGCGCCATCCGCACGCCGGAGAAAAACACGTCGCGGATTTTCTCGCCACCGTCGTCGCCCGCGCCGGACTGGAAGTGGAATTTCAAACTGTTTTACCAGGACGTTCCAATGTCATCGCGCGGCTGCGGCCAAAAAATAAAATCAAGCAGACCATTTTGCTCGCGCCGCACCTCGACACCGTCGGCGCGGACGGAACGCGCTTCATTCCGCAGCGCAAAAACGGCCGTTTGCACGGACGCGGCGCGTGCGACACGAAAGGTTCCGTCGCCGCTATGTTGTCCGCGCTGTGCGAACTGGCGGATTCAAAATCACGTCCGCTCGAAACGGAAATCGTTTTCGCCGGATTGGTTGACGAGGAACACGCGCAAGCCGGTTCGCGCGCGCTGGCAGAAAGTGGATTCAAGGCGGATCTGGCCATCGTCGGCGAGCCGACAAAGTTGCAGGTCGTCACCGCGCACAAAGGCAGCTTGTGGCTGGAACTCGAAACGCGCGGCAAGGCGGCGCACGGCGCGACGCCGCAGTTCGGCAAAAACGCCGTCCACGAAATGGCGCGCATCGTGGATTTGCTGGAAACGGATTACGCGGCGCAATTGCGAAAGCGAAAACATCCACTGCTCGGCACGGCGACGGTAAATGTCGGCACGATTTCCGGCGGCGCGCAGCCGAACATCGTCCCGGATTGTTGCAAAATCTCAATTGACCGCCGCACGTTGCCGGGCGAAACGGATGCGAGAGTAAAAAGTGAAATCGCCGCGTTACTCCGCGCGAGAAAATTGTCCGCAAAAATCTTCCAGCACAAAACTCGCGCCGGCTTTGCCGTTGGAAACAAATCACAAATTGCCGCTCGTCCAGAATTTTTTGAAAAGTGTCGGCCAGACAAAACCGATGGGCGTCCATTTCTTTTGCGACGCGGCGATTTTGTCGGCTGGCGGAATTCCGAGCGTGGTTTTCGGGCCGGGCGACATGGCGCAGGCGCACACGGCGGACGAATGGATTTCACTTTCCGAATTGCGAACGCGGGAAAAATCTGCTTTTGCGTTTTCTGAATTCGCTTCCTTGAACCAAACCGTTTTCGTATTGTCCGAACGCTCATGCTTGCAAAAATCAGAAAGGCGGCGGCTTCGGAAAAGCACGCGCATCACATCAAATTTTTTCAGCAGAGTGGCTGGATGATGTTCGCTTCCACTGCGAGCGGCTTGCTGATGCTTGCGGTTCATCCGATTGTTTCGCGCAACGTGCCGCCCGGCGAATATGGCGTGTTCACGACGCTGGTGCAGATGGTTGCGTTGATGGGAATTCCAGTGGTCGGGCTACAGTCGGTCATCGCGCAACAGGCGGCGGCGGCGATCACGGACGGACAGCAGCGCGTGGTGGCGAGCGAGTTTCGCGCCGTGTGGCGCGCGATTTTTTTCATCTGGCTGGCGATGATTGTTGTTGTGGCGATTTTTTGGCAACAAGCGCTGGCCGGTTTGAAAATTGAAAATTCGATGGCTCTTGGCGCAACCATTTTGGTGGGACTGGCTTCAATGTGGATGCCGCTGGTGAACGGAATTTTGCAGGGACGGCAGAATTTTTTCTGGCTGGGCTGGACGAACATCCTGAACGGCGTCGGACGGCTGTGCCTTATTGCCGTCATTGTGCTGCTGTTTCACGGCTGGGCGGCTGGCGCGATGAACGGCGTGTTTTTTGGAATGATGATCGTGGTGGCAGTTGGCGGCTGGCAAATCCGTGATGTCTGGAAAACAAAAACGGTGCCGGTCGAATGGCGCAATTGGCTCGGACGCGTCGTGCCGCTGACGTTCGGTTTGGGCGCGGCGACGTTCATGTTGAGCGCGGACATGATTTTCACGCAGAATTTTTTTCCGCGCGAACAAACGGGATTTTACGCGGCGGCGGGGATGATCGGGCGCGCGCTGGTTTTTTTCACGCAACCGCTGGCACAGGTGATGTTTCCGAAACTGGCGCGTAGCAAGGCGACGGGTGAAAAATCCCACGCGTTGGAACTGGCACTGGGAGCGACATTGCTGGCTGGTGGCGCGGCGGCAATCGCCTGCATGTTGTTTCCATCGTTGCCGTTGAGGCTTGCATTGTATAAGCCAATTTATATTGCAACCGCTTCGCCGCTCGTGCCGTGGTTTGCGTGGTGCATGCTGCCGCTGACGCTTTCCATCGTGCTCGTCAACAGTCTGATGGCACGCTCAAAATTTTCCGCCGTGCCGTGGCTGGTTTTGGTGGCGATTGGCTATGGCGTCGCGTTGACGGTCGTTGGCAGGCACGCCGGAAGTTTGGCCGACACACAGGCCGGTTTGCGGATGATGATTCAAACGCTCGGCGTTTTTAATCTGCTCCTGTTCGCCGTTTGCGCGTGGTTCACCTGGAGAAAGAAATCCGCGCCGGAAAATTAAAATTATTTTTTCGGAGCGGGCAACGGCCTTGGCGCATGCAGTTTTTTGTAAATCCAGCCTTCCAGCGGACGCAATGGTCGCAGCCATTTGTAAAACGGCGAATAAATCAGCCGCACGCGGATGACCGACAGCAACATCGTCAGCGATGCCCGCACGAGCGCGACTTTTGAGCCGGTCTTGTCCGTCCATTCCGTCGGCACTTCCAAAATTTTGAAGCCCGCGCGTTTGAGCGAGTAAAGCAGATTGATGTCGAACGCCATGTCGGCGATGCGCAAATTGGAATGAATTTTTTCCACGACCTCGCGTTTCATCACCTTCGCGCCGCATTGCGTGTCGCGGATGTTCATCCAAAAAAGCAACTGCACGATGAAATGGAAAGCGCGGCTGGCGAATTTGCGGTTGCCCGTCTGCGACTGATGAATGACCGCGCCCGGCAGCCAGCGCGAGCCGATGACGCAATCCGCTCCGTCTATTTTTTTCACCAAATCCAGAAACGCGCGCGGTGGAGTCGCGCCGTCGGCGTCCACGTAGCCGATCAAATCGCCGAGCGACGCGAGCTGGAGGCCTTCGATGAGCGCGCCGCCCTTGCCGATGGCCGAGCGGAATTCCAGCGCGCGCACCTCGGGAAAATCCGCCGCGACGCGTTTGACCACGCCGAGCGTGTTGTCCGTGCAGCCGTTGAGGACGACGAAGATGCTGGAATTTGCCGGAATAATTCTGCTGGAAAAACTGCGCGTAATCGCGCAGCACCGGTTCGATGCGCGCTTCTTCGTTGTAAGCCGGGATCAGGATGAGCAGGCTGGGGTCAGGCACGCGGATTCAGTAACAGAAAATTTTCGCGCAGGCAATCTTGGGAAACGGGCGAAGGAAATTCGCCAACTAATTCATCAGAATAAAAATCCTGAAAAGCCGCGCGTGAAAACATAAGCGCAGCCAAATACCACCCAAGCAAACGAAAACATTCGAAATGCTGTTTTAAGTCGCCCCGGCGGAATGCACGAAAAAGCGATGTGATTAAATATGAGCATCAATAAAATAATCAGATTGCTAAAACGGCCAGCAGTCTGTGAACGCAACTCCTGTGAAGAATCCGAAAGATTCCAAACAAGAAGAACCAGCAGCAGCGCGAGAAAACCGTATCGCCATTGCCAACTCTGCTTCCACGATTGTTGTGCATTCATCGTTTTTACTTTGCACCCAGCAGATTTTTCGTCAAGAAAATTTACATCGAAATTGGCCGATGTGAAATATGTCGCTCCTGACGGAGCTTGGAAATTTTTTGCCCGGGTTTTCTACAAATATGCCGCGCCTACGGCGCTGGAATTCGCCGAGTTTCCCCCCAGATTACGCAGATGCCGCAGATTTTATTTTTCATCATCTGCGAAAATCCGCGAAATCTGCGGACGCTTTTTCCGAAACAAATCTTGCCGCCGCGCTTGCCAATCGTTATCAAATCGCATGGATTCCCGCGAAGCATTCATCGCGTTGAACATGATCGAGCACGTCGGGCCGGTGCGCGCGCGGCTCCTGCTCGAACATTTCGGCGACGCGCCCAAAATCCTCGCCGCCTCCAAATCCGAACTGCTCCGCGTCCGCAACATCGGCGAGGAAACCGCCGAGGCGATTGCCACTTGGGAAAAATCCGTTGACCTCGCGGGCGAATTGAAACGCATCGCGGATTTCGGCTGCCACGTTTTGATTTCGTCGGATGAAAATTATCCCGCGCTGCTCCGCGAGATTTACGATCCGCCGCTCGTGCTTTACGTCAAGGGCGAGCTGACCGCGAAGGACAAAAATGCCGTCGCGATGGTCGGCTCGCGGCAGACGACGCATTACGGCATCGAGACCGCGCGCAAGCTCGCGTATCAACTCGCCTACGTCGGCGTGACGGTGGTGAGCGGCGGCGCGCGCGGCATTGACACGGCGGCGCATCAGGGCGCGCTTGCGGCAAAAGGAAGAACGATCGCAGTTTTGGGAACGGGGATAAATTTGATTTTTCCGACCGGAGAATGCGGAACTGTTTCAACGCATTTCGGAAAACGGCGCGGTCATCACGCAATTTCCGTTCAATCGTCCGGCGGACAAGCAGACTTTTCCGATCCGCAATCGCATCGTCGCCGGAATGACTTTGGGAACGGTCGTCGTCGAGGCAAATTCCACGAGCGGCGCGTTGATCACGGCGAATATGGCGGTCGAAGCTGGACGGCAGGTTTTCGCCGTTCCCGGTCGGATTGATTCGCCGCGCAGCAAGGGCTGCCACGACTTGATCAAAAAAGGCGCGAAACTGTGCGAAGGCGCGGAGGATATTTTGAGCGAGTTCGAATATTTGTTTCCGGCGAGCAACCGTCCGCCGTCGCCGGGCGAAACTGGAGTTTTGCCAGCGCTGGAATTGTCGGAGAACGAGCAGAAAGTTTTTGACGCGCTGAAATCCGACGACGAGTTGACGATTGACGAAGTCATCCGCAAAAGCGGTTTGCCCAGTTCCGCCGTTTCCGTCGGGCTTTTGAGTTTGGAGATGAAGCGCGTCGTGAAACAGTTGCCGGGGAAAATGTTTGTGAAAAACTTGTGACCAAAACAGCTTGCTTGATTTTATCGAATAAACTAGAAGTCTCAAACTCGCAAAAAATATGAATGACCAATTTGCCCCGCCGCCGTTGCCAACTGCCGTGCCTGCTAAAACCAGCGGCATGGCCATCGCCTCGCTTGTGCTGGGAATTTTGGGGCTGTTCACTTGCGGCATAACGGCGTTAATCGGATTGATTTTGGGAATTATCGCAATTGTCAAGGTGCAGAACAGCGGCGGAAAATTGAAAGGGTTCGGCCTCGCGCTGGCGGGAACAATCGTTTCGGGATTTTTTCTTCTGATGATTCCGATTTTTGCAGCGATGCTGCTTCCGGCGCTGGCGTCGGCACATGACAAGGCGCGGGAAATCAATTGTGTCAACAACGAGAAGCAATTGGCGCTCGCGGTAAAAATTTATGCCGATGACAATGGCAATCATCTGCCGCCTGCGGCGACATGGTGCGACGCCATCAACAATGCCGTCGGATCGAAAAATGTTTTCAGATGTCCCGCCGTCAATTCTGATTCAAACAGCCGTTGCGATTATGCTTTCAATTCAAAACTCGACGGCATGGACGAAAGCAAAGTGAATCCTCAAACCGTGGAAATTTTTGAATCGGACGGCGGCTGGAACGCGAACGGCGGACCGGAATTGATGATTGGCAAGCCACGCCATGCCCGTATGTTTGTGGTTGCTTTTGCCGATGGCAGCGTTCAGCAATTGCGGGAATCCCAGATCAACGCGCTGCGTTGGGATCCATAATCGGAAAAATCAAACCAACCAAAATTATGTATATCATCATCGGTGGAGACGGGAAAGAATACGGGCCGATTTCGACGAACGATTTGCGCAAATGGATTTCCGAAGACCGTCTCAACGCGCAGTCGCTCGTGAAGGCGGAGAGCGACGCGGAATTCCGCGCGCTGGCGACATTCCCGGAATTTGCCGATGCCTTTGCGCCAAAATCTCCGACGTCAGACACGCCTCCAGTGTTCGCTTCCGCCGACTGGCAGGAACGTGATTATGAATTGGACATCGGCGGCTGCATCAGCCGTGGCTGGGAACTTGTCAAAAATAATTTCTGGCCAACGGTCGGCGTTACGACTTTGGTTATCTTGATTATCGCGGCGGTGAATCAGCTTTTCGGAATATTCACCCGTCCGGCAATCAACGGCATGATTACGCAGCATCAATTTTCCGCCGGCGGGATTTTTATCGTTTTGCTGGTGACAGTCATTAGCGCTCCGGTTTATACGGTCTTCACAGCAGGACTGTTCAAGTATTATCTAAAATTGATCCGCGGCGAAGACGCGACGATTGGCGATGCGTTTTCCGGTTTTGGTTCGTCACTCGGGCAATTGGTTCTGCTTAGTTTGGTCCAAATGATTTTTGTTTTGATCGGATACGCTCTTTGCCTCATTCCAGGAATTTATCTGGCGGTGGCGTGGTATTTTTCAATTCCACTGGTGATAGACAAGCGGATGGGTTTTTGGGAGGCGTTGGAATTAAGCCGTAAGCTGGTCAGCAAACACTGGTTCATCGTTTTTGCTTTTATGATTGTCTATGGCTTGCTGGTGATGGCCGGAGTTCTTGCCTGTTGCATCGGCATTTTTGTGACCATGCCAATCGGTTTCGCCGCGCTGATGTATGCTTATGAAACCATTTTTGGCGAATCAAAAAACAATTAGTCGTGCCGCCGCGAGAAATTGTTTTCTCGCCAACCAATTCGCCACACCCGGACTCGGCTCGCTCATGGGCGGACGCTGGTTCGCCGGCATCGGACAAATCATTCTGGCCGTCGCGGGTTGCGTCATGGTGCTCGTCTGGTTTTTCAAAGTGATGATCCAGTATTACGGCCAGATCGGCAGCGACGCGCCGACTCACCTAAATCCCATTGACTGGAAAACACTCGTGGTCGGCGCGATTGTGTTCGCCGCGTCATGGCTCTGGTCGCTGGCCACAAGTTTGAGCCTGATTCACGAGGCGCGGAAAAACGAGGGCGCTGAATCGGCAAATTCACCTCCATCAAACTGATAAATTACCGTTTCCTTATGTATAAAATCATCGGAGCGAACGGCCAGCAATACGGCCCGGCCAGCGCGGAACAAATTTGCCATTGGCTCGCCGAAAACCGCGTCAACGCGCAAACATTGATGCAGTCTGAAGGCGGACAAGGCTGGAGACCGCTCGGTTCATTCCCCGAATTCGCCTCGGAAATAAAATCCGTTCCGCCGACCATTGCGCAACAACAATCCGTCACAGCGCGTGCCTCAAACAAAGTTGCCGCCGGAATCTGCGGAATCCTGCTCGGCGCGTTCGGCATTCATAAATTCATCCTCGGTTACACGGGCGCGGGAGTCACGATGTTGCTGATCACGCTTCTGACGTGCGGCATTGCCGGATGCGTCGTGCATCTCATCGGCCTCATCGAAGGCATTATTTATCTGACGAAATCCGACGAGGAATTTGTGCGGATTTATGTGGACGGACGCAAGGAATGGTTTTGATTGCGGAAGCTATTTGCCAAATGTTCGCATTGCGGCGAGCTTTGAGCCATGAAAAAATTAAACGCAGCCGAAATCAAAGCCGCGCTCGGTAAAATTCCGACTTGGAAAAAGAAAGCCGCAGTCATTTCCCGCACGTTTCAGTTCAAGGATTTTCCCGCCGCGATGAAATTTGTGAATGCCGTCGCCGAAGTCGCCGAAAAAGAACAGCATCATCCCGACATTGACATTCGCTGGAACAAAGTGACGCTCGCGCTGACCACGCACGACGCGGGCGGTTTGACGGAAAAGGATTTTGCGCTGGCCAAAAAGTTTGACCGCGCTGCTGAACGCGGCCATTTCAAAACACCATCGGCACGCCTTCGTCGAGAATTTTTATTTGTCTCGTCAGATTTTGCTCTGCCGCCGATTTCCATAAGCCAGCGCGGCGGCTCGTCCAAATCCTCGAACGACAATTTGAAAGTGCCGTAATGCATCGGCACAAAATATTTCGCGCCCAAATCCTTGAACGCCTTGCATCGCCTCGTCCGGCCCCATGTGGACGTCGCGAAATGTTTCCGGGATGATACGCGCCAATCGGCAGCAGCGCGATTTCCGGCGACAATTTCCGGCCGATTTCCTTGAAGCCGTGAAAATACGCGCTGTCGCCCGCGTGATAAATTTTCCGGCCCTGATGTTCCAGCACAAATCCGCCGTAACCGCGATGCTGCGTCGTGCAATCGTCCGCGCGCCCCAATGTTTGCTCGGCGTGAACGTCACCTTCCAGTCGCCCTGCGAAAAACTTTCCCAATGCTCCAGTTCGATGACGCGCGAGAAGCCGAGATTGTGCGCGAGGTCGCCGACGCCGCGCGGCATCACGCCGATTTTTGGATGCGGCAATTTGCGCAACGTCGGCTTGTGAAAATGATCGAAGTGCGCGTGCGTGAGCAAAACCAGATCAATCGGCGGCAAATCTTTTATCTTCAGGCCGGCGCGCTTGATGCGTTTCAGCAGAAAAAGCCAGTTCGCAAAATTCGGGTCAATCAGCACGTTCAAGTCCGTGAACTGGATGAGAAACGACGCGTGGCCGATCCAGGTGATGGCGACCTCGCCGTGCTTCAGTTTCGGGAAGACCGGGCGGCGCGGCTGGCCGTGGCGCGGCGTGAACCAGCCCTTCAAGATCAGCTCCTGGAAAAAAGTGCGCGGGTTGAAATGCTTCGCCGGCGTCAAGTCCTTGAACGAGCGCGGCAGTTTGCGGCGCGGCGCGGGACGGCTGGATTTTTCTTTCGTCATCGGCGATTAGACTTTAACAGCCCGTGCGCGTTCGACCAATTTGAAAAATTAAAATCTCTCGCGCTTACATTTTTCGCAGTCTGAAACCACAAATCGCGCATACAAATACTGCTGTGATGATGCCACAAATCAAATCTCCGCCTACGCCCAAGCTGGTTCCGGTCAACGGCATCCAAAATGGCGCACACAAGCCAACAATTGAGCCAAGCACCATCATCAAAATTAACTTTTTCTTCGCACTCTGCTGTTGGTCTGTCGCTGGACGAGCCGTTATGCCTGCGGAGTTGGGTTGCTCCTGCTTTTCCTGTTTCTGTTTTTTAATGAAGTAGAAGGTAAATCCAAGCGGTATAAACACGCCGATAATCAATACCCACTGAAATGCTTCGCTTATGTGGAGCGGCTTGGAAAAGACATTTAGCATCATCATTATGCACGCTGTGTAGGTGGCGATGTAGAGTTTGGTGCGTGTAGTCATATAAATTGAGCGACAAGAGTTACAATCCGATTGGCAGTCCATTTAGTTTCATGTTTTTGACTTTGCTCCCGGCAAAATAATTTTTCAAGCGTTTTCGCTCCGCGCTTTTTTAACCGCGAAATACACGAAATACGCGAACGGGAAAAACAATTTTATTTTCGCGTATTTTGCGTATTTCGCGGTCAACCGATTTTCTTTCAATTTGTGCCGCCGCCGCTTCGTGTTAAAATTTTCGCGTGAACAAACTGGCAAAGCAGCTTGACAGATTTCTCCGCAAAAAACCGGCGCTCGGCAAAAACGTTTTCATCGCCAAGACCGCCACCGTCATCGGCGACGTGACGCTCGGCGCGCATTCGAGCGTGTGGTATGGCGCGGTGTTGCGCGGCGACATCAACCGCATCGTCGTCGGCCACCACTCGAACATCCAGGACAACGCCGTGCTGCACCTCGCGGACGATTTTCCGTGCCTCGTCGGCAACTGGGTCACCGTCGGCCACGGCGCGATCGTCCACGCCTGCACCATCGGCGACGAAACGCTCGTCGGCATGGGCGCGGTGATTTTGGACGGCGCGGTCATCGGCAAACAATCGCTCATCGGCGCGAAGGCGCTCGTGACGCAGGGAACGAAAATCCCGCCCGGCTCGCTCGTCCTCGGCGCGCCGGCGAAAGTCGTCCGCAAATTGTCCAAGGAAGAACGCGCCGGGCTGAAATGGTGGGCGGAAAAATATGTGGATAATGGGGCTTACTGTTTGAAAAATAAAATTAATGTGGGCGGGCCGATGTCTTAATTCGTGCTCAAGACACAACGGCAAAAATAATAGAAGCGATGATGCCGAGAATTGTTCCTGCAATTAATGCGAGACGAATAGACATTAGCCAAGTTGGTTTAGACATTTCTTTGTAAAGATTATCAATTGCTTTTTCTGAAACGCCGGTGCTTTTTAACGCCATCGCTGCATAACGCATGCGTTTAGCTGCCCAAATCCATGCAGCCACAAAACACACAAAGTAACTTCCCAAGAATATGAAGAGATAATCCATGAGTTAATTTTTTACGCTTTATTTTTTTGAAAGACAATCATCTTCGCAACATTCCCGGCAGGCCGCCGCCCATTTTGCCCATCATTTTCGAGAACTTGCCCATCTTCTTCATCATCTGCTGCATCTGGCCGAATTTGTTCAGCATCGTGTTCAGTTCCGTCACGCGTCACGCCGCTGCCCTTGGCGATGCGGATGCGGCGCTTGGCGTTGAGGATTTGCGGGTTGCGCCGTTCCTGTGATCGTCATGCGCGCAGATCATCGCCTTCCATGCGCTTGAATTCCTTTTCCTGCTTGCCGATGTCCATCTGCTTCAACGCGTCGCCGCCGCCGGGCAGCATCTTCACGACGCTTTCGAGCGAGCCGAGTTTTTTCATCGCGCGCAATTGCTCCAGAAAATCTTCCAGCGTGAACTCGCCCTTGCGCATTTTTTCTTCCATGCGCTTGGCGTCGTCCTCGCTGACGGCTTCGGCGGCGCGTTCGACGAGGCTGACGACGTCGCCCATGCCCAGAATCCGCGACGCCATGCGTTCGGGATGAAACGGCTCGAACTCATCGAGCTTTTCGCCGACGCCCGCGAACTTGATGGGTTTGCCGGTGACGGCTTTCATGCTCAACGCCGCGCCGCCGCGCGCGTCGCCGTCGAGCTTCGTGAGAATCGCGCCGGTGATCTGCAGCGCCTGAATCAAAATGCGTGGCGACGTTGACGGCTTCCTGGCCAGTGGCGGCGTCGAGCACGAGCAGAATTTCCTGCGGCTTCACGAGGTCGCGCAGGCGCACCAGTTCCTGCACAAGCGGCTCGTCAATCTGCAAACGCCCGGCGGTGTCGAAGATGAGAGTGTTGCGATTGTTCGCTTTCGCAAAATCCAGAGCTTCGCGCGCGATTTTCAAAACATCCGTCTCGCCGCGTTTCAGGAAAACCGGAATTTCAATTTGTTTGCCGAGCGTTTCCAATTGGTCCATCGCCGCCGGACGATAAACGTCCGCCGCGACAAGCAACGGCTGGCGACCTTGTTTTTGCAACAGTCGCGCGAGCTTGCCGCTCGAAGTCGTTTTGCCCGAGCCGTGCAAGCCGACCATCAGAATAGAACTGGGATTGCCGTCGAGCTTGAGCGCGGCATTGGTCGAGCCGAGCAAATCCACGAGTTCGTCGTGGATGATTTTGACGATCTGCTGGCCGGGCTGGACGCTGGCGACGACTTCCGCGCCAAGCGCCTTGGCTTTGACGCGCTCGATGAAATCGCGCGCGACCTTGAAATTCACGTCGGCTTCGAGCAAGGCCATGCGCACTTCGCGCAGGGCGTCACTGGCGTTGCTCTCGGAAATTTTTCCGAGGCCGCGCAGATTGCGGAAGGCGTTCTGGAGTTTGCCGCTTAACGAGTCGAACATTTTTTTATTTTACCGCAGAGACGCGGAGACGCAGAGAAAAATTTTCTGAAAGTGGTGTCGGGTGACAGATTCAAAGCTGCCAACTAAAAGCGGAAACACTGAAATTTCCGGTTGTTTCCGGGCACGGGTTTGGTGACGGATTTCCCCGGCTAATCCAAAAAACTGCACTACTAGGCGATTTTCTGCTACTATCCGCGCTCCTTTGAAAATCAGAATGAACTTTCGTAGTGGCTTGAACTGATATGCCCACCATCATTTCCGCCTCCGAAATCACCGTTCGTTACGGCGACCGCGCCATTCTTGACGCCAGCACGCTCGGCATTCAGGAAGGCGAACGTCTCGGTCTCGTCGGCCGCAACGGCGCGGGCAAGACGACGTTTCTGCGCATCCTCGTCGGCCTGCAATCGCCCGACAGCGGCGAAGTTTCGCGACAACGCGATCTCGTCGTGAGTTATCTGCCGCAGGATTTCATGCTCGATGCGACGAAGTCCGTGGAAGAAAACATCCGCGACGGCGCGAAGCCGGTGCTGGATTTGATCGCGGAATTTGAATCGCTGCCGCACGACTCGAAGCGCCACGAGGAACTGGAGCACCGCATCGGCACGCTTGAAGGCTGGACGCTCGACACACGCATTGAGATTGCGATGGCGCATTTGAATTGCCCCGCCGGTGACCGGCGCGTTGACACGCTTTCCGGCGGCGAGAAACGCCGCGTCGCCATGTGCCGCGCGATTGTGTCGCTGCCCGACTTTCTGATCCTCGATGAACCGACCAACCATCTCGACCCGGAATCCATCGAGTGGCTCGCGGAATTTCTCGAGGAATTTCACGGCACATTTCTCGTCGTCACACACGACCGTTATTTTCTCAACCGCGTCGTCAAGCGCATGATCGAGTTGTCCGACGGGAAATTTTTCTCGCACGATGGCAACTACACCGAATATCTGCTCGCGAAAGCCGAGCGCCAGTCCGCCGACGCGACCGTCGAACACAAGCGCCAGATGTTTCTGAAAAAGGAACTCGCGTGGGTGCGTCAAGGTCCGCGCGCGCAACGCAGCAAACAAAAAGACCGCTTCGAGCGCTACTACGACGAGGCGGCGAAGTCCGGCCCGGTGATCGAGGAAGACGTCGAGCTTTGCATACCGCCGCCGCCGCAGCTCGGTAATCGCACCGTGGATGTTGCTGATTTGGGCATGACCATCGGCGGCAAAAAATTATTTTCAGGCTTCAGTTTCAATTTTGCGAACGGCCAGCGCATCGGCGTTTGCGGGCGGAACGGTCTCGGCAAAACGACGTTGCTCAAGGCGATCATCGGCCAGTTGCCGCCGACCGAAGGCACGGTGAAAACCGGCCAGCTCACGAAATTCAATTACGTGGATCAAGGCCGTCTGCAATTGAATGAAGAGCGCACCGTGATGGATGAGGTTGCCGACGGCACGGAGTTTGTGCAATGGGGCGACGCGAAACTTTCCGTGCGCTCGTATCTCAAACGATTTCTTTTTTCCGACGACCGCATCTTGACGCTCGTCAAAAAATTAAGCGGCGGCGAACGCAGCCGTCTGCTGCTTGCACGCATTTTGAAAAGTGGCGGCAACTTTTTAATTTTGGATGAGCCTACGAACGATTTGGATTTGCCGACGCTGCGCGTGCTGGAAGAAGCGCTCATCGCATTTCCTGGCGTTGTTCTCGTGGTGAGCCACGACCGCTATTTTCTAAATCGCGTCTGCACGGACATCCTCGCGTTTGAAGGCGACGGCAAAATCCATCATAGCGTCGGCGACTACGATTATTATCTGGAGAAGAAAAAAAAGGCGGAAGTAGCGGCGTCTCGGCAGAGCGCCGCCATCGTTGCGACCAACAAAGCCGAAAAATCAGCGGCACTCTCCCGAGATGCCGCTACGAAAACGAAGTCACGCAAACTTTCTTTCAAGGAACAGCGAGAACTCGAAGGCATGGAAGCGCAAATTCACGGCGTTGAAGCCGAAGTCGCGCGCATCGAAGGCTTGTTCGCCGACTCGGAATTTTTCCGCAAACACGCCGCGCAAGTGAACCAACTTACGTCTGAACTCGACGCGGCGAAGGCGAATGTTCCAAAGCTTTACGCACGCTGGGAAGAACTCGAAGCCATTAAATCCGCTGGCGAAAAATGAGGTCGTAACCAATGCGATTGCATTTGTCAGTGACCAAACAAGAAGAGTGGTGGTAGGTGATGGATTCGAACCATCGAAGGCGTAAGCCAGCAGATTTACAGTCTGCCCCCGTTGGCCACTTGGGTAACCTACCATCCGTTGCGAGGTCGCACAGTTAGCCACGCCTTTTCATTCCGCTCAAGTTCAAAGTTCAGAGTGTGGTGACGCGCTTCAAGTTTTGGCACGGCAGATTGTCCCTTAAAACTGATCTTCCTTTTCCTTGAACAATACATTGAACGTCGTTAGCGAACCGTAACTGCGCGTGATATACTGCTGCATCTCGACTTTTTCGCCGTCGGAAAGTTTTTCGTGCGCGTTGATTTTCTGTTCCAGCACGCGCAAATTATTCCGCACCATCACGATCTTGTGGAAAAAAGTTTCGAGCGGCACTTCCTTGGTTTGCAACGCGGGATCAGTCGGATGCAAAACCACTTTTCCGCCGTGCCAGCGCAAGCCAAGTTTTTCCACGACCGAATCCGGCTTTTCCAGGCCAAGTTTCGCAACCGCCGCTTCCAATGTTTGTTCGATGAATTGTTTCAGCGGCATGTTCAAACTGCTTGCGGCCATTTGCGGCTCGGCAGGTTCGAGGCCGGCGGCATTCGGTTCCACCGCGCGCTTGCCGTCGTTGAATAGAATTTCCGCTGTCGCTTCTGAAATGGTTTTGACGACGCCAAGTCCGTATTGCGGATGCCGGACGTTCATGCCGATGTGCAATGCCTCGATTTTCATACGCGAACTTTAACACAGAAAAAACAGGCGGCAAAATTTTCGTTGCGAACAATTTTGTTTTGACAGGCACGCGCAAAAATCGTCGTTATGAACTCATGGGTGCAAAGTTTAGTGACCGATTCGAGTTCGAGCGCGCGCTTTGGCGGAAAAATATCACACGCATCGCTGGCGTGGACGAAGCCGGACGCGGGCCGCTCGCGGGACCGGTTGTCGCAGCGGCAGCCATCTTGCCAAGCCGTTGGGCGGCGTCCGGTTTGCCGCGCGAACTCGACGGCTTGAACGATTCCAAGCAACTCACCGAAATTCAACGCGAAAAGTTTTTCGGCTTTGTCACAAGTTGCGGCGAAATACAATTTGCCATCGCTCAAATTGACGCGGCGCAGATTGATGAAATCAACATCTTGCAGGCGACGCATCGCGCGATGAACGAGGCGCTGGCAAAATTGAATCCGCAGCCGCAGCACGCGCTCGTGGACGGACGCGCGGTCAAGACGATGCGCGTGCCGCAAACGGCAATCATCAAAGGCGATGCCAAAAGTTATTCCATCGCCGCCGCGAGCGTGCTGGCCAAAGTCACGCGCGACCGGTTGATGCTGGAGTTTGACCGGCAATTTCCGAATTACGGTTTTGCGGGACACAAAGGCTACGGCACGGCGAAACATCTCGCGGCGATTGCGGCGCACGGGGCGTGTCCGATTCACCGGAAAAGTTTCGCGCCATTGAAGACAAAAACTGTTAGCCATAGATGGACACAGTTGAAACACAGATTTTGAAAAAACAGAACATGAACCGTTTTGTTTATCTGTGTTTCATCTGTGAAAATCTGTGGCCATAAAAATGAAATTTTTGGAAAAGCTCAAAGCTCGGTTCGCTGGCAAGGAAAAGCCGGAGCATTTGCGGCGCGGCGAACTGGGCGAGCGCGCGGCAAAAAAACATCTCGCAAAAAAACGGGTTGAAATTTCTCGCGGCGAATTTCCGTTCCGGTCGCGGCGAGATTGATTTGATTTTCCGCGAAGGCGATTGCCTTGCATTCATCGAAGTCAAAACTCGTTCGTCGGAAGACTGGGCGCGACCCGCCGCCGCCGTGAATGCGGAACGGCGACGCCGACTTTCGCAATGCGCGCTGGATTATCTGCGGCTGCTGAAAAATCCCGAAGTAAAAATTCGTTTCGACATCGTGGAAGTTTTGCTGGCGGACGGCGAGGTGCGCGAAATCCGGCATTTGCCGAACACTTTTGCGATGGCCAAGCCGTTTCGTTACGGGTGAATTTTACTTGCGTCCACCGATAAACGGGAGGAGCTTTGTTTTGCTGCCATGGATCGAACTTTTGACATCGTGCTCGGAACGGTCGGATTGATTGTCGCCATCGGACTGGTCGGCGCGGGATTTTTTTTCATGCTGAAGAAAAGTTACGACCCCGGCAAGATGCTGTTCAAGTGTGCGTTCACAATTCCTTTCGTTATTTTTTGCATCTGGTTCGGGGTAAAATTAGGTCCGTTTGGCCCGTTTCTGATTGTTTTCATGGCGGTTGTTTTGTCGTTCATGTGGACACCTCATATCGGTGAATTGATTGCCAGTCCGTTGACGAATCTTTTTGACGGCGGCGACGAACCGCCGGAACCGAAACCGCATCTATTCAATCGCTTACAGCAAGACGAAAGCTGAACAAGCCGCTCGAAGCGATCGTGGAAATCCGCAAACAACTCGCAAAATTTCCGAATGATTTCGAAGGCGTGACATTGCTGGCGAGCATTCAGGCGGAGGATATGAAGGATTTGCCGTCGGCGGAAATCACGCTGAATCATTTTTGCGATTCAGACAAATGCGCCGCCGAAACAGGTCGCCGCCGCGTGGACGCAACTGGCCGACTGGCATTTGAAAATTGCTCAGGACGCGGATTCCGCGCGGGCTGCGCTGGAAAAAATAATCGAACAATTTCCCGAAACGGAACTTGTCATTGCAGGCGGCGCAGCGCATCGCGCATCTGGGCGGCACGGAAAAACAATTGCTGCGTGGCGCAAGATCGCCAGCCGGTTTTCGTGCCGGAAGGCGTGAAAAACGCCGGGCTGCGTGATTCCACGCAATTGATTTGATTCCGGAGGAAACTGACCCGACAAAACTTGCGGCGGATTTTGTGAAACATCTGGAACTGCATCCGCGTCGACACGGAAGCGCGCGAAAAACTGGCGATCATTTATGCGCGCCATTATCAGCGGCTGGATTTGGCCGCGCTAGAACTGGAGCAATTGATCGAACAGCCGAACCAGCCGACAAAGCGCGTCGCGCACTGGCTGAATTTATTGGCGGATTTGCAGATTCACGGCGGCGCGGATTACGATGCGGTGCGCGCGACTTTGCAAATCATCGTCGAACGATTTCCAGATTTACCCGCGGCGAGAAATGGCGCGAAGCCGGCTTGGCCGTTTGAAACTTGAAATCAAGGGGGAAAAAAAACGCCGAACGTGAAGCTCGGCGTCTATGAACAAAATATCGGATTGAAATACGGCTCACCGCGCCAGTTGTAGCGCGATTTCCTTTTCCAGTTCGTGCGCCGAGTCCACGTCGGCGCCGCCGTAATGCGTGCGCACTTGCACCGTGACTTCCGTGACGGGCGTTTGCGGGTCTATGGCTTCGACGCGCACCCAGACTTTGCCCTGATTCAACTTGCCCTCCAGCGAGCGCACGGCGTTGGTCGTGTCATGCGGGATGAATTCAGTGGTCATCACGCCGTTGTTGTTGACGACCGTCACGGAGGCGCGATAAACATCGTCCAGCGACCGTTGATAGCGGCCTTGCACGCTGTCGCGCACAAGCGGCACACCCATCGTTTTCGTGTCGGTGACGGTGTTGACGCAACCGGCGGTGGCAAGGGCGATTCCGAACAAAGCCGCGAAAATTTTCGTCTTCATATTGCGTCAATCCAATCAGAAATGCCGCGAGCGTCAAGCACGATTCGTATTTGTCTCCTGCACCGATCGTGTTGTTGCGGGGTTAGAATAGCGTCTGCTTCATTTAGAAAGCAGATTAAAATCCGTTCCCATTGCCAGCCGTTTTCGAATCGCTGCCAAATTCTTCTCGTTCTCCTCATTTGGAAACAACTTATCCGCCTGCAAATATTGTGTCTCTGCGTTCGTGACATCGCCCATCGCCAAATAGACATATCCAAGGTAAGAATGCCCGTAATAATAATTGGGCTGACGCGCGGCTAATGACTGCGCCATAGAAAGAGCCGCTGGAAAATCCTGACGACTCATCGCCGTTCTAACCCGCTCCCAAGAGTCTGTTTGAGAGGAACCCTGTGTAAATCCATAATAGAAACCCGGCACTGCACCCACGATAATAAAAACCAGTATCAGGTAAAACGCGCGCCTCAATTTACGAAGTTCCGTCAAGATGTCTTGATTGATGTCATCATTCATACGAGATGTCGTGTGCCGTCTGTGCGGCAAGCTGCCCCATCGCAGCATTAAAATCAAGGCGCGAACAACGCGTCGCGGGAAACTTTTGACTGCCAATGGTTTTAGATGATAATCAAGTTATGCCGGAGTTTTCCTACAAAGCACGTCGCCGCAGCGGTGAATTGGTCGAGGGCGTCCTCGAAGTCGCCGATCGTCCGGCGGCGTTGGCGCAAATCACGCGGCTCGGACTTTTTCCAGTCGCGGTGGACGCGAGCCGCAAAGGCGCGGTCGTCAACGGCAAGCGCGCGGGACAAAAATTGGATTTGATGACGTTCCTGCCGCCGACGTTGCGCGCGCAAATGCAGCAGACGCGCAAACCAAAATTGCAGGAACTGGCGACGTTCACACAGCAACTGGCAAATTTGATCCAGTCCGGAATGCCGCTGACGTCGGCGCTCAACAGCATGACGCATTTGGAGTCGAAAGGAATTCCTGACAATGTGGCGCGTGATTTGAAGCAGGAAGTCACCGAGGGCAAAGGTTTGTCCGAGGCGATGGCGAAGCAGCCGCGGATTTTTTCGGATTTGTATATCAACATGGTGCGCGCGGGCGAGCAAAGCGGTTCGCTGGTGGAAGTGTTGCGGCGCATGGCAAGCCATTTCCAGCAGTTCGCCGAGGTGCAGGCGAAATTCACTTCCGCGATGATTTATCCGGTCATGGTGATTTGCGTGGGCATATTGCTGGTCATTTTTTTCATGACGGTCATGATGCCGAAGTTCATAGATATTTTTAACGGCTTCAATGTCGAATTGCCGCTGCCGACGCGGATGATAATCGCATTGAGTCATATCTTCACGACGTATTGGTGGCTGGCGGGATTGATCGTGATTGCCATCGCGATATTTTTCAGACGCTTTCAAACGAGCGAGGCGGGAGGACGAAAGCTGGACGAATGGAAAATGAAAGCCCCTGTTTTCGGCGGCGTGGTGAGAATGAATTTGTTCGGGCAATTTGCGCGGACGCTCGGCACGTTGCTGCAAAACGGCGTGCCGGTGTTGACGGCGTTGAAAATCACGGAGCAGGTTCTTCCCAATCGCCTCATCAAGGAAGCGATCGCCAAAACGCGCGAAGCGGTCACGGACGGCAAGACGCTCGCGCAGCCGCTGGCGCAAAGCAAAATTTTCCCGCAGTTGATGGTGGACTTGGTGCGCATCGGCGAGGAAACCGGCGATGTGCCCGGCGCATTGAACAACCTCGCCGACACTTATGAAAGCGAATTGCAAATCGCTTTGCGAGTGATGACCGATTTGATCGGGCCGGTATTGATCGTCTTCATGGCGCTTGTTGTCGGCTTCCTGCTGTTGAGCATTTTCTTGCCATTGTTCCAGTTGATTTCGCAAATCCATTGAGCTTGTTAATGAAAACGCCTGTCTTCCAAAAAAAAATTCCGCGTCAAGCATTCACGCTCATTGAGATCATGATGGTCGTGGCCATCATCGGCCTTATGGCGGTGATAGGCATTCCGGCCATGCTGATGGAGGAGCATCGCGGTCCGATGAGCAAGGCGGTGAACGATGTCATGGAAATTTGCAGTCACGCACGCGCACAGGCGATTTTGAAAGGCACGACGATGACAGTTGTTTTTCATCCGCAGACGCGTCAAGTGGCGATTGCGGCAGTTCCGGTTTCCGATTCAATTTCAAATTCAATGGCCGCGCCATTTCCATCCGATGCGGCGCCAGCTAATTCGCCGCCCGTCGCAGGTGCCAAACAACTGGACTCCACGCAATTCGACGACAGTGTCGCCATTGAAATGCTCGCTATCAATTTGCTGGAATACAAAGATTCGGACGAAGCACGCGTGCGGTTTTTTCCGAACGGCACGAGTGATGAAATGACGCTGGTGCTGCATTCAGGTGACGATTGGAAAAAAATCACGCTGGAAGTGACGACTGCGCTGGCATCGGTCGGGACGGTAAAATGAAAATTCAATTCGCAAAAAATTTTCGCGCCGACGCGTTCACGCTTTTGGAAGTGATGTTCGCGGTCGTCGCTTTTTGCGCGGCGTCCTTTGCCATCCTTGCTCTGGTCTCGACTTCGCTGGGAAGCGCGCGGCTGTTGCAACAACCGATGGTGGACGGAGGCGAAGTGGCCGGCCAGTTGTCGCAGACCAATTCGCTGGTCGAAGGCGAGGAATCGGGCGACTTGAGCGAACTGCTTGGCAAGCAATATCAGGATTACAGCTACACCTATGACATTGAGGAAGTAGAGACGAACAAGCTTTTTCAAGTGGATTTCATCATCCAACGAAATTCCGGCGGCAAGCCGGTCGTTTCCAAAATGAGCATCCTGCTTTTTCGCCCGGCTTCGGCTGCGGGCAGTCTCGACGGAGCAACAGCGAAATGATGAATTGCAAAAAAAATCCAAAGCATCGCGCGTTCACGCTGATCGAAATCATGCTTGCCATCATGATTTTCAGCATGGTGATGGCGGCGATTTATTCGACGTGGTTGCTGATTTTGCGTTCGACAAAAGTCGCGCAAGAAGCGGCGGCAGAAGTCCAGCGCCAGCGCATCGCTGTGCGGACGATTGAAGATTCGCTCATGTGCATCCAGTCGTTTCAGGCGTCCCTCCAGTATTACACTTTCATCGTCCAGAACGGCGACACGCCCGAATTTAGTTTTGTGGCGCGGTTGCCGGACAATTTCCCGCGCAACGGACGTTTCGGCGATTTCAATCTGCGACGGCTCACTTACACCATCGAGCCGGACGCGGATGCGGCTTTGGGAAATGATCTAATGCTGCGGCAAAATCCGATTCTCATGGACATGGATCAGGACGAACAGAATTTTCCGCTGGTGCTGGCGCACAACGTGAAAGGTTTCGTCGTCGAATGCTGGGACACCAACGCGTTGGACTGGACAGATGAATGGGACGACACCAATTCCATTCCGCCCATGCTACGCGTCACGCTTGCGCTCGGTGGCAAGAAAAACGATTCCAGCGTCAGCGCGCCGGAATTGGACATTACGCGCGTCATCGCAATTCCTTCGTCCATGGCGCCTTCAGTTTTGCAAAATGGCACGCCGGGCGGCGGAGGAAGTGGTGGCGTTGGCGGCGGAAATGGAGGGCGCGGGACGGGAAATGGAAATGGTCGCGGCGGCAATAATCAAAACAATCCATACGGACCGAATCCGAATTCTCCTTTTCAACCGAATCGGCCCAATCCGTTTAACCCAAATAATCCAAACGGGCCGAATTTTCCCGGTAATTTTAATGGACGTTGAAGATCGCAATGAAATTTCCCATTCGCCAAAATTCCAAGGCCGGTTTCGCGCTCATCATCGCGATGATTGCGATCATCGTGTTGTCCATCATGGCGGCGACGCTGGCGATTTCGATGAAAGTCGAAATGACGCTCGCGCGCCGCGCAAACTCCGAGCAGCAACTGCTCTGGCTCGGACGATCGGGCGTGGAACTGGCGCGTTATGTTTTGTCGCAGGATATGCAGATTCCGGGCGAGCCTTATGATTCGTTGAATCAAATCTGGGCAGGCGGCCCCGGCGGTCCGGGCGAGACGAACAGTCCGCTGACCGGAATCTCGCTGGACAATTATCAAGTGGGCGACGGAACCGTTTCGATCAAGATTGTTGATCTCGAACGCAAGGCGAACATCAACACGGCCAGCGCGCAGGAATTGCAGCAGGCGTTGACCGTCATGGGCGTGGATGCGGATGACATTTCCGTTGTATCCGATTCGATTCAGGATTGGATTGGTCCGGCTGGCCCGCCGCGCGTTGCGGGTGCGGAGAGCGATTATTATCAAAATTTGACGCCGCCGTATTACGCCAAGAACGCTCCGATGGATGACTTGTCCGAATTGTTGCTGGTCAAAGGCGTGACGCCGGAAATGTATTGGGGCAGCGATGCGACGAATCATCCGCTTTCCACTTTTCAGGCAAAACAGAAACAACTCGGCTTCGGCCTTTCGCCGGGCGAAGCGCCGGATTATCCGTTCGGACTGGTGGACATTTTCACGCCGGTTTCGCGCGGCCTCATCAACATCAACACCGCCGACACGAACGTGTTGCAAATGATTCCCGGCGTGGACGCCGCGATGGCAGCGACAATTATTCAACAGCGCGCCGGACCTGACGGCGTGGACGGCACGGAAGATGACACGCCATTTCGTTCCCCCAACCAGCTCGCCGCCGCAGGCGTCAACGCGCAGGTCGTCCAGCAAATCAGCCGGCTTTGCACCACGCGCAGTTACACGTTTGAAGTCCACGTCACCGCGCAAATCAACGGTTTCAAACGCGAATATGTTGCCATCTTGTTCCGCAATTCCCCGACTGACATCCAAGTCTTGAGCTTTTACTGGAAGCAATGACGCGAATCAGATTGAATTTGCCGCGCTGAAAGTTATTGTTCCGTCATGCGTCGGCTTTTGATGATTTTGTTTTTGCTCGGCTCGTTGTCGGCGGCGTTTGCATCCGACGTTGCAACGGGCCGCATTGTCAAAGTCCTGCCGTTGCTGCTCGACGCGAAAAATCAGGACGCGATTTCGCCCAGCCTTTACGACCGCGACGCTTATCAGGCTTACCTCCGCCAGTACACCAACGAAATTTCCGCCGTCCGTTACGACATTTTGTGGAAAGCGTCGAATGTCGGCGATGCAAAATTGAAATTGCGTATGGAATTGCGCGGCGTGGACACAAACAATTTGCCGCATCAAATTACGTTGGAACGGCCACTGACGCCGAAGTTGTTCCGCCATTGGACTTCGTTGAAACTGGAAGGCGCCGATTACAAAAATTTCGGCACCATCAACTGCTGGCGCGCAACGCTTTGGTCGGGCGACCAGATGCTCGGCGAGCAAAAATCATTTCTGTGGTGAAACGACGACTCAAGCCGCGACTTTCTCCCGCGCGTCATTTTTTTCCCGCGTGCGCAACGCCTGTTCGTAACACTGGAGTGCCTCGTCATAGCGCGCCAGGCGGTTGAACAAACCGCCTTTTTGCAAATAGGCGATTGCCAGCGAATTGTCCGCCTCAATCGCGCGGTCGTAACAGGCGATGGCTTCGTCCGTCCGGTCCAATTTTTCAAGCGCGCCGCCCTTCTTGACCAAAGCCTCCGCGTGCTTCGGCTGAATCGCCAGCGCCATGTCGAAACATTCCAGCGCCTTATCAGGCGCGTTCGCTTCGACCAATTTTTGGCCTTCGATAAGCAGATTGGCGACGCACTCGTCGCGGTCGTCATTTGAAGCTGTCGCGCCGTTTTGAAGTTCAGGCGCGACGGGCAGTTTTTTTTTTGCAGTGACGGACGAGCCATTTGTTCCAATTCCAGAATGCGTTTTTCTAAGCGGTCCACCGATCCAAACAGTCGCGCGTTCGACTGTTCCACGGCAACGCCCGTGGCCAGCGCGGGCAATGTGCGGGTATCCATCGCCAGTGCTGATGGTGCGACCAGTCGCGCAACCGCGCGCCATTGCAAGTAAGCCATCAACAGCATGACCGCCACGCAAACCAGCCCGAAAACGCCCGCCATCAACAGCGTGAGCTGCTCGATTTTTTGCGTTGCTGCGGCGTCGCTCGCTCGCTGCGTGGCGATGGTTTGTTCCAAAGTCTCGATGCGCGCGGTCATTTCGTCGGCAGTGCGCTTGGCTGCGGCCTCGGCTTCCTGACGATTATTTTCGATGGCCAGTTGCGTCGCATGAAGCTGTTCCTGAATCAGCAAATAACCATTCGCCGCATTTTGCGCGTCCGGCGTTTGGGATGAAACAACCGAATTCGTTTCCGCTGCGAAAATTTTCGCGGTGAAAAAAACGCAGGTGCAAACAATTAAAATTTTTGGACGAAACAAGCCATTCATAAATAACTGCGGAAGCCTGAAACGCCGGTGTGCTGATGTCAAGCGTTCGGCCAGCCAACTTGTTCCCAAACAACTCACTCCTTCTTCACATCAAACTCCAGCCGCGAGCGCGAGCCGGTCTGGACGTTGCGGATTTCCATTTCCTGAAGTTCCCACTGCCCGTTTACTTTTTTGAACGACTTCGGATCAAACTCTTTGAGCAATTTATTTTTGAAATCGTAAGCCTCGGCGTGGACGATGCCGAGCGTTTCGTTGTCAATCCACGAAACCACGCGCGAATAGCCGTTCGCGGACGGATTCGGATTCGTGCTTTCCAAGACATTGCACGCGCGGCTGCGTTTCATTTCGCGCTTCAAAACTTTCTGCTCCGGCCAATGGAAAAATTCCAAGCCTAGGTCGGCGAGCCAGAAATCAGACTGGCAAAAAGGCATTGTAGTTTCAGCTTTATCCGACAAAGGACTAACTCCCCAGTCATCCAACTGTAAAAGAGTAGTTCCAGACCCGCACACATGCACAATTGCATATTTATTCGCCAACGATTCTTGATGGATAATCCGCAATTTGTCTCCAGTTTCCGAGTTGGTTTCTACGCCTTCGTAAATGCTCGACCAGTTTGTGGCCTTAATGACAACCAAAAATTTTATTAGAATCTCCGAATTTTTACCTTTGGCATCTTTAATTTTCAAAGTGCCCATGTTGGTGAAATTTTCAGTTGGTTTTACGTCGGCAAGTTGCTGAGCAAGATTGTGCCCTTGAATTTCCGCGTCGGACAAACCATTCGTCGTTTCCGCCGTCGCGCCAACGGCAAAAAAAATCATCGCGGCGACTGCGGAAAGAATTTTCATTTCGCCTCCAGCGCGAGTTGAATCGCCTCTGAAATTTGCCGGACAAAATGCGCCTTGAGTTTGGAACGCACTTCTGCCGGAGCTTCCAGCCAGTCGGATTTGTTTCCTTCCGGCAAAATGACTTCCTTGATGCCAAACCGCGAAGCGGCCAGAACTTTTTCCTTGATGCCGCCGACGCGCAACACGCGCCCGCGCAAGCTGATTTCGCCCGTCATCGCCACTTGCGAACGCACGCGGCGTTTGGTCAACAGCGACGCCAGCGCGACCACCAGCGCAACGCCAGCGCTCGGTCCGTCCTTCGGCGTCGCGCCCGCCGGAACGTGGATGTGAACGTCAAATTTTCCGTAATCGCTCAAATCCACGTCGAGTTTTTTGGCCTGGCTGCGCAAATAACTCGCCGCCGTTTGCGCGCTTTCCTTCATAACGTCGCCGAGCGAGCCGGTCAAAATCAAACTGCCGCGCCCACGCATCCGCGTCGCTTCGATGAATAAAATTTCTCCGCCGACCGGCGTCCACGCGAGGCCGGTGGCGATGCCGTATTCGGTGATTTTTTCCGCACTTTCGGAAATGAACGGCGCATGGCCGAGATAACTTTCCAATTCGTTCGCGTCCAGTTTGACAGTCGTTGCCGCACCGTTTTTGGAAATAATTTTGCGAGTGGCTTTGCGCGAAAGTGCGGCGATTTCGCGTTCCAACTGCCGCACGCCGGCTTCGCGCGTGTATTCGCGGATGAGTTTGCGCAGCGCGGCGTCGGTGAATTTCACATCCTTGCGCGTCAGGCCATGCTCTTCAATTTGGCGCGGGACGAGATAACGTTTTGCGATCTGCAATTTTTCAGATTCGGTATAGCTCGGCAATTCGATGACTTCCAGTCGGTCGCGCAACGCGGCGTGAATCGGTTCAAGCCAGTTCGCAGTCGCGATGAACAGCACGCGCGACAAATCGAAGGGTAAATCAAGGTAATGGTCGGTGAATGTATGATTTTGCGCCGGATCAAGAACTTCGAGCAATGCCGACGCCGGATCGCCGCGAAAATCCGCGCCGACTTTATCCAATTCGTCCAAAAGAATGACGGGATTGCGGCTTTCGACGCGCCGCAGCGTTTGGATGATGCGTCCGGGCATTGCGCCGACATAAGTGCGCCGATGGCCGCGAATCTCCGCCTCGTCGCGCATTCCGCCGAGCGAAATGCGGGCGAATTTTCTGCCGAGCGCGTCAGCCACGCTTTTGCCGAGTGACGTTTTGCCGACTCCGGGCGGGCCGACGAGACAAAGAATCGGGCCTTTGATTTCTTTGCGGCGTTTGATGACGGCCAGAAATTCGAGCAGACGGTCTTTGACTTTTGTCAGGCCAAAATGTTGTTCGTTCAGAATTTTTTCCGCCGCTTTCAAATCCAGTTTATCCTCGGTGGATTTTTCCCACGGCAAACTTAAAATCCAGTCGAGATAATTTCTGCCGACGGCGTATTCGGCGGCGGCGGGCGGCGTTTGTTGCAATCGTTCCAATTCCTGCTCGGCGGCTTTGCGGACTTCGGCGGGCAAAACGGCACTTTCGATTTTTTCGCGGAGCGTTTTGGTTTCGCCACTGCCCTGCTCGCTGTCGCCCAATTCGCGCTGAATGGCGCGCAGTTGTTCGCGCAGGAAAAAATCGCGCTGGGTTTTAGCGATGGAAGAGGCGACGTCGCTTTGAATTTTTGAACTCAACGTCAAAACTTCCTGCTCGCGATTGAGCAGAGGCAGAAGTTTTTGCAGCCGTTCGCGGACGGAAATTGTTTCGAGCAATTTCTGGCGATCTTGAAGGCTTAAATTCAGATTCGCCGCAATCAAATCGGCGAAATGGCCGGGGTGTTCAGTGTTCAGCGCAGCGATTTTGACCTGATCGGTCAGCGCGGTGGACATCTTGGCGATTTCTTCAAACTGCTTGTGCGCGTTGCGCAGCATCGCTTGGAGTTCGATTGAATCTTCGGTTTCGTCGCGCAAGAGATTGTAACTCGCGCGCAGATACGGCGCGGGCAGTGAGTAATCTTTCATGCGAATCCGCCACAATCCCTCGACGAGCACACGCGCGGTGCCGTCGGGAAATTTCACCATTTTGGACAGTCGCGATACGCAGCCGACTTCGTGCAAATCATCGGGCGAAGGCTCGGCGATTTCCGGTTTGCGTTGCAGCACCGCCCCGAACAGACGGTCGCCCGCCACGATGTCGTCAATCAGTTTGAGGCTTGGTCCAGTTTCGACGAGCAGCGGGACGATTGCGCTGGGAAAAATCACGATGTCCGAAAGGCCGAGGATGGGCAAAGTATCCGGCAGTGAACGCGACGAGACGCGCGGCGATTCCGATTTTTCGGCGCCGCCGAGAATGCTGACAAATTCTGTTTCCGGCGATGTCATCGTCGCGTTTTACTGCAAGTTAGATGCCGTCGCGCCGGAAAAGAAAAGATTGCGCGCGGTCAATTTCCTTCGGCCACCAGCACCTTGGTTGTTTTGGAGTTTACCTGAAGCGCCACCGGCACGTCAATTCGCAGAAAACCGTTCACATAAACTGCCTTGGCCTGGCTCAAGTCAAAGCCCGGCGGCAATTCCAGAACACTCTCGAACGGGCCATAATTGATTTCCATCACCAAAAAGCTGCAATTGGGCGGGCGGCAACAATCGGGACGATTTCCAGCGATGCGCAGACGATTGCCCTCGACGGTGATTTCGAGATTCTCGCTTTTCATGCCGGGCAATTCTACCTTGACCACCAGACCGGTATCCGTGGCATAGACATCCGTGTTCGGCACCCAATCGCCGCTGGCCGCGCCGCCTCGTCCGCTTACCGCCGAGCCGCGTGAAACAAAATGCACCGTGGAACTCACTTTGGTTATGGCCATGATTGGAAACTATAGTTCAATATTTTGGACAAGCAAGCGAACGGCTCGCCGTTGGTTCACGCCCGCAACATAACCGCAAAATCCATTCGCGCAAATGGATTTTCAACATTGAACTTTCAGCCAGCATCTTTACGCTTCGCGCATGGCAAATCCGTTCCGCCACACGCACCGCGTCACCTACGCCGAATGCACCGTAGGCAACCACGTTTATCATTCGCGCTATCTCGACCTGCTCGAAGCCGCGCGCGGCGAATTCATCCGCTCGCTCGGCTCGACGGTTTTGCGCTGGCAGGAAAACGGCATGATTTTTCCCGTCATCGAGGCACGATTACATTACAAATTTCCCGCGCGCTACGACGATTTGCTGGCGATTGAAGTCTGGGTGACGGCCGTTGAAAAAGTGCGCCTGAATTTCGGCCACCGCGTTTTGAATCAAAACGGAAAACTGATTCTCGAAGCGGAAACGTTTCATGTCTGCACCGGCATTGATGAAAAACCAAAACGCTTGCCGGAAGAAGTGGCTGTAAATCTGAAGTTGTATTTGAAAATAAATTCATAAGCCTTTAACGAAGGCGGCAACAACTGCCAAAGCGACGGCAAAAACAATAAAAATTCCGAACGCGGCGGTAAAATTTCCAAGACACAAACTTGCCACAATGGCCACGATAATGAGCTGAAACAACAGCAGACAAATGATTTCATAGTGACTCCAATCTTCGAGATGGCTGATTTTGTAGATCAAACCGACAATCAGAAAAGGGACAAGCATCGCCTGCAATCCTCTCGCTCCGAGCGGAATCAACAAAGTCAAACCGACGGCTTCAATCATTGAAGCGACGCCGGCGATAATCGCCTCACGGCTCAAATCTTTCAAGTCAAGGTCCTGCTCAATCAAATTCCAAAAAATGTTCAGCAACAGAATCGCCAACCCCAACGACATGAGCGCCAATGCCCAAAATATTAAAAAGTGAAGTGCGATGTGCATGATTTTACCGATTGTTCAGCCACAGAGACGCAGAGGCACAGAGTTTTTGAAAGGATAATTTTCGCGTTTCTCTGCGGCTCTGTGTCTCTGTGGCAAATCCGCTTCTGACTTGCGCGACATTCATTTGTCTGCAAAAATTCAGCGACGCGCGTGATGCAAACTGAACAACTTTATCCCAAACATTATTGCGGAGTCTTCGGCATTTTCGGCCATCCGAACGCCGCCGAACTGACTTACTACGGCCTTTACGCGCTCCAGCATCGCGGGCAGGAAAGCGCGGGCATCGTCACCTGCCACGAGGGGAAATTTTACAAGCACCACGGCATGGGCCTCGTGCCGCAGATTTTCAACGGCGAAATCCTGCACGGCCTCGTCGGCAAAACCGCCGTCGGCCACACGCGCTATTCCACCACCGGCTCGTCGCAATTGAAAAACGCGCAGCCGCTCACCGTGGACTGTGCGCGCGGACAGATCGCCATCGCGCACAACGGAAATTTGACGAACGCGGCGCAATTGCGCGACGAACTTGAGAATCGCGGCTCAATTTTCCAGACGACCGTTGACAGCGAAATCATTTTGCACCTGATGGCGCAGCCGGGTTTGAACGGCGGGGAAAATCATTTGTCACACACGTTGCGAAAAATCGAGGGCGCGTATTCGCTCGTCATTATGACGGAAAAGGAATTGATCGGCGCGCGCGATCCGTTCGGTTTTCGTCCGCTGTGCATCGGCAAACTCGACGGCGCGTATGTGCTCGCCAGCGAAACCTGCGCGCTCGACCTGATCCACGCGAAATTTGTCCGCGACGTCGAGCCGGGCGAAATCGTCGTCATCAACGAAAAAGGCTTGAGCAGCTTCCAGGCGTTTCCCGAACAGGCGAAGCGCGCGTTCTGCATTTTTGAATACGTTTATTTTGCGCGGCCCGATAGCACAATCGCCGACCGCAACGTCTATAAAGTCCGCGTCGAAATGGGACGCCAGCTCGCGCGCGAATTCAAGATTGATGCGGACCTGGTGATTCCCGTGCCGGACAGCGGCAACAGCGCCGCGCTCGGTTATTCGCTCGAATCCGGCATCCCGTTCGAGATGGCGTTCATGCGGAACCATTATGTCGGGCGCAGTTTTTTGCAGCCGTCGCAACTCATCCGCGATTTCGACGTGCGCGTGAAACTGAATCTGATTGCCGAACTTGTGAAGGACAAGCGCGTCGTCATCGTGGACGATTCCATCGTGCGCGGCACGACCTGCAAGACGCGCGTAAAAACGCTCAAGGAAGCCGGCGCGCGCGAAGTTCACGTTCTCGTGAGCTGTCCGCCGCACATGAATCCGTGCGTCTATGGAATTGATTTTCCCGATCGTAGCAAACTGATGGCCGCAAACCATTCGCTCGAAGAAATCCGAAAATATCTCAACGCCGACTCGCTCTATTATCTGTCGCAAGATGGTTTAGTGAAGGCGACTGGCCTACCGAAAAATTCTTTTTGCATGGCGTGTTACGACGGCAATTATCCCGTGCCTTACGATCCGCTGCTCGACAAACACATCATCGAACGCCGCAAACGCCACACGCAGACGCTCGGCGAAGCAGTTGAGAAGGACGACGAGCAAACTAAATTTTTGCAGCTTTGACGAGACGGCTTATGGAAAAAATTCTGCTTTCTCCCGCGCAACTGGCGTCCTCCATTGACCACACTTTGTTGAAAGCTGACGCCACTACTAAGGACATCGAAAAACTTTGCGCCGAAGCACGGGAAAATAATTTTTACAGCGTCTGCGTCAACGGCTCGTGGATTTCAACGGCGCATCATTTGCTGGAAGGTTCGGATGTGAAAATCGCCAGCGTCGTCGGCTTCCCGCTCGGCGCGATGACAAGTGACACGAAGCGTTTTGAGACCGAGGCGGCCATTGACGACGGCGCACAGGAAATTGATGTCGTGCTCAACATCGGAAAATTGAAGGACGGTGACGACAAATATGTTTTGCGCGAGCTTTGCGATATTGTTGAAGTTACAGATGAACGAACGGTGAAAGTAATTCTGGAAACCTGCCTGCTGACCGACGAGGAAAAAATCCGCGCGTGCAAAATCGTCGTCGAAAGCGGCGCGCATTTTGTCAAAACTTCCACCGGTTTCAGCACGGCAGGCGCGACGATTGCCGATGTGAAATTGATGCGCGCAACGGTCGGTCCGAAATTCGGAGTCAAGGCTTCCGGCGGAATCCGCGACACAAAGACTGCCTTGGCCATGATTGAAGCGGGCGCGACGCGGATTGGAACTTCAAACGGGATCGCGATTGTGAACGGCATTTCAGGCGCTGCCGCTTACTGAAACGTGGCGCGCAAAAATCGCTGGTCTGATGAAACGACGCTGATTAAGATCGGTGCATTCATTATGCAAAAAATCATCGCAGCCATTTTGCTGGCCATCGGCGTGATTCTGATCGTTCGCGGACACGACATCTCGCAATCTGTGGATTCGCAGGTCAAAAATCTTTTCACCGGCTCGCCCACTGACAAAGTCACATATTACTACATCGGCGGCGCGATTTGCTGCGCGCTCGGATTGGCGGGAATTTTCCGGTCGTTGAAGAAGTGAACGTGCGCGCCTCATGCGCCGGAAACTTCCTGCGGGCCTTTGCCGCCGTTCAGCAGAAATAAAACCGCCATGCGCACGGCGAGTCCGTTCGTCACCTGTTCCAAAATCAGCGAGCGTGCGCAATCGGCGATCTCGCTGTCAATTTCCACGCCGCGATTGATCGGGCCGGGATGCATGATGAGTGCGTCGGGTTTTGTCTTCGCGAGCCGCGCCTTGTTCAGGCCAAAAAGACTCGTGTATTCGCCGATGCTCGGGAACATCGTTTTGCGCTGGCGTTCATGCTGGATGCGCAGCAAGTGGATGATGTCCGCCTCGCGGATTGCCTCGTCAACATTGTGCGTCACGCGGCAGCCCATTTGCTCAAAAGTTTTCGGCACCAGCGTGGACGGCCCGCAGAGCGTCACTCTGGCGCCGAGCTTCGTCAGCGCCCAGATGTTTGAGCGCGCGACGCGGCTGTAAAGGATGTCGCCGAGAATCGTCACGTTCAGCCCGGCGATTTTTCCTTTGTGCTCGCGGATCGTGAACGCGTCGAGCAGCGCCTGCGTCGGATGTTCGTGCGCGCCGTCGCCGGCGTTGATGATGCTGGCGTTGACGACGCGCGACAGAAAATGCGGCGCGCCGCTCGCGCTGTGGCGGATGATGATGAAATCGGCGTTGAGCGCTTCGAGATTGCGCGCGGTGTCTTTCAGCGTCTCGCCTTTTTTGAATGACGACGCGTCGGCGGAAAAATTCACGATGTCGGCGGTCAAGCGTTGCGCCGCCAGTTCAAAGCTGATGCGCGTGCGCGTGGACGGCTCGATGAACAGATTGACGACTGTCTTGCCGCGCAATGCCGGAACTTTTTTGATCGCGCGCTCGCCGACGGCCTTGAACGCCTTGGCCGTGTCGAGCACGGTGACGATTTCGTCCGCCGTGAGCGATTCGATGTCGAGCAGATGTTTTTTGGTCCAACTCATTTTCTTTCCAAAGTTACTTCGTCTTTCGCCGGACGTGACACGATTTCTTCATTCGCCGCCGTCGGCACATTTTTGCCGACGAAATCCGCCTTGATCGGCAATTCGCGATGGCCGCGGTCAATCAGCACGGCCAATTGAATTTTTTTTGGCCGACCAAAATCATTCAGTGCATCCATCGCGGCGCGCATGGTGCGACCGCTGAACAAAACGTCGTCCACCAGCACGACGGTTTTTCCATTCACGTCGAAAGGAATTACCGTCGGATGAATTTTTGGCGCGGCGCGTTGATCCAGATCGTCGCGGTGCATGGAAACGTCGAGGCTGCCGATGGGCACGGAAATGTTTCCAAATTTCAGAGAGAATTTTCCCCAGCCGTTGTGCGAGCGGCACGCCGCCTTCAGGAATTCCGACGAGCACGACTTCGGCAGAACTTTCATTCCGCTCGGCGATTTCATGTGCGATGCGCGTGAGCGCGCGGCCAATCGCGTTCGCGTCGAGGATGACGTTGGCTTCAGGCATGGAAGCAAGTTGAGAGTTGAAAGTTGAGGGTTGAGAGCGAATTGAAAATAAAAATCGCGAACCTGTTCCGCTCGTGCGCGGAAACGATTCGCGTTGATTTCGTTTTCATATTTTCCTTCGCCACCTCGCAGGGCGGCGTTAAAGGAACAAATTTTCAGTTCAATTCGTGGCGGCGGCCTGGCGGTTTTTGCGCCAGCTCGAACGGTGCTTGATGATCCAATCCGTCAGCGCCTGCTCGAAGCCGATGTCGCGTCCGGCCTTTTCCGACTCGATCCACTTGTGCCGGAGGATTTCCTCGCGCTCCGCCTGAAACTCGCGGTAGAGCGAAGAGTTCTTCAGCAAATCGTTCGCCGATGATGAATCTTTACCAACGTTCGACATAAAGCCTGTGACAAGAAAGTTAAACTTCGCCGACAAAATTGCAACAGAAATGTGAACTGGTGGAAAATTAAGAGAGAATCAAAACGGATTCCGTTGAATGTTCAAACTCGAAGATTTCCTTTTCATGCACATTCAATAAATTCACGAGGTCATCGCGGGAGCAATTGCCGAGACAGAGCCAGATGAATTTTGGCGGATGCCCGTAAAGCGAACTGCGTTTGTAGAAGTCCGAATCTTTCGAGACGATGACGAAGCCGTTCGCCCGCGCAAACTCCCAGATGTCCTCGTCAGTGAAACCTTTCAGACCGCAATCGCGGACATGGACGCTTCCGGGAAATTTTGCCGCGAACCGGCGCGGCAATTTCGGCGAGAGATTCTCGTCAAACAACAGCTTCATGCGGCGTGATGGCGCTCATCGTGTGCTTTTCGCGATCGGCGGCGAACGCGAAACACGCCTGAATGTCCTCCGCCGTGAGGTCTGGAAAATCGTCCAGCACCTCGGCCACGGTCATGCCGCCGCTTAAATAACCAAACACATCGGCGACGGTGATGCGCGTGCCTTTGATGCACGGCTTGCCGCTGCGAACCTGCGGATTGATGGTGATGCGCTCGCGATAATCCATAACCACTTTGAAATTAACACGGCTGGTAAGATTTGGAAAGCTGCGATTTCAGGGCGAAAGTTTTTCGCGGTGTGGCAGATGGTCGCGGTTCCAGCGGGACAAGGCGGCGTCGCTGGTGTCGGCAAAAAGAAATTGCAGCGTCGGCGATTCGACGTGGCCGTCGCAAAAGACCACGTTGGCTTTGCCTTGATGACGCGAATCATTTAGTGATGTTTCAAAAAAACTATAAGAAATATAATTTTCCCGCCAAAGAAAGTCTCCACCACTAAAAAGCCGTTTGCCTTGCCCAAAAAATCCATCGCCAATCGCCATCATTTCAGATGGGCTGACCACTAATGAGTCAATGACGGCTGGTCTGACGATTGAATAACCGCCCACGGAATTTTTTCCATAATGGAATGGCGCTGTATGCAGCCAGCCATAAGTGCCACCTAATCCCAAAGAATTTGTGTCTGCGCCAAGGCCAAAGGCATTGTAGCCGTAAGAACAAATGAAACCGGGTTCGGAAAGAAATTTGGATGGAACATTCGGACAAAGCCAAATTCCTTTTTTCCAAAAATTGGTGTCGGTGTGAGAATCCTGCCCCAGTTGATGCCCAAGCGTCTGAATCCAACTGGTCAAAGTATCAGGCATATTATTTGTGACAAAACTGGTGTCTGTAAAAAGTGGATATTTGTGATTCTCGCCGACAAATTCTTGAAGTGCTTGACCAAGTTGCCGCACGTTATTTACACAATAAATTTGCCGTGCTCGCTGCATACTTCGGTTCAAGGCTGGCAGCAAAAGCGCAGCGAGAATTGCGATGATGGCAATGACCACCAGCAGTTCAACCAGAGTGAACGCCAAATCTTTTTTATCCGTGTTCAATCTGTGTTTCATCCGTTGCTAAAAATTATTTTAGATTTTTCCGCAGCGTTTCCGCGATTTGAATGAACGCCTTGCCCGCCGCGTGGTTCGGCGTGGAAACCACGATCGGCATTCCACGGTCGCCGCCTTCGCGGATTTCGGTGAAGATCGGCACTTCGCCGAGGAACGGAACATTTTGCCGCGCGGCTTCGTCCTTGCCGCCGCCATGGCCGAAAATTTCCACGCGCTCGCCGTTCGGCGTGGTGAACTAGCTCATGTTTTCCACGATGCCGAGGATCGGCACGTTCACCTTGCGGAACATCGCGATGCCTTTGCGCACGACGCCGAGCGACGCCTCCTGCGGCGTGCTGATGATGACGCCGCCGTCGAGCGGCACGGTCTGGCAAAGCGAAAGCTGCGCGTCGCCCGTGCCCGGCGGCAAATCCACGAGCAGAAAATCCAGTTCGCCCCACTCGACGGCGAGGAGAAATTGCTGGATGGTTTTCGTGATCATCGGCCCGCGCCAGATCACCGGCTGGTCGTCCGTGACCAGCAGCCCGATGCTCATCACTTTGACGCCGTGATTGGACGGCGGCACGAGGCGCTCGGCTTCGTTGACGGTCGGTTTTTCATGAACGCCCATCATCAGTGGAATGCTGGGCCCGTAAATGTCGCAATCGAGCAGACCGACTTTCGCGCCGAGATGCGTTAGCGCGCACGCGAGATTCACCGAGCAAGTGGATTTGCCCACGCCGCCCTTGCCGCTGGCGATGGCGATGATTTTTTTTACGCCGGAAACTTTGTTTTGATTCGCAAACGGACTTGAAGGCGCGGCTGATCCAGCGGCAGGTTGCCGCACTTCGACGTGAACGTGATTTACGCCGGGAAGATTTTTCAGGACGCGCTCGCTTTCGGTTTTGATCTGCTGCGCCGCTTCGGGATTCGGCGAAGTCAATTGCATCGTCACGCTCACCGCGCCGTTCGCGGTGGAAATTTCTTTGACGAGGCCGAACGAAACGATGTCGCGCGAATAGCCGGGATATTTTACCGATTTCAGCGCGTTCTGGATTTCTTCCGATGACAACATGGCGGACAGGTTGCCAGCCGCGCGGGAGAACGTAAAATTTATTTCACGCAATGGATTTGGGGAGCGCACGCGTCTCGCGTGCAGTTTTTGGCGTCCCGCCGAAAACATCTTTCATGATTTCGTTCAGCGGGACGCTGAACGACGCAGCCGGGACGGCCGCGCTCCCATTCGCGTCCTTCGCGCGACAATTTTCGAACAACCGCTTTTCGCCGTCGTTTTCAATTGCGCGAAAGCCTGCGACATGGGAAATTGATGGCCTGATTTTTAATTAGACTGATTCTAAATATGACGCAAAAAGTAAATAACGGGACAGAACTGCTGGCCGAATTTTTTTTACAGTTGGAAGCAAATTCCACGCAGCCGAAATGGCTTGCGCCGGTTCGCAAGGCAGGCATCGCGAGTTTTGCCGACCAGGGCTTTCCGAAATTGAGCGACGAGGACTGGCGCTTCACGAACGTCGCACCGATTGCAAAATTGAATTTTCAACTGGCAAAAGAAATTTCCGTGAACGGCGCGGAAAGCAAATTGCTCGACGAAGCGGCTTTCACCAAGCTGGCCGGTCATCGCCTCGTGTTCGTGAATGGATTTTTTTGCGCGAAACTTTCCAGCATCAAGCCAGTTTCCGGCGGCGCGCGAATTGAAAATCTCGCGTCCGCGCTCGCCAAAGATTCCGCGCTCATTGAAAAACATCTCGGCAAATACGCGCACACGGCAAACAACACGTTTGCCGCATTAAATCAGGCGTTTTTCACCGATGGCGCGTTTATTTTTGTGCCGAAAGGCGTGGAAGTCGCCGAGCCGGTGCAGTTGATTTACATTTCATCCGCGAAAAATTCCGGCGAAGTCATCCTGCCGCGCAATCTCATCATTGCCGAGGCGAACAGCAAATTGACCGTCGTGGAAAGCTACATCAGCACCGGCAACGTCGCGTATTTCACGAACGCGGTGACGGAAATTTTTGCGGGCGACAACGCGCGCGTCGAACACATCAAACTTCAGGACGAAGCGCCCGACGCATTTCACATCGCGACGATCGCGGGCGAATTTGGCCGCGCGAGCAACGTGACCGTCCATTCCTTCGCGCTCGGCGCAAAACTTTCGCGCACGAACATTCGCACGAAACTTGCGGGCGAAGGCCTTGAATGCATTCTCAACGGACTTTATCTCACGCGCGACGAACAGCTGGCCGACCATCACATGATTGTCGAGCACGCGCAGCCGCATTGCGCGAGCCACGAGTATTTCAACGGCATTCTCGACGACAAATCGAAGGGCGTTTTTCACGGCCGCATTTACGTTCATCCCATCGCGCAAAAAACGGACGCGAAGCAGACGAACAAAAATCTTTTGCTCTCCGACGACGCGACGCGCGGACACCAAACCGCAACTGGAAATTTACGCGGACGACGTGAAATGCACGCACGGCGCGACCATCGGCCAGTTGAACGACGAGAGCATTTTTTATCTGCGTTCGCGCGGCCTTGACACCGCGACGGCCAAGCGGATGTTGATTCACGCTTTTGCCGGCGAAATCATCGAGCGCATCAAATGCGAACCGGCGCGCGAGGTGATTGACAAGCTCGTGTGGGATCGGCTGGAAGCCAATCCGCATTTGGGCTAGGCGCGGATCGAAGGGTTCGCCAAGTGAATATGTTCGACGACATCAACGATCTTTATCAGCAGGTCATCCTTGACCATTGCAAGAAGCCGCGCAATTTCCATGAAATGCCGCAGTGCTCCTGCTCCGCGCAAGGTCTCAATCCGATTGTGCGGCGACAATCTGAAGTTGTTTCTCACGCTGGACGGCGACGTAATTAAGGACGCGAGTTTCGTCGGTTCGGGCTGCTGCATTTCCAAGGCGTCGGCGTCGTTGCTGACGGAATACGTCAAAGGCAAAACGAAGGCCGAGGCGGAAAAAACGTTCGAGCAGGTGCGCGAAATGGTCACGACCGGCAAGGTGAACGGCGACGTCGGCAAACTGGCGGTGTTCGCGGGCGTCTATAAATATCCCGCGCGCGTGAAATGCGCGATTCTTGTCGTGGCACGCCTTGATTGGCGCGCTGAAAGGCGAGGCCAAGCCGGTCAGCACGGAAAATGAACAGACGTGATTGATTTCGGGCGCAACTGCGGCGAAGATACATTTTAATATTTTATGAGTCAGAACAAAAGATTTTGACCGCGACGTCGAGGCGTCCGTCGTTCCCATCGGCACCAAGGTCACGTTGCAAAAGGGCGAGACGGCGCACATCACACAATCGCTCGGCGGCACTTACACTGTCATCGTCAACGGCAAATGTTCCGCATCGAGACGAAGGACGCCGACGCGCTCGGCCTTGAAGTCACGGCTGCGCCCGCGTCCACCACCGCCACGACCGGCCCGCTCACGCAGGACGAGCTTGAGAAAAAAGTCTGGGAATCGCTCAAGACCTGTTACGACCCGGAAATTCCCGTCAACATCGTTGACCTCGGACTGATTTACGATTGCCACCTCACGCCCATCGGCGAGAACAATTACAAGGCCGACGTGAAAATGACTTTGACCGCGCCCGGTTGCGGCATGGGTCCGGTGCTCGCGCAGGACGTGCAGAACAAACTGCATCTCGCTCGAACCGATTGACGAGGCGAACGTCGAGCTCGTCTGGGATCCGCCGTGGAACCAAGGCATGATGACCGAGGCGGCAAAGCTGCAACTGGGTTTGCTGTAAATTTAATTTTACTTCCATCTAAAATAATTTTTCTTGCGGCAAATCAATTGCAGTCTTTAATTCAACCAAAATGAGCTATCAATCCGTTGATGCCTTGCAGAAAGTTTTGGTTGAGAAAGTTTTTCATTACGCTGAAGACCGGAAAAAAGCTGCCGGCAGGGCGCTTGGAACATTGGTTGAGATCATTACTTACTACGCGCTCAAAGGCTGGGGATTTCGGGAAAACGTGGCGATTGAGCGCGCGTTGTCGGAATATAAAAATCCGGCAATCACACACAATGTAGAATTTTCACTTCATCCAATCCTTCGCGAACAAATCGTTCCGCTTCAAGAATTCAGCCTGCCACTGACGACGGCCAAATTGCGAAACTCGCTCGAAAAATTAGAATTTGATCATGCCGATTTGGTTGCCAAGGCCGCGCAGGTTTTGAGCAATCAAGGCGTGTTGAGAAATGCCTGCGCTTTTGGCGAATCGGCAAATGCTTTTTGCATCGCTAGCGTGGACGAAATGAAAGGCAATCATTTTGCACTCACCGTCAGCGTGTTGAGCCAGCATCCGTTTGCGATTTTTGAATGCAAACGAGTTGGCGTCGAGGAAGGCATGAAGAAAGGGCCGCAATCAATTGAAAAAGCAAAACAGGGCGCGTATGTCGCGCGAGCGGTGTCGTCGCTGCAAAAAGTCCGATACACAAATGGACAAATCGGCGGCGTGATTCAACTGGCCGACGGCACGCTTTATCACAAGCCCTACGTTCAGCTTTTGGAAGAAACCATCAAGTCAAAAGAACCCGCGATGCTGCGTGATTTCATCCTGACGGTTGGCGTTGTCAGCAATCACGGAAATTGGTTCACAGCGGAAGATCACAATAAAGAGTTGAAGGTGCTGGCTCAATCTTATGACTGGCTGCTTTTTTTGACAGATCAAGGTTTGGCTGAATTTGTCAGCGAACTGCTTCTGAACCCGACGCCGGAACTCGCAGACGCGCGCGCCGCTTTTCTTAACAGTTACGGCCCGGCTGCATCAGGCAACCGATTCACTAAAGTTAAAATAGATGTCAAAGCCGACGTGGTTTTAAAACATTATTTTTCCACGCACGCGAAGAAAATTGAATCTTGGTTCAACATCATCACACCGCACTGGCAGAGCTTGAAAAAACTTCGGGAAGAGTTGAACATATTGAACGGAAAAGATTGGACGAAGATTCTTTCAAAATGAGCGCAGGCCGCACCATAAATACTTTGAGCCTTGATTGGGGAACGCCCGAAAAATATATCGCCGCGGTGAAACGGGTTTTCGGTGGTGAAATTAATCTTGATCCCTGTTCCAACGAATACTCGCTGGTCGGAGCGGATGTTGAATATCGCCTGCCGAAGCAAGACGGCTTGAAAGAGTCGTGGGACTTTGAAAAAATCTTTGTCAACCCGCCGTATGGGATTGATCAAGAACGCGGCACATCCATCAAACACTGGCTGTATCGGTGCGCCACCGCCCACAGCCACTATAATTCCGAAGTGATCGCGCTCGTTCCGGTCGCAACTAACACCGGACACTGGAAGAAATATGTTTTTGGTTGTGCTATGGCGGTTTGCTTTCTTTACGATACGAGGTTGCGTTTCTTAATTGCAGGCCGCGATGAAGGCAAAGGAGCGCCAATGTCGTGCGCGATGATTTACTGGGGCGAAAACCTTGATAATTTTTTCGACGTATTTATCCAGCATGGCGCGGTTGTGGATTTGCGTCCATTGCATCAGAAGCAAATCGGTAATAATGGGCATCACGCCGAACCAATGTTGCTTTCCGAATTTTAATCAACCGGATCAATGATAAGAACTTCACGTTGATTCGGACTAATTTTTCTTCAATGAGTGCTGTGAAAACAATTGACTGGTCTGCGCTGCGAAAGGATTTTCCGATCCTCGACCAGAAGGTCCACGGCAAGCCGCTGGTTTATTTCGACAACGCCGCCACGTCGCAGAAACCGCGCGCGGTGATTGACGCGCTCGTGCATTATTACGAGCACGACAACGCCAATGTCCATCGCGGCATCCATGAATTGAGCAATCGCGCGACGAACGCGTTTGAAGCCGCGCGCGCGCGCGCCGCGAAATTCATCAACGCCAAAAGCGCCGACGAAATCATTTTCACGCGCGGCACGACCGAAGGCATCAATCTCGTCGCCGACGTTCGTGGGGCGCAAAAAATCTCAAGCCCGGCGACGTGATTCTGCTCACGGAAATGGAGCATCACAGCAACCTCGTGCCGTGGCAATTGCTCGCGCAACGCACCGGCGCAAAAATCGCCTATCTTCCCGTCACCGGCGATGAAGGCTTGCTCGATTTGTCCAAGCTCGATTCGTTGCTCACGACGCAGGTCAAAATTTTCTCGATGGTTCACATTTCCAATTCGCTCGGCACGCTGAATCCCGTGGCCGAACTTTGCGCCCGCGCGCGCAAGCTCGGCATCGTCACGCTCGTGGACGGCGCGCAAAGCGCCGGGCATCTGCCCGTGGACGTGCAGGCCATCGGCTGCGATTTTTTTGCGTTCTCCGGCCACAAGATTTGCGGGCCGACCGGCATCGGCGTTTTGTGGGGACGGCAGGAAATTCTCGACGCCATGCCGCCGTATCAGGGCGGCGGCGAAATGATTTTGAGCGTCGGCTACGACAAGACGGAATTCAAGCACGCGCCGCACCGGTTCGAGGCCGGCACGCCGGACATTTCCGGCCCGATCGGCTTGCACGCCGCGATGGATTATCTCGACGCCATCGGCCGCGAAAATATCTGGAAGCACGACCAGGAACTGGCGAATTACGCCTACGAAAAACTTGTCCGCGCTGAAAGACATCCGCTTGTTCGGCCCGAAATTAAATTCCGCCAAACCGCGCCGGCCTCGTGAGTTTTCTGCTCAAGGACGTTCACGCGCACGACGTGGTGACGCTGGCGGACCAGGCGGGCGTGGCGTTGCGCGGCGGGCATCACTGCACGCAACCGCTGATGCACAAGCTCGGCGTGGAATCCACCGCCCGCGCGAGTTTTTATTTTTACAACACCAAGGCCGAAGTGGACCGGTTCGTGGAAGTGGTGAAGGAGATTCAGAAATTTTTTGGGCAATAAATTCTAATTGCGATGTTTTGAAATTGCTTTATCTTGCTTGGTGAATGACTTTCCGCTTGGACATCGATAAAGCGTTAGCCGCCACAGCTTATCTGATTCAAAAAGCCGGTGGCCGGTTCGATGTTTTTGTTTTTCTTAAGACTTTGTATTACGCCGATAGAACAGCTCTCATCAAATATGGAAGAACTATCACAGGAGATAAATTTGTTTCGATGAACAAAGGTCCGGTTCTTTCAAAAATTTTTGATCTGATTCGAGGCAAAGAAATTCCCGGAGAACCGCATGCTTTGGCCAAGTGGAAAAAGTTCATTTCCGAACGAGAAAGTCATTTGCTTCGATTAAAAGAAACACCGGAACTTGGATTCCTTGCGGTTAGAGATATGGAAATTCTGGATGAGGCTTTTCACACAATTTCACAAATTCCTCCTTATTGGCTGGCGGAATGGACACATAGAGTTTTGCCGGAATGGGAAGATCCAAAGGGTAGCAGCAAAGCGATTGATCCAGTCAAGATTCTGAAGAGTGCAAAAAAGTCGGACAAAGAGATTGCGGAAATTGAAGAAGAGTTAGCTTCGATCAATAGTCTCAAAACCCTTTTGGCGTAATTATCCATGCAGAAGGGTGACACATTTTTGATGGGAAATGTGGGCGGTAACAAAAAACATCTGTGGATTGTTCTTTCCGATTTGAGCAAGCATCACGGCACGGGAATAATTGTTAATCTAACCACAGACAAAGAGCGAAGCGGCGGCGATTGTTCTTTATGTGCCGGTGATCATCAGTGGCTTACCGAAGAATGCTGGGTTTCGTATGGAGATGCTATGTGCCTTTCTCCCGACAAATGGTTAAAAATTCAACACGGTGTTACGCAAAGGCTAATTATTCCCCACGATCCATTGGCAAAAGCACATTTGGAAAAGATAATTTCGGCTGCAAAAGTTAGTAAGGCTTTTTCTTCGGTTTACATGAAATTCTTGGATTGATTGTAAATGAGCATCAATTCGCAATCACCGATGCGCGACGTGCTGGAAATTTTTCCCGGCGCGCAGCGGGCGTTGTTCCGGCGGTATCACATCGGCGGGTGCAGCAGTTGCGGGTTCAGCCCGGACGAAACGCTGGCGCAGGTCTGCGCGCGCAACGGCAATCTGGACGTGGCCGAGGTGCTGGCGCACATCCAGTCCAGCCACGAGCAGGACGCGAAGGTTTTGATCTCGCCGGAGGAACTCGCCGGGCTTTTGCAGCGCGAACCATCGGTGAAGCTGGTGGACGTGCGTTCGCGCGAGGAATTCGAGGCGGTGAACATCGCCGGCTCGGTTTTGCTGTCGCAGGACGTGATGCGCGAACTCATGGCGAGCGGCTCGAACACGAATCCGATCGTCGTGATTGATCACGCGGGCAAGAACGGTCTGGACGCGGCGGCGTATTTCATGGGTCACGGTTTGCAGAACGTGCGCTGCCTGCGCGGCGGCATTGACGCGTGGGCGCAGGAAGTGGATGCGAAGATGCGGAGATATAAATTGGGATAAATTTTTACCGCAGAGACGCAAAGGCGCAGAGTAAAAATCAATCGCCATTTTCAGCGGCAAAAAATTCAGCGGTCTTCAACAGAAAGTCCGGCTTCAAAGATGAAGCCAATCCCAATTTATGAATTCCGTCCAGCTTTTCGGTGAATTTTCCAAAACCAATGAACCCGCAAATTTCTGCCAACGGTTTTTCTCTTAACGAAAAGGTTGGGCGCAAGATTTCCTGCTTAACTTTTTCGCGCCGCTCGTCGGGAGCAACCAGAAAAAGATTGATGTCAATGTTTGGTTGGAGCGCAAGCAGGTCAAGCCAGTAGTTCATGCGGAATAGTTATCAAATTGAATTATGTCCGCCAAGCTAATCTCTGCGTCTTTGCGCCTCTGCGGTTCAAAAACTAAACATTAAACTTGAACAGCAGCACGTCGCCGTCTTTCACGACGTATTCCTTGCCTTCCGTCTGTTTATTCGCAATTTGCGTTTGCATTTTCGCCGGTTTCGGACAGATTCATTTTATGAGCGACAAGCAACTTGCCTTGGATTCGATTGAGCGTCTGCCGGAAAACGCCAGTCTTGATGTCATCGCCGAGCGGGTGGATTTTCTGGCCGCGATCCGCAAAGGGCTTGACCAAATCGAGCGCGGCGAAACCGTGCCGCACGAGGAAGTCAAACGGCAACTCGCGACATGGCTTTCAAAATAATCTGGTCGGAACAGGCGCGCGACGACTTGCAATCCATTGTCCTGTTCATCGCGCAGGACAATCCGCCCGTCGCCGAATCTTTCGGCTGTCTGCTCATGTCCAAAGTGGACGTGCTGGCGCAATTTCCGCAACTCGGTCGCATCGTGCCGGAGGAAAATGACGAGACGATCCGTGAAATCATTTTTCGTTCTTACCGGATCATTTACAAAGTCATGGCGGAAAAAGAAATTGTCGCCATTGCGCGTGTGTGGCATGGCGCGCGGGGCGAGCCGGAAATTCCAAGCCGGTTGAATTTTTAATTCCGCCTTTAACATTTCAATAAAGGCCTCTGCGCCTCTGCGGTTCAAAAACTAAACGTTAAACTTGAACAGCAGCACGTCGCCGTCTTTGACGACGTATTCCTTGCCTTCCATCCGATACAAACCTTTTTCGCGCGCGGCGGCGACGGAACCCAGTTTCACCAGATCGTCGTAAGCCACGGTCTCGGCCTTGATGAAGCCGCGCTCGAAATCGGAATGGATGACGCCGGCGGCTTTCGGCGCGGTGTCGCCGTCGTGGATCGTCCACGCGCGGACTTCTTTTTCGCCCGCCGTGAAATACGTCCGCAGGCCGAGCAAATGATACGTCGCGCGGATGAGCGCGCCGACGCCGGATTCGCTCACGCCGAGTTCTTTCAGAAATTCCTTCGCCTCGGCGTCGGACAAATCAATCAAGATCGCTTTCGATCTGCGCGCTGATGACGACGGCTTCGCAGGCGAAATGATGTTTTCGTATATTCGCGGACTTTTTGGACGAACGGATTTTTGTCGGCGGTCGCCAGATCGGATTCCTTCACGTTGCAGGCAAAAATGGTCGGCTTGTCGGTCATCAGCCAGAACAGGCGCGAGATGGCTTTTTCTTCCGGCGTGAGTTCGAGCGTGAGCGCGGGTTTGCCGGCGTTGAGATGCGGCTCGATTTTTTTCAGGACGGTTTCTTGCGCGAGCGCTTCCTTGTCGCCGCGCTTGGCGTCTTTGGCGACGTTTCTGGCGGCGTTTTTGCACGGCTTCCAGATCGGCGAGCACCAGTTCGGTCGTTGATGGTCTCGATGTCGCGGACGGGATCGATGTTGCCCGCGACGTGATGGATGTCCGCGTCCTCGAAACAGCGCACGACTTGGACGATGGCGTCCACTTCGCGGATGTGGGTCAGAAATTTGTTGCCCAGCCCTTCGCCCGCCGCCGCGCCTTTGACCAGGCCGGCGATGTCCACAAACTCCACCGCCGCCGGGATGATGACGGTCGTCTTGGCGATACCTTTGCAGCACTTCGAGCCGCGCGTCCGGCACGGTGACGATGCCGACGTTCGGGTCAATGGTGCAGAACGGATAGTTCGCGGCCTCGGCCTTGCGCGTGCGCGTGAGGGCGTTGAACAAGGTTGATTTGCCCACGTTGGGCAGTCCGACGATTCCAGCTTTTAGCATAATTTAATTTTCACCACAGAGACGCGGAGACGCAGAGAATTAACATGAAATCGCGAAGGCAAAAAGATTTTGTTCTTAAAGTTTATGCTGCGCCAGTTGCCACGCGATGTGGATGCCGTCGAAAATTCCCAGCGCGATCAGGCACAGCCCGGAGAAATGCTGCATCCGCAGCAAAGTTTTTTCACTGAATCGTCCGTGTCCGCGCGACACGCCGAAACTCAAGCCACAGAACCACGCATTCGTGCCGAGCGCGACGCCGAGGACGCACGCGGTTTTTGCGGCGAACGTGTCGGCGACCCAATCCTGATCGCGCGAAATAAGCTTCGTGCGACATCAGATACGCGCCGATCACCAGCCAGGTCGCCAGCACGCCGACGTTGCCCATGACGCGCACGAAGCCGATCGGCGAACGCGGAGTGCGGGTGCAATTTTTCCTCGATGCGCGCCTTCCAATTGTTCCGCCTTGGAACCGAATTGAGTTATGGCGGCGACTTTCTTTGCGGCGTAAAAATCTTGTTCCAAGAAACAAAAGAAAAACGAACGTGAAAACTTTCATCATCGCTTTGACAAGATGCGCAGTCGAAAAAAGATGAAAAACCGGCGAACGCAATCGAGCAGTAAATCACTTCCATCGTCGACGCGCCGAGGCCGATGAGCATCGCCCATTTGAAACCGCGCTGCGCGCCTTCGTTGATGATGGTCAGGTTGATCGGCCCGACGGGGATCGAGGAAAATAAAAGCGCGCTGAAAAAACCGGCGAGCGCCGCGATGCAAAATTGGATGACGAGTCGGCCATGGATTCAATGCGCGCCGTCCGGCTCGTCGTCTTCCTCTTCGATTTCACGCCGCCACGCGCGCGAGATGTGCGGGCGCACAAAACCGTAAAGCAGATAAGCCGTGAAAAACAGCGGCGCAGCACGGATAAAGACATTTTCCCAGCAGGATCAAAAAGAAGCCGACGCACAGCGCGACGATGAGCATTTTTGCGAAACTGCGCTTGGCGAGCGAAAGTCCGAGCGATTTGAAACTCGGATATTTCACCTCGCTCACCATCATCGCCGAAAGGAACAACAGCAGCACCGGCAGCGCGAACACGCAGTTTACTGTGCCGAGAATCCTTTTTCCTTTCGATCCACAGCATGATGAACAGCGTCAGCGACGCGACCAGTCCGGCGGCGGCGGGAATCGGGAAGCCGAGAAATTCCTTGCTGCTCGCGCTGCTGTTCATCGCCGCGAGGCAATTGAATCGCGCCAGCCGGAACGCGCCGCAAATCAGATAAATCGAGGCGATGAACCAGCCGATTTGCGGATGCGCCACAAAAACTCCCGCAGCACGATGCGATGCACGAGAAACGCCGGCGCCGCGCCGAAGGAAATCGAAGTCGGCGAGCGAATCGAATTCGCGCCCGAACGGACTTTCATTTCCGCCCATGCGCGCGACGCGGCCATCGAACAAATCAAAAATGCACGCGAGCAAAATCAAGAACAAGCGCGAGTGTTGATGGCGTGGATGAAATTGTCCGACGTCAGGGTCGGCCTCGACGATTTTTGTGAGCGCGACGAAACCGCAGAACAGATTTCCCGCCGTCAGCAAGTTCGGCAGAAAATAAATCTTCAGCTTGTCGCTTTCGTCGTCGCGGCGGTTTTTGTGGAATCGGTTCGTTCATTTTAGTCGAAGGACGCAATCACAGTTTCGCCGCCGATCACTTTGTCGCCGAGTTGCACTTTGATTTTTGCGTGCGTCGGCAGATAAACATCCACGCGCGAGCCGAATTGAATCAGGCTGATGCGTTCGCCGCGCTGGACGGCGTCGTTTTGCGAAACCCACGGCACGATGCGCCGCGCAATCAAGCCGGCGATGAGCCGCACGCCGATTTTTTCGCCGCGCGGCTCGACGGAATCAATGCCGATCAAAACATTTTCGTTGAATTGCGCGCGAGTCGGCGTTCAGCGCGTTGAGATACTGGCCGGGCGTGTGTTTGAAAAAGGCGACGCGTTCCAGTCACTGGCGCGTTTTGCACGTGAATGTCGAACACGGAAAGAAAAATGGAGATGCGCTGGCATTCGCCGCCCATGAAATTCGGTTTCGGTCGTCGTGTCAATCACGTCCACTTTGCCGTGGCCGGGCGCGATGACGAGGTTCGCGCCGGTTGGCGTCATCGGGTCGGGGTCGCGGAAAAAATAAAATGTGAACAGCGCGAAAAGAATCCACAGCGACACGAACAGCACGCCAGATAATTCCAGAACAAACGCGCCGATGTATTTGCCCAGCAGCGCGGCGACCAGCAGCACGAGCACTGCCGCGCGCGGCGAGCCGACGAGTTTGAGCGCGGCGAGCGAGGCTTTTCCAGAGTGTTTCACGCAGGCAGGATAAAAATTTTACGCGACACTTGCAATTCGGCATTTTGGGTGCAAGTTGAGAGCCGTCGCAAAATCAAATGCGTGCCATTGAAACTGAAAACAAAACTAAATTACAAAATTATGTCATTACACACACCTGATCTCACGAAATTCCCGCCGCGCAGCCCGCGCGTGCGGCTCGGCGGCTATGTGATTCTGCCGCGCTGCTTGGACAAAGGCCGCGCGACGATTGCCGGAAAAAATGGCGAGTATCATTATGCCTGTCCGCTGGACCAGCGGTTTCTGGAATTTGTCGGCATCAATCCGGAAGTCTTGAAAAAGGAACTGGGCAAGAGCGACAGCGAAATCCTAGAATGGATTGAAAAAAACGCGGAACACAAACGCTCGGATGCGGAAATCGCCGCGTGGTCGGAACTTGCCGAAAAGCGCGTGCCGACGGACGTGGAATCGCGCGAGTTTTTCAACGGCATCCACAAAGCCGCCGGGCCGAAGCGCGAGGACATCGCGACGTGGTTCGACGTGCTGGATATGGACGATTACGTGACTTTCGGCGGCAAGGCGTAAATTTTTCAACTGCAAAAAACAAAGGCGCGAAGAAAAAATCTTCGCGCCTTTTGATTTCGTTTGAAAATCAGGCCGCCGTCGGCGCGGTTTCGGCGACGGGCAATTCATCCACGGGCGCGGCGATTTTGCACGCTTCAATGTTTTCGATGCGATGACGGCGTTTTGTGCCGTGCAGTTCAAATTCCACTTCGTCGCCGATTTTGTGGTTGAGCAGCGCCTGGCCGACGGGCGTGAGATAGCTGATGATGCCCTTGTCGGGATCGGAATCCCACGCGCCGAGAATCGTGAACGATTCGGACTGGTTCGTCTCCAGATTCGTGGCCTGAACAATCGTGCCGATGTTGACGGCGTCGGTTTTCGCGTTGGAAAAATCCGTGCCGCGCGCGCGCATCATCTGCGCTTCGAGTTCTTCTTTCGGCGCATGAGGATTTTTTGCATTTCCTTCGCGGCCTTGTATTCGTGGTTTTCGCGCAAGTCGCCGTAGCTGCGCGCGATGGCAATTTCCTTCGAGTTGGCCGGAATTTTTTTCTGCACGAGTTCCTGATATTCGGCGCGGCGACGTTCGAGGCTTTCCCACGAAACCTGAATGGTGCTGTCCTGTTTGGTCTGTTCGCCGCTGACGAGCGATTGCACGGCGGGATGTTTTTTGACGAGGCGCGCGAGGAGCGAACGCTTGTCCATGTCGTCAAACACGGGCGAAAGTTGCAACGCGCGCGTCAAATCTTTGACGACTTCGATGTCGGCGGTCGCGGTCAGTTCGTTGAGCAATTCCTGGTCTTCCAAAATAAAATCGCGCAGCCGGTTCGAGCGTTTTTCGTTGAACTGGTCGCGCTCCATCGCCGTGAGCATCGCGCGGAAAACTTCCGGCCCGAGGATGTCCGCAAAATCGTCGTTGCGTTCGCGTCCGAACCAGAGCAGCAATTCGCTGCTGGCGGTGTGCTGGCGGATGAGCCGCGCGAGCGTTTCCTTGAGCAAATCCCATTTGCCTTCCGCGATGAGCAGGCTGGCGAATTCTTTGCGAGTTTTGCGGAAACAAAATTCAGCGAGCCGCGCAAAATTTCCTGCCAGCGGTCGGGATTGGCCTGCTTGAACGACGCGAGCGCGCGATGATGTTTCGCGGCGGGAATCAATTCGAGCAGCGGGCCGAACTTGACGTTGTCCTGCGCCCAGATTTGCGCGGCGGTGATTTCGCTGGCCGACGAAGCTGAAGTCCGGCGGCTTCGCGCAATTCGTCACGCGCAAAAATCGCTTCCAGCGCCACAGCCGGCTGGTGCGCTGATACGACGTGATGTCCGCGTTCAACGCGGCGATGATTTCGTTCGCCGCCGTTTGCTTGTCGGGCAAATCCGAAATGACTTTGATCAGTTCCGCGACGACCGCGACGCGCGCCTTCAAACCTTTTGCCGCGCGAAAATCCGCGAGCGTGCGGTCTTGCAACGACGTTTCCTGCGCCTGAAAAACCACCGGCTCGGTTTTTTTCACCGGCACGATGAAATGGCCGTCTTTTTTCATTTCGCGCTTGGTCGGTTTCCCACCATTTTTTCCAGTCGTCGCGAATCACGTCCGGCACGAGCACGGCTTGGATTTGATCCGCCGTGGCTTTGCCGCCAAAACTGTTCAGCACCAGTTTGATCAAATCCAGATGATGCGCCGCCATTTGGCGGACGCCTTCGATATCATTCGCCTTGCGCGCGAGAATGTGATCTTTCGGGATCGGCTTGAGATTGTCGGCGGCGAACGCCAGATCCATCGTGTGCCCCGGCTTGCCGGGAAAATCAATCGTGAAGCGCGCGAACACCGTGTCCACCGTCTTGATTTTTCCAAAACCCCAACTGCGGTGCGTGCAGCAGCCGCCTTCCGTCAGGCGAACCAGCGGTTCGACGTGACGGCCTTCAATTTTTCCGGCAGCGGCTAATTTTTCAAATTCTTCTTTCATAAAAAAATCGTATTTTTGTCGTCACGGATTCACTATGGCTCTATTAAACGTGGTGAACGACAAAAATCCAAGACAAATTGCGGCGCGAATTTTACAGCAACGTAACAGCGCCGGCGAATTCGTCGAAGACCTGCTGGAACGCGCGCTGGCTGGCGCGCAGCTTTCATCCGTTGATCGCGGGCTATGCCAGGAAATTGTTTATGGCATCGTCCGCTGGCAGGCCACGCTCGACTGGCTCATCGTGCGAAAGACCGAATGGCCGCGAACAAAAGCCCGCGCTGCAAAATCTGTTGCGCCTCGGCCTCTACCAAATTTTCTGGCTCGACCGAATTCCCGACCACGCCGCCGTCCACGAAACCGTTGAACTTGCCAAGCAAAATGGCTTCGGCCTGCAAGCCGGATTTGTGAACGCCGTTTTGCGCGGTTATCTGCGCGAATTTGACGAAACAAAAAAAATTCTCGCTGAATTAAAAATTTCAAATCCGGCGATTGGCTTTTCCCATCCGCAATGGCTCGTTGAAAAATGGCAAAAAAGATTTGGCGAGGAAAAAACGCGCAACTGCTCGAATGGAACAACACGCCTCCGAAAACTTTTGCACGCGTCAACACTTTGAAAACCGACGCGGGCAAGCTCATCGAAAAATGGCGCGAGGAAAATGTTGAATACGATTTTGTGCGGCGCGATTGGCTCGAAGAAAATCTCGTCTTCGAGTTGAAATCGCATCCGCCACTGAATTCGCTGGCGAGTTTTCGCGATGGCTGGTTTTACATTCAAGACCCAAGCACGCTGCTCGCCGCGTGCAAACTCGGCGCGCAACCCGGCGAAACCATTCTGGACTTGTGCGCCGCGCCCGGCGGCAAAACCACCTTCATCGCGCAATTGATGAACAACGACGGAAAAATTGTCGCGCACGACAGCTTTGCCGACCGCTTGAAATTAATCCGCGAAAATTGCACGCGCCTCGGCGTAACGTGCGTCACCGCGACGGCAACCTTCAATTTTGAACCGGCAGCTTTCGACCGCATTCTCGTGGACGCTCCCTGCTCCAACACTGGCGTCATGCGCCGCCGCGTGGATTTGCGCTGGCTCATCCAACCGGCGGAAATCGAACGCCTGCGCGCGACGCAACTCGTTTTGCTCAAGCAGGCCGCAACGGTTTTGAAGCCTGGCGGTGTTTTGGTTTACAGCACTTGCAGCCTTGAGCCGGAAGAAAACTCCGAAGTCGTAAAAGAATTTCTTGCGACCAATCCAAATTTCAAACTGGAAACCGAACGTCAGCTTTTGCCATTTGCCGACAACGTGGATGGCGCTTACGTTGCGCGGCTGAAACTTTCAAACTGAATTAAACTTTCAAACTGAATTAAATTATGGAACTTGACCTCGAAAAAGAATTCGCCGACCGCGCGTATCAAATTCTCGCCAGCCTCGTCACGCCGCGACCGATTGCGCTCGTGACGACCATCAGCGCGGATGGAAAAGTGAATGCCGCGCCATTCAGCTTCTTCAATCTCATGGGCGCGAATCCACCGATTTGCGCGTTCGCGCCCGGCGACCGCGACAACGGCACGCCCAAGGACACCGCGCTCAACATCCGCGCCATGCACGAATTCGTCGTGAACCTTGTGGACGAAAAAATCGCCGGGGCGATGAACCAATGCGCCGCGTCGCTGCCGTTCGGCGAAAATGAACTCGTCCGCGCCGGCCTGACCGCTGCGCCGTCGTCCATCGTGAAACCGCCACGCATCGCCGAAGCGCCGGCGAGTTTGGAATGTGTCGAGTGGGGAACGTTGCAGATCGGCAAAAATCGCGTGGTGATCGGTTTGATCAAGCGATTGCATGTGCGCGATGAATTGTTCGACGCGGAGAAAAAACGGATTCACACGGACAAACTTTTTACGATCGGGCGCATGGCGTCGCCGGATTGGTATTGCCGCACGCGCGACCGGTTTGAGATGAAATGACCGAAATGATTCGATTAAAATAAATTAACCGCAGAGACGCGGAGGCGCGGAGAATTCATGGAATTAATTCGCCCAACGAACGACATTTTCCGCCACGATGAATCATTGAATGGCAATTGGTGCAGACGACAGCCAAATCATCAAGCGATGTTTTGGAAGGCGATTCTCGGTCAGCGAGCGGTTTCAAATGATGAACGTGAGCAAAATCTTTTCCGAGTTCTCCATAAACTTTTTCAAAGTCAAAATTGCATCCGGGCACTTCGCAAATCAATCGGCCCTGATTCTTTTGTTGTGCTTGTTTGAGTTTTGCGTCTCGAAGTTTTTGCTCTCGTTTTCGATGTCGAACTAAAGTGATTCTTTCTTCGCCTTCAAAAGCTGTAATTTCATCATCAACAAAAACGTCGCCAAGACTGGACGCTCCAATATGTTCAGCCCAAAGATGCTCCAGTTCGCTTACTAATTGTGGTGGAATTTGAATTCCAGAAGATTGAGGCGTCCAACTTTTCTTGCCCAAGTTCCAATGCGGAAGTTTGTTAATCGCAAGTGGCAAATCAATTGTCGGATTTAGAATCCGTTCCCACTCACACATTATAAACAAGCCTTTCTTTCCTTCGGTCCGTTTTTGCGCATCCCAATGCTTGTCCCAATATGATGATTTAACTACCCAGCCCGAACCAACAATTCCTTTTGGTTCGACGCCTAATCGAATTAAAAAAACTCTATAACCTATTTTGATTTTCTTTGTATTTCCACAACTCCATCTTGCAAGCACAATTTTTCCGGCAGCAGTTTCATTCGCCTGCCTCGGCATATCCGGTTCAGGCGAACGGTTTGGATTCCAAGTTAGCAAAAAAGTTTTCATCTCCGCGTCTTTGCGCCTCTGCGGTTAAAAAATTCTTCGCTTTTCCAAAACGGATTCACATCCCCATGATCTGATAACCGGAATCAACATAGAGAACTTGCCCGGTGATCGCCGCCGCGCCGTCGCTGGCCAGAAAAGCTCCCGTCGCGCCGAGTTCTTCGGGCAAAACATTTCGTTTCAGCGGCGCGTGGGCTTCGTAATGTTTCAGCATTTCCTGAAAACCGGCGATGCCGCGCGCGGCGAGCGTGTTGACCGGGCCGGCGCTGATGCAGTTGACGCGGATTTTTTTCGGGCCGAGATCGTAGGCCAGATAGCGCGTGCTGGCTTCGAGCGCGGCCTTGGCCACGCCCATGACGTTGTAATGCGGCACGACTTTTTCCGCGCCGTAATAACTCATCGCCACGATGCTGCCGCCGTCGGTCATCAACGGCGCGGCGGCGCGCGCGAGCGCGACGAGCGAATACGCGCTCACGTCATGCGCGACGCGAAAGGCTTCGCGGCTCGTGTTCACAAATTCGCCTTCGAGCGCATCTTTCGGCGCGTAGGCGACGGAATGCAGGAGCAAATTTAATTTTCCAAATTTTTCGCCGACGGTTTTGAAGACGTTGGCGATTTCGTCGTCCTTCGTCACGTCGCATGGCAAAATCAAAGTGTCCGCGCCGAACGTTCCGGCGAGTTCGTCGACGTTTTCCTTGAGGCGTTCGCCTTGGTAGGTGAACGCGAGTTTCGCGCCCTCGCGCGCCCACGCCTGCGCGATGGCCCAGGCGATGGAGCGTTTGTTGGCGACGCCGAAGACGATCCCGGTTTTTCCTTCGAGTAGTGGCATAAGATATAATTCGTTGAATGGTTAAATCGATGGAAATGTTAAAACATTTTCGCGGCGCGCAAAGAAAATTCACAGCCTCGACTCGCGGGCGCGGATAAATTAAGCTGGCGCGAATGGATTCAAATCAAATCGTTGACGGCCTGCTTTTTTATATCGGCTTGGTCGTGCTGCTGACGTTTCACGAATTTGCCCACGCGTGGGCGGCGTGGAAATCGGCGATGACACGGCGCGACTGCAAGGCCGTTTGTCGCTAAACCCAATCGTGCACATTGATCCGATTGGCACGGTGCTTTTGCCGTTGTTCATGATTTTTGGCCCGTCAAGTGTCACTCGATTTCTGATCGGCTAGGCAAAACCCGTTCCGTTCAATCCGGCAAATCTTGGGCAATCGCTGGCGCGATGAAATGCTTGATTGCGATGGCTGGTCCGGCGATGAACGTCATTCTGGCCGTCGTGCTTGTCGGATTTGCGCGCGTTGCGGTGATGTTCGGCTCTGACGAAATGACAGAATTATTTTTCCAAATGGCCGGATTGAGCCTGATACTTTGCTTTTTCAATCTCATTCCGATTCCGCCGCTGGACGGTTCTCACGTCATGCGGAATTTGAGTGGCATGAGTTATGAAACTTACTGGAATCTTTGTCGGTTCGGCTTCATTGGAATCATTCTCGTGATTAATATTCCGGGCGTGCGCTGGTTTTTAAGTTTCGTCACCGAATTTACGCTGGCGCTGATCGCCTTCTGTTTTCATTTTCCACCGCAGTAAAATTTATTTCTTGAAATAAAGTTCCTCGGCGTTCCACGTCGCGCGGTAGGAACTCAACGCCGATGCGCGCACGTTGCCGACATCCGAGCGAATCGCCGCGTAATACATCGGCGTGACGGTGAAAATCATCGGTTGTTGCTCGGCGAGAATTTCCTGAACTTCGTCAAAATCTTTTTTGCGCTCGTCGATAATCCAGCGTCTTGCATTTGCGCGTCCATCAATTGATCCATGCGCGCTTCCCAGTCGGTCGAAGGCGTTTTTTCGCGCGGAAACCATTGGTGCGTGAAGCCGCTGGACTTGAGGGTGTTCATGCCGTCGGAAGGGTCGGCGCTCGTGCCCGGCTGCAGTCCCATCAGGATGCAATCGTAATCGTAAGTGTCGTCAATCCTCGTGATGAGCGTGTTGAATTCAACCGGCTGAAAAATGACGTGGAAGCCGAGATTCTTCAAATCGTCCGCGATGAGCAACGCGGCTTTTTCGCGCGCGCCGTTGCCGGTGTTGGTGTTGAAGACAAATTCAATTTTATTTCCGTCGGCGTCCGTCACGAAGTCGTCGCCATTGCGCTTTTCAATCCCGATTTCTTTCAGCAGCGCAATCGCCTTGTCCAAATCGTGCGGATATTTTCTGACGTTTGGATCGAACCATTTTTTGTTGCCGGGCGTTTCGAAGCCGTAGGCCGGAATCGCGCGGCCGGAAAAAATGGATTTGATGATGCTGTCGCGGTCAATCGCATAGGAAACCGCCTGCCGGAATTTTGTGTCGCGGAACCATTTCAGTTTTTTCGGGTCAACGATACGGCTTGCCGGTCTTCGCATTGATGTTCGTATTTTCGTTGAACCAGAAAAAGCTCATCTCCAGTCCGATGCCGGGTTCGAGCAATTGAATTTTCCATTGGCCGAGGCCGTTTTGAACTGGTCGTATTCATACGGAAAAATAAAATCATCCACGTCGCTCTCGCCACTCAAAAAGCGCAGCGACATCGCGTTCATGTCCGGCACGACCGTGAAAACGATGTCGTCAAAATACGGCAGGCGCTGGCCTTTTTTATCCACTTCAAGAAAATACGGATTGCGTTCGAGCAGCGTGTATTGCGCCGCCTTGTATTCCTTCAAACGATACGGCCCGCTGCCGACGATTTGCGACGGATCGGAGTTGATTCCGTAAGCCGAGGCGAACGTGCCGTCCGCGACGGATTTCGCCAGAATATGTTTCGGCATGATCGGCACGCCCGCGCCGAACCCGACCAAAAACGGCGCGTAAATTTCCGGCGTCACAACCTGAACCGTCAAATCGTCCACTTTCGTCACCGCGAATTCTTTTCCGTCCACGACGAACGGATCGCGCGTGACGGTGTTGATGTTCGTGATTGTAAATGATGTCGTTCCAGGTAAAAACCACGTCGTCCGCCGTCAGCGGTTCGCCGTCGCTCCAGCGCAGATTTTTCCGCAGCGTGAACGTCCACGTTTTGCCGTCCGGCGAATTTGTCCACGATTCCGCCAGGCCCGGTTTGACTTTCTTGCGTCGGCACGTCGAAATTCAGCAGCGACCAAAACATGAACCGCCCGATGTCAATGGACGACGCTTCATTCGCCATGATGGGATTAAACGTCTTCGGATCGCCGAGTTCGGCAATAATGAATCTTCCGCCCGGAATCCCCGGCTCGCAATCCACGACGACTGGCGGCTCGGGCAACGGATAACTTGCGGCGGATTTTTCCGGCGCGGTTTCAGATTTTTTCCCGCAGCCGGAAAAGCAAAAAACTGCGGCAGCGAAAACTGCAAAAGCTCGAACTAAATTTTTCATGCGCTCAATTTAGCCACAGATTGGCACAGATGAAACACAGATTTTTTGTCCGCAGATTGCGCCGATTTCAAGGTTGAGTCTGGCCAAATTCAATCTGCGTTCATCTGCGGCTTGAAATTTCTCGCGCGAACGGATTTTTTTTGCCAAGTTTTGAAAAGCTATTGCGATGTGGCGATTTATTCTCAAACGACTGCTGCACATGATTCCGCTGTTGATCGGCGTTTCGTTGCTCACGTTTCTGCTCATGTCGCTCGCGCCCGGCGATTATTTCACCGCGCTCCGCAAAATCCGCAAATCTCGCCGGAAACAATCGCAAAACTCAAAGCACAATTCCATCTCGATAAACCCTGGTATGTCCAATACTTCTTCTGGCTCAAAAATGTTTTGCAGCGGCGACTTCGGCTATTCCATGGCCTACAAAATTCCCGCCACGTCGCTCATTTTCCGCGCCTGTGGAACACCTTTCTGCTGTCATTTTTCGCGCTCATCATCGCGTGGGGAGTCGCCATTCCGCTTGGTATCTGGGCGGCGGTCAAAAAAGATTCATGGGTTGATCATGGTTGTTCCTTGATCGCGTTTGTCGGGCTTGTCCGTTCCCGACGTTTTACTGGCGCTGCTTGCGCTGTGGTTCGCGGCGGCAACCGGCTGGTTTCCCGTCGGCGGCGCGCAAAGCCCGCTTCACGATTTGATGTCACCACTGCAACAATTATGGGATTACGCGCACCATCTCATTTTGCCGGCGCTTGTTCTGGCCGCATCCGACCTCGCCGGCATCATGCGCCAGATGCGTTCTAATTTGCTCGACACGTTGCGCGCCGAATATGTCACCGCCGCTCGCGCGCGCGGCCTCGGCGAAGGCTGGGTGGTTTACAAACACGCGCTCCGCAACGCCATCAATCCGCTGCTCACTATTTTCGGCTATTCGCTCGCCGGTCTGTTGAGCGGCGCGTTCATCGTTGAAAACATCATGGCATGGCCCGGGCTCGGCCGCCTGACGATGGAGGCGTTTTTTGCCAAGGATTCTTACCTCGTCGTGGACTGCGTCGTCATGGCCACGGTGCTGCTCGTCGTCGGAAATTTCATCGCCGATATTTTGCTCGCATGGAGCGACCCGCGCATCCGTTTGAAATAAAATGGAAACCGCCGCGCCCATCTTCAACTGCCGAAGCTGCAAGATCGCCTGTCGCCTGGCAGATTTTTTGGCAACGGCTCAAACGGCGGAAAATCGCCATGTTCGGCGGCGCAGTTTTGATTTTTCTTTACCTCGTCGCCCTTTTTGCCGGTTTCATTTCGCCTTATCGATTATCAACGTCAGGATCGCGACCGGTTTTTTCATCCGCCTATCTGGCCGAAACTCAGGTTTTCACCTTGTCGTCCCACGTTACGAGCAGTTGCCCGGCGATTTCGTTTATCAAGAAGTTCCAAACGACACGAAGCCGCTCCATTTTTTTGTTCACGGCGACAAATACAAATTGTTCGGATTGATTCCGGCCTCAATCCACTTGTTCGGCAGCGACGATGATTATCCCGTTTATCTTTTCGGCACCGACCAGTTCGGGCGCGACATTTTTTCGCGACTGCTTTATGGCTCGCAAATTTCACTTTCCATCGGCATCGTCGGCATTTTGATTTCCTTCACGCTCGGCATGATCATTGGCGGCATTTCCGGTTATTTCGGTGGCGCTGACGGACACCCTCATCATGCGCTGGTGCGAATTGATCATGTCCATTCCCGACGCTGTATCTGATAATTGCCCTGCGCGCCACATTTCCGCCGGACATCAGTTCCGCGCAGGTCTATGCGATGATCATCATCATTTACAGCTTCATCGGCTGGGCGAGCATGGCGCGCGTGATTCGCGGAATGACGTTGTCGTTGAGCGAACAGCAATTCGTCCTCGCCGCGCGCTCGCTGGGCCAGTCGCATTTGAAAATCATCGTGCGCCATATTTTGCCGAACACATTTTCCTATGTCATCGTCGCGGCAACGTTGAGCGTGCCTTATTATATTTTGGGCGAAGTGGTACTTGAGCTTTCTCGGCGTGGGCATTCAGGAACCGCAGCGCAAGCTGGGGATTCATGCTCAACGCCGCGCAAAACACCGAATACATGCGAAATTATCCGTGGCTGCTCGCGCCCGGCGCGGCGATTTTTGTCACCGTTCTGGCTTTCAACTTTCTCGGCGATGGATTAAGAGACGCGGCGGACACGAAAAGATGCGATCATGAACCTGCTCGAAATCAAAAATCTGAAAATGGACTTCGGCAAAAATGCCGAGGCGTTGCGCGCGATTGACGACGTGTCGTTCACCATCGGCGCGGGCGAAACGGTCTGCCTCGTCGGCGAAAGCGGCTGCGGCAAAACGCGTGACCGCACTTTCCATCGCGCGGCTCGTGCCGACGCCGCCGGCCAATTATGTCGGCGGAGAAATTTTATTGAACGGCCGCGACACGTTGAAAATGTCCGCGCGCGAACTGCAACAAATTCGCGGCGGCGTGGTCAGCTACGTTTTTCAAGACCCGGGCGCGTCGTTGAATCCCGTTTTTCGCATCGGCAACCAGATCAAGGAATCGCTCAAACTGCACAGACCGGAAAAGGCGAACGACGCCGAAGTCATCCGCCTGTTGAAACTCGTCGGCATTCCCGCGCCGGAATCGCGCATCAAAAATTATCCGTTCGAGATGTCCGGCGGCATGCAGCAGCGCGTGATGATCGCGATGGCGCTGGCGAGCGAACCCAAACTGCTCGTCGCCGACGAGCCGACCACCGCGCTCGACGTGACGATCCAGGCGCAGATTCTGGATTTGTTGCGCGAGCTCAAGCAGCGGCTCGGCATGGCGATTCTGCTCATCACGCACAACCTCGGCATCGTCGGCGACATGGCCGACCGCGTGGCCGTGATGTATGCCGGGCAGATTGTCGAGCTGTCGCCCGCGCGCGAATTGTTGCGCCGCCCGCTGCATCCCTACACCCGCGCGCTGATGAATTCCGTGCCGAAACTGCGCGGCGACGCCGACCGTCTCTCGGCCATTCCCGGCAACGTCCCGCGCATCGGCAATTTCCCGCCCGGCTGCCGTTTCGCCCCGCGCTGCCCGATTGCCAAGCCGGAATGTTCCGAAAAAATTCCCGAACTGCTCGAAGTCGAACCCGGACGTTTCGTGAGATGTCCGTTTTGGAAAAATGAATAAATTTTAACGCAGAGGCGCAAAGGCGCGGAGTCGCAACGCGACAAATGGAAGACGTGCTGGCAAATTTTTGAAAATTTGCCAACTTTCCAATACTGATTTTCAAATGAAAACCGATAAACCATTTCAGAAGGGTTTTATTTGCGGAGCATTTTTATTCATTGTCATTTTCTTTCTTCTATTTGTTTTTATTAAAACTCAAGAATTCTATTTCGTTAAATACGCTCGAATTATATTCGTTAGTTTTCTTCCTGCTATGTTCGCTGCCATTTGGTGTTTTTTCAGCAAGAAAAATTGGACGTGGTCTAGATTTGCAATTGTCACAACAATCTTTTGTCCGATCGGCTTTATTTTACTGCTCCAATGTGAAAATTTTCTTCCTCAAGAAACACCGGCGCTGCCGATAATTACTTTTTCGGCTAAAATTTCTTCGTCTTGGATAATCGAAACTGGACGTCCGATAACAGATATGAACGGAAAGCCAATTGGCAGTCAGTTGCTTTTGAAAAACGAAGACCACAGACGAATGATTTGGATTAATGCGTGCAATTCTTTTGATGATTTTGATTCCAATGTTGAAAGATGGAAAATTATGATGACTTCAAGGTCTATTGAATCTGGTTTTCATATGCAGGAAAACAAATTTACAGTGGACATGAAGCGCGGACAAAAAATTGCTACAATTCATTTGCGTGTTCAAAAAGACGATTTAACGCGAGAGATAATTTGCCAAGGTTGGATGCAAAAACGATTTTTTGTAACTTATGAAGCGGAGGGACAAAATATAGAAATGGCCAATGACAAAGATGTTGCTGACGTAATTTCAAGTGTTGTAATTAAATGAATTCGTCTAAATTGCCAAGGGCAGCCGTTTGATTTCCTTGCTCCGCGTCTCCGCGGTAAATCCATTTTTGCCGCATTGACGCCAAACCGCATTGCGTTTAATTTTCCAGCATGAGCACGGTTGCTGAAATCTACACTGCGATTCAAGAGCTTTCGCTGCAAGAGCGTTGCGAGCTGGAGGCATTGTTGCATCCGTTCGAGGACGACGATTGGGACAAGCAAATGAAGCGCGATGCCCAGCCGGGCGGCAAACTGTATAAATTGATGGAGGAGTCAGAGAAAAATGCCGAGGCCGGCAAATTGGTTGACCTGCCGGTTTGCTGCAAGAAATGAAGGCCAAGGCCGATCCGGAATTTTGGCGGCGTTACAATGAATTGCCCGCGCGGGTTCAGGAACTTGCCCAGAAGAATTACGCGCTTTGGCTGGCTAATCCATTTCATCCTTCGCTGCAATTCAAAGAAATCAACAAAGGACAATGGTCAGCCCGCGTCGGCAGTCACTATCGCGCCGCGGGTTATTTTCTCACGCCGGATATTTTTGTTTGGGATTGGATTGGCACGCACGAGGAATACAATAAATTTTGAAGCGCTTTATGCCATTGCTCGAAGTCAAAAATCTGAAGGTGCATTTTCCCGTGAAGCACGGGATGTTCAGCCGCGTCCGCGAATCCGTGAAGGCGGTGGACGACGTGAGCTTCAGCATCGCGCCGGGCGAAACGCTCGGCCTCGTCGGCGAAAGCGGTTGCGGCAAGACGACGCTCGGCCGCGCCATCGTCCGGCTCGTCGAACCGACGGCGGGGGAAATTTCGCTCGACGGCGAGGACATCACTGAAGATGAGCGGCGCGGCCTTGCGCGCGCGGCGGCGCAAGTTCCAGATGATTTTTCAGGACCCTTACGGCTCGCTCAATCCGCGCATGACGGTCGAGCAGATCGTCGGCGAGGCGCTGGACATCCACAAACTGACCGACAGCAAATCCGCGCGGCAAAAAAGGATTTTTGAACTGCTCAAGGATGTCGGCCTTGACCCGGTTTATGCGCAGCGTTATCCGCATGAATTTTCCGGCGGCCAGCGCCAGCGCATCGGCATCGCGCGCGCGCTGGCGGTCGAGCCGGAACTGATCATTTGCGACGAGCCGGTGAGCGCGCTGGATGTTTCGGTGCAGGCGCAGATCATAAATTTGCTCCGCGATTTGCAGCAGCAACACGGCATCGCGTATCTGTTCATCGCGCACGATCTCGCGGTGGTCGAGCACATCAGCCATCGCGTGCTGGTGATGTATCTCGGAAAAATCGTGGAAGCGGCCGAGGCGAAAGCCATCATCCGCGACCCGCAGCATCCTTACACGCAGGCGCTGATTTCCGCCGTGCCGGAAGTGGATCCGGAATCAAAACGCAAACGCATTGTTTTGCCGGGCGACGTGCCGTCGCCGATTCATCCGCCGAGCGGCTGTCCGTTTCATCCGCGTTGTCCGATTGCGCAACTGCCGAAGTGCAAAGACGAAGTTCCAGGATTGCGCGAAGTTAAAAAAAGATCATTTGGGCTTCCTGCCATTTTGCCGGAACGAAAATTGACGCGCGGTCGTAACTATTTTTCTGCAAACACGTCTTGATTATTGTCCGGGATTGGCGACGGGTTGAAAATCATGCTGGCCCGTTGCCGAACCGGCGGTTACAAAAAGATGATAGGTGACGTTCGGTTGGAGTGGCGTGGCGCGTGCGCCTGCAATCTCTGGTTTCATACCGCGAATGTTTTGGCCGTAGATAAAATTTTCGACGGGAACGGAGTTAGAGTCCGAAATCAGATGCCAGATCGGTGGCGCATCTTTATTGGTTTGCCACACGGCGAGCGGGACAACCTTGATTTCGGTGAGTTTGTAACGGTGGTCGAAGCCAAAAGTCACGGGAAGGGTTGCGGCCTCTTCTCTTTGGTTGAAGCGAAAGCGTCCTCTGATGGCGCGGCTGGTGTGGGAAATTTGAATGATTTTTGGTTTGAACCAGTCGGTGAAATAAAAGACATAGACGCTGGCGAGCACCAGCGCGACAATGAGAAGAGCCAATTTTTTTTGGTCATAAAAATTAAAGTGAATGTAAAGTGAACGCGACGGGCCACCGCACGTCAAATCAATCATTCAGACGCCCAAGCGAGCCAAATGGTTATGGAAAAAACAAAACGCAGTCAATCAGCCGGTTTTCAAGCGACGGCTTTCACGCTGATTGAATTGCTCGTCGTCATCGCCATCATCGCGATTCTGGCGGCGATGTTGCTGCCAGCACTCGGCAGCGCCAAGGAAGCGGGCAAACGCATCGCCTGTATGAACGACCTGCGGCAGTTAAGTCTTTCCGCGCAGTTATATGTGGGCGACAATCAAGGCTTTTATCCGCCGCGCTCCGACACCACTCGCTGGCCGGATGATTTTTATGACAATTATGGCAAAAACGTGAAGATGTTGATTTGCCCCACGGACAGATCAGCCCCGCCGCCTGTGACCGCTGGTTCTTCATCTTCAAATAATGTGGCCGATGCCGCGCCGCGCAGTTATCTCATCAACGGCTGGAACGATTATTTTCAGAACCCGAATGGTGATCCTCAAGGCTTGAACGATGCAGACAGCATGAAGGAAAACGCCATCGTTTATCCGAGCGACACTATTGTCATGGGCGAAAAATCATCCGACCAGGGCGATTTCTACATGGATGTCAACGAAGGCGCTTTTGGCAACGATTTCTCCGGCATCGTCGAACAAGCCCGGCATGACAACAAAGCCGGATCGAATTACGCCTTCGCCGACGGCAGCGCGAGATACTTGAAGAATCATTCGTCATTGTATCCGCTCAATCTGTGGTGCATCAGTGACACCAACAGAACATACTACGAAATTATCCCATGAAAATTTCAATCGGATAAAATGCGCTTGGAAGTGGCGCTGCGAAAGAACTTTCAATAACTCATCCGGTCAATCTTCACCTTGCCGCGGAAAATCCAGTAGATGCAAACGGTGTAGGCAATCACGATCGGCACGCCGATGCCCGCGATGATGAGCATGATGCCGAGCGTTTTGGGCGACGACGCGGCGTTGTAAATCGTCAGGCTGTCCTCGGGATGCGGCCAGCTGTAAACCAGGTTCGGATAATGATCAATCGCGAACAGCGCCATCAGCGTGATCATCGCGGCGCAGGACGAGAGAAATGCCAGCCAGTCGTTTCCCGCGATGAAATTCGCGCGGGATGTTGGCGATGGCCAGCATGTTCGCCAGCACGAGGCTGAAGAGCCACGGATTTTCCTTCACGCGCTCGGCAATGTGCGTCGCGTAAAGCAGCGTGGCCATCGTCGTCGTCGCGGCGCAGATGACAAAAAAAATGATCGAGTTCATCGCCCAGCCGCGCAGTTTGTCGTGCAATGCGCCTTCGGTTTTCATCACGCCGTAAATCGCGCCGTGCATCATGAACAGCGCCACGGTCGTCACGCCGACGAGCAGCGGATACGGTTTCAGCAGGCCGAGAAATGTTCCGGCGAATTCGCCGTTCGCATCAATCGGAATCGCCCCACGCGATGTTGCCGAGCGCGATGCCGATGAGCAGCGCCGACAAAATGCTGCCGACGGCAAAACTCACGTCCCACATCTGCCGCCACCAGTTTCATCGGTTGCTTGCTGCGAAATTCAATCGCCACGGCGCGGAAAATCAGCGCCACGAGCAGCAAGATCAAGCGCGAGATAAAAACCGGAGAACACCGTCGCATAAACATTCGGAAACGCGGCGAACAGCGCGCCGCCGCCGGTGACGAGCCAGACTTCGTTGCCGTCCCAAACCGGGCCGATGGAATTGAGCATGACGCGGCGTTCCTCGTCTTTTTTCGTGAACAGATGCAGCGCGCCGATGCCGAGATCGAAGCCGTCGAGCATCGCGTAGCCGGTGAACAGCACGCCGACGAGGATGAACCAGATGGTGTTGAGGTCGAAGTTCATGGTTCATTTTCGTGATGCGTTAATTCATCCGGCAAGGCCAGTTTGCCGGACGGAATCAAATCGTCGTCATGCGGGCCGTGCTGGATTTTATCGTTGAGCAGATAAATGAAAACGGCGAACAGCAGAAAATAAATGAACGTGAACAGAATCAGCGACGTGAGCACGACGTTCGCCTGCACGACTTTGGAAAGTCCTTCCGGCGTGCGCATCAGACCATAAACGATCCACGGCTGGCGGCCGACTTCCGCCGCGAACCAGCCGAATTGATTGGCGATTTGCGGGCCGAGCACGGAGAAAACCAGAATCCACAGCAGCCAGCGTTTTTGGAACAGCGTCTTGCGCCACGAAAAAAAACAACCGAGCGCGGCAATCAGAATCAGTCGCCGATGCCGATGCCGCCACCATGCCGTGAAAAAAGAAAAACGACGCGGCGACCGGCGGACGGTCTTCCGGCGGAAAATCGTGCAGGCCGGTGACGGGTGCATGAAAATCATTGTGCGCGAGAAAGCTCAACATCCACGGAATCTGGATGCCGACGACTTTTTCATTTTTTTCGTCCACACAGCCAATGAGCGGTGAGCGGCGCGTTGGAGGTCGTGTCATAAAGTCCTTCAAATGCCGCGAGCTTGGCCGGTTGATTTTTCGCCGACGCCTTGCGCGCTGTGATGGCCGCTGACGAGCTTGCAGCAGCGACGCGATCAACGCCACGGTCAGGCCGATCCGCAGCGACGCGCGCGCAAATTCGTGAATTTATTTTTCAGCAGATACCACGCGCTGACGCTGACGACGAGAAATGCACCCGCCTGCCACGCGCCGCAAAGCGTGTGGAACAAACGGTCGAGCATCGAAGGATTGAAAACCACCTGCCAGAAATCCGTCACCTCCGCGCGCGCGTGCAGCCCTTCGCCGACGATGTGATAACCGGCGGGCGTTTGCATCCACGAATTCGCCACGACAATCCACACCGCGCTGAAATGCGCGCCGAGACAAACCATGCACGTCGAGAAAAAGTGCATCTTGCGTCCGACCTTGTCCCAGCCGAAAAGCAGGACCGCGAGAAAACCGGATTCGAGGAAGAACGCAAAAATGCCTTCCGCCGCCAGCGCGCTGCCAAAAACATCGCCGACAAAGCGCGAATACGTCGCCCAATTCGTGCCGAATTCAAATTCCATCACGATGCCCGTCGCCACGCCGATGGCGAACGTGAGCGCGAACACTTTCGTCCAGAACCGCGCCATCTGGTGATAGATCGGATTTTTCGTCTTGAGCCACGCCGCCTCCATGATGACGAGCATGACGCCCAGCCCGATGCTCAACGGCGGGTAGATGTAGTGAAACGCAATGGTCGCGCCGAACTGGATGCGCGAAAGAGTTAAGACATCCATGTGTGCGAGTCTGCGCCGTTTTGAAAAAACTGTCAACGGAGAGCAGATAATTTAATTTGACGGCGCTTTACTTTTTTATTTTTGAATCTGTGCAATCCGCGTAATCTGCGGTCGCATTTCATGAAAATCCTCGTCATCGGTTCGGGCGGACGCGAGCACGCACTCGTTTGGAAACTCGCGCAATCGCCACATGCGGAAACAATTTGGTGCGCGCCGGGCAACGCCGGCATCGCGCAGGAACGGCTCGCCAAAAATAATTCGCCTGGTCGAATGCGTTCCAATTTCTGCCGATGATTTGCCGAACTTGCTCGCGTTCGCGCAGGAAAAGAAAATCGAACTCACCGTCGTCGGGCCGGACAATCCGCTCGCACTGGGCATCGTGGATTTGTTTCAGAAAAATGGTTTGCGGATTTGGGGGCCGAACCAAAAGGCCGCGCAGTTCGAATCGTCCAAAGTTTTCTCGCAAAACTTCATGGAGAAATACGGAATTCCCACCGCGCGCGCCGGAACTTTTTCGGATGCAGCTGCCGCGAAAAAATTTGCGTCGTCGCTCGGCGGCAAATGCGCCGTGAAAGCCGATGGCCTTGCGCTCGGCAAAGGCGTTTTGATTTGCGCCAATGAAATCGAGGCAAATCGCGCGATTGACGAAATTCTCGTCGCAAAAAGTTTTGGCGTGGCGGGCGCGAAAATTGTCATCCAGGAATTTCTCGAAGGAATTGAAATTTCGCTGCACGCGATTTGCGACGGCAAAACGGCAAAATTATTTCCAACATCGCAAGACCACAAGCGCGCGCTGGACGGCGACAAAGGTTTGAACACCGGCGGCATGGGCACCTATTCGCCCACGCCATTTTTGACGGACGCGCAACTTGCCGAGACCGCGCGCCAAGTGCTGGAACCATTCATGCGCGGGTGCGCGGCGGAAGGCATTGATTATCGCGGCATTCTGTATCCGGGCGTCATGCTCACAAAAGCCGGGCCGAAGATTTTGGAATTCAACGCGCGCTTCGGCGATCCCGGAGACGCAGGTTTATCTGACGCGCCTGGAAAATGATTTGGTGGAACTGCTCGACGCCAGCGTGAACGGCACACTGGACAAAATCGAATTGAAATGGAAATCCGGCCGCGAGCGTGTGCGTCGTGATGGCCAGCGGCGGTTACCCGGGAAATTATGAAAAAGGCAAACCAATTCGCGGTTTGGACGACGCGGCGAAATTGCCGGACGTAAAAGTTTTTCATGCGGGAACGGCTTTGAAAGAAAATCAAATCGTCACGAACGGCGGGCGCGTTCTCGGCGTGACGGCTTTGGGCAAGGATTTGAAAGCCGCGCAAGCCGCCGCCTACGCCGCCGTGGAAAAAATCCATTTCGACGGCGCGCAGTTCCGCCGCGACATTGCGGCGAAGGCATTTTAACAGCGAAGGAAAAATCACTGATTGGCAGCTTGCGGCGGAATATTTGTATAACTTCCGAAATCTGTGTGCACCCGATTGCCTACACGGTCAACGATTGTTGCGGTGACGAACACAAGTATGTGCCGGTTAAGAGAGTTTGATTTGCTGCCATCAAGTTCTGCAAGCGCGGCGTCTGTTTGAACTTGATTGTCCTTCAGTCCAAAAACCAGCGTCTGATCGTCAAAAAGATTTACTGAATTCGTTGTTGATTGCACACGAAATTGAGGCGACACCGTTGGCACGTCAATTTCCTGCCCGGCTGAATTATAAGCTGGCGTCGTGTTTGTGGATTGCGCGTAACCCAAAAATTCAACCACCGAAGCAATGGCGGGCAATTCGATGGTATAACCATCGAGGAAATGTTCGGTATCATGTCAAGAACTGGTCCCGTTTCAACATTTTCAGTTTGAGGAACAATGCTGTAAGTGTTGTTTGTTTCTTGAAGGCAATAATTAGTCACAACAGATATAATCTGCGTTGCCCGCATATGAAGTTTGGCGTCCGCTGGTTGTCACAAATTCCGGCTCGGCGAGAGTTTCAACATCATTGCGTGAGCGCAATTGCTTTAACGCAATTGAGAAGTTTTCGTCGGTAAGAATACCGACGCCAGTATGAATCATACCAACCCAACCCGCAGACATATCGTTCGGAATCGTCAGAAATCTTGCTTTGATGTGGATTTGCGGGATGGACGAATTGGTGTTCATTGCCGCAACTACAGCCGGCAGCGCGCGATTTTTTTCGGCGAGTTCGTCAAGCCGCCGCCGCAAAACGCCAACCTCACCGCGCAATTTTAGCAATTCATCGAATTGTTCTGCGGGTAATTGATTCGCCTCGCCAATGGTGGCAATGCGATTGGAAAGGCCCGCATTTTCCGCTTGCAGTTGCGCGATTTGTTGTTGCAATGATTCATTTTCGCCGTGCAATTTGGTCTGATTTTGTTGCTGGACGAAAAATGCCGTCACCGCTCCGGCAACAACGATTGTGCCGAAGGCGAGTTTCAATTTGGTCATAGTTGCCATTTTCATAACAGTCAAAGTCGTTCCGGCGGCAGCAAGTGAAGCGTTTGCGATGGTCAACGCCAGTCCAACCGGCGCGGATTGAACGGCGTTGGCGGAAATCAAAACGACGAGTCCGCCCGCGCCAATCGTGACTTTTTGTTTCGAGAAAAATTCGCGCAATTTTTCAACGGCACGGCTCACGCGTTTTTGCGCGGCGTCATCGGAAATTTTCAAATTCTCGCCGACTTCGCGCAGATTTTTATTTTCAAAATAGCGGAGCAAAATAGCGGCGCGGTCGGTTTCGTCGAGCGCGGCCATCGCGTCGTCCAGCAACGGTTCGATTTGCGTCCAATCATTTGCGGTCGCATTCATGTCGTTCATCTCCACGGCGATTTGTTCGCGCAACTGACGTCGCGATTCTTTGCGGATGACATCAATCGCGGTTCGCCGCGCAATCGCATAAAGCCACGCTGTCAAAATCGTGTCGGATTTCAATTTGCCCGCGTTGCGCGCAAGGTCGGCGAAAACGAATTGCGCGATTTCTTCCGCCAATTGCGGCGAGCGGACTTGGCGCAGCGCGGCGGAATAAACGAGGTTCAAATGACGCCGGACGATTTCGGCGAAGGCGTCCTGCGAATTTTCGTGCGCGAATTGCCGGAGCAAATCCAAATCGCTTGTCATTCTTTTGAAAGTATATCGCCGCCGCCGCGCGAATTCCGACAAAATTGTTTCAGGCGTTTTGCGATTTGTCTTTCACGGCGGATGCGCTAAAGTATGCCCATCAAAGCTGGCACCTGCATAAAATTCTGGGGCGTGCGCGGCTCAATCGCCACTCCGGGCGCGGCAACCGTTCGTTACGGTGGCAACACTTCCTGCGTCGAAGTCCGCAGCGACGGCGAAATCATCATCCTCGATGCCGGAACAGGTTTGCGCGCGTTGGGAAAACAAATGCTGGCCGAATCCAAAAAAAATCCGCTCAATCTCACGCTGCTCGTCACGCACACGCATTGGGATCACATTCAAGGCCTGCCGTTTTTCGCGCCGATTTATGATGCGCGCTGCCGGTTGCGGATTTTGGGCGGTCACGGCTTGAGCGCCGGATTGTTGTGCGCGATGAACCGTCCGTATTTTCCCGTGTCACTCAAAACCTTGTCCGCCCGCGTCAAAATCGAGGAGCTGAAGAAATTCGATTTCAAGATCGGCTCCGTGCGCGTGCGCGCGCAACAGGCGAATCATCCCGGCGTTTGCCTCGGCTACCGGCTGTTCACGCCGAACGGCTCGGTCGCGTATTTTCCCGACAACGAATCGCGCGCCGGCGGCGAAGACCATCCGATGGTTGAATTTGTGCGCGGCGCGGACGTGTTGATTCTCGATTCGCAATATGATTCCGCCGAATACGAACGGCACGCAGGCTGGGGTCACGGCAGCGTGGACGATTCCGTGGCGCTCGCGCTGGCGGCGGGCGTGAAACGGCTGTGCCTGTTTCATCACGACCCGGAGCGCAACGACAAACAAGTGGACTCGCTGCTCAAATACGCGCGCAAGCTCGTGGCGAAACGGAAATCAAAATTGAAAGTGGACGCCGCGCGCGAAGGAATGGTAATTCAGTTGGTCGGGAAAAATTCACGCTAATACTTACGGCCTTTACTTGGCAGCGCATCAAGCAATATAACTGTAAAAACTTATGATGACCATTAGCCACGCCATATCTTGGGGACTTCCACAGTTGATTTTCTCGGTGCTTATAGTTTTAGCTGCACGCCGACACAAATTGAGAGGCTTATGGATTCTTTCATCGGCAGCGATTCTTTCGCTATTCACCAAAGTTGCAATTACTGCGATTATGGTGTTCAGTGATCCTATACCATACGGCTTGGCATCAGTGGGTTCATGTGCATCACTATTGATATTTGTCCTCTTGGTTGTGGGGTTGGCTGATTTGGCATTTAATTCCCACAAAAACTGACCCTGATGCTAAACAGCTAGATATCTGCGCATTTTTGCACACAAATTTATTTCGGCTTTTCCCCATAATTAATCGCCATTGCGCCGCCGAGCAGATTGATGACGCGCACGTTCGCGAGTTTCAGTCCGCGCATTTTTTCCGCGACGGCCAGTTGCGCCGGATAATGTTTCAGCGATTCCAAAATGTAGGCGTAAGCCGACGCATTGCCGCAAAATAAAAGTCCGATGAGCGGCACGGAGCATCTCAAATGCGTGAAATAAATTTTGCGCCAGAGCGCGTTCGGCGGCTTTCCAAAATCCAGCACGATCAATCGCGCGCCGGGTTTGGCCACGCGAAACATTTCGTCCAAGCCTTTTTCCCAACTCGTCAGATTCCGCAAGCCGTAACCGACGGTCACGATGTCGAATGAATTGTCGGGAAATGGAATTTGCTGCGCATCGCCCTGAATGAATTTTGGATTTGTGATTGCAGATTGCGAATCGGCCTTGCAATTTTTCTGTCGGCGCGTTTCGGCGACTTCGAGCATTTTTTCGCTGAAATCGAGGCCGGTGGTTTCCGCGCCGCGTTGCGCGAGAGCGAGAGCGAGGTCGCCGGTGCCGCAGCATAAATCGAGCGCGCGCGGGCCGGGTTTCACAGCGGCAAGTTCGATGACGCGACGTTTCCAGCGGCGATGCAAGCCGAAACTTTGCAGGTCGTTGATCAGGTCGTAACGCCGGGCAATGCGGGCGAAAAGGTCGTTGACCTTTGCGGCGCGCTGTTCGTCCGGAGCATAGAAAACATTGCTCACGCGCGTAGTTTAACACATTGGCGGGTATAAAAGTCAAAGGGCATAAATTCTGCTTTGCTGAAGGGGTTATTTTAAGTATCTTTGCGCTTGTTCCTCGGAATAACGCAAACACGGTTTGATGGGTAAGTTTATGAACGCAAAACCTGAAGCGGCAAATCTGAAGAAAAAAATTCTGGTCGTGGACGATAATGAAATCGTCGTCAAAACAACGTCCATGAAGTTGCAGGGAGCCGGTTACGATGTCGTCACGGCGCTGGATGGCGCGGATGGTGTCGCGTCGGTGCGCAAGGAAAAGCCGGATTTAATTTTATTGGACATCAACTTTCCGCCGGATGTGACCAGTGTGCCGTGGGACGGTTTTCGCATCATCGAATGGTTGAACCGTGTGGATGAAACCAAAAAAATTCCAATCATCATCATCAGCGGCGTGCTGGATGAAAAAAACAAGCAGCGCGCCATCAACAGCGGCGCCGTGGCGTTTTTTCCCAAGCCAGTCAATTACGATGAGATGCTTAAAACCATTCGCGCCACCTTGAGCAGTCTTTCGGACGAGAAGTGACCGCAAAAATCGGCTTTGCAAATTCAAATCTTTCGCGTAACCTGCCGCCGTTTTAGGAAGCGAGCGTAGCTCAGCCTGGTAGAGCATCACGTTGCCAACGTGAGTGTCGAGGGTTCGAATCCCTTCGCTCGCTCCATTTTTCAAATTCGCTTTTCACTTTAGCCCCGGCGATTTTTCACGCAGACTTGCGCGCGATGGAACGAACCGAAGCGGAACTGATTGCTGCGGTGTTGCGGGGCGATGCCGAGAGCTTCGAGCCGCTCGTGCAAAAGTATTCCCCGCGCGTTTTTGCCACGGCGCGGCGTTACGCGCGCCGCGAAAGCGAAGTCGAAGACATTGCGCAGGAAGTCTGGCTCAAGGCGTTCGACAAGTTGAAAAGTTTTCGCGGTGAAGCGCCTTTCGAACATTGGCTCATGCGGATGACCGTTCGCACTTGCTACGATTTTTTGCGCGGCCATCAACGCAACCGTGAATCTTCGTTTTCCGAATTGAGCGAACCGGAGAATGACTGGCTGGAACGATTTGTCACCGCTCCAGAAGCCACGACGGACAATGTGGACGCGGCAAAATTGCTCATCGGGCGCGTGATGGAAAAACTTTCGCCGTCGGCGCGGCTGGTCATCACATTGCTGGAAATTGAAGACCGTTCGGTGAAGGAAATCGCCGTGTTGACCGGCTGGTCGGTGCCGCTGGTGAAAGTGCGCGCCTTTCGTGCACGCAGCGAGATGCGGAAAATTCTGGCAAAAATGGCAAAGGAGAAGTATCTGTAACCCGATGCCGTGAGGTGGCGTCTAAAAAATCGGAGCGTATATGAATCTCGCTGAACTGCAAAAAAAGCTGCTTGCAATCGCCCGCACGGAAGTGCTGGACGACCGCGTGCCGTATGCTTTTGAGAAGCGCGTGACGGCGCTGCTCGCTTCCCGCGTCGCGCCGCAAAATCTGGATTTATGGGTGCGCGGACTTTGGCGCGCGGCGGTTTCGTGCGTTGCTATTTCCCTGTTGTGCGGCGCGTGGGCGTTTTTCAATCCGACCACGCCCGAGCAGACGATCTTTCGCAAAATTTTGAAAGCACCCTGCTGGCGTCCGTTGACCAAAGCGATCAAGCGCAGTGAATTACTGGAAAGTCATTCTGGCCACCGTCGTCATTTTCGGCGCGGGCGTTATGACCGGCGGTCTGCTGGTCAATTACGTTGACCACGCGCATTTTGGAAATCATCGTCCGCCCGAGAATCACGATGCCGACTTGCCGATGCCGCACGGAGATATGTTGGGTAAACAATTTTTATCCCAACTTGATGACGTGCTGCACCTCACGCCGGAGCAACACAAGGCAATTGAAAAAATCATCGCCGATGGACAGAATCGCAATCACGATTTGTGGAAACTCGTTTCGCCGCAATTTCGCGCGGTCATGCAGGATGTGCATCAGCAAATCCGCGAACAACTGGACCCGGATCAACGGAAGCAGTTTGAAAAAATGCTGAAACAATTCCATCCGCCGCGCCGTCCACCGAATTTCACGAATGCGCCGCCGGGTTTTCAGATACAGACGGATTCTCCGCCGATGACCGCGACAAACGCGCCGGGCAATTGATTTATTTTTCCGCGAGCAGCACGCGGATTTTTTTCCGCAATTCCTTCGTGATCGAGCCGACGTGACGGTTGGCGTCCAGAATCGTGAAGCCGTAAGTCTTCTGCAACTTGCGGAACGCGCCCTGCATCGCGGTTTGATATTTCACAAAACTGTCGAACATGTCGCGCGAGAAGCCCAAGTCCATGCCGCTTTCCCAATAATCCAGCGTCGCGTTTTTGGAAAGATTGCGTTGCACGAGTTCCTGCGGCTCGACCGAAAGATAAAAAACCGCGTCCGGCTCCGGCGCGATGCCGTAAAGATTTTTCAGCCACGCATCGTCCATGCCGCGAACCATGTCGCGCGCCATCAGCGTGTAAATGTAACGGTCGGCCAGAACGATGAAACCGGCTTTGAGCGCGGGCAAAATGATGTTTTCCAATTGGTCGGCAAAATCCGTCGCGTAAAAAAGGCTCAACGTCGAGCGGCTCAAAATATTTCCTTCCTGCGCTTTTTCCAGTTCCTTGCTGACGAGCGTCGAGCGTTTCAGGCCGACTTGCACCGTCGGATGGCCGCTGGTTTCCAGCCAGTCCACCAGCCGCGCGATTTGCGTGGAGCGGCCCGAACCGTCCGCGCCTTCGACGACGATTAATTTGCCCGCGAGTTCTTCCAGCTTCACGCGCGGAATGCCGTGGCCGTAAAAGCGGCGGCATTTCTTTTTGGTTTCGGAATTTTTCATACGGCGGCCAAATCTTCCTCGGATTCTTTCGATTTTTTCCTCGACGCGAACCGATGGCGGCAACGGCAGCGGACTGTGGCGCTTGAATTTTTTCAGATCAATTTTTTCGCTCACGAGTTTTCGGACAATGCACCTGTTGTTTTTCGACGTTTTGGTTCGCGTCCATGACGATGAATTTGAATTCGTCGCTCATTGCGATGTATTGATCCAGAATGCGTCCCTGAAAAATGCGGAAACTTTCATACGGATCGGTCGAAAGCCGCAAATCCATTCCCGCCTCGAAAAATTTTAATTTCGGGCGGCCTTCCAAAATCCGGTTCAGCGAAACTTCCAAATCCGTTTTGAAAAAAAACGTCATGTCCGGCTGCGCGGCGAAACTGTAAAGTCCGCGAACCCATTCCGGCGGACATCCGCGAACCGTGTCGCGCGCAAACGCCGTGAACACATAACGGTCGCACAACACGATGTAACCCGCGCGCAGTAGCGGCAACAGATGGCGTTCGTAACGGTCGGCGAAATCCGTCGCGTGGATCAAACTGAAGGTCGTCGGCGTGAGCAGTTCGCGCTTTTTGCCTTTGCTCGTCGCGGATTTGACGAGTTCGGACGAATTCCATTCGCTGAAATAGACCTTGATGCCCTCGGCTTCGAGCCAGCGTTTGAGCAGGTAAATCTGCGTGGACTTGCCCGAACCGTCGAGTCCTTCGACGGCGATGAGTCGTCCCGGAAAATTCAATTCCGCAAAAGTTTTCATAATTCGCCAACAGCGTTTTGTCATTTTAGCAAAATCGCCGCCGCTCACAAGGCGCAAGTTGATAACCGATTGCGGCCATTTTTGTTTGTTAATTTCCGGTGACAAATGAAAATTCTGCAAATCCTTGTGAAAAAAATCACAAATAGACTTGCCTCGATTTTTTTGCAGAGTTACGCTTGTCTCGTCTCTGTTTAGGACGCACAAGACAAATGCCAACTCAAAGCGAAATCGGTTACAATTCAAAGATCGAAGGCGACGTCGTCGTCACCACGGTGGACGCCGCGCTGAACTGGTTTCGCGCAAATTCCGTCTGGCCGATGCCGATGGGTCTGGCCTGTTGCGCGATTGAATTGATGGCCGTCGGCGCGAGCCGCTTCGATATTTCCCGTTTTGGCTCGGAAGTCATGCGTTTTTCGCCGCGCCAGGCCGATTGCATGATTGTCGCCGGCACGGTCACTTACAAAATGGCCGGCTGTCGGTCAAGCGCATTTAGGACCAGATGGCCGAGCCGAAATGGGTGCATCGCGATGGGCGCGTGCGCCTCGACCGGCGGGATGTATCGCAGCTATGCCGTGTTGCAAGGCGTGGATCAATATCATTCCCGTGGACGTTTATATCTCCGGCTGTCCGCCGCGTCCCGAAGCCGTGCTCGACGCGCTGATGAAAATGCAGAAACAAAATCAGCAACGCAGCCGGTCTTGAAGGATTTGACCGCGCTTCAATTTGCAAAAGAAAGTCGCGACGACACGATGAACGTCACAAATTTTCTTCGCACATCGATTTTCCAGACTGTGAACTGCTCACTCGAACATCTAGCGCAAAAAACTCAAAGGCAAAGTTCGGCGATTTGATCTCCGAACCGACGGAGTTTCGCGGCGAAATCACGGTCAAAGTTGCCGACGCGGAACAAATTGTCGCGGTCTGCGAATTTGCCAAGAAGCAGCTTGGCTTCGATTATCTCGTGGACGTCAGCAGCCTGGACAATTACGGCGACGACCCGCGCTGGACGGTGGTTTATCAATTGCGCGAGTCTGCAAACATGCCAATGAAATGCGGCTCAAAACCGATGTCAGCGAGGAGAAATCCGAACTGCCCAGCGTCATCGGCGTCTGGCGCACGGCCAACTGGCACGAGCGCGAAATCTACGACATGATGGGCATCCGTTTTCGCGGCCATCCCGATCTGCGCCGGATTTTGATGTGGGAAGGCTATCCGTATTTTCCGTTGCGGAAGGATTTTCCGCTGGCCGGCAAGCCGACGCGATTTGCCGGGCGTGGCGTTCACCAAATCTGCGCCGCATGGAGGGCGGGCCGTTTGTGACCGTTGCCGAGCGGCAAGTTCCGACTGCCCGCGAACCGCGCGTGCGCATTCCGAAATGATACGTCGAATTGATGTCGCTCGAGCGCGACAGAATCAAGAAGTGCACGGACATCCTAGGCCTGGATCGTTGAGAATAAATAAATTTCAATGGCCACTGTTCAAGACATCGAAGTTCCTGATTCCGCCGCGCGCGCATGCGCAGGCGGTTGACGAACTTGCCGGATGCAGTCGGCGAGAAGATGGTTCTGAACATGGGGCCGTCGCATCCGGCCACGCACGGCGTGTTGCGCATCGTGCTGGAACTGGACGGCGAAGTCATCACCAAGGCCGACCCGGACATGGGTTATCTGCATCGCGGCGACGAAAAAATCGCCGAGAACATGACTTACACCCAGTTCATCCCTTACACGGACCGGCTGGATTATCTCGCGCCGCTGGCCAACAACGTCGCCTACGCGCTGGCGGTGGAAAAAGCTGCTCGGCATCCACGACAAATTGCCGCCGCGCTGCCAATACATCCGCGTGATGTGCTGCGAACTGGCGCGCATCTCCGCGCATTTGCTCGGCCTCGGCGCGTTCGCGATGGACGTGGGCGCGGTGACGGTTTTCCTGCTCACGTTCACCGAGCGCGAAAAAATTTACAACCTGGTCGAAGCCGCTTACCGGCGCGCGGTTCACGACCAGTTACACGCGCATCGGCGGCGTGATGCGCGACATGCCGCCGGGCTGGTGCGATCAAGTGCCGGCAATTCCTCGAAGAATTTGCCGTCGCGCTCGACGAAGTCGAAACGCTGCTCACGCGCAACCGCATCTGGGTGGATCGCCTGCGCGACCTCGGCGGTCATCTCGAAGGAGATGGCGATTGATTACGGCTTGAGCGGCCCGAACCTGCGCGGCAGCGGCATCGAATGGGATTTGCGCAAGAACCAGCCGTATCTTTGCTACAAGGATTTGGAATTCGACATTCCGATCGGCTCGGTGGGCGATTGTTACGACCGTTATCTGGTTCGCATGGAAGAAATGCGCCAGAGCATGCGCATTTTGCAGCAGTGCGTGGACAAAATTCCCGGCGGCGCGGAAAACAAATCCAAAGAGCCGGTCAACATCGCCGACGGCAAAAGTCACTTTGCCGCCCAAAGAGAAGGTGATGACGAAGATGGAGGAATTGATCCATCAATTCATGCTCGTGACCGAAGGCGTGAAGTGCCGCCCGGCGAAGTTTATTTCGGCCACGAAAATCCGAAGGGCGAACTCGGCTTTTACATCAACAGCAAGGGCGGCGGCGTGCCGTATCGCCTGAAAATCCGCGCGCCCAGCTTCGTCAACTTGAGCATTCTTGGCGAACTGATGCCCGGCCACATGATCAGCGACGTGGTGGCGATTTTGGGCTCGCTCGATTTCGTGATGGGAGAATGCGACCGATGAATGCCATGCACACAGAACCGATTCCAACGCTCAACATGAGCTTTTCGCGTCAGCCGAAGCTTGAGGCGGAAGTGAACGAATTGGTCACGCATTATCCCGAGAAACGCGCGGCGTCGCTGATGGTGCTGCACGCGATCCAGGAACAGTTCGGCTGGATTTCGCAGGAAGCGGTCGAGTGGACGGCGAAGAAGCTCGAATTGCAGCCGATCAATGTTTACGAACTCCTGACGTTTTATCCGATGCTGCGGCAGGAGCCGATGGGCAAATATCAGATCAAGGTTTGCCGCACGTTGAGCTGCGCGCTCGGCGGCGCGTATGAATTGCGCGAGCATTTTTGCGAAAAATTCGGCTTGGACGCGCACGCGCACGGCGCGCAAACGACGAAGGACGGAAAGTTCACGGTCGAATTTGTCGAGTGCCTCGCCAGTTGCGGCACCGCGCCGGTGATGATGTGCAACGATGATTTTTACGAAGGTGTTTCGCACGCGAAAGGCGGACGAGATTGTGGCGGACTGCAAATGACAATGATGAAATGGCTGCCCGACATGGATTTGAACCATGACAAACAGATTCAGAGTCTGCTGTGCTACCGTTACACCATCGGGCAGGATGGGCAGCATTAAGCTAGAGAATTTTATTTAAGAGTCAAGTTGCTGATATGGCGCAAGAATACAAATTGATTTTGAAATATGCCGATGAACCGGGTTACACGCCGGACATCGAATGCTATTTGCGTCACGGCGGCTACGAGGCTTTGAAGAAGGCGCTCGCCATCCAGCCGAAGGATTTGCCCGACGGCAAAAAACTTTCCGGCCCAGGAACAAATCCGCGAGGACGTGAAAATTTCCGGCCTGCGCGGTCGCGGCGGCGCGGGATTTTCCTGCGGCCTGAAATGGAGCTTCGTTGACCGCAAGAGCGGCAAGCCGATTTACCTGATCTGCAACGCCGACGAATCCGAGCCGGGCACGTTCAAGGATCGGCAGATCATGTACAAGGACCCGCACCAGTTGATCGAAGGCATGATCATCTCCTGCTTCGCGAACGACGTGCATCTCGCCTACATCTACATCCGCGGCGAAATGGCGGACGGCGCGAAGATTTTGAATCAGGCGCTTGACGGAAGCCCGCGCGAAAAATTTCCTCGGCAAAAATATTCTGCGGCAGCGGCTACGATCTGGAAATTCACGTTCATCGCGGCGCGGGCGCTTACATTTGCGGCGAGGAAACCGGCCTGATCGAATCGCTCGAAGGCAAGCGCGCCTATCCGCGCATCAAGCCGCCGTATTTTCCGGCGGTGCTCGGCCTGTAGATGTGCCCGACCATCGTCAACAACGTCGAGACGCTCTGCAACGTGAAGCACATCGTCGCGATGGGCGGCGGCGGAATTCGCCAAGCTCGGCACGCCGAACAACACCGGCACGCGCATCGTCAGCGTGAGCGGCCACGTCAAAAAGCCGGGCTATTACGAAATCGAAGTCGGCAAGGCGACGATCGGCGAACTGATCAACGATCCGAAATTCGGCGGCGGCTTGCGCGACGGCCGAAAATTGAAGGCCGTCATTCCCGGCGGTTCGTCGGCAAAAGTTTTCAAGGCGGGCGAAAAATTCAAGCTCAAGAAAAAAGACGCCGAGGGCAAAGATGATCCTGGTCGAGACGCGACATGCTGGATTTGCCTTACGATTTCGATTCGCTGGCCGCCGCCGGTTCGCATGAGCGGTTCGAGCGCGATCATCGTGATGGACGATTCCACGCGACATCGTCGAGGCGCTGGCGAACATCGCCGAATTTTACGCGCACGAAAGCTGCGGCCAATGCACGCCCTGCCGCGAAGGTTCGCTCTGGATGAGCAAGGCGCTGCACCGCCTGACGCACGGCGAAGGCCGCGCGAGCGACGCGGATTATCTCGTGAAGATCGCCGACAACATTCCCGGCGGCCGCACGATTTGCGCGTTCGGCGAAGCCTGCTCCTGGCCGGTGCAAAGTTTCGTCGCGAAGTTCAAAGATGAATTTGTCGCCAAAGGCGCGGCGGATGAAGCCGTCGCGAAAAACGCCGACCGCGCCGCCCGGAACTGACGCAGAATTGGCAGCGGCGCACTGCCACATGCGTGAAAACTGAAATTTAATGACATCGAAACATTGCATCTACTGAACCGAATCATGCTCTGACAATTTGACGCCGTCAGCTGTTGAAAAACTCGCCGAACCCCGAGCTAATCCGCTATGAAATCCTTGCGCAATTATCGCGTATGCCGTATCCATATCGCTGCGATCTGCATAAAATGTCAACCGCAGCCACAACTGAAACCAAGCCCGCGCCTCGCGATTGAAAAAATCAAGGTGAAGGTGGACGGTCGCGAAATCGAAGTGCCGAAGACGATGCCGGACCCGATTTCCGGCAAGCCGATTCCGACCACGATGATCCAGGCTTGCGCGCTCGCCACGACCGGATGTGCCGCATTATTGCTATCATCCGAAGCTGCCGGTCGTCGGCAATTGCCGCATGTGCCTGGTCGAATTCGGCACGCCCGCGCTCGGCCCGGACCGCAAGCCGGTGTTGAATCCCGACGGCACGCCGAAGATCGCCAAGTCGCCGCGCCCGGCCATCGCCTGCGCCACGCCGATTTCGCCGGGCATGGAAATTTACACCATCGACGCCCGGCGTGAAACAGATGCGCGAAGGCGTGCTGGAATTTCTGCTCATCAATCATCCGCTCGACTGCCCGATTTGCGACCAGGCCGGCGAATGCAAGTTGCAGGAATATTCCGTGGATTACGGCCAGAGCGCGAGCCGCTTCGTCGAAGCGAAAGTTCACAAGCCGAAGGCCGTTGACCTCGGCCCGCGCATCGTGCTCGACGACGAACGCTGCATTCTTTGCACGCGCTGCATCCGTTTCACGAAGCGACATCGCGGGCGACGACGCGCTCGGCATCGTCAATCGCGGCAGCTACAACACGCTCGCGGCGTATCCCGGGAAAGCCTTTCGACAACAATTACACGCTCAACACCGTGGACATCTGTCCCGTCGGCGCGCTGACGTCGAAGGATTTCCGTTTCCAGATGCGCGTCTGGTTCCTGAAGGAAACCAAGAGCGTCTGCACGAGTTGCGCCACCGGCTGCAACGTCATCATCGGCTCGCGCGAGGAAAAAGTTTACCGCTACGAGCCGCGCCAGAACGACGCCGTCAATTCCTGCTGGATGTGCGACGCCGGCCGGTTGAATTACAAATGGATCGGTCGCGAAGACCGTTTGAAAGATGTTCTGGTGCGCGGACAAAAATCCACCTGGACGGCGGCGCTCGAATGAAATTTCGCGACAAGCTGAAAAAAGCTCCGGCGGGTTCGGTGGCGATTGTTGCTTCCGCGCGGCAGACCAATGAAGAACTCTGGCTGATCTTCAAAATTGAAATCGAAACTCGGCGCGGTCAGCGATTCCGTCGCGCGCACCGGCGAAGGCGACAAGCTGCTCGTCAGCGCGGACAAAAATCCGAACACGCAACGGCGCGCGGCTCACCAGAATTTGCTTCACGGAAATGGGCGGCAATCTGCCGAAAATCGCCGACGGCATCCGCAGCGGCAAAATCAAAACGTTGATCGTTTTCGGCGAAGACGTGACGAAGCACGGCATCGGCGCGGATTTGCTCGGCAAACTGGAGACGCTCATCGTCAGCGACATTTTGCCGAACGCGACCACGAAGCTGGCGCATTACCTTTTGCCCGGCTGCGCGCACGCGGAAAAACGCGGCACGTTCACGAACGCAAAGGCCGCGTCCAGAAATTCATGAAGGCCGTCGAAGCGCCGGGCGACGCGCGCGCCGAATGGGAATTTTTGCACGACCTCGTTCACAACGTCACCGGCCAGAACGGTTTCGTGACGATCGAAGGTCTGTTCAACGAAATGGCGAAGGACGTTTCCGCGTTCAACGGTCTGACCTGGGCGGCGCTCGGCGACACCGGCGTGACGGTGCAAATTTAACATGGACTGGAATTTTATCATTTTCAGTATGGTCAAAATCGCGCTGGCGATCGGCGTGTTGCATGCCATCGCGGCTTACGCGGTCTTGGCGGAGCGAAAAATTTCGGCGTGGATCCAGGACCGCGTCGGGCCGAACCGCGCCGCGCCGCCGTTCATGAAATATATTCCCGTGCTCGGCCCGTTGCTGACGCGCATGGGAATTTTCCAACCGCTGGCCGACGGCTTGAAGTTCATGCTCAAGGAAGATTTCACGCCGGCCGGCGTGCGCAAAATCTATTTCTGGCTCGCGCCGGCGCGTCGCGGTGATTCCTTCGCATGCTCGTCATCGCGGTGATTCCGTTCGGCTCGCAAATCGGCAATCAAAAAATGGTCATCGCGGATTTGAACGTGGGCATTCTTTACACGTTCGGCATCGTTTCGCTCGGCGTTTATGGAATTGTGCTGGCGGGCTACGCGGCCAATTCAAAATATCCGTTCCTCGGCGGCATCCGTTCGAGCGCGCAGATGATTTCGTATGAAATTTCGATGGGCATGAGCGTCATCCCGGTTTTTCTCATCGCGGGCAATTTGAATTTGAGCCAGATCATCTCGCTGGCAGACGACGCACGGCTGGCTGGTGATTTACGCGCCGCTGTCGTTCATCATTTTCATCGTCGCGCAGTTTTGCGGAAACCAACCGCACGCCGTTCGATTTGCCGGAAGCGGAAACCGAACTGGTCGGCGGCTATCACACGGAATACAGCTCGATGAAATTCGCGCTGTTTTTCCTCGCGGAATACTCCAACATGGTGGCGTCGTCGGGCATGATGGTGACGCTGTTTTTCGGCGGCTGGACGCTGCCGTTTTGGGGACTTGGATCAGCCGGCGACACTCGCTCGGCATCGGCATCGTGCAGATTCTGATTTTCCTCGCGAAAGTCTGCGCGTTGATGGTGCTGTTCATCTGGGTGCGCTGGATGTTCCCGCGTTTTCGTTACGACCAATTGATGGATTTGGGCTGGCGGCGGTTCGTGCCGCTCGCGTTGGTGAACATTTTGATCACGGCGGTGATTTTGTGGATGAGAAGTCTAATATGGCAATGATTGTAAACCGGAAACCATTGACGTTTTGGGAAAGACTTTATGTGCCCGCCATCATCGGCGGACTTAAGGTCACGCTCCGTCACGCCTACAACACGTTGATCCAGAAAAAAGTCGTGACGATGGAATATCCCGAACAGAAATGGGCCGTGCCGGAGGATTATCGCGGCGCGCCGTATCTCGTCAAGGATCAGGAAGGCAACACGAAATGCGTCTCGTGCCAGCTTTGCGAATTCGTCTGCCCGCCCAAGGCGATCAAGATCACTCCGCCCGGTCCGGCCGGGCAACTGGCCGACCGCACGAACGCGGAAAAGATGCCGGAGGAATTCGAGATCAACATGCTGCGCTGCATTTTCTGCGGCTTCTGCCAGGAAGTCTGTCCTGAAGAGGCGATTTTTCTGCAGAAAGATTATTCGCTCACCGGCCTGACCGCGCCGAGATGATTTACGACAAGGAAAAACTCCTCGCGCTCGGCGGCACGGTCGGCGGCGTCCAGAAATGGAAAAATAAATTGGAAGAAGCGAAGGAACAGGAAAGTTTTCCGGTGAAAGCCTGACAAATTGAAAAAACTCCTTTCAGAATTTTTTGGAACGTTCGGCTTGGTGTTTGCCGGAACGGGCGCGATTATCATTGATCAAATCTCTAGCGGTGCAATCACGCACGTTGGAGTTGCGTTGACGTTTGGTTTGATTGTTTTGGCGATGATTTATACTTTCGGCGACATTTCCGGCGCGCATTTGAATCCTGCCGTGACGATTGGATTTTGGGCGGCTCGCAGAATGTCAGGCCGCGAAGTTTTGCCTTACATTGCGAGCCAAATAACCGGAGCAATTTTTGCCAGCGGTTTGCTGCGATTTTTATTTCCAGAAAACAAATTGCTCGGCGCGACTTTGCCCGTAGGTTCGGAAATGCAGTCGTTCATTCTTGAAATTGTTCTGACATTTTTTCTGATGCTGACAATTCTCAACGTCTCGACCGGCTCGAAAGAAAAAGGAATCACGGCGGGAATTGCCGTCGGCTCGGTGATTGCGCTTGAAGCGATGTTTGCCGGACCGATTTGCGGCGCGTCCATGAATCCCGCGCGTTCATTTGCGCCTGCGCTTGTCTCTGGACACTTTGAACATCTGTGGATTTATCTCGTCGCTCCGCCGCTCGGTGCGGTTGCGGCGATGTTCGCGTGCCGTTGCGTGCGCGAGCAAGGTTGTTGTGCAAAATTGAAATCGGAGGCTGCATTATGAAAAAGAAAGTTCTGTTCGTCTGCATTCACAACAGCGCGCGCAGCCAAATGGCCGAAGCGTTTCTCAATCAAATGTGTGGAGAATTTTTTGAGGCGCACAGCGCGGGAATTGAACCCGGAAAACTAAATCCAATCGTTATCGAAGCGATGCAGGAAATTGGGATTGATATTTCAGGCAACAAAACGAAAGCCGTTTCGGATTTTTTGAAGGCCAGCCAATTATTTTCTTACGTCATCACGGTTTGCGACGAGACGAGCGCGGAACGCTGCCCGATTTTCCCCGGCGTGACGACGCGATTGCATTGGAGTTTTCCCGACCCGTCGGCGTTTCAAGGTTCGCACGAAGAAAAATTGGAAAAAGTTTGCGAAGTTCGCGATGCAATCAAACAGCAAATTGAAAATTGGTGCGACGAAGTTTGCCCGACGGAAATTTGTTTGAATTAAAATTTAGAAATGGAAGCACTCGACAACTTGCTCGGTGGAACTGCGTTGCCGGACGTTTTGTTTTACGTCTTCGCGGCGCTGACGCTGTTGTGCGGCGTGCTCGTCATCGCGAATCCGTTCAGCCGCAACCCGGTCACGAGCGCGATGTTTCTCGTGCTGACCATCATCTCGATGGCCGGGCTGTTCGTGCTGCTGCACGCGTTCTTCCTCGCGGCGGTGCAAATCCTCGTTTACGCCGGCGCGGTCATCGTGTTGTTTCTGTTCGTCATCATGTTGCTCGATTTGAAGGAAGAACAGCGCCGCCGGATTAAAATGTTCGGCATCGTCGCCGGATTGATTTCCGTCGGCACAATCGTCGCCATCTTTTTGAAAAGTTTGAAAGAGACTAATCTTAACGCGCAACCGTCACCGACAATCGAAGGCGACACCGCGTCGCTCGGAAAACTGTTGTTCACACAATACGTTCTGCCGTTTGAAGTCGTTTCCGTGCTGCTGCTCGTGGCGATGATCGGCGTGATTTTGTTGAGCAAAAAGGATTTGAAATAATATGCACGTCGGACTCGAACATTATTTGACCGTCAGCTTCCTGCTGTTCGCGCTGGGATTGCTCGGCGTCATCATGCGGCGCAATCTGCTCGTCATTTACATGTCGCTGGAACTGATGCTCAACGCGGCGAACCTCGCGCTCGTCGCGTTTTCGCGCTTCAACGACAATCTGAACGGCCAGATTCTGGTGTTCTTCATCATCACCGTGGCGGCGGCGGAAGTGTCGGTCGGCCTCGCGCTCATCGTCGCGCTTTACCGCAAACGCCAGACCGCGCACGTCGAAGATTTGACCTCGATGAAACTCTGATAATCAACCGCAGATGACGCAAGACAGAATTTTATGAATCACAGAGCACGTCATTAGCGCTTAGATTATCGCGCGTTGGGCGCGGGCTTTGAATCCTTAAATCTGCCCGAATATCTGCGTCGTTTGCGGCAGCAACGAATCTAATTTTCATCTGTGTGCATCTCTGGCTGATTAAACGGATGAAATACGAAATTTTACCATGGCTGATTTTGTTCCTGCCGCTGCTCGCAACGGCGGTCATCACGCTTTTCACTCTGCGTTGCAAAACGACGAGCAGCCTCATTTCCATCGGCGCAGTCGTCGCCGGATTTATTCTGACAGTTATTTTCATCAGCGCGAATGGATTTCACATCAATGCGGAAACTTCAACCAACTGGCTTTCCATCGGCGACCTGCACGTTGACTTCGGCCTCAAGCTCGACGCGTTGAGCCTGATGATGCTGCTCATCGTCACCGGCGTCGGCGGCGCGATCCATATTTATTCCTTCGGCTACATGCACGAAGACAAGGGCATGGCGCGCTTCTTCGCGTTCATGAGCCTGTTCACGTTCTCGATGCTCGGCATCGTGCTCGCGAATAATTTCATCGAGATGTTCATATTCTGGGAACTCGTCGGCGTGTCCAGCTACCTGCTCATCGGATTCTGGTTTGAAAAACCCAGCGCCGGTGATGCCGCGAAAAAAGCGTTCATCGTCAACCGCCTCGGCGACTTCGGATTTCTGCTTGGAATTCTGATGGTCTGGGGAATTCTCGGCTCGTTGAATTTTTCCAATTTGCAAAATTCAATTGTCGCCAATCCCGTTGCGCTCGGAACGATGACGACAATTGCCGGACTTTTGATTTTCTGCGGCGCGGTCGGCAAGTCTGCGCAATTTCCGCTGCACGTCTGGTTGCCGGACGCAATGGAAGGCCCGACGCCAGTTTCCGCCTTGATCCACGCCGCAACAATGGTTGCCGCCGGTGTTTACATGCTTTGCCGTGTGTTGTTTCTGATTGAGCCGAGCGGTGCATTGCCAGTCATCGCCTACATCGGCGGATTCACCGCGTTGCTCGCCGCGCTCATCGCCGTCCAGCAAAACGACATCAAACGCATCATCGCCTACTCGACGCTCTCGCAACTCGGCTACATGGTCATGGCCGTCGGCTTGAACGGCCCGACGCCCGCAATGTTCCATCTGACCACGCACGCATTTTTCAAGGCGCTGCTGTTCTTGAGCGCCGGCTCGGTCATCATCGGCATGCACCACGAGCAGGACATCTGGCAGATGGGCAACATGCGCAAAAAAATGCCGGTCACGTTCTGGACATTTCTCATCGGTGCGCTGGCCTTGAGCGGCATTCCGCCGTTCAGCGGTTTCTATTCGAAGGATTCGATTTTTGCGCAGTGTCTGGAACAGAAAAATTATCTGCTATTTGGTGTTGCTGTTTTCGTCGCCGCGCTTGACGGCGTTTTACACGTTCCGTCTGTTCTTCGTCGTTTTCTTCGGCAAGGAAAAATCCGAAGCCGCCTCGCACGCGCACGAATCGCCGCTGGTGATGACGTTGCCGCTTGTGATTCTGGCAATCTTCGCGGCCATCGGCGGCTTTATCGGCATTAACGAACATTTACGGTTCGCAATTCGATCGGAATCATCGGGTAATGATAGAGCATATCGGAAGACAACGCTTCCGTTATAGTTCAATCAACAATTCGCAAATTCGAACCGTTGAAAACTCCCATCCCGATGCTCATCGGTATCGGCGTGGCGCTGCTGGGAATTTTTCTGGCGTTCTCACTTTACAAAAATGCCACGAGCGATCCGTTGCCCGCGAAACTCGGCTGGCTTGCGACCGCGATGAAAAACCGTTTTTACTTCGACGAGATTTACGAAGCCACTTTCATCCGCGCGCATGATTTTATCGCGACGGTCGCCGACTGGATTGACCGCTGGCTCGTCGAAGGCTTTTGTATCGGCGCGATTCGCGGTGGCACGGATTTGAGCGGGCGCGCGCTGCGGCTCATGCAAACCGGCAATCTCCAAACCTACGCCTTCCTGTTCGTGCTCGGCGTGGCGCTGTTGCTCTATTTCGTTTTGGGAAAATAAAATGTCCATACTGACTTACATTTTAGGCTGGCCGCTGCTGGCGGCGCTGTTGCTGGTGTTCGTGCCGCGCAATTATCGCGTCATCATCCGCGCCATCGCGGTTTTGGCGACGCTCATTTCGGCGGTGCTCGCCGTGAAAATGTTTTGCCAATACGCCGGCGCGCCGGTGGACGCGGACGGCTACCGCTTCGTGCAGCAAATCCCGTGGGTCGAATCGCTCGGCATCAGCTATCACGTCGGCGTGGACGGCCTGAACGTCGGCCTGATTTTGATGGGCGCGATCGTCGCGTTCGCCGCCGCGCTCTGCTCGTGGGAAATCCAGACGCGCGAAAAGGAATTTTACATTTTGCTGCTCGTGATGACCGGCGGCATCCTCGGCGCGTTCGCGTCGCTCGATCTGTTTTTCTTTTACTGCGTTCCACGAATTCGCGCTGATCCCGACGTTCATCATGATCGGCGTCTGGGGACGCGGCGAACGGAAAAATTACGCGACCTTCCAAATCACGCTGTATTTGAGCCTCGGCGCGCTCATCGCGCTCATCGGCCTCATCGCGCTTTATCTGAAATCCGGCGCGAACACGTTTGATATTCCGAAACTCACGGAATACATCGCGGCGCATCCGCTGGCGCCGAACGCGCAGAATTTTATTTTCCCGCTGCTGCTGTTCGGATTTGGCATTCTGGTTTCGCTCTGGCCGTTCCATTCCTGGGCGCCGCTCGGTTACGGCGTCGCGCCCGCGCCGACCGCGATGCTCCACGCCGGCGTGCTGAAAAAATTCGGCCTCTACGGTTTGATCCGCATCGCGCTGCCGCTGATGCCGCAAGCCGCGCAAAGCTGGATGCACATTATCGCGTGGCTCTGCCTCGGCAACATTCTGTATGTCGGCTGGGTCGCCATGAGGCAAAAAGATTTGAACCTGCTCATCGGCAATTCCAGCGTGGCGCACATGGGTTTCATTTTCCTCGGCATCGCCAGCCTGAACATTATCGGCGTGACCGGCGCGGTTTTGATCATGATCGCGCACGGATTTCTCGCGGCGCTGACGTTCGCGTTGAGCGGCTACATCTATCAAAAAACCGGCACGCTCCAGATCAGCGAACTCGGCGGACTCTGCCGTCCGCTGCGTTTCATCGGCACGGCGTTGCTCATGGCGGCGATGGCCGGATGCGGTTTGCCCGGCTTCGCGAATTTCGTCGGCGAAGTCACGGTATTCTTCGGTTCGTGGAAAACTTTTCCGCTCGTGACGATGCTTGCCGTTTGGGGTGCGCTCATCATCGGCGCGGTTTACATGACGCGCGCCATCCGAAACATTTTGCACGGGCCAGTGCCGGAAAAATTCTCCAATCTCGCTGATGCCTCGAACGTCTGGCGCAAACTGCCTTACGCGCTGTTGCTCGCGAGCCTGCTGCTGTTCGGCTTCCTGCCGAAATTGCTGACGGAAAAAATAAATCCCGACGCGCAAAAAATTGTTAGCTTGGCAAATTCGACTGTTGAAAAACAAAACGTCGCTGCCATTTCCGCAATCCGCAATCCGCAATCCGCAATCCCAAATTGATGAACTCATCATTGATCACCCTCGAGCTTTGCGTCATCGCCATCGGCATGGTGCTGATGCTCGCGGATTTTTGGATGCCCGCCGAGCGCAAAAAATTTCTCGCCTACGTCGCGATTGCGGCGTTGGGCGGATTGTTGCTCGTCAGTTTGAGCGGCGACGGGATTTGCAGCCAGTTCGGCACGGCATTCAGCGGTTCATTCGTCGAAGACCCGCTGGCGCTGTTTTTCAAACGCTTTTTTCTCGTCGCGGCGATTCTCGTTTTATTTTTGTCGGCGGAATTTTCCGACCGGCTCGCGGGCGTTTCGGAATATTATTCGCTCATTCTGTTCGCGCTGGCGGGAATGCTGTTCGCCGCATCGTCGAATGATTTTGCGATGCTGTTCGTTTCCATCGAACTCATCACGATCACGTTTTACGTTCTCGTCAGTTTTCAACGCGGACGGCTCGTGTCGCTCGAAGCGGGCGTGAAATATCTGATTCTCGGCGCGCTGTCGTCGGCGTTTCTGGTGTTCGGCATCGCGCTGATTTGGGGAACGACCGGCAAATTTAATTTCAACGATCTCGCGCAAGTTTCCGGCGCAATTTCTGGACAATAAAATTTTCCTGCTCGGCGTTTTGTTCGTGCTGGTCGGGCTCGGATTCAAGATCGCCGCGTTTCCGTTTCAAATCTGGGCGCCGGACGTTTATCAAGGCGCGCCGACGCCGACGACCGCGTTTCTCGCCGTCGGCTCCAAGGCCGCCGGATTTGTTTTGTTGCTGCGCGTTTTGTTTGTCGCCGTGCCGGACGTGACGAAGCACTGGGCGAATTTGCTGATCGTCATTTCCGGCATCACGATTCTTTACGGAAACCTGTGCGCGCTGCCGCAGCGCAACTTGAAACGGCTGATGGGCTATTCGAGCATTTCGCACGCGGGCTATCTGCTGCTCGGCGTGGCGGCGTTGAGCGCGAGCGGGCAATCGGCGCTGCTGTATTATCTCGCGGGATATTTGTTCACGGTCATCGCCGCGTTCACGGTCATCGCGCTCGTGATGCGGCATCTGAACGACGAAGATATTTCCGCGCTGGCCGGATTGAGCCAGCGTTCGCCGCTGCTCGCCGCGACGATGACGCTGGCGATGGTTTCGCTCGCGGGCATTCCGCCGCTGGCGGGATTTTTCGGAAAATTTTTGCTGCTGAAATCGGTGATCGAAGCGGCGCAGACGACGGGCAATCACGGATATTATTGCCTCGCGTTCATTGCACTCGCGGGCGTGGTGATTTCGCTTTACTATTATTTCGGCGTCATCCGCGCGATTTATTGGAGCAAAGAAGCGCACGGACTTGTCGCCGATCCCGCTTTCATCACCGGCAAAACTTTCCATCTGGATTTGCATTCTGGGAATGTTCTGGCTCGGTCTTTCCAACACGGTTTTGAATCTTGCCAACGAAGCGGCGGCGGTTTTTGGAAAATGATTTTATCCGCTGATTACGCAGATTAAAAATCATCTGCGTAAATCTGTGAAATCTGCGGAAGAAAAAATTCTTCAGTTCACCGTCCGCATCTGCACTGCGTCCACAATTTCCGTGCCGACGGAAATCGCGCCGATGATCACGACCGTTGCGCCGGGCTGCAATCGGCCTTGTTCCGCCAGATTTTTCAGCGCGGTCTCGATCGTGTTTTGCGGATTGATGAAATCGAATTCCATGACAAACGGCGTGACGCCCCAGCACAAGGCCATTTCGTTCGCGGCCTTTTCGTTCTCGCACATCGCGTAAATCGGCGAGTAATGCGGGCGCATCCAGCTCGCGTATTGCGCCATGCTGCCGTGGCGGGTGAAAACCAGAATCGCCGCCGCCTTCAATTCGTTGGCCATGACGACGGCGCTTTTGACAAGTTTTTGCCGCGCGGTCGTCAATTCCGCCAGGTCGTGAAATTGCGCGCTGCCGCTGCGTTCGATGCGCGTCGCGATCTTGTCGAAAACTTCGATGCACTTCAGTGGATATTTTCCGACGGTGGTTTCGCCGCTCAACATGATGGCGTCGGCTTCCTCGAAAACCGCGTTGGCGACATCGGTGACTTCGGCGCGCGTGGGCATCGGCGATTCGATCATGCTTTCGAGCATGTGCGTGGCGACGATGACGGGACGGCCGACGCGCAGGCACGTTTTGACGATGCGCCGCTGGACGATGGGCAGTTCTTCGTAAGGAATTTCAATTCCCAAATCGCCGCGCGCGACCATGATGCCGTCGGCTTCGAGGACGATGGCATCCAGATTTTTGATCGCCTCCTGGTCTTCAATTTTGGCGATGACGAGCGGATGCGGTTTGCCTTCTTCAAACATTTCGCGGAGTTGGAGCAAATCGCGGGCTTCGCGCACAAACGAGAGCGCGATGAAATCCACGCCGAGTTCGAGGCCGAGTTTCACGTCCTTGATGTCCTTCGACTGTGAGTGCGGGCAGACTGACTTTGACGCCGGGCAGATTGATGTGGCGGCGGCTGCCAAGTTTGCCTTCGGTCAAAACTTCGCATTCGACTTTGTTGCCGTTTTTGGCGAGGACTTTCATCTGGATCGTGCCGTTGTCAATGAGCACGACGTCGCCGACGCTGATGTCGTTGATGAAATTTTCGTAGTTCACGTCCACGGAATGCTGTTCCAAATCGCGTTCGCCGCGGACGGTGAAGGTGAATTTCTGGCCGGGCTGCAAATCCAGCGGCACGCCTAAATCGCCGGTGCGGATGGCCGGGCCTTGCGTGTCCATGAGGATGCCGATGTGGCGCGCGCGTTTGGCGGACTCGGCGCGGATGTCGCGTGAACACACGGCGCACCCAGTCATGCGGCGCGTGCGACATGTTAAGGCGGAAAATATTGACGCCCGCGTCCATGAGCTTGCCGATCATCTCGGCGGAATCAGTGGCGGGGCCGAGCGTTGAGATGATTTTTGTCCGGCGAACGATTCCTTGTTGCATGACGCAAAACATACAAATCGCGCGCCGCGAATGAAAAGTTTTTAATCGCGCGGAAAAACACGGCCAAATGAGGCTTGCCATTTGCGCAAAATCGCATATCCATATTTAACTTCAACTAAATTTTATGGCTGACGTCGCAAATAAATATCCCGAAAATGTCGCCGGGCAAATACTACGTGGACAACCAGTGCATTGACTGCGACCTGTGCCGCGAGACCGCGCCGGACAATTTCAAGCGCAACGACGACGGCGGATATTCGTTCGTCTACAAACAGCCGACGACGCCCGAAGAGGAAGCGCGCTGCAAAGAAGCCAAGGAAGGTTGTCCGGTCGAGGCCATTGGCGACAACGCCGCTTGATTCGTCGGAAATTTCTTCAAACATTTCGCTAAAATTCTCCGCAGATCTTCTTCAGGCTCGCGGATGGAATTTCCGGTGAATTTCCCGCAGCCGATTTCCCGTGACGTGCGTGTAAATTTCCGTCGTGCCGATGCTCGCGTGGCCGAGCAATTCCTGGATCACGCGCAAATCCGCGCCGTGCTCCAGTAGATGCGTCGCAAAACTGTGCCGCAGCATGTGCGGCGTGATGTTGCGCGAAACTCCGGCGCGCCGGACGCGATTTTTGATGTGCAGCCACAGCGTCACCGTCGCGAACGGCGTGCCGCGTTTCGTGAGAAAAACATTTGCTGGAGATTTCGGCGTGACGAGTTTTGGCCGTCCAACTTCAATGAAACGGCTCAACGCTTTGACGGCTGTTTTTCCAACTGGCACAACGCGCTCTTTATTTCCTTTGCCGATGACGTTGATGAATCCGGCGTCGAGATGCAATTGCTCCAGCCGCAGATTTTTCAATTCTGACAAACGCAAACCGGAAGCGTAAGCCAATTCCAAAATCGCCTGATCGCACAGATTTTCCGGCGTTTCTGGATTTTCCGGTTCAAGCAGTTTTTTGATTTCGTCGTTCGACAACGCCTTTGGCAAACGCTTCCAGCGGCGCGGCAGCGAAAGATTTTCCGCGATGTTCGCGGGCAGCAGATTTTCGTTCTCGGCGAATTTGTAAAACGCGCGCAGCGCGGCAATTTCCAGATAAACGCTTTCGCCGCTCAGACGACGCGAAGAATTTTTTTGAGATTCAACTTTTGAATTTGGTCGCCCGATGGAAGTGTTTCTTGTCCGCTCGTGCTGCAAAAACGCCATGAGATGCTTCAACTCGACCGATTTCCAGTCCGTGAGGTTTTGCTTTTCCGTCCACGCGGTGAATTTGCCGAGCAGCGCGGCGTAAGTTTTCGCCGTGTTGTCCGACTGCCCGCGCTCGTGGCGCAGGTATTGCAGAAAATCTTCGACGAGCGTTTGCACAACTCAAATTATATCAGTTCGCAAGACGAACTGTTGAAATTCTTGCTATTGGTATTCGGGCAATCTCTTACGAGCAAATGCACAAACGACAGGCTTTTCACAATTTGCAAGCAAGCGCAATTTATCCAACGCTTCAACTGTTCCTATGCGTGCCAAAGCCCATGTGCATTTGCGCGCAAGAGCTTCACTATTGTCATATTTTAAGTATTCAAATTCACGCAAAGCAGTTTGATAAAGAATTTCAATGGCACGCGGGTCTTTGAGGTTTTCAAATGCGAGCGCAATGTCTTCATGGCGGTGATGCCAATCTTCAGCGAAGAGTTGAACTAGAACTGGAACATATGATTCCAAGGAATCTTTGAACTGGTAAATGAGGTAAAGTGAACATTCAACTTCAGATGCGCTTCGACTTTTTATTGCCTCTTGAATCAAAGCTATAATTTGATCAGGTTTTGCGGTAAAGCGTGGATCGAATTGAGATAGAAATGTATCGCGAGAAATTTTCCCTCGCGTTAATTCAAGAATTAAATTTCGTTGTTGTTCGGTCATTTTAGATAGCTCAAAGTTTTTTGCCGGTCAGCTTTTCATACGCCTCCAGATACTTCGCGCTGGTTTTGGCGACGACATCATCCGGCAGTTTCGGGCCGGGCGGGGTTTTGTCCCACGTCAGCGTTTCGAGATAGTCGCGGACGAATTGCTTGTCGAAGCTCGGCTGGCCGCGGCCGGGCGCGTATTGGTCGGCGGGCCAGAAGCGCGAGGAATCCGGCGTCAACACTTCATCAATCAAAATCAATTTGCCCTCGAACAGGCCGAACTCGAATTTCGTGTCGGCGATGATGATGCCGCGCTGGCGGGCGTAATCGCGTCCGGCTTTGTAAATTTTCAGGCTCAAGTCGCGCGCCTGCGTGGCGAGTTCCGCGCCGACAATTTTTTGCGCTTCCTCAAACGAGATATTTTCGTCGTGACCGGCTTCGGCTTTCGTTGACGGCGTGAAGATCGGTTCGGGCAATTCGGCGGATTCGGTCAAATCCGGCGGGCAATTTGATGCCGCAGACGGTCTGCGATTTCTTGTATTCCTTCCAGCCGCTGCCGGAAAGATAGCCGCGCACGATGCACTCGATGGCGAGCGGCTTGGCCTTTTTCACAATCATGGAGCGGCGCGCCAATTTGTCGGCGAACGGCTGCAAATTTTTCGGCAACGGATCGTCCGCCTTGGCGAGCAAATGATTCGGCACGAGCGCGGAAAATTTCTCAAACCAGAAATGCGAAATCTGCGTCAGCACTTCGCCCTTGCGCGGAATGCCGTTGGGCATGATGACGTCGAAGGCGGAAATGCGGTCGCTGGCGACGAGCAGGAAACTGTCGCCGAGGTCGAAGACTTCGCGGACTTTGCCGGAGCGGACTTTTTTGATGCCGGGCAAATCGAGTTGGAGAATTGGTTCGTTTTGTGAATTTGCCATGCGCGGATTATTAAAGTTCAAACGCAAAGTGGAAAGTTATTTTCGAATTTACGATTTACGCGCATTTGAAAATTCGGGCGACTTGTGAATTCAATCACGCCATTTCGCGCGGCGGCAGATGTTTGACCTGCAACGGAATGCCTGCCTGCGATTTGTCATCCAGCCGCACGTCCACGGAATACAAGCCTACTTCGGGAAATTTCAATCCCTGGATGTTGACGATGAAATTGCGCGTGAGGAAATGTGCGTCGTCCGGCAGCGCGACGGCCACGGGAATTTCAATCGGTGGCATGATGCTCCTGCCGTCGGCGTTGACAAAATTCAATTTCAATTTGCGCTCGCCTTCGTCGCCGGACATGAACGTGACGCGCAACGCGACGGCGCATTGCGGATGCACGGCGGGCAATTGCGGCGCGAAGATCGTGTCGAACGCGCCGAGCAGATTTAATTTTCCGTTGTCGTCCGTCGCCGCGTCGCAAAGAGTCGCCACTTGAATGTTCATGGAAAAATTAAGACACGAATTTCACGAATTGGCACGAAATTCTTTTGCACAATTCAGTTTTGAAAATTCCGCTCACGCCGTTTTTATTTTAACTTTTGTGCCCTTGATTTCAGCGCGGTTGAGTTTTGCGAGAATGGCGTTGGCGTGCTCGGCGGCGACATCCACGAACGAATGCCGCTCGCGGACGTCTACCTTGCCAACGACTTTGCCGGGCAATCCGGTTTCGCCGGCGATGGAATTCACGATGTCAATCGGCACGACGCCCATTTCTTCGCCGACGTTGATGTGCAGGCGCGTCTGGTCCGCCGGGGTTTTGCGTTCGGTTTTAATTTTGCTTTTTTTTGCCGCAGACTCCGACACAACTTTTGCGTAAAACGGCGCAGGCTTTGGTTTGCTGAATTCCGGCGCGAGTGTTTCGGGTTTCACGGATGCGAGAATCTCCGCATCGGAAAAAGTTTTTGGTTCCACAGTTTTTGGACTAGCCGGTTCGGCAGCCGACACTTTTGCAACGGGCGGTGCGATTGGCGCAGGTGCGGCGTGAAAAGTTTTTACGATTCGTTTCGGCGGCGGCGGAATGATTTGTTTTGGAACGCGCGGAACTGCCGTGCTGGCAGCCGGCGTTACGAACGTGCGCGGCGGGCGTTGTTCACGCGTGTCGCGGTAAGGTGCGCGTTCGCGGCGGTCATCTTCGAAACGTGCGTTGCGCGGTGGCCGATCTTCAAAACGGCCGCCGCGATTGTCACGGCCTTCGTTCCGGTCGCGGAAGCTGGGACGTTCGGGGCGTTCAAAAGAAATTTCTTCGGGCGGCGCGGGTTTCGCGGGCGCGGCATCGCCGCCTTGCAGATGATGGATGAGCGCGGACGCGATGTCGGTGGAATTAAAACCTTCTTCGAGCAGGCGCTCGATGAGGTGATCCTGTTTTTTGAATTCACCGCTCGTCAGAGTGGCACGCAGTTTGTCGAGAAACACGCTCGCACGCGCTTCGTGAACTTCGTCCACGGTCGGAATTTTCGCGCGCTGAATCCTCATGTTCGTGTAGCGCTCGATGTTGCGGATCTGAAACAGTTCGCGGCCGGATGCGAATGAAATTGCACGTCCTGTTCGTCCCGCGCGACCCGTGCGACCGATGCGATGGACATAATCTTCGCCGTCGTAAGGCAAATCGTAATTGAAAACGACTTGAATGTCGTCCACGTCAATGCCGCGCGCGGCGATGTCCGTCGCGACGAGAAATTCAAGACCGGATTTGCGGAATTTTCCCATCACGCGGTCGCGCTGCGCTTGCGTCATGTCGCCGTGCAGGCGGTCGGCCATGTAGCCTTGCGCTTCGAGATGATCCACGAGATCGTCAACCATGCGCTTGGTGTTGCAAAAAATAATTCCGAGCTTGAGATCGTAAATATCAATCAGCCGCGTGAGCAAATCCACTTTGTAGCGGCGATCCACTTCGTAATAAACCTGTTCGACGGTCGGGACGGTCATCGCCTTCTGGTCAATCTTAACGTTCTGCGGATTGCGCGAATATTTTTCGATGAGGTCGCGGATCGGTTTCGGCATCGTGGCGGAAAAGAAAACGGTCTGCCGTTCCTTCGGCGCGTCCTTCAAAATGGTTTCGATGTCCTCACGGAAACCCATGTTCAGCATCACGTCGGCTTCGTCGAGGATGACCATTTTGATTTTTTCGAGGCGGATCGTGCCGCGCCTCATGTGATCCATCACGCGGCCGGGCGTGCCGATGACGATTTGTGCGCCTTGCTTGAGTCCCCAAAACTGCCGCTCGTAAGATTGGCCGCCGTAAATCGGCAGCGACGTGATGCCGCGCTTGAAGAGCGTGAGCTTGTGAAATTCCTCGGCCACCTGCACGGCGAGTTCGCGCGTCGGGCAAAGAATCAGAACTTGAACGGCTTTCAGATTCGCGTCGGTTTTTTCAATCGCCGGAATCGCGAACGCCGCCGTTTTGCCCGAACCAGTCTGCGACTGGCCGACGACATCGCGTCCGCTCATGAGAACGGGAATCGCCTCGGCCTGGATCGGCGCGGCTTTTTCAAAGCCGAGTTTGTCAATGGCCTTGAGGATTTCAGCGGACAGGCCGAGTTCGGAAAATAATTTTGTGGACATAAAATGTCTTTCGACTGTTGCAGTCTAGCGGAGTTGGGGATGAAACGAGAGCTATTTCTGCACGCGCGTGGTTGGCGGAATCTCAACACGGCGAATTTTCCCGCTTGACATACATATTAAGTCTATGTATTGTGTCCCTATGATTCGCAAGGAACTTGTCGCCGCTTCGGCTGAACCGCTGATTTTGTCATTGCTCGCGAAAGGCGAGAGCTACGGTTACGCCATCATTCAGGAAGTCAAAATGCGCTCTGATGGCAAGTTGAATTGGACCGATGGGATGCTTTATCCGGTTTTGCACCGGATGGAACACCGCGGCTTGATCAAGTCGCGCTGGGCGGAAAGCGAGACCGGGCGGAAGCGCAAATACTACTCGCTCAAAAAAGACGGCAAAACAGCGATGGCCAAGCATCATGAACAATGGTCGTTGGTTCATTCCGTTTTGGCCGGTTTGAAAAAGGAACAATATGTTTGACCTCGAAAAAGCCACTGCCGATTGGCGGAAGCAAATGCTCGCCGCCGGAATCAAATCGCCCGTGCCGCTGGAAGAATTGGAAAGTCATCTGCGCGAAGAAATCGAGCGGCAGATGAAATCAGGATTGGATGAACAGGAAATTTTTAATTCCGCCGTCCAGAAAATCGGGCAAGCCAATTTGTTGAAAACGGAATTTAAGAAGACTGGTAGTTTTCTTGGCTGGCTGGGCGAAGATAAGTCCGCGAGAATAAACCGCGTTTTCGGTCTGCTTTGGTTGGCATACTGTTCATGGTTCTTTTTTATTATTGCAGCTCCACTTTTGGCATTCTTTTTTAGCTACAAACCCAGACCAACACCCGATCTCTATTTCGCCCTGCTTTTTGAATTCATTCTTTTGCGTGGCATCATTGGAAGCATCCGACTGTTTGGCGGCATAACCCGGGATCGCCGGATAATTCGAATGACCGCGTTTTTGAACTTAATCGGATTCGTTGCGCTTTTTTTGGCTGCTCAAACATTTTCGGCACTGACAATCATTTTTATTATTGTTAATACTGTTTTCACTCTTGTCTCGATTTGGTTTTTGCGTCCGCCAAAGAAAGAAATTCCAAAACCGGTGAAAAATTGATTTCACGACAAACCGCGCGCTTCCAAAAACTTTTTCAACTCCTCCGCCGCTTTGCCGCCGAACTGTGCTTGCGTAAAAACAGTTAAAGATTAAACTTATTCCATGAGTTTTGAACAACTCAAACATGAAGTAACGACATTGAGCGACGGCGAACAGGCGGAATTAATCCGCTACACGCTGCAACTTCGTCACGCGCACGACGCGAAATACCGCCGCGAAGTCACCGACCGCCTGAATGACAAGGACAAATCCCACTGGCTGACACCGGAAGAATTTGAGCGCCGCCTCGATCAAAATTAATTCATGCGGCCTTATGCGATTTACATCAATCAGGCCGCGCTGGATTCCGCGCCGCGCGCGGGCGCACAGCGTGAACGATTGATGAAATTCATTTGCTCGCTCGCCGCCAATCCTGATGCGCGGGGAGATTTTTCAGAAAAGGATGATGCTGGGCGGGCGGTGCAAGTAAAAATTATTGGTCGCCATGCTGTGACGTTTTGGGCTGACCACGCAGTTTCGGAAATCAAAGTCACGCACATCAAGCCGGCGGACTAAAAATTTGCCCGCGCTTCCAAAAACTTTTTCAATTCTTCCGCCGCCTTGCCGCCGAAGCCGGGCACTTCAGCAATTTGTTCCACCGTCGCCAATTGCAATCGCCGAACCGAGCCGAATTTTTTCAGCAATGCCGATTTGCGCCGCTCGCCGATGCCGGGAAATTCGTCCAGCACGCTCTCGGAAATTTTCTTGAGCCGCAATTGCGCGTTGTAGGAATTCGCCACGCGATGCGATTCGTCGCGGATGCGCTGCAACAATTTCACCGCCGGATGATCGAGGCCGAGCCGCAGCGGTTCGCTTTTGTCCGGCAAATAAATTTCCTCAAATTCTTTCGCCAGCCCGATGACCGGAATTTTTTCGAGGCCGAGTTTTTTTAATTCCGCGCTAGCCATGCTCAACTGTCCTTTGCCGCCATCAATCAGAATCAAATCCGGCAGATTGGATTTTGCAAATTGAGGTTGGGAATTTTTAATTGAAATTCCTTTCCGCACTTTACGACTCGTTTCATCCACGAGCGTTTGCAATTCCTCCGGGACAGCATGGCCGTCGTCATCATTTTTTGTCTTTTGGGTCGGTGCCAAACTTTCATTCAGCAACCGTGAATACCTGCGCCGCACAACTTCCGCCATGCTCGCAAAATCGTCCTGACCGGCGACGGTTTTGATTTTGAAACGCCGATAATTCGCGCGGTCGGGCCGGCCATTTTTGAAACTCACGAGCGACGCGACGGCAAACGTGCCGCTGATGTTTGAAATGTCAAAACCTTCAATCCGCAATGGCGGCGCGGGCAAATTCAAAACTTCCGCGAGTTCGACCAAATCGTTTTGCGGCTGGATATTTCCCGGCAACGAATACGGAATGCGCGCAAATTTTTCGGTTTTTTTCCAGGTGTCTTTCAGGTCGCGAACCAAATCGCGCAGGCTCGCGGCTTTTTCGAAATCCTGCGACGCCGCGGCTTTTTTCATTTCGCCTTCGAGCTGCTCCTGCATTTCGCGGCACTGGCCTTCGAGAAAATCGCACGCGGCTTTGACCTGTTCCAGATACTGCTCGCGCGAAACATTTCCGACGCACGGCGCGGTGCAATATTTCAAATGCGCGTATAGGCAATGCTTGTAATCCGCCTCGCCCGGCGTGAACACGCGGCAGCCGCGCAGATTAAATTGCCGTTGCGCGAGCGTGACGACGTTCCGCGCCGCCGTCGCATTGACGAACGGGCCGAAGTAGCGCGCGCCGTCGTCTTTTTTGAATCGCGCAAAAGTGAAATTCGGAATCGGGTCGTTCAAATTCACTTTCAGCATCAAGAATCTTTTGTCGTCGCGGAAGCTGATGTTGTAACGCGGCTTGAATTCCTTGATGAGTTTGCTTTCGAGCAGGAGCGCCTCGGGTTCGCTGCGGACGACGTGAAAATCGAAATCGTGGATCGCCTCGACGAGCGCGTTGAATTTCAAGTCCCAGCCCATGCGCCGGCTGGATTGAAAATACTGGCTGACGCGCTTGCGCAGGTTGAGCGCCTTGCCGACGTAAATGACCGTGCCGAAGCGGTCGCGATGCAGATACACGCCCGGCTTGTGCGGCAACGCGCTGATTTTTTTGCGGATGGAATCACTGACTGGCACGGAAACAATTTACAACGTAAGTCAATTTTCGGCGACGAAGAATTATTTTAACCGCAGAGACGCAAAGACGCAGAGTTTCATCCGCAGATTACGCGGATTACACAGATTTTGGAAAATGCTTTCTGCGAAAATCTGCGCCTCTGCGGTTTATTTTTTTTGCTTCATGTGCCGGTGAACGAAGAAATAATAAAGTCCGCCGAGAAAAATCATCGCGCCGCCGAGCCAGAGCGCGACGTGATGCAATTCGCCGTGCATGAGTTGCGCGTCCTGTCCCGCCTTGACGCCGACGTAGCACAGCACCGCGCACCAGATCGTCGAGCCGAGCAGCGTGAAGATGGAAAATTTCAGGTAATCCATCCGCGCGATGCCGGCGGGAATGCCGACGAGTTGCCGCGCGCCCGGCAGCAGCCGCGCGATGAACACGCCCATCGCGCCGTAATGCGCCATCCAGCGCTCGGCCTTCTCCAGTTTTTCCGGCGGGAACAAAACCAGTTTTCCATAACGCAAAATGAGCGGGCGACCGGCCATCCGCGCCAGCCAATACATGATGGTCGCGCCGAGCCACGAGCCGAACGCGCCTGCGATGACGATGCCCGCGAAGCCCAGCGGAATCTGTCCCGTGTCCGCGAGATGCGCGGCGGGCGGGATGATGACTTCGCTCGGCAGCGGCAGGAAGGAACTTTCCATCGTCATCAGCAGCACGATGACCGGATAACCGGCGGTCTTGAGCGCGGCGAGATACCACGCGATGAGCGGCTGGAATAAATTTTTAAGCATGAGCGTCAGTTCGATTTGGCAGAAAGTTTTTTGTAGTAAGCCTGAATTTCATCTTCCGTCGCGGGCTGCGGCCAGACCCAATCAAGAGCATGATCGTTTTGCCAATAATAATTTGAACTTTGGATATTTTTTTCCAATGAAGGATCACCGCCATTGTCCACGCCATTTTCGCCGACGGAATAAAGTAAAAATGTTCCGTCTGAATTCAATTTGTAGCGCAACGGTTGGCCGTCAACCGGATCAAGTGGAACTGTGGAAACAAATTCCGGCACGAGCGAATTCAAGTCCGCTGGATAATGTCCGTGTTTGAGCTGATAGCGTTTCAAAGCAATGGCTGTCACAACTGTTTGCCTTGCGGCTTCAACTCTCATCACTTTGGGAAACACCGCACTCAATCCACGCAAGGATGCTGACAACATCAAGTGCATATCCATTTCTTTTGGGTTGCTAAACCAAACCGACTCTTCGTTTGTAGTGATGAAAAGTTTTTGTAATTTGTCTTCTTGCTGAAGCCTTGCCGTAAAAAACGAATAATTTGTTTCGACAGAGCGTGTTGCTTCCAACAGGGCTTGGTCGCCCTTAAGCAGGCGCAACTCATCAGGATAAGACCACCAATATCGCCACATGAAAACTTTGATTCTAATTTTGAATTTATCAGAAATAGTGTCCTTTTGTTCCGTGTCTTCAAAACTTTCCAAACGGTTGAAGTAATTCTGAAGTTCAGAATTAGAATCTCTCCACTTTGTGAGGGTTATTTTGCTGATTACACGTTCCATGGCCAACGCATTTTCATCGCCTCGAATAAACTCCAAGCTCGCCCAATCGCGTTGCATAGTCGCGAGTTGTTCGTCCGTGACATTTGTTGATTGCAAAATTTCCCATGCAGCGGGCGCTGCAATCTGTGCAATGGCTATGCGCACAAGTTCAGAAATGACAACTCGATCATTCGACGCTCCATTTACCAGCGCGAGCATTACGGAAATACTTTTGACAGCAGAAGCCGTGTCTCCACGATGCAAATCATCCATCACTGCTGCCGATAATTTCTGCGCGGATCGTTTTAGCGGAGCAAGCTGAAGAATTTTAATTTTGTCAACGCCATCTTTGTAATCGAGGTTGAAATCAAGTTTTGGATAGTCAGGGATTTGAGAAAGTAATTTCAAGGCTTCACTGTTTTCGGCCAAAGCAGCTTCAATTTCTTCCCAAGAATTTTCCCCGTCTCTCGTGTGTATGTCCGGCTGTGCCGATTCAACCATTGCTTTTCCCGGCAAGACCATGAGCATGGCTGGCGGCGGATTGCTGCCTAAAACATTCCAGTTTGTGTCTGTGTCCAAAAGCGAAGCCGCCTTCAAAAAAATTGGTGCGCTATTTTGCTCCGGCGGCAGGGGCGGCGAAATCACTTGCGCCAAATCCATCGGCTCGCCTTTGGCTTTGAGTTCGGCAACATAGTTCGCAACGGCAAAGCGCAGTTGATAATGACGGATGATCGGAATGAGAATCGCCACGCCGAGGACAATGCCAGCGACGATTAAAATTTTTCTGCGGCGGCTCATGCGATTTCCGATTTTAGGCAGGATTCACAGAATTTTGAAACGAATTTGTTTGATTGAAATCAGCGGCCATTGGATTAAATTGGAAACATGAGCGCGGTTGAAGTCATTTCAGAAATCAAAAAGCTGCCACAAGTCCAGCGGCGGAAGGTGTATCAGTTCGTGGATGAGCAACTCCACGACGAGGAAAACCGCCGCGACAACGAGGCGGCGGACAACGCGTTGAAAGAACCGGGCGAAAATATTCCGTGGAGCGAAGCCCGCAAACGTCTGAACTGGGCATGAGCCATTACCGGCTGGAAATCCGCCCGTCGGTGGAAAAGACGCTGCGGAAAATCCGCGATGTCCGGTTGCAGCAAAAGCTGGACGATGCCTTCAACAAACTTTCCGAAAATCCCCGGCGCATGGGCGCGGAGAAAATGGCCGGCTTCCAAAATCGCTATCGCTTCCGCGTCGGAGATTACCGGATCATTTACGAAATCCACGACGCTGTTTTGATGGTGTTGATTCTGGCCGTTGGCGACCGCAAAGAGATTTACCGCTAAAAATTAAATTGGTGGGGCGAGCGTCCTCGCGAGCCATTTTAATTTTCACGCCTGCAAAAAGAAATTCCGTTGCTTCTCGCTGACGGGCATTCCGAGTTTTTCCATCACGGCCAACATGTCTTCCCAGACCTTGCGCTTCTCGCTCATCGCCTGGTTGCGCAGCAGATACGCCGGATGATACGTCGGCATCAGCGGAATGCCGCGATACGTCTGCCAGTTGCCGCGCAGTTTCGTGATGCCGAGCGTCTTGCCGAGCAACCCGTCCACCGCCGTCGCACCGAGCGCCACGATGGCCGCAGGCTTGATCAAATCAATCTGCTCGTGCAGATATGGAATACACGTCGCCATTTCGTCGGGCGTCGGCTTGCGATTGCCGGCGGACTGGCCTGGCGTGTCGGGCCGGCATTTCAAGATGTTCGCGATGTAGACATCCGCGCGCGAAAGCCCGGTGGCCTGGATGATTTTCGTAAGCAATTGCCCGGCGCGCCCGACGAATGGTTCGCCCCGCTCATCTTCATCCGCGCCCGGCGCTTCGCCGACGAACATCAGTTGCGCGTCAATGTTGCCGACACCAAACACGACATTCTTGCGCGACGTCGCGAGGTGCGGACATTTGACGCAAACCAGAGCGCGGTCGCGCAGCGCGGCAAAAGCAACGGCTTTTTCCTTTGAATCAAGCGGCGCGGATGCGGGCGCGTTCACGCCTGGCAAGGCGAGCGAAAGGTCGGTTGAAGCAGGCGCTGCCGGACTTTTCATCGGGGAAACTGTTTCGATCCTGGGAACCGGCGCGGAATTTTTTGGCTGCGGCTGCGCCAGTGTGCGAAGCGTTTCCGGCGCGACGGCGATGTGCCTCACGCCGCGCGCTTTCAAATTTTCCAGATGCTGGATCGTCGCGTCGAGCAGTTCGTTGTAAGGCAAAGACATTTTTAATTTAGGAATCTGAGTTTTGTTTTCCCGCCATCCGGCCATACCAAATTCCTGAAATGATAAAAACGATGCCGCAACCTGCCGTGAAAAAAATCAGGAACGGCGACGGCAGATAAAAATGAGCGCCAACTGCCGCCGCCAGCGATAGTCCGCCGCACAGATAGCAATAAAACGCGCTGGCCTGCGCGCTTTGAGTGCTTTTTTGGAGCAGCAATTGCATGGCTTTGTCATTTTGCAAAAGCGCCGCCGCGCAGTCGTCCGAGCAAACCATGCGCGGCGTTGCGGAAGGTTTGGCGCAATCGGCGCACAAGGCCTTGCCGCAATAGACGCAAATGGCGATGGCTTCGGCTTTGTGTTCGGCGCATTTCACGGATTGAAATTGCGTCATTGGTCGCGGCAATGCAATCCGAAGCTTGCGGCGAACAATGAAACGCGGCTAACGTTTCGGCATGAATCTCGAAGACCACTTGGGCGATATTATCGGCAAAGCCAGAAAAATGAGCAATGCTTTGGCAGCAACGGCGGCCAATGCAGCGGACATTTCAGAAAGCGAATTGTCCGCGCTCGAAGAAAACGGAAAATTTTCCGGCAAAATAAATTTCTCCGCGCTTGGAAAAATTCTCGGACTCAATTCGCAAAAGCTTGAAGCGATTGCGAACGGTTGGTTGCCGACGCAAAAAGATTTAAGCATTTGGCGCGAATTGCGTGTTTTTACAACTTCAACTGAAGGCTTGAGCGTGAATTGTTATCTGGTTTGGGACGAAGTTCAGCGCGACGCGGCGTTGTTTGACACCGGACTAGATGCAAAACCGATTTTAGATTGCATCGCTGCCGAAAATCTCCAGCTCAAACACATTTTCATCACGCACTCGCATTGGGATCACGTCGAGGCGCTCGGAAAAATTCGCGAAGCGTTTCCAAAAGCAAAAATTCATTCTGGCTCGAAAAACGCGCCGGTGGACCAGCGCAATAAAAATTCCGAGATCATCCATCTCGGCGGATTGCGCGTGACGCATCGCGAGACGCCCGGCCACGCGGAGGACGGCGTGACTTACATGGTCGGCAACTGGCAGGAAGACGCGCCGCTCATCGCCATCGTGGGCGACACGATTTTTGCCGGCTCGATGGGCAACGGCAACGGCGCGTGGGATTTGGCGAAGCAAAAAGTGCGCGAACAGATTTTATCGTTGCCGGCGGAAACTTTGATTTGTTCCGGCCACGGCCCGTTGACGACGGTGGCGGAGGAAAAGGCGAACAATCCTTTCTTTTGAAACTTCGCGCCATTTGCAGTGTTAAATTCAAAAAACCGAAGGAACAAAATGAAAATAAATACTCCAAAACTGAAAATCGGATTATTAGTCACCGGTGCGACATTTATTGCCTGTTTGGTTGTCACGCACCTTAATGCTGCGGATGCTCCCGCCGGCAAGCAGGTGAAGAGTGCGTGGCAATATGGCACTTTTGATTATCTCCCCGATGTTTCAACGTTGGATAGCGATCTGAATGGTCTTGCCAAGAGCGGGTGGGAAATAATTTCCGTTTCCAAATACATGGATCCAAATCTAGGCCTTCGGGCTTGCGTTGCCGCCAAAATACAAATCGTTCCCGGAACAAATTCATATAAATCGGGAAATTGATTTTGCATTGATGCGGCCAAAAAGTTTCTTTTCATTTTCCATTTGATTTGCGATTTGACCCGTTTCATCCGCATTGTTAATCTTTCAACCCGTTTCCAAACGGTTTTTATGCGACATACCATTTCAGTTCTCGTGGAAAACAAGTTCGGCGTGCTCACGCGCGTGGCCGGGCTGTTCAGCGGCCGCGGTTACAACATTGACACGCTCAACGTCGGCCCGACGCACGACCCGAAATTGTCGCGCATGACCATCGTCACGACCGGCGACGAGGCGACGCTGGAACAAATCGTCAAGCAGCTCAACAAACTGCCGAACGTCATCAAGGTGCAGAATTTCAGCGAGGGCGAATACGTGGACCGCGAACTCCTGCTGGTGAAAGTCGGCGTGGATTCCAAGTCGCGCGCCGAGGTGATGCAGATCACGGACATTTTCCGCGCGAAGATCGTGGACGTGCAGCCCAAGTCGCTGACCATCGAGATCACCGGCAACGACAGCAAGGTGGAAAAATTCCTCGACCTGATGAAGACGTTCGGTGTCCAGGAAATCACGCGCACGGGCAAGGCGGCTTTGCCGAGGAAATGAATTTAATTACTACCAAAAGTGCCGCTGAAATTTTGGGAGTAACACCTGTCAGGGTTAGGCAGCTTATTCAAAAAGGTCAACTCGTCGCACAGAAACATGGACGAGATCACTTGTTGAACAAGGAAGAAGTCCAGCGATTCAATCGTCATGGCCGGCGACCCGGCGGGCGTCCGCCAAAAATAACCAAAAGAAAACACTTGCGTATGCGATAGTGTTTTTGTAAATTTGCCGCAGATGATTCTTGCACCGGAAAAAAGCAGCCAGCGACCGCCGCCCAGCACGCGGGGACGGCAGAAGGCGTTCACAATCGCCGCCGAGCCGCAAAACGGAATTTACAAAAACGATTATGTGCAACTTCATTACGGCGACAGCCTTGATTTTTATGATTCGTGGCCGTCTCCGATGGTGATTGTTTCAGACGGCGGCTATGGCGTTTTGGGATTCGACGGGGACACGATTGATCATTTGAGTCTGCCGAATTGGTATGAACCGCATATCAAAGTCTGGTCAGAGCGAGCCACGCCGCAGACGACGCTTTGGTTTTGGAATTCAGAAATCGGTTGGGCGGCGGTTCATCCGATTTTGGAAAAATACGGCTTCCGCTACGTCAACGCCAACGTGTGGAACAAAGGCAAAGGACATATCGCTGGCAATGTGAACACGGCGAAAATCCGTCGCTTCCCCGTCGTGACCGAAATGTGCGTGCAGTATTCTTTCGAGGCACGCATGAGCGGACTGCCGTTGAAGGAATGGCTTTTGAATGAATGGAAACGGACTGGGTTGCCGCTGTGGAAAGCAAATGAGGCTTGCGGCGTGGCCGATGCCGCAGTCAGAAAATATCTCGACCAAGGGCATCTTTGGTATAGTCCGCCGCCGGACAAATTTCAAATGCTTGCGGATTATGCCAACAAACATGGGCTGGCAAGCGGCAGACCATATTTTTCAACCGACGGAAAACGTCCGCTCACGGCGGCCGAATGGGAAACCATGCGCTACAAATTTCACTGCCCTCACGGATTTACAAATGTTTGGGAGCGCAACGCGCTGCATTGCGGCGAAAGATTGAAAGCGCCGAATGGCAAAGCCGCTCATTTGAATCAGAAGCCGCTCAATTTAATGTCGCTCATCATTAAGGCATCGTCCGACGAAAACGATGTTGTTTGGGAAACTTTTGGCGGATTATTTAGCGCGTCGTTTGCGTCGGAACAATGCAGGCGAAAGGTATTCGCCGCCGAAATTGACCGGACTTATTTTCAATTGGGTGTCGAGCGGTTCACTTCACCAATGCCTTTGCATCTTGCTCTTTGATGTCCAGCCGCGACGCCAAGGTATCGCAAATGGCTCGGTCATCTTCACTCGCCAGCAACGCCCGCCATTCTTCGACCGTCAGACCATGAACCCGCATATTCATGACCTCGTCTTTGAATTTTTCGATTTCGGGATGAACAATTCTGTCCATCTTGGCGAAATTAGTGTCCAGCCTGTAACTGAATCTGACGAATAACTGTCGCAACTTCGCTTGATAATCAAGAGTCGGCTTTAATTTCTTACCTGTCTTTCCCCACGAAGCCACAAATTTTTCGGCTCGTCGGAATTCTTTTTCCGTCCCTTGAAATTTGTATCCGTTTGTATTGGTCTGTTGCAGATTACTTGTCCGTGCAGTTGTGTCTCCGGGTTCAAGCACGATGTAATCCGGCGGATTATGATAATGATTATCTCTCGCCGCCGCGACGGATTTTCCAGACACAACGCATACCGCCAAAATTTCCGGCTTTCCGTAAATCAATTTCTCCGGCAGCCACGCCAGCATCGCAACGTGAGTGTTGTCTTTGACGAAATGATTTTGGCTGTCCTTGAAACGCGCCGTGATTTCCGTCGCCAGCGGAAACCACGCTTTGATTTCAAAGCCGGGCACAGGGTCAATCGAACCCTGAAAAATCGCGTCGGGAAATCCGGGGTCTTGCCGAACCCAAGTTCCATGTCCCTTGAAATCAGATTTGTCATTCAGGATTTCGACCGAGTTGAATTCAATGAGATTTCCAAGTAATGGAGAAAGTTTGGAAATTATTTTTGCGAGATTAACGGCAGCGTTCGGAGAAATCGGCTTGGTGACAGTCAGCAAATCAAACGCGTGTCCTTTGAGGGCTTGCAAATGCTTGCCCGCGATTGACAGTGCGCTTTTCGTGTCCATTCGGACAATTTATGCCTCAAAGCGCACCCGCGCGAAAGTCCATTAAACTCTATTTCTTGCGAAAGCATTTTAATTATATTACTTTTCGGTTTTATGGATTATCGCAAATTTATCACAATCGAACCCGGCAAGCGCGGCGGCAAGCCGTGCGTGCGCGGTTTGCGAATTACAGTCGGCGACGTGCTCGGCTATCTTGCCAGTGGCATGAGCGTTACCGAAGTGTTGGACGATTTTCCCGATCTCACGGCAGAAGATATTCAGGCGTGTTTCGCTTTTGCTGCCGCGCGCGAACAAGGCTGCACGGCGGTAGATGCGGCGTTGGCAGAAATTGCCGCCGACCGTAAAGCTGGCAGGTTGAAAAATTTTCCGGCAAGCTGTGACAAACGCGGTTTAATAAAATTGACCGGATTCCTCCGCATTGCTAGATTTTCCGTCCAAAATTATGCCTGCAAAAGTTTATACCGACAAAGACGCCGAATCTCGCGCGTGTTCAAAAACAAAACGCTGGCCGTGCTCGGCTTCGGCTCGCAGGGCCACGCCCACGCGCTCAATCTCAAGGACAGCGGCTGCAACGTCATCATCGGCCTTTACGAAGGCAGCAAGTCCATCCCCGTCGCGCAGCGAAAAAGGTTTCAAGGTCTGTTCGACACCGCCGAAGCCGTGCAGCCGCGCCGACGTGATTTTCGTCGCGATGCCCGACACCAAGCAGGCCGCAGGCTTACGAAAAGGACATCGCGCCGAACCTGACCAAGGGCAAGACGCTGTTGTTCTCGCACGGCTTCTCGATCCATTTCAAAACGATCGTGCCGCCGAAAAATGTGAACGTGATCCTGGTCGCGCCGAAAGGCCCGGGCCACATCGTCCGCCGCCAGTATCTCGAAGGCAAAGGCGTTCCCGCGCTCATCGCCATTTATCAAGACCCGAGCAGGCAAGGCCAAGCAGATCGCGCTCGCCTGGGCCAAGGGCATCGGCGGCACGCGCGCCGGCGTCATCGAAACCACTTTCAAGGAAGAGACCGAGACCGATTTGTTCGGCGAGCAGACCGTTCTCTGCGGCGGCGCGAGCGCGCTTGATCCAGGCCGGATACGAAACGCTCGTCGAGGCCGGTTACCAGCCGGAGATGGCCTACTTCGAGTGTCTGCACGAATTGAAGCTCATCGTCGATCTGATGAACGAAGCGGGCATCAGCGGCATGCGCTTCTCGATTTCCGAAACCGCCAAGTGGGGCGACGTCAGCGTCGGCCCGAAGATCATTGACGCCAGCGTGAAGAAACGGATGAAGGCCGCGCTCAAGGACATCCAGTCCGGCAAATTCGCCAAAGGCTGGGTCGCCGAATACAAGGGCGGCTACAAGAAATACAACGCGCTGCTCAAAAAAGGCGCGAACCATCCCATCGAAAAAGTCGGCGCGAACGCCTGCGCGGCCTGATGCCGTGGATGAAAAAACGCTCCATCAAAGGCGCGCAGGCCGCTTACTGATTTCCGATTGAAACACAAAAGCCGCTGGAGAAATCCGGCGGCTTTTATTTTTTGGTCTCGAACTTGGGATTGTCCTTTTCCATCGTCAGACAATATTCAGAAAATCCAACGGCTTTCCAAAACGCGATGCCGGCTTTATTTCCTACCAGCACGTCAAGCCGAAGCCGTTTGAAATTTTTCCACGGATTAGCTGAAAGCCATTGCATCGCGGCTTTTCCAACACCTTTTCGGCGATGTTTTGACTCAACATAAAGTTGCCGCAAATAAATATGCTCCGATTCGCGCTTGAAAAGAACATAACCGAAAGCCAGATCGTCTTCTTCAAATAAAACTGCTTGATACTCGCCTTTTAGCCAGTTGGCCATCCGCTGACCAAGTTCAGGTAACGTCATTTTATTCCGATGACCTTCATCGCGGATTAGTTGCTGGTTCATCCGAGCGAGCAATTCGCTGTCTGATTCGGTTGCGAAACGATAATGCATGAACTATTTATGTTTGGTTATCCGCCCAGCGAACCCGGATCGCCCACGTCGCCTTTGTTGAAGTCCACATATTCCTCCGTCAAATCGCAGGCATACATCACCGCGCCCGCCTTGCCGAGATTCAGGTTGATATGCAAATCAAATTCCTTCGGCGCAACGGCGACGCACAACTCCTTGAACGTCGCCTGCGTCGGCTGCCCGCGTTTCAAACTCCAAAGAATTTTTTTGCCGCCGCCCGCGCTGTAACCAATGTCCACTTTCTCCTCCACGATTTTCGCGGACGAATAACCGAGCGCGTCAATGATGCGGCCCCAATTCGGATCGCCGCCGTGCCAGCTTGTCTTCACCAGCGTGCTGTTCGCCACCGCGCGCGCGGCGGCATCGGCATCCTGAATCGTCTTCGCGTCATTCACGCGCACCGTCACGACGCGATGCACGCCCTCGCCATCGCGCACAATTTTTTTTGCCAGCTCAAGGCAGACGTGATTCAGCGCAGCTTGAAAAATTTCAAAATCTCGTAGGAGACGACGTGAGGAGTCTCTAACTTTGCTTTTCCTTTTAAAATGAAACTCGTCACCTCGTCTCCTACAATCGGATTTCCCGCCAGTCCGTTCGCCAAAACCAAAACCGTGTCGTTCGTGCTCATGTCGCCGTCCACCGTGATGCGATTGAAACTTTGCGCGACGGCTTCGTTCAACGCCGCCTGCAAAATTTTCGCATCAATCGCCGCATCCGTCGTGATGAAACACAGCATCGTCGCGTGCAGTCCGCCATGCGGTAAAGTCGCCGGACACGCGCCCGTCGGACTCATGCCGGGCTGAATCATGCCCGCGCCTTTGCAAATGCCGCCGATGCGCACTTTTTTTTCACCGAGCAGAAATTCAATCGCGATCTGTTTGGAACGCGAATCGCTGGTCATAATCGCTTCCGCCGCGTGATCCGCATTTTCAATTTCGCTGCCGAGCAACATTGCCGCTTCAATGATTCCCGCGCGAACATTGTCCATCGGCATCGTCACGCCAATGCGCCCGGTCGAACCGACCAAGCGCCGATCCAGCCGGACAGGTTCAAGGCTCGTTCCGTGAATGAAACCATTTCGCGCGCATCCGCCATGCCTTGTTTGCCGGTGCAGGCATTCGCATTGCCGGAATTCACCACGACAACTTGCGCCATTCCTTTTTTAACGCGCTCGACGCAAATTTTCACCGGCGCGGCGCAAACTTGGTTGGTCGTGAACATTCCGGCGACGGTCGCAGGCGTTTCGGAAACGATCAGTGCGAGGTCGCGCTTCTGTCCTTTGTTCGAGCCTTTGCCGGTGCCCAGCCGTTTGATGTCGCAAAACACGCCGCCGGCCCGAAAACCTTTGGGCGCGACGATGGAACCAGGAATTTCTTTGAATGATTTTTTCATTTTGTTGCGAACGGAAATTTGCGCAAGCTCGCGTGCCATTTTCAAACTTTTATCGCGTCAATTTCCAGCCGAACCATGCTGACATGAACTTTTCCTCCGCATCCGGCGGATGCTTGGCAACGTAACGTTGCGTGACGGCGGCGATAAATTCCTCGCGCAGCATTTTCCGGCACGCGCTGGACGTAGGGAATCCAGGTCGTGCGCAGCCAGGTCGCGAAGCCTTCTGCGCCCGGATATGTCGCATCCTTCGGCGCAAGTTTTAGTTTTGGATTTTGAAACCAAATTTCGGCAGCCATTTTTCGTAATCGTCCGGCGAGTAAAAAAAATACGGCGTCGGCATTTTGCGGAAAAATTCACGCCAGCGTTTCAATCGCATCTCCGGACGCAACGCGAGAAAAACGTCATGGGCATTGCCTTTGCCGCCGCAGGAAACGACCAGCCGTCCGCCGGGTTTCAAAACCGAGGCTGCGCCGCGCAGAAATTTTTCGTGGTCATCCACCCAATGCAAGGCGGCGTTGGAAAAAACAAGATCAAACTGCCGCGTGAATTTTATTTTCCGCGCGTCCATGACTTGAAATTTCAGGTTTGGAATTTTTTTCGTCGGGAAAAGTTTTCTTTGCGAACGCAATCATTTGCGGCGAAGCGTCAATGCCAGTCACCGAGCCGTGCGGCACGGCGCGTGCGATTTCCGCCGTCACTTTGCCGTCGCCGCAGCCGACATCGAGAATGTGTTCATCGCCGCGCAAATTGAGCTTGGCGATGAGTTCGCGCGCCCAGGTTTGTTGCACGACGGAATTCGCGGCGTAATCCGCCGCATTCCATTTCATTTTCTTTGTAGGAGACGAGGTCACGAGTCTCAATTTTTTAAGTTAGAGACTCCTTACGTCGTCTCCTACGAATCAAATTCAAACCAATCCCGCGGTTTCAGGAAAGCCGCAAATGATGTTCATGCTTTGCACGGCCTGGCCGCTCGCGCCTTTGACGAGATTGTCCTCGGCGCTCATCACGATGAGCCGGCCGGTGCGCGGGTCGAGCCGCCACGCGATTTCGATGACGTTCGTGCCTGACGACATTTTTTGTGTCGGGCAACGCTTTGCCTTCGAGCAAACGGACGAACGGTTCGTTGCCGTAAAACTTTTTGTAGCAGGCGGAAATTTTTTCTTCGGTCAATTTTTCCGCCGGCTCAAGATAAAGCGTCGTCAAAATGCCGCGATTGATCGGAATCAAATGCGGCGTGAATTGGATGATCGACTTGCGATTTGGCCGCGAGCGAAAGTTGTTCCTCGATTTCCGACAAATGCCGGTGCTTCGGCACGCCGTAAGGGCGGACGCTTTCGTTGCATTCGCAAAAAAGATAATCCAGCTTCAGCTTTGCGCCCTGCGCCGCTGACGCCGCTCAAGGAATCGGCGATGATGCCGGTTGGTTTGATCAGACCGGCTTTCAGCAGCGGAATCATCGGCAGCAAAATGCTCGTCGGATAACAGCCCGGCGAGGCGATGAGCAGAGATTTTTTGATCTGCTCGCGATAAATTTCCGGCAAGCCATAAACGGATTTTTTCAGCAAGTCCGGCGCGGGATGGTCGTGCGCGTAAAATTCTTTGTAAATCTCCGCGCTCTTGAGCCGGAAATCCGCGCTCAAATCAATGACCGACGCAGCCCGCGTTGAGCAACGGCACGGCAAATTCGGCGGCGACGCCGTGCGGCAGCGCGAGAAAAACCACGTCGGCCTGCTTCGCCAAAACTTCGGCGTTCGGTTCGCTGAAACGAAGCGTTTTTGATTTCGGATGGCTGGCGAATTTCGGAAAAACCTGCGCCAGCGTTTGCCCGGCATTTTGGCGCGAGGTGACGGCGACCAGTTCCGCGTGCGGATGGTTCAAGAGCAACTGCACCAGAACTTCGCCGGAATATCCGGACGCGCCGACGATGGCGACTTTTTTCGATTTTCATTTCTGCCTTTCTTTTACCGTATAAAAACTTTTCTTAAAACAAAAAACCCTGCCGGATTGATCCAGCAGGGTTTGAAAATTCCGAAACGATCAACGCTTCGAGAACTGGAAGCGTTTGCGCGCACCCGGCTGGCCGTATTTTTTGCGTTCGCGCATGCGCGGATCGCGCGTGAGCAAACCTTCCGCCTTCAGCGGCGGGCGCAGGTCGGCGTCAAATTTGATCAGCGCGCGGGAAATGCCGTGGCGAACGGCGTCGGCCTGGCCGTTCGGGCCGCCGCCGGCGACATTCACGCGCACGTCAAATTTTTCCACGCACCGGCGACTGTCAACGGCTGGATGACCACGGCGCGCAGGGTTTCGAGCGGGAAATAATTTTCAAACGTCCGGCCGTTCACGGTGATCTTGCCGCTGCCGGTCGCGAGGCGGACGCGCGCGACGGCGGTTTTGCGCCGGCCGGTGCCGAGAAATTCAGTTGGTGGTTTTGGTGTGCCATACAATTAAAGAAATTATTTGGCGACGGCGAGCACGGCGGGTGTTTGCGCGGCGTGTCGTGCTTCGGGCCTTTGAAGACTTTCAGCTTGGTGAGCAATTGCGCGCCGAGCCGGTTTTTCGGAATCATGCCTTTGACGGCGTGTATGATGAGAATTTCCGGATGCTTGGCGCGGACTTGCGCGACGGTCGTGTATTTCTCGCCGCCTTTCCAGCCGGAATAGGTCATGAATTCCTTGTCCGTTTCCTTTTTGCCGGTCACGCGGACTTTTTCCGCGTTGATGACGACGACAAAATCGCCGGCATCGAGGTGCGGCGTATAAACGGGCTTGTTTTTGCCGCGCAAAATATCGGCAACTTGCGCGGCCAACCGGCCAAGCACCGCGCCATCGGCATCAATTACATGCCACTTGCGCTGGTCTAAATTAACTTTCGGCAAATGCGTTTTCATTTAAAAACCCAAACAAAAGGGACGCGGAATTTATCAGATGCACGCGCCAAGTCAACAGGCCATTTTTTAATTCTACGGACGCACACGGAGCATTGTCTTGACTCCATTTAACGCAACTTAAAAACTGCCGCATGAATTTATTTCAGCGCAAAAGCGTCGCCAGCTTGCAAACCGAAGCCGCCAACGACCAAAGCCTCAAGCGCGCGCTCGGCCCGATCAATCTCACGTCGCTCGGCATCGGCGGAATCATCGGCGCGGGAATTTTTGTCCTGACCGGCCACGCGGCGGCGCAATATGCCGGGCCGGCGATTGTCCTGTCATTCATTCTCGCGGGAATCGCCTGCGCGTTCGCCGGACTTTGCTACGCGGAATTTGCCTCGATGATTCCCATTTCCGGCTCGGCTTACACTTATGGTTACGCGACGCTCGGCGAATTTGTCGCGTGGATCATCGGCTGGGATTTGATTCTGGAATATTTATTTGCCGCTTCGACCGTCGCCGTCGGCTGGTCGGGTTATGTCGTTTCGTTCCTGAAAGATTTTGGCATCACGATTCCCGTCGCGTTCACGTCCGCCCCTTACAATCACGTCACGCCGCCCGACGCGCAATGGTGGAACCTCTGGCAACTCTTCGTCAAAGGCTGGGTCAGCACCGGCGCCGTGCTGAACGTTCCGGCAATGGTCATCGTCGGCGTCATCACAATTCTCCTCGTCATCGGAATTAAAGAATCGGCGAATTTTAATAATTTCATCGTCGCGCTGAAACTTGCCGTCATTCTGACGTTCATCGGCGTCGGTGCGGCTTACATCAACAAGGCCAACTGGCATCCGTTCGTGCCGGTCGTGGATGCCGTCGGCAATTTCGGCTGGCACGGCGTATTGCGCGCGGCGGGCGTGATTTTTTTCGCTTACATCGGATTTGACGCCGTCTCCACCGCCGCGCAGGAATCCAAAAATCCGCAGCGCAACCTGCCCATCGGCCTGCTCGCGTCACTCGCCATTTGCACCGTGCTTTACATCGCCGTGTCACTCGTGCTGACCGGCGTAGTCAATTACACGCAGCTCAACGTGCCCGCGCCCATCGCCGTCGCCGTCAATTCGCTCGGGCCGAAACTTGCGTGGCTCACGTTTTTCATAAAAATCGGCGCGATCGCCGGATTATCGTCCGTCATCCTCGTGATGATGCTCGCACAGGCGCGGATTTTTTACACGATGTCGAAGGACGGCTTGCTCCCGCCGGTTTTCAGCGCCGTGCATCCGAAATTCCGCACGCCGTGGCTCGCGCAAATCCTCACCGGCGCGGTCGCCATGCTCATCGCCGGGCTTTTTCCCATCGGGCTGCTCGGCGAACTCGTTTCCATCGGCACGCTGCTCGCGTTCGCGATCGTCTGCGCCGGGATTTTTGTTTTGCGATTCACCGACCCGCAAATCCCGCGCCCATTCCGCGTGCCGGCGTTCTGGCTCATCGCGCCGCTCGGCGTCGGCTTCTGCATTTTTCTGATGTCCGGCCTGCCCGCCGACACCTGGGCGCGGCTCATCGTCTGGATGGCCATCGGCATCGCGATTTATTTTCTCTACAGCCGCCGCCATTCCAAAGTCCAGCAACGCGCGGCGCAAACTGACGGGAAATAAGCACAACCATTTTGGACAAATTGAAAAAATAATTTCAAAGGTGCAACTGATTAGATGGCATTTGTGTTATGACAATTGAGGACTTCAAGGCCAAAATTAAAAGCTATCGGTGGTGTGAAATCGCATCTTTCGGATTTTTGATGCTCGGTTTGGTGTTTGGCGCGTTTTGGGGATCATTCCTTGAAGATCATGTTAATCGTGTGGGATTCGATACTGTCTGTATCGTCGTAACTTTAATTTCTCTTCCGCTCACAACGGCTATTATATTTTATGGAGTGTCACGATTTCCAAAGAAACGCCTGCACCAACTTGGTTTGCTGTGTCCGACTTGTCACAAGGCATTAGTCGGAACTACAGGCGCCAAGAAGAAATTGCATATTGTTCTGACAACAGGCCGCTGTGGTTTTTGTGGCGGCCAAGTCTTGAGTTCGGAAACCGCGCAGTAATTTTCCCCCCTTCACAAAATTCATTTGACAGCCTCTTGTTTGTTACCTACCGTTCGGTAAGTTTTTATGGCTCAAGCCACGAACAATTCCGAGACACGGCGGCATATCCTGCGCGCGGCGTTGAAACATTTCGCCAACGGCGGTTACGCGGCCACGTCCGTCCAGCAGATCGTCGGCGCCGCGAAGGTCTCCAAGCCCGCGCTGTATTATCATTTCCGCGACAAGGCCGCGCTGTTCGAGGCGCTGGTCAACGAGGCGCACGACGGGCGCTTCCGCGTCGTGCAGGAAGCCGTCGCGCGCGAGAAGGATTTGCCCGGCCAGTTGCGCGAAGCGCTTGTCGCGCTGTTCGATTATTTTCAAAAAAACCGCGAGCTGACGCGCATCGCATTTTCCACTGCGTATGCCGCGCCAGGCGAAATTCCGCCGGGCCTGAACCATCTCGAAAAATGCAAACGCAATCTGGAGTTCATCCACGCGCTCATCAAACGCGCGCAACTCGCAGGCGAATTGGACAATCGTTTCGACAGTTGGGAATTGGCCTACGGTTTTTACGGCCAGACGAATTTTTATATCACTGCACACTTGCTCATGCCGGGTTTTCGTGCGAACCGTAAAGCTGCGGAGCGCGTCGTGGAATTGTTCCTGGTCGGCGCGGGCGCGAAGAAAAGGAGAAAATGATTTGTTATGAGTGACAATCCAAACCAATCAACGCCAATGTCGCCGCAAAATCAACCGGCTCAACCGGACGCGCCGAAGGCCGTGCCATCGCAACCAATGCCGGAGAAAAAAAACAACGGTGAGACGTTGCGAAAATTAAATTCGCCGCTGTTCATCTGGCCTGCCGCAATCGTGCTGGCAGTTCTTTTATATTTGGGACTGGCATTGCTCGCCGACACGCTCACGCACGAATCCACCGACGACGCGTTCATCGCCGGGCACATCGTTTCGATTGCGCCGAGAATTTCCGGCCAGGTTTCTGCCGTTTACGTTTTGGACAATCAAATGGTTCGCTCAAACGATTTGCTCGTTGAAATTGATCCGGCGGATTATGAAACGACGCTTGCGCAAAAACAGGCGGCGCAAAATTCGTCGGATTCCAATTTCAAGGCCGCCGTCGCCGGCTACAAATTAATGCGAGTCAAAGTCGCGACGGCGGAAGCGACGGCGAAGGAATCCAAAGCCGATGCGGACGCTGCCGCCGCGACCGCCGCGAAGGCAAAAGCGGATTTTGTGCGCGCGCAATCGCTGCGGACGAACGAGACGATTTCCGCGCAGGAATTTGATCAGGCAAAAGCAGCGACGGATCAGGCCGAGGCGAATTTCAATTCCGCCAGACAAAAAGCTGACGCGGACGAATCAAAAGTAGACGAAGCGCAGGCGCAACTCGAAGCGGTCAAAGCGGAGGCTGACGCCGTTTTCTCGCAACTCAATCAGTCGAAAACGGAAGTGGATTCGGCGCAACCTGAATTTGTCTTACACAAAAATTTTCGCGCCGGGCGACGGACGCGTGACGCGCAAGCAGGTTGAAGTCGGCGATTATTTGCAGGCCGGCCAGCAAATCATGTCCCTCGTGCCGACCGACGTCTGGGTCGTCGCCAATTTCAAGGAATCGCAATTGAGAAAAATGCAGCCCGGCCAGCACGGCGCTCGTGCGAAATTGACGCGCTCGGCGGCAGAAAATTTCGCGCGCACGTGGACAGCGTTCAGGCGGGCAGCGGCGCGGCGTTCAGCCTGTTGCCGCCGGAAAATGCGACGGGCAATTTCGTGAAAGTCGTCCAGCGCGTGCCGGTGAAAATTATTTTCGACGAGCCTTGCCCGCCGACCACACGATTGGCCCCGGACTTTCCGTGACGCCGAGCGTGCAAACCAGTTCATTTGATTGTCCCGGATTGGGCGACGGCAATCATCGCAATTATTTTGGCCGTTGCCGCGGCATTTTGTTTTCAAAAATTTCTGAATCCGGAAAACGGAGGCGTAAAAATTTATGGCTGACGCGCCGCAACAGATCTGGCATCCGCGCCACAATCCGTGGCTCATCACCGTCAGCGTGATGATGGCGGTGTTCATGGAAGTGCTCGACACGTCCATCGCCAACATCGCGCTGCCGCACATCGCGGGCAGTTTGTCGGCGACGCCGGAGGAAGCGACGTGGGTGCTGACGAGTTATCTCGTGTCGAACGCGATCATCCTGCCGATGACCGGCTGGCTGGGAAATTATTTCGGCCGCAAACGCGTTTTGATTTCGTGCATCGTGATGTTCACGTTCGCGTCGGCGCTGTGCGGGCTGGCGTGGAGTTTGCCGACGCTGGTCATCGCGCGCATTTTGCAGGGCTTCGGCGGCGGCGCGATGGTGCCGATCGCGCAGGCGATCATGCTGGAAAGTTTTCCGCCGCAAAAACGCGGCGCGGCGATGGCGGTGTTCGCGCAGGGCGTGGTCGTCGCGCCGATTCTGGGCCCGGTGATCGGCGGCTGGATCACGGACAATTATTCCTGGCGCTGGATTTTTTACATCAACCTGCCGGTGGGAATTGCTGCGGCGTTGATGGCGAAATGGGTCGTCGAAGATCCGCCGTATATCAAGCGCAATAAAAAAGCGGACATTGATTTCATCGGGTTCGGATTGCTGGCCGTCTGGCTGGCGACGATGCAAATCATTTTGGACAAGGGCCAGGAAGCCGACTGGTTCGGCGCCGAATGGGTGCGCTGGTTCACGGTGATTTCCGTCGTGGCGTTTTTCGCTTTCATCGCGTGGGAATTTCACGCGGAGCATCCGCTCGTGGATTTGCGCGTTTTCAAAAACCGGAATTTCACCGTCGGCTTGATTTTAATGACTTCGCTGGCGGCGATTCTTTACGGCACGACGGCGCAACTGCCGTTGTTTTTGCAAACGCTCATGGGTTATCCCGCGCTGCAAAGCGGCTACGCGCTCGCGCCGCGCGGCGTCGCGGCGTTTTTCACGACGATGATCGTCGGGCGGCTCGTGGGAAAAATCCGGCATGCGCTGGATGCTGATTTTTGGTTTCGTCGATGCTGGCATGGTCGTCGTTCATGTTGAGCAACATCAATCTGCAAGTGAGCAACATGAGCGTCATCTGGCCGAGCGTCATCAACGGCATCGCCATCAGTTTTATTTTCGTGCCGCTGACGACGGCGACGATGAGCCAGCTTGGCCAGCAGCAAATCGGCAACGCCAGCGGCCTTTACAATCTCATGCGCAATCTCGGCGGCAGCATCGGCATCGCGTTCGTCACGACGATGCTCGCGCGCGGCGCGCAGACGCATCAGGCGCTGATGGTCGGACATTTGACGGCGACCGACCCGGCGTTCACGCAACAACTCGCCGCCGCAAAAAATGTGCTCGCGCAATCAAACCGATCCCGTGACGGCGACGCGGCAGGCTTACAGCGCCGTGTATTCGCTGCTCGACCAGCAGGCGCATTTGTGGGCGTTCGTGGATAATTTTTATATGTTCGGCCTGCTGGCGCTGGCGGGCATCCCGCTGGTTTTTCTTTTCAAACGGATTGCAACCGTCAAAAAACCGACGGCGGCTGGACATTAAAATTTTCTGAAAAAAGAATGAAACAATTTCGCCGCCATTGCGTCTAATGTCTCGAATATGAAAAATTCCATCTTGATCAAAACTGCAATAATCACCGCCGCGTTGCCGCTTTTTGCCGGTTGCGTGGAACGCCAGGTCGTTTATCGCGACCGTCCGGTTTATACTCAACCGCCGCCAAATGCCGAAGTCGTTGTTGAAGACCCCGCGCCACCACCACCGCAAGTCGAAGTGGTTCCAATCGCTCCCGATCCGACTTTCATCTGGATCGGCGGCAATTGGGAATGGCGCGGACGCTGGATTTGGGCTGGCGGACATTGGGGACCGCGTCCGCATCCGGGCGCAATCTGGGTGCGCGGCGGCTGGGTATATCGTGGTCATCATCGCGTCTGGGTTGAAAGCCATTGGCGTTGATTGGCCGTTCGCATCGCGAGCGCGAAATCTCCAGCGCGAAAAAATTTCAGCCATCGGTGTTGCCAAACACGGATGGTTGTGTTTTTTTGGATGAAGCTGGAAGCCGCCAACTTATGTTTCGTTCAAAACGTAGCAAAGACACCGAGCGTTTTTACCTGTTGCCGGGCATGGGCGGATCGGCTTGGCGTCGCAAGCAGAATTTCATTCTCAAATGGACGGTTATTGCAGCATTGATGGGAGCGGCGGCTTTGGGCGCGTTTCTGTATTGGCTTAATCACAGATACTGACTTCCGGCGCACTTGACCCTTTGCCGGTTGCTGCTAGCATTCAAAAAATTGATGAGATTTTTTCGTTTCATCCTGATTCTGGCGGTTGTGTTTTCCAGTGCGTGGACGCGCGCGGAAATGGCTGATGGCGTCAAGGCCATCGTCAACGACACTGTCATCACCTATGCGCAAGTCGCGGATTTCACCGCGCCGGCGATTGACGCGTTGCGCCGCGAATACGCCGATCAGCCGGATGTGTTCCAGCAAAAACCGACGAGGTGCTCAACGACGGCCTCGAGCAATTGATCGAGCGCCAGTTGATTCTGCACGATTTCGACGTTCGAATATTCCAAGTTGCCGGACAGCGTTGTGGATGACTGGGTGCAAGACAGCATTCGCAAGCGGTTTGGCGACCGCATCACGTTGATGAAAACCCTGCAGGCGCAGGGCATCACGTTCGAACAATATCGGCAGCAGATACGCGACCAAAACATCGTGACATATATGCGTTCAAAAAATGTCTCGCAGGCCATCGTCGTCTCGCCTTACAAAATTGAAAATTATTACCTCGCGCATCAGGACGATTTCAAAGTGGAGGACGAAATCAAACTCCGCATGATCGTTCTCAACAAAACTTCTCCCGACGACACGGACGCGCATCGCATGGCCAATGAAATCCTCGCCCAAATCAAGCAAGGCGCGACCTTTCAGGAAATGGCGTCGCTTTATTCGCAAGGCTCGCAACGCAGCCAGGGCGGCGACTGGGGCTGGGTCGAACGCTCCGTGTTGCGCAAGGAATTGGCCGACATCGCCTTCAAACTCGAACCGGGCAAAATCAGCGACGTGATCGAAACGCCCGAAGCCTGCTACATCATGCTCGTCGAGCAAAAACGCTCCACGCACGTCAAACCGCTCAACGAAGTCCGCGATGACATCGAAGAAACCCTGCGCGCGCAGGAGCAAGCACAACTCGAACAGCAGTGGATTGATGGCTTGAAGAAAAAGACCTTCATCCGCTACTTCTGATTTCGTCGCACTAAAAAATCTTCGCTATGACCGGCTGGATCGGCATTTCCCTCGGCGACATCACCGGCATCGGCCCCGAAGTCGCGCTCAAAGCCGTCGCCGCCGAATCCAAAAATGACGACACGAAATATCTTTTCATCGGCGATGAAAAAATTCTCGAACGGTTGAATCAAAAACTTTCGCTGAATTTGCCGCTGAAATATTTTTCCGGTTACAACGCTGCTGGAAAATTTTTCGTCATGAATCCGACCGGCGAATCGCTGCCGGAAAATCTGCCCGCCGGTTCGCCCGATGCCGCGCACGCCTCGGTCACCTCGCTGTGCGACGGTGCGGAACGCTGTCTGCGCGGCGAACTGGATGCGCTCGTCACCGCGCCGGTCAACAAGGAATCCATCATCCGCGCCGGCCACAAATTTGTCGGCCAGACGGAATTTCTCTCCGAACTCGCCGGCGCAAAACGCACCGCGATGATGCTGCTCGGCACGACGAGAAACAATCGCTGGCTGCGCGTCGCGCTGGCCACGGTTCACATTTCGCTCAAATCCGTTCCGGAAAAATTGACGGCGGAAAAAATCACGCTCGCCATCGAACTCGCCGCGCAATCCTGTCGCGACCTCGGTTTGTCGCGCGCAAAAATCGCCGTTGCCGGTTTGAATCCGCACGCAGGCGAAGGCGGGGAATTTGGCGACGAGGAAATCAAAATCATCGCGCCGACCATTTCAGGCCGCGCAGAAACATGGCTTCGATGTCGTCGGTCCGTTGAGCGGCGACACGGTTTTTCACTATGCGCTGCAAGGAGATTTCGACGCCGTCGTCGCGATGTATCACGACCAGGGACTTGCGCCGCTGAAAGCCGTCGCGTTCGACACCGGCGTGAACTGGACGCTCGGTCTGCCGTTCATCCGCACTTCGCCCGACCACGGCACGGCCTACGACATCGCCGGAAAAGGAATTGCAAATCCATCGAGCATGATCGCGGCAATCCGGCTGGCGAAACAGTTGGCGAGAAATAAAACGGGGAACAGAAGTTGTGCTGTCTTGGATCCGCATTTGTGATGACAGATTGAGGATTTAAACGAAGCCGCTCTTTTCTTTTGACCAATGCCATCCCTACAGGACATTTATTAAACCCAAATAGAAACCTGCATTACCTTAAAGACTGGAAGATTTCGGGATTGAGAATTAAAACGATTATTTATTTCTTGCGGCGGAAGGTAATCAAACCACTTATACCCAATCCAACCAGCGCCAGCGTGGAGGGTTCGGGAACTGGGCTAATAATTTTCAACAGGTTTTCATCAGCGTCAAATAGCGCAATGGTAGAATCAGGAGTGATGGTCGGAGCCACATAATCATAATTCCCACTAGTGCACTGTAACATTGACAACTGATACACAGCTTGCTATGGTTTTGCCCATGGCAATTACGCTAAAAGTGAGTTCCGCTGACCAATCCGAATTGCAGGCCAAGCTGCGTTGCCGCAGTCTTCCCGCCGAAGATGTCCGACGTGCTGATATCATTCTGCGGCTGGCCGAAGGTCAGCCGCAGCGAGTTGTGGCCCGACAGATGCGTTGTAGCATCAATACCGTGCGACTGTGGCGAGAAAGGTATGAAGCTGAGGGCTTGGGCGGACTCTACGCTCGTCATCCAGGGCGGCAGATTGAAGCCGCGAGTCCCGCATTGGAGGCGAAGATATTGGACTGCACGCGCCGCCTTCCCAAAGACGGTTCGACCCATTGGAGTACGCGCAAACTGGCCGAGGAACTGGGCATCAGTCATATGCGAGTGGCGCGAACATGGGCCAAAGCCGGACTACAGCCTCACCGGATGCGCCGGTATATGACCAGCGACGATCCGCACTTTCACAAGAAAGCGGCCGATGTGATCGGGCTCTACCTGAAACCGCCCACCAATGCAGTGGTGTTCTGTGTCGATGAGAAGACGGCCATTCAGGCACTCGACCGGTTGGATCCGGTTCTGCCATTGTCTGCTGGCCGTGCCGAGCGGCATGGTTTTGAATACTTTCGTCATGGGACACTCTCCCTGTATGCCGCATTGAACACGCAGACGGGCGAGGTGCTGGGCAAGACTGCTGGCAGACATACCAGCGCCGAGTTTGTGGCGTTCCTTGCCGAGTTGGTCAGTGGCCAACCCAAGCGGCGCGAGATCCATGTGATCGTGGATAACCTGTCTGCTCACAAGACCGAAAGGGTGGAGCTTTTCTTACAGCAACATCCGCAAGTGAAGTTGCATTTCACGCCGACCTATTCATCGTGGTTGAACCAGGTCGAATTGTGGTTCTCCAAGATCGAGCGCGATGTCATTGCGCGCGGGGTGTTCAGTTCCGTCAAAGATTTAGCCAAAAAACTCCTGTGCTACATCCGCCAATACAATCGTCAAGCCAAACCCGTTAAGTGGACTTACAAAAATACGAAAAACCGGATACTCCCTGAGTCAGATTCAAATGTTACAGTCCACTAGTAACGACTGTGCCTGCTTGAATCGTAATGACGTCGCCAGCTTGAAAAGTGGGGAAAGGATTTAAGTTTGGAAAGATATAAAATGTCCCAAAGTCAAGATTAGCGGTGTTATTGGGACTTGAAGCCAAATCGGGAATTCCGACATTGAAACCGTTGGACAATTGGGAAAGTGTGCCCAATCTGGAATCGGTCACTGTGAAGCCGGACAACAACATACAATAAATACTATATGGCGCATTGGTTGGACTATAGGCATTGTAAATTGCGATTCCCATGCCATATTGCGGTGTATATCCCTCTTGAACTGTATAGGAAACATCGTAGTTTAAGGTGACAGATAAGGGAGTTCCGTTTCCACCGCTGACTGTGATCAAACTCTGTGCCTGAACTGCCAGAGCAATAAAGGTTGCAATAAGAATTGATAAGATTGTTTTCATAACAAATAATTATTAAGCAGAATATCTGCCAAAGAAAATGCCATCTCATTATCCGGAGCTTTAATATCTTATCCAATTTGTCTTCAACCATTTATGATTTTAAGTCTTCAACTATTTATGATTTGAAGAGCTTCGCTTCTGTCTCATTTTCACCATCTTATAGTTGGGAAGAATAAAAATTAGGGGCTGTCCTAGATAACTAGGTTAAGGACTGACGAACCCATTGATTTAACTGTTTCAATTGTGTTTTTGGGTTTGGGTTGTTAAAACGCCACTCGCACTCCTTCAAGAATAATGGAAAATGCTCTTTGGGAACACCGTTAAATTTACGCAGGTGACGCTTGGCCTGGTTCCAGAAGTTCTCAATGCCGTTGATGTGGTTTCGACCCTCCGCAAAGAGCTTTGAGTGATTGATCCGCAGATGCCGGAAGCCTGAAACATCTAATGCATTGTAGCTGGGCAACGAATCGCTATAGACGATGGAGTCGGGCACGATGCGTTGCTTCAAGATGGGCAGCAACGTCGTGGCTTTGGCATTGGCGATCACTACGGCATAGACCTTGCCGCCCCGTTTTAACAGGCCGAAAACAGGCACCTTTCCCGCCGCGCCACGCCCGCGCTTGCCTTTGCGACGACCGCCAAAGTAACTCTCGTCCACTTCAATCTCCCCGGCAAAAGGCGTCGCATCGGCCACCGCCCGGTAAATCAACTCCCTCAGCCGGTGATAATAGTAGGCTGCCGTCGTCTTGTTGACTCGCACCAATCCCGCTGCCGTGCGTGCCGTCGTGCCAGCCACGAAATGCTCCACCAACTTCGCTTGCTTCGTTTTACTAATTCGACTCCTTCTCATGCCACCTTAAATAACACATTCTTTGCGTTATCTAGGACAGCCCCAAAAATTAACCAATCAACTCGCGGATTTTCGGTTGAATATTTCCGTCGCGCAGCAATGATTCGCCGACCAAAATTGCTTTCGCGCCGCATTTTTTCAAGCGTTCCACGTCTGCGCGCGAATGAATTCCGCTTTCCGCAACCAGAATTTTATTTTGTAAATTTTCCGCGCCGATTTTTGCTGCCAATTTTTCAGTCGTTGCCAAATCCACTTTGAACGTTTTCAAATCGCGATTGTTCACGCCAATCAGTTGCGGGGAAATTTTCAGCGCGCGTTCCAATTCTGCTTCGTCGTGAACTTCGACGAGCACGGCAAGTCCGGCTTCGATGGCGAGCGAATGAAATTTTGCCAGTTGCGCGTCCGTCAAAATGGCGACGATGAGCAGGATGGCGTCTGCGCCCCATTCGATGGCTTCGAGGATCTGGCGTTCATCAATGATGAAATCTTTTCGTAGCAGGGGAATTTTCACGGCGGCGCGGATTTGGCGGAGATAATCGAGCGAGCCTTGGAAAAACTTTTCGTCCGTCAAAACGGAAAGGCAGCTTGCGCCCGCCGCTTCGTATTCTTTCGCAATTTTTACCGGATCAAAATCTTTGCAAATGATTCCGGCGGACGGCGACGCTTTTTTGACTTCGGCAATCAGCGCGATGTCGCCGCGCGGATTTTTCAGCGCGGAAATAAAATCACGTCGCTCGCCATGCTCCAGCATCGCGTCGCGCAAATCGCCTGACGCAATGATTCGCGCGGGCAGTTTCGCGACTTCGCGTTTCTTTTCTTCAACAATTTTGTCGAGAATGTTCACGGATTTATTTTAACGCAGAGACGCGGAGACGCAGAGAAGATAAATTTTCATTACTTATTTTTGTTGGCACAAATTTCACTTGAAGTCTCAAGTGCTTTTCGCAGTTCTGCATCCGTTTCGGATTCGAGTCGTTGTTTCAGAAGTTCAAACGCTTTGCGTCGAACGGATTTATCCTTTGCGTGATGAGCTAAACTACAAATGCAAGGTTCAGCACGTTTCCGAATTATTAAATCCTCGTGAGCCATCAAAGGTTCAAGCACCTCATAACCAGCTCCTTCAAATTCTGTAAGTGTGTGCCAAGTTGCGCGCGCACCTTCGGCTTTTGAAACAAGAGAATTTAACATTTGTTGGATAGCTCGAACATCACCACGCTTTGACAGAGCGTATGCTGCTGTGGAGGAATTAGGTCCACCGTCCTCTAGTGTTTTGAGAAGAAATTGACTGCTCCGTTCGTCATTATAGCCGGCCAGCGCTCCAATAGCGTTGACATTAATACCATCCCCTGACCCATCGGACGCTCTGATTAAAGCTTCAAGAGCTTCTGGCGGTCGCAAAACACCTAGGGATTCGGCAGCATGCCAACGCACATACCAACTTGGATCATTGAGCGCTTCTATCAGCGCATCGACGGCTTGTTTACCACCTAACCATGCCAGTTGGTCAGCGGCTTTCTCTCGTTCCTGCTCCTTGTTGGATTTCAGTTTTTTCAGCACTTGTTCAAGCACAGGCACTTTCTGACGCGGGCGAATCCGACGATTTTCTTTGCCGGGTGCGTCAAGATAAACGGCAGGTAGCTCGCCAGAATTTTGAAGCGGCTCGGAGCTTTGATCCAATTCGTGATTTATCCAATCAGCAAAAGAACGATAACGGGTTGCTCCCGGGCTTGAATTTGAAAAATACCAAGTTTCCCATTCTCCGTCCGGCCAAACCACCATCGGATTGAGCAAAAGGACTGCGTCATCAGCGATTTCACTAATGCAAAGAGTTTGAGCAAAATGTTTGATGTCAAAAACAGCGCAATCTTGTTTTGCGTAATCAAAATAATCTTTTTCTAAAACGCAAAGTGGTTCAGCACTCATTTGATAAGCTTCATACCAATCTTTGTGTTCTTTACGAAACCAGCGGATGTTTTCAACGGCACGAAGAACTAATTCACCAGATGGAATCCGCCAACCATTGCTCGCACTTAAAAATGCACGATACGATGGTGGCAACTTCACTTTTAGTTTTGATTCTGCTTTGACTAATTGCTGTTCGGAAGCACCAGAGTTATCCGCGCCGTTCGCAAATTTTTTCAAAAACAATGGCCACGATTCAGAATTTAATTTTGTGCTCATAGAATCATTCTCCGCGCCTTTGCGTCTCTGCGGTTAAATTTTATTCCTCATCATCTTTCACACCCTGCATCCGTTTCGTCGGGCAGCCGGCGCGCAGCCAGCCGTTCACGAACATGTCCAGGTCGCCGTCCATCACGGCTTGAACATTGCTCGTTTCCACGCCGGTGCGCAAATCTTTCACCATGCGATACGGCTGGAAAACGTAGCTGCGAATCTGGTTGCCCCATGAGACGCTGCCTTTCTCGCCGTAAAATTTTTCCATGTCGGCTTTCTCGGCGTCCACGCGTTGCGCGAAAATCCGCGAGAGCAGCAGGTTCATCGCGGTCGCGCGGTTTTGATGCTGCGAACGCTGCGCCTGCGACGCGACGACGAGGCCGGTCGGGATGTGCGTGATGCGCACGGCGGTTTCGACCTTGTTCACGTTCTGGCCGCCCTTGCCGCCGGAACGGAACGTGTCCACGCGAAATTCATTCGGCGGAATGACGATTTCGCCGTCGCTCTCCTCGATTTCCGCAATCGTATCCACGCTCGCAAAACTGGTGTGGCGGCGCTTGTTGGAATCGAACGGCGAAATGCGCACGAGGCGATGCACGCCGCGCTCGGCCTTGCAAAAACCGTAGGCGTTCTCGCCTTTGATGAGCATGGTGACGCTTTTGAGTCCGGCGGTTTCGCCGGTGAGCGCGTCGGTGACCTCGACTTCCCAGCCGCGCGATTCGGCCCAGCGCGTATACATGCGCGAAAGCATTTCCGCCCAGTCCTGCGATTCCGTGCCGCCCGCGCCGGAGTTGATGGTGAAGATGCAATTTTTTTTGTCGTGCGGGCCGTTGAGAAATAATTTCAATTCCAGCGCGTCGAGTTCCTTGAAAAATTTCGCGAGGTCGCGCGTGAGTTCCGCCTCGACCTTCGCCTGCGACGCGGCGGGTTCGGCCTCGCCGAGTTCGAGCATGACGCGGAAATCGTCGAGCTGCTTCTCGAGTTTTTGGAGCGGCTCGAGTTTGTTGCGGATGACGCTGGCCTCGTCAATGAAGCCCTGGGCCTTCTCGCGGTTGTTCCAGAAATTTTCGTCCGCCATCAGCGAGTTCAGCTCGCCGGACCGTTTTTGCAATGCGGGGACGTCAAAGAAACCTCCGCAGGTGCGTAAGTTTTTCGGCGGCGGTCGTCAATTGTGGGGCGATCATTTCGAACATGGCGGGAGAATACAGAAGTCAGAAAGGAAAACAAAAGCTGTTTTTGCCACAGATGGACACAGATTTTCACAGATGGAAAATTGGGAATTATCTGTGTTTCATCTGTGTCAATCTGTGGCTACAACTCGTCTTCGCGCTCGGTGTAAAATAATTTGTAGGCGCGGTCGTAATCGGCTTCCGGCACGAAGACTTGGGCGGGGCGGCTCAAATCGCCGTCGTCGGGCAATGTGAGATCAACAAACGATTGCGTGGCGGCGATATCGTGTTTTTCCAGCATCACGACGAGCATCTCGGCGTTGATGAACGGGCCGGTGTAGAAAAGTTTCACGCGGCAATTTTGCCACAGATGGACACAGATGAAACACAGATTAAGGAATCGCGAGGCGGTTGGTGGCGAGGTCGGTTTGACGAATCGCGTTTTGCAAACTTTCTGTGGTGACTTGTTGAACCGAGCCGTCGGCGAGTTCGATGTTGCCGAGAAATTTACCATATGTTGGCGTCCAAAAATGTTCTTTATAAGGAGCATGACGACCAGAACCCCAAGCGACATTTGAATTAGTCGAAAATTGCAGCAAGCCGGATTTTGTGGGAACGCCGTCCACGATAAAGTTGTCATCGCCGGAAAGAAGCATTTGTGAATTTATCTCATTGGTGACATCTACTCCGACAAAGTAGCTGATATTTTTGTTGTTAAAGCTCGGTCCGAAATTTGTTGCAAGGATGACTTTGGCATCTTCTGGACAAACTAAAATTTTGGGCGTGCTCAATTCGTTGGACATGACTTGGAAACACGCCGCAACGTTTCCAGTGGTAATTGCTTCCATCGCGCCACCATTTGTGACCGAAACAAACATCGGATATTTGTCGTTGTTATCTCCTTCCCAAAGCCGATAGGCGAGGCCGACCTGTTTTAGATTACTGACGCAATTCAGCCTCATTCTGCCGTCATGATATGGAGCAAGTGCTGGTAAAAGCAGCACTGCAAAAATTGCCAGCACCGCAATGACCACCAACACTTCCACCAGAGTCATCGCAATAGTTCTTTGATTTGAAAAGCGCGGTTTCATGCTATTTCATTTTAGCAAAACGAATGCCACGCAGATTTCATAGAAATTTGCAAAATTAAATCCATCCAATGCGTCACTTTCACGCGGTCTGACGAAAATTTCACGCCGGAGATTTGTTTTGCTCAGCGTGGGTTTCATGGCCGCAGCGGAAGTTATTTATGCTGGTTGGTCAGCGAAAGCGCGTAGAGCAGGAGGGCAATAATCACGAGAATGACGATGGCAAAGCCAATCCAAAAATAAATGCCGGCCTTGTTTCTTTTCTTCGAGAACGCCGTGTTGGTGTCGAATCCCGTCGGGCGTCCGCCGCTTTCCAGGTCGCTCAAACTGACGCCGCGCGGCAAGACCATTGTGGCGTCCACGGCTTTTTTTCCGGGAACAGCCGGCGCGGTCGAAGGTGCCGCCGCCGCGCCTTCGACTTCCAGCTTTAATTCGACCTGTCCGAGCCGCAAAATCTGGCCGGGTTTTAAAACTTTTTCGGTGATTTTCTCGCCATTGATGAAAGAGCCGTTCGTCGAATTGAGATCGCGGATTAAAATTTCGCTGCCGCGCAAATGGACTTCGCAATGATGGCTGGAAACGGACGGGTCGGCGATCGGAAAGGTGTTATCCTCCACGCGACCAATGGTCGTGCGGTCCACATTCAGTTCGTGCGCGCGCCCGGTCATGCCCTGGTTCAGGATAACAAGTTTGGCCATAGTTACGGTAAGCCGATTATGGTCACGACGCGATTCAAGTCAAACGGAAATCTTTGAAAGAGAAAATTATTTTTTTTCAATCAACGAACGAAATTCCGCGAACAGCGGCGTCGAATCGTGCGGGCCGGGCGACGCTTCAGGATGATATTGCACGCAAAAAATCGGCTTGGTTTTGTGCCGCATTCCTTCGACGGTCTGGTCGTTGAGATTGATGCGAGTGCACTGCGACGTCCGACGGCAAGCTTTTCGCGTCCACCGCAAAGCCGTGATTTTGCGAGGTGATTTCCACTTTGCCGGATTCCAAATCCTTCACCGGCTGGTTGCCGCCGCGATGGCCGAATTTCAGTTTGAAAGTTTTTCCGCCGAACGCCTGGCCCAAAATTTGGTGGCCGAGACAAATGCCGAAAATCGGAATGCCGGAATCAACCAACGTTTTCACTTCGCGCACGATGTAATCCAGCGCGGCGGGATCGCCGGGGCCGTTCGAGAGAAAAATTCCGGCGGGTTTGTGTTTCAGCGCGTCGGCTGCGGACGCCGTCGCGGGCAAAACTTGCGTGGCAAAACCGTGCTGCCGCAATCGCCGCAGGATGTTGTATTTCATCCCGTAATCGAACGCGACAATCGGAATGTCCGCCGGCGGCAGCGGCTTGTGAAAATTGCGCGCGTCGGCAATTTTATTTCCGCGAACCAAATCAAACGCCGCGCTTTGCTCGTCCTTTTCGTCCCAGCGAAACGCCTTTTTATGCGTCACTTCCTTGACGTAATCCACGCCGACAAAAACAAATTCCTTCGCGCGTTTGACTGCCTCGGCTTCGGAAATTTCTTCCGTGGAAATAAATCCATTCAACGCGCCGCGCACGCGCAATTTTTTCGTCAGCGCGCGCGTGTCAATTCCCTGGATGCCGGGAATGCCATTTTTCTCCAGATATTTCGCCAGCGAAAAATCCGCGCGCCAATTGCTGACGACCGGCGACAGTTCGCGAATCACAAATCCCGCCGCGTGCGGACGCCACGATTCCACGTCCAATTCGTTGACGCCGTAATTGCCGATGAGCGGATAGGTCATCGTCACGATCTGGCCTTTGTAGGACGGGTCGGTGAGGATTTCCTGATAGCCGGTCATCGAAGTGTTGAAACAGACTTCGCCGCACGCGGACGCGCGCGCGCCAAAACCTTGACCGTGAAAAACCGAGCCGTCTTCGAGAGCGAGAATTGCTTTCATCAAATTCGAAAGAGATTATGCGAGAAATCATTTCGAGGCAAAAAAAATGCGCGGCAAAAAATTGCCGCGCATGAAAATGGAAAAATCGCGAACTATTTTTTCTTCGCCTCATCCAGTTTCGCAATCATCGCCGACGGGCCGCCGGCGAGATAGCCGACTTGCGTCCAGACGACGGTTCCGTCCGGCTTCAAGGCGATCAACGTCGGGTAGCCATCAATGCTGTATTTTTTGGCGAGCGCTTTGTTAGCGCTTTTCAAATCATCCGATTGTTCTTTGTGCGCTGGAAAATCCAGTTGCACCAGCACGAGATTTTTCTTCGCGTAATCGGCAAATTCCGGCTGCGAAAATGTTTCCTTGTCGAGCTTCATGCACCAGCCGCACCAGTCCGAGCCGGTGAAATCCATCAGCACGAGTTTGTTGTCGGTTTTGGCCTGCGCCTGCGCTTTGGGCACGTCCGTGAGCCAGTTCAAATCCGCCGCGCTGACTTTGAGAAGCGCGCAGCAGACGAGCATTGCGATTGCGATTTTTTTCATAGGTTTGTGTTTGTTTGTTGGTTTGGTTCGGGAATTAGACCGCGACCAAATCATTTTGTTCAGTCCAAACAATTTTGCCCGCGACAATTGTCGCCACGCTTTGCCTTTCAATTTCCAACCGTTGAACGGGCTGTTTTTGGATTTGCTCGCGGAATCTTCCGCGCGAAAAATCCATTCTTCGTCCGGATCAAAAACCGTCACGTCCGCGTCCGCGCCGACGCTCAAAGTTCCTTTTTTCAAATTCAGCAAGCCGCGCCGGATTGACGGTGAATTTCGCGATCATGTCCGACAGCGAAATTCGTTTTCGTGTGGACCAATTGCATGAGCGACAATGCAAGTTCAGTTTCCAAGTCCAGTGATTCCGAACGGCGCGTAATCAAATTCGACTTCCTTTTCATAATCGCAATGCGGCGCGTGGTCGCTGCACAAAATCTCAATCGTGCCGTCGGCCAGACCTTCAAGAATCGCCTCGCGGTCGCGCGCGGAACGCAGCGGCGGATTCATTTTGAAATTCGTGTCGTAAGTCGGCCACGACGGCAAGTTCGTCATTTTGCGAATCGGCAAGAATTTTTCCGTCGTTGCTCCAGAATTTTTCGCTTCCGGCAATTGCCGCGTCGGTCAAAATAAAATGGTGCGGACACGCTTCGCCGGAAATCGGCACGCCGCGTTTTTTGGCTTCGCGCAACAGTGCCACGCTGCCCGCCGCGCTCAAATGCTGGCAATGGATTTTTGCGCCGGTCAGTTCCGCGAGCAAAATGTTCCGCGCGACGATCATTTCCTCGCCCGCCGACGGCCAGCCGCGCAAGCCGAGCGCGGTGCTCCAATAATCCTTCGTGCATCACGCCGTCGGTCACGAGCGAATAATCCTGGCAATGATCAAAAACCGGCAGGTCGAACATCTTCGCGTATTCGCAGGCGCGGCGCATGAGTTCGTTGTTCTGGACGCAATGGCCGTCGTCGGTGATGGCGACGACTCCGGCTTTTTTCAGCGAACCAATCGGCGCAAGTTCTTCGCCCGCGATGTTTTTCGTGATCGCGCCGGTGACAAAAACATTCACGACGCCTTGTTCGCGCGCGCGTTCGTGGATGAGCGCGACGGTTCCGGCATTGTCAATCGCCGGTGAAGTGTTCGGCATGCAAACGACCGAAGTAAATCCGCCGCGCGCGGCCGCGGCCGTTCCTGTGGCAAGATTTTCCTTGGCGGTCTGGCCGGGTTCGCGGAAATGGACGTGCAAATCAATCAGGCCGGGACAAACGATTTTTCCACTCGCGTCGAGTGTTTCACAATTTTTCGGCGCGGAAAGTTTTTTGCCGACGGCGGAAATTTTTCCGTCAACAATGAGCACATCCGCAAAAGAATCGAAATTGTTCGCGGGGTCAATCACGCGTCCGCCGGTCAGAAGCAGCGAATTCATTGGTGCGAGCATAGCGCAGCGCGATTGACAAGGCAAGCGCGGGCGGTAAGATTTGACGCGCATCGCTCGCGGGCGTAGCTCAATGGTAGAGCGCTAGTCTTCCAAACTAGTTACGAGGGTTCGATTCCCTTCGCCCGCTCCAATTTAAGAATCGTCAATGGAATCAAGTCATTGGCGATTTTTTGATTTTTCAAAAAGTCAAAATAAGAATGACGACATTCCCTGTGAAATTTTTAATGACTTAAAATGCCCATTTCCAATGGGCTTTGTGGTGTCAAAAATTGCATTATGTGAATAATAAAAAAGAACGCGATTTTTGCCGGTCAGATTAACACGCCAGCGTTTGCAAGAAGCCTGAAGAAAACGTTTCGTCAAATTGTTCTTTGGCAGTGAATGGCAACGCATCTATCTCAATCAATCGCATCAGCGTTTTTCGATAAAACGCGATGTGAGCCACTGGCAAATCAACAGGAGGAATGGTTTCACCGTGAAGGCTTGTGTGAATGAATTGGCAGAAGCTTAAAACGGATGAAGCCGTTTCTTCCAAAGATGACACCCGTCTTTGAAACAAATCATCTTCCAACATCCGGCGTTCAAGTTCAATTGCCCTGGGTATGGCTTGAGCCGGGATGCTGTCTATCATCTGGGCGAACGCTTCAAACAAACGAGTTTGCATAACATTGACTTGTTATGATGATAAGCCAGCTTAAAGAATGCCCAAACGTTTTCAATGGTTTTCCAACAATTTTGTTTGAGTTTGCCTTGCATTGTGCAACTTGACTCGCGATTTGCAAACATTGCATTCCAGCATCGTGCTCATGTTGTTTCGCGCCCATTCAATGACGTTTGAAAAATTGCACCTGCCGTTCGTGCCGCTGCGCGGCGGCCATCGAATCGAACGTGCCAAGGTTGCGTCGCTTGCCCGTCGTGGGATTTATTTTCCGCGAATAGAGGCGATGTTCGCCCGATTTTAATTTTTTAACCATAAATTTTTTTAGCGCGACATTCTCGTTCGCGCCGCTTTGCGCGCAGCGGCGGAACGTTGCGAAGAAGTTTTGCGGCGCGCGGCGGCGTGAGTCTGGCGCGAAATGGCACGCGTCGAAGCCGCGACATGGCCTTCACGCTTTAATGCTTCCAGTGTGGCGCGCGAACGTCTGCGCGAAACGTGTCCATTGCCATGCTGCCCCTTTTCATAATCGCGTTCCGCCTGACGGCGGACTTTACTGGAAAATTTTCCGCGCGATGGCGGCGGCAATTTAACTCCGGCGCGGCGCGCTTTTGACAAACCGATGGCAATCGCCTGCTTGGCTGACCGCGCGCCGTGTTTTCCTTCGCGAATGTGATGAAACTCTTCGCGCACGAATTCGCCCGCCTGCGTGGAAGGAGATTTTCCCTCGCGTTCGTCTTCGCGCGCCCGCTCGATGGTTGCTTGTTCTGGCATAAAATTCTTTTAGCCAAAAACGTGCCATCAATTTTCAGCGCAAAAATTTCAATTTGAAATGCAGAATGCAATTTTCCAGCAGGTAGTTCTCGTGCAAAATATCCAATGAAAATTCGCCGCGTTTTTCATCAGCCAATCAATGTTCATTGTTTGGACTAACGCTATTCAAAAGAAGCGACGACGGCGAACCTTGAGGCGCTTTGGGACTGGCATTTGTGATTTCAATGGACGGCGACCATTTGAGCCATTTGTCGTCCACTTTTTCGTTAAGCGGAAAAATGCTGCCATTGGACGCCACAATTCCCGGCGGCGACGGCGTGGCAAAGGCAATTCCACCGATGACCAGCGATTTGAAATTTTCCGCGCTGACGTTGATTCCGAAAAATTTCAGGCTCACGCTGATGCCGCCTGCGTTCCAAAATTGCGAATCGGCCCGCACCAACGGCGCAAAGGCCGGCTCGATCCGCGCATGGATTTCTACTTCGGTCGAATCGGTGCCCAACACAAAATATTCCACCGCGCCGACTTCGATTCCGCGATAATAAACCGGCGAGCCGATGGAAAGCGTGTTGATTTGCGGTGTCGTTAAAATAATTTCCAATCCCTTCTTCGATTGTTCTATGATTGGCGGTTCTTCGGCGCCGATGAATTTTTTCTGCACTTTGCCATTGCCCGGCTGCACTTGAATGTAAGGTCCCGAGACAATTGTTTCCAAACCGCTCAACCCTCCGGCGCCGACTTCTGGACGGACGATCCAGAAAACGGAGCCTTCGCGCGCCACATTTTTTGCCGAGGCGGTCAATCGCACCTCCACTTCGACATGACTCGTGTCTTGAACCAACTTCACCGACCGGACTTCGCCGATGCGCACGCCGCGATATTTCAAAACCGTCTGATTGGCCTGAAGTCCGTTGCTATCGCTGAATTGAATGGTGATGACAGGGCCGGCTTCGCGGACATTTTTGAAAACGAGCCAGCCGGCGGCGATTGCGGCGATCAACGGCACAATCCAAATGGCGGAAATGCGCCTTTGTGCCTTGATTTTTGCGCGTGGCAAATCATGCGTCATGGGTTGCTCTTTTTGCGGAATCAAAATTTTCCTCCTTCCAAATCAAACGCGGATCGAAACTGGAAGAAGCAAGAATTGTCAAAACGACCACCGACGCAAAGGCGATGACGCCCGGTCCCGGAATGACTGTGGCGAATCGTCCAAACCGGATCAACGCCACCAGCACCGACAATAAAAAAACGTCGAGCATCGCCCACGGCCCAATCTGGCAGATTATTTTATAAATCCGCGCGCGTGTTTTTTGCCAGCGATCTCCGCGATTGATGACGAGAAAAAAAAGCCCCAGCAGTTTTAGAAGCGGAATCACGATGCTGGCCGCAAAAATAATCGCGGCGACATACCACATGCGGTCTTGATACAAAGCCCGGACGCCGCCCCAGACGGTGTTTTCCGTGTGGCGTCCCATGTATTCCATGACCATGATCGGATAAATGTTGGCGGGCACATAAAGAAACAGCGCGGCAAGCGAAAACGCGGCGGTGTATGCGCGGCCATTCAGTTGATTGCACTGAAGAATTTCATCGCAACGCGCGCATCTGGCCAAATGACGCGGCGGCACCTTTTCAAGTTGCTGCGCCAAACCGCAAGTTTTGCAGGCAATCACGTTCATAATGCTTCAATTTTTTCCGCCTTGATTCGTTTTGCAGGAAAAGTGCCAGCAACCGAATTTTACTTTTGTCCATAGTCCAAAGGCCGTTTCAATTTACTTTTTTGTTCGATTGAATAACAGATGCAGTTTGCAATTACATCAGCTCAAATTTATTGCAGGTTGCAACTTGGCAGTTTCCATTCCGAACAATCTGCGCGGAAACTCGCTTCATTAAAATTGTGGAAACGCAGCATCGGAGGGATTGGCGACGCAATGGTATTCCTATTGCTAAATGAATGGTTTTGGGGAATCTCACTTTCGGCCTTTCAGAAGCCGCCGAATTTTGTGCGGAATCTGTGCGGCGTTCAATAGAAATGTCAATTTCTTTGGGGAAATTGGCGGAAGGGGTGGTTTCTGCACCCTTTTTGCCATCTGGTGATCAAGGCCATAAGGGTAGATTCGCACCCTCTACCGGACACTTTACCCAAAATGCTCATTACCTATCGTTTGCGCAATAAAATGGTGAAAAACATCCTTGCTGCGAAGCTCGGTGTGAGTTTGGGCACGCTCAAAAACTGGGAGTTTGGACGGACTCATCCGAACCGAAAATCATGGCCTACCATTCGCGCTCTTTTTGGGACGTAAGGGTGGATTCGAACCCTCGAAAGATTACCTTTAAGTTGAAGCCAACTCGATTTTGATCTTCCATCCCAAGCCACGAGCAGCTTTGCCTACCGTGTTCAAGGTGGCTGTGTCTTCGAGTTGAAGATTTTACGCAAGGACAGATGAGTGGGAAGAAAGGCGACGAGCCACAACACGCCAAACCACAGGATGACATAAATGTTTTGGTTAAGCCAATGTTGCGGCTGCTGGTTGTTGAATCCGTAAACATAATTAATGTTGATGGGGATATTGGGATTGGCCAGATGCACTCCGGCAGGTGGAGTAAAAATGTAGCAGACAAGCACCAATGTTGCGGCCAAAACAGTCCACCCAAACAAAGCTCGTTTATCGTAGCCGAGTCGGAACAACAGCCAGACGAGCAGCAAGGGCAGCCAGCCATGAAAAAGTGACAGCCCGCGCGTGAAAAGCGAAAGATGCGGATCGAACATATAACTGGTCAGGTTTAGAAAGTGAAAGCCCAGGAGGTTGATGCCGAAGTCCGCGAGCCAGAGGCATTGCGGAATTAAAATGCCTACGGCACATATGCTGATGAGCAGCGAACTTTCCAGCCACATTCCCGCCACAGTAAGAATGAGCGCGGCGTCGCAGAACCATAAAAAATTGGTCGGCCCGTAGGTGTGCAAATAAACCGGGACGAGCACGGCGAGAAACGCAGTGACGGCCAATTTGGCGGCCAATGGAATTTTGGAGCAGGACATTTTCAAATCGCCTGGCGCATTGCCAATGCGAACTACCGCACTATGACCACGGGCGGACGCACGACAACTTCTGGCACGGGCACCACGAGCACTGGCGGGCCGACGACGACCTCGTCATGATGTTGGTATCTTGCGTGCCCGCCCCCGCCGCCCACCGGAACGATGCATCCGCTGGTGGCGAGGAGAGTGATGACGCCGCTAATTAACAGGATTTTTTTCATATTAAGTTTGTATCGCTTTCTGGAGTAATGTTACGCGCTGGGCGGGATTTCTCCATGGGGTATAACCCTACGTTCCGGCGGAATCTTTCAGCATCTCATTTGGAGTCAGTTTGGGGTGGCCGCATCGGCGTAAGCGCCGCCAAAATGGATTTTTGCACCGTCGGATTGGTAAGATTTCCCAAGGTGGCCGCCGCGATTGAATACGGTCAATTGTTCCGGCGCAAATGTGGCGCGCAGCCAGGCCAGATCTTCGTCAGTCAGAAGAAAATCATTTTCATTGACGATGATGCGGATGTCCGGGTTGGCGCGCAGTCCGGCGTCATACGTCCGCAAGTCGCCGGCTTTTTGCAACGCTTCCGCCGCAGTCAATCCAAGGCCGTGGGTCTGATAATAGGGAGCCGCAAATTTCTCAAAATAATCTTCGTAGGAATACTGAAGGATTTCCTGATAGACCGGCTCACGCCGGAAATTGTGGATCGCGTGTTGCAGGACGCCCTGATTGTTCCGCCGCTGGCTGCTGTAAATGATGTCCCGCAGCATGAATCGAAATGTCATGCCGATGAGAAACTTGGATTCGATGGCATTGAACGGCAGGGAGGATCGCGGCGTGAGGGTGAGTTTGCTCAAGGCGGCGACTTTGAGAAAAGTGTTTTCGATGTTGTCGGTTCGATTGGTTTCCGGCCAACTCAATGGCGCGCGGTAAAATTCGTCCAGCTTGGAAATTCCCTGTGCCAATCGAACGGGGGTATTGATGGCGACGATGCGGTCAAATTTAATCAACGGCGATTGGTTCGTCGGTTCGGTGGCGGCGATGTATAAAGAATCAAACGCGCCCATGGAATATCCCATCAATGCCCTGTCGCCCAAACGCGCCGGGTATAATTTATTCAAACGGTGATCAATTTCGGTGAGAGCGACGTGCAAGTCGTGGCCATCCACCGGCAGATAAGCGGGCATTGCGGCGGTCGAAGCGTTTTCCATGAACTCGGAGTTGAACGGGCTGCTGACGTTCACGACGGAGAAGCCGTTTTTATAAATCAATTCGGCCAGCGCCAGGGAAGTTTCGGCCAGACGATGCGAACCGAGACCGGGAACGATATAAACCACGGGCGCTTTTCCCGGTTGCAGCCAGAACGTGAATTTTAATTTCCGGCCCGTCGCTGGAATCGAAAGCCGACCGCGTTTTGCCACGGCTTGGAAAATCAGGGTCTTGGTAGGTGAAGAAAACGGATTCGAGGGTTTCCAGCGAGGCTTCGTCCTGTTTTCCTTTCACCTGAAAATCCGCCACCCGGTTTTCCCGCGCAAAAGTCCAGGCATATTGAATCTCGGAATACGGATCCATTTCGGCCTGGCTGAAGCGCACATATTCGTCCACGGTGTCGGACAAATCGTTATACATGACCGCGTAGGTGAAATAAGTGTAAGGGCCGAGATAAGTCAGCGGATTGTTCGCCTCGAAATTTATAGGGCGCGATATAGAGCAGCGGATTGGCCGCAGTGTCGGCGGCGAAGCCGAGGGTGTCGCGTTCATTGCTCGGCCCAAGAATCGGCAGCATCAAAAAACATTCCGGCTTCCAGCCCCATTTGCCGAACGTCTGGCCAAAATCCGCGTCTGATTTTGGAATCTTCCATTTTGTTCGCCACGTCCAAGAACCCGGCCACGCCGACAGTGGTATTGCAAACGAAGCGATAAGATTCATCGCGCGCGCCGCGCCATTTTCCCTGAAGCAGATTGTTGATCAATCTTCCAGGGTAAGTGAGGTTGCGGCCAAAATTTCCAATGCCGGTGCGAATCGGTTTCACGACGACGAACCGATAAACTTTGCTTGTCGGCTTGATGACATCGGTCATCAGCCATTTGTTGAAACCCCACATCACGCGGTTGAACGGTTCAAGTGGATCAGGAACGGATTTCGGGAGAACAACAATTCCTACTGTCGGCGAATTTGTGGAGACAACTGCCAATCCCTGCGCGTGTGCGAACAGCGAAGAACACAATGACAGAACCACCAGCGCCAAAGTATAAATTCTCCGGCGTAATCCGATTTTCTTCATGTTGAATTTATTTTACGCCTTGTTGTGAAATCCGTGAACTCGCATGACTTCGCGCTCCGCCAGCAATTGCTTCTCGGCCTCGAGCCAATGTTGCACCTCGTGACCTTGCGGCGAACCTTGGTTCACATAACTGAAGTAGGCACGTCTGGCCACTTCGTCCGGCGCGGGGACAAAATTAATTTCGTTTTGGTTCAAGATCGCAGCCGCAGTTGGCCGCACTCCGCCGGCAAGCCTTTGCTTTTGTTCTTCAGAGAATTTATTGTTTTTCATAGGCGTGCTAAATTCTGCCCAGCAAAAGCAGGATAAGCAGAATCGCCAGAAGCAATCCCAATCCGCCGCTCGGATAATAACCCCAATTCTTGCTATGCGGCCATGTGGGAAATGCGCCGACCAACATAAGTATGAGCAGCACCAGTAAAATAGTTCCTAACATAAATTTCCTTTCAATGTGTGAATGTGGTTCGCTTGATTATTTTCCGTGATCGTCGCGGCGGTCGTCCTTGCGATTGTCTTTCTGGCCGCGCGGTGAAGAATGTCCCGGATATTGCCGGACAATCTCCGCGTGATGATTCGCCGGCGAGTCGTGGAAATTCATCCGCACCGACGGCGAGGCAAACAGCACGCTCACCGAAACACCGCGCGGCGCCGGGCGCGAAACAAACGCGCCACCATCCATATAAAAGTATTGGTGACGGCTGCCGCTGTAATAAACTTCGTAGTCGGGGTAATAAACGTAATCGTCTTCCACAGCCACAACAGGCGGCGCGACATAAACTCCGGCGCGCGGCCCGTCAATATAACCCACGCATCCGGTCAGCGTTCCAAAAAATGCGGCGCACAACACAAGTCCAACTGTCTTTGTATTGAAGAAAAGTTTTTTATTAATCATGCAGTGAGAATAATCTAAAGGTTTGAAGACGCTATGGGGTGTAACCCTACCTGCGGATTTGCGAATCAGCTTTCGTCCTGATTGCGCCGCTGCGGGCGGAACGCAGTCCAGATTGTGGAAACCAAACCCGCGCCTTTGATAAAGGTTTTCAGCCACGATGGTTTTTCTGCGGCGGGCGCGGATTCTTTTTTTAGCCGGAAGGATGCGAGTCCGGCAATCAAAATTGAGACAGCGGACGCAAGTGAAGTGATTGTTCGCGCCTGATTTGCCAGCGAATGAACTTTGTCTTTGATCGTTTCCAGTTCCTGAACCAGTTGCGCGCGATTGAGTTCGCTTTCCGCGATCAAAAGTTGTTTGCGAGATTCGAGCGGATTCATGCGAGGATTTTTTCCAGACATTCGCGATCTTTGCGGAGTTGATCAAGCGAGGCGGAAAGCGTCTGCCAGTTTCGCAGCAATCCGGTGAGCCGCCGCTAAAGACAAATTCCAGACGCCACGTAAAGTGCGGTCAATATCAGAAGAACTGCCAACTGGCGACCAGGTCCAAAGCAAAACCACGATGGCCGCAGTGAGCGTGAGTCCCGCGAGCAGTCCGAACGCCGCGACGCCTAGCGCCAGAAGAAAGGCGTGCAGGAGACGTTCGCGTTCCTCCTGCACTTCCACCGCCAGCAGTTCGAGCCGGTTTTCCCCGATGGTCAGCAGCCGACGCGCGAAATGTTTCGAGGTCGCGGCCAGTTGTCCGAGGCTGACGGTGGATTCTTCCATAACGAAATCACTCGCGGTTGCAAGCGCAGCGGCGGGCGACGAGAAATCCGATGAGCGCGCCGACGCCGACGCCGATGGCGATGGCTTGATACGGATTTTCGCGGATGGTTTCGTCCGTGACCTTCGCACCTGCGACGGCTTTGTCGCGGACATTACCGGCGATTTCCTTGGCGCGTTCGAGCGCGGCGGAGAGGCGGTTGCGGGCTTCCCCGACTTTTTCCCCGGCCACGTCTGCGGTGGCTGCCATCAACGCGCGCGCGTCTTCGGCGAGTGATCCGATGTCATGGCTGGCTGCTTGTGTGTGTTTGTTCATATTTTTCTGTCGTTTTTATTTGTTTGTTTTTTGAATGGTAAATTTTCCGCGTCGGCGAGATGAGCCGCCGCCGGTGAACTGGCCACTTTCAAAATTGAATTTCTTCCGCCGAACGGATTCGGCACGGACTCGCGCGCACGCGGGTCGCAAATCCATTGGCCGTCCACAACGAGGCAATATTCATAAGTGCCGGGCGCGAGAGTGGTTTCCTTCCACCAATTGCCGACGCCGGAGGAATGCAGCGTCTTGGCTTCGGGCTGCCAATGATTGAATGTCCCAGCGAGGCAAACGGTTTTGGCCGTTGGGTGATTGAATTCAAAACGAACCGGAACGAGCTGCGTGGCAGGAGCGTTGTCGTGGTTATGATTGTGTTTCATTATTGGTAAATTATTTGGGCGGTTGATTTTTGATTTTGGGAAAAATGTTTTCGTTCCACATCACCATCATGCGCGAAAAAACTTTGCGGACGCTATGGGGTGAAACCCTACCGAAGATTTCCGTGAATGCAGTCCGGCACAGCGAGCCGGAATTATACGATGGTCAACTGGACGCTGCTCTCGATGATGCCCGCGCTGATGGCGTAGCGGGTGAGTCCGGCGGTGTCGTGGATGTCGAGCTTCTCCATGAGATGCTCGCGATGCTTCTCGACGGTCTTGATGCCGATGCCGAGTTCCGACGCCGTTTCCTTGTTGGCCTTGCCTTCGGCGATGAGTTGCAGCACTTCCATCTCGCGCGAAGTCAGTTCGGCGATTTTCTTTTTCGAACCGCCCGCGCGGTTCGGCGATTGCGGATTGAGACGATCAATGCGCTTGGAAATGGAGGGGCTGAAAAATGTTTTTCCCTTTTGCACTTCCCGGATCGCCCGGCACACTTCGTGGGCGGAGGTTTGCTTGAGCAGAAATCCCATCGCGCCGGAATCGGTCGCGTTTTTGACATACGCGTCATCACTGTGCGCGGAGAGCATGAGCACTTTGGTGCGTGGGAACGGCTTTGAGAATCTGGCGCGTGGCTTCCAGGCCATTGAGCAGCGGCATGGCGATGTCCATCAACACCACGTCGGGACGAAGTTTTTTGACCAGCGCGACGGCCGGCGCGTCCGTCCTGCGCTTCGCCGACGATTTCAAAATCGTCTTCGAGTTCGAGCATCTTGCGAAAACCTTCGCGCACGATCATGTGGTCTTCCGCGAGCAGAACAGTGATTCGTTTCATGGGCATTTAAGTGTGGTGTTGCCGGATTTTTTCAACGCGTCTTTTCGGGCGTGTGGCGAATGGAATTTTCACTTCGATGGTGGTGCCTTTGCCCGGAGAGGATTCGACGCAAAAAGTGCCGCCGACCATTTCCACCCGTTCCCTCATGCCGAGCAGTCCGAGGCGTTTTCTGCCCTTGGCATTGCAACACGCGTTCCACTTGAAAAGATTTGCCGTCGTCTTTTATTTTCATGCAGATGCCGTCCGGCAGTTTCTGGATGCTCACTTCCACCCGGCTGGCTTGCGCATGGCGGGCCACATTGGTGAGCGCTTCCTGCGCGACGCGATAAAGCACCGTGCGCTTGGTTGCTGTCCAATTGTTCCACTCCCGCAAAGGCCGTCAATTGAACGTGCGAATGCCCGTCCGCTTGGAAAAAATTTTCACGAACGAATGCAGCGCGGGAATCAGTCCGAGATCGTCCAGCACCGCCGGGCGCAATTCGCGCGCGAACTGATGCACGATGTCCACGGATTTTTCCACCAGCCGTTGCGTGCGGGCGATGTTGCGGTCGAGACCCTTGGTGTTGAGCGCGGCCTCCTTTTTCAAGGTCGCCAGCCGGACGTTGATGCCCGTCAAAGTCTGGGCGATGACATCGTGCAGTTCGCGGCTGATTTTTTTCCGCTCATCCTCCTGCGCCGAAAGAATCTGGCGGGACAAACGCCGCAACTGTTCCTGCAGGTGGTCCGACTGTTCCAGCAACTTGCGAGTAATGGTGTTCGCTTTTTTTGAGCGCCTCCTCCGCCGCCTTGCGCTGGGAGATTTCCAGGCTCAATTCCAGGTTCGAGGCGGCCAGTTCCACCGTGCGCTGGCTCAACGCCTCGACGAATTTTTTCAGCTGGGCGGCGGCTTCCCGCGCGCTGCGATGCGTTTTCTCAATCGGAGTGATCGCCGCGGCAAAGAAAATTCCCGCCTGCTTGATGAGCGCGGCGCGTTTGCCGGCCGGGCTGCCCGGCAACAATTCTGCTGACCAGATGTCTGCTCGTGGAGCTTGGCCAGGTCCAGCGTCTGCAATCCGGCGGCCAGAGCCTGGCTGCCCAGTCCGCGCGCCGAATCCAGGCTTGCCGCCGTGCCCTGCTTCAAATGTGTTCGCAACGCGGCCTGATAGCGTCGCGACAAATTGATGAGCTTGTGTTTCATGCGTTCCTGAATTCGCGCGCGACCCGCCGCACGGATTTCGCCGACTTTGCCACCAGCCGTTGCGTGCTGGCGATTTCATTTTTGAGACCCTTGGTGTTGAGCTCGCGCCTCCTGTTTCAAGGAAAGCAGCCGGACATTGATGCCCAACAAGAGTCTGCGCGATTTCATCTTGAAGTTCGCGGCTGATGCTTTTGCGCTCGTCCTCCTGCGCCGCCAGCACCCGATGCGTCAGTTGCCGCAAACGCTTCCTGCAACTGGAGCGATTCCTTCAAACATTTGTTGTAATGCTGTCCGCTTTTCTCGAGGGCGGCTTCCATGACTTTGCGCCGGATGACTGCCGCGTTGCAATTGGCGGTTGGAGGCGGCCAGTTCTTCCGTGCGCTGGTCCAATGTTTCCTTCAGCCGGTTCAAGTGAACATTGCCCTGCCGCGCGGCGCGATGCGTTTCCTCAATCGGAATGTTGGCCTCGGTAAAAAAAATTCCGGCGAGTCTGGTCAGCGCATTTTTCCTGTCGGACAATTCGAGCGTGGCAAGCGCGTGCTCGTGAATCCGCGCAAGCTCCAAAGTCTCCAGACCGAGCGCGACGGCTTGGCGTCCGAGTCCCAGCGCCGGCTGCAAGCTCGCCTGCGGGCCTTGCTTTAGGTGTTTTTCCAAAGCCGCCGCGTATCGTTGTGACAATCCGATTAATCTTTTTTCCATGTTGTCATGCTGGGTTCGGTGGGGCTGTGCGGAAAGCTTTATCTTCCGATATTAATCACAACCCACCTCACTATCCGCCAACTTCATCGGTTTAGATATGGGGTGTTCTACCCATTTGAGATTTTTGCATCCAAATTATCACGGATGATTTGGGCGAGTTTTTGCGCCTGAAACGGTTTGGTGAGAAAGTTGACGCCTTCTTCCAGCGGAAAATCTTTTCCGGCGATTTCGGCGCTGTAACCGCTGGTGTAAATCACGTTCAATTTTGGGTTCTCCTTCAAAATCCGTTCGCCCAGTTCTTTTCCATTGATTCCGCCGGGCATGACCAGGTCGGTCAGCAACAACTTGATTTCATCGCGGTGCTGTTTCCACATTTCAAGGGCTTCGACGCCGTTGAAGGCTTCCAGCACCCGATAGCCGAGTTGCGAAAGTGTTTTGTGGACGGAGGCGCGCAGGAACGCGTCATCTTCAACGAGCAAAATGGTTTCATCGCCACCGCGCACGGGAGCCGACACGGGTAATTCGTTTTTTTGTTCGGACATTTTGGCAAGTCGCGGAAGATAAATGCGGAATGTCGTTCCCTGGCCGACTTCGCTATAGACATTGATCCAGCCTTGATGCTGTTGGACGATGCCGAAGACGGTGGCCAACCCGAGGCCGGTGCCTTTGCCGACTTCCTTGGTGGTGAAGAACGGTTCGAAAATTCGCGGCAGATTTTCTGCGGGTATGCCGCAGCCGGTGTCGCTCACGCTCAAGCAGACGAACGAGCCGGGCCGGGCCAGGGCTGATTGAGCACGAACGGATTCGTCAAATTCCGCCGCGGAAGTTTCAATGACAAGCCGTCCGCCCTTGGGCATGGCGTCGCGGGCGTTCACCGCGAGGTTCATCAGCACTTGATCCATCATGCCGGCATCGGCGTGGATGAATAGCGGTTGCATGGCAAATTTGAATTGCATATTGACATCTTCGCCAAGGGTGCGCCGCAGCATCTTGGTCATGTTGTTGATGGATTCGTTCAAATCCAGATCGCGCAATTGCAGGATTTCTTTCCGGCTGAACAAAAGCAACTGGCGGGTGAGCGTGGCGGCGCGTTGTGTCGCCGCGCTGATCTCATTGGCAAAATCCAATTGCGCCGGGGAAGAATCGGAGGCGTTTTTCAACAAGTCGGCCTGCATTTGGATGACGGCCAGAATGTTGTTGAAATCATGCGCCACGCCGCCGGCCAACTGGCCGATTGCCTCCATCTTTTGCGACTGGCGGAATTGCGCCTCCAATTTCCGGCGTTCGGTGATGTCGCGGATGTTGCATTGGATGAATCTCTTTTTGTCTACGAAATAGCTGTTACTGATGAACTCAACCTCGACGCGCCGCCCGTCCTTCGTTTCCAATGGCAGGCCTTCGTAGTGGATGCGGTCTTTGTGTTGCAATTCGGCGAAGGTGATTTTGGAGGCGACCTCTCCTTTGAACGGGCCGATTTCCCACAGTTTTCTCATTAGAAATTCCTCCTGTGAATAGCCGAGCAATTCTTTCATGAATGGATTTGCGTCCACGACTTGCCCGGTCTCGGCATCGAGAATAAGAATGCCGTCCTGCGCCGTTTCAAAGAGCCGACGGTAACGGACTTCGGAAGCAAGAATCGCCTGCACGCTCCGCAACATCTCCTGTTCCGTCCGTATATTGGCCTCATCGGTGCGCGTATTGGCTTCCTCTGTCCGCGTGTTCGCCTGGTCTGTGCGTGTGTTAGCCTGATCCGTGCGCGTATTGGCTTCGTCCGTTCTTGTGTTGGCTTGCTCTGTCCGCGCGTCAGCCTGTTTCGTCCGCGTATTGGCCTGATCCAGCCACGCTTCATTGCCATCCACATTTTCGATTTGAGGATCACTTTCCATAATTTTGCTCCCATTCCAATTAATTTCCCCGCACAAAATTTGACTTACAAAAGCCAAAAAATACGAATCATGATATAAGAAGTAGCGGAAAAATCGTGCGACCGATATGGGGTGTTCACCCCATATGGAATTTCTTGAATTCAACCGGCGCAGCGGGACGGAATTGTGCAACGCCCGAATGGATTCCGATTAAAAAAATGAAAGCCCGGTGAACACCGGAGGAAAAATGTTCGCCGGGCGATGCCGGTCCGAACAAAATTCCATTTCGTCCGGGCTGTGCAAATGATTCTTGAGCGTGATAAATTATTTCCCTTGATACTTCGATGGATTGCGAATTCGGTCGAGTCGTTCGGCTTCACGCTCATTCAAAACCGTCTGCCGCTCTCTTCGCTTAATGACTTGCGCGATGGTTTTGGGAAACAGGCAAATGCGCTTCAGTATTTTCATAAACGGATGACCGTTGAGAGCAGATGCTTCGGCTCTGCTCACAAGGTCGGCCTGGGTTTTACGAGCAGTAATACAATTCCGCCGACCAGCGCCAGCGCCCCGACGGCGGGCGGGATGAAATGATTATCCGTGGTGGCAATGTGCATCCCAAGAAAGTTGATCGGCTCGCCCGGCGTCGTGAAGCTCAAACCTGAATAGGCGAGCACCACAATGCCGAGTGTGATCAGAAGGAGCGCAACGATGGTTTTTGTGTTCATATTGAATCTATAATTTGATTTTTTTGGCTAAAGCACTGGCTTCCTGCCGGAGATAACCCGAAGCAAAACCGCAACAATGGCCAGAACAAGAAGAATGTGAATCAAGCCGCCCGCAGTGCCGGTGATTAGTCCCAACACCCACAGAACGATTAGGATTATTGCAAGCGTGTATAACATAAAATTTTGATTTGCCGACTGACGCGCTCACGCGTCAGCCAGCGATGATTCGCCAGTTAATTACTCGTTGCCATTGCCGGTTCTTTCGGCGTGACTTTGTCGCTATGGATGGGTTTGGTCACAACATCGTGAACGGTGCTCACAGTCGTTGAGGCGACTTCACCAACTGCTTTGATCGCGCCGCCAGCAACAGCCGCGACAGCTTTCTCAGCTCCGACGCCCACTTCTTTGACGTCTTTAACCGTCGTTGCGACAACGTGAGCGGCGGCATCCACCGTCGTCTTGGCGATGTCTCCTGTGCCTTTGATTGCGTCAACGCTCTTATCTTTCACTGTCTCAATTACTCCCGTTTGTGTTTGTGTATTCATATTTAATTTTCTTTCGTTTGATTTGCCGGCTGATGCTTTCGCACCAGCCAGCAATAAGTTGATGGTTTAGTTCGCGGCCACGGGCACGGCGACGGTCATGTTGTTGATCACGCTGGTCACGCCGTTGATGTCGGTGGCGAGTTTGGTGACGAGGCTCTTTTCAGCGTCGTTTTTGGCAATGCCGCTCAAGGTGACAACGCCATCCGTGGTCGTTACTCCGGTATGTATGGCACTGGTCGAACGATGCGACATCAATGACGATTTGACTTCAGCCGTGATGGAGGCGTCATCAATTTTGTCGCCGATGGTTGCATCGGGCGTTGCCGGAGTCGCGGCAATCGTCATGTCGTTCTTGACCTCTTTGACATTGTCAACGTCCTTGGCGTATTCGGTGGTGAGTTCCTTTTGCGCCATGCTGCTCGCTTCACCTTGCAAGGTGACGACGCCGTCTTTCGTATACACGGTGGTTCCGGTGGCGCTCACATTGCGATGGAACAACAGCGCGGTTTTCACTTTCATGGTGATCCAGGCGTCGGAATGTTCAGCCGGTTGTTCGCCGCTGACCACGAGTTGATTGTCCACGCTTTTGACGCCGGGCAGGCTCGCCACGGTGTCTTCGGCCAGGGATTTATGCGACGCGTCGGCGACCGTGCCGGTCAGGGTGACGACGCCGTCTTTGGAGTCAGTCTTGATGGAATCGTCCTTGAGGTAGGTTTTGAACATATAGGACTTCGCGGCGGACGACTCGATGCGGCTGTCCGTGTCGGCGGCGCGCAGCGGCGAGCTGGTGATTAATATTGTGCTCACAGCGGCTGCGAGCGTTAAGGGGAACATGGATTTCATTTTATTTCTTTCGTTTGTTGCGTTGTTGGTTTTTAACACTTGAACCACGCTAGATGATGCGCTCCTTTCTTCGCTATGGGGTGTAACCCTACCATGTGTTTTAGAATATGGCCGATTCCCGCACCCCTCGTTTTGATTTAATTCAAGAACTTAAAAGCCAAGATATAGTTTTCAAACCGGTTAATTCCGTTGAATTTCAACAACAGTCGTGGAATCTAATGAAATAAACCTGCCGGAAGAAAAATTAGCCCGAAACTATTCAGTGGACTATATGTGTATCTAATTATAACTATTAGTATGGCGGAAGGGGTGGGATTCGAACCCACGGTAGCCTTGCGACTACTCCTGATTTCGAGTCAGGTGCCTTTAACCACTCAGCCACCCTTCCGTTATGTTGATTTAATTGGTTGAAATGCTGGTTTCCACATTTCTCAATTTGCATTTTCTATACTGGTGTTCTATACTATACGCATGAAGACCAATTTATCGGATAATACAGACGCACGTTGGCAAAAAACACCCGTGGCAAATCTCGTCCGCCACGTTCAATCAGGAAACTATTATGCGCGAATTCGGGTTCGCGGCAAGCTGATTTGGAAGTCGCTCAAAACCGACCGAATCAGCGTCGCCAAACTGCGGTTAGGCGATTTCCACAAAGAGGAGCGGCAACGCGCAGCTGCGCAGACGGCGGTTGCGCGGGGAAAAATGACTTTTGCCGACGCCCTGCAAACCTACCGCGAGCGGCTAAACGGCGACCAGTCTCTCAAAGAGCGAAGCAAAGCATACCGTGAGGAACGAATTACGGCTTTGCTCAAATCCTGGCCCGATCTCAATCAGATGGATGTTGCCCAAATCTCCAAAGCCGATGGCTTGGCCTGGGCCGCGCGATTCGGAAAAACCGCCAGTCCGTCGGCTTTCAACAATACCATCGGAACATTCAAGTTGGTTTTGGACATCGCGGTTGAGGCGGGCGCGCGTTACGACAATCCCGCCGTTCACATCAAACGGAAAAAAATCCGGCTGAAGCAATTGCAGCTTCCGAGTCAAAAGCAGTTCGTTGAATTGATAAACACAATCAGGAACGGGGATGGTGGCTGGGCGGAACGGTGCGCCGACCTTGTGGAGTTCTTGGCATACAGCGGATGCCGAAAAGGTGAAGCCGCACGCGTTAATGGTCGGGACTGTGATTTTGAAAAAGGCGAATTCACAGTTTTGGGCGACCCTGCCACCGGAACCAAGAATTGGGAAATTCGCCGCGTTCCCATGATTCCCGATATGCGCCGACTGTTGCAGCGGCTGCAAAAAGAGCGTGGTGAAACAGAATTTTCAAGCAAACCAGTCATGCTTATTCACGAGTGTCAGGGTGCGATTGATACGGCCTGCACGAAGCTGAGCATCGTCCGCATCACACATCACGATTTGCGCCACCTGTTCGCCACGCGGTGTATTGAATCTGGCGTTGACATCCCGACCGTTAGCCGCTGGCTTGGCCACAAGGACGGCGGCGCACTGGCGATGAAAGTTTATGGGCATCTGCGCGACAGTCATTCTACTGCAATGGCGCAAAAAGTTCGATTTGTCGAGTAAGTGAATTTTGCTTCCGCTGCGTCGGGCTGCAAACCGCCTCTAAAAACGAGCGCGAGGCAGAGGTTGAGTTTGGGGTTCACGGTTTGGTCGCTCGCACGGCACGAATTAACAGATCGTCTCCGCCATTGTAGAATCGAAAATCGGCGCCACCATTTTGACGGCCCGCAAAAAGGGCGTCGTTCACTTGAAACCGGGCTGATTTCCATTGTCCTGTGTTGGTTCTATGGACGTAATTTGGATGCGCTTTGTAAACTCCCCTCACCGCTGCTTGTAGATCGTTGGAATCGTATTCCAGCCCAATATCGCCGGTTCCAACGTCCAGATATTCTAACTCGATCTCCAGATTGCTATGGGGCGGGAGTCGGAATTTTTTATCCTTTGCCAAATAAAAAAATTGTGGGGGCGTATGTTTTGGCAAAAACCAGCATGACGTTCCATCATGTTCGACAATTTTGAAGTCTCCGTCACCAGCACCGACTGGCGTCAAGCCATCAGATGTTCCAGGACGCCCGACAATTGTTGAGATGTCAGTATAGGTCTCCGCCGGATTTCCAAGATGATAGTAATTGCGAATCGTTGCGAACTGGTCCTTCGGCAACAGAAATACATACCGGTCGGGAAAAGCCAGTTCGCTCCGATTGACTTGCCGCGTGACTGCGGCATAACCACGGTCTCCACGGCCAAAATCCCCGGCGATACAGGTGAGATTGCAGAATACCGGGACCTTGGGATTGGGAGTCATCAACGCAAGCTCATGGGCCAGTTGTTCTTCGCTTCTAACTGCAACCGTTCCCAATTTTGGCGCAAAGCCGGCTTGGATCGCTCCACCTTCACCGATGACTCCGTCCAGTCCGCAGGTTTGCAAATACATGTTGTATTTCACGCTTGGATTTGGTGCCAGCCACATAATAACGGTATGAAAACCTGCATCTACGCACCAATCACGAGAAAGCTTGCACCATGCTGGAAATAATTCGGCGTTGAAATCGCGAATATGTATGAATTGAACGCCGGTTGGTCCGGCCATGAGTTCGTCGTTGTCTGTCATTCTTGAGTAAAACCAATCCAATAATGGAGAATTTAACTCCTGTAACGTAGGACTTAACTCCATTGCGACCGGGACGGTTCCGTGAGGAGTCCCTTGCCAAAGATCGCGCCAAAGATGATAGATGGGATTTTGGTCGAAAAAGATATTATCTCCATCGCTGAATATGATTGAAACATAGACCTTCCCCTTTTGAGCTACAACGGCCCGACCAGGAGCCTGCGTGTAAGTCTTATCAGGAAAGCTCGACCAGAAACTTCCATTCGCATACAGATTGCTTACCACATAACCAATGCCGAATGGATTGGAGACTATGTTGGCCAAATCACCCGTATTTGCATACCCCATCAACGAAGTTCCAACCCCGTAACCCGTGGTCTGAAAAATCTTTTGCACTTCCGACCGTTCACCATCGAAATCGAGCCAGAAAACAAAACCTTTGCTTGCAACTGCATAATCAATCAAGGGCGTATTCAGGGCCGTTGCAAAAACTACTTGTTTGTTGCAGTTGGGCATCAGGTTGGCAAGCGCCCAGTTGTAGGCCTCCGTTCGATTGCCCCACCTCGTCCTGAAATCCTCCGTTTCACCTTTCCAGTCAAATTCAGCCGTAAGCTGATTCCTAACGGCTTCCGTCACAGGGATGCCGTTTTGCTGGGCCGAGGCCATCAAAGCTAAATAAAAAGTCCAATCCTTTTCAGGGTCGTATAGGAACATTTTTTTGATTTGAGACTGATATTTTTTGAAAAGCGATCTTAACCCGGCATTCTCTCCACCTGGCAATTTTAAAACTTCAAACGGCTTGCCGCTATATTTCAACTGCTCCCAATCCCATTCGCTGATGGCAACATAGACCTCAGCGGATTCTTGGTTGACCATGCCTTCCAACGCCCAGCTTGTCATGATGCCTGATTTGTCTTTGCTGCAATCGGCGACATAGACCTTCGGTGCTGCCGGCATTTTCGGAAACAACCCACTGGCTGCAAATATCGGCCGCACACTTAATGTGAGCACGAGGCAGAGGATGATTTTTGGTTTCATGGTTCAACTTTTACGGCTTCCAAAGTGCAGTTGGACAACCGCCAAAAGTCTTTTCCCAGCCAGTGGTCCCCGGCAGGTAATAGACAATTGCTTTACTATCGCCATCGAACGCGTGGTAAATATCTATGCCTTTGTAACCATGGTATTCACCATGTCCGGGAGCATTGCCACGGAAATAAACTCCCTTCAGACTGACGCAGGAGTCGAACGCCCAGATTTCAATGTTGGTGACGCTGGCGGAGAGCGTGACACTGGTCAGGCTGGAGCAAGCAGCGAAGGCCTCTTTCTTGATAGTGGTTACGCCCACGGGGATGGTAATGCCGGTCAATTTGGGGCAATTCCACAAAGCATAATCCGCTATTTTGGTGACGGTGTTGGGAATGGCATAATTTCCGGCTTTGCCGGCCGGATATTGAACCAGTTCAGTTTTGTTCTTGTTGAACAAAACCCCGTCCACACTGCTGTAAGCGGTATTGTTTGAATCCACGATTATACTTTTCAAGCCGAAACAGCCGCCAAACGCAAGCCTTCCAATGCTGGCGACATTTTTGGGAATCTTGATACTGCTCAGTTTGTCGCAGAAATGAAATGCCCCCCGCCCAATACCAATGATGCCATTGCCAAGAACAATATTTGTCAGGCTGCTGTGGGAATCAACGGCTGAAAATGCTTCCTCCCCGATGTTGGTGACGCTGTCGGGAATTACCACGCTGGTCACTACGGGGGCGGCCCAGAACGCACGGGATCCGATGCTGGTGACGGCCAGGCCGTTGATGTTGCTTGGAATGATCAACGCGCCACTTGCCCCCATGTAGCGCATGATGGTGGCAGTGACGCCATCGGTGTTGGTCGAATAATTGAATGGGCCTTGTGCCGCCTTGGACGACCGGTTTGGGAAATTGGCGGAGGTAGAGCAACCACCGCTGGCAAGCCCGCTCAAAACAAGAGCGAGGCAGAGGGTGATTTTAGGTGTCATGGTTTGAAATATGCCTACGCCTAGACGCTCGCAACTGTTTCCACAATCGCATAGCGACCATGAGAAGCACAATGCTGAACAACGGCGAGATAAAAAATGGGATCTCCCGAAAAGCCTCCCACACACCATAGTCGTTAGACTCGAATCCGAACGTAATCAGCCGGGGTTTATGGTGTGTCATATAGAATATCAGGCCAAAGCCGAGGATGACAAAGGCCAACACGACGCAACAGGCCGCTTTCGCCAAGATATTTCGTTCAGAGTTTTTGACTTCCATATCGTTGGCAACCCAGATGATTACAGCCAAAATAGCAATGCCAGTCACGTCGAAATAGCCGGCCTTGCCTAAAAAAGTCAGAACGACAAAAACAAGACCGAGAAGCAAAACAACGGATGGCAATCGGCGGTTGCCGTTCACAAAGGACAACAGATTTCCACCGATCCATGCGATGAGAGCTATAAAGAAGAACATGACGCGTGTTATTTCCTGTCGCCTAACCAAGCAAACTGCCGCTCAAAACGAGCGCGAGGCAGAAGATGAGTTTGGGTTTCATTGAACCGATAATTCTAATTTTTCATGGATTTGCCGGAAGATGACAGTAATCACGTATTGTGGCGAATATGTCTTTCGGCAGCATAAACACAAACCGGCCTGGATAAACCGCGTTAAGCCGGTCAATTTGTTGTTTGATTTTTGTGTAGCCATTAAAATTATCCTTTGTGTAGCCGGCCACAATGCACTTGAACCCCAAAAACATGGGGGATCTTTGGCTTGGTTTTACTTGTGACAGCCAGTCAAATATTTCGTTTGGATTCCATGACCCGCGTCCTTCATCCATTACTGGCGTTCCGGCGTCATATCGAACCCATCTGGCGTCACCAGCGTTTAGAATTCCAGTCAGGCCGCAGGCGTTGATGTAGGTGGTGTATTTTGCGCTTGGATATATGGTATGCCACAAAAAACCAGTTCGGAATCCAGCACCGTCCATCCATGATTTGTTCAATTTGCACCATGCGGGAAAAAGATTTTCGTTGAAATCCTCGCCGTAAATGAACTGAAGGCCATAAGCCACAAGTTCATCATTCGTTGTCATATTTGAGTAATACCAATCCAGTAATGGGGTATTGAACTCCTGCATGGAAGGGCTGCTGGTGGTGCCGACCGGAACTGTCCCGCGTGCGGGATCATGCCAAAGATTCCAGATCGCATTTTGGGCGAACTGGAGGTTGTCGCCGTCACTCCAGGTAATGGTTACATAAATTTTGCCCGGCACCGCCTTGGTGGCTTTTCCAGGAATTTGTTTATAGGTCTTGTCAGGAAAACTCGACCAGAAACTTCCATTCGCATAAAGATCGCTCGCGACATAGCCAAAGCCGAATGGATTGCAGACCTTGTTCGCTTCATCGCCCGTGTTGGCATATCCCATCATTGAAGTGCCAACGCCGTAACCGCCGGCCCTAAATATCTTCTCCACCATTGACCTGTCACTGTTAAAATCCATGCCGAACACAAAACCCTTGCTGGCGACCACATAATCAACTAGCGGTAATTGGCTCCCGACAGCAAAAACGACCTGCTTGTTGCAACCGGGCATCAGATTTGCAAGCGCCCAGTCGTAAGCTGCCATTTGTTTGGGAAACCTGCCTCGGAAATCCTCGACTTTCCCTTGCCAATGAAATTCCGAAGTCAGCTCGTCTCTTACCTGTTCGCTTACCGGAATTCCACCCTGTTGGGCCGCTGACATCAACGCCAGATAGCAGGTCCAATCCCGACTGGGATCATAAACAATCATCCGCTTCACGCGGTCTTGGTATTTATTGAAAAGCGTTCTCAAGCCGGAATCGTTTCCGGCCAATGGTTCAAGCAGCTCAAACGGTTTGCCGCAATCCTTGAGTTGCTCCATGTGGCGCTCCTTCTCCTTTTCGATGACGTAAACCTCCGCGCTCGTTTGATTGATCAGGCCTTGCAACGCCCAAGCCGATGTCCTGGCTTCCGCGCTGTCATTACGGCAATCCACGACATAAACATTCGTTGCTGCCGGCATTTTGGGAAACAACCCGCTGGCGGCCAAGACCGGCCGCACGCTCAAAACGAGCGCGAGGCAGAGGAGGAGTTTAGGTTTCATGGTTTGGTAGCTGTGGAATTGCAATTATTGTTTCGGTAGCGCATCGAGGATTTGATTCAACTCAGCAATTTTTTTGTCCCATTCTTTCCACACTGGATCAGTTCCTGACCACATATTAACGCCTGCCGCACCATGACTTTTCCATAATATGACATTGGTTCCATTTTTTAATACCTCACGGCCACCGAAGAGAAGCATGTCTGAACGCGGGAACTCCAATTTCAGATTTAGCAATGAATTGATTGCTCTCGCCGCCTTATCGCAAATTCGCATTGTGGTTATGCCGTCCCCCAACCCACCTGGGTCATCAGCCAAATCTTTTTCTTCAAGATAGGGGCGCAATACTGAAACCATAGCCGGATCGTGGCTTTCACTCAGCATCCATACAGCATTACACCACATCTGCCCTTTTAGTTGTGGATTAACGGAAGTATTCGTCAAGGAGGGGAAAATTGTCAGCACGGATTTACTGAGACGTGGTGGAATTGTGGTGTTGGTTGCCCAAAGCGAATAATGCCGGTCGAGCACCGAAAGCGCATTTTCGATCACGATCCAGGAAACTTGTTTAGGCGCGGCAGCTTTGTAAACTGTCGTAGCGGTAGAAGCGTTTTTCTCAATCATTTCGATGACCGGCTCAAGCAACGAATCATCCCAAATTCCGGGTAGTGGTGAAAATAAATCCATAATCGCTATCTCGCCTCGTGTCGCTAATGCCTCACGATAAAAAGAAATCACAGTGGCATCATGTGGCCAGCGTCGATTTACGAGATCCATCAATGCGGTAAATTGGAAGCCAGGCAGGCTGTCGTCCAGTTGCCGCTGCTTTATCGCTGCCAACACCTGTTCCCGCGTGACAACTATTGCCACCTCTGGATCGCGAAGCAGCTTGACCAGCCGATCATTTTCAGGCTGGGTCAAATATGGCGAAAAATCTCCGCCACGTCGGGAAAAGTTCGGCAGATTGGTATGAACACTATCCGGGCTGGTTTTTGCCAGCAATGCGCATAACTCCTGTTGTTCCGTTTTAAGCAGCTCGTCCGCGTGAACCGCGTAACCGATGCAACTCAAAACGAGCGCGAGGCAGAGGACGAGTTTGGGTTTCATAAATCAAAGATCATTATCCGGGTCTGAATCTACAATTTCGCCTTTGGTGTTATAGAACGCTCCATCTTTCTCAACGTAGAGCCATGAGAAGTTGCTGCCCCAATCATCCTGGGCTAAAGTTAGGATTCCATTGCCAAAGGCGACCTTGATTATGCTTCCGGTCGCCAACTGAAGTTTGCTTAACTTGGAAAGAGATTCGTCGAAGTGAATCGTGATGACTTCTCCGGGCTTCTCGTAAGGAATCCATCCAAGCGCCGTGGGCAAAGGTTTTATGAGTTTGACGGTGATTGACCGCAATATACCAGATGTCTTGTGAATGCGAATGACCTTGCCTTCAATACCGAAGATGTGTGAAGTAATTTTGCCATTCGTTCCTTTTTCATTCAATCCATATCCATTAAACGAATCAGCTTCTTCTTGCTGCTCAATCGTGAAATAATCGAAACCGTCTTCAATGTAGGCAAAGCGCAGCGTTTTGGTGTCGAGAACAAAATCAGTCTCGGCAAGACGTCCCCAAGGCACTTTCACAAACAGCATTTTGTCGTTCAACCAAGTGTGATGAACTTCGTAGGCGCCATGGTCAAGCAATTCCACGCAAACGCACCGATTTGTGTCGGCAGAATTAAAAATGTAAAGCCGTGTATTCCATGGCGCGTCACGCGTCCAGACCGGCCTTTCTTCAGCCAGTAAGGGCGAACCATTTTCTCTTTTGTCCTCTGGTTCCACAACCGATTTAGCCAATTGCTCATTCGTGAGATAAATCCGTTCGATTTTGATTTTTTGCAAATTCTCCGAAGACGGTTTTGAATAAGTGACGTTTTCCTGCCGGGTCGGTTTGACAGTTGAGCAGCCAAATAACCCGCCGCTCAAAAAAAGCGCGAGGCAGAGGAGGAGTTTGAATTTCACAGTGATTAAACACCGAAGCGGCCATTTGTTGCGGTGGGATCGCGGTCTCTCAAAACGAAGGCGAGGGAGAGGATGATTTTTGAGTCCATGGCCTAACAATAATTTTCAAATTTATGAATTTATCATCAGAACAACTGTCAAAAGCGATTCGCAACGGCGTGCCGTTTGTGACGCCGAATGGCCAAGATTGCGAAATGCCAAGCGAATTGCGCTGTTCGATGGTTGGCTCACGCAACCGTAGAATTTGTATGGTTTTTTCATCAAACTCACCTTTTACTACACGCTCCACCTGTAGTGTCATATCATACTTCCAATGTTTTGGCATAGGCGCACCCACCGAGAGATTTTCCGGCACATTATAATCCGCGCGCGCCCAAACTTTTGTGCAGGTGGCATCCAGCACGATCCGGCTTGAAGATTCTAATTCGGATGATTGTGCAGCTGCTAATGCGGTGAACGATTGTGTGCCCATGCCACGACAGCCGGTGAACATCAAAAGCAAACCGCCGCTCAAAACGAACGCGAGGCAGAGGAGGAGTTTTAAGTTCAAGCTTTCATTCTCCCTGATGCGATGCAATCAAACTTTGTAATTTAATTGCCGCCGCTTTCTCTTTTTCCGTATTTGGAAATCCTTCTGGAATGTATGGGTTCAAACGATTGAGATCAGATACATCAAGCGCACGCAGCGGCACCCCCAGTTTTTGCAGGTCGGTGGTGGTAAATTGAAATAAGCCTTTCAACGGCATGGCACCTACTTTGAAATCCGAAAAACCAAATACTCCATCTCCTCTTTGAATTTTGACTTCGGCCACACCAAAGGAATTATTCGGATCGTCTTTGGCCAATGCAACCTCAAGCGAACCTTTGCTGGATGAGATTTTGATTTTTTTATCGTCACTCAAATAGGCCAGACTGGTCATTTTTGCCACAGAGCCTTGAATGATAAATCGCAAGTCAAAAACCACCGCTGGTGGAACATTGGTGCCGATAAAATTCATTTGAAAGTCTGCATTGGTTCTATCCACACTCTGATACAATCCCCACTGGACCGTTCCCCCGTTGAAATAAGCCAATTCTCCAGAATTATCTTGGTCGCAGATGACACACAGGTGGTCCGCCATCAACAAATAGGGCAGACCGTCCGGTGTCTGGAGCAAAACGGTTGCATGTTCCCGGTTGGCGGCGATTTGCATGTTGATTAACGGATGACCGGGGCGCGAAAGTTGGGCCTTAAATGAAAATCGGTCTATCAGTTTAGGTGCGATGATATTCGCATAATTAAAGGTCGGTGAGTCTGACGAGGTTTGCCCTTGAGCGACTGGAATTATTAACTTTGGCCTCGATGCCAGCACCAAGGTTTTCGTTTCAAAAAGATTATTCAGAATGTTTGTTGCCGTTGGGTCGCCATGAGCTCTTTGTGGAGCAAAAAGAACTAACGAAGCACCGCTCAAAACGAGCGCGAGGCCGAGGATAAGTTTTGATTTCATGGTTTGCTCCAACCTATTTAACTCGTTTCAGGACTATTATGGCTGCCTGCACTGGATGTCCGCTCGCCAATCCTTCCTCCTTGAAAGAAACAGAATCAACAATCCAACCCTGCTGCTCATAGTTCTTTAATTGCGTTCTCCAAGGGAAAGCATACAACGATGAATAGCCATTGTTGTTCAAACCGGGATAATCAAGCCTCTGGACAGATTTGTATTCACAATTCTGCGCTTTCAGAAAATCCCACAACTTGATTTCATAAAACGAACCACCACCTAGCAAAGGCCTTTTGCCATCCGGCCCAATCACATAAGGAATCTCTTCAAAGATAAAACAAATATCCGGTCTCTTCATTAATTCATTTGACGCAATAAAATCAACCTTCCAAGTGTGATCATCTTTTTTCAGTGTGATCTGCGGCTTGAGACTTTCCGGTTGAATCGAATCAACATTCTTTTCGTGCTTCATGTCAAGCCAGACAAGAGAATAGGGAGAAAAGTCACCTTGCTTTGAGGTGATGGTGATGTGAAAAGCTTTTCCGCCTTGCGCAGCATTGTTGGAAACCGAAAAAACGTAAGTGCCCTGATCCAAATTATTGGTAGTGACAGGAATGTCTGCCATATACGCAGATGCGGTCAAACCGCCGCCCAAAACGAGTGCGAGGCAGAGGAGGAATTTGGGTTTCATGGGTTGGAATTCCATTATGTCAGTTGGCCAAAGCGTGTCCGTGAGTGTATTTGTAGAGACTCGAAGGCACAACAACCCGATAGCTTATGTCATCCACGCTGACTTCGATTTGTCCCCAGCATCGTAAATCATCTCCATATCTTCCGAATTGGAATGTATCCGTTCTCTGCCAATGATTATCACTAAGGTGAAGATTAACACATGCGCCATTTATCACAGTGCCATCGGCGTCGAGAATGCGAACGGCTGTTTTAGGTGAGTCCAGCCGCCACGCTGAAACATCACTGTAGAGCACCACTTCGCTCTCGGTGTCAAATGGATTGGCCTGTTTAAGCGACAACTCCAAATGCTCTTTCCGAGACAAGTCAAACTCAACATTTTCCCAGCGCACGACATGATCGTGCTCAGTCAGCGATTTCATGGCGGCAACAAATTTGGGAGGGCCCGCATGAATCGAAGGCGGCGGCGGGTCTGCCGGGTTCCGATCAAATCCATAGGGAATTTCCACCCAATACCGTTCCGATCCTATCGAGACCTCAACCCAACAGTCTTCAAGCGCATTTGTGCCCCACGGAAAATAGGTCACCACTTGCGGAACTAGTTTCATGCCCGGATACGAGGCCGTGCTAACGCCAATTGGAGCATTCAGAAGTTCCATTCCTTCTGCCGTTGGCTCGACGATATCGCCATTCGCCCGATATAACTGCGCTGCGATGGCGTTAGTTTTAAAAAATCCAAATCCCTGCACAATATTCATAATATCCAAACGCAGCCCGCGCGATACTTGATCGTCTCGTTCGCCTGAACTGACTAAAAAAAACGGCTCATTCGACAGATTTGTCGGGGATGGAAAATTGATATATTTCCAAATTGTTAATTTTCGCGGCTGGCTATTTGTTTTTGGTTCAACAGCGAATAAATGGGTGCTCAAAACGAGCGCGAGGCAGAGGATTGGTTTGGGGTTCATGGTTTGTTATCTTTCATCGGCAAATTCCTTCAAATTAAAAATATAATCAGAAGGCCCTCCATCAAATTCACCGTAGCTCTCTTCGACTCTAAATTCAGATGTTTCAAGAAATTTGACTGCGACGCCAAATTCAAAAACGATGCATTTAGCCCTCAACGGTTTTGGAATTTCATCAAATATTGTCCCTCCCGTTAATTGTCGTGCCTCGACCGATGTGTCGCCAATGACTTTATGGCTGCCCTTTATGCTGGCGTCATTGATTTCCAGATTCCCGGAATAAATATAATGCTTGTCCTTTGGTATCACGACGACAGTGAAAAACACTACTTCATTGTTCGTAAAATTGATGTGCGCCGTTTTAATTTTGAGGAAAGAAAAATCGGTTTTAAGGTTCGCGTGATTGATTTGAATTTCGGCTACATAGCCGTAGGCGCGTTGTGTGGCAAAAGAGCAGAAAAAAACAAGCGCGAGGCAGAGGATGAGCTTGGGTTTCATGGCGTGCTTATTGTAACTCTGACGCAAAATTCAACCAGCCTGTTCATTATTTTGCCCAAAAGCTTCAGGTAATACCGGCCTCGGCTTGGGGTAATGCCATCCGTCTGCAGCCTTCAGCCTACATCGTTCACGCTGCCGCTTCCACCTTCGCCGTCGCTTTTTTCCGTATTCCTCCACCAAAGGCAATTTCATCAATGCCCGTTTCGCATACGTCCGATGCGCCGCTTGGCTGTTGTGTCCCAGATTTTCCATGGGAATCGCTTCGGATATACGTTGTTTATTCTTTGAATTTCTCCAACGTAGTTGTGCAGCGGCTTTGAATTAGCGTAGCTACAGCTTTGGTGGTGGGGTGCTCGGTGATCAAGTCGGGCGTTTTTGACAGGACTGTTTCCGCCAGTTCCTTCACATGTTGTTTCACCATCGGCTTGGCCAGTCCCGCTTCATCGGCCAGTTGATCAAAGTGTTTCGGCAACACCTTGTCGGAGGCATATTCACCGCCGATCTTCATCGCCATTTTTGGGGCAAGTTCCGGGTAATAGGCCGTGCTGAGAACATCGTAAAGCGGCGCGAGCCGCGTCTCGCGACCGTAAAGCAACGAAAAATTCTTTCCATGAGCATCATGGTTTCCGACCAGAAAATTGAAAATGACGGCATCCAGCAATCGTTGGAGGTCAATCACCGGTGCACTGGACAATTCACGCAGCAACGCGAAACACTGTTTGAGCGAAGGCCCGCCTTCGTTCTGGTATTTATTGTCAGGACTGATGCCAAGCGCCTGGCAAAAATCTTCCTGATGTTCCCGTTCCAAATATTCGGGACCGTCTGGAGCATCCCGCAACGCGATCCGATCGTAACGCTGAATAATGAGATAATCAATGTCCTCTACCTTGCCCACTTCGGCTTTGGCCGTGTGCAGACCAATCGCATGGGCGAGTTTCATGCAGAAAGCTTCATTGAACACGATACCTTCAAAACGCTCAATGGCCGGTTTTATAATATGAGTGCTGGGGGCTCCGCCAAGCGGGATGGAAATATGATCGTCGGCGACATGCACGGCAATTTTGTCCTGCGCACCAGCCAACGAAAGTCGAATGCCATCCTCTCCTGCCATTAGCGGACGTCGTGGCAACAACCTGAGAATTTCCGCCAGTTTTTCGCCGGTCAACGGGCGATAACTGTAATTGCGTTCCGGCAGTTTTCCCCCCACCGGTATAAATGTCACGGCTCCGGCACATTCGCCACCGATTTGCTCCAGCATGGCAAAATCGTTTCTGGCACTGATTCCGAGATTCTTTGCGATAATCTCGCGTTTACTTTCATCAGGTAGAACACCGGCAAAAAATCCCCGGCACTCGTTGCGGTTAAACCGCCCTTTTCTGAGTGGCAGCGAATGTGACAGCGGAATTGCGCCTGCATGGTTCAACCAGCTTTCGGCATAATGATATGCCATCTTGCCATTCTCATCCTGAATGAGCTGGCCCACCAAGTGCCGCCGTAAATAAACGTCTAATGTCCGTGGCATATTCTAAGTTCCTTTCTTGCCGCTCCCGGCGGGCGGAATCATCTCGATTTTGATGCCCAGCGTATGCAGAACGGTAAGCACTTTGCCAAGCTGACAAGTGGGCTTCCCTTTCTCAAGATCAATGATGAAGCGCAAGCCTGTGCCGGAGGTCATGGCCAAATTCTTTTGGGTCACACCCATGCTTTTGCGGGTGCTACTGACCAATTCGCCAATTTTTTCAGGATTGTATTTCATAGCTTAAATCAAATGTTACCGTGCGGTAACATTATGTTCAATCATCGGCTAAATCAAGCGAATTATTCCCGAACGGGAACAAACACTCCTTGAAAGACAATATTGGGGGGGTTATTCCCGTTCGGGAATATAAACTGATGCCCACGATTTAATCATATCCAGGTCAGATTTCAGCCATTGTTTTTGGCAATGGGCGTAATGACGATGGACGAGACGAAAACCGCGATGCGCTCCAGTTCAGCATAACGTTTGGGCAGGATGCCAATGGCGGCGAGTTTATTTTCGCGGAGTTTGTCGGCGAGGAATCCGAGTCGCCAGCCGAGGACGACGACATCGGCGGTGGAGAACGCGAGCGATAATTTTTGCGGCGGTGCGTCCTTGTCGTTACCAGCATCGGAATTTAGTTCAAGGGTGTAATCAATCAACTGGCTGGCGTTGAAACCACGGCGATGATGTTTATCTTTGTGAAATTCAATGCAAGCGGCGTAAGAGTTGGAGGACTCGTAACAGCTATCATCAAGGAAGGTGGACATAATTTTTTGAGGGTTGAGGGTTTAGTGGCCGATGCCCCGCGAATGGCGGGGCGGCGGCACGTTTAGTTTGATGTTGGGGCGCACCTGTGGCATCCGGTTGGCCACGGGTGAAATCATTTCGGCCTGCTTTGCGGCCTGCTTCGCGTTTTCGGTCGGTTCGACCTTCGCAGCCTGCTTGCCGGCCTCGGCCGGTGTGGGCTGTTCCATTTTCACAGGTTGGCCCTGCACTAGCACCCAGCGGCGGAAATCTTTAACAACCTTTGCGAGTAGTTGAACGGGCGACAGGCGGGTGTGGCGCTGCGGACGATCCTCGCGACCGGCGGCCACCGAACGCATGGGGCGCACCGTGCGAAAGTCATTGTGAATAGCCACCGCTGGCGATACAGGCGTCTCTGATTTGCGGGTGAAGCCGAGCTTGGCCAGGTTATCGCGCAACGCCTGCAACTCAATAGCGGCCTTGCGTTCGTGCGAATCCGTGACCCGGCGGGCAAGCAACTCCGAATCATCGGTGAAGACATGGACGCGCTCGCGGCCACGCGAGATCGAAACGTAAAATTGTTCGCGGTTGACGGCAGGAAATGATTTTGACGAGGCGACCAGCAGCACTTCATCCACCGTCTTGCCCTGCGACGAATGCGACGTGACCGCGTAACCGTGCGTGAAGGTGTTGAACCCGACAGGCAGCGTGCGGCCATCGGCAAGCGCAATGCGGCCATCCTGAACCGCCTTCACCTGCACCCGTTCGCCATTGATGAATTCTTTGCCGTGGTTGGCCTGGAGCAGCAGCCAGTCACCAGCAGCGACCTTCAGTTCACGGGATTCACCCACGTCGAATGACGCGGCGGACGTGGACGGAATGAAATCCACTTCCGTGCCATCGGAACGGCGCACGCACAGGCCGGTTTCAGCCACGGCGACGACCTCGACCGTTTCGCCATGTTCAAATTTTTTGGTGCGGCGGATAAAGCGGAGACGCTGGCCGGGTTCAAACTGGCTGGCATTTTTCTTTTGGGCCACCGTCCATGACAGCGAATCGAACACCGGAAACGTCTGGTCGTCCGGGGCAAGCTGGTGGTCGTCCCGCAGGGACTCGCGCACCTTTTCGGTGACGGCCTCAATCTCCGCCCACGTTGGTGAGACGAGCAGCGCGGATTTGCCCTGCTTCGTGGCGGACACATACGCATCGGCAGCACGCTGGTAAAGCTGGCCGTTGTCCGTGTGATGGCCGTCCGCAAGAACTTCCGTCACGGCCCCAAGTTCAACCAACTTGGCAAATGCCTTGTCCGTTTGTTTGGCGGCAGCGAGTTCAACAATTTCCCGGAACGCGGCGGGTTTCTGGCGGCGGATGGTCGTCAGTTCGCTGAAACGGTATGATGAATACTGCTCGATGATGCGGAGTGCATCACCACGCTGGACGGATGAATGCTGGCCGGTGTCGCCGGACAAAACGACCCGGCAGTTGTTGCGGCGGACGATTTCAAACAACCGGGCCATGTCATCAAGACCCACGGCCCCCGCTTCATCCAGCACCACCACTGCACCCGGCGAAAGCTGCCGATGCACTTCGGGATCAGCCAGCAGTTTTTGCAGCGTCATGGTTTTGCCCAGATAGGACACCTCGTTGCGAAGCGTGGCGGCGGCGGAAGCGGTCGGCGCGCAGAAATAGGCGTCATAGCCCCCGTGACAAAGTGCGGTTGCCAGTTCGACCAAGGCGGTGCTTTTGCCCGAACCCGCCAACCCACGGAAGCCGGTGAACTGGTCGGGGCTGGTGAGAATGTGCGCCAGAGCCTTGCGCTGGTCAGGGCCGAGGCGGTCAGGCGGTTCGTAACGGTGGGTGATCGGCTTGACGGCATCAATCCCGGCATTGACGGTGCGAATCAGGGAAAGCTCCTTCGTCAAAATCTCCCGCGTGGAAAACTCCGAACCCACGCGCACCAGTTTGTCGTCAGCAGCCAGATTATCCTTCAGCCGTCCCAAGTCCAATTGACCGCAGCCTTTCGCCAATGCCGCTTCCAAAATCTTGTGCTGCGGAGCGACCGAGCGGCGTTCAAAGACGTGACCGAGACCGTGCGCGAGGGCATCATCCGGCCTGACGTATTGGGCGAAGGCTTTGGGCTTACCATCGGCAGCGGCGACCACTTGACGCAATACACGCTTTTCAAAGAACCCAATCTCGCCAAGTTGCTGATCACGCACCTGTTCATCAGATACACCCTTCAACTTTTTTGGACGCGACTGGTGGACGACATGGGCAACTTCCTTTTTAGTCAGCTTGCGACCGAGTTTGGTTTCCTGACGTTTAACGGCCATGTCCCGTTGTTGTGACCGTTTGGAAAACCGTTCAATCAGTTTGGCATCCACACCCTCAATCTCGAATGCCGAGCCAGTGCGCCGCGTGACATAACCGATTTGATGCAGACGCTTGGCCAGTTCATTGCGATAAACTGCCGTGCCGTAGTTGATGGCCCCGAACATATCGCCCGTTTGCAATGCCTTCCAACGCCCTTCCTTCTTGTCCCAGGTTGCGTTGAACAGGACGAAGTGCGTATGCAACTGCGGATCAAGTGAGCGTGACGTGGTATGCAGAAAGGCCGCACCAACCAAATTGCCGGTGACACGATCCTGTTCCTGAATGCCACCCTTGCGAACCCTTGAAGCGGCGAACGATTCCAATTCCCGCATGGCCATCATGGACGCTTCCTTGTGTGCCTGAATGATGCGCCGGTCATTCATGGTCACAGCCAGAATCGAAACCGATTTGGGCGGTGAACAAACGAAGTCGAAATAAATCCTGCGCTCCCTGAAATGCTGCGGTGTCAACTGCTCACCAGTCAACGGATGCTGATTGTCACAAAGCCGGAGGAACGTATCACGGGTGACAACTCCACCCGTTTTCAATCCCAACCGTTCAGCCCCGATGCCCAGCCATTGACCGTGTTGCGTCTCATTCTGCGTGTAATAATCGTTGTGGGAAAAATGCTCGTCAAAATACGATTCCGCACCCGCCCGATTCTTCTGTGGTATGCCGCTAAACATAAATCACCACGTTACGCAAAAATCCGCCAACAGGTTGTGATGAATTCGTCACAACCTGCCATTCCAGTTTCACCTAGAATTCCCGTCATCATGGTTGAAACGATAGCACCAAGTTCAAAGCGGATTGCACCCCACGGAGCGCAAACGTCAACCATGCCTATGATACGGTTTGGGCGAAGTGAAATGCCGTATAAATCAAAACATCGGATGCCATTGGTGAATGAAATGAATGGGCGGTTTCTGACAGTGGAAACCAGATTATCTGCCATGACACTTACCCCGCCTCGCGCCGTGGAGCGCGCTGCCGGAAGCCGGCTCGCTGGACTGCTCGCCGCCAAGCCTGCCGGAAGAACAGCCGTTGAGCCAATGAAAGGAACAGGAAAAACATTATGAGCAAACGCATTGATTACGAACAGATCGCCGCAAAGTTGGATTATCCGACGCTGGATAAAAAACTGGAACAACTGGCGCAACACGAGCCGCCGAAAAACCGGAAGACCGCCATTGATTTGTTGGAGCCGTTACGCGAGCGGCTGCTGGCCTTGCAGCGCAAGGGCTGGAGCAGCAAACAACTGGTGGACGAATTAAAAGCCGCCGGAGTGCCGGTCAATCCGGCACGCTTGCGCGAATGCCTGAACCACTGGACGAAAGGCGGCAAGGCAGCCGCCAAGCGGCATGGAGCCAAGCGCGACAAACGCGCTGCCGCGCCAACCACGCCACCGGCGGCGGCAAATGCTGGTGGACGGAGCAAAAGTGCATCCGGCGACGGCCAGCCGAAACTTGGACTGGCGCAATACTGACGATGGGTTGAACACAGTTGCGTTGAAATCCTGACGGCGGTGCGAGTCGCACTTCCCACCAATGGACGCTCGCAGGCCCGTTACTGGCATGGGGCGTTGCGACATCGGCAAGCCTCATGCCAGCAACCCGCCTGTTTCGCTTCATCCAAAATCAGCCGGTTCGTGACGCCGACCGTCCCGCCGACCGGAGCGGACGTGAACGAATTTTATTGGGTGTCCGCTCCGAACGTCGTGCCGTTCGTCATCACCAACCGGACAGGAAAACGTAATCGCGCCGGTCGTGTGCCGGTGGTTTGTTCGTTCCTTGCCGCGTGCCACGGTCACAGGTTGTCCGCCAAAAGCAAAGGCGGCTTTTAGGGTGGCGTCACTGGTTTGGCGGAAGGGTGTCCGAACCTTTGTTGCCGCCTCGCGCGGTCGAGCGTCGCTGTCCTGCTTATTGGGCGCTCTGGCTGCCGCGCCGGGCAGCATGGCGATGCTCCGCGCATCGCCTGCCGGTTTTCCGTCCCGCAAGTTTCGTGGTTCGTGGTGCGTTGCCCTGCCGCTTCATTTTTTGTTGAACGCCTGCTCCATCGTCCTGTCAAACCTTCACCTATCATAGGTCAGGTTTTTTGCCTGCAAAGCGAAAGCGCCCCTCAATTGAGGCTTCCTTGGTGAGAGTTTGACCGCCGGTCTGCGGTCGGCTCGATGACCCCACAAAAAATACTTCCCCAGGTGCGGACTGTTTCCGCCTTGGGGAAATCTGTCGAAACGCACTTTTGTTCCGGCCTTTGGCCACATTGTGCGTTCCGAGATCGGCACAGGTGAAACCATGAAGCATCGCGGCAAACACCCAAGCGCGAGTTGTTATGAAATCATAACAACCCGCCAAACACATTTGCGACCAAACCGGAGGAATGAGCGCGGCCAAGCCGGACTTGACCGGCTGGCTGACTGGTCAGTGAGCCATACATCTTGTGTAACCTGTTACACACGCTTCATCCCTTCCGTATGCTATAAACGTGCCGGTGAAAAATCGCGGCCAGAAAGCTGTGCGATTTCCGCACTGGCCGATGACGGATTTGCGCTAAAACCGGAGAAACGAATATGGACAGGCTGACTTTTAACCGGCGATCCGTCCTCACGCTACGGCGACCATTTCGCGCGTTCATGGGTTGCTTGGAGACAGCCCGCGACCCTCGCAATTGGCATGGGAAATTTTGTTTCATTGTGAAACAAAATTCGCTCCGGTTTTTGCTAAAAACTAATCCTGAAAATCGGGCAGATGCCGGGGCAAAAGTTGTAATGAATTCATTACAACCTGTCCGGCGGATTTGCGGTAAAAACAGAAACTGCACTTTGTTCATATAGCGAACAACGCAGAACAAATTGCATGAGATTTTGACTCGGTTGCAATGAAGAAGCTGAATTTGATTGGACTACAGGTCAACAAACTGCGCCAGCGCAACGGCTGGTCGCAGGAGAAATTTGCCGTCAAATTACAGATCGCCGGCTGGCACAACGCCACCCGCAGCACCGTTTCCAAAATCGAAGGCGGCTCGACGGGCATCGCCGAATACGATCTGCTGTTCATTGCCGCCGCGCTGCGCGTCCAACTTGCCCACTTGTATCCTGAAATTGATTGGAAACGCCCAATGGATGAAACCGTCCACCGATTCATCCCCCAGGAACTGCACGGCCTCGAACCCGAATCTTGACCAAAAGGAGAGTATTATGGAAACCATCCCAAAAACCGAAGAAGAACCCAAACCAACGCCACCCGAACGGCTGGCGTATTCGATTCAAGAAGCCGCCGACATGCTCGGCGTCAATTATTTCAGCGTTTACCGGCTCATCCAGCGTGGCAAACTCAAAGTGTGCCGGGCGCTGCGCGGCAAACTGCTCGTCCCGCGCACCGAACTGTTGAAGCTGCTGGCAACCGAATGAGGCATCTATGAGCAATCCATTTGAACACCGTCGCCCGACCGAACTGGAGGACAAGGCCCACGCCGAGGCTGTCCGACACTTTGCCGATCATCTGAAACAGTTTCCCGCCAGCCGCGAAGCGGTTGAACGGCTGGAGCGGGACACTGCCAAAATCGCTTTGGCAGCGAACATGACCGCATCCAAGCCGACGCCCAAAGAGAACGTCATTCAGGCCGACGACGGCGCGCAGTGGCACAAGGGCGTTGATCTCATGGAAAACATCCATCTCTGCCACCGGCCAATCTCCTACGGGGCGGAATATGCGGTGGTGGAGCATTCCCCGGCAAGCGGCTCAAATGAAATTTTGAACCGGGGCTGGAACGCCACCGAGGTCGTGAAGGAGTTCGCGCAGCGGCAACGGCAGGCGTTGCAGCTTTGGACGGAGGACATGACCGCGCAGGTGAAGGAATTTCTGGCGGAGAAATTTCCCGGCCAGGACTTGAGCCGAGTCGCTGACGCATTCATCCACAAATGCACGACGCAGGTTGTCTCCCAAAAGCACACTCTCACTCACGGCCACGAGCAAAATCACAGTCGGGGCGTGAGAGTTTGATCCACATGGCATTTACAACGGCCAAATGATTGATGCGGTGCCGCCGCTTTTCTTGCCGCCCTTTACCATGCCTTTAGACTTGCCGCAGGAGGGACATTTTCTTTCGCCACCGTGAATTTGTTCGCTGACGATGAAGACCTTCCCGCAGCCGGGTTCGGGACACGCAAAGGCGATGTTGTTACCTTCCCAATCTTCGGTTTGAGCAGCAGGATTTAGTTCTCTTGTGTTCAAGTTGAATTGTAGAGGCGAATTTTTCTATACTGCTGTTCTATACTATATGCACTTTTTGCAGCCAAACGCGACCAAGCATAGCAAAAGCTGAAATGAATAAAACCATTGTGGACATTGAGCGAATCAGTGTTTGCACCCTGGAGCTAAACATAGCAAAAAGTGGGTTTTACAATTTCGAGTCAGGTGCCTTTAACCACTCAGCCACCCTTCCGACTCTTCACTTGCATCCACCCACAAGCTCGACGCTCCGTTGAGATAAATTAACGCACGTTTTTTGGCGACGGGCAAGCTGATTCAAAAATTATCAAGCCGATTGATTAACTGGTAGTGGCCTCTTTTGAAATCTAATTTTTCTCTGCCGATTGTCCATGCGATAATCGGTGGATGAGAAACAAAAGAAAATACCCGTCGCGAGATCAGAATCAACGAGCTTACGACGTGGTTCAACGTGTAATCAAACTAACAGAAAAGCCCCGGCCTAAAAAGCCGAGGCAGAAAAATTAACAACAAATCCACCCGCTGTTAAATGCGGGTTTTTATTTTATTATTTTATGGCTTCAAAAAAAATCAAACAGCGCGCGAAAATCCAACCGGCTTCTGCCAGTCACCTTGAGCCACAAGCAAAACAGCACCATGAGGTATCATTAGTCTCGCAACGGATTTTGGATGGTGTTCGATTGGAAATGGAATCTTCACACAAAGATATTGGCCGTCGCAGGATTCAAATTCGCAATGCAAAGTCAATATCGCGCCGTCATCAAGAAGCGTCATTGAGCCGTTGCTTTTCTTTAGCTGTTTTAATATCGAAGAAGTTAAATCTTTTGATGCAAGAGATAAAACGGTGTTCAGCTTCAGGGGGTTCGGCTTCATAATCGGTTTTGTTTGGTGGTTATCGGTTGACTGCAATTGCCGCCGGACTCGTGGTGGGGTTCGGCGGCAAAATCTTAATGAGACAAAAGCTTAGTCTTAATATCGGACGTGTCGCTTAACACATTCGAGAATCCATCAAGAGTCATCTTGCCTTGCAGTTGCTGCATTTCGGCTAATTCGCTGATTTCGGAATGAACATTCTTTAGGCTGACGATGGTATTGGAGAAATAAAATTGCGACATGCCATTCATGTCGTTGAGGCTTGGTAAAACAGAAAGCCTGTCTGAAATCGCCGCCTGATTGCTGATAACCATGTCCAACTTCTGCGACAGAGCATCAATCTTAGCGCTATCAGTGTTCGTTTTATTGCAGCCGCAAAAAATCGCGGCACAAGTCAGTAGGGTGAGAATTTTCTTCATAATCCAAATAGGTGAATAGGTTTGCCAGAGACAAGCCGTAGAAAACACGTTGGAGCAATGAGGTCAACACACTTTTCCGTCTAGTTACTAACCCACAATTCACAACCTCAATAAACCTATTGATTTAACTGGTAAATGAACCGATTAAGCACAGATGAGCGCGCCCGAATCATTTCCTGCCTGATTGAAGGCTGTTCGCTTCGGGCAACTGTCAGGCTGACTGGATTTTCCAGAAAAGGCGTCTCGCGCATCATGGCCGATGTCGGTGAGGCGTGCGCCAAATATCACGACAAGGTGATGGTCAGGTTGCCATGTAAAACCATCCAAGTGGACGAAGTGTGGAGCTTCACATACTGCAAACAGGCCAATATCCCGGAACAGTTCAAGGACATGCACGGCATCGGCGACACTTGGACATGGATTGCCATTGATGCGGATACGAAGCTCGTTCCCTGCTGGTATTCTGGCGACCGTAGCGCGGCCAGTGCCGCACGCTTCATCCACGATCTCAAGAATCGCATGGCAAATCGCGTTCAACTGACCAGCGACGGATACCGGCCATATCGTGAAGCCGTTGAAGATGCGTTTGGCGCGGACGTTGACTACGCGATGCTGATAAAACTCTACGGAAAACAGGAGCGGTTTGATTCACGCTATTCTCCGCCAGTTTGCATCGGAGTTCGGAGACGTAAAATAACCGGCAAGCCGGTTCGTGCGCTCATTTCAACTTCATTCGTCGAGCGCCAGAACATGACTTTAAGAATGCATAACCGCAGGTTCACGCGACTCACCAACGCTTTCAGCAAGAAGTTGGAGAACCACAGACATTCGCTGGCGTTGCACTTCATGCACTATAATTTTTGTCGGATTCATCAAACCTTGCGCGTGACGCCAGCGATGGAAGCGGGTCTGACAGACCACGTTTGGGACAACGAGGAAATTGCGGCGTTACCATCCTAAAACGCACAGATGATTGTGGAATTACAGCTTGATGGATGACTGCGTGGAATGTTTAATGTTTTCATGCCTAATCCCGACAACGACGAGCAAGCGATTAAAACCACGAAGCACTTTCAAGAGATACTTGTGAATGGTGGTTTGGTGAGTCGCACTGTTTTTAATGAGTCCGCCATGAAAATGAAGTTTGAGTGGACGCCGGACGGCCTTCGATTTAGGGAGGTTATTTTGAAGGCGTATGATTCGATAGCCAAAACCGAGGGGGAAAACACTTTGCGCGAGTTCTGCGGACTGGTTGCCTTTATCATCATGCGAGAACGCTAACGCCATTTTCTCACCAATGCGCATTGCTTTAACTGCATCGCTAACAGAACATTCTTCAACTAATTTCATCTCAAATCATCCTATTCGGATACGATGATTCAAGTCAAGAAAATAATTTTGAAACCAAAAGAGGCCACTACCGATTAACTGTCCCGCTTGACACAAGCCGGATGGTTGTTAAAACTTAACCGTCCGACGCTTGCGATGCGGAGAATCTGAAGCGGCGCAACAGAAAGTTGATTTCATCCGCCACCGTCTGTTCATGAATTCAAGTTTCCCCAGCCATGAAGAAACGTAAAATTTTTATTGTCGTTTTAATTCTTGCCGCTGTTACCGCCGGCATTTATTTCGCCACCATGCGCCAGCCTGGCGAAATCATTTTAACTGGAATTGTCACGACGGATGAAGTCATCGTGAGTCCGGAAATTCAAGGCCGCTTGCAAAATCTTTTCATCCGCGAAGGCGATGCCGTCACGAACGGCCAGTTGCTTGCGGAAATTCAGCCGCAAACGCAGCAGGCCGACGTGGCAATTTTACGCCAGCAGCGAACAACAAGCCGCTGCATCGGTCGCGCAGGCCAAGGCCGATTTGGAAAATGCCCGGCTGAATTTCGAGCGCATCGGAAATCTTATATTCCAACAACGCGGAATCCGCGCAGGCTTACGACGCCGCGCGGACAACTTATGAATCCGCCAAGGCGCGCGTCGAATCGCTCGACAAACAAACACAAGCCGCGAACGCGCAAAAAGAAAAAGCCGCCGTGCAACTTGAGCTACACAAAAATTCTTGCGCCGACGAATGGCATCGTGGACACGCGCGCCGCGTTGCAGGGCGAAGTCGTCAATCCCGGCCAGGCCATCGTCACGCTCATCAATCAGGACGACCTTTGGGTGCGCGCGGACGTGGAGGAAACTTACATTGACCGCATCCATCTCGGCGACAAATTGCCGGTGCGCTTGCCGTCCGGCGCGACGCGCGAAGGGCACGGTTTTTTATCGCGGCGTGGACGCCGATTACGCGACGCAGCGCGACGTGAGCCGCACCAAGCGCGACATCAAAACTTTTGAAATCCGCCTGCGCTGCGACAATCGCGACCGCGGCCTGGCCGTGGGAATGACCGCCTACGTCACGATGCCGCTGAAAAATCCGTGAGCCATGTTCGACGTCGAAGTTGAAAATCTGACCAAGCGCTTCGGCGATTTTGTCGCCGTGGACTCGCTGAATTTCACCGTCGAGCACGGCGAAATTTTTGGGCTGCTCGGGCCGAACGGCGCGGGCAAATCCACGTTGATCCGCATGTTGACGACGCTGGTGCCGCCGACTTCCGGCACGGCGCGCGTCAACGGCTTTGACATCGTCACGCGAAGCCGAATGACGTGCGCCAATCCATCGGCGTCATTCCGCAGGCGATGACGACCGACCTGGAATTGAGCGCGGTGGAAAACATGACGCATCTTCGCCAAACTTTACGGCATCCCGCGCGAAAAACGAAACCAAGATCATCCCGCAATTGCTCAAGGAAGTGGACCTGGAGCAATGGGCGGACAAGCCGGTGAAAATGTTTTCCGGCGGAATGCGGCGGCGGCTGGAAATCGCGCGCGGCCTGGTGCACGAGCCGAAGATTTTTTTCCTCGACGAGCCGACCACCGGCCTGGACCCCGTTTCGCGCGTCGCCGTCTGGGAAATGCTCGCGCGGCTCAAACGCGAGCGCGACCTGACCATCCTCGTCACGACTCATTACATGGACGAGGCGGACAAATTGTGCGACCGCATCGCCATCGTTGACCACGGAAAACTGGTCGCGCTGGATTCGCCGCTGAAATTGAAAGCCTCCATTCCCGGCAAAAATATTTTGGAAGTCAGTTTTTCCAACGCGCCGCAAAATTGGACGGAGACTTTGAAACACTTGCCGGAAGTGGCCGAGGTAAAAGCTGAGGAAAATATTTTTCGCATTTCCTCCAACAACGGCCCGCGCACGACGGTTGAATTGATTGGAAGCCGCGCGCAATGCAAATGTCACCGTCACTTCGCTTTCCGTCCAAAGCACGACGCTCGACGACGTTTTTGTGCATTACACCGGCCATCAATTGCGCGACACATCTGCAGGCACCGTCGGCGGCGGAAAGTCCGTTATTTCATGAATCGAAATTAAATATGCACCGAGTCTGGGCCATCATTGAACGCGACCTGCGCCGTTTCCGGCGCAGCCCGGTTTTGGTCATCGTCTCCATCATCATGCCGCTGGTGCAACTGGTCGTGCTCGGCTATGCGTTTGGCGGAAAAATCAAGAATCTTGAAGTCGGCGTCGTGGACGAAGACCACGGCGTGCCGGCGATCAAATTGCACGAAATGTTCCAGGCCGTCGCCGCCAACGCGAAAACGTTCACGCCCGTTTATTACAGCGACAAGGCGGCTGCGCATGCGCGATTTGCGCAATGGCAAAATCAACGGCGTTCTGGACATTCCGCCGGAATTTTCGCGCAAAGTTCTGGCCGGGGCGAATCCGCGCATCGCGCTGGTCGAGGACAACACCGATCAATTTTCCGCCTCCGCACTGGAAGGCACGTCTGAACGGAATGCTGCCGGCTTACAACCGCCGCCCGTCCAGCCGCGCACGACGGCGAATGCGACGCTGGCCGTCGTCGAAGTTTATCCTTACGTGCCTTACATCCAGTATTTGCTGCCGGGCATCATCGTGCTGGCGATTTTTGTCTCGGCGATGATCGGCGGCGGAATCATTTTCATTGACGACAAGGCGCGCGGCTTGCACGAAGGCTATCTCGTCACGCCCATCCGGAAATTTGAATTGATCCTCGGCTTCACCCTCGCGGGCGCGGCCAAGGCGATCATCGCGGGAATTGTCCTGATCACGCTCGGCTCGATCATCGCGGGAATTCCCGACCCGCTGAATCCGTTGCGGATTGCAAGGATGTTCATGCTGGTCGTCGCGACGGCGCTGGCGCTGATCAGCATGATGTTTTTGATCATGGTGCGCGTGAGCGATCCGCTGGTGCCGCGCGCGATTTTCGGGATGCTGAACACCGTTTTATATTTTCCCAGCGGCGCGGTTTATCCGACGCAATCGTTTCCGGCGTGGATGAAAGTGATCGCGGTCGTTGACCCGTTCACTTACGCGGTGCATGGATTCAAGCAACTCGTTTTGAAAAACACCGGCTTGATGGCCATCAGCGGCGATTTGCTTTTTCTTTTTGTTTTTACCGCGCTGGCGATGAGCGCGGCGACGCTTCTGTTTCGCCGGACACTGTGAAATAGGATTTTCGTTTTGCGATTCACCAGCGTTGCGCTCGTATTTCCCGCTTTTGTCAGCGCGCCGCGTCGTTTAGATTCGGCGCATGGTTTTTTTGTGCCGATGGCTTTTGATTTTTTTCGCGCTGGTTTTGGGCGGCACGCCGGTTTTTGCCGCGAGCGCGCGGGAAAACCGCGCTTTCGCCGCCGCCGCGAGCGCGTTTCAGGATGAAATGTGGAGTCGCGCGGAAATGGAGTTCGCGCAATTCGTCGCCAAATATCCAAAATCCACGAATGCGCCGGAAGCGGTGCTGATGCAGGCGCAGGCGGAATTCCAACAAGGAAAATTTGCGGAGACCATCGCGCTGTTGTCTGCGCAAAAAGCGGAGGCTGAAAAATTCGCCGACCAATACGTTTATTGGATCGGCGAATCGCAATTTAAGGGCGGGAATTTTTCCGCAGCGGCGGAAACTTTCATTTCGCTGGCGCAAAATTTTCCTGAATCGTCGTTGCGACTCCGCGCCGTGGTCGAGGCGGCGTCGGCGCAAGCGCAACTCAATCAGTGGTCGCAGGTCGTTGCGTTGCTTGAAGAACCGGACGGCGTGTTTTCCCGCGCGGTGCAAGTGGATTCGGCGAATGAGCTTGTTTCGCGCGGACGTCTGCTGCTGGCGCAGGCAAAGTTCGCGCAAAAAGATTTCAACGGCACAGCGGCGACTTTGCAATTGCTGTCCGCACAACCCTTGAAAATGGAACTAAACTGGCAGCGCGCCTATTTGCTTTGCCGGGTCCAACTCGAGGCGGACGACCTGAATGGAGCGCTGGCGACCACGACGAATCTGTTACAAATCGCACGGCTCGAAAACGACAACGATTTGAGCGCCGAGACCGCGGCATTGCGGGCTGACATTTTAGAAAAATTGAATCGCACGGACGAAGCCATTGCCGCGTATCAGGAAAATCTGACCAATAGCGCGCCAGTCGAACGTCAACGGCAGGCTATTTTGAAAATCGCGGAACTGGCCATCGCGCAAAATCAATTTTCGGAGGCGGAGCAGGCGCTTGAAAAATTTCTCGCGCAATTTTCCGGCTCGCCGGCGGCGGATGTCGCGCTGCTGACGCTCGGTGAATTGCATTTGAAAGATTACGCCGCGCAACCGTCGGCGACGAATCATTTGCAGCAGGCGTCCGCGCTGTTCAATCAGTTTCTTGGCGCGTTCACGAACAGTCCGTGGCTCGGAAAGGCATTTTTGGATCGCGGCTGGTGCGAGTGGCTGACGAAAAATACAACCAACAGCCTGGCGGATTTTCAGTCGGCGGCGAATTTGTTACCGCTATCCGAAGATTTGGCCGTCGCAAAATTCAAAATCGGCGACGCGCTGTTCGCGCAAAATGATTTTGCGGGCGCGCGGGAAAATTATCGCGCAGTGCTCGAAGATTTTACCAATTTGCCTCAAGTCAAGACGGTGATGGGCAGTCAGGCGCTTTACCAAACTTTGCGCGCGAGCTTGAAGTTGAATGACATGGATGCCGCGAGCAACGCGATGGCGCAGATTTTGAAAATTTATCCAACAAATAATCTGGCCGAAAAAAGTCTGCTGCTCGTGGGCGAAAGTTACGAGGATTTGAACCAGCCCTCCGCCGCGCGGGCGTTGTTTCAAGATTTTGAAAGGCAATCTCCCGATTCGGAACTTCGCCCGCAAGTCGCGATAGCCATTGCGCATACCTACGAATTGGAGGGCGATTGGAGCGCGGCCATCGGCCAATACGAAGGCTGGCTGAAAAATTTTCCGACCAATGCGTTGTTGCCGCAGATGGAATATGCGCGGGCGCGGGCCAATTTTCAGTCGGGCAACGAGACAAATGCCTTTGTATTGTTCACGAATTTTGTCGCGCAATTTCCGACGAACGAGATCGCGCCGCAAGCGCAATGGTGGGTGGCCGATTATTATTTCCGTGGGTCCGACCCGGATCATTTCGTGAACGCGGAACGAAATTACAAATTCATTTTTCAAAACACAAACTGGCAAAGTTCATCGCTGATTTATCCCGCGCAGATGATGGCCGGGCGCGCGGCGATCGGGCGGCTCGGTTATTCGGACGCCATCGGATATTTCACAGGATTGGTGGGTGACACGAATTGTCCGCCGGACCTGAACGCACAGGCGCGCTTTGCGTGGGGCGCCACGTTGATGCAAATGAATTCAGTCGATACGAACAGCCCGCTGGCGAATTTCCAACTGGCCACGAATGTGTTCGCCCAGATTGTTCAAATGTATCCGACGAATGAATTGAGCGCGCTCGCGTGGGGCGAAATCGGCGACTGCGATTTGCAATTGACCAATTTCGACGCCGCGACCAATGCCTACGCGCAAGTTGTCAACTCGTCATTTGCAAAAATTGCCGCGCGCAGCCAGTCGCAAATCGGCTGGGGCATTGCGCTCGAAAAAAAAGCGGCTTTGATGACAGGCAATGACCAGACCAATTCGCTCCAAATGGCCTTGAACAATTATCTTGATGTGCTTTACGGAAAAAATCTGCGCGACGGCGAAACGCCCGATGCGTTTTGGACGAAAAAAGCCGGCCTGCAGGCCGCCGCGCTGGCCGAAACGCTCGGCGAATGGCCGCAAGCCGTGAACATCTATCAACGTCTCGAAGAGTTGCTGCCACAGTTGAAAGATTCGCTGGAAAAGAAGATGGCCGACGCGCAGGGAAATTTACCGCCGCTGAAAAACTAACACGCCGTTTGACACGCCCGCCCGCCAAGTCTAGCTTCACATGGAGAAACAATGACTGAAACCATCACAACCGAATCCGTCGTCGGGCTTACTGCTCGCGCAGCGGAAGAATGCAAGTCGCTGCTCGCACTGCCGGAACACGCGGGTAAAAATTTTCGCGTTTATGTCGAGCAAGGCGGCTGCTCGGGAATGCAATACGGCATGGTCTTCGACGAGAAGCGCGACGGCGATTTGGTTGCCGAAGAAAATGGCGTGACGATTTTGGTTGATCCGATCAGCGCGAATTATCTGCGCGGGACGGTTGTGGATTTCAGCGACGCGCTGGTCGGCGGCGGTTTCAAGATTTCAAATCCAAATGCAAAACAGAGTTGCGGCTGCGGAAAATCCTTTGAGGCTTGAGCGGTACGATCAACCCGCGCAAGCCTGACAACGCCGTTCAGTGTGATGCTGAACGGCTTTTTATTTTACGCGCGGTGAAAAATTTTATTTAATAAGAAGAATGATTGGCAACCTTCTCATGCCGGAGCTGGTCGAAATGATCAACAAACGGGATTTCAACGGTCTGCGTGAAATACTCTGCGGTTTTCCGCCCGCCGATGTCGCCGAAATTTTTGTTGATCTGAAGGCGGGCGACGAGGCCATCTGTTTGCGGATGCTTCCGCGCGAACTGGCCGCCGAAGTGTTCGAGTATTTGCCGTTGAAAGACCAGGAAGAAGTTCTGCACGCGCTCGGTTCGGAAGAAGTCTCGCAAATCTTGAACGACCTTGCGCCCGATGACCGCACTCGGTTATTGGAAGAATTGCCGGCGTCGGCGACGCAAAAATTGTTGAACCTGCTCAATCCAGAAGAGCGGAAAATCGCGACGGAACTTCTCGGTTACCCAAAAAAATCCGTCGGACGGCGCATGAGGCCGGAATACGTCGCCATCCAGCAGAACTGGACGGTGGCCGAGGTGTTCGCGCATTTGCGCCGCGAAGAAAGCAAGCGCGAGGTGATGAACCAGCTTTACGTCACGGACGCCAAGGGACGGCTCGTGGATTTCGTGCCGTTGCGAAATGTCGTCGTCGCCGCGCCGCAAACTTCGGTTCTTGAACTGCTGCTGAACCAGCAGATTTTTCTGCGCGCCACGGACGATCAGGAAACGGCGGTCGTCGCGTTCAAGAAATATGACGTGACGATTTTGCCCGTCGTGGATTCGCAAGATGTGCTGCTTGGCGTTGTCACCGTTGACGACATTTTGGACGTTGCGGAAAAAGAAGCGACGGAAGACATCCAAAGACTCGGCGGCGTGCAGGCATTGGAAGCTCCCTATTTGAAAACCGGAATTTTTGAGATGGTCAAAAAGCGCGCGCCGTGGCTGGCGGTTTTGTTCATCGGCGAAATGTTCACGTCCGTGGCGATGCAAAATTACGGCGGCGAAATCCAGCAGGTCGTCGTGCTGGCGTTTTTTGTGCCGCTAATTCTTTCCAGCGGTGGCAATTCCGGTTCGCAGGCCACATCGCTCATCATCCGTGCGATGGCCGTGCGTGATGTTTTGTTGAGCGATTGGTGGCGCGTTTTTCGGCGCGAACTGGCCAGCGGTTTTTTGCTCGGCTGTATTCTGGCCAGCGTCGGAATGCTTCGCGTTTTTATTTGGCAATTTTTGCACCTCGCTGGACCGAATGGTTACGGGCCGCATTATCAATTGCTGGCCGCGACGATTGGCATCAGCTTGGTTTGCGTCGTGCTTTGGGGAAGTTTGGCTGGCGCGATGCTGCCGATGTTTTTGCGTCTGATAAAACTCGATCCGGCGGTTTGTTCTGCGCCATTTGTCGCCACGCTCGTGGACGTGACGGGCATTGTCATTTTTTTCAACGTGGCGGCGTTTATTTTGCACGGCAAAGGGCTGTGAAATGACCTTGCTCATTGCCACGCGCAACGCGCACAAAGTTTCGGAAATTCGCGCAATCTTGGGAACGCAATTTCAACTTCTTACCCTCACCGATTTTCCCGCCGCGCCAAAAGCGATTGAAGATACGGACACATTTGCCGGAAACGCGACAAAAAAATCCGTTGAACTGGCAAAATGGCTTTCTGAAAATTCAAAAACACAAAATAAGAATTCAAAATTGGATTTTGTTTTGGCCGACGATTCCGGTTTGGAAGTGGACGCGCTCAACGGCGCGCCTGGAATCCATTCCGCGCGCTTTGCCGCAATGGATAAAAACGAAAATTCTTCCGACGCCGCAAATAATGCAAAATTGCTCCGGCTGCTCGAAAATGTTCCTTTGGCAAAACGAACGGCTCGGTTTCGTTGCGTTCTGGCATTGACGCCAATTTTGGAAAAGAAAATTGAAAGTGCGTCGCCGGTTTGTTACGCGGATGAATTTGAATCACAAACAGAATTGTTCAGCGGCGTTTGCGAAGGGAAAATTATTTTTGAACCGCGCGGGCAAAATGGTTTCGGCTACGACCCGCTGTTCGTGCCAAACGGATTTGAAAAAACTTTCGCAGAACTCGGCGACGATGTAAAAAACAAATTGAGCCATCGCGCGAAGGCGCTTGAAAAACTCAAAGAATTTTTTAACCACCAAGACACCAAGGCACAAAGTTAAGAAAAAATTCTTGGTGTCTTTGTGCCTTGGTGGTTGAAGAAATTATTTCAACAAACTGCCGATCTGAAGTTTTTTTCGCAGCAATCCATTGTCGGCGCACATCCGAAGTCTTCCGTCCGGCAATTTCTTCAAAAACATTTCACCGCCGGAACATTCCACCATCAATCCGCCCGCCGCGATGTCCCACAGATTGATCGTGCGCTCGACATAAACATCCAGCCGTCCGCACGCGACGTAGGCCAGTTCCAGCGCCGCCGAACCCATGATGCGGATTTTTTTTGCGCGGCGCGACAAACGGATTAAGTGTGGCAGGCTTTTCTCCAGATTTTCTTTGCTCTTGGAAAATCCCATCGCCACGAGCGAATCGCCCACGCGCGAGCGATTGCTGCAATGGACGACGCGTCCGTTCAATTTTGTTTTCCCGCCACGTGTCGCCGTCCAAAGCTCGTCCGTGAACGGATCGTAAATCACGCCGATAATTGTTTTATAGGTTTTTTTTGTTTGCCATTGCAGCGCAATCGAAACCGCCGCGTGCGGCATCCCGAAAAAATAATTCACCGTGCCGTCAATCGGGTCAACCACCCAGCGATATTCAGCTTTTCGCGTCGCCCGAATCGCCTTCCTCGCCGAGCAGCGAAATCTGCGGAAACGCCGTGTGCAAAATTTTGGTGATTAGTTTCTGGCAACGCACGTCGAGTTCGAGCTTGATGTCGTGGGCTTCGGCGGAATTGACGCGCTTGGGCAGATGCCAGTTGTCTCGCATGATTTTTCCGGCGGCGCGCGCGGCTTTCACGGCAGCAGCCAGAGATTTATTCAGCGAAATTTTTTTCATGTCGTAAAATCAACCTTGTAACGCTGCGAGCGCGGCTTTCGCGTGTTCACGTTTTGCCTGCCACTCGACGAGACGCTGCTTGTGTTCTTCCAAAACTGTCGCCGGAACTTTTTGCGCGAAGGTGGGGTTGTTGAGTTTTTGTTCGACTTTGGAGATTTCAGATTCGATTTTCTCCAATTCTTTTGTGAGACGGGTTTTTTCCGCCGCCACGTCAATCAAACCTTCCAGCGGCAAAAACAATTCGCCCAGTTCCGTGCGCGCAGCGGGAGTTCCTTTGGCCGGCTGATAATTTGCGTTTGCTTCCAGCGACTCGGCATTGAGCAGCATTTTCAGAACTTCAATGTCGTTTGGCGGAAAACTTCCGGTCGGTTTGAAAATGAATTTCACCTTTTTGTTCGATGCGATGTTTCCCACCCGCCGCAAATTGCGGCCTTGCCCGACCAATTCATTTCGTGCCTCAATCTGTTTCTCGTCGCTTTCGGTCAAGCCGTAATGTTTTTTGAAATCGTCGTCGAGCGGCATCGGCCAGGGCGCGAACATGATGGTTTTGCCGCCTTGATTTTCCGGCATGTCCGTAGCTGATAACCCATGCCGTGCCACAATTCTTCCGTGATGAACGGCAGGAACGGATGAAACAATCGCAGCGTGTGCGACAGGACAAAATCAATCACCGCCAGCGTGTTCGCTTTGCGCGCGGCGTCGGTGCCGATGCAACACCGCTTTGCTCGCCTCGACATACCAGTCGCAATATTCGCTCCAGAAAAACCGGTAGAGCGTCGCGGTGGCATCGCTGAATTTGTATTCGTTCAACGCGATGGTCACTTCGCGGATGGCGGCGTCCAGCTTGAGCAAAATCCATTTGTCATCGCGGCGTAAGCAACGTGCGGTTCGATTTCGCCCTGCACTTCGCCGCCCTGCATCTGGCGGAAGCGGCAGGCGTTCCAGAGCTTGTTGCAGAAATTGCGGCCCAGCTCGACGTTCTGTTCATCGAACAAAATATCCTGGCCCAGCGGCGCGCTGCGCATCACGCCGAAGCGCAACGCATCCGCGCCGTATTTCGCGATGAGGTCGAGCGGGTCGGGCGAATTGCCGAGGCTCTTGGACATCTTGCGCCCCTGCTTGTCGCGGATGATGCCGGTGAAATAAACATTCTGGAACGGCAGCTCGCCCATGAATTCGTAACCGGCCATGATCATGCGCGCGACCCAGAAGAAAATGATGTCCGGCCCGGTGACGAGGTCGGTGGTCGGATAAAATTTCTTCAACGTCTCGGTCTGCTCCGGCCAGCCCATCGTCGCAAACGGCCAGAGCCAGGAACTGAACCAGGTGTCGAGCACGTCGGGGTCTTGGGTGAAACCAAATTTTTCCAACTCGCTGACAATAAATGCTTCTGCTGTAGGATCAATGGCAACATGACGAAATTCTTTATTCCCGCTATAAAATTATTCAGCCGGGATAACCAACAACAATATCTTTGCGCTCGCCTTTTTCTAATTTGCGCAAATATGAATCTATTTCGAGAGCCACTTTCTCTGAAGCTGGCAAATATGCCTTTGATAAAACCAAACCGGAATCCGATGTCCCCACCAAAGCTGGCGGCTGATGCACCAATCCTGAATGCTGGCCATCCAATGGTCATAAACTTTCGCCCAGCGCTCGGGATGAAATTTCATTTCGCCCTTCGCGACGACTGCGCGTGATTTTTCCATGCTCGGATATTTCAAAAACCATTGTTCGCTCAAGCGCGGCTCAATCGGCACATCGGCGCGCTCGCTGAAACCGACGTTGTTCGTGTAAGGCTCTTCCTTTTCGAGCACGCCAAGTTCCGTGAGTTTTTCCACCGCAACTTTGCGCGCCTTGAAACGGTCCAGGCCGTTCAAATCCGCGCCCGCCAGCGTCGTTCATGTGTGCCGTCGGCGTCGATGACTTCAATGAGCGGCAGCTTGTGGCGCATGCCGATGTCAAAGTCCGCCTTGTCGTGCGCGGGCGTCACTTTCAGCACGCCGGTGCCGAATTCAAAATCCACATGCTCGTCGCCGATGATCGGAATGAGTTTCTGTTCGCGCGGCAATTCCGCCGGCAGCGGACGCACGACGTGTTTGCCGATGAGATGCGCGTAACGCGGGTCTTTCGGATTCACGGCCACGGCGGTGTCGCCAGGAATCGTTTCCGGCCGCGTCGTGGCAATCGTCAAAAAAGTTCCGGGCGCTTCCGCCACTTCCACCTTGAAATAATAGAGGAAACCTTTTTGCTCCTTCATCACCACTTCCTCGTCGGACAACGCCGTGAGCGACGCGGGACACCAGTTCACCATGCGTTTGCCGCGATAGATCAGGCCTTTTTTGTAAAGCTCCACGAACACCTTCTGCACGCAGCGCGAATATTCCGGGTCCATCGTGAAGCGTTCGCGCGTCCAGTCGCACGACGCGCCGAGCTTCTTCAGCTGCTGGATGATGATGCCGCCGTGCTTTTCCTTCCATTCCCAGACGCGCTCGAGAAATTTCTCGCGGCCAAGATCGTCGCGATGTTTGATTTTCCTTCCTTCTTGAGCGCGCGCTCCACGACGGTCTGCGTGGCGATGCCCGCGTGATCGGTGCCGGGCAGCCAGAGAACTTCCTTGCCGTCCATGCGCGCCTTGCGGGCGAGAATGTCCTGGATGGTGTTGTTGAGCACGTGGCCCATGCGTGAGCACGCCGGTGACATTCGGCGGCGGGATGACGATGGAATACGCCGGCTTCGGCGATTTCGCATTGGCGACGAAAAATTTTCCGTCGAGCCAGAATTGATACCATTTGTCCTCGACGGACTGCGGTTCGTAAGCTTTGGAAATTTCAGATCATGGTTTAAAACCACATGAGACGCAGATGACGCAGATAAAAATGTTTCTAATTAACTGAATCTGCGTCATTGCGCCTCTGCGGTGAAATTCATTTCTTTAACAGGGCAAATTCCATCAGTCCACCAGCGCCTGCAAGCTGGCTTCGATGATGTTTTCGCTCACGCCGACCGTGCCCCATTCGCGCTTGCCGTCGGTGGATTCGATCAGAACGCGGGTTTTGGCGGCGGTGCCGGTCGTCGGAATCGAGAATGCGCACCTTGTAATCGGTCAACGTGATTTTTTTAAGCTTCGGGAAAAATTTCGCCAGCGCCTCGCGCAACGCGGCATCGAGCGCATTCACCGGGCCGTCGCCTTCGGCGACGGTTGTGATGCGTTTTGCCTTCCACGCGCACTTTGATCGTCGCTTCGCAAATGGATTCCTTCGTGTCGCGCCGCATCGAAACGTGATAAGCATCCACGTCGAACGGCGGCTCTCGTGCTTGCCAAGTGCTTCTGCGGATCAGCAACGCCAGCGAACCTTCGGCGGCTTCAAATTCGTAGCCTTCGTGTTCCAGTTCCTTGACGCGTTCAGGATCGCCTTCAACTCCGGCGTGTCGTTCGTGAGCTTGAAGCCGAGTTCCTGCGCCTTCATCACGATGTTGCTGCGGCCGGCGAGGTCGCTGATGAGCACGTTGCGCGCGTTGCCGACGAGGTCGGGATCAATGTGCTCGTAACTCGACGCGAGTTTCTGCACGGCGTTGACGTGCGTGCCGCCCTTGTGCGCGAACGCCGCCGAGCCGACCCACGGCAGGCGCGGATTGTGCCGCATGTTCGCGACTTCATCCACGAACCGCGGAAAGTTCCTTGAGCTTCGCCAACGATTTCGCCGGCACGCAAGTTTTTTTCAACTTCAACGCGACGCACGGAATCACGCTGGTCAGATTGCAATTGCCCGTGCGCTCGCCGTAACCGTTGATCGTGCCCTGCACATGCACCGCGCCGGCTTCGAGCGCGGCCAGCGCGTTCGCCACGCCGAGGCCGATGTCGTCGTGCGTGTGGATGCCGACTTTGCAATTCAATTTGCCCAGCGCAGTTTTCGTGATGGCGGCGATTTCGTCCGGCAGACAGCCGCCGTTCGTGTCGCACAGCACGACAAAATCCGCGCCGGCTTTTTCCGCCGCCTGCCACGTGGCGAGCGCGTATTCGGGATCAAGCTTGTAACCGTCGAACGCGTGCTCGGCGTCGTAGATGACGAATTTGCCGTGGTCTTTCAGGAAACGCACGGTGTCGCCGATCATCGCGAGATTTTCTTCCGGCGTGCAGCGCAAAACTTCCTTCACATGCAGCATGGAAGTCTTGCCGTAAATCGTGACGACGGGCGTTCGCGCCTCGATGAGCAGGCGCACCTGGTCGTCCTGTTCGACCGGCGTATTTTTTTTGCGCGTCGAGCCGAACGCCGCGAGCTTCGCGTTCTTGAATTTCTTCTTTTTGGCCTGCGCGAAAAATTCGATGTCCTTGGGATTGCTGCCCGGCCAGCCGCCTTCAATGTAATGAACCCCAAAAGAATCGAGCTTCTCGGCGATGCGGAGTTTGTCCGCGACCGAGAAATTGATGCCTTCGCCCTGCGAACCGTCGCGCAAGGTCGTGTCATAGATTTCAACTTGGGGTTTCATAAATTGCCGTAAAAACGGACGGATACTATCTCTGAAAATGATTCGGCTGGCAAATTGGAAAACGCAATCGAACTTGCGCTCTTGAATTTTGCCGCGCGGTTTGCTAATTTAATTTCCGTGAGCACCGTTGCCGAAATCGAATCTGCCATCAGCACCTTGCCGGACAAGGATGCTTGGACGGTTGCTGGCTGGCTTCAAAAACATCTCGACGCAAAGTGGGACAAGCAGATGGACGAGGACATCGCCGCCGGACGGCTCGACAAACTTGCAGAACAGGCCATGGAACAATACCGCGCCGGTCGGGTGAAGCCGCTCGATGAAGTCATTGACCACCCCTGAATTCTGGCAGATGTATGCCGACTTGCCGCCCGAAGTGCGGGCTGCGGCGCGCAAAGTCTATAAACTCTGGCAGCAAAATCCGCGGCACGGCTCGCTTCAATTTCAAAAACGCGGACGCTTTTGGCGCGTGAGCGTCGGGCTTGGCTATCGCGCCTTGGCGTTGCCGGTGGCAGAAGGCTACTTGTGGTTTTGGATCGGGCCGCATGACGAATACGAACGGCTATTGAGAAAACAATGAAAACGAAATTGACGCAACGCCGGATCAAGGCGCGCAAATCAAGTGCGTGCGCGATGTGCAAGCCGTGGAAACAGGGCTGGGCGGACAAAAAAACCGTCGGCGACATCCGGCAGGCTGAGCGCGCCGGGCAACAACTTCACGAAGCAGGCTTTTGAATTTAGAAGAAAATGATGGCGGGAAAATTCGCATCTAATTCATTTTACTCTGAACCAAACAATGAGGAGTAAAACAATGCTAACAAAAACGAACGTGTGGGCTATCCAATAAAGTCGCCGATGCGAGCGGTCTAATTCTCGTGGGCCAAATGTCCAAAATCTACGCTGCTGATAAAGTGGCCACCGCGCCAGAAATAAAACAACTACACCAAATGCACCGAATGCCAACCCACATAAAAATAATCGAAAAGGGTCTGCATTTGTCAGAGTCGTAACAATTGGCAAAAGCATACCAGCGATTATTGCAATTGCGGGCACAAGAAAAATTGTGGACAGCAATCCAACTATTTCTTCCGGCAGATGCCAGTTTGATTGTTTCTTACTCACAGTTAAAAATTTATTATCCGAAATCATTTTGTCCAGAGCCGAATTGCGCTTTCGTGAAACGCGGTTAGATTTTGCGCGTGGAAGTTTGCGAATCCATTTCCTGTCCGTTTTGCGGGCAGGCGTCCGAGGTGGCCATTCAAAATTCGTTTTCTTTCTTATAAAATGCAAAGATTTTGCCCCGTCAATTGCATATCGCATTAAGCCAATAACTATTCTTCGTGTTTTTCAGCAAAAAAGCAGCCGTTTTATCGGCGGCACATTTCAAGCTTAAAAGGAGGCATGAAAACTACAAAAATAATTGCATTATCAATCGGCATTACTGCTCTGGCAACGGTTGCGGCCGTGTCAGGGCCGTCGGTAACAATCCAGGTCGGCGTGCCCGCACCTCCTCCGATAGTCGTGGCGCCAGCGCCCGCAGTGACGGTGGATGTCGGCGTTCCTGACACTTATTGCTTGTAGTTGAGATTTTAGGAACAAACGCAATGGTGTGACGGTGGATGTCGGCGTTCCTGACACTTATTGCTGGGACGGTTACGAATATGTCGGTGTCGTCGGCGGTGGATATTTTTATCTGGGACCCGGCGATGTCTGGCTGCCTCTGGACGCGCCTCGCCTAGCGCGCTGGCATGAGTGGGAAGGAGGCCACGCGGATTGGCGCGTTCATGCCATCCGCAACGAACGCTATCGTAACGACGCCCACGGCCATGCAGTGCCACTGCACGATAGCCATGCCGTTCAGACTCATGACGTTGACCATAGCCACGACTATGATCACAACAAGGATCACGACCACGATCATTGAATGACGTCGTCTTGACGTAAGTTCAAAGTTTGTGTCGGGAAAATGAGAGAGAGGAAAAAGTGAGTGCCTCTCTCTCTGATTTTTATGGGTGGCTGGTCTTGCGAAGCATGTCACAAAATTGTTGCAAAAATCCGGTTGCCTCATGACGAGATTTTGCGAACCTCAGGAAAGAAACCATCAACCATGAATGATTATGAGTAAAAGCAACGAAGGTCCCAAGCCCGGCCATTTCTGTTGGAACGAACTCATCACGAGCAGCGTGCCTACGGCCAAAATTTTTTACAGCAGCTTGCTTGGCTGGAAGACAAAAGCTTTCGGCAAGGGCGTGGATTACACAATCATCTTGAAAGGCAAGGACAAGCCCCAAGGCATCGGCGGCATGATGAAATGCCCCAAGCCCGGACAATCCGCGCAATGGATTCCCTACATCCTCGTTGATGACGTGGATGCGACGGTGAAGAAAGCCGCAAAGCTGCGCGGCAAAGTTTGCATGCCGCCGATGGATGTGCCGACCGTGGGACGCATCGCCGTTCTGTCCGACCCGCACGGCGCTACATTTGGAATCATCAAGCCGGCGATGTAAAATTATTTCGTCACCGAGTCGCGCAAGACTTGAAATAAAAAATTCAAAACGCCGCCCTTCGCGTTCTGTGGGTGTGTTTTACACTTCGGGCAAAAGCGCCAAAATCAGCATTGGCGCTTGTCCTTTGAAATGTCCAGTTCGTCAAATTCCCCGCCGGTGTTTAGCGACGAAATATCGCCGCCAGCATTAAGATCACGGCGCAAACGGCTCCCCCTTGTTGAACCACAACGCCGTCTGCCAGCATGGGCGTGAATAGCAATAAGTGCATAATTGTCCTTTCTTTTGGGAACGTAACGACTTTAGACCTCGTTAATTTCCGATGTCAAGGATTTGAATTTGCGAATTATTCACCATCCGCATCGCGCACGGTGGCCGTGTACAAACACCTTGAATCTGCTGGCGAAATTTTTCTAAAGCCCGAGCAATTCGCCCGCCTCCACCATGCTCTTGCACGTGGCGATTTGCGGACGATGCGGGTAATGGAAGATGGAAAAAATATTCAGCCCGATGTCCTTGGCCGGATCGGGAATCACGCGAACAATCAAACCCACGCCGCTGCGGTCAATCAATTCCATCGTGCGCCCGATTTCCGCCATGCACTCCAGATCCATTGACTCCAATCCCGACAAATTCACCAGCACACGGAAGTCCGGCGAGAGTTCAGCCATCAACGCCTCCAAATCCGGCTGCTGCTGCGTGAAGTCCTCCGGACGCACCCGTCCGATGTAGGTGACATACAATAATTGCCTGACCTTGTTTGATGTGACAAGCACCATGAACGAATACTAACAACTCCGCGCCGAATTTCGAAAATTATTTTAATCGCCACACGCCTTCGCTGTGATATGAAATAAAAAACCGAGGTCGCGCAACACTTGAAGCTGCTGGCGGAGAATGTTTGGCCCCACGCAACCATCGGCAATGGCGAAAATAAAATCGCCGGAATGACTGCTCATTCCGGCGGGAGTCTCAATCATTTCTGTCGTTCACGTCGCCATGATGGTTACGGGCGTGCTCCAATCGCTCTGACCCGTGCTGCCGCCGATGGCCCGCGCCTGAATCATATAGACTTTTCCCGGCGTCAGGCTGCCCAGGATGATACGGCGCGCCTGCGGCGAGATGCCGCCACTGATCCACGTCGTGCCGTTGTCCAAACTTAAGCGGCTTTCATAGGACCTGGCATTTGCAATCGGCGTCAGGCGCATCAACACCTGCGTCGTGGCCAGGTTGCTTACCGACACAACCGTCGGCGTGGCCAGCGGAGTTTGTCCTGAAGGTGTGCTTACCGCCGCGAAGCCTGCGGAGAGCAGCGTCGAGAGGCTGTTCAACGCCACGCTCTGGACATACGCCCCGATTTTGCGCAACGCATCCAGCAACGCCACGCGCGCCTCATCCCGCTCGGCGGTGAGTTGCGTGCTGCTGCTCTGCCCCATGGCATTGACGGTATTTTGAAATGCCGTCAACAATGCCTGCAAGTCCGCGAGCGTGACCGGCAGGCTGGTGAACGCCATATTGTTTGTGAGACAAATAATGACGACCTGAACGAACGCTATCAAATCATTGTCCGACAGCGTACTGAACGAATATGAAACACGATACCTTGCTTTCATGACTATATCTTTCTATTAACTACGACTGATGACCCGGCATGGCGGATTGGCCATGCTATGACAAGTCATCGTTGACCGGCATTTAGCCAAAGCCATGCCAGCCACCGATTTTTAATTCATAACTACCTTGTCTTTAATAAGATGTGCGAATTATTTTCTTTAGGATTTATTTTGCCGCAAGGCGAAAATTCGGATAGTCCCGCCTGCTCCGCCGAAAAATTGCGCCGGAAAAAAATATTTTTTTTCGCGCCCTCACCGGCGTTCCGCCGGAAATTTTCTGTCTCCACTTTGGACATCGGGACATGAGAAAAAGAATTGAGCCGGTCAAAAATGGCCGGGGAATCGGCAGAGTCCGGCGCAGATTCGGCAAAGTCTCACGCTAACCCGACCAAGTCTCGCGCAGATTCGGGAGGTTCACGCCGGGAATCGGCAGAGTCCCGCGCAAAGTCGGCAGGTTCCCGTCAGGATTCGGCAGAGTCCGGTGCCGACCCGATGGGTTTCAGCCGGGAATCGGGAGGGTCTGACGCCAATCCGCCAGATTCCCGCGCCAACCGGGTGAAGTCTCCGGCGAATTTTGGCAGCGCCTGCGGATTTGTTGGATTTTTTTTGACCTCCACAATGCCATTGTGGCCGAAGTAGAATATTGTCCTGACAGTCATGCCGGCGGATTTTTGTATCGGTCGTGATAGCGCACCCAATCCTGCGAGTGCTCGGGATTTTCGTCGCGGCCCTTGGCGGTCAGGTCTAGGAAATTGTAAGTCGTGTTCATCAAATCAATCCCGCGCTCGTAAGACGAATAGGTGTGATAAATATCGCCGTTCTTGTCGCGGTAAAACGCGCTCACCCCTTCGCGCTCGTCCATGTCCATTTTCAGCGGAGCATAATTGTAAATGGCCTTCCCGCTCTTGCGCTGCTCCGGCGTGAAGGAGACGTTGAAATCAAAATTGAAATCCGTCCCGAATGAGGAAAGCCATTTGAATTTCCAACCCATGCGCTTTTTGAACGGTTCAATTTCTTTACATGGCGCGTGGGAAACGACGGCGAACGCCGTGTCGCGCTGGCCGATGTGAAAGTTCACGCTGTCGAAATGATCCGCCCAAAACGAGCAATGCGCGCAACCTTCACCCCATCCCGGCCCGAACATGAAATGATAGACGATGAGCTGGCTCTTGCCGGAGAATAAATCGGCGAGCGTCGCCTTGCCCGTCGGCCCCTCAAAAACATATTCCTTTTCGACTTTGACCCACGGCAATTTACGGCGCTCAAGGTTCAATGCGTCGCGCACTTTCGAGAATTTCTTTTCTTTCAGCAGAAGTTTTTTGCGGGCGGCAAGCCATTGCTTCTGCGAAACCACTTTGCGGTTTTCGATTCCGCGGACGGTTTTGATTTTCGGCATAATCTTCCTTGGTTTTGTTGTTTCGCTTGCAGAACAGTTTTGACGCGACCATCGCCCAAAAACTGGCGCAAATCAAGTGGGAGAATTTAATTGCGGCAAACACCAGCGCCGGAGAACTCGTGACAATTTCATCAGGCGTGCTACCATAAGTTCGCCATGAAAAAAGATGCGCAAACCCATCCGAAAATTCAAGTCACCAAAGACGGCCCGTATCTCGTCAGCGGCGACCTGCCTTTGAGCGAGCAATGGATCGTCACCAACGACGAAGGCGATTCGCTGGATTATCGCGAAGGGAAAAAATTTCCGGCGCAGGCGCAATACGCGCTTTGCCGCTGCGGCCAGTCCGCCAGCAAACCGTTCTGCGACGGCACGCACGGCAAGGTCAAATTCGATGGCGCGGAAACCGCCAGCCATCAACCCTACTTGAACAGGCCGAAACCATTGAAGGCCCCACGATGACGCTTACCGATCAGGAAAACCTCTGCGCCTTCGCCCGCTTCTGCGACCCGAAAGGCAGGATTTGGAATCTCGTCACGCAAGACAGCCCCGAAGCGCAGGAAATTGTAAAATACGAGGCCGCGCATTGTCCCGCCGGACGGCTGGTGGTTTGGGATAAAAAAACCGGCAAAGCCATCGAGCCGGAATTTGAATCCTCGCTCGGGCTGATTGAAGACACGGAGAAAAAAGTCGGCGGCCCGATTTGGGTGCGCGGCGGCATTCCCGTCGTTTCCGCCGACGGGAAGACCTACGAGATTCGAAACCGGATGACCTTGTGCCGCTGCGGCAAATCAAACAACAAACCTTTCTGCGACGGCAACCACGCGGCCTGAATTATTTTAGCCGGTAATCGTTGCGACCAGCGCGCGTTATGAATCCGGCTTTAATTAAATTCTGCAATTTCTGACGAACCTTGTCGCGGATGTGGTCGTTCTCTGGATGCAATTCTTTGAAATGCGATTCAAACGCATACACATCCTGATTCGTAAATTCTTTTTTGCCCAATTTGCGAACGACGTTCAGCACGTCCAGCATCCAGCCGCGTTGTTCCACGGAAAAATTTTCAAATGGTTTTACTTTTTGAAATTGTTCACGCACTTCTGATGGCGAAGTAATTTGTTTTTCTTTGACGACAACAATCCGCGCATCTGCTGGAATTCTGCGCAAATCAAAATTGCAACCGACCCAACCGGCACGGCGTGCGGTTGCGGCAAGTGGCGGACGTTTGATGATTGCCGATGGCGGGAAAGCAAAATGCGGAACCAGAATCAAATTTCTCACCGACCATGAATCCAAATCGTAATGCAGGAAAAAATAAGTGGGCGCGCGGTCTTGCCGGATGGCGTCCATCATCGCGCCGTAAGCGCCGTCGGTTATCGAATTGCCGATGGGCGATTGCTTGCTTTTGAGTTGATACCAAAGCCCGCAGCTTGGACACCGATAATCATTCGCCTTTGTGCCGGGCTTTAACCACGTCAAATGAGACGATGAACAATTGGCGCAATAAAAATTATCTGCGCCCCACGCTTCGGTGACATTGCCGGCCTTTTGCGAACCGCTGGTGAAACGGTCGGCCAGTGAGCCAGTCATGGAAAGGATCATGATTCAATTAACCCCTCGCGTTCTAACACGCGCCTTACATCTTCAAAAGCCATTTTAATTTTTCCTTTAGGAAATCGGATTTGTCCAAGCCCTTGAATGTTTGTAAATTCCTCACACCCTTCCTCCAAAATAATTATTGCCTTTGAAAAACCAAGTCTGCCCTGAAATAAACCTGCTTCGTGAATAACGTTCATACGAGCTTGTATTTTCCCGTCTTTCTGTTCGTCCTCGGCAGTCATGACCAAAAAGGCGATTGCCGCTTCATCCAACATCTGAGACAGGCGAGCGATATTACTGATTCCTGCGACCGGGACACGGTTAAACTCATCCCATGGCATATTTAATCGGTCTTGGACAAAGTCTTTTAAATCCTTCCAAACCGACGATCCTCCGTGTCCAATAAAAACATTAGTTCCAATTCGCTCACTGCGTCGTTTTTTCTTCAGGCTGACCTCGATGTGTGAAGCCGCGCGTCGAGAAAGTTTAGCCAGTTTTTCACACAGATTGGCAGGTTGCTTGATTGTAAATAAATGTGCCAGTATTCCGAAGTGGGGTGGCACGCGAGAACCTTCACTCGCTGCGACCGTGTCATGTGTAATAAATTGCCCACTAGGCTGCATTGCCCGGACAATCGTGCTGGCGTCGAAAATTTTCGTTTCCTCCACTTGTTTTCTTAAACCTTCTAAAAAGGCATCGGGCTGATTTTCAATGGCAATGCTTGTTAATGAAAGAAACTCCCCTTTAGCGTGTTCAAATTCCTCTTCAATTTTATCAGCGGCATCAGCTGCATTGTTAAGTGATACCTCATCCACGCCAGCTTTTTGGCTGATATACGAAGTTACATCCTCCTGTTTATATTCCCGCCAATCGCCGGTGGTATCGTTTATATAACTATCGTCCCGTAAGCCCCAATCGCGGCTGAAGTGTGCACCTGCTGGTGGAGTCTGGAAATTTGCATAATACACCCTAGCTTGATAACCAAGCCACGACCCACTCCATGATTTTCCGACCTCTTCAGCAGCGTTTTGTAGATTGGCCGCTAGAGATGAATGCTTTGATTGCTCCCAATGTTTACAGGTAGATTCAAGTCTATCCGCGATACCGAAGAGTTTGTCCTGAAGATCGCTCATTTTATTTCTGCATTTTGATATTCATGAAATGACATCCAAAGAGCAAAGTCAAAACAACTATTTTATTCTAAATATTTCCGTCTCACACCGGACAACGTGCGTTGTCTCGCGTTTCTTTCCGTTCGGCGTTTTTGCCCACGCTTCCTGCAAGCTCACGTCAACCGTCGTATGCACCACCGCGCCGCGCTGAACTTCTGCACAAGACAGAAAAACAAATTTCGACTCGTGATAAATTCTTTCGGTTTCAATTTGCGGCACGTCGGCCATGCAACGTGATCCATTGATCGTTTCGGAAAAGAGATCAAGATCATTTTGAATAAAAACAAAAATTTCCGTTCGCACTTTGAAATAGCGCAACCAAATGGAAATGATTTGGCCGTCAATTCGTTTCACCGCGAGCATGGCGTGGGCTTCGTCCAATTCAATACCGACGCAGGCGCGTGATAATTTGATGGCGGCAATGGCCGTGGTGCCGCCGCCCAGAAAGGGGTCGAGCACCAAATCGCCTTCGTTGGTGGAGGCCAGCAGGCAGCGTTCAATCAGCGCTACGGGCTTCTGCGTGGGATGTTTGCCGTGCGTTTTCTCGTCGTTCCCCGGCGCGGACATTGTCCAAACGTTATCCAACCGCAGAGGCGCAGAGGCGCAGAGGTCCTGCGGACTGCCACCGGATTCATTTTTAATTTCTTCTTCTCCGCGTCTCGGCGTCTCGGCGGTGAATTCTCTCCAGACGGTTTTCATCTGCTTGCCGGTCACTTTCCGCATTTCCTGATAATTGAAAACGTGTTTGCTCTTTTCATTTTTCGCGGCCCACAAAATGGTTTCCGTGGAATGCGTGAAATAGCGGCAGCTCAAGTTCGGCGGTGGATTGGGTTTTTCCCACGCGATGTCGTTGAGGATTTTGTAGCCGAGTTGTTGCATGGCGTAACCGATGGAAAAAATGACGTGATGCGTGCCGCTGACCCAAAGTGTGCCGTTGGGTTTGAGAACTTTTTGGCAGCGCGCCAGCCATTCGCGGTTGAATTCATGATTGAGTTCCGTGCCGCGCGAGATGTCCCAATCGCCTTTGTCCACTTTGACCATGCGTCCGGCGTGGCAGGTGATGCCGCCGTTGGAAAGGAAATACGGTGGGTCGGCAAAGATGGCGTCGAACCGGCCTTCGGGATATTTGGCGGCAATGGCGTCCAAAAGCTCCAAACAATTTCCGTGATAAAGGCGCAGGAAAGGAGATTCGGATTTGAAGATAAGTGATGGACGCTCGCCCTCATCCCTGCCTTCTCCCCCGGGAGAAGGAGAATTATCGTCAGGCTGTCTGCGATGCGAACCGTTGTCAGATTTTCGGAGCGCGCTCTTTGCTGTCCCCTCTCCTGATGGGAGAGGGTAAGGGTGAGGGGCCGGTGCAATCGAGCCGTCGTCGCGCAATTCAAAATGCGACGGAGAAATTATTTTCGCGTGAGGAAAATCGCTGGCTCGCGAGGACGCTCGCCCCACCAATTTAATTTTTGGCGGTGATTTGCGATAAAACGACTTTGGCTTGCTCTTGGACTTTTTCGGCACGCCCAGATCAATTGATCAGAAGTGCGGATCGGATCAAGCATGAAACGTGCGGGAGATTTTTTTGCAAATGGCAAAATGCAAATCTTGAGAAGGAGAAAAATGCGAATTGCAATTTTGTTCCCAAGGGTAGGTATCAATTCCCCAGCAAAAATCAAATTCGGTCACCGGCATTTTTATTGCTCAAAAAAAGTCTTCGGCGTTTTCCGAATTCATTTCCAATGGCAAAAAGTCTTAATAATTTGGAGTTGCTGCAAAGGGCCATCCGGCATGAGCACCAGTGTGAGGCTGTTCACCATCAAACTGTTCCCGTGCATGAAACGTTTGATGGAAAAACCATTTGGAAAGGCGATGTGGAAGTGTTCCATCTCAACGGCCATGCGGAGGCGAAAAAATGTTTTGCGTGGTGGCAGGACGAAAATGACAAGGGCGGGCGGTTTGTGACGGTGCTGGAAAAACAACTCATCAATACACCTGCATTGGCCGTCAAGTCCGCGATTTTTTTTGAGGCGCAACCAGCGCCGCCTTTTGACGTTGATTCACATTCTTAAAAGAGACGGGCAATCGCGCTCCGATTTCTGCTCCCGCACGCTAGATCATTTGCACTTTGCCCAAGCGCGGTTAAATTCCTTTTGTGGAAATTTGCGAATCCATTTCCTGCCCGTTTTGCGGGCAATCATCCGAAGTGGCCATTGACACGAGCGTGCCGAGCCAGCGGTTCACGACGGATTGCGAGGTGTGCTGTCGTCCGTTCGAAGTGACGGTGACGTGCGAGCCGGGCGAAATTTTAAGTCTGGACGTGTCGGGAAATTGAGGCAATTTCGCGCGATGCAATTTGAAAATCTCGTGTTCTGGATTTATGTCGTCCTGCTGCTGGTCGGCGGACTCATCGGTTTCCTCAAAGCGAACAGCAAAATTTCGCTCATCACGTCGGCGGTCGCGGCGGCACTGCTGGTTTTGGCACGCGCGGGAATTTTCGAACCGGCATTTGCGCGCAGTCTGGCGAATGTCATCATGGCGGCGTTATTGATCGTTTTTGCCATCCGGCTGACGAAGACGAAAAAATTTATTCCGAGCGGTTTGATGCTGGTGCTGACGGTTTTGGCGCTGGCTTTGCGCAACATTCGCTTTTAACCGCCGTTGACGCGCGGCGAAAGTGATTGCCCAAAGGCGTTTTCGCGCGTAAGTTTTCCGCCCTTTGGTCGCACCCATAGCTCAATTGGATAGAGCGGCTGACTACGGATCAGCAGGTTATAGGTTCAACTCCTATTGGGTGCACCAGCCTTCGCTTGCAGCGTTTGGAGCTTTGATGCGGTTTCGGAAAATTCCCCGCTGCAAAAAAACTTTCATGGAATAGTTGCTCCGCGTTTGACATCGTATTTTTCGCCAGTAGTCTTTTTGAGCCATTCTACCAACGAACGCGTGGGATGCGACTGATTTTGTGGCAGAAAAAGACGATTATCTTGTTGGATTTGCTGGTGGACCTCGGCTTCGTGAACGCCGAGCAGGTCGCCAAGGCGCGCCAGGAGGCTCAAGCTTCCGGCGTGGGCGTGGTGGATTTGTTGCTGGCGAACAAGGTCATCCGCCCGGCGGACGTGACGCAGGCCAAGGCCGCGCAGTTCGGCGCGGAAGTCGTGCAGCTTTCTGGGATGAAAATTGACGATGAAGTCATCGCCATCATTCCGCGCCACATCGCCAAAAAATATCGCGTCATTCCCGTTTTCAAATCCGAAGGACAAAGTCGCCGTGGCCATCGCCGATCCGTCCGACCTGAACACGATTGATTCGCTCACGCATTTGCTGAACGCGGAAATTGAATTGCGCGTTGCGTCCGAGCAGGACATCGAAGCCGCGCTGAATAAATATTACGGCGGCGCAAACAAGGCAACGACCGACGTGCGTTCAAGGACGTATCCAGGAACTGACCCAAAGCGAAGTGGAAATTCCGACCGGCGCGCTTGACGACGACGGCGCGGCGGTGGACGCGGACGCGCCCTTCATCCGGCTCGTGAACCAGATCATCGTTGATGCGTTCAAGGTGCGCGCGTCGGACATTCATCTGGAGCCGCTGAGCAAAACGCTTCCGCCTGCGCTACCGCATTGACGGCGTGATGCAGGAAATGAAAAGCCCGCCCAAACGGTTGCAGGCCGTCCATCATCGCGCGCCTGAAAATCCAGTCCAACATGTCCATCGCCGAACAGCGCATCCCGCAGGACGGACGCATCCAGATCGCAAGGTCGGCGACAAGCTGATTGACTTGCGCGTGTCGTGCCTGCCGACCAATCACGGCGAAAGCATCGTCATGCGTATTTTGGACAAGGAAGGTCTGCAAGCTCGGCCTGCCCGAACTCGGATTTTTCACCGACGACCAGCAGACCTTCGAGCGGCTGATCGCGCTTGCCGGACGGCATTCTGCTCGTCACCGGCCCGACCGGTTCCGGCAAAACGACCACGCTTTATTCCTGCCTGAATTTCATCAACCGGCCCGACCGCAAAATCATCACGGTCGAAGACCCGGTCGAATATATTCTGGCCGGCATCAACCAGGTGCAGGTCAACGAAACGGTCGGCCTGACCTTCGCCGCCGCGTTGCGCGCCATGCTGCGCCAGGCGCCCAACGTCATCATGATCGGGGAAATTCGCGACATGGAAACGGCGACCATCGCCATCAACGCGTCGCTCACCGGCCATCTGGTTTTCTCCACGCTGCACACCAACGACGCGCCCGGCGCCGTCACGCGTCTGGTGGACATCGGCGTCAAACCGTTTTTGGTCGCCTCCTCCACGCGCTGCCTCATGGCGCAGCGGCTGGTGCGCAAAATCTGCAAGAAATGCGCCGCAGCCGTATGAGCCGACCGACGCGGAAATGCGCGCGCTGGGCATCGACGCCGGACAATGTTGAAAGGCGCGACGTTCATGAAAGGCAAGGGCTGCAACAATTGCAACAACACCGGCAACCGCGGGCGCTTCGGCATTTTTGAAATTTTTGTCATCGACGACGAGGCGCGCAAATTGATTTACGACCGCGTGCCGTCCGTCCGTGCTGCGCGCCGCGCGCGCGCGAAATGGGCATGCGCACCCTGCGCGAGGACGGCGTCCGCAAAGTCATGGCCGGCTTGACCACGCCGAGGAAGTCATCCGCGCCACGGTGGGCGATGCTGAATGATGAACGACAATGATTAGAATATTGTTCTATGTCCTACTCAATGTCAGATTTGTTGCAGTTGGTGGTGTCCGAAGGCGCGTCCGATTTGCACATCCGCGTCGGCGTGCCGCCGGTCGATCCGCGTGCACGGCATTTTGCACCGCGTCGAAGGGCCGGCGCTCAAGCCGGAGGACACCGAGGAATTGATGCGCAGCATCACCTCCGAGGAACACATCCAGAAGCGTGCGCGAACGCGGCGGCGCGGACTTCGGTTTTGCCTTCGGCGAAGCGGCGCGTTTCCGCGTCAGCGTGTTCAAGGAAAAGGGAAATTTCGGCATGGTGCTGCGGCAGATTCCCAGCAAGCTGCTGACGATGGAGCAGATCGGCATTGCCGCCGATCGCGAAGGAACTGCTTTACAAGCCGCGCGGCCTGGTCCTGGTGACCGGCCCGACCGGCTCCGGCAAAACCACCACGCTGGCCTCGATGATCAACATCATCAACGAGGAGCGCGACGAGGCGCACATCATCACCATCGAAGACCCGATCGAATATTATCACAAGCACAAAAAGGCCGTTGGTCACCCAGCGCGAAATCGGCGTGGACGTGCCGAATTTCGCCGAGGCGTTGCGCCGCGCGTTGCGCCAGGACCCGGACGTGATTCTGGTCGGTGAAATGCGCGACTTGGAAACGATTGAAGCGGCCATCACCGCGGCGGAAACCGGCCACTTGGTTTTCGGCACGCTGCACACCACCGGCGCGGCCAAGACGATTGACCGTATCGTCAACGCCTTTCCGACCAACCAGCAGGAAACGATCCGCATCCAGCTTTCCACCGTCATGCAGGCGGTGATTTCGCAATTGCTGATTCCGCGCATTGACAAGCCGGGCCGCGTCGCCGTCTTTGAAATCATGATCAACACGCCGTCCATCGCCGCGCTCATCCGCGACAACAAAACTTTCCGCATCCAGTCGGACATCCAGACCGGCGCGAAATACGGCATGGTGACGCTGGACCGTTTCCTGATGGAAAAATACCAGCAGGGCATGATCGCCCGCGAAGAAGTCATCACCAAATCGCAGGACCCGACGACGATCATGGCAGAAATTGCAGGAACTGGAACTGGCGCAGTCCATCGCCAGCGGCCAGCGCGCCCAACAAACCGGCAAAATGATTTGAACATGGCCGAAGAAATTTCCAGTCCGTTGTTGTCGCTCGATCAAGGAGCAGGGGCTGATTGACGATTTGCAATACGAAGAGGTCGTCGCCGAGATCAAGCGCAGCGGCACGCCGGTCATCCAGATGTTGCAGGACTTCGGCATCATGAAGCTGGACGACATCCTGCACGTCGATGGCCAACCATCTGGGCACGGAAGTGGTTTCGTTGCGCGACCGCGAATTTCACGCCGGAACTGCTTGAAGACGATTCCCGGCGAACGTCGCGCGGATGTATCAATGCGTGCCCGTCGGCGATGAACAACGGCACGTTGCAGATCGCGCTGGCCGATCCGCTCGACCCGGCGACGCGCGGATGAAATTCGGTTTTGCCATCAAGCGCGATGTGCAGGTCGTCGTGGCCGACCCGGCGGAAATCGAAAAGGCGATTGAGCGGTTTTACGGCAGGACGAAAGCGAAAGTTTTGCCGACATTCTCAAGGAACTCGGCTCGGACGAGGACATCGCGCGCGAAGTCGGCGAGGCCGGCGACGACGCCAAGGCCGCCGACGGACGCTGGCCAACGAAGCGCCCATCGTGAAGTTCGTCAACCTGGTCGTTGTACCAGGCCGTGCAGGACCGCGCGAGCGACATCCATTTCGAGCCGTTTGAAGACGGAATTCCAAATCCGTTACCGCGTGGACGGCGCGCTCTACGAAATGTCGCCGCCGCCGAAACATCTGGCGCTGCCGGTCATTTCGCGCATCAAGGTCATGGCGAACCTGAACATTTCCGAACGCCGGCTGCCGCAGGACGGGCGCATCAGCTTTCACATCGCCGGCAACGCAGATCGACTTGCGCGTGTCCACGCTGCCGACGCAGTTCGGCGAATCGGTCGTGTTGCGCGTGCTGGACCGCTCGGCGGTGAACCTGGAAATCGAATCGCTCGGTTTTCCCAAATATCGTTTACGATTACGTCACCGAAGTCATCCAGCGGCCCAACGGCATTTTCGTCGTCACCGGCCCGACCGGTTCCGGCAAAACGACGACGCTTTATTCCTGCCTGCGCCGCGTCAACACGATTGATTCCAAACTGCTCACGGCGGAAGACCCGGTGGAATATGACATCGAAGGCATCATGCAGGTGGCCATCAACGAGGCGGTCGGGCATGACGTTCGGCAAGGCGCTGCGCTCGTTTTTGCGCCAGGACCCGGACATCATCATGGTGGGGGAAATGCGCGACCTGGAGACGGCGCAGATTTCCATCCAGGCGTCGCTGACCGGGCACTTGGTCTTGAGCACGCTGCACACGAACGACGCGCCCGGCGCGGTGACGCGTCTGGTGGACATGGGCGTGGAGCCGTTCTTGATTTCCTCGACGCTTGATGGCCGTGCTGGCGCAGCGGCTGGTGCGCACCATCTGCAAAAATTGCCGGACGCCCTTCGAGCCGACCGAGGATCAACTGTCGCTGCTGAATCTTTCGCCGCACGATTTGGGCGACAAGGTGTTTCATTACGGTCGCGGCTGCTTCGATCTGCAACGACACCGGCTACAAGGGACGCAAAGGCATTTTTGAGTTGCTCGTCATCAGCGAAGCCGATCCGCGCGCTGATCAACGAGCGCGCGCCGACGGTGGTGATGCGGCAAAAGGCGGTGGAACTGGGCATGGTCACGTTGCGCGAAGACGGCTTGCGCAGCATTTTCGAAGGTGATACAACCATTGAAGAAGTCGTCAAATACACCTGACATCGTTATGCCAAAATATAGTTACGTCGCCCTGGACTCCCGCGGCAAAGAAACCAAGGGCACCATTGAAGTCGCCAGCCAGAACGAGGCCATCGGCCGCGTCAAGGAAATGGGTTTCTTCCCCACCAAGATCGTCGAGGCACGGAAAAGGTCAAGGAGAAAAGATTCGGCAAAAAAAGCCAAGGCCGCCGCCAAGCCGGGCGCGGAAAAAAGGCGGCGATCAACATCAACATCAAGATTCCCGGTCTCAGCGGGCGGGTGAAGCCGAAGGTGCTGACGACGTTCACCCGGCAATTGGCGACGCTGGTGGACGCCGGCTTGCCGCTGTTGCGCGGATTGCGCGTGCTGGAAAAACAGGAACGCAACGCCACGCTCAAGGGCATCCTCGGCGAATTGGCTCTGTCCATTGAAGGCGGCAGCACCTTTTCCGAGGCGCTGGCGCAGCATCCCAAGGTTTTCAACCGCCTGTTCGTCAACATGGTCAAGGCCGGCGAACTGGGCGGCGTGCTCGAAGTCGTGCTGAAACGGCTCGCCGAATTCTCGGAAAAGGCGCAAAAAATCAAAGGCAAGGTCAAGGCCGCGCATGTTTTATCCCGATCGCCGTCATGATCGTGGCCATGGGCATCATGATCTTGCTCATGGTTTTTGTCGTGCCGCAGGTTTCAAGGATGTTTTCGGCGGCATGGGGATGAAATTGCCGGGCTTCACCTTGTTCGTCTTGGGCGTCAGCGACCATGATCAAGGATCACATTTTGCAAACGACGGGCATCGTGATTGCGTGTGTGATTGTTTTTTTGTTGATCATTACAAAACCAAATTGGCCGCCGCATCTGGGACAAATTCAAACTCAACATGCCCGCGCTCGGCCCGGTCATCAGCAAGGTGGCCATCTCCCGTTTCACCCGCACGCTGGGCACGCTCGTCAGCAGCGGCGTTCCCATTTTGCAGGCGCTGACCATCGTAAAGGAAACCGCCGGCAACGTCATCATCGCCAACGCCGTCAGCAGCGTCCACGAAAGCGTCAAGGAAGGCGAAACCATCACCGCGCCGCTGGAAGCCTCCGGCGTTTTTCCGCCGATGGTCGTCAGCATGGTGGACGTCGGCGAACAAACCGGCGCCCTGCCGGAAATGCTGCTGAAAATCGCCGACAACTATGACGAAGAAGTGGACAACGCCGTCGCGGCCATGACCTCCCTGCTCGAACCGATCATGATTGTTTTTCTGGCCGTCATCGTCGGCAGCATCGTCATCGCGATGTTCCTGCCGCTGATCGCGATGATTAGCAATCATGTAGCGGTGAGGGTGGCGATAGCGGTTCTAAAGGCGAATAAATTTGTTAATGGCCAAATCGCATCATTTTGGCCAAAATAATCAAAAATCGTTGACAAACAATCATGTCCATGCGTAAATACAATGTAATCACATTGCATGGGCGTTTTATTTACAATTAACTCGCTATGGAGTTCGATTGGAACAATCCGCCCTTTGAATTGGATGGTTCTTTGACTCAACGGGAAATTGAAGAATCTTTTGAAGATCCGTTTGCCATTCGGTTGCTGCCGGATTCGCCGCGGTTCGGGGTGCAGGCGCGGTTTTTTAACTGGGAATGTCGGCGGGCGGCATCGGCATTTTCAGCGTCTATCGCACGAATGGCCGCGTCGGTCCGCGTTTTGCAGCGCGCGCGCGTTTGAGCCGGAAGAACGATTTTTTTATCAGCGAAAAATGGACCAGACACTTTCGCCGTGATGATGCAAGTGAAAATGAATTTGTTGAGCCGATGCGGACTTTTGCCAATTGGGAAGACGTGCCGCTCTTCGACAGCGAAGAGGCCGAGGCGGATTTCTGGTCGGAGAACCGGCCGGACTTGCGCCTGATGGAAGCGGCCACGGCGGGCGGCGCGGAATCGTCCGAGTCCGTGACCATCACGCTGCGGATTGATCCGCGGATGCTGGCGCGCATCAAGCGGCTCGCGCGGTCGCGCTATTTGAATTATCAGAGCATGATCAAACAATGGTTGAGCGAACGGATGGAACACGAACTGCGGGAAAAATAAAAACGTGAAAACGATTGTCACAAATAAAATTACCGGAAACAAATGCGCCGCGCGCCGCGCGTTCACTTTGATTGAACTGCTGACGGTCATCGCCGTCATCGGAATTTTGGCCGCATTGCTTTTCCCGGCGTTCAGCGCGGTGAAACGACACGCGCTCATCAATCATGCCACCAGCGGAAATGGCGCAATTGGAAACAGCCATTGACAACTACAAATCGGTCTATGGTTTTTATCCGCCAAGCAATACGAATACTTTCAATGATATTGGCTGGGCTCGAACGAACCAGCTTTACTTTGAATTGTCTGGAACAACCAACGAGGGTGCAGATTTTCAAACTCTTGATTACAGCGCGACAATCAGTTCCGGTAACGCGGGCAGTTTTTTTAGCGTTGATGGATTTGTTAATTGCAACAAACCCGGCGCGGGCGAAGATGCGCCCAAAGCTAAAAATTTTCTTCCCGACTTGAAGCCGAATCAGATTGTGACTCTTATGACTAATGCCAACGAAGCAGTAAAAATAATTGCGAGTTCCGTCGGGGGGCCGGATCAAAATTATCAACCACTAGGTTTTCAAGGAGCAAATCCATGGCGTTACAACTCTTACAATCCGGCAAACAATCCCGGCTCGTATGATTTGTGGGTTCAACTTTCCATCGCCAACAAAAAATATCTCATTTGCAACTGGAGCAAACAAGTGCAGATCAACAGTCCATTACCTTGAATTTTTATGCGCCTTGATTCACAATCTCAATCCGACAATTCGTTGCCCGAACATTCCGTGACGGTTGACTGGCGCGAATGCGCGTGGCGCGCGTCCATCATAGTGCAATCCCCGTCGCGCGTTTCACCGCTCACAAAACGGTTGCCCGGTCATGACCCGATTTTGCATCATCCGCGCCGCAATTTAACCTGTTCAAAAACCATGAAAACCATTTCGCTTCCATCCAATCGCCGCCGCGCCTTCACGCTGGTCGAATTGCTCACCGTCATCGCCATCATCGCCATTCTGGCGGCGATGCTGTTGCCCGCTTTGAGCAGGGCCAAACTCAACGCGCAAAAGACGCAGGCGAAACTGCAAATTCAGGACATCGTTACGGCTGTCCAAGCTTACGATTCCGCCTATAGTCGTTTTCCTATTTCAGACAACGCTCAAACTATAGCCAACAATAACGCCAAATTACCGAGTAATCCCAATGGTGATATTACTTACGGCGGTTCATTCACCAATGCAAGTGGGTTCTCCACATGGATTGGCACCCAAAATTATGAGTCAAATAACGCTGAGGTCATGGCCATTTTGATGGACATCACTAATTATTCTGGAACAAGCACGCCGACGATAAACACCAATTCTCAATACAATCCGCAGCGAACTATTTTCCTGAACGCGAAAATGGTGGGCGACACAACGACTTGGCCGGGTGTTGGTCCGGATTTGGTTTATCGCGATCCGTGGGGCAATCCTTACATCATCACGATGGATTTGAATTACGATGATCAATGTCAGGATACGTTTTATAGCCAGAAAGACGTATCTTCGACTGGCAATGGCTCGCAAGGCTATAACGGTTTGGTTAATCCAAATGTCGTAGCGAATCCAAATGATTTTCAATACCACGGCAAGGTCATGGTCTGGTCCATGGGGCCGACAGTGGGAAATGGAAAGTCGGTATTTGATACAAGCAAGACGGCCATTGATCCGGCCAATAAGAATCACATTTTGAACTGGCAGTAAAAGTCGCAAACATTGTCGTTGTGAAAGTTTCAAGTTGTAAATCCGGGTTCACGCTGGTCGAATTGCTGACCGTGATTGCGATCGTCGGGATTCTCGCGGCGCTGTCCGTGCCCGCGCTCAAAAATCTCGGCAAATCCAATGGCACTGTCAGCGCCTCGCGACAGTTGCTCGACGACGTCGCGCGCGCGCGACAACTGGCCATCAGCCAGCACACGACCGTTTACATGGTTTTTTGCCCGACAAATTTTTGGTTGGTTTATCCAAGTCCAAATTTTCCAAATAGCTGGTGGAATTTTCTGACTTCCGCCCAGAAAACCGCCGCCACCAATTTGTGCGACAAGCAATTGACGGGCTACACGTTTGTCAGCCTGCGTTCGGTGGGCGACCAGCCGGGACGCGGCGTGCCGCAGTATCTTGCGCCGTGGCAAAACCTACCCGAGGGCACATTCATCGCACAGCAAAAATTTATTGAGCAGCCGAACCAATTTTATCGGATTTACGATCCAGTTTCTGGCGCATCCCTCTTTAAAATTTACGGTTTCAACGTCACAAACACCATTCCATTTCCCACAGAAGACGAGGGCAGGAATGATCCTTGGCCAACGCCGCGAATGCCCTATATCGCTTTCAACTATCTTGGGCAGCTTACGTCTGATGGGCAGAATCTTGCCAGCCTTGACGAATATATTCCGCTCGCGCAAGGCAGCGTGTCGCCGGCGATTGATCCGGCAACCAAAACATTTGTCATCAGTGCCGGTGGTTCGCCGCAAGTCTCGGAAAATCCGCCCGGCAACAGCACGAATATTTCCTACAACATCGTCCACATTGACCGGTTGACGGGACGCGCAAAATTGGAATCCTATAAAATAAAATGAAAGTGAGATAATCATGAAGAAAACATTACGACTATTAATCAGTTTTTCTGCGGTGAGTCTTCTGGCTGTGGCTATCGTTCGCGGGCAATCCATCTATTCCATGCCTTATATGTTTACCACCATTGCCGGAGTAGCAGGCACCACTGGCGGCAACGATGGGACAAATAACAATGCACGGCTCTACAATCCAGAAGGTATTGCCGTGGACGGCGAGGGTAATCTTTATGTGGCGGATACTTTCAACAACACAATCAGAAAAATAACACCGGTCGGAACAAATTGGATAGTCAGCACGATTGCAGGAATAGTGGGAAACCCCGGCTTCGCCGACGGAACAAATCTCAACGCGCAGTTCGATACTCCGACGGCGATTACGGTGGACACCAACGGCAATCTTTATGTGGTGGATACTGACAACCACACGATTCGCAAGCTCGCACTGTCCGGGACAAACTGGGTGGTCAGCACGATTGCAGGAACATCGGAAGACCCCGGCTTCACCGATGGCACGAACCTCGCCGCACAGTTTTATTATCCCTCCGGCATCACGGTGGATACCAATGGCAACCTTTATGTGTCAGACACAGACAATTCGACAATCCGCAAGCTCGCGCCGGTCGGGACGAACTGGGTGGTGACCACGATTGCGGGATCGGTGGGAAACTTTGGCAGCACCGATGGCATAGGAACCAACGCGCTGTTCTTCGGGATAGCTGGCATCACTGTGGACACTAATGGCAACCTTTATGTGGCTGATACCGACAACGACACGATCCGCAAAATTGCACCGACCGGGACGAACTGGGTGGTCAGTACGATTGCGGGAGCTGTGCAAACTATTGGCTCCAAGGATGGCACGAATCGCGTCACGTTGTTTAATAATCCGTCTGATATTTCTGTAGACGGCATGGGCAATCTTTATGTGGCTGACACAGGCAATAGTACAATCCGAAAAATAACGCCATCCGGGACGAATTGGGTGACGACCACATTGGCTGGCGTCGTCGGCAGCACCGGCAGCAGCAATGGAATAGGAACCAACGCGCTATTCAACTTTCCGTATGGCATCGCCGCGGATCAGGCTGGCAATCTTTATGTCGCGGACACGTTGAACAGCACGATTCGGATGGGCGCGATTTCGGCAGTTCCTAATTTAACGGTTGGGTTTGCTGCTCCGAACAGCGTGATTGTCTCCTGGCCGGCTTCGGGCAATTCAACGCTTCAAACCAACGCCACTTTGACGACCACAAACTGGGGCAATTACGGCGGCACAATCACCACCACCAACGGCACGAACAGCGTCATTATCACGCCGCCGTCGGGCAACTTGTTTTTCCGTCTGGCAAATTGAATGAAACGATGAAATTTCGCCGCCACAATTTTTATTCCGCGCAATCGGCCTTCACGATGATTGAAATCGCCATCAGTCTGGCGGTCATCGGCATCGCGCTCGTCGCCATCATCGGCGTGCTGCCCATCGGCATGAACGTGCAGAAGGACAACCGCGAGGAAACCGTCATTGATCAGGACGCGACCGTTTTCATCGAAGCCATCCGCGGCGGCGGAACCAATTCGTCCGCGACGGATTTGACGAATTACGTTTATCTAATCACCAATACTGTGACCCAATATTCTTCCGGCACAGTAGTTGGCACGACACCTTATAGTTACACTTTGAACACCACTTTTGGGCTTACCAACAACGCGCGCATCATCGGGCTTTTGAGCACGCCGGAATACACGACAGCCAGCGGCGCTCCCAGCGACAACCTTGCTATTTTTAACGGCAATTATAATAGTAACCACGTCGTTGCCTACGTTCGTTCCATCAGCGGCCCGGCGGTGGAAAAACCTCCGCAAGATAATCAAATCCTTCAGCAAGATTCCTTCAGCTACAAAATTATTTGTGACAATGTGCCGGTGGCGGTGGATACAAACATATTCACTCAGTCGCCCGCCCAACAAATTTACACACGACAACTGACCGCCAACCTGCATGAGTTGCGGCTGACTTTTCTCTGGCCGTTGCTGCCCAATGGCGACACCGGCGGCGGACGACAGACTTTCCGCACCATGGTCGGCGGGCAGCTTGTCCAAGATGCCAACAATAACAATTTATATTTTTTCCAATCACAATCGTTCGTCAACACGCCGTGAAGACGAAATTTCAAATTTCAAATTCTGAATTCCGAATTAAAAAACGGAAATGCAACGCGTTCACGCTGGTCGAGATTCTCGTGGCGATGGCGTTGATGTCGCTCATCGTGGTGGCGTTGATGGCGGTGTTCAACAGCACGCAGACGGCGTTTCGCGCAGGATTGACACAGACGGACGTGCTGGAAGGCAGCCGCGCCACGATGGATTTGATCAAGAGCGATTTAGAAGAAATGACGCCGTCGGATGGCTTTGGAACAACAATTGGAACGTTTGTAAATGGGGCGGTGAATTTTTGCATCACCAACAATAATAATTTTACCGCCGGCTATTCGCCGCTTTATCAATCTTTACCCGCCGTCGTCAATGCAAACACTCAACGAACAAATGTGCTCGAAAGTTTTTTCCTTTTGAGCCGCGGAAATGTAAATGGCAGCGATAGTTGGATTGGCACTGGCTATGCGGTGGTGGCGACGAATTTGCAGAACGACCTGTATCCGCTGTATCGGTTCACAACAAATTATCCGGTGATGACAACAAACCTCCCAACATTGTTTTACCGAGATTTTATGAATTTTATCTTTTCTCCGACCAATTCTAACTACAGTCACTTAATTGACGGCGTGGTGCATTTGCGCGTGTATGCAGTTGACAATAATGGTCAATTGATGAATGCGCCCACCTATCCCAACTATCTTGCATTGACGAATTTTGTGTTTTACCAATTCAGTTTTCTTGCCCCGTCATTACATTTGCCTGCTGATGAGTATGGCTGCATTTTTTACAGCAACAAAGTTCCCGCGTCCGTCGAGATTGAAATGGGCGTGCTCGAAGACAAAACATTGGAACACGCGGAATCTTTGGAATCTGCGGGCAGCGCCGCCGTGACAAGCTATTTGGCTAATCACGCCGGGCAGGTTCACATTTTCCGCCAGCGCATCCCGATTCGCAACGTTGACCCGACCGCTTACCAATATCAATGAAACGTCATTCACAACAAGGCGTCGCCCTGATCATCACGCTGATTTTGCTCGCGGTGGTGACGGTGATGGCCGTGGCGTTTCTGGCCAGCAGCCGGCGCGAACGCGGCGCGGTCACGACCACGACCGACACGGCCAACGCGCGTCTCGCCGCCGATGCCGCGCTCGCGCAGGCCGAGGCGCAAGTCATGGCCAACGTTCTGGCCACGACCAATCCCTACAATTTTGGCCTCGTCGTCTCGACGAATTATATCAATTCTGGATTTGATTCAACCGTAGTCGGCTTCGATCCGACCAACGTCAATTATCAATATCCGAATGGAAATCCGGTAACGGGAAACGATGCGTTACAAAACATCGCCAACCTGCTTTACAGTCCGCGCGCGCCGGTATTCATCCAGACAAATTCGGCCAATCCGTCCGCTCCGCTCGATTTTCGCTTTTACCTCGACCTGAACCGCAATGGCGTGGATGACCCGAATGGTCTTTTACCAACAATCAGCCCTGACCCGAACAATCCTTATTACGATACCAACGGTAATACCATGCCAAACATCATAAACGGCGACACCAAGAGCAATCTCGACATTGGCGACCCGGAATGGATTGGCGTATTGGATCATCCCGACCAGCCGCACGGGCCGAACAATCGTTTCATCGCGCGCTACGCCTTCGTCGCCGTGCCCATCGGCAACGCGCTGGATTTGAATGCGATTCACAATCAAGCATTCACTAAACAGGTTGATACAAGTCCAACAGACAATGAACTTGATGGATTTATGCGCAATCAGGGTGTTGGTTCATGGGAAATCAATCTAGCCGCTTTTCTCGCGGACTTGAATACGAATCAATGGTTGCCAACCATTCCTCCGGACAACCTTTATTACGCCTACAACGAGCCAGCAAATGCCAATAATAGAGGCGTAGCCTTTGAAGACGCGCTTTCAATTTTGAGTTATCGGTATGGTTATAGTTACAACAGTCTTTTTTCTGCGGATAACATATTTGGAACTCTAAACGCCAATGCAATTTTTCCAAACGATGGCATTGACGATTATGGTGATGGGCCTTTGCAAACCGGTTTTCAATCGCCCGGAGACGTCACGACTCCGCAATTGAATGATAATCCTGCCTTGTCGTGGGCTGGTTCTGACAACACAAACCATTTCTTCGACATGCAGGAGTTATTCAATCCAAATGAATCGTCGGCTAATTTCACCAATCGTCTGCTTTCCGCCGGCAATGTGACTCCCACTCACCAATCCACCTACGACCGCTACACATATTACCGTTTGCTCTCGCAACTCGGCACTGATTCCGCGCCGGAACAGGGCAAGATGAATTTGAATTATGACAATCTGGACGCCAACGGCAACGTCATTCCCGGCGCGGAGACCAATTTCATTTCATGGACGACGGAACAAAATGTAGACATGAACGGCACGCCGGTCAGCGGCGCGCTGAAATTTTTCACCTTTGCCGCCGACCGGATGCTGCGCGCTTACTCGCAGGAATGGATTGATGAAAGCCCCTCGAATTATCTGGCGACCTATTTCAGCACCAATGGCTTTGGTATGACAACCATTCCGCTGATCAGCATCACAAACATTCCGGTTTATGTGAACGGAACAAATGTCTATTCGTCCGCCATCAATCGCGTGCTTCAACTCGCGGCGAACATTTATGACGCGACGACGAATAACAGCGCGGGCGGCGCGCATGATTGGCCGGATGTTTTTCGGCCAACCTTTTTTAGAGATGCGAACGGAAATGTTTTTATTGATGGCTACGAACAGATTCAATCGGTTTCATTCCCCGCTGATTTTTCAGTGCCGCCACTTGACCCGCCAGTAGATATTACCAGTAATGCGCTTGCAATAAACGCAGGAATAAATACTGCAAACGGAAATGTCTATGGCGTTCCATGGATCATTGGCGCAAAAAAAGGTTTCCCAAACTTCAATGAATTTTCGCTTAAAAATGTTTTGCAGGTCACCCGCAAAGTAGAAATCACGCGCCCAACGCTTGATGCGCTATTGAGCAGTTATCAAACGAACCAGCAGTATATTTTCAACATAAATAGTTCGCTCGGCGTTGAATGTTGGAATTCTTACGGCTCAAATTACGTTGGCCAAATACAGATTAAAGCGCGCGATAGTCTATCGCTGGATATGACAAATGCTCTGGGAAACTCTATACTTCCCTTTCCATACTCAAACCAACCGATTCCAAATGTGCCCACTAATTTCGTTAATTGGTCAGGCACACTGCAACCGGGTTTGCGCTCGTGGCAATCGCCGACAAAACCATATACAAATTCATTTGTTATTCCATTAGCTACAAATGCTCTTGTTCTGGCAAATGGACTTTATTTTTATGGTTCTTCTAGTTTTATACCTGCCACTGGCGGATATGTTGAAACAAACATTTATCCGTTGCCACAATTGGAGATGTTAATGACCAATCGTTTACAGGTAGCAATTTTAGATGGAAATCATGTTATTGATTATGTCCAATTTGCAGGACCAAATAAAGCGTTTAATATTAATTCAGCAATTGCCGATCCCAATTCTTCCGGCGATCCATCCGCGCTCTATCAATGGAGCACAAATTTCCCAAACGGTGCGGTATCGGGCATTCCTTATGGAGTTCTCGACCAAATTATTGTATCTGAATTAGGCCCGACCAATGTCCCGTCGATTGATATTGGTCAATGGGACAACACTTATGCAGCGGAAGAAATTTCTCACTTCAATGCTTTTTTTAATTCCAACCATGTCTACAACGGGGTGAGTAATTTAGACTCCCAAGCGCAAACTCCATACACACCAACGCGAACATTAATTGCATCCAACCTTTGGCAGGCAAATGATCCTTTGGTGCATTATATGGCAAGTGACCTGAACCCTTTGACTGGAATACAACAATGGAACATTGCTGCGACACCTCCAACTAATACATTTAGCGTATTAAACGTAAATAGAGATTATTGGCCATGGGGTCGAGGCGCGCTGCCGACAAATATGACGGTTAAAGATCCGCTAATTTATTATTCGGATGACTGGGATTTTCCAACATATAAATTACCGACGGTTGGTTGGCTTGGGCGGGTGCATCGTGGCACGCCATGGCAAACGGTTTATATGAAAGCATCATTACCCAATATCATTACTTGGACCAACTGGACGGGGAATTCAAATACGAATACTTTCGATGCTAATAATTATTCGCCCATACAAGATAGATTATTGTTTGACCTTTTTACCACCGCACCAAATGACAATGCCACGCGCGGCCAGCTTTCAGTTAATGTCGGGGCTAATGGTACAAACAATCTTCAAGCCGGTCTCGCGGCGTGGTCGGCCTTGTTCAGCGGTGTCATGGCTGTTTCCAATAATACCGCTGTATCCAGCTCACGTCCTTTATCATTTCCACGACCTATTGCGTTAAATAATTCCGCGTCTCCTATTAATCCAGAGGGCGCGGCAGGAACAAATTCTCCACTAGGTCAAATTGTATCTGGCATAGGTGGCATCAACAACATTCGGACAAACACCGCTTTGTTCCCGCAGCAAGTTTTCATGCATGTTGGTGACATTTTTGCAGTGACCAATCTGACGGAACAATCGCCGTTTCTGAATTTCAGTTCTTTGGCGCAACTTACCAATGGCATCAGCGACGAGATGTATGAATGGTTGCCGCAGCAGGTAATGTCATTGTTGCGCGTCAGCGGCACGCCGCAATCGCCGATGCGTTATGTGATTTATTGTTACGGCCAGACACTCAAGCCCGCGCAGAATGGAATTGTGACCAGCGGTTCGCTTTTTGGAATATGCACGAACTATCAGGTCGTGGCAGAAGCCGCCACACGCGCGGTCGTGCAGTTTGGCAGCACGCGGATAAATACTATAACGAATGGATTGATTAACGTGCCATCGGTGACGAGTAACAACGCGGTGATCGAAAGTTTCAATGTTTTGCCGCCGAATTAACCCAGGATGAAGACAGAAGAACAATATGGATTGAGTCGGATGGTCGCCGCTGTGGGACGATTCGACGGTCTGCCGCCCTTTTCTGATCAAAAAGAGCCAAAGTCGGCCTCTGACAAGACTAAATTAAAGGCTAATTTAGTTAAGTCCGGGATGGAACTTGTTTGGTTGGTAACGAAGACGCCCGCCTTCGTCACGGAAGTTCCCTCGTTCGTCGCGGAATTAGTTTCGTTTGAGACAGATTTTGTAAGAAAAACGGTTAAAAATCACCGCTGCGCGGTCAAGTGTTCAAAAGCGAGACAATTTCGGCATGAATTTGTTTAGCCGCCAAGACGCCATGAACACCAAGATGAGAACAAATTTTATAGCGTCGGAGACGCGCCAGATAATAGCCCACAGCGTGAGCTGTGGGAAAGGCGTTGAACATTTCGCAAGCCCCGGATGGGGCGAAAGAACGGGCGCGTTTTTACGAAGATTTTTTCTGCCGCCCCCGGCGGCTGGGGGACTCGGAAAAGACATTCATGTTGATAAATTTTGAATAATGAAAATGAGAGTGTAGTTTAGGACAAATGATCAGGCGCTTTGCGCCTTTGAGGTGAAATAAATTTTATGCGTTCGCGCAAGTCATTTTGGATTTTGTTGTGCCTGCTATGTCTGGCGGGCGCATGGTTTTTCTGGCATCAATCCAGTCGTGCGCCGCAGAAAAAAATCGTCGCCAAACCAACGATTGTGACCGTCCGTTCCGCTTCCACCGCGCCGCAATTTTTGACCAAACCAACCATTGTCGCCAAAACCGTCAAAACGGGAACGTCGGTGACGAACAAATTTGCCTATCGTTTGAGCAATACGTCCAAGTCCATCGGCGAGTTGGTGTCTGACGACAAGGCGATTTTGCTGGAGAACGCGCTGATTGATTTGCGCAATCCGTTAAATTTTTCGATTCCGAAAAATTTGCAGTCGCAGGGCGATCCGGGCGCATACATCGTGCAGGCGAACGGGCCGATTGACAATGCGTTCCGCGCGATGCTGGCGGCGGCGGGCGCGACGATTGTTTCCTACATTCCGAACGATGCTTATCTCGTGCGCGCCCCGGCGAGCGTTGCAAATGGAATCGCCGCCGATGGATTTTCAGTGATTCCCTACGAGCCGTATTACAAAGTTCAATCGTCGTTGCTTGCGTTCGATGAAAAATCTTTGCCCGACGGGACCGCGCTGAATCTGGGATTGTTTGGCGATGATGCGCCGGCGACGATTCAGCAAATTGAAAAATTGGGCGGACAGGTTTTTGCCGAGGATGCTTCGCCGTTCGGAAAAATCGTGCGCGTGATTCCGCCGCAGAATTGGACGGCACTGGCGACGCTGCCCGGCGTGCAGCTTGTTGAACCTTTTCGCAAACGAGTGCTTGCGAATGACTTGGCGCGAGTGACGCTGGGCGTTTCCACTGACACGGTGACTTCGACAAATTACATGAATCTTACGGGCAAAAATGTGATGGTGGAAATGAATGATTCAGGAGTGGACGCAGCGCATCCTGATTTGACAATGGCTCGCGTATTTGGCGATGCAGCTTCAAGTTTGGTTGACACAAATGGTCACGGCACGCATGTTGCGGGGATTATTGCTGGCGATGGCACCGTATCTGATACTATTGACGGCAACAGCAACAGTCTTCCACAAGGATCAGTCCTGGATTCTGTTTCAGGCAACACGGATTTTCGCGGTAAAGCACCGTTGGCAAAACTGTATTCGGTGGGCGGCGTTGAAGGCGATGATACAAACGTCATAACGGACGCTTATTTGCAAGAGCAACCCGCACTGACAAACGCGCTGATTTCAAACAACAGTTGGGTCTATGACGGCAACAATGTTTATGATCTCGCGGCGGCGAGTTACGATGCAGCGGTGCGCGATGCGCTGCCGGGCGTGACCGGTTCGCAACCAGTGCTGTTCATATTTGCCGCAGGCAATGACGGCGCAGGAGATGATAATGGTGGCAGTGGCATCGCCGATTCGATTCAATCGCCAGCCACGGCAAAGAACGTAATCACCGTCGGCGCAACGGAACAGTTGCGAAACATCACAAACTACGTCACTGCATCTGACGGCAGCTCAAACCAATTCTGGCTGCTGATGACTGACTCAAGTTCTCAAGTGGCCGGTTATTCGAGTCGCGGCAATGTGGGCATTGGGATTGAAGGTGCCAATGGTCGTTTCAAACCGGACGTGGTCGCGCCGGGCACGTTTGTTGTTTCGACCCGCTCCGAACAGTGGGATCAAGCAGCATATTACAACCCGACAAATTTTGACGATTCCGAATTGCCTGATCAGTTTGCAGATGTCGCATCCATTAATTTTTACCAATTCGCCATTCCTGAAAATGTCGTTCAAATCACGGTTTCAAACATAGCAAATTCCAGTTCGCCCACACCGTTTCCAAGTCTACCGATTCTGGTGTGGAAAGGAACAGACCCGCGCGCCGCAAATCCGAACACGACAGGTAGCGGTTCTATTTCTATTTCCGGTGCTGCGCTGACGCCAGTGGGCACGACATGGACTTTTGCTGTCACCAACAATACCGGTCAGGCGGTCAGTTATGATTTGTTTGTCGAGATCGTGACGACCAATGACAACGGAAATTACTTTGAAGTCTTGAGCAACCAATTAAACAATCCCATCGGCCCATGGTATCGATACGAATCCGGCACGAGCATGGCTGCGCCGGCGGTATCGGGCGTGCTGGCATTGATGCAGGATTATTTCACGAACACCTTGCACGCTACGCCCAGCCCGGCGTTGATGAAAGCAATGGTCATCAATGGCGCACGGCAGACGGACGATTATAATTTTGAAGTCGGCAACGCGCTCAACTTTCAAGGTTGGGGTCTGGTCAATCTGCCGGACGCTTTGCCGCCGGGAATTACAAGCAAAACCGGCGTGTCCTGTTCCAGTTTCATTCTTGATCAAAGTCCGACCAATGCGCTGGCAACCGGCGATAGCCAAACATTTTTTGTCAGCCTGACTAATGAAGACGCACAGGCGCAACCGTTGCGAGTGACAGTTGCGTGGACAGACCCGCCTGGAAATCCTGCCGCTGCCATCAAGCTTGTGAACGATTTGAATCTCGTTGTGACCAATCTTGATGACCCGGCAAATCCGATTATTTATTATGGCAACGACATCACAGATGATGTTTTCAACAATCCCGAATTTCCGGGCACACCACCAGTTTTTGACGCTGTTAACAATATAGAAAACGTCTATATCGCTCCGTTGACTGGCACAAATTATTCCATCACGGTCATCGGCAATCGCGTCAATGTCAACGCCGTCACGGCGCAGACAAACAATTCCGTCGGCATGTTTGCGCCCAACGTCGTGCAGGATTATGCGCTCGTCATTTCCAGCGGCGATGGACAAATCACTAATGCAATGATCGTCTCAAATGTAGTTTCTTTTGTTTCCAATCCCACTGGCGACCAGCAAATCACCGATGTGACTAATTCCAACGCGCCTTTGCTGAATCAATTTGTCGGCGCGAATTCGCCGTTGCTCGCCACGAACGCGCTTCTGTTCACCAACACAACTCCGCAGGGTTTCAGCGGAAACTGGCAGGACACCATCGGCATGACAAACCAATGGCATTTCTATGTCGTGACAAATATAAATTCGGCGAATTTCACCAACGCCGCTTTTATCACGTTTGAGCCGAACACGCTCTCGATTCCGCGTGCGGGCGTCTTTGCCGATTCAACGGCCAACGCCACGCGGCCGGAAGCGGACATTGATTTATATGTAACGACGGATTCCAATTTGCTGGTTCTAAATCCATTGACCATTTCAAATTGCATCGTCGGCACGCAAATCGGCGGAACAGTCGGAGGTAATTTTAATGGCGCATCATTAAGTCGCGGCGGCACTGAATATGTCGTGGATACAAATTCTTTTGCGAGCACAAGTTCAGGCGAAGTTTATTACATTGGGATTAAATCCGAAGATCAGGAGGCATCCGAATATGATTTCTTGCCGGTATTCACCACGAATAATTTCAGCGTGCTCGAACCTAATGGCGACGAAATTGTCAACGGCGTGCAATTGCCGATTAATATTCCTGATGGCAGCCCGTCGTTACCGGGCGTCGCCTACATCATAGGTCTGGCGCTTTATCCAATGGAAGTTGGAAGCGTCGTCGCGACCGATCAGATTTGGCACCAGAATTTTGGCGATCTCATCGGCCCGCTCAAACACAATGATATTTCCGCTGTATTGAACAATCATGATTCGTTGGGCAACACCATTGGCGATCCGCCGTTTGTCTACGACGACAGTGGAGCCGGCGTTGCTGGTTCAAGGCCATCCGACGGTCCGGGCAGTTTGAATAATTTCCGGGGCACGGAAGGCATTGGTCCGTGGATTTTGACTGAAGTGGACGATTCATTGACGCAAACCGGCAGCGTGCAGCAGTTCAGTTTGCAAATCCAACCGCATCAGACGGGCGACAACTCTCACACGAACACAGTGCAGAGTTTGAGTTGGTTTACGGATTTTGTTGACGTGCCGCCGGGCGCGACAAATCTGACCATCACCGTTACCAATCTTTCTCCAATCGCCAACCCGCCGCTCGAACTGTTCGTCAAATACGGTGCGCTGCCAACGCCACTGACCACGAATGATTGGGACGAAATGACGTTGATTACGAACGTGGATACACTGGGTCTGGACGGCTCCATTACCATCAGCGCGCCGCTGACTGCGGGCCGATATTATTATGGCGTGTATAATCCCAGCGCCACCGCCCAACAATTTTTTGTCAATTGGACGGTTCTTCCGCCGAACCCCACCGCGCCACAAGTGGATTTTTCTTCAAGCGGGCCGGCGACGATTCTGGATGACGCGATAATGACCAATTCGATTTTCGTGTCGCCGGGCGGAATCATTTTGTCGGTGGACGTGGGATTGGCCGTGAACGATCCGCGCATTTCGGATTTGGTGTTTCACTTGATCAGTCCCGACGGCACGCGCGTCCTGCTCATGGAAAATCGCGGCGGCACGAGCGCGAGCGGCGCGGGTGCCATGCTCGTAAGCACAAACTCGAACGTTACAAACTATTCCTACCTTGTTTTCACCGAAGATGCGAACCTGACGACGACGCCGATCAAATTTGCCGTGCCGCCGTTTGTTTCCACGACTAATTCAGATTTGTATTATCTGCCCGAACAATCTCTGGACACTTATGCCGGCGAAAATGCCGCCGGCGAATGGTTGCTGGAAATTCAGGATGATCGCGCCGGCGCCGGGCTGACCAATACGCTCGGGAGCTGGCAGTTGCGGTTCAACTTCACCACGAGCACCACTTCGCTCACCAACAGCCAGACGGCGACGAATTCCCTGCAACCCGGCGGCATCGCGTATTATCTGGTCAACGTGCCGACGAACGCCGATTTCGCCACGAACTTCCTCTTCACGACCGGCGGGCCGCTGAACTTTTGGTTCAACGAAACCGCGCCGCCGAGCGGCACGGGTTCTCCGGGCGATTATCTTTTGTTCAACACGAGCGTCAACGATTCCAACGTTTTGAGCACGATTCCTTCGCCGACCAACATCGTTCCCGGCGGAACTTATTATCTCGCGGTGCAAAACACGAACACTTTTGCAGTCACAAATTTCGCGGTGGAAGTGGATTTTCATCTGCTCACGGTGACGAATCTGATCGGCGGCCAGCCGCAGACGAACACCGTTGCGCCCGGCAGCTTCGCCTATTATGCAGTGAGCGTGCCGACGAATGCCGACATCGCGACGAACATTCTGCAGTTTGCGACGGGGCCGGTGAATCTATTGTTCAATCAAACGACCCTGCCATCTGGCTTGGGTGCGGGAGATGTTACATTGCTGTCAGCTTCGACGGTCGGCTCGACGAATTTGACTCTTGCAGGTTCGCCGCCGCTGGTTCCCGGCCAGACTTATTATCTCGGCGTGCAGAACACGAACAATGTCCCCGTCAATTTTGGCATCGAAGTGGATTTTCATCTGCTGGTTTTGACCAATCCGCCAATCATCATTTCCAGCATCATCCAAACGAATATCAACGGAACCAACGGCTTTTGGCTGACGTGGTTCGCGCCGAGCAACGATTTGTTCCAAGTGCAATGGACGAGCAATCTCGCGCCGCCGCAGGTTTGGAACACGTTCACCAACATCGTCAGTTACAACACCAACGTGTTCACCAGCCCGACGAATACGCAGTTCAATTTCTTCGACGACGGTTCACAATTTCCGTTTGGCCTGCTGCGTTTTTACCGGCTGATACTTTTGGGGTCGGGGCTTACCAACGGCGCGCCGCAGACAAATTCCATTCCACCGGGAGGCATCGCTTATTATTCGATCAACGTGCCCACGAACGCGGACTTTTCGACGAATTCGCTCTTTATGACCAACGGGCCGCTTAACCTGCTGTTCAGTCAAACCGTGCCGCCGACGGGCACAAATTCCGGCGACTATCTTTTATTTTCCGCGAGTGCAAATGCTTCCGCGATCTTGAGCACCAATAGCCCGCCACCATTCTTTGTGCCCGGCGGAACTTATTATCTTGGCGTGCAAAACACGAACAGCTTCGCGGTGAATTACAGCATCGAAGTGGATTTCCATCTGTTCACTTTAACCAACCCGCCGACCAACTCGGTTTCAATTTCGAGCATCACTTACACCAACATCGGCGGAACGAACGACATATTGCTCCGGTGGATTGCACCGGCGAATTATCAGTTCCAGATACAATGGGTGACCAATCTCGCCGCGCCAATCGCGTGGAATACGATTTCGAACGTCGTCATCACGTCCACCACTACGAACTATTCATACTTGGACGACGGCTCGCTCACCGACGGATTTGGCCCGCTGAAATTTTACCGGCTCATCGAGTATCCGTATTCGACGCCGATACCGATGTCATTGTCCATTGCGAACGCTCAATTCACCGCCGGCGGAATTCAATTCCAGTGGAGCGCGCCGACGAATTATCAATACGAAATCCAATGGACGACGAATCTGGCGTTGCCGTCGTCAAATTGGTTCATCCTCACCAGTCCGGCTTTAAGCGTGACCAACACGGTGTTCACCTTTACGGACACCAATCAGACCGGCCCGTCCACCATCACGAAATTTTTCCGGCTTATCGCCGCACCTTGACGCGCGATTGAACTCGTATTTATGAAAACTGCTGGATGCATCGGAGCGTTGATGTTGACGGCAAGCTTGTTGCGTGCCGATGTGTCTTCCGCAGATTTGAAAACCTTCAATGCGCAGAATTATCCCGGCCAGTGGACGTTGACCACGAATCAGGACGGCAACATCACCGCGACGGAAAGTGCCGTTCGACGACAAGGCAACGATGTGTTTCACCGCGTGCTGACACTCAAAATTGTTTCGGCGGAACAATTGGACGGAACGGCGGCGCAGGAAACTTTTGGGTCACCTGAAAATTTTGCGGTGACTGCCGAGTTGCTGGATGATCTGCATCACGCTGCCAGCGAAGTGTGCGTGCGAAACTTTATCCGACAATACCGTCCGCCCGTTATTCCCTACACCAGCGAAGCGACCGCCGAAAAAACCGGCAGGGAAAAATTCAACTGCGTGGAGTTTGCCGAAGACCTCGTCGCGCAGGCAAGGGCCAAAAATATTCCTGCGGAAGTGGTCGGAATTATGTTTGAAGGAAAAACGACCGGCCACGCCTGCGCCGGTTTTCCGACAGCGGAAGGCCGCGCGTTGTATTTCGACAGCACACCGTCCGCTGGAGAAATCAGCCGACGGGCGCATGAAGCGCGTGTGATGGCTGGACATTCTTACTGGCGATCTGGCGGCGGAGAACTGGCCGGCGGCGTTGGGAAGCGCCCAATCACACAAATCATGCCGGACTTGAATGAATTAGAAAAAACGACAGGGCCGAATTTTGCAGAAGCAATGTCCAAACCTTTGGTCGTCGTGGAAAATGAGAGTCGCGTTCAGGTGGCGGGAATTGGATATGCGGGACCGGCCACGTTGCAGATTTCGGACGCGCAACTTTTGAAATGGAACCGGGCAGTCCAAACGATTTTGGCCGCCCGAACCAAAAAACTTCATCGTTCGCTGAATTAATTGGCCTGGACAAAATGCTCGCGGGCAACTCCGCCTTTGCTTTCACAGTAATTTTGAGTAAAATTATCGGTTCGATTTACTCAAAAATTTACGTCTGTGAGCAAAGAGTTCATCAAGATCGGCGGCGCGCGTGAGCACAATCTCAAAAATCTCACGCTCCAAATTCCGCGCGACAAGCTCGTCGTCGTCACCGGCTTGAGCGGCAGCGGCAAATCGTCGCTCGCGTTCGACACGATTTACGCCGAGGGCCAGCGCAAATACGTCGAAAGCCTTTCCGCTTACGCGCGGCAATTTCTTGATCAATTGCAGAAGCCGGACGTGGATTTCATCGAAGGACTTTCGCCCGCGATTGCGATTGAGCAACGAAGTTCCGGCAGCAGTCCGCGCTCAATCATCGCCACGACGACGGAGATTTACGATTACCTGCGCCTGCTTTACGCGCACATCGGCCAGGCGCATTGTCCCGAAACCGGCGTGCCGATTTCCACGCAAAGCACCAGCGATATCGTGGATAAAATTCTCGCGTTGCCGCCGAAAACGAAAGTGATGCTGCTCGCGCCGGTTGTTCGCCGGCAAAAAGGCGAATTTCGCGACGTCTTTGAGCGGCTCGCGCGCGAAGGTTTTGTTCGCGCCCGCGTGGATGGCGAATTGATCGAACTCGGCGAAAATATCGCGCGCGCAAAACTCGACAAAAAGAAATTTCACAACATCGAAGCCGTCGTGGATCGGCTCGTGATTGACGACAAAATCCGCGTTCGTCTCGGCGATTCTGTCGAAACCGCTTTGCGCTGGGGCGATGGCGTTTTGCTCGCGCTGCATCAAGAACCAAATGCGAAAACGGAAACGTGGATTGAAACGCTTCATTCGAATAAAATGTGTTCACCCGCGACCGGAAAAAGTTTCGATCCGCCGACGCCGAAACATTTTTCGTTCAACGCACCCGCCGGCGCGTGTCCGGTTTGCCACGGCCTCGGACAAAAAATGGTTTTCGACGAACATTTCGTCGTGCCGAATCCTGAAGAACCGCTCGAAAGCGCGATCCAGCCGTGGCGTCGCGCTGGCAAACGGATGAACATTTATTACAAGGCATTGTTGCGTTCGATTGCGTCGCATTTCAGCGTGAACTTGGAAACGCCGTTCAAAGATTTGCCGGAAGATTTCAAAAACGTTTTGCTGCACGGCACGTGGCGAAGATGAAATTGAATTTTCATTCTGGCGCGCGGGCAAAGTCAGCAAAATTTCGCGGCCGTTTGAAGGCGTGTTGCCAAATCTGGAACGTCACGCGACGGAAAGCGAAAGCGAATTCATTCGCAACCGGCTCAAGCAATACATGAGTCCGCAATTTTGCGACGCGTGCAAAGGCAAAAGACTCAAACCGGAAATTCTAGCGGTGACTTTGGAAAATGGTTCAGGATTCAAGGTTCAGGGTTCAGTGTCGAAAATAAATAACTCTGAACTGAAAACTCTGAACGCTAAACGAAAAATTCCCGGCCTGTCCATCATGGACGTTTGCAATTTGTCCGTGGAAAAGGCCGACGATTTTTTTGCGACGCTCAAGCTTTCAGAGTTTCAACTGAAAATCGCCGCCGAAGTCATCAAGGAAATCCGCGCGCGGCTTGGATTTTTGAAAAATGTCGGCCTCGGTTATCTCACGCTCGACCGCGAAAGCGGAACACTTTCCGGCGGCGAGGCGCAACGAATTCGGCTCGCGACGCAAATCGGCGCGGCGCTCGTCGGCGTGCTTTACGTTTTGGACGAACCGAGCATCGGTTTGCACCAGCGCGACAACGACCGCTTGCTTCACACGCTCAAAGGCTTGCGCGATTTGGGCAACACAGTTTTAGTCGTTGAGCATGACGCGGACACGATTCGCAGCGCAGATTATATTTTGGATTTGGGTCCGGGCGCGGGTCGTCACGGCGGCGAATTGGTTGCCGCCGGGCACGTTGCCGGAAATTTTGAAGAATAAAAAATCTCTGACCGCGCAGTATTTGACCGGCGAACTTTCGATTCCGGTTCCAAAAAAACGGATCAAGCCGACCGACGAGCGCGGCTGGCTCGAAGTCCTCGGCGCGACGGAAAATAATTTGCAGAACATTGACGTTCGCATTCCGCTCGGCACGCTTACTTGCGTCACGGGCGTGAGCGGTTCGGGCAAAAGCACTTTCGTGGACGACATTTTGCGCCGCGCGCTGTTCCGAAATTTTTACGGCTCGAAAGAACGTCCCGGCGAACATCGCGCGCTCACCGGCTTTGAAAAACTCGACAAGGTCATCGTGATTGACCAGTCGCCGATTGGCCGGACGCCGCGCAGCAATCCCGCGACTTACACCGGCATGTTCAATCACATCCGCGATTTGTTTGCGCGCCTGCCGGCGGCGAAAGTGCGCGGTTACGAGCCGGGACGTTTCAGTTTCAACGTCAAGGGCGGTCGCTGCGAAAAATGCGAAGGCGACGGCGTTTTGAAAATTGAAATGAATTTTTTGCCGGCGGTTTATGTGACGTGCGAAGCGTGCGGCGGGAAACGATACAATCGCGAGACGCTGGAAATTTCCTACAAAGGAAAAAATATCGCGGACGTTTTGGACATGACCGTGGACGAAGCAGTGGATTTTTTCCGCGCCGTGCCGAAGATTTACGACCCGTTGCTGACGCTCGCGGAAGTCGGCCTCGGTTACATTCATCTCGGCCAGCAGGCGACGACATTAAGCGGCGGCGAGGCGCAGCGCGTGAAGCTGGCGACGGAACTTTGCCGCAAAGCGACCGGCAAAACGCTTTACATTTTGGATGAGCCGACGACCGGCCTGCATTTTCACGACGTGGCAAAATTGCTCGAAGTGCTTTTCAAACTTCGCGCGACGGGAAATACGCTGCTCGTCATCGAGCACAATCTAGACGTGATAAAAACTGCGGATTGGATTATTGATCTCGGCCCGGAAGGCGGTTCTGGCGGCGGAAAAATTGTAGCGGAAGGCTCGCCGGAGAAAATTGTGCAGTGCGCGGAAAGTTATACGGGACGTTATCTGAAAAATGTTTTGGGCAATTTGATTCAGCCTGTTCGTCGTTGAAAAGCAGGCGCGGGCGAAAGTCTTCTGAAATTACGAACGGCTTCTGACTTGGCTGCGATTGCTTTTCTGGCAGGACGGCAAACCCCGCCGTTGAGACTGACGCTTAATCCAAGTGCGACGGTAAACTGTAGCAAATCTTCATAAAAGGAGCCATATATAATTAAGAAAAAAAATGCCTCGCCAACAAAATATGCAAACAGGAAAGTATTGATGGTTTTTAGAGACGGCGGGCTGTAGCGGTAGTTGGCATATAAAACCCGGGCGGTAACCACGAGGAACCACAGAAAACCGATGATACCCCAGATTCCCAAAGGAATGACGATGGACAACGGTCCGTTGTGAAAATCATCGGACAATGCCAGACCCTCGTTTTCCGCGAATTGAGAATGGATGGATGCATCCCAGCCCATGACGAAGTTATAGTCAAGTGGCGAAATCAAGTAACCTTTTCCCAGCCAAAGGTATTGCGACACTTGAGGCAAAACGCCATGCCATATTTTTACCCGCCAATCCCAACTTTCCTGGGCGTCTTTTTGTGCGGCGGGATCAATTTGCAGCGGCAGTGGCAGGATGGACAAAGCCCGCTGGGCGGCGTATGGCAGCTTTGGGGCCAATGGAAAGAGGGCAATGATTACTACGATTCCAGCCACCGCCAGCTTGGGAAGAAGGCTGGTCCGATACAAACCTTCCAGAAAGAATTGAACTAAAAAAATCGCACCAAAAATAATGATATAACCGCGGAATCCACCAAAAAGTCCTAGCGGAAATAAAATACAGAATAAAATCATCCGCCAAAACTTTCCAGCGGAGAAGATGCCGCGGATGCCATAAATGGCCAGCATGAACATGACTATGAAGTCGACCGTTTTACACAAGCCGGAAAACCGCACCGCGTCCGAGTCCAACCCTCTGGAGACGTCGTAACCCGTGGGTGGGAAAAGCCAGAAGATGAAATATGACCACGATGGCACATAAGGAAGCAAATCACCGACGACGCTCGTCAGGGCGCCGAGAAAAAATAATCCAACATACCACTTGGCCCGTTCAGGTCGAATATGTCGGGCTGTCAACGCGAAGTAAGCCAGGATTGCGCACAGCAAATAAATATATCGTTTTCCACCATATACATCGCTGCCTAAAACCCGCACACCCAATCCGGTCATTTTTGCAGTGACACAAATGACCCCGGTCAGAAACAACAACGGCCATGTCACCTGCGGCACGCTGATGAATTGCGCGTCCTTGGTCAAAGCCCGGTGCAAAATGGAAATGCCAAAACTTAGCGGAATCGCGGCCAGCCACAAGGGCGGGTGGGACGGCAGAAAAAAGATGGCCAAGGACGCGTTTAAACTGAACAGCAATAATTGATAATGCCAGCGGAGCAACAGCGGAAAGGCCAATATCGAGGTGACGATGCCAATCATAAGCAGCGCCGAGGTATCTAGCGGGCCGGTCAGTAAATACCCAAAAAGCAACGCTAGTGGCACAATCACTGCAAAAGTGATTAGCGATCTTAAGGCAGCACTATTGTTCATTCAAAAAAGACTGTTTTCGAGATTCGCATTTCTTACATGAAAGTCAACTCTGCGACTGCCTTTGGTTGTGGGCAAACGTTATCAGGATATGCCGTCCTTGTGATTTGCCGCCTCATGGCAGATTACAGCAAATGTCCTGGCAAACTGTTTTGAACGGTTTAAATAATTTCGCGCGGCGACTTCTTCCATTTGATGGTTTGTCCCAGCGGGGTAAAGTTGCCACGCTTTTGCCATGGCCTCTGCGAGCATATCTGCGTTCTTCGGCTCAAAAAAAAGTGTTTCCGGCGGATTCTGTTCGCGATGCACTTCAATATCGGAAAGTATCATGGGTTTGCCTATGGTTTTAGTTTCTTCAACGGTAGTGCTCCAGCCTTCATAGAGGGACGGGTTCAGGACACAACAAGATTGCCGAATGAGAGCGTAGACATCATCAAAATCCACCATGCCGAGTATGAAAATACGGTCAGATAAGCCGTTGTCTTGAATATATCCGAACACTTCGTCCTTATATGCGGGGTTGCTGGCATTAGTCGTCAGGTTGCCGGAACACACGAGACTGACATGCACATTCCGATCGGCGAGAATCTTCACCGCGCGAAACGCGGCAAGATGGTTTTTGTGCATCCAAAGCTGGTTGGGCAGAAAAATAAATTTTTCAGGGATACGGTGTTTTTGCAGCAGATACGCAGGATCGCCGGTTTTTACGTTATCGGGCAGATGCGCGACAAAATTCAGCACGCGTGCCTTGGCGGCGTAAGCCGGATGGATTTTCAGAAAACATTTTTTGGCGTGCTCGCTGCTGAAGACCATGAGGGTGCAATTGCGCGCCATGCGTTTGACCTGAAGATTGCGCACCAGAATTTCCTTCCGACTGTAAAATTCGGGCAAATCCACATGTTGAAAATCGGGAAACCAGCCGACGCTCGGCAGCGTGAATTGGTTAGTCAAGCCGTTGCCGAAAAGCACTTCAATTCCTTCGCGCCGAAAAACTTTTTCAAAACGCCGCGCGTTGAGGATGTCGCCGCCTGCCACCAACGAAATCCCCTGTCGAATCAGTTCCAACGGAGGATGACTAGCACCACCAAATGGCGTGACTTCAACAACGCCGTCAAAATAATCCGAAACCGGGTCTTCCTTTTCCCGAATCGGCGCGTTTTTGCGAATTAGAAACAGATTCAGTTGCTCTGGAATTGTCGTCCTGACCGCGTGGCCGAGGTTTCTCAAATAGGTCACTCCACCAGTCCAACCCGCTCCGCCCATGTCAAATACGCCCACTTTCATTTTTCAGTGATTTCGACCAGAGGCAACGTTGCAAGAATTTTTTTCTCCTCCTCAAGGCTCAAAAACGTGGGGCGGCCTTTGGGATCGCGGGCTTCGCGAAATTTCCGGACGCAGTAAGCTTCTTCAGAAGTCAAAGCCGGCAGTGCAACGGGGCGCAAATCTTTTCTGATCCAAAAGGCGTTGTTGCCATAGCTATTGCAGCAGACCAAATCGTATCCTTTCTCTTGAGCCAGAATCCAAAGCGCCTTAAGCGAAGCGCCGTAATAAATATGCGAATAATGCGCACGGCTGCGGACGAAATTTTCGTCGTAAGGAATGGTCACGGCGCGCGACGGGCCGAAACCGGCATTGTATTCGGTGACGACAATCGCCGGCTCCACGCTGTCAATGGCCTTCCAAATCCAATAGTCATTGCCGTCAATGTCAATTGAAAGCAAGCCAATGGATTTCGTCGGCAGATTATCCGCCAGCAAACGGTTGATGTTATCCGCTTTCACAAAGGCGCAAACGGCTTTCAAGTCGTGGCGGCTGGAAATCGGGTCGCGCAGGATGAACCGGATGTTTTTTTGCGAACCATCCATGACCAGTCCCGACCAGTTGTCTTTGAGCAGCAGAAAACGGGTGTTCGCTTCCAGATAATTCTGAACGCCAAATTCGACGAAAATCTTTTGCGCGATGGGAACAACGCGGGTCAAATGCTGGATGATGCCGTCGTCGCCCGCTTGAGAGAAAACGCGGTATTCGCAACCGCGCGGAAACGGAGCGGACGCATTGAGCTTGTCCTGGACGCAGCCCATGTCGAAGATCAGCCGTTCCATGCAGCTTTCAAGGGCGCTGATGGTGAACGGCATTCGCAAACACGCACGGGCGTAAGCTTTCAAGTTGGCCAAATTGAAATTCATGCTGGCAGAAGACCTTCGTATTTCAATAACTCGCGGCAGCCGTCTCGCAGGGAAATTTCAGGCTGCCACGAAAGTAATTGGCGCAGACGGGTGATGTCGGCCCTTTGCACCAGCTTGTCGGCTTTGCGAAATCGGGACTGGTCCACCTCCACCGCAATCGGTTCGCCAAGCAATTCGGAAAGAATGACGACCAATTCATCCACCGAGGCGTCTTCGCCCGTGGCGATGTTGACCGTCTGGCAGGAAACCGGCGGAATTTTGGCCAGCAACCGGAGAGCCTTCGCGGTATCGGCGGTGTGAATGTAATCGCGGCGCGGCTTGGTGTTGCCCAGACGCAACCGGCGGCTTTTTTTAAGCTGGCTGAAAATTTCAGGAATGATGTGGGCGTTGGTTTCGCGCGGGCCGTAATTGTTGAAGAGACGGCAGAGGGTAATTTTAAGCCCGCTGGCGGTGGCCTGCCACTGGCAAAGTTCCTCGCCGAATTTTTTGCTCCAGCCGTAAATATCCACCGGTTCGACTTGGCTTTCTTCATTCAACGGTGAGGGCGAATCGGCGTAAATCGCACCGCTGGAGACATACAAAAAATGTTGAACGCCGACGGCGGCGCAGGCGCGCAGCAATCCCATCGTGGCCTCGACATTGACCTGCAAGGTGCGCTCCGGGTTGGCGTTGCATTCAGGGATGAAATGAATGGCCGCCAGATGAAAAACTGTTTTAGGTTTTAATTGAGCCAGCGCCGCTGCCACTTTCTCGTGGTGCGTCAGATCCACTTCCAAAACTTTTGTGGCGGCCAGATCGCCGATGTCCGGTGCGGTGCGGTTGCGGTTGTCCAGCACCACGACTTCTTCGCCCGCTCGCAACAATTGCCGGACCAGTTCATTGCCGATAAACCCTAAGCCGCCTGTGACAACATTCATCAGAGTAATTTTGAAGGGGAAAAGGTTACAGAGCAGTGATGTGAAGTCAACCGCGCAGGAATCATGGTTAAATCAAGTAAATGTTTAGATCACAGTGAAGACATTACTCAGCGAATTCATCTATTAGAAGTTAACTCCATTTTTGCAGGATTCAACTTTGACAGACACGCCTGTAGCACCTCATCTACTTCAATTGTTTTCATGCACTTGATGTCATTTGGACAGCCGGTTATCCAATGCAATCGCGGAATGCGGTGATGACATCCCTGGCAATCCACCCGGCTTACAACAAAGGAACAGGAGCTTTCACGGGAATACCGGAACTGAGGAGAGGTGGGGCCCAAAATGCCAACGGCGGGAGTTCGTACCGATGCCGCAACGTGCAGCAAGCCTGATTCTATGCCAATAAAAATGCTGCCGAGCGAAATCAACGCGATGCTCTCTTCCAGCGTCAACTGGTTCACCAATGCCACGACACCCGGAATGGCAATCCGTTCCGCTTTGCCGACATTCACAGTATCTCCTCCCAACTGAATGATATTTTGGTGGCGATGTTCCTTGAGCCTCCGCACAAGGGCAATCCAGCATTCAAGGGGCCATTCCCGCACCGGCCAACTTGGACCCGGATGGATGATAATGATTGGGCCGTCCGTAAATTTGTACTTGGCAAGCAGAGCTTTCACTCGCAGAAAAACGTCTGGCGCGACATGAAACTTGGGGTGCGCGACCGTAACGGCAACACCATATTGTCTGCAAGAGTACTCGATGAGTGTTTGGGAGGAAGCGGAGTTTGCCTCTTCGGCATGTTCGAACCGGTAGATTGCAGAAAACATGAAAGACCAAAGCCATCTGCTTCGTTTCCCTCCAAATGGTGTAGTCATGACGTGAGACGTCACGCCTCCAATGCGCGGCAGGCAAGCGAAAGGCAGATCACAAACAAATATGAATGCCGCACCGGGGTGGCGTTTTTTCAATTCAAGTGCGGCAGGGAAGGTGCAGATGATGTCGCCCATTCCCACCCATTTTATAAACAGCACTGGCCTTTTCCCGGTACGGAGCAATAGGGGAATGGCCTTAAGGACTAGAATCCATAATGCTCGAAAGAGAAACCACAGGTATACGATTCGGAATCTCATGCGTAAAATGCCGGAGGCGATTGGTTGCTTTTCCAGTAACCAATGGTGGTGCCTCTAATTCGTGAAATGCTTCTTCCCATGGCCCGCCACTCAGAAAGAAATTTTACCACCCCAGGATGCTCCGTATCACAGTCATGCCATAAGAAAGTGCCAACACCTCCGCATAGGGCCAGACATTTCTCCGAATCCTGTTTGCAGTATTCGTAGGTGTGCGAGCCGTCAATAAAGAAGAAGGAGGGACTGCCAAATTCCTTGAAGTTAATTTTCGCAGTGTCTCCGAAATGCTGCTTGATGGCCGATTCAATCACATGTCCTCTAAATTCCCGCCCCACAGCCCGTCGCCCTATGAGGTGGAAATCATCCTTGGGCAGCGCGCCCCCTGAATCTAACTGCACTGAAAAGTCAGGCGGCAAATCCACTGTGTGAATGACTGAGCCGGGCAGGTTCTCCGCCATGGCCTTGGACGTGTGCCCCATAAAAGTCCCGATCTCCAAGACTTCCTTCGGCTTTTCGGCACCCAAGATGGAGAGCAAAGTCATCGCTTCATGGGACGGCAACATGCCTTCTTCATACTTTTGCACTAGCAATTTAATTGTGATCTTTCGGTCATCCAAGATTTCGTCCAAGGAGATTTCGGGAATTTTTTTCAATTCGCGCTGCGCCCGGCTTCTGACACGATCTTGAAACGGATGGGCGGCACAAAGGCTCGCGAAGCAGCCATTGACAAATTCATGAGGACCCAGGCGCAAGCCGCGGACGACGCTGGCGCCATTCAAGCCCAACAAAAACCGGATGCTTTTTTTTATCATGTTAAAGCTGATTCATAATTACTCTGCAATCCGCCGAAATCTTAATGCCAGCGGATACCAGAGAGGAACTCCCGGCTCTTTATTTCCCCATTTGCTCAACGGCGACAGTTCGCGAATCAACCGCCGCCCGATGCAACCGCCCTTGTAGGCGATTTCCCCCAAAACCGGCGACTCGAGGATTTTGTCCGGATAAAAATTGGTGAAAGGTTCAAACAAGTCAGAAAGGGTGCGGACGGTGAGTTGATATTCAAAGAAACAATCCCGCGCGTGATATTCGAGAGTGGTCGCAAAAATGTCGCCCGAAAAATGTTCATTAACCGCTTGGATCATGCCGCAACGAACGGTCGGCGGAATGTGTTCAAAAACTGAAATGCAGGCCACGTGCGTGATTTGCGGATTTTCTTTCAAAAGTTTTGCGAGTGTTTCGTAGCTGCCGAGACTGCGATGAAATTTGACGTTCGCCAATCCTTCACCTTCGCCGATGTTGACATCCATCACGTGGACTTCCTTGACCTGCGGCGCAATCACGCGCGTAAAAAAACCGGCCCCGGTGATGGGCGAGCCGCCGCCGATGTCCAGAACCACTGAATCGGGAGTCAATTCGAGCAATTCAATCGTCTGGTGATATTCCCAAAAACGCTGGCTGATTTTTCCGCCGCCATACACTTTCCCGTCCCATTCCGCCGGAAAGTCAGGATGGCCGTAGCATCGCCAGAGGGCGGCTTTGAGTTTTTCGGTGAAATTCATAAACGATAGTGATGCTTCAAATTCAATTGGATTTTTTTTCTTCAATTTCATGCCGCGCGTGGCACGAGAATTTCCAGCAATCGCGACGCCGCGCGCGGCACGCGCAGTTTAATTTCCTGTATCATTTCCGGCGAAAGGCCGAGTCGCAAGAAAAGAAATCCGCCGGCCAGAGTTACCGCCACTGCGTGCGCAATCAACCGCCACAATTCAGGAAGGCTGGAAGTAGCAAACCAAATAATGACTGCAAATGGAGCGAACGTTGCAGCCAACTTGAGTGAAGGACGTATCCAATCGAACGCCAATTCTGAAAAACGAACGTGAAAATACCAATGGCTGCGCCACAGGCCGAATTGATAGGAAAAAACGACAAGACAAATCACGGAGCAGGCGATGATTCCTGAAATGCCCCAGCGAGAGGCCAGCAGCAAAGACGCAATCACAAAACAGCAGCCTTCCACGAAATATAAGTAACGCATGGCGCCGATTTGTTTGGTCACGGTGACGAAATTGCAGTGCGGCACTTGCAGGGAAGTGAAGACAACCCAGATCGCCAATAGAATGTCATTCAGCGGCGGCCAATTAATTTTGCCACTCGTCCAGACGTGAACAAACAGGCTGTTGCAAAGCGCGAAGGCGATTCCAAGAAAAACTCCCAGGCTGGCGGTCAATGACACCAAGTTTTTGAAACGATATTGCAGGCGTCCGGTTTCATGGCGCGCCACCATCTCGCACAAGCCGGAGTTGGCGGCGGCATAAGGCTGGAACACAAGTTGTCTTACCAGAAGAAATACCCTCGTGCCAATCGTCCACGCGGCGGCGGCGTCCAATCCGAGCGTGCGTGAAATGATGATTGTCTGGCTGGCGGTGATGAGTTGTGCGCCGAGACCCATTAAAAAAACGTCCTTTCCATAAATGAAAATCTCCCGGAACATTTTCCATGAAACGATCCCCCATTCACCGGCGCGCGGCAGAAATCCCAGACACCGGCACTTCCAAAAAATATAGGCCGGAGAAATCGCCGCCGTGATGGCGTTGGCGTAGACGAACGAGTAAATGCCGCAACCTTCAAATAAAAAAAGCGCCAGTAATCCCAGCGACACGACGAGATTTAATATCCCCTGCGTGGTGACGACATCCATCCGCTGATGAGCATTCAGCATGATGGCCAGCGGGTTCACGCAAAATGTGAACGCCGCAATCACTCCTTGAATCCGCATCAGGGAAATAAAAACGTCCTGAAATTGCGCCGGAATTTTCATGGCTTCCGCCAGAAAAGGCGAACCAAAAGTGACGATGAGCAGGACGATCAATCCTTGAACGAAACTCACCAGCACGGACGTCTTAATCAATGAACCATATCCGCCCGCGCCGCGTTGGTCCTTGTGGTCAATCAAAAAGCGCGCCATCGCAGAATTCATTCCCAAATCAATGAGTGTCATGTAACTCATCAATTGCACCAGCAGCGCCCACAAGCCGAATTCCCCTTTCGACAGCCAATGCAGGATGAGGGGAACGGAAACCAGCGAATAAATCACGTTCACCCCCAGTTGCAGATAACTGGTGGCAAGATTGCGGGAAAAGTTTTTCAGCCGGCTCATTTTTATTCAGGGCAGAATTTGGATGGTCCAGTCGTGTGATTGTTCAATTATAGATTGTTGTTTGGTGCTCATTTCAACCGGTATTGGACTATGGCTGGCCGCAGACTAATCAAATTGAAACCATTTGTCTGCATTCTGACGCGATTGCCTCGGTTTTCGATTTCATGGCTCATGGCGTTTCGTGTTTGCGAGCGCCGACGATACTTAAACCTTTCCTTTCGCGTCAATTTTTTTACGCTCCCGCCATGCCTTCATTCGACATTGTTTCGCAGGTCAACTCGATGGAAATCGAGAACGCCGTCAACCAGGCCAAAAAGGAACTGGCCAACCGCTTCGACTTCAAGGGGAGCAAATGGGAAATCGTCTTGGAAAAAGTGGAAATCAAATTGACCGCCGACAACGAGTTCAAAGTCAGCACGCTGAACGAGATCGTCATCGGCAAGCTCGCCAAGCGCGGCATCAGTTTGAAAAGCGTCGAGCAATGTCCGCCGGACATCTCGCCGCTCGGCCACGCGCGGCAGAGCATCAAGATCAAGCAGGGCATCGAAAGCGCCGTCGCCAAGGAGATCACCGGCTTCATCCGTGACGGCAAGTTCAAGGTGACGACGCAGATCCAGGGCGACGAAGTGCGCGTGAACAGCAAGAGCCGCGACGAATTGCAGACCGTCATCGCCGCCGTGCGCGCCCATGAATTTCCCGTGGCCGTGCAGTTCGTGAATTTCAGGGAATAAAATCCGTTCGCAGAAATGCTTATCAAGCTTCAACCTGCCACGACTGATCAAGCTGTGGCTATTGCGTCCTTGCGAACAGCGGTCGCGGAAAACCTGACGTCAAAATATGGAGCCGGGCCATGGTCATCTATCGGCACGGAAAAGGGTGTGTTGCTTGACATGAAAAACTCCACGGTCTATGTAGCCACGCAAAAAAATAAATTGATCGCCACGTTGCGGCTTTGCACCAAGAAGCCGTGGGCGATCGACAAAAAATATTTCAACAAATGCAATAGGCCGCTGTATCTGCTCTCAATGGCCGTGCATCCAGATTTGCAACGAAAAGGAATCGGCAGGCTGTGTATCGAAAAAACCAAGCGGCTGGTGAAGGACTGGCCGGGCGACGCCATTTTTCTCGATGCTTACGATACCGATGCGGGCGCGGGCGAGTTCTATCGGAAATGCGGCTTTCGCGAAGTCGGACGTGTGACGTATCGAAAGGCTCCGTTGATTTATTTTGAAATGTTGTTGTGAGACCTGGTTGCAGTTCATAAATCAAATCTCCACCGTCTGTTTATATTGCGGCACGGTGACTTCGGCTTTGGGTTTCATCGCGCGCAAGATTTCCGCGTGGGCGAGGCTCAACCCAAAACTTGCGGCACATCCCGCGCACCATGAAGAACGCGGACGATGTGCAATCGTCCGGGCTTTTCCATCACGCGGTAGAAAATCAGATAATTCGTGAAACGTCGCACCGGCCAGAAACGCAATCCCGCAAGTTCAGCGCGATTGGATTGATAGCGCGGGCCGATTTCCGGCCATTGCGCCAGCGTGCGGAAACTTGATCGCAGCGCGGTGAGAAATCTTTCGGCGGCTTCAGGATTTTCCACCGCGATGAACAAATGGATGTCCGCGATGTCGTGAATCGCTTCCCCAGCGCGGATGATTTTAAGCGGCTTCAAGTTCCTTGAGTTTTTTCCGCGTGCGGGTGCGGATGCGGTCAAAATCGGCATCGGTCAATGCTTTTGCCGGACTGCGAACGCCGGCGAGAAGCTTCCGGTCCAAATCAGGAATGCTCAACGCGGCCTGCTGCTCGGCCTTTTCCAGCGCGCGCAAACCGGCGCGAACGACTTCGCTGGAATTGCCGTAACGCCCGCTTTCAATCAAATCCCCAACCATGTCTTCGTAGTATTTGCTCAAGGCGACATTCATGTAATAAATTTAATTTGATAACATTAGTTGTCAATAGACGTTATTCATCAAATTTCCACTGTCTGCTTGTATGTCGGCACGATGACTTCGGCTTTCGGTTTCATCGCGCGCAAGGTTTCCGCGTGGGCGAGGCATTGCGTTTCTTCGCCGTGGATGCAGACGATTTTCTTGATGTCGCCGGAAAGTTTTTCGACGTAGCGCTTCAATTCATTTTTGTCCGCGTGGCCGGAATAGGTGTCGAGTGAAATGATTTTCGCGCGAACGCTGTAAGGTTCGCCGAAAATGTTCACCGGCGTTTTGCCCGCGACGATTTGATTGCCCAGCGTGCCTTCCGCGCAATAGCCAATGAACAGGACCAGATTCTTCGCGTCGCCGAGATTGTTTTTCAGATGATGCCGGATGCGTCCGCCTTCGCACATGCCCGACGCGCTGATGATGATCATCGGCTTCTTGCCGGTCGTTCAGCTTTTTGGATTCTTCGGCGCTCGCGATGTAAGTGAGATTGTTCATGCCGAACGGATTTTCGTTGTTGCACAGTCGTGTCGTAAATCGTGGTCGCGCAAACATTCGGGATGCTTTTTGTAAATGTCCGTCGCGTTCGCGCTCAACGGGCTGTCCACAAACATCGGCACGCGCGGCAAGTTTTCCGGCGCAAATCAGTTCGTGCAGCACATAAACAATCTGCTGCGTGCGTCCGACGGAAAACGCGGGGATGATAATTTTGCCGTTTTGCTTGAGCGTTTCGCCGACGTATTTGTTGACCAAATCGTCCGCGTCCGGCCGCTGCTCGTGAACGCGCGCGGCGTAAGTGGATTCGATCTGGAGATAATCCACGTTCTCGACGGGAATCGGATCGCGCAACAATTCATCGCCGCCGCGCCCGATGTCGCCGGTGAACAGCCAGCGGAATTTTTCGCCGTTTTCCTGAAATGTCCAAAATCACCTGCGCCGAACCAAGAATGTGTCCGGCGTCTCGGAATGTGACGGTCACGCCGGACACGGGTTGAAATGATTTTTCGTAATCGTGAGCGACGAGTTGCTGCACGCATTTCTGCGCGTCGGGCGTCGTGTAAAGCGGCTCGACCGGTGGCTGATGTTTTCGCGCGCGGACTTTGGAGACGAAAATTGCGTCCTGCTCCTGAATGTGCGCGGAGTCCAGCAGCATGATGCCGCACAAATCTTTCGTCGCCGACGTGCAATGGATCGGACCGTCGTAAGTTTTGCATAGGCTCGGCAGTTTGCCCGCGTGATCCAGATGCGAATGGCTCAAGACAACGGCGTCAATTTGCTCGCGTGTCGAAAGGTAAAATTTTATTGAGCTGTCTCCGATTCCTGGCGATGGCCTTGGAACAATCCGCATTCGAGCAAAAGTTTTTTGCCATTGATCTCGATCAAATACATTGAGCCCGTGGTCGTGCGTGCCGCGCCGAAGAAGTGGATTTTCATGCGCGACAATTTAGCCACAGATTAAGCGCGGATGAAGCACAGATTTTATCCGTAAAACAGATTGGACATCCGCCGCCGTTCCGTTAAATTCGTCGCACCTATATGAAATGTGAGACGACGGATACTATTTTGAAGTTCGCGCTGGTGGCGCTGGTGGTGCTGGCCGTGATTTTCGCGTTGCAGACGATTTTCCGCACGCGCGAATTGCGTTCGCTCACCCAGCAGGCGACCCTGGCGCAAAACAATCTCGTGCGCACGCAGTCTCTGTATAACGATGCGCTGGCTTATAGCCAGAAAAACCCAAGTCCCGATCTCACGCGCATTCTTCAGGCCGTGCAAGCCAAACCCGCCACGCGTTAAATTTTATGAACGAATCCGAAATGAACTCGCCCGCGACGGCTGAATTGAGCGATCAAATTGCGGCGTTGCGCTGTCAAGTTTTCACCTTGTTGCTGGCGCTTGTCGTGATCAGCGGCACGCTCGCGGCCTATCTGTTCTATCAGTCGCGGGTGCTGGGCAGAGACATCACCAACGTCAAGCCGCAGGCCGTGCAAATAATTCAGGCATTCAACCAAAGTCGTCCGCGCTTGGAGAATTTTGTCAACCAACTCATCACCTACGGCCAGACGCACCCGGAATTCCAGCAGCAAATTCTGGAGAAATACAACATCAAAGCCGGGGCTAAAAAGTAGTCGTCGCCAGTTTTGCGCCGCAGTTCGGGCAAAAATTCGACTGCGGCGGACAATTCTTTCCGCAACCCGGACAATCCGTATGCGCGTCCTTGTGCCGCCGGTGAATGATGAGATTTCGGATGTAAGGAATCCATGCGACCGCATAGCCGAAGATGATCACGCGATGCTTGTCGTAAAAAACCGCATACAACAACATCAGCAGCGAACCGGCCAGGCTCAACCACCAAAAGAGAACAGGCACGACCACGCGCTTCTTTTTTTCCGTGACATACCATTGGACGATGAAACGCGAAAAAAACACAGTCTGGCCGAGCCAGCCGATTGCAGTCCAGAAAATCACCCAGTTCATGTTGCGAAGTTTAACCGCCCGCGACGATTTTGACGATTTCCAATTTGTCGCCCGCGTTCAATTGCCGGCGCGAAAATTCCGACGGCGCGACGGCCTCGCCGTTGTGCTCCACGACCACGCTGCGCGGTAGCAGCTTTTGCGCGACCAGAAATTCCTCCAGCGAGCACGGCAGTTGCGCCGCGACCGGCTTTCCGTTGGCGGTGATAAACGGATTCATGGCTTCACAAAATCATTTGAGACGCTGTTGAAAATGATGTCGTCCGCGTCGCCGAAAATTTTGTCTTTGCCAGCCGAGCGAATAATAAAATTTGTCGGCGCAACGAGTTCAATCCGATATGGAATTTGCCAAATATCATTTACTTGACCAGAAGCGTTGGTTCTAAACAGCGACTGATTACTGTCTGCAAAAAGCGTCACTAAAATAAATTGACCGTTTATATTTGTTAGCCCGCCAACTTTCATTGCTTGCTCTTCTAACAAAGCCGACATTATGCGCTCTTCGGCGCGCGTTCTTATAATCATGACTTTGGTTTTGGGGGTTCCAGCCGGTAGAAGCATGCTCGCGAGAACTGATAGCAGAACACAAGCGAACAAAAACGTTACGAAGCCCTTGCTAATTTTCCATTGAGATTTATCCATAAATTTCCTTTCACACCGTCAACGCCGCGTCCCAATCTTTCCACACCGGTTCGTAACCGAGTTTGCGGATCAATTCCGCCACTTCGCCCGGCGAGCGGTCGTCAAAAAGGGTTTTTGATTTCGAGTCCATGCAGTTTGCGGTTATGCTGCAAATCTTCGGAGTAAATCGTCTTGCAACCGGCTTCCAGCGCGGCGGCGACAATCAACGCATCGTAAAAAGTGTAGCCGGTCTCCTCGCGCACGCCGATGGCCTGCCGGTAAAGCTCGATGTTCGGATAGACTTCGCATAAAGGCGACAGAACATTGTCCAAATAAACCCGGCACGACGATGCATCCATCGGTCTGGCAAATTTCCGGGATGCCACGCTGAAAAATTCCTGGATGACCTGCGTGCTGATAATGCCACAATGTTCATCCGCCGCCTCTCTGACCAATGCGTTTGCCAGCCGTTGTTTCCGCGGCGCAGTCTCGTCGAAGCAATAAACCAGCACGTTGGTGTCGAGAAAAAATCTAGCGTTCATTCATCTCCTCGCGGGTGAATTTGCGTCCGGCGGAAACATGTCCCAGGCGTTTCATCAAACGGTCATAACGCTCGCCCGCGCCGTCCTTGGTGGTGTAACGCTCCAGCCAGCCGCGAAAAATGGCGTTCAAGTTTGTCTTTTCCTGCTGCGCCCGCAAACGGGCTTTGGCCAGCAGGCGGTCTTCTGCGCTTAATGTGATGTTCTTTAACATACACAATAACCGTGCACACAAAAATAGTGTGCGTCAAGGGGAAATTTCACACCGTCAACGCCGCGTCCCAATCTTTCCACACCGGTTCGTAGCCGAGTTTGCGGATCAATTCCGCCACTTCGCCCGGCGAACGGTCGTCGGCGATCTCAAACTGGCCGGTCGCGTTTGTCGCGTGACCGTTCGTCGCCGCCCATTCGCTCGCGCCGGACGCGAGTTCCACGATCCGTCCGCGCTCGGTGTGATGGATTTTTTCCCTGCCCGCGCCGGTGTAACCGCCCGGTTCGGTGTGGCTGCCCGCGCTCATCAGCGTGATGCCGAGCGGGATCAGCCCGTCGCGCAGCCGTGCCGGTTCGCGCGTCGAGAGCACGAGGCCGACGTCGGGAAACATCAGCCGGAACGCGCACACGAGCTGCACCAGTTCGCGGTCGGCCAGATGCGTGAGCGGCTGGAATTCGCCCGCGCACGGACGCAGCCGCGGCAGGGAGATCGTCAACTGCGCCTTCCAGCAATGGCGCAATAAATAATCCGCGTGCGCCGCGACGCAAATCGCCTCGTAACGCCAATCGCTCAAGCCGAACAGCGCGCCGATGCCGAGCCGGCGAAATCCGGCGGCGTAGGCGCGTTCGGCAGTTTCGAGCCGCCAATCGAAATTTTTCTTCGGCCCGGCGGTGTGCATTTCCGCGTAAATCGCGCGGTCGTAAGTTTCCTGATAAACGACGAGTCCATCCGCGCCCGCCGCGACGATGGGTTGGTATTCGTCCGTTTCCATCGGCCCGACTTCGAGCGACACGCTGGGAATTTCCGCGTGCAACGCGGCGACGCAATCGCGCAGATAATGGTTCGAGACAAATTTCGGATGCTCGCCCGCGACGAGCAGAATGTTGCGAAAACCTTGCTGCTTCAATTCGCGCGCCTCGCGCAAAACTTCCTCGATTGAAAGCGTCACGCGCAAAATCGGATTGTCGCGCGAGAAACCGCAGTAGGAGCAATTGTTGATGCACTCGTTGGAAAGATAAAGCGGCGCGAACAGGCGGATGACTTTGCCGAAACGTTGTTGAGTGAGCTTTTGCGAATGGGCAGAAAGCGTTTCAAGCAATTCATTTCCTGCTGGAGAAATCAGATTGGCAAAATCGTTCAGCGAAAATTTTCCTTTCGCCAGGCTTTCGCGGACGGAATTTGCATTCGCATCAAGCGAACGTTTCACAAGCGATGACAACGGCAATGAATTAAATTCAGCGACAAAACTCACGCTGGCAATCTAGCAAATGGGCAAGCAAAGTCGAGACAGTGAACGTTTCATTTTCCAACAATATAAAGCATTGCAGCATTGTAACTGTGGCAAAAATGAGTTCTATTTTTGAAAAATTTACACAAATCGTAAAATTAATCAGGCATGAAAATTGCCAGCAATCGGTGGAATTTGCATTATGAGTGATATTTCCAAAAAGAATGTGATTGGTGAAACCAGTAACCGCGCGCGTCGCGTCGCGCCCAAAGCGGGCGTTTGGACGCGGATATGCCTGTTATTTGGGGCGCTTTGTCTGGTCAAAATTTTTCTTTTGCTGACTTTCCAAAAGTATCTTTTTGAGATTCATTGGCGGACAATTTTACTGACTCCGTCTTGGTTGGATGAAGCGGCATTTTATTTGTTTGCGCTGTTGGTCGGATTAAATTTGTGGGTGCTGGGCGTGCGTTGCGCCACCATTGGAATACGAGCCATGCGAACGGCCAATTTTTGCGCGCTGGTGCTGGGCGTGACGTTCATTTTATTGACATTTCATGCTGGGGACAAAAATTATTTATTCTCTCTGATGAAAGGAATTTTGACTTGGAAAAATATCGGCTGGTATCTAGCCTTGAATCTCTGCTTTGGTCCGCCATATCTGGCCGCGTGGATGCTGGCTTACACATTTGGTTACTATTTCTTAGCGCGCACGGGACGCGAGCATTGGATGTTGCGCGTCACGGCGGTTTGTGCGGCGGCTTATACAGTACTTTGCCTGCGAGATTTAATGGCGAATCGCAACGCTTTGATCGCTATTGATTGCGTGGGAATGACATCATTGGTCGCATGTCTTGCCGCCGGTCAACGCGCTTTGCGTTTATTATGGGCCTGCGTGCCTTTGATCGGAATGGTTTTTTTTTATGTCTTGTTCATTCCGTGCGACAATATGTTACGGCATCCGAGTTCCGAATTCATACTGTTATCAGCGACCAGCGTCATTCTTTTCACAGGCACGAGTCTGTTGGTATGGCGTAGCGGCGGCTACGCGGCATGGTCATGGGGATTGCCTTTTGCGTTTTCATCATTCTTAATTTTGATCAATGCTAATTACACCCTTGCTTCCAATTACAACAATTTGCTGACGCTTGGGCTGGTATTGCCGGATTATTTTTTGGGCGAATTTGTTTTGGCAGCTTTGCTTTTTGTCATGGCTCTTTGTTATCGGCAATTATTGCCAAAAGCCTCGTTATGGTGGTTGGACACAGTCAATTTGATTCTCATCACGCTGGCATTGGCCGACCTGCGGCTTTCACAAATTATGGGCGTGCGGCTCGACTGGCAGCTTTTGAAATTCGGCAACAGTCCGGTAATGATGTGGCGTCTATTCCGGCCCTATTTGCCGGCATTTTTTGGGATGTTGGCTGTGTTGATAGTGGTTTATGTGATTGCAATTTTGATAATTCAAAAATGGCGCGAACGAGTTATCGAAATCGAGAAAGCACCAGCTCGGAATGGCGGCGGATTATTTGTATTGATTGGCTTTATATTGCTGGGGCTGGCAGGATGGGGTTTTGCAAGACAGGACAAGGCGCAAGGGCAAACAGCCATACTATTGGTGAAAACCAATCCCCTCTGGGAGAAGGGTGCCAGTTCGCCGATGAGTCGCGAACAACTGGCCGAAACCGCGCACCAGCTTGGTATTCACTTATTGGCCACACCGGCGACCACGACTGAATCCGAAAGCGCATCGCGTGATTTGAACGTGGTATTGATTTTTCAAGAATCTTCCTACAACAAATATTTGTCGCTTTTTGACGGCACCAATGACACGCAGCCTTTGCTTTCACGATACAAAGACCGCATGGAAATATTTCCAAATTTTTTCTCCAGCTTTGCGGGTTCTATTTATGCCCGCTTTGCGACGTTCACGGGACTGTATCCGGCACGGGATTTTAATAAGTTTACACAGCAACGAGTGCCGGTAAAAAGCCTCTTTGAAATTTTGCACGACCAAGGTTACACCTGCTCGCTGTTCGATTCATGTTTCTTCGATTACGATGATGAACGTGATTTTCTTAGAGGGCGTGAACTTGATGAAATGTACGATGCGGATACGATGCCGGGACCCCGAAAATTGCCTCCGGTCAATTGGGGTTTGCGCGAGGAGGAAACGATGGTGGCCATGCAGAACCAAATCAAAAAATACGCTGCGGAGAAAAAGAAGTTTTTCCTGACTTATGCCCCGGTGGCTCCGCACAATCCATTCGATGCTGTATCGGATCGCTTTCGTAAATACAAAATGCAAAAAATGGGAAATTTTATCCCGGCTTACATCAATTCCTTGACTTACATGGACTGGATCATTTCATCAATCATTGACCAATTGAAAGAATCCGGCTTGCTGGATAAAACATTGATTGTCATCACGGACGATCATGGCGAAATGCTCGGCGAAAACGGGGGCCTAATTGGTCACGGTTGGGCGGTGACCCCGGAATTGGCGAATATTCCTTTAATTGTTATGGACCCAACCAAACCCGGCTATTCAATCAACGATGTAGTCGGTTCACAGGTGGACCTTTTGCCGACCATCCTTGACCGATTGAACATTCGGCTTCCTGAAGGCCAGATTTATGAAGGAACTTCTCTTTATTCGGCTAGTTTGGACACCAACCGACTCATCTACCTTAATTCCTTGCAACAATATGGCGTGATTCAAGGTCGCCAATTGACTTGTGGTGCCTCAGAAACAGAAACTAAAGACGCAAAATTTTCCGGCACGTCCTACATCGTTTCCAACAGCGGCCCGCGCACCTTCTTCACCCAAACCAATGTGCTGGATTTTCCACTGCCTTCGATTTCCCAATTTGATGAATTTCAGGAAAATTTCCTCGCCAATTACGCACATTATTGCCAATTCTTGCAACCATCCGTCAATAACCAGTAGCATTGATTCTTGAACACGAAAGCACCGACGGAGTTGATGGAATGGTCGCGTTAATTGTATGTCCAATTATTTTACAGGATGTGTTTAAACTGGGCACATTTATTGCGCTTATTGCCAATCATACTGTAAAAAGGTGGAAACTTTGGTCTTTTCGGGTTGTTTAACCAACATGCGTCATTGGTTTTTACCTGAATCAGTGTGCCAGACGTATGTTTTAAGTTTGGCATCTAGGATGCTACGTTCTTTAACCAGATTGCGGTTGTAACAGGCAATTAAGTGAACACAAACGTCATAATAACAAGTAACCCGCCTGTTGCTACGTTCACACCGCGAGAAAAAACAGAAAGTAAAAATAGTATGAAAATCAAAACATCCGGTATCCTGGGTTTCACATTGGTGGAAATCATGATCGTTGTGGCCATCATCGGTCTCTTGGCCGCGATCGCGATTCCCAACTTTATCAAAGCCCGTGCAACCTCGCAGCAAAATGCCTGCATCAACAATATGCGCCAGATTGATGGCGGCGAACAGGAATGGGCGTTGGAAAACAACCAGTCCAGTGGCGCTACTCCAGCCACGATAGCTGTGTTGACTGCTAGCAATTATGTCCACACTGCGGGTAATAATGTTCCTACTTGCCCGGCTGGCGGAGCTTACACCCTTGCGGCAACTATTGGCACATCACCAGTTGTGACCTGCTCTATTGCCGGCCACGCGCTCAAATAATTGAGCAAACTGACAGAATTGTCATTTGCCCGGGGCGCAAGCCCTGGGCTTTTTTTTGGAATCGGTTATCGCCTCTAATCTTTTTAGATCAAGTTCTGGCATTAGCCGTGCTGAATGTAACCGTTGCGGTTACGGCGGGCAATTGAGTGAACACACATGTCATAATAAATAAATAATCCGCCTGCCGTTTTGTTCACGCCGCGTCACTAAAGCGAAAGATAAAATTATATGAAAACAGCCAACGCCCCGCGTTTGGCGGGTTTCACACTGGTGGAGATCATGATCGTCGTGGCCATCATCGGCCTGTTGGCAGCGATTGCGATTCCCAACTTTATTAAATCCCGGGCCACCTCGCAGGCCAATGCCTGCATCGAAAACATGAATAAAATAGATGGAGGGCTTACCGAATGGGCTTTGGAAAACAACCAGGCTACGGGAGCTACACCTCCCACCCTGGCCGTTCTGGTGAGTTCAAATTATGTGAACACGCCCGGTGGCAATATTCCACAATGCCCCGCCGGTGGAAGCTATACTCTGGCCACTATCGGAACCATTCCAAGTGTGACTTGCTCACTCGGAAGCACTGTGAACCCCCCCCATGTGCCTCACTAAATTCACATGACAGTTATTGCAAACGCCTGAAGCAAAACTTCGGGCGTTTTTAGTTATGATTGCCATGAAATTTTATGTTAAGCAACGGATAAGCAATCTTGCTGTTTTACGCGGGTAATAAATTGACTCGTCCAAAGATTTTATCTAATTAAAAGACAGATACTTCAAAAAATTGCTGGCATAAAAATGAGCGCCATATTGAAAACGGAAAAATTGCAGGTTGAATTCAAGAGCCGTGAATTTCGTCAGGGGACAAAAATCGCACTGCACGGTCTGGATTTGGAAGTGAATGCGGGCGAAGTTTTTGGTTTCCTCGGTCCGAACGGCGCGGGCAAAACTACCACCATGAACGTGCTTCTCGGCTTCGTCCCGCCGACCAACGGCGCGGCTTATCTTTTCGGCATTGACGTGCGCCAACCTATCGCACGTCAGCGAATCGGTTATCTGCCGGAAATGACTTATTACTACAAATTTCTTACCGCAGAAGAATTGCTCCGCTTCTACGCAAAAATTTTTGGGCTGCGGCGAGGCGAAGCGGACAAACGCATTGACCAGTTGCTCAAACTTGTTGAATTGGATTCCGCGCGCAAACGCCCGATTAAATCTTATTCCAAAGGAATGCAACAGCGCGTCGGCCTTGCGCAAGCGCTCATCAACAATCCCGACCTTTTGATTCTCGACGAACCGACCAGCGGACTTGATCCGCTTGGCCGGATGAAAGTCCGCGAAATCATCCAGCGCCTGAAAAATGAGGGCAAAACCGTTTTCTTTTCGTCGCATGAGTTGGGCGAAGTTGAGACCGTTTGCGACCGCGTCGCCATCATTCATCAAGGCGAACTCAAAACCGTCGGGCCTGTCAACACCATCATGGAAAGCTATCCGACTCTCGAGAAGGCATTTCTCCACATCATCGGCTATCAACCTCAAACGTCGCCATGAAAAATATTTTTGCCGTCGCCGGAATCGTCATCAAGGAATTGTATCGCCGGAAGGATTTTTATGTCCTGTTCATCCTGACCGTTCTCGTTTGCTTGATCATGGGTTCGGTCAATATTTTTAATGACAAACAAATCGTCCGCTATCTCAAGGAGCTTTGCCTCCTGCTAATCTGGATTTCGTCGCTCGTCATCGCCATCACGACAACTGCGCGACAAATCCCGGCAGAGCGTGAACAACGCACTTTGCTTCCCTTGCTTGCCAAACCGCTGACGCGAACACAATTGATTTTCGGAAAATTCCTCGGCTGCTGGCTTGCCTGCGGTCTGGTTTTAATTTGTTTTTACGCCTTTTTTGGCGCGCTTGCCGCCAGCCGCGAACACACATGGCCGCTGCTGAATTATTTCCAGGCTGCGTTTTTACATTGGATCGTGCTCGGCGTGGTCGTCGCGCTTTCCTTGCTTGGATCGCTCGTTTTTGCCGCACCCTCGTCCAATTCCACGATTTGCTTCGTCATTGTCGCGACCATTTTGTGCGTCGGCAGATACCTGGACATCGTTGCGGTCTCGATGGCCGAGCCATTCCGTTCCATTCTTTACGCGATTTATTTTGCCATGCCGCATCTCGAAATCCCATTTGAAATGCGAAATTTGATTGTCCACGATTGGCCGCTCATCAGCTGGAATTTTATCGCCCTTGACGTTCTTTATTTGCTGGCTTACGCGGCGGCTTTTCTCGTCGCCGCCTGCCTGGTTTTCCGCCGAAAACCCGTCAATTGAAAAATGAATTCAACGCGGACATTTTTTTTGCTGCTGATTGCGCTGCTGGTTTTTTGTTTCGGCGTTGCCGCCGATTTGCAGCCACAATTTCAAGCTTTGGAAAACAGCCGCCATCAATCGAATAATTTTTTCAGCTTGTTGCTCGGCGACAGCAGCCGGATGTTTGCGAACAGTTTTTTCGTCAAGGCCGACGAGTATTACCACAGCGGTTATTACCCGACGATTTTCGATAATAACGAAGCCTTCAAAACGCCGCATTTGGCCGAGGACACCGGTGCGGTCAACAGCAAGAACCACGGCGACGAGGCTGGTTTTATGGGACCGCCACGCGATTGGATTGATGCTTTTGAACGTCATTTCATTCCCAACCGGCACACACACCTGGACGAAGGCGGTCCGACGGACGATTTGAGCACCAGCGACAAAGTGGGAGAAATTTTGCCGTGGTTGAAGCTTTCCGCCGAACTCGATCCCGAAAATGTCCAGACCTACACCGTCACTGCCTACTGGTTGCGGCGCATGCACAAAGACAACGAAGCTGAAATTGTTTTGCGCGAGGGACTGCTTAACAATCCGGACAGCTATGAAATTCTTTTTGAGCTGGGCCGACTGTATCATGAAAGTTACCATGAGACAGATCGTGCGCGAGGTGTCTGGGAACTGGCCGTGAAAAGATGGCATCAACAGGAGGACAACCAAAAAGAACCGGATTTTTATGCGCTCCACGACATCGCCACCGAACTTGGTCACATGGAAGACGATACAGGCAATTATTCTAGCGCAATCAAATGGCTAAAAATCGCACAAGCCCATGCGCCTAATCCATATGCTGTTCAAAAGCAGATTGACGACATCAAAAAAAAGATGGCTGTACAATCTTCGGTTTCTCCAGCCAATTCTGCTCATTAAGCGCCGCGCAATTGCGCTTTGTTTTTCAGGCGACACTTTGATTTAATGGCCGCAATGAAAGCGCGTCAGGCAAAATTTTTGCGGAACACAAACGAAACCAAAATTTCCGTCAGCCTCAATCTCGACGGCAAAGGAAAATCTTCCGTCACAACCGGAATTCCTTTTTTTGACCACATGCTCACGCTGTTCGCCAAACACGCCGTGATTGATTTGCAATTAAAATGCAAAGGCGACCTCGAAGTGGACGCGCATCATACCGTCGAAGATTGCGGCATTGCGCTTGGACAGGCGTTTGCGACCGCACTCGGCGATAAAAAAGGAATCCGCCGTTATGGCGCGGGGTTTCATCCCAAGAATCCGTTCACCGGCGAAGCGTTCGTGCCGATGGATGAATGCCTCGCGCGCTGCGTCGTGGATTTTGGCGGGCGACCGCACCTTGTCTGGCGCGGGCTGGACAAATTTTCGCAGAAGAAAATTTCCGACGCGGAAAAAAATCAGGACGTTTCAAGCGCGTTTCGGTTCGGGCTGGCGCGCGAATTTTTTCAGGGCTTTGCGAACGAGGCGCGCTGCAATCTGCATCTCGAACTGCTTTACGGTGACGAGCCGCATCACATCGTCGAGGCGCTGTTCAAGGCGTTCGCGCGCGCGGTGGACGCCGCGCGCCGGCACGACCCGCGCATCGCCGGCCAGTTGCCGAGCACGAAGGGGAAATTGTGAAATAAGAACGTCCGTAACGATTTGGGGCTGCAATTAATGTGAATATAATGCAATGAAAATTCTAACTATTTTGTGCTTGATTGGCGCTATTGCAAGCAGCGTGGCTTCCTTATGGCTCTTTTCGCCAGCAAATGCCCAATTAAAATATTATCATGCCCATGATGCCGTTGAACAAATTGCATTCGGAAAAGATGGCACAGAAGAATTACAGAAGGCGGTAACCGAAGAACGGTCTGCGGCTAAAGACTGGCTTGTTGTCGGCGGTCTCAATCATATGCTGGCATGGCCAACCGTTGGTTTTTCTTCACTTGCTTTGCTTACGACCATATTCGCTCGCCGTAAAAAAGATTGCTGAATTTTTGCAAAATAAAAAACGCCCCGCAGCTTCTCGCGAGGCGTTTTGTGTTTCAGAATTTCTTCAAGCGCCGACGCTCGCCAGTTCTTCGTTGTTCTCCACGTTCACGATCTTGAACTGTTCGGCGTGCATGCCGGTGTCGGCGCGGAATGACAGTTTGCCGAAGTAGCGTTTCTCCATCTCGATGAGATGTTTTTCGTCCTCGGTGCGCAGCCGGTCCAGCACGGTCGGATGCACGACGATGCGCAGTTGGAAATCCGATTCGTCGCGCGTGCGCTTCTTCAGGATTTCCTGCAGCTTGCGCTGGATCTCGACGCTCATGGTCACGGCGCTCTTCACCTTGCCGCGGCCTTTGCAATACGGGCAGTCGTCATAGACGGCGGAGCGCACGCTTTCGCTGTGGCGCTGGCGGGTCATCTCCATCAGGCCGAGCTGCGAGATGGGCAGGATGTGCGTCTTGGCCTTGTCGCGGCGCAAGCCGTCCTTGATGCGCTGGTAAACGGACTGCTGGTCGCGCGCGTGATTTCATGTCAATGAAGTCGAGCACGATGAGTCCGCCCATGTTGCGCAGGCGGAGTTGGCGGCGTGATTTCCTCGGCGGCTTCGAGGTTCACTTTCAGGATGGTCGCCTCCTGGTCGCGGCTGCCTTTGTGGCGGCCGGTGTTCACGTCAATGGCCACGAGCGCCTCGGTTTCGTCAATGACGATGTAACCGCCGCCCTTCAGATGCACCTGCCGTGAGAAGGTGTTCTCCAACTGCTTGCTGATGTTGAAGCGGTCGAAGATCGGCTGCGCTTCGGTGTAGAGTTTGATTTTGCTCGCGGAGCGTTTCGAGATTTTCGAGATCATCTCGCGCATCCGGTCGTGGGCTTTCTGGTTGTCCACGACGATGCGCTCGACGTCTTCGGTGAGAAAATCGCGCACGGTGCGTTCGATCAAATCCGGCTCCTGGAACACGCATGTCGCCATCGGCTGTTTTTTCATGCGTTCTTGCACGCCGTTCCATTCTTCGAGCAGCAACGCGAGGTCGCGCACGAAATAACGCAACTGCTGGCCTTCGCCGGCGGTGCGCATGATGACGCCCATGCCTTCGGGAATGGCGAGTTCGCGCAGGATTTTTTTCAGGCGCTTGCGTTCCTCCTGATTTTCAATTTTGCGCGAGATGCCGGATTGGTCGGAATTCGGCAGCAGCACCAGATAACGTCCGGGCAAAACGATATTGGTCGTGATGCGCGGGCCTTTGGTGCCGATCGGGCCTTTCGTGACCTGCACGATGATTTCGCTGCCGGGCGGATACAGGCGCGGGATGTCGTGCTGCGTGATTTTCGGCTTGTCGCGGCGGCGGCCTTCGCGCTCGACGATTTCCACGCCGCTGTCGAACTGGTTCGGCACGATGTCCCAATAATGCAGAAACGCATTTTTCTCGAAGCCGATGTCCACGAACGCGGCTTTCAAGCCGTCTTCGAGATTGCGGACCGGCCTTTGAAAATGCTGCCGACGAGGCGTTCTTCGGTGGTGCGCTCGATGTTGAATTCCTCGAGCTTGCCGTCTTCGAGCACGGCGACGCGCGTTTCGAGCGTCTCGGCGTTGATGATGACTTCCTTGTGGATTTTCTTTTCCGGGCGGATGAGTCGCTGGACTTTTTTGACGAGGGTCGTCGCGGCGGTTTTGATGGAATCCAAAATGCCTTTGGGTTGCTGCTGAATTTCCACCGGCTGAAATTCTTTTTCCTCCTGCACTTGCGCGGGGATTTCAGAATGCGGCTCGCGAAAATCTTTTTTGTCGGGAATTGTCGCCGGAGTTTGCGGTTTTTCCGCGCCTTCGGGCGGCAGGCCGGCGGCGATATTTTCCGCGCGCTCGATTTCGACGTTGTGGCGTTTTTCAAAAAGGCGTTCGTCGCCGCCTTGTTCCGCGACCACTTCGGCGCGCGCTTGTGTGGCGTCGCGGTCGGGCTTCTGCGGATTCGGGCTCGAGCCGCCCTTTGGGCGGAAACGCATTCCACGGCGGCGCCGCGAAAAATTATTGTTGCTCATAATTAATATCCTCTTCGATGGATGTGGACGTTTTGCATCAGGCCCAGCGCGATCAACGAGCACAGCACTGACGATCCGCCGTAACTTAACAGCGGCAGTGGGATGCCCGTCACCGGGACGATGCGAATGTTCATGCCGATATTGATGAAAACGTGGCTGAACAGGAGCGTCACGACGCCCACGGCCACGAGTTTGCCCAGGCGATCGCGCGCCTGGCCGGCGATTCTCAATCCTGTGAAGAGAATCACCGCATACAGCGTCAGCACCACGACGCTGCCGACGAATCCTTCCTCCTCGGCAATGACGGAGAAAATGAAATCATTGTGCGCCGCGCCCGGCGGCAAAAATCCCAGCGCGGTCTGGTCGCCCTTGCACCAGCCTTTGCCAAGCAACCCGCCGGAGCCGACGGAAATCAGCGCCTGTTTGACCTGATACGAACTTTTCGGCCTGCAATTGGCGCGCGCTCGGCTTTTTGTTCCGGCGTCGCATTTGCATCCGCGAAATTCGCGCCGAAATAAACCAGCAACCGCTGGCGCTGATATTCCTGCATCGGAATTTGCAGTGCGCGCGGCGCGAACAATGACATCGGCCACGCAACAGCACGCCCAAAATGCCCACGCCGCCGACCAATTTCAGCAGATATCTTTTCGGCGTGCCGGCCACAAACATCATCACCAGGCCCGTTGGCAACAAAACGAGCGCCGAACCCAGATCCGGTTCCTTCAAAATCAACGCGAACGGCAGCAGCATCAGCCCGATGCCTTTCCAAAAAACGTCGCGCTGCTTCAATTCATCCGGCGGACGGCTCAAGAAATTTGCCGCCGCGAGAATGAACGCGAGTTTGGCAAATTCACTCGGTTGAAATTGAAAGAACCGCAAGTCAATCCAGCGGCGCGCGCCCCAGCCGTGAGTCGTGCCGATGTGCGGAATCAAAACCGCGACGCAGGCAAAAAATCGTCGCCCAATAAATCACGAACGACCAGCGCGCCAGCGTGTGATAATCCACTACACAAACCGCCGCCGCCGCGCCGAGGCCGAGCGCATACCAGATGATTTGGCGGATCCAGATTTGGTCATACCACGGCAGCGCCGACGACGTCGATTCGCCATCGTCGCGCTGTAACACGAACATCGCGCCGATGAACATCAGCCCCGCCAGCGCGACCAGTTGCAGCCGGTCGAGCTTCGGTTCACGTTCGTTGATGAATGGGTCAACCATTTTAATTTGCCGTCGCCAAAATTCTTGGCATCGGCGCGTTTTCTTTTTTCAAAATTTCCTCGTAAATGTCGTGCGCGATCGGCGCGCAAACCAGTCCGCCGGAGCCGCCGCCATTCGGATTGCACCATCACGACGACGGCGTATTTCGGATTTTCATACGGCGCAAACGACGCAAACCAAAAATTCTGGCCGATGAGTCTGGTTGTGCTCGTCCTGCACTTGCGCCGTGCCGGTCTTGCCGCAAATCCGCAAATCAAGTCCGATGACCGCCGCGCGTCCGGTGCCTTCGCGCGTCTTCAGTTTCCGAAAGCATCGCCTCGCGCAAAATTTGCAGGCTGCGCGCGCTGACGCCGATTTCATCGCGCACGAGGCCGGCGGGAAAATTCGTCGCCGCTTCGCCGCTGGCCGGGTCTTGCGGCTCAATGCGGTCAACCAGTCGCGGCCACAAAACCTTTCCGCCGTTGGCGATCGCGGAATAGGCACACGGCCATTTGCATCGGCGTCACGGCCATTTCGCCCTGGCCGAAACAAATGTTCGCCGAATCGCCGTCGCGCCAGTCGGATTCTTTGACTTGTTTCAGCGTTGGGAAAATTCCGCGCGTTTCCTGCCGCGTCGGCAAGCCGGTGCGTTCGCCAAAATGAAATTTTTCGCCGAGGCGGACGATTTTTTCGATGCCCGTGCGCAAGTCCGTTGAAGATGAAATATGAATTGCTCGAATGTACGATGGCGCGCCGGAAATTATATTCGCCGGGCGGAACCGTGTCCTTGATTTTGCGCGCGCCGACAAAAATGCAGCCTTTGTCCGGATCATCCGGGTCGGGTTGCACGTCGTAAATTTCATTCGGGTTCAATCCATTTTCCAGCGCGGCGAGTCCGACAATGGGTTTGAAAATGGAGCCGGGCGCATAATTTTCATAAGTCGCGCGGTTCATTTGCGGCTGCAAATTCGTGATCGTTCAAATAGGCCGGGACTGTTCTGACAAAATAAATCGGATCGATCGGCGGCGACGAAACCATCGCCAGCACGTCGCCGCTGCGAACGTCCATCACAACGACCGCCGCGCGCGCGTCCGCGCCCTGATGCGCGACGATTGATTCTTCCGCCGCGCGTTGAATGTCCAAATCAATTGTCAGCACGACGTTGTGGCCGGGTTCGGGCGCGTCCAAAATATTTTCCGATTGGCGGTAGCCGAGATTGTTGACGAGCACGGATTCCTCACCCGCGTGTCCGTGAAGTTCCGCGTCGAAGCCGCCTTCGATGCCGACGACACCGCGATAATCCGGCAGCCGATAGTTGAAAAATAGGCGTCTTCGCCTTGCATGCGAACTGTCGTCCTTTTGGACGTAGCCGAGCAGATGCGCCGCCGTCGTGCCGAGCGGATAAAATCGCGCGGGCTGCAATTCCAAATCCGCGCCGAAACCGCCGGAAAAATTTTCCTCGAACCTCGCGATTTGCGCGTCGTCAAGGTTTTGCAAAATCGGATAAGGCAAAGCCAGGCGCGTTTCGTAGGCGCGCTCGAAATCTTTTGGGTCGAGCGCGAGCGGCTGCTGCATTTTTTGGCTCATTTGCGCGACGAGGTTGTCCGCGACGCTCAAACGCGCCTGCGCGTGCAGTTGATTCAATTGGGCGGTTGAAAATGCAAATTGTTTTCGCTCGATTTTCGTGAGCGAACGCCCAAGTTTTTTTTCCTGCGCGGCGATGGCTTGTTGCTGAACGGCGCGCGCCTGCTTGAATAATTGGTTGTAACCGGCGTCGAACTGTTTGCGCAAATCATCGAGGTAAAGACTCAAATTGTAACATGCGCGATTTTCGGCCAGCACGCGGCCTTCGCGATCCAGAATTTTTCCGCGCACGGCGGGAATGCGAACGGTGCGATACGCCTGCGTTTCCAAATGCGACTGATATTCGCGCGCCGAGACGACCTGCACCCACCACAAGCCCAGCGAGCAAAATGCACAGGCCCGCCGCCAGCATCATCGCCACGAAGCGGAGCTGCGGGTCGTTCTTTTTCAGTTCGTCAAAAATCAGCATCGCAAAATTTATTTTTTATTTCGCTCTTTTGTCGCGCAGGATTTCGCGGTCGGGACGGAAACTGGTTTCCGTCCGCGGCTGATAGCCGAGCGCGTGATTGCACCAGTCGAACAGCGCAAAAATAACCGGCGTCGCCACCGCGCCGCCCGCCGTCATCACAATCCATTGCCAGAGCGAACCCCAGCCGAGCAGCGGTTCGTTTGCCGCCGCTCAACAGAAGCAAAACGGTCAGCAACGGCACGACTGCGCTGGCGACGCGCGCCGAGAACAAATTGCGCAAACGGCAGTTCGCGCAAAATCAAGTCGCGTTGCAGAGCAAATCGGAAAGCCGACGGCGAACAGCGGCAAAATGGAAACGCCGAGCGGATTTGCGGAAAGCGAGTCGAACCACAAACCGCCGAGCGACGGCGAGCAACGAAACACTGACGACGTTTGTGTTCAGCGCGGCGTAAACCATCAGCGCGGGCAGCAAATCAATCTGCGCGCCGAACAAATGGCGCGGCGCGGAAAAAACCGTTTCGCCGAACACCGCGAGAAACGCGGCGGCGAGAATCAAAATGGTGTTGAAGACATTCATGGAAACAAAACCCAGACTTGTTCGAGCGTGCCCAGATTGGCGTTGAGTTTCACGCGCGCTTCGGTGTAAAGGCCGAATTCAACCGGGCGCGCGTCCACGATCTGGCCGATGGGAATGCCTTTCGGAAAAATTCCGCCGAGGCCGCTGGTGATGACGCTTTGGCCGGGTTTCAGAGTTCGCGTTGCTGGAAAGATAAGTCAGTTCGACGAGCGAATTGTCGAGCGGGCCGCTCGCGCTGATGATGCCGGTGTCGTGCGCGGGATTTTCGACGAGCGCGGAGGCTTTGCAATTTGGATCGCCGATCAAAACGACTTGCGACCGCGTGAGGCCGACGGATGAAACGCGCCCGACCAGTCCATCGGCGGTCAGCACGGGCAGGTTGTCGCTGATGCCGTCGCGCGTGCCGAGATCAATCTCAACCGTGCGCCACCAATTCGCCGGGTCGCGCATGACGACGTTGGCGAGTTTCAATTTCCACGGCGTCTGTTTCTGCCAGCCAAGCGCAGAGCGAAGCTGGTCGTTTTCACGCGCGATGGCGGCGGCCTGCAACGCTTGAACTTTTAGCTGCTGATTTTCGCGGCGGAGATTTTCAATTTGCTGGAGCAGTTCGCGGCGAGGCAGGGCGCTGTCGGCCAGGTCGGCGGGCAGTTGTTGCGCGGTGTTGGCCAGGCCGAACAGCGGCAAAAACAAACTGCCGATGGCGAGTTTCAGACGGGAGGTTGCGCTGGGCGGCAGGCTGAAAATCAGCACTGCCACCAGTGCCACCGCGCCGAGCGCGAGATAATTTTTTTGTTTGAACATCCTGCAACTGCGGCTGATTTTCAGCCGCGTGCAGGTGAACGCGGGCGGGAAGAATCAATATTTGGCGTTGGTCGCGACGCGTTTGAGGAATTCGATTTCCTGCAAAACGCGGCCGGTGCCTTCGGCCACGGCGCTCATCGGGATCGTCGGCCAGATGGACCGGCAGGCCGGTTTCCTCGGCCACCAGCCGGTCAATGCCGCGCAACAACGAGCCGCCGCCGGCCATGACCAGGCCGCGATCCACAAGATCGGCGGCGAGTTCGGGCGGGCAACGTTCCAGTGTGATGCGGATGGATTCCAAAATGCTCGAGAGCGGTTCCTGCAACGCTTCGCGAATTTCCTCGGAACGGATGGTCAGGGTCTTGGGCAGGCCGGTGCTCAAATCGCGGCCTTTGACATCCATCGTCAATTCCTGTTCCAGCGGAAAGGCCGAGCCGATGCGTATCTTGATTTCTTCCGCAGTGCGTTCACCTATCATCATGTTGTAGGCGCGTTTCATGTGCGCGATGATCGTTTCGTCAAATTCGTCTCCGCCCACCCGCAGGCTGCGGCTGAAGACGATGCCGGCGAGGGAAATGATTGCGATTTCGCAAGTCCCGCCGCCGATATCCACGATCATGTTGCCCGCCGGTTCATGCACCGGCAGACCGACGCCAATGGCCGAAGCCATCGGTTGTTCGATCAAATACACTTCACGCGCTCCGGCGTGGGTGGCGGAATCTTTCACCGCCCGTTTTTCAACTTCCGTGATGCCCGAAGGCACCGCGACCACGACCCGTGGCGCGATTAATTTTCGGTGGTGAACCTTCTGGATGAAGTGGCGCAGCATCGCCTCGGTGATTTCGAAGTCGGCGATCACGCCGTCTTTCATCGGGCGGATGGCCACGATGTTGCCGGGCGTGCGGCCCAACATTCGTTTTGCTTCGTCACCGACGGCCAGCACGTTGGTCGTGCCGGCCTGGATGGCCACCACCGAAGGTTCGCGCAGGACGATTCCGCGATCCCGCACATAGACGAGGGAATTTGCCGTGCCCAAGTCTATTCCAATGTCGTTGGAAAACAGGCTTTTGAATTGCGCAAACATGAATTTTGCCTACTAACGGCGTGAATTAAATCCGTTGCACGCGCAAAGGTCAAGCGGCGATTGTTTCAATCCGAAACAGCAATTCGGGGACTGTTTTTAGCAACTTGCCGCAAGCCGGATTTCGCGTAGCCTGTTAGCTTGGCAGATTCGAAATGTGAAACAACTTTCGCCAATCGTTATGGACGAAGAAATTATTGCGGCCAAACCGCAGCGCCTGCTGCTCCGCATTATTTTGTTTGCCGCTGTCGTTATGGTTGTCGGCATTTTGGTGTGGCAAGGCGTCTCGTCGGCAGGCGCGCCCGATCCCACAATTCCGCGCACGAGTCCGACGGTGGCCGTCCTCGACATTGCCGTGCTCGTTTTTCGCGAGGGATTGGAATGCGTGCTGGTGCTTTCGGCCATCATGGCCAGCATGATCGGCGAAAAACAATCGCATCGCCGTCCGGTGGTCACCGGCGCGGGCATCGCTTTCGTCGCGACGTTAATCACCTGGTTCATCGCCGTCAGCGTTATCAATAATTTGAGCCAAAATGTTTCCGCTTTGAACTTGCAGGCCGCGACGGGATTGCTCGCCGTGGTCGTTTTGCTCGTGGTGATGAACTGGTTTTTCCACAAGGTTTACTGGGGCGGCTGGATTTCAATGCATAACCGGAACAAAAAAAAGTTGCTCGCCAGCGCAAGCGAAGCGGAAATTTCCCAACGCCGTTTGTTGTGGGGACTTGGACTGCTCGGTTTCGCGTCGTTTTACCGCGAAGGATTTGAAGTGGTGCTGTTCCTGCAAACTTATTATTTACAGATGGGCGGAAAAATTGTTCTGGCAGGCGCGCTGTTCGGATTATTTTTCTCCGGCATAGTCGCCGTGCTGACGTTTGTGGCGCATCGCAAATTGCCTTACCGGAGAATGCTCATTCTCACCGGCGTCATGCTCGGCTTTGTGCTGCTCGTCATGGTCGGCGAACAGGCACAGGAAATGCAACTGGCCCATTGGATTCCCACGACGCAAATCGGCTGGCTCGCAAATAAAATTCCCGCCTGGGCCGGCTTGTGGTTTTCGATTTTTCCCACGATGGAAACTCTGGTTGCACAACTCCTTGCCGCACTTTTGGTCGTTGGTTCTTATTTTTTGGCGCGGCGCAAAACTTCATCGCTGCCGGAACAAGTTGGTATTTGAATTGGTGCCAGCGGGAGGATTTGAACCTCCGACCAAAGGCTTATGAGTCCTCTGCTCTACCACTGAGCTACGCTGGCAACCGAAAGCAGTGTCACATTTTGCGGACAATTCGTCCGCTGTCAAACGGAGAATCGTGTCGTCAGAAAAACAAAAAGCGGGACTTGGTTTTACCCAAGCCCCGCTGTGAAAATTCAAAAGCTATTAATAGCGATTGCTGCGACCGCCACCACCACCACCACCGCCGTATTCACGACGCGGGCCGCGACTGCCTCCACCGCCGCCGCCGGGCGGACGATCTTCGCGCGGACGCGCGATGTTGACTGTGAGTGCGCGACCGCCGAGCTGGGCGCCGTTCAATGCTTGAATGGCTTTTTCCGCCTCTTCGGGCGAACTCATGGTGACGAAACCAAAACCACGCGGACGGCCGGTTGCCCGGTCCATCATCATATTGGTTTCCGTGACCGTGCCGTGCGCAGCGAATGCGTCCTGCAGGTCGTTTTCTGTGGTGTCGAAGGAAAGATTCCCGACGAACAATTTATTACTCATGTGATGTTTTACTGTCCTAGACTGAACTTTGCTTTGACCAGACTGTTCCCGACTATCGGGTTTCAAATCATCACTGAACTGAGTTCACTTGAAGATTCACCATGCCGTGGGAGCTCTGTGCTATCTAACAGACAATTGAAGAATCGCATTTTTCCGGCTAATGGCAAGCATTATTAAAAAGATAATTTCCGACGTGTTTTGGTATCATTCCGCCATGCGAAAACTGCCGCGCTCATTTTACGACCGGGACACGATTGTTGTCGCAAAGGAATTGCTCGGAAAATTTCTAATTCATAAATCGCACGGCGTGGAGCGCGTCGGAAAAATCGTGGAAACCGAGGCGTATCTCGGTCCGCACGACCTCGCTGCGCATTCTTCAAAAGGATTGACGCCGCGCAACAAAGTCATGTTCGGCCCGCCCGGTCACGCTTACGTCTATTTCATTTACGGAATGTATTTCTGCATGAACGTCGTGACCGAGCGCGAAGGTCATGCGTCAGCAGTTTTGTTGCGCGCCATCGAGCCGGTAAAAAATATCGAAGGTCGGACGTGCGGTCCCGGCCTGCTCTGCCGCGCGATGGAAATTGACAAATGTCTAAACGGTCACGATTTGTTGAGCGATGTTTTTTTTATCGCCGCGCCTTCGGAATCGGAAATTTTTTCAACGATCAAACGTCCACGAGTTGGGATTGACTATGCAAAACACTGGGCAAAGCGCCATTTGCGTTTTTACATCAACGATAATCCATTCATTTCGCGGCCTTGAGATGGACGCAGTTGTTCGCCGGTTAAAAAAATCGGCGTGTCCCCGCTTTATGCGACTACTGTAATTTCAAAAAAAGTGTAAGGTTCTTGATTCTGCATTATTATGTCATATGTATCACGCCAACTCGCGATTATCCTGTTTCTCGGTGCTTCGCTACATTTCGTTCAAGCGAATCCCGGGGCGAATGTGCCTTGGACCACTTACGAAGCCGAGAACATGACGACTAGCAACGGAGCGGCGATAATAGGTCCCCCGGCACAGATCAGCAGCATAAATGCCACCCTGACAGACACAATTCCAATGGAAGCATCGGGAGGACAAGCCGTCGAACTGACCGGCACGGGACAATATGCGGAATTGACCGCCCAAGCCCCGGCCAATTCAATCGTGGTGCGCTATTGTGTGCCGGACACGGCGACCGGAGGTGGAACCAACTATACCATCAGTCTCTACACGAACGGAATTTTTGCTCAAAAACTTCCGGTGACATCTCAATATTCATGGTTGTATGGAAGCTACGGTAACGGTGTTCCTGCGTGGACCAACTATCCTGCGGTCGGACAACCTAGAAATTTCTTCGATGAGGTCCGCTTAAACGGGCTGACCATCAATGCGGGTGACACAGTGCGCATCCAAGAAAATGCCGATGACGCGGCGGCTTTCTATGTCATTGATCTGGTTGACTTGGAGAACGTCGCCGCCCCGCTTACCAACGCGCCGGCAAATTCATTGTGCATTACCAATTCGCCCTACAATGCGGACCCAACTGGGGTCAACGACAGCAGCGCCGGGGTTCAGCAATGTATCTTGGACGCATCTGCGGCGAGAATGACAGTCTGGATGCCGGCCGGAAATTATGTCATAACCCAATTCATCGGCCTTCCTTCCAATACAACGATCCAAGGTGCTGGTATGTGGTACACCACCCTCCTTGGGAATGCGTCCCTATACAACACGAGTTCATCCAAACGGGTCGCAATATATGGCGCAGGAAGTAACATCCATGTGTCTGATTTCGCCATCGTGGGCAAACTGAACTACCGGAATGATAACGAGCCCAATGATGGTCTGGGTGGAGCCTACGGCACCGGGTCAACCATCTCACGAGTCTGGGTGGAGCATACCAAGACTGGTGCCTGGATCACCGGTTCGAGTGGCTTGGTCGTTTCTGATTGTCGGTTCCGCGACACCATCGCGGACGGCATCAATCTTCAAAGTGGGATGCAAGGCACCATTGTCACAAATTGCACCACGCGGGATACGGGTGATGACTGTTTTGCCATCTGGCCGAATAGCGGCTCGACGGGCTTCAATGTGTTCACGCATTGCACTGGTCAATTGCCATTTCTAGCCAACGGGGGCGCGATCTACGGTGCCGCGAGCAATATGATTGAGGACTGCGCGTTCACGGACATACCCTACGGATGCGGCATATACATCGCCGGGGCATTCCCCGTCAGTGCGAACAACGCATTCTCCGGAACGACCGTCGCCCAGCGATGTGATCTCACCCGTTGTGGTGGCCGTGATCCGAATGGCTGGAGCTGGCGCGCCGCCCTGACAATTGTGCCGGGGACTGGCAGCACTTTCCAAAACGTTACCAATGTAAATATCAACCATATAAACATCACAAACAGTTTGTGCTATGCCGTCGAGGTCCTTAATAATTCAGATTCGGGCGTGGTATCAAACGTCACCATGAATCTCATCAATATTTCCAATTACGGTTTGCAAGTTGCTGGAGTGTATGGGGTGTGGGCTGGACCGTGGAATGGACATAATGTCGCAGACAGCGTGAATTTCGAAGGCCTGACGGTCAACGGTAATGCCATAGCTTCAATGCCGGTATCCGGGAATGATGTGATCAATCAGGTGCCCGCAACATTTACCTTTAATTTCGTTCCGATACCGACCATCACGCCCGTGGCATCAGGCAATACCTTGCAGCTTTTGTGGCCGGCGAATTACATCGGCTGGACATTGCAGGCGCAGACTAATGCGCCGGGCGACGGCATCGGCACCAATTGGGGCATCGTGTCCGGCTCGACCACCACCAATCAATTTTCCACTACCTTGGACAACACCACCGGAAGCATGTTCTTTCGCTTGATTGATCTGTAAAACAGGAGAGCCTAATTTTATTTTTCTGAATTGGTGTGGCTGTTGGTGTGGCGAAACCGTAACTTGACCGTGTCCTGCAAAAAGCCGATGAAGCCGCGTTTTTTTTGGGGCTTGGCGATTTCAATGGCCTCGCATTTGTGGCTGCATAGCGGGCAGAGCAGCAGCGGCTGACCTCCTTTTATTCGCATGACATGCACACACGCGCTGCACATGACTTCCTGGCAGTGCGTGCATTTGTAAGCCGCCTGCGCATGGGAATGGCGCGGGCAAACCAACGCGCCGTCAGCCAAAACCACCGGAGGTTTGGGACGTTCGCGCTCAAACGCGGGAATCGCGACATTGACCTCGGTGCTTTCGACGAACAATTCCACGTCGCCCAGTTTCACTTCCTGGCCTGGCAACAGCCATGCTTCGCGGATGGGATCGCCGTTTAGAAAAGTGCCATTGGTCGAATTGCAATCGCGCAACATCACGCCCACGCCGGTCACAACCAGTTCGCAATGATTCGTGGAGACGGTCGGATGAACGATGGTGAAATCGCAGTCAGGGTCGCGCCCGACGCGATTGACACCCAGGCGTAATTCCAGCGTCCGGTTTTCCAAACCTTCGGTCTTGATCAGCAATCTGGCCATATTGCCCTCAAACTTTCTGAACTAGAAAAATTTTAGCTGCCCATTACCTAAAAGTCGAGGCGAAAATAAACTTCGCGGAAATGTTCACCGCAATGGGTTGCGCGCGAAGGCAAATTCTTCGACAATTTTTCCGCCTATCAAATGCTCCTGAATAATGCGCTCTAAAACCTCCGGCACGCAGGAATGATACCAGACGCCTTCGGGATAAACGACCGCAATCGGCCCTTGCACGCAGACGCGCAGACAATTCGCCTTCGTGCGGTAAACCAGCGGCTGCGGCCCGACGAGGTTTAATTCCTTCAATCGCCGCTTCAAAAATTCCCACGCGGCCAGACTCGTTTCGCGCGCGCAACATTTCGGTTCCGTCGCGTCCGCGCATAGAAAAATGTGGCGTCGAAATTTTCCGATGCCGAGCGTTTCCACGGCGGTTTGAAGTTCGTTGTTCATAAAATCATTCTCATCCTCGATTTATGACGAAGAGGATGAGGATGACGAGGATTATTAACGCCAAAATGTCAGTCCAATCACGCCCACGACGGCAATGAGCGCGCCAATCAATGAATGTATTCCTATTTTTTCACCGTCAACAATTCGCGTCATGGGCAGCAAAATAATGGGTGTCAGTGCGATGACGGCTGTGACAATGCCCGTCGGCGTGGTTTCGAGCGCCCATTGCATGCAAGTCACGCCAAGCGTCTGGCCGGCGAGACTGTTGGCCAGCACCCACGGCCAGAGGCGTTGCCATTTATCGCGCGAAACATGAAATGTTTTAGTTTCAAGCACGCCGCCATGCGAATGGGCGCTGCGCCATTTCACGGTCAGCAAAAGAACACCCAGCGCGATGGCACCGCCGATGACGCGTTGGTAGCCGGTCGTGCCGGGATCGGGATGTTCGCCTGCCGCGTGCGCGACGGCGTAGGCTTTGCGGCTCAACACCGCGCCGAGCGCGCCGCCAAGCGCGGCAACAATGGTCCACAAAATTCCAACTAACATCCGGCGCGGCGCGATTTTCAAATGGTCGCCCGGCGCGAGTGCGACGGCCACGCCGATCAAAATTACCGCGATGCAAAATAATTCCGGAAAATTCAGCGTCGTGCCGAGCCACAACCATTCGATCAAAACAGCGAACGGCGCGGTGAGGCATTGCGTGAGCAAAACCGTCCGGCGGCTGCCAAGTTGCGGCAACGCTTGAAAATAAGCGCTGTCGCCCAGGCCGATTCCGGCCAGGCCGCTCAAAACGAAAATCGGAAACGCGGTGCCTTCAAAACCGGTTCCAAAAACGTTCGCCCAAAACGCGAGAAAAATCGCCGCGAGGCACGATGCGCCAGAAATTGGCCTCCACGCCGCCGATTTGCCGGGACGTGCGATAGCCGCAAATCGCGGAAACGGAAAATAAAAGAGTGGTGAGCAGCGCGGCGAACATTACAATTCATCGTAATACTCGTCCGGCCCGACATCGCCGCCTTCACCCGCGCCTTCGACTTCCACGCCGCTTTCCTTCAAAATTTTTGCGATGTCCGGCGATACCCAGTTTTTGTCCTTGTCGCCTTTGTCTCTTTTTTTTGGAACAGGTTTGACGCGAAACTGCCCCGTGGAATTGGATTCCAAAATGCCGCGGTCCATCATGCGCATCAAAACCGGCTTGGCCCATGCCGGGTCGTCATGAAAGCGCTGGCGCCCGCCCGCGCGCCGGCAGATTTCCCGCGCGGCGACATACTGACCGCTCCATGATTTCAAAAATTGGAAAATTTCGCGTTCGTCTGCGTCCATAAAAATTAAAATTACAATTTCGCCGCGATGAACTGCTCCAGTTTCACCGCGTCAGCGTTGAATAAACGGATTCCTTCGGCGGTTTTTTCCGTGGCCATCGCATTTTCATTGAGCAGCCAACGGAATTTCTTTTCATCGAGCGACATTTTTTCAATTTTGCTTTCGCGTGCGATTTCAGGACTCAACTTGCGCGGCAGCGGCGCGGAATTTTTCTGCAATTCGCCGAGCAGTTGCGGAGTGATCGTCAGCAAATCACAGCCGGCCAATTCCTGAATTTCGCCGACGTTGCGAAAACTTGCGCCCATCACTTCCGTCGCATAACCGAATTTTTTGTAGTAGGCGTAAATTTCTCTCACCGACAAAACGCCCGGGTCTTCGGCGGGCGCAAAGTCTTTTTTCTCCTTCGCCTTATACCAGTCCATGATTCGCCCGACGAACGGCGAAATCAATTTCGCCTTCGCCTCCGCGCACGCGACGGCCTGCGCGAGCGAAAAAAGCAGCGTCATGTTGCAATTGATTCCTTCGCGCTGGAGAATTTCCGCCGCGCGGATGCCTTCCCACGTCGAGGCGATTTTGATGAGAATCCGTTCGCGGCCAATTCCATTTTGTTTGTAAAGCTCGATAAATTTTTTCGCCTTGGCGATGAGCGCGTCCGTGTCGAAAGAAAGATTCGCGTCCGTTTCCGTCGAAACGCGGCCCGGAAGAATTTTCAAAATCTCGCAGCCGAACAGAATCAGCAAGTCGTCCATGATTTGCGAAATCAATTTTTGTCCGCTCGCGCCGGAATTTTTATTGTCGGCGATCGCCTTGTCCAAAATGAAACTGTATTCCGGTTTGTCGGCGACTTTCAGGATCAGCGATGGATTCGTCGTGGCGTCGCGCGGCGCGAATTGTTTCATCGTCGCGAAATCGCCGGTATCGGCGACGACGACTGTGAATTTCTTCAGTTGGTCGAGTTGATTTTCAGTGCTCATAAATTTCAATTCATTTTTGATTTCCCAAAACATTCGCGCAAGTCGGGCGTTATGGCAATTCCCAATCTTTTTGACGCACGTTAGCGCGCCGCGTAAGATGCCGCGTTCATGGAACAACAAAATTCAATTCCCGGTTTCCGAACCGTCCCGCGCACCGGCGTGATTTACGTCACGCACGAAGCGACGCGCCACGGCTTTGCTTATGGCAATCCTGATTGGTCAAATCTCGGACAAGGTTCGCCCGAAACCGGCGACATTTCCGGCGCGCCAAAACGCATCACGGAAGTAAAAATTTCCGAGGCGAGCCGCCAATACGGTCCAGTCGCCGGAAATCAAAAATTACGCCAGGCCGTCGCCGATTTTTACAACGCCACTTATCGTCGCGGAAAAAAATCCAAATATAGCGCCGACAACGTCAGCATCGCCAGCGGCGGACGCCTCGCGCTCACGCGCCTCGCCAGCGCGCTCGGCAACATCAACATGGGCCATTTCATCCCCGACTACACGGCCTACGAGGAATTGTTGAGCGTGTTCAAGGCGTTCACGCCCATCCCGATTTTGCTCGAAGCCAAGAGCGGCTACAAAATTTCGCCCGCCGATCTGAAAGAAGAAATTCTCGGACGCGGTTTGAGCGCGCTGCTCGCCAGCAATCCCGCCAACCCGACTGGGCAGTTGCTCGAAGGCAAAGAACTCGCCGCGTGGTGCGATCTTGCGCGCGAATGCCAATGCTCCATGATCTTCGACGAATTTTATTCGCATTACATTTACACGAACGGAAAAGCAGAAAAACCAAAAATGGTTTCCGCCGCTGAGTTCGTGGACGACGTGGACAAAGACCCGATTATCGTCGTGGACGGCCTGACAAAAAACTGGCGTTATCCCGGCTGGCGCATCAGTTGGACGCTCGGCCCGAAAGCCGTCATCGAAGCCATCGCCAGCGCCGGTTCATTTCTCGACGGCGGCGCGAACCATCCGTTCCAAAACGCCGCGCTGCCACTGCTCGATCCGAAAAATGCCACCGCCGAGACGCTCGCGATTCAAAAACATTTTGGAAAAAAACGCGCGCTGCTTTTGTCGCGGCTGAAAAAACTCGGCATCATCGCCGACGCCGACGCCCGCCGGTGCGTTTTACGTCTGGGCGAACTTGGCCAAGCTGCCGCCGCCGCTCGACGACGGCATGAATTTCTTCCGCGAATGTCTGAAGGAAAAAGTCATCGTCGTGCCCGGCGTGTTTTTCGACGTGAACCCCGGCAACCGCCGCACGCACGCGCGCTACAAAAATTACTGCCGCATCAGCTTCGGCCCGGAGATTGAAAAGCTCGAACTCGGCCTCAACGCCTTCGAGCGTGTGATTGCGAAGTTCAAATAAATTTTCCGGCTAGGTTGTTGCAAAATCCACATTCGGCACGTCGCGAACCGACGGCGGCACACTGAAAAAATCTCCCTCGGATTTGAAACCAAACATATTCGCCACAAGATTGCTCGGAAAAGTTTCGCATTTGTTGCGATAGTCGCGGACGTTGCCGTTGTAAAATCGGCGCGCGGCCTGGATGCGGTCTTCGGTATTGACCAGCTCCTTTTGAAGCTGGAGAAAATTCTGGTCGGCTTTGAGTTGCGGATAATTTTCCACGACGACAAGCAGTTGTTTCAGCGCACCGACGAGTTCAGTTTCGTCGCGGGACTGGTCGGCCACCGCGCCGTTATTGGCAGCACAACGGTTCCGCAATTCCGTCACGCGTTCAAAAACTTCGCGTTCGTGCGTCGCATAACCTTTCACCGTCGCGACAAGATTTGGGATCAGGTCGTAGCGGCGTTTCAATTCCACGTCCACGTCGCTCCACGATTCGCGGATGTAATTTTTCAGCGCGACGAGCGCGTTGTATTGCGCGACGACAAAAATCACCGGCAATCCGACGACGACAAAAATGGCGATGAGAACGGGAATCATGTTTTTGCGAACAAATACTGCGGCAATAATTTTCTGATTTCAATCAATCGTGAAAGATTTGATTCGATTTTTTCAGGATGAAGCCAATCTTCAAAAAGAATGGCAACGGCGCTGCCGCTGACTTCAATTGTTAAATCCTGATTTGCCAAGAGATATTCCATCATTTGAGAATGACAAACATCGAAAGCAAATTTTTTATCCGATGCCCGAACGCGAAAGATTCGTGAAAATTGCGATGATTCAAAAGCTATCTGTTGGCTGCCAAATGTTTCGGTAATTCGAGACTCTTTGCTTTCGTGGGATATAAGCACATCAGGTAAATTTGTATTCATTTCGAGAACAAATGCCGACCAATGAAAGCCTACGCCAAAAATATAATCGAAAACATTGACAGGATAATTTTGGTAATGACCGTAAAAAATATTTTGCGCGTAACGGATTTGCGGGTCGCCACGCCTCAACCATGAAAAGAACGAAAGCCTTTCTATAAGTTTGAAATCACTAAATGGATTAAAACGCAGTCCCAATTTTTTCGCGAGAGCTTCCAAATCTTTTCGACGCTTAACTTCTGGATTTGGCCTGCGCGAAAAAACCGCAAAACCAATAAGAAAAACAATTGCGCCGATAATTAAACCTGGAATTTTGTCTGCGTTCATTCCGAAACATTGGTGAACAAATAATCCGGCAAACGCGAGCGGATTTCAATGAGCCGTTGCAAATCCCTTTCGAATTGTTCAACCGCGATGCGCGCGTTAAAGACAAGAGCACCGACTTCATTTTTGATTTCAAGGCTCAAGTCGCGGTTGGCGAGCAGATATTCCATCATTTTTGCGTTGCAAACATCGTAGGCAAATTTTTTGTCCGGCGAGCGGACACAAAACGCCTTTGAAAATTCAGCCGACTCGAATTTGATGTCTTGAAAGCCAAATGTCTCGGCCACCCTGTCGAAAAATCCTTCGCGCCGGATGGTCAGTTGCGGGAACTGGCTTCCTCGCACGACAAGAATAAAAAAACTTAAATTATGTTCTTGTTGGTTTTTGCCGGAGCCAGTCGTGTAATGATAATCGAACGCAAGGATTTCATTTTGCTGGTAGTTTCCAGAAATGACATTGGTCGCATAACGATTGCGGCCTTCGTCGAATTGTTTCAGAAAGCTAAAACGTTCGAAAATTTCCTCATCTTTTTCCGCGTCAAAAGTCAGGTTCAACCTCTGCGCCAACTCGAAAAGCCCCTCCTGCCGCCTGCGTGCTGCAATCGAAGCATAAATGGAGCCGACAACGGCAATGACGGCGAAAACGCCAAAGAAAAGCAATTGGACGGGAAAGCCGGAGTTGCTATGAAAAGTCACGCCGCCGTTCTAAACTAAAGCTGCGTTTCAGGCCATTATAATTTTGCGCGATTTTTCCCATCGCCCGTTTTCCTTTTCCCTTTTTTCAATTTGCCTTCACTTTGACGGCGTGAAATTGTCCGCCGCAGAAATCTGCCCTCGTCCACAAGTTGATTTTTCATAAAATTCGCCAGTCACTTGGCCTAAAAATCGCTGTATTTCTGGCTTATTTCTTATGTTGTGGTGGACGTATCAACAACTCCGGGCATGGAGTCCAAAGACGCGGCTGGCAGCGGTTGAAAAAATCGCGCAGACCGATCATGCGGATTCCGTGGCGGCGCTCATTTTCGCGTTGAAGGACAAAAAGGTGGAGGTGCGTTGCGCGGCGGCAAAGGCTTTGGGAAAATTTCGCAACGAGAAAGCGGTCGAGCCTTTGATGCAAATGTTGCGCGATCCGGTGGCGGAGGCGCGCGTGCTGGCGGCGGAAATTTTGGGGCAACTGGGCGATCCTCGCGCGGTGAATGACCTGGTCAACTCGCTGCGGGATGAAGACACGACGGTGCGGACGCGCGCATCGCGCAGTCTGGAGCGGCTGGGTTGGGAGCCGGAGAATGACACTGACCGCGTGTTGAAAGTCACGGCGACGGGCAACATGAATGATTTGGCCGGACTCGGACCTGCGGCGATTCAACCGTTGGTTGAAATTCTTCGGACGGGGCCACCGGACAAACAGTTGGCGGCGGTCAAGGCCTTGGCGCAAATCGAGGACAGCCGGGCCATCGCTCCTTTGCTTGAGGCGCTCAAAAAACCCGACCCGTTCATGCGGCTGACGGTGCTGGCGGCGTTGGAACGGATTGCTGATCCATCTGCTTACGACGACATTGAGCTTCTGTTGACGGATAAAAATTCCAATGTCCGCGTCGCGGCCATCGAAGCGGGAATTCATTGCGGCGGCGGGCGCGCAGTGATGGCGTTGATCAAACGTTTGAAAGATTCCGTCTGGGAAGTTCGCCGTGCTGCCATCAGGGGTTTGGGCGCGTTGGCGGAACCGGCGGCGGTGGACGCGTTGTGCGAAATGTTGAAGGACGGCGACCGTGATGTGCGCGAAAGCGCGGTGGCGGCTTTGGGCCGGATCGGCGACCGGAGTGCAATTTCCCATTTGGCGCTGATGCTCGTTGACACGGAATCTTCCGTGCGAAATGCCGCCGAGAACTCGCTGAAAGAAATTGATCTTCGTTGGGAAAAAAGCGAAGCGGCGCGGTCGGTCGTGACTGAACTCAAGGCGGCTTTAGAACATCACGAATACTGGGTTCGTCATAGCGCGGGCAAATTGTTGGAACGTTTGAGTGGCGGCGCTTCTGCAAAAAAAGAATCTGTTTCGTCCGAAGCACAACCAGATAGTTTGCCGCAAGCCATTTTTGCCATTCTTTCGGATTTAATTCGCGACCGTGACCGCGATTTGCGATTGGCGGCGGCGCAGGCGTTGGAGCGGTTGCAAACCGCGAGCGCGCAGCCGTTGCTTGCCGTTGCTGCGGCGGACGAAGATTTGTTCGTCCAACAAACCGCCCGGCGCGCGCTGGCGGCATTAGGTTAGCGTCATGCTTGTCTTTCGCGTCCGATGTGGGCAATCTCCAGTCCGAAAGCTGCCGCCAGAATTGGCTTAAAAAATGAGTGATTTGGAAAAGCGCCATGAAATCCTGTTCGTGGATGACAACCGTGTCTTCCTCGAAATGATTTGCGAACTCTTTGGCACATGGAGCAAAAAAACATGGCAGATTCATTGCGCCAAATCCGCAGACCAGGCGCTGGAAATTCTCAAGTCCGGCAAAATTGATCTCGTCGTCGCGGATGTCAATATGCCGGTGCTCGACGGCGTGCAATTGATTCGCATTCTCAACCGCCGTTTTCCCGATGTTAAAAAAGCCGTGATGACCGCGCTGGCGACCGAAGAAAAACGCGCCGCCTGCCTCGCCAATGGAGCCGAACTCTTCATCGAAAAACCGCGCTCGGCGGACGGCCTGAAATCCGTCTTCGTCATGCTCGGCGAGTTGATCGCCTGGACGCCGCGCGAAGGATTTCATGGCGTGCTTCGCCGGGTCGGTTTGCCGGATGTTATCCAGATGGAATGTTTGGGTCGCAACTCCTCTATTCTCGAAGTCCACAACCAGCAGGTGCGCGGGCGCATTTACATCGAGAACGGCAAAATCGTTCACGCCGTCGTCGGCGACGAAACCGGCGAAGTCGCTTTTCAAAAAATACTCGCGCTTTCCAGCGGCGAATTTCATTTGCAACCTTTCGAGTCGCCACCCAAACACACACTCGAAGGCCAGTGGGAATTTTTGCTGATGGAAGCCGCGCGCGTGCGCGATGAAGTCGCTTCACAAACTCCTGTTGGCGGGCCGGGCGAAACAGCAGAGTCTGTGGCCGCCGCCGAAGTTTCCGCAACTGAGTCTGAAATGCCTTCGCGCGTCGCCGAAACACTGATTTGCTCCGGCCAAGGCGCGGCGCTTTACACTTGGCAATGCCAGAACATCAACGCCCGCGTGGCCTTGCTCCGGCAAATCGCGCAGCAAGCGAAAGAGCTTGGCGAATTCCTGCCGCTGGGAAATTTCGACCGGCTTGAGCTTCAACTTCCCGACAGCCGCGCCATCGCGCAAGTGCAATCCGACCGCTTGGTGTTTGTGCGCGTCGCCAGCGGAGAAAATCCGCAACCGAGAACGCCATGAAAAACGCCGCGCTTACCCAATGGCTCGACGGTTGCGGCATTGCGCCCGGAATGCTCGGTGGCGGCGTGCGCCTGCCCGACGGCGCGTGCTTGACAAAAAATTTCAATGAAGCGTGGCCGCCTGAACATTTTGAAAAAGCATTGCCACTTTTCGCCGCCGCGCTGACGATGCTTTCCAACTACGGCTTCGTTCCGCGCTGGCTCACATGGACTTTCGCGCAAGGCCAAATCCGCGTCGCCGCGCATTCCAGCGGCCTGCTGCTGGCGCTGGCGGCGGAACCCAACACGCCCGCCGTGCATAACATGGATCAATTCACCGAGGAATTCCTCGCGCTCGATTTCGGCCATTGAACTCCGCGCGCCGCCGGTTCATTTTATCCGCGTGCAATTGAGCAAACAAGAAATCCGCGCTGCCGTGAAAAACGCCCTCACCGAAGACATCGGCAGCGGCGACGCGACGACGCTTGCCACAATTCCCGCAAATGCAAAATCCGTCGCGCTCATGCGCGCGCGCGAAAATCTCGTCGTTGCGGGAATCGAATTTGCGGAAATGGCATTTCGTGAACTGTCGCCGAAAATCAAAATTGAAAAATTCGCGCGCGCTGGCGAAAAAATTTCCGCCGGGAAAATCCTGCTGAAAATTTCCGGCCCGGCGCGCGCGATTTTGACCGCCGAGCGCGTCGCGCTGAATTTTGTCCAGCGGCTTTCCGGCGTCGCCGCTTTGACTTCGCAATTTGTCGAGGCTGTTCGCGGAACTCACGCGCAAATTCTCGACACGCGCAAAACGACGCCCGGCTGGCGGCGTTTTGAAAAATACTCCGTCACTTGCGGCGGCGGAAAAAATCATCGCCTCGGTTTGGACGATATGATTTTGATCAAAGACAATCATCTCGTCACGCTGCGAAATGAAAAGCCGAACGCAATCGCCGCCGCCGTTTTGCGCGCGCGCGCAAAATTTCCGAAGCTGAAAGTCGAAGTTGAAGCGGACACTTTGCAGCAAGTCGAGCAAGCTGTAAACGCTGGCGCAGATTTCATTCTGCTCGACAACATGGATTTGAAACAGTTGCGTCTGGCCGTAAAAATCGTGAATGGCCGCGCAAAAACCGAAGCCAGCGGCGGCGTGAATCTGAAAACCGTTCGCGCAATCGCAAAAACTGGCGTGAATTTTATTTCCGTCGGCGCGATCACGCATTCCGCGCGCGCGGTGGACATCGGATTGGATTTTGAATGACAACGGACGCAAAAATTCTTTCCGCGTTGCGCGAAAATCCCGACGGCGTTTCCGGCGCGCAACTCGCGGAGCAATTGAAAATCAGCCGCGCGGCGGTCTGGTCGCGCATCGAGGAATTGCGCAAAGTCGGCTTTGAAATCGAAGCCAGCCCGCATTTCGGCTACAGAATTGTCGGCGAGCCTGACACGCTCATCGCGGATGATTTGCTGGCGCGCCTCGGCAAAACAAAAATCATCGGGCGCGACATTCGAGTTTTTGAGCAGACGACTTCGACGAACGACGTGATTGAAAAACTCGCGCGCGACGGCGTGAAGGAAGGCGTCGTCGTTTTTGCCGAATCGCAAACTAAAGGGCGCGGACGGCTCGGACGAAAATGGATTTCGCCAGCGCACAAAGGTTTGTGGTTTTCCATTTTGCTGCGACCGGATTTGCGTCCGCAGGAAACGACGCAACTGACCGTTGCCTCGGCGACGGCTTTGCGCCGCGCGATTCAATCGGAAACCGGATTGAAACCGGAGATCAAATGGCCGAACGATATTTTGATCGGCGGAAAAAAAGTCGCGGGCATTTTGACCGAGTTGAGCGCGGAAGTGGATCGCGTCAAACATATCATTCTCGGAATCGGCATTGACGTGAATCTGAATGCGAATGAATTTCCGCCGGAATTGCGCAAGACGGCGACTTCGCTGAAAATTGAAACTGGTGAAACCGTTTCGCGCGCGGAACTTGCCGTGGCGATTTTGCGTGAATTGGGTTTTGATTACGCCCGGATTTGCGGCGGAAAATTTCCCGCCGTCGCCGACGAATGGGAATCCGGTTGCGCGACCATCGGCAAAAATGTCACGGTTCACGTCGGCGACCGCAAAATCCGTGGTCGCGCCGAATCGCTCGGCGACGACGGCGCGCTATTATTGCGCACTGAACATGGGCGGCTTGAGACCATTACCGGTGGAGACGTCACTTTGGAAAAATGATTTTACTTTTTGACATCGGCAACACGCACACGCACGTCGGGCTGGCAAACGACAAGTGTGTCGTGAAGCAAACCAACATTCCGACGCGCGAATGGTTTGGCGGAGAAGCCGTCGCGCTTGTCAAAAAATTCGGCGGTACGGAAAAATTTTCTGGCGCAATTTTGTGTAGCGTCGTGCCGCGCGCAACACCGCTCGTTCGCAAAACGGTTCGCGCAGTTTGGAAATTGGATGTTTTAGAATTGTCGCCAAAAACATTAAGCGGCGTGGGCATTGATTATCCGAAGCCAAATTCGATTGGTCCCGACCGTTTGGCGAATGCGGTTGCCGCAAAATTTTATTTTGGCGCGCCGGTGGTCGTGGTTGATTTTGGAACTGCGGTGACGTTTGATGTTGTGGATGCAAAAGGAAATTATGCCGGCGGAATCATCGCGCCGGGTTTGGCTGCGATGACGGATTATTTGCACGAGAAAACGGCGCTGTTGCCGAAAATAAAAATTCGCGAAGTCAAATCGGTCATCGGCAAAAGCACGGAACACGCAATGCTCGTCGGCGCGGTTCATGGTTATCGCGGATTGATCTGCGGGCTGCTCATCGAATTGAAACGCGAGTTGCGCGTAAAAAATCTGCCGGTCGTGGCGACGGGCGGTTACGCGAAATTGATCGCTGCAAAATTGCCGGAAATTTCCGCCGTTCGAAATGATTTGACGCTGGAAGGTTTGCGATTGACGTGGAAAAGCGCGCGTGTTCACGGCCAGTTGTAGGCAATCGTGGCAAAAATTCCATGCGCGGTGAAATTGTTCGCGCCGCCGCTGCTGGGTTCGGTGTATTGATCGAATTCGTAATGCAAACTTCCTGACACGCGGGCGCTGAATCGCCGCGTCAAGCCTGCGATCAGTCGGTGACGGGTGAAATCAAGGCCAAGCGGCACGCCCGCCGCCGAGTTGTTTTGTCCGTAGCCGGCGCGGGAGAAATTATAGATGGCCTGCAAATCGGTTTTCGGATTCAAGGCGTAAGTCGCGGTGGCGATCAGCGTGTAGATGTTGCCGCGATACGGCGCGACCGACGGATCGCCGCTATTTTCTGTGACAGCACGCGACTGGCTGTAAGTGAACGTGCTGGAAAAATAAAATCGCCGCCACGGTGTGAGCGTGGCACTGAAGCCGTAAGTTTGGGCATCATAACGTCCGTCCAAAATCGGGCCACCGGGAGAAAGTCCAAAAAAAACCGGTTCGGACTTTGACGAATAATCCGTGGCCGTGATTTGGTAGGTCAACGTTGTTCTAATCCAATTCGCCGGGCGCAACGTCAGTTTGGTTTCAAATCCGTCGCTTTGGATTTTGCGATTGAGAATGAACGCGGGATAACCATTTGTCGGGGTGGTGTATGTCGGGTCGCCAAATGGGCTGACAAATTCGTCGATGAGATGGTTGTAATCCGTGTCGCTGTATCGCCTTTGATATTGCGCATCCAAGGCAAACCAGCGCCAGGGCGATGTGTTGAAACCCGTCCGAAGATTGTAACGGTCGCTCGTGGCATCGGTTTTGTTCGTCAGCACCGCAGGGTCTTCCTGCTGGTATTCGCCGATGCTTTCTTCTTCCGATTGCGCATCGGCGAAAAGAACGGTGAAAGGAATTTTCGTGAAGCGAAGATTCGCGTTTTGCGTGGACCTGAATTCATCATAATCGGCGCTCGTGAACGAGTTGGTCACAAATTCAAAATCGGGAACGCTGGCGCCAAAACCTTCCTCGTGCGTCCATTCGTTTTGCGAGCCGAGCGAAAAACTTAAATAATCGAGCGGCGTAAAGATGCTGGCCACGCTGAAAATTTCCGATTCACGTCGCAGTGTGATGCGACTGCTATTCCAGGAAGAAGGATCATTGCCCTCAAAATTAGGACTATTGGTTTGATTAAAAAAATCGCTGCCTTCGAGCCTCGAATAATAATAGCCGCCGGACAAAAACCACCAATCGCGGATTTGTTTCTCCAACATCAGCGTGTTCATACCTTGCACATGATGGTAATCGTCCTGCGTGACCGGCGCGCCGCCAAGCCATGTATTCGTTTCATCGCTGCGATTACTTTCGCTGTAAAATTCGACGCGCGCGTTGTCTTCCAAATGCCAATTATCAAAATCGTGCGTCACGTCGAGTTTGAGAATGTGCGTCTGTTCATCAATCGCCTTCGTCGCGGGCGCGATGTTCACGCCGTTCAAGTTGCCCCATTCCAACGTGGACTCGGTGCCCTTTTTGAAATCATATTCGTAGCCAAGCACGACTTGGGGCCAGTGCGGCAACGCCAGACCAAAATCAACCCAGATGCGCCCGTTATCCACATACAAATTACGATTCAGACTGAACTGCGACGGAATCACCGCCGAATCGTAGCCGCCGCGGTCATCGTAGTATTTACGCCATTCGTCGAAGCCGGCGTGAACAAAACCGAGATTATTTTCATCCACGGCCAGCTTCAATTCAATATCCTGATCGGGAACAAAAGCGTGTCCTTCCAATGAAAATTTTTCATCGGGAGTGGTTTGCTGGACAACGGAAAAATGTTCGACGCCGCCCGAAAAACCGTCGTTGACATCATTGAGTTCGCGAAATTTTGACTGGTCGCCCTGAACGCCAATCCAGCGAAGCGTCGGAGCGAACGTCAAAGCGAGTTGCACCGGCTGATTCGTCGTGTTCCAGTTCGCGCCTTGATCAATCCACGCGCGCAGCAGTCCGATTTGCTGCGGCGTCAGCGGGGTGCCCCTGTCGGTCGGCGGCATCTCCATGTCGGGCACTTGTCGCGCGACATAATGTATCAGTAAACTGTTGCCGCTGTCGCCCGGAACAATGTCATTGGTGTCATTATCGCCGCCATTGAGCGCCGCCGGGCGATTGTCGAGACGAAAATGGCTTCTCGGTTTTAGCGGCCCGTGACAACGCAGGCAGGAATTTTCGAGAATGGGCCGGATGTCGCGGTCAAAATCAATTTTAAGATTGGCAGACGGCGGAAGCGAATTTGTCTGAATTTCCGCCGCAGACAATGCCGGGCAAATGACCAAAAATAAAAATGCGAGCGTTCCGAATTTATTTGATGAAAAAAGTTTCATTCAAATTAACGGCGTTCAATACCTCAATCGCGGGTCCACATTTGAGCCGTGAATTGCCGTGTGGCATCCGGCGGTCCAGCAGGTTCCCATTTGCAGAAAAGGCGTATGATCGGTGTTGCCGATCAAAATTGTTCCGCCGAAACTTTGCACTTGCGCGTGGCAACGCAGGCAAAGATTGGGATCGCTTTCGACGAGCATTTTCCGATTGATCGAGCCGTGCGGATTATGACAAACGGTGCAGCCTTCGCGCATCGCCTCGTGCTCGAAGACAAATGGCCGCGTTTGATCACGATGACATTGCGCGCAACTTTCATTTTGTCGCGCCATTGCCAGCCCGCCCGCCGGTTTGAAAATGTCGCCGCCGTGCGGGTCGTGACAATCCACGCAACTCATGTGACCTTCGATGACTGGATGATGCTGCGGCAAATTGAATTCGGCGTGAACATCAAGATGGCATTGGAAACAGGACGTCGGGTCGCTGCGCGGATTGATGATGAATTGTGCGCTGCCGCCGGATTCAATGTGCTTGCTGCCGGGGCCGTGACAGGATTCGCAGCCGGTTTCGCCGACCATCGCCGCATTTTCAAAATGAACGCGCGCGTGCGGGCTGGCGGGAAATTTTCGGACGATGTCCGCGTGGCAATCCGCGCAGGCTTTGTTGCCGACGTAATGTGCGCCGGGAATTTCCAGTGGCACAACGACCGCGCCCGGCGTGGTGGAACAGGAATTTAGAAACAGCAACACGCCGCCGCCGACAATGGCAAAAACGGCGACAATCATTATTGTTCGCTTCAGTTTCACTTCCAATTTCCGTTCAACGCGAAGTTGATTGATTTGTTACGGCGACAGCCTTGACGATTTCAGCGACGATTTCATCTGAAAGATTTCCGCTGGTTGGAAAAATCATCTGCAAATGGCCGCTCGCATCAATGATGAGCGTGCGAAAGTTGTGATTGATGAGGCCATCGTCGGATTCATATTTCACGCCCGATTGTCGCGCGAGTTCGACAATTTTATCAGGCGGCCCGGTCAGAAAACTCCAGTGTTTCGGATCATATTGATAACTTTCGCCGTAAGCTTTGAGCATTTGCGGCGTGTCAAATTCCGGGTCGAAAGAAAATGAAAGGAAATGCCAGTTGGATGGAATGCCGGACATGGATTCGAGTTTTTGCGACGCTTCTTGAAAATTTTTTGACAGGCGCGGACAATAATCCGGCAGCGGACAGCGCGTGTAAAAAAATGTGATGACCAGCGCCTGCCCGTGAAAGTCGCTCAAACTGACGGGCTGTTCCAATTCGTTGGTGAATTTATAATCCAGCAGCGGATTCCTTGCATGGACAATTTGCGTTTCTGAAGTTGATGGATTTGGCGGTTTATTTTTTTTCAAAACGACCGTTCCGATTTTGGTAAATTTGTCCACCCAGCTTTCCGTTTCCGTCACGTGAAGTCGAAATGAAATTTCGTCGCCGGACTGAAAACTCGCCAGTGTGTTCGTATCCTTGACCTTGAACGGCATGGTCATGGCGCTCATGTAATTGGAAATGGCTTCGTGCCGGATGAGAACGGTTCCGGCGTCGGTGTTGATTTCTTGAATTATTCCTTTTGCGAAAAAGGTTTGTTCGTTCGTCCCACTTTCATTTGCGGGCAAAAAAACTCCGGCTGATTTCGCATTTGGCAAAATCAGCGGGCCGAACAGCGCCAAGCAAATAAATAATCCGCACGACCGCATATTTTTGACGGTGCAAAACCCCTTATCCTTAAAAGGCAATCACGGATTGGGCAGCAAGCCGACGCGATAAAATCCGGGATTGCCCGTTGCACTTGAATCGTCGAAGAGAACAGAACTCCCTGCAGCCAAGTTGGTGTTGATGGTTGTCCAATTGATCAAATCGGTGGACTGTTGGACGATATAGCTCAATCCCATGTTTGCGGTGTAGTTGAATTGAAAATCTGACGGAGATAAAAAAACCGGCGCGCTGATGACAATCGGCGCAGGCGTGACGACGTGAATCGTGATTGAATTCGTCGCGCTCAATCCGCCATTATCCGTGGCCACGGCCGAAAATGTGTAATCCGCAGCGGCGAGACTATTCACGGACACCGAGTAAGGAATGCTTGTATCGTTTCCGAGAGAAGTTGCTCCTTGAAAAAATTGGACATTCGTGACGCTTCCGTCTGAATCCGCCGCCGTCGCCGCAAGTGTGAATGAAGCGGGCGCGCTGAAAGTGGCTCCGTTTGGAGGATTGGTGATGGAAATTGTCGGCGGCACGTTGGCCGCAGCGACATTTATCAAACCTTTCATGCCCATATTAAAGTGCATCGTGCAATAATACGAGAATGCCCCCGCAGAAGTGAATGTGTTGGTGAAAGAATGCGGCTTGTTGTTCAAACTCGAATCCCACAATCCGCTGGGGACTCCATTATCGTCACCATGCACGCCGTTGGTGCCGCTGGTTGTCGAGTGGTCGTTGCCCATCCAACTCCATATTACTTGGTCGTTGACGTTGATATTATTGGTCGCCGGTATAAAAATATCGGCAGCGGTGCCAGTGAGATTGGTGCCGACACTGACAGTGATTGTTGCTGCCAAACCGGGAAACGCGTGGCCGAAAAACGCCAGGCCCGCGCTGACTGTTATCAATTGAATTATATTTCGCATCGTCTTCATATTTTTAATCAAGTTTTTTGATGGATTGATTCCATGAACCTTTAATCCACTTTGTCACTCGCATCTGTTTTTTTGCGGATGGCTGCTGAACCTTTTCAAAATTTATATTTTCAGATGAAGGGAAAATGGACGCAGTGCCGTTTGCCGGAATCGGCAACCGCAAAATCTGCGGCGGATTTATTTTTTCCGCATGGGAATTCGATTTCCTCAAGTGCATTTTCTCTGTAAAATGATCCGCGCTTCCAGACATCGTTGGTGAGATGGCTGGCAGGAGTTTTTGTTCCCATGAGGCGAAAATTTTTACGGGAACAACGGGCGTGTCAGTCACTCATATCCTTGATGTTGTCGTATGGCTTCTGATCCAGATTTTGAAAGCCTGGTGGCTCGCTACTACGAACCGCTATACCAATTCGCTTTCAGCCTGGCGCGGGCGGAGGCTGACGCCTGCGACCTGACGCAACAAACATTTTATATCTGGGCCACCAAAGGTCATCAATTGCGCGACACATCAAAAGTGAAAACCTGGCTGTTCACCACCCTGCACCGCGAATTCCTTGCGACACGGCGGCGGCAAGTCCGCTTCCCGCACATCGAACTCGAAGACGCGGCGGCGGAACTGCCTGTGATTTCACCGGCTGCGGTCAATCGCCTTGATGCGGCGCAAGTTCTCGCGGCATTGGCGGGCGTGGACGAAATTTATCAAGCGCCCGTCGCACTGTTTTATTTGCAGGATTGCTCTTACAACGAAATCGCCCAAATTCTCGGCGTGCCGCTGGGCACCGTGAAATCGCGCCTCGCCCGCGGCCTCGGACGATTGCAACAACTCATGGCCGATGAAAAAAACGGGCCGCGCCCGGAGACAAATTTGTGAACCGCGAAGAAGCCAAAAATATTTTATTGCTCTACCGCCCTGAAACGGCGGACGCGGGCGATCCTCAAATCGCCGAAGCGCTCGCATTGGCGAAACAAGACCCGGAACTCGCGCGCTGGCTTGATGAACATTGCGCGCGGCAAAATGCGTTGCGGGCAAAATTCCGGCAGATTGAAATTCCAGCGGGATTGAAGGAGCAAATCATTTCCGAACGCGCCGCGCAGGAAAAAATTATTTTCTGGCAGCGAAATTTCGCGCCGGCGGCAGCGATGGTCATGGCCATCATTATCGGTCTTATCATTCTGGCCCCGTTCTGGTTTCATTCGCGCGCGGACGACACCTTTGCCATTTACCGCAGCCGGATGGTCAACACCGCGTTGCGCGGCTACGCAATGGATTTGGCGACGAATAATCCGGCGCAAATCCGCGTTTATCTCGCGCAAAATCATGCGCCGGCAAATTTCATTTTGCCAGCGGCACTTCAACAAGTCGCCGTGACCGGTTGCGCCATAGAACGTTGGCAGGGTGCAAAAGTTTCCATGATTTGCTTCCACGCCGGCAAACCGAACGCGCCGGGCGACCTCTGGTTGTTCGTGATTGACCGCGCTTCGGTGAAAGACGCGCCTGCCGATGCTTCGCCGCAATTTTCCAAAGTCAGCCAACTCATCACCGCGACGTGGACGCAGGATGGCAAACTTTATTTGCTCGGAACGGAAGGCGACGCGCAAACAATCCGGCGATTTCTTTAATCGCAATTTCTACTTCCGATTTTCGCGCGTCAATGCTCGATGCTCATGTGGTCAATCACCCAATCGAAGTCTCCCCATTCCTTGGTAGGAATCGTCGTTAGAAGGGTGTTGGCGGCGGCATTTGGATAAGGCGGGCGAATTGTGCTCGGCGACAGCCAGCGATGCAACGCGCCATGACCGTCGGCAAAAGAAAACGCAGCCGCGCCATTATGATACGACGCAGGCAGGTCCACCCATTCCCACTGATACGCATGATTGATGAAATAGCCGTCGTCAATGCTGTCGGGATGTTCGTCGAGAAACACAAAAATTTCTGTCGGCTGCGGAATCTGGGTGATTTTGAAAAATTGCGTGTAATCGGGATTGTTGGTGTTGACGCCGCCGGTTGAAAGCGCACCTGCGTCGCCGACCATTGCGTTCATCGAATAACTGCGGATGCGCGCGTCCCATCCGGCGGCGCGTTGCGCAGTGCTCAATGCGTGATCGGAGGGACAGCGGTAAATGCTCGTAACGCCGTTGGCATACGGGCCGAGACTCGCGCCCGTGATCGTCGCAAGATTGGTGTTGTCGGAATCCGTCGCGTCCCACGTCATGACGTTGTTGACCCAATTGAGGTTGGTGCGGAACGACGATCCCGCCATGCCGAGATTGTAAGGCAAGAGACCATTGTGCTCGTCCCCGTAAAGCAGCCACGCAAGAACAAGTTGGCGCGTGTTGTTGAGGCAAATGATTCCCTGCGCCCGCTCGCGCGCTCGCGACAATGCGGGAAGCAAAAGCGCCGCCAGAATCGCGATGATGGCAATCACCACGAGCAATTCAATCAAAGTGAAAGCTCCCGCATTCACTTTTCTTGCGAGCGGCGTTGCGTGTGAAATGCGCCGAATTTTCATGGCACGATTTTCTATTATTTCCGGCGTCCTCGAAACTTTACCGCCATCCCCGCCATCCTGTCAAAGCGCATTGCGCCAACTCCAACATTGCCCGCGCCGCATTTTTCCCGCAAACTCTCCGGCTCAATGTCCAGCAGCCGCAGACAATATCCATTTCATCTGATCGAACCCAAATGGCAAAAAGTTTGGGACGAGCAGCAGGCTTTCCGCGCGTTCAATCCGAACGAGGAAATTCCCGCGAACCATCCTTTCGCGCAACGCCACAAACTTTCCGGCAAAGTTTCCGCCGCGCAACTGCCGCCGAAATTTTACATCCTCGATATGTTTCCGTATCCGAGCGGCGCGGGCTTGCACGTCGGGCATCCCGAAGGCTACACGGCCACGGACATCCTCGCCCGCTACAAACGCGCGCAAGGTTTCAACGTCCTGCATCCGATGGGCTGGGACGCGTTCGGATTGCCTGCCGAGCAATACGCCGTCAAGACCGGCCAGCATCCGCGCAAGACCACCGAGGAAAACATCGCCACGTTCAAGCGCCAGATTCAATCGCTCGGCTTCAGCTACGACTGGACGCGCGAACTCGCCACGACCGACCCCGATTATTTCCAGTGGACGCAATGGATTTTTCTCAAGCTCTACAACTCGTGGTTTAATCCGGAGACGAACAAGGCCGAGCCGATTGAAACGCTGAAATACCCACCAGAAATTTCCGGCGATTGGGAGCGCAGACAATTCCGGGATGCTCGACGACTTGCCTACAATGCAGAGCTGCCAGTCTGGTGGTGCAGTGAACTCGGCACAGTGTTGGCCAACGAAGAAATCGTTGACGGCAAGAGCGAAGTCGGAAGTTTTCCCGTTGTTCGCAAGCCGATGCGTCAATGGGTTCTGCGGATAACGGCCTATGCAGAACGTTTGCTCGCGGACCTCGCCATAATTGATTGGACTGATTCGTTGAAAAAGCAGCAGATTGATTGGATCGGTCGTAGTGAAGGCGCGGAGGTTGATTTTGAAATCACTGACTGTCCGCGCCTGTCGAAACCCAATCGCCACATCCGCGTGTTCACTACGCGGCCCGACACATTGTTCGGCGCCACTTACATGGTTTTGGCGCCGGAGCACATACTGGTCAGTCTCATTACGACCGATGCGCAGCGCCTAGCCGTAACGGCATACCAAAAAGAAGTTGCGAGCAAGTCCGACCGCGAACGCACCGACGAGACAAAAGGGAAAACAGGTGTGTTTACAGGTGCCTATGCCATCAATCCCGTCAACGGCGAGAAAATTGCGATCTGGATTGCCGACTACGTTCTCGCCAGCTACGGCACGGGCGCAATCATGGCTGTGCCCGCGCACGACTCGCGCGACTTCGAGTTCGCGACTAAATTCAATTTGCCAATCGTGCAGGTCGTTCAGCCGCCTGATCCTAAAACAGATTGGCCCGGATTTGTTGATGATGGCACTTCGGTGAATTCGACCGGCCCGGAGATTTCCATCACCGGCCTTCCCACCACAGAAGCCAAAAAGAAAATCACTGACTGGCTCGAAGCCAAAGGTCTTGGCAAGCGGACCGTCAATTACAAGCTTCGCGACTGGCTGTTCAGCAGACAGCGTTATTGGGGTGAACCATTCCCTCTCATCTGGAAGCGAGACAGCAAGGACGGCAGCTTATACCACGAAGCATTGCCCGAAAGCGCGCTGCCTTTGCTTCCTCCCAACTTGATTGACTATAAGCCGACGCCTGGTGACAAACCTCAACCACCTCTCGGTCGGGCCTCCGAATGGGCGAATTTGCCGGACGGTTCGAAACGCGAGTTAAACACCATGCCGCAATGGGCCGGCTCGTGCTGGTATTATCTCCGTTATCTCGACGCGAAAAATTCCGCCGCTTTTGTTGGAAGTGAAGTTGAAAACTATTGGATGAGCGGCGGCGTTAAATCGTTAAATGGTGAAATTGTTAAATCGGAAACCAATTCAACGATTCAACCATTTAACAATTCAACCACAACGCCCGGCGTTGACCTTTACGTCGGCGGCACGGAACACGCAGTGTTGCATCTGCTTTACGCGCGGTTTTGGCACAAGGTTTTATTCGACCTCGGCTACGTCTCGACACCCGAACCGTTTTTCAAGCTCGTCAATCAAGGCATGGTGCTGGGCGAGGACAATCAAAAGATGTCGAAGTCGCGCGGCAACGTGATTCCCGTGGACGTGCCCGTGGCGGAAGTCGGCACGGATTCATTGCGCCTTTACGAGATGTTCATGGGCCCGCTCGAAATGGTGAAGCCGTGGAACACCAAAGGCGTCGAGGGTGTGTATCGTTTTCTCGGCCGCGTCTGGCGCTTGTTCGTGGATGAAAAATCGGAAACCGCGTTTGAACAAGCCGAGACGACCGAGCAAAATAAAAATGAATTGCTCGATTTGATTCTGCTCGACGGCGCGATTGCCGAGCTGGACGCCACGCCCGCGCAACTCAAGGCGCTGCACGCGTGCATCAAAAAAGTCACCGAAGATCTCGACGGGATGCGCTTCAACACGGCGATTTCCGCGATGATGGTTTTCATCAACGAGGCGATGACGTGGCAGACGAAGCCGTTGTCCGTGATGAAAACTTTTCTGCAACTGCTCGCGCCGTTCGCGCCGCACCTCGCGGAAGAGTTGTGGGCGCGGCTGCACGCCACGTTCGGGCAAACCGCGCCGTCGCTCGCCTACGCGCCGTGGCCGAAGTTTGACGCGGCGTTGCTCGTCGAAAGCGAGATTGAAATTCCTGTGCAAGTGGACGGAAAGCTACGAAATAAAATATTTGTTCCTGCAGGAGCGTCACAAGAAATTTATATTGAAACTGCTTTGGCAGATGAAAAAGTTCAACAGTTCATGTTCGGACGAGAAATAAAAAAACAAATCGTCGTGCCAAATAAAATGATAAGCTTTGTGACAGGGGTTGCTCCCGGAACAGGTGGTTCAACTTAAGCTTTTTCAGTTCTTAATGTCCGGCGATTGCTGCAGAGGTTGTTAATCCGACAACTTGATCAATGTTTTCGTTAAGAATGTTTGCGTCCGAGGAATTATAAAAGCTATCTAAAGCGTTATAATAAAAATCTGCTGTAAAATCTCGATTAAATTCCTTGGATATTGCAGTGGCAGTTGTCTCGCAAAATTGCTGCTTACTTTGCGAATCTGCTCTTTGCCAGTCATAGCCATTACTATTCTTCGAGAAAATGACCTTGCTGGTTTTTGGAGTGTTGTCTATACCAAGTTGATCGCTGGTTTTACCGCCGTGCTGTTCTAGTAGTGTGACAATATCATCAAACCCCATTTTATCGGCAATATCTAACGGTGTCATTTTCCTGCCGTTAATAAAATTGGCTAAACCATTCACATTAGCTCCTTTGTTAAGGAAAATTTTTGCTATTTCTGTGCGGTGTAAGAGGGCTGCTGTATACAAATCAGGGATTCCCATACTATCACTAGAGTTTGGATCGGCACCGCCATTTAATAAGACAATTAATCTATTTGTATCATTATTTTGAATCACTTGGTCTAACTCGATTTCTAAAGGCGTTTCGAGCGCAACCGGAGCAGAATCTGGTTGTTTTGAAATTGTAGAAGCTGATGGTGATTGGTGCTGGTCACAACCTGCGAGAAAAAAAGATAACCAAAAAAATATTATCAAAGAAAACCTAACAGTTTCTTGGCATGAAGGGGTAATTTTCATATTTTCGAAAGTAAATATGTCAAAGCAATGGATCAAAATTACCGTTAGCCAAAACTTGCACAAGATTGAATGATATTAATTTTTTTCTCCACTCGCTAGAATCGTTTGAAAATGCGGCGGCTGTTCCTCGGCGGCGACGATGCTGATTTCAATTTTCTTGAACCCGGCGGCTTCGAGCCAGCGGTGCAAATCGCTTTCGGCAAAACCGAGCCAGCGGTCGCCGTAAAGTTCGCGCGCCTTGTCGAAATTGTGTTTTAGCAAATCGAGCAGCAAAATCTGTCCGCCGGGTTTCAAAATTTTGTGCGCGGCGGCAATGGCGTCCGCCGGAATTTCGGCGTGATGCAACGCCTGGCTCAAAATCACGAGGTCAACGCTGTTCGCGTCAATCGGCGGATTTTGCAGGTTGCCGAGCCGGAACTCCAGATTTTTCAGGCCGTTCTTTTTCGCCTTGGCCGCGCCGAACGCGACGATTTTTTCCGAGTTGTCCACGGCGATGACTTTCTTCGCGCGGCGCGCGAGCAGTTCGCTCAACAGACCTTCGCCCGCGCCCAAATCGGCGACGACGAGCGGCGGCAAAATCCGCAACAGCAAATGTCCGAACGCCTGCCACGAGCGGCCCGGTCCATAAACGCGGTCGAAGCGTCCGGCGATTTGATTGAAATAAACCTGCGCTTGTTCGCGGCGGCGGGCGACGACGCGTTTCAAATTAATCTGGTCGTGCGAATGTTCGGGCAATTCCTTCGCGCCGCGAATCGCGAGTTGGATGAATTCGGCGGTCGCGCCGCTGGTTTGCGGATTCAGTTTGTAGAAAGTCCGTTTGCCTTCGCGCCGCGATTGCACGAGGCCGGAATCCTGCAGCAAACCGAGATGCGTCGAGATGCGCGACTGGCCGAGCCGCGTGATTTCCTGCAGCTCGTTCACGGAAAGCTCGTCGCGCTCCAGCAGCGCGACGATGCGCAGGCGCGTGGCGTCGGACAAAGCTCGCAATGATTTCAACGTGGCAGACATAAATAATTTTACAAAACTGATTTTACAGAAGAAAACGAAGGGAACAAAGAAAAGGCAAAATGTTTGTTTTTGAAATCTTCGTTCACTTTGTTTTCTTCTGTAAATTTTTTTTCATTGGTTTGCTCCGGGAAGAATCATCCGGCTCAATCCATCTGTTAGTTTCAGTTCGTGGAAATTAAAAATAAGGCCGACCGGAATGTTGAGCAGTTTCATGTAACTCAAAAGTTGGGCTTTGTGGACAGGCAATATTTCTTGAACAGCCTTGAGTTCCAATAAAAGGCAATCCTCCACAAGCACATCAAAACGCAAAGGCTCTTCAAACGTCATTCCTTTATATTCGATTTTTACAAGGCGCTGATTCACGCAGGCGATGTTACGAAGAGACAATTCATGCATCAGGCATTTTTCATAAATGCTCTCAATCAGGCCGGCACCCTTCAACCGATGCACCTCGATGGCCGCGCCGATAACTTCACGGCTTAAATCGTCCGCTTTTTTGAATAATGAATGCATTTGTTTTCCGCTTCTTCGTTTTCTTTGTTTCCTTTTGTAAAAACTGGTTGACGCGCTTTAAAACTGTTATATCATCCTATCTTGATACGTCAATATGTTAAAAATCAAACGCGGTCAAATAATTAAATGAGCAAAAACTTTATCTTTTCATCGGAGTCCGTCGGCGAAGGTCATCCGGACAAAGTGTGCGACACAATTTCTGATTATGTTTTGGACGCGTGCCTCGCGCAGGACAAATACAGCCGCGTCGCCTGCGAAACTTACGCGAAATCAAATCTCGTCGTCGTCGGTGGCGAAATCACGACGAAGGCGAAACTGGATTTTAACGCGATTGCGCGCGAAGCAATCCGCGACATTGGCTACACGCACGATGACGATGTTTTTCACGCGGACAAAGTTTTGATTTTGAACGCCGTCACCTCGCAATCGCCGGACATCGCGCAGGGTGTGGACGCGAAATCAGCCGAAGGCAAAGGCCATGCCGAGCAAGGCGCGGGCGATCAGGGCTTGATGTTCGGCTACGCGAGCAACGAAACGCCTGAACTCATGCCTGCGCCGATCATGTTCGCGCATCGGCTCGGGCGCGAACTCACGCGCATCCGCAAAAGTGGAAAAGTAAAATGGCTGCGTCCCGATGCGAAATCGCAAGTCTCGGTCAAATATGTGAACGACCAGCCGGTCGAAATCACGAACGTCGTCATCTCCACGCAGCACGCGCACGACGCGAAGCACAAGACGATCAAGGAATTTTGCATCGAGGAAATCATCAAAAAAACGCTCCCGAAAAATTTGCTCACGAAGCACACGCAATTTTTAATCAATCCGACGGGACGATTTGTCGTCGGCGGGCCGCAAGGCGACACGGGTTTGACCGGCAGAAAAATTATCGTGGACAGTTACGGCGGCATGGGACGTCACGGCGGTGGCGCGTTCAGCGGCAAAGACCCAAGCAAAGTGGATCGCAGCGCGGCTTATATGGGACGTTGGGTCGCAAAAAATATTGTCGCGGCAGGAATTGCTTCGAGCGCGGAAATCCAATTTGCCTACGCCATCGGCTATCCCGAACCCGTCAGCGTTTGCATCAACACTTTCGGCACCGCGATTGACGGCATCACCGACACGCAGATCGAAAAGGCCGTGCGCGAAGTTTTCAGCTTCAAACCGGCGAACATTGTGAAGCAACTGAATTTGCTGCGCCCGATTTATCGCAAGACTACGAACTACGGACATTTCGGAAAAAATGATCCTGAAATTACATGGGAAAAAACAGACAAAGTCAAAGAACTCAAACAAGCTTTGAAATTGAATTAACCTTAATAAAAAATTTATGGCAACTATCAAACTTTCGCCGTCACGCCGCGCAGTTGTGAAAACAAATGGAAACGGTGCGTCCAAACACGATTACGCTGTCCGCGACCTTTCGCTTGCCGAATGGGGACGCAAGACGATTCAAGTTTCTGAGCATGAAATGCCCGGCTTGATGTCCATCCGCAAAAAATATGGAGTATCGAAACCGCTCAACGGAGTGCGCATCACCGGTTCGCTGCACATGACCATCGAGACGGCGATCCTCATCGAGACGCTCGTGGAACTCGGTGCGTCCGTGCGCTGGGCGAGCTGCAACATTTTTTCGACGCAAGACCACGCCGCCGCAGCGATTGCCGCCGCCGGCATTCCTGTTTTTGCGCACAAAGGCGAAACGCTGGAAGAATATTGGGATCTAACTTTGCGCGCGCTCACGCATCCTGGAAATAAAGGTCCGCAGCTCATCGTGGACGACGGCGGCGACGCGACGCTTTTGATTCATAAAGGTTACGAACTCGAAAATGGCAGCGGTTGGGTCAACTCGCCGAGCGACAGCCATGAAGTTTCCGTCATCAAAAATTTGTTGAAGCGCGTCGCGAAGGAACGTCCCGGTTTCTGGCACACCGTCGTAAAAGATTGGAAAGGTGTTTCCGAAGAGACGACCACTGGTGTTCATCGTTTGTATCAAATGTTGGAGCAGGGAAAACTTCTCGTGCCCGCCATCAACGTCAACGACTCCGTCACGAAATCTAAATTCGATAATCTTTACGGTTGCCGCGAATCGCTCGCGGACGGCATCAAGCGCGCGACCGACGTGATGGTCGCCGGCAAGGTCGCGTGCGTCTGCGGTTACGGCGACGTCGGCAAAGGCTCGGCGCATTCGTTGCGCGGATTCGGCGCACGCGTCATCGTCACCGAGATTGATCCCATCAACGCGCTGCAAGCCGCAATGGAAGGTTTTGAAGTCACCACCGTGGAAGACACGCTCGGCATCGCCGACCTTTACGTCACGACGACCGGCAACAAGGACATCATCACGCTGGAGCACATGGCGAAAATGAAAGACCAAGCCATCGTCTGCAACATCGGCCACTTTGATAATGAAATTCAAGTGGACAAATTGAACAACGCGAAGGGCGTGAAAAAACTCACCATCAAACCGCAGGTGGACAAATACACTTTCGCGGGTGGCAACAGCATTTATATGCTCGCCGAAGGACGTTTGGTAAATCTCGGTTGCGCCACCGGCCATCCGAGTTTCGTCATGTCAAATTCGTTCACGAACCAAGTGCTCGCGCAATTGGATTTGTGGAAGAACAAGGACACCGAAAAAATTGGCGTCTATCGTCTGCCGAAAAAATTGGACGAAGAAGTTGCCCGGCTACACCTCGAAAAAATCGGCGTGAAGCTGACCAAGCTCACGAAGGCACAGGCCGATTATCTCGGCGTGCCGGTCGAAGGGCCTTACAAGCCGGAACATTATCGGTATTGAACGAACTCAAATCTAAAAATGCGAAAGGCGAATGGAGAAATCTGTTCGCCTTTTATTTTTACTGAACAATTGAGCACCGCTGCAATTCTGTCAGACCTGCGAGACTTGACGCCGTTGTTCATTCGTCCTAGCTTTCAGGCATCGGGGAGCCAAATCACCTTTGGGTGACGCTGAGAGTTTTGCGCGAAATCGCAAATGACCCGTGAACTTGAACCGGATAATGCTGGCGCAAGAAATCAAAACCACTCTCCGGCTCTTCGTCGCAAAATTATGATCGCATCCAAAGACTCATTCGAACCGCACAGCAGCGAGCAACTGCCCAACAGCAAAAAAGTTTTTGTCGCAGGCACAATTCATCCCGACGTCCGCGTGCCGATGCGCGAAATCGAGGTCATCGCCGACCAAATCTTACACCGGCGCGGATCGAAGCGAATGAGCCGGTGCGCGTCTATGATTGCAGCGGGCCGTGGGGCGATCCGGCATTTCACCGGCAAGTCGGACGAAGGTTTGCCCGCGTTGCGCGCGCGAATGGATTTTGAAACGCGGCGATGTCGCGGAATACGACGGACGCGAAGTGAAGCCGCATGGACAACGGTTATCTTTCCGGCAAGCACGCGGAGTTCGCGAGCAAGGCGGAAAAAAATCGCCTCGTGGAATTTCCCGGTCTGCTCGGCCAGCGCCGTAAGCCGTTGCGCGCAGCGAAAGGCCATCCCGTCACGCAACTTTGGTATGCGAAGCAGGGCATCATCACGCCGGAAATGGAATATCATCGCCATCCGCGAAAACATGGGGCGCATGAAGATGGCTGACATGGCGAAGGACAATGTTCGCAACGACCTCGACAAACAACATTCCGGTTCGAGCCAACTCGCGAGCAGTGAATATTCTCCGTCCGTCTTCAAAAAATTTCCGCAGCGCATCCCGAAAGAAATCACGCCGGAATTTGTGCGCAGCGAAGTCGCCGCCGGGCGCGCGATCATTCCGTCGAACATCAATCATCCTGAACTCGAGCCGATGATCATCGGGCGCAATTTTCTCGTGAAGATCAACGCCAACATCGGCAACTCCGCCGTCGCGTCGAGCATCGAGGAGGAAGTCGAAAAAATGCGTTGGGCGACCAAATGGGGCGCGGACACCGTCATGGATCTTTCCACCGGCAAAAACATTCACGCCACGCGCGAATGGATTCTCCGCAATTCGCCCGTGCCCATCGGCACCGTGCCGATTTATCAGGCGCTCGAAAAAGTCGGCGGCAAGGCCGAAGAACTCACCTGGGAAATTTACCGCGACACGCTCATCGAACAGGCCGAGCAGGGCGTGGATTATTTCACCATTCACGCCGGCGTGCTGCTGCGCTTCATCCCGATGACCGCGAATCGCATGACCGGCATCGTTTCAGCCGCGGCGGCAGCATCATGGCCAAATGGTGCCTCGCGCATCATCAGGAAAATTTCCTCTACACGCACTGGGACGACATCTGCGACATCATGGCCGCGTACGACGTTTCATTTTCCATCGGCGACGGTTTGCGTCCCGGCTCGATCGCCGATGCCAACGACGAGGCGCAATTCGGCGAACTCAAAGTGCAGGGCGAACTCACCAAGCGCGCGTGGGCGCAACGGCGTGCAAGTGATGAACGAAGGCCCGGGTCACGTGCCCATGCACATGATCGAGGAAAACATGGCCAAGCAGCTCGAATGGTGCCACGAAGCGCCGTTCTACACGCTCGGACCGCTCACGACCGACATCGCGCCCGGCTACGACCACATCACCAGCGGCATCGGCGCGGCGATGATCGGCTGGTATGGCTGCGCGATGCTCTGCTACGTCACGCCCAAGGAACATCTCGGTTTGCCGAACAAAAAAGACGTGAAAGACGGCGTCATCGCCTACAAAATCGCGGCGCACGCCGCGGATCTGGCCAAAGGCCATCCCGGCGCGCAATACCGCGACAACGCCATCTCGCAAGGCGCGCTTTGAATTCCGCTGGGAAGATCAATTCAATCTGTGCGCTCGACCCCGTGACCGCGCGCGAGTTCCACGACGAAACGCTGCCGCAGGACGGCGCCAAGACCGCGCACTTCTGCTCCATGTGCGGCCCGCACTTCTGCTCGATGAAGATCACCGAAGACGTCCGCAAATACGCCGCCGAACAAGGCATCGCCGAGGAAGAGGCGCTGAAGAAAGGGATGGAAGAAAAGTCGAAGGAGTTTGTGGAAAAAGGCGCGGAGGTTTACGCGAAGGCATAGAATTCTAAACTAGTGCACATGAATCTTAAACAAAGTTCTCCGCATAGTTCGGGTCGGATCATGGCCATGATGTTCCTTGGAACATTGGCTTTTTCTGCCACGGCAATCGCGCAGACCAATTCAGCCGGACCGGATTCCGGAAACTCGTTCCCCGTCCTGCCGCTGGAACAATCGGCGAGTCGCGGCATTGTTACGCGAGACCCTTCCGATATCGTGAAGTGCAAGGATGAATACTGGGTCTTCTACACAGGTCACGGCGTGCCGTCGTATCATTCCAAGGACTTGGTGAAATGGGAACGTGGTCCGGCGGTGTTCAAAACGGCGCCGGATTGGATTGCCACAACTGTTCCAGAAAATCGCCACATGGCTTACTGGGCTCCCGACGTGATGAAAGTGGGCGACCGCTATTTCCTTTACTATGCAGTTTCGTCGCTGGGAAAAATGACCTCGGCCATCGGTCTGGCCACCAATCCGACTCTGGATCCGAACGATCCGAATTATCATTGGACCGATGAAGGTGTCGTCGTGCAAACGCGCGAAGGTCAGGCGGGCGATGCTTACAACGCGATTGACCCGGCCATTTTTCGCGACGACGATGGCAGTTTGTGGATGACGTTTGGTTCTTACTGGAGCGGTATCAAACTGATTCAACTGGACCCGAAGACCGGAAAGCGGATTGCGCCGGATTCAAAGATATATTCCCTCGCCTACAATGATTCGATTGAGGCTTCCTATCTGTGCAAGCACGGCGATTACTATTATTTGTTTGTGAACTGGAACGCCTGCTGTCGGGGCACCAATAGCACTTACAACATCCGCATCGGGCGGAGCGAAACGATCACCGGGCCTTATCTGGACAAAGTCGGTTCGGATATGCTTCAAGCCGGCGGCAGTCTATTCCTCGCAGCGACCAATGGCCCGCTGTTTGGTCCCGGACACGCGGGGACTTTGCACGCGAAAGGCAAGGATTGGTTCACCTCGGATTTTGAGGGCGACATTCGGATGAATGGAAAAGCGACGCTGGCGATCATGCCGCTGCATTGGAATTCCGACGGCTGGCCGGAAGCGACGGTGAATGACGTCAAGTCTGCCCCACCTGCAAAATCTGCGACAAAGTAAATGAAACCTGTCAAAGGTTGCGAAAGGCATTGAAATGAAAAAGCAATTGTCCCCAAAACAACGTGAAGAACTACTCAAGGTGTTGAAAGCCCGTTTTGAGAAAAACTTAAATCGCCATAAAGGTCTGGATTGGGTCAAGGTGCAGTCCCGGCTGGAAGCCAATGCGGAAAAACTGTGGTCGCTCAATGAAATGGAACGCACCGGCGGTGAACCGGATGTTGTTGGTCACGATAAAAAAACGGGCGAATACATTTTCTTCGATTGTTCCGCGCAGAGCCCCAAAGGTCGCGTCAGTTTTTGTTACGACCGCGAAGCATTGGATTCGCGCAAAGAACATAAACCGAAAAATAGCGTCATGGACATGGCGGGGGAAATGGGCGTTGAACTTTTGACGGAAGAGGAATATTTCGCGCTGCAAAAACTCGGTGAGTTCGATACGAAGTCGTCGAGCTGGATTGCAACGCCAGCGGACATCCGCAAACTCGGCGGCGCAATTTATGGCGACCGCCGTTACAATCGCATCTTCATCGGTCACAACGGCGCGGAATCTTATTATGGCGGCAGGGGTTTCCGTGGTTTGCTAAAAGTTTGAATTTTGTCAGACCACTTCTCGCGAGAATCAGGGCTTCAACAATCCCGCGAAATTTGCGCGGTGACGCCAGAGCAGGAACAACGCGAGTGCCGCGACGACAGACGCCATTTGCCAGCCTTGATGGTTCAGGAAAATGTGGAAGCAGAGGATATTCACAATCACCGGGCCTAGCAGTGTGAGGCCGAGCGGAACGTAACGGCCAATCAGCAGAATCAATCCACCGGCGACTTGGCAAAATCCGACGACATAGAGATAGCCCGTGCTATACATCGCAGTAATGAAATCGCCGGATGGCCCTGACATCGGCGGCACTTTTATGAAATGCAGAAAGGCATTTGAACCGAAAACGGTGAACACAAGCCCGAGCAGGATGCGGGCGATGATTTCAATTATTTTCATATCGCATTAATAAAACAGAATTGGCGAGATTTCAACCCTTTTCAAATTTAACGGCAAGAGTTCATTTGAAATTGCGGACGGTTTCAACGAGCGCGGAAATGTTTTCCAGTTTCGCTCCCGGCGGAACACCGTGGCCCAAATTAAAAATATGTCCGCGCGCGCCGCGCATTTCGGTCAAAATACGATTCGTTTCCGCCGTGACTTTTTCGGGTGTCGTCAGCAACAAAAACGGATCGAGATTGCCTTGGACGCCGATGTTGGCGGGCAGTTTCGCGCGAATGTCCGCAAGCCGCACGCCGGAATCAATTCCAAAAATGTTCGCGCCGGTGTCCACGAGCGTGTCCCAATTGCCGTGAACGTCCTTGGAAAAAACAATCACCGGCACGGCACTGTTTAATCCCGCAATAATTTGTTTCATCCAATTTGCCGACGCCGCTTGAAAATCATTTTGCGAAAGCAAACCACCGAGGCTGTCGAAGATTTGCACGACTTCCGCGCCGGCGATGATTTGCATTTGCAGCAGGCGCGTGACGGCGGCGGTCAATTTTTCCATCAGCGCGGAAAAAAGTTCCGGTTGCGTGTAAAAAAGATTTTTTGCGCGGACAAATTCCTTTGCGCTGCCGCCTTCGAGCATGAAGTTGGCGAGCGTCCACGGCGAACCTGCGAAACCGATGAGCGCGGTTTTTTCGCCGAGCGATTTTTTAATCAATTGCAGCGCGCGCGGAATGTAATCTAGTTTTTCCGGCAGCGCATTCACGTCGAGTTGCTTGATGTCCGTCGAAGTTTCCAAAATAAAATTCATCTGGATGCCGCCGCCGTCGCGAAATTTGTAGCCCTGCCCCAAACCTTCGGCGACGACGAGGATGTCGCTGAACAAAATCGCGGCGTCGAAATCGAACCGGCGCACCGGCTGAAGCGTGACTTCGGCGGCGAGTTCGGGCGTGCGGACAAGTTTGAGAAAATCGTGTTTGGCCTTGAGCTTGCGATATTCCGGCAGCGCGCGTCCGGCCTGTCGCATGAGCCAGACCGGCGGGCGGTCAACGTGCTTGCAGCGGCAGGCATCGAGGAAACGCTGGCGGTTTGTTGGGATTGCGACGGTCACTTTGCGCGACAGAATACGTTGAAATTCAGGAAACTGCGAGCGACTTTTCTCGCGCAACTTTGTTTGCAGGCCGGTTTTTAATCACAAGCAGACGATGAAAAACGAACCGCTAGAATTGCGCGAATTGCTTTCGCAGTTGCCTGACGCGCCCGTGCCGTCGAATTTCACCGCGCGTGTTTTGCAGGCGGTCGAATTGGAAGAATCGCGTCCGGCGCGCAAGTGGAATTTCAATTGGAACTGGCGCGTGTTGCCGCGTGTTGCCGTGACTGCGGCAGTGATTCTTTTTGCCGGTCTGACTTTTCATCGCCACGAAATTTACAACCAGCGCACTGCGCTCGCCAGAAATGTTGCGTTCGTGGCGACCGCCCAGCCGCTTCCCAGCGTCGAAGCGCTGAAAAATTTTGACGCCATCCAGCGCATGAGCCAGCCGCGTGCCGATGAGGAATTGCTGGCGCTGCTGCAATGAGTCGTTCACGGCAGGCGTGTTGGTGGCTCGCCTTTTGCGTGGCGGGACAATTCATTATTTTTCCGCTGCTTGCGGAAGGTGCTATTTCCGCGCCGGTTCCCGTCAAATTATTTTCTGCGACAAACCATCCGTCGCATTTGGCGCATTCGCCGGTGGATTTTTTCCGTCAACTGCTCGCGATGACGCCGGACGAGCGTGAAAATTTTCTGACTAACCGCCCGCCCGAAATCCGCGAACGCATCCTCGCCAAAGTCTCCGAATACGAAGCACTCGACCCGGACGAACGGGAGTTGCGTCTGCGCGCGACGGAATTGCGCTGGTATCTGATGCCGCTGTTGCATGAATCGCCGACAAACCGCGCCGCGCGTCTGGCGCAAACGCCGGACGCCATTCGCCCGCTGGTTCAAAGCCGTCTCGAAGAATGGATTATTTTACCGCCGCAATTGCAACAGGAATTTTTGGAGAACGAACGCATCCTGCGTTACTTCGCGCATGTGGATGTGAGCAACGGTCCGCCGGAAGACTGGCATCACGGGCCGAGTGACGCCGACCGCGCGCATTGGGACGCGCTTTCAGAAGCCGAACGGCGGCAGATCACCACCGGTTTCAATCAATTTTTTGAACTCACGCCCGATGAAAAAAAAGAAACGTTGAGCACCTTGTCGGACGCCGAGCGGCGGCAAATGGAAAAAAACTTGCAGGCTTTTGACAAAATGCCGGCGGCGCAACGCGCCGAATGCATCAACGCCTTCGCAAAATTTGCCAGCATGAGTGCGTCGGAGCAGGCGGAATTTTTGAAAAACGCCGCGCGCTGGTCGCAAATGTCGCCCGCCGAGCGCCATGCGTGGAGCGATCTCGTCGCGCACGTCCCTGAATGGCCACCGTTGCCCGTCGGTTTTGTGATGCCCATGCCCAAGGAATCAAATCCCGCCGCGGCCACAAATCACAACTGACCCGCGAGATTCGATTTCCATTTTCGCCGCAAAGCTCTAACCTTTCACCGTGCATCCGATTGCGTTTCACATTGGCTCATTCGCTGTTCATTGGTATGGCGTGATGATCGCGCTCGCTTTTTTGTTTGGGCTGTGGACGGCCACGCTTCGCGCGCGCCGCGAAAAAATTTCCGGCGAAAAAATCGCTGACGTCACGCTTTGGCTGATGATTGGCGGAATTCTTGGCGCGCGAATCGTTTATGTGACGACTTATTGGAAAGAGGAATTTGCCGACCAGCCGTTCTCTGAAATTTTCATGATCCAGCACGGCGGACTCGTTTATTATGGCGGACTCATTGGCGCAATTGTCGCCGGAGCAATTTACATTTGCTGGAAAAAATTACCGCTGTGGAAAACCGCCGACATTTTCGCGCCCAGCGTCGCGCTCGGCAGCGTGTTCGGTCGAACCGGCTGCCTGCTCAACGGCTGCTGTTACGGCAAACCCACTGATGTTCCGTGGGCGATTCGTTTTCCTGTAGATCATCCAACCGGCGGCGTGCCGGTGCATCCCACGGAAATTTACGACGGCTTGTTGAATTTGGTTTTGTATTTTTTTCTCGCGTGGCTGTTCCGGCGTAAAAAATTTGACGGCCAGATTTTTGCGACCTATCTCATTTGCTATGCTGTCATTCGCGGAGTCGTCGAAATCTTTCGCGGCGATTACACAAATCTGCATTACCATTTCGGTCTCACGCCCGCGCAATGGATTGGCGTGCCGATTTTTGTCGCTGGCCTTGCGCTTGCAGCAATTCTTTCACGACGCGCGCCCGCGAAATGAAATCACCAATTTTTCTTGCCGGGCCGACAGCGGTTGGAAAATCTGAAATCGCATCGCGTCTCGCTGAACAACTCGGCGGCGAAATTATTTCCGTGGATTCCATGCAAGTCTATCGCGGACTCGACATCGGCGCGGCGAAGCCGAATGCAGCGGAGCAAAAAATTCCGCACCATTTGATTGATATTTGCGATTTGACCGAATCATTTGATGCCGCGCAATTTATCCGGTTCGCACAAAAGGCGGTTGAACAAATTCAGTCGCGCCAAAAAATCCCGATTTTCTGTGGCGGCACGGGACTTTATTTCAAGGCGTATTTGAGCGGACTCGGCGAAACGCCTGCCACAAATCCCGAACTTCGCGCCGAATTGGAAACGATGCCATTTGAAACTTTGCTGCGCGAACTGCGCGAGCGCGATCCGGCGGCTTATGAAAAAATTGACAAACAAAATCCACGCCGCGTCATCCGCGCCGTGGAAGTGATCCGGTTGACGGGGAAAAAGTTTTCCGAACAACGAGCCGAGTGGAAGGTAGGGTCATCGCGCTGCGATGACCGGACGGCGCAGTGCGCCGTCCCCACCAAATTTTATTGTTTCACACGGCAGCCCGCAGATTTACACGCGCGCATCAATGCCCGCGTGGATGCGATGTTCGCGCGCGGGCTGGTGGACGAGACGCGCGGATTGCTCATGCGCGGCCTTGAGCAAAACAAGACGGCGATGCAGGCCATCGGCTACCGGCAGGTGGCGGAACATTTGCGCGGCGAACGCGCGCTCGCGGAGACGATTGAGCTGGTGAAAAGCCGCACGCGGCAATTTGCCAAGCGGCAACTGACGTGGTTCCGCCGCCAGCTTGACCCGGAATGGATCGAATTGAAGCCGGATGAATCACCGGAAAAATGCGTGCGGAAAATTTGCGAGACGATTCAACAATAAATCTAGTGTTCAATCCAATTGAACAATCATCCATTCTTGCCCCTCGTCATCTTCTGGATCGAATCCTTGAAAATCATTTTGTTCATTGCACCAAGCTAAAGCGTTTTTTCTTTTACGTCCTGACTTGGGCAATTGGACAAGTAATGTTCCGGTGTTCTCAAATCCTTCGTTTGACCCAACTTTAACAACAAACAATTCCGAAACTCCTTCAGAGTATGCGTCGTCAACAAGAGCCAGAGATTCTTGCAAATCCGGTAATTCTCCAAGCGTTCGCGTTATTCCTTTTGGCGCTGATTCTAACCATTTCTTTGCTTCGCATTTAGTCGCGTCAGAAACGAATTTATCAAGCAATCGCTTGCCAGTTTCAACAATGTGAGTTGCTGCTGGTTTTTTGCGCACACGTTGTTGACGTTTCATTTTGCTTTCCCAACTTTCCACTTTCGGTTCGTTTTCGTAATGAGGAAGCGTCGAATCTGTCTTGCAAGCTTCAAGGTATTTCTTTCGGGAAACTTTTCTGCCGCGAATATAAAATATCTCGGTTACAAATTCGCCATCCTCAAACCACACTCGTTGGCGGCCTGTAAACTGACCGTTAACAAATGTGATTTCACCTTGAAGAATTCCATTATCATACCATGACCGGCTTATTCCTGTGCCGTTCTTGAATTCAGACGTGCCAAGCAACTCGCCTTTATCATTCCATTGCTTATCAAACCCATCGGCTATTCCATTTTTACGAGACCATTCTTTAGCCAATACACCATTTGGATGCCAAGTGCGGATAATTCCATGTGGTAATCCATTTATCAAAGTTCCTTCATATTTCAATTGTCCATTCGGATGAAATAAACGTCTTACCTCGGTATTAGAAATTTCTTCGCCTGTAACTTTTCGTTTCATTTTATTTCCCTCGGCCTTTTGACGACGACTTCGATTTGGGATTTGTTTTTCGCGATCATGTTCGCGGGCAAAATGCCGCGCCAGAATACGTTCGGATAAATCATCGCGCCGCGTCCGAGGATGCTGCCGGGGTTCAGCACGGCGTTGCAGCCGGCTTCCGCGCCGTCGCCCAGCAGCGCGCCGAATTTGCGCAGGCCGGTGTCGAAGGGCGCGCCGTCCAGCTCGACGAGGATGTTGCCGGGGAACAGTTTGAAGTTGGAGATCTTCACGCCCGCGCCGAGGTGCGCCTTGTGGCCGAGGATGGAGTCGCCGATGTAATTGAAGTGCGGCACCTGCGCGCCGTTGAAGAGCAGCGAGTTTTTCAGCTCGGACGAATTGCCGACGACGCAATCATCGCCGATGATGACGTTCTCGCGGATGTAGGCGTTGTGGCGGATCTGGCAGTTCTTGCCGATGATGGCCGGGCCTTTGATCATCGCGCCAGGTTCGACGACTGTGCCTTCGCCGATGAAAACTTTTTCGCCGATGCTCGCGCCGGGAAATCTTTTGGGCGGGGATTGTTTCGGCACTTGCGCGAGATAAGGCTCAATTTTTTTGAGCGCGTCCCAGGCGAATTTGCAATCGTCAAAAATCGCGGCGTGTTCGGTTTGCGTCGAGGTCAAACAAATCGGCTGGTTTGAACATAATTTTTGGAGTGTTTGTATAAATCCGCTCGAACCTTTTTTCAAGGACAATGACTCGTTTTGATTCCGTTTTGGGTATCCCCACATGGGGAGGGGTTATGACTTGAATCAGCGGTGATCCCGCGCGGCTGGCGTGCACATATGCACGTTGATTTAAGCGGGGAAGGTTACGGAAAGTGCTAGGGCGACAGTCGAACACGGTAAAAGCGATTGGTGGACGAAAGAGCATTGGTGTCTATGTATTGAAACGGCGTAGCCGGAGAAAGATTTGTCGTCAAATCAGTCCAATTTGTCAGGCTGCCACTGGTCATGATTATGTAGTCCGGTCCTGTTGTGCCACTGACCTGTAGTTTGAACTGACTGTTGGTGTAACCGAGCGATGTTAAAACGACAGGTGCCAATGGATTTACAGTAACCGTGAACGACTTCGTGTCGCTCAAAGGAGGCGTGCTGTTGTCCGTCACACTCACCTGCACTATGTTGGTGGTGTTAGCTGCGGCCACGCCGGGTCGCCAACTGAATAGACCAGTGGCAGGATTGAGAGTTGCACCAACTGGCGGGTTGAACAGACTGAATGTCAGTGTCCGGCTAGAATCATTATCCGTGGCTGTAGCGGTGAAAGTGACAATCTGCCCGGCATTGACCGTGTAATTGCCAATGGGGGCAAGCGTCGGCGCATAGACGATAACCGTGAAGCTGTTTGTCGCGCTTAAATGTGGATTAACCGCGTCGAAGGAATCAGTGTTGGTAACCACTGTCGTGATAATGTTAGTACCTGGGCCTTGCGACCTTGCCGGCGTCCAAGTGATGACACCATTCGCGCTAATGCTCATACCAACTGGTGGACTAGCCAATGCGTAACCCAAAGTCGCATGGATATTCGATTCAGAAGCCGTGTTTGTTACCGTAAGCAATGCTTGAGCGTTCACGGTTTGTGTGGGAATGACTGGCAAAACCGGCGCGACGTTCACTTCCTTGACAATCACGACGAAGCTGTTGGTGGCCATCAATTGCGGATTCACTACGTCATACGGATTGCTGTTGGTGACAATGGTTATGATGGTATTTGTGCTTGGACTCTGGGCCTGCGCTGGCGTCCAAGTGATGACACCGCTGGCATTGATGACCATGTTGGTTGGCGGATTGACAAGTCTATAGCCGATGATGGTCGAATGAATGTTGGCGTTGGTCGCAGTGTTGGTAACCGTCAGAAGCGTCAACTCATTGACGATCTGAGTTGAAATCGTTGGCAACGAAGGTGCGACGTTCACTTCTTTCACAATCACGGCAAACTGGTTGGTGCTGGTGAGATGCGGATTGACCAGATCATAGGGATTACTGTTGGTGACAATGGTCGTGACGGTGTTTGTGCCGGGACTCTGTGCCTGCGCTGGCGTCCAAGTAATGATACCGCTGGCATTGATGACCATGTTGGTTGGCGGATTGACAAGTCTATAGCCGGTGACGGTCGAATGAATGTTGAAATTGGTCGCGGTATTGGTGACGGTCAGCAGCGCCAGTTCATTGACGGTCTGGGTTGAAACCGCTGGCAGCGTGGGCGCAACATTCACTTCCTTGACGATGACCACAAAGCTGTTGGTTGTCATCAATTGTGGGTTGACCAAATCATAGGGATTGAAGTTGGTGACCACGGTGGTGATGGTGTTTGTGCCAGGACTCTGGGTCTGCGCTGGTGTCCAGGTAATGATACCGCTGGCGCTAATGTTCATGCCAAGTGGCGGGTTAATCAAACCGTAGCCAGTGATGGTAGAATGGATGTTAAATTCCGTGGCTGTATTGGTCACAGTCAGTAACGTCAATTCGTTGACGATTTGAGTCGAAATTGTCGGCAGTGAGGGGGCGACGTTCACTTCTTTCACGACCACGTTGAAACTATTGGTCGCGCTCAACGGCGGCGTGCCGTTATCCGTGACGCTCACAAGGATTGTGTTCGTGGATGGACTTTGTGTCTGGGCTGGCGTCCATGAAATTGTGCCGGTGGTTGGATTGATGCTCATGCCGCCCGGTGCGGAAACGAGGGCGAAAGTCAGCGTCTGGCCGATGTCCGGGTCGGTTGCACCATTGGTGACAGTGAGCAGGGTCAATTCATCCACTGTCTGATTGGCAGTCGGCGCGAGCGTGGGCCGTACATTCAATACCGTCAAGGTGAAGGTCGTGCCGCCATAATTTGTCTGCCAGGCGACCGCAAACGGTAGGTTGAAATTCGTGAAAGCTCCGCTCTCTGAACCGTAAGTCAGGACGGGAAACGAGCTGCCGGTGGCCGGTACATAACCATTGTTCAAATTCGCGCTCAACGTGCCAGTCAACGCGGCGGGACTGCCAGAAAGATTGATGATTCCATAATTGGCAAGGCTGTTGATGCCGACATTCAACGTGCCACCGGTCAAATCATAATCGCCAGCCAGAGACAAAGTATTTGTCTGTGAGCCAAGAATGCCGCCGCTGTTAAGCACGTTCCAACCTATCGTGCTGGTGCTCGTGCCGCCGGTTTTTTCCAATGTGCCGGTGTTGATGAAGGTATTGGTGCTGATGGTTGCCAATGAAATCGAATTGTCCCCGACCGCTTCCCAGAGTCCGGCGTTGTCAATGGTCGCCGAGCCGCCCAGACTGCCTTCATTGGCATAACTGGTGATATTGCCCGCCCAGATCACGGTGCCGTAATTGGTCAAGGCCGCGTTGCCGTTGTAGGGAGATACTTCGTCAAAATATATTGTGTTGGAAATGCTCAAGGTTCCACCCTGCAAAACGGTCAGCGAACTTTCCAGGTCGCCGCCTGATAAATTCAATACCGCATTGCTGGCCACAATCAGCGGCGTGACAATCGTTCCGCTCAAAGTTAAATTCCCGTGCAAGGTGCTGGGGCCGTTCCAATTCAAATTGAAACTGCCACTGGTTGTCTGGATAATGCCGGAACTTGTGAAACCCCAATTAATCGTGCTCGTTCCTGTGCCGCCGATTTTTTCCAATGTACCGGTGTTCATAAAGAAGTTGGTGCTGGTAGTTACATATCCAATCGTGTTGTCCCCAACCGCTTCCCAGAGTCCGGCGTTGTCAATGCTCGCCGAGCCACCCAGACTGCCTTCATTGGCATAACTGGTGATATTACCAGCCCATACCACGGTGCCGTAATTGGTCAGCGCCGCGTTGCCGTTATATGGGGAGCTTTCATCAAAATATATTGTGTTGGAAATGCTCAACGTCCCGCCTTGCAAAACTGTCAGCGAACTTTCCAGATCGCCACCGTTCCAGTTCGCAACGGCGTTGGAAGAAACAGTCAAGGCCGCGTTGATGGTGGCGGAAAAATTCATCATTGCGTCCGGGGCCAATGTTCCGGCGATAGTGCCGCCTGAAAAAGTGGCATTGCCATAAACGAGGCCGCTGTCAATCCAATTGCCCATGCTGAATGAGCCGATTGATGTATTAACGGTTCCTCCATTATTGATAAAACTCCAACCTATCGTGCTGGTGCTCGTGCCGCCGGTTTTTTCCAATGTGCCGGTGTTGATGAAGGTATTGGTGCTGATGGTTGCCAATGAAATCGAATTGTCCCCGACCGCTTCCCAGAGTCCGGCGTTGTCAATGGTCGCCGAGCCGCCCAGACTGCCTTCATTGGCATAACTGGTGATATTGCCCGCCCAGATCACGGTGCCGTAATTGGTCAAGGCCGCGTTGCCGTTGTAGGGAGATACTTCGTCAAAATATATTGTGTTGGAAATGCTCAAGGTTCCACCCTGCAAAACGGTCAGCGAACTTTCCAGGTCGCCGCCTGATAAATTCAATACCGCATTGCTGGCCACAATCAGCGGCGTGACAATCGTTCCGCTCAAAGTTAAATTCCCGTGCAAGGTGCTGGGGCCGTTCCAATTCAAATTGAAACTGCCACTGGTTGTCTGGATAATGCCGGAACTTGTGAAACCCCAATTAATCGTGCTCGTTCCTGTGCCGCCGATTTTTTCCAATGTACCGGTGTTCATAAAGAAGTTGGTGCTGGTAGTTACATATCCAATCGTGTTGTCCCCAACCGCTTCCCAGAGTCCGGCGTTGTCAATGCTCGCCGAGCCACCCAGACTGCCTTCATTGGCATAACTGGTGATATTACCAGCCCATACCACGGTGCCGTAATTGGTCAGCGCCGAGTTGCCGTTATATGGGGAGCTTTCATCAAAATATATTGTGTTGGAAATGCTCAACGTCCCGCCTTGCAAAACTGTCAGCGAACTTTCCAGATCGCCACCGTTCCAGTTCAACACACCATTTGAATTAATCATGCTCGCGTTGGTCAGCGTCAGCGAAGCGATGGTCAGCGTCTGAATTCCATTCGTGCCGCCGAGGATGAGACTGTCAAGCGTCACGCTCGGAGCATTTGTTACGGTGTAAGTGCCGCTGTTGGTGATGATGACATCATCGCCGTCTGCGGGCACTTGATTGGGCGACCAGTTGGTGGCGATGTTCCAATCGCCACCATTGGTATTTCCCCAAGTTATGGTGGCGGATTTGGCAATCCCGCTCCCTATAATGAACCAAGACAGCATCCAAAGAAGAACACACGTTTTCATAGCTTTACCTTCTGATAACAAAATGCCAACCGTCACTTCTTTTTGACCATCGTTTCTTTGAATTGTCAAGCCAAATTATGATTGCGACGGATTATGTCCTCCAAAATTTTGCTCCAAATGAGCATGACCGAAATCCTGCTCGCGCAATACTTCGAGGGCCGCTCGAATTTCTTCCTGATACGACGGAATTCGATAAAAAAGTGTCAGCTTTGGACGACTACTGTCACATTTCTGTCACACAAGGGATGTTGGAAATGTAAACAAAAACGATTAGGATATAAGTAATTGTAGTTGGGGAAGTTGCTCCAAAACTGATTTGGAGCGGGTGAAGGGAATCGAACCCTCGTTTCAGGCTTGGGAAGCCCACATTCTACCATTGAACCACACCCGCGTTGTGCGACGGTTTGTTTCTATCAGACGGCGCAGGGAGTTGCAATTGGTTTGCGTCCACAATTCATTCCGCAACGTCGAGCTGGCTGATGGCTTCGCGCAATTTATTTTCGATGAGCTTCTGCCGTTCGATGGAAATGATTTTTCCGCCGTCCAGTTCGCGCACATAAAAACTGTCAATGGCCGCGCCGCGTTCGGTCACGATGCGCGCGCCCGCGATGTCCACGGCGAGTTCGGCAAAGGTTTGCGAGATGGCGTAAAGCAGGCCAAGACGATCCTCGGTTTCAATCTCGATGAGCGTGCGCGTGTCGGAAGCATCGTTGTCAAAATGATTTCCGTCGCCATCCGTTCGCCGGCGTAGGCTTGATAAATCGGGCGGTTGACGTGATCTGGCGGGCGATGAGCGTTCGCAAGTCAACGTCGTCGCCGTTCAAGACTTTTTCGAGCAGTTCGGCGAATTTGTCGTGCTGTTCGCGCGCGCCGAGATTGCCGGTGCGCGCGTCATTGACGAAAAATGTGTCGAGCGCGATGCCGTCGGTGCGCGTGAAAATCTGCGCGCCCAGAATGTTCAGGCCGCTGGCGCTCAACGAGCCGGCGATTTTGCTGAACAAGCCGGCGCGATCCCAGGTGCAGATTTTGACGAGATTGTAGCCGCGGTCAGGTTCGTCCAGCCACGCGGTCACGGGCGCGAGCGCGCGATCTGTTTTCCAGAATCAGCCGGTGCATGAAACGGTGCGCGAGTTCGAGATCATCGAAAATTTCCCGCGCGGTGCGGATTTCAAAATAACGCGGCGGCAATTTTTCGAAATGTGCGCTAATTTCTTCGTCGGTGATTTGTTTGGACGCGAGTTCGCGGACTTCCTGCCGGAGCAGTTCGCGCTGTTTTTCGGAGGCGCGCACGAAATTCCGAGCCGCCGGTGAGCAGCGCCATCGCGCGCGAGTGCAATTGCCAGAGCAGCGAATCTTTGAAGCCGTTCCACAGTTTGTCGCTCGTGCCCTGCGAATCGGCAAAGGTCAGCAGCGTGAGCAAATTCAGCGCTTCCGGCGTCTCGATTTGCCGCGCAAAATTTCGGATGACAGTCGGGTCGTCAAGGTCGCGCCGCTGCGAAACACTGGCCATGAGCAGATGGTTTTCAATGATGAGCCGCAGCGTGTGCGCCGCCGTGCCGTCAAGCTGCAGCCGTTTCGCCGCGCGCATGGCCATCTCCGCGCTGACTTCTGCGTGGCCGCCTTTTTTGTGGACTTCGGCCTTGCCGACGTCGTGCAGCAGCAGCGCGAGGTAAAGCAGGCCGGGACGTTCCAGACTTTGAAACAGCGGCGCGTAATGTTTATACGGCGGCTCCTGCGCCTCCCAGATGTGGTCGAGTTGTTCGAGGCAAACGAGCGTGTGTTCGTCGGCGGCGTATTGATGATAAAATTCGTGCTGCACGAGGCAGGTGAGCTTGCCGAATTCGGGAATGTATTTGCCGAGCAGATTCACCTCGTGCATCGCGCGCAGGATCGGCGCCACCTCGCCGCGCCGCTCGAGGATCGTCAGAAACGTTTCGCGCACGTGCTCGTCGTTCAGAAAATCGCGGTCCACGAGCGAAAGCTGGTTGCGGATGAGCTGCGCAAGGTCGGGATGCAACGTCAATCGCCGTTGCTGCGCGTGGAGAAAAACGCGCATGAGCCGGCGCGGCGAATCGCGGAAAATGCGGTTGGACGCGGCGTGAATCTCGCCGTCGATGAATTTGAAACCGTCCAACGATTTCCGGCGCGCGTTTTCGTTTTGGCAGCCAGCGACGCAGCGAAAGCCTGCTTTGCGGCGGCGCGATCAGCGCCATGCGCTGCTCCAGCGTGCGCGTGATGAGAAAAATATTCCGCATGTGCGTGTAAAGGTCGCGCATGAATTTTTCGATGCGTTTGCTCGGCGAACGGTCGCCGTAGCCGAGCGCGTGCGCCACGGCGGGCTGCAGATTTTTTCCCAGCACGTCGAGCGGGCGGATGACTTCGTAATGCAATTCCGTCCGCACGCGCAGCAGAAAATCATAGGCGGCCTCAAGCTGCTTGCGCTCGGCGTCGCTGACAAATTCCTGCTCCTGCAATTCGCGCAGCGAGCGCGTGCGGTATTTGAAAAACGTCATCCACAGCAGATTTTGAAAATCGCGCAGGCCGCCGCAGCCGTTTTTGATGTTCGGTTCCTGCATGCAGGCGGAGTTGCCGTATTTCGCGCGCCGCGTTGCCTGGTCTTCCAGCCGCAGCGGCAATGTATTTTTCCTCGAACCCGGCGACGCATTTGGCCACGAGCGTTTTTTGAAATTTGTTCGAACAATTTTTCGTCGCCCGCGATCAGCCGCGCCTCGATGAGCGACGTTTTGGATTGCATGTCGGTGTTGGCGACCTTCACGCAATCATCAATGCTGCGCACCGCGTGGCCGACTTTCAGGCCGATGTCCCAAAGCGGATACAAAATGCCGTCAATCAATTTGGACAGATACGGCAGCGGCTTGTTGCGCCGCGACCTGGCCGTCGTGCAGAAACATGAAATCAATGTCGCTGTGCGGATTCAGCTCCGCGCGGCCATAACCGCCGATGGCGACGAGCGCGAGCGGCGGAAATTCCTTTTGCGCCTGCGGCGACAGACTCGCGCGCGCCTCTGCCCAAAGATGCCGCAGCAGTGCATCGAGGATCGCCGCGCGCGCCCGGCAGATTTCGCGCTCCGCCCGCGCCCGCGCGATGCGCGATCTTCAGCCGGTGCGTTTCGACCTTGAGAAAACCCTTGTAGCGCGCGAGTTTTTCCGCCGCATCGCTGCCGGTCGGCGCGGGGAGACGTTCCATGGCGTTGGTTTCAATTTTTCTGATCAAGTCCTGCACGCGCGCATAAGTTGCGGAGAAAATGATTTGAACGCAAGCGCGCACGCCGCTGCACGAAACCTTTTCGCGGGCGCGGCGTCTGTTACCATTCCCGCGCGATGCCAATCCAACCCGATCCTGATGCCGTCCTGATGCTGCGCGTGAAGCGCGGCGACCGCGCGGCGTTCACCGAATTGGTGGAAAAATACAAGCAGCCCGTGATGAATTTCGTCTATCGCTCGCTGCGCGACGAGGCCGAGGCCGAAGATTTGGCGCAAAATGTTTTTCTGCAAGTCTTCAAATCCCGCGCGCGCTACGAACGCACGGCAAAATTTTCCACGTGGCTTTTCACCATCGCGCGCAACCTGTGCCTGAATGAAATCCGCCGCCGCTCGCGTCATCCCGCCGAGTCGCTCGAGGAAACGCACGCCGAACACGACGACCAGCCGTCGCGGCAATACGAGGACAAAAAAGTTTTTCTGCCGACGGAAAATGTCTTGCACGGCGAACTCGCAAAAAAAATTGAGGAGGCGCTGGCCGAATTGCCGGAGAACCAGCGCACCGCCATTTTGCTCTGCCGTCAGGACGAATTGAGCTACGAGGAGATCGCCGAGGTTTTGGACTGCTCGCTTTCCGCCACGAAATCGCTCATCCATCGCGGACGCGAAACGCTGAAAGAAAAACTTAAGCCATATCTGCGCACCGGCGATTGGAGTGAATAAATTTTCTCGATTTTATTTCACGAACTTCGGCTCAAAAACCGGGCCGAGATTGTGCTTGTGCAGCAGTTCTGAAAATTTTGCGATGGAACGCTTTTCGTCTTCGCCGAGATGATATTGGATGTGCCATTCAAAATAATCGCGGCGGAAATCCTCGTCGTATTCCTCGCGCGTTTCGATGAGATAATCCAGTGTCTCCATGCCGAAATTTTTTGCCTCGCGCAGTTCGCGGCGCAGTTCTTTGTTTTCAATTCCACGACGCAGTGCCCAGACCGCATAAACAAAGGGTAGATTCGTGAGTTCGTGCCACGCGAAACCGAGGTCAAAAATTTCGCAATCATGTTTCGCGCGTTGAAACTCAATCGCGCGGTCGCCGATGAGCAGGACAAAATCTTTTTCCGTCGCCGCTTCGTAATTTTCCAGCGGCACGAATTGCGGAAACAGATTTTTCTCAGCGAGCAGAACTTTTAGCAAGTTCACACTCGTAAGCGACGCAGTGTCGCAGAAAATTTCCGTCGCCTCTTCGAGCGGTTTTTTGTGTGCAAGAATCACGCTGTAAACTTCTCCGAGCGATGCGATGGCGATGCCATCGAGAATATCATAACGATCATTGAGCAAAACCTCGGTGATGCTGACGAGCGCGGCGTCGAGTTGATCGCGCCGGAGCATTTCGGCGAGTTTGGCGGGCGTGGCGAGAACGAGTTCGCTTTCGATGCCACGCGTGAGCGGCACGGCGTTCAGATAACTCACCGAGCCGATGCGAAATTTTTGAATTTCACCGGATGGATTCATTCTGTTGAAAATTTGCGCGGGCGGGCGGAATCATTCATAAATTTTCGGAGTTCCTCTGGCCGCGTGCCAGACTCGCAAAATTTCAATCAGTTTCTGTTCCTCGCGCACGCGATAAACAATCCGATACGGACGGTGGATGATTTCCCGGATGCTTTCAATCTTGAACTCCGGCACAACGCGGCCAAGCAGCGGAAATTCATCCAGCTTTTCGGCCTTTCCGATGATCGCATAACCGAACTGTTCCGCCGCTTGGGGATTGTCGTGTCGGATGAATGTGACCAGTCCGCCGAGGTCGGCGATGGCGGGCTTCGTGAAGACTATTTTGAAGCCCATGCGGGGATCATTTTTTTGACGTCTTCGAGCGGCGTGACTTCGCCCCGGTCGGCGGCTTCAATTCCCTCCCGCACCGCTGCGCGAAACTCCAGTTCGTCCAAGATGAAACCGGCAAAAATTTCCTGCTCCTCGCCCGGAAGTTTCGAGGCTTCTTGAAACGCCTTTTCCAATGTCTGCGTCATGCCGGAAATTTAGTCCGGCAAACAACGAAAAGCAATCTTCAAACCTTTTCTCACGCCGTCGCCAGATTTTCTTCCAATACTTTAGAGCGCGCGGAATTTTCCGTCACGGTTGGCGCAGAAAGGTTTTCCAGAATTTTAATCGGCTCGTAAAAAGTATTGCGTTGCACCGGCGTGCGGCCGGCTTCGCGGATGGCCTTGATCATTTCCGCCTCGGTCTGCAATTGCGGCGACGTCGCGCCGGCCATGTGAAAAATGTGCTCCTCGATGATCGTGCCGTGGAGGTCGTCCGCGCCGTAGCTCAACGCGACTTGCGCGAGCTTCAAGCCGAGGCCGACCCAATACGCGGTGATGTGTGGAAAGTTGTCGAGATAAATGCGGCTGACGGCGATGGTGCGCAGTGAATCAAATCCGGTGGGCGCGATGCTCGACGGGAATGTCATTGTTCTCCGGCTGATACGCGAGCGGGATCAAGCGCGGTGAAGCCGTGCGTCTCGTCCTGCAACGCGCGCAATTGCCGCAGATGATCCACGCGGTCGGCGAGGGTTTCGACGTGGCCGTAAAGCATCGTGCAGGTGCTGCGCTGGCCGAGCTTGTGCCAGGTGCGATGCACGTCGAGATATTCCTCGGCGGATTCCTTGCCGCGCGCGATTTGCGAACGGACTTCTTTGCGGAAAATTTCCGCGCCGCCGCCGGTGAGCGAGGCAAGGCCGGCGTCCTTCAATTCAATCAAAGTTTGCTCCACGGATTTTTTCGCGAGCCACGCGAGGTGCAGAATTTCAATCGCGGTGAAACATTTCAATTGCAGCCGCGAATCCAATTTTTTCAATGCGCGCAGCATGTCCGTGTAATAACTGAACGGCAGCGACGGATGCAGTCCGCCGACGATGTGCAATTCCGTGATGCCGATCTTCAACGCCTCGCGCGCCTTCGCGACGATTTCCTCGACGGAAAATTGGAAGCCATCCGCGTCGCGCTTCTTGCGCGCGAACGAGCAAAACTGGCAGGACAGGATGCAATAGTTCGAGTAGTTGATGTAGCGATTGATGATGTAGCTGGCGTGGTTGTTGCCGGTTTTTTTCTGCCGCGCAAAATCCGCGATCGCGCCGAGCGCGTTCAAGTCCTTCGATCTCAAACAGCCGCAACGCGTCGGCGTCGGAAATGCGTTCGCCCGCGACGACCTTGTCGTAGATGTCGCGGAGTTCGCTGCGTTGAATGAAAAAATTCACGAAGACAAATTAACTGCAAATGATAGATTGGAAAAGAAAGTTTAACGCAATTTGAACCCACCTTGAAAAATAATTTCCGCCGCCACGACCACGAGAAAAACCGCGCCGACGAGCGCGTTCAAGCGGAAGAACGCGAGGTTGATCCAGTTCAAACTGCGGCGGCGCGCGATCCAATGTTCCAGCACCAGACAGCCGACGATGAAAAACCAGCCGATGAGATACGCGATGCGAAAATGGCAGAGCAATCCGAACGCGAACAGCAATCCGCACATGACCATGTGCGCGAGAAACGCGGCGGCCAGCGCGTTTTTCGGTCCCCACGCGACGACGAGCGAGCGCAGGCCGTGCGATTTGTCGAACTCGTAATCTTGCAGCGCGTAAATGATGTCGAAGCCGACGAGCCACAAAATCACGGCGCAGCGCGAGCAGATGGTCATCTTGCAAAATTTCCAGAAGTCGGAAACGATTTGCGCCTTTCACCGCCAGCCACGCGCCGATCGGCGCGAGCGCGAGCGCGATGCCGAGAAAAACGTGCGTGTAATCCGTGAACCGTTTCGTCAGCGAATAAAAACAGACCATCACGAGCGCGACCGGCGAAAGATAAAAGCAAAGTGGATTCAGAAAATAACTGGCGGCAATCAAACCAGCGGCTGACAATCGCACAAAGTGAAATTGCGCTCGCCAGCGAAATTTGTCCGCTCGGCAAATGGCGTTTCGCCGTGCGCGGATTCAGCGCGTCAAATTTGCGGTCAACGATGCGATTGAACGCCATCGCGCAAGTCCGCGCGCAAACCATCGCCGCGAGAATCAGCCCGAAAGTTTTCCAGCCCGGCCAGCCGCGATTGTCGCGCGCGGCCACAAGCATCGCCGCCAGCGCGAACGGCAGCGCAAAAACCGTGTGCGAGAAACGCACGAACGAACCCCATTTTTGAATCGTGGAAATCATTTTGGTTTTATTTACCGCAGAGACGCAGAGGCGCAGAGTTTTAATTTTTTATTCTCTGCGTCTTTGCGTCTCGGCGGTTGATTATTCTTTTTCCTCCGCCCAGCGCGGCGCGAGCTTGTTCGGAATGCCGATGTGGTCGAGCACGCGCGCGACGACGGTGTCCACGATTTGCACCACGGAATTTGCGCCGGAATAAAAACTGGGATTCGCCGGCAAAATGATTGCGCCCGCCAGCAAAAGCAGTTCCATATTTTTGACGTGGATCAAACTCAACGGCGTTTCGCGCGGCACGAAAATCAATTTTCTTTTTTCCTTCAACGTCACGTCCGCCGCGCGCAGCAAAACGTCCTCGCTGTAACCGTGCGCGATGCGTCCCATCGTGCCCATCGTGCAGGGAATCACGACCATCGCGTCCGGCGGATTCGAGCCGCTGGCGAACGGCGCGTTCATGCTTTTGAGCCAGTGCGATTTCACGCCGCCGGGCAATTTCAGTCCGCCCGGCAATTCTTCGGCGATGACCTGTTGCGCGTAATTGCTCTGCACGACATGGATTTCATGCTGGCGCGGATCCAAATTATCGAGCAGCCGCTGCGCGTAAAGCGCGCCGCTGGCTCCGGTGATGGCGACGAGAATTTTCACTCGCGGAAATTATGTCCGAACTTCGCGCGGCAAACAAGTCGCGCGCGAAACAACTTGAGTCCGTTTCTCCGTTCAGCAAAATAGGCGCGTGTTCAAAACGACAGGAATCATTTTCATCGCGGCAATTCTTTTGGCAGGCTGCGCGACAACGCCCAAGCCGCCGGAAGAAACTATTTCGTCGCCGCCCGAATCCAATGAAATGTCATCGCTGAATTGGTCGGCGCCCAATGCAATTCATAAGCCGTTGCCACAACCAAAAAAAGCGATTTCGCCAACCGTCCCGTCGAATCCGCCAAACGCAATTGTTTCAGAACCCGCGCCTGTCGCGCCGGTCGTGACCTGGACTTCGCTTGAAAATTGGGCGACGGATCACAAAATCGGCAGGGTGCATCGGATTTCTGATTCGCCGGTGACGACTTACGCGATTGGTTCAAACAATGGCGTGATGGTTTTGGGCATCGGCAGTCTTGGCGCGACTTGGAACGGCATTGAAATCAATCTCGGCTTCGCACCGGAGTTCATTGACGGCGAAGTTTTTTTGCACGGATTGGATTTGCAAAAAAATCTCGAACCGCTTTTGCGCGCGCCGCCGATTTCATTTCCGCAAACGAACCGCGTCATCGTGATTGATCCCGGCCACGGCGGTTCAAATAGTGGCACGCGCAGCATTTTGGACGGACGATTTGAAAAAGAATTCACGCTCGACTGGGCGCGGCGGCTCAAGCCCTTACTTGAAACGAACGGCTGGACGGTTTTTCTCACGCGGACGAATGACACGGCTGTTTCACTCGCCGACCGCGTCGCGTTTGCCGAGGCGCATCATGCGGATTTGTTTATCAGCCTGCATTTCAATTCCGGCGCCCCCGACACGAAACAAAACGGACTCGAAACTTATTGCATCACGCCGACCGGAATGCCTTCGACTTTGACGCGCGGCTTCACGGACGATTGGTCGGAAAATCTTCCGAACAACAATTTCGACGCGCAAAACTTGCAATTCGCCGTGCGGATGCACGCCGCGTTGCTGCACGCGATTGGAATGGAAGATCGCGGCGTCCGCCGCGCGCGGTTCATCGGCGTTTTGCGCGGACAAAAACGTCCGGCGATTTTGATTGAAGCTGGTTATTTGTCGAATCCTGCGGAAGCGAAATTGATTGAAAGTTCCGATTACCGCCAAAAACTTGCCGAGGCATTTGCCAACGCACTGAAATGAAAAATACGAAATACATTCTCGTTACCGGCGGTGCTGGATTCATCGGCTCGCATTTGGTGGAGCGATTGTTGAATGATGGCAAAACCATTGTCGTCATTGACGATTTCTCGACTGGCAGTTTGGAAAATTTGCGAGCGGTGAAAAAAAATCCACGGCTGAAAATTGTCCGCGCAAAAATTTCCGAGTGCAAAGAATTGCCAAAGCTCGCGGCGAACGCGGAATTTATTTTCCATCTCGCGGCAACGGTCGGCGTTGACCTCGTCGTCAAATCCGCGTTGCATGTTTTGGAAACCAGCTTTCACGAAACGCAAATTTTATTGCGAGCCGCCGCAAAAAATTCCACGCCACTGCTGCTGACTTCCACCTCGGAAGTTTATGGCAAGAGCGCCAAGCCGGAGTTCGGCGAGGACGACGATTTGCTCATCGGGCCGCCCGGACAATCGCGCTGGAGCTACGCCTGCTCAAAGCTGACGGACGAATTTCTCGCGCTCGCCTACGCGCGCGAAAAAAATCTGCCCGTCACCATTGCGCGGCTGTTCAACACCGTCGGCCCGCGCCAGACCGGACGTTACGGAATGGTTTTGCCGCGCTTCATCGCGGCGGCGAAAAAGAACGAGCCGCTGAAAGTTTTCGGCGACGGCAAACAGACGCGCTGCTTTTGCCTCGTGAACGACGTCGTGGAAGCGCTCGTGCGATTGCAAGATTGCCGGAAGGCGCGCGGGGAGATTTTCAACATCGGCGGCACGGAGGAAGTTTCCATGCTCGAACTCGCGCGGCTCGTGGTGAAGACGCTCGGCTCGAAATCCCGGATCGGACTGATTCCCTACGACCGGGCGTATGCGCCGGGCTTTGACGACATGCGCCGCCGCAAACCGCTCGTGGAAAAACTGGAACGCTTCGTGAAATTCAAACCGCAGACGCCGCTGCGCGAAATCATCCGGCTGACGGCGAAATAAAATGATAACATTTTATTGAAAACGTTCTTGTTGCTCCCATTTTTCCACCACCTTCTGATAGACTTTAATCAATTCGGGATGAAATGAATGTTGCTGCATCCATTCCAATACTCTTCGCCCCGCAATCTTTAGTGAGGCGCGCTCGTGATCATTTAACTTGCATTGATTGATAGATGGAGCAGCCGCGGATGTGATAATTGATTGCACTATGAAACAGGCAATGCCTTCTGATCCCATTTCGATATACCTTCTGTGCATTCCGAAAACTCGTCCTCCCGCATTAGTTACATTCTTGTTATGACCATAGTAAATGATTAGCCGTTGCTTTGAGGTTAAGCGAGAAAACATTTCTTGGTCTTTAGTTCGTAATAACTCAATACCGTCCAAAATGGTTTGTTTTTTGTTTCTAGGAATCCAAAAAACAGAGGTTCCGCAATTAAGCCGGATGCCTCCTGAAAGCAACGCCATAGGAGGAATAACTAATCTTAAGCAAATGTAAGCAGTGTAACAAATCAAATTGCCAATGATTGGCAATTGATAGATTTTGGTCAAAATGCGTGACATAAAATTCAAACATTAAAATTTACACCTTCACGCTTGAGCAGACTGCGTTTCCAATCCAATCCGCCGGAGAAGCCGCCGAGCTTTTTGTTCGCGGCCAGAACGCGATGGCACGGAACCAAAACCGGAACCGGATTCGCGCCGCACGCGCCGCCCACGGCGCGGACTGCTTTTGGTTTGCCAATCGCCGCCGCGATTTCGCCGTAGCTTTTCGTCTTGCCGGCGGAAATTTTCAACATTTGCCGCCACACGGATTTTTGAAATTCCGTTTTGCCCGTCCAGTCGAGCGGCGGCAGTTTTGATTTTTTCCCGGCGAGAATTTTTTTCAATGCCGTTTCGGTTGTGCGATGCCATTTTTTGATTTTGGTAGGGACGCCGCGCTGCGGCGTCCGGCTCGGCGCGGCGCGCTCGACCCTACCTTTGGCCAATCAATTTCGGCCAGACCTTTTTCAGAATAATGCGCGATGAATTTTCCGTCGCGCGATGGAGATCGGCAGTTCGACAAAATTATTTTTCATACGATTCAACGATTTAACATTTCAACGATTTCAATGTCCGTGGAGATAAACCAAAAGCATGCCGAGCAAAAGCAGGAACAAAGCACCGGCAAGAAAGATGAAGCGGTTGCGCGCGACGCGCTTCTCGTAGCGCATCGGGCGCAGGCCGTGGACGCCGCCGGCGGCGAGATAATTCACGAGGCGCGGATTGTTCGTCGTCGGGCGGCGGAAATGATTGCACAGGCGATGCCACAGCGCGGGCAGATCGTATTTGCGGACGCCGAGTTCGTTGTAACGGTCGCGCGGGTCGGCTTCGGGCTGGAAATTTTTCGGGTTCACTTCCTCGAAAACCGGCTCGTGCGAAACTGGTTTTGGCGCGGGCGGCGATTCGGATTTTCGCGAAACGGTTTCGCCGTGCGGAATGGCGGTGGAACGCAATTTTGGTTTGACGGTCGAGCGTTGTAATTGCGTGTCGAGTTTTTTGATTTCGGATTCGAGCGAGGCAATCTGTTCGTTGAGCGCGCGGGCGCGTTCGGAAATCGGGTCAATTTTCGCGGCTTTCTTTTTCTCTTTCTTTTAACCGCCATACGACAAATTTTAATGGCGCACGGGCGTCGTCATCAAAATTGCGACGAACACGCCCAGCGCGCCGAGCGCGACGAACAGAAGCGGCCAAGTCATCGCGAGGCCGATTTTGCAAAGTTCGCCGAAACTTAAATTGGCGAACGGAGAAACAGCCGGCTGCGGTGCGGTTTCGGCTTCGGATTTTTTCTGCGCGGATTCGCCTTCGAGCGCGGGCAATTTCAAGCGCGCGGAATTCCATTCCATGCGCGCGTTTTCGACAATCGTCAGTGCGCGCGTCAGTTCCATCTGAAAATTTTCCTTCGTCCACGTTTCGTCGCGGACATTCTGGATTTTTTCGAGCGCGTCGCGGAAATCGGCGAGTGGTCTTGACCATTTGCTCGGCGTCGCGGCGGGAATTGAATTCGGCCTCTTCGAGCAGGCCGAGTCCGCGCGTGAGATTGTGGACCATTTCCTGGCGGCCGTTTTGAAATTCGAGCTGGCGGCGGCGCAATTCCTCGAGCGAGGCGCGTTCGCGTTCCAGATTTTCCTGCGCGCGCTTGAGTTCGGCGAGTTTTTGCTGCGCCTCGACGACTTTGCGGTCCACTTCGTCGCGCGTGGGCGCGCGGAGCGGGTCGCTCGCGGAAGTCGGCGTCGCGAACGGCGACTTGTGCGCTTGAAAATCGGTGTCCATAAATTCGGTCGAGTCGTATTCAGCCATGTGGCGAATCTAACTCTGTTACAATTTCGTGTAAAGCGGTGTTTGCACTTGTCACAATTTGATTCGCGGCCTAGATTTCAAACGTCAGCGAGTGAATTTTTTGAAATGATTGAATTGATTCAAGTTTCCGTGTAGTCCGTTCTGCATCGTGCAGCGGCGCATTTTGGAATTTTCCGGCGCGCCCTTCAAAATCACAAACATCCCGAATCAGGACCGCTCGCTCGTCTGGAAACTTACGAGGCAGCGTTATTACGGCGTGCCGATCATTCGCGACGGCAGAAATGTAATTTTTGAAATCGCCGACGATTCGCAGGTCATCGCCAAATATCTCGACGAGGAAATGGAACTTGGCTTGTTCCCGACAAAATGGCGCGGCGTGCAATCCGTCCTGTGGAGATTCATCGAAAATGAAATCGAAGGCGCGACGTTCCGGCTCAATGACATTTATTGGAAGGAAAATGTTCCGGCGGCGGAGCAGTTGCAATTTTTGCGATTCAAGGAACGCAAGTTCGGGCGCGGCTGCATCGAGCAATGGCGCAAGGATCAAAAAATCTGGCTCAAAAAACTCGAAGAGCGGTTGATTCCGTTTGAAATCATTTTGACGCACCAGGAATTTTTGCTGGATGACAGGCCGCGCTTTATGGATTTCGATTTGTTCGGGATGCTCGAAAATTTTCTTTATTCCGGCCATTACCAATTGCCCGCTCGCCACAAACAACATCCAACAATGGCATCGCCGCATGGCGACGCGTCACCTTCGACATAAATTTCCAAGTGAAAAATTACATCCTCGACACCAACGTCCTGCTCCACGATCCCAACTCGCTCCTCAATTTCGCGGACAATCACGTCCTGATTCCCATCGAAGTCATTGAGGAGATTGACCGCTTCAAGCGCGAATCCACCGAACTGGGCCAGAACGCGCGGCAGGTTTCGCGGATGCTCGACGGCTTTCGCGGCGAAGGCAGCTTGAGCGAAGGCGTGAAATTGCCCAACGGCGGCAAGCTGAAAATCGCGTTTCAAAAAAATGGCAACGGCCATTCCAACGGCGACAGTCACATCGTCAACGGCAACAGCGTGGACAACCGCATTCTTGCGCTGGCCGCCGGAATCCAAAAAGCGCAGCCGAAAAATCCGACGATCCTCGTCACCAAAGACATCAATTTGCGCATCAAGGCCGACGCGCTCGGCTTGCAGGCGGAGGATTACGAGAACGACCGCGTGTTCATCATCAGACCTTTACACCGGCATGATGGAAATGTCCGTCAGCACGGAAAAAATGGCGGCGTTTCGCGCCAACGGCGAACTGGAAATCAACGGCGGCAAAAAATATTTTCCGAACGAATACTGCACGCTCACCGACGAGACGAATCCCAAAAAAGCCGCGCTGACCAAAGTGGACGCGACCGGAACGAAACTCGTTCCGATCATTGATTGCCGCGAAGGCGTCTGGGGAATCAAGCCGCGCAACCGCGAACAGCATTTCGCCTTCGACGCGCTGCTGGACGACCGGATCAAACTGGTCACGCTCATGGGCAAGGCCGGCACGGGAAAAACCTTGATGGCGATGGCCGCCGGATTGAAACGCACGGTGCTCGACCGCGAATTCCGCCGGCTCGTCGTCGCGCGCCCGACGATTTCCATGGGCAAGGAACTCGGCTTTTTGCCCGGCTCACTCGAGGAAAAACTGGCGCCGTGGATGCAGCCGATCCACGACGCGCTGGAAATGTTGAGCGACCTGAACATGGGCCACGACCATCGCCGCAGCGGCGACCTGATGCGCTGCGGCAGCGATCGTGGTCGAGGCGTTGAGCTACATCCGCGGGCGCAGCATCGCGAACCAGTTCATGGTCATTGACGAGGCGCAAAACCTGACGCCGCTCGAAGCCAAGACCATCATCACGCGCGTCGGCCACGGCACGAAGATCATCTTCACCGGCGACCCGTATCAGATTGACAATCCTTACGTGGATTCGTCCTCGAACGGATTCAATTACATCATCAGCCGTTTCCGCGACCAGGCCATCGCCGCGCACATTGAACTGCAAAAAGGCGAGCGCTCGGAACTGGCGGAACTGGCGGCGAATATTTTGTAAATAAAGTTACAGGCAAAAGCTCCTTGTCGTTTCTTCTCGACACGGGATTTTTGCGTGCGTAAACCTCTCAAAAATGCGAATTAAACCTGAATTGAAAGGTGCTCTGCTGACGTTGCTCGGCATTGCACTAATTTTGTTCGGAGTTTGGATTTTTATAGGACTTCGCATTGGCATTTGGACACCAATTCAATACGACAGATATATTTGGTTGACCGAAAATCTTCCGGTTGCTGATTTGCTTTGGCACGGAGAAATAAAAGCCGGAGACGACGCAGAAATACTTGTTAAAGATTGGCGTCCTCACGAAATTACTCGATTTGGTCCTTGGATTGAAATGTATTGGTTTCCAGGAGGGCCAGACACGAACGGTATCTCGTTCATTGGAATGTATGTTCTTGCAAAAAATGGCAAACTTGTTTTGGCGAGTTCTTACACAGATGATGGAGTGGACGAAAGAATTTTCTTTAACACTTTAACACCTGCCGACGAAGCAGAGGAACGAGCAGCTTTGAAAGCGTATGTTGAAAAATTACAAGCCGAACGCGAAAAATCCAGCAAGACAAACGTAAGCCAACAATTTCTTTCGGAGACAAATCAAATTGAAAAACGTTAAAGAACTTCCACCGGACATTTTGCAACGCGGTAAATTTATTTCCTAACTCGCTTCTTCGAGGCTTGGCGGTGAATTAGTTTTTCATTTTGACAGTTGACAAAATGCCGTCGTCGTCGAAATTTCTTACAAGGCTGGATTGGGCATCCAGTGGAAATTATGATCTCAAACGAGAGACCATCACCTTACGGGCGGCCTTACGGCCAGCCCAAGCCGCCGGTCAACGAAGACACGCTGAAAAGCGAGACGATTCAGATCGAGCGTAAAACTTTTGTCTTCACGCTCAAGGAAAATCCGCGCGGACGGTTTCTGCGCGTCACCGAGGATGTCGGCGGACGGCGCGACTCCATCATTGTTCCGGCAACCGGCCTGGAAGATTTCAAAAAACTCCTCGACGAAATGGTCAAAGCCTCGAACGCGACGCCGTCAAAAGTTTGACAGGACATTTACGGCCAAATGCCGTCATTTACTTTCCGCTTCGCCACTGCTAAAAATTCCGCGTGCTCAACGCCGCCGCCATCTGGAAAAATCTCAATTCGCCGCGCCAATTGTTTTTGATCGCCGGGCCGTGCGTGATTGAAAATGAAAAGCTGTGCCTGCAAGTCGCCGCGTCGCTCAAGAAAACCTGCGCGTCGCTCGACATTTTTTACATCTTCAAAGCCAGCTTCGACAAAGCCAATCGCACTTCGGCAAAATCGTTTCGCGGAGTTGGTTTGGAAAACGGCCTGCGCATTCTGGCGAAAGTCCGCGCGGAATTTGAATTGCCGGTTTTGACGGACGTTCACGATGAAACCCAAGTTACCGCTGCCGCCGAAGTCGTGGACATTTTGCAGATTCCGGCATTCCTTTGTCGCCAGACGGATTTAATTAACGCCGCCGTTGCGACCGGAAAAATCGTGAATCTGAAAAAAGGCCAGTTTCTTTCACCGCAGGAAATGGGTCGTGTAGCCGAAAAAGCAAAACGTGCCAGCGGAAAAAAAATTCTGCTCACAGAACGCGGCACGACGTTCGGCTACAACAATCTCGTCGCAGATATGCGCTCGATTCCGATTATGAAACGGTTTGGCTTTCCGATTGTTTTCGACGCGACACATTCCGTGCAAATGCCCGGCGGCGGCGGCGACCGCACGACCGGCCAGCGCGAATTTGCGCCCGTTCTTGCGCGAGCGGCGTTGGCATCTGGCGCAAACGGAATTTTTCTTGAAACGCATCCGCATCCGGACAAAGCGTTGAGCGACGGGCCGAACATGATTCCGCTCGCCGAAATGAAAAAAGTTCTGGGCGAATTGAAAAAAATTTACGAAGCGGCGAAATGAAATTATGACGCCGATTTTTACAGTTCATGCAGGCGAATATCTTGTCGGAACGCATCTCGAACGAACATTTCAAAATTGCCGTGTTTGGATTCCATCAAAAGATTCCGGCATTGATTTGCTTTTAACGAACAAGTCATGTTCCAGAACAGTTCCGTTGCAGGTGAAGTATTCGCGAGATTACGCGGACAGTTCGCCAGCCGATCCGACTCGCCGTTCAATTACTAGAGCCACATTTATCACTGTCAAGCGCGAGAAGATTGTGACATCGCCAGCGCGCTATTGGATTATTGTGCTTCACTCTTTCACCACAAAAGACCCGCGATTTCTTGTTGTCACGCCGCAAGAACTTTTGAAGCGCATTGAAACGCATCACGAACGCAGAGCCAATTACATTTTGTATTTCAACGTCGTAGGCGAGAGCAAATGTTGGGAGATGCGTGCTCCTCGCGCCGAAATGAAGATAGCGTTGGATGCTGGCACAATCACTCATTCGCGAGATTTTACAGACACGCTTGATAATTGGTCACAAATCCGCCATGAGATTATCGGCTGAAATATCAATGAATTTAACAGCAACAAGCGTTTTTCATTTTTAAATTCCAATGCCCGCAAAAATTTCAGCCGCAATTCGCAAACGCGCCGCGCGCATCAAATTGTTTTTGTGCGACGTGGACGGCGTTTTGACCGACGGCTCGATTTTCATCGGCGGCGAGCGCGAGTTCAAGCGGTTCAACATCCGCGACGGACTTGGCCTGGTTTTGGCGCGGCGCGCGGGTTTGAAAATCGGCTGGGTCTCGGCGCGGCCTTCGGCTGCGACGAAATTGCGCGCGCAGGAATTAAAAATTGATTTTCTGATCCAGCAAAGCGACCGGCTCGAGCAAAACCGGCGCGATTGAAAAACTTTTGGCGCAGGAAAAATTGAGTTGGAACGACGTTTGTTTTGTCGGCGATGACGTGGTTGATCTGGGGCCGTTGAAACGCGCAGGATTTTCCGTTGCCGTTGCGGACGGCGTGGCCGAGGCGAAGGCGGCGGCGCATTTCGTGACGCACGCGGCGGGCGGCCGCGGCGCGGTTCGCGAAGTGATTGAGATGATTTTGCGGGCGCAGGGAAAATGGAATGCGTTCGTGGCGCATTACTCGGAATGAAAATCAAACAGCGCGCAACAGAATTTTGATCGCAGGCGCGGTTTTGTTTTTCATCGCCGTTCCAAACGGGCGCGCGCAACAAAATGGTGTCCAGCACGCGAGCGATTTCACGTCGGTCGAATATTTTGAGCCGCCGCATGCCACGCAGATGAAATCGCGTCTGTCTGGCTTGGAAGCGCAGCCGCTGGCGGGTGGATTGCTCGTGATCAAACAGTTCAAGCTCGAAACATTCGACTGTGGACGGCAAACCGGAAATGGTCGTGGAAGCGCCCAGTTGCACTTATGACACGGCGCACGCACGGCGAGTTCGCCCGGCCAGTTGCAGGTGCGAACGGGTGACGGAAAATTCCGCGTCGAGGGCGACGGTTTTTTGTGGCGGCAAACCAATTCGTTCCTCACCATTTCGAACAACGTGCATACGTGTGATTGAAAACACGCCTGAAAACAAAACTGAACCGTGAAATTTTTTTGTCATCATCGCTTTTTTTGTGCTGGCTAACTGTGGTTTGTCGCGCGCAGACGAACGCGCCTGTCGCGCCGCGCGCGCCGACGCAGATTTATTCGGACATGCGGATTTTTTAACACGAACCAGGCGATTTATCACGGCCATGTGCGCGTGGACGATCCGCAGATGAAACTGACCTGCGCGTGGCTCGTCGCTGATTTGCCGCAGCGGCGGTCAACGCTTGAATCACATCGTCGCTGAGACGAACGTGGTGATTGATTTCACGGACGACAAGGGCCAGACGAATCACGCGACCAGTGACAAGGCGGTTTATAATTATAATGTGCAGGGTGCGGTGACGAATGAAACGGTGACGCTGACGGGCAATGCAAAGACTGAAAATGCGCAAGCCATACTTACTGGCGAACCGATTATCTGGAATCGTGTGAATGGCAGCCTGACCGCGACAAATGAACATACAATTTTCCGCCAAAATCTGGACAGCGCGATGACCGAGACAAATTCGACGGCGGCAAGCACAAATAAATTATCCGCGCCAAAATGATTTCTTGAAATGGAAACAACCGCGTCACCATCGAACGGTCTGCTGCTCGCCACGGAAAAACTGGTGAAGGAGTATCGCGGTCGGCGCGTGGTCAACGGCGTTTCGGTGAGCGTCAGCGCGGGCGAAATCGTCGGGCTGCTCGGCCCGAACGGCGCGGGCAAGACGACGACGTTCAACATGGTCGTCGGCGTCGTGAAACCGGACGAAGGCTTTGTGGAATTTCAGGGCAGCAAAATCACGCGCGTTGCCGATGCACAAACGCGCGCGGCTGGGCATCGGTTATCTGACGCAGGAGCCGTCGGTTTTTCGCAAGCTGACCGTCGAGGAAAATATTCTGGCGATTTTGGAGACATGCAAAATTTCCGGCGACGAGCGCGAGGTGCGGCTGAAATATTTGCTGGATGAGCTGGACTTGACGCCGATTCGCAAAGAGCAAGGCGTATCAATTGAGCGGCGGCGAAAAGCGGCGATTGGAAATCACCCGCGCGCTGGTGACGAGTCCGAAATTGCTGTTGCTCGACGAGCCGTTCAGCGGCATTGACCCGATTGCGGTTTATGAAGTGCAGAAGATTGTGCGCCGCTTGAAGGAGCGCGGCCTGGGCATTTTGATCACCGATCATAACGTGCGCGAGACCTTGAAATTGATTGACCGCGGCTACATCATTCACAAAGGTCAGGTGCTGGTGGAAGGTTCGGCGGAATTTCTGGCGAACGATCCGAAGGCGCGGGAAATTTATCTGGGGCCGGAGTTTAACATGTAATCCGTTGCATCGTTGAATTGTTGCATCGAATAAAATATATTCCGTTTCAACGATGTAACGATTCAACAATTAACAAAGTCAATGGCACATCCATCCGTCACGGTTGAACAATTTTTCAAGGAACACGGCGCGGCGCTGCAAATGCGGCTGGTCGCCGACGGCGGGGAGTTTGAATCGCATCATCCGCGAGCCGACGGTCAACCGGCCCGGCCTGGCGTTGAGCGGATTCACCCGCTACTTCGCCTACAAACGCGTGCAGGTCATCGGCCACGCGGAGGTTTATTATCTGCGGTCGCTCACGACGGCGGAACGCGCGAGCGCGTTACGCCGTATTTGTTCGCCTACAAAATTCCGTGCATCGTTTTCAGCCGCGGGCTGAAGCCGGACAAGGAATTTTTGCACGGCGGCGGAAAAGGCCGGCGTGCCGGTTTTTCAAACGCCGCTCGTGACGATGAAGTTCATCAACGCCGCCACGCTCGCACTGGAAATGATGTTCGCGCCGCGCGGCACGGAAATCGGCAGCATGGTGGACATTCTCGGCGTGGGCGTGATCATTCGCGGCGAAAGCGGCATCGGCAAAAGCGAAGCGGTGCTGGCGTTGATCGAACGCGGTTACAGCCTGGTTTCCGACGATGTGACGAAGGTGACGCTCGTCGGACGGCCGCGAAGTGATCGGCACCAGCGCGGAATTGACGCGCAACCACATGGAAATCCGCGGCATCGGCATCATCAACGTCGCCGCCATGTTCGGCGTCAAAAGCATCCGCAGCGACAAAACACTCGACCTCGTCATCACGCTCAAGCCGTGGGATGAAGTCGCCGATGTGGACCGGCTGGGCATGGAACAGGAATTTGTCAAAGTCCTCGGCATGGACATTCCGCACATCACGATTCCCGTGCGACCCGGGCCGCGACCTGGCGCGGCTTGATCGAAGTCGCCGCATTTCAGACCAAATTGAAAATGTCCGGCTACAACGCCGCCCAGGAATTGAATGAGCGGCTGATCGCGCACATGAGCGCGGGCAATCCGCCGCCTGCGTGAAATAAATTGAATGGCGCATTTTCCCCGCATGATTTAATTTAACGTGAGCAAATTGATGAGCGCAAAAAAATTAGCGGACGGCGAATTCTTCACCAAAGAACTCACCGTGGTGAACAAGCTGGGCATCCACGCCCGGCCCGCCGCCATGTTCGTCAAGACCGCCAACCGTTTTGCCTGCGAATTTTCGTCGAAAAAGACGGCGAAAAAATCAACGGCAAAAGCATCATGGGCCTGATGATGCTCGCCGCCGGCCCCGGCAGCAAACTCACCCTGCACGTCAAAGGCGCGGACGCGCCAACTGGCCATCGCCGAACTTGAAGCCCTCGTCAAACGCAAGTTTGATGAGGAATAAAAATTGCCGCCCGACGATTTTCGGTTTTCAATGGGCGCATGGCAGAAGCTCAAATTGACGTCAAATACGTCGCGCATCTGGCGCGCATCGCCCTCACGCCCGACGAGGAAAAAAAACTCGCCGCGCAACTCGGCAACATCTCGGCTACATCGAAAAATTAAAGGAACTCGACGTGTCAAATGTCGAGCCGACCGCGCACGCCGTTCCGCTCGTCAACGTCACCCGCGCCGATGAAATCCGCGACATCACTTTCGCATGACGAAGCATTGCTGCAACGCCCCGGCAAAGGCCAACGGCCTTTTCATCGTTCCAAAAATCGTCGAATGAAACCACGGATTACGCGGATTAAAAACAAACTCTTTCATCCGCGTAATCCGCGGTTTCAAAAATGTTGAATCAACTGACCATTTCCGAACTGGCGGCAAAATTGTCGAAGCGCGAAATTTCCGCGCGCGAAGTCACGCAATCGTGCCTCGACCAAATCGCGCGCGTGGACGGAAAAATCCACGCCTTCATCAGTCATGATGCTGCGGATGCGCTCGCGCAGGCCGACGCAACTGACAAACAAATTTCTTCCGGCGCGACACACACGCAAAAACCGCTTTTGGGAATTCCAATCGCGATCAAAGACGTTCTGGCCGTAAAAAACCAGCCGCTGAATTGCGGTTCGAAAATTCTCGGCAAATTTATTTCGCCTTACGACGCGACGGCGATTGAAAAATTGAAAGCCGCGGGCGCGATTGTTTTTGGCCGCTTGAACATGGACGAATTTGCGATGGGCAGTTCAACGGAAAATTCCGCGTTCGGTGTCACGCAAAATCCGTGGGACATTTCGCGGATTCCCGGCGGCTCGTCCGGCGGCTCGGCGGCGGCGGTCGCGGCGGATGAATGCATCGCGACGCTTGGTTCGGACACCGGCGGCTCGATTCGCCAGCCTGCCGCGCTTTGCGGTGCGTCGGTTTGAAACCGACTTATGGCCGCGTTTCGCGTTACGGACTTGTCGCGTTTGCCAGTTCGCTTGATCAAATCGGGCCGTTCACAAAAGACGTGCGCGATTCAGCAACATTGCTCGGCGTTTTGAGCGGCGTTGATCCGCGCGATTCGACGAGCGTGCCGCAGCCGGTTCCAAATTACACCAATGCGCTCGATGGAAAAATCCGCGGATTGAAACTTGGTTTGCCGAAGGAATACATGATTGGCGGTCTGGACGCGGAAGTGAAAGCCGCCGTGGACACCGCCGTGAAAAAAATTTCACGAACTCGGCGCGGAAATTGTGGAAATTTCTCTGCCGCACACGGATTACGCGGTCGCGACATATTACATCATCGCCACTGCGGAGGCTTCGGCGAACCTCGCGCGGTTCGACGGCATCCGTTACGGCGCGCGCGTCGAGGGCAATGATTCGACTGAACTTTATTCCAAAACGCGCGGCGCGGGTTTTGGCGCAGAAGTGAAGCGCAGGATCATTCTCGGCACTTACGTTTTGAGCAGCGGTTATTACGACGCTTATTATTTGCGCGCGCAAAAAGTCCGCACGTTGATCCGCAGCGATTTTTTGAAGGCGTTTGAAAAAGTGGATGCGATTGTGACTCCGACGACGCCGACGGCGGCATTCAAGATCGGTGAAAAATCGGACGATCCGTTGCAAATGTATTTGTCGGACATCTTCACGATTTCTTGCAACCTCGCGGGGATTTGCGGCATCAGCGTTCCTTGCGGTTTCACAAAAAATCCGAAATTGCCGATTGGTTTGCAATTGCTCGGCAAACCGTTTGGCGAGGAAGCACTTTTGAAAATCGCGCACGCTTACGAACAAAGCACAAACTGGCGCAAGGAGAAGCCGCCAATTCCCGCTGATTAAAATTCTAAACCGCTTGCATTCCAAGTAACTTGATGGTTACTTATCTCGGCATGGCTCGAACTGTCAAAATCGAAAATGCCGCGACGCGCAATCCCGCGCGAACGCGCGGGCGCATTTTGGCCGCCGCGCTGAAGGAATTCGCCGCGAAAGGTTTCGCGGGCGCGCGCATTGATGTCATCGCGCGCCGCGCCGCCATCAACAAACGGATGCTTTACCATTATTTTGGCGGCAAGGAAAAACTGTTCCGCGCGGTCTTGCGCCAAAAAATAGCCGAGCGCCGCGCGTGGGGATTGAATTTGTCCAGCGATCCGGCGCAGCGGCTTCCGTTTTGGTTCAGGACCGCGTGCGGCGACGCGGACTGGATCCGTTTGCTCGAATGGGAGGCGTTGCAAGGCGACGGGCAAAAGGTGATTGACGAAAAAGAGCGGATGACGCAGGCGGCGGATTGGTTGACGCGCTTGCGTGAACGGCAGGCGCGCGGAGAATTGTCATCTGAATTTGACGCGCGTCATCTGGCGCTGGCGATGCAGTCGCTGACGATGTATCCGATGGCGTTCCCGCAATTGACGCGGTTCATCATGGGCCGGACGGTGCGCGACCCGGAATTCCAGCGAGCGCACGCGGCGTTTTTGAAAAAATTCGCAGCGGCATTTTCAACCCATCAAAGCACGGGCCGTCAAAATTAATTTCGCAAAATAAAAATTGCATGAAAAAATTCATTTTAATTTCAGCGTTGCTGGCTTTCGGCGCGGCAGTATTGCTCGACGGCTGTTCGCGCAAAAAGGCAAACGCGCCCGCTGGCGCGCCGGTGCTGGTGGCAAAGGCGGTTGAAACAAATGTGCCGGTGCAGATTGACCCGCCGCCGGTCGGCCATGTGACGCCGGTTTCGACGGTGACGATTCATTCGCAAATCGGCGGCATCATCAGCGAAGTGCATTTTCAGGAAGGCCAGGAAGTCAAAAAAGGCGATTTGCTGTTCACGATTGATCCGCGTCCGACGCAGGCGGCGCTGGACCAGGCGCGCGCGAATCTGGAACGCGATTCCGGCCAGTTGGAATATCAAAAGGCCAATTACGCGCGCGATCAAAAATTGCTCGCGGCCAAAATTATTTCGCAGGATCAATTTGACACGGACACGGCCAGTCGCGATGCGGCGCTCGGCACGGTGGCGGCGGACAAGGCGGCCATCACCAATGCGCTGTTGAATCTGGAGTTTTGCCACATAAGTTCGCCAATTGATGGCAAGACGGGAAGTCTGCAAGCTTACGAGGGTAATGTCGTCAAGGCGCCGGACGATGTTTTGCTGACGATCAATCAGATTCATCCGATTTACGTTGAGTTCGCCGTGCCGGAACAATTTCTGCCGGAAATCAAAAGGCAAATGGCGCAGCACGCATTGAAAGCTTCCGTTTCGTTTGAAAACATGAGCGGTGAACCGCCTCAGGGCGAGTTGACTTTTGTGGACAACTCGGTGGACATGACGACTGGCACGATTGATCTCAAGGCGACTTTGCCAAATGAAGACAGCGCCTTGTGGCCGGGACAATTTGTGAACGTCACGTTGACGTTGTCGGAATTGACGAATGCGGTTGTCGTGCCGTCGCAAGCGGTGCAAACGGGACAAAACGGCCAGTTCGTTTATGTCGTGAAGTCCGACCAAACTGTTGAAGAGCGTCCGGTGACAATTGGAATTGCTTACGACGGCGAAACGGTTGTTGAGAAAGGTTTGCAGGCGGGTGAAACAGTCGTGACCGACGGGCAATTGCGCCTCGCGCCAAGAGTGAAAGTCGTTGTCAAAAGTTCCGCTGACTCGGCTGCGTCCACAAATTCAATGGCAAAGTGAATGTTGAGTTTTAATTTGCCATGAGCGTTCCCGAACTTTTCATACGCCGTCCGGTGATGACCACGCTGGTCATGGCAGCGATTTTGTTGTTCGGCCTCGTCGGCTATCATTTTTTGCCCGTCAGCGATTTGCCGAGCGTGGATTATCCTACGATCAATGTCTCGGCGAGTTTGCCCGGCGCGAGCCCAGAGACGATGGCCTCCGCCGTCGCAACGCCGTTGGAAAAACAATTTTCGATAATTGCGGGCATGGACTCGATGTCTTCCATCAGCGCGCAAGGCGCTGCGCAAATCACGATTCAATTTTCACTCGACCGAAACATTGACGCGGCGGCGGAGGACGTGAACGCCGCCATCGCGCGCGCGGCCAAACAGTTGCCGCCAAACATGCCCAGTCCGCCGAGTTACAGCAAAGTTAATCCGGCGGACTCGCCGATTCTTTACATCGCCATGTCATCGCCAACGTTGCCGCTGTCCAAAGTGGACGATTACGCCGAAAATTTACTGGCCGAAAGAATTTCAATGGTCAGCGGCGTCGCGCAAGTGAGCGTTTACGGTTCGCAACAATACGCCGTGCGCATCCAGGTTGACCCGAACAAACTCGCGTCTTACGGATTGGGAATTGATCAAGTCGAGCAAGCCGTTGAGCAAGGCAACGTGGACCAGCCGCTGGGCACGCTTTACGGAAAACATCAGGCGTTTGTCGTGCAGGCAAACGGGCAACTCGAAAACGCGGCGGCATTTCGGCCAATGATTGTCGCCTATCGCAACGGCAATCCGGTGCGGTTGCAGGAATTGGGAAACGTGTTGGACAGCGTGCAAAATGACAAAGTCGCCGCATGGTATTACACGTCCGCCGGCGGCACACGCGCCGTCATTCTCGCCATTCAACGGCAGCCCGGCGCGAACACGGTCAAAGTCGTGGACAGCATCAAACAAATGCTGCCGCAATTTCGCGAACAGGTTCCGGCGGCGGTGCATTTGGATATTTTGTTCGACCGCTCGCAATCCATTCGCGCATCGGTTGCCGACGTGGAACACACATTGTTTCTGGCCGTATGCCTTGTCGTGATGGTCATTTTTCTTTTTCTGCGCAATTTGTCGGCCACGATTATTCCGAGCCTCGCGCTGCCGATGTCCATCATCGGCACATTCGCCGTGATGTCGCTGCTCAATTACAGCCTCGACAATCTTTCGCTCATGGCGCTCACGTTGTGCGTCGGTTTCGTCGTGGACGATGCGATTGTCATGCTTGAAAATATCGTGCGCCACATGGAAAACGGCGAGCCGCCGATGGAAGCCGCACTTAAAGGCTCGAAGGAAATCGGCTTCACCATCATTTCGATGACGCTCTCGCTCTCAGCGGTTTTCATCCCGGTTTTGTTCATGAGCGGATTGCTTGGACGGTTGCTGCACGAATTTGCGGTGACAATTGTCGTGGCCGTGCTCACATCCGGTTTTGTGTCGCTGACGCTGACGCCGATGATGTGCAGCCGTTTCGTTCATTCGGAAAAGGGGAAAAAACACGGGCGCACTTACAATTTTTTCGAGCGTTTTTTTGATCGCTTGCGCGGCGGTTACGACCGAACGCTGCAAGTCACATTGCGCCATCGCTTTGCCACGCTGATGGTTTCGTTCGCTGTTTTGGTGGCAACGATGATTTTATTTTACGTCATTCCAAAAGGATTTTTCCCGAACGAAGACACGGGCCAGATTTTTGCGATTACCGAGGCGTCGGAAGACATTTCGTTCGATGCGATGGAAAAACACCAGCTTGCCGCGGCGAAAATTGTCGCCGCCGACACGAACAACGTTGCCGGTTTTGGATCTTTCATCGGCGCAGGCGGTTCGTCTTCCACATTGAACGACGGCCGTATGTTCATGCGTTTGCAGGACAAACGCAAATTGACTGCCGACCAAATCATTCAGGAACTTCGCGCGAAGCTCGCGCAAATTCCGGGCATCAATGTCTATATGCAAAATCCGCCGCTCATTCGCATCGGCGGCAATCTGACCAAATCGCTGTATCAATATAGCCTTGCAGGACACGGACGTGAACGAACTTTTTCATTGGGCGCCGATTCTGATGCAAAAATTGTCGCAGCAACCTGGCTTTCAGGACGTGACGAGCGATTTGCAAATCAAAAGCCCGCAGGTCAATGTGGAAATTGACCGCGACAAAGCCGCCACGCTTGGCGTCACGCGCGCAGCAGATTGAAAACGGTCTCTACGATGCATTTGGCGAACGCCAGTCTTCCACGATTTATTCCGACATTGCCGAATACTGGGTCGTCTTTGAGGTGCAGCCGCAATTTCAACTCGATCCAGAGGCGCTGTCGCGACTTTACATCACCAGCGCGAACACCACCACCAACGGCACGCCCATACTCGTTCCGTTGAGCGCCGTAGCAAAAATCACGCGCAGCATCGGGCCGACAAGCATTTCGCATGTCGGCCAATTGCCGGCAGTCACGATTTCATTCAATCTTGCGCCGGGCGTTTCGCTCGGCACCGCTGAAGAGCAAGTTGCATAAAATTGACAGATGCTTTGCATATGCCTGCGACCATCAGCGGAAGTTATCAAGGCTCCGCAGCGGTTTTTCAATCGTCCGTCAAGGGACTCGGCTTGCTGCTTATCACGTCAATCCTCGTCATCTACATCATTCTTGGAATTCTTTACGAAAGTTTCATCCATCCGCTTACGATTTTGTCCGGCCTGCCGTCGGCGGGATTTGGCGCGCTCCTGACGTTGATGATTTTTCATCTCGACTTGAATATTTACGGTTTCGTCGGACTCATCATGCTCGTCGGCATCGTGAAGAAAAACGCCATCATGATGATTGACTTCGCCATCAACGCGCAACGTGAGCACGGAAAAAAACCGGACGAAGCCATTCACGAAGGTTGTTTGTTGCGCTTCCGTCCCATCATGATGACCACGATGTCCGCGCTCATGGCGACACTGCCGATTGCGCTCGGCCTCGGCGCCGGTGGCGAATCGCGTCGCGCGCTCGGTTTGTGCGTCGTTGGCGGACTCGTCGTGTCTCAATGTCTGACACTCTTCATCACGCCGGTGGTTTATCTTTATTTGGAATCGTTTCAGGAATGGCTCAAGCGAAAACGTCATCACAAATCCACTTCCGTTGGAACCGGCGACAACCCGGCGGTGGCTTGATTTTGGACAAATGCTGAACAAAAAAACGATGAAGCGTTTGATTTTCGACCTTCACACTTTGGCTTGGTTCATGCTCAAAGTGAACCACCATGAAAAGTGTCGTCCGCAAAATAAATCGCAGCGGTCTTTATCATTTGATAAATCCCATCACTCCCATCAATCACGCTCACAAGGCCAAGTTTGACATTTGGGGTTCGCTGCTTGTGATTGGCCTGTTGTTGGGAACCGTGGAACTGATGCGATTGCTTTTGAATCCGGCGCATTGATTCCAAAGACGGTTTGCCGCATCAATACAAGCGCCGCGCAAAAGTCTTTTTCATCCGTTTCGCTTTTCAACTTCGGCGTGCAAGTCGGCTTTAGCTGTGGTTAAATTTTCCCCGCAATGGAATACGAAGCCGTCATCGGACTGGAAACGCACGTCCAGCTTAAAACCAAATCCAAAATGTGGTGCGGTTGCGCCAACTCAATTCGGCGCGGAGCCGAACACCAACGTCTGCCCCGTTTGCCTCGGAATGCCCGGCGTTCTGCCGGTCGCCAATGAAGAAGCGCTGCGCCTCACCGTGCTGACCGGCTTGCTTTTGAAATGCGAAATTCCGCCGCTGCGCGAAATTTGACCGGAAAAATTATTTTTATCCCGACATCGCCGAAAAATTACCAGCTCACGCAATACGACCAGCCTTCGACGGCGAATGGCTACGTGGAATTTGAATTTAACGGCGGCATCTTTCACGCGTCCGCATCACTCGCGCGCATCTCGAGGAAGACGTCGGCAAAAATTTTCATTTCGACCGCAACAGCGGCGTGGATTTCAACCGCGCCGGCGTGCCGCTCATGGAAATCGTTTCCGAACCGGACATCACGAGCGCGGACAGGCCTACGAATATCTCAACGCGCTCAAGGAAATTTTGCTCTACGGCGGAATCAGCGATTGCGACATGGAAAAAGGCATGGTGCGCTGCGACGTGAACATTTCCGTGCGTCCCGTCGGCACGAAGGAACTCGGCGCGAAAATCGAGATCAAAAACATGAACAGCTTTTCCGGCGTGCGCCGCGCGCTGGAATACGAAATCCCGCGCCAGATTGAAGTGCTGAAAAATGGCGGAAAATTAATTCAATCCACACGCCGCTGGGACGACGTCGCCGGCATCACCGAGGAAATGCGAACGAAAGAACACGCGCACGATTACCGCTATTTTCCCGAACCCGATTTGATGCCGCTCGCGCCGACGGACGAATGGCTCGCCGAAGTAAAATCGCGCGTCGTGGAATTGCCGCTCGCGCGCAAGCAGCGTTTCATGCGCGAATATCAACTGCCAGCGCCCGATGCGGAAACTTTTGTGAACGACGTGCCGCTCGGAAATTATTTTGAACCAATTGCGAAGAAATCCAAAAATCCGAAAGCCGTGGCGAATTGGGTCATCAACAATTTGCGTGGAGTAATGGCAAACGATAGCATATTGCGCTCATTGATAGGTTTGGAAAAAACCAAAATGGAATTTACTGATTTAAGGTTCGAACCTGATGCTATCAACGAGTTAGTTAACCTCGTGGATAGCGGCAAAATCAGTAGCAAGATTGCGCAAGAAGTTTTTGCAGAAATGTTTGAGAATGGCAAATCTCCGGCGACAATCGTTCAGGAAAAAGGCCTCGCGCAAGTCAGCGACACCGGCGCGATTGAAAAATTCTGCGACGACGCAATCGCCGCAAATCCGAATTCCGTCGCCGATTACAAGGCCGGCAAAGTCGCCGCGCTGAATTTCCTCAAAGGCCAGGTGATGAAATCAAGCAAGGGCAAGGCAAACCCGAATCTCATCGGCGAAATTCTGGAAAGGAAACTGAAAAGTTGAGACAGAATTTACAGAATGAACAAAATTAGAAACTGCAAAATCCAATTCTGTAAATTTTGTTAATTCTGTCCTAAACTCTGCGCCTCCGCGTCTCTGCGGTAAAATTTTATGTTTTCAGAAATCAAATCCGTTCACTTCGTCGGCATTGGCGGCACGGGCATGGCTGCCGTCGCCGCCGCGATGCAAGAAAAAGGTTTTCACGTCACCGGCTCCGACCAGAATGTCTATGAGCCAATGGCGTCATTTCTCGCCGGAAAAAAAATCGCCGTGATGAACGGCTACGACGAAAAAAATCTTGCGCACAAGCCGGACTTGGTCGTCATCGGCAACGCCATTTCGCGCGGCAATCCTGAAGCGGAATTTGTTCTCGACCACAAATTGCGTTACTGCTCGCTGCCGGAATTGCTCAAGGAATTTTTCATTCGCGGCAAACGCTCGATCGTCGTTTCAGCGGCACGCACGGCAAGACGACGACGACTTCGCTGCTGGCGTGGGTGTTCGAGCACAACGGTTTGAACCCGAGTTATTTCATCGGCGGCATTCCGAACAATTTTTCGCAGGGCGCGCGGTTCACGGACAGCGAATGGTTCATCATCGAGGGCGACGAATACGACACCGCGTTTTTCGACAAGCGCAGCAAGTTCATCCATTACCAGCCGGAAGTCGCCATCATCAACAATCTGGAATTCGACCACGCGGACATTTTTGAAAATCTCGCCGCGATCAAAAAAACCTTCTCGCATTTCATCCGGCTCGTGCCGCGCAACGGCTTGTTGCTCGGCAACGGCGACGACGCGAATCTCGCGCCGCTGCTGAACGTCACACATTGTCCGGTGAAAAAATTCGGCCTTGGCGAAAATAATGCCGTCCAGGCATTCAATTTGCGTTTCGGCCCGACGGCGACGGAATTTGAAATTCCGAGTTTCAAATTTCATTTGAATCTGGTCGGCGAATTGAACGTCCGCAACGCGCTCGCCGTCGTCGCGGCGGCAAAACATTGCGGCCTGTCGAACAAACAAATCCAATCCGCGTTCGACACGTTCAAAGGCATCAAGCGGCGCATGGAAGTCAGAGGCATCGCCGGCGGCGTGACGGTGATTGACGATTTCGGCCATCATCCGACGGCCATCCGCGAAACACTGCGAGCGTTGCGCTTGCGATTTCCGCGCGAAAAAATCTGGGCGATCTTCGAGCCGCGCAGCAACACGACGCGCCGCAATGTTTTTCAAAACGAATTGGCGGAATCATTTGCCGACGCCAACGCAGTCGTCGTTTCCGAAGTCGCGCGGCTGGAGCAATTGCCGGCGGACGAACGATTGAACCCGGAAAAATTGATGCAGGATTTGAAAACGGCGGGCAAAGACGCGGCGTATTTGCCGGATGTGGATTCCATCGTGGCGCACGTCGCAAAAAATGTTCAAGGCGGCGATGTGATTTGTGTTTTCAGCAACGGCGGTTTCGGCGGCATTCACGGAAAACTTCTGGAGCGGCTGGCAAAACGATAAGGACAAATGAAACAATCTGAATCATCAAATGGTTTTTGTTCGTAATTTTCATGAACGCGCTGGAAAACATTCTGCTCATTCGCCTTAAATCCATCGGCGATATTGTGTTCACGCTGCCCGCAGTCCATGCCGTGCGGGAAAATTTTCCTGATGCGAACTTCATTTTCTCATTTCGAAGGAATATGCGCAATTGCTGCGGGGATTTGCGGCGGTGGGGAAAAACCGCGCCATAGACAAAGACAATCGTTCCAATCATCAACGGCTGCATGAGGTCGCTGATGATTCCCGTTGCCACGCCGAGAAAAAGGCGGGCACGATAAAGTCTGGCCAAACTCCGGACTTTTAATAGAAACGATACCATGAATTTCGGCCAATATGCGTTGCCGCAAAATTCAAAGCCAGCAGTTTTGTCAGCGCGTGATTTATTTTACCGGCCTTAAACCCCATCCGGGTGGACATCCACGCAAATGCCATTTCAGCAAATGAGCATATTTGCGCAGCCGACCGGTAAAAGCGCGAAGCAAAAAACCTGTCAACAGCGACAAAGAAAAATACCAAGCCACGCGAAGAGCAATCTGGATAATTTTGACAAAGACAGTAAAGCAATACTCGTGCTTTGACATTTTCTTTCGCCACGAATGATGAAAACTCGTCCATTTTTCAATTTCAGCCCTTAAGTTGACTTTTTTGCTGCTGCCGCGCCGGTGATGCAAAATTCTAAAACGAGGACTCCATCGCACCATTGCGCCAGCATCGGTTGCCCGACGGCAAAAATCACGCTCTTCACCGTAGAAAAAAAATCCTTCATCCATGCCACCCAGTTTTAACCACAGTTCGCGGCGCACCACCATAAATGCTCCGATAATGCCGGACACTTTTACAAGCTCTTCGTCCTGATGTTGTTTCTCGAAGTGCGAAACTTGGTGATTGAGCACAACCGAAGCTTGCAGCGAGCCGTCTGGATTCAACAATTGTCCGCCGAGAATATCGAGTTCCGGATTTTGACAAAGTAATTCATCGAGCGGCTGCATCGTATCGGAAAATAATTCCGCGTCGGAGTTCATCAAAACCAGCCATTCGCCGTCGGCAATTTTTGCGCCTGCGTTGTTTGCTGTAGCGAAACCGCGATTTTTTTCAAAGGCGATGATTTTCAATTGAGGAAATTCCTGCCGCAAACTTGCAACGCTGTCATCGGTGGAATGATTGTCCACTAAAATGATTTCATGCAAAAAATCCCGCGCATATCGGACGACCGAAGAAATCGCCGCGCGGGTCAGCGCCAACGTGTTGTAGGAAACGATGATGAACGAGAAACGCGGATGCGAAATATTCCCCGCAAGGTAATCATTTCTGGACATAGGCTGCGGCAATCTTATCATCGGCCAACTCAAAGATGCAATGGTTCAGTTAGGTCAAGCATGGATGCACGAAAACATATCCTTCTCATCCGGCTCAAATCCATCGGCGATATTGTGTTCACGCTGCCCGCAGTCCACGCCGTGCGGGAAAATTTTCCGCAGGCGAAGCTGCATTTTCTCGTTTCCAAAGAATACGCGGAACTGTTGCGCGGTTTTTCGGACATTGATGAAATCGTTCCGCTGGATCGCTCGATGTATCGTTCTGGAAATCCAATTACACTTTGTTCAAATTTTTTCAAGCTCGTCCACGATTTGCGGCAAAAAAACTTTTCCCGCGTGATTGATTTCCAAGGCTACGGTGAAACTGCCTGGCTAAGCTGGTGGAGCGGCGCGCCGGAGCGTTGGGGCAGCGTTTATCAAATGGTCCGCGCGTGGGCTTACACGCAAGGCATCCAACGAGGCGTGGAAATCCATCCGGCGGAATGGAACCTTTCGTTGTTGCAACGGTGCGGCCTTCATATCGGCAATATCCGCAACCAATACAGTTTACCGGCGGAATCATTAAACGAAGCAAAACGTTTTTTTTTAACACATAATTTGGATGAAAATAAACCGACGCTGTTCATTCAGCCGTTCACCAGTTCGCCGCATAAAAACTGGCCACTGGAAAATTTCTTGGAATTGGCGCGGCATTTTCAATCGCAAGGCATCCAAATCATTTTTGGCGGAGGATCGGAGGATCGTGAACAGCTTGGCCAGGCAAAGACAGAGGGTTTCGTTATTTCTGCGGGCACGTCATTGTTGGTGACAGGCGGTCTGATGAAACTTTCAAGGTTGATTGTAGGCGGTGACACGGGTCTAATGCATCTTGCAGTAGCAATGGGGAAACAGGTGGTCATGTTAATGCATCGGGCTGATTCTGTCTTTTTGCCTTTTTGCCATAATGATTGGGCGATTGCACCGCTGCGTGGCCAGAACATCCGAGAAATTGCCGTGGAGAAAATTATATCAATAATCCATTATCATCTTGAACAGTGACCTTCTTTCTTTAAGATGAAAGCGTGATTTCGGAGCTATATGTATAATAGAATGGTCCAAGCTGTCGGTCCCAAAGGTTATTACTTGGGTCTTTGCCGTTCATTAAGGTTTCCTTTTGCTGTCAATGTTCCTATTTTTGGAAATGTCTCAACGGTTTCAGAAATTTTAAATATTCATGACAATTTTGCTGCGGGCGAACTGCGGGATAATCACCTCGAATCAATTTTAAGAGATGCTGACGATCCAGTTGTTGTGGATTGCGGGATCAATGTAGGGGTTACAGTAAGATGGTGGCTTCATCTAAATCGTTCATGCAAGATTTTTGGCCTCGATATGATGCAAGAAGCCCACGATTTCACACTTCGAGCCATTAAAAATAACCGGGCGAACTATCATGGCATTACTACGGCAATATCTTCATCCGATGGTGAGGAAGTTTCGGTTCATTTTAACGATCCGCTGGAAGGGACCAATGCTTTGAACTCATCCAAATTCGGTGCATACGCTAGAAAAATTTTAACATCGTGCATAGACACGGCTTTATCGCCCTATGGTTTAACTAAAATAGATTTGCTTAAAGTGGATATCGGCCATGCGGCTAAGGCGCTCGCTGGTGCGAACAAAACACTTTTGATCACGAAAAATGTTATCTTGGAGGTTCATTCTGAAGATGAACTTGGCGACTCGGAATCGATTTTGATTAACAACGGGTTCCGCTTGAGACATTTTCGTAATCGTAACCTGTGGTTTAATAAAAGTTAAATGGACAATAAAGCGCCAGATAAAGAATTTTCTTCGAGCGGAGAAGCTCATGCGGAACGGGCCAAGCAAGCCTGGCACCCGCCGTGATTGAAGCGTGTTCGCGCGCATTCGCTGATTGTGAAGCTGCTGCTGCCAATGTAAATTCGCCGCATTGCGTCAAACAAACGTGAGCAAACCATTTCCCATTTCCGTTTCCATCATCACCTTGAACGAGGGAAAAAATCTTTCGCGCTGCCTTGAAAGCGTCCGTAATCTCGCGTCGGAAATTATCGTGATTGATTCCGGCTCGACGGACAGGACGCGTGAAATTGCGGAAAAATTTGGCGCGATTTTTGAAACGCACGCATGGCAAGGATTTGTCGCGCAAAAAAATATCGCGTTGAAACGTTGCGCGCAGCCGTGGGTTTTGTGTCTCGATGCAGATGAAGCGGTTTCGCCTGAACTCGCGGAATCCATCCTCAAAATTTTTGCAAACGGCGAACCGCGCGAAAATGGTTTCTTCATCAACCGATTGAATTTTTATCTCGGTCAATGGATTCGCCACGCGTGGAATCCCGAATGGCGGCTGCGACTTGTCCGAAAAAATTCCGCAAGATGGGGTGGCCTTGATCCACATGATAAATTGGAAATCGTCGGCCCAACAATGCGTTTGAATGGCAATTTGTTACATTGGTCTTTTGATTCCGTGCAAGATCATTTTCAAAAGTCATTGAAATACGCACGCATCATGGCAGATTCTTACGCGCGCGCCGGACGCAAATGTCGCTGGCATCAAATTATCTTCTCGCCGTGGCTAGCATTTTTCAAAATCCTTTTGCTCAAAAGCGGCTGGCGGGACGGCTGGCGCGGCTGGATCATCGCGGGTTCGAAATTTTTTGACACTTTTGCCAAATACGCATTTATGATGGAAAATGGCAAGCTGAAGGAACAACCGGAAAATCTTTCAAACATCCCATGATAATTTTTTTACACATTCCAAAAACTGCCGGCTCCACGTTTCAATTCATTCTCGAAAACAGTTTCGGCGTGTCCGCGTGCCATACCAATCATAACAAAAAGCCCGTTTTCGACCAGGCCGATTTCAATTTCGCGCGGCGGATTTTTCCTCGGCTACAGAGCCTAGCGGGACACAACCCGATCAACCCGCTTTCGCTATCTGTTCCGCATTCGTTTTACATCACTTTTTTACGCGAGCCAATTGCGCGCGTTATTTCTCAATATCTGGATAGTCTCGCCAATGGTTCTAACCTAACGTTTGAACAATCACTGCGCACGTCCGAAAACTACGAAAATATTCATGTTAAATTAATGGCTGGCGAGAGAAACCTTGATAAGGCGAAATTTTTTCTGGAAAAATGCTCCTTTGTCGGCCTGACGGAAAAATTTGATCTCTCGCTTCACATTTTGAAACAACTTTGTCCATACAAATTGAATTACTACTACAAACGCAGGCGTGTTACTCCGCCGAACCCCATCAAAAAAAACTTGGAAAATGATAGCCGCATGATGGAAATGGCGCTCGAATACAACAAATTAGATATTGAATTATACTCCTTTGCCATCAATGAGATATTTCCAAAAATGTGCGCGAAAACGGAATTTAAACCATCAGACAAAGTTGCCTCATTCGAGCGTTACACCAGCGACTTTCATTTCAAATTTCTGATGTGCAATTTATACAATATGATGATTTATAGACAACTTTGCAAAATGAGGAAATGAAAATCAGCGGCTTCACTTTTATCCGGAACGGCAATGCTTTGGGCTATCCCTTTGTGCCATCCATCCGCTCGCTGCTGCCGTTGTGCGATGAAGTCATCGTCAACGTCCCGCGTTCCACCGATGGCACGCTCGAAACGGTCAAAGCCATCGGCGATCTAAAAATCCGCATCATCGAATCCGAGTGGGACGATACACAGCGCACCGCTGGTCTCACGCTTTCACATCATACCAATCTCGCGCTTGAACAATGCACCGGTGATTGGTGCGTCTATATTCAAGGGGACGAAGTGCTGCACGAAGATTCGATTCCCGCAATGCGTGCGGCGATGGAACGCGAATTGAATAACCCGACGGTTCAAGGGCTGCTCGTGGATTACACACATTTCTACGGCAGTTTTTGGACGGAAGTTTATTCGTTCGGGTGGTATTATAAGGAGATCCGTGTCATCCGAGGCAATTCCAATATCCGTTCGCGCGGCGATGCGCAGAGCTTTCGCGCGCGCGATGGCGAGAAATTACGCGTAAAAATCTCTGGCGGTCATTACTTTCATTATGGCTACGCACTGGAGCCAGAAGTAGCTCGGATGAAACTCACAAACCTAGCTTCATTTTACAACGACACAGAAGGCATAAAACGTAATGCCGAACGTCCACTGCGTTTTTATGACGACGACCAAAAAGTAAAAAAATTTACTGGCACACATCCAGCCACGATGCGCGAAATGGTCGCGAAGGCAAGCTGGACTTACACTTCGCGCAATCCGCTGATTCGTTTTCGACGAAATTATTTTTGGGAAGACATCGCGCTCATCGTCAAGCGTTGCACCGGTCTTACGTTGGGCGTTCATAAAAATTACCGTCTCATCAAGTGAATCCAAAGTCTTTGCACATTCTCCACTTGAACTCCATGCTCAAGGGCGGCGGCACGGACGATCAATGCGTGAAAATTGCCGCCAGTTTGCAAAAACTCGGCCAGCAAGTCCAACTCGCGGGCCCGGATGGACGCGAATTTTCACAAATTGTTCGCGAACTCGGCATTCCGTTCCATCCAACGCCGGAAAATAAAATCCGATTCATTTTGAGCGCGGCGAAATTAATCCGGCGTGAACAAATTCAAATTGTTCACGGCCATCACGGATGCGACATCTGGCCGACAATACTTGCGGCGAAACTTTCTGGCGTTCGTCCTAAAATTATTTTGACGCGGCACATGGCAAAAAGTCCCTCGTCGTGGCCGAGTCGACATTTGATGCTCGGCCAATGTGACGCGCTCATCGCTGTCTCGGAATTTGTGGCAAAAGTTTTGCGCGAAGGAATACACGAACTGCATTCGATCGAATCGGAACGCCGCACTCGACTTCCAATCTTCGGCGACTATTCAAAAATTCGATTAGCTCACGGCGGAATTGATACGAACCGGTTTCGGCCTTTTGATGCTACCCAACAGCGGCGCGAATGGAATTTGCAGCCGGAGCATTTTGTATTTGCTGTGGCTGGTGCTTATAATTTGCCGCGCGGCAAAGGACAGCGCGAATTTTTGCAGGCGGCGGCGCGGATTCATGAGAAAATCTCCAACGCGCGCTTTTTAATCATCGGTCGCGGCGACATGAAATCCGTTTTGGAAAACGACATTCAACAATTGGGTTTGACCGGCAAAGCGTGGCTGACTCCGTATTGCAACAATATGCCTGCGGCGATGAACGCGATGGATTGCCTCGTGCTGCCGCAAGTCGGCACCGAAGCCTTCGGCCTCGTCGTTTGCGAAGCGCACGCGTGCGGCAAACCCGTCATCGCGTCCGCGCTCGACGGCATTCCCGAAGCGTTTCACTGCGGCGGTTACGGGCAATTGATTCAGCCGGAAAATGTTGAAGAACTGGCAGGCGCGATGCAATCGTGGGCGCAACGACCGCGCAACAATGAAACAGAGCGGCAAACGCTTCATGCCAAAGTCGCGGAAAAATTTTCACTTGATGCCGCCGCAAAACGAATGCTGGAAATTTATCATTCGCTCGCGCCGGATAAACTTGCAACCTGAAAAGTTGTGTCAAATTATTACCATTCGCTGAAACCGTTCCGGGAATTGTTTCAAACCGGAATTCCGGCGCTGACGTATCACAAACTTGGGCCGCGTCCGCGCGGCGTCCGGCTCAAAGGACTTTACGTCGGCGAAAAATTATTCACCCGGCAACTTGCAGAATTGCGCGAAGCAGGATTTTCCACGCCGCCGCTGACAGAAATTTTTTCAGTCGCTGAAAATTTTCAAAATAAAATCGTGCTGACATTCGACGACGGTTTTTCAAATGTGCTCCGTTACGGTTTGAAACCGCTCGCTGAAAATAAATTCCGCGCGATTCAATTTCTGGTCGCCGATTTGATCGGCAAAACAAACGAATGGGAAAAACGCGAAGGCGAAACGCGCGAGCCGTTGATGGACGCCGCGCAAATCCGCGAATGGCTTGCCGCCGGACATGAAATCGGCTCGCACACGCTGACGCATCCGTTTCTGACGCGCATTCCGCCAAAGCAGGCGCGCGAAGAAATTTTTTCGAGCGGGAAAAAATTGGAAGATTTGTTCGGCGTGCCGATTGAACATTTTTGTTATCCGTATGGCGATTGGAACGAAACCGTGCGCGACATTGTCATCGCCGCCAGTTACAAAACCGCGTTCACGACCATTTCCGGCGTCAACACTACGTCCGATTTGCCATTTGAATTGAAACGTTTCGCTGCGCGTTATCCGTCCAGAAATTTGAAAGCGCTCTGGTCGCGGCTGCTTGGAAGATTGTAAATTTTGAAAATTCACCTCATCTTCTTGAGATAAACCGCCAACTTCATTCAAAAATTTTCCTTATAAGCTTGTGCCATTGAACCCGCAGATAGGAATACGGCATTGGACGATTAAAATCCCACAAATCCTTTTTTTCTTTTTTTAGTTGGGCTGCAAATTGAGGAATTCGGTCATGCACATATTTTTTTGCGCTGGTTCGATAGTAATGAGCCACGACTTTATATGCTTCAAGAATTTTCAACCCGGAAACGCGAAGCGCTTCCGACACTGCAAATTGTTCGCAGACATGATTTTTTCTTCCTTCCAGCAGCAAGGCATCGCAAATGGCAAGAGCGGTTTTCAAAATTTTTGCATCATTGCCATGAATGCCAATCACCCCGGCGTTGAACATACAGGAGGCCGAAGAATATTTATAGTTTAAGTCGTTCGGAAGCTGCATTTGAAAACCTTCAAATTGTGGGAATCGTCCAGCCAGCCGTTCCTGCCGATACATAAAGGCGCGTCCATTTCCCAGCTTGTCCGCGAGTTTTTGGATTTGCCCCGTTACAATCGTGTCGCAGTCCAGATAAATGATGTTGCCCGGAAAAGTTTCGGCGCATTTCAGAATACAACAAAGCTTCACCCGAAATCCAAATCCAAACGGCCCTTTCATTTCATTGATTTGCCCGGCAATGGATTCACAGATAACCGGCAAGGAACGAACCCTTGCCGGCTGATCCGTAAAAATAATCACACGAGAATTGCCCGGACTGATTTTCTTTAGAAGAGTTCCAATGCTGTATGATAGTTCCGTAAGATAAATTTCCTCGTCTCCATAAAAATGATAAACGTAATTCGTTGTTTCATTGGGCGCCTGCATTTTCGCGAGTCTGGATTTTTCAGCCAAGCCCCGCAACGAATAATTTCTGCTCGTCGCACAAGTCCGCATCAGCAATCATGGTGTATTCGGATTTTTAATTGAAACATCATGGCCAATTCCAAAAAAATTATTATTTCCTTCCGCACAGGCCGGCTGGCCAATCGCTTGATTCTTTTTGCAAATGCCATTGCTTTGGCCGAGGAATGCGGCTGGCAGGTTTCCAATGTGGCCTTTCATTCCTATGCGGAATTTTTCAAAACGACGCGCTCGGATATTTATTGTCGTTACCCGGTTGCAAAAAAAAGCAGCCGGTTCGATATGATTCCCGGACTGGCGGGCATCCTCCGCAAAACTAGAATTTTAAACCACGTCTTTCGTTTTGCCGCCCGGCAACACCGGCGAATTCCATTTCTGAAAAATTCCGCCATCCTGTTGTGCGAAATGCCCGGCGACATCGGATCCAATCTCGAAAGGGAATCATTTGAAAATCAGACCGGCGGCGCGCGAATAATTTTCATCAATACCTGGAAGTTTCGCGCGCCAAAACTGGTTGAACGCCACGCGCAAAAGATCCGAGATTATTTTTCCCCCATCGAGTCCTTGGAACGCGCAAGCCGCGAGGCGGTCGAACCGTTGCGGCGCAACTCGGACATCGTTGTGGGAGTTCACATTCGGCACGGCGATTATCGTAGGTGGAAAGGCGGAAAATATTTTTTCGCGACAGAGCGCTACGCGGCATGGATGCGGGAGTTGGCCTCGCATTTTCCCGGGCGCAAGGTTGCCTTCCTCGTATGCAGCGATGAACCGCGCACAACGGAAGAATTTTCAGGATTGGCGGTCGGTTTTGGGACGAAATCACCGGTGTCCGATCTCAATGCCTTGTCTCAATGCGATTACATCTTTGGTGCCAAGAGCACTTTCTCACAATGGGCTTCTTTTTATGGCGGGAAACCGTTGCTGCATCTTTACAGTGCTGACGATGAGGTCAAGCCGGAGAAATTCCATATCTCTTATCTGGGCTGGGGTTGACTTTACAGGCGGTAAAGCGCCAATTCCAATGTTAATCCCCGAACAATTTCTTCAACGTGTCGCGCGCCGAGGCTTCGCGCTTGTCAATTTCGTTCTTTGGCGTCCACTCGTGTTTGGCGAATTCAAAATACTCGCAAAAATTCCCGACGACCTTTTCCAAAACCGGCTCGGCACGACGTTCGCGGCATTGCTGCGCCACGCGCGGATCGTAGTGCGCGCAATTCAAACACACGCGCAAATCCGCGCGGCATTTCATGCAGACTTCGCCGCGTCCTGGATTGCCGGACAGCGTCCACGGCTCGCCGCAGTTGTGACAATGTTGCGTCATTTGAATTTACGATATGCGATTTACGATTTACCATTTCACGCGTAAAGGCAATCCTTTGCGGCAGAATGAAATTCGGCATTTATGGCGGCTCGTTTGATCCGGTTCACCTCGGCCATTTGCTCGTCGCGCAGGCGGCAATGGAAGAAATCGGATTGGACAAACTATTTTTTGTTCCCGCCGCGCAATCGCCGTTCAAAACAGAAAATGAAATTGCGCCGACGCAAATCCGTTTGAAACTGCTCCGGCTCGCGCTCACGGGCAAAACGAATTACGAAATTGACGAACAAGAAATCCGGCGCGGCGGAATTTCTTATTCAATTGAAACGTTGCGCGATTACGCGAAAAAATTTCCGGCGGCAAAATTATTTTATCTCATCGGCGCGGACAATATTTCCAAATTGAACGAATGGCGCGAGGCGGATGAACTGGCAAGGCTCGCGGAATTCGTCGCGATTCCGCGACCGGGCGAATTAGCGGCTGAATTTCCAAAACCGTTTCGCGGCAGAATTTTGAAAGGTTTTCCGATTGAGATTTCTTCCTCACAAATCCGCGCGCGAATCAAAGCCGGTTTGCCGGTTGAAAATCTTGTTCTGCCATTTGTCGCCGACGCGATTCATGCGGCAAAGCTTTACGTTTGATTTCAACCACGGATTACGCGGATTAAACTTGAAGAAAATCCGTGTAATCCGCGCAATCTGCGGTTAGATTTTTTGAAAATGGATTCCAAAAAACTGGCGCAGCTTTGCCGCGATTTCGCGGACAACAAAAAGGGGGAGAACACTGTCATCCTCGACGTGCGCGATTTGTCGTCGGTCGCGGATTATTTTGTCATCGCGTCCGGCACGAGCGAGCCGCATTTGCGCGCCATCGTGGATGAGATCACCGACCGGCTGCGCGATGATTATGATTTGCGACCTCTGCGCAAGGACGGTTCGATGCAGGGCGCGTGGGTGGTGCTGGATTTTTTCGACGTGATTGTCCACGTCATGCGACAAGATGCGCGTGAGCGTTACGATCTGGAAGGTCTTTGGGGCGACGCGGCGCGGTTGAAGGCGAAAAGCAAACCGGCCAAGATAAAATTAAATAACCGTCAAGCTTCCAAGAAGCGGATCAGGAAATCTGAAAAATAGGAATTGAAAATCGTCGGCTTCAGATTCAAATCACCGTCCCGTGCGGAATGATGGCGTCTTTTGGGAATGATGACGATGCCGTCGCGGATGTAGTAAAGCTCGTGGTCAACGTTTTCGGGTTTTCCGGCGGGCGAGATGGTCACGTTGTTTCCGATGCGCGCGTTTTTATCAATGATGGCGTTCTCGATTTTGCAGTGCGCGCCGATGCCGATGCGCGGCCTGCCTTCGCGTTCGTGTTTCAGGATGGATTCCTCGGCTTCGTAATAATCGCAGCCGAGGATGATGACGCGGTTCAATTCCGTTCCCGCGCCGACAAATGTGCGCAGGCCGACGATGGTGTTGTTGATGTTCGCGCTGATTGATGATGCAGCCGTCGGTGACGAGCGCGTGGTCGATCTGCGCGCCGTTGATCTTGGAGCCGGGCAGATAGCGCGGACGCGAAAAAATCGGCGCGCTCATGTCGAAGAAATTGAAACGCGGCAGTTCGGAAACCAGGTCGAGATTCGCCTCGAAAAACGAACGGATCGTGCCGATGTCTTCCCAATAGCCTTGAAAAACGTAGGAGAAAACGCGGTGCGTGTTGATGGCGTGCGGGATGATATGTTTGCCGAAATCGGACAGCGGATTGTCGAGCAGTTCGCGGATCGACGTCGCGGTTGAAAACGTAAATGCCCATCGAGGCGAGAAACGATTCGCCGTCGGTCTTTGACGCCGAGTTTCTTTCAGCCATTCCGGCGGCAGCTGCAAGCGAATCGAGCAACGCCGGCTTCCTTCGGCTTTTCCACGAAGCGCGTGATGCGCCGGTCCTCGTCGATTTGCATGATGCCGAACGACTTCGCTTCCGTCGCGCCCGACGGGAATCGTGGCGACGGTGATGTCCGCCCCGGTTTCGATGTGCTGCGTCGATCATCTGGCGGAAATCCATGCGATACAACTGGTCGCCGCTCAAAATGAGCAGGTAATCGAAATCGTGGTTGAGAAAGTGCGACGAGATTTTTCCGCACGGCGTCCGCCGTGCCTTCATACCACGACGTGTTGGTGAGCGTCTGCTGCGCCGCGAGGATTTCCACGAAGCCGCTGGTGAACTGGTCGAATTTATACGTGCGCGAAATGTGCCCGTGCAGCGAGGTGGAATTGAATTGCGTCAAAACGTAAATGCGCCGGAAGCCGGAATTGATGCAATTGGAGATCGGGATGTCCACGAGGCGGTATTTGCCCGCGAGCGGCACGGCGGGTTTGGCGCGGTCTTTCGTCAGCGGAAACAGCCGCGTGCCCTGGCCGCCGCCCATGATGACACAGAGAACGTTGCTGGTGTTCGAAGATTGGCGGCCGGTTTGTGACATAAAACCTTTGTTGATGCGTAACAAAGATTTAAGCCGATTGCCGGCGCGAAGCAAGCGGCAGATTGCGCGTGTTTAACAATTATTCCGCCGACGCTTTCCGCACGATGAACGCGCGAATTCCGCGTGAAAATGCGGCGGAATGCGGGCTTTGAATTTCGCGGTTTTTCCGTTGTAACGCCGCTCGATGACCTGTCCGACCTTGTGCAAGCGCGCGATGACGGCGGCATTGTTCGTGCGGAATTTTCAATTCCAAAAATTCGCGCGTCGGGCGCAATTGCGTGCCCAAGTTCGGCGAGCAGATGGTGAAATGCCTTCGCCCGTCGTCGGCGGAAATTTCAACCGCGTGCGGAAATTTTTCCCGCAAACGGTTCAGCGCGCCACCGCCGTTCAGCTTGTCCAATTTGTTGAAGACCATCAGCACGGGTTTTTCCGTCCGCGCCGATTTCCGCCAGCACGGAATTCACGGCAGCGATCTGTTCCTCGGCTTGCGGATGGCTGATGTCCACGACATGCAACAGCAAATCCGCCTGCACGACTTCTTCCAAGCGTTGCCTTGAACGCCTCCACCAGTCCGTGCGGCAATTTTTTGATGAAGCCGACCGTGTCCGTCAGCAAAACATTTTGGTTCGTCGGCAATTTCAACCGCCGCGTCGTCGGGTCGAGCGTGGCGAACAAAATGTCTTTCGCCAAAACGTCCGCGCCGGTGAGCGCGTTGAGCAAGGTGGATTTGCCGGCGTTCGTGTAACCGACAATCGAAGCCAGCGGCCATTGGCTGCGCTGGCGTCCGGCGCGCTGCGTCGCGCGCTGGCGGCGAACTTTGTCGAGTTCGCTTTCAATTTTGTCGATGCGCTCGGCACTTTCCGGCGGTCGGCTTCGAGCTGCGATTCGCCTTCGCCACCGCGCATCCCGATGCCGCCGCGCCTGCCGCGACAAGTGGCCCCAGAATCGCGTGAGTCGCGGCAGCAAATGCTGCAACTGCGCGAGTTCGATCTGCAATTTGCCTTCGCGCGTGCGGGCGCGTTGCGCGAAGATGTCGAGAATCAGCGCCGTGCGATCCAGGATTTTGCAGTTGAAGATTTTTTCCAGGTTGCGGCTTTGCGCGGGCGAAAGTTCATCGTCGAAAATCACCGTGTCCACGTCGTTCGCCTTGCAGAATTTTGACAAATTCCTCCGCCTTGCCTTTGCCGATGAACGTGGCGGCGTTCGAGCGATTCCATTTTTTGAATGCCGTCGCCGATGACTTCCGCGCCGGCGGTCTGCGCGAGTTCGGCGAGTTCGGCGAGCGATTCGCGGACGTTCCGCGCGGTCGCGCGATTTGAGTTCCACGCCGACGAGGAAAACCCGTTCGGTTCGTGAATTCGATGTTGAGACAAGAGCTTTCAATTGTTTCGGCGCTCACTCTAGCATAAAAAAATCGCGTTGCGATTTGAAAATTTCTGAACACCGCGCTTTACATTTTGTCTCAATTTCGTTTTCGTTTTCAAATTATGAAAAAACTCTCGTTCGTGTTGGCGCCAATTTTCTGTTCGTTGGTTATCACCGGCATCGCGGCGGCACAATCGCTGCCGAAAATAGAACTCAAACAGATTTTTCCGAATTTGCAGATTGATCGTCCGGTTTGGATGAGTGAAGCGCCGGACGGTTCGGGACGGTTTTTTGTCGTCGGCCAGGCCGGACAGATTCTCGTTGTCAAAAAAGGTTCGGACGGCGGCGACGCGAAGGAATTTTTGAACATCGAAGATCGCCATCCTTATTTTCAAAACGAAGACGGCCTGATGAGCATCGCGTTTCATCCGGGCTTCAAGACCAACGGTTTGTTTTACATTTATTACAACCAGGAAAATCCAGCGGACCAAAATCTAAAGCCGCAAAATTATCCGTTTCGCAGCGTCATCAGCGAATTCAAGGTCTCCGCGAGCGATCCGGACAAGGCGGACATGAGTTCCGAGCGGATTATTTTGGAAGTGCCGCAGCCGTTCTGGAATCACAAAGGCGGCGAATTGTGTTTTGGTCCCGACGGCTATCTTTATCTCGGCCTCGGCGACGGCGGTTTGGGCGGCGATCCGTTTGGCAGCGGGCAAAATTGTTCGACCCTGCTCGCGAAAATGTTGCGTATTGATGTCAACTCACGCTCGCGCTTTGGCCGGCATGATTTGCAATACGGCATTCCTTCGGACAATCCGTTTGTCCACGAGCCGGAACGCGGCGACAGCAGCACGCGCAAAGAAATTTTCGCCTACGGTCTGCGCAATCCGTGGCGCTACAGCTTCGACCGGCAGACCGGCGATTTGTGGGTCGGCGATGTCGGCCAGGATTTGTGGGAAGAAATTGACCTCGTGACCAAAGGCGGCAATTACGGCTGGAACGTCCGCGAAGCCACGCACCATTTCAAACCCGGCCCGTCCGGCGCGCAATACATTGACCCCGTCATGGAATATCCGCATCGGGCGGACATGAAACCACAATGCCTGTTTCCCGACCATCCGACCGGCAACTGCGTGATCGGCGGTTATGTTTATCGCGGCAAACAATTTCCCGCGCTCGACGGAATTTATATTTACGCCGACTACAGCCCCGGCGACATCTACGGATTCCGCTACGACCGCGACGCGCACAAAGTCACCGCCGAAGGCACGCTGCTCCGGCAACCCAAAAGCATCACCAGTTTTGCGGAAGATTTGGACGGCGAAATTTACGCGCTCACGCAGGACGGAGAGATTTATCAAATCACTGCACAGTGATTGAAAAATTGCGCGTCGGTCAAATCTGAAAATCCACCGACGTTTTTTTGTCCGCCTTGCTCAACACGCGCATGTCGAGGCCGTCGTAAATCACCAGCGAGTTCGGCGCGACGCTGTCCATGATGAACACGTTGCCGCCAATCGTGCTGCCCGCGCCGATGACCGTCTCGCCGCCGAGAATCGTCGCGCCCGGATAAATCGTCACGTTGTCCTCAATCGTCGGATGCCGTTTCTTGCCGCGCAACGCCTGTCCGCCCGCCGTGGACTTTGCGCCGAGCGTCACGCCGTGATACATCTTCACATGATTGCCGATGATCGCCGTTTCGCCGACGACCGTGCCGGTGCAATGATCCACAAAAAAATGCGAGCCGATTTGCGCGCCCGGATGAATATCCATGCCCGAACGCCAGTGCGCCCATTCCGTCATGATGCGCGGAATCAACGCGACATTTTTCAAATACAATTCATGCGCCAGCCGTTGCACCGCGATGGCCTCGACGAACGGATACGAAACCAGAATTTCCTCGCGGCTCAACGCCGCCGGGATCGCCGTCGAATGCGGCCTCCACATCCGTTTTCAAAATTTCGCGGATGTCCGGCAGTTTGCCGAGAAATTCCACCGTCAACTTGTGCGCCTCCTTCGTGATTTCCTTTTTCGGCAAATCTTTCGGCGGATTATATTCCAGACTTTTGCGGATTTCGTCCTCCAGTTTTCCGAGAACCGAATCCAGCAGCGCCGCCGTCTCCGTTTTGATTTCAGAAGAATGAATCAGCTTCTCGTCAAAAAATCCGGGAAACAGCAGCCGCAGCAAATCGCAGGTGATGTCCGTGACGGCGCGCTTGGACGGCAGGTTTTTTCCGTCCAGATGATTGATGCCGCCCAGCCGCGCATACGACGCGACCAGATCGTTCGTGAGTTTGGTGACGATTTCCACGCGCAAGGAATTACCACAAAAGCGTAAAATCAAAAAGAAAAGACTTTGACCACCAAGTCACCAAGACACGAAGTTTTGAAAAATGATTGACGGTTAATTTCTTGGTGCCTTTGTGTCTTGGTGGTTCAAACAGTTTTGAGAACAGCGTCAATGACCGATTCAACACTAATGCCATCCATGCAACGGAAATCAATCGGACACTCGCGCAAAAAACACGGTGAACACGGCGCGTCGGATTTCAAAATGGTTGCGTTGCTGGAAAAAATCGGTCCGGTCAATTCCGGCGACGTGCTGCCGAAAATCGCGACGACTGAAACAGCCGAGCGCCGACGCGACGTGCATCGGGCCGGTGTCGTTCGTCAAAAGCACGCGGCAAAGTTTCATCAGCGCCATCAACTCGCGCAGCGAAGTCTGGCCGGACAAATTATGAATGATGAATGATGAATGATGAAGCGCGGCAAAAATTTGGTGCGCGAGTTCCGCGTCGCTTCTACCACCAAAAATCAGCCAGATGCAATTTGTCCGTTGCTTGAATTTCGTGCGCGGCAGCAATAAATTTTTCCGCTGGCCAGCGTTTCGCCGGGCCGTATTCTGCGCCGGGATTCAAACCAAAAATCGGCTGCGAAATTTTCTCCAATCCAAATTTTTTCTTCGTCGCTTCGATTTCTTCCGGCGTAACGAATAATTTTGGCGGCAACGGTTCTGGATTGGCGCCGAGCGCGGCAGCCAAATGCAAATACTCAAAAATTTGATGCGACGACTTCGGCAATTCTGGATTCTGAATTCTGGATTCTGGATTTTTCGAAATGAGCTTGTGAATTTCGGATTCAGAACGCTTCCGCATTTTCATGGCACCAGCGCGCGGCGCAACTGTTTGCGTCAGAAAAACACTTCGCCACGGGCGCGCGTAACCGATGCGTTTTGGAATTCCGGCGAGAAAAACTTCAATCGCCGAGCGCGGCGAATTCGGCAACACGAGCGCGAGATCAAATTTGTCCGCGCGCAATTTTTTGGCGACGGCAAAAATATTTTCATTTGGCGCAATAGAAATTGCTTCGTCAACCGCCGGATGATTTGTCCAAAGTTCGCGCAGTTTTTCCGGCGTGAGCAATGCGATGTGCGCGCCGGGAAATTTTTCGCGCAGCCGCAGCAGCGCTGGCGTGGTCATCACGGCATCACCAAGCCAGTTGACGCCGCGAATCAGAATTCTTTGTGGGTCTGAATTCATGTGTCAGTTTTGACCGGTTCTGTTTCAGCCTTTGTTCTCAATGGTTTCCAGCGTTTGTGAACCCAGAACCAATTCGCTGGATCGCGGCGCACGGCGATTTCAAACGCGCGGTTCACATCGCGCATGATGTCTTCGGTTGAACGGGAATGGCCATTTTCGCGCGTCGGAATTTCATCGCCGCCTTCGATCCGCCACTTGGCCAGGCCGACGCGATAGCAAATGGCCGTGTGCAGCGGGCAGTTGTAACGCAGGGCGAAAATCGCCGGTGCTGCGGAAGTGGAACATTCGTGGCCGAGAAACGGCAGGCGCAATCCGTTGTGACCCGCATGCTGGTCCGCCAGCAAGCCGAGCAGCAGGCCGGTGTCGCTCATCGCTGCCTTGAGCGCCGAGGCATCGGTGCGTCGTTCAAAGAAGCGGCAGCCGGAGCGTTCGCGCAGGGACACCATGATGCGGTTGAGCGCGGGTTGTTTCAGCGCGCGATACGTCGTGGCGCATTTGAAAATGGGCACGAATTGTCCGAAGCGCGCGTAAAGCTCGAAATTTCCAAAATGGCCGATGGCAATGATCCGGCTTTGCGGACCGGCATCGGCTTCGTGCGGCAGAATTTTCTCCGCGCCGGTGAGTTCAAAATGCGGCTGCAATTCCTGCGGACTCATCGCGGCGGTTTTGACGGCGCAGCAATAATTTTCGCCAAGCGCCGGAAATTTTCCTTCGCGATGGCGCGGATTTCGCCGGGCGATTTTTCGTCGCCGAAGCACATCGTCAGATTTTTCAGCGCCACGCGCCGGTGGCGGCGCGTCAATCCAATACGCCAGCGCGCCGCACGCGCGGCCGATGCGCGCGACCCAGACGAGCGGCAGCGATTGCAACAATGCGACGAGCGACGCGGGCGATCCAATAAATCAACGTGTCCATTTAGCGGAAACAGATTTTGCGGACGCAATCCTGAAAGTCGTTCGCGCCGCTGACGATTTTGATTTCCACGCGCATGAAATAAATCGGCAGATCGCGCCGGTCAATTTTCGGGAAGCGCACGGCGTCTTTTTGCGTGGTGATGATGATTTCGGCCTGCCGTTTTTTGCCGCGGTTGATGGCGTTGAGAATTTCCTGCTGCGTGAAACGGTGATGGTCGGCGAAGCGCTTGGAATAAACCAGTTCCGCGCCGAGTTTGACGAGGCTTTGCTCAAAACTTTCCGGCTGCGCGATGCCGCTCAACGACGCGACTTTTTTTCCGGCGAGAAAATCCAGAGCCTTTGCGCTCGCCGGTGAAAACGTCCTCGAAATAAAGCGGATGGTGGACGCACTCGATGACGGCGGCGGTGGGATTTAATTTGGCGATGCGCTCGCGCAATTCGGCGGTGTTGCCGTCGCTTTTGGTGATGAAAATGGTTTGCGCGCGCGACGAGGTGCGACGGCGGTTCGCGCAACGTCGCCGCGCGGCAGCAAGTGCTCGTTGCCGAACGGCTGCTGGCGGTCAATCAGCACGACATCATGCCGGCGGCCGCGCAAATTCCAGTATTGAAACCCGTCGTCGAGCAGCAGCGTGTCGCAGCCGAATTTTTCAATCGCGTAACGCCCGCTTTTCACGCGGTCCTTGTCCACCAGCACGACGACGTCCTTCAAATTCGACGCGAGCATGTAAGGTTCGTCGCCGGCCAGTTTCGGAATCGAGCAACAGCGATTTGCCGTCGGAAACGACGCGCGGCGGCGTCTGGTCTTCGCGCAAAAGAATTTTATTCAGCAGCCAGACATGGATGGGCGGCGGCTTGGAACGGTAGCCGCGCGAAAGGATGGCGACATTGCGCCCGGCATCGCGCAGTTCGCGCGCGAATTTTTCCACGACCGGCGTTTTGCCCGTGCCGCCGACAGTGAGATTGCCGATGGCGATGACCTGCACGCCGAGCGTTTTGTCGCGCAGAATGCGGACGTTGATAAAGCCAGCGGCGGATTTTAACGATGACCTTGGAAAAGTTTTGAGCCGCCGAACAAGAATGCCGCGCGTCAATTTCGCCTTGAAATCATGGCGTTCCTCGAAAATGACTTCGAGGACGAAGGTTTCAAGATTTTCAATCCAGGCCCGGAATTTTTCGCGCATCGCGATTCAATGTGCCAAGTCCGAAACAAGTTTTGAATTTTTAATTTTGAGTTTTAATTGGCGGCGACAACGCGCGGCTCTTCAACTAAAAAACCTAAAACTCAAAATTGCTTCAATAGCCGAGCTTGGCGACTTCCTGTTGCAGCGCGATTTGAAATTCCTGCACGTCGGCGGCGGAGGGTTTGTAACCGGCTTGCTTCGGCACGACGCCGAGCCGTCCGGTTTGATCCAGATACCAATCGGCAATTTGTCCGTCGCTGAAAGTGACTTTGCCGCTGACAATCGCGCCGGGCTTTGCGATTTGATCCACGCTCACGGAAACAGCGGAAGCCGGCAATGTTCCTTCCGGCGCGGGATTTTTTTCAACGGAAAGTTTTGCGGGATTTGCAGCAGGCGCGGCAACGGGCGGCACGACGACTTTTGGCGGCTCGGGATCTTTCGGCGTCAGTTTCAAATCATCCACGAGGAAGCGGACTTCCATGTAAGTGAACTTCAATTTGAATTCCGACAGCAGCCGGTTTTGGATTTCTGAAAGTTTCGCGCCTTCAGAAATCCATTTGGTGACCGTCTGCCGTTGTGTTTCGTCGAAATTCATGTTTTCAAACTGTAACGGCTTCACGTTTCAAAATCCAATCGTAACCTTTCGCCTCGAGTTCGAGCGCGAGTTCCTTGCCGCCGGTTTTCACGATGTGGCCGTCCACCAGAACGTGGACAAAATCCGGCACGATGAAATTCAGCAGGCGCTGATAATGCGTGATGACGAGCTGCGCGTTGTCGGCGCGCTTCAATTTGTTGACGCCGTGTGAAACGACTTTGAGCGCGTCAATGTCCAGGCCGGAATCGGTTTCGTCGAGGATGGCGAGCTTCGGTTCGAGCACGGCCATCTGGAAAATCTCGGCGCGCTTTTTTTCGCCGCCGGAAAAACCTTCGTTGACCGAGCGCTTGAGCAAATCCTCCTTGAGTTCGAGCAGTTTGATTTTGTCCTTCACGAGCGCGAGAAAATCAATCGCGTCGAGTTCCGGCTCGCCGTTGATGCTTGCGGATTTCGTTCAACGCGGCCTTGAGAAAATAAGTGCTGTTCACGCCGGGAATCTCGACGGGATATTGGAACGCGAGGAACAAGCCTTCGCGCGCGCGTTCCTCGGGATCGAGGTCGAGCAAATCCTTGCCGCAATAAATCACTTCGCCGCCGGTCACGTCGTAACCGTCGCGGCCGGCCAGCACGGCGGCCAGCGTGCTTTTGCCGCTGCCGTTCGGGCCCATGACGGCGTGGACTTCGCCGGCGTTGATGGTGAGGCTGACGCCCTTGAGGATTTGTTTGCCCTCGACGCCCGCCGAGAGGTTTTTGATTTCGAGAATTGTTTTGCTCATTAATTCAGTTTGCTATTTGGAAATTTTCTTCTTTTGTAAATTTGGCCTGAAGGCAGCCAGAACTCCAACAACGGTTGCAACTACAATAAAAATTACGAGGCCGGCTTTCCAAAGTTTCCACCAAGGTTGTAAAGCCAGTGATACAGATACATCTGTAACTGCAGGAAGCTTTGAAAAAAAATAACAAGCTGCGAACCAAAGAGCGGCGCAAACAAAACCGCAACTTGTTCCCCACAAAACCCCCTTTTTGTAATTTGGAAAATTCATTTATGAAATTACCCAACACTGCCCTCCAAACTCACGCCCAATAGTTTCTGCGCTTCGACGGCGAATTCCATCGGCAGTTCCTTGAAAATGGATTTCATTTTATTTTCCCGGCGGCTTGTCGCGCAAAACCATTTCGTCTTCCGGTTTTTCAACTGGTTCATAAAATTTATATTTGCCGCTTCGCCGCATTTCTTCTTCCATTTCCTTGTAATGCTGCATGAGGCGGCGCGGGTCGTGGCCGAACTCCGCCGAAATTTTCCGGCGGACTTCGCGGATTTCATCAATTGCCGGATCAGGTTCCATAATTTTCTCCAATCATTTCAAGCGGAGTCACCAATTGCGGCACGTGCAATCCAAGCAGCGTGTTGACCATCCGAATGTGACCCGTTTTATTTGCATTTGCCAGATGAGCGCAATTCCAAGTGAGAAGATAATCGCACTTGTGAGCAGATGCGAGCGCAAGATGCGCCGCATCGCCTGAAGAATCGCGCGGCATCACATACCGTTCAATATAAACTTCGACTGCGCGAATAGATATTTCCGTCACGGGCAAGATTTCAATGGATTCCATCATTTGAAGTTTTTCCTTTTTTCGCGGATGATTTCCGCACGAAAGTTCTTCGATCACTGCCAAGCCGGTAACCAGCAAATACTCCTGGCGATGATTGTCCCACCAATTGCGTGTCCATTCGCGGCGGGCAACGGTCTTCGCATCCGTCCGCTCGTCGAAATAGAGGCTCGGAATCGTTGTTTCAATATAGACGGTTTCCACGGCTTAAAATTATCCCACACTTCCTTCAAGACTCACGCCCAGAAGTTTCTGCGCTTCGACGGCGAATTCCATCGGCAGTTCCTTGAACACTTCCTTGCAGAAGCCGTTCACGATCATGTTCACCGCGTCCTGCGTCGCGAGGCCGCGCGCGTTGCAATAAAAAATCTGGTCCTCGCCGATCTTCGAGGTCGAGGCTTCGTGCTCGACGCTCGCCGACGTGTTTTTCACCTCGATATACGGAAACGTGTGCGCGCCGCATTTGCGCCGATGAGCATCGAGTCGCATTGCGAAAAATTGCGCGCGTTCGCCGCGCTCTTCTGGATTTTCACGAGGCCGCGATAGCTGTTCTGGCCGCGTCCGGCGGAAATGCCCTTGGAAACAATGGTGCTGCTCGTGTTTTTGCCGATGTGGATCATCTTCGTGCCGGTGTCGGCCTGCTGATAATTGTTCGACGACGGCGACGGAATAAAATTCGCCCATGGAATTGTCGCCGAGCAGAATGCAGCTCGGATATTTCCAGGTGATCGCCGAGCCGGTCTCGACCTGCGTCCAGGAGATTTTCGAATTCTTGCCTTTGCACAAGCCGCGCTTGGTCACGAAATTGTAAATGCCGCCCTTGCCGTTTTCGTCGCCGGGATACCAGTTTTGCACGGTGGTGTATTTGATTTCGCGCATTGTCGAGCGCGACGAGTTCCACGACGGCGGCGTGCAATTGGTTTTCATCGCGCATCGGCGCGGTGCAGCCTTCGAGGTAGCTGACGTGCGCGCCTTCGTCGGCGACGATGAGCGTGCGCTCGAACTGGCCGGACTTCGCGGCGTTGATGCGGAAATAGGTCGAAAGCTCCATCGGGCAGCGCACGCCTTTCGGGATGTAGCAGAACGAACCGTCGGTGAAAACGGCGGAATTGAGCGCGGCATAATAATTGTCCGTGTACGGCACGACCGAGCCGAGATATTTTTTGACGAGTTCGGGATGGTCATGCACCGCCTCGCTGAACGAGCAGAAAATGACTCCTTTTTCCGCGAGCTGTTTGCGGAACGTCGTGCCGACGCGAAACGGAATCAAAAATCGCGTCCACGGCCACGCCCGCGAGCTTGCGCATGTTCGCGCAACGGAATGCCGAGCTTCTCGTAAGTCTCCAAAAGTTTCGGATCAACTTCATCCAGACTTTTCGGCGCGTTCGCCTTTGGCTTGGGCTGCGGAAAAATAAGTGATGTCCTGAAAATCAATTTTCGGATATTTGACGAACTGCCAGGTCGGTTCCGGCATCGTCAGCCAGTGGCGAAACGCTTTGAGCCGCCAGTCCGGTCAGCCATTCCGGCTCGTTTTTCTTGCGCGAAATCAGGCGGATGGTGTCCTCGCTCAAGCCCGGCGGCGTGGATTCGGTTTCGACATCGGTGACGAAGCCGTATTTATATTCCGTCTTGACCAGATCTTCGATTGTCTCGGTGGCGGTGGGCATTCAAAATCGTGAATTGTTAAATGTGAATCGTTCCTTTTTTCTTCGCGCAATCGGCGCAAAGGCCGTGAACGGCGATGTCATAATGATCCACTTTGAAACCTTTCGGCCGCGGCATGACCGTCGAATCCGTCGGCAACGCGCACGTCAAAAACTTCGCCGCACGAATCGCAATAAATAATGGCAATGCTCCTCCATGTTCGGGCAAAACCGCGTCGCGCCGCGTTCCAGTTGAACTTGGCGGACAAGGCCGCATTTCACGAGCGCGTCGAGACAATTATAAACCGTCGCGTGGGAAATTTCCGGCATCGTGCTTTTTGGCGCGGATGAAAACTTCCTCCGCCGTCGGATGATCGCGCTTCTGCAGCACCACGTCATAAACGTGCTGCCGCTGCGGCGTGAAACGAAAGCCGCTCGTGTTCAGCCGTTCGCTGAAATTCTCGTTTGATTTTTTCTCGGCCGCACTCATTCGGGAATAAATTAAAGGCGAAACCGGAAGCCGTCAAGATTTAGAATAATTCTAAAGTGCGGGAGGGACGACGTGCCGCCGTCCCTGAATTAAAATTGATTTGGGTTCACCGGCACGGCGACCTTCCTGATTATTTCTGAAAAACACTGACGCGTGCGGGCGGAAGATTAAACCAGACGATTTTGGAGGCGCGCAGTCGGAAATTGGATGACGCCGCGCGGACGCAATCTGTGGATGTGATAACTGTATTGAACCCAGTTGCCTTGCGGTTCAAGAACGCCGCGGATTTTTTGCGGCAAGCGTTTCGGCTTCTTCCGGCGGAAAATTCAGCAGCGGCAGGCTGGAAATGACCGCGCCGACGTTTTCAATCGGTTCGCGCCGGTCGCGCAGCAAATCGTCCAGTTGCCAGGCGTCGCCGGTGATGATGTGCGCGCGCGGAAATTTTTCGCGCAGCAATCCGCGCCATGTTTGGGATTGTGTTCAATGGCGACGAGCCGGTCTTCGCGCAGGCCGCGTTTGAGCAGCGCTTCGGTGACGGCGCCGGTGCCGGGGCCGAGTTCGAGCACGAAACTTTCGGGATCGGACGGCAGCCAGCGCGCCATCGCCGTCTGCGAGTTGCGGCGAACTGGGCGCGACGGAGCCGGTGCGCTGCGGATTGGCGAACCATTCCGCAGGAACAACGTCGAATCGGTCAACGCCGCGATGATTTTTTTTGCCATTGAAGTTGAAAATTTTCGCCGCTCGGATTTCAGCCGGTAAGCTAAATCACGCCTGCGATTGCCGCCACTGAAAATTTCAGAATTAAATCAGCGCGTATTTTTAGGCGGTTTGGCGGCCGCTGAAACTTCGTTCAAAGTTTCGCGCGCGGCATCGCGGCGCGCCGACCAATCGTCCCAGCTTTGCTCCCATTTTTCCCCGGTGAATTTTTTTTGCGCAATCGGCCAGAGCGCGTCGAGCGTTTTCAATTCATTTTTCGCGTCGTCGTGTTCTTGCCATTGCAAAAAGGATTCGATCAGGTTCAAATGATTTTCAGGATAATCCGGCGCGAGTTGCACGGCGCGTTTCAGACAGTCGCTTGCCTTGCGTTTGCTGCCGATGCTCGCGGGCCAGCCGGGCGCGTCGCGGTAAAGCAACCCGAGATTTCGTTCCGGCCCGGCGTAATCAAACTGCGGGTCCAACGCCTCCGCCGTTTTGAATTCACTTTCCATTTCCCGGACGATTTTCAACGCGCCCAGATATTCCGGTGCGCGCAAGCTGGCCGAGATTCATGCCGAGATAATAATGCGCGGCGGCTGAATTTGGTATCGCGCGCGATGATCTGGCGGCACGCGGCGATGCCCTGATTGGCAATGGCGGCGCGTTCGGCTTTATTCGTGGCGAAGTCGGCGAAATCAAAGCACGCGCGGGCGAACTGTCTCGCAGTCGGCGGAATTGTTCGTATTCGATTCAAATTGGATTTGCGCGCGCATGAAATTCCGCTTCCGCGCGCGCGGCGAAAATTTTATCCTGCGCGTCATCGGCAAAAGCAATTCCGGCGACGAAAAGAAAAATTGCGGCTGCAAATCTCCATTTCGCGGCGCGTTCGGATTGGGAATTAAAAGTTGCCATCACGTCAGGCTGTTTTATACTGGGCAAGTGAGATTAAATTGGAATTTTCTATGGTTGGCAATGCTGATGGCGCTTGCGCTGTTCGACGCTGGCTGCGGCGGCATCAATGCTGGCACCAGCGTTTCGCCCGCGTCGTTTTTTTTGCCGGGACATTTTGAAAGCCGATGCGCCGCAAACCAATGCGCCGGTTTCATTCCCTGAAACGTCCAACGAATTCGCTTCGACAAAATAAATTTATGCGATTCCCATTCGCGCTGACAAAAAAAATCGCCAGCCACATCATCAAGCACAAGCTGCGCAAGACGCCGAAGTTTGCGATGGTGCTGCAACTCGAACCGCTGCACACCTGCAATCTGACCTGCACCGGCTGCGGCCGCATCCGCGAATATTCCACGTCGCTCAAGGACATGGTGCCGCTGGAAAAATGTCTCGAAGCCGCCATGGAATGCGATGCGCCGATGGTTTCCATCTGCGGCGGCGAACCGCTGATTTATCCGAAGATCGAGGAACTCATCGCCGGCTTGCTCGAACAAGGCCGTGTGCTTTACATCTGCACGAACGGAATGTTCATGCGGAAAAAAATGCGCGATTATCTCGCGGCAATTTATTCGCCGGAAATCGAGCCGAAGCTCAAAAAGCTGCTCGATGGAAAATTGATTTCCGAAAAGGAAGCCGAAGTCATCCGCAAATCCGACGACGCGGCGAAGAAAAAAGTCGTCATCCGCCCGACGCAATGGATGTATTGGAACGTCCACGTGGACGGATTGGAATTCACGCACGATTTGATTGTCGAACGCGAAGGCGTTTTCAAGGAATGCGTCGAGGCCATCAAGATGGCGAAGATTTGCGGCTATCAAGTCGCGACGAACACGACGGTTTATCAAGCGAAACCGACGTCGCGGAAATCGAGGACATGTTCAAGTATTTGAGCTCGCTCGAAGTGGACGGCCACACGATTTCGCCCGGCTACGATTACGACGCCGCGAAAAAAGACATGGTCAAGCGCCTCGGCAAGGATCCGAAACAATTTTTCCTCACGCGCGACATGACGCGGCAGAAATTCGCCAAGATTCAGGAATGGGGCAAGGCGTTCACGATTTTCGGCACGCCGGTTTATCAGGAATTTCTCGCCGGCAAACGCGAATTGACCTGCACCGCGTGGGCGATTCCGACGTTCAACGTCAAGGGTTGGAAAGCGCCGTGCTATCTGATGACCGACGGCCATTACGGCGGCTATCAGGAAATGCTCGCGAAGGTGCAATGGGAAAAATACGGCGTCGTCAACGGCGTCGCGCGCGATCCGCGCTGCGAACATTGCATGGTGCATTGCGGCTACGATCCCAGCGGCGCGCTCGGCACGAATTATCAATCCGGCGACAACTGGAAAAATATCAAATACAATTTCGGCGCGAAGCCGAAACCGTATCCGTCATCGCCGGAACTGGCGAAGCGCGCGTTCAACGGCGTCACGATCGGCAAAGGCCATTTGGCCGAGGCGAAAGCGGCGATCAATTCTCCCGCCGCCGGTGCGCGCGGCGCGTTCGCGAACGAAGTGCATCACGATCACCAGACGCACGTCGGCAGTTCATTGCGGCACGAGCGACACGACTGAACGCGATGAGTTGCTGGCGAAAATCAAAGACGTGAAGAAGACAGAATAAACCCCATCCAATATAAATATGTCTGTCTCTGAATTTGACTCGTCATCGCGCAATGAATATGAAGACGCTGAAAATTATATTAGATATGTATTCTCTGGATTTGACGAGAAATTATCCCTTTCCCAAAAATTGGAACTCATAAAAAAACTCGGTGTTCCTCGGAAACATCCTCTTAAAGGCAAGATTGAGATAGGCAATGTGAAGGCAGAATTGCCGAATCCTGATTGGGAATTACAGATGATTCACAAAATGCCGGAAGATCAGCAATGACTTCGATACGATATAATTGGCTGGTTTTTTTCTGTTTGAGCATGACCTTACTTACTGGTTGTGTTTCGATTACACCGCCGACAAGAAATTTGAGCGGACTTAAGACTGAAGAAGTAAAAAATTACACCTTGGGACAGGAATACTCTGTCAATGTTGGTGAATCAATTATTATCCGAAAAAGTTATTTATACAAAGAGGCTGAAATTTCTGACAGAGCTAAAGCTTCGAATGATTTCCAAGCAACTGCAAAAATTCCGTTTAATGCACCATTAACTTATGATGGAAGAAAAGGTGAAGAGTTGTTGGTTTTGGGGACAACCACGATTAAAGGCGTTACCTACCGAATTATTTCCATTGGTCGCACTGGTAATAATCTACCAGTTGGAATGCTTGCCGATATAAACACAGGACAAGTAACCGGTCAGGGTGTTTGGCGAAATGGTTTTGGTAACTGGGGAACTGCCACAATGGATTTTAAGATTGATAACCTAGATACTCGATTCGATTCTGTAAAAAGCATTGAAATTGATAAATCTCAACAATACGAAAACTATGAAATCGTTTATACAGGCAAGTCAGGAGATAATGTAACCTTCGTTTATCGCGAATACACGCCCGAAGATTTTGCAAAGCCAGCATTTTATCAAAATTTGACTTACAATTTGACGGAAGGAAAAGTGATTCAATTCCGTAAATTGCAAATGCAAGTGATTGAGGCCGACAACGAAAAAATTAAATTAAAAGTTCTATCAGATTCTTAATTTTCATATGAGCAAAACACTTTATCTTTCACCACCGAGTTTCGACGGTTTTGACGGCGGCGCGGGCGCGCGTTATCAGGCGCGGCGCGAAGTCACCAGCTATTGGTATCCGACCTGGCTCGCGCAACCCGCCGCGCTCACGCCGAATTCGCAAACTGCTGGACTGCCCGCCGCACGACGTTGACATGGACAAATGCCTGGCCATCGCGAAGGATTACAATCACGTCATCATCAACACCTCCACGCCGTCGCTGAAAAACGATTGCAAGGTCGCCGAAGCCATCAAGGCGCAAAAGCCGGACACAAAAATCGGTTTCGTCGGCGCGCACACGATGGTTTTGCCGACGGAAACGTTGAAGGCGTCGCCCGCGATTGATTGGGTCGGCCGCAAGGAATTTGATTTCACCTGCAAGGAAGTCGCCGAAGACCGCGACCTCGCGACCATCGCCGGTTTGTCTTACAAGGACAAGGACGGCAAAATCAAACACAATCCCGAGCGCGAAATGATTCAGGACATGGACACGCTGCCGTGGGTGGCGGACGTTTACAAGCGCGATCTGCAGATCGAAAAATATTTCATCGGCTATCTGCTGCATCCTTACATTTCGATGTACACGGGCCGCGGCTGCCCGGCGCAATGCACGTTCTGCCTCTGGCCGCAGACCATCGGCGGACACAAATACCGCGTCCGTTCGCCGCAAAATGTCGCGGACGAAATGGCCTACATGAAGAAAATTTTCCCGCAGGTGCGCGAATTTTTCTTTGATGACGACACGTTCACCGCGAATCTGCCGCGCGCGCGCGAAATCGCCAAAAAACTCGCGCCGCTCGGCGTGCACTGGAGTTGCAACAGCCGCGCGAATCTGGATTACGACACGATAAAATCTTTCAAGGACAACGGCCTGCGCCTGTTCCTGGTCGGTTACGAAAGCGGCAACGACGACATTCTCACGCGCATCAAAAAAGGCGTGACGATGGACGAAATGCGCCGCTTCACGAAGGATTGCCATCAAGCGCGGACGTGGTCATTCACGGCACGTTCATTCTGGGCTTGCCGGTGGAAACGCAGCAGACCATCGAGAACACCATTAATTTTGCGAAGGAACTCGACGTGTTCAGCCTCCAGGTTTCGCTCGCCGCGCCGTATCCCGGCACGGAACTTTACGAAATGGCCAAGCAGAACGGCTGGTTCGTGAAAAAGGACAAGACCGACCTCGTGGAAGGCGACGGCTTGCAGCAAAGCACGCTCGAATATCCCGGCCTCGACAAAGACAAAATTTTCGAGGAAGTGGATCGTTTCTATCGCACTTATTATCTGCGTCCGAAACCGATCATGCGCATCATCAAGACGATGCTGGAGGACAAGGACATTTTGGTCCGCCGCTGCCGCGAAGGTTACGAATTTTTCCGCAGCCTGCGCGAACGCAAGAGTGACCTTGCCGCCGCAAAAGCCGCAGCCGCGCTAAATTTTTACCGCGCCGGTTTCAGCAATAACCATTGGCGGATGTTGTCATTGATGATGCTGCAACCGCGCCTCGGCCAGATCAATGTCCCGCTGGATGCGGCGCAGCACTTCATCGGCGATGGCGTCTTCGTTGCGGAGTTGCAAAATCGTCCGGCGTTCCACCTGCAGCGCTTCGTGCGAGAGGCGTTCAAATTCGGAGGAAAAAAGTCGGAGCGGCGTAGCCGGCGTTTTTAAATTCAGCGCCTTCCACTTGGCGGATATGGTCTTCGTATTCGGTGCGCAACCGTTGCAGCGCGTCGGCCTTCGCGGGTTCGCGTTCGCCGATTTCGTTGAGCCGGGCGAGCGCAGCTTGATTGGCTTTGAGCCGGGCTTCGCGTTCTTCAATTTCCATCGAGCCGTCGTCCTTGATACCGAGCCAGCGGATGACCAGCGGCAGACTCAAGCCTTGCACGACGAGCGTGGCCAGAATCACGATGAAGGTGAGGAACAAAATCAAATCTCGGCCAGGAAATGGCGGTCCCTCGGGCGTCCCGTCCATTGTAAGTGGTATCGCCAAAGCCGCCGCGAGGGAAACCACTCCGCGCATGCCCGTCCAGCCGATGATGCGTGACGTGCCGCCACGACGGATAAGGATCGCGGTCGCGAATATTCTTGAACAACAGGCGCGGCAGATACGCCGCCGGAAAAACCCAGAGAATGCGGATGACAATCACCGCTACGCTGATGACCAGCGCAAACCAGACGAGCCGGTGAATGGGAATGTCATGGCCCGCCAACGCGTGCAGCACTTCGGGCAGTTGCAGGCCGATGAGGATGAAGACAAAACCGTTCAGCAGAAATTCCACCATTTCCCAGACCGGCCCGCCCTGCAGCCGCGTCTTGAACGTGAGCAGTTCCGGCATCCGCCGGCCCAAATACAAGCCGGCGGTCACGACCGCGAGCACGCCGGAAACGCCCAGTCGTTCAGCCAATAAATAAGCGACGAACGGTGTCAGCAGTGAAACAGTGATCTCAATCGGTGCATCATCCACGCGTTTATGAAATTGTTGCGCCAGCCAGCCGACCGCCAGTCCGATGAGAATTCCGCCAATGCCGACGATGAAAAATTGTCCGGTCGCGTGCGCCAGCGAAAACGAACCGCTCAATACGGCGGCGATTGCAAAACGATACGCCACGAGTGCGGTCGCGTCGTTGACCAGGCTTTCGCCTTCCAAAATTGTGACGATGCGGCGCGGGACTTTCAGCCGTTCGGCAATCGCCGTGGCGGCGATGGCATCGGGCGGTGAAATAATTGCGCCCAAAACAAATCCGGCGGCGAGCGGCAGGTGCAGGAAATAATGTGCGAGATAGGCGACGATGACTGTGGTGAACAAAACCAATCCGATGGCGAGCAACGAAATGGGACGGAGATTCACACGAAAATCGCGCCACGAGGTGAACAGCGCCGCCGGAAACAAAAGCGGCGGCAGGAAAAAAAGGAAAACCAGTTCGGGATTGAGTCGGACTGGCGGCAGTCCGTGAATCGAGCCGAGCAACAATCCGCCGATCACAAATAAAATCGGATAAGGAATATGCAGTTTGCGCGCGAGCAGCGCCAGCACGGCCACGGCGAGCAGCAGTCCCACAAAAATTTCAACAATGCTGTCCATTTGCCGTCCAGCTTACGTCCGCATTTGGTTCGCTGCAAATAGTTCGCTACTCCGCCGGTAAGCGACGCGATCTTTTTTGGCCGAGTGACGGGATTTATCGGCGAGCATTTTATTTTTCGCGCGGCGCGAACGTTTTCTTTTCTGCCGGCGGATTTTTTCGATCTCGGCGCGTCGCGCGGCGATGAAGCCATTTTTCCGTTCTTCGATTTTGTCGAGCAGCAATCGCCGCGCGATGAAGCGGTTCATTCCCTGCTGGCGTGTTTCCTGACATTTGACCTGCACGCCGGTCGGACGATGGAGCAACATTACGCAGGTGGAAACTTTGTTCACATTCTGTCCGCCGTGGCCGCCGGAACGCACAAAAGATTCTTCGATGTCCGCCTCGCGCACGTCCAGTGCGGCCATCCGGGCGGCGAGTTGATTTTCTTTTTCAATGCTGACGGGGAATGCGCTCATACGATTGTCAGGGTTAATCGAAACCGATTACGCCCAATTTGCAAGCGCAGAGTCAAAGAAGCCGATTCTGTTCATTGCGGGCTTGCGAACCGATGTTCATTTTTCCGACGACCACCGCGCCAGCTTCAACAATCGCATTCGCGGCGTCCAGATTGCCAAAGAATCGCGCGGTAGATTTCAAGATGACGGTTCCGGTCGCGTGCAAATTGGTCGCCAGTTCGCCGGCAATTTCCGCCGAGCCGATCTTGATGATGTCCAGCCATCGGAAATGATTTTCCGCAGGGATGATCAGGTGCGCGGCGGTCAGGCTACCTTTGATTTCAGCGGTGGAATAAATTGTCAGTGATTGTTCCGCCGCGAGTTTGCCGTGAAATTTTCCTTTGATGATAACTTCGCCGCCGATGGTTTCGGTATTGAAAACATAACCTTTTGGTTCGACCACAAACCGGCCCTTGGTCTTGAAATTTTTGGCGACGGCATTGTTGATATGGTAATCGTGCAAATCCAGATAACGGCTGCACTTCTTGCACATGGTGGACTCGGCGCTGGCGGGAATGTCCAGTTCCGCGCCGCACTCGAAGCAAATGATCCGCCGCAGGTCCAGCGCGCGCGCGATTTTTTTCCGCGCGGGATTGAGAGCTTCCTGAACGTGGAAATGCTGCCCGCACTTCCTGCAATTGGTGGAAAACGCGGCGCGCGGTTCAGGCTGCTGGTGGCCGCAATGAGGGCAGGCCACCAGGACTTTGTCCTGTTTCGTTGCCGGCATTCAAAGTGGATTCCTCGCCCGGCGGTTCAACGCTTGATTGGTTCGGAAAATTTCGGCGGTTCAACGGGACGAGCCGGTGACGCCGTGGGCGCAACCTTGTTCGGGTTGACTTCCGTTTTGCCGACGAAGGTCACGCCTTCCTCGATGGCGAGTTTCGTCGCGCGAATGTCGCCGAACACCTCGGCCTTGGCCTTGATCTCAATCTTTTCCTTGGCGTTGATGTTGCCATTGACCTTGCCGCGCACTACGACGGACTGCGCGGTGATGTTGCCGTTGACGACGGCGCCGTCGCCGAGAGTCAGTATGCCGTCCGTGTTGATTTCACCGTCCAACTTGCCCTCGAAGGCCAGTTCGCCGGCGAATTTGATGTTGCCCTTGATTTCAACGTCCGAGTTCAGGACGTTCTTGCCTGCGCTGTTTGAATTCATATTTGTGTCCATAATTTTTAGTCTCCGCCATTGGGGTTCGACACGCAACTACAGAAATGCGCTCGAAATAATTTCATGTGAACCGAATAAATTTTTCGACGTGGAAAAACGACGGCTGAAATTCCAGGTCGTCTTATTTCGGTTCCGGTCCTTGCGTCACCTGCACCAAATTGTCAGCACGAAGCCATCTTGCGAAAGCTTTTTTGACATCGCCCGCGTCGAGTTTTGTATAAATTTTTCCGGCGCGCACGCGTTCGTCGAGCGGCAAACCCAGCCCGGAATAAGTGAGCCAGCCGTTGGCGATATAATCCACGCTCGATTCGCCCAGCGGAATGTCGCGCAACAGCATCAGCTTGGCCTGATGCAATTCCTGCGCCGAAACTTTTTTCGTCTGCATATCCTTCAGGTCGCGCAAAATCACCGCGCGCGCTTTGGAAACATTCGGCGGATCGCAGGCGTATTCCACCTGATAAACGCCGCGCGTCAGCCCGACGGCGAACGAGGAATCCACAAAATAAACAAGGCCGCCTTTTTCGCGCAAATCGCGATACAACCGCGTCGCGTAAAATCCGCCGCCGAGAACGTGATTGCCGAGTTGCAACGCATAATAATCTGAATTCGTGCGTGTGAGCGCGAGCGTTTCGGCCAAAGTGACTTTGTCTTGAACGCGGCTCGCGTCGGGAACGTGCGTGACGAAAGTGGAATTATCCGGCGCGGGCGGAAACAGCGTGTTCGGTTTTTCGCCTTCGGCTTTCCAATCGCCAAAATATTTTCCGATGACGGCCACGGCGTTTTCCGGCGAAATTTTTCCGATGACCACAATCGTCGTCAAATCGGGACGAAACGCGCCCGCGTAATAATTTTTTACGTCGTCAATCGTGAGCGCGCTGACGCTGCCGGGCGTCGTCTGGCGGCGCGCCGGATCGCCGTGCGGAAATAATGCCGTCGTCAGCGCGTGTTCGGCGATGTGATTTGGACTTTTCAATTCACCCGCGACGCTCGCGGCGAGTTGCGTCTGGATGATTTTGAAATCGGCTTCCGGCAGCGCGGGAGAAAGTTCGTTGTCCGCGAGCAATTGCGCGCCGCGCTCAAAATTCTCCGGCAAAACTTGCAGCGAAAAATCCGCGCCCGCCGATTCGTTCGCGCCGATGTCGTCGAGCGCCTTTTGAAACGCGAGCCGGTCGAGCGATTTTGTGCCGTAGGAAAATAATTTGTCGAGCGTTTCGTCCGCGCCGTCCTTGCCATCTGGCATTTGAACCTTCGCATTATTTTTTATGCGACCATAAATGCTCACGGTGTCGCTCACAGTTTCCGGCTGCACGATCAGCTTGATTCCATTGGGCAGATTCGTGACGAACGGATTCAGCGTCGTGGCGGGAATGGGAAGTCCTTCGGTGATTTTTTCCGCCCACGACGGCAATGTGACATTCGCATTTTTTGTGGAAATGAGCGATTCGCCGCCGCCAAAACTTTTTCCAGAAATCGGTTTGTCCGACGGCGTCGGCGTCAAAATCGCACTGATAGCGTGGTCGAAATCTAAATATTTTTTGGCGACGCGATTCACGTCGTCCACGGTGACGGCGCGAAACAAATTGATGTCATCATCCGGCGAATTGCGGCCTTCAATGGCGACGGCGGTTGACCATGCGTTCGCAAGGCCGTCAATGGAATTTTTTTGCAATTCTGCGCTGATGATTTCGCGGCGTTTGGCGGCTTCAACGAGATCAGCGCTAACGCCGTTGGCAATTTCGGCGAGTAAAATTTCTTTCACATCGCCCAAAAGATTTGTCGAATCTGCGCCTGCCGGAAATCCGGCGATGGCGTAACCCAAGCCTGATTTTTGAAGCGTGTCGTATTCAAACGAGGCGAAAAGCGCCTTGCCTTGCGGAACGAGGCCGTAAAGTTTTCCGCGCTCACTGCTTAACACGTCGGATAAAATCTGCGCGGCGGCGAAGTCTGGATTTTCCACGCCGGGAAAGCGGAACGTGATGGCGGTCATGCCATAAGGCAAATCCGTGTCGAGTTTCATCGTGTCCGGTTTGACGGGTGAAAAATTAAATTCCGGGCGCGCCGGCAATTGCTTTGACGGAATTTCGCCGAAAACTTTTTTCACCTGCTCCAAAACTTTTTTTGGCTCAATGTTGCCCACGACAACGAGAACAGCATTATTCGGCGCATACCAGGTATTATGAAATTTCCGCAAATCAGCGTCGGTGGTTTTATCGAATGACGGACGCGTGCCAAGCGCGTCGTGTTCGTAGGGCGAGCCTTTGAACATTGCGGCCAGAAGTTGTTCGTAAAAAACGTATTCGGGGTTTGACAAATCCTGCGCGACTTCCTGTTCAATCGCGCCGCGTTCCTTTGTCCAAAGCGATTCGTCGGGCAGCAAATCTTGCATTCGTGTTGCTTCGACGTGCAAGGCGGTTTCCAGATTTTCTGCGGGCGTGGTGAAGAAATATTGCGTGACAGCCTGCTGCGTGTCGGCGTTGTCGTCTCCGCCGAACGCGGCGGAAATCGCGGCGAGTTGATCGGCGCTCAGGCCGGGGCTACCGCGAAACATCATGTGCTCGGTCGCGTGCGCGGTGCCGGGAAATCCGGCGGGCGCTTCATCCGAGCCGACGCGATAGTTGACCATTGTCGTGACGACGGGCGCGAGCGTGTTGCGGACGATGATGACTTGCAAGCCGTTGGTCAACGTGTCGCGCAAAACGTCATCGGCGCGTCCGGCGAATGGCAAAGCCGCGATAAAAGAAAAAATTAAAACAGAAAAAATGAATCGTGAATTTTTGGCGCTCATAGTTTGATTTTCTTGATACACGATAAACATGAACCGTTCAAGTGCGAGAAAAATTGTGATGAGGGAAAATTTGCTCCAAAATCGCGGCGTGAATTTGAATTGGGAAAAATTGTGTGCGCTGGCCTTGTCAGAAATTGAAACAACTTTGACGGCGTTGCCCAAGCCGTTGCGCGAGCGGGCGGAAAAATTGCCGGTGACATTTGAACGGCAGCCGAATGCGGATTTGCAGGCGGATGGAATTGAGGCGGACACGCTGGGTTTGTTCACCGGGCCGGAGTTTGCGGACGAGGAAAATGTTCCGATGCCGCCGCAGATAATTTTGTTTCTGGAAAACATTTGGGACATTGCGGAAACGGATGAGAAACGTTTTTCGCGACGAAGTGCGGACGACTTTTTTGCACGAGCTGGGACATTATTTGGGTTTGGATGAGGATGATTTGACGGAGCGGGGATTGGAATAGGCATGTAAATCAAAGGGGCTTTTTGAATTTTTGAAGTCTTCAAAAATAATTAAAAAAACTCTTGCAAGAGTTTCGTTGTCTGATAGATTTATCGTCCCTTCGCGATGAGTGCGAATGGGCTGGCGAAAGCCGGTTTGACAATCGGTTGACGAGTTTCAGAAGATACGCGTCCTCAAACTCGAATCTGAATGCCGAGTAGAAAGCGATGATTCGGCAGTCGGGTTTTTTTATCCCCTAAATGGGAAATAAAACGGGTCGGGTTTTGAATGAGATTTTTGGTGTTTAGACACCTGTTGTTCTTTGAAAATTGAATTGTGCGATTAGTAAGAGCCCCTTCAAGATTGGCCGAGTTAGTTGGCTGATTACGAAGGTTTTAACCAAAATAAGTAAGTAAAGCTGCCTGATTTTACGATCAGGCAGGAATCAACTAACGTTTTTATACGGAGAGTTTGATTCTGGCTCAGAACGAACGCTGGCGGCGTGGATAAGACATGCAAGTCGAACGCTGATATTCAGGTAGCAATATTTGGAAGTCGGAGTGGCGCAAGGGTGCGTAACACGTGGGTAATCTGCCGTGAAGTCTGGGATAACTCGCTGAAAGGCGAGCTAATACCGGATGTGAATGTGAAGATTCAAAGTTGGGGACCGCAAGGCCTGACGCTTTACGATGAGCCCGCGGCCTATCAGCTAGTTGGTGAGGTAACGGCTCACCAAGGCTAAGACGGGTAGCTGGTCTGAGAGGACGACCAGCCACACTGGAACTGAGACACGGTCCAGACACCTACGGGTGGCAGCAGTCGAGAATTTTTCTCAATGGGCGAAAGCCTGAAGGAGCGACGCCGCGTGGGGGATGAATGGCTTCGGCCCGTAAACCCCTGTCATTTGTGAACAAATTGATTCACCTAACACGTGAAGTATTGATTGTAACGGAAGAGGAAGGGACGGCTAACTCTGTGCCAGCAGCCGCGGTAATACAGAGGTCCCAAGCGTTGTTCGGATTCACTGGGCGTAAAGGGTGCGTAGGCGGTTGGGTAAGTCTGATGTGAAATCTCCGCAGCTTAACTGCGGAAACTGCATTGGATACTATCCGGCTAGAGGAATGGAGGGGAGACTGGAATACTTGGTGTAGCAGTGAAATGCGTAGATATCAAGTGGAACACCAGTGGCGAAGGCGAGTCTCTGGACATTTCCTGACGCTGAGGCACGAAAGCCAGGGGAGCAAACGGGATTAGATACCCCGGTAGTCCTGGCCCTAAACGGTGCGCGTTTGCTGTGAGCGGAATCGACCCCGCTCGTGGCGAAGTTAACGCGTTAAATGCGCCGCCTGGGAAGTACGGCCGCAAGGTTAAAACTCAAAGAAATTGACGGGGGCCTGCACAAGCGGTGGAGTATGTGGCTTAATTCGATGCAACGCGAAGAACCTTACCTGGCCTTGACATGCAAGTAGTAGAAGCCTGAAAGGGTGACGAATCCGCAAGGATAGCTTGCACAGGTGCTGCATGGCTGTCGTCAGCTCGTGTCGTGAGATGTTGGGTTAAGTCCCGCAACGAGCGCAACCCCTGTGTCCTGTTGCCACCCCTTAAATGGGAGCACTCTGGACAGACTGCCTCGCTTCAACGAGGAGGAAGGTGGGGATGACGTCAAGTCAGTATGGCCCTTACGGCCAGGGCTGCACACGTACTACAATGCCCGGTACAAAGGGAAGCAAGAGCGTAAGCTGGAGCAAATCCCCCAAAACCGGGCCCAGTTCAGATTGTCGTCTGCAACTCGACGACATGAAGCTGGAATCGCTAGTAATGGCGCATCAGCTACGGCGCCGTGAATACGTTCCCAGGCCTTGTACACACCGCCCGTCACATCATGAAAGCCGGTTGCACCCGAAGTCGCCCCTTAAAAGGTGCCGAAGGTATGACTGGTGATTGGGATGAAGTCGTAACAAGGTAGCCGTAGGGGAACCTGCGGCTGGATCACCTCCTTTCTAAGGAGAAACCACGGGTCCGAGGTAACAATCGGACTTCCGAGGTCGGACGAAGTTCAAGCAAATTTCAGACTGTTCGGATTTGGCTCAAGCTAATCGCACAATTCAATTTTCAAGGAGCAATGCTCTTTGAACAAACAAGTGAAAGAGATCGAACGCTGACCAGCGCCGAGAATGAATTTATTCGCGTGGGGCTGTAGCTCAGTTGGTAGAGCGGTAGCTTTGCAAGCTGTAGGTCAGGAGTTCGAATCTCCTCAGCTCCACCAACTCGGCTTTGACGCCGGGCAGGCGTGTAGCTCAGTTGGTTAGAGCATGCGCTTGATAAGCGCAGGGTCACTGGTTCGAATCCAGTCACGCCTACCACTTGTTTGAAACGATTTACCGAAGCAAATTGCCGGAGCTGCAAGCTCTGGCGACGCGGTTCGGCGCGTTCTTTGACAACTACACATAGGTAAAACATAAGTAGGGCAAAAAATACAATTCGCTGAGTGACCATCGTAAGATGGTATATTTTGTGATCAAGCTACTAAGGGCTTATGGTGAATGCCTTGGTGCCAAGAGGCGATGAAGGACGTAGTAAGTTGCGATAAGCCACGGGGAGCCGCAAGCAGGCGTTAATCCGTGGATTTCCGAATGGGACAACCCAGCCAGCTTTATAACTGGTTATCATTGGATGAATTCATAGTCCAACGAAGCGAAACGGGGTGAAGTGAAACATCTCAGTAACCCCAGGAAAAGAAAACGAAATGATTCCGTCAGTAGTGGCGAGCGAAAGCGGAACAGTCTAAACCGGGAGGACTTGTCTTCCCGGGGTTGCGGGACCTTGATGTGATAGACCGAGAGTTAGCAGAATCTTCTGGAAAGTTGAGCCATAGACCGTGACAGCCGGGTAAGCGAAAACTCAAAGTCGTCTAGAGGTATCCCAAGTAACACGGTGCACGTGAAACTCTGTGTGAATCCGTCCGGACCACCGGATAAGACTAAATACTCCTTGGCAACCGATAGTGAACTAGTACCGCGAGGGAAAGGCGAAAAGAACCGCTGTTAGCGGAGTGAAATAGAACCTGAAACCATAAGCCTACAATGTGTTGGAGCCGCGCAAGCGGTGACAGCTTGCCTTTTGCATAATGAGTCTGCGAGTTATTATCAGTGGCCAGCCTAAATCTCTTTGAGATGGAGGCGAAGGGAAACCGAGTGCGAACAGCGCGACTAGTCGCTGGTAATAGACCCGAAGCGGAGGTGATCTACTCTTGAGCAGGTTGAAGTTTGCGGTAACAGCAAATGAAGGACCGAACTCGTGGATGTTGAAAAATCCTGAGATGACTTGAGAGTAGGAGCGAAAGACTAATCAAACCCCGTGATAGCTGGTTCTCTCCGAAATCGCTTGAGGGCGAGTCTTATGGAAGTACCCAGCGGAGGTAGAGCACTGAATGGCTTAGGGGCCCCACCAGGCTGCCAAAACCAATTAAACTCCGAATTCCGTCGGTCTCAGTATCATAGGAATCAGGCTGCGAGGGATAAGCTTCGTAGCCGAGAGGGCAACAGCCCAGACCATCAGCTAAGGTGCCTAAATGTGATTAAGTGGAAAGGATGTGACTTTGCTTAGACAGTGAGGATGTTGGCTTAGAGGCAGCCATCATTTAAACAGTGCGTAATAGCTGACTCATCGAGCGAGGTCGCGCCGAAAATGATTGGCGATTAAATCACATACCGAAGCTATGGATTCGAGAGGATTCTCGGACTTTTCGAGTGGTAGGAGAGCGTAATCAGTGCAGCGAAGGCGAACGGAAACGGACGCTGGAGCGCTGATTAGTGAGAATGCAGACACGAGTAGCGATAAAGCAGGTTAGAATCCTGCTCGCCGTAAACCCAAGGTTTCCTGGGCCAGGTTCGTCCTCCCAGGGTTAGCCGGGAGCTAAGATGAGGCCGTAAGGCGTAATCGATGCACAGCAGGTTAAATATTCCTGCGCCCGACAGGGATTAAGGCTGCGAATGACGCATGGAAAGACATCGACTAGGCAATCGAATGCTGAGCTTAGGCTTCGGCCGAAGCGTATTGGTGGGTTTCTGTGCCTAGAAAAGTTTGCAGTTGTATTCTCTGTTCGGCCCGTACCGTAAACCGACACAGGTGGGTGAGTGTAAGCGCACTCAGGCGCGCGAGAGAAACCTCTCTAAGGAACTCGGCACATTAGCCTCGTAACTTCGGGAAAAGAGGTGCTCACTTCGGTGAGCCACAGTAAATTGCGTTTAGCGACTGTTTAACAAAAACACAGCTCTCTGCTAAGTCGTTAAGACGACGTATAGGGAGTGACAAGTGACCAATGCGGAAAGATTAAGAGATTTTGTTAGCCGCAAGGCGAAGCTCGGTCTTTAAGTCCCCGTGAATGTCGGCCGTAACTATAACGGTCCTAAGGTAGCGAAATTCCTTGTCGGGTAAGTTCCGACCTGCACGAATCTTGTAACGACTGAACGACTGTCTCGGAGAGGATCTCGGCGAAACTGTAACGGCGGTGAAGATGCCGCCTGCCCGCAGTAGGACGGAAAGACCCTATGCACCTTTACTGTAAGCTCGTATTGTGTTCTGGTTCATGATGCTTAGCGTAGGTGGGAGACTTTGAAGCGGGGATTCGGTTCTCGTGGAGTCGCAATGTGAAACACCACTCTTTGATGAATTAGGATTCTAACCCCGATTCCTGTTAAGCCAGGCGGGGGACAGTGCGTGCGGGTCAGTTTGACTGGGGCGGTTTCCTCCCAAAGAGTAACGGAGGAGCGCTAAGCTTGGTTCAGCATGGTTGGCAACCATGCGTTGAGGGTATGGCTATAAACCAGGTTGACTGTAAGACCTACAAGTCGAGCAGATGCGAAAGCAGGCCCAAATGATCCGACGGTTTAATGTGGAATTGCCGTCGCTCATCGGACAAAAGGTACGCTAGGGATAACAGGCTGATCGGATCCAAGAGTTCATATCGACGATCCGGTTTGGCACCTCGATGTCGGCTCATCGCATCCTGGGGCTGGAGAAGGTCCCAAGGGTCCGGCTGTTCGCCGGTTAAAGCGGTACGCGAGCTGGGTTCAGAACGTCGTGAGACAGTTCGGTCCTTATCCACTGTGGGCGCAGGAAACTTGAGGGGTTCAAACCTTAGTACGAGAGGACCGGGTTAGACGCACTTCTGGTGTGGCAGTTGTTCCGTCAGGGGCATCGCTGCGTAGCCATGTGCGGAAGAGATAAGCGCTGAAAGCATCTAAGTGCCAAGCTCATCCCAAGATAATGTTTCCCGGAGCGCAAGTCCCTAAAGACCACGGGCAGACCACCCGTTTGATAGGCTAGAGAATGTAAGTGCCGCGAGGCATTCAGCTGACTAATACTAATCGGTCGTGCGGCTTGATTGCTTTTTCCTTTAAGGAAATGCAATTTCAACTCGCGAATTGTGAGCCTTGCGTTTGCTTTCCTCCCCTATGTGTAGTTTTCAGAGAATCGCCGAACCGCTTCGGATACGATCTTTACAATTGCACGGCAACTGATGTGCGCGAAACCGTGATAACCGTGCACAAAATTTGGTGGCAATACAGCAGTGGTCCGACCCGTTCCCATTCCGAACACGGCCGTCAAACACTGCATGGCCAATGGTAGTGGTTGTATAGCTTCCGCGAGAGTAGGTTGCCGCCAGTCTTTCAATAAAAAGCCGGAGAAATTTTCTCCGGCTTTTTTATTTTGCCCTTCTGATCCCTCCCTATTTACAGGCTTGATTTCATTGGAGATTGCCGTGAAATTGCAACAATGTCTTTACCATCCGAACCCGTCACATTAAGCGCCGAACAGGTCGCCGAGCTCAAGCGCAACCTGGCCGACCTGCGCCACGACATCAATAACAATGTCGCCCTCATGCTTTCCGCCATTGAAATGATGCGCCGGCGCCCCGACACGTTTGAGAAAATGCTCGATTCCATGGCCCGGCAGCCCCAAAAAATAACCGAGACGGTCGTGCAGTTCTCAAAAGCGCTCGAAACCGCGCTTCTCGGGCCAAAGCCCCAGAGCGTAACTCAGGCGACGTTTTTCCGTCTAAAGAGGACAGAGCCTATGAAACAGATGCAATGTATTTTGCTTTTAATCACGGTCGTCGGCCTGGCAACGGTTGCGTCGGCCCAACAAAACGCCGCAAACGGCACGGGCGAGCGCTTTTTCCCAATGTTGGAAGGGTGCTGACCGAGACCAGCGCCAGTCCGTGCTGCAGATTTTAGCCCCCGAGCGCGGACCAAATCCGGCCCCTAGAGGAAAAGCTTCGCGCGTCGCGCGTGGCCATGCTCAACGAAATCGCCGGCGGAAAATTTGATGAAAATCTTGTCGCGTCAATATGCCGCGCAATCGGCCGCGGCCGAAGCGGACCTCAGCGTTATTTTTGCCAGGGCGCTTTCCCAAATGCAGCCGCCCCTTTCCGCGCAACAAATCGCGCAGTTGAAAAATTTTCAGCCGGGCCGTTCAGGGAGGCGACGCCATGACGCTGATCCGGCGCCGCGCCCGGAAGTCCACATTGAAATTGCCTCCGCCGCTGCCGCGCGACACCAACGGTTTGCCCGTCGTCAATTAAAGACGGGGATTTCGTCCGTGTCCTTGACGTACGGTGGCGACGAGCCTGGGAAGGAAAAATATGGGCGGTGCAGACGTTTCCGCTTCATCCTTCGCTCGTTAATCCTTCATAATTTTTTTCGCATGGAACGAAGCGAAGCGGAATTGATCGCGGCCGTGTTGCAGGGCGACGCGGCGAGTTTCGAGCCGCTCATCCAAAAATATTCCCCGCGTGTTTTTGCCACGGCCCGCCGTTATGCCCGCCGCGAAAGCGAGGTGGAGGACATCGCCCAGGAAGTCTGGCTCAAAGCATTTGAGAAATTAAAAAGCTTCCGCGGCGAGGCCCCATTCGAGCACTGGCTCATGCGCATGACCGTCCGCACCTGTTACGATTTTCTTCGCGGCCACCAGCGCAACCGCGAATCGTCCTTTTCCGATTTCAGCGAATCGGAAAGTGACTGGCTGCAAAAATTTGTCACCGCGCCGGAATCGGCCAGTGACCACGCGGACGCGGCCAAATTGCTCATCGAACGCGTGTTGGAGAAGCTCTCGCCCCAGGCGCGAATGGTCATTACCTTCTGGAAATTGAAGACCGTTCCGTCAAGGAAATCGCCGAAATGACCGGATGGTCCGTGCCGCTGGTCAAAGTCCGGGCGTTTCGGGCGCGCGGCGAAATGCGAAAAATCTTTTCAAAGATGGCAAAAGACCAGTATTTGTGATTGTAACCATGCGCTCGGAAAAGACGTCTAAAATATTATGAACGTCACTGAACTTCAGCAGAAATTGATTGCAGCCGCGCGCGCCAATGCGCCGGATGACCGCGTGCCTTATGCCTTTGAAAAGCGTATTATCGCCCTGATTCCGGGGATGACTCCGACCGATAACGTGGCATTGTGGGTGCGTGGATTATGGCAGGCGGCGGCAAGTTGTGTCGTCATCGCAGTTTTGTGCGGCGCGTGGGCATTTTTCAATCCGGGGAGCAACTCCGGGGATGACCTTTCCCAAAATCTTGAAACCACGCTCCTGGCTTCCGTTGACCAGGGCGACCAGGCCCAGTGAATTACTGGAAGGTCATCCTCGCGACCATCGTGATTTTCGGCGCGGGCGTCATCACCGGCGGACTTCTGGTGAGCCACGTGGAGCACCCGCCCCGTCCTTTGTTCTCTTTTCACCAGCCGTCCCGGCCGGCCCCCCCGCGCCAACTCCCTATGAAAACATGCCGCCGGAGGTCCGCCCGGAGAATCTTGAAGACAAATTTCGTGCAGCTGTTAAATGACAAATTGGATTTAACCCCCCAACAAAGGGAGCAGATCCGAAAAATCATCGCGCAATCGCAGCAAAATACCCATGACCTGTGGAAGCTCGTTGCGCCGCAGTTTCAATTGGTCTGGCGTGACACCCGCCAGCAAATAAGGGACGTTCTGACACCCTATCAGCGAAAGGAATTTGAGTTTTTGATGAAGCAACAGCATTCGGCGCGGCACCCGCAATCCACAAACGCGCCTCCCGTCACACCTTCTTCGGCCACCAACGGGCCAGTGATTTGAATTAGTTCGCGATTGGGACATGAACCTGGCTATTGTCTGGATTCACCCAAACAACAGAAACCGACTGAGGATTCACGGCCGAGGGAAGCTGAATGGCGACGTTATCGTTGTATTTCCGTAGTGTATTATAACCTGCAATATAGACCGTCTGTTCCTTGACTTTGATTTTCAGCCGGGAATAAAGTATGCCAGACGGGGGGATCCCATATGTATAATCACCGCGCGGCCGGAAATAATTGCCGTAGTTGCCGGATACCAATCCGAATATTTAGCGCGCGTAGCGCAACTACTGAGACATAGACCCATGCCAAGAACGTAAAGCGTGAGGATTAGCCGGTTCACGCGACATCACTTCTCCGCAAGCACCATCCGGATTTTCTTGCGCAAATCCTTGGTGATCGAACCCACCGGACGATTGCCGTCGATGATGGTAAATCCATAAATCTTCTGCAATTTACGGAACGCCCCCTGCATGGAGGTCTGGTATTTCAGGAAGCTGTCGAACATATCGCGGGAGAGGCCCAGGTCCATGCCGCTTTCCCAATAATCGAGCGTTGGTTCTTGGCGAAATTGCGCTGGACCAGTTCCTGGGGCTGGACATGAAGATAAAAGACCGCATCGGGCACGAGCGGCAATGCCGTAGAGATTTTTCAGCCAGCCTCGTCCATGCCGCGCACCATGTCGCGCGCCATCAGCGTGTAAATATAGCGGTCGGCCAGCACCATGAATCCCGCCTTGAGCGCCGGCAGAATGATGTTCTCCAATTGATCGGCAAAATCCGTCGCGTAAAAAAGGCTCAGCGTGGTGTGGCTCAGAATATTGCCCTTCTGCGCCTGGTTCCAATTCCTCGCTGACCAGCGTGGAACGTTTCAAGCCCGACCTGCACGGTGGCATGGCCGCCGCCTTCCAGCCAGTCCACCAGCCGCGCGATTTGCGTGGAGCGGCCCGAGCCGTCAGCGCCTTCGACCACAATCAATTTGCCCGCCAGTTCCTCGAGGTCCACGCCCGGCACGCCATGGCCGTAAAAGCGGCGGCGCGTTTTTTTGCTCGGGAACGTCATACGGCGGCCAGGTCCTCCTCGTGTTCCTGCGACTTTGCTTCGCGCGGCTGAAACGCCGGAGGCAGGGGCAGGGGACTGCGGCGCCTGAATTTCTTCAGGTCGATCTTGTCGCCGACCAGGTCGCGCACGATGATTTGCTGCTCTTCGATGGGTTGGTTGGCGTCCATGACGAGAAATTTGAACTCGTCGCTCATCGCCAGATATTGCTCCAGAATGCGGCCCTGAAAGATGCGGAAGCTTTCGTAGGGATCCGCTGAAAGCCGCAAATCCATGCCGGCCTCGAAATATTTCAATTGCGGGCGGCCTTCCAGGATGCGTTGCAGGGAAATTTCCAGAGGCGCCTTGAAAAAGAACATCAGGTCCGGCAGCGCCGCGAAATTATAAATGCCGCGCACCCATTCCGGCGGGCAGCCGCGCACGGTGTCGCGCGCAAACGCGGTAAAAATATAACGGTCGCACAACACGATATAACCCGCGCGCAACAACGGCACCAAATGCCGTTCGTAGCGGTCGGCAAAATCCGTGGCGTGAATCAGGCTGAAAGTCGTGGGGGTGAGCAGTTCGCGTTTTTTGCCCTTGCTGGTGGCGGTTTTGACCAGGTCGGAGGAATTCCATTCGCTGAAATAGACCTTGAGCCCCTGCAATTCCAGCCAGCGTTTGAGCAGATAGATTTGCGTGGATTTGCCCGAGCCATCCAGCCCTTCGACGGCGATGAGGCGTCCTGGAAAATTCAGTTCGGCAAAAGTTTTCATGATTGTGCGCCGGTGGCGTCTCCTAATCCTGCTAAAATCGGCTGCCGCCGACAAGCCCAAGTTAATAACACAACTTGAGCCGTTTTGCGTGTTAAATCCATGTGACGTTGCAGTGGTGAGGCGTGCCGATTGAAAGCGCCCGGTCGTTTATGGTTCATTCATGATTGGGGTTTTTGGCCATCAAACACGAACGACCTGGGGATGACGATTACTTCTTCGCCTGCTGCTTGTCCGCGGCACGGATTAATTTCATGTATTTCTTCGGGTCCTTGTCGAAATCTTTTTTGCAATCCGGACAGCACAGTTTGACTTGTTGACCTTGATAGACGAAAACAAAAGGCTGTCCCATTTCGCCCAGCTTGTCGCCGGAAACCGGACAGGTCATTAGCAAATCCGGCTTTGGCGGCGGGGCGTGAGGAGTGGCGCTGGCCGAATTGGTCTGGTTGTCGGCGAATAAGGGCGAATGATACGCAAATGCGATCGCTATCAAGGCGTTCGCCAAAAGCAGGGTCTTTTTCATTGCATGTGCGTTAACATAGGACCGCCGGCAAGTCAACGCTTCATTGTGCCGGGCGGCGGTTCATTGATGATGGCCCAAAACATTCCGATTTGTTTTACCGATTCCACGAATTTCTGAAAATCGACCGGCTTGACCACGTAGGCATTCACGCCCAGTTCATAGCTGTGGACCAAATCCTGTTCCTCCCGCGAGGAAGTGACCATGACCACCGGGACGTGTTTGATTTCCGGATCGCTGCGCATCGCGCGGAGCACCTCCAGGCCGTCCACCTTGGGCATTTTCAAGTCCAGCAAACCACTACGGGCAGGCCGTTGGCGTGGCCGGCGAATTTGCCGCGCGCGTAGAGATAGTCCAGCGCTTCGGCGCCGTCGTGCGCCACGATGACTTCATTGGCCAGGTTGTGTTCATCCAGTGCCGCGAGCGTCAGTTCGACGTCGCGTTCGTTGTCCTCAGCCAGCAGTATCCGCTTTAATGGTGCCATAGTTTTTAAACGTTCTTTTCAGTTGATGTTTTGGGCAAAGAAAAATAAAACGTCGCTCCGGCGTCCGGGCGTCCCTCGGCCCAGACGCGTCCCCCGTGCCGGTGCACGATCCGGTTTACATTGGCCAGCCCAATGCCGGTCCCTTCAAACTCCTCGGCGCGATGCAGCCGTTGGAAAACGCCGAATAATTTATGGGCGTATTGCATGTCAAATCCCACCCCATTGTCATGAACGAAGAAAATATATTCTCCGTTTCCCGAATCGGCGCAGCCGATTTCGATTTTGGCAGGGTCCCTGGGCCGCGTATATTTTACGGCATTGGAAATCAGGTTCACCCATACCTGTTGCAGCATGGATGGGTCGGCGTCCACTTCGGGAAGCGCGTCAATTTTCCAGTTGATGTGCCGTCCGTTGATTTCGGTCTGCAGTCCTTCCACGGCTTCATGCACCAGGGAATCAGTGGAGACCCGGCTGCACCGCAATTCGGCCCGGCTCATTCGGGAAAAAACCAGCAAGTCATCGATCAGCGCGCCCATCCGCTGGGCGGAATCGGCGATAATGTCCAGGTAGCGTTTTCCACGATCATCCAACTGCGGCGCGCATTGTTTGCCCAGCATCTTTACAAATCCATCAATGTGCCGCAACGGCGCGCGGAGGTCGTGTGAAACCGAGTAGGAGAACGCCTCCAGTTCTTTGTTGGCTTCCTCCAACTGCCGGGTATGGACTTGCAGGTCCGCGTTGAGTTTTTCAATCTTATCCTGCGCCAATTTTCGTTCGGTGATGTCCCGGCCCGTGCCGTAAATCACTTTTTGGGGAATCGCGGCCCGCGCGCTCCAGGCAAACCAGCGCCATGTATTGTCTTTGCACCGTAAGCGGTTCTCAAAGTAAATCGTCTCGCCCCCCTCTTTAAGTTTTTCGGCTTCCGCGTCCGTTGCCGCCCGGTCGTCGGGATGGACCAAATCGACGAAGGGGCGCGACATCATCTCTTCGTTCGAGAATCCGAGTGTCCATTTCCATGCCGGATTTATCGTCTTTAAAAAGCCGTCAAAACCCAGAACGCAAATCAGTTCGCGGGACAAATCGAAATAACGGTCGCGCTCCTCCCGGACTTCCTCGGCGCGCTTTACTTCCGTCAAATCGCGTGTGACCTCCACAAAGCCAAGCAGCTCTCCTTTTGGGTTTAGGATCCGGGAGATGGTTACATGCGCCCAGAACAGCGAACCGTCTTTTCGCAGGCGCCATCCCGTCTCTTCAAAATGGCTTTTCTCGGCCGCCAGGGTCAACAGCCGCTGTGGCGTTCCGGCCTCGATCGTCTCCGGCGGATAAAATTTTGAAAAATGCTGCCCAATGATTTCGTCGGCCGCGTAACCTTTGATTCGCTGCGCCCCTTCGTTCCAACTGGCAACCCGCCCGTCCGGGTCCAGGCGGAGGACGGAATAATCCCGGATGGTTGATATCATTAAGCGGAACCGTTCCTCGTTTTGTTGAAGCGCGGTTTCGGCCCGGGCCCGGCGTCTCAAATCGCGCCGTCCCAGGGTGACCGCCAACCCTCCGATAATGACCGCGAACGTGCTGCCGGAGATCACGGCCAGTTCGGTGCGGTGTCCAATTTTTTGGGCCTGCTCCCGTCGTTGAAACAGGAGTTTTTGTTCGGTCCAATACATTTCCGCGGTCAGCCACTGCACGTAAGCCATGGCCACCTGGGTCTTTTGCATCGGCTCGGCTTCCATCGCCGCCTGCAGGCCCGATTTTTGAAACACGGCGATCCGGGTGTCACCCAGTGAAATCGCCGTTCGCGTCTGATCGGCGAATTGGTTCAACGCGTCCTGTTGTGCCGGATTGTCCGACGTGAGTTCTTTCAGTTGTTTCAGTTGTCCGGGGATTTTAGCGACAGCCTCGGAGCGGTTTTTCAGAAAAGCGGTGTCCCGGGTGAGCAGATAGCCGCGCTGGTCTGTTTCCGTTTCAACGACGGTCGCGAGCATCGCCTGCAACTGTGAGATGACTTCCTGCGAATGCGTGACCCATTTCTGGGCAGAAATGAAGTCTTCCGTGGCGCGATAAGAGAGCCAACCCATAACTCCCAGCGCCAGCGCTGTGACGACAAACCCTGCCAATATTTTGTTTTCAACCGGAATTTTCATCCCGCGCCTTAATCGGAAAAATCAAAACCCTATTGACTTTACAAAGATACCCGTCGCCGGTTGAAAAATCAAACAGCGCTCTCAATAACCCTTGCGAGCCATTCATTTATGTTCATTCACGGCGCTCAGGGAATTTCACTCATCTCCCGCCTCCGGGAACTTTTCCCGGATTTGCTTTCGCAACCGTTCCTCGTCATCCGGCTGGTAACGCCGCCGCGTGATGAGCCGCTGGATTGCGTCCAGCAGCTCGAGCCAATCCTCAAGGGGCGGGTTTGGAATGGGTTGCCAGACTTCAAATCGTTTTTCCCGATGAAAAAATTTCCATTCCCGGCCGACGTGCTGGGCATAAACCTGCAATTTGCTGCCGTCGTCGGCTTCCCGTTTCCAACTGATTTCAGCTTTGGGCATAGCTACAAATCCACGCTTACGACCGCCATTGCCGCAATTCCTTCCTCTCGGCCGGCAAATCCGAGTCTTTCATTCGTGGTTGCCTTGACGCCGACTTTTGTTTCGGGAATTCCCAACGCCGCGGCGATGTTCTTTTTCATGGCCGCGATGTGCGGAAATAATTTGGGCGCCTCGGCGATGACACTCGAGTCCACGTTTACGATTGTTCCGCCTCTTTTGGCGACCTGCGCCGCCGCCTCCTGCAAGAAAATTTTGCTGGGGGCGTTTTTCCAGCGCGGCTCCGTGTTGGGAAAGAAATCTCCGATGTCGGTTTCGCCAATAGCGCCAGGATTGCATCGCAGATGGCGTGCATCAGCGCATCGGCGTCGGAATGGCCGTCCAGGCCTTTGATGTGGGGGATCTCAACGCCGCCCAGGACCAATTTTCGTCCCGTGACCAGCGCATGGACGTCGTAGCCAATTCCAACATGAACCATGCGGAATTAAAGTGGAAAAAGGAAAAAGGAAAAAGGAAAAAGTGTTCAATCAATTGGCCGCGGGTTTTTCCGCGGGTTCTTCGTCTTCAGTCGCGGGAGCTCCGGCGGTTTTATCCGCCGATGATTCCTCGGCGACTTTGGGGGCGCCCGCAAACAAGGCGGTGAACAAGCCGCCGCCCAGGAGTGTGTTCCGGAAAAATTCCCATGATGGCGGATAGCCGGGCAGCCCGGTAAAGAGCGCCTGGGATCCATCCGGCGATTGTCTTTGCATAACCCGGGTACAACAGCCATGACAAGGTGTTTGTCAGCAAGTAAAAGACCAGCGCGCCCAGGATCCGCCAAACACTAATTTCCACAGCGGCGCGGATTTTCCAATCCATTTGCCCAGCGCAATTAATCCGGCATAAATGCCATAATTCATCAGCAAATCCCAACGGAATGGACTGACGTGGTAACAAAACATATTCAACCCCAGGTCGGTGGCTGCCATGACCGCCAGCGGCAGCCACCAGGCCATAGCGCCCCGAAAAAAAACGCCCGCGCAAAGCGCCAGCG
>CAVVAN010000003.1:0-739346 GCA_963746345.1 uncultured Verrucomicrobiae bacterium
GTTTCTTGTAATTGTCCGTAGACGAACAACGAAAACGATTCCTTGAGCGAATTGATGAGCCGGACAAAAACTGGAAATTCAGCCTAGCGGACATCCACGAGCGAAAATACTGGAAACATTATATGAAGGCTTATGAAGATTGCCTGAAAGCGACCAGCACGCATGAAGCGCCTTGGTTCGTTGTTCCCGCCGATGACAAAGAAAATGCCCGGTTAATTGTTTCCCGCATTGTCCTTGATGGACTCAACGAATTGAAGATGGCCAACCCCAAGACGACCGCGAAACGACGGCTGGAATTACAATCCATCCGCAAACTGCTCGCGAAATAACTTTTGAACGATTTCCTCGTTCGACGAACACTGCCAATGATTCGGTAGTTTGACGCTAAAATCTTTGCTGGCGTAGGCTGCCATCTTCGGTAGGATAAAATTGTTATGATTTTATTTTTCAAAGCGTTGCTCGCGATAACAACCGGATTGGTGCTGCTGGCATTATGAACCGCTTCGGTTATCTGCAAGACCGGCTGTTCGGGTTTTCCCTGACGGCCTATGCCTTCAATCGGCTGGTGATCCGTCCGCATTCGGCCGGATTTTTTCATTCGCATCTTCATTGGGCTTGGCCGTTTTTGCATTCGCACTTTGATGATTTGTTGCTGATGCCCGCTGCGCTGCCGGTCGTGCTGTGGATTCAACGGCTGCTTGGTTTGCGAAAACATGACCGTCCGCCAAGCTGGCCGGAAATGTTTTTTCACCTCGCCATCTGGTCGGTGATGTGCAAAATTGTCGGCCCAATTTATTTTCATATCGGCGTGGCTGATCCGTGGGACGTTTTGTTTTTTGCGCTGGCGGCAGTGCGGCCTGTCTTTGGTGGAACCGGCCCCGTGACACAATGCTGTCCCGCGTCGTCATGAACTTTGACCGGCTGGCGGCACATTATCATTGGATGGAAAATCTTTTTGCCGGCGGACTGATGCAACGCTGCCGGACAACGGTTTTCTGTCCCGCACAAAAAATTGCCGCCACGCCTTGCTGGTCGGCGAAGGCACGGGAAAATTTCTGGTGGAATTGCTGCGCTGCAACCCGCAAATCCAGATCACCTGCGTCGAACATTGCGCAGGGGATGATTAAACAGACGCGGCGGCGGTTGTCTGCGGAAAAACTGGATTGCGTCGCGGGTTGAATTCAAACAAATGGACGCGCTGGACTGGACGCCGCCGTCGGAAAAATTTGATCTGGTCGTCACCAATTTTTTTCTCGACTGTTTTCGCGCCGAGCAGCTTCAAAAACTCGTGCCGCTGCTGGCCGAAAGCGCGACCGCCGACGCCATCTGGCTGCTCGCCGATTTTCGCGTGCCGGAAAGCGGCTGGCGGACGTTGGCGCGCAAAAATAATTCTGGCCATGCTTTATGTTGTTTTTCAAACTCACGACTTCGTTGTCCGCAAACTGGCTCACGCCGCCGGACACGTTTTTGACGAAGGCCGGGTTCAATCTGGTTGACCGCCGGTTCGCCAGTTTTGGTTTTGCGCATTCGGATTTCTGGCAGCGAAACATTAAATGAACTTTTCCAAGTTACAACAACTGTTGCAGCGGTTGCCCGTTCGTGGCCGGACGGTTTTGATTTCGTGCGTCTATGGTTTGAGCGCGGGCGTGGCGGCGGTCGCGTTTCAGCTTGGCATCAACTGGCTTTACCGGCTCGGACTCGTGCAGCTGTCACATCAGTCGAAAATCATTTTTCTTTTCGGCAGCCTGGGCATTCTGGTCGGCTCGTCGTTGCTGGTCGGCTGGCTGTTGAATTCCTTTTGCACGGAAGCCGCGGGCAGCGGCATCCCGCAGCTCAAGCTCGCCTTCTGGAAAGATTTTGGCTTCGTGCCGTGGCGCGTCGCGTGGGTGAAATTTCTCGCCGGCATCATCAGCGTCGGCGGCGGCTCGAGTCTCGGACGCGAAGGCCCCAGCGTGCAAATCGGCGGCACGCATCGCCTCCAATCTCGCCGGCTTGACCGGCGAAGCAAAACAAAACCGGCGCGCGGCTTCGGCGGCGGGCGCGGCGGCGGGATTGGCCGCGGCCTTCAACGCGCCGCTGGCCGCGACGACGTTTGTGCTGGAAGAAATCATCGGCGATTTGAACAGCCGTTTGCTCGGCTCCGTGCTGCTCGCCTCGGTGCTCGGCGCGCTGGTGGTGCATGGCATCATCGGCAAACAACCGTCGTTCACCTTGACCGGCGTGGAAGCGCCGACGTGGATCGGTTATTTGCTGACGCCGGTGGTCGCGGCGCTGGCCAGCCTGGCCGGCGTTTATTTTCAGCGTTCGTCGCTCGGCCTGCGGCAGCGGGTGAAACAACACAAAAAAATTCCCGGCGTGGCTCATGCCGTTGGCCGGCGCGTTGATCACTTGGGTGTTGGGCGTCGTCGTCTTTTGGCACACCGGACATCTCGGCGTATTCAGTCTGGGCTACGATGATTTGTCCAGTGCGCTGGCGGGCGACATCGGCTGGCAACTGGCGGCGGTTTTGTTGATCGCCAAATTCATCGCCACGTTCAGTTGTTACGGCTTTGGCGGCTGCGGCGGCATTTTTTCACCGACGCTTTTTTTCGGCGGCATGATCGGGATGATCATCGCCGGTTTGTTGAACTTGGAATTCGTCGTGACGCGCGGCGATATTTTGACGCTGGCCGTCGTGGGCATGAGCGCGTGCCTGGGCGCGGTCGTGTGGGCGCCGGTGACCGGCATTTTGATTGTGTTCGAAATGACGCAGGAATTTTCGCTGGTTCCGGCCCTGATGCTGGGCGCGCTGGTGAGCCAGACCATTGCGCGCCGGATGAACACGCACAATTTTTACGACGCACTGCTGGAGCAGGACGGTCATCGCATCGAACATGTCCGTCCGCCGCGCGATTTGCAAAGCTGGGAGCAATTTCCCGTTTCCGCCATCGCCAATTTTCAACCGGTGATCATTTCCAGTCTGGCGGAAACGGAACTCCGCAAAATGTTGGCCGCCCATCCGTATCGGCAATTTCCCGTCGTGCTGGAAAATAAATTGCAAGGCGTGCTCACGCGCGAGGAAGCGGAAAAATCCTTCGCCGAAAAGCGCGCCGTCAAATTGAAACCCGCCACGATTTGCCTGCGCGATCAAACCATCGGCAAATTGCAGCAATTGCTGATCGAGTCGGACACGCAATTTGTCGTGGTGCTGGATCGCTTGGAAGGCCAAGTGGTCGGGCTTGGTGACGCTGCATGACCTGTTGCGCGCCCAAACCATGATGACCCAGCGTTCCAAAGAAGATGTTTGAAACTGCGCGATAATTTTTCTGCTTTCTTCATTTGAAAGATAGTCAGCAAAAATGTTCAACCGGAAAATTCTTTGCGCGCTCGCAAAAATTGAACCGAACCGGGCGGCAGTCTGTCGGAGAATAGTTATGAAACATTCGACGGTCGTGGTTCCGTGGCGCGAAGGATTACATCTACGCCCGGCGGCAAAACTGGTGCGGTTGAGCAAACAGTTTCGTTCGGCAATCTTTCTGAAATGCAGGGGAAAGGTGGCGGATATGCGCAGTATTTTGAGCATTGTCTCGCTTTGCGCCACCATGGGAACCGCCCTCGACATCGAGACAACCGGCGATGACGAGCATGACGCCGCCCGCGCGGTTGAACAGGCGTTTTCCGCGCACGACACTGGCGATGCTTCCGGTTCAGTGACGGAACGAAATTTGTAAAAGAAAATTTACCGGCGATCAGATCAGATCATCCGCAGTTAATCTGTTTGACTCAAATTTATCTGCGCGCAATCTCGTGGCATGGTTGCGCCCAATCCTTGGATGATTTTGCCTTTCGCGCTGCTGCTTGTCGCAATCCCGCTTCCTCCGTTGATTGCGCCGGGTTTGTGGTCGCGACATTATGTTGCGCAAAAACTTTATTCGACCACGGTGCAATCATTCTGGCTCATACATTTTGGCGTGAAAATCCTCTCGTGCGCGAAATCTTAAAGGCAAAACTCCCGGAGCCGGGCGGCGTGTCAAGATGTTCTCTGTGCTGGCAAGTGCTTTTTCATAATAGTTATTCACCGAGGTTCAGGTTGGTTTCGTGCCCAAAGCCGGGCAGGTTTTGCGAACGCAAAACCTTAAAAGCAAACCACAGCGGCGGGCGGCGCTGTCAAGCCAGACCGCAGCGGTAGCGAGGAACGGCTTGACAGCACTAGCCGCCCGACCGCTGTTTTGTCTGCGTTTAGCTGGCATCCTTCTTGATTGATAGTTTGGGTTGCAACTGCAACACCCAGGAGCCGTGTTGAAGTTGGTTGCGCGTATGGAGCGCGGCGTCGTAAGGCGTCTGGCTGCGGATCATGGCGGCGATGATTTTGAGCCAGCGCATTCCCAGGCAGCGCAACGCGCAGGCATGGCTTTGGCCCTTTTTCTTGTGGGCCTCGTAGTAAATACGCGCCCAGTCGCAATAGTGGCGGCTGAGATCCACCCACAAATGTAGCGTTGCACGCAGGAACCGGTTGCATTGGTGGCGAAGATAAACGACGGACACTTTGCCCGACTGATAACTGACCGGGGCCATGCCCGCCAGACATTGCAAGACTTGCGGCTGATCCGCCAGCGGTTGCAGCGCGACCAGTTCCGCCAACAGTCGCGGAGCCAGCTTCGGGCCGGCGCCAGGCAAAGAGGCAAACACGTGATAGTCGGGATGTTGTTTGAAGCACTCCGTGATGAGCGAACGATAACCGGCCAATTGCGCTTCCAAGGTCTGCAACAACTTTACCAAAGCAATAGCCAGAGCGCTCTTGGCAGCGGTCACCGCCTCGGGGCCGCAAAATTGATCGGCCTTGGCAAAAATCTCCATCCGTTTTTGATTCCACTCTGGATGAAATAATTTTTGCGCGTGCAGGAAGTTTTCCCATTTGCGTTTGCCTGCCTTGACCAGAACTTGTGGCGTGGGGAACCGTTCCACGAAGGCCCAGGCCGAAAGGCTGGACCAGTCGTCAAAAGCTTCCAACGCGGCGGGATAATATTCATAGAGTGCCTGTTGAAGTTGGTTGATCAAGGCCGTGCGTTGTTCAATCAACGCCACTTCATCCCGACATAGCAACCGCAGTCGTTGCACCAGCGGTTCCGGCGTGGTCAGCATACGCCAGCTTTCGCCTTCCAGCCGCAGTGCGTCTGCCAACGCCCAGCAATCAAAGTGATCGGTCTTCGTGCCGCTGGGCAACTTGCGCGTGCGATACGATTTGGAGCTGCGCGGATGCACCGGATAAACGCGATGGCCCAGCACCATCAACCGCTCAATGGCCGCACCGTGGCCGGACTCGACCGCGATGGCCAGGTGCGGAAACGCCGCCAGCTTTTGCTGGCACAGTGACCAACCGGCGGCCGTATGTTCAAACCGAAATTCCGTGGCGATTTTTCCGGTGCCATCCAAGACCAGCACATCGTGATGATCCTTGGCCCAATCAAATCCCGCGAAGTGCGTGACTTCATTCCATGCTTTCATTTTATTCGATTCCTTTCTTGTGTTTGCGGCGGCGTTGGTCGGGATGACCCGGTTCATAGTCGAACTAATACGGTGGCCCTCACGGGGCAAAGTTCTCTCAGACTTCTGAACACGAGCCGTCAGCGTCGCCGGTTTCCTTGACTTAACCCTCGTAGGGTGCGGTGGAGACGACCGTATCGACGCCGCGGCAAAACATCTGCCAGCCGTAGTGTCAGCGGGAATCGGTTCGCTGGCGACGCCGGCGGCGGCCAAGTTATTCACCACCTCCCTGTGGCTGGCTTTTGGAGCCGCCTTCGGTCGGCGTTGAATAACTTGGAGGATGGTATTACGGTGGAACTCGCAGCGCAGCGGAGAGTCTTACCTTGACGCGACCGACCGACGACACACAATCGAATTTTGGATTCACGCACACAGCCCACACCATGAATTTTCACCGGGTCGGGTAAGGAAGCGGCGTTGCCGCCGCTCCCTCCCCTAAGAACCGGACGTGAAAGTTTCCCTTCATCCGGCTCAAGCCGCTGCAAAGCCCCGCTATGCGCGGAGCCGGTTCACTTGACGGTTTCAATCCCGCCTCCTGACGATGAATGCCAAACTTTCTGAAGAACGCACGGTCTTCAAAATAGTCGTGCCAGTGCGGGTCGAACGGATTTGCCTCCGCCCGGATTTTGACGTGCCGCCGGATTTTGGTTTCGGTCGGGTTCACCAGCCGCAGCCAAACGGGTTTCCCCGTCCGGCGTCCGTTCGCCTGTGTCCGCCGCAAACTGCCAGGCTCGCCGTCCCTGCCGGATGCCAGTATCTGCTGGCGATCCAGTCGAGCGATTTGCCGGGGTGTCTGCGTTTGGCCCATCGCCAGAGTGCCTGCCACAGAACTCATTCCACCCGCTTGAACGTCTGCCTCGCCACGATGTGACGGTGGTAGTTGGCCCAGCCACGAATGACCGGATTGAGTTGACGTATCAAGTCGGTCTGGCTGGTTCCGCGATTTTGACGAATCAGCTCCCGCACTTTCTCCAGAAAAGCGTGCGTGTTCTTCTTGGACGGCTGGATAATCAGCTTGCCGTCAAACTTGCGGAGGTTTTGTCCGAGGAAGTCGAACCCTTGCTCGATATGCGTGATGCAGGTTTTCTCTGGCGAGAGCTGCAAGCCCCGGTCGCGCAGGAACTGCTCGACCAGTGGCCTGACTTCATTTTCCAGCACGTCCTTGGTCGTGCCGGTGATGATGAAGTCGTCCGCATATCGAACGAGGTGTATCTTTGGGCAGATGGTTTTTCCGTCCGCATACTTCCGGGGGAAGTGTTGCTTCAGGAGTGGTTCCAGTCCGTCCAAAGTCAGGTTGGCCAGCGTGGGCGAGATAATCCCGCCTTGTGGCGTGCCTGCCTCCGTGGGGAACAGGGTTCGATTTTCCATGAAGCCCGCCTTCAGCCATTTGTGCAGCACTTCCTTGTCCGTGGGAACATGGTGCGAGCATCCATTCGTGACTGATGTTGTCAAAACATCCGCGAATGTCGCCCTCCAGCACCCACGTCGCACTGTCCTTGCGGGACAGCATCAGGAAGCATTGCCCGATGGCGTCCGCCGTGCATCGGCCAGGACGAAAGCCATAGGAGTTTTTGTCCGCCGTGGTTTCCGCGACGGGTGCCAACGCCAGCAATGCAATGCCTGCATGGCGCGGTCTTTCATCGTCGGAATGCCCAGCGGCCTCAACTTTCCGTTGGCTTTCGGAATGTGGACACGCCGCAACGGTTGCGGTTGATAACCGCGCCGCCGCAACGTGCCGATGGCTTTGTGCTTGGACGCCGGGGTTCGTCCAGATTGCTCCGTCCACCCCGGACGTTCGTTTGCCTTGATTGTCCGTCACCCGTTTCACGGCCAAGGCTTTGCCGGAAAACGAGCAGGTCAGCAGCCGTTGCAAGGCTTTCACCTTGCCCCAGCGCTTTTCCTGTGTTGCCTTGACGATACGCGCTTGCAGCCTGCTGACTTGACGTTCACATTGAGTCCAGTCAATCTGGTCCCACGCGTGCCGCTTGGCCGGAGGATGCACACGCGGATTGATCCGCGTTCATTTGCTATTTCCTCCTGTGAAGGTTCTGCGAGTTTTCTCGTCACGAACGACCCGCTGGAAGTCTGCCCGTTTGCACGGCGGGAGTGATGTTGCAACTCCCTATCCGCTCCATTACAGAACGGCCTTCGCTTTTTCCAGCATCCTCTGCCCGCCATCCCGTCAGCGTTCCTTGCGGACGCGCCTGCCTCCACTCGAAGGCGGGATGTCGGGTTTGCCATGTTGAGTTCCAGTGACACGAATGAATTAGCCCCTGCCTTCCACACCGGCAGTCTGGAATGTCCGTGTGTTCCATGCGTGCAGCGGAACACCCGACTGCGTGCCTTTTGGCCGGAGCCTGTCAGCATCTTTGGCTCGTTGGGTTTGACGATGCTCATGGCAGTTCACTTGTGTTGGGCGTTTCATCCAGCCTGTCCCTCCGACCGCATTGATGCTCGCAGTCGCGGAAACCACCTCACGGCATTTTCCGCATCCCGAGGATGGCAGGATGTTGTCTCGGCAGCTTCCGACCCGACCGTTACCAGTCGCGCCGGTGCCGATAGGCTACTGCGGACGGAACCGCAGGTTCGTCTTATGACTTTTTATGTCATATCAAACAATCACTGTAACCCCATCATTTCACACGCACGCCTTACCCCTTAACCAAATAAGGTTTTTATGTCTCGCATGATGTCTTACGAAATGCTTCGTCTGGTGCTAACCCTGTTGCTAACGGTGTTGCTTCGTGTCGTGCTAACCTTGTTGCGTTGGATGTTGCTTCGCTTGTTGACACCCTGTTGCTAACCTTATTGCTTCGCGTGGTGCTAACATTGTTGCAAAGTTTGTTGCTAACATCCGTGCCAACTGTCGTGCTGCGTTGACCGTGGACAGTCCGCGAACTGTCCACAACCAACGCACCAATCACGCGCAGTCCACGGACGATGCCACGCGAGATGACAACCGGGATGCGAAGCCAGCTACGGCGGCAGTTGCCTACGTTCACGCCAACCATTAAACGGCGTTGAAATAAACCTTCGTGAAAGTGTTTTTTGGACAGACACCATCCCTTACCGTCGTAGAGGTCAGACTGGCACAGACACGCCGAGGCGGCAAAAGGCGTATCAACGCCGTTCAACACGTTTCAACATCCCGACTCCGCGTGAATCGCCGTTTCATTTTATGGCTCGCTGCGCGTCGTCAAGGTTGTGCCTTCGGCCTCCACCTGTGACTACGCTGGCTTCGCCAAAGACTTATGGCGATTAAGGCTTCACGCTGGAAGTGTCACGGTCGGTGGGAAAAATGAATATCCGTGAACTGTGTTATGAAACTTGGTCAGGACTTTTTTCACCGGCAATGGTGCCGTCCAGCATTCTGATTCGGGCGATGCGCGGCCCGCGCCCTGGCTTTGTGGCCGGCTGGAATGAAGTGGGTGCGCTGATCTCTGGTGACGGTTGCGCTGCGGGTGGCACAGTTTGAATTGCCGTCGGTGTGGTATGGGCATATTTCCGCCGTTTGCGTCGCTTTCCGCCGTCCAGCACGATACGCCCATATTCCGCCACGCGCGCCACGCTGGTTTTTACGCCTTGTTGTTCCAATAATTCCGCAACCGACCGATAGGACGCTCTTTTGGAGCGCAACATGAGAATGAATTCATGGTATGGTTTGAGGGTATGAAATGGGATGCGGCTTGGGGCGGGTTGAAATTCCTCCGCAATTTTTCGCAGCACTTCGGGATCAGGTATTGTGGTTGATGTGTTCATAATTGTTAAGTGTCATGGTTGGAAAGGTGAGCCAAAGTTTCGACGAGTCGTCTTGCGGGATGTTTCGCTGGATATTTGCGCGGACTGCGACGCGGACGTTGTGAGACCGTTGCCCGCCAGAGTGCGAGTTGTCTCGCCAATTGCTCGCGCGAAAATACGGCGGCATTGCGATTTCCGCCACCCGGCAATTGCCGAGAAATGGGGCGGAAGCAAGCGAGACATCTCGCCAGATTTCTTGCGGGATGGTTCGCGGCTATTGCGCGACCGTCTTGCGGGACTCCGCCGATTTTTCGACGAGCCATTGGCGAGCCGCGAAAGCCTAATAAAAATTAGGGGTAAGGCTTGTTTCGTATAAAGGCGGTAGCACACAACCGTGCGACTGCCCGTGACTTGAAAATGCTTGCATCGTGTTTGACACGCTTCGTGAACATGACCATGCAAATTGATGATGCAATTTGTGACGTGAAATTGAACGTGCCGCCATTTTTGTTTTTGTGAGCGCGCCGGACACAGTCTGATTGCCGGGAATAAAATTTGATCATGGTTCGTTCATTGTTTCGTCGTCGCCATTTTGTGCCGGGTCAACAGTCGGCGATGATGATTGACGGTGGTGGTTGCATCGGCGGTCGCATCGGATGATGATGCCGGGAATGACCGTGGCGGAGTTTCTTTGTGACCGTCTCCGCCGCAAAAGCCGCCGCCCAACACCCAGACAATCACTCCGAGTGACAACCAGACGAACACGAGGTAAAGATAAACGCCGTAATCCGCAATCAGGGCGTCCAGAGCGTTGAATACGGGATTCAGCACCATAGCCGGATTTAAGTTCATGGCTGGCCCTCCGCTGAATTGACGATGGCGAGGATTGCCGCCTTGAGTGGGGTCGGAAGTTTTTCCCAAGCCGTGACTACTTGAGACAAATCAGGTCCCAAGACGACTGGAATTTGTGAGTCCCTTTGTGAGTCACCATTACAATTCCCTTGTAAAATATGGCGGAGAGAGGGGGATTCGAACCCCCGATACGACTCCCCGCTTCAATTATGCGTTTTTATTGGCAAAATAGCATCAAAAAACTTGCTGGACACCGGCAAACGTTGTTACTATTGTTGTTACTGTTATGGCGTCACTCCGCAAACATCCGCGATCTCCGTTTTACTTTGCGTGCTACACCCTGTCCGACGGGCGGCGCACGCAACGCTCCACCGGCACCGACGACAAGCGCAAGGCCATGTCTATCGCCCTCAAATACGAGGACGCCGCCCGCGAAGCAGCCGCCGGGCGCTTCGTCGAATCACGCGCGCGCAAAGTTATTGCAGATATTTACATGCTCGCCAACACCGAAATTCTGCCGAATTCCAACACCCGCGCTTTTTTGAAAGTGTGGCTCGACCGTAAATCACTGGAGGCCGACAACGCCACCCACGGACGCTACACCGGCATCATCAACCAATTCCTCGACCACATCGGGCGCAAAGCCGACTCTGACATCAAGAAAATTACGCCAACGGATGTTGCCGGTTTCCGCGACGCCGCCGCCAAACGCCTGGCCGTCAGTTCGGCCAATTTGATGTTGAAGATTCTGCGCTCCGTTTTTACCGCCGCCCGCCGTGAAGGATTGATTGACGACAATCCCGCCGAGCGCGTGACCACCTTGAAACGCCGGACTGATTTTGAGCGTCGTCCGTTCACCCTGCCGGAATTGAAACGGATCATGGAACTCGCGGACGATGAATGGCGCGGCATGATTGTTTTTGGCCTCTACACGGGGCAACGCCTGGGTGACATTGCCACGCTGACAAAACAGAACCTTGACCTCGACAGTAAAGAAGTCCGGTTGACCACCGGCAAGACGGGACGGCGGCAGATTCTGCCGCTCGCCGGACCGCTGCTCAAATTTGTCAAAACGCTTCCTGCCAGCGATGATCCCGCCGCACCGCTTTTCCCCCGCGCCAATGCCGTGGTGCAGCGGCAAGGCCGCGCCGGAAACTTGAGCAACCTTTTTCACAAGATTCTCGTAGCAGCAAAACTTGCCGACAAACGCAGCCATCACAGCACCGGCAAAGGCCGCAATGTCTCGCGCGAACAAAATGAAATCAGCTTTCACTCGCTGCGGCACACGGCCACCACCCTGCTGAAAGCAGCAGGGGTGTCGGACGCGGTGACGCGGGAATTTATCGGCCACGATTCGCCAACCGTGTCCAAGCAATACACTCACATCCCCACCGACACACTCCGGCAGGCGGCAAATAAATTGCCGGACATTTTCAAATGAAGAAAATACAGCGGAGTATCAACATCACGCCCAAAGCATCTAAACCGCTATTGTTGCAAGCGCGTATGCGACGTTGACCAAGAGCAATTGTTTCTCTATCGGTGCTGAATTCGGCTGTTCAATTCGGACGAGCTATCTTCTTTCATTTCCCTAGGATTCAGACAGTCCTCCAACGAAATATCCTCTTTCGCGACCTCTCCACTCTTATTTACCAACCGGAGCGCGAATTCCTTGCCGCGAAGAGGATGGTTTTCGTCTTTGCCGATTTCTTCCGCCAAATTCTTTATGAGATTTCGGAAAGCCTCGACCTGTTCGTCCACAATGGCTCTGGCGGGGTCCGCCGCGTCCGGATAGGTTGTGACGATGTGGAATGACTTCGCGTGTTCGAGAATTGATACCACTGCCAGATTGGCCTTCCACCCGACGTTCCGCCCAAGCTTGGTGTGGTCGCAAAGCAACACTCTGTGGTCGGTCGGACGAGTGGCATAGGCCTCTTGCGTTGCAAGTTCATCGTCGAACTGGTAACGGATGCTGAAAGACGGATCAAAACTGAGACCGGCAGACCCAAAAAACACCCAGTTGGGACGAAGCATTTCCGATCGGATACCTTGCACCGCATACGGTCCAACCAAAGAATCAATTGGTCCTTGGAATGCCCCGCCCGTCAGGATGAGTTGCATACCTTGAAGTATCTCTACATGCTTCTCTTTTGCATCACGCCCTTTGGCCATGACCGGCAGGCTTGTCGTCATGAAGATTAAATCCAGACCACGCTTTGTTGCGACCTGTCTTGCAACGAGAGCTTCCATGAACTCGACATTCGTCGTTCCCGGCCCACCTTGAACGACATCACCGTGCTTAATGAGGTGCGTGGCGGCGTAATTACTCACGGCTCGCTTCCACTCAATTGCAACTTCGCTTCGCGTTTGAACCCAAGTTGCGCGGCGAGAAGCCAATTGCGGCCCAGTGCGATCATCAGTTTTTGATTTAGGAGGTGGCGTTTGTTTCGCATTCAACGTTTCAGTTTCCATAAAAATGTTTTTCAAATTGTTCAGATAAATGGCGCAGGATGCTCCACGACGCTTGCGCGGTCGATAAGCTTGTTCATCACATGGGCGTATGCCTCTTCAAAGGCGACAATGTGTTGATCGCGGAGAGTCAGCGCATTGCTGACCAGAATGACAAAAACACCGGGTTGGTTAACGTCGTCCACAAAACAATGCGCCCGTGCGTTGTTCGTCAATGCTGCCGCCCGAATATGCAAATCAATTTGAATCGCGCCCGGCTTCCGTGGCGGGTGTTCCATGCCTGATAAAATAGATTCGTTGAGGGCTTGATTCGCTTCCTCCACCCTGGCTTTGGTGTATTTCGGGGCGAAGCTACAAAGATAGCGAAGGTTGGCAGGAACAGGGAATAATGCGCGGATGTGCGCACAAGCTTCGTGAAAAGTTGTCAGAATTTTCGTCAGGTGGGCTTCATCAGGCGCGAGGTTGCCGCTCATCCATCGTGAAACAGTAGGTTGACTCACGCCGATGAGCGCGCCGATTCCTTTCTCTCGTTCGTAATGAGCCTGCCCAATGAAATTTAGCATCTTCGGCACAAGTTTTCTTGGCGTCTCCTCGCAGTTTGTCGATCCTGTCTTGTTCATAAGTGATGATCTTTGGTTCACGGTGGTTTTTTTTATTCTACACCAAAATTCCATTTACGCCGAGCATAAAATGATACGTCGCCGAAAGTTCACGCCAGAAAAGTCGCATCTCACGTAGGGCTGATTCCGTTCGCTCAATTTGCCTGTGAATCACGTTGAGAGCTTCAATTCGGCTTTGCGGGCATGGGTAAGCCAGCAACGCAGGATTGAGCAAGGCTCGCAAACGCCTGACCTGAATCTCTGCGTAGCGGCGGTGACCACTCAACTGCCAGAACTGGTGAACAAAGCTGTCCGCTCCAGCAGTTTGTTCCAATCGGACGACACTTTCGGTGATACCCGCAAGTTCTCTTTCGAACTGATTCAGTTTGGTGGATATGTTCTGGAGATCCCGCAGAAAGCTTGCGGCCATTTCGGCTGCCTGTTCCTCGGCCGACGCGTTGGGCTGAATGTTGGTAAGTTTTTTTTGCATATTCGTATCATTCCTTATTTCCTTCTGAATTGCACGCATGTTGCCATACCCGATTAAAAACACGTCGCGACAAAGACTGTTCTGTTCAACACCCACATCCCCAATGACACACTCCGGCAGGCGGCGAATAAACTGCCGGACATTTTCAAATGAATGACGGGGCAGATGCCCGCTGACGAACAGTTGGAATGGCTAAAGGGAAAATGCCGTAGTGACCAAATATTTAACAAAGTCTGGCATATCAGACAAATGTTGACATAACGACTGTTATAGCAGACAATAACTTCATGTCGCAACCAGCCACATCCATGCCGTTGCCCGCCGAACGTGCGCTCCGCAAGTTGGGCCGCGACCTCGCGCTCGCGCGGCGCAAGCGCGGCGTCTCCACGAATGACATGGCCGCGCGTCTGTTTGTCAGCCGCGATACGCTGTGGCGGCTTGAGCGCGGCGACCCGACCGTTGCGCTCGGAACCCTGGTGACGGCCGCTTTCATTCTTAATTTGCACGAGCGGCTCGCAAATCTAGCTGCACCCGCCAGCGACGACCTTGGCCTGAGTCTGGATGAGCGCCGCCTGCCGCAACGAATTCGTCGCCACAAATCATGAGCTTGGAAGTCCATATTGATTGGCGTGGCGAAACCCTTTTGGTGGGACGGCTTCACGCCGCTGAACGCGGTTCATCCGTTTCGTTTGAGTATGACGCCGGATGGCTTCAGCGTGACGCCGCCTTCGCGATTGATCCCACATCGCTCCCCTTGCAACGCGGCGTGCATCATGGGACAACACTTTTCGGTGCGATTCACGATTGCGGCCCTGACCGTTGGGGGCGTGTCCTGATTGAACGGGCTGTCCGTAAAAAAGTTCTCGCTCAAAAGCCGTATCAGGAAATTGATTATGTGCTGGCGCTGGACGATGCGTCGCGCATTGGTGCGCTACGCTTCCGCCTTGATGCCGCCGGCCCGTTTCTTGCGGCGACCAGCGGAAAGCTGCCGCCTTTGGTTCGTCTCAATGCCCTTTTGAGTGCCACCGATGCGATTCATAGCGAGACGGAAACTGCCAAGGATTTACGCTTCCTGCTCGGCGCGGGTTCGCCACTTGGCGGTGCGCGACCCAAATCAGCCGTCGCCTTGGCCGATGACCGGCTCGCTATCGCCAAGTTTCCCAAGCCTGACGATACCCGCGACATCGCGGCGGGCGAAATTCTTGCCCTTACGCTGGCGGAACAGGCCGGCATTCAAGTCGCGGAACATCGGCTCGTCCCGGTGGGCAGTCAAAGCGTCGCCATCATCACCCGCTTTGATCGCACGGGAAAAATCCGCATCCCATTCATTTCTGCCGCCAGCTTGTTGGGACTGCCCCAAGGCGAGCTTGGTGCCTACACCATGCTGGCGGATGGCATCCGTCAATTCGGCAACGATGTTGCCGGCGACCTCCGCGAATTATGGCGTCGCCTCGTCTTCTCGCTGCTCGCAAGCAATTACGACGACCACCTGCGCAATCATGGTTTCCTGATGCACGAACCGGGACGCTGGACGCTTTCACCGGCCTATGACCTCAACCCGGTGCCGGAAATGGATCGTGCCCGCGTGAGCAAGACCGCGATTACCGAGAGCCAGGAAGAACCGACCATCGCCAGTGCGCTAATGGCTGCCACCCGTTTTGGTCTCAAGGCAGCCGAGTCGAAGAAAATTCTTCGGGAAGTCTTCACTGCCGTTGACGGCTGGCGGAAGACTGGACGACAATTACGCCTCAAGGCTACCACGCTCGACGCCTATGCCAGTGCCTTTGAGCATCCACTCATGGACGAAGCCAGAAGCATTATTGGAAAATAAATATGATTCCGCCGTGACCAACGCGCTTTCTTGCTCCACTTCACCGGCCGCTGTTCGGCCAAATCCCCTCACAACCGCGCCGGTTCCGTTCCGCAAAAAAGCGCGCTCGTCACGAGCTGCATTTCTAACGCCGAATGATCGGCGGCCTTTCCGCCTGCGGTTCCGCGACGGTCGTTCCGCTGCGGCTCCGTTCCAGCCGTCTCTCCGCCTCCGCTTCACTTTCCCGTTCGCCGAACCGCAGGCCGAAGCTTTGGTGGACCGTAGACAAATTCATTCCCATGCAGCCGAGTTCGATGGTTCAGATGGCTCGTCCCAACTAAGTGCTTTTGCAAGATTGTATTCTATCTTGAAGCTAAATATTGAAACGCATTTTCTTCAACTGAGTTGACTTGTCGCGCCGAAATAAGGTGATGGTGAAATGCTGGATGAGGTGAACCCAAATGGATTAAATCCAGACTTTGTTATTGCACCACGGTGCGGAAGTATTGGCTCTTTGTTGCCGGATTGATAGTGTTTGTAAATGAAAGTGTTGAACCACTCATTACATTTGTTTGAAAAGGAGTCCAATTTATTAAGTCAGTAGACACCTGCAAAGTGACCGTCTCGCCAGATGAAAGCCCGGACAGTGTTGTTTGAAAAGCACCGCCGGAGATTTGCGAACCGGTAAAGTTCGGTGGGGTGGGGGAAGTTGTTGTGCCAATGGTTACGGAACTGATTGTGTTCCAAATATCGGAAGTGTGTGAATCACAGTCCCAAAAACTCACTCCTTGGTATCCGCCAGCGGTTGCCGACGTTGAATCGTTCTTTAGATCATTAACAAAGTTCAGCATCTCTTGTCCTGTCGTTGGAGTGGCCGCCCAAATAACAGGAACGATTGGTTTTACAGAATCTGAGTGCCCGCTATTTATCCATGATATTTGCTGTTCATTCCATACACTATCACACTCTTGCAACATTGTTGAAGGCGATACTGGGTTAAGCCACGTTTGAGTAGTTGCGTAGATGCTACAGTAATACTGCGGCATAACAACTTGACAGTATTTTCCAAAAATCATGTAAATATCCGGTAAGTTGTCTATGGGATCCCAAATTGGCGCATGAGCCATAAAACTGGTCGGGTAGCTGTTGCGAATTCCTTGACAATATTGCGCTGCATGATTAGTGGCAGTCATTGAGCCTAGACTCTCGTATTCACTTTCCCAATCTACAATGATGCCATCAGGACTTAGCGCCAAAGCTGCTGTTGCAACACTCGTTTCACCAGCAACATCTGTTGGAACTCCATCGCTATTTGCACCACCACCATATACATAAACCCAGCCAAAGACTTTGATTCCGGCATTGTGACAAAGGGTAATCAACGTGCTGTTAAACTGATTCGCATAATAGCTGTCGTAATTTGCATTGGCTTGGATTCCGTAATCACCATCACCACACTTTACAGCAATCCATTTCACTCCTTTATTTTTTTCATAATTAACAAGTCCTTGCATATCGGAAACGCCTAATGTATTGATACAGCCCTGTCCGCCAGTATAATCATTCATGTGATATATCCAATCACCCGTGCCACTGCATGGAAGAGAGCTGCTTCCGCCTGTAGCATTGTTGGTCACTGTGAACGCGGCAGAGTGTAACTCGTCATCTTCATAATTACTTTGGACAATTGCATTGGCAGGCAGCACATTGTCGGCAATGATCCAAACGTAATAAATTCCCGGCGTGGTTGGGACAATGATTTGTGCGCTCTGCGGTGTTGTAGAATTCGCGTTGAGGGCTGGCATTGGAACATTTGTAAGGTCATAACCTGTAAACGATGTTGTGGATTGATTTATCCGCACTCCGGTAACTGTGCTTGGCGAGTTGCCGCTACCCGTATTAGCCAGTGTCCAACTCACAGTGAGCGTAGCACCCGAAGCTAGTGAAGTTGAACTCAAATTGATGTTTTGCGGCACAAGATTGGGTAACTGCGTGGGTGCGGTTACAGTGAACGCTACCGAGTGCAATTCATCATCGCCATAATTGCTTTGAGGGATTGCGCTGGCTGGCAGCACGTTATCAGCAATAATCCAGACATAATAGGTTCCCGGCGTAGTTGGAACAATGATTTGTGCGCTTTGCGGCGTCGAAGAATTCGCATTGAGGGCCGGCATTGGAACATTGGTAATATCCGTGCCTGCAAACGATGTTGTGGATTGGTTTATCCGCACGCCAGTCACGGTGCTTGGCGAGTTACCGCTACCCGTATTCGCCAATGTCCAACTGACAGTGAGTGTGCCACCGGGTGCTACCGCGTTAGTGTTCAGGCTTATATTTTGTGGTGCAAGGTTTGGCAGGACAACATTGAATGAATACTGACCGGAAGACTGGTTATCCGGGTTTATCACCTCTACACTCCAATTATCCATCGCTGTTGTGAAATTAGGGGCAATTTGGATTTGCGTGCTGCTGAATGAAACAATTGTTCGGTTAGAAAAAGTTTGTCCTGCCGTTAAATCCCGCAAAATCACGTCGCAGTTAGCGACAAAGTTTGCACCATTAATATAGAATGGTTGCGTTCCATTCGTGCCAGAGACTGGATTCGGACTGACGCTGGCAATGCTTGGAGCCGATGCTTGAACGGTGAAATCAGGGTTATTATTTGGAACCCAAACGCTGGCCAAACCTTGGCTGTCGACCACTCGATAAGCCCAGCCGTAATTTCCAGCAGCGAGTCCTGTTAGTGTTGGGGTCGTCGCTTGCGAACCGCTTGAGACATAGGAACTGACAAGATTCGCTGTGCCTGTAAAAGATGCTGGTAATTGATGCCATTCGACTTCCATTCTAACCGTATTTCCCTGTGGGTCAGTCGGTGTCACACGAAAATAAACACCTACCCCTTGAGGCAATGTTGCAGGGTCAGTCATAGACGCTCCAGAATCGGCCCTAACTTGGTTGGCAATTCCGTGTGTTGGCGGTTGCGAAGCAGCTTGTGTTTGAAAATATAGATGTGTGGTGCAATAAGTATATCCCACACTATCGCTTGATCGCATATTCCAAACATAACTATGTCCAGCCAGGAGTGTGCCGGAAGGTAGAGTTATCGAAGTCACATTGCCGACATTATCAACATTGTAAACCAATGTGCTGGTTGCCACATCTTCTACATATACTCCGTAGCCATTCGCACCTAATGCCGAATTCCAACTCATTGTTGGCGTCAATGTTGAAATTGTTGGTCCTGGGCTTGAAGTGTTGCCCGGTGAATTTTGAGTCGGTGCGGCTGGTGCAACGACAGTCAACCCGATAGCAGAACCGCTATCCGCAACCCAGCCATCCACTCCTGTATCAAAATCTACGTCATACCAAGTATAGGAAGTTCCGCTTAAAGTCGCTGTTGATGGTCCGCCAATTACAACTCCTAAGCTGCCAGAAGATTGTTGTCCAGATGCAGGCGTTCCAGCGGGCGTCGATCTCACATTCACAGTGCCGTTTGCTTCAACTCGGTCACCAAGTGAAACTGCGGCGGCATTAAACACACTAAGCGCTAAAACGAGAAAAGATAACAGAACGCAGCCACATTTCGAATAAACATTTCGATTTCTTTTCACAGCACGCCTTGAGTTGAATTTTCTTGAAGTTGTCAGCACGCGAAATAGTGTCAAGGCAATATTTTTCATATGCAAGAAGCAATTCGACGAAGTGATTTTTGTTCGTGCAATATTATCAAAAAGTATTCTGACGTGGTTCTGATGCCAGGATAGAATTACACGGAAACATTCATTATGAAAACTGCCCTTCTCGAAATTGAGGCCGTCCTGAGCAATGCAACCGCCGAGTTGTCCATGCCAAGCCCCAATGCAGAAAAAGCAAAACGGGGTGTCGAGGTTGCAAGACAAAAGGTCATGGATTTGGCGGAGAGTCAATCTGGCCGCGATCCGCTTCATGATGCAAAACACAAACTAGCCCTCGTTTATATCTGAATGGCGACGGATAAATTCTCCGACGCAGACACCGAGATTTTTTCCCTGCTCTCCAAGGAGCGTGCGTTGAAGGATGAAATTGAACGGGCGCAAAAAAACAATTAAGCGCCGATTTTCCGACGACTCCTGCCGAACGGGCGGTTTATTTGAGCGCGATGAATGTTGTTTCAGTCAGATGCGGGCAGATTTTCTTATTCCTGGTCTTTTTCAGCGCGTTTCGACAGGTCTTTCTTTTCAGCAATCACAATTTCCGTAACGAACGGCTGGCCTTGCTCAATCAAAGACCATTGGTGACTGGGCAATGTCTTCAGCAGCGATAACTGCTTTCGCTGCATGATCGTCTCGATTCGCTCCAAGGAATCGCCGCGAACCGACACTTCGTGCGTGACGAAAACCAGACGTAGTTGCTGGTGCTCGCCAAACGGCTTCAGATCGGCATAAACGAACTGGTCAAACGGCATCAATAAATGCTCGTCAGGTGCTAATATGATTTTGACCCCGGCTGCGTTGGGGTCGCTCTCCCAGCATTCTGGTGTTTTTGTGCTCATGATTTTGCTTTTGTTGATGATTTTTGCGTTGAGTGGTTTTTAGATGGCAGAACATATCCGCTGCGCTGCCGACCAAACCGAAGCAGATAGCCATGCAGGTGATCCCAAAGCACGTTGCTACGGCGCGGCACGAAATCACCGGCAAATTCCATTGCCAATGGCCGATGACCGGAGCGGGACACATTCTCGCGAAGTTGCTCCTTGTCCGGCGTGAAAATGCGGATGCCGCGCCGCCCGCGCGAAATGGTCACATACCATTGCTGCGCATTCGTTGCCGCCTTGATGGTGGAATCGGAAAACAGAACGTAATCCACGGTCTTGCCCTGCGAACCGTAGGACGTGACCGCGTAGCCGGGAAGAAATTCGCGGAAACTTTTGTCCAAAACGCGGCCATCCGTCAGTTCAACGCCGCCGTCGGCGCGAACAGATCTTGACCGTGACCAGTTCACCGTTGGTAACCCGCCCACCGGACGCCAGCTTGCGATTGGCTTTGAGATGCAGCCGGTCGCCGTGAGCGCACAGACTACTTCACGCGTCTGGCAGACCGTGATGTGGTCGAGCAATTTGTTCGAGACCGTGACAAATTTCCCGCCGACTTCGACCAGCACACTCGCTTTCACAATGCCCGCCAGTTTGCCTTTCGCGCCCGGTTGGGCATCGCGGACTTTTTGATTGAAGACAATCACGGCATCGGGCGGATAAAATCGCTCATCGCGCTTCTGCGCGTTGGTGAGGTCAATTCTTTCCAGTGCTTGAACCGCCGAGTCTGCCGCGCCAAGCAATCCTTTTCCTTTCAACGCATCCCGCACGCGCGAGTTGACGCGATGCACTTCACCCCAAGTTTGCGAGACGACCACCGCCGAAGCATTTTGTTCCGCGAGCCGGAGATATTCATCGGCGAGCTTGTCGGCTTGTTCGCCCAAGCCGCACGCGACAATCGCGCCCATTTTGTCGAGGCGTTCAAACGAATCGCCCAACTTGCCAGCCGCCGCCGACTTCAACCGCTTTGCGATACATTTTGATGCGCTTGCGTTCCTCGTCATCACGACCGAGCGCCGGGTCTTGCCGACGAATCTTGTGCAGTTCAACCGGCTTCACTCCGGCATGCCGTTCAATGGCAAGCAGCGCATCCGAAGCCTCAACCGCTCCATGTTGCCGCGTGTCGCCGGAGAGAACCAGCCGTCCGTGTCGTTCGCGCATCAACCGGATCAAGCTCCAAGCATCTGCCGCCCGCCAATCTGTCCCGCTTCGTCCACCACGATGACGGCGCTGTCAGCCAGTTCACGCTTTGATCAGAAAATTGGCGACCGTCGTTGGCGATGGAAATCCGGCCTTCTCCATCTCCACGACTTGCTGACGTTGCGGCGCGAGAACGACCACGCGCCGGCCCGATTGCCGAAGTTGCTCCACCAGTTCGCGCAGGACAAAACTTTTGCCCGTGCCCGCCCCGCCGCGAAAGACAGAAACACCGTGTTGTTGAGCGCAGCAAGGCTTCGAGGGCTTGCGTTGTTCGTCATCCAGTTGTGGATTCGCCGGGCGGGGATTCGCCACCAGCGGGATGACAATCCCCGACGCCCTCTTTCGCGGTTTGAACGATTTCCCATTCGCGCAGCAAAACTTCCCGCAAAGTCACTTCACTGGACGCGCTTTGTCCCGGATGTAGCCACGCTGCCGGGTGAATTCCTTGAGTTCGGAAACGGAGAAATTCTCACCCCGCGCCCGGCCCAATGCCTCCTGCCACAACTGGCATTCCAGCACGACCGAGTTGCGGTCGAACAAATGTTCCTCCGCCCATTGCACCGCTTCAGCCACGCCGATGCGTTTTTCATTCTTCACCGCTTTCTCCGGGATTTTCTGAAGTTGGCGCAGCGATTCATGCTCGCATTTGGTCAATTGCGAATCCCACAGCGTTTGCAATTCATCCCGGCTCAAATCTTTTTGTTTTCGGGTCCGTTCCGTGGTCGCCAGTTGTTCGCGCAAGTCCTGGAAATTTCCGCCGGCAAGTTCCGGTTTTTCCTCCAGCAATTTTGCCAGCGCCTCATCAATCTGTGCGTGCCGTTTGGAAAAGCGGTCGCAGAATTCTTCAGAAACACCTTCGACTTGAAAATCACCGCGCGCCCGGTTGTGAAGTCTGATAACCGAAACGGCGAAGTTCGCGGGCGAGTTCGTGGTAATAGACATTCTCGGCAAATTTTCTGGCGCGCAGAAGTTCATAGTTCTGGAGCGCTTTCCAGCGATTTTCAACCGGATCAAAAGTCGCGTTGAAGACGATGCAGTGCGTGTGCAAATGCGGATCAAGCGCGCGCGACGTATCGTGAGTGAACAGAGCCGCCGCGAAGTTGCCCGTCAGCCGGTCGTTTTGCGCGCCATTTTTCCGAATGCGAGTGGCCGCAAACGCCTCAAATTCACGAAGGGCGGATTTGCACGGCGCGCGCATGGGCTTCAAGAATTCGTTCGTCTTTGCCAATCAATCCCGCGATGGAAACCGACTTCGGCGGTGAAAATGTGAAGTCGTAAAAGATCCGCCGGTTGGCCGCCTTCTCGCCATTTTCAGTCCGCGTGGTGTTCAATTCCGTGCGTCAACTTCTCACCTGTGGCCGGATGTTGATTCTCGCACAGCCGCAGAAAATCATCGGCGCGGACTTTCCCGGACAATCCAAGCCGTTCCGCGCCCAACCCAATCCATTCGCCGGCCACACGTTGGCCTTCATCGTAGTAATCGCCGACGCAGAGATGTTCCTCGAAGTATTCCTGCGCGTTCTTCAGGTTGTATTGCGTCTTGGCCGTGACCATGCAACGGACATTAACAGGACTGTCCGCGCATCATGTGTAGCTGATACATCTTCGCGCACTTGATTTCTGGTGAACTGTCGCCATGAAAACGAGTGCGACACTGAAGTCTGGCAAGCGACTCTGGGGAATTTACCACACCGACCGGGAATACGCCCGCGAGTTGGGTGATCCACTGCGCACGGTCGTTGAAGCGCCCAACAAACTCATCGCCGAGGAAGCCGCCGCGCAACTTGGATTTGGTGATCCGTGGGCGCATCCAGTCAATTCTGTAACGGCGAGGCAGGCACAGTGGCATCACAAACGCCGCCCAGGACACCGGCAGGAACTCGCGCACAAACCATCTCACGGACATCCACATCTGATTATGCAAACACCATCCACAGCCCAAATTCGCACCGCCATCGAGGTGCTCAAAAAATATGGCGAACACATCAATCACAACGCCGTCAACACGATGATCGAATTGTCCGACTCACAACTTCAGCGACCAACAACGCTGGCCGCATTGAAGCCCGAACGATTGAACAAACCACCCGCATTGAGAACGTCGCCGCACAACTGGAGCATTGGCGCGACGAGTTGTTGCAGCAGAGGAGGCAGTGTGTTTCTCATCATGTTTAATACAAGGCACGCCCTACCCCTGCCGGGAGGCAGGTTCTCGTGTCCGCGAATCGGTCGCGGTGGAGGCGCGGAACGGCTTCGCAATATGTATCGCTCATGGCCGCAAACGCGGCATGGCCACGGTCATGAACTGGTTCAATGCCGGCCACGGACGCAATCTGTCCGTGTCCGCAAACAGTCCGCATCCGCATTCTGTCCACGCCAACAATCACGTTCGCAAACAGTCCGTATTCACGGACAGGCAACGGCGTCAATTGTCCATGAACGCGCATCGGCAGCGGTCGCGGATTGTCCGCAGCCAGGCCAAAGTCGTGAACCATCCACGCCCGCGAATTGGCCACGGACGCGATTTGTCCGCAGTCGCAGACCGGCAATGTATTATGCGCGTCGCCGCATCGCTTTGTCCGCTTGGGCGTCAACCAATTTCCCGGTTCAAATTCAATTAATTCCATTTTATGACCACGTTTGATCCAGCCGAAGTCCGCAAGGCGGTCGCCGAATTTACTCCGCGCCGGCCACAGAAGTTCCAGGATTTAATCCCGGCTCAGCGAAGTCATCGTTGAGTTGCGGCAGAAAAGCGCTTCGTATCGCTCCATCGCCGACTTGCTCACCCAACACTGTTTGCCGACGAGCAAAACCGCCATGGCCATGTTTTGTCATCAGGTTCTCGGCGAGAACATCCGGCCACGCAAACGCCCCGCGCGGAAACGCCCGCCGACTTCGTCGTCCCCGAACGGGGGACCAAATGGCGCGGAGTTAGTGCCAGCGGGTGAATCCAGCACCCCGGCAGAACCGCCCCCCAATTCTGATAACGGTGAAACACGTTCGCGCGGCCCGCGCATCGCACAAATCCGCAAACTCAACCCACAATCCCATGAAAAGACTGATTCTCATCCTTAATGGCAAAGGCGGCGTCGGCAAAAGCTTCTTCGCCGTCAATTTCGTCCAATTCCTCAAAGACAAAGGCATCGCCCATGTCGCAATTGACAGCGACAACGAAAACTCGACGTTGAAACGGTTTCATCCCGACACACGGTTTCTCGATTTGAGCAAACGGCGCGACACTTGACGGCATTTTTACTGCGTTGGCAAAGACAAATCTGGTCGTCGTGGATTGCCGCGCCGCATCCACCGACCTGTTTATTGATTTCTTCACCGAAATTGATTTGCCAGCCATGCTGTCAGCGTTTGACGCCAAACTCACCCTGGTCATGCCGGTGAATCACGAATCGGACAGCGTTGATCAAATTCAACGAATGACCGATGAATTCAAAAACCGGTGCAATTACGTTGTCGTCCGCAACGCCGCGCACAGCGACAGCTTCGCCATTTTTGAATCCAGCGAAGTCCGTTCGCTCCTCGCCGACAAACTCGGCGGACGTGAAATCACCATGACCCGAATGCAGGACTGGCTGGTCGAGGCGCTCAACGCGGAAAATCTGACCATCGCGGCAGCCACGAAACATCCTTCGTTCAGCCTGCTGGACCGGCAACGAATCCAAACCTGGCAGCGGAAACTTTTCTCCGAAATTGAATCCGCCGCCGAACTCCTTTTGCCTTCAAAATAATGTCCGCACCGAAAACAGAGCAATCCGACTTCGACGAGGAATTCACCAAGGCCGTTGCCGAGTGGCGCGATAAACATCGGCTGCGAGAAGACGACGCGGTGATATTCCTGGTCGAGTTGTTTCGCATCCACCAGCGGCATTGGGATGAACTGCGCCGCCGGGAAATGCCCTCCTTTGGCGAATTTCGGACGCGGACATCGGCAAACTCGCCGAAGCCGCGCCGAACTTTTCAGGCTGAATCGGCGGCCCTGTTGGAAGCGATGCGTAACCAGCCGGCGGGTGAACAAGCTTGTTCGGATCACCCGCACTGCCGCGATTTTCGCCGCGCTTGCCGCCTGCTCGCCGGCTATCTCATCGGGAGGGCGTGGCGATGAAACTTCACCTCATGCCGTTCGACCCGATAATTCTGCCGCCAGACATCATGCTTGCGTTGCGGCATCCGCAATACTTCTTGGCTGCTGGCGGAATTCTTCTGACGCTCATCGCAGCTTGGCTCTTGTTCGTTCCTCGCAATTCGCAAAGGCTGCGTCGCGCGACTCGGCGGTCTGAAGTGGAAACGAAACCAGTTCTGTCGCGGCTGGCTCATCACCGGCGACACCGGCTCTGGCAAAACCAGTTCCGGCATCAATCAACTCGCCCATCAAGTTTTTCAAAACGAACCGAAATGGGGCGGGTTGTGCGTTGATGAAAAGGGCGTTTATTGGGAAACGCTGGCTGCGATGGCGCGTCACTATCGGCCGCGAACACGATTTGATTCATCTGCAAATCCGCGACGACGACACCGATGCGCAGTCGCCGCCGCCGCATCGCTACAACCTGACCGGCGACCGCAGCATCCCATTCTCCACCTACGCCAAGTTCATCGTGGATACCGCCACGAGTCTGGGCCAGGGCGGCGACAAAGGCTTTTTCAAAAGCCAGGCCCAGACCCACATCGCGCACGCTCTCGAAATGCTCTTTGAATTGAACCGCCCCGTGACGTTGCTCGGCGCGTATGAATTGTTGTCCAATCGCGAAATGCTCGAAGAAGAAATGGAAAATCTTGAAAACCTACTCGAAACACCACGCCGGGCCGCCGTTCATGCCCACTTTTTCGACCGTTTTCTCACCCAACCGGCCGAACAATTTGGCGGCGTCCGTGAAACCATCGGCAACTACCTGCAATACTTCCTGACCCCGGAAGTTGCCGAGGTGTTTTGCACCGGCGAAAGCACGTTTGATTTTTCGGCGATTGACCAAGGCAAAATCATTCTCACGACGATGCCGCAAAAGTTTCAGACCGAACGGCGTTATGTGAACACATTTCTGAAATTGCTTTACTACAATCATGCCTTGCGCCGCTTCGACAAATCCAAGGCCGACCGGTGCAAAAGACAATTTGCTCATCCTCTGGGCCGACGAAGCGCAGCGATTCATGACGGCCAGCGAAGACGGCACGAGCGATTACAATTGCGTGGATGTGATCCGCGAGGCCGGCGCCACCGTTGTCGCCGCCGCGCAAAGCACCACTTCGCTTATTCCACCGCTCGGCAACGACAAATCAAAAGTCCTGACCTTGAATCTTCGCAACCGGATGATTTTCCGCTCCGCCGATGAAGCCGATGCCGTTCAAGCCGCCGATTTCATCGGCAAAAAGCGGGTCGTGAAACGCTCATGGGGTTACAGCGCCGGAAACGCAATGTGAATTACAACGAAACCGAGGAACACAAAATCAAGCCGCACAAACTTCGCAATCTCCGCGACCACGAATGTGTTCTGGTTCACTGCGAGCGGGGATTTCGTCAGGTGACGCTGCCCCCTTTGGAGGCTGACGGAAGCGTTTCAAAATGGTTTCCGTGGTGGAGAAAATTATTCTGAATAAACCTACTAATGGTTCAAGGCGGGTTTTGGCTCCACAAATCTGTGAACAGAGACTTAACCTTTGAGGTTATGCGAGGAATGCTTGGCCTTGCTTCTCATATTGGGTTTTCCGATTTTCTAAATCTCAACAAGGAGCAAGACATATACTGATTGCCGATTATTTCTTCGCGCTTTAATATCAGTTATGAAGATTGACGCCATTCCAAACTCTCCCAAGCCGCGCTACCTCACCAAAACACGTTTCAAGCTGGGGATGGAATGCCCAACCAAACTTTTCTATACCGGCAAGGATAAGGTCTACGCCAACCAAAAGCTCGATGATACTTTTTTAGAATCACTCGCCGAAGGCGGGTTTCAAGTTGGTGAGCTGGCCAAGTGTTATTTCCCCGGTGGCCATGAAATCAAGACGCTTGATTCTGAGCAGGCAATCCAGGAAACAAACAAACTGCTTCAAAATGACGAAGTTGTTATCTACGAAGCTGCCATTCGATATGAACAATTTTTCATCCGTGCCGACATTCTGATTAAGAAAGGGAGTCAGATTGAACTCGTTGAGGTGAAAGCCAAATCCTACGATCTCGCCAAAGATGGCGACTTCATTGGCTCTCAAGGTGGCATCATATCAAAGTGGGAACCATATCTACTGGATGCCGCCTTCCAGAAACACGTCGTTTCAAGAGCATTTCCTAAATTTACCATAAGAGCATCACTAATGCTTGCGGACAAGACGATGCCTTGCCCCACGGACGGATTGAACCAGAAATTCAAAATTCTCAAAGAAACTAACAACAGAAAAAGTGCCGCATTAACCACCCCGCTGACACCGGCTGATTTATCAAAAAAGATTCTCTGCATGGTAAATGTGGATGCCGTGTGCAAAAAATTATATGACGAGCCAATGCAGGTCGCCAATGGACCGTCGACATTTTCCGAACGCATTGCTTGGATGGCTGAACATTATGCGCGGGATGAAAAGATAAATTCTCCTCCATCTACGGTCTGTGCAAAATGCGAATTCCGAGCAATTGCGGAAGATGAAGCCGAGGGCAAGAAGGATGGTTTCAGGGAATGCTGGGCTCGCGCATTTAATTGGGGACCAACGGAATTCAAAACACCAAGCGTCCTGGACATCTGGAATTTCCGTGGGAAATCAAAGTTGATCGCGGAACGACGAGTCACCATGTCCGACGTCACCAAGGAAGACATCAAACCCAAATCTGACAAAAAGCCGGGTATTTCTGCTAGTGAACGACAATGGTTACAGGTTGAGAAAACCCAAATGAACGACACCTCCATTTGGTTTGACAAACTAGAATTACAAAATGAAATGAGAAGTTGGACATTTCCTCTCCATTTTATTGACTTTGAAACCTCACGGATCGCCATTCCTTTTAATAAAGGCCGTCATCCGTATGAGATCATTGCCTTCCAGTTCTCGCATCATGTAATACATTCAGATGGACGCGTTGAGCACAAAGGGCAACACCTCAACACCAAACCCGGTGAATTCCCAAATTACGATTTTGTGCGAGCATTGAAACAGGAACTGGAGAACGACGAAGGATCCATTTTTCGTTATGCGCCGCATGAAAACTCGACTCTTGTAGCCATTTACAAACAATTGGTCGCAGACCCCAAGCCTCCAGCGGACGCCCAATCTTTGAAGACGTTCATTCAGTTGATCACCACCTCCACCAAAGACTTCGCCGAGCAATGGCAAGGTAAACGCTCCATGATTGACTTGTGGGAATTGGTCAAGCGTTTCTATTATGCACCGGACACCAATGGATCAAATTCCATCAAAGATGTTCTGCCTGCCGTGCTTGCTCACTCGAAATCCCTCCAAGATCGATATTCCAAACCCATTTATGGAGCAGAGGGCGGTATTACCAGCAAGAACTTTAAGAACCAAATCTGGATTAAGTTCGTCGACGGCCATTTGATTGACCCCTATAAACAGTTGCCGAAAATGTTTCAGGACGTATCCAGCCGGGACTTTCAAAAATTGGCCGACTTCGACGACGAATTAGCGGAAGGTGGTGCCGCCATGACTGCATATGCCCGCCTCCAATTTGAGGACTTGCCCGACGCAGTGCGCCAAGAAATTGAATCAGCACTTCTCCGTTACTGCGAACTCGATACGCTGGCCATGGTCATGATTTATCAGGCTTGGGTTGAATTGACGGCATAAGAAACTAAATCCACCGGCATAATCTCGGCATCGGAACTTTCCAAGCGTTATGGGCCTTTTCAAGTATAATGCTTAATTGTTCCGTGAAGGCTCTTGGCAATTTCCACCGTCAGTTCTTTAGGAGACAGGGCCTTGCTATGGACACCCCAATTCAAGATCCAAGGAATAATTTCAACGGTGCTTGTCAGGGTGAGCGTGAGTTCAATTTCGTTATTGGGCAACTGGTGGACTTTCTGTGAGTGATGCCACATACGCTCCTGCACTAGCCGTGCTGCGAACGAGTCAAACCAAATTCTGATCTCAATTGGCTTCCCGCCCGAATAAACACCGAAACTTCCCTTCAAGAATTTATCCACAGAAAAATCTTCCGGTCGAACGAATGTAGTATTTAGCACCCGTAGCGTTTGCATCCTTGAGGGCACAAATCGCTGAACTTGCTTTCGGAGCATGTCGTATCCGATGACATACCATTGGTAATTGACACATGTCAGGTGATACGGCTTTAGTTGACGGCTCTCGAAAATTTCTGATTGAAGTTTGCAATAATCAAATGTTACTTCACGACAATTCCGAACCGCGAAACTCAAGTCTTTGAATATCGAAATATCGACAGGATTCGTTTCAATGTTGCGAAACGAAATTGCAGCATCCAAATCTCCCCAAGCCACAGATAACTCTCCTTGCAGTCCCTCCACAAGTTTTTCACAAGCAATACGGAGAGGTTGCTCAAACGGCGTTCCGCGATATTGAGCCAAAACTCTTTGGGCAACGAAAAGAGCGACAATTTCACCTTCTGTGATTTGCAACAGGGGAAAATCTTTAATTTTCTCAGTCAGATAATAACCACGTCGAAATGGGTCGAATTTTATTGGAAGATTCTCACGATTCTGCATGAAAGTGATGTCCCGCTGGATTGTTCTAATGTTTACCTCAAGTTCTCTGCCGAGGTCATTTCGGCTTGGATAGTCACCCTTATGAATCCGCCTGATGATAGCGTGCATACGCTCCGCCTGAGGGCGGGTTCCCTGTGAATAACTTTTTTGATTTATTTTAGGCATGGGACAGCGGATGTCTCACCTACCAATGTAAACTTTTATCGAAAGTTAAAAAAGTGCTTTCTTCAGCGACCAGCGTGAAGAGGCAAAAACAACATAAACATGATGGGAATCAATCAACATATTGTCAAAAGAACAAACGGTTGGGCCGTAGTCGGCGAAGGTAACGGCCGCGACACATCCGTTCACCCCACTCAGCATGACGCTATTGAGCGGGCTCGAAAAATCGCGTTAAACCAAAGAAGCGAGGTGGTCATTCATGACGAAGACAGCAGGATTCGGAATGATAACTGTTACGGGAACAATTCAATTCCGTTCAGAGGATAATTACAAAAAAACTAACAATTGAGGCAAATGTCTCGCACAAAAAACGCTAATAATTATGAAAAAATATCAAAAAGTATCATTTGGTGAATTATGGCCATTGGTTGAGAGTCGCGGATTCTTCCAACCGAGTGACACGGTTCAGTTCTCGGATTTGGTTGGGTTCCATATTTACGCAGATTTACGGCTAAATTTGGATTTGGCTGCTGCGGAAGATGTGAGTAGCGCAATGAGATTCGTGGATATTTTGGAAGATTTCACAGCGATTTCAGACAAGTGTGCCAGGTTGGTTGGCGCGCGAGTTTTGGAAGTTCAAGGTGACCGGATTCATTTTCTTTTGCCGGTTCCAGAACTGACTCATTCAACTTTGGCATCTTTGCTTGCGTTTGCGTCAGCTCTTACTCGAACGGCCTATCAGGATTTGAAGCCAAAGGCTGGGGATGATTGGCAGGGGTTTTCTATGGCGGCTGACCACGGCATGGCAGTGCTGGTGCCATCACATTTTGGCGGCGGCTCACTGGTCTCCTTGGGGAATGTGGCAAATCAACCGGCAAAACGGCTAGGAAGAGGGGTTTCATCGGGGCATCTCGCTTTGCCGGAAAAATTTGGGAAAACGTTGCCGGGTGCGAAGCGATCCGGGGATTGGGTCGAAATTGATGTGAACACCCCCGTGTTGGAAACACAGTCGTTCTTTGATGACAAGCTAACAGAAAGTATGAGACAGGTTGCTCGCGCTGTATTCAATGAGCGCTCGCGTCGAGAGATTCGCAATTTTGCGGGAGGTCTTTCTGAAGGAATTTCTTTGACGAAAACTCCTGTGCGCACACGCGGCATGTGTTTGCGTGCCGATTTAGACGGCTTTAGCAAAAAAGTTGAAGAGGCTTTCCAAAAAGGTCCTCAAGCCGTTGCAGAGTTGGTTCAAGAATTCACAAGTGTGTTGCAATATCCCATAGATTTTGCGCAAAGATTGGGGCGTCCAATTATTGAACTACCGTGGGCTGGAGATTGTTGCACAATTTTCATTCAGCCAGCATTTCACGAAACAGTGGAACAAATGCGAGCGAGTCTTCCTGTAGAAGCTGGACGACATTGGCATGGAATTGCATATGAAAACGGTGGTGCGGAAAAATGGAAGAAAACACTTGGATCAGCAAAATGGGAGGTCGGGCTTGCTTGTGGCAATCAACAGGAAGGCGGGAATGGTAATGCAATCGTCACTGAATTCCAAACAGCCGAGCGGTCGTTTCGAATCATTGCCGGCTGGTCTGCCAGACGCGCTAAAGACGCTCAAGAAACGAGCGGCATCAGTGGGGATGATGTGGTGATTCCAATTGTAGATTTCCAAAATCTGGAAGAAATCTTTAAGCCGTTGTTCGCTGAAATTGGCACAAAATACCGTTTTTCCAACTATGCAAAGCTCAAAAATGCAACCCAAACAATTGTCAAACCCCTTGCCTATTCAGCATCAAAACACATTGCCGGAATTAGCACCGCCATACCACGACCACGACCCTATTGGCGGTGAAATTGAGCGGTGCTTTCGCCAAAGCAATATCCTAACGCTGGCCACTTTGTTGTGTTCAGAATTAGGAACGTCTCATGGCGTAAACATAGAGCCATCTGCAAGATGGGCTGAAGTTTCAGGAGTTTTGAATTTGTCTCATGATAATATTTCGACACCCGCTTTAGCTCGGTGCAAATTCAAAATCGGTTCTTCTTGGGTTGCTGCCCCACCACGAGTTAAATGCGTGGAGCCGTGGGTGCGTCTGGAAGCGGATTGGCACGCAGGCATAGGAATCAATTGTGACGAAATTTGTTACGTTTTAGATGAAGAATGGCGGGATGCAGTTTCGAAGGTTTATACAGAACAGGGAATTGCTAGTGCCGCACGTTATGCAGCCGAATTTTGTCTGCAAAATGTAAAATGGTTGCTTTACCGACATTACATCGGATTTGTTGCAAAAACAAAATCCTGGCCAAAAGACTGGCCAGGAAGACCGCATGGTGATGAAGCATATAAACAATATCGTCTTGAAAAACTTCCAGCAGGCAATGATATATGAAAAATAACGAAGACCATCTTTTACGAAGCATCGAGATTGTAAAGTCGGGGTTTGAAAATGCGCAGGGGCGCATTACGTTTATTGACACGAAGGTTGGGATCGCCGTCGGTCTTCTCGTGGTTTTGTTGCCCATACCACTTGTCGCTGTCAATTGGTTGACGGGGCTTCAGGGAGAAGTTTCCAAAATAATTTTTGACAACTGTGCAAATTACACATTTCTTTCCCTCGTGATTTTTGCGGGAATTTTAAGCGGGATGTTGTGCGCCTTCGTCGCAATTTTAAGGGGCATTTCTTGTTTGAGTCCTCGCGGGCCAAAAGGATACGGCAAGGTCATTCCATTTCAGGACGAATGGAAACCCAATGTTCTGTTCCCGATTCACAAGCCGGAAAAAGCCAAAGTGTTTTATGAACATATTCAAAAAATACACGCGGGTGTAGATTTGAATTTTCTACTTTGTGAATATGACCATCAATTACACCAGCTTGGCAGAATTCTCCATGAAAAATTTGCGCAAATGGCAAAGTGTTTTTTTTGGTTAAATTGTTGCCTCATATGTTATGGAATCGCCATTGTTAGCAGCGCAATTCTTGGATTGATCATCATCCTTAAACAAACATGAAATTTGATGTCGAGCAACGCAGGTTGATTTATGATAGAACCAGTGGCTATTGCCATATTTGCCACAAAAAATTGTCTTTTGTGAATTATGGATGCGGCGGAGAAAAAGGAGCATGGGAAGTCGAACACTCACGCCCCCAAGCCAAGGGCGGCACCCATCATGGGAATAATTTGTATGCAGCTTGCATAAAATGCAATCGTGACAAAAGCCATCATACGACGTCAACGGCGCGTAGATGGAACGGCACTACCAGAGCCCCAATGTCAAAATTGAAGAAAATTCAAATCAGAAAAGACAACGCAAACATCTGCACTGTAATCGGCGGTGTAATTGGAATTGTGGGTGGTCCGATGGGAATTGCTGCTGGAGCATTTTTTGGCCGTCAAATTGGGAAAAACATCGCCGTGCCAAAAATATAGAAATTGCGACGGCAAATTGGCGCAAAAATTTTGAAATAATCATCTTGTGATATTGTAGCGACTTTTCAGTTTCAAAAAGATAGAAGAACCGAATACCGATGCGATGTAGGTCGGCTCGCGAACGGTGTCACTTTTAACCATGTTGAGAGTAAAAGGCGTCAAAACCTCAAAACCCGGCACAACCGTCAGGCTTCCGCGCTCCCGGCGCTGATTTTTTACTTGGACAGCGGATGTCCTACCCCGTCGCATAACGTGGCGGGGTATGAAACTGAAAAACATCATTCCCCAACGCTACCGCAGCCAGATCGTTCGCCAGTTCGGCGACGCCAAATTGATTCGCCAGCCGAACGGCCAGCACGAGCTTGTCGGCGGCACCGACACAGACCGCGCCAACGCCTTTGAATGGTCGTCACTCTTCGCGCATGAAATAGTGTTCACGCACTTTCATCGCGAGGATCATGTCCGCACCCGCCCACGCAAGCTGTGGTTCGCGCCCCGGCTCAAGCCCGTTTGCCAGTGACGCTGTCACCTGTGAACAACTCGGAATGGACGGCGGCGGGCGATGCGGTAGCGTGTCTGCTGCCGATGAGCGCCCGCAACAACCGCATTTTGCACATTGACGGAGATTCCTTCTTCGCCAGTTGCGAAATCGCGCTTGATCCCAAATTGGAGGGGCGTCCGGTGTGGGTTGGCGGAGGCCGGCGCGGCGACGGCATCGTGATTGCGGCCAACCGGCAGGCGAAGAAATACGGCATCAAGACCGGCACGGCCTGTTTCGAGGCGAAGCGGCTTTGTCCGTCCGGGGTTTTGTGCCGCCCTCATTATGACGCCTACCGCGAGTTGTCGCGCCAGATGTTTATGATTCTGGAACAATACGCGCCGACGCTGGTGCCGTATTCCATTGACGAGGGATTTCTGGATTTTTCCAGCATGGACACCCACGTCTGGCGCAACACGACGCCGACGGATTATGTCCAGGGCATCCGGCAAACGGATTTTAAAAGGAAGTCCGCTTGCCGGTCACGGCGGGACTGGCAAACTCCGCCAAACTCGCCAAGCTCGCGACCGACGCCGCCAAGGGTGTCGGCTTCATCGAAGTGCCGCCGGGCAGGGAAAAAGATTTTCTGAATGACCGCCCGGTGCAGGAATTGTCCGGCATCGCCAAAAACCGGCAGCGCTCGCTTGCCGCCCTCGGCGCGCTGACATTCGGCCATGTGGCAAAACTGCCGTCCATGCTGCTAAAGCAGAAGTTCGGCATTTGGGGGCAACAGCTTTGGCTGTTTTCAAACGGGCAATGGAATGAGCCGCTGGTTTTGGAAATCAAAGACCGCACGACGATTTCCAGCAGCACCACGCTCCCGCAGGACGAACACGATTACGAGGCGGCGCTGACCTTCATGTTGAGCGAGTCCACGCGGTTGACCGGCCAGTTGCGCCGGGAAAAAATGCAGGCGCGGGAATTTAGCGTGGCCGTCCGGTTCACGAATTTTACCGAAGTCGGCACCAGCCACCGTTTCAAGCATCCGCAGTTTCTAAACTCCGTCATCAATGAAGTGATGGAGCAAATGTTTCGCGGCATCATGGCCGGCCAGCGGTTGCCGGTGCGACAGATTCGGATTGCGATGTTCAACCTTGAAAAACTGGACACGCATCCGACACTTTGGGGGCGGACGCATGAAGAACGCTGGGGCGCGGTGGATGACGTGGCGCAAAAACTGAATGAGCAGCTTGGCAAAACCGCGCTGATGACCGGCGCGCAATTCGCGCTCCGGCATATTGACGAATCGCAAAAGCAGCCGAAGGCAAAATGTCCGTTCACGCCGCAGCGGGAAATGATTACAAAACTGTGGGGCGCGGACGGCCCGGCGAAACCCATGCAGCCAACCTTGTTTGATTAGGCCTAATTTATGAAATGGTGAATTGCCTCGTTGGCGTTATCTTGAAATGTAGTATTTTTCAAATCAGTAAAAAAAGTGCTCTGGTCAACCATGTCCCCTGATAACTTACCCTCTTTACTTGCATAAAAAACGCCACTTTTATATCGCTCATCGGAAATGGCATCTACAAAGCGTTTTGCACCTACTTCCAGCTTATGCACCATTTCGCCCATCAATGGGAATACAATAGGCATCATCACATACTTCAACATAAACCGCATTGGCGGGGGAAGACTATTTGGTGCCTGAGTTCCTTTTGTATTCCCTGGGCTCACAACAATAAATTTGAGCTTGGGATATTTTCTTGCCATTGATAACGTCCACATGGTTTCTGCATACTTGACATATGCGTATGCTTGCAATGCATTGAACTTATTACCAAAATATGATCCATCAAGAACAGCAGCAAACTCATCTACCGAAGAAGTCCTCATTGAAACTGGTTTTACTCCGAGCATCTTTACTCCTGGAACAGCTTCCGCACTGACTGATAGCACTGTTTTTTTTAACTTATCATGTTTAATTAATTCATCCACTAAGATCACATGACCTAAAATATTCGTAGCCGCCAATTCGTTCATACCGGAAGGCGTAATTTTCGCAGCCGTTTTCCCAATTACTCCACCTGCATTTAAAATTACTGCATCAATAGGCTCCTTTATTTTTTCCACTGCTTTTCTTACAGAATTTGCATCCGTAACATCCCCAATAATAATTTCAAAAATCTTTTTCCCCGTTTTCTCCTCAAGGTCTTTTTTTGCTGCCTCTGCTCTCGCTTGATTTCTGCAAAAAAGAATTACCTTTTTTGTTTCTTTTTTCATTGCTAACTGTCGGGCAGTCTCTTTCCCAAGCCCAATATTTGCTCCGGTTATTAATATACTTTCGTTCATATTTTTATTTTTTAGGCTGTTAAAGGTTCGTTAGTTCGGGAATATAGAACAAGTGGACAATCATGTCAAGTTGTGATATGTTTTGATTATGCGGCCACTTTATCATCCATCTCTGAAGGACATTACCGTGCAGGGCCTTTTGTATGCCATGTCCGACCCCGTCCGGGTTCGCATCTGCGCAGAACTGGCCCAGACTGAAGGCACCATGAACTGCGCCGTCTTTTTGCCCAATGGCAAAACGAAAATTCCCAAGTCCACGATGTCGCAACATTTCAAGATTCTCCGGGAAGCGGGCCTGATTCGTAGCGAACGTAAAGGTGTTGAACTGAAGAACTCGTCGCGATGCCCTGAGTTGAAGAAAAAGTATGGACCAATGCTTACGGAGATTCTTCAGGCTTACGCAAACGAAGGCAAAGAATCGAAGCGCTAACCAGCAATGGAATTTGATTTTTTGGTTGGACAGGTATTGTCCCTGTCATGTGATACTTTGGGCGCATGTGCGGACGATACACGGCGGCGAAAGATTTTAACGAGCTGATAAAGCTCGTTGGCGTCATCATGGCGCGTGCGCCGTTTCTTTGCGCCGCGTTACAACATCGCGCCGACGCAGCTTGCGCCGGTGATTTACATGGAACGTCATCAACCGGCGATGAAGCTCATGCGGTGGGGCTTGATTCCGTCATGGGCGAAAGATGAAAGCGTGGGCAACGCAAATATCAATGCGCGGGCGGAAACGCTGCAAAGCCGCAATTCGTTTCGCGAGGCGTTCAAGCACCGGCGTTGCCTGATTCCTGCCGACAGTTTTTATGAATGGCAGGAACGCGAGGGCAAACGGCAACCGTTCCGGGTGATGCTGAAAAGCGGCGAGCCGTTTTGTTTTGCCGGTTTGTGGGAACGCTGGATCAAACCGCCGTCGGTGGACAATGCTGAAACAGATTTGGATGAAGCACCGGCTAGCGAAACGATTGAATCATTTACCATCATCACGCGGGCGGCGAACGCTGCGATTGCGCCGCTGCATAACCGGATGCCTGTCATCATCGCGCCAAGCCATTTTGGCTGGTGGTTGAAAGACGACGACCCGCGCAGCGAGTCGTCACAAAATGGCGCTGGAGCGAGCGCCGCGATGACCCGTTGAAAATTTATCCAGTCAGCAATCTCGTCAACAGCCCGAAGACAGATGATCCGCGATGTATTGAACCGGCGCAAATTGACCGGGATATGTTTGAAAAACCTTGGTGGGGAGATAGATGATTTTATGATTCTAAAAAAACTTTTCAGATTCAAAAAGCTGGAAGAACCGAAGACCGATGCGATGCAGGTCGGCTCGCGAACGGTTTCACTTTTAATGGTGCATCATCCGCGAGCGCGTCGCTATTTGTTCCGCCTGCGTCCAGATGGCACAGCGCGAGTGACGATCCCACGCAACGGAAGCATTCGAGCAGCCAGAGATTTTGCCTCACGAAACGTCGGTTGGCTTGAACAACAATTGCAACGTCTGGCAGCCCGGCCAAAAATTCCTGACACTTGGAATCTGGGAACGGAGATTCTTTTTCGTGGTGAGTTGGTTCGCATCGAACATGACGATAACGGCTCAATCCGTTTCAGCACCGAACGGATGAATGTTTCCGATGCACAGGCTGACTTGCGGCCAGCGATCCAAAAACACCTTCGCGTTCTAGCATCCAAGGAACTGCCGCTTCGCGTCATGGAATTGGCAGCACTGCATCGAGTGAATGTGTCCCGCGTCACCGTGCGGAATCAAAAATCTCGCTGGGGTTCGTGTTCACGGCGCGGAACGATCTCGCTCAATTGGCGATTGATTCAGTCTCCCGGTTTTGTGCGCGACTACATCATCCTGCACGAACTGGCGCATCGGCGGCAAATGAACCACTCGGAAAAATTCTGGTTGGAAGTGGAGCACCTGTTTCCTGATTATTTGCAGGCCGAGCGATGGCTGAAACAGCACGCGAATTTATTGCGGTAGTTTTATGTCTTCCGCCCGAACCGATTCTTGTTCTTTCGCTGCGTTCGCATCACCATGTTGCCAGTGCAACCGAATAAACTCGAAACCCTTGACGACCTGCTCGCACAGGCCGAGCACTACGCCGGGTTTTGTATGCGCAACAGCGGGAAGATGTCGCCCACGCTTTTCCTGATTGGCGCGGATGGGCCGCTCATGTTCGTCCCGGCTTCGTTGGTGGACGCCAACGAGAAAGACGCTTTCGCCGAACACCGCCCGGCTGGTTTGCATCGCCCATGCTGCCACGGTTTCCGTCATGGCGCTCGAAGCTTGGATGAAAACCGCCACGCCCGGCGAGAAAATGGACATGACCGAACCGCCGTCCGAGGCGTTTGACCGGCAGGAAGTCATCGTCCTCATGGGCGAGTCGCGCGACGGCCAGAAGCAAAAATTCCTGCCCATCATCCGTCACGGCAACGGCAAGTTTTTCAACCTCGGCGAAACCACCGTTCCCGGCATGGACAAAATGGAAGGTCGTTTCGCGCAAATTCTCCCGCCGAAAGTGGCAGACGACCAAATGCGGTTGCTCGCCCAAACCATGTTGAAAGTCAAAGGCGTCAAATCCGTCAAGCCCGTTGGAACTGTCCGCCTTCCGCGCTCCCGCCGCTGATTTTTTAGCTAGAAATTATTTTTTGGATTGGACAGCCAATGTCCAAGAGCGCCTGTCATGCTATGCGCATGAAAAATTCAAAGTCAGGCCGATTCCACGTTTCGTTCTCCACTTTCGCAAGCCGCAAAATCATCGCCATCTTCGGCGCGGCCCGACTGGTCCGCAAACTTGACGGACATCACGAACTCATCGGCGGCACGCCCGCCGACCACGCCGCCGCTATTGAATGGTGTTCACTCTTTGCGCACGAGGTGGTTTTTACGTCCACGCTGATGCCACGCCCGATTCGGTGCGGCCTCGCCTTCGCCGCGTGAAGGATGATGCAAAATCTTTGCGCAAAGAAATTGAAGACGCATTGACGCTGGACATTTTTCGCCGCAAACTCGTTCGCCAACGACGCTAATGAATAATCTCTCAATGCCTGAATATATTTTCCTGGCCGAAGACCAGCCAGATCACTTCCAACAGCGTATAATTCGCTCTTTTCCCCACTGAATCATGCCCCGCCTCTCCCTCGCCAAACTCGAACGCCATCTTTACTCCGCTGCCGACCGGCTGCGGCAGGAGGGTCTCGATGCGGCCACCTACAAGGATTACATCTTTGGGATGCTTTTCCTGAAGCGCTGCTCCGACGTGTTCGATGCCGAGAATGAGAAGATTGTCGGGCACAAGGTCGAGAAGGGCATGGCGCTGAATGATGCGAAAACGCAATACGGTGAAAACCCTGATTACTACGACGGCTTTTTCGTTCCCGAACGCGCCCGGTGGAAATATCTCCAGGACAAATTAAACGATGGCACGGCGGTCTATGGCAGCGTCCTCGACACTGCGCTTGGCGCATTGAGCGAAGCCAACGAATCTCTCGAACACGTCCTCGACCACATCAGCTTCCTGAAAACGCAGGGCACCAAACGCCTGATTTCAGACGATTGCTGCAAAGATTTGGTGCGAACACATTTTAGCCGCTACCGGTTGCGCAACGAGGATTTCCAGTTTTCCGATCTGCTTGGTGCCGCCTACGAATTTCTCATCAACATGTTCGCCGAGTCGGCGGGCAAAAAGGGCGGTGACTTTTATACACCGCGCGACGTCATCCGTCTCATGGTCAGAATCCTCAAGCCCACGCCGGGCATGAGCGTGTATGATCCCACTTGCGGTTCGGGCGGTATGCTCATCATCAGCCGCGAGTTCATCGAGCAATCCGGCGGCGACCCCACCAATCTCCGTCTCTGCGGCCAGGTCAACGACGCTTCCGCGTGGTCCATCTGCCGGTTGAACATGCTGTTGCATGGCGTGAAAGGCGCGGACATTCTGCTTCAAGATACGCTGCTTCATCCGTTGCACCGCGACGCCGGCGAACTGGAACGCTTCGACCGCGTCATCGCCAATCCGCCCTTCAGCCAGAACTACACCAAGAGTAACATGGAATTCCCCGAGCGTTTTCGCTGGGGCTGGTGTCCCACCACCGGAAAAAAGGGCGACCTCATGTTCGCCCAGCACATGCTCGCCGTCTGCAAGCCGGGCGGCATGGTTGCCACCGTCATGCCCCACGGCGTGCTGTTTCGCGGTTGCGCGGAAAAGGAAATCCGCCAAAAATTTCTTGAACAAGACCTCATCGAAGCCGTCATCGGCCTGCCACAGAACCTGTTTTACGGCGCGGGCATCCCGGCGTGCATTATCGTGATGCGGCCTAACCTCACCGGCCAGTCGCCCAATCCGAACAAGCCCGCCGATCGTCGCGGTCGGGTGTTGTTCATCAATGCTGATGCCGAATTCCATGCCGGGCGTGCGCAAAACTATCTCCGCCCTGAGCACGTCGAGAAAGTCGTGTCCACCTTTGACCGCTACCAGGACATCCCCAGCTACGCGCGCAGCGTGCCGCTGGACGAAATCAGCAGCGAGGCGAACGATTTCAATCTCAACATCCGCCGCTATGTGGATAATTCACCGCCGCCCGAACCGCACGACGTTCGCGCGCACTTGCTCGGCGGCGTGCCGGTGGTCGAAGTGACGGAGAAACGTGCGCTGTTCACCGCGCTCGGTTTCAATCCGGCTCATGCTTTTGCTGAACGGAAAAAAGACGCCAAATACTTCGACTTCGCGCCCGCGCTGCCCGACCGTGCTGCGATCCGCCCGCTGGTCGAGAACGATCCCGGAGTTCAAAAGACGCTGGCTGCCGTGCGCCAGCAACTGGCGGATTGGTGGACGGAACATTCCACGCGTCTCGCCAAGCTGCCCGAGCATCGCAAGCTCAATAAGATTCGCACCGAGTTTCTCGATACGTTCGTCGCCGCGATGGAGAATGCCAGCGGTGGCTCACCGCTGGATCGTTTCAAACTCGCGGGCGTCATCGCTACTTGGTGGACAGACACGCTGCCTGATTTCAAGACCCTGCTCGAAAACGGATTTCCCGGCGTGATTGACGGCTGGGTGGATGCCATTGCCGATGCGGTGGAAGATGACGAATCCTCCGGCCCGGTGTTTGATCCGTTTGGTCACAAGCTCGTCCGCCGAACCATGACGGATTACTTGGAACGCATTGCCAAGGCCAAGACCGACATCGCCCGGCTCAAGGGCGAGAAGGAAGCCTTTGAGCAAAGCAACGCGCCCGACGACCTCGACGAGGAAGAGTTGGCGGATTGGCATTTCCCCAAGGACATCGAACGGCAGGTGCGGGAACTGAAATCTGAAAACAAAGACGAGCTGAAGGCTTTGGCAAAGCTTGAAAAAGCCGCCGCCAAAACCCTCGCCACTGGCGATGAAACGCGTGCGGCTAAAGCAGCAAAAGCAGCGTTGCAATCCGTGATTGACCAACTGGCCGGGTTTGAAGTGGCGCTTGAGCCTTATGAGGCAATCAAAAAACAGTTATCTGAAGCCCGCGCTCGTTACCGGACGCTGACCGATGAGTTTGTGAACGAACTCAAATCCCGCTGCGGCGCGATGAATGACAAACAGAAGCGCGTGCTCGTCCTCGAACTGTTCGCGCAGGACGTGCAGACCGGCCTCGACGATGCCGTGGCTGAAAAGCGTCACGAGCTAGTGCGCTATATCGAAGGGCTGTGGGACAAATATGCCGTTCCTATGGGCACTCTCACGCAGCAGAGGAATCACGTTTCTGAGAAGCTGGCGGACGTATTCAAGAAACTAAATTATGTCCGTTGAAGCTCTCAACTCCGCGCAGAAACTGCCAGAGGGCTGGCGGGAGCTTCCGCTTATTTCCGTCGCGGAACCGCGATTCAGTAGCGTTGACAAGCTTACCCACTCAAGTGAAGAGCCAGTTCGTCTGTGCAATTACATGGACGCTTACAGTAACGACTATATCACCGGCGATTTGAAGTTCATGCGGGCGTCTGCGACACAAACTGAAATCAGCCGCTTCGGCCTGCAACTTGGTGATGTCATCATCACGAAGGATTCGGAGACTCCCGACGACATCGGCATCCCGACGGTGGTGGACTACGCCGCGCCTGATTTAGTTTGTGGTTATCACCTCTCCCTGATTCGGCCAAACAAGGATGAGATTGACCCAACTTTTCTGGCGAAGCAATTGAGGCATGACCGCGTGGCGCGCTATTTCGGACAGCAGGCAAACGGACTCACGCGGTATGGTCTGCCGATTGGCGCGGTGAACAACGCGCCGTTGTGGCTGCCTGAGCCGGGAGAACAAAAACACGTTGGCGTTATCCTTCGGCTGATGGATGAGGCGATAGCAAAGACAGAGGCGGCCATTGCGAAGCTGCGGCAAGTGCGCGCCGGTTTGCTCCACGACCTCCTCACCTGCGGCCTCGACCACAACGGCCAACTCCGCGACCCCATCGCGCACCCGGAACAATTCCAAGACTCCACCCTCGGCCAAATTCCAAAAGCGTGGAACATCCAACGCCTAGACGAACTGGCGGACGTTGACCGTGGGAAGTTCGCACACCGACCACGGAATGAGCCGAGGTTTTATGACGGACCACATCCGTTCGTTCAAACCGGAGACATTGCAAATGCTGCGGGAGAAGTTCTCACGACTTTCAGTCAAACCCTGAACGACGAAGGCGCAGCCATCAGTTGTGAGTTCCCTGCAAACACAATTGCTATCACAATCGCCGCGAACATTGCAGATACGGCAATTCTCGGGCGGCCAATGTTTCTGACTGATAGCGTGGTGGGGGCAGTCGTAATACCTCCGAATAGTGTGCGGTATGTCGAGTTGTGCGTTCGTCGAGCCAAGCCTCAACTCGAAGCCCGCGCGCCACAGACCGCGCAAATGAATATCAATTTGCAAGACCTTCGTCCTCTAAAAGTTCCAGTTCCATCAAATCCGGATGAACAGCATCTCATCAGTGAAGTTTACGAATCGCAAACCGAGACTTTGCGAAGCGAGTTGGTAACTTTGAAAAAGCTCAAACACCTGAAATCCGGCCTGATGACCGATCTACTCACCGGCCGTGTGCGTGTTAAAGTTGGAGGCGCTGCGTGAGCACAACTCCATCCAACTCTGGCTACGGTGTCACGACAGCGGATGTTCGTGCCTACGATTGGCAGGTGTTTGTGGATGGAGCGCAATCACGCGAATGTCAGGCCTACTGCGATGCACTTGGAAAGCAAGCCGCATCACTCAAAGATGCCGGCGATGAAAGGGGCAACCGCGTCTTTCGGCTGCTTGCCTCTGTGGCGTCCTACTGGCCGAACTACGATTCGACCGAAGCACCCTATCGGCCATGGGCGATTTGGCCGGACGGTAGTCATTCACCCAGTCCCGAACAGTTAACAAAGTCAGACCTCGACGCCCTCGCCGAGATTCTGGCGGAGATTCATGATGCGGAATTTCGGGCGCGAGTTGGCGATGTATTGTGGGTGTGTCGCAAAGATTACAAAGCCGCCCAGGTCGCCGTGGATGCCTACATCGAATCCAGTCGCGCTTTGGAAACCGGCGAGTTCTGGTCGCCATCGGTGGAACGACTATTGCGGGCGCGCCAACTCGGCGGCCAACTTGGCCGCTTGAACCGGTTTCATAAGAAAGCCATCCAGTCCATCGAGGACGCCATCACCCGGCACGAAGCCACCGAGGATTCTATGCGCTGCGCGCGCCTGATGCACATGCTGCTGGCGGATAGCGTTGGCGACTCAAAAAGATATGCACAGTTGGCGGAAAAGCTTGCGCTCAAGATGGAGGCAATTCCCAACTGGCATTTTGCAAGAGATTATTGGCAATTGAAAGGCGGGTGGAACGCCAAAGGCGGCAAAATGGACGATGCCCGCGACGCGCAACTAAAGATTGCAAACACCTATGCAAAGTTGGCGGAAGGATTCACGACCGCAGCCAAACCTTCATACCTTGGCGCTTCGCATTGGATGGCCAAAACTGTTCACGCCTTGCGTGAAGCCAAGGCGGATTCCGCAGAAATTGAAAAAGCCCACCAGTGCCTGCTCGAATTTCAAAAGCGTGGTATGAGTGAGATGGAGACGATCCGGATTCCGCGCGAGGGTTCTGACCTCGAAAGCAAGTTAGAGCAGTCGGCACAGGCCGCAGCGGCACTGGTCAAAGGCCAATGTTTTGAAGATGCCATTTTACGTCTCGCCTATGTGGCTGACCCGTCCAAGCCGGCGGAACTTCGCAAGCGCGTCGAAGACAATCAGTCGGGTGGAGTCTTTACACAACTTTTTGGAGCAGTCACCGTGCGATCCGACGGGCAAATCTCGGATACAAAACCGCCGTTGGCTTCGGATGACCCAGCGGAGCGTGAGGAGGCGGTTGTGAAGGAAATGTATTCGCAGGCCCGCACCGTTGATTGGCCGGCGCGAGTGCAATTCTTGATTGAACCGGCGCGTCAGCAAGTGGTAGCCGAACACGCCGCTCGACGGGTTGACCTGATGTTTCTGTTGCAAGACAACCCGTTCGTGCCAGTCGGCCGCGAGGGCTTGTTTTTGCGTGGCCTGCACGCCGGTTTGCACGGCGATGTTGTGCTGGCGCTACATCTTCTGTTGCCACAGATCGAAAATTCCATTCGGGAAATTCTTACTGAAATGGGTGTCATCACGTCGAAACTCGAATCTGACACCACGCAAGATGAGCGTGATTTGGGTTGGATGCTCACTCATCCTGAAATGGCAAAGATTTTTGGTGACAGCATGGCGTTTGACTTGCGAGGTGTGCTTGTGGAGCGCTTCGGCCACAATATTCGAAACGACATCGCACACGGATTGCTGGCCGAGTCGCAGATGATAACTCCGGCCGCAATATACGCGTGGTGGCTCACGCTGCGCTTGTGCTGCATCCCACTTGCAGTCGCAGCGGCGAAGAAGGAATCAAAGGTATGAAAGACAAACAGGCGAAGCGGATCATGCGGCGCGTTTGGGATCTGCGCACGAGACTTTGGGAAACTCCCGACCCAAAAGGCTGGTGGATTCGGGCGCGTCCCGGCCTTCGCTCGCCAGTTATGCCTTATTTCCTCTCGCCTGGCGCAAAGCTTTTCAAAACCCAGCCAGATGGTCTGTGGCTTTATTTCTCACATGAAGGCTGGGTGGACGCTATTTGCATCGAACATTGCAGCAGCATTCAAAATTTGAATGACAAGCGTTCCCGATATATGCCGACGCTGAATAGTTTGCTGGTCAATGTCAAACGCACCTGGCTTCAGGGCGTCATCGGTATCAAACACGGCGGGCAGGCAGAACGATGGGCTGCGACACGAACCATGACCAAGCCTGACTTCACAAAAACAGAGTTTGATTTTCCTGTTCGCCACTTGCGAGTGCTTTACGCTCTTCGCGCAAAAGACTATTCGCGTTGGATTCCAAACCATGTTACAACTGGCTACGAATTTTTTTGCAGCCACGATTCTTTGAACACTTACAATTCACCTTCGACCCGCAGATTTTTAGAGCGGATGTCATCGGTGGCGAATAGACTTACAATTCCATGAGCAAAGTCCAATGGGAATACGATTTGGTTGAGCGCCCGTTCTGCGAGCAGCTTAAGGCAATGGGCTGGCAGTGGATTGAGGGCGACAAAGATGTGCCTGAGTTCACCGAGCGCGCCAATTTCCGCGAGGTGTTGCTCAAAGGCCGGCTCGCGACGGCTCTGCGGAAACTCAATTTGCGTGATGGTCAGCCGTGGTTGGACGATGACCGCATCGCCCGCGCCATCCGCGATTTGGATCAGGCTCCCGGCCATCGGTTGATGGAAGCGAACCAGTCAGCCACCGCGTTGCTGCTCAAAGGCACCGTTACGGATGGTTTGCCGGATTGGAATAATGGCCGCAATCAGGACATAAAGTTTATCGAGTGGGAACCGGCTAAATTTCATCTCAATGATTTTCTGGTCATCAATCAGTTCAAGGTGGAACTCACCAGCGGGCGCGGCCACGTCATCCCGGACGCGGTGTTGTTCGTGAATGGTATTCCGCTGTCAGTGGCGGAGTTCAAAAGTCCGGGCATCCAGAATCCATTGCAAGAAGCCATCAATCAATTGCTGCGCTACACGAACCAGCGCAAGGAACTGTTCCCCACGCTCTACTCGGATAACGAAGGGGTAGAAAAACTTTTTCACACCAACCAATTGCTCATCGCCAGCAATTTCTTTGAGTCACGCGCGGCCACTATCGGCGCTCCGCCGGAGGCGTATATGGAATGGGCGGATACCAGCCCTGTGCCATTGAGCACCGTGGCCCAGGAACTTGGTGTTTTGCCGCGTTCGCCGGATGAGCCGGAAGCCGCCCGCGAATTGACCGAGCTAGGCCCGGAAGAATCAGAACGCTGCGGAACGCCAATCTTTTTCCGCAAACCGGAGCAGCGTCCCGTTGACTTGCGAGGACAGGGCGCAACTCTCCAGAGCCAGCAGGTTCTCACCGCCGGTATGTTGCGTCCGAAGCATCTGCTCGACCTCATCCGTAATTTCACGGTGTTTCAGCAGGTGGACGGCAAAACGCGCAAGGTGGTCGCGCGCTACCAGCAGTTCCGTGCCATTCACAAAGCGGTGACAAAATTGGAAGAAGGCCGGACCAAACCACAAGGCGCAGAACGCGATCAGCGCGGGGGAATCATCTGGCACACACAGGGTTCAGGCAAGAGCCTCAGCATGGTGTTCCTAGTCCGCAAAATGCGGATGATGCCGAAATTGAACCGTTACAAAATCGTTGTCGTCACCGACCGCACGGATTTGCAGGATCAACTTGGCGCGACCGCGCAGTTGAGCGGCGAAGCCGTGCGCCCAACCGATGAAGATTTGAAATCGCGCGAGACGCCCACGGCCTTGACCCAGCGACTATTGAGCCAGCGCACGCCGGACATCATCATGGCCATGCTGCAAAAGTATCAGCCTGTCGGCGGCAAATCGGAGGGCAATGCGCTGGCCATGTTGCCAGAGCCGGGCAAGCAGCCTGGCGACAAGGTGGTGATGACCATCGTGCGTAAGGAGAAGAAGCCGGGCCGTCACGAGGAAGTCGTTGAAAAATCTGTCACCTTCACTGAAAATATCCGGTTCGAGGAGTTTCCGCAGCTCAACGATTCGGAAGAAATCCTCGTGCTGGTGGACGAAGCCCACCGTGGTCACACGCGCACTCTCCACCGCAACTTGCACAAGGCGCTACCCAACGCGGCCATCATCGGCTTCACCGGCACGCCCATTCTCAGTAAGGAAAAGAAGGAGACGAAAGAAATCTTCGGTGATTTCATTGATAAATACATCCTCCAGGATGCGGAACTGGACGGTGCCACGGTGCCGATTCTCTACGAAGGACGCACGGCGGATGCCATTGTTAAGGACGCGCCCAGCCTCGACGCCGTGTTCGAGGATATGTTCCGCGATTACAAGCCGGAGGAACTGGCGATCATCAAGGCCAAGTATGCGACCGAAGGCGACGTGATGGAAGCGCCTCTGCTCATTGAGCAAAAGGCGCGCGACATGATTCGGCATTACGCCAGTGTGGTTTTGCCCGAGGGTTTCAAGGCGCAGATCGTCGCCACGAGTCGTCAGGCGGTGATGACCTATTTCGGCAAGTTGGCGCTGGCGCGGAATGAATTGATTGCAGAATTAGAAGCCGTGTCGGCAAGCACATTGGCCTTGCCCGATGACGACGTGGAAAAGCTCGATGCGAAAATGCGCTTTCTGGTGGAAATTCACCCACAACTGCCCAAGCTCCGTGCCTTGGAGATTGCCGCCGTCTTTTCCGGCAACCACAACGACCCGGAAGCGTGGTGGGAATGGGCGGACAAAGATAAACAGGAAGATTTCATTAAACGCTTCAAGCGGAAGTTCGCCCCGGCCAAGACCGACAAAGCTGATCCCCTATCGATTCTGGTCGTAATGAACATGCTGCTGACGGGTTTTGACGCGCCCGTGGAACAGGTGCTTTATCTTGATCGCAAAATCATCGCGCATGATTTGTTGCAGGCCATTGCACGGGTTAACCGGACCTCCGGCCAGAAAAAGTGCGGCTATGTGGTGGATTACATCGGCGTGGCCCAGCATTTGGAAGATGCTCTCTCGGATTACGACGGCGAAGACATCGTAGGCGCATTGATCAACATCAGCCTTGAGTTGCCAAAGCTGCTCGACCGCCGGGCGCGAGCTGTTGCAGTGTTCACCGAACGGGGTGTCACCGATTTGCTGGGCCAGGTGGATAAATGCGTCGAACTGCTCGCCGACCTGAAGGTTCGCGCCGATTTCATCAACAAGCTGCGGATGTTTTATGAAATGCTGGGCTTGTTGGAGCATCGGCCCGAAGTGCCGGGTGATGTTTTTCGCGATGCCAAGTTGCTGGGCTTCATTAACAAAGTGGCGGCCAACCTCTATCGCGACCCGGCGCTGAATCTATTCGGCGTAGCGGAGAAAGTAAAAGCGCTCATCAACGTCCACATTTCTGCGCGTGGGGTGGACCCTAAAATTCCGCCCACGGCCATCACCGACGCGGAGTTTGAAAAGGTATTGCAAGCCCAGACCAGCAGCCGCGCCCGCGCGTCCCAGATGCAGCACGCCGCGCGCTTCCACATCATTGGTTTCTCAAATCAGAATCCGGCCTTTGCCCGGAAGATGAGCGAACGGTTGGAGGAAATCCTCCAGCGATTCAAAGATGATTGGGACGCTCTCGAACGCGAACTGAAAAAATTCATTGATGATCTGCGTCAGGGCGACCGTAATGATTTCCCGCATCTCGATGCCAACGCGCAAGTGCCGTTCGTCCGACTTGTCTTGGAAGAATGCAGCAAAGGCCGCGAACTCGATGCCAAGCAGCGCGAACAGTGCATCAAGGCCACCTTGGACATGGTTGAGCGCATCCGTCAGGAAGTGCGCAAGGTAGGTTTCTGGAAGAACGACGACATGCGTGAACTGCTGACCAAGACATTGGTGCGTGACCTCGACCGCGCCGGAATTTGCCGTCCTGGAGGGGAGCGCGATCTCGCGCAGCGGCTTGTCGCGCTCTCCAAGGAGAACCACGAACATCTAACCCGCTCATGACCGAGACCCTTCAATTCAATGGCCTTGTTTTTGAGGTGCGTCGCAGCGACCGCCGCAAGACGCTGGGCTTGACAGTGGATCGCGGCGGCGAGCTAGTTGCCCATGTTCCGTTTGCAACTTCGGTCGAAGAACTCACCCGTTGGATCAATAAAAAACTGCTATGGGTATATCGGAAATTGGCGCTCAAGGAAGAGGCCGCGCCGAAAATAAATGCCCCCGAATACGTTTCGGGTGAGGCGTTCAGTTATTTGGGCCGACGTTTCAGCCTGAAGGTTGTGACAAACCAGAAACTTCCACTCCAATTCGACGGCACGCGGTTCATCCTGCGCCGCGATGCCCGACCGGCAGAGGCCCACTTCCGGCGCTGGTATCTGGAGACCGGAACGGATTGGCTTCGCCAGCGCGTTGAACGTCTCTCGCTACACACCACCCGTAAACCCGAAAAGATTGAGGTTCGTGACCTCGGCTTTCGCTGGGGCTCGTGCGGCAAAGACGGCGTGGTGTATTTCAATTGGAAAGTCCTTCAGTTGCCCGTCCGGCTGGTGGACTACGTCATTATGCACGAACTCGTCCACCTGGTTGAAGGCCATCACGGGCCGGAGTTTTGGCAGGCGTTGGGCCGCGCCATGCCCGACTGGCAGAAACGCAAGGACTCCATCGCCGACAAGGCAAAAGACTATCTTGTCTTCGGGTTGCATGAATATTTCACAAAACTCATTGCCGCTCGAATGGTGCCAAACCAAACTCCAAAGAGATAGTTCAACAAGGCGACTGAATTTAGAAATATACTTAGAAGTAAAACTATTTATGGCGCAAAAATTAAACGACCGGGACATAAGTCCCGTCATCAATGCGGTAAAAAAGTGGATTGCCGATTGCCTGATTTGCGACGGATCAATTTTTTCTGCCGGATCGCTATGGGTGGCTGAAAACATTGAGGAAGTCAAAAAAGCCTTCGTGGATAATCCTGATGAGGGGGAAGATTCATTTAGCACGAAGCTGCAAAAGCAGATGCAGGAAGCTTCACCAGCCGCACGTCATTTGATGTCAGAAATGCTTTGGGTCATTCTCACTTTTCCAACAAATATTGGGCAAACCAAGAAGCGAGAACATATCCGCGAGGCGTGGAACTTTTCAAAGGACATTTTACCAGCGGATCATGCCATGCTTAGTGACGAGGTGCTTTCTGGTATAGGATCAGCAGGGCAAGCCTTTAATACGCTAAGATGGTTAGAATTGAGTTTCCTGATTGCATTGGCTGGCGACCTAAAAAAACGGACAAAACAGGAACGCGAAAAAATATTATTGAATTATGATAACTTCGTGGAATGGATTAAAGGTTTCCCTAAAGGTGAGAAACGTCAATTCAAACAAATATTGCGATACTTTGCTTTTCCCGACCGAGTGGAACGAGTGTCTACCAACCGCCACCGTCAGGCTATACTTGCCAAGTTTGGAAACACACCGGAAAACGTGACTAAAAAATGGACCGACCCTCAACTCGATGACGCCTTACTTAAGTTGAGAGACAAGCTGCAAATCGAACACCCGGATAAGATTCTCGATTTTTTCGAATCACCGTTGAGAGAGATGTGGGATTTAGATCTGGCGGAACCATTTAGCGACATTTTCGAAAGTCGTCCGGAGGCTGAATGGGCCTTTGAGTTTATCAAAAAGACGCTAGACCAATTAAATGTGAAGAGTCCTGAAGATACTCGCGTGGCGTTGACGCTGCCAATAGACGAAAACTTCATCCGCCTGAATTACGGCCAGTGGGTGGTAGCCAGCTTCTTTGGCGAAAAGGAAGCACCGAATCGCGCGGAAATAACTTTGCTGGCCGGATTGGTGGATTTGACTAAGAAAGGGACTTTCACTACCAAGCCAAATGAACCAGAATCGTGTGTCTATGGCATCCCCATCGAAAAACTTCGCGACATGGAGCCGAAACTCCGTTCCGCCCTGGATAAATCCTTGGAGTTTATCGCATCTCGTTTCAGAGATCAGGAAAAATCAGGTTATCGTAAATCGCACCAGCCTAAACTTATGGAAATGATATTTGATAATGAAAAACGCGCTCAGTATCTGACCGAGGGATTCAGACCAAAGTCGGATGCAAGTTATTGGAAAATTGCACCCGGTGATGATGCCTGGCAATGGGCGGACTGTCAGAAGGATAAATTTATTGCCGTTGGCTGGGATGATTTCGGGGATTTGTCAGGGATCGATCACTCTGAATTTGACAGGCGATTTGATAAGTTGCTGCCAGAGAATCCAAACTGGACCAAACAGGGTTGCGAACAACTGTGGAAATTTTTCCAGATCAAAGAGGGGGATCGCATCGTCGCCAATCGTGGAACCACTGAAGTTCTTGGTATCGGAACTGTTACTGGCCCGTATTATTTCGTGCCGGGTCTTGATTTTGGCCACCGGTTGCCTGTCAAATGGGATGATGTCAGGCCACGCAAAGTCGAAAAAGGCGGCTGGAAACGAACTCTCATTTCGTTGTCTGAAGAAACTTTCAACGAGATAATGAATGCTTTGTCTGCATCAGCCCCAATCATTCCCAAGCCAGTTGCGAATAATGCCAGCAACACCATCCTCTACGGTCCACCCGGCACTGGCAAGACCTATAAAACCATCGAACGAGCGGTGCAAATCATTGAACCCGGATTCACCGGCGACCATGCCGCCCATAAATCCCGATTCGATGCCCTGAGAGCAAATGGACAAATCGAATTCATCACCTTCCACCAGTCCTATTCTTACGAGGACTTCGTGGAAGGCTTGCGGCCCGTAATCGAGGGACCAGAGTCTTCCGAAGCCGCCTATGAATACAGTTCGGGCGTGTTCAAGCGATTCGCCTTTCAAGCACTGTTTGATTGTCTCAAGCCATCTACTGGGATCGTCTCGTTTGACGCGGTGTGGAAAAAACTGGTCGAGCAAACCGAACTGGAGCCGGACAAACTATACCCCGGTCTGTCGGAAAAAACCTCATATCGCATCAGCCTTTCAACCAAAGGGAACCTCGATGGTATAAACACCATCAGCAATAAAACCTTTCTCTGTTCCCGGTCGGTTTTGGAAAAGGTATTTGTCGCCAAGCCTGAAAACGATAAGGTAACCAGTTCGGAAGTCATGGAAGTTGTGGTGCGCGGATGTCACTCACACTTTGTGGCTGCCATGTTCAACGAACTAAAACGAGTCGAAAAAAGTGAATTTGCCGGAAAGCGACCATCGCAAACCGCCAATATTTCGTCGGAACAAAAGGCGGCCATCGCGCAGGCGTTCTTGGAGAAAAACGATACTGGCACAGACGCCTTTAAGCCGGTCAACGAATGGCCGCAATATGTTCTGGTGATTGATGAAATCAATCGTGGCAATATCAGTAAGATTCTCGGCGAACTGATTACCCTCATCGAACCCGATAAACGACTGGGGGCTGAAATATCGCTTGTTGTTACGTTGCCATACACCAAGCATTCCTTCGGGGTGCCGGGCAACCTCCACCTTCTCGGAACCATGAATACTGCCGACAAAAGTATTGCTTTGGTGGATGTGGCGCTGCGCCGTCGGTTCCAATTTGAGGAATTGCGTCCGAATTTCAACCATTGCCAGCAACTCACGCAACCCATGCGAGATGTGTTGGACTCTTTGAATCGCCGGATTTGTCTCCGCAAGGACCGCGACCACCAGATCGGTCACTCGTATTTTATTAAGGTGGAAAACGAGGCGGGATTCAATCGCATTTTTGCCCGCCATGTTATCCCGTTGCTTCAAGAATATTTCTATAACGATTGGGATGGGCTGCGATTTGTTCTTGGCGTAAAAAACAAGGACAACAAATTAATTATACCCCTGAAGGATGGAGATTCCGGGGACTCGCGTTCCAGTTGGCAGTGGGGTTTTGAACTGGGTGACAACAATGTGAATTTCCTCCAAATACTTGCCGGTAAAGACCTGACGTCTTGATTTTACATGGCCTCGATTTCCAACCAAATCGTGCGCATCAGCGAATGGGCAAAAGTATCCGCCGATACCTTGAGCCGGGGCCAGCGCCAGCAATTAAACGAGGCCTCATTGGCGTGGGCACAGCAGCAGCAACTTTCCGCGCCACCACTGTCTTTTTCCGGCCCGGACGGTCAATGGCTCTGCGCAAATCAATACGTCGGCATCATTGAGGTTGATGATGTCGCGGTGGAAATTTACCCAAAACTGGATGCTGCCCTTATTTCAAATGATGATTCAGCTCCCATTGCCGATTGGGTAAAACTCAATACCGTCATGCGCAACCTGATGTGGATGCTGGAAGTTTCAGAGCATCGTGAGCTGATTGAAGCCGACACCGGACATCTCGAAGAAAGCCCCACTAACTTTTTCGATTTATTCGCGTATCTGTTGGGGAAAAACTTGCTCAGCCAGTTGATGTCGGGTGTTCCTCACAGATACGTCGCGCACCGTAGCGATCTGCACACCGTGCGGGGAAGAATTAATTTTGCAGAACAGGTTTCGCGAAATTGGAACCGTTTTGACCGGATTGCCTGCATCTGGGATGAATTCACGCCCAATACGCCGGTGAACCGGCTGTTCAAATGCGCCTGCCGGTTCTTGGCCAGCCGGGTTTCTTACAGAGAAGCAGCTCGTCTGCTGATTGACTGCTTGGCATTGCTGGACGAAGTGGAGGATGTAAGCCCGCTGACCGCCCTGCGCGATGTGCAGAATCTCCGTTTCGACCGCTCCATGGACCGCTTCCGCCTCGCCTTCGAACTCGCCCAGCGGCTCCTCAAGTCATCCGGTCACGCGCTGGGGGTTGGTGGGGCGAATACCTACGTTTTTCTGATCGACATGAACAAACTTTTTGAGGATTACGTTCATGCTGCCCTAGCGGCCCATTTCAGAACGGCCATCATCCAACAGGAGACTGTGGGCTACCTGTTTCCATGTCTGCCCAAAGGGCGTATTCAACAAAATGCCGATTATTTTTGGCGGCACGACGACGGGTTGTGGATTGGCGACGCAAAATATAAGCATCTCACCAAAGGCCAGACATCTGCCCTGAAATTTGCCGAGTTGCCGGACCCGGAGGACGGGCCAGCCAGCGAAACCACCCTTGCCGGCCAAGTATTGAGCGCCGCAGACGTCCGTCAATTGACGGTTTATTCCGAACTGGCGAAAGGAAAATACCAGCCGGAAAATAACCAAGTCAGTTTGATGCTGCTTTACCCATTTGTCGGTGCCGATTCGGAATGTGTTCCTGACCGCGCGACTGCCTGGAATGGTGCGGACTTCTGGCTGGTGCCCGTTCGCGTTGACCGTCCAGAAAATGCCGCCAGCATCATTCCATCTATCGGCATGAATACCAGTGGCCAAAACTTTCTGATGTCATGAATCTTGAGGATATAATATCAGGTCGTTCCGTCTTTCATGTCGCCCATCCGGGCCGTCTCGGCATACTGACGGGCCGGACGCTTAACGCCATGTTTACCATGGCCGAGGTTCACTGGGGTGGTAACGCGGAATTTGTCGATGTCTCCCAGTTAAAAGTTTTCGATGCGATTACTCCACGCAATCCAGATACGAATGTTCGACAGGGTCTCTACGGGACAATTGAGGATCTGCGGCGGCGCATCACTTTCGAAAAATTGCGCGGTTTGCTGACCGATGTCTTTTATTCGATGAAGGCATCAGAAATTGATTTCTATCCACATCAATTCAAGCCTGTGCTCCGCTTCATCGAGTCACCGACCAATCGTCTGTTGATTGCGGATGAAGTTGGTTTAGGTAAAACAATTGAATCCGGCCTGATCTGGACGGAATGGCAGGCTCGCCATAAAGCCCGCCGTCTGCTCGTTGTGTGTCCACCAACGCTCTGCCCCAAATGGGCCAGAGAATTGCAGGAGTGTTTTCACCTTCCCGCCGAATACGCCGATGCCGACAAGTTGGTCGAATGGATGGATCGGTTCGACCGTCAAGGTCCCGGTCCCGGCTTCGTCGCCATTACCTCCTATCACACTCTGCGCCCATTCAAAAGCGAGCGCGTCTTGATTGACCAGCTTCGTAAATCCGGCGGCGAAATGGAAGAAGCTGTCTTTCGCAAATTGCCAGCGCGTGTCCGGTTGCTCTGGCGTTTGGAGGAGTGGAACGCCCCCGAGCCGTTTATTGATATGGTGGTTTTTGATGAGGCCACCGCCATGAAAAACACCGCCTCGGCATCCTATGTCGTGGGTGAAATATTATCCGCGTCTGCCGGGGCGGCGCTGTGCTTGTCGGCCACTCCCATCCACAACCAGAGCCGCGATTTATACGCACTGTTACGATTGATTGACCCGGAAGTGTTTCGTGACCAGTTTGTGTTCGACCGGTTGCGCGAGCAGAATTTGCCGGTGGTTCGATTGCACAATCTGCTGAGCCAGACAACTTGGCAAGTGGAGGAAGCCCGTCGATTAGTCAACGAATTGCCTTTCGCCGATCAAAAACAGAATCTATTGGACCGGCTGACAGCTTTTACTGGCTCGCATCGCGATTGCGTCGAGTTACGACATCAAGTCGAACGGTTGAACCTTCTCAGCGGCTTTGTCAATCGCACTCGCAAACGGGATATTATCAGCAAGCGAGTTGTTCGTCAGTCAGTGACGTTGCCGGTGTCATTGACTCCTCAGGAAACGGCTTTTTATCGTTCTGTGCTCGCGCTAATCCGCACCGAAATCCGCCGGCGTGGCGAGCGGGTTACAAGTTTCCATTTGATTCATCCCGCCTTGCGCATGGCAAGTTGTCTCCCCGTGATTGCAAATGAAGTTCGTGCCGGCAGATGGGGCGGTTTTGAAGAGCTGGAGAATGTGGCGGAAGATCTCGATTTTGAATTGCCGGAGGAAACCCTGGCCGAAGTTTCAATTACCCCCGACTTGGCTCATCTGGCCGGTTATGATTTTGAAAAGCAGGATTCCAAGTATGCCGCCCTGCGTGAAGCCCTTCGTCTAATTACCTCAGGGCGCGGGTTAAAGTCGGATGCAGGTCAGGAAATTCAGGTGGTTGCCAAGGAAAAGGTCATTATTTTCGCATTTTTCAAAGCCACGATTGCCTATTTGCAGCGGCGCTTGGAAGCAGATGGTTATCGCTCGGTCGCCATAACGGGTGACATTCACGACAAGGTGGAACGCGACCAGATGTTCCAACGGTTTGCCGATGATGATAATCGGATTCTGCTTTGTTCTGAGGTGGGTGCAGAAGGTGTGGATCTTCAGTTTTGCAGAATCGTCGTCAATTATGACTTGCCTTGGAACCCCATGCGCGTCGAGCAGCGGATAGGTCGTGTAGATCGTATTGGCCAGCAATCGCCTACCATTACCATCATCAACTTCCATGTGCGCGATACCATTGATGGCATCATTTATTCACACCTTTACACTAAGATTGGGATTTTTGAACACACTATCGGCGGTTTGGAGAGTATTCTTGGAGAGGAAATACCAAAATTAACGTCGCATATTTTCCGAGCCGATCTTACCCCTCAACAGGCTGCCGAACAGGCCGAGCAAACCGCGCTTGCCGTTCTGGCGCGCGCGCGGCAGGAGCAGGAACTTGAAGAATCCACAGGTGCGTTGCTGGCCTTTCAGGATTTACTGTCCGAAAACATCGGCGAGAGTCAGAGGCTGGGCCGGTTCATCAAACCCGCCGAACTACGGCTCCATGCCGAGGATTTTCTCTCGTCCCGTTATGTCGGGGCGGACGCCTGCGTGATTGCCTGGGACAATCCCGCCCGTGGCTGCCTCAATCTTAAATTCAGTTTTTCTGCGTTTTCCAGCTTTGAGGATTTCTGTCGGCTGAATGATTATCCCTGGCCGGATGGATTTACCCGGAATACTCGCACGGCCACTATGGTCTTCGACCCCGCAGATCATGAAAAACTAAAGCGCCGGTATCGGCAAATCGCTTTGGTGACTCACCTGCACCCATTCTTTCGTTGGATCACCAAAGAGAATGAAACCGCTACCAACAAATGGCATCAGGTTTCAGCCGTTCGTTTGGTCACCAGCGAGTTGCCACCGGCGAACTATTTTTACCTGATTTATCGCATGACTTTGGAGGGAATTACTCGCAAGGATGCCTTTCATTACGCCGTAAAAAACCTTCAGACCGGCCAGACCCTCGTCGGCATACCGGCAGAGAGCCTCATCAATCAGGCTTTGGAAATTGGTCGCAGTTCATTTCCTCGTGCTGTCATGGACAACACTCAAGTCTTGGCTGGGTTGCGACAGGAGTTGGCCGGGGAGTTGAAGCGTGTTCAAAGCACTTTCCGTGATGATCAAACTCAAAAACTTTCCATCCGACGACAACAGATAGTATCCCATTTTGACCGCCGAATCATAACCCAGCAACTTCGGATTGAGACTTTGGAAAACGCCCCGGAAATTCGCCGCCGGGGATTGGCGGGCTTTCGCCAGCAACTTGCCAACTTGCAGGACGATCGTCGCAAACAACTCGCAGACTTGGAGTCCAGAGCCTCTGGCCTGACAGAAACATTTACCGAGGTTGCGTGCGGGTTGATTGATGTGACCGCCGCATAACCATTTTCAACTTATGCCTAGATACAATATTGTTGCCGGGTTCGATTTCGGAACCAGCTATTCGAAGGTTGTATTACAAGAGCAGAACACGCGACAGGCCGTGGTGGTAACTTTTAATGGGTATGCCGATGGCCTTCTTCCTAGCTTGGTGGGTTTTGATGGGATAAATTTACTACCTCCCGCTGCCAAATCGCAAAGTCAGCCGATTGCGTATCTAAAAATGCTCGCCGCGCACGTGGCCACCGGCACCGTCCTTGCACAGGCACCAGTTCGTGTTCCTACCGCAATTCTTGCCCATTCAAACGGAGACGGAATTGATCTGGTTCGCGAGCTGTTGTCTTTTTATTTTTCGCATATTATTGCAGGTGTTCGGCAATTCATTCGTTCCCATTCTCCATGGAAAGACTTCAATTTCGCTGCGGACAATAACGAAGATTTTTTATTTTTTCAAATGGCGGTTCCCACCGGCTTGCTTTCGACGGATGGAAAAACAGAAAAACTGTTTCGCGAAGCGTTAATTACCGGACATGAATTAAGTAATCACTCTGACCCGCTGCTCATTGAGCCAACCCCCATTGCTACTTGGTCGGAACAAGTAAAAGCGGTGTTGCAAATGCCTTTGGAAGAAAAAAACAAACGCTACCAATGGCAATGTTTGATTTATCCTGAAGTGGCGGCCGCTGTGCAAACCATTTTTCGATCTCAGAACGCTCGCGATGGTCTCTATATTGCTATGGACGTTGGCGCGGGCACGGTGGACATAAATGCTTTTCAACGGAACACGGGGCAGCATCTAGAAACACAAACTGTCTCCGGTCATGATCGGCAGTTAAACTACTATGCGGCCTCAGTTGAACCATTGGGAGTTCACAATCTCCGTGATCCATTTGATGCAGTGCAGACTATGGACCGACAGAAACTTATTTCAAGAATTGAACAGGCCATTTGGGTGCTTTTTCACCGCGCCAAAACTTTTCAGCCCAACAATGGACATCAACCGGGCCATCGGACTTGGGATCGTGCAATTCTTCTCCAATTTGGCGGTGGTGCAGTTCTTCCAACCTATCAACAGGCATTTCGTGATGGGCTTATTCAAGCTGGCATACATAATCCCGATGTCAGAAATTTGCCTGCGCCAGATATGGATTTACCCGCAGAAGCAGACTCGGGACGGTTCGCTGTTGCTTATGGAATGTCATTCGCCAAATACAACCTCGACCAGGTGCATCTTCCCAACGAGTTAAAAACTTTCAACGAATTGTTTCCGCCACAAATTGTTGATCCAGTAACTCCACGAGAAAATGCTCCTGGAATTTGCCAGTCGGAAGATTGCGGACGGCTCGCGATGCCTGGTGAGAACAGTTGCTATCTTCATATGTAAAGCACTTAACGAGGCTAATCAAAAAATGGCTTTAGGCCCCGTGACCAACGCGCGGTTTGCTTCGATTCACGGGCTGTAGGTCGCTCGTATGCCTCGCGACCACGCCCGTGTCACTCCGCAAAACCGCGCGCTCGTCACGAGCGGCAATGGTGTTGGCCGCAGCAGCGGCGGGCTTCCGTCTGCGGCTCGGCGGCGGCGTTACGCTCCGGCTCCGTTCCAGCCGTCTCTCCGCCTGCGCTTCACTTTTCCCGCTCGCCAACCGCAGACCGAAGCCACGTCCTCCGCCATCTATTTTTATCCAGCCGCGAACATTTCAAAAGGATAGGACTGTATTTGTCCCATGCGGTTTTGCTAAACTTTCTGTGAAAATGGAACAGGCCACCAAATTGAGCGACCGACTTGCCTCAATCGTTGGCGGATTTTTCCGCCCACTGGCGAGACCGTCCGCGCCGATTTATGTGGATTGCGCCGACAGACTGGCGCAAAGCGCCGACGAAGGCGGACAACTTTCTCACAACGACACTCTGGTGTTGATTCGTGAAGTGCTTGCGCTGCATCCGCGCGCCCAACTTGGCGAGGACGAAGGAGCGCATCTGGCTGATTTGCGACAGCGTGCCGGACAAATTTTCAACAAACTTTTGGAGGCTGGCTGGCTTCAAGAACGAACCGTCAGCCTAGACGAGCGGTGGGTTTTATTGACGCCACGCATGCGGCCACTCATTCGACTGCTGCGCGAAATTGCGGAGGACAGCGTTGCCGAGTTGAAAGATTTTGCCGCAACTTTAAGGTCAATTTGTCAAACCTTGCTCCTAGACGGCGCACTTGATCCCGCACGATTGACGCCGGAAGAATTTCGCCAGACGGTGAAAGAATTGATCGACCGCGTTGAACGCGCTGGCGATCAGATGCACGCGGTTGAAACGCTCATCTTGCAACATGAAGACAGGCAGCGCGCAAGCGTCGATGCCAGTGAAACCCTTAACCGTTTGCTGGTCGAGTTTCACGCCGGGGAACACATAGTTTGCTACGATGCCCTTCAGGAGGGCGGACTCATCCCGCGCCTACGCCAGGCGCGGGCAGTTGTGCAGGACGCCTTGGCAAATCCATTTGCAAAGCAGCGGTTCGCGGACGGGTTGGCTAAACATCGCGGCCTTGATCCGACAGATGCTTACATCGAAGCGGAGAGGTTGCTTCGCAAGCTGGAGAGCGGACTAACCGCCATTCCGACAAAGCAGCGGCTGATTGATGGTCGCATGGCGGATTTCAGCCGACTGTCGGCGCAGCGATACCGCTACCAGACGGAAATGCGAGGGCGGCGTCCTGAGCAAGTGCGAACTTATCTCAACACGGCGGACGCAATTCACACGGGCCAATCGTTCGCTGATCTTCGGCGCGAACCGGGAATGACACTGCTTTGCCCCGATGTCACAATTTTCTTTGGGCAAGACTCGCTTGCCCCTGTGCGACGAGCGCGGCCTCGTGTTGACCTGTCGGTTATTGAGCCACCATCAGCCGACGATGTTTTGCAGGCGCAAGACATGATACGCAATTTGAATCTCAACATGATTACGCCTCAACGGGCAGTTCGTTTCATCGAGAAACATCTGCCCAAAAAAGGCGCAACGGTTTCGAGTGCCGAACTCAGCCTGCATACCGAAGACGATTTGTTCGACCTGCTGGCCGTTCTTTCCTTTGAACGCGCTAACGGAAGTGTCGCACATCACCCCTTGCGCTGGGAAGTGACGCCGGCTCGCGTTACGGACGGAGTTGAGCCAGCGAAGATTCCGGTGGACATACTGGCCGGACGGCGGGTTGAACGCTTTACATTGGAACGCACCGCATGACATCACCCTGGCCATCATTCTGGTCGCACATTCCCGAGGACGACCGTGCTGCCGTTCGAGAAGTCCTTGCCGAGTTGCTCGGCACGGGAGTTTTGTTCGGTGACGACGGCCGCGCCCGACAGCTCTATCTCGTGGCGCGTGAATATGAGCCCGAATTGCGAGAATACCTCGCGCCGCTCAATCTTGATCTGATTCCAGACCCGGATCGCCCCTTGTTCCAAGCTCGGCCCATTCCGGGCGAGTGCAATCTCACAAGCCGGTTCACGAAGGACGAAACATTGCTGCTGCTCACCCTCTGGCGCATCTACGACGAGGAACGCATGGCGCGCTCCGTGGAAACCGTGGTCGTTCTGGCGAACCTCGTTTTTGCCAGATTGAAACTTTACTTTGAACACATCGAGCCGCCGACAGAATCGCACTTCGAGCGGATCATTGCCCGCTTGCGAGCAAAACGATTGATTCGGTTTCAACGCCATGAAGACCCACAACGATTCGGCGACTCCGTGGTGGAAATTCTGCCGACATTGCAGCGCGTGATTCCATTCGAGAATCAGGACGCTTGGGAACAGCAAGCGGCTCTATATCGTGTGACCGAAACAGAGTCTGAAGGGGAGGAGCCATGAACGAACGCCGCGTATCACTGACTCGGATTCTCGCCATCAACTGGTATGGATTTCGACAAATCTTGGACGTGTCGAATGACATGCTGATCTCCGGCAAGTTCGGCACTGGCAAGTCGGCATTGCTGGACCTGATGCAGTATGTGCTTTTGGGAGAGCATTGGCGTCCGAATCGCGCAGCAGCGGGCAACGCGCGTGGGCGTTCGCTCGTGAGCTATTGCCTTTGTGCAACGAACTTGTTCAAGGACGGCGAACCGCACTTTACTCGTTCCAGTGGCGTCACCTTGATTGGCTTGGAATTCACATGGCCGTTGGAAAAAGGCAAAGACGAACCGCGTCGCGAAACGTGGGGCGTTCGCATCGAATTCAGTTCCGCGACCGCCGAGCCAAAGCCTACTTATTTTCTGATTCCAGACCGGCTGGAGTGGGCGAGCCTTGCACCCAACGGACAAATGTTGGACGAAGAATCATTTCGCACATGGATTCGCCGCGACCACGGTCGCGAGTATTTATTTGGCAGGCAGAAGGATTACCTCGCCGAAATGGCGACTCCGCATCACCTTTATTTTGATCCCAACCAATTCTATAAAACTTTTCCAAAGGCCATTGCTTTCGAGCCGGAGGAAAACGTCGAAAAATTCATTCGCGAATTTATCCTTGAAGAAAACCCTCTCGATGTCCGCGATGTGAAAACCGCCGTGAGCGCGTATCGTGAAACGCAGGCGCGACTGGATACACAAGAAGACGAGGCCGGTTATCTCAGGCGCATTGCACAACACCATTCAGAATTTGAAAACGCGCAGCGTGAAGCAGCGATTTACCAACACGCCACACATGCACTGGAACACACGCGACTCGCCGAATTGGTCGAACGCCACCGAACCGACACTAAAGCACTTGAGGCAAAATATGCGGATGACAACGCAACTTTTGATACCAAGATCAAGGAGCGGGACTCTTTGGCGCAGCTATTAAAGGAATTTGTCCTCGATGCTGATGATGCCCAGCTTGAGCAAGCGCAGAATGAAAAGCGCGAAACGGTGCGTGAAGTTGCGAGCCTGCGGGAGGCGCAAAAAACGGTGCGTGACCGTTTGCGCAATCGTGCGTCTGGCTGGGCTAACTGGTTGAAGCGTGGGGTAACACTGAAATTGGATGGGTTGAAAGAGTTGCTCGTCGTGAATGATGAATTGCTGGCAGCTTTGCGGAGCAGCGATGAGAGTCAGGGATTAAACGCCCTTCCAACTTTAGCCGAAAAATTTAATGCACTGTTCCGAGAAGTGGGATCGGTGCTTGCGCCCCTTGGACGACAAGTTGAAAACGACAACGCTCGTCTGCGTCAATTAGCCGAAGACTTGGATCGTCTCGAACGTAACGAGACGCCCGGCACTTTTCCGCTATTTCAAAACATCAGGGCAAAGCTCGCCAACTCTGCCATGCCGCCTGAACAATTGTGCCGACTGGTTGAGGTCAAGCCGGATGAAGAAGACTGGCGACCGGCTCTCGAACTGATACTCGGTCGCAATCGCTTTGCGGTCGTCGTCTCTCCCGCAGATTATCGAAGCGCGCTTGACGTGTTGAAAAAATCGCCGCCTGGACGCGAAACAGAATCTCTCGTTCATCCACGAGAAGCGGCAGAACTTCGCGCGGATGTCAGGACTGGCTCACTGGCCGAGAAAGTTGAAGTCCGCCACGAAGTTGCATCTGTTTTCGTCCGTCATCTCCTCGGCAATGTCATGGCGGTGGAGCGTGTCGAGGACTTGGATGGCTGCGAACGCGGCATAACTCGCGACGGGATTTTCAAACAAGCTCCTACACGCCGCCGATTGCGGCAAATTCCAGGTTTTGAGTTCACGCTCGGCACGGAAGGCATCAAGCGTCTTAAAGCCGCCACGATTCGCGAGCAGAAAGAGTTGATGGCAACCCGCGACGCGCAAAGTGCGCTGATTGAAACGGTTCATCAATGGTTGGATAGCGGCAAGCAAGCGGGGCTTGGCGATCCACGTCTGCCTGACCGCAGCACAGAACTTTCACGCATCCCACAGTTGCTGACAAAATTGGAAGACCTCAAAATCAAAATAGAACTTCTTGCCACCGATGAACGAACGGCTCGCCTTGGAAAGCGCGACAAGATGCAAGAAACCCTTGGTGCTGTGAATGTGAAGATTGGGGAATTGCGAAATGCCCGCGAGGGGTATCAGCAAAGGCACAAAGAACTGGAGGATGCGCTTAACGGTGGGTTGGAAGATTTGGATGCTGCCAGACTCGACGTTGAAGCCAGCCGAACCAAGTTGCCGAGCGGAATTCTCAACGCTGACTTGGACGCCGTTCTCAACAAGCTTCTCACCGCGCATCAAAAATGGGCCGACAGGCTCGAAGCTGCGCGAAAGCAAAGTGAAGAATCCAACCTGAATGCCGTAAATGCCCGAAATGCTCGTGACACAGTTCGCCGCGAATTGACGACCAGCGAACGGCATCCCGAATATCGGCATGATTTTCTCGGTGGACGAACCCGGCAACGAAAAATGGTCGGCACGGCTTGCAGAACTGGATCAACTTGTGTTGCCAAAATTCCGAACACTCGCGGCTGAACGTCGAAAAGATTGGGAAAAGCGGCTGCAAGAAAGCGTCCTCGACCGGCTCAATGAGCGATTAAAAGATGCGGAAAGAACGGTCAAACAACTCCGCGATTATCTCGACCGTGACATTGGAAAACATCGTTATCGCATCAGCCAGAAACGTGACCTCGCCTCCGGCCCGCTCTGGAAATTGCTCGATTCCGGTTTTGAACCGACAGACGAATTGCTCAAAGCAAGCCGAAGCGATGAAGTTCAGCAGGCGCTCAATCAACTCATGGCCGCTGTCGAAGCGTCCGATCAGCAGGATGACCGCACGAAGCGGCTGCTCGACTACCGCTTTTACCATCGTTACGACTTGGAAATGATTCTGGCCAGCAGGCCAGATGCTCCTCCAATTTCCCTTGGTCGCAGTGGTCGCAGTTTGTCGGGCGGCGAGAATCAGGCTCCATTTTTCATCTCCATGCTGTCAGCGTTTCACCGTGTCTATGATCTGGGGCCGGGCCGGTCGCAGCACATTGGTCTGGTAGTCATGGACGAGGCATTTTCAAAACTTTCAGCCGATGGAATTGAGGATTGCCTCGAATTGGCCCGCAATTTCCAATTGCAACTCGTGCTTGCCTTCCCACCGGAAAAACTCGGCGTGATGGCACCGTATGCAGATACCGTCATCATGTGTCGCAAGCAAGAAGAACGCGATGCTGCTGGCTATGTCACCCGCATTGATAATGTGCCTACGCTCCTGACATCGGAGCAAGTCGCGGAATCCCTTGTATGACCGACGATCCGAAATGGCGCGAACTGCCCGTGCTTCGCGAGTTGCACAATCAGTGGCTTGCGAACCGGAGTGAGACGCCGGCGGAGGGATTCCAACGTCCATTCTCCCGCGATTGGGAAAAACTGCTTGCTGACGCAAAACTCCTCTCGGCAGAACAGCGTAGCGAGACGTTGCGTGACGTGCGAATGCTTGCAACGACCGAGTTGCTGCAAATTAAGACTGTTCGGCATCGTCCAGAACATATTCAGCGTGTCTCTATCCCGCTCGAAGCCGAACCTCGTTTGCGAAACCTGTTTCCTGAATTTCATTCAAGCCTGAGCGACAAATTTGACCCGACCACCATACCTTGGGAAACAGAGATGAAATTTATTGTCGAAGCACGCGTAATGGTAAACCCGGAGGATTTGCTACGGCTGAATACTTTTTTCAAGGATCAAAACCGGCAGCGGCCAGTTGTTCCCATCAAGGAACGGTCTCTCCAAATATTCGGGGATGAAAAACGATTGGACTTGCTCCTTGGCTCCACCTTGTTCCGTCCTGACCGGTTGAGTTTGGAATTGCTCAAATGTGAAATTATTGGGGAGCCATTTGGTTGGAAACGTGGGCCGACTGACACAGGAAAAGTTCTCGTGGTTGAAAATGCCGCAACATGGCATTCCTATTCAAGGTGGAATACTCACACCCGTCAATTTAGCGCAGTTGTTTACGGTTGCGGCAATCGTTTTGCGGAAAGCACTCGTCATTTCGCGGATATTCTTGCGGAATTTTCCTCACCGCAGCGGGTGTTTTATTTTGGCGATCTCGATCCGCAAGGCTTACGAATTCCAATCGAGGCATCACAAAAATCTGTCAGTCTTGGCTTGCCGCGCGTTGAACCCGACTTGTGGAGTTATGCGAACTTGCTGAAAATTGGACACGGTAAAGAAGTGCTGTTCGATGCGGGCGAACCAGCATCCATAACTGAATTTGAGTGGTTATCGCACTTGGCCGAGCCAGCCCGCATAATTTTGGAATCCGGCAAGCGCCTTGCACAAGAATATGTCGGATGGGAGTTCCTCAGCACACAAACAGACAGCATTCTGTCTGCATAAGATCGCCGCGCCCAACACATCGCTTTGATATGGGTAAAATGCAGAAATTAAAATCCGCCTCGGACGAACGAAGCCTGCCAACCAACATTCAGGCACATTCGTTTATCTGCCATTGTTTCGGCATTGGAGAAAAAGAGTTGGAACAGACGCTCAAGAGGATGCGCAAAATTACGCCGAACCCGGATGATCATTTCCCGCGAAAATGGTCACGCACGATGCCAAAACGAGCAGAGGCGAAAAACGCACATTGGCACGCCGCCGTCCTTATACTTCAACGCGAAGCTCTTTATGAGCGCATTCGTCGGGAAGAAGGCACGCCGCTGTTTTCATTCACTGGAAAAGTGACCGAAGAAATTGTTTTCTCGCTCTTAAAGCTCTACGAAAGGTTATTGCCCAAACTCGAAGTAAAAGGAGTTTCAAAAACAGAACTCATCTGGCTACTGGTTGAAAATGTGTTTGTGCCGACGGTGTTCATCAGACTTGGCCAAGTGTGGCGTTCCGGTTTGAAATCGGAATTCCAAGGTGAGGCGTGTTGGTATCTGCCAGTGAAGACGCACGGGATAAAAGAGAAGCCAATTCCGCGAATTTTGGATTGCTGGCTAAAAGTCGCAGGATTTCGCACGGCTTATGGCGTGAATCAGGACATGGGGACGGGTCCAATGAGACGAAATGTTGACCGTTGGCGGAAAGGTGAAAAAGTCCCATCTCTAGCGACTCTCCACCATCTTGTGGACAAGTTTGCAACAAATGCTTCCTGGCTTGATGATTCTCCGACATGGAAAACTCGGTTCACGCTGGCGTGCGCCATGCAAAATCTGTGCGACACAATGGATGTTTTCTTCGAGGAAGTCTGCAAAGATTCCTCATTGAAGCTCGCCGGGATCATCAAGCGTATCTCGGAAGAACGCATTGTCTGTGATGATGAAAAATTTCTTGCTGACCCATACAGATTCTTTGCTGCGCGATTGGCGCAACTCAAACTGAAACGAGATGGAAAATGGGAGACAGGTCAGATGAATCCGGGCAACAATCTTCTCGAATCCATAAAAAACATGGCCGTTTCAGACGCACGCTTCAGGCACAACGACAGTTCTGTCGGAAACTTCATCGCGCTGGAGGAATATCTTTTCAATGACCTGGGCGTTAATGAATTGAATCGCCTCATTAAATTAAAACGGGAAAAGGCCGGCAAGCAATAGCTCGCCGACCTTGATGTTTTTGTCTCCGTTATCAGTCCTGCTCGCGACTGTGCCAATATTCGTCGTTGTTCGGATTGCACTGATTCGCATGATTATCTCTATCGTCCTGTGTCATATTATTCACCTCCCTTCCATTTCGAGCGAATGTTATGCGCTCGTGATTCGAGGAATTTCCGCCAATGTTGTCGGATTGAGCAGAATTTCGATTTGCTTTCGTTTCATAGTTAATGTGGCCGTTGATTATTTGCCGAACCTGTTTGTTCAACACTTCGTTTCAATTCAGAATCGAATGTCGCCATCATAATAAAGGAGAAAAGAAAACGGCGTGAGGACACGCGTGTAACACCTCGTTTGAATCTGATCGGCCAAGGATTACACCCTCCACAAACAAAAAATGCAGTCCCGCAAAAAGCAGGACTGCATTATTGAGCTAAAAACGGATTACAGCTTTTTCTTTCCCGTTGCCTTGACTTTGGCCCAGCGAGCCTTTGCCAATGCTGACAGTTTGGCTTTGGCTGCGGCACTCATCTTCTTGCGCGCCTTCTTCTCTGGTTTGGCCGTTTCGACTTTGACCGGTGGCTTCATTGCTTTGATATTGGCCCATCGCAATTTCTGAGCCGCTGCAATCCTGGCTTTACCCGCAGCACTCATTCCGCCCTTTTTCTTCGGAGCTCGATGCGTTGGTTTGACAGCAACAGATTTTGTCGGAGAACCTAAAACTTGGCTCAACTCTTTTTCCAAGGCTTCAATCTGTTCTTTGAGACTGGCGGCCTGGCGCAATTGTTGGACTGATAAATTGATCAAACTCATATCGAAGGATTAAGCAGTTTTTGATTGGAGAAGTCAATAGGGAGAGGTGTTCAGATTGGCCGATGAAAAAATTTGAACAACGCAGCCTGTAAAATCCGCCGTGACCAACGCGCGGTTTGCTGCGTTCCACGGTCTGCCCGTCGCCCCGTATCCCTCTCGACGACGCCCGTTCCACTCCGCAAACCGCGCGCTCGTCACGAGCGGCAATGGTGTTGGCCGCATCAGCGGCGGGCTTCCGTCTGCGGCTCGGCGGCGGCGTTGCGCTCCGACTCCGTTCCAGCCGTCTCTCCGTCTGCGCTCCACTGTTTCCGCTCGCCGACCGCAGACCGAAGCCAGATAATCCGCATACGCGGGCAAGGTGCTGGATTCGCCAATCTGTGATTGGCCAATTTCAGATTTTCCAATCACTGATTGTAAAATTGCGAGCCATTCGGCTTGTCACCGGGACAGCGCGATGAAACCCTGCTTGATTGTGTGGCGTCGTCGGTCGCGTCAAGGATACTACGGCTCGCTCGCTAAAACGCTCGCGCTTCCGTTCCTCCTAATACCATCCTCCAAGTTATTCAACGCCGACCGAAGGCGGCTCCAAAAGCCAGCCACAGGGAGGTGGTGAATAACTTGGCCGCCGCCGGCGTCGCCAGCGAACCGATTCCCGCTGACACTACGGCTGGCAGATGTTTTGCCGCAGCGTCGATACGGTCGTTTCCACCGCACCCTACGAGGGTTAAGTCAAGGAAACCGGCGACGCTGACGGCTCGTGTTCAGAAGTCTGAGAGAACTTTGCCCCGTGAGGGCCACCGTATTAGTTCGACTATGAACCGGGTCATCCCGACCAACGCCGCCGCAAACACAAGAAAGGAATCGAATAAAATGAAAGCATGGAACGAAGTCACGCACTTCGCGGGATTTGACTGGGCCAAGGATCATCACGATGTGCTGGTCTTGGATAACACCGGAAAAATCGCCACGGAATTGCGGTTTGAACATACGGCCGCCGGTTGGTCACTGTGCCAGCAAAAGCTGGCGGCGTTTCCGCACCTGGCCATCGCGGTCGAGTCCGGCCACGGTGCGGCCATTGAGCGGTTGATGGTGCTGGGCCACCGGGTTTATCCGGTGCATCCGCGCAGCTCCAAATCGTATCGCACGCGCAAGTTGCCCAGCGGCACGAAGACCGATCACTTTGATTGCTGGGCGTTGGCAGACGCACTGCGGCTGGAGGGCGAAAGCTGGCATATGCTGAACACCCCGGAACCACTGGTGCAACGATTGCGGTTGCTATGTCGGGATGAAGTCGCGTTGATTGAACAGCGCACGGCTTTAATCAACCAACTGCAACAGGCACTCTATGAATATTATCCCGCCGCGTTGGCAGCTTTTGACGACTGGACCAGCCTTTCGGCCTGGGCCTTCGTGGCGCGGTTCCCCACGCCACAGGTTTTGGTCAAGGCAGGCAAACGCCAATGGGAAAAGTTCCTGCACACGCAAAAATTATATCATCCAGAGTGGTATCAAAAACGACTGGCGATTTTTGCCAAGGCCGATGAATTTTGCGGCCCCGTGGCGGTGACCGCTGCCAAAAGCGTTCTGGCTACTGCTTTGGTAAAGTTGTTGCAGATTTTGGAACAGCAACTGGCCGGTTATCGTTTGCTGATCACGGAGTGCTTCAAACAACATCCCGACTATCACGTGTTTGCCTCTTTGCCTGGTGCCGGTCCGAAGCTGGCACCCCGGCTGTTGGCGGAACTGGTCGCCCTGCAACCGCTGGCGGATCAGCCGCAAGTCTTGCAATGTCTGGCGGGCATGGCCCCGGTCAGTTATCAGTCGGGCAAGGTATCGGTCGTTTATCTTCGCCGCCAATGCAACCGGTTCCTGCGTGCAACGCTACACTTGTGGGTGGATTTGAGCCGACACTATTGCGACTGGGCGCGTATTTACTACGAGGCCCACAAGAAAAAGGGGCAAAGCCATGCGTGTGCGCTGCGCTGCCTGGGAATGCGCTGGCTCAAAATCATCGCGGCCATGATCCGCAGCCACACGCCTTACGATGCCGCGCTCCATGCTCGCAGCCAACTCCAGCACGGATCGTGGGTGTTGCAGTTGCAACCCAAACTATCAATCACGAAGGATGCCAGCTAAACGCAGACAAAACAGCGGTCAGGCGGCTAGTGCTGTCAAGCCGTTCCTCGCTACCGCTGCGGTCTGGCTTGACAGCGCCGCCCGCCGCTGTGGTTTGCTTTTAAGGTTTTGCGTTCGCAAAACCTGCCCGGCTTTGGGCACGAAACCAACCTGAACCTCGGTGAATAATTATTATGAAAAAGCACTTGCCAGCACAGAGAACTCCTTGACCCGCCCGCCGCCGCCGGGGAGTTTTGCCACTAGGTTTTCATCGCGGGAATTCTGTCTGCTCGATAGAAGATTTAACTGATTTGCTACAATTCTGCGCTGTTATTTCTTCGCAATTTTGTGTTAAATAGGATTATTGCTGAAAGAAACATTGCACGGTTAGTGAAAAACACTGTTGAAAAAGCGTTTCATCGGAATGGCCAAATGCGTGAGGTAGTGCCTTTGCGAACCGGTCGCAGGCATGGTGTTGTCCGCGTCTGGCACAAAAACGGGGTTCTGGCCAACGAGGAACGCTATCAAAATGGATTACTGCACGGAGTCTGCCGCCAGTGGAGTGAAACCGGACGTTTGCTGGGCAAATACCAGATGATTCACGGCACGGGTGTTCAGCGCACCTGGCACGAGAATGGCCGGTTGCAATTGGAATTTTCCACCGTGCGCGGCGATTTTTCAGGACGCTATCGTTTGTGGTTGAACGACGGAGCTTTGATGTCCGAGGAAATTTATCTGCACGGGCGTCCCGTCACCGCCGAGGAATACCGCGCCGCCCGCGCCAAAGACAAATCATTGCCCAAGTTGACCGGCAAAGCCGGAAAACCGCTGCCGAACACGGTCGCCACGGAAAAGCACATCCATGAAGTTTTTGTCCGTTCACTTTTGGCGCAGAAGAATCGCGCCGAAGCAGCGGAAGTGGCTGGAAAGCGGCGGCAAGGCCGTGCGTTCACTCGGACGATTCAAGCGCGAGAGCCGATGCACTGAAATTTGTTGAGTCGCTTTACAAGGCAGGCGCGACCGAGGTGATCGCGCCCGACATCTACGCCAGCAAAACCGGGGACCAGTTTGCCGATTGTTTGTTGGTGAAGCTGCCGAGCATTGCCGCGAAACGGAAAGCCGTCCGCAAAGTTTGTGCGCAATTGTCGAAGCGCAAACTCGGCGCGTTCCAGCCGGACAAGGACATCGGCGAGTCGCACCTGTATCTTTTGCTGGCCTGATTCACAGCACCATCAGGCAGTCGCGCATTTCGTCGAAAGTCAGCGCGCCGCTGGCCGGGCGTTCTTGCAGCAGACATTCCGACACGGCATCGCCGACCAGCTTTTCCACCGCGTCGCGCATCGGTCGCGCGCCCAGCTTCGGGTGAAAACCTTTGCGCACGAGAAACGGCAAAACCGTTTTGTCCAATTCCAGTTTGTGTCCGCGTTCCCGCAGGAATTCAATTTCACGCGCCAGGAATTTCTCCGCAATCTCCAACTGGTGTTCGTAGCCCAGACGACGGAACACGAGTTTTTCATTCACGCGCGCGAAAATTTCCGGGCGCAGGGATTGTTGCGCCCGCGTGAGGACGTGGCGTTCCAGCGTCGCGTCATTGGAATGTTGCAGGCTCATCAATTCCGCCGAGCCGATGTTTGACGTGAGCCAAATATAATAGTTGCTGAAGTCCAGCGTCTGGCCGGTCGCCACCGTGATGCGCGCCGCGTCCAGCAGTTGCAGCAGGATGTCCAGCACGCGCGGATGCGCTTTTTCCGCTTCGTCAAACAGCAAGCGAGCCTTCCGCCGCGCGCTCGCGCACTCCGCCCAAATAGCCAACTTCGCCAAGCCGCGCGCCAAGCAGCAGGCCGAGCGATTCCTGATTCTGAAATTCGCGACATATCGAAGCGGAATAATTGTCCCGGCCCGAAAATTTGGTTTGTCGTCACGATCACCGTTTCCGTTTTGCCGACGCCCGTCGGGCCGAGCAGCAGAAAACTTCCGCGCGGACGGCCCGGTTTTGTCAGGCCGAATTCGCCGCGTTGCACCGCCGAGACGATGCGCGGCAGCACTTGGGACTGGCCGCGGATTTCGTGTGGCAGCAGCGTGTTCAGTTTCTGGAGCTTGTTAAGTTTGTTTGTGTCTATTGTTTTATTCATCCCTGACTTCTAGCACGGACTCCATTGCACCTTGTGTGCACATACACCATCGCATTTTTTCCTTCTGGCAGAGTGGGCGCGTAATGCAGCGAATGAATCGCTGCCAGAAACAAAAAAAATAAAACAACGCTTATGAAGATCATCAAACACATCCAACCGAAAAACCGTTCGCGGCTGCCGTCGCTCCTCGTCGCCGCCGCCGTCCTCGCCCTTAACACCATCCCGGCGTGGGCGCAGTCCACCACGTTCAGTTCCACCGACCTCAAGACCGGCATCAGCAACAGCCTCGCCGTAATCATGATGTTCGGCTTCGTCCTCGGCATTTCGTGCGTCATCTACGGCGGCTTCGCCATCCGGCGGGGCGACGTTGATCAGGGCAAGATGTCCATCATCGGCGGCGCGATCATCGCGGCGGCTCCGGCGGTCATTTTCGCCTTCTTCAAAATCTTCGGCCTCGATTCCAACAGCGCCGTCGGCGTCGGCACATTCTAAACCTGCACCGCACCAACCCCCAACCGCCCACGAGCATGAAATCCGAACTCCGCTTCACCGATACCAACGCCGCGTCCGATTCCAAAGGCCGCACCTGGGGTCTCGAAGGCGGCTTGTTCTGGTGGCTCGTGGGCGGTGTCGGCGTGGCCATCACGGTGTTCTTCGTCCTGCTCGTGATGATGAACACCTCCTTGCTGACGGCCTTCCTCGCCGCGCTCGTGCCGCTCGGTATCTGCCTCGCCTACATCTTCGGATTCCGGCAGGGCAAGCCGCCCGGCTACGACCGCGATTGTTTTGAACATTGGTTTTCCGGCGGCGGTTTCGCCCCCGAAGTTCAAACCATCCGCTCATCCAAACATCCATTGGTGGAGGACAGGCCATGAATGCCGGCGCACTGAATCATCTCGAATTGCGGCGGCGGACGTTGCTCGGACAGCTTCAAACCGCCGATGTCAATCTGCGCGCCAGGTCTGCATCAGCACGGCATGGACGCCATCGTCCGCGCCCATCTGGAACGGGCGCTCGCCCACATCCGCGAAGCCTACATCGCAGTCAACGAGCGAAACCAAAGTCCGCACCGTTCAGGAACTGGCCGACCAGCTTGTGCGCGTTGAACAAATGCAGGCCGACCTGCGCGCCGAACAAAAGCCCGCTGACGAATCCTCAACCTCAATCCACGTCTGACCTATGTTTGAACGCGCTCCCAACGGTTTTTTTGTCCGCAATCTGATTGTCTTCAATCTGCTCCGGCGCGGTGGTTACGTGGCGAAGGGGTTTGTCTTTGAAGCGCCCGACCTCACCAACAGCCAGGTCGCCGACCTCAATGATTTCCAGGATCAACTCTGTCTCCTGCTCGCCTCGCTTCACGAGAACCAGCGGCTGCAAGTGCAATACTTCTGCGATTCCGATTACAAGGGGGAATTGCTGCGCTACCAACAGGAGACGGAGAAGTTTTCCAATGTCTGGACCAAACGCACCCGCAACGAACGCTTCGCGCGCTACTGGCAGGCCATGTCCGAACGCAAACTCCGCCGTCAGCGCGTCATTATCTACATCTCGCGCTCGCTGGAGAATGTGCCGAAATCATTCCAGTCCGCCGCCGCCCGGCGCGACTACTACCACACGCTGCTCGACCAGCTCGAAACCGAGTTCGACCACGTCCACCGGCTGTTGCTGGAAATCTTCGGCTCCGGCGGCGCACGCATCCTGCCCATGACCGACCTCGACCATTTCCGGCATTACAAACGGTTTCTCAATCCGTCGCTCAACGACCGTTTCGATTACGACCCGGCGGAAGGTTTTGAACCCGAACTTTCGATTCAGGAAAATTGCTGGCACAGCGAAGGCAACGGCCAGTCCGACTTCGGCTTCTTCCTCGACGGCCATTATCACTCGATCATTGTCCTGACCCGCTGGCCGCGCACGACGTATCCCGGCATCATCCAGCGCCTCACCAATCTGCGGCTGCTCGATTACACCGTCACCGTGAATGTTGATCCGCTCCCGATTTCACAGGAAATCAACAAGGAGGAAAAGGAGCACGACCGCGTGGCCGGTGACTACGCCAGCGAAAAGAAAATCTCCCTGCTCACCGTCATGGAAAAGAAGCAGAAGAAAATCCACGCGCTCATGCAGGGACAAACGATTCCGTTCCGCGCCATGTTCGCCATCCGCGTCTGGGACAAGTCCCGCGACGGCCTCAACGCCAAGGCCGGGGCGATCAAGAACGCCATCAACTCGATGAACTCGGCGCAATACTTCGAGAGCAACCTGCCCAGCACCTCAAGAAGCCTTTTCTTCCAGACCTGGCCGGGCTGGACCTGGGGACGTTACGAACATCGCAAACTTTATTCCGAGCACCGTTTCCTGGCGGACATGCTGCCGGTGTCCAGCACCTTCACCGGGCACTTGGCCACGGCCGAGGCGATTTACGACGGGCCGCAGGATAATCTCATCGGCATCGAGACGTTCTCCGGTTCGACAGGACAATAAATCCCCGCAGCACGCCGTTTTGCTGGGCATGTCGGGCGCGGGCAAATCGGTGACCGTTTGCGACCTGCTTTCGCAGACCGAAGGTTATTTCGGTTACACCGTCATCATCGAAGAAGGGCTTTCCTACGGCATCTACACCGCGACCGTCGAGGAAGGTGCGCGGCCCATCATCATTCATCCCGACGGCGACCTGACCATCAATTATCTCGACACGAAGGGACTGCCGCTCACGCCCGACCATTTGTCGGCGGCGACCGCGCTCGTGGCGCGGATGATTGGCACTAGCTCAGCAGGAGGACAAACAGATGCTCCGGCAGGCGCAGATTGCCAAATACCTGAACCTGCTTTACGAGGATGCGTTCCAGGACTGGCAGAAGAAGCGCCACGACCAGTTGCTCGACATCGCCCGGCACGCGATGGCGTTGCAGAATTTTCGCGCCGAAAAAATGCCGCCCGGCGCGACGACCCTCGAAACTTTTGCGGACTTCCGCGACTGGAAAGCAGCCCACCCGGCCGAAGCGGAGGAATATCAGCGCCAATTCGAGGAAGCGGCGGTGTTGAAATTCCTGAAAGACCCCCGGACCAGCAAGGAAGTCCGCAACCTCGCCTTTGCCCACTTTACGCCGGACGAATTCCCGACGCACCGGATGCTTCAGGAGTTGATGATGCTCGACCCGATGGGCGGCGAACGCGACCAGATCATGGAAATCGCCACGCTGATTCTGCCGTGGTGTCGCGACGGCAACTACGGCTGCCTGTTCGACGGCACGAGCAATCTCTCGCTCACCGGCAAAATCGCCCACTTCGAGTTGGGCTACATCCCGGAATCCGCGAAGGAATTGAAGGCGGCCGCCGGTTTCCTCATCACCAACCACGCGCGCAAGCACATCATGACGCTGCCGCGCGCCATTCGGAAACGGAACATCTACGAGGAGGTCGCCCGCTTCCTCGACATTCCCGGCGGTCAGGAAATCGTCCAGGAATCCTACGCCCAGCTTCGCAAGTTCAATTGCTGGAACATTTCCATCGTCCAGCAATATGCGCGCTTCAAACAGTCGCGCATCCGCTCCGCCGTGTTCGGCAACTCGCGCCAGTTTTTCATCATGCGCCAGAACGACCGCGCCGACCTGGATGACATGGGCAAGGACATCGCGCTGCCCGAAGTGACGCAGCACGCCATCATGAATTATCCGCTGCCCGACCATCAAACCGGCCAGAAGTATTCGCCGTTCACCTATCTGCACACCGACGCGACCCGCAACCTCTGCGGCACGGTCCACAACGTCGCGTCGCCGGAGATGCTCTATTGCAGTTCGTCCAGCGGCGAACATTTCGACAAACGCGCCCGCGAACTTCGCCAAAGTCCCAACATCGTCGAGGGCATCATCGCCCACGCCAATCCACCCACATAAACCAAAATCAAAACACTTATGAAAAAATTATTGATTCAATTCGTTCCTCTTGCCTGTGCCGTGTGCCTGTTCACGGGCTGCGCCGCCGTCACCCGAACCGCCACTGATGTGGGCTTGGGCGCGGGCGGCGCGGCCCTCGGCGGCGAACTCTCCCACAACAATCCCGTCGCCATCGTTGGCGGTGCGGCAGGCGGTGCTTTGCTTGGCGAGGGGCTTCACTACGCCAACAGCAAACAGAACGACCAGTCCTACCAGACCGGCTACGACAAGGGCCGCAGCGATGCCGTCAAACAACAATACTGGCTCTACGTCTCCATGCAGCAGGCCAGGGCCGGCGATGAAGGCCGGGTCCGGCTCTACGAAGTGCATCTGCCGGAGCAGACCATTGACGGCGTGATTTTCAAGCCCACCACCCAATTTCTCCGCATCGAAGGAGGCGGAGCCTCCACCCAATAACAAACAAAAAAAAAGAAAGGAAAAAACATGAAAAAAATAATCGTCATAACCCACATCGCCCTGCCGCTGGCGTTCTCCGCCCGCGCACAGTGGATCGTCTATGACCCGATCATCGAACATCCAGCAGATTCTGGATGAGGCCGAGAACATCGCCGAATACGTTGACATGGTTGACAACCAGGTGCAGCAAATCGAGACGCTCGACAACCAGTTGAGCGAGTTCAAAAACTATGAATCCCTGTTCGGCAATCCGTCCCAAGTGGTGCTTTCAATGGTGCCCAACCTTGACGCCGACTTGCAGAGCCTTGAACCGATCCAGAACCTCGGAAATCTGGTCGCCAATGCCAACGGCAATACTGCGCTGACCTTCAATGATTCGGGCATCTACGCCACGGTGGGCGCCAGCTTCCAGACGCCCGGCGGCCAGACCATCCAACGGCCCGCCAACCAATACGAACCGTTTGCGGCCATCATCAACACCGCCAGCAATTATGTCAGCGTGGCTGACAATGCGGCGCAACGGCGCGCGACCATCAAGGATGAAATCGCACAGACCACCCAGCAACTTCAGAATGCGACGACCGATGCCGAGGTGCAGAAGTTGCATGGCGTCCTCACCAGCCTGAACGGCGACCTGGCCAGCACGGATGACGAGGTGAATCAGGCCGCGTCAGCCGCAATGGTGCAGGACATCCAGAACCGGAACGACCAGCAGAAACAAATTCAGGCGTTGACCGAACAGCAGAACGCCGAGTTCGAGGAATCGGTGAGCAATTACACGGCGAAATTCCAGTTGCTGAACGCGCCGACGGTATTCCCGACGCCGTAACCACCAACCGTAACCCTCAACCCTGCGTTCATCATGGCCACGTTCGACAGCATCTTTCCCACATTTCTCGCCAAGTGTGGTGATCTCCACACGTTGCTGTTGAGCGTGGCCTTCGCGCTTTTCATTGTCGGCGTCATCGTCACCGTGAAGCAGCATTCTTCACACAAATCCATTTTGAATTTGCTCCTGCGCCTGTTGCTGCTCACATCCTTGCTCGTGTTCCTGCCGGCCTGGGGCAACACGCTGCAAAATTTGCTGCAAACTTCAATCCTCTCCGGCCTGGGCGTTGACCCGGCCAATGTCTATCAGCAGTTCAATCAACTGCTCATCATCAAACGCGACCCGGCAACGCAATCGTCATGGTGGAATGTCATGTCGCAGCTCCACAATTTTACCACCGACCTGATCATCTCGGCCGTCCTCTGGCTCGTCGGCCAGTTCGCTTCGCTGATGATGTTTTGGGCTTACATCATTCAGACGATCATCCTGAATCTCGGCTACGCGCTCTCGCCCTTGCTCATCGGTTTCATGGCGATTCCGGCGTTGAAACACACCGGCAACCGCTACCTCATGAATCTTGTCGGCGTTTTGCTCTGGCCGTTGGGCTGGGCGCTCGCCGCGCTCGTCACCCAGGGCATCCTCGATTTCATGACCGACCCCAGCTTTGAATATATTGACCCGACTTCCACGCTGCCCGATTTGCAGAAAACCATCGGCGTCGCCGTCGTCGGCTTTCTGGATAATTTTCAGCACCGTTGCCGCGCCGGTCATCATTCAAAACGTCATCGCCCACGGCATTCAGCCCGGAGGCGCGTTGCTCGCGGGCGGCGTCAGCAGTTTGCTCCAAACCGCCGCCACCACTGCGGGCGCTGCCGCCAGCGCCGCGTCCAGCATCGGCATTCCCGCCGTCACCGCTGGCGCGGCGGGCATGGCCGCGTTGTTAAGCACCATGTCGTCCGCCGCCAACATGGGCAGCGCGGGCGCAATCATCATCGCCGGGTCCGGCCTGCCGCCGCGCTCCGCTCGCGGTCGGCCCGGTGACGACATCACCGGTGACAAGGCCGTTCGCGAACTCATCGCCAAATCCAAACCCAATTATTACTGACCTATGGACACCCCCGCATTACGAACCACCGAAACCAAAAGCGCCGATGCCACCAAGACGCCGCCGCGCCGCTTCGATCTGACCCGTCTTTTGACCCAGCGCGACCGGCTGCCGTGGTTCTGGTTCTTCTTCACCGTCGCCGTGTTGCTGCTCTCGGCGATGGACCGCTACCACATCGTTTCACAATTCAAACAGCGCGAGCGCGTCGTCATCATTGACCCCGCCGGCACCTACTATTTGAGTCCGTTGCTCCAGTTTTCGGAGGCCAAGGATTTGCACATCCAACAGGCCGAACTCGCCACGATGGCGTTCCTCGAACGCAATCCCAAGGACTTCGACAATCCCGATCTGCTCAAATTGATGTTCCTCAAACCCGCGTTGGCGAAGGCGCAGGATGAGCGCGTCAAAGAGATGGTCGAATTTCGCGCCAAGCAGTTGCACCAGAAAGCCGAGATTGCCCGCATTGACATTCTGGCGACGCGCGACAACGAGGTGCTGGCCGCTGTCACCGGCCAGATCATCCGCAGCGGCATCTTTCAAGACAAGGCGTTCACCGAGGCGTTTCCGTTCACGCTCCGGCTGCGCCTCATCCGCAACCCCAACATGGCCTTGAACGGACGCTTCCCCACCGCCGTGGGCGACTTCAAATATGAAATCAATCGCTAATATATTATTGCTCACCGTCACGGTGCTCACTGCCAATGTTGCATTGGCGCAACCGGCCAGGGAAATCGTAAAAGATTTTCTGGATGAAAACGTATTGATTGTTGTGCCGGTTGCGACCAACCGCGTCACCACGATCAGTTTCCCCAGCGCCATCACCGCCATTGACGGTGCGGGCATCACGGTGGACGGAAAAACGCCGGGCCTGTTTCAACTGGCCCACACCAAAGGCTCGGCGTTTCTTTCCGTGCGCGCCCTGTTCCCAAAGGCATCCGCGAATCTCAACATCCGCTGGAACGACCATACCTACGTTTTTGAACTGACCGAAAGCGGCCAGCCGGTGTTGTCGCTCAACCTGGCAGCCATGCCGACGCCGGAGGAGGAAGGCGTCGGCCATGCGCCCGAAGTCAGTCCGATTAAACTGCTGGCGCTGCTCGACAAGGCCAAGGCGTTTCCGTTGCTCAAAGCCCAGCAGCCCGAAAGTGTCGCCGACGTGGACTTCACCACCTACGACGGCAAGCCGCTCGTCAGCGATTTCAACGACTACGAAATCCAGATCGAAGAAGCATTCCGTTTCAATGCCGAGGACACGTTGGTTTTTCGCCTCGCCATCACCAACAAGATTGACGCGCCCCTGATTTATCAGCCGGACAGTTTCGCGCTTGCGCGCCGGCAACCGGCTCTATCCGCAATCCATCAGTGACGCCGACGGCACGGTGCCGCCCAAAGGCCGGAGCATCGTTTATTTCGCCGTCAGCGGCACGCCGGACGGCGGGCGCAACGAATTGTCTTTGCGAAATGCCTTCACGGTTTTGTTGACGCGCCTTTCACCGCCACCGCCGCCCCCGTTGTCACTGTCACCAATGCTCCCAGCGTGCATCCCATCCGTTCACCCAGAGGCCAACTATGAAACCGCGCGATTTTCTCAATTTTTTCAAAACCAAGACCGGCAAGCTCGTTGCCTTTATCGCGCTGTTCGCCGCCGCACTGATCATTTTCAGTGTCGTTCGCAAACACCACCCGTCCGCCGAAGATGCGGTCAGCGTCACGGCTCTGGCCACCAACGCCACGGACAAGCCCCAGGTGGTGCAGTCCGTCACGCGGCCAATGCAGGTTTATTATCCGCCGCCGCCGCCCAAGCCGGAGCCAACGACCGTCGCCGTCATCGTCGCAGTCTGCTTTTCCGAAACCCTCTCCGTTGCCAGTGGTTCCCGCGAACCAAGCACCAACGCTCTCGCCCATCAGTTTGTTTGCCGACAGTTCGGCGGGAATTCCGCCAGCCAAAAAGTTGAGCGCGGTGTTTGCCCCGTTCGGACGGCTGATTCCCTGTGAGACGGTCATCACGGTGGACTCGGCTTCCATCCAGACACCCATCGTCGGCCTCATCACCGAGAACATATATTATGGTGGCAAATTGGTTATCCCGGCAGGCACGGAGATTCATGGGACGGCCCAAACCGACCATCAACGTGAACGCATCGCCAGCGGCAATAGTTGGACGCTGATCTGGCAGAACGGGATGGAAATGCAAATCAAGGCCATCGCCCTTGACCGCGAGTTTGATAATGAAACCAATCAGATCCGGCTGGGCCATCACCGACGGCAGCGCCGGTCTGCGCGGCGAGGTCATCAAGTCCGACAACCTGGCCGACATCAAACTGTTTGCCGCCACGTTCCTGTCCGGCGCGGCCGGCGCGTTGACGGAGAAACAACAGACCGTCTTCGGTCCCATCAACAGTCCCACGCTCAACAACGCGCCCTTTGCGGGCGCGCAGGCGGTGCTGCAAACCTACGCCCAGCAAATCTTCGATTCGATTCAAAAGGACGGGTTCTACGTCCGCGTGCCGAGCGGAAAACAGTTTTATCTCTACGTCCTGCAAACCATTGACGCCGCCGATGCCTCGCTCGGCGGCACCGCCATTCCCGTCACCCAGGAAAACGACGAACAAACCCCAACCAAATCAAAACCATGAAAACGTATTATCTCATTCCACTGTTGTTTCTCTCCGCGTGCTCCACCACGCCCAAGTTGGCGTTGCGGCCACAACAACCGCCGCCGACGGACGACTCGGCCGTTCGTTATCCCGAAGTCCTCCACGCCTACCACGTCGGACGCTACGCCGATCCGAATGACGATTTGATCATGCACGAGCAGCACGTCGTCTATCGCGTCGAGGAAAATACGCGCTGGAATTTTCATCCCGGCCCGGCTGACGGCAATCTGCCCGCATTGCCGTCGCGCGACGCGGCGTTCGCCCCGGCCCCGGTCAACGATGCAATTCTGGCCGAGGTCAATTCGCAGCGGCTCGCCACCGACCGAAATCATGATGCAGGCCCGAACCCTGTCGGCGGCACTGGCGCAGTTTCAAACCGCGTTGCAGCAGACCAAAACCAATTTTCAGGAAACGGTGATTCTGCGCGCAACGGTGAACGAGATGAAGCAGCGGCTCGACGCGCTCGAATCCGCGCCAGGACAACTGCCGCCATCGCCAATTTCCACGACCAACGAACCGCCTGATCCGTTGAGTCCATGAAACACTTTGTCGGCGCATTGACCACGCCGGCAATTCCAAACAAACATAAACCATACAAACTCATTATGAGCACAAAACCAAAAACACCGCCAAATGGCGCGAACGGCGCGAGTGCGCCCCGCTGACCCGCACCACTTACCGGATCAATCCCGAAGTGGAGGCCAAAATTGACGCCCACATCAAAGAAAATCCAAAGTATTGGAATTACATTCAAGCCATGCCCCGCGAGCGGCTCGAACGCACCGTCGTCCTCAACGAAGTGCGCGAACTCGACCGCCAGCAGCGCATCCGTGAAGGCGTCCTGAAACAAATCAATCAAAATCCCGAATTGAAACGGGCTTATGATCTGCTGGTGAAAAACGTCCCGGAAGACGAGAAGGAGGGAGTCATCGCCCAAATTGGCCGGACCGCGCGGCGCGCGGTTGCCCGCGTGCAAGGCCAGCACCAACAACAGAGGCCGGAAGGCGTTGGCGTCTGAAATCACCCCTTCCCCCCCCCGGCTTGATGCTCTGCCACTGGCGTTCAGGCCGGGGGGTATTCTTAACCGCTGATTTTGTGTTCGAGCAGAATATCCACCTTGATTTTATCCGCAAATGCCAGCGTTGGCGGATGGTCGGGAAGTCCCTTCATGTCGAACTGGCTGATGACAAATGAAGGGCGGCTGACCCAATCAGGAAACCGGGTTCGCACAATCCGATTCCAAATCAAGGTTTCCCAACCGCCCATCCCAAAACACGCAAGCAGGCCGCAGCCGTAAACGGGGATGGACGGGGTGCGGAGAAAAAAGCCGATGGCAAATTCAGAATCTTCCGGGGTCTTTATGCTGTGAGATTCACGGTGTGCCCGGTAAGACTTCAATCGCGCATTCTTGTGCTGATAGAATTTCAAGTCGAATCTCTCAAAATTTGCCCCCACCGCTGGTGTGAGTTGCACATGGGAACGGGCACAAATGGCGAGGTATTTCTGAAATTCAGCGAAAACTTGTTCCTCTAAATGGGTCGAACTTTCATTCACACGCTTTTTGTCGCCATGATTCTGGTCATCGAGCGGCGGCCTGGTGGTCAGAATAATCAAATCATCCGGTTTGATGAAACTGAAATGTTCGTGGCCCAACTTCTTGTCTTTCTTGGGATCAAAGGGTGAATTGAAGAGGATGGTCCCGTATTCGTATCCAAGTTTTCCCAAAGGCGCGGTGATTTCAGAAAAAGCCCCTCCGTCGCGGATTTTCGATGGCTTTGCAATGTCGCCAGGGCGAACCGGCGTCGAATACGCAAAGCGATGAAACAGTTTGGATGTTTTCAAATGTGTTACGGGAAAGTTACACCATGCAAAGGAAAATTAAAAGGGAACTAAATTCAAAATCAGTCGAAAATTCAATTTTGATTCAAAGTTAATTTTTTTGGGAATTTACATTCACTTTGAAAAGTCGGGTTTCCTTTTTTTATTTATTCTCGCGGCACAATCCATGAACAACCATCTCATACACCTGTGGGCGGCGATTTCAGGCCGTCTCAAGCTCTGCTTCTCGGCACCCGCTGTGGATTGGCGGATGACCGACGCCAATTGGACGGGAATCATTCCTCAAGCTGGAAGAACACCCCGCCAACTTTTTGATCGCCAGGATTTCAATTTGAACTCGTGTATGAGCTACACAAAGACGGCAATAAAAAATCGTATGAAGGACACAAAACATTATGCGAAACGATTCAAATCTCTTCAACAGGCAGGTTGCTCCATTGCGTCCCGGCAAAAAATGTTCGTCGGGCACGCCCGTGGAAAAACAAAACGATTCAAATCTCGTCGGCAAAGCGAAAGCCAAGCCGCGTTCCAAACCAGAGCGGTCACCGGAATCGGTCGAGGCAAAACCAGTTTATTCAAATCTCATTGGCAGGAAGATTGCGAAATTACGTTACACCCGGGGCTGGACGCAGGACACGCTCGTGGCAAAACTTCAGGTGCTCCAGTGCGACATCTCGCGGGACATTCTCGCGAACATCGAAACCCGCCGTTCCCCGGCCTCATCAGTTCACTGTTTTTTTCTGGCCAAGGTTTTTGGTGTCAGCATCGACGAGCTTTTCCGGCCATGAGCCAAAAGGCGAAATCATTTTCGCAAAAACATCATGGCCTCCCGGCGCAACCAAGTAGATTTAGACCAGCAGCTTGACCTTTTCTCAACGCGAAGGCCGACCCATGACAACACTGACACAATACGGCCGGATGGCCGAGAAACACTGGCGCGAACACCGTCCGAAAATGGTGCGCGAACTGGAACGGAAGGGGCTGCTGCACCGGATGCTGCTGGAGGCGGAGGAAAAGACGAAGGACGAAATGGCCACGCTGCGAACGGAGTTGATGCAAGCAGGGATCAACGGCGCAACAGGCGCAGACGCAGGCGTGGGAAATGGTGCGGGAGAAATACATCCTCCTGCCGCCCGAAGAATACATTCACCGTCATCAGGAAGAACCGCCAAAAAATCTCAACGCCTACCGCATCACCGAGGCTGACCGCCTGGGCGACGGCGGGCCGAAACTCAAATTTCAAAAAAACATCGCGGCAATCGAAACGCTGCGGCAACTCGATGCCGAGGAACGACCGGCGACGCCGGAGGAAAAAGCCACGCTCGTAAAATATGTCGGCTGGGGCGCGATGCCCCAGGTGTTCGACGTGGACAACACCGACTGGCGCAAGGAGCAATTCCGGCTTTCGGAAATTCTTTCGGATGAAGAACACCGTTCCGCCCGCGCCACCACCCTCAACGCCCATTACACCGCGCCGACCGTCATCGGCGCGATGTATCGCGCCGCCGAGCGGTTCGGTTTCAAAGGCGGGCGCGTGCTTGAACCCGCCTGCGGCATCGGCCACTTCGTCGGCCTCATGCCCGAAGACATGCTCCGCCGCTCGACCGTCACCGGCATTGAAATTGATCCGTTGACCGCGCGCATTGCCAAAGCGCTTTATCCCGACGCGGACATCCGCGCCCAGCCGTTTGAGCAGACCAAACTCGCCGATGGATTTTACGACCTCGCCATTTCCAATGTCCCGTTTGGCGATTACACCGTTCACGACCCGCGTTTCAACAATTACAAATTTTCCATCCACGATTATTTCTTCGCGGCGGCTTTGGAAAAAGTTCGCCCCGGCGGTTTGCTGATGTTCATCACGTCGCGCGGCACGATGGACAAACTCGATTCCACGCTGCGTGAACTGCTCTCCACGCGCACGGAATTGTTGGGCGCAATCCGTCTGCCGAATGACGCTTTCAAAAAGAACGCCGGCACGGAGGTCACGACCGACATCGTGATGCTTCGCAGGCTGCGCCCAGGTGAAACGCCCGCTGGCCCGGCTTGGAAAGAAACCGCCGAACTATACCAACGATGGCGGCGAGGCATTTACCATCAACGAATACTTCGCCGCCCGACCGGAAATGATGCTCGGTCAAATGCGCCTCACCGGTGGAATGTATGGCGGCAACGAACCGACGCTGGAACCGGACGGTCGCAATTTGGCGGAGGCACTGGCCCAAGCCGTCGAACAACTGCCGCAGGGCATTTACGAGGCGCAGTCACACAAGATCGCCGAGCCGACGCTCGAAGAATCCATTCCCGCGCCCGATTTCGTCAAAGCCCAACGCCTACTGTCTGCACGATGGCATGGTCTGCATCCGCGAGGAAAATGTTTTGCGCCCGCTCACCGACATGCCCAGCGATATGCGCTCGCGCATCCGTCATTTGATTCCGGTGCGGGATGCGGTGCGTGATTGTCTGCGGTCGCAGATGGACGGCAGCGCCGAGGAACACGTCGTCGAAACGCGGCAACAACTCAATCTGGCTTACGACCGTTTTGTCGGGCGCTTTGGTCCGGTGAATGTTCGCGCCAACCAGCGCGCCTTCGACGGCGACCCCGATTTGCCGTTGCTGCTTTCGCTGGAGAACTACAACGACGAGACGAAGCGGGCGACCAAGGCCACCATTTTCACCGAACGCACGATTCATCATCGCCAGCCGGTTGAATCGGTCGCCACGCCGAAGGAGGCGTTGCTCGTCACCTTGAACGAGCATGGTTGCGTTGACCTCGACCACATGGCCGACTTGCTCAACAAACCGGTGCAGGAATTTTTGCCGGACTTGAAAGGCTCATTTTTCTGAATCCGCAAACAAACCAATGGGAGACCGACGACCAGTATCTCTCCGGCAACGTGCGGGAGAAACTTGTCAGTTGCGGATGCAGCGTCAGTGACCGACCCGCGTTTTGCCGAAAACGTCGAGGCGTTGAAATCCGTCCAGCCGGCAGACCTCGCGGCGACGGAAATTGACGTGCGGCTCGGCGCAGCCTGGCTGCCACCGGAAGACGTGCAGCAGTTCACGAATGAGCTGCTCAACATTCCGTCCGGTGTCGAGATCGGCCACATCCACGCGCTCGGCGCGTGGCATATCAACGCGAATTGGGAGGCGAGAGGCGCGACCGCGAACACGACGGATTGGGGCACTGACCGTTACACGGCGCTCGAATTGATTGAAGACGCGCTGAATCTCAAAACGCCCACGGTCTATGACACGGTGGACAAAAAGCCCGTCGTCAACGCGCAGTCAACCGAGGCCGCGCGCGAAAAACAGGAGCGCATCAAGGAACGGTTCAAGGAATGGGTTTGGTCGGACGATTCGCGGCGGGAACGGCTTTGCCGCCTCTACAACGACACGTTCAATCACACGCGCGTCCGCACGTTCAACGGCGATCATTTGACATTGCCCGGCGCGAGCGGGGCGATTCAACTTCACGCGCACCAAAAGGCCGGTGTCTGGCGCATTTTGCAAACACCGAACACGCTGCTGGCCCACGTCGTTGGCGCGGGCAAAACTTACACGATGGTCGCCGCCGCGATGGAGTCGAGGCGGCTCGGTCTTGTCCGGCAAGCCGATGTTTGTCGTCCCCAATCACATGCTCGGCCAGTTCTCCACCGAGTTGCTGACGTTGTATCCGGGCGCAAACATCCTGGCCGCCGGCAAGGAGGATTTCGAGTCGCAGAACCGCAAGAAACTTTTCAGCCGCATCGCCACCGGCAATTGGGATGCCGTCATCGTCACGCACTCCGGCTTTGAGCGCATCCCGCTTTCACGCGAAACCCAGGAACGGTTTTTCAAGGAGCAGCTTCACGAATTGGAAATGATCAAACGCGAACACGCGGACAGTTCCAATCGCCGGTTGGTGAAGGAACTCGAAAAGGCGAAGAAGCGGCTCGAAGCCAAACTTCAAACGCTGGCTGCCGAACATAAAAAGGACAACACGTTGACCTTTGAAGAACTCGGCGTGGACCGGCTGCTCGTGGACGAGGCGCACTATTTCAAGAATCTGTTTTACGTCACCAAGATGACGCGCGTCGCGGGTCTGCCGCAGACGGCCAGCGAGCGGGCGTTCGATATGTTTTTGAAGGTGCGCCACGTCCAATCGTTGAACGGCGGGGGAGGCGTGGTGTTCGCCACCGGCACGCCCATCGCCAACAGCATGGCCGAGATGTTCACGATGCAGCGGTATCTCCAGCATGACGAGTTGAAGAAACACAACCTGCATCACTTCGATTCGTGGGCGGCGACGTTCGGCGAACCGGTGACGGCGATGGAACTTTCGCCGGACGGTGCGGGCTACCGGCTGAACACGCGCTTCGCCCGTTTCATCAACGTGCCGGAATTGATGCAGATGTTCCGCCAGTCCGCCGACGTGCAGACCGCCGCGATGCTGAATCTGCCGCGCCCGAAACTCGACGGCGAAAAGCCGACCATCCGCAACGCGCCGGCCACGGAGGAGCTGAAGGAGTTCGTGCAATCGCTCGCCGCCCGCGCCGAGAGATTGAAAACCGGCCGGGTTGATCCCAGCGAAGACAACATGCTCAAAATCACATCCGAGGGACGGAAGGCGGCTTTGGATCTTCGGCTGATGAAACCGGCCGCGCCGGACGAACCGCAGGGCAAAGTGAATCTGGCGGTCGAAAAGATTTTCAACATCTGGCAGGAATCCAAGCCGGAGCGTTCCGCCCAGCTTGTGTTCTGCGACCTCTCCACGCCGAAAGACCGGGGCTTCTCCGTCTATAATGACATGGCGCAGAAGTTGGAACGGCTTGGCATTCCCGGCAACGAAATCGCCTTCATTCAGGATTACGATTCGGACGCTTCCAAGTTGACGCTGTTCCGTGATGTGCGTGCGGGCAAAGTCCGCGTGCTGTTCGGCAGCACGCAAAAGATGGGGTCGGGGACGAACGTGCAGGAACGGTTGATTGCCTTGCATCATCTCGACGCGCCGTGGCGACCGGCAGACGTGGAGCAACGCGAAGGGCGCATTCTCCGGCAGGGAAACAAGAATTCCGTCATCCAGATTTTCCGCTACGTCACCGAAGGTCAGTTTCGACGCCTATATGTGGCAGACGTTGGAGACGAAGGCGAAGTTCATCGCGCAAGTGATGAGCGGCGACATGACGATTCGGCGGCTTGAAGATTTGGATTCAGCGGCTTTGACCTACGCCGAGGTGAAGGCCATCGCATCAGGCAATCCGCTGGTGATTGAAAAAGCCCAGGTGGACGCGGAGTTGATCCGGCTCACCCGGCTGCGTTCCGCCCATGCCGAGGAACAATACCGCATCCGTTCCAATCTCCGCCGCTCGCACGAGGATGCCGAAATCTTTACCACACGCCTTGCCAATCTGCGGCAGGACTTGGGCGTTCGGCAGGACACGTCGGGCGACAAATTCCGCATCGAACTCGACGGACAGGAATCCAACAACCGGGGCATCGCGGGCGAATTGATTTTGCGCCGCGCGGAAAAACTGAAGGCCCGCTTCGGCGAGGACGTCCGCATCGGGAGATTCGCCGGTTTTGATTTGTTCCTGCGTCCGAGTTTCAACAACACCACCGAAATGGTCTTGCGCGGCAAAAACAGTTACGGCGCGCGGGTCACGGACACGGCGCTCGGCACCATCCGCTCGCTGGAGGCGACGGTTCAGGGATTTGAGGAACGCGCGGAAAGATTGGAGTTGGACATCACCGACGCCAACAAGCGCGTCAAAGAGCTTGGCGAAAAAGTCGGCGCGAAGTTTGAGCGCGAGGACCGTTTTCAGGAGTTGACCCGCCGCCAGAGTGAGATTGAGGAAAAACTCGACCTCACCAAGAACCAAGCGCCGAGCCAGGCGGAGGCGGCTGAAAACACGCAGTCCGAAACCGTGACTGAAAAGATAGAACCGGTTCAACGCCGAGCCACCAAACACAAACAAGGAGTAACCGTATGAGACCCGTTTTGGGGACCCAGGAAAATGGCAGCCGTTTTCACTGGCTCCGTCGGCGTGCGCAAATAATGAGCCGACCGGGAGGGCAGTTTGCCGGTCTGGGTGCGGGCGCCCAAGCGCGGGCACGAGTTTTATTCCGGCTGCACCCGACCAAAACTTTACGAGTGGGCAGGGAAGGACTTCATTCGTTCCGTCTCGATTCGTGAACCCGGAAAAATAAAAGGCGTGAGGCTGTTCCATCTTGCCAGCATTCTGGGCTTCATTGAGCGGTGTGAGAGCGAGGCGAAATCCGACCTCATTGACACCGGCATCGTTAAACATCTGACGTAATTGAAATTGCTTGAGGCAACCAAACAGACGTGTTGCTCAATCGAATAAGCGTCGAAGCAATTGGTAAACTTTGAACAAAACTGTGCGGCTCAAGTGGTGTTTCGGCTTCATCCCATATTTCAGCCGCAAACGCGACGCGTTGGGACAGCGGCACAGTATGGCCAGCAGCGTATGCGGCAATTTGAGAGTAGCTAAATTCTATAATCCACAGATCTGTATCGGCCACTTCTTTTTTGCGCGCTTTGGCGAGTGCTTTGTCAAGTTTCCATGTGCGCTTGAATAGTGGATAACCCGGAATCCGACCCCTTGATCCATCTGCTGCATCAGCTTCTGGGCCGGGCCGAATCGTTATCTTCACATCACGACAAGACCACTCACTCTCTGCCGCAGCACATACGGGCGCGTCCCACGCGACACATAGTTGGAGTTGTGGAGATGTGGCTTGGTCAATCCATGCGACAGGAACCGGAAGCTGCACGCGAACAAGATCATCTTCGTGAGCAATTACCCCTTGCCAGACGAAGCGTGCTTTTTGTTGACTTGGTTGCCGGAATCTCTCTGCACTTGCGCGACCGAATCCGATTGAGCGTTTAGCCAAAGGTTGAAGTGCATCACTCAACCGTTTCGCAACATCGTCTGCTGTCAGCGCGAGAACTGCTTTCACTGCGCACGCAAACGGGCGTGAATCGCCCGGGCATTTCGGTCGCAACTCCTCTAATACAAAGGCCGCTTCCCGTGCTAATAACGGCGCGGCAAAAGAAGTTCCAAAACCTTCGCGTGCATCTCCTAAAGCTGAATATCCCCAAGCACCTGCACCTGCGAGTGGTCGGTAATTTGTATCGCTATTTCCAGCAGACGCGCAGAGATCAGGTTTTGGACTGTTAGCAAAGCCAGGGCCGACGCGCGTGAATGGACTTGGAGCATCAATCTCCGATGCCAAACCTCCGGCGCTCAACCGCCCAGCGACTCCACCACAGGTGAGCGCGTTGAATGCGCGAGGAAAACTGTGCAATTCCCACGCGGGGCTATCGAAGTGCAAAGGATACCCTGGAGACGGAACAATTCCTTGTTGAGCGTTGCCCGCCGCCACTACCAGCAGCACATCACGGTCAAATGCAAAATTGTCAATCTCCTCAATGTGTTTAAGAGTTTCGGCTCTCTGTTTAGCGGGAAGATCATCAAGTCGCTGCTCGCCATCGAAACTCAAGTTGAAAACTCGCACATCAGGAGCTGCGGTGATTGCAGCGGCCAATGCTCCAGAAACGCTTTCAGCAAGAATCTTCCCCGATTGACCAGTGCCAACACGCACCTCAAGAAATCTGCATGTGGCTGGTGGAGGAGACGACAATCCGCCAAGGTCAACATCGCCAAAGACCACGCGCGAAGCGACCATTGAACCGTGATTGTCGTTTTCAGTATTTGAACAATTGAGGCCGGTAACAGCTCCGCCGCGCCGAAACGAGCGCAGCCAATTGTGTTCCTGCGGCACGGCTGTATCAACAACTCCCACGCAGGGCAAAGTCAGCGCGGGTTTGTTTGAAAACGTCCGCAATGGATTGCTTGATGTTGAGACTTCGGGCGGAAGATTCTCGGTGAATGCAAGAATTGGCGGATGAATGGATTGAATTGACGTGAACTCGTCGGCCAATTTTTTGACCATCTGCGCATTCAAGGTTGCCCGAAGAAAAAATCGTCCGAGATAGCTACGGCCTTTTCCCCGTAGAGCTACGCCAGCCTGTCCGCGAAATGTTTGTTCAAGTGCGCGAATTACGAGATCAGCCTCCAACTCACTGATCAATGGCTGAAGTTTGATGTATCCCTCCGCAGATTTTTTGCCGATCTCATCAAGCCATTCCTGATCAAACTTCCATTTGCCAGCCAACCACTCAAATGACTCGAATGCCACAAAACGAGCCTGTTCCCGCGCACCAAGTTGCGCAAGTTGCCCGGTCTTGCTAATGAGTTGCTCCATACGTTCGGGTGTCGCATGAACAGTTGCAACACCTGTGGGATGAACTTCGATTAAATCCAATCCAATCCGCTCAAAAAATTTCGATTGCTCTCCGCTAAAAACCACCGCTTCCAATTTTTGACCTCCAACGGCATCTCTGGCTTTGGACGCCTTCACAATTTTAGCAGATGGATCGGCGATGAGGTAATACTTCCGCTTGCCGAGTGGGTCGCGGGAATGACTTGCGCGTTCGCTTACCCGTTCCAATGAAGTGCGCAGCCGATTCGCTTTTTGCGGCCAATTTATGCCGAGGTATTCTACATGCCGCCCGCCGCCGCCTTTGGCTTCGACCGAGAGTTCATGACTTTCATTGAGAAAGTAATTCTTTGGCTTGGATGTAGGTGATGGCATGGCGGCTCATGTGGTCAGAACTCGGCGACGAGCTTCGGCGATGACCACCTGTTCCGCTTCAGCATATGAAGCAGTTTTTCGGCAACGTTTTAGTGTCTTGTGAGCGGCATGAAAACCAAATTCTTTTGAACGGCGCTTGGCAAATTGTGTGAGTTCACTTTCGGTCGGTTTTGGGAATGCAATGCGGAGATCGAATCGCCGCCATAGTGCGTCGTCTAACGCATTGGGAATATTGGAGGTCGCAATGATAAATCCTTCGCCATGCGCGTGCTCCAACTCCTGCATAAATGCAATAACGATACGGTCGAGTTCGCCAACTTCCATTGGACTGCCACGTCGTTTGGCGAGCGCGTCAACCTCATCAAAAAGCAAAACGCAAGGAGTTTGCTCGGCGAAGCTGAACAACTCGCGGAGGCGCAGGGCGGTTTGACCGAGATAAGCGCCGATGAGCGAATCAAATCGAACCAGAAATCCAGGAAGCTTGGTTTCGGCTGCGAGTGCAGCCGCAGCAGCGCTCTTGCCGCAACCCGAAGGTCCATGAAACAGCAACCGCCATCGTCGAGGGAGGCCATGCTTCACCAATTTTTCGCGTGACTTCCACTCCTTGATCACTTCGCCAAAACTTTTACGAACCGATGTAGAAAGCTCCAATTCTGACAAATGCTTCAATGCGGGGAGCGGCATGAGCGTGCTGCCAACACTCCACGTGGTGTGAAGTGCCGCGTTCTGTCCATTGGTCGGAGGTTTGGCCATTCCGTTCAATGCTCCAAGGAGATCGCGTTCTGCGCGATATTGGCCGCGCGCACCGCGCTGCGCAGCCAGTTTCCGAGAAAGAGTGGCTGCTTGCGCAAGGTCATGTGATCCGATAGCGCGAAACAACTCAATTAATTCTCTAGTTTTTGGCATGGCTGCAAAATTGCACTGCCAATAAATTACACCGGACACTCTCTGAAAGCAGCAAGAATGTCAAATTTACGCCTTCGCGAAAAACTTTTTTTCCTTTTCCACGGGATTCTTCGACTTTCGCTCGCCTGCCATGCTGAACGATTTCTCTTCGGCGATTTAACGGCTTGGGGTGTGCGACAATGCGTGGCCATGAATTTTATTCCGGCTGTTCGCGGCCAAAACTTTACGAGTGGGCGGGGAAGGGCTTCATTCGATCCGTCTTAATTCGCGAAACCGGACGAATAAAAGGGGGCCGACTGTTCCATCTTGCCAGCATTCTTGCCTTCATTGAACGGTGTGAAACGGAAGCAAAATCCGACCTCAATGACACTGGCAAATAACCCAAACACGGGTGGATTTGTTGTTACTAGGTGTTGTTACTGACCCCTGCTTTTGATAAAACACCAATGAAATCAATATGGCGGAGAGAGGGGGATTCGAACCCCCGATACGGCTTTTGGCCGTATAACGGTTTAGCAAACCATCGCCTTCAGCCACTCGGCCATCTCTCCGTTTGCCTGTAAATAAAGGCTTAAATCGCCATTTATCACCGCAAATTCACGAACCGATTTGACAAGTTGCAACACTTGTGCAACAGTTCGTGCATGAAAAATAACCCTTCACGCAACACCAAGCAAGGCGAAACGTGGCCGAAAAAAATCACCATTGGCCGCGTCACCGTAAAGGTCTATCGCCGTCAAACGCCGTCGGGAAATCTCGCCTTCATGGTTGCCAACTACAGCGGAGAAAAACGCCGCTTTGACAGCTACAGCGCGGAAGCCGACGCAATGGACGCCGCGAACAAACTGGCACGCCAGTTAAGCCAGCGCGACACGATAGGAGCGAGCATGACGCGCGAGCAATCTATTCAATACGCCAGCGCGATTCAAACCTTGCAGCCGCTCGGCGTTTCGCTCACGTCCGCCGTCGCAACACTCGCGGAAGCCGTCAAACTCGTTGGCGATTTGCCCGGCGTGACGGCGGCGGCGCGGTTCTACAAGGCACGAAACAAAACCGTCACCGCCAAGCGCGTTGCCGACGTGGTAGCCGAATTGCTCAAGGTAAAAGAATCGCGCGGAGCATCGGCGCGTTACCTAAAAGATTTGCGCTTCCGGCTCGAAAAATTTTCCGATGCGTTTCAATGCAACATCGGCAACGTCGAAACAAAATCCGTTCAAGCGTGGCTGGACGGGATGAAACTTTCATCGCAAAGCTACGCCAACAACAAGCGCGTGGTCTATTTGCTTTTCGAGTTTGCGATTGCTCGCGGCTATTCACTGGACAATCCGGTGAAAGCCGTTGAAAACGTAAAAATCCGCAACGGCAACGTGGAGATTTACACGCCCGCAGAAATCGCCAAGTTGCTTGCGTCGGCGGATTCGGATTTTTTGCCGTGTCTGGCCATTGGCGCGTTTGCCGGACTGCGCTCCGCTGAAATTGAGCGGCTCAAATGGCAGGACGTTGATCTAAAGTCGCGTCATATCATCGTTGGCGCGGACGTGGCTAAAACCGCAAGCCGTCGCGTCGTGCCGGTTGCCGACAATCTCGCTGCGTGGCTCGCGTCCTACTCCGAACACAAAGGCAAGGTTTGGTCGGGCAGTTCAATCGGCTTTTACAAGGCACAAGTGGCGACCGCAAAGGCCGCTGGCGTTGACTGGAAACAAAATGCGCTGCGACACAGCTTCGCCAGCTACCGGCTCGCGCAAACTCAAAATGCGGCGCAAGTCGCGCTGGAATGTGGCAATAGTCCTAAAATTATTTTCGCGCACTACCGCGAATTGGTGAAGCCCGCCGACGCGCTGAAATGGTTCGCCGTCACGCCGGATATGCCCGCGAACGTCATGCCACTGGCCGCAACTGTGAACTGACAGAATTGCCACTCTGCCGAGCGTGTTCAAATCATAAGTTTATAGGAAATCCGGCTCACCGAAAAGCCAATTGTAGCATCTTTCAATCGCAAATCAGGGCGCACGAAAAAATGATTATTGCTGCTGTTGCTGTTGCTGCTGTTGTTGTATAATGTTAATTTGTGACGGGTTCTGTGCCTGAATCAATGCCGCTGCCGCTGCCGCTTCCTGCGCCTCAACCTGACGTTCTTTGAGTGAATCCTCCCATTGCTGGCGGGCCATTTGAGCTTGTATTTGCTCTCGCTTTTCTTCTTCCTTTTGTGCTTTTATATTTTCATTGTAATCATACCATCGCTGTTGATCTGGGGTTAATTTAGCATGAGAAGACCATAACTTCTGCTGCTCTTGCTCTTTTGTTTCTTCCAACGCTGCTTTTTTAGGGTCGTATCCGAAATGTTTTTGTAAGTCATCCGGCAAATCAGCCAGCTTTATGTTTTCAAGTTGCATCACGCCCTCATCGTCGGAGTAACTAATAATTATTTCACTTGAGCTAACGGTTTGAAGTTTGACTCCCTGATACATCTTACCGCTTCGCGTTGCGATGGTGTCAGGCATGACGAATGGTTGCGGCTTACTGACAACAAGTGCCACTTTAACTGGCGCGTTGGTCACAATCTGATTCGTTTGTGCTGCTGCTTGTTCCATTGCTGCAACGCACAATCCAATGATAACAATGGCTTTTCTCATAAAACTGACCTTAAATCAGCAATTGAAATGCCATTTTCGGTTTTTGCAAGTTCCACCGGCCAAACGCGCTAGAGCGTTAATCAAGTTTGAGGCTGATTTGGTGTCGGCGGCGGCAAGTCTGGCAATGTTGGACGTGATCCACGATTTCTACGCGAGCCGGGATTCGGCGTGCCGGTGAGAACCTGCCATGCGTTGAATAAGCGTGCGTATGTCGCCGAGAGCTTTTGCAACTTGTCGGCGTCCTTTTCTTTTTCCATCATCGCAAGCACGCGCTCTATTTCTTTAGCAATTCGTTCGCTTTGCGGCGTGGATTGCCTGCCTTGCTGTGCTTCGGCTTCCAGCTTCGTCTTACGCTTACGCCGCGCTTCCCAGCTTCGCGCTGCCATTTCGCGGGCGTTCTCTTTGGTAAAGCGGAACGGTTGCGGGTAATTTTCGTTTGTGTTGCTCATAAATGTTTCCGAGGTATCCGTGACCACAAATTTTCCACGGTGAAGTGTGAAAATGGTATCCGAGTTATCCGAACCAGCCATTGCCGGAAACTTCGGATACCTTTTTGCCGGTTGGTCTGATAAACTTTCATTGGAAGCGGATACCTTTCCAGCCACGCTGCGATTTGCCGCTGCTATCTCGAATGTCATTGCGAGCGGTAATCCCAAACTGCCTCACCACCACGTCGCCGATTAGTGAGCCGAATTTGTTTTTTGTCAATGCCGTCCAGCCGTGCTGGTTGCAAAACTCGACATAGGCCGAAAAACAGTCCGGCACGGTGAGTTGCCATTCAGCGTCCCGCGTCAGGCACTCACGGACAAAAACCGCATGGCCTTCGGATTCGAGCAGGAGATTGTCCACGCGCGCTTGTTGCGCGATGGTGAGATTCAGTTGCCAGCCGTCGGCGCGGAGCTTGTCCTGCCCGGCCAGCATCCAATTCAAAACGCCGCTGGCTTCACTGGCGAGAATCTGTTTGTCCAAGTCGGCAATCACCTTTTCCGGCTTCGGTTTGTTATATTCGATGATTGCCAACCGCCGCCGCCATGCGTCAGTGTCACCTTCCAATTGCACCGTGAGCCTGGAATTGCAGGTGACGATCACGTTGAACTTGCAAGTGATGGACGGTGACTCGTTGCTGTTCTTAAATTCCAGCGTTACCGGGTCGTAACCTGTGAGCGATTTCAAGACCGACGCCCCGCGCTGGTTCAAAAAGTTTTCCGGCACGTCCGCGCCATAAAGCAATGTCTTTCCAAGAAAACGCCCCAACTCAAAACGCTCGCCAAGTAATTGCGTTCGCAGTGACGCCAGATTTACGTCGCCGATGATTCCATTTAGAACGCGGATGAATGTCCCTTTGCCGCCGCCCGCCGTCCCGGTGAGAATCAAAATCCTTTGCGCCAGATTTTCGCCAATTAGGAACAGGCCGCACGCGCGTTGCAACAAATCTAAATCGTCATCGTTCAACGCCGCACGCATCAGCGTATCAAGAAACAACGGACACTTGGCAGCAGCATCAAACCGCACGGCCAGTTTATTCCGCCGTTTATACGCGGGACTGAATGGCAAAAGGGTTTTATTGTCCAGCCGCAACATTCCGTTAGCGCACGGAATAAATTTTGTCAGGTCACTGGCAAAATAATCATGCGGCACTGGCAGCAAACCCCGTGCTTTTTTCAGAACGCCACTTAAATTTGCCGTGTCACGAAAACGAAATTCCAATGCCTTTGTCTCGCAACCGTCACGGCAGGCACGGGCGCACTCCAAAAGCAACCGGCTTAAACGCGCGGTCAACACCGGCTCGCGTTGGAAAATGAAAACGCCTTCGTCCGGCAGATAGGTATAAAACTTTTCCTCGGTTGGCACGAACACGGTCGGAGCATCGTGACTTCCCTTGTCGCCAAGCGTTGCGGCAAAAAAATCTTCGCCGATGTCTTTTGCGGTCACGATGCCCGCCTTGTCCGTTTCTTCCGAAATCGCCGCGCCATGCTCATTCAGCAGCGAGGGGAATTTTTCAGCGAACCATTGCGCCGGTGTATTTGTTTCCGTCGTATCCGGCACAATGGCGGGTATCCATTCCGGCGCGGCGTCCACCAGCGCGATTAAATTTTCAGCCGTGCCGCCAGCGGCAAAAAAATCAGCGGCGTCTTTTACGGGCTTGCCGTTGGTGTCCGGCAATTCAATGACGCGGACAGATTTTGCGACGCCGCGAAGTTTGCCCGCCACAAGTTGCGCGTGTTCGCGTCCTGCTTTGTCTTTGTCCGCGATGATTACAACATCCGCACCGCGCAAAATTTTGGTATAACAGTCCTGCCACTTGCCCGCGCCGCCGGGGTTGCACGTTGCCGAAAGTCCGCGTTGCACCATTGCGAGCACGTCTTTCTCGCCTTCACAAACGAAAATGAATTTTCCACCGGCAATCGCCGCGAGAATTTCGGGCAGCCGAAACAAAACTTTTTCAACGTCTTTGGTGTTCCACGTCCAGCCGTCCGGCGCGGTTGCATCCGGCTTGCGCTGGCGAAAATCTTTCGGCTCGTAACGAACAACTTGAAAAACAACTTTGCCGCTGGCGTCGTGATAGTCATAAGTTGCGACAATACGCTTGCCGTTGCCATTGCGAGTTTCCCTTTGCGGAAATAAATCAGCGAGCGTCAATTTGAGTGCGGAGCAAATCGCGTCCGGCGTGCATCCGGCGTGACAGCGAACCAGCGTGCGCCCGTCGTCGCCCGTTGAAATCGAAAGTGACGCCGTGCCGTCCTCATGCGCGGGACATTTCGCGGAAAATCCATTGCCGGATTTTCTCACGCCTTGCAACAGGTCTAAAAATTGGGTAGTATTCATCATCGTTAGTTGTCCGCCGCGTTTCATTTGGTCGTGAGCGCGGCGGATTTTTTTATTCAGTGGAAATTTTTGATTGCACCCGGCGTTGCGTGAAATAATTTTCTTTGACCCACGCGGAAGCCTCGGTCAGCGGTATGCGAACGCAGCGCGCCGACAATTTCAAATGCGGGCAACCGCGAGCCAGCCATGAGTCAACGGTTCGTTTGCTGACGGAAAATCGCGCTGCGAACTGGAATTTGCTTTCTGCCGTCCGCTCAATTTGAGATACGCTTTCGGTTTTCATTTCGACTCCTTTGTGACTGCCGGTTGCCCGTGAAGCCACGCGAGAAAAGATTTTGTGTCCACCAAAACAATTCCACGCTGACTGCCTCGCTTCCGCAGTCGAATTAGTTTGAAATCCCCGGCCTCGCCGCGCTCTAAAATAGTCGTTCTTGAAAGCCCGCTTAATTGACAACGAGCCGAAGGCTTCGGCAAACGGAACGTATCGCTTTCGCGCAATGGAGTTGTGCCATTGGCCGCTGGCGCGGTGAGCGGTTGCGCGGTAATTTTTTCGCCTTCGCGCGTTTCGGCGGTTTGATTTCGTTTCGCAATCATGCCCGACATTTTCGGGCATAGGCGGCATTTAAGATAGCAGGGGCTAGGATTTTTGAACTAACTCCTTATGAATCTCCTTGTAGTATTTCGGCGGGAATAGGCAGCGAGTTTTCTTTACGGTATCGCGCAAGTTCTTCTTCTCTGCGCCTGTAATCCTCCTCGCTCCATTGCGACGGAAATAGCAGGTCAATCTCTTTTGTCGCTTTTCTCGCCGCGTCGAGCAGGTCAGAGTAATGCAAATATGGCGCATCTACCTTTAGTTCCGTATAAGGGTAATCAACCAGTTCACTTTTTCGATAGTGATTTTTCACACGCAATGCCCCCAGCCAATTCAGTTTGTCCGCGAATCCCCCTCTGCTGGACACAAATTTTTCGTCAGACAAACCAAGTTTTTTTCTTTCTTGCCGCTGATCCTGTAGCCACTCCCCAAAGGCGCGTTTTATATCGGTGTTACTATATCCCCAATCAATTGCAAAAAAGCCATATTCTGTTTCGCCCGATACCCTTCTTGTGGGAATCCATTCGTGACGATTTTTGAATATCGTCAACAATTGGTCTTTCGGCGTTTCCAACTCACGGAGCAATCGTTCAGCATATTGTTCTGCGGATGATTGGCATGATTGTTTGAGGGATTGCAGTTCTTGTTCCGCTATTCGGGCTGGCTCTAATTGCCGCAGTGTTGCCATGTTCAACCTGTCAAAGCGGGATTTTCGGAATCGCTCGCCCCAATCGTTCACGCCATCCGCTAGTGACTGGCGCAAATTCTTCCACATGGACTTTCGCACTTCTTCTGGAAAATCCGGCAAATCTTGCCATGCCACTTTCGGGAAATAATCAAAATCTATGTGCGGGAAATTTTCGCAGCGTGTTCGGAGCAAGTCCAACGCCTTACCACCAGCATCGTAGTATTCACCGCTCTGCCTTTTGGCTGGGTCATTCCATTCGTTTTGGAACTTTTGGAGATGCTTGCTCCTTTTGAAAAACTCACGCGCATACTCATACAGATAGCAGGCTTCGATTTCGCCCTTCGGCACGGACGTAAAATGCCAATCATCCAACGGTTGCCGTGTCGCGCCTGAAATCTTTTTTTCACCACTCCGTTTCATGGTCGCCAACATCGCCGACGAACGCCAATGACGCAAATGGCTACTGTGCTAATTGCGCGCGCACTCGAAAAAATCTGTTCGTATAGTTTGCTCCATACGTTCCTGGCAAAGAAGGATACCAATTTATTAAGTCAGAACTTGATTCAAGAATTATATTCACCGAGCCGCCTGAATCCGCAGGGATCACTACGGCAGTGCTTGGCACGAAAGCCGAACTGGACGCAGTATTCGGAGCACTGACTTCAATGGTGCAAAAAGCCCAATCATTTGTGCCAACGATAGGATTGCCAGAATTATTTCTTGTTACTGAAATGGTTGCAGGCCCAACGATAACCGGCAAATTTCCGACGGGACTATTAGACGTAATCAATGGGAAAGTAGCGGTGGCGTTGTTGTAAAAAGCACTGTTCAAACCAATATGTAATGCGCCGTCTCCGCCGAAAGTTTCAAAAACAATTTTGGCAGTCTGGCCTGACTGAACACTGTAACTGGCATTTGTCTGATTAGGATTTCCATTTGGAGCAACAAAAAGAGTTACGTTTGTGGTGGAAAATTGAGCCTGACCTTTAACACACAGGCCAAGAAAAGCAGCGAGACAAAAAATAATTTTCATTTTCATTGGTTGTCCTTTCATTCCTTCACGCCATTGCTTCTTCCAAAACCACCTCTGGATGCCGCGACGCCACGCGCAACAACACTCGCGCCGCGCCCGTCGGTTTGCGACGCCCTTGTTCCCAGTTGTGCAGCGTCTTGACGGAAATGCCGAGCAGTTCCGCAAACTTGATTTGCGAAAGCCGCAACCGCGTCCGCGTGGCCGCAATTGTTTTTTCCCACTCCGCCCGTTGCCCGCGCTGATATTCTTTGGCGTCAAGCTGGCGGCGGTGGAGTTGCCCGTTGTCGTTTCGCGTCACGCTCCACACACGCGACGGGGCTGCTCCACCCCGCCGCACGGCTTTCGCCTGCCGGAGTGCCTCGCTCAATTCTTCAAATCGTTCTTTGTTCATGTTTTGTAATCCTCAATCAGTGTTCGCAGTTGTTTCAATTCGCCCGCGCTCAAATCTTCCTGCTCGTTCTTCGCGTAAATGTCCAGCATCAGAATCCGGTCGCGGGCAACCACCCAATAATAAATCATCCGCGCTCCGCCGCGCTTGCCGTGTCCCTTTGCCGCCACGCGCAACTTTCGCAACCCGCCGGACTTTGGAATCACCTTGCCCGCGTCAGGCCGCGCCAGCAGGAGCAATTGCACACGCGCCAAGTCGTCATCGTCCATCAACTCCATCACGCGCTTGGTGAACGGTGCAAATTCTTCAAAGACCATTGACGCCAAGATACGCCAATGACGTAGAATGTCAAGAAAACACCTTCGCTCAAAACGCGGGACTCCTACGCGAACGGCTGGCGTGAATTTCCCCCTGCCACCGGCAGGGCGTGTGGACGGGTCGCCCGCGAAAAAAAGAGAGTCCTCATTGGCAAAAATTTACCGCGACTAACGGATTGAAAAATCGCCGCCAAAGGTTGCAACACATTGCAACACCGAAATTGCATGACGACGCACTATTAACGCTAACGTAGCAAACCCGCGTCAATGCAGAGTTTGGTCAGTATTCATGCGGGGTTAGTCCGTGTTCGCGCAGTGTCGTGAAGCCTTCAATATGGATTAGCAAACCATCGCCTTCAGCCACTCGGCCATCTCTCCGTTTTGTCCAGTGAAGCCGGATTGCGCCGCGTGCTCAAGCAAATTTTAACGGTCGGCGCGAAAGGTTTCGGCTTGCGTTTCAAACGCGCGCATTTAAGACTGCATATTTATTATGCAAGCACAGGAAGCATCAACATTCGTTTTCTTCAAACTTTGGCCGTGGGTTGAAGCCAACATCAAGCGCATTGGCATCAGCATCGGCATTGCCGTCGTAGCCGCCTTTGTGATTTCGTTTTATTTTTGGCAACAAAATCAGAAAGAAATCGCTGCGGGTCAGGCGTTGACTCAATTAATCGTCGCCACTACGCCGAACGTCAGCGCCAGTGAACTGGCCGACTCATATTTACAGATTGTCAATACCTATGCCGGCACGCTCGCAGCTCAACGCGCGCTGTTGCGCGGCGCGGCGGAATTGTTCGCTGCGAGCCAATATGCCGAGGCGCAAACGCAGTTCCAAAAATTTCTCGACGCGCATCCCGACAGCCAATTTTCAAGCCAGGCCGCGCTTGGCGTGGCCGCCAGCCTTGAAGCCCAAGGCAAAACGGACTTGGCCGTCGGCGCTTTTCAAAAGGTCATCAATGGATTCACTGACCCGCTGGCTGCCGACAGTGCAAAATTCGCCCTCGCCCGGCTTTATGAGTCGCAGGGTAAAATGTCCGACGCGCGCAATTTTTATGAAGAAGTCGCGCGCGCCAATCCAAACAATTCCCTTGGCTCCGAAGCCGCGATGCGCGCGATGGAATTAAAAACGAAACAGTCGTCCACTTCATCTTCAACGGTTCCGTCCACTTCATTCAACTTAAGCCATTAATCCATGAAGCTGACGATTATCGGAACCGGTTACGTCGGCCTGGTCACCGGCACTTGCTTTGCCGAAGTCGGCCACCACGTCATTTGCGTGGACAATGACGCAGCCAAGGTCAAACTGCTTCAAGCCGGCGGCATCCCGATTTACGAGCCCGGCCTGGAGGAACTGGTGAAAAAAAATGTCGCTGCCGGACGGCTTTCGTTCACCGACAGCACCGCCGAAGGCGTTCAAAAATCCGACGTGATTTTCATCGCCGTGCCCACGCCGCCGCAGCCGGACGGTTCGGTGGATTTGAGTTTCATCGAAAGAGTCGCGCGCGACATCGCCGCCGCCATGACCGAATTACAAAATCGTCGTGGACAAAAGCACCGTGCCCGTCAAGACCGGCGAAAAAGTCGCCGAGACCATCAAGCGCTATTGCACAGCGAAGGTGGAATTTGACGTGGTCAGCAATCCCGAATTTTTGCGCGAAGGTTTTGCCGTCGGCGATTTGATGAAGCCTGACCGCGTCGTCATCGGCGTCGGCTCGCAGCGTCCCGTCGCCGCGATGAAGGAAATTTACACGCCGTTCAACGCGCCGATCATCGTCACCGACATCAATTCCGCCGAACTGATCAAGCACGCGGCCAATTCCTTTCTCGCGCTGAAAATTTCCTACATCAACGCCATCGCCACCGTCTGCGAAGCTGCCGGCGCGAACGTGCAGGAAGTCGCGCAAGGCATCGGCTTGGACGAGCGCATCGGCCGCCGATTTTCTGAACGCCGGCATCGGTTTCGGCGGCAGTTGTTTTCCGAAGGACTTGAGCGCGTTCATCAAAATCTCCGAGCAGATCGGTTATGATTTCCGACTGCTCAAGGAAGTCCAGCACATCAACGCCGACCAGATGGATCGCTTCGTCAAAAAAATCACAGACACGCTCTGGGTGTTGAAGGACAAGAAAATCGGCGTGCTCGGCCTGGCGTTCAAGCAGAACACCGACGACGTGCGTTCTTCGCCCGCGATTGACCTTTGCCAGCGTTTGCAAAAAGAAGGCGCGGCATTGCGCGTCCACGATCCGAAGGCGATGGACAAGGCGAAGGCGATTTTGCCAAACGTCACTTATGTTGACGACATGAACGCCGTGGCCGAAGGCTGCGACGCGCTCGTCGTCGCGACGGAATGGGACGAATTCAAAAAACTCGATCTGGACCGCGCCAAAAAATCGCTGACGCATCCGATCCTTTTCGACGGGCGAAATCTTTTCGATCACGCGGAAATGGAACGGCTCGGCTGGATTTACAAAAGTGTCGGGCGATAAGAAACAAATCGAAGTTTCCGCCGCGTTGATTTTCCACAACGGCAAACTGCTCATCACACAACGCCGCGCAAATGCGCATCTCGGCGGACTTTGGGAATTTCCCGGCGGCAAACGCGAAGCCGGTGAAACTTTTGAGCAATGTCTCGTCCGCGAAATCCGCGAAGAACTTGGAATGCAGATTTCCGTCGGCAAATTGTTTGAAGAAATCTCGCACGATTACCCAGAGAAATCCGTTCACTTGAAATTTTTTATTTGCGAATTGATTCGTGGCGAACCGCAAACGCTCGGCTGCGCGGCGTTCAAGTGGATTGGCAAATCAGAATTAAGCGATTTTGAATTTCCTGCCGCCGACGCACAATTGCTGGAGAAACTTCGCGCCTACACTTTTCCGTAAGCCTCTTCGATGACCTGCTTGAGATTATTTTCGCCGGGCTGGACGATTTTGAATTCGCGTTGAGCGTTTTCCACCGAATCGCTCGCGTGCGCGGCGTTGACGGTGATGTTCGAGCCGAATTCGCGGCGGATTGAGCCGGGCGGCGCTTTGGATGGATCGGTCGGGCCAAGCACGTCACGGATTTTGCGGACGGCGTTCACGCCTTCATAAACCAGCGCGATGCACTTTTGCGTGCCGGGGTTTTGCCGGTCTTCTTCCGAGGTGCATTCGTCCGGCGTGCGACCGGACATGAAACGCATGATGACATCGAATTGATTGTCGCCGTGCAACGGGCCAAGAATATCGCCGAGCGCTTTTTGTTCGGCGGGCGGAATTTTGAAAGTGAATTCTTTTTCCAAAACACCTTTCGCGCGTTCGCTGACGGCGTCCTTGAGTTTAGTGCGCAACACTTCACGAACCGGGCCGTAAAATTCCATCGCCTGCGCCACGCTCATGTGCAGCACCTTGACGCCGACAATGTAAAGTCCCGTGCGCGAAAAAAAATCAATCACGTTGCCCGGTCGGCCTGTCGCAAAATTAAAATTATCCGGTTTGATGAGCACGAGCGTGCGCTCGACCGTTTCGTCCGGCAAATGGGGAATCACATTTTCCAGCAATCCGCCATCGCTGTCAGAATAGCGCGCCCACAATTTCAATTTTGTGTCGGCTTCCTGCTCGTTTGGCGCGGCGAGCACGGCGGGTTCAAAATAACGGACGCGCCCGTCATGTTCGTCCATGATCAAGTCGCTGTAAGTGTCGCGGATGGTTTCGCCGCCGCGACGGTCTGGACTCAAGTTGCCGACGACCGCGCGCACTTTTCGCACTGCATCGTCGCCGCGAAAAACCATCATCATCACGCGGCGACGACGGCCGGTTTTTGGATCCGGCGAAAGATCTTCAAGAACGTAATCGCGAAGCAGTTCCTGAATTTTCCGGTCCTGCGTGTCGTGCGCCGACACGATGGTTTCGGCGTATTGCTTCACCAGTTCCGCGCTTGGCGCGAACATCCGCATTGCGGCCAAATCCAAGCCCGTGCGCGAAATGAGCCGGCTTAAAATGCCGCCGGTGCGCGATTTGTAGAGCGAATAGGGAGTGACGATGACGTAGGCGAGCTGTTGCGACATAATCAACTCGTGGCCGGCAGATTAGAGGTTGCGGCCGGAGCGGCTTTGCCACCCAAAATTTTGAACATAACCGTGCCGCAGACCGGGCATTTGCCCTTGATGGCTTTGCGCCCGTTCTTCATCGTTTCTTCGACGCCATCGGCAATTTCCCGCTTGGCCTTGCATTTGACGCAATATCCTTCTGCCATAAAAATTTTTACCGTCCGCGCTTCGTGCCCGAACGGTGAAATAGCTTACCGGCTCAAATCCGGCAAAGCAACTCGAAAACAATATGTTTAACTCATTGAAAATTAGATTGTTGCAAGAGCATATGACGGCGCTTTGTTTTTTGAAAGAAACAAATTGGAAACTAAAACTGTTGTTTTTGGCCATTCCCCTTCCTAGAAATTTATTAAGGGGCTGTCCTAGATAACTAGGTTAAGGACTGACGAACCCATTGATTTAACTGTTTCAATTGTGTTTTTGGGTTTGGGTTGTTAAAACGCCACTCGCACTCCTTCAAGAATAATGGAAAATGCTCTTTGGGAACACCGTTAAATTTACGCAGGTGACGCTTGGCCTGGTTCCAGAAGTTCTCAATGCCGTTGATGTGGTTTCGACCCTCCGCAAAGAGCTTTGAGTGATTGATCCGCAGATGCCGGAAGCCTGAAACATCTAATGCATTGTAGCTGGGCAACGAATCGCTATAGACGATGGAGTCGGGCACGATGCGTTGCTTCAAGATGGGCAGCAACGTCGTGGCTTTGGCATTGGCGATCACTACGGCATAGACCTTGCCGCCCCGTTTTAACAGGCCGAAAACAGGCACCTTTCCCGCCGCGCCACGCCCGCGCTTGCCTTTGCGACGACCGCCAAAGTAACTCTCGTCCACTTCAATCTCCCCGGCAAAAGGCGTCGCATCGGCCACCGCCCGGTAAATCAACTCCCTCAGCCGGTGATAATAGTAGGCTGCCGTCGTCTTGTTGACTCGCACCAATCCCGCTGCCGTGCGTGCCGTCGTGCCAGCCACGAAATGCTCCACCAACTTCGCTTGCTTCGTTTTACTAATTCGACTCCTTCTCATGCCACCTTAAATAACACATTCTTTGCGTTATCTAGGACAGCCCCTTTATTAAACTTCCAAAGCTAGTTCCGTTATTCCAATCAATTCCAAAACAGTGAGCATCAAACGGCACAATTATTGCGGCTTTCTGGAAAACGTGAAAAATAACACCATTGAAAATGACATGGCGGCGGATGTGTGTTCGGGTGTCACAATTTTAGACGATTTCCGTGACATTACTCGACACATACAAGTTCAAGCCGAACCAATCTTCGATCGGGATTTATTGCGGACGGTGATTGATAACCTGCCCGACGCGATTTACGTCAAGGATGCCGCCGCCCGAAAGGTGCTCGCCAATCCGGCTGATTTGCATAATTTAGGTTGTAAAACAGAATCCGAAGCCTTGGGCAAGACTGACTTCGATCTTTTTCCAAAAGAGATAGCCGAGAAATTTTTTCAAGATGATCAACTGGTGCTTCAGAAAGGCCAGAAGATTATTAACCGCGAGGAAAAAGCGGTGCTGCCAAACGGTGAAGAATTTTGGCTGCTCACGACCAAAGTTCCGTGGTGTGACGCCGCTGGCAACATCATCGGCCTCGTCGGCATTGGCCGCAATATCACGGCCATCAAAGTGGCTGAAGCCAAACTCAGTCATGTGAACAAACAGCTTATGGAAGCTTCGCGTCAGGCCGGAATGGCTGAAGTGGCCACCAGTGTTCTTCATAATGTCGGCAATGTGCTTAATAGCGTCAATGTTGCGTCCTCTTGCATCGCCGACAGTCTTAAGAAATCCAAGGCGGCCAATCTGGCCAAAGTTGTCACTTTGTTGCGCGAACATGAAGCGGACTTGGGCAATTTCATCACCAGCGATTCCAAAGGCAAACAGTTGCCCGGATATTTGGCGCAGTTGGCCGAGCACCTGGCCGGCGAACAAACCACTGTTTTGAATGAACTTGCGCGGCTGCAAAAGAACATTGAACACATCATGGACATTGTTGCGATGCAACAAAGTTACGCCAAGGCTTCGGGCGTCCTTGAATCGCTGCCCATCGTGGATTTGGTGGAAGATGCCATTCAGATGAACGTCGGAGCCATGGAACGTCATCGCATTAATGTGATGCGCGAGTATTCCGAAACGCCGCCGATTTTGGTTGAGAAACACAAAGTGCTGCAAGTGCTGGTGAATCTGATTCGCAACGCCAAATACGCCTGCGATGATTCGGAAAAACCTGACAGACAAATCATCTTGCGCGTGGCGAATGGAAACGGACGAATTAAGGTGTCGGTCATTGATAACGGTGTCGGTATTCCTGCGGAAAATATGACCCGGATTTTTAATCACGGATTCACCACCAGAAAAGATGGCCACGGCTTTGGCCTGCACAGCGGCGCTTTGGCCGCAAAAGAAATGTGCGGAAGCCTTACGGCGTTTAGCGAAGGTCCGGGACATGGCGCTACCTTCACTCTCGAATTGCCGATCAAGCGGGAAACAAGCTTATGAACATTGACCCAAATAAAAATCACCGGATTCTTGTTATTGATGACAACAAGTCCATCCACGAAGATTTTCGCAAAATTCTTACGAGACCAAAAGCTCCGTCCAACGAGTTGATCGAAGCTGAAGCCGCTTTGTTTGGCGATGTAATCCCGCAAATTGAACTGCCGGAATTCCAGATTGATTCCGGCTTTCAAGGTCAGGAAGGATTGAATTTCATCGAGAAAAGCCTTGAGGAAAATCATCCTTACTCGCTGGCTTTTGTGGACGTTCGGATGCCGCCCGGATGGGACGGCGTTGAAACCACGGCAAAAATCTGGCAAAAATATCCCGACCTGCAAGTCGTCATCTGCACCGCCTATTCGGATTATTCGTGGGAAGAGATGCTGAAAAAACTCGGCTACTCCGACAGGTTGGTCATTCTAAAAAAACCGTTCGACAATGTTGAAGTCCTTCAATTGGCCATCTCGATGACTGAAAAATGGCGGCTTTACCAGCAGGCGAAACTCCGTTTGGACGATTTGGAAAAAATGGTGCAAGAACGAACCATCAAACTTGAAAACACAAACAACGAACTGATGTCGGCCAATGAATTATTGAAAATGGCAACGGAAAAAACTCAAAAAATGGCCGAAGCCGCGCTCGTCGCCAGCAAGGCCAAAAGCGAATTTCTCGCCAACATGAGCCACGAAATCCGCACGCCGATGAATGGCGTCATTGGCATGATTGATCTGCTGCTCGATACCAGTTTGACTCCCGAACAGCGCGAATTTTCCGCCACCATCAAAACCAGCGCCGATTCACTTCTATCCATCATCAATGACATTCTTGATTTTTCAAAAATTGAAGCGGGCAAAATGACTTTTGAAAAATTGGATTTTGATTTGCGCGAGACGGTGAAAAATTCCATTGAATTGCTTTCTCACCGCGCAGAAGCCAAAGGTCTTGCATTGAATTATGTCATTGACCAAAAAGTTCAGACGAAAATCGTGGGCGACCCTTCAAGACTCCGGCAAGTCCTTTTGAATCTGCTTAGCAACGCCGTCAAGTTTACCGACAAAGGCGCGGTTTCCATTGAGATAATGAAACTCGATGAAACGGACTCGGAAACCAAATTGCAATTCGCCGTTCGTGACACCGGCATCGGAATCTCGGAAGAAGCGCAGAAAAATTTATTTCAATCCTTCACGCAAGCGGATGCTTCCACGACGCGCCGGTTCGGCGGCACGGGTTTGGGATTGGCCATCTGCCGCCGGATTGTTGAATTGATGGGCGGCTCCATCAGCGTCACCAGTGTTTTGGGAAAAGGCTCGGCATTTTTATTCGGTATTCAATTCACCAAACAAAAAGCGAGCGTTCCATCGCTCAATGGTTCAGTCATGCCCGAATGTTCCAAAGCCGCCGCTGGATTTTCCGCTGCTCCAAATGGCAGTCACGTTCTCTTTGCAGAAGACAACAAAATCAATCAACTCGTCGGGCTGAAACAACTCAACAAACTCGGTTACAATGTTGACATTGTAAGCAATGGACGCGAAGCCGTCGAAGCCTGGCAACGGGAAAAATACAATGTCATCCTCATGGACTGCCAGATGCCGGAGATGGATGGTTACGAGGCCACCCGAAAAATTCGTGAATTGGAAACAGAACAGAATTTGCCTCCCGCACAAATCATTGCGATGACCGCCCATGCGATGCAAGGCGCGCGCGAACTTTGCCTTGCTGCGGGCATGAACGATTATATTTCCAAGCCCGTGGACAAGGAAGAATTGAAAAAAGTGTTGGAAAAAACCGCCGCTTCCGCCACGCGCGCGACTTCTCAATTCAAAAGCAAGATTGACATGAATCCTTCTACTGCTGGTCGAACCGCAGTTCAAAGTCTTGATTTAGTTACAGCTTTAACTTAATCCGATAAAAATTTGCGGGCTATTTTATCGCCTGTTTTCTCAATTCCGTTTTCAAAATTTTTCCCGTCGCATTTTTTGGCAGCGTGGGCATGATGATAATTTGTTTCGGCGATTTGTAATCGGCCAGTTTGCTGCGGATGAATTGCGCCAATTCTTTTTCATCAATCGTTTTTCCTTCCGCCCCCGCAATAAATGCTACAGGCTGCTCGCCGCGCCGCGCATCCGGCACGCCGATGACCGCCGCTTCCTTCACGCCGGGAAAATGATAAATCACCTCCTCGATCTCTCGCGGATAGACGTTGATGCCGTTGACGAGCAGCATGTCCTTCTTGCGGTCGGTGATGTAATAATAGCCGTCGGCGTCGCGATAGCCGACGTCGCCGGTCAACAACCAGCCGTCGCGGAAAACTTTTTTCGTTTCTTCGGGCTGGTTCCAATAACCCTGCATCACATTTCCGCCGCGAACGCAAATTTCGCCGGTCTCGTTCGCGCCCAGAAATTTTCCCGACTCGTCCTGCACGCTCATTTCCACGTTTGCAACCGGAATGCCAATTGAACCCGCTTTGCGAATTCCTTTGAGCGGATTTTTTGAAACAACCGGACTCGCCTCGCTCAAGCCGTAGCCTTCGATGAGCGGGACTTTGAATTTTTCCTCGAACTCTTTCAACGTCTGCATCGGCAACGGCGCGCTGCCGCTGATGAAAATGCGGATGGGAATTTGCGGCGGCAATTGCGCGCCAAGCAGCAATCTGTAAAACGACGGCACAGCTGGTAGAATCGTCGCGTGGCGCGAAAAAATTTCCTGAATCATCGCGCGCGGCGGATGCAGCGATTTCACCAGCACGATCGAACCACCGCTGGTGAACGGCAGAAAAATCCCGACCGTCATCATGTAAGTGTGGAACATCGGCAAAATCACGGCGAAGCAATCGTCCGGCACGGATTCCAGCACGATGCGGCAACTGTTGACGTTGTGCAGCAGATTGCCGTGCGAGAGCATCGCGCCCTTCGGCTTGCCCGTCGTGCCGCTTGTGTAAATTATTACCGCGAGGTCTTTTTCGCTGCGCTTGCAATTTTTGATTTGCGATTTGTGATTTGCGATTTCAGCCGCAAATTCCTCGACTTTGAGAATTTTTAATTGAGGGCGAGCGGCGGACAATTCTGGAAAATGCGCGCTCAATTCCTCGCCTGAAATCAAAACGTCAATTCCGCCGTCGTTCAAAATATAATTCACCTCGGCGGGTTTGAGAAAATTGTTGATCGGAACTACCACTGCGCCAGTGTGCAGGATTCCAAAAACGCTCACGACAAACTCCGGGCAGTTTTTCAGCCAGATTGCGACGCGGTCGCCGGGCTTCACGCTGAAATTGCTTTGCAGTTGCGCGGCGACTTTTTGCGATTGCGCCAAAAGTTCGGCGTAGGAAATTTCCCGCTCTCCGTAAAAGATGGCGGTTTTCTGCGCGTGCGTTTGCGCGCAATCTGAAAAGGCAATGGCGAGATTCATAAAAAAATTTAACCACCAAGACACCAAGACACCAAGGAATTTCTGAACTTTGTGTCTCGGCGTCTTTGTGGTAAAAAATTGCCCCGTGATTGACAACGACCAAAAACTGGCTGCGTTTTTACCGCAACTTCGCGCCGCAAAATGGATCGCGCTCGACACCGAGGCGGACAGCTTGCACGCGTATCCAGAAAAAGTTTGCCTGATCCAAATCAGCATTGCCGGCGCGGATAGGCTCGTTGACCCGCTCGCCAAAATAAATCTCGACCCGCTGTTCGACGTGTTCAACGCGCACGAACTTATTTTTCACGCGGCGGATTACGATTTGCGGTTACTGGAAAAACATCATCAATTCACGCCGTTCGCGATTTTCGACACGATGCTGGCTGCGCGACTGCTGGGCGAACGGCAATTCGGCTTGAGTTCGCTCGTGGAAAAATTTCTCGGCGTGAAACTGGACAAAGGTTCGCAGAAAGCGGATTGGGCGCGCCGTCCGCTGACGGAAAAAATGGAAATTTACGCGCGCAACGACACGCATTATTTGAAACCGCTCGCGGAAAAATTGAAACTTGAGCTGCAAAATAAAAACCGGCTCGCGTGGCATCAGGAATCCTGCGCGCGTCTCATCCAGGATTGCACGCGCCCGCAAACTGTGGACGCCGATTCGGTCTGGCGCGTCAAGGGAAGTTCTGTTTTAGATCGCGCCGCGCTGGCCATTTTGCGCGAGTTGTGGAAATGGCGGGAAAAGGAGGCCATCGCGTATTGCCGTCCGCCTTTTTTTATTTTGAGCCACGAACGAATGGTGGACATCGCCGCCGCCGCCGCCGCGAAACAGTCTTTTGAAAATATTCTGCCGCCAAAAATGTCTCCGCGCCGCCGTGAAACTTTGCTGGAAGCCGTCGAAGCCGGACTCGAAATTCCGCACGACCGCCAGCCAGAAATCATCCGGCAAAAATTTCATCGCCCCAGCGAAACGGAATTTCGCCGGTTCCGCGCATTGCAAAAAATCCGTGACGGCCATGCGCACGTTGCTGGGAATTGACCCGACGCTCATCGCCAGTAAAGCGACCATCGGCGCGCTTGCTGCGAGATTGGGACATACACGCGCCGGAATTGATGGACTGGCAGCGCGAGTTGCTGAAATAATTTCCAATTATCTCACCACTTCAAACGCGAAGCCTTTCAAATATTCCGTTTCGGGAATCATCGGAATAATCGGATGATCGGGCGATTGCGAGTAAGTTGCCACGCGACGCAAAATTTTGCGCGTGTCGAATGCTGCCGAAAGCAGCGAGTCTTGAAACAATTCCGCGTTGACGTGATGCGAACAGCAAAATGTCGCGAGCGTGCCGCCGACTTTCAAAAGTTTCAGCGCGCGCAAATGAATTTCCTTGTAGCCGCGCAACGCGTCGGGCACGGACGCGCGATTGCGCGTGAACGACGGCGGATCAAGAATGATTAAATCAAATCGCGGAATCACGCGCTCGTGCGGTTTGACGGCGGTGTTTGTTTTGAGCCAGTCAAAAACATTCACGGCTTCAAATGAACATTTTTCGGCGAGACCATTTGCCGTCGCATTTCGTTTGGATGCTTCAATCGCATCGGCGCTTTGGTCGAGAAAATGAACGTGCGCCGCGCCCGCGCGCGCCGCGTGCAAACCGAACCCGCCGAGAAAACTGAAGCAGTCCAAAACCTGCGCGCCTTTCGCGAACTGCGAAACGGCTTGATAATTCGCCTGCTGATCCAAATACATTCCGGTTTTGTGGCCGCCGATCAAATCTGTTTCAAATTTCAAGCCGTTCAAGTTCACGGAAACCGGCCCATTTAATTCGCCAAACAAAATTTCGTTCGATTCCGTCAATCCTTCAAACTTGCGCGAGCCGATATCGCTGCGTTCAAGAATTGCGCGCGGTGAAAAGATTTTTTGTAGCGCGGCGACGATTTGCGATTTGCGTTTGTCCATGCCGAGCGATGAAATTTGCACAACCAAAACGTCTTCGTATTTGTCCACGATGAGGCCGCTCAAGAAATCGCTCTCGGCATTGACGACGCGGAACGAAGTCGCATTTGGCAAATGCTTTTGGCGGACGGCGAGCGCGGCGCGGATTCGTTCCTCGAAAAAATTTTCGTTCACTTCGACCCGTTCAGGCGAAAGGACGCGGACGTGGATTTTTGATTTTGAATTGAAGAAGCCAACGCCGAGAAATCTTTGGCGATGGTCTTTGACTTGAACGAGTTCGCCGTCGGCAATTTGTTGTGTGACGCGAAGAATTTCTCCGAAATAAATCCACGGATGGCCGGCGACAATGCGGTCGGCTTCGCCCGGTTTGAGAATGACAGTTGGCAATGAGTCCATAGTTTGTAAACAGTTGGCCGGAATTCCGGCGAGCGAACATGAAATCAGAATCAAGCGGACAAAAAAAGACAAGTTCTTAAAATTCTATTTACAGATTTTTATTGAATAAAAACTTTTTTAAGAATAAAGTAAAAAAGTGAAATGAGATAAGTTGCAAAGTTTGCAGCTTACTTGCTGTTAGGCGACTTGATACATTTATGAAAACACGACGATTAGTTGCAGCATTTGTTTTACTGGTATCGCTGCTTGGCAGCAGTATTTCAGCTACTGCTGACGAGAAACTCAATCAAGGCCAAACATCACTTGGCAATACCACGATTAGTGGTAATGACGATTCGTCCGCTGATTGGGAATTTCAACCTCCCGCTGGCAGACATGGCGGATGGTGGTGGGTTTTCATGCTTTGGTTGGGATGTGATAGACGATAGCCAGTCGGCCTAACAACTAGATAAGTTGCAAAATGTAAGGCCGAATCCTTGCTAGGTGTCTTGAATATGCAACTTGGAAAGATAATTACAATCGCAAGCCTGACATTGATTGTCGGTCTGACAGGGGGTTGCACCAGTTCGACCTTGCCACCGCAGATCACTTCAGAACAACGCGTCTTACTTCAAAGAACGCGAATAGAGGTTACCATTGGTGTCGAGGACTATCAGTTTCCCATTTATTCCCAAAATCTTACAAAAGCGCTTGGCCAGACCCATTTGTTCACCCGCGTGGATCGCCTGGCGAATTTCACCACGCCTCCAGATTTGATCGCTCGCGTTGATGAAGAAATCTATGGCACGGCTACCATTCCAATTTGGACGGGCTTGAGCCTCGGAATCGTTCCGACCACCGTCAATGAAATGCACGGTTACTCATTCTCCTTAAGTCGGCCAGGGACTGACGCTCCGCGTATTCCGATCCGATTTGCATATACTGGACCGACCACTCTTGGATGGTGGGCGGTTGTCCTGAATCTATCAGCGAATCGAACAATGAGGGATGTCGATAGTCACCCTCGTTTTACTGAAGCATTTGCTTGGGAGATCGCCACAAAACGAGATGCGATAGAATCATTGAAGAATAAGTGACACCTAACAACTAGATAAACTGCAAGCTCCTCATCTTCCCGATTTAATTTTCATTCTTGAATCGCATTTTCATTCGCCGAATTTTGCGGATGTGATATTGTCCGCGAACATTGAGCGCGGCATTTTCATTCATTTTTCTGGGCAGTGGCACGTCGCAGGGCGTGCCGGTCATTGGCAAGGAATATCCGCCGGAATTTCTGGCGAATCCGAAAAATCATCGCACGCGGCCTTCGATTTACATCGAAACGGAAAAGGCAAAAATCGTCGTGGACACGACGCCGGAATTTCGCGTGCAATGCCTGCGCGAAAATATCCGCTGGCTCGACGCGGTGATTTTCACGCACGCGCACGCCGATCACATCATGGGTCTGGACGATTGCCGCCGCTTCTGCGATCTGCGCGGCGGCGCGCTGCCGATTTACGCGAGCGCGGAAACGATGGAGTCGCTCAAGCGCGTTTTTATTTATGCCTTCGACGGTCGCCCGATTCCGAAGGGCTATTTTCATCCCGAACCGCACGTCATCAGCGGGCCGTTTGCGCTCGGCGATTTGACCATCACTCCCCTGCCCTTGCCGCATGGCTCGATGACGACGAACGGTTATCTGTTCGAGCAGAATGGAAAAAAGCGGCTGGCGTATTTGAGCGATGCAAAGGAAATTCCGGCGGACGCGCTGGAAAAAATTCGCGGCGTGGAAATCGCCGTGCTCGATGCGCTCCGGCCAAAGCCGCATCCGACGCACATGAATCTGGACGAGGCACTGACGGCGGCGCGCCGCATCAACGCCCCGAAAACTTTTTTCACGCATCTGACGCATGACTACGATCACGACAAGGCGCAGGCGGAATTGCCGGCGGGCATCTGGTTTGCGCATGACGGTTTGAAAGTTTCTTGCAACAGTTTGCCGGAATGAAGGTCAAATCACCGGCATGAGAAATATCTGGATTCGATTCGCAATTTTAATTTTCACGCTTGCGCCGATTTTAGTCCGCGCCGGCGGCGACGAGGTTGTCGTGATTTACAACACGCGCGTGCCCGGTTCCGAAGACGTCGCGAAGCATTATGCCAGGGTTCGTCATGTGCCAAAAAATCAGATTTATGGTTTCTCACTGACTTCCAACCAGGAAATATCGCGCGACGAATTCCATGATTCATTGCAAATGCCGCTGGCGCGGCGCCTCGAATACGACGGACTCTGGAAATTTGGCGCGGTGAAAATTCCCGCGACCAATGGGCAGCCGGAACGGATCGAACAGCGCGTGGTCAAATCGAAAATCCGTTACGCGGTTTTGTGTTACGGCGTGCCGCTGAAGATTTCGAACGATTCGAGCGTTCACGAAATTATTCCGGCAGATGCGCCAGAATTCTTTCGATCCAATAAAAAATTAATGGGATTTTGGAATTCGTTGCGCGAGTCCAATTTACCGGACCTCTTTCGAGAAAACGAAGCATCAGTGGATTCGGAACTGGCTTGGCTGCCGCTGGTGCAGATGGATATGCCGCTTTCCGGCCCGTTGCCGAACTGGACTTACGGCGCTACGAACATCGCGCAGCTTGATCCCACCAACGGAATCTTACTGGTGGCGCGGCTTGACGGACCAAGCGCCGACATCGCAAAAGGATTAGTGGACAAGGCGCTGGAGGCGGAGACAAACGGTTTGTGGGGACGCGCTTATTTTGACGCGCGCGGTTTGCCCGAATCGAACACAAATTACATTTTGGGCGATGAATGGATTCTTGAGGCGGCGAAAATTTCCAGGCAGCTTGGATTTGAAACGACGGTGGACAACAAGCCTGAAACTTTTCCCGCGAGTTTTCCCATGAGCCAGATCGCGATTTATTGCGGCTGGTATGACGAAAATGCTTCCGGCCCGTTCACGCTGCCGAAAGTCGAATTCATGCCCGGCGCGTTTGCGTATCATTTGCATTCCTACAGCGCGGCGACCTTGCGCAGCACGACGCAACACTGGTGCGGACCGTTGCTCGCCAAAGGCGCGACCTGCACGATGGGTTGCGTGGACGAGCCTTCAATCCAGTTTACGCCCAACGTGGCCGCCTTTCTCGCGCGCTGGATGGCCGGCGGATTTACCTTCGGCGAAGCCGCGTGGTCGTCGCAATTCGCGCTCTCATGGCAGACAACCGTCGTCGGCGATCCGCTTTACCGTCCGTTCGGAAAATCGCTGGAACAATTGCACAACGAACTTGTGCGCAATCACAGCCCGTTCGTCGAATGGTCGGACTTGCGCGCCGTTGACGGAGCGCTTGCGCGCGGCGCGACGTCGTTTCAAGCGATGAATTATCTGGAAAACACCGGCGCCACCACCAACAGCGCCGTGCTCACGGAAAAACTTGCCGACCTTTGCGAAGCCGAGGGCAAACCATCTTCCGCCATCGAAAATTACCAGCGCGCGCTGAAATTAAATCCATCGCCGGAGCAGCGAATTCAAATCCGGCTCACGCTTGGCGAAAAACTTTTGGCGCAGGGCCGCGAGGCCGATGCGATTGAAAATTACAAAAGTCTGCTCGCCGAATCGCCCGATTATCCCGGCAATAATTCCATTGAAGAAAAAATTGCTGCGTTGGAACAAAAACTGACCGCCACAAATGCGGTTGCCAAACCCTGATTGCCATTCATGCCCATTTTTTTCGACACGCACGCGCATTTGGATTATCCCGATTACGCAAACGATTTGTCCGAAGTCGTCGCGCGCGCGCAGGCTGCCGAAATCACAAAAATCATTTCCATCGGCACGAGCCTCGACAGCAGCGAACGCGCGATTCGTCTCGCCGAAAAATTTCCGAATGTTTTTGCCGCCGTCGGCTGGCATCCGACCGAGGCGGAAAAAGCGCCGAACGATTTGCGCCCTGCCCTGCGCGAATTTGCCAAACATCCAAAAGTCGTCGCCATCGGCGAAACGGGTTTGGATTATCATCATTTGCCGGGCGAGAAACCGGAATTCACCGCAGCCGACGACGCGCGTTATAAAGAAAAACAAGCCGAGATTTTTCGGCAGCAAATGGAAGTCGCCGCTGAATTTGATTTGAATTGCGTCATCCATCAGCGCGCGGCGTTTGACGACACCATCGCGCAAATGAAACCGTTCATCGGCAAAACGCGCGGCGTTTTTCATTGCTTTGGCGAAACCGTCGAGCGCATGAAAAAAGTTTTTGAGATCGGCTCGCTCGTCAGCTTCACGGGAATTGTCACGTTCAAAAACGCACAAAACGTCCGCGATTGCGTCGCCGCCGCGCCGTTGGACAAATTCATGCTGGAGACCGATTGTCCGTATCTCGCGCCCGTGCCGTTTCGCGGCAAACGCTGCGAACCGGCCTATGTGAAGGAAATTTCCGAAACCATCGCGCAAACAAAAAATTGTTCGCTCGATGAATTAAGCGCGGCGACTTGTAAAACGGCGATGGAATTTTTCCAGAAATTAAGATAGCCACAAAAATTTCTTTCACGATTGACGAATCCACAGGCAAAGTGTTTTCATAGCGTGGGCAATTTAGGTGAACCGAATTCGGACATGAAAAAAATATATCTTTCAGTCTTGCTCGTCGGCGCAGTCCTTTTCTGCGGCTGCAACAAGCAGGCAAAAATCAACAGCCAAAAGATTGATATTCTTTCACAGAAAATCGTTCAGCTCGAACAAAGCCAGTCCAAACAAATGGCTGAGATTCAATCAGAATTAAATTCGCTAGCGCCCATGTTGGACAAAATGAATGATACCTATTTTGAGAAGAACCACGAGGACGCGTATTTTTATCATACCAACACATTGTTTTTGCTATTGACCATCGGTAAAAAAATACAGGCGCAACTACAGACAGCCGATTCAGCGCGTGAAGCGCAAAATTCGGTGGCGTATAATTATCATACAAACCAGTTGAGCGCGCTTTATCTTTGCACCGCGCAAATCGAGGACGCACTGGTCAGTCAGGAAGGCCGGATTGAGGATAATGTGAATGCTCAAACCCGGCAGATGGGCGCAACATTAAGCGATACATTGCAAAAACAAATTGAGTCCTATCAAGTTGAAATCGCGGCGCAAAAAGCTGCGACGGCTCAAATTCAACGTGACCTTGATATGATTAAAGCGCGGCTGGGAATCACCAACCAGCCTGCTCTACAATGATGCCGCGCCGATGGGTGCTGCGGAAAGCGGCGATAATAGCCCAGCCTTTCAAGGCTGGGTTAATGTGTCCATCAAATATAAAAGTCCCGCGAGGGACGGCAGATCGTTTTCTTTCGTCCCTGACGGGACTGGAGACATTGCCGAACCGTGAACCCAGCCATAAATGGCTGGGCTATTCTCAAAGAATATGCCGCCCCGACGGGGTTGGAATTTGGTTTGGGTTGTGGTTCTACAACGATGCCGCGCCGACGGCACTATTGAAAGTCCGATGACGACGCAATTGTTGCTGCGCCTGACGCCGGTGACGAATGCGAAATCGTATCAGTTGCAAATCAGCACCGCCGGCGGCGCATGGACGGAAGCAGGCATTTACACGCAGGCGCGGCGGATCGTCCTGCCGGGTCTGACATCGGGCACGATTTACAATGTGCGGGCGCGTGCGATTGGCGGGAGCACGGGTTACTCCGATTGGAGCATCCCCGCTTCGCAGATGGTGATGTGATTTTTTCCACGTCCATTGGATTGGGCTGCTTTCATTTAATGGGAGCTATGGGCGTGGAAAAATAGTTGTCCGGGCAGCGAGCGGTGAGCGATGTTCAAATCCCCTTTGTCATTGCCGCCGCTCGTTTTTTTTCCAATCAGTCGCATGTAAAATGTCCCATTCCCGTCCAAAAAAAACCTTGCCGACGCAAAGGGCGGTCTTTTTTCACATTAGCTTCTAGTGATTAGAAACTTACAATGGATTCAGCAGGCACGGAACCATAGTTTTTCACAAGTTCTTCCCAATGGAAACAATGGCGTTTTTTGGCCGGTTTTCTTTGCAAATTACCACCTGATTTGCAAAATGCAGGAAGGCGTGTTATCGTAAGCTATTGTAATATCAACAAAATGAGTGTGGTATTTTTTTAGCTGATTGTCAGAAGAGCCGACGCCAAGCGTTTTGATTTAAATCAAGAAAGAAACTTTATTAACAACTAACATTCGTATGAAAAACTGTCTCAAAACTTGCCATGTCCCAAAACTGATTGTCTGCGCATTTGCTCTTGTCGTGTGTTCGTCTGCCAATGCCATATCGGTGACTCCCACAAATTATGTCGCCACGCCCGGAGAAGGAATTGCTCAAGGCGGATTTTATAATTATTTTGACGACACCGGCCACCAACTGACGGATGGAATCTACGGGGTGAACAACTTCGCGGCCAATCTGGGCAACGGCATCGCCTATGAATGGGTGGGCTGGCGCGTGGCCGACCCGGTGATCACATTTCAGTTTGCGTCGCCCGTGACCATCAATCAGGTCGGAATTGATTTTAATGAGAACACTGCTGACATGATTTATTTGCCATCCTGTGTGATGATTGACAACACCGACTTCACGGTGAATCAAAGCGCCCTCCCTGACGACACTCGCGGGACACTGTCATTCAACGGCAGTTGGACGGGAAGCACGTTGACAGTAGATTTATCGGATTGCAGCACAAGCAACTGGATTTTTGTTGATGAAATCACTTTCAATGCGGTTCCTGAACCATCGGCCTTTGCGTTACTAGCGGCTGGCGGCCTCGGATTACTTATCCTGCGCATGAGACGCCCGCTGTCGCCCGTTTATTCAAAGATACCGCGTTCCAAAAAATAAATGCCGGGCGTTCGTCATTTTTTTCTGAAGTGAATCCACACGAACGAGCCGCTTAAAAGTATTGCGGCCAAATCCAGCCACGCGGTGTAATTCCATTGAAAGGACGCCTCGGCGATGGCGTTCGGTGGTCGCACGTTTGGAATCAGCCCCAATGCTCCAAACAGCAAGTCCACGATGATTCCAGCGCTGACCATTGAAACGAATAAAATTGCCGTGATGTAAAGCGTGGCTTTCGTGCCGTAATATTTCCGGTAAATGAAAATCAGCGGAATGATGATCAGGTCGGCGTAAATGAATGAAATGACGCCGCCGAAGCTGATCCCATCCGACCAAAGCAAACTCGCCAGTGGAATATTGCCGATGGAGCAAACAAAAGAGGCGACGGCAATCAACGGGCCGACAATGGAATTTTCAATGAGGCGCAAAGCGCCGGTTCCGTGGGTGATGAATAAATTTTTCCACCAATCATCCGGCACAACCACCATCAAAAATCCGGCGATTAAAAAACCAATCAGGATTTCTTTCCAAAGCATTGTCGCATCCATGATGAAAGCGTCGGCAACGCGCGCCCAACTTTCCGGTCGTTTGATTTGTTCCTTGAAAGATTCATCGCTTGATTCCATTTCGTGACCGTGCGAATGGCAGCAGGAATTTTCCTCGTCGCCGTTATGCATTCGCGCTTGCTCAACCAAGTCTTTCGGCAAAGTCAGTTTCACCAGCAACCACATCACGGCAATCAAAATGAACGCGCCGACGACTTCGGCCAGCACAAATGTCCAGCCAAGCAAAAGCCAGAGGAGGAAGCCGAGTTCGAGGACGAGATTGGTCGAGGCGAACATGAACGCGAGCGTCGGCACGAGCGCCGCGCCTTTTTTGAAGGCGGTTTTTGCCGTCGCCGCCGCCGCGTAGGAACAAGACGAACTAACCGCGCCAAAAAATGTCGCCAGCGCCACTTCGCGCAACCCCGTCCGCCCGAATTGTTTCGTGATTTGCTCTTTGCGGAAGAACACTTGCAGGAACGCAGAAAGAGAAAATCCCAAGACCAACGCCCAGAGTGTTTCCCAAAGCATGGCCGCCGCGTGATACAAACTTTGCCAGAGCCAGTTCATATTTTAATCCTGATTTTTCGCAACGCACGAATGTAACGGCTCGAAAAAAGGAATCAATCCGGCATTGTCCCTGAACAATTCCCGATTATATTCGTCCAACGATTATGACAAAGCAGCAAATTCTCGACCTCTATTTCCTCGACGCGCGGCACAAGCTGATTGAACTCGCCGCCTTTCTCGACCGCGTTGAGCGCGCGGATGGCAAGGACGATTTTCGGTTGAAAGCTTTCCGCGCCGCGCTCACAAAATTAGGCGGCAACCGGAAAAATAAAGCGAAAGAAGTTTTGCTCGCATTCAGCGATCCGACCGTCGAACCAATTGCCAAAGCACAGGCAAAGGCGCGTGTGGCGCTTATCCAGAATAATGAAATCATCTGTGTTCAATCTGTGTTTCATCTGTGGCTAGAAAAATATGCGCTACATCGAACCTCACGCCCACATGGTCAGCCGCACGACGGATGATTACGAACGCATGGCGCTCGCCGGTTGCGAGGCGGTTTGCGAACCGGCGTTCTGGGCGGGCTTCGACCGCAGTTCGCCGTGCACGGATTTTACGATTATTTTTCGCCAACTGACCGAACACGAGCCGAAGCGCGCCGCGAAATTCGGCCTGAAACATTTCTGCTGGCTCTGCATCAATTCCAAGGAAGCCGAGGACGTGAAACTCGCGGAAGAAGTCATCGCGCTCGATTCCAAAATTTCTGAACCGGCCAAATGTTCTCGGCATCGGTGAAATCGGCTTGAACAAAAATTCACGCAACGAATTGCGCGTTTTGGAAATGCAGGTCGAACTCGCCGCGAAATATCAAACAATTGATTCTCGTCCACACGCCGCATCTTGAAGACAAATTGAAAGGCACGCGACTGATTCTCGACGTTTTGAAAAATGACAAACGCATCAAGCCGGAGCGCGTCATCATTGATCACGTCGAGGAACACACGGTCGAAATGGTTTTGGACGCGGGCATGTGGGCGGGCATGACGCTTTATCCCGGAAACGAAATGCACGCCGGCGCGCGCGATTGACATTTTGGAAACTTACGGCAGCGAACGCATCTGGATGAACAGCGCGTGCGATTGGGGCGTGAGCGATCCGCTGGCCGTGCCGAAAACCGCGCTGGAAATGAAACAGCGCGGGCATCTTGCCAGATGCGATTGAACAAATGATTTTCTCAAAATCCGAAAAAATTTCTTAACCAGTCCGGCAAGTTCAAAACCGTTTGAACGTTTTAATTCGCCCAGATAGTTCCCGCCGAACTGACCGGCATGAACTGGCTGTTGCCGATGTATTGCAGTTCGACCGCCGTGCCCTGTCCGCCGGTGATGTAGCCGTTGGTTCCTGACCGTCGTCGTGGTAATTTGCGAAGAAGCCTGCGCGGTGTAAATGCCGCCGCCATAAACCGTCGCCGACAGTTTGCTGCCGTCAGCGGACGAAGCGATGGATTGCCAATTATTACCCGACCCATTGATTTGCGTCCATGTCGCGCCATAATTACTCGAAACATAAATCCCGCCGCCAGAAGTAACCGCCGCCAATTTGCTGCCGTCGGCGGATGAAGAGATGGATTGCCAATTCGCCGTGGGCACATTGTTCGTCACCCACGTTGAACCGGAATCAGCTCGACGTATAGATGACACCGCCTGCCGCCGCAGCAGCCAATTTGCTGCCGTCGGCGGACGAAGCGACGGAAACCCAATTTTTGCTGGCCAGTGGTTCTGGCCAGTTGACCAATTGGCAGAGGTGTAAATGCCGCCGCCATAAACCACCGCGACCAAATTGGTGCCGTCAGCCGAAGAAGCGACGGAAACCCAGTTCTCGCGGCGGCGCCTGTCGTTGCCCATGTCGCGCCGGAATTGCCAGAAGTGTAAATGCCACCGATGGAACTGTTGCTCACCACCGTGACCACTTTGCTGCCATCCGACGAACACGCGACCGCATAACCAATTCAAACCGCCCGCCGGTCCGCCCAATCCCCAGCCAGTGGCCGAATTGGTATAAATCCCGCCGCCAGAAAGCGCCGCAAACAATTTACTGCCATCTGCAGAACAGGCGACAGAACGCCAGCTTCCAGAAGTCTGATTCGTTGCCGTCCAAGTTGCGCCGGAATCTGCCGAAAAATAAATCTGACTGCCGGTATAACCGCGGCAATCAATTTGGTGCCATCCGACGACGAAGCAATGCCATCCCAATTCATGCGGGTTGGACGCGGCAGATCAATGTCCATGAAGATTGCCATAGCTCGAAAAATTTCCGAGCACGGACTGGTTTGTATTCTGCGCGATTTGCCAGCCGCCCGCGCCCGCGCCGGAAATGCGCACGATGTCGCCGACGTTCGACGTTCGTCGGCAACGTCACCGTCACCAGTTGCGAATTGGTCAAAAGATAACCGTGATCAATCTCCGCCTGCACCGTCGTGCCGTTTGTGGACAATCCAGCCGACCAGGCCATTGCCGAAAAAACTGCCGGAAAAACTGTTGCCAAAATTGGTGAACGTGTTCGACGCCACTGAAAGTTTGGTTGCCGTTCAGCAACGCCACGTTGCGCGAAAGCCGCGCGTCGGCCACCGTGCCGCTGGTCAACTGTGAAGCGTTCAGATTACTCAAGCTCGAACCGTTGCCGCTGAAGGCGCCATTAAAATCCGCTAGTTCGCGCTGTTGCTGAACGTCACTGTGCTGGATAAATGCCGCTGATTTGCGCCGACGGCAGCGTGCCGCTCAATTGCGTCGCCGGCAAACTGCCCAGCAGATTGCTCGCGGTGTTCGCAAAGATCGCATACGGCGTCGGCAGTCAACGGCTGGCGCGGACACAACGTGGTGAAATTCGTCGCGCCATTGGTTCGCACGCCGATTTCCAGCCAGTAATTCGTGCCGGTAAAAATTCCCGCCCCAAAATCCAGAGTCGTTGTGAACAAACCGTTGGTCACCGCCGACGGCGGAATTGGTCGATTGGCCCGGCTGACGCGCTCGCCAGATTGGTCACGAATTATAAAGCGTGAAAGGTCAAATCATAATTGCCGCTGGCCGGACTGCCGCCGTTGTTGAGCTGGCCTTGATAAGTGAACGCCGTGCCCTGGGCGTGAAGTGTTTCAGCAAAACAAGAGCACTGCGAAAACGCAAACAAACCGGCAAACTGACTTTTATTTTCACAACCCAGCCTATTTTAACTCAACACGCGCACAATTCAACACGCAATTGTTACCATCACGGATGCAGTCAATCGGAAAAATAAATTTCCCGTCGGCGGTGAATTGGTCACACTGTTGTCGATGACGCCGCCGATAGTTGCCCCAATTGGTCGTGCCGAGATTGCTGTTCGTTTGGAGCGTCAAGCCTGTGACTGATGATTGCCACGAAACAATGGCTTGATTGCCCGAATAAGTGATGGTCAGCGGCGGCGCGCCGGGCATTTGCACGGCAAACAAACTCCAAAAACCGCCGGTCAAAAAATAATTGCCGCCGATCATCGCAGCGCCAGCATCGTGCTGGCCAATCGTGCCAGTCACGGAATATTGGCCGTTAGTGCTTGTGCCGCCGCCGCCGGAAATTTTATACCAGTCAATCGAGTAATATTGCGCAAATGCCGGGGTAATCGCAGCAAACAGACCGCTAAAAATTATCAGCGCCAGCAGCAGAAACTTTTTGCTCATGACGAATGAATTTTCCCATTTATTGATTAAAAACAAGAAAAATGGCGGCACGATGTTTGGAATTATTTTGCTGAATTGAGAATTTTTCCGGCGGCCTGCCTGACGGCTTCGGCCAATTCGCGCGGCTTCAAAACTTTCGCATCGCCGCCCCAGCTCAAAACCCAGCGTTCAATTTCCACCAGGCTGGAAAGTTTCAGCGACAAGTTCAACGCCGCCGTTTTTCAATTCGCGCAACTGCTGCGATTCGTGCCATTTTTTTTCGCGGATGTAATCGGCGGCGCGCGGATTGAAGCGGATGACGACTTCAAATTCGCCTTCGCCGGAATGAACGCCAAAACTGTCGCGCAATCGTTTTTCCAGCGAAAAATTTTGCGAACGTTCGAAAGTTTTTCCCGTTGGTTTGACGGCCTGGATCCGCGCGGGAACAAATTTGCGGATGTCCTTGCGCGCGTGGTCGAACGCGAACAAATACCATTCGCCGTTGATGTTCGCCAGATGATACGGGTCAACGACGCGCGTTTCGGATTTGCTGGCCGGGTTTGCGATAATTCAACTCAAGTTGTTGGCGTTGCGCGACGGCTTTGGCAAGCGCGTCAAAAATTTTCAAATCCAAAATCGGCTCGGCGCGCGTGCGAAAGGAAATCGTTTGTTCGATGTCGGCGAGATTGAGCGAAATCGTGTCGGGCAGCGCCTGCTCCATTTTTTTGATCGCGCTTAACAGCGGTTTCTCAAAACTCGTGCCGCGATATTGCTGCAACGCTTTTTCCGCGACGACGAGCGCGAACAATTCGCCCTCGGTGATTTGCATCGTCGGAAACGCGCTGACTTCCTCGGTGTAAAAATAACCGTTGCGGGCTTTGTTGAATTCAATCGGCAGATTCAGCCGGTCGCGCATGAACTCGATGTCGCGATGGATGGTTTTGGTGGCGACTTCAATTTCGCGCGCGAGCGTGTTGGCGTTGGGAAATTTGCCGGATTGCAGCGCCTGATGGATGCGCAACATCCGCTCCAGCGGCGGACGCGAATGGAAGCGCGGGCTTCGTTGAATCGTTGAATCGTTGCATGGGAATCCGATTTAACGATTCACGATCCAACAATGCAAATACTGCCGCCTAATACTGGAGTCAACGCCAATTGCCCGTTGAATTTGGCTTGAACCGTTAAGAACCTTTTTCCAACTTCGCCAGCAATTCGTCGTTGGTCTTGTGTTTCTTGAGCGCGGCGGTGAGCGTTTCCATCGCCTCGATGGGATTCAAGTCCACCATCGTGCGGCGGAGTTTGCGGATGGCTTCGAGATTTTTGGCCGGGAAAAGTTTTTCCTCTTTGCGCGTGCCGCTCTTCGGAATGTCAATCGCCGGATACAAACGGCGGTCGGAAAGTTTGCGGTCCAAAATCAACTCCATGTTGCCCGTGCCTTTGAATTCCTGGAAAATCAGTTCGTCCATGCGCGAACCGGTGTCCACGAGCGCCGTGGCGAGAATCGTGAGCGAGCCGCCGTTCTCGATCTTGCGCGCGGAGGCGAACATCTTGCGCGGAATTTCCAGCGCGCGGGCGTCCACGCCGCCGGTCATCGTGCGGCCGCTGCCGCCGTGAACGCTGTTGTAGGCGCGGGCGACGCGCGTGAGCGAATCGAGCAGCACGAAAACGTCCTTGCCCGCTTCCACGATGCGACGGCAACGCTCGATCATGAAGCGCGAAAGGCGGACGTGCGTTTCCAAATCCATGTCGTTCGACGACGCGACGACTTCGGCCTTCACCGAGCGTTGAAAATCCGTGACTTCTTCCGGGCGTTCGTCAATCAGCAGCACCATCGCGTGGACTTCCGGATGGTTCGTGGTGATGGCGTTGCAAATCTGTTTGAGGATGGTCGTTTTGCCCGTGCGCGGCGGCGCGACGATGATGCCGCGCGTGCCCTTGCCGATGGGCGTGACGAGGTCAATCACGCGCGTCTCGATCAAGTCCGGCGTGGTTTCGAGTTGGAATTTTTCAATCGGGTCAATGCGTCGTGAGGTTCTCGAAGCGGACGACTTTCGTGTAATCCTCGAACGGCATGTCGTTGACCTTTTCGACGGTCTTGAGCTGCGGGCTGGTGCCGCGATGCGGCGGCTGCGTGGTGCCGATGACGTGGCTGCCTTCGCGCAAAAAATTGCGGCGGATGGTGTCGGGCGTGACGAAGATGTCGGTCGGCTTGGGATGAAAATGGTTCTGCGGCGGTGCGCAGAAAGCCGAAACCCTTCTCGGAAATTTCCAAGTGGCCGGAACCGTGATTGGGCGATTTTATCACCGTTGTTTTCTGAACTGCTCATATATGTATGTAGCGCGAAGGCCGGAATATTATCCCTAAACTGCGATTTTGAATTGTTGAACTTGGGAAGCAGCCCCGCAAAACGAGGCCCTAAAACCTTCGACAGTCTTATAACTACGCGGAAACGCGCGTGAATGCAACAAGTATTTTTACGGCCATGTCCTGTTTAGATTGTTGCTAAATAGATTTCAAAAACGAATTGAAATGACACTTTAAAATTTCAGAAGGTTTTCTTGGAACTATTTGTTTTGGAAATCCCTTAATGAGCGGAAAATCTCTCATTTCTTGAAGCAAATCAGTAAGCTCATTTTCATCTTTCAATTGCTCTTCGTCAATTTTTGAGAATGCGCTCCACGATTGTTCGATTCGCCTGACTTTTTTCTTTTTTAAGAAAGGCTTTACAGCAGAAACTGCATTTTTTATTTCAGGTGCAATTCTTTTGTAAAAATTCCAAAATTGTTTTTCGTCCAAATTGGAAGTTTCCGAGACTGTAGGAATGTCGTCCGTTTTTATAGACATGAAAATTTTGAACTGGCTTCTGGCATTAATTCCGCTTTGAATTTCTCCAGTCCAAATTCCGATAACCCCAGTAATTGCACCTCCAAGAAATAAGAAGAAAGCATCCCAAGCTCTATCGCTCATTTTAATGCACGATGGGTGTAACAATCGGCCTTGGCATTTGCGCGCCGCCGGCATCTCGTCCGTAAAAGTCCACTTTATCATCGGTCAGATGCACAGAATACGGCACTGGATATTCGCCCATGACTGCTTCATTGAGTGTGTAATAAAGCGTTGTTGAGCCATCCTTATTTACAGATTTGCTAGACGGACTTCCCAAAATGTTTCTCACTTGTTGTTCACTCATTCCAATCGAAATTTGATTCATTCGAGTTGAAGAAGTATGACATCCAGCAAGTAGAGCGATGGCTAATCCAAAGATAAATAATTTTGTTCTCATAGATTTTAATTTTGCTCAAGTTCATCCACCCACCGCCGCGCGCGCTTCGGCGGCGAGCGGCGTGCTCAAGTAACGTTCGCCCGTCGAGCAGGCCACCGTCACGATGAGCTTGCCCTTGTTTTCCGGACGGTTGGCCACTTCAATCGCAGCGACGACATTCGCGCCGGTGGAAATACCGACCAAAATTCCTTCCTCCTTCGCCAGCCGCCGCGCCATCGCAAACGCGTCGTCATTGGAAACTTGGACACATTCGACAATCTGCGGATTTCCGTTCGCATCCTTCAAATGCAAATTCTGCGGAACAAATCCCGCGCCCGTGCCTTGAATCTTGTGAGGGCCGGGCTTGACCGGCTGCCCAGCGAGCGTCTGCGAAATGACCGGCGAATCTTTCGGCTCAACCGCAATTGCTTGAAAAGAATTTTTCTTCGGCTTGATGACTTCAACGCAGCCGGTGATTGTTCCGCCCGTTCCAACTGCTGCAACAAGAATGTCAATCTTGCCATCCGTGTCGTCCCAAAGTTCGACTGCCGTGGTTTTCGCGTGGATGGCCGGGTTCGCCGGATTGTTGAACTGCTGCGGAATCCACGAGTTCGGCGTTTCCTTCGCCAACGCTTCTGCGCGCGCAATCGCGCCTTTCATGCCTTCCGCGCCGGGCGTCAAAACCAGTTTCGCGCCGAGCATCGCCAAAAGCGTGCGGCGTTCAACCGACATCGTTTCGGGCATCGTCAGAATCAATTGATAACCTTTCGCCGCCGCGACGAACGCCAGCGCGATGCCGGTGTTGCCGGAAGTCGGTTCGATGATGACAGTGTCCTTTTTCAGAATGCCGCGTTTCTCCGCGTCTTCGATCATCGCCATGCCGATACGGTCTTTGACGCTGCCAAGCGGATTAAAAAATTCGCACTTGAGCAAAATGGTTGCACCTGCTCCAGCGGTGACCTTGTTCAATTTGACGAGCGGCGTGCGCCCGACGGTTTCGATGATGTTGTTGTAGATGCGTCCCATAAACTTTATTTGTTAATTTGTTGGTTAAGTTGCGTTGAATCAGGCAAACGGGCAAGCGTTTTTCTTCACAGCAAGGATTGAAGATCGGCAATGAATGCGTCCACGTCTGCTTCGGTTGTGTCCCAGGCGCACATCAGACGGCAGCCGCCTTTGCCGATGAATGTGTAAAAATGCCAGCCGCGTTTCCACAGGCCGCTGATGACCCGTTCCGGCAATTCGACAAAGACGGAATTCGCCTGGCACGGAAACATTATCCTGACTTCGGGAATTTTTTTCAGCGCCTTGTCAAGCCGGGTGGCCATGGCATTGGCGTGAGCCGCATAGCGCAACCACGCGCCATCGTGAAGCAATCCAATCCATGGCGCGGAAAGAAACCGCATCTTCGACGCAAGCTGTCCGGATTGTTTGCAACGATAATCAAATTCCTCCGCCAGTTTGGAATTGAAAAAAACCACGGCATCGCCGACGCCAAGGCCATTCTTCGTGCCGCCCAAACACAACACATCCACGCCCGACTGCCATGTGATTGCCTTGGGCTTGACGCCGAGCGATGCGACTGCGTTGGCAAAACGCGCGCCATCCATGTGGATGTGCAGCCCCAGCGATTTTGAAACCAACCAGATGGCTTTGAGTTCATCCGGCGAATAAACGGTGCCGACTTCCGTGGCTTGCGTGAGGCTGACGACGCGCGGCTTTGGATAATGAATATCCGAGCGGCGTTTCACCATGCGTTCGATGCCTTCCGCAGTGACTTTGCCATTTTCGCCCGGCAACGTAAGGACTTTTGTGCCGTTGGAAAAAAATTCCGGCGCGCCGCATTCGTCCGTCTCCAAATGCGCCAGTTCATGGCAAAGAACGCTGTGGTAGGATTGGCACAACGAAGCGATGGCCAGCGAATTCGCGGCCGTGCCATTGAACACAAAAAATACTTCGCAGCGCGTTTCAAAAACATCACGGATAAGGTCGGCGGCTTCCTGCGTCCACGAATCATTCCCATACGCAAGCGCGTGGCCGGCGTTGGCCCGTTGCATGGCGGCAAAAACTTCAGGGCAAATGCCAGCGTAATTATCGCTGGCGAACTGGCGGCGTGACTGCGCTGCGCTGGCGACATGGGGATTGTCTTTACGAGCTGTCATTTTCATTGTCTAACAAAATGCGCCGGGTTGAAAAAGATAAAAGTGAAAAGTGGATGATGTTGAAAAAAATAAGTCCCTGCCCGACCTTTCGGTCGAACAGGGACAAATGGGGGATGGGAGTTCGCCAATCTCTCTTTCCCGCACCGGCATTAGGCGCGCCCTCGCGGGGCTGCCGGTTTCCCGACGCCATTCTCCACGGCAAGCGGAGTTTTCGGCCTCGTGGCAGGGCCGTCCAGCGCCTTGCGGCGGCTGAATTTCGAGTGAGGCTTTTCAGCTCGCTTCAACTGGTGGTTGCGCCACCGGCCTGCGAACCAGGTCAAGACACGCCTGCGATTTCTTTCGCGTCTTAACCATTGGCTCCGGGTCAGCCGCCGCTTTTGACGGCGCGTTCGCCCGATGCCACGGGTCTCGCCTCTTCACTCTCAGGTTGCTTTTTCTCACAGTCCAGCGGTGTCGTTTTTAACATCGCCGGCCTTCGGAAGTTTTTCACGCGGCCTGCCCAGCCATCGTGACCTTCCCGCTGCGAACTCTCTTTTTGTCCGCCTTTCGGCGTTTTTCTTTTGGCGAACTCATTTTTTTTATTTTTGAATTCCGCCAGAGTCATCCGCACCGTGCTGATTCGCAGTAGCAACCAAATGCCATTTTGGTAACTGCGATTCGCCCAGGCTCGAAACCTGCCTGAACTACTTGACTCGGTTCGGAACGGTTTCTCATCGTTCCTTGCCGCACGGTCCCTCTTTCGCATTACTGACACGCGCGAACGTGCCAGAGGAACCGGTGAATTTTGCCTCCGCACCGAATCTTTCGATCCGGTTTCAGAGGAGTCGGGTCAATCAGCCTGGCCCGGCTTTTCCCCAGTCGCCTGGGATTATCTTTGAAACGACCAATTCAATTTTTCAATCTTCACTGTCCGCCTCGTTCGTTCAATGAACTGTAAAAAGACTACCAAATTTTTTGTTTCCTACAACGAATTGATATGCACAACTTGTTCACTGAATCACGTCTGTAAAAAACTTATTAAAAATGCAAATCAGACCGTCAAATCAATGTTATTCTCATTTCGCGAGTTCAAATTATTCACAGATTTTTCCAATGGAAAATGTTGTGGTGAACAAGTTTCAAAAAGAAATTAAAAAATTGCGCCCTTATTTGGTTGACCGATTTAATCCGCAAATTAAATTTTCAGAATGGATCATTCGCCCGGTTTTCTCAAACTTGTCGCCGACGCCCAAACGCGCGTCCATGAAATTTCCATCGAACAAGCCCGCGCGTGGCTCGCGCAAAATCCGAAAGCCGTGCTGATGGATGTGCGCGAAGATTCCGAATGGAACGCAGGTCACGCCACGGAAGCGAAACATCTCGGCAAGGGAATTTTGGAGCGCGATCTGGAAAAAATGTTTCCCGATCCCGATACGGAAATCATCATGTATTGCGGCGGCGGATTTCGTTCGGCCCTCACCTGCGACGCGGCGCAAAAAATGGGTTATCGAAACGTCCATTCGCTCGCGGGCGGCTACAAAGCAATGGTCAAGGCCAATTGGCCGATTAAAAGCGGCTCATAATTATTTTGCTTCCAGCGCGCCGGATTGCAAATTATCACACCATTTTGCGGAAATACTTTGGCGATTTCACCGGCAGTTTGGCAAACTAACCTGAATAATCGTGAAACGAACTGGAAACTTGAAATTCATCGGCGTTGACCTTGGCGGCACAAACGTGCGCGCCGGATTGGTCGCGAAGGATAAAATTCTGGCGTTGGAAAAACGCCCGACCTTTGCCAACGCCAGCAGGAAAGCCGTCATCGAGGAAATTTGCAGGACGATTGAAGCCGTTTTCAAGCCGGATGTGCGCGGCATCGGCATCGGCGTGCCGAGCGTCGTGGACGCGAACGGCGTCGTGCATTCCGTCGCCAACATACCTTCGTGGCACAAAGTGCCGCTCAAAAAAATTCTCGAAAAACGATTTGACGTTCCGGTTTTCGTGAACAACGACGCCAAATGTTTTGCGCTTGGAGAATTTCATTATGGCGCAGGCCGTGGTTACAAAAACATTGTCGGTCTCATTCTCGGCACCGGCATGGGTGCGGGCGTGATCATTGACGGCAAATTATTTTCAGGAACGAATGGCGCGGCGGGCGAACTCGGCCATATGCCGTATCTTGAAAGCGAATTTGAACATTATTGCAGCGGCAGATTTTTTCAGCGCGAATTTGGAATTGACGCTTTCACCGCAGAGCAGCGCGCGGACGCCGACGACGCGAAAGCAAAAAAAATGTTTGACGTGTTTGGCCATCATTTGGGAAATGCGATTCAAGCCGTGCTTTACGCCTACGACCCCGAGGTGATTGTCATGGGCGGCGGCGTCAGCAACGCGTTCCGGCATTTTGAAAAACCGATCCACAAAAGCCTGAAGAATTTTCGTTTTCAATCCGGCTTAAAAAAACTTGTCATCGCGCCGAGCAAACATCCGCACATCGCCATCCTCGCCGCCGCCGCACTTTGTCTCGACACTGAATAAATTTTGCGGCAGATTAACCATCGCCAGGGCCTGTGGATTGCGGACTTACGAACCCCGCCAGGGCCGGAAGGCAGCAACGGTAGTTTGCTTTGCATCTGCCGCAGTCACCCTGGTTTTTTGAATGATGAAGGCAGAATTATGAATGATGAAGTAAAGACAGTTTGTTTGTGCCTTATTTTTGGTTCGTCATTCATACTTCATACTTCATAATTCGTTTTCAAAATGTCCTATCAAGTCATCGCCCGCAAATACCGCCCGCAACGTTTCGCCGACGTCGTCGGCCAGGAACACGTCACGCAGACGCTCGCCAATGCCATCTCGCAGAAACGCATCGCGCACGCGTATCTTTTTTGCGGGCCGCGCGGCACCGGCAAGACCACCATCGCCCGCATTTTTGCCAAATGCCTGAATTGCACCGGCGGCCCGAAAGTGGATTTCGACGACAACGATTCGCGCGTGCAGGAAATCACCGAAGGCCGCGCGCTCGACGTGCTGGAAATTGACGGCGCGAGCAACAACGGCGTCGAGCAGGTCCGCGAACTGCGCGAGACCTGCAAATACGCGCCGGCCAATTCGCAGTTCAAAATCTACATCATTGACGAAGTCCACATGCTCTCGACGGCGGCGTTCAACGCGCTGCTGAAAACTTTGGAAGAACCGCCCGCGCACGTGAAGTTCATGTTCGCGACGACCGACCCGGAAAAAGTTCTGCCGACGATTCTTTCGCGCTGCCAGCGATTTGATTTGCGGCGGATTCCAGCCGCGCTCATCACAAAACATCTCGCGGAAATCGCGAAAAAGGAAAAAGTCAAAATTGACGAAGCCGCGCTCCACGCCATCGCGCGCGGCGCGGACGGCGGAATGCGCGACGCTGAATCCACCTTGGACCAGCTCATCAGTTTTTGCGGCGACAAAATCGAGGAAGCCGACGTGCTTTCCATGTTCGGCCTCGCCGCGCGAAAGCCAGATTTTGAATTTGAGCAAAGCCGTTCTCGCCGGCGAAATTCAGACCGCGCTCACGCAACTGAACGAACTCGCGCAAAATGGAAAAGACTTGGGGCGTCTGCTTTCCGATTTGCTGAACCATTTTCGCAACCTGTTGATTTTCCAAATTTCGCGCGGCGATTTGAATTTGCTCGAAGTTTCCGAAGCCGAAATTGCCGCGCTCAAAGAACAATCCGCTCTGGCGAGCACTGAATCGTTCACGCGCATCCTCGAAGTGTTCGCCGATGCCGAATTGAATCTGCGCGACGCCGCGTCCAAGAAAATTTTCCTCGAAGTCGCGCTGCTCAAGGCGATCGAAGCGCGCAGCGCGATTTCAATTGATTCCGTTTTGAAGCAACTCAATCAATTGCGCGGCGGCGGAAATTCTCCAGCGACAATTCCCAGCGCAAGCGCGCACACCATGCCTGCGGTAAAACCTGTTGCGAAAGTTCATCAGGAAACGGTTGCGCCAGTCGCGTTGCACGAATCGCAACCGGTTTCCGCCGATTTATCCGTCCTGTGGACGCAACTTGTCGAAGCTGTTGGCCGCGTCAGCCCGTTCACGCGCAGCTATCTCGTGGACGCAAATCCGGTTTCGTTCGAGAAAAATATTTTGATCATCGGCTTTGACCCTGAATTTCAAGATCACCTCGGCCTCGTGGACAACGCGCGCAATCACACTTTGCTCCAAACCAAACTTGCGGAACTCGGCCATCCGAATTGCCAGATTAAATTCGTCAAAGCCGAAGCGCCAATTGGAGAAAAAAAACAATCGGCCACGCCAGCCGCAGTTGCTCCAGTCACAACGCCGCAAACTGTTCCGTCAGTTGCAAAACCTGTTGCAGCCGTGCCAGCCGAGAAAAAATCTGCGACAATTCCTTTCAACAAAGACACTTTCAAAAATGATCCACTGATTCAAAAGGCGCTGGAAATTTTCAAAGGCCAAATTGTCGAAGTGCGTGCATAATTTTTACGATTTAACCATTCACGAAAAGGAATATGAAAAAGAAAACAAAAGAGGTAATTTTTATGGTTGTCTGGTTTGCTTTCTATATTGCGGCCATGCAATTCTTAAGATTCAAATTTGGAATTTTTGCGATTAGTGCCGCTTGGGTAATAGTCGGCATTCCATTGTTTTGGCTCTTTCAAAAATTGATCAAATCAAACTCAAATTAGAAACCCACCGATTTTATGTCCAGCATCGGAAAATTGATGAAGCAGGCTGCGCGAATGCAGCAGCAAATGGAACAAGTGCAGTCGCAGCTCGCCGCGCGCACGGTCGAGGCCACCAGCGGCGGCGGCGCGGTCAAAGTCACCGCGAAATGCGACGGCTCGATCGCCTCGATCAAAATTGATCCGCAGGCGCTCAATCCGTCCGACGCGCAATTGCTCGAAGACATGATTCTCACCGCCGCCAATCAGGCGCTCGGCCAGGCCAAGGAAATTTCCAATTCCGAAATGGGCAAAATCACGGCGGGAATGAGTTTGCCGGGAATGATGTAATCTTTTCCTGTGGCTGCACTTCCTGATTCCATCACCGCGCTCATCGCCGCACTTGCCAAATTGCCCGGCGTCGGTCCGCGTTCCGCCGAACGCATCGCGCTGCATCTGGTGCAAACGGATTCGGCAATCGTAAAACAATTGGCAGACACAATTTTACTCGCGCGCGAGAAAATCAAATTCTGCGAAATTTGCGGCTCGTTGACGGAAAAATCCCCCTGCCCGATTTGCGAAGATTCGCGGCGCGATGCGTCGCTCGTTTGCGTCGTTGAACGCGCGGTGGATATTTTGAGCGTGGAAAAATCCGGCTCGTTTCGCGGCAAGTTTCATGTGCTCGGCGGAAAAATTTCTCCGCTCGACGGCGTTGAACCGGACGATTTGCGAATTTCCGAATTGGAGAAGCGGCTCGCGCACGAACCAATCAAGGAAATCATCATCGCGCTGGGCACGGACGTGGAAGGCGACGCGACGAGCTATTATCTGGCAAAACGACTTGCGCGTCCAGACCTGAAAATTTCCCGCATCGGTTTTGGATTGCCAGCGGGCAGCGGATTGGAATTTGCGGACGAATTGACCTTGAGCCGCGCGCTTGAAGGCCGCAGGGAAATGTCGTGAAACCGGCCATCGTCTTCGATCTTGGAAAAGTGCTCGTGGATTTCGATTATTCGATTGCCGCGCGAAAAGTTGCCGCGCGCAGCACAAAACAAATTCTCGACTTGCAGCATTTTCTTGGCAGTTCGCCGATTCTTGCCCGATTTGAAGCCGGTTTGCTGACGCGACGACAATTTTTTGCCGAGATGCGGCAGATCACCGGCTTCACCGCGGACGAAACCGAATTTGTCGGCAACTTTGCGGATATTTTTGTGCCAATTCCGCCGATGATTGCGTTGCACGAAGAATTGCGGCAAATGGGATTTCAGACTTATATTTTTTCAAATACCAACGATATCGCCATCGAACACATCCGCCGGGAATTTCGATTTTTCGAAAATTTCGACGGCTATATTTTTTCCCACGAGGTCAAAAGCATGAAGCCAGATGAAAAAATTTACGAGGCGATGGAAAAATTATGCGGACGCGCCGAAGCGGAAATTATTTATCTGGATGATCGCGCGGAAAATATCGAGACAGGAAACATTCGCGGCTGGCAAACGATTTTGCATGAGACTCCGGAGAAAACGCGCGCGGCGCTGCAAAAATTTCTTCAGTTTTAGCCCGCAGCAATTTGTCGGCGCTTAAAACGGAAATGGTTTGACTGTCCGGACTTTGTGAATGGCAGCGGCGCCGTCTTTGGGCAAATTCCAGATGTGATGACAATTTTCACAGTAACATTGATGCTCAATGACACGAAAAATAATTCCCAAGTGCAAAATCACTGTCGGCAAAATGAATTTGCGCGTCATTTGCGGATAATTCAGATGGAGCGAGCCGCAGGACGGACAATGAAGCGCTTTTTCCAAAATGGCGGGCGGATTCGTTTCCAAAAAACCGTTCGCGCGTTCCAGATGATTTTGCCGGACTTGAACCCGATATGTCACGCGCGGCGGACGCAAAAATAAAAAATATCGGAAAAATTTGTCGTCGTAGGCGCAGGCTTCAACTCCTTTTTCCTGGAAAAATGCCTCGAGCATTTTCCCGTCGTTCACGTCTTCAAAGACAGCCACATCAACCCACGCTTGATGGTTTTGTGAAGCTTTCATAATTATTACTCGTCCAACTATTTTCGCCCGTCAACTTTTTTGTTTTGCAGAAAGTTTCGGCGAATGGACGCGAAAGGCGAACGCAAGTTTTACCGTTTCGGAGGAAGCGGTCCGGCTTTCTTCAAGCCGACTTCGTGGGCGATGTCGTCGAACTCCTCGCGCGTGACGGTTTCGAGTTGTTTGCCGCGCGATTTGAGTTTTTCGTTTATCTTGATGGTCTTCTCGGTCATGACCTCGTGGGTTTCCTGCGAACCGCCGACGAGCGTGAAATTTTCGCCGGTGGTGATTCGCTTATGGCCATCGGAATCCAATCCGACGCCGAGCATCACGGCTTTTTTCTTTTTGGACGCGTTCGACATCAGTTTAGCCTAAGGCCAGCGTCCAACATGGTCAAGCCGTTGGCACAATGTCCGTTGCGACGAACAGCAAGGAAACGATTTGAGTTTGGCTTTTTCATTGACCACAATTGCCGCCATGAAAAGCGCCATCTTCTTGAGTTGTCTTCTGTTCGCATTCGTTTTTTCGGCGGCGGACAATTCCATTTACCACGCCGGCTGGATTGACTTGAACAAGGACGGAAAGAAAAACATTTATGAAGATCCGTCGCAACCGGTCGCCAGGCGCGTGAACGATTTGCTCAAGCGGATGACGCTGGACGAGAAAATTGGCCAGCTCTGGCAGACGGGATTGGAAAATGATTCGGACAAAAACTACGCAACTCAATTGCGCGAGGGTAAGATCGGTTCTTTTCTCGGCAGCGACGAACTGGTCGAATCCCCGGTAATGCGGAACAAACTACAGCACATCGCCGTTGAACAAAGCCGCCTCGGCATCCCGCTGATTTTCGGGCATGACGTGATCCACGGCTTCCGCACGTCGTTTCCAATTCCGCTGGCGGAGGCTTGCGCGTGGGAGCCGGAACTTTTCGAGCAGACGCAGACGATTGCCGCGCGCGAAGCAGCGGCGGCGGGCATTGACTGGACGTTTGCGCCGATGGTTGATCTGGCGCGCGATCCGCGATGGGGCCGCATCGCGGAGGGTTTTGGCGAAGACCCATATCTCGGCTCATTATATGCGGCGGCGATCGTGCGCGGTTTTCAGGGAACGAATTGCGCCGACACAAATCGCTTGGTGGCGTGCATGAAACATTATGTCGGCTATGGCGCGGCGGAAGGCGGACGCGATTACAACACGACGGAAATCTCCGAATACACGTTGCGCAATTTTTATCTGCCGCAGTTCAAATCCGGCGTGGACGCAGGCGCATTGACGGTGATGAGCGCGTTCAACTGTCTCTCCGGCTTTCCTGCGAGCGCGAACCATCACACGCTCACGGACATTCTCCGCGACGAATGGAAATTTTCCGGCTTTGTCGTCAGCGACTATAATGCGGTTGATGAACTCATCGCGCACGGCGTGGCGGCGGACGGAACCGAAGCGGCGCGACTGGCGCTGACCGCTGGCGTGGACATGGAAATGGTCTCGACGAATTACCTCGACACGTTGAAGCAACAAGTGGCGCAAGGAATCATCCCAAAAAAAAATGTGGACGAGGCCGTGCGACGGATTCTCATGGTCAAATTTACAAAAGGACTTTTTGATAATCCCTATGTGGATGAGAATCGCTGCAAGACGGCTTTTCTTAAAGACGACGCAATTAAACTCGCCCGCAAAGCCGCCGCAAAATCCTGCGTGCTGCTGAAAAATGAAAACAACGCGCTGCCTCTTTCGCCCCACCTCAACAAGCTGGCAATCATCGGGCCACTTGCGGAAAACGCGCAGGAACTCGTTGGGCCGTGGCATTCGCGCGCCCACGCCAGCGACCTCATTTCGTTCGCCGACGCGATGCGCCAGCATTTGGATTCCAATCTTCAAATTTCCGTCGCGCGCGGCTGCGCTCTCGTCGAGACAAACATCATAAAAATTCCATTGGACATCACTGGCTTTTCACCGTTGAAGGACAGCCCCACCGGCAGCAATGAAATTGCCCAAGCGGTCGAACTGGCGCAAACGGCGGACGTGGTCGTGCTGGCGCTGGGCGAACCGCTCGATTGGAGCGGCGAGGATGGCAGTCGCAGCGATCTCGGTCTGCCGGGCCGGCAGCAGGAACTTTTCAACGCCGTCGCTGCGACCGGCAAACCGGTGGTCGTGGTTTTGTTCAATGGCCGGCCGCTGGCGATTCCGCAAATCCAGGACAAGGCGGCGGCGATTTTGGAAGCGTGGTTTCCCGGCGGACAGGGCGCCAGCGGCGTGGCCGACGTGCTGTTCGGAACCATTGACCCCGTAGGCCGACTGACCACGACCTTTCCGCGCACCGTCGGTCAGGTGCCGTTTTATTACAACCATTACAACACCGGCCGCCCGGGCTTTGGCGCATACAAAGGCACTTATGTGGACGTGCCAACGACGCCGCTATATCCGTTCGGTTTCGGACTGGCTTACACGACCTTTGAATACGGCCAGGTCCGGTTAAGCGCGCCGGAAATGAAACTCGGCGGAACCATCGCCGCGAGCGTGAAAATCAAAAACACCGGCGAACGCGCCGGCACCGAGGTTGCGCAACTTTACATCCGCGACGTGGCGGCGTCCGCCGGGCCAAGGCCGGTGCGCGAGTTGAAGGGTTTTCAGAAAATTTTACTCCAACCCGGCGAATCGCGCGATGTGACCTTTACTATTTCTGAAAAGGAATTGGGTTACTACGACGTCAAAGGAAACTGGCTGGTCGAACCCGGAAAATTTCAATTGTGGATCGCCAAGGATTCCGCCGCTGGCGACCCGGTGAATTTTGACTTGGTGAAACAGGATAATTGAATCCCAAGAGAAATGTTTTGCCGTCGACAAAATAATCAGGAAAGGCATTTTGATTGCATCCACGATGTTCATCCGCAAATTGACAAACCGATTCGCGAACTAAAGGGATTTTCAAAAATCGCGCTGCGACCCGGCGAAATAAAAATCGTCCAATTCACCATTCACCCACGCGATTTGGCCTACTTCGACGCGCCGAATCATCAATGGAAATCGGATGCTGGCGGTTATGAGATTGAAATCGGCGCATCGTCACGCGACATCAAACAAACGGCAGCGCTTCAATTAAGCGGAACTTTTACCGACAAAGTTTCATCGTCGAATTAAGGTTTCAACAGCGCCAGTTGCAGTCGCTTGTGGCCTCGCCTCGCAACAGCACAACGAGGACATCCAGCAGATTCTTGGAAAAATTTTGGAAACAGCGTGCAATTGACCGCGCGCCTTGATTTCTCTAGCCTTCGCGCAAATGTCAGAAATCCATTCGAGCATTACATGGAGTCTCCGGCAAAAAATTGCAAAATGGATTGGACGACAGAAGCCAATTATCCTCACCCTGGCCCTCTCCTCCAATGAGAGGGAGAATTGCGCAGTCCTTCAAACCGGCACAGTCAGTTGCCTTCCATTGTCGGCGGAATTTATTTTCAACACGAATGGCGTGGCGGTTTTTGAGTCAATCTCGCGGATTGAATTTGGATTCGCGCTTGAGTTGTTCCCACAATTTCTTCTCGGCATCAGAAATTTTTGTAGGCACGGTAATTTTTGTGACAACAATCAAATCGCCGGTTACGCCCAAGCCGCGTCCGCGCACGCGAAGTTTCTGGCCGCTTTGCGTTCCGGCGGGAATCTTGATGTTCACGCGGCCAGTCAAGCGTCGGAACGGAAAGTTCCGTTCCGAGCGCGGCTTCCCACGGCGCGAGTTCGGCTTCGAAAATCAAATTATGACTTTCAACTTCAAAGTCGGGATGCTTGGCAAGACGCACGATTAAAAATAAATCGCCCGACGCGCCGCCGTTTGAACCGTGTTCGCCGCGTCCGGCAATCCGCAGCCGCTGACCTTCGGTCACGCCCGCAGGAATTTTGACCTGATGCGTTTCTGTTTTCGAGCCGTGCCGCACGCTGACGGAACGAACCGAGCCGTGCGCGGCTTCTTCGAGCGTGACCATGATGTCGCCTTCCACGTCGCGTCCGCGCTGCGCGAAATCGTCCTCGTCAATCGTCGCGCTCCGGCCAAATCCGCCGCCGCGCATCCGCGAACCGAAAATCTGCTCAAAGAAATCGCTGAAGCCCGTGCCGCCAAATTCAAATTCCTGCGCGTTGGGCCGGCCACCGCGAAAAGTTTGTCCGCCGCCAAAATTTCCGTAGCCGGGCGGCGGACGGAATTCCGCGCCGGATTTCCAGTTCGCGCCAAGCTCGTCGTATTTTTTGCGCTTGGCCGGATCGGACAAAACTTCGTAGGCCTCGTTGATCTCCTTGAATTTTTCCTCGGATTTTTTTTTGTCCTTGGCGACGTCGGGATGATGCTGGCGCGCGAGTTTGCGGAAGGATTTTTTGATTTCATCCGCGCTCGCGGTGCGCGGCACGCCGAGGCTTTCGTAATAATCTTTGTATTGGACGGGCATGGATTCGTTTAATCGTTGAACTGTTGAATTGTCCGACCTTGTGAAAATAAAATGTAAAACGCGAAAGGCAACTCGCTTTTCACGTTTTACGAGTAACGATTTAACATTTCAACGAATTATTCCTTCTTCGTGTTGTCCACGCTCAAGTAACGCGTGCCGCTTGTGTCGCCGGTGCGATGCCAGACTTTGAGAAGAATTTCATCCCCTTTGGCCTGCCTGCAAAGTTTGACCGCATCATCAGCGCTCGTCACAGCCTGGCGATTGATTTCCACGATGACATCGCCCTTTTGCAAACCGGCTTCGGCGGAATTTGAATTTTCATCAACGTCCGCGACGACGGCACCCTGAAGATTTTCAGGTGCTTTCAATTCCTGCCGCGCTTGCGAATCCAAATCCTCCACCGTCACGCCATCAAGCGCGTCCACTTTTGAATTGTCGGAATTATCTCCGTTCTGGTCGCTTTCGTTGGATACTGATTCAGCAGTTAATTCACCGAGCGTCACGCTGACAGTTTTTTCGCTGCCACCACGCAGGAGTTTTACAATAACTTTGGAGTCGGGCGTCGCTTGCGATGTCAGCAAGCGAAGACTGTTCGCATCGTTAATCGGCTTGCCATCGAATTCAGTAATCACGTCGCCGGGTTTGATTCCAGCCTTCTCGGCGGGCGAATTCGGCAATACGTCGCCGACAAGCGCGCCGTTTTGATCGGGCAAATTAAATTGCTCCGCGAGTCCCGGCGAAATGTCCTGCGGAAAAACGCCAAGATAACCGCGCATGATTTTGCCGCCGCTGATGAGACGTTCCATGACGTGACGCGCGATGTTGATAGGCACGGCGAAACCGATGCCCTGATTGCCGCCGCTGCGGCTGATGATGGCTGTGTTGATGCCGACGAGCCGGCCTTCGGCATCCACGAGCGCGCCGCCGGAATTGCCGGGATTGATCGCCGCATCGGTCTGAATAAAATCCTCGTAGCCGTTGAATCCAAGTCCGCTGCGACCAAGCGCGCTGACAATTCCCATCGTCACGGTCTGGCCGACGCCGAATGGATTGCCGATGGCGAGAACAATGTCGCCGACTTCCAACTGATCGCTGTCAGCCAGCGTGATGGCCGACAGATTTTTCGCGTCAATTTTCAGGATGGCCACATCCGTCGGCGGATCAGTGCCGATGACTTTGGCGGTGTATTCTTTTTTCCCGTCGTCAATGGCGACTTTGACCTCGTCCGCGCCTTCCACGACATGATTGGCCGTCAAAATATATCCGTCCGGCGAAATGACGACGCCGGAACCGAGGCTTTGCTCTTTGCGCGTGCGCTCACGTTCATTATTCGGAACTTGATCGCCAAAAAATTGGCGGAAAAAAGGATCGTTCAGCAACGGGTTGCGCATGAGTTGCTGATGCACGATGCGCGTGGAATAAATGTTGACGACGCTCGGCGCGGCTTTTTTGACGATGGGCGCATAACTGGTGCCGAGCTTGGCGTCGCGGTTGATGGGCGACGTTTCGACAGCGATGTTCGGTGCGACGTCTTTGCCCCAGGATGTAAAATGAAAGGCGGCGATGGCGATCAACATTCCGGCCAACGCCGAAACGAATCCAAATGCAGGTTTTGAAATATGTCTCATATTGCAAGGAAATTGACACGAAAGCGCCGCAAATGTTCAAGACATTTGCGGCGCAAAGCGGAAGAAGTAAATTATTTGGACTGATTTGTCTGCTGGTTCTCAAGCTTTGGGGCGTCTTCGGGCTTGATGACTTCTATCTTCGCGCCCTTTTTCATTTCGTCGGCTGAAGGCACTTTGATGATGTCACTGGTCAGCGGCGCGGGCGGCGCAACGGGCGGCGAGGTTTTTACGTCGAGCAATTCAACTTCAAAAATCAAAGTCGCGTTCGGCGGAATGGCTCGATTGCCTTGTTCGCCGTAGGCAAGAGCGGAGGGAATGAACAATTCCCATTTTGAGCCGACCTTCATTTTCGTCAACGCTTCTGTCCAACCCGGAATGACGTGATTGGCCGGAAATTGAACCGGATGCCCGGCTTTGGCCGAACTGTCAAATTCCTTGCCGTCAATAAACGTGCCGCGATAATTCACCGTCACAGTGTCATCGGGAACAGGCGTTTTTCCCGTTCCATCGGTGAGAACTTTATATTGCAAACCGTCCGGCAACGTCACGACTCCGGGATTGTTTTTATTGGCCGCCAGAAACGCCGAGCCTTCCGCTTTGTTCTTTTCGCCAAGCTCCGCGCGCATTTTTTTCTGCTTGGCCATCAGCGTCTGTTGAAATTGATTCAACGTATCGCCCATCTCCTTCTCGGTCATCAACGTATTCGTGCCTGCTTCACCATCCTGCAAACCGCGAAGAAACACCTCGTCGTTCACGTCAATGCCCTGCTGTTTCCAGCGTTCGCCCATCATCATGCCGATGGCATAACTGGAACGGGACTGCGTGTCGCCCAAAATATTCGCGTCATCAGCCAGCAACGATGTCGCCGTCGCCAGCGAAAAAACTGTCATCCAAAAAGTTGTTTTCATAAATTTGATCGCGCGAAGTATTCGGATTTCCAACCCAAATTGCAACACGATTTTTTTCCGCTGAAGAAAGCCGATTACGCAGCCTTCGCGTAACCGGCTTGCGCCCGAATCAATCTGGCCACTGCCGCGTGTGCGAACACCACGTCCGGATCACGTTGCAACGCCTCGTCGTAATGGCGGGAAAACCCCTCGCCATTCGTCGTGGGCACCAGCAACGTTTTAGCTTGAGCCAGTAGCGCCTCCACTCCGGCCACAGTCAACGGCTCCTTCGCATCCAGCATTTCATCCATTGCGGCGATGAGTTGCGACACCGGGCGCAACTACGCGAACCACGGGTCAACCGTCAGCAATTGCAGAAATTGATACGGCGACCCGATTCTGCCGAAAGTCTGTTCATAACCCGCGCGCTCGGATTCTATCAATGCCTTGTGCAAGCCGAGCAACGCCTCGCGCAATTCCGTGAGCCGCCGCCGCACGCCCTCGCCTTCCGCAACCGATTCAATTTCATTTTTCACACTGCATTGTAACATATAACGCAAGCGCCGGACGGCAAATTCAGGCGTGTAAGAATCATTTCAATGGGAATCCAAACTGTCGCGAATGGCTTGGGCGAGTTTGGATGCCTGAAATGGTTTGGTGAGAAAATTGACGCCTTCTTTCAACGGAAAATCTTTGCCGACAACTTCGGCGCTATAACCGCTCATATAAATCACTTTCAGCTTTGGATTTTCCTGAAGAATATGTTGAGCCAAATCTTTTCCGCTCATGCCGTCGGGCATCACCAGATCAGTGAGCAACAAACGGATTTCATCGCGATTTTGTTTCCAGACTTCCAATGCTTTCACACCCGTAGGCGCTTCCAAAATGCGATAGCCGAGTTGCCAAAGCGTTTTTCGTATGGAAACGCGCAGCGCTAGATCGTCTTCCACCAGCAAAATCGTCTCGTTCCCGCCACTCATTGTTGTCGTTGCTGGTTGTGAGGATTTTTTGCCTCCGTTTTTTGCCAGCCGTGGAAGATAAACCCGAAATGTCGTTCCGTGATTCACTTCGCTATAAACGTTAATCCAGCCTTGATGCTGTTGCACGATGCCGAATACGGTCGCCAGTCCAAGACCAGTGCCTTTGCCAACGTCTTTTGTCGTGAAGAACGGCTCGAATATTTTCGGGAGAATTTCTGGTGGAATACCACAGCCGCTGTCGCTCACACTCAAACGCACAAATGAGCCGGGACGCATTTGCGGAGATTGGGAAGCGGCGAATTCGTCAAACTCCACGCCGGAAGTCTCGATGATGAGGTGGCCGCCGTTGGGCATGGCGTCACGCGCATTCACCGCGAGATTCAACAAGACCTGATCTATCATGCCTGCATCGGCATGAATGAACATCGGTTGCGACGCTAGTTTGAGTTCCATCCGTATGTTTTCGCCGAGGACGCGCATCAACATTTTTGTCGTGCTGGTGATTGACGCGCTCAAATCCAAATCTCGCGGCTGGAACACTTCACGGCGGCTGAACAGAAGCAACTGGCGGGTCAGGGCGGCGGCACGCTGGACGGTGACACCTATCTCATCGGCAAATTCCGATTGCTCGGTGGAAAGACCGCCGCTGCTTTTGAGCAATTCAGACTGCATTGAAATCACCGCCAGAATGTTGTTGAAGTCGTGCGCCACGCCGCCGGCCAACTGGCCGATGGCTTCCATTTTCTGCGACTGGCGCAATTGCGCCTCCAGTTTTCTATTCTCTGTAATGTCACGCGCCACACCGACGATTCGTTGCATCTGGCCAGCTTGATTGCGAATGATAAAACCACGATCATGAATCCAGCGAACGGATTTATCGGGTCGAACAATGCGATACTCTTCTTCGTAATCCGGCTTGCGGGCTGTTGTCGCCACAAGAACAGGTTCGCGATTGTCCGATTGGGTGGCGGCTACCCATGTCTGTATAACTCGGTTGCGGTCTTCAGGGTGAATGGCGTCAAGCCATGATTGTGGAGCGGCGTAAAGGCTTTCACATGTTCGTCCCCAGATTTTTTCAAAGACCGGACTGACATAAAGCATCTCGTGTCCGGTCGGGTCGGTCATCCAAAAGACTTCGTTGATATTTTCAGCCAGTTCTTTGAAGCGCGTTTCGCCCGCCAGCCGCGCTTCTTCCGCCTTTTTGCGCTCGGTGATGTCGCGAAACATCGCCAAGATATTGCCGTCGGGCATCGTGGTGGCGATGACATCCGCCGCGAAGACAGAACCGTCCTTGCGGCGAAACTGCCATTCCCGATGGTAATCGGACTTGGCTTTAATCACATCCAACGCAGGCTCAATGTGAGGAATCTCCGCCGGGACGACGATGTCCGAGGCGTTCTTGCCAATCAGTTCGTCGCGGGTATAACCAAGCATGTGGCAGATGCTCGCATTGGCGTCGAGGTAGCGGCCTTCCAGATTGGCGATGACGATGCCGTCCGGCGCATATTCAAAAAGCGACCGATAGCGTGACTCGCTCGCGCGCTGCGCCTTTTCACGCTCAAAGTTGTCGAGCGCAAAAGAGACGTCGCCTGCAGCCTCTTCCAGCAGGTGGATTTCCTTGTCCTGAAAAATTTTGGTTTCATTGGCATAGACCGAGATCACACCGCAGACCTTGCCATGCAGGCGGATTGGCAAAGCCGCTGCCGACTGAAAACCCGCCCGTTGCGCCTCTTCGCGACGCAGGGCAGTGCATGGATCACGGGCAAAGTCATTGCAGATGTAAGTTTTTCCATCGTGAACCGCAATGCCGCACGGACCTTGCCGCTCTGGATTCCCGTCCACATAAAATGTGATTTGCGAAAGGTAGTCCAACCCATCGCCATGCTGCGCGACCGGGATGATTTTCCGCGTTTCCTCATCGAGCCAGCCGATCCACGCCATGCGAAATCCACCGAACTCTACAAGCACACGGCAGACCTTCGAAAAAAGTTCGTCGCGTTCCTGCGTCATCACGATTGCCTGATTGACCTGGCTCAAGGCCGCGTAAAGCCGAGTGAGCCGGGCAATCTCATGCTGGTGCGCCTTCTGCACCGTGATGTCGCGCGCAATCTTGGAAACTCCGATGACCTTGCCGGTGGCATCCTTGATGGGCGATGCCGTGACCGAAACATGAATCTGCCGTCCATACTTGGTTTGCCGCAACGTCTCGAAATGTTCCACACTTTCGCCATTCTTAATCTTTCCTAAAATATGATTCTCCTCATCCTGTCGGTCGGCTGGGATCAGACACATGATTGAAGTTCCGATCATTTCACCGGCAGAGTATCCAAAAATCCTTTCAGCACCTTTGTTCCAGGTGATGATAATGCTGTTGAGGTCTTTGCTGATGATGGCATCGTCCGAAAATTCGACAATTGCCGCCAACCGGTTTGAAGCTAATTCAGATTGCTTCAGCTTCAATGCGGCTTTGAGTTCGTTAATTTCTTTTAACGCAGCTTCTAGTTTTTGCGCATCACTCATCACTCAAGTCTTTCGGTGGTATGACTGCCTGTGGTTCAACTTCAAAATGAAGCTAAAAGAATTATTGCATTAGTCAACACTGCCAATGTTACAGCTTACGCGCAATTCCGTGAGCCGCCGCCGCACGCCCTCGCCTTCCGCAACCGATTCAATTTCATTTTTCACACTGCATTGTAGCATATAACGCAAGCGCCGGACGACTAATTCAGCACGCGAACATTCAAGGGAGACGGCGGACGATTGTAAATTTTATTGATTTGAGCTTTTGGCTGGCCCGGTTTATAGATGCGAAATGAACACCATCAAGAAATGTTTATTCGGCGTCAAACAAACACTTGTGCGAATCAATTTTATGTTCAGCTTGGGACTGGTCTTGGCCGGGTTGACTTCCGGTTGTTCCGATTTCAGCGCGGGCATGAGCGGGGGCCGCGCCAACGGCGAGATGAACAAAGGCGATTACGATGCTGCCATTGCTGATTACACCAAGGCCATTGAATCAGACCCGACCCTGCCCGTGCCATACCTCAATCGTGGCCTCGCCAAGCAAGCCAAGGGTGACATGGACGGGGCCCTTGCCGATGATGACAAGGCGATTGAGTTAAACCCGAATTATGCCGCAGCCTACCACAATCGCGGTCTGGCCAAGATGGATAAACACGATTACGACGGGGCTATCGCCGATTACAGCAAAGCCATCGAGTTAAGTCCGAATTTTGCCCTGGCCTACTACAATCGCAGCTTGGCCGAGCAAGCCAGGGGCGATGCCGCTGGCGCTGTTGCTGATCACAACAAGGCCATCGCGCTGGCTCCGGCTCTAGGAAACCTACCGCAGCCGCATTGAGATTGACCGTCCGCAAGTCCCGGCGCACGAATTTTCAAAGGACGGCGGACGGTTTCTTCTCCGGGGGAAAAACACTGGCAAATATGAAAACCCTCTCCTTGGGGGAGAGGGTTGGGTGAGGGAGGTCAAACAAATTCCTTCGCCCATTGGATGGGAGAGGGTGGTCAAAGACCGAGTGAGGGAATGATTTGTTTTACACTCGCCCTCATCCTGACCTTCTCCCCCGGGGAGAAGGAACAGCGATGGCATGTCTCTGGTTTTGCGAATGAATTTCAGACACAAATTGCACGAATTAACACGAATTGAATTAGCGAAAACTCGTGAAGTTCGTGTCAAAGGTCTTTTGCAGACGGTCACCATCATTTCGCGCGAAAAACTTTTAATCCTTGGGCAGGATTAAAAACTGATTCTCGCAGCGCTCCTTGCGGAGGGCAGCCAAACACCAATGCGATTGCCTGCTGGTCTCACTGGCTTAACCGAAAAAACTGTTGCGTACCGGAAATGGGATTGGTCACGGCATTCTGTCCGCTGATGGTAATCCAGTTTGGTGAAGCGAGATTGGTGGTGGATTGCAGATTGAAAACTCCCGCATTGTCCGGCCACGTTAAAATGGCATTGGTTCCCGAAAGAATGATGGTCAACGGCGGTGCGGTGACATCTAACGAAAGGCTGAACACGGTGCCATTGCCATTGGTGCCGCCAAATTCCGTCGTTCCATACAGGGTGTTGCCGGATAAAACCAACCCGCCAACCGGCTCAACGCCGTCGCTGTTGGTAAAAATGCTGGCGGCATTCAAAGCTCCCAACGCGAAAGTATGCAGGTTGGTAAAACCCATGCCATTGGTGTTGACGGCGAATACCGTGCCGTTGTCCGAATTGCCGCCTGCAGCCGCCACGCCATACAGGACATTGTTTGATAAAACCAATCCGCCCCAAGGGTCAGCCCCGTCGCTATTTGTGGATTTTATGAGGGATGCGAAAAAATACAAATTGGTGAAACCTCCGCCATTGGTGTTGATGGCGAATATCGTGCCGCGGCCGAAATCGCCGCCATTTATTGTAGTTCCATAAAGTGTGTTGCTGGATAAAGTCAATCCAGCCCACGGATTAATCCCGTCATTGTCGGTAAAAGTATGCAGGGTGGTGAAACCCATGCCGTTGGTGTTGAGGGCGAACACAGTGCCATCACCATTTGTGCCGCCAATCTCCGTCGTTCCATACAGGGTGTTGCCGGATAAAACCAATCCGCCAACCGGACTTCTGCCATCGCGGTTGGTAAAAATGATGGCGGCATTCAAAGCTCCCAACGCGAAAGTATGCAGGATGGTAAAGCCGGTGCCATTGGTGGTGATGGAAAAGATCGTGCCCGCGCCATTGGTGCCGCCTTCAGCCGCGGTCCCATACAATGTGTTACCCAATAAAAGCAATCCGGATTGCGGACCGCTTCCGGTGCTGTTGGTAAATACGCCTGTGGAAAAACCATTGCTGCCTGCCGCGAACGTATAGAGATTGGTGAAACTCATGCCGTTGGTGTTGATGGCAAAGATCGTGCCCGTGCCATTAGTGCCGCCCTGTTCTGCCGTTCCATAAAAGGTGGTGCCTGACAAAGTCAAATTGCCAAGAGGAAGGGCTCCGTCCTTGTTGGTCAAATCCTCTTGATTATTTTCCGCTGCCAGCGCGAAGGTATGCAACGTCGTGAAATATGTGGCACCTGCGCTGACGGCGAACACCGTGCCCGCGCCATTGGTGCCGCCGTGTTCTGCCACTCCATACAGGGTATCGCCCGATAAGATTAATCCCGCCAACGGATTGGCACCATCGCTGTTGGTTTTAGTGTTGCTGGCGCTAGCGACGTTTAGAGAGTTGAAAGTATGCAGGATTTTGAACGACTGCGCCGTCGCCCGGCTGGTCAGCATCAAACTCAAACCATTTATCAATGCCAGCGCAACAAGTAGATTTTGAACCTGTGCTTTCATTCAGGATTCGCCCGGATAATATGCCTGTTTCTGAATAATGTCGAGAATTTTGAAGCCGCGTGCAAAAACAATTTCGGGCAACAGACGATACAGGAGGAAACCGATCGCCCGTTGCCCGTGACCGGCTACTCCCATGCAAACAGGCAAAGAGAGGTCGCCGGAAAATTTCCCTCACCCGTCCTTCGGACACCCTCTCCCATCCGATGAAAGAGGGACGGGGTGAGGGTCGCCCTTCATGTCACGATGTGTGAGACGGGGTCGCTCCATTCGCTGAATCCGGTGCTGCCGCCGATGGCGCGCACTTGAATGGCATAGACCGTTCCCGTCACGAGGTTCATCAGCACGATGCGCCGCGCCTGCGTGAAGATGCCGCCATCCATCGGCGGATTGCTGCCGATGGCCAGACGCACTTGATAGGATTTGGCATTGGTGATGGGCGTGACGCGCACGAGCAGTTGCATGGCGGCCAGATTTTCCACCGAGAGAATAGCCGGTTTGTCGAGCTGCGATTGCGCGCGGTTGGTGTTGTTGGCATAAAAGCCTGACGACAACAGCATTTGCAGGTTTTGACTGGCATGAGTTTGCACATACGCGGCTTCCTGCCGCAATGCGCCGACGACGCTCAAGCGCGCGGCATTCTTAGCCGCCGTGAGTTGCAATCCACCCGGCATGGCGGCGATGATGCCGTTGTGAAACGCCGTGTTCAGCGTGTCGAGAACGGGCGGCGTGACGGGTGGTGTGGGAAACGATGGGTTGCCCGTTAGTGAGGTGATGATGTTCCCTGTGAATTCGTCCAGATCCGAATCGCTGTAACCGGTGAACTCGAGGGAGACCCGATAATTAATGACCATAGGCTTATGCCTTTCTTTCCCCCTGTAGTTTCTAAAAGACTGGCCGCATCAAACGGATGCCGCTGTTTCAGTCTGTAAAAAAGTTTAGCATAGCGCGTGCCAAAGGATTTTTTGGCGGAGTGAACGCCATTCTCTATAAAATAATGGCATCTTTGTCATGGAAATAACTTTCTTGTTGAATCCGGTAATTACTTTTTTGAAGAAAGTAACTACGTCCATGATTTTTCTTACTACGTTAATGACGGAAGTAACCGAAGGACGGGGTGATTTCTCCACCTTATCGCCACATAAATGGAACAATTTTCTGATTGCATTTTAATTGAAGGAGGTGTAAAACCGACATAATCAGAACAAGCGCCGTCCAAGCGGCAATCACAACCCGAAAACCCTATGAAAACCATACGAAATTTGATTCAACTCTGCTTGTTGGGCGCAATGATCATGCACACGCTGACCGGCGGAGCGCAACCTGTCACCGGAATTGCCGCAGGGCAGCTTCACAGCTTGTTTCTCAAAAGCGACGGCAGTTTGTGGGGCATGGGCTTCAATAGTTATGGCCAGTTGGGCGACGGCACTATTAACAACACCAATCGCCCTGAAATGATTGTGTCCAGCAACGTCACTGTGATCGCTGCGGGAGGCACTCACAGCCTGTTTCTTAAAAGTAACGGCAGTCTTTGGGCCATGGGCCAGAATGATTATGGCCAGTTGGGCGACGGCACTTTGAACGATACCAACCTGCCCGAAATGATAGTGGCCAGCAATGTCACGGCGATTGCCGGAGGCGGCGGTTTTAGTCTGTTCATCACGAACGGAGGCAGTTTGTGGGCGATGGGCGATAACGAAAACGGCCAATTAGGAGATGGCACCACGAATAACGCCTTGCTGCCCAAGCAGGTTGTCGCCAGCAACGTCACGGCGATTGCCGCAGGACCAGAACATAGTTTGTTTGTCAAAAACGATGGCAGTCTGTGGGGCATGGGCGACAACCAGTATGGGCAATTGGGCGATGGCACCACCAACAATGTCTTGCTGCCGGAAATGATTGTTTCCAACAATGTCACGGGCATCGCCGCCGGAAACAATCACAGCCTGTTTCTTAAAAGTGACGGCAGTCTTTGGGCGATGGGTCAGAACAATGACGGACAATTGGGCGACGGCACTTTGAACAATACCAACCGCCCGGAGTTGATTGCTTCCAACATCGTCACGATAGTTGGCGCAGGACTCAATCATAGCCTTTTTCTCAAGAGCGGCGGCAGTTTGTGGGCAATGGGACAGAACAATAATGGCCAGTTGGGCGACGGCACGAACAGCAACACCAACCGACCCGAGCAGATTGTGTCAAACAACGTCACGGCGGTTTCCGGAGGAAGCGGCCATAGCCTGCTTCTCAAAAGCGACGGCAGTCTCTGGGGCATGGGTTGGAATGTCATAGGCCAGTTGGGCGACGGCACATATACCAGCACCAATCGTCCCGAACAGATTGTGAGCGGTGCAATCCATCTTTCAATCCAGCTTTTAAGCGGTGGCAATGTTCGTTTGTCCTCGGTGGGCATTGGCGGAACAAATTATGTGCTGGATCGTTCTTTCACTTTGTCAGCGGCAAATTGGCTGCCGCAGGCGACCAATCCTGCTGGTGCGGGCGGCGCGCTGACGTTCACTAATACGCCCAACACGGTTTCCAACAATTTCTGGCGCATCCGCTCCGTGCCATAACGTTTCATTACTTGAGAAATTCACTTTGAAGCGTCCGCATCAAATCGCGGAAGGCCAGCATGAGTTTGCCGGGCAATCCTGCTGACGCTTTGCCACCGGACAAGTCAACCGGCGCAGTCATCGCCTGACGGTAGTGCTCGGTCAAGGCGAGCCGCTCATCGCGCTGGCCGAGTTTCCACAAAAGTCCGCGCACTTTTTCCACTCGCAGTTTGGCTTTGGCAATTGTTCTCAACGCCGCGTTCGCGTCAAGTTCGCGAGTTTGAACTCGTTTCAACAAACCACATTCAAACGTCCGGCAACGCACTGGCCGTTCCGCGTAAATCCCGCAGAGCTTTCCATCGAAACAGGCGCATGGCTGCGTGAACGCCTGCTTGCGACCTTTTTTCTTCAGCGACAATCCCAGCCCGGCGAGTTGTTCGGCGTCGTCGCTTTTCCGCAATTCAACGTCCGCAAACAAGACGCCATTGCAACACAATCCGCAATTTGGACAGAGTTGTGAAACGGCAATTGATTCTGCGATTTGAATCGGCTTCATGCCAGCGTCCAGCTTGGATTGATTTCCTGATCAAGCGACGTTGGAGCAACTTTCGCCAGAAGTTTTCGTTCCGCAAGGATGCCAATCATCGCCGCGTTGTCCGTGCAAAGATTTTTTTCTGCGAGGCGCAAAGTAAATCCTTCGCGCTTGCAGGCGCGCGACAATTCCATTCGCAAGCTGCGATTGCAAGTGACGCCGCCGGACGCTGTCACGCAATTCACGCCATTTCGTTTCGCCGCGCGAATGGTTTTTGCGACGAGCACTTCGACAATTGCGGCCTGCACGCTCGCGCACAGATCACGGATTTTTTGAGCGTCGTCCAGCAACGCGGGATTGTCGCGCAAGAAATAACGCACGGAAGTTTTCAAGCCGCTGAAACTAAAATCGTCGCTGGCATCATTGATGAGCGGTCGCGGGAAATCGAAAGCCTTTGGATTCCCCTGCTCCGCCAGTTTGTCAATCTCCGGTCCGGCGGGATAATTCAAGCCCATCATTTTTCCAGTTTTGTCAAAACATTCGCCAGCCGCGTCGTCAATTGTCGAGCCGAGGACGCGATGTTTCAATTCGGATTCCACCAGCACGAGCATCGTGTGTCCGCCGCTGACAATGAGCGAAATATTCGGTTGAAGCTTTGAAAAATCCGCAACGGGCGGCTCGCCGGAAATCCACGGCGAATACAAATGCGCCTCGTGATGGTTAATGCCGATGAACGGTTTGTTCAGCGCGAACGCGACGGCCTGCGCGGCTTTGAAGCCGACAAGCAACGCATTGGGCAAACCGGGTCCTTGCGTCGCGGCAACGGCGTCGAGCTGTTCCACCGAAATTGCCGCTTCGTGCAATGCCGATTTCGCGACGGGAATTAAATTTTTCAAATGTTCGCGCGCGGCGAGTTCCGGCACGACGCCTCCATATTCGGCGTGCAATTTGATTTGCGAAGAAACTGCGCTGGACAAAATTATTCCGTCGCGCACGACAGCGGCGCTGGTTTCGTCGCAGGAAGTTTCAATTGCGAGCAGCGTCATTTTGTTTTGCCGCGACTTTTTCCGGCTTTGAAAGCTCGCTGTAAAGCAAAAGGCCTTTGAGCAAATCGTCGGCGCGGTCCAGTTGCATGTCTTGAATTTTTTCGACGCGGGCGCGATTTGTTTCATCCAGCGATTCGACGCCGCCGGGCGAGCGTTTGAGAAGCAATGCCGATTCTTCCTCGTCGCTCATCGGCACAAAAATATCCGGCGTGATGCCGTGCTCGTGAATGACTTTGTGACTGGGCGTGTAATACTTGGCAACCGTCAGCTTGAGCGCCGAGCCGTCGTCGAGCGGAAAAATGCTTTGCACGGAACCTTTGCCGAAAGTTTTCTCGCCGAGAATCACCGCGCGATGCAAATCCTGCAAACAGCCGGTGACAATTTCCGCCGCGCTCGCGCTGCCAAGATTCACCAGCACGACGATCGGCTCGCCTTTCAATTCATCGCCGTGGCCGTCGGCGCGACGAACGGAATTTTCACTTCGGATCGCGGCCTTCGGTGGTGACAACAAGCTGTCCGCGCGGCAGAAATTTTCCGCAAACTTCCACGGCTTCATCAAGCAGGCCGCCGGGATTCCACCGCAAATCGAGAACCAATGCTTTCATGCCTTGTGCCTGAAGTTTTTGCAGCGCGGCTTCGAGTTCATCGCCGGTTTTATCCTCGAACTCGGTGATGCGGACGTAGCCGATTTTGTCCGCGCCGAGCGGAAATTCCTTTTTGCCGTTGATGTCCTTGACCATGTCCATCTGGATGATGGCGCGCGTAAGCGTAAAATCTTTTTCCACGCCCGTTGATGGCCGTTGAATCGTGATGGTGACTTGCGTTCCCGGGTCGCCGCGCAATTGTTTCACCGCGTCCTCCAAAGGCAATTTATCCGCGCTCTTGCCGTCAATTTTGACGATGCGGTCGCCGGACAAAATTCCCGCGCGAGACCCGGGCGAATCATCCATCGGCGCGACGACCGTGACGAAACCATCCTTCATCACCACTTCAAGGCCCAGGCCGCCGAACTGCCCTTCCGTGTCGTCCTGCAACTGCTGGTAATCGTCCGCGTCCAAGAAATTCGCTGTGCGGGTCGAGCGACCCCACCATGCCCTTGAGCGCCGTCGTGACAAGCTCATGATAAGTCAGGTTCGTGCCGTCCACATAACTCATGCGAACTTTTTCCAGCACGTCGGCAAAAATCTCCAGATTCGCATCCGGCGAATCTTTTGCATCCGCCGCGTGCGCCGAACTCAAATAAATCCGCGCGCCAATCAGTAAATTCAGCGCGAGCAACACCGCTACCAAACCGAAAATCAAACGTCGTTTCATAACTGGAAAATTTTACCACAAAGACGCGAAGGCACAAAGGTTTTGAAAAGTTTTTGCGCCTTTGTGTCTTGGTGGTTAAAAAGATTTCAGCAATGTTTCGATGAACGGCAAATCTCCCGGCACGGTCACTTTGGGATTTGGCGTCGCGCTTGGAACGAGTTGAACCGGCTGGCCGATCAATTCGCAGGCCGCCGTGTCGTCCGTGAAAAACAAATTTTTCTGCCGCGCGGCGGAAATCGCGCGACGAATGACTTCGACGCGAAATGTCTGCGGCGTTTGCACCGACCAAAGTTTTGATCGGTCGAGCGTGCGCGAAATCGTTTTGCCGTCGCCGGATTCCTTGATTGTGTCCGTGACTTGCTGCGCGGCAACCGCCGCTCCGGTTTCGCGGGCAGCTTCGATTGTCGCCGCAATCAATTCTTCCATCGTGCAAGGCCGCGCAGCGTCCTGGATCGCCACGATTTCAGTTTTCGGCGACACCGCTTCAAGTCCGTTCCAAACCGAATCCTGCCGTTCCGCTCCGCCGACGACGATGCGAAAGGGTTTTTGAAAATGAAATTTTGCGGCGAGTTCCGAAAATTGTTTCTGCATCCCGTCGCGCACAACCAAAATGATTTCGTCCACGCATTTCGCGTCATTGAATTTTTTCCAAGTGTGGGCGATGACTGGACGTCCGGCGATTTCGAGCCACAATTTATCCGTGCCCATGCGGACACCTTTGCCGGCGGCGACGAGGATGGCGGCGTTCATTTTTAAAAATTAAACAGAAGAGAATGAAGAAAACAGAGAAGAAAATTAATGAATCTGTTGGAGTCTCGCCGACAAAACAAATCTTTGTTTCCTTTCTTTCCTTCTGTGAAAAAATTACCCGATGCGCCAGACGATGCGCGCCTTGTTCAAATCGTATTGCGACATCTGCATTTTCACGCGGTCGCCGACGGTGAGGCGGACGAAGCGTTTGCGCATCTTGCCGGAAATGGTCGCGAGCACCTGATGCTTGTTGTCCAGTTCGACGCGAAACATCGTCCCGGCAAGCACGGTCTGGATACGACCCTCAACTTCAATGTGTTCTTCCATGAATTAAAATAAATCTATCCGATTTGCCGCACTCAAAGCGAATCAAAAATCTTCGCGGCAAAATAAATTGAGCGGCGTTCGTTTCGGAACGCCGCCCGTTGAAACTGTTTCAAAAAATTAATAGCGGTCACGACCACCGCCACCGCCACGGCTTCCGCCGCCGCCGCCACCGCCGTATTCACGACGTGGAGGACGATCACCGCGCGGACGTTCTTCTTTTGGACGCGCGATGTTGACCGTCAATGCGCGGTCGCCGAGTTGCGCGCCGTTCATGGCTTCAATCGCCTTCTGCGCTTCCTCGGGTGTTGACATGGTGACGAATGCGAAGCCGCGCGAACGGCCGCTCATCCGGTCCATCATAAGATTCGCTTCGACGACCGTGCCATGCGCGGCAAACGCCTCTTGAATCTCGTTTTCAGTGGTGTTGAAGGAAAGGTTTCCGACAAACAATTTCGTGCTCATTTTCGTAGGACTGCGAGACAAACCGCCGCATTGGACTGTTCCCGATTGCCGGGTTTCAAATCATTCACCAGAAGATTTACCATGACCATATTGACAAGTTTTCTAACAGACAAACCGACTTTAGCCATTCGGAAAATAATTGCAAGCCAAATTATTCGGCTGGACGCCAATCCAAAACTTTCAATTGCACCGTGCGGCGGCCGTTGAACTCATTGATTTGCGGCGCGAACGCCAGATCAAACTTCCCGACAGGCAGCGACTTATCGCCGCCATTCCACCAGACCGCCTCATGCGTCGTCGAACCATCCTTCACCCAAAGTTTGACGTGCTGTTTTTGTGCGCCCATTCTTTGAAGCGGCTTTGCGTGCGACAAATTGCGCGCGCAAAATTGCACGGCGGGATTCCCCTGCCCTGTTGGTTTTAATTTGTCCAATTCTGCGAGCGATTCAAAATTGATTTCGTCCAAGCCAACTTCCGCGTCCAAACGCAACGGCGGTTGCAAATCTTCCGGCTTCAATTTGAGCCGGGCCAGCTCGTTTAATTTTTCGCGCAGCAAATCAATTTTCTCCGGCAAAATGCTCAAGCCCGCCGCCATCGCGTGGCCGCCGTGGCGCACCAGCAAATCGTTGCACTCGCGCAACGCCGCGGCCAAATCGAAACCCGCGATGCTGCGGCCCGAACCGCGCATCTCGCCGTTCTCGCCGCCGATGATGATGGTGGGGCGATAAAATTCCTGCAACACGCGCGACGCGACGATGCCAACGACGCCGATGTGCCAGAGCAATTGTCCCTCGACGATGACAAAATCTTTTTGCGCGTCAAATTTCGAGCGAACCACGCCGATGACTTCCTCGACAATGCTCTTTTCAATTTTCTGCCGCTCGCGATTTCGCAAATCCAGGTTTTGCGCGAGCGGCATCGCTTCCTCCAAATTTTTGGCGAGCAGCAAATGCAAAGATTCTTCGGCGGTTTCCAAACGACCGGCGGCATTCAATCGCGGCGCGAGCTGAAAGCCGACTTCGTAAGCGCCGATTTTGTCCGTTACTTGCGCGACTTTTTTCAGCGCCAGAATTCCCGCGCGTTTCGTTTCGTTTAATTGCCGCAAACCGGCGGAAACCAAAATGCGATTTTCGCCAATGAGCGGAACCAAATCGGCGATCGTTCCGAGCGCGACCAAATCCAGCAGCGGCTTCAAATCAAATTCCAGCCGCGCCGGGCAGATTCGTTTCGCGTCCGCGTTTGAGAATCGCGTGCGCGAGTTTGAAAGCAAGTCCGGCGGAGCAAAGTTCGCGGAACGAAGTTTCTTTTTCGCCCGCAAGCTGCGGATTTACGAGCGCGACGGCATCTGGCGCAGGATTTGAAATTTGGTGATGGTCGAGAACAATTGTGTCCACGCCGCGCGAATTTAGCGAATTGATTGTTTCGACAGCGGTGGAACCGCAATCCACCGCGAGCAGCAGATGTCGTTGGAAATTTTTTCAGACAATTTTCCACGCCGTCGGCGCTCAAGCCGTAGCCTTCGTCCATGCGGTTCGGCAGATAAAATTCCACGCGCCAGCCGAGCGAACGCAAAACTTCCGTGAGCAACGCGGTTGAAGTCACGCCGTCCACGTCGTAATCGCCAAAAATGACGAGCTGTTCATTTTGTTCGCGCGCGCGAAGCAATCGTTCGACGGCTTTGTCCATGTTCGGCAGCAGAAATGGGTCAGCGAGATTTTTTAGTCGCGGCGGAAGAAAATTTTCAATCGCGGCAACTTCGCTATGTCCGCGATTGAGCAGACATTGCGCGAGCAGCGGCGAAATTTTTAATTGCGACGCGAGTTGTCCCGCGAGCAGCGGTTGCGGCGGCGCGAGCGTCCAGCGGAATTTCATCGCGTCACTTTCTTTTCGCGCCGCGCGGCAGTCATGGAAAGCGCGATGGAAATCAAAAGAATCGCCGCGACGACAAGCAGCGAAACGGTTGTCGGAATTTCAAATTGAAACCATTTCGGTTCGTGGCTATGCGGATCAAGCAGCATTTTTGCGCCGATGAAAACGAGGACGATGACAGCCCGATTTTCAAATAGCGGAAATATTTGAGCGCGCCCGCGAGCAGAAAATACATCGAACGCAGGCCAAGAATGGCAAAGACGTTCGAGGTGAAAACGATGAAGGTTTTTTGCGTCACGGAAAAAACAGCGGGCACGGAATCCACGGCAAAAATCAAATCGGTGGTTTCCACGAGCAGCAGCACGAGCGCGAGCGGCGTGAGCACAAATTTGCCGCCGAGTTTCGTGAAAAATTTCCCGCCATCGAAATTTTGCGCGACTGGAAACAATCTTCGCGCAAGCCGCAGCACGGGATTTTTTTCCGGCTGCACCGTTTCCTGTTTCGAGAAAAGCATTTTGCCCCGGCAAAAACAAGGAACGCGCCGAACAGATAAAGCACCCAGTCGAATTGGTGGATGAGCGCCACGCCGACGGCAATCATCGCGCCGCGCATCACGAGCGCGCCAAGGATGCCCCAAAACAGAAGTCGGTGCTGGAATTCCGCTGGCACGCGAAACCACGCGAAGATGAGCGCGATGACGAGGATGTTGTCGAGGGAGAGGGAAAGCTTCGATGACATAGCCGGTGGTGAATTGCGACGGCCTCCTCGCGACTGCGCCAGATAAATCATGGCCCCGGCAAAAGCCATCGCCAGCGCGAACCACAACGCGCTCCACGCGAGGGCTTCCTTGAATTTGACGATGCGCGAGCCGCGATGAAACACGCCCAGGTCGAGCGCGAGAAAAATCAGGACGCAGAGAATGAAACCCGCCCAGTGCCACGGCGTGATTTGAATCAGGGCAATCATGGTTGAGATGCCGTCGTCATTCTGTTTGTAATCTTAATCGTCATCTTAATCTGTAAAGCCGATTAAGATTAAGAACTGGAATTGAGATTACGAAGAAAAATCAGACTTTCGCCGACGTGGAATTTTGCATCGTCACCTGCGACGCGCCGATGTTCGGGCGCTCGCCTTTGTGCCACCACAGCACGAGCACGCTGGCGATGTAGATGGACGAATAGGTGCCGGTGATGATGCCGACGAGGAACGTGAAGGCAAAGTCGTTGATGACGCCGCCGCCGAAAATGTAGAGCGACAGCGTGGCGATGAACACCGTGCCGCTGGTGATGATGGTGCGGCTCAAGGTCTGGTTGAGCGCCATGGTTGATGATGTCCTTGAACGAGCCGCGCACGCCGAGCTTCAAATCTTCGCGGATACGGTCGAAGATGACGATTTTGTCGTTGATGGAAAAGCCGATGATGGTCAGCACGGCGGCGACGACGGTGGCGTTGAACTCGCGCCCGGAAATTGCGTTGGCGATGCAATAGCAGCCGATGGTCAGCAGCACGTCGTGAATGACGGCGACGACGGCGCCGACGGCGAAGGAAAATTCATAGCGGAACGCGACATAAACCAAAATGCCGAACAGCGACAACAGACGAGGCGACGACTCGCCGAACGCTGAATTTCCTCGCCGACGATCGCGCCGACCTCTGTTGTGCTGCGATGGCTTGAAATGCGCCTGCGGGAAATTTTTCTTCAAGCGCCTGCTCGACTTTTTCCGACGGAGCCGTTGGTCGAGTCGTCACGCGCAAGGTTTCCGTTGCCGCCGGAACATCTTTTTGATATTGGATTTGCGCGTCTTTTTCGCCGATGGCCGTCAGGGCGGAACGGATTTTGTCCACGTCCATTTTTTGCGCGAAGCTGAACGTCGTGCTGTCGCCGCCGCGGAAATCCACGCCGAACAATTTGTCACCGCGCGTGAAACCATAGCCAAGCGAGAGCGACAATGAATGTCCAGGTCAAAATAAACAGCGGCGTGGCGAGCTTTCATGAAATTGACCTTCGCGCTCTTGATGATGTGCAGCATCGGCAGCGATTTCAAAATGTTGCGGTCGAGCAGGAAATTGAAAATCAACCGCGTCACGACGAGCGCGGTGAACAAGCTGGCGGCGACACCGATGGTCAGCGTGACGCCGAAGCCCTTGATTTCGCCCGTGCCCATGAAAATCAAAATGATGGACGAAATCAGCGTCGTGACGTGCGAATCGAAAATCGTCCCAAACGCGCGCGCGTAACCGGCGGCAATCGCGCCGCGCAACGATTTGCCTTTCGCGATTTCTTCGCGCAGGCGTTCGTAAATCAGCACGTTCGCGTCCACCGCCATGCCGATGGTCAGCACCACGCCCGCGATGCCCGGCAGCGTGAAAGTCGTGCCGAATCGAACACATGACGCCCAGCAAAATGATGATGTTCGTGACAAGCGCGATGTTTGCCGTGAGACCGGCAATCCAATAATACGCGAGCATGAACAGGGAAACAAAAATGACGGCGGCGATGGATGCGCGAATGCCGCTGCGGATGGAATCTTTGCCGAGCGTCGGGTCAACGTCGCTGGAATAAACGATTTTGAGCGGCGCGCGCAGCGGATTTTGCAGAACGTTGGCGAGTTCAAACGCTTCTTTTTCCGTGTAACTGCCGGTGATCTGGCCGTTGCCGCTTTCAATCGCGCCTTGAATGTTGGGCGCGGAATACCAACTCGCCATCCAAAACAATGGCCAAGTCTGTGCCCGATGTTTTCACGGGTGACATCGGCCGAATCTTTTTCCGCCATCGTCATTCAGCGTAAAATCAATTTGCGGCTCGCCCAAATTTCCGCGCACGACTCGCGCGTTTTTCACGATGTCGCCGGCCAGACCATTCTCCGGCTTTTTCTTTACCACATATTCTTCAACTTGCGGCGGACCGTTCGGCTGTTGGCTCGATGTGCTTGAGTATTTCGTAGCCCGGCGGAATCGCGACTGATTCGCCTTTTTTTATGGCGTCAATAATTTCCTCGCTGTCATCCTTCACCATCCGAAATTCCAGATACGCGGCTTTTTGAATTTGCGACTTGGCGCTTTCCTTGTCGGACTGCGACAAGCCGGGCAGTTGGATCAAAATGCGATTGCCGCCCGGCGGATTGGATCACCGGCTCGGCCACGCCAAATTGGTCAATGCGCTTGCGCAACACTTCAACCGCCTGCGACAACGCGCCGCTCACGTCCGGCGCGCGGGCAACATGATTCGTGTCGTTTTCATCCTGCGCGCTGGCGAGGTAATTCGTGTCCATCTCCACGAGGAACGACGTGCCGCCCTGCAAATCGAGGCCGAGCTTTATTTTGCCCGAAGCGTCGCGCTGCATCTGGTTCAGGATGAAAGTCGTCGGATACAATTCATTCTTCGCGTCGAGAAACGGAAAATAATTCTGAATGTCATTCGTGCCGATGGCCTCCTGCAAATTGGCGAACTCGCTGTTCGTCTTCGCCGATTGCAAAACCTGCGCCTGTTGCAAAATGTTCGTGAACGCCGCGTCCGTGATTTTCCGCGCGCGACGAAAATTGCTGCGATCAAATCGCGCGACGTCGGCGGATAAATTTCGTAAAGCGACCAGAAAATGATACAGACGACGAAGATGAATTTCCCGAAATCGTTTTTTTCATGGCCGGTTCAGGATTCCGTCGACGCGCTGCTTTCGAGGATTTGCGTCACGGAAGATTTGGTGACTTCCATCTTGGCGTCCGCCGAACGGAGCGAAACCGTGTTGTCCTTGACCGTAATGACGACGCCGACGATGCCGCTCGACGTGACAACCTTGTCGCCGGACTTGAGCGTTTCGAGCAATTTCGCCTGCTGCTTGCGCTGCTGGCTTTGCGGACGAAGCATCATGAAATACACAATGACGAACATCAAAACGATCGGGATAAACAGACCTAAAGGCGAACCTTGCGGCGTTGCGGCTGGCGTTGCTTGCGTCGCGGCGGCCTGCGCTAAAATTTCGTTCAAGTGCATAATTTGAAAAGTGGCCGCACACTTTAATTAAGCGCGCGCCCTTGGGCAAGCGTTATTGGTTGAAACAAAGCGAACGCCGGTCGCGCCGGTCATTCGCCATAAGAAAGATACTCTTCAAATTTGGTGAACAATTTTCCGTCCACTTCCGCGTCAAAAGGCCATTTCGAGATATGCACGTCCACCCAGCGGCCTTTGTAAGCGAAATAATAATTTGCGTTGGGCTGGCCCTGCACGGTGTAGGCGACAATCACAAATTTTTCCTTTTTTTCAATCCGCATCGAATTCGCGTCCACCAGCGAACTGTTCGCCGTCTGCGACCAATAATAATTGAACGCATCAACATGATTCGTGCCATCGCCCGCCGCCGGTTGCACAAACAGGGACAGATTAAATCCATTCGTCCCCGGCAATCCTCGCACCGAAAGCAGATCACCATCCGCCTGCCGGTCCAAAGCTTTCAATCCCGGATTCATCATGGTGATGGCCCAATCTTGGTTCGGCACGGCGATGCGCAAACATTGCACCTCTTTCCCGGAGGCAATGTCATCCGCCAATTCTTTCGCTTCCCGCGCCGCCTGCAACTGCGATTGTTCAGCCTGCAACTGCTCCGTGTGCGCGAGATAAGCCGCCGTCAACAAACTTTCCGTCTGCTCCTTTTCAACAATTCCGGCGGCCAGCGGTTGATATTTTTTGCGAATGGCTGGCGGCAAATTTTCGTATTTGACCTTCAACTGCCCGGACGCATTTTCCAAAACCAATCCATCGCCGAGAATTTTGGCGACCGTCACATTGGTAAAAACGTCGCCGAACTTGTTGGTCACGGAAATGGACAACTTGTCTCCAACGCCGGGAGCGGAAAAAGAAGACTGCGCCGCCAAAAATGAAATCATCACGGCGGCTAAAAATGAAAAAGTTTGGTTCACAACTGGTTTTTTATAGCCGTTTCCGTGCCGCAAATGAACGTCGAATACTCTGCGCTGGAAGCGATAGCTTTCAAGCCGAGCATTACGATTCAATTTTCGTTAAAAAATCTTTACGAAGTGTTCTGGAAAGATATTTCCAATTTGATTTTTTGAATGCTGGTAAATATTCAGTCTTACAAAGATGGGCGTCCCAAACCTGACCATTTCCAAGTGCAGCTTTTGCAAAAGCCACGGCATCTTCTTTCCTGAATTTCGGAAAATGGACAACCAGTGGTTTAACTATTGCCTCTGCGCTTCTAAATGACCCTGCATCTTCAACCTGTTTAATCCACGAAGGAATTGCAATTCGCGGTCTTTTTCTGAGTAGGACGTCAAGGATCGCTTGGGCAACCTCATCTTGATTAGCGACACGAACTCCTTGAAGATGAGATAGGAAGCCGTATGGCATTGTTCTATCAATTGACAATGGAATAATTAAAACCTTCTTTCTCGAAATGATAAAGCCAGCTTCCTGCGAACAATATTCAGACTGCTTAAACTCTTTGCTCAGCAATGCAACGAAAACATCTGCTCTTTTGAGTTCAAGAATTATCGAAGCCTTCCACTCTTCGGAAACTTTAAGGTCTTCATGTGCTAGAAATCCATCAAAGCCAACTGACGAAAGGGCTGATTTGACAGCGCTAGACCATTTTTTATTGATAGTGGAATAGCTGATGAAGGCATGCACAGTTTTAAGAATGGGTTACCATTTCTTTCGCTTCCGGCTCGACCCACTTGTTGTGTTCCTTGATGAGGTCAACGAGCCGTTCCACCGCCTCGGCTTCGGGGATGTTGAACTTGATCGGCGTCTTGCCGACGTAAAGATTGATCTTGTTCGGCGCGCCGCCCACGTAGCCGAAATCCGCGTCCGCCATTTCGCCTGGGCCGTTCACGATGCAGCCCATGATGGCGATCTTCACGCCCTTGAGATGCTCCGTGCGCGCCTTGATGCGCGCGGTGACGGTCTGCAAATTGAACAGCGTGCGCCCGCAGCTCGGACACGCGACGTAATCGGTCTTGAAACTGCGGCAACCGGCGGCCTGCAAAATATTGTAAGCGAGCCGCAACGACTTGTCCGCCGCCCGCTTCGCCGCGAACGAGAATCGCATCGCCAATGCCATCCGCCAGCAGCGAGCCGATGACGACCGACGCGCGGAGCAAAGCAATCTTCGGTTCGAGCGGCACGGGTTCAAAGTTGATGCAATCCTTGAGCAGAATCGGATTATTGCGTCCGAGCTTCTTTAATTTCGCCGCGAGCAGACGGAACGCAGTGATGGCCGGAAGGTTCACGCCGTCTTTGACCGTCACAAGCTGCGTCTCGCAATTGATCTCAAAATCCTGCGTCGGATCAATCTCGAAAATATTCAGATCTTCGTAAACCGCTTCCGGCTTCACGTCGTCTTTCGGACGGATTTTCGGCGCGACTTTGTCCCAAGTCGCGCGCGTGACGACGACGCGGATCAATTGTTCGCCGCCGCATTTGATGTTTTCGTTCAGTTCAATCTCCGGCGTCTCGCGTTTCTCGAAATGAAACGGGTCGAAGGGAAAATCTGTTTCCGCGATTTTGACTTTTGAATTCGAGAGCAACTGGAATCTGCGCGAGCAAATCGGTGCAGACTTCAATCTCGCGCGGCGAATCTTCCGTGAGCGAAACGCGAATCGTGTCGCCAAGCCGTCGCACAGCAGCGAGCCGATGCCGATGGCGCATTTGATGCGTCCGTCCTCGCCTTCGCCGGCTTCGGTGACGCCGAGATGGATCGGATAATTCCAATCCGCGCCTTCCTGATCCAATCGCGCGACCAGCAGGCGATAACATTCGATCATCACCTTCGGGTTGCGACGACTTCATCGAAAACTTGAAATTGTGAAAATCGTGTTTGCGGCAGATGCGGGCGAATTCCAGCGCGCTCTCGACCATGCCGAGCGGCGTGTCGCCGTAACGGTTCATGATGCGGTCGCTCAAGCGAGCCGTGGTTGGTGCCGATGCGCAAGGCAGCGTTTCAATTTTTTCGCTTCGAGCACAAGCGGCGTGAATTTTTCCTCGATGCGCTTGCAGTTCGGCGGCGTATTGCTCGTCGGTGTATTCCTTGGTCGCAAATTTCTTCGAGTCGGCGTAATTGCCGGGATTCACGCGCACGACCTCGACCCATTTCACCGCTTCCATCGCGGCTTCGGGTTTGAAATGGATGTCGGCGACAATCGGCACGGGGCAGTTTTGCGCGCGCAATTCGGCGACGATGTTTTGCAGATTCGCCGCGTCCTTGACCGTCGGCGCGGTGATGCGCACGAGCTGGCAGCCGACGGCGACGAGTTCCAGCGTTTGCTTCACGCTCAACGCCGTGTCCATCGTGTCGCACGTCAGCATGGATTGTTTCACGACCGGATGATCGCCGCCGATGATCAACGCCGCCGTTCGCCGGATCGCCGATGACGATTTCGCGGGTCTTCCGGCGGTGATAAAAAAATGGAGATTCGCAGTAGCGCATGGCGGAAAATCATTTGCTTGGCGCGAAAATAATCGGCACTTCGCGGTCAGCGTGCGCGCTGCGCAGCCAGTCGCCCGTGTCAAAAAACGCGATATAAATCATGAAACCAATCAGCAATGCGGCGAAACCAGTTTGGATGGACTTCAAAATTCTCGTGCTCACGGGACGGCGGCGAATAACTTCGATAAGTGACAGTAAGATGTGTCCGCCATCCAGCACCGGCAGCGGCAGCAGATTGAGCAATGCAAGATTCACGTTGAGAATGACGCTAAACCACAACACGCGACGCCAGCCGTCTTCGTCCTGAAACAAATTGCTGTAAACACGAATGATCATCACGGCGCCGCCGAGTTGTTGCACGCCGATGTCGCTTTTGGGCGCAAAAAGCGCGCTGAATCGTTCCGACGATTTGCCCGACGCTGGATTCGATTTGTTCCAGCGGATTTGGATGGACGAGCAATGTGTTTGTAGCATCCTGCCACGAGATAATCCCGATCAGCGGAGGAAGATTCGTCGGTTGTTGAGGCCGCACCGCCAGCAATTTGCGGTCGAACTGTTCGTTGCCGCGCCGGATGGTCAGTGTGAGCGGTTTTACAACACCGTTGCTCATCGCTTTCTGCGCGTAATCAATGCTGTCAGAACTGTAAATTTTTTCGCCGTTCAAGGCGACGACTTCATCACCTGTTTTCAAACCAGCCAGCGCGGCGGGACTGTTGCTGGCGATTTGAAAAATTGTCGCGCGGTTCGCCGAATCCACAAAAATCTGCCGGAGCGATTTGCGTTCATACCATTTCGTGGGCGTGTTTGTGGGCACCGGATAAGCCATCGCCACTGTGCCGTCGCGGAGATATTTGATGGCGATGTTCGTGCCAGTGCTGGTGATGATGCGCCATTTGACGCTGTCGGCCATCGAGCCGGTCGGCAGAAAATTTTTCACCGGATGACCGTCCACTTCCAGAATCGTATCGCCCGGACGCAAGCCGGCTTTAGCCGCCGGACCAGCCGGGTCAACCCAGCCGATTTGGGTCGTGAATTGTCCATTTCGTTGCTCGGCTTGCCGACGCCCCAGACGACAAATGCAAAAAAAAACGCCAGCGCAAAACTGAACAGCGGCCCGGCGAACGCCACGATGATTTTGTCGAGCGGCGGAGACATTCGGCAGCGGTTCTTCCGGCTTCTTCGCTCTTGCCTTCGATGGTTTCCATCGTCGCCATTTGTGGCAGCGCGACATAGCCGCCAGCGGGAATCCAGCCCAGCGCGTATTCGACGCCGCCGATTTTCTTTTTCCAGATCGGTTTGCCGAACCAGATGGCAAAACGGTCAATTTTCAGCCCGCGCCATTTCGCCGCGAGAAAATGTCCGAGCTCGTGAACGCCGATGAGCAGGTTGAAAAGCAACACCACTTCAAACGCGATGAAAATGTATCTTAAAATTGTCATGTAAAATCAGTCGCAAGATTATAGCAGCAAAAAGTCTTTCCGCCATTTCAAATTGCCGGCTGCTTTGCGCGCCCAAGTGTCGGCCTCAAGAATTTGTTCCAGCGCTGGATGCTGAACAACTTTGTGCGCGTCCATCGTGCGGCGGACGGTTTCGGTGATTTGCGGGAAATTGATTTTACGGTTCACGAACGCTTCGACCGCAATTTCATTCGCGGCGTTCAAAACGGCTGGCAAGCGTGCCGCCAATTTCACCCGCTCTGCGCGCGAGTTCAATCGCCGGAAATCTTTCAACATCCGGTTCTTCAAAAGTTAAGTGTGCCGATCTTTGGAAAATTCGTCTGCACACGCTCGCTCGCGGCGCGTTCGGGATAAGTCAGCGCATATTGGATCGGCAGGCACATGTCCGGCGTGGAAAGTTGCGCGATGAGCGAGCCGTCCACAAATTCCACCATCGAATGCACGATGCTTTGCGGATGCACGACCACGCCGACGCGCGCCATTTCGATGTCGAACAGCCAGCGCGCCTCGATCATTTCCAGCCCTTTGTTGAACAGTGTCGCGGAATCAATCGTGATTTTTCGTCCCATGACCCACGACGGATGTTTGAGCGCGCACTCAACGGTGATCTCGGAAAATTTTTCTTTCGGCCAGATTGTTTTGTCGCGAAATGGCCCGCCGCTCGCGGTCAGCCAAAGTTTGCGGACGGAATGAGCTGGCTTGCCGTCGAGGCATTGAAAAATTGCGGAATGCTCGCTGTCCACGGCCAGAACGCGCACGCCGTGTTTGCGCGCTTCGTTCATCACAATTTCGCCGGCCATGACCAGAATTTCCTTCGACGCGACGGCGATGTCTTTGCCGGCGCGAATCGCCGCGAGCGCGGGTTTGCAGTCCTGCCGTTCCGACAATCGCGATCAAAACAATGTCCGCCGCCAGGAAGCGTTGCCAGTTTAATCAATCCTTCTTCGCCGGAAAAAACTTGTGCGGTTGTGCCAAGCGCGGCTTGAAGTTCTTTTGCTTTTGCAGGATCGAAAATTGAAATCGCAGCGGGCTTGTGTTTGCGCGTTTGTTCGAGCAGCAATTCGGAATTATTTCCCGCGCCGAGCGCAAGCAAGCGGATTCGGTCCGGCAAATCTTCCGCCACTTTGACGGTGCTGGTGCCGATGGAGCCAGTGCTGCCGAGAAGGACGACGTTTTTCATTTCAGGTCAAAAAAATCGAAATAATTTATGATTCACAAATGCACTTCTGACAATCTCAACCTGTTCGCACCAAAGTGGAGGTTTGGGGCCAATCCAGTAACGACTATTGTCACCAAACGGTTCCCATGCCACGAATTTCTGCCCACGAATTTCAAATTCACAGAATTCGTCTTCTCCTTTCAAACGAAAAGAACGATGCTTTGGTGCTTTGATAATTTGTGCTTCTGGAATTGAACGAACCAATTTACAAAGTCTCATTCTGCCAAAGAATGTATTATTGATTTCAAACGCAATAACACGCCCTTCTTTATCTTTTTTGATGTCGTAAACCTTCATTTCATGGATGCGTCAAAATATGGCGCAAATACAGATACATGATCGGCGCGTTGAACAAAAGGCTGTCGAGCAAATCCAAAATGCCGCCGATGCCGGGGAAAAAATTGCCCGGAATCCTTCACGCCAGCCTCGCGCTTGAAAAGCGATTCAATCAAATCGCCGACGACGGCGGTGGAACTCAAAACAATTCCGAGAATGACGGCGTGAATCCAATTCATGCCGAACATTTTGTCGCCAAGAAAATGCACGAAAACCAGGCTCGCACCGTTGAAACGAAAATTGCCCCGCCGAAACCTTCCCAAGTTTTGCCGGGGCTGATGCGCGGAATCATTTTGTGCCTCCCGATGAGCGAGCCGACCACATACGCGCCCATATCACTGAATTTTGTGACGAGAATGAAATAAAGCACATAAAATTTGCCGTCGCACGCCCGGAAAAAAAATGATTTTCTGGATGAAATTCAGCAGCCACGGCACATACATCAGGCCGAAAAGCGTCGTGGAAATTGCGAGAATGCCGAACGTGTTGCTGCGCGAAATCAATTGCCGCACGCACAGGCCGAGGACGAACAAAATGAGAAAGCCGGTTTCAAAATCGTTTGCGCGCGCGGGCGAATTGTTGATTCCGAGATGGCCGGTCAAATGTAAAAAGGTTCCGACCATCAGCAGCACACCGCCGAAAAGTCCGCACCATTTGAAGCAGACAAGACCGCGTTTTTCGACCAGCCCGTAAAATTCCGCGAGTCCGGCCACGGCGAGAAAAATCAAAATGAGAAGGCATACGCCGTTTGAAATCCATAGGTGGCTGGAAAATAAAGCGAGCAACAATCACCGTCCAGAGAATCACCGTGGTGATCAACCGGCGGAAAAAAACTTTTGCCTTCGAAGGCGTTTGGGCTGGCGCAGCCGCGTCGGACATCCGCGGGAAAATATCAGGCGCAATGCGGATTGCCAATCGCAATTGCGCACAAACCTGTTGCGCGCGACGCTTTTTTGAGTAAAACTTTTTGCGGTTGCGTGGCTGGGGTCGTAGCTCAGTTGGTAGAGCGTCTCGTTCGCAATGAGAAGGTCGCAGGTTCGAATCCTGTCGGCTCCACCAGCCTTCAAAAATTTCGGAAGAAAAAATCATTCAATCTTTGCACATGAAATCGCCATTGAAAAACAAATGGATTCTCATCACCGGCGCATCCAGCGGATTCGGCGCGGCGGCGGCAATTGCGTTTAGCGCGGCGGGCGCGAAACTTCTGCTTGGCGCGCGGCGCGTTGACCGTTTGAAAAAAGTCGCCGCTGAATCAAAAAAGTCCGGCGCGTCGGAAGCGCATTTTCACGAATTGGACGTTTCAAAAACTGCGAGCGTAGAAAAATTTATTTCCTGGGCGCGCAAAAAAATTGGCGGACAAAATCTCCATGTTCTCATCAACAATGCCGGCGGCGCGCACGGACTCGACACGATTGCTGAAGGCAAGGACGCGGATTGGGAGGCGATGATCCAATCGAATGTGCTCGGCATTTTGCGCGTGACGCGCGCGGCGCTGCCGCTCATCCCGCGCGAAGCAGGCGCGAGCATCATCAACATCGGCTCGGTCGCCGGTCACGCGGCTTACGAAGGCGGCGCGGTTTATTGCGCGGCCAAGGCGGGCGAATTGCAAATCACCCGCGCGCTGCGATTGGAACTGCTCGGCGCGGGCATCCGCGTCGGCACGGTGGATCCCGGCCTGGCGGAAACGGAATTTTCGCTCGTGCGTTTGAAAGGCGACGCGGCTGGCGCGAAAAAAGTTTATGAAGGCATGAATCCGCTGACCGCCGAAGACATCGCGGAAATTTTAGTCTGGGTCGCCAGCCGCCCGTCGCATGTGAACATTGATGAATTGATCGTCAAGCCGGTGGATCAGGCGGCGATTGGAAAAGTTTATAGACGTGATTCGTTGAAGCGTTGAATTGTTGCGCTGGCGATTAACAATTCAACCGTTCAACAAATTACAAATCAAATTCCCTTGTTCGCGCGCCAGAGCAGCACCGCGCCGACGGCTTGAAAAATAAAATTCGGCAGCCAGACAATCAGATGCGGCGCGAGTTCGGTGTGCGATGACAGCGATTGGCCGAGAATCAAGAAGCTAAAATAAATCGCGGCCAGGCCCAGCGCGATGGCGAAGCCGATGTTCGTCTCGCGCCGATGCACGCGGATGCCGAGCGGAATGCCGACGAGCGTGAAGCCGAAGCACGCGAACGAAAAGGCGATCTGCCGGTTCATTTCCACGCGCACCGGCTCGGTCAAATCGCTCCGCTGTTTTTTTATTTCGCGGAGTTGCGCGCGCAATTGATCCGAATTCGTGGCGGCGTCCGGCGGCAGGCTCAATTTTTGATTCAAATCGCGCAATTCATCGCGCAACTGCCAGAACGTCATGTCGCTGATTTTCGGGATGTAAGTTTGGTTGGTTGACGCGTTCAAATCGAAAGTTCATGATCAGTTCGGGCGACGAACCGATGGTCGAGCGCGCTCCGTTCAACGTCACGCTGCGCGCGTCGAACAAATCAGCACGAGTTGTTTGTTCGTCGTGTCGGTTTCGACCTGACCGCTCGGCGCGCGCACGGTCGTCGTCACGTTCGTTCCGTCTTCCAGTTTGAAAACAATCACGTCCTTTAATTTGCCATCGTGATTTTTTCCCGTGTAAAAAATGTAGCCGGGAAAATCGCGGATGAACTGGCCTTCCGGCAACTGGGCGTTCACCAAACCCGCGCGCAACTGTAAAATCAGATTTTTGCAGGCGACGCGGCTTTGCGGGCCGATTTCCAAGTTGATCCACGCGCAAACGCCGCAGCAAAGAAGACTCAAGAGCAAAACCGGCGTGATGAGCGAAATCAGACTGATGCCGCTGGCGCGCGCGGCGGTCAGTTCTTGATCCGCGCTGAAACGGCCAAAGACGAGCAGCGTCGCGGTGAGCAAACCCATCGGCAGCGCGAAGACCCAGATGAACGGAATCAACAGGCCGATAACTTCAAGGATTGTGCCGAAACGCGCGTGGCCGTTGATGAGCAGCGGAAGAATTTCCTTGAGCGCGTCGCCGACCAGCAGCACAAAGGTAAACACCGTCACGGTGAGCAGCAGCGAAGCGAGCACCTGGCCGGTCAGATATTTGTGCAGCGTTTTCATTTGCGGCGCGCGCCAAAGTGAGTCGCGGTTTGAACGCGAAATGTGCCTGATTCGACCGGCGAAGCAAGCCCGCTCTTCAAATTGCGATTTGCACGCAGAAATAAATCCGGCCGCGCATTTTGCATTCACGTCCGTTCAGCAGTGTTCGCAAAATCGTAAAAATGTTGATAGCGACAGAAATTATTTATTGGCACGGACTTTGCAAAGTTATTTTGTCGGTAAAGTTAAACAATCACAGAATGAATCTCATGCTTGTGCTGGACACATATCAGCCGTTTGATAAATATTTCATCGAAAGGCAGATTATGAGGAAAAAATCTTTGCTGTTGGCGGCTTTATCCATCGCCGCGCTCACGGCGAATTGCCAGCCAGCAGCTCAATCAACTCAATCCGGCGCAACGGCGGACAGCACCAATGCGCCATCGCCGTCCGTCAAGCAACAATGGCAAACGGTTAAATCCGACATCACCAACGCCTGGCAGGACGTGAAGCAGACGACCACGCAAGCTTATGTCGCTGTCAAGACGAGCACGACCCAAGCGTGGGCGAGCGTGAAAAGTTCGATGCAATCGGCGTCGGATTACTCTTACGACAAGAAAAATGAATTTGTCGCCAGCGCCCAAACGGATTTGAACGCGCTGGATCAGAAAATCAAAAACTTTTCGGATAAGGCAGCGAATACGACTGGTTCGACCAAAGCCGATGCCCAAGCCAAATTGCAAAACTTGCGGGAGAAGCGCGCAGTTTTGAACAAAAAACTTGATGATGTGAAAAAGGCGACCGCAGCGGACTGGAACGATGCAAAGACTGCCTTCAAAAATTCTTATGATGACACAAAAAATTCGCTCAACGAAGCATGGCAATGGCTTAAATCGAAATCATAATTTACACGGATAGACCCTAAACAACAAAAAACGGCGGACGCAGACTGAATAAAATCAGCGCGTCCGCCCTTCTTTGTCCTCATTTGGCTCGACGCAAAACGGACTTGCCACCGGATTTCGCGGCGAGTGATTTATTTTTTCCATCCACCGGCAAAGCCAGATAGCGACGCGCGTTCTCATAGCAAATGTTTCGGATCATCGGGCCGAGCAGTGAATCGTCACCGGGAATTTTGCCGTTCTCCACGTCGCGTCCGATTAAGTTGCAAAGCACGCGCCGGAAATATTCATGCCGTGGATAGGACATGAATGAGCGCGAGTCGGTAATCATGCCGACGAAGCGCGAAAGCAAACCGAGATTCGAGAGCGCGTTGAGTTGCCATTCGATTCCCTCCTTTTGATCGAGAAACCACCAGCCGGAGCCGAGCTGGATTTTCCCCGGAACGCTGCCGTCTTGAAAATTGCCGAGCATGGCCGCGAAAACGTAATTGTCCACCGGATTGAGATTGTAAATAATTGTTTTTGGCAACGAATTTTCCTGATCGAGTCGGTCAAGATATTTTGCCAGCGCGGCGGCCTGTGGAAAATCGCCGATGGAGTCAAAGCCCGTGTCCGGGCCGAGTTGCTTCAGCAATCGCGTGTTGTTGCTGCGCATCGCACCGAGATGAAGTTGTTTGGTCCAGCCTTTTTCAGCGTCGAGGCGGCCAAAGAACAGCATCATGATAGCGGCGAATTGCGAGTGCTCTTCCGGCGCAACAGTTTTTTCGGCGCGTGCTTTTGAAAAAATTTCCGCCGCGATTTTTTCCGAACAAAAATCAGCGAAGCAATGTTCCAAGCCGTGATCCGAAATCCGGCAGCCTTGCGCATGAAAAAAATCGTGGCGAGCGCGCAACGTTTTCAAAAATGTTGCGAACGAATCAATTTCCACGTCGGCGCTCCCGGCCAACCGATTGACCCATTGATTGAATTGCTCCGGCTGATGGACAACCAATGCCTTGTCGGGACGAAATGTTGGAAACACACGCGTCGCCAAACCAGAAGTTGCAATCGCCTGATGATATTTCAAATCGTCCGCTGGATCATCCGTAGTGCAAACGACATTGACTTGAAATTTTTTCAGAATGCCTTGAGTCGTCAGTTCGTCAGTAGCGAGCTTTTCGTTGGCGATCTTCCAAATCCGCGCCGCGCTGGCTTCATTCAGCAATTCATCAATGCCGAAGTAGCGCTTCAATTCCAGATGCGTCCAGTGATAAAGTGGATTGCGGAGTGTCTGTGGCACGGTCGCCGCCCAAGCCTGAAATTTCGCAAATGGTTCTGCGTCGCCCGTGCAAAAGCGTTCGGCCACGCCGTTGGAACGCATCGCGCGCCATTTGTAATGATCGCCTTCGAGCCAGATTTCGGCCAGATTTTTGAACCGGCGGTTTTCCGCGATGTCTCGCGGCGAAAGATGACAATGATAATCAAGGATCGGTTCGTCTTCGGCAAATTGATGGTAAAGCCGCCGCGCAGTCTGCGTTTGCAACAAAAAATCCTCGTGAATGAATTTCATGGCGACACAAAAGACGCTTGCCGCCACAAGGCCGACTCACGTTCTTCAATCATTTTAATTTCGCATCCGTTGAGAAATAAGGGTTTTAGAAGGTGGTCGTAAAGGGTTAAAGCATTTCATTTTTGCGTCCGATTTTGTGGCCAATCAAACCGTAAAAGCCAACATAGGCATAGGCAATCAACGGGATGATGAATGAATCCTGGCGATTCCAAATGTCAGCGAGTTTGCCCATAAGCAGCGGCAAAACCGCGCCGCCGACAACTGCCATCACGAGTAATGACGAAACCTGGCTTTTATACGTACCCATGCCATCAAGCGCCAAAGAGAAAATGTTTGGCCAGCCGATGGAAGTGAAAAGGCCGACGGCTATAACACACCACATTGCTGTTTTGCCGCCTGCAAAAATCGCAATAGCAAGCAGGGCAACAATGGTTGAGCAAAAAATAACGAGCGTTCTTCCGGCAAGAGCTTTGCCGAATTGAAACATCACCCAGCAAAGCACCAGGAAAATAAAATAAATTTTGAACATATCCCAGTTGCCGGTGAATTTGTCTTTCCACTGTCCGAGTATGTTACTAAAGCTTGCTCCGCCATGAAGTGCATCCAGTGGGGCGCTGATGGCTGCCCAAAGAAACAGATAGGCGAGCAATGGCACGATGATGAGCATAACTTGTTTTTTGGCTTTTGGCATTTCACTCAATTCAATGGCGCCAGTAAAACGGCCAATAAGCATTCCTCCCCAAAAAAGAGAGACATACTTGCTGGCTTCAATCGCGGTCATGTTGGCAATGTTATGTTCGCCAAGGAATTTGATAATGGAACTGCCGATGGAAACTTCACCACCGACATACATAAAGATGGCTAGAACCCCCAAGACAACGTGTGGATATTTCAAGGCCCCCGCGCCGGGTTCAATTTTTCCTTCACCAACATGAGGTAAATGAAGAAAGAAGAAGATTATCGCCAATAACAGAAAGGCTGAACAGAACATCAGGTACGGAACCTTAACCGAATCCGCGCCTTGCAGGCCTGCTTTAGCAAAATATTGAAAGATCAGATAACCACCGATGAGGGGACCAATGGTGGTTCCGACTGAATTAAAAGCTTGAGCAAGATTCAGGCGGGAAGAGGCTGTTCTTTCCGGGCCAAGAATGGTCACATACGGATTGGCGGCGATTTGGAGCATGGCAAGTCCCAGTGCAACGATAAAAAGCGCAGCAAGGCAAAGCCAAAAAGGAAGCAAGTTTTTTCCGATATTATCGGGATACGCTTCTGTCAGGAGCTCTCGATTTAGCGCAGCGAGAGCCTGGCCTTGAGGGTTTTGTGAGAGCAATGGTTTGGTGGTTGATTGTAAATTAATTGCCGAAAAACGCTGATCATCGTAAATAAGCGGGCCATTGATGATTTTATTCAAATCTTGAGCGAGATCTGTTTGCGAATCGGCGGAGGGCGGATTTTGTTTGAGCGCCTGTTGCGTGGCCACAGACAAATTATTGTAAATGAAAGTGGAAACCGGATCGCTTTGTTGAGTCAGTTTTTGGGCAAGAGAAGGAAAGTTTTTGAAATTATCCGGTGTGACGATTGAAAAACGCGGAGCAAGAGTTGCCGCCGGCCAAAACAGAGAACTGCCAAGAGCGGCTAGCAGGAGACCGATAACGACGCCATTTTTGTAGCCGATTTTGGCAATAGGATCACCTGCCCAAGCCGAAATAATAAAATAGATGAGCGAACCGACGAAATAAGCACCAAAAAAATAACCTTGAACGAACATGATTTGATAGTTGGTCAAAACGAAAGCATCCTGAAGCCGTGGAATGAGAATATCGTTCATGACCGTGATAAATCCCCACATGAAAAAGAGGACGGTCATGATGGAAAACGGGCCGCGATAATTCTGGCCGTTGTTGGATTGGGATGAAGCTGGTTGGTTGGTTGCGCTGATGCTTGCCATAGAATTATTCGGTTGTGGTTTCGCCGGATTCTGACAGCCCCGCCATTTTTCTCAATGAAAATAATTGGGCCGGTCCTGCCTGTTTAATCGTGGCGCGCGCAAAATGTTTTCATTACTGAACGGATTCTGTTACTTTGGGTCGAATCTGTGCAAATCATACTGCGCCAATACAAAATCATGTTTCAAAATTTTAACCGAAAAATTTTCACGCTCGCCGCACTGTCAATTCTGCTGCGCTTCAATGCGTTTGGCGACGATGCAGTCGCAAACGCGTCCGCGCACCTGACGCCCGGCCCGAATGACGGGCGCATCGCCTATGTCACGGCGCGTTTGATGGAGGAATATCATTATTCGCAGCAACCGCTCGACGGGGAAATGTCGAAAAAATTCTTCGACGGTTACATGGAGGCACTTGATCCTCAGCATCTTCATTTTCTGCAATCGGACATCGCCGAATTCGCGCATTATCGGACCAATCTTGACACGCTCACCATTAATGATTCCCAGAGAGCCGATCTTGCGCCGGCCTATGAAATCTTTCAGCGTTTTCAAGAGCGGTTGCAACAGCGCGTCGCCTATGTGAACGATTTATTGACGCGCGATAAATTCAAATTTGATGGTGACGAACAAATTGTTCTGGATCGTCGTGACGCGCCGTATCCAAAAAATCTCGCCGAGGCGAAGCAACTCTGGCGGCAACGGCTGCTTTGGGAATATCTGCAAGAAAAGCTCAATGCGGAATTTTCACCAACCAATGATGCCGTGATCACTTTATCAAAAACAAATATCAACGAAATCACGGACAGACTGAAACGCCGCTACGACCGCGGATTGCACATGTTCGATGAATGGGATCACACTGATGTCCTGCAAACTTATCTCGAAGCACTCACGCACGCGTATGATCCGCATTCGGATTATTTCAATACCGCGCATGCGCAGGATTTTTCCATTGAAATGAGCCTGTCGCTCTTCGGCATCGGCGCGTCACTGACAGAGGACGACGGCTATTGCACCATCAGCACGCTCATCCCCGGTGGCCCGGCGGCCAAGAGCAAACTACTCAAGGAAAATGACCGCATCCTCGCCGTCGCCCAGGGCGGCAAACCGCCGGTGGATGTGGTGGACATGGAATTGCCAAAAGCCGTCCAGCTCATTCGCGGCCCAAAAGGCACGGAAGTTCGGCTGACAATCAGTTCTGCCGACAATCCCGGTGCGCATCATGTCGTGAGTTTGATTCGCGATGAGATCAAAATCGAAGACTCGGAAGCCAAGGCCAAACTGCTTGAATTGCCTGACCGTCATGGCGGCACCAATCGCATTGGCGTCATTGACCTGCCCTCGTTTTATGCGTCTGTTCCTTTGCCCGGCAACGAAGGACATTCTACGTCAAAATTCACTTCCGTTGACGTTGCCAAACTCATCAAAAAACTTGAAAAGGAAAATGTCGCCGGCATCGTCATTGATTTGCGAAACAACGGCGGCGGCTCGCTCGAGGAAGCCATCAAATTCGTCGGCCTGTTCATCAAAGAGGGTCCCGTCGTGCTCGTCCGCGCGCCCGATGGCCATGTGGCTGAGGACGATGATGACGATCCGTCCGTGCTTTACAACGGGCCGCTTGTTGTCCTCGTTAACCGCTTCAGCGCGTCCGCTGCGGAAATCGCCGCCGCCGCATTGCAGGATTATGGACGCGCAATCGTCGTCGGCGACAGTTCCACGCATGGCAAGGGCACCGTGCAAAGTTTGAATCCTTTACGCCCGTTCGTCATGCAGGAAAATGAATCCCCGACCAACGATCCGGGCACTGTCAAAATCACCATCCGAAAATTTTACCGTGTCAGCGGCGCTTCCACGCAGTTGAAAGGCGTGACGCCCAACATTGTTTTGCCGGACATTCTGAATTACTCGACTGAAATCGGCGAAACATCGCTCGAAAATCCGCTGCCGTGGGACACGATTTCCAGCGCCGATTACGACAAGCTGAATCTTATCGAACCTTACGTTGCCACTTTGCGCCAGGAATCAAACGAACGCATCGCCACCAATCAGGATTTCATTTACATCCGGCAGGACATTGAGCAGTTCAAAAAATTGCAAGCGGACAAAACCGCCGTTCTCAATGAAAATGAAGAATTAAAACAACGCGAGGAAAATGAAGCCCACCAAAAAGCGCGCGACAAGGAACGCGACGCCCGAAAAGTTCCTGACGAAAAAATCTATGACATCACCGTCGAGAACGCCGGCAAACCCGGACTGCCCGCGCCGGAGCCTTTGACGACGACAAATGAAGTCACTTATACGCTGGATTCCAATTTCACGAATTATTTTGGAACAAACACCAACGCCATGAAACCGGTTCAAAAAAACGAAATAAAAACATTGCCGTCCGACCCGATGCTCGATGAAACCGAAAACATTCTCGAAGATTACATTTCGCTTTTGAACGCAAATCACACTCTCATTGCCAAATGAGCGATGCGCAAAATCAAATGTCCAACCTGCAAAAAATCCGGCGACTGGCTCGCTGGAAAATTTGGGCCGTTTTGTTCGGAGCGCTGCAAGCTGGTTGATCTCGGCAAATGGTTCAGCGGCGAGAATGCGATCTCCGAGCCGCTGCGTCCGGAGCATTTTGAGAAATACGCCGACCTGCCGCCGGGCGAACATTTGGACAAGCCGGAAGAATAATATGAAAATAAAAAATGGCCCCGAAAAAACGCAAAGAGCACAAAACAGGTTTTTCCTCTGCGATCTTTGTGTTCTTTTGCGGCTCATTATTTTTACAATCTTAATCGGAGCGCTGAATTTTTCCGCACTCGCACAGTCAAACCATTCTATGAACACGACAAACAAAACTGAAATCGCCGATTTCGGCGGCGGCTGCTTCTGGTGCATGGAAGCCGTTTTTGAACGATTGCCGGGAGTCATTTCCGTCACGAGCGGATTTGCCGGCGGCACCACGGAAAATCCGACTTATCAGGAAGTCTGCACCGAGACGACCGGCCATGCCGAGGTGACGGAGATTGAATTTGATCCCGCGAAGATTTCCTACGACAAGCTGCTGGAAGTTTTCTGGCAGGCGCACGACCCGACGACGTTGAACCGTCAGGGCGCGGACGAAGGCACATCGTATCGCTCCATCATTTTGTATCGCGACAAGAAGCAGGAATTGCTCGCGGAAAAATCGAAGCTCGCGGCGCAGGAAAATTTCAAGCATCCGATCGTGACGGAAATCGTGCCGCTCAAGAAATTTTACAAGGCTGAGGATTATCATCAGGAATACTTCGACAACAATTCCAACGCGCCGTATTGCCAGGTCGTCATCGCGCCGAAGCTGGAAAAGTTGGAGAAGAAAAAAGTGATCCAGGAAACGCCGCAGACGACGAAGTGATTTTCGCGGACATGAAAGCCACGCTGCAAGTCATCAATCAAATGCAGGCTGACGGCGTCATCAGCCGTTATGCAATTGGCGGGGCGATAGCTGCGACGTTTTATTTGGAGCCGACTTCGACGTTCGACATTGATGTTTTTGTGGCGCTGGAAAATCTTCCCGGAAGTTCCCTGATTTCGCTGGAACCGATTTACCGTTATCTTCAAAGTTGCGGCTACCGGCCTGAAAAAGAATGTATTTTGATCGAAGGCTGGCTCGTGCAATTTTTGCCGCCCGGCGACGCGCTGGATGAAGAAGCATTGGCGCAGGCCGTTCAAGCTGACGTTGACGAAATTCCGGTTCGCGTGATGACGGCGGAACATCTCGTGGCCATTGCGCTGAAAGTCGGACGGCCAAAGGATAAAATCCGCATCGCGCAATTCGTGGAAAGCGGAATCCTGGACGAAAAGAAGCTGCGACAAATTTTGGAACGGCATGGGCTGCTTGCCAAATGGCAACAGTTCAACGATAAATACCTCAACGAATGAGCGACTTGATGGAACAAATTCTTGATGCAAAAAGCCGGACGCGCAAACAACTGGCCGCGCTGCCTTTTGGCACAAAACTTGAAATGGTGGAGATGATGCGCGACCGCAGTTTGCTGCTCGCGCCGAAGCTGGAAAAGTTGGAGAAGAAAAAAGTGATCCAGGAAACGCCGCAGACGGTGAAATGAATTGAAAAAGACACTCAAAATTTTGCTCTACGCCTGCCTTTCGGCTATTAGCATCGTTTTATTAGCCGCCGTTGGATTGTGGTTGTGGTTGAAGCCGAATTATTATCTTCCGCCTGAAAGCCGCGTGCACCAACAATTTGAGAGCCATAAGGCTGACTACATTCAATTTGTTACGCTTCTACAGAAAGATCCATCGGCTACATATATCGGCAGCGACGGCAAGGTTGATATTGACGGCATTCATGGACGATTTGTCCCAGAATACCGGGACCTCATTAGCAAGATTGGAGCGAAATTTGTGATTGTCAGAGAAGATGGCTCGATGGAGTTCGCGCTTTGGGGAGATGGTTGCACAATTTGTTCGGATTCTTATATGGGCGTGCGCTATTTTCCTAAAGATCACAAGGCGGTTTCTCATCCCGGATGGACGCAGACTGTAGTTGCCTCTTTAGACAGCGCGAAACTTCCTCAAGAGAATAATTCGATTGCTAGCGGTCTTTACGTCGTTGCGATTGAGCCTGAATGGTTCATTTACCGTCTTGAGATTCAAGAATGAAGTCCACAGATTTGCTGCAAAAATTAAATTGTTTCCCGAAAACAAAAAAACGGCGAACTGTTTCCAGTCCGCCGTTTTGAATTTTAATTCCGCTTACAGCCCATTGCCGATCATGAATTTCAGCAGGTCGGCCACGCGGCAACTGTAACCCCATTCGTTGTCATACCAGCTTACGAGCTTGAAGAAGCGCTTGTTCAGTTCGATGCCGGAGCCGGAATCAAAAATGGACGACGATTTGCTGTGGATGAAATCGCTGCTGACCACTTCGTCGTCCGTCCATTCCAAAATGCCCTTGAGATAGGTCTCGCTGGCCTTTTTCATCGCGGCGGAAATTTCCGCGTAGCTCGTGTCCTTCACCGTGCGGACGGTCAGGTCAACGACGGAAACCGTCGGCGTCGGCACGCGGATGGACATGCCGGTCAACTTGCCTTTCACTTCCGGGCAAACAAGGCCGACCGCTTTGGCCGCGCCGGTCGTGGACGGAATCAAATTGATCGCCGCGCTGCGTCCGCCTTTCCAATCTTTTTTGCTCGGGCCATCCACGGTTTTTTGCGTCGCGGTATAGCTGTGGATCGTCGTCATCAAACCTTCTTCGATGCCGAAACCTTCCTTGAGCAAAACGTGGACGAGCGGCGCGAGGCAGTTCGTCGTGCAGCTCGCGTTGGAAATGACGTGGTGCTTGGCCGCGTCATACTTCTCGTGGTTCACGCCGATGACGACGGTGATGTCTTCGTTTTTTGCCGGGAGCGGAAATGATGACTTTCTTCGCGCCCGCCGTGATGTGGCCGTAGCAGGATTTCGGATTCGCCTTGTCGGCGTCGGTGAAAAGTCCGGTGGATTCGATGACGACGTCCACGCCGAATTTTTTCCACGGCAATTCCGCCGGCGTCTTCGCGCTGACGACGTGGATTTCTTTGCCATTGACGACAAGCACATCGTCCTCGGTTTTGTCGGCGGCGGATTTCTTCGAGCTGACCGTGCCAGCGAAGCGGCCCTGCGTGGAATCGTATTTGAGCAGGTAGGCGAGATTGTCGGCGGGCACGATGTCGCCGACCGCCACGACTTCGACATCTTTGCCGAGCAAGCCTTGTTCCGCGATCGCGCGAAAGACAAGGCGACCGATCCGACCGAATCCGTTGATTGCAACTTTGACTGCCATAATTTTTTCGTTCTTAAATTAAATTGTTTTCCCGAAACCGAAATAAAATTTTATCAGCGCACGGCGAAGCGTCAATGAAGAATTGAACCGTCAACTGAATCACTCATTCCGTGCCGAGAGAAATCTTTCCGCGTCAATCGCCGCCGCGCAGCCCGCGCCCGCCGCAGTTATCGGCCTGCCGATAAACGTGATCCGCGCAATCGCCCGCGACAAACACGCCGGGAACATTGGTCATCGTGCCTTCTTGGGGAATGATGAAACCGTTCGCATCCATCTCAATTTGGCCTTTGAAAATTTCCGTGTTCGGTCCGTGCCCGATGGCAATGAAAACTCCCGCGCACATGGCAAAACTGTTTCCGCGCCGGTCTTGAGATTTTTCAATTTCACGCCGGTGACCTTGTCCTGCTTCACGTCGAGAATTTCCGTCACGGCGGAATCCCAAACCGGCTTGATGGTTTTGTGCGCGTGAACGCGTTCGGCCATGATTTTGGACGCGCGCAAACTGAATCGCGGCGGTGAACGAGAAAAATTTCCGAACCAAATCGCGTCAAATAAAGAGCTTCTTCGCACGCGGAATCGCCGCCGCCGACGACGACGAGCGGCTGGTTGCGAAAAACGGGCAGCGCGCCGTCGCACGTCGCGCAATAAGTCACGCCTTTGGTCTCCAGCAAATCTTCGCCCGGAACGCCGAGATGTTTGTGGCTCGCGCCGGTGGCGATGATGACAGTTTCCGCTTCAACTTTTTCGCCATCCACTGTGAGCGCAAAAGGATTTTTTGAAAAGTCCACGGCTTCCACCGACGCCGAAGCTGGCGCTTCGCGCCAAACCGTTCGGCCTGTTTCTGCATCCGCGTCATCAATTCATAGCCGTCCACGCCTTCGGGAAAACCGGGGAAATTTTCCACGATGCTCGTGGTGGTGAGCAGGCCGCCGGGTTGGATGCCGGTGAAGCACGAGCGGCTGCAAGTTCGCGCGCGCCGTGTAAAGCGCCGCCGTCCAACCCGCGCAACCCGAACCAATGATGACAACTTTTTCCATAGGGACGCGCAAGATAGTTTGCAAAGGCGGCAGTGGCAAGCGCGGTGCGGATTGAATTTGCCGTTTCGCTATTTTGCAGATTAACTGACGCGGAAATGAAATTGCCAAAAAAAATCCGAGTTGCTGTTTTTGTTTTCTGTTTGTGCGTTCCATTCATTTGTTCCGCACAATCCGGCGTGACGAATTTATGGTCGTTGCCTTTGCCCAATTACATTGCCGATTCTTCGCCAGCCATCGCGCCGGACGGCACAATTTATTTCGGCACGTTTTTCGGCAAACTGCTCGCCGCAACACCGCAAGGTGAAATAAAATGGATTTTTCAGGCCGGACGCGAAATCAAGTCGTCTCCGGCGATTGCGAATGACGGGACGATTTATTTCGGCTCGCGCGACCGGAAATTTTACGCCGTGACGCCGGATGGAAAATTGAAATGGACTTTTGCCACCGGCGCGTGGGTGGATTCGTCGCCGGCGATTGGCGCGGACGGAACGATTTATTTCGGTTCTTGGGATAAAAATTTCTACGCGCTCAATCCCGACGGTTCGTTGAAATGGAAATTTGCCACAAGCAACATCGTAGTTTCATCACCAGCGATTGGCACGGACGGCACAATTTATTTCGGTTCCCACGACAAAAAATTTTATGCGCTCAAACCGGATGGCTCTGTTCGATGGACTTTTGCCACACGCAGAGAAATTATTTCGTCGCCCGCCATTGGCGCGGACGGAACGGTTTATTTCAGCTCGACGGACGGAAATTTTTACGCGTTGAATTCCGACGGTTCGGAAAAATGGCGTTTGCATACTGGCGGCATAACTGGCTCCTCGCCTGTGCTGGATGAAAATGGAAACATTTATCTTTCCGTCAATGATCAAAATGTTTCCATCAGCAGCGATGGAAAAAAACGATGGGAATTGAACTTCCCGGATTTTATTGAAGCGAGTCCCGCTGTGGCTGCGGGCGGCGCGATTTATTTTTCCGCGCCGTGGCGGGATTTGATGGCGATTGGACGGGACGGCCAGCAGCAATGGCGGCTTAACACGGATAACCACTGGGACCATGCAAACATGGTCGCTTCACCGGTCATCGGCGACGGCGGGACAATTTACGTTGTCAATGCCGCGTATCTATGCGCCATCAACTCATCCAACAATCTGCCGTCGCTGGCGAAAAGTTCCTGGCCAATGTTTCGCGCGAATCCGCAACATACAGGCCGTGTGCAAATTGTAAAATAATCAAAGCCGTTCTCGTCCGCCAAATCCAGTTTCGAGATCGTGCCAGAATTCCACGGCTTCCTCGTCCGATTCCCAGCACAAAAAAACTTCCTTGCCGCCGATAATGGCCGGGAAATCCAGCAGCCCGCGCTCCAAATCCTTGATGAAAATTTCGCGGCGCTGAAATTCGGCGAGCGTTTCCTGCATGTCCGCCAGCGCGCGAATCCAATTGTTCACCGTCTCGCCGCCGGTGTCTTTCCCCTGCTCCGTCAGGCCGCTCAAGCGCTGTTCGCAACGGTGCAAATCCTTGCGAAGCTGATTGAGCCGCGCGAGCCAGAGCCGGATTTGCGGCAGCAGCTCGTTGGCTTCTTCGCGCGTGTAATGTTTTGCGAATTGATGTTTCATCGTGGCAAATCGCGGCGTAAAAAATAAAAACCGTTCGCGCCAATTGCCAACGCAACTGCGCGCGAACGGATGAATGGAATCGCAAGGCGGAATTACTTCTGCCAGGTGCGCTTCTTGTGACGATTCAAGCGCAGCTTCTTGCGCCGTTTATGCTTGTTGATCTTTGCCTTGCGGCGTTTTTTGATTGAACCCATATCGGATTGCGAATGGAATAAACTAAATCCGCCGCAATGCAATCTAAATTTTGCCTGCCTCCATAATGAACGCGTCTTCACCGGCTTGAAAATTTTTTCTCTTTATTGTGCCTAACGATCAAGGCTGAGCCATCCTGCCAAACGAGTTAATCAACAAAAATGTCGAAGAACGATTGGGCCGGGAAGCTATAAATAGGCACGGTATTGGTGGTTTGTGTGGCTGTCGCATTAATAGGATCGCCCACGTTCGTCCAAATATTCAGGTCGGTGGAACCTCTTACTTGATAAGTAACGCCGGGAATGGAATTCCAAATCAAGACGAGATTGGTTCCCGTGTTGTCAATATACGGAGTAGCGATTGAGAACGGCTCATGCGGATTCGTAATCGCCACCGCGCCGCTGGCACCGGCCAGTGTGTAATTGGACGCCGTCGTGCCGCCCAGCGTCAGTGATACAAACGAGGTAATCATATTCGTCCCAACACTCGCGCTGGCCAGGGTGGCGCTGCCCGAGACCACATACACATCGTCGCTGCCAGCTTTATTCGCCACCGACAAGATTCCAAACGCCGCCGCAGCCGTCCCGTCATAAGGCCGTGTGCCGGTCAAAACCACCGGCAGCGGGTTAACCGTCAGCGAGTTGGTGATGTAAGAGATGTTGTAATTGGCCGCCAGAAACCCGTTGGTGCCAGTCGCCGCGCTCGGCGTGATGGTATAGGGCGAACCGGACACAGCATCCGTCGTTGCCGTGCCGCCGCTGGCGGTCATGGTCACCGCCGTCACGATTTCCGGACTCACCAGACCGGGTCCGACGGTGAAGGCGGTTGGATCGAGAGTCAGCGCGGTGCCATAAGTCTTGCTCACTGGGTTGGCTGTAATGCTCAACGGCGCGCTGGTGATCGTCACGGAACCGCGCGCGCCAGTCAAGGTGTAGTTGCCCGCCGCAGAACCGCCTAGCGTCAATCCGCTCAAATCAACGATGGTCTGCGATCCGGCATTATTGCCAGCCAGCACCGCAGTGCCCAACAAGGTGAGGTTTGCGCCGTCAAGATTGTTTCCAATCGTCAGAATCGAGGCCGATGCGCTTGCTGTGCCGTCATAGTTCCGACTACCGGTTAAAACAACTGGCAATGGATTCACCGTCAGCGTTTGCGACACTTGCGACGCGGCATTGTAGAAGTCGTTGCCGGCTTGGTTCACCAAGATATCCGCCGTGCCCGCACCCACAATTGTCACCGTGCCGCTGGCATCCACGGTTGCCACGGATGTATTATCGCTGGAGTAGGTGACTGTTAAGCCGGAACTCGCTGTCGTCGCAACTGAATAGGAACTATCGCCATAAGTATTGGTGGCGGTCGCGGCAATCGGACTGATAGTCTGGCTGCCTTTTGGCGTGAAAGCGATGCCGCGGAAGGCGGAACTGCCGGTCGCTGTAGCAATGGTTGCAACCGAAGTGCTTGATGGCGGAACATTGTAGCCAGCCATATCCGTGACCGTGTAGATGCTGCCGCCGCCCACAGCAGAGTTGCCACCAGTCGTTGCGTATAACGTAACTGTGCTGCCACTGACGCTTGCCGTTATTTCGCGAACTCCAGTCGCTGTGATGTTGCCTGCCAAAATCCAATTGCCGGTGCCGCTATTATAGATAGCACCATTTTTCAATTGCCCCCCGGTGTCGTCCGTCACATAAAGAGTGTCGGGGCCTGCGTCACCATTCAGGGTCACAAAAACAAAACCATTTGGAGTAAAGCTGCCGGAGATGCCCGGAATGTTGGCCACAGCTTGACCTGCGATCATGGGCACGCCTGTTCCAACCGTGGCAACCAAGGTGCTGCCGGATTGGGACGATATGTAAAGCTGATTGTTATAAATGGCAATGCCGCGCGAATTTTTATTCGTCAATGACGTGGAAGTGCTGCTGCCCAAAGCCGCATACACCACGTTCGCACCGCTCGCTCCCCAGAATACCGTCCCATCCGTGCTGGCGATGCTGCGTGGATTGCTGGCACTGCCCCAATCGGTCAAGGCCGTGGACGTGTCTATATTTCCAGAGCCATCCACGCGCCCCATCACGCGGGGAACGCTGGCGGATGTTGTTCCTGAAATGGCGCTGCTGCCCCAAGCGGTATTCGTTCCATAGCCCGGAACAAGGAGATACCGGCCATCAGCCGATCGGTTCAACTGCCCTTCCGAGGTGGCCGTGCCGCTGGCAATCAGCGGATACTGCGACCCTGTTTGAGTGATGGGCATGGCTACGGACTGAACCAATGTTCCCGATGTGGTGTATTCATCCAAGAAAACCGGATTGCCGCTGCTGACTTCGCTCGCGACGCCATCACCAACCCGATAAACCACCAGATTACCCGACGTGAACGGCAGGGCGGTCGTGCTGGCAGTTGTCTTGGGACCAAACGCAGTCTGGATGCCAGCGCCATTGGTGGCCGCGACTTGGAACGTGTAATTGGCTCCGTTAGTCAAACCGGTCACAATCACAGTTCCCCAAGTGGAGGCTGTTTGATAGACCACCGGTGCCGCAGCCAGTGTTCCGTCTGCCTGAACATATTTAAGAGTGCTCGTTTCTTGGATCGCATAGGTTGTCGCGGGCGGATTCCCGGATGGAAAATGCAAGTTACAAATCTCGAGTATTTGGCAGCGCAAAGTCCGTGGCCTTTATATTTTAATGATACCGTAGAATTCCCACCAATAACAAATTTTTCAATACCTGTGTTGCTCTGTTGAAAACATCCGTGACTGCATGGGTTCGCCTAACGGCGGAGAGTGTAAGCCAGCACTTTGAAGGCGGCTTCGGCCAGCAGCTGGCTCGGTTTGCGTGAGGTCAGGGTCGAACCCATCGTCCGTTTGAGCCCGCTAAAAAAGGATTCCACCGCCCACCGTGAACCATAACCTTTCCGTGCCAGATACTTTTTACTCATCTGGCTCCGCCAAAAGCCACCGCGGGTTCCATCCGCCCGTTGTCTGGCCGGTTTGATCACGCTTTCCGCGCCCCAGTCCAGCCGGCACTGGTCATGCACCCATTCCGCATCGTAACCCGCATCGGCATACAACGTCGCCGGCAGCGTCGCTTTACTGGCCTTGGTCATCAACTCCTTGGCCTGGCTCTTGTCATTGCCCGGCCCCCAGCCCAACACCAGGCTCAGCGGCAGCAAACTCCCGCACAGCACAATCGTGGACACCTTCACCCATTTGCGCCGCGTCCGGCCCGCCCGGCTTTGAAAATGCGCGCTGGCCGTGGTCGTCTCCAAACCCGTCGCATCCATCGCCGCCGAAGTTTTGGCAAATTTCGACGCGCCCGCCGCCCGCCCAATCGTCCGGATCATCGCATCGGCGATCGCCAGCACCTGGCTGCGGGCGCTGAACTTCTGGAGCGTCGTGTAATGCGGCAGCTTGTCCGCCATGCCCAACGCTGCCCGCAAGTTCGGGCTGACGGACAGCAACTCCAACACGCCCCGGTAGGTGGTCTTCAAATACGCCCGCAAAATCAGGCACGCCATCAGCTGCCGCTGCGTGAAATCATGCCGGCTACGCGCCGACCCATAATCGGCCAGATGCTTCCCGCCAAGCTTCATCGCCAGTTCCGCCACCCGTTCCACCGTCGTCTTGCTTTTGCCTTTCACTTGCATCCAACCACAGACGCACCAGAAATTAAAAGGTTTCTACAAAGCATACCTGTGTCTAACAACATGACAAATAAAGAAGGATATTTTGAATTAATTTTGCGTTCGACGGGATATGAAAGGTTACTGTCGGCGAATGTCGTTTTTTGGCATGTTCCCACAAACGAAGCGTTCAAACTTTTTGTGGCAAGAATGGAAAAAGAAACAAATGGAATTTGGCGTGTGGCAATTTCTCCTAAAGAATTTAAAGATTCGCAAAAATAAACGCTCAAGGCGCGAATTTCACGCCAAACCCGAAGAAGTAAAGAGGTCGGAAGCTTGAAAAACTAAATTACAGGTCGCCTATTTACAAGTGAGGCGTATTTCCGTGCGTCTTTTTGTTTTGGTAACTTTTTGAAATTTCGATGCTCTTCTGATTTTCTTGAATTTGGGCTTCAAGGTCTTCTATCCGGGTCAATGCCCTTGTGAGAAGAGCGCCGTGCTCTTCGATAATCCTCTGAAGTTTCTCTATCTCCTGCTCGTCAGCTTTAGCCATGGCTCAAAAATTTGATGGCCTGGCAGACTTGATCCTTGAACACGAATGGATTGCCATGAAGATACATCGTTCCATCTTTGAGCGCAGCCGATACCTTGTCGGACAATTCTTCCACCGTGTTGCAGGAGATGATTGCATACCCGCTATTTCCCTTAATGATTTCCGCGGCACCCTTCATACGTCCAATCAGAGCAATAACTTCCCTGAATGTCCACAAGATTCTGGCTTGTAGCGGCGGTCTGTGAGCGCCGCTACAGCAAAAAGTTGAAACTATATCACCGCCCAAATCACTTGTCGGTGGGCTTGGCGGGTGGCTGGAAATCCGGCGCGGCATGGAATGGCGGCACGACTGCCATGACTTCTGTCAGGCCGGGGTCTTTTGGGTCCATGAGAAACACGCGTGAACTTTCCTGCGGCTGGCACACACCGGCGATGGCAAGGGTTGCTTCGCGTTTCACCTCTTCCGCATCGCCGCCCACAATCATCAGGCCGAGGACATTGACCCGTTCATGCGGTTTGGCCGGTTCCTCTTCATGGAATAGCCACGCGGCCTTGACTTCCGGCAGGCCGCCAAGAAATTTGTGCAACGGCTCGCGCAGCCGCGCCGGTTGACGATCCGGCAATGATATGACAAGCCCGTTGAGGGCGACTTCGCCGGGCGTTGGCAGGTAAAGCGCCGAGCCATCCACGACGGACTTCACCATTTTTTCGTCCATGATGCGCGAACCGCTGGCGCAGCCGGGATTGACGGCCACCTTGCAATGGGTCGGTTGCATTGAAATGACGTGCAACAGTTCGAGTCCCATCATTTCGCACACGCCGTTCTTCTCATTCCATTTGCCGGCGGCCTGAAGCGCCTCCTCCACGCGGGCGGGCGATGTGAACACGGGAATCATGTCCTCACCGTTGATTTTCCAGAGGGTGAACGTCATGGTGCTGCCGTTGCCGAACTGCCTGACTTCCTGGCCGTCCGGCACCTCCGGCGTGAGGAAGAGCAGGATGGCTTCCCGCAATTCCTTGAAATAGGCGACGGTTTCCGGCAGTCCCAGATGAGCGTCCTGAAAGGCGCGCTCCAGATCATTTTGTGGTTCCCACATAATTAGTTTGTTGATTTTGTAAATGTTGCCAACGGTCTGACAGCATAATAAATACCGCAGGAGGCATTCGGCAAAAATAAAATGAAGGCGGATGCTAAAATTTCTCGACTTGGTTTGGAAAGGGATGTTGGTTTGGCTAGTTACTGACACTTGACAAATCGCAATCGGCTGACAATTTTGAGGCATGAATAACAATCTTTTACTCCGCTGCTCGACAGTTCTTGCAACCATTCTTTTGGCATTCGGTCTTGTCGCGCCTGTGCGCGCCCAATCCGGCGCATCCATAACTTTGCTGGACGATGCCTATGCGACGCTTGCACAGGCAAAGCACGACTATGATGGTCATCGCGTCCGCGCGATGAAACAAATTGACGCGGCTCTCGGAGAAATCGGCGCGAAGGTCAGCGGTAAGGGAAGAAACCACGAACCTCAAGGCACTTCTGACGCTCAAATGCGCGCTGCCAAAAGCCTGCTTCAAGAAGCTCGTCCGGGACTTTCCGGCAAGGCTCTCAAACATGCGGACAATGCCATCGCCCAGATTAATGACGGCCTGGCCATAAAATAAACGGACCGACCATTGCCCGCTTGATATTTTGTGGGTTCTAATAAAACCCGAATTGTTGAGAAGTGAAGAATCTCAATAAACCACTTTGTTCAGCGGATATTCGATGATGCCTTCCGCGCCGGCGGCTTTCAGTTTGCGGGATCATTTCGCGGACGATGTGCTCGTCAATGATCGTCTCAACAGCGACCCAGCCTTTCAGACTCAAACTGGAAATCGTCGGGTTGCGCAAGCGCGGGCAGACTTTTCAACAGCGCCGCCAGATTTTTTTCCGCGATGTTCATTTTCAAGCCAACTTTCGCTTCGGCTTCCAGCGCGCCCTTGAGCAACAATCGCCAGCGTCTCGATTTTTTTGCGCTTCCATGAATCTTTCCACGAATCATTGTTCGCGATCAAACGCGGCGTGGAAACCAAAAGTTCGTCCACGATGCGAAGGTTATTCGCGCGCAACGACGAGCCGGTTTCCGTGACTTCGACAATGGCGTCCACGAGTTCATGCGCTTTCACTTCCGTCGCGCCCCACGAAAATTCCACTTCGGCTTTCACGCCGTTTTTTTTCAGATACTTTTTTGTGAGGTTGACGACTTCGGTCGCGATGCGTTTGCCCTGCAAATCTTTCACCGATTTGACCGGCGAATTTTCCGGCACGCACAAAACCCAGCGCGCGGGCCGGCGCGTCGCTTTGCTGAAAAGAAATTCGCCGACCTCGTGAACCTTCGAGCCGTTTTCAATGACCCAATCGTGGCCCGTGATGCCGCAATCCAGATAGCCATGTTCGACATAGCGGGTGATTTCCTGCGCGCGAATCAGGCGAATTTCCAACTCGTCGTCGTCCACAGTCGGAATATACGAGCGGCTGCTGATGGAAATATTGAAGCCCGCCTTGGCCATTTTTTCGATGGTGGCGTCCTGCAAACTGCCCTTCGGCAAACCGAATTTTAATTTCTTACTCATCTGACTTTCGCAAATCCTGTTTGACGCGCGGGCGCGAATACTTTTTTGACGATTCCTTCACACGCGTGACCGGCTTAATTTGCCAAGTCCGGCGCGGAAACGCCACTTTCTTCTTCTTTGTTTTCACGGTTTGCGCCAAATCACTTTTCTACCGACGACCGAAATTTCTCCGCGTGAAATCGCCGCGATGCATTTGGGATAAAGCTCGTGTTCCGCCGCGTGAATCCGTTGATGCAAACTTTCCGGCGTATCGTTGTCCAAAACCGGAACCGTTTGCTGGCCGATGATTGCGCCAGCGTCAACGCCCGCGTCCACAAAATGCACCGTGCAGCCGGTCACTTTCACGCCATGGTCAAGCGCCTGTTTCCACGCTTCGAGTCCGGGAAACGACGGCAGCAGCGACGGATGAACGTTGACGATGCGACTTTCAAACGCGCGGAGAAATTCGCCTTTCAACACGCGCATGAAACCCGCGAGAACAATCAAATCCACTTTCGCCTCGCGCAAAGTTTTTACAAATGGGAGTTCCGCTTCTTCGTCCAGCTTCGTGCGAAATTTTCCCGGTGGAATAAATTGAGCCGGAATTTTCCGTTCGCGCGCGTGCGACAGAATTCCAGCGCTTTCGACGTCGCTCAACACGACGGCAACTTCCGCCGGAATTTTTCCTGCGGCGCACGCATCGGCAATCGCGACAAAGTTTGAACCTTTGCCGGAACCGAGAACGCCCAATCGAAATTTATTGCTCACTGTGCTTTGAATAACAAACGCCGCAATCAAAACAAGTTGAAAGCTGTGAAGTGTGTCCGTTCAATCACACTCGCTTTGTCAATGACACTCCACGCTTCAAAAGTTTTTGCACGTCGGCGTCCGACTTCGCCTCGGCGTAAATCCGCAGAATCGGTTCCGTGCCCGAACCGCGCAACATCAGCCACGAAGAATCTTCCGCGACAAATTTCACGCCGTCGAAAGTTTTCATGTCCGCCAGCGGCGAACGCAATAATTTTGCCGGCGGATTTTTTTGCAGGAATTCCATCAGCGCGCCGCGTTTCTCCAATGGAAAATGCGTGTCAATCCGTCCGTAACGATGCGGACCGAATTGTTTTTCCAACTTCGCCAAAATTTTGTTCACGGAAATTTTTTCAGTCGCGAGCAATTCCAAAAGCATCAGTCCGGCGGCGATGCCGTCGCGTTCGGGAATGTGGTTGGGAAAACCGATGCCGCCGCTTTCTTCCGCGCCAAGCAGCACGCCGCCTTTGAGCATCTCGGCGCAAATATATTTGAAGCCGACGCCGGTTTCGACGAGCGGCAAATTGTAAGCCGCGCACATTTTATCCACCATCGAAGTCGTCGTCAGCGCTTTCACGACGCGTCCACTGCCCTTGCGATTCACGATGAAATGATGCAGCAACAGACAAATGATCTGGTGCGTCGTCAAATAATTGCCGCGACCGTCCATGCCGCCGACGCGGTCGGCGTCGCCGTCGGTCACGAGGCAGATGTCGTGCGGATGCACACGGAGAAATTTTTGGCTGCGCGCGTAGTTTTTCTCAATCGGTTCGGGATTGATGCCGCCGAACAAAACATCGTGTGCGCCGTTCAACGTCGTGACTTTGCAAGTCGTTCCCGCAAGAATTGTTTCAAAACAACCCGCGCCGACGCCGAACAAGGCGTCGTGTGCAAATCGCAATTTTGATTTTGCGATGAGCTTGAAATCCACGAGCTTCTTCAACGCGGCGTAATGCGCGGGGCGAACGTCAGAAATTTTTATCTGCCCGACCTTGATCGCATCAGCCAACGGTTTGGATTTGACTGGATTGCGGTCGAGAAAATTTTCAACGGCTTTGCATGTTTCCGAATTGCTGGAGCCGCCGTAATGCGACTTGAGTTTGAAGCCGTTGAAGATCGGCGGATTGTGGCTGGCGGTAATCATCACGCCGCCGACGGCGTTCAGGTTTTTTACGGCAAAAGAAACGGACGGCGTAGGCGTAGGCTCCGGCGTGAGGACGACTTGAAAATCATTTCCGGCAAAAACTTCCGCCGTCGTTTGCGCGAATTTGTCCGAAAAAAATCTGCGGTCGTAGCCGACGATGACTTTTGGATCGCGTCCAAAAATTTCCGATTTTGGATTTGAGATTTCAGATTTCCAAAAATCCGCCGTGGCCTGTGCGACGCGCGCGACATTTTCAAAAGTAAAATCTTCCGCGATGACCGCGCGCCAGCCGTCCGTGCCGAATTTGATTTGAGACATAAAATTAAACCTTCAAATCCGCGAGCGCGGGATCATGTGCGTTGACGATTTTTCGCATTTTGGTGATGGCCGCTTTCAAACTGCGCGCGCCGAACAAACTGGTGCCGGCCACAAAAGTGTCCGCGCCGGCGCGGGCGCATTCGGCGGCGGTCTGGTTGTTGATACCGCCGTCCACGCTGATGCGATAGGGAATTTTTTTCGCGCCGCCACGCTTCGGCCTGCTGGATTTTCGGCAGCGATTCGTGGATGAATTCCTGTCCGCCGAATCCGGGGTTGACGGTCATCACCAGCAGCAGGTCAATTTTGTCCAGAAACGGCTGGACCAGCGAAATCGGAGTGGGCGGATTGACGGCCAGGCCGACTTTTTTGCCGAGCGATTTGATTTTCCAGATCAGCGGCTCGACTTGTTCGCCGAGTTCGACGTGGATGATCATTTCGTCCGCGCCGGCCTTGGCAAATGGTTCGAGCAGAATTTCCGGTTTGGAGCACATCAGATGGACGTCGAAAAAAATTTTTGCGAGCGGGCGGATGGCTTTGACGACTTGCGGGCCGAAGGAAATGTTCGGCACGAAATGGCCGTCCATGATGTCGAGATGCAGCCAGTCGGCGCCGGCTTTGGCCGCGCGCGCGGCGTCCTTTGCCAAAGGCGGCGTGGTTGGAGGCGAGCAGCGATGGCGCGATAATCATGCGCGGAATTTAAGCGGAAAACGCGGGCGAAGAAAAGTTGGAAGATTTAATTTCGTTTTCCATCAAGGCAGCGGCGGACGGTCAGGGCGAGCGTTTCGGATGGTAGGGTTTTTGCAGAAAATTCAATTCCGGTTCGAGTTTGAAATCTTTGCCGACGATGTCGGCGCTGTAACCGCTGGTGAAAATGACTTTCAACTCCGGCTGTTCGATCCATAATTTCTCCGCCAGTTCGCGTCCGTTCATGTTGCCGGGCATGACGAGGTCGGTGAGCAGCGAGATTGATCTGGTCTTTGTGTTCGTTCCAGATTTCGACGGCTTCTCTGCCGTTGGCGGCCTGCAAAACGTTGTAGCCGTATTTGTGAAGCACGCGGGAGACGAGTTCGCGCAGACGGGCGCTTCGTCCTCGACGAGCAAAATGGTTTCGTCGCCGCCGCGCACGGTGAATGGGTTGTTGATTTTTCGACGCCGTTGGTTTCAGGAGTGGTGACGCACGGAATATAGACGTGAAAGGTGGTGCCTTTGCCGACTTCGCTTTCGACTTCGATCCAGCCTTGATGCTGTTTGACGATGCCATAAACGGTGGCCAGGCCGAGGCCGGTGCCTTTGCCGACTTCCTTGGTGGTGAAAAACGGCTCGAAAATGCGCGGGAGATTTTCCGGCGGAATGCCCGTGCCGGTGTCGGAGACGCTCAAGCAGACAAAGATGTCCCGTGCGCGCTTCGGCGCTGGCGGCGAATGTGAGTGTCCGTCCACTTCGGTCGATGGCGATGCGGATGCCGAGGCGTCCGCCGTGCGGCATGGCGTCGCGCGCGTTGACGGCAAGGTTCAGCAACACTTGCTCCATCATGCTGGCGTCGGCCTCCACGATCGGCGGCGCCTGGCAATAATTCAATTGCAGCGCGATGTCTTCGCCCAACAACCGGCCGAGCATGTTCGGTCATGTTGCCGACGATTTTGTTCATGTCGAGGCGGCGCGGCTGAATCAATGCCGGCGGCTGAACGCGAGCAATTGGCGCGTCAGGCCGGCGGCGCGTTCGGCGGCCTGGGTGATTTGCTGCGCGGATTTTGCCGCTGCTGCGTCGAGCGTGTCCGACGCCGTAAGCAACGTCGCGTGGCCGTGAATGACGGTGAGAATGTTGTTGAAATCGTGTGCGACGCCGCCGGCGAGCTGGCCGATGGCCTCCATTTTTTGCGACTGGCGCAATTGTTCCTCCAGCCGCCGCTGTGCCGTGACATCGCGGAACAGACTCAACGAGAGCAATGGCCGTCCGTGCAATTCGACGAATGAATCGGTGATTTCCAAATCACTTGTCTGCCGTTGTGCAGCTTGAATTGACGTTCGACTTTTGTTCGCCGTTGCGCGTCTGGAAATGTTCGCGATGACTGCTCAAGCATCTCCTCCGTGTTTTCCGATTCCGCATAGACGACGGTGAAAGGTTTGCCTTCCAACGCCGACGCTTCCATTCCGACGAGTCTGCAAAACGCGTCGTTGACCGCGATGATGATTCCGTTCTCATCGGTCAGCCGCATGCCGTCCACGGAATTTTCCCAGACGGAGCGGAAAAGAATTTCCGAACTGCGCAAAGCCGTTTCCGCCGCGCGCCGTTCGGTGATGTCGCGGACATGCAACAGCATCGCGGGCTGGCCGTCGTATTCAACGTGACTGGCGCGGACTTCAACCGGCACGGCGCGGCCCGCCATCGTTAGACTTTCGCCTTCGACCCGGGACACTTCGCCCAGCGCGAGTTTTTGAAAATTGTGGCGGGCATCGTCGCGGCTTTGCGGCGGAATCAATTCCTCCAAGGAATTTTTGCCGACCAATTGCTCGCGCCCGACGCCGTGCAGCGCGCACGCGGCAGGATTCACGTCTAGCACATTGCCATTCATGTCCTCGACAAAAATCGCGTCGGGAGAATTTTCAAACAAATCGCGGAACCGCTGCTGATTTTCGTGCAACGCCTGTTCGGCGCGCAGACGCTCCAGCGCGCCGGCGCAGTGGTCGGCCAAAATCTGGAGCGTTTCCAAATCGCGATAAGAATATTCCCCGCCAGCCTGGCCTTGAACAAACAGCACGCCAATGACGCGCTCGCCTTTGCGAATGGGCGCGAGCATTGTCGGCGTCAAAAGTTGTTTTTCCTCGCTGTTGACGAACAGTTCCGCGCCGCGCTGGATGACGCGCTTGACGACTGAACTGGCGGTTTTCGCCTGAATGGATTGTGGCAGTTCGATGCGGCGTCCGTCCACTGTGGCGATGTTGAGCAGGGAAAAAACTTCGTCGCGTTCAGCGGAATAAAGATCAATTGCAAAATTATCCCAATGAAAAAGCGCGTCGGCCATTTCACAAATGACCATCGCCGCCTGCGACGCCGTGGTGGCCGAACTCAAACCGTGGCCGAGTTTGGAAAAAATCGTGTTGCGATGCTCGTTCTGGCGGCGCTCGGTGACATCGCGACAATGCACCACAAGGCCGGCAATTTCCGGGTCGTCCAGCCGACTTTGGCCGATGATTTCAAAATGCCGCCAGAAACCGTCTTTGTGCCGGTAACGAATTTCCAGTTTGACGGTATGCTCCGGGTCTTCTACCGCGATTTGAAACGCTTCGCGCGTTCGGGCCAAATCGTCAAAATGCACATTCGTCAGGGCGCTCCCGCCAATCAATTCCTGCGGCGCGAAACCCATCACATTTTGTGCGGACGGACTGGCATAGGTCAAAAAGCCTTCGCGGTTCAAAATCCAAAGCACGTCGAGCGAATTTTCGGTCAGCGCGCGGAAATATTTTTCGCGACGAGACAATTCCGATTCGCCAGCCCGGCGCGCATTGCGCTCCTCGGCTTCATGCACCGCGCGGCGGACGGCGGACGGCAGACGTTCCGGCTGTTGCTTGAGCACATAATCGGTTGCGCCCGCCTTCAAACTTTCAATCGCCGCTTGTTCGCCAATCGTGCCCGAAACGAGGATGAACGGCGTGTCAGGACATTTTTGCTTGGCGATAGTTAGCGCATCCAAGCCGGTGAATGACGGCAGGTGATAATCGGAAATGATGACATCGAAGGTTTCAGTGTCCAAAATTTGCTCAAACGACGCGCGATCGCCGACGCGTTTGACTTCCGCGTCCAAACCGTCTTGCGCGAGAAGTGAGAGCACCAGTTCGTTAAAATCCGGTTCGTCTTCCAAATGCAGGATTTGCAACCGTGTATTCATTGCATGGGCAGCCATGTGTAAGCGTAAAAACGAAGCACTATTCATGCCCAATCAGAACCACTTATGACGCGGAAAATTCAACAAATGGCTTTCGCCGTTGACATCCGCGCGCGTTTAGCTAGATTTGCCGCCCTTTTAGACAAAACGAATTTAATTTATGCCGAATACAAAGTCAGCCGAGCGCCGGATGCGTGGCAACGAACGCAAACACCAGCACAATCGCAGCGTCAAATCACATCTGCGCCGTCTGGAAAAAAATTACCGCGATCTGCTCGCCGGAGGCAAAAAACCCGAAGCCGCCAAACTGCTGCCCGACCTTCATTCCGCTTTTGACAAGGCGGTCAAATCCGGCGCGCTGCCGCGTTCCACCGTCAATCGAAAAAAATCCCGCGTGGCTGCGGCATTAAATTAAAAAAATTCAAACGCCGCCATTTCGTTTCCGCCAGATAGAAATTCAATCAGACTTTCAACGGCTGTTTTGCCGGAACGAATGGATTGAACAAACCGGCAAACTGTCTGTCCATTAGGCACGCGCTTTTTTATGGACAAACCGGGCTGTTGACGTTCAACTATGCAGCTTCACGCGGTTCCGTTTTACACGCATGAGCAAAGACAAACGCAAAATACAAAACGCCAAGCCGTCAATTCCGGTTGTCGCGCCGGCTAAAGTGACGCCGTTGTTCCGTCCCATTGACTGGTTCGCTCTCGGAATTACCACGCTGATTATTTTCGTCATATATTTTTGGACGCTGTCGCCGGATGTGACTTTGGAAGATTCAGGTGAATTATGCACGGGTTCGTTTTACGCAGGCATTCCTCATCCGCCGGGCTATCCGTTTTGGGCGATTTATAGCTGGCTGTGGACGGTGATCCTGCCGTTTGGAAGCGTTACTTGGCGCGTGGAAGTGGGCGAAGCATTTGCAGAGGCGGTGGGCTGCGGCGTTGTTGCCTTCATGGTTTCGCGAGGCAGCAGCATGCTCATTGAAGGCATCGAAGAATTGAAAGGTTTAAGCACCCAATGGGAAAAAGCCATTTGTGTGGTTTCGGGATTTGTTGTGGGAATGTTGGTGGGACTCGACGGTTTCATGTGGAGCGAAGCGGACGTCATCAACCGAATTTCCTTGTTCGGCGTGCCGTGGCTTTTACTCGTGTTGCTCTGTCTCATGCGGTGGTTCTATGCGCCACACCAACGACGTTATCTTTACATGGCCTTTTTCCTTTACGGCATCTGCGCCACCATTCACCAAACTTTGCTTTTGAGCGCGATGGGCATTGAAGTTGCCATCGCCGCCGCGCAACCGCGTCTGGGTCGCGATCTTTTTCTCGGCAACAGTCTAATCTACATAGTCTGCCTTATTGAACTAGCCGCCAAATCTATCCCTGCGCTGAATAATATGACTTCAATTGAAGTTGTCCTTTTCCATATCGTGGGCATCGGTTCAATTCTTGCGGGCGGTTGGCTTTGCCTGAAAACGAAAGGGATTTTTACCGAATGGAAAGCCATTATTCTCATGGGCATAGTGTGGGTTCTTGGCGTTTCATTTTATTTTTACGAACCACTTTCCGGCATGACGGATCCGCCGATGGAATGGGGTTATCCGCGCACTGTCGAAGGGTTTTTCCACGCGTTGAGCCGCGGTCAATATGAAACCATTCAAGGCACGGACATTTTCCATGATCCCACGCGCTTTTTTAATCAGCTTTGGTATATCGGCCAGGGCCTCGCCGAATCTTTTAGCTGGGTTTTTATCTTTATCGGCCTGCTGCCGTTTTTATTTTTGTTCAAAATGCAAAAGCGGGAACGCGCCTGGATCGTTGGCCTCACCGCCATTTATTTTTGTCTCTCCGTGATTTTGGTGATTCTTATCAATGTGACCTTGGATAAATCTCAATCAGACCTCTCAAAAGGTTTTTTTCACGGCGTCTCATGCCTTGTTTGCCATCATGATCGGTTACGGGTTGACATTGATGGCCGCTTACATGGCCACGCATTATGAAAATTTCCGGCGCTGGGGATTGTTGGGCGGCGGCATCGCTGTAATCGCTGGCGTTATATTGCCTCGTGGATGCGGCGGGAAAACTTTATCTTCGGCCCCGCCGGTGAAATCAGCCTCTCCAACTGCCGCATTGGATCGCACAGGCGTTTGCCAAAGACCAATATGGCCTGCCGGTTTTCGCCAACTTGATTCTGCTGGCGATGCCGGTCATTTTTATTTTCGCTCTGCTGGTTTACCGCAAACGCGGACCGGTTGTTGATTCTTCTGGGACTTTTCCTGCTCATGCCGGTTTATTCGGGAATGTCGCATTGGTATAAAAGCGAACAGCGCAACCACTGGTTCGGCTACTGGTTCGGCCACGACATGTTCACGCCGCCGTTTGGCATTTATCCCGAAATGACGCGCAACACGATTCTATTCGGCGGCACCGATCCCGGCCGTTTCTGCCGACTTACATGATTTTCTGCGAAAGTTTCATCCCGCACAAGCTGCAAGCCGACAGGACCAGAAATTTGATCGCCGCGACGTTTATCTCATCACACAAAACGCGCTCGCCGACGGCACTTATCTGGATTACCTCCGCGCGCAATACAACCGCAGCCACGCAGACAAGACCCGCCGTTCTTCAGCCGGTTTTTCAGATACGCAGTGGTCACTATGGCCTCGGCAGTTCGGCCAATGTGGACATGAATCTTAACAGTGAAGACGCAGGCAAAGGAAACAGCGGCAACGCACTGGTTGAAGGCATCGCCACTCTGCTTGACAATGTCCTTGACAAACCGTTCACCGCCTTCGGCGCGAAAGTTGAAACAAGCCGCCGCGCCGAAGGCGTCTATCCGCCCAAAGAAATTTACATCCCTCGCCGGAAGATTCGCAGAATTGCTTCCAGTGATTACACGGACGATGTCGCGCGCCGCAAGCAAACCGGCCAGCTCAAGCCCGGCGAAGATGTGAACATCGACCCGACGGACGAGTGCAGGTTTCCGGCCAGGTCGCCGTGATGATGATCAACGGCCTGCTGTGCAAGGTCATTTTCGACCACAACCCGACCAACGAATTTTTCGTCGAGGAAAGTTTTCCGCTGCGACTGGATGTATCCTTACGAAACGCCGTCGGGCATCATCATGAAGATCAACCGCAATCCGCTGCCGGAATTGACCAACGACATTTTCAAAAAAGACCACGAATTCTGGAGCAAATATTCCGACCGGCTCATCGGCAACTGGATCACTTACGACACCACCGTCCAGCAAATCGCCGACTTCGCCCAAAAAGTTTATCTCGGCAACAATTATGACGGCTTCACCGGCGACCGCAAATTCATCCGCGATGACGACGCGCAAAAGGCATTTTCCAAACTCCGCAGTTCCATCGCCGGCATGTATGCGTGGCGTCTGAGCCCGCAATGCCCGCCCGAATATCGCCAGAAAACCGAGGCGTCACAGCAGGCGTTGATCCGGGAAACCGATTTTGCCTTCAAGCAATCGTTTCGCCTTTTGCCCTTACAGCCCGGAAGCAGTCTTCCGTTATGTTCAATTCCTGATGCAATTCAACCGCCTCGACGACGCGTTGATCGTCGCACAAACCTGCCTCAAGCTCGATCCTTACAATGACCAGACCAAAGGCTTGGTGAATCAACTACAGGAGTTCAAAAAGCAATCCGGTGCGCGCGGCCAGGTCGAAAATCAATTGCAGCAGATGGAAAATGAAACGCGCAACAATCCGACGAATTTCCAGAACATTTTCAAACTCGCCGAAATTTATTTGCAGATGCAGCAAACCAACCGCGTCATCTCGCTGTTTGACCAGGCGCTCGCCAATACAAACATTCCGCCGGACGGCATCGGCCTGATTGCTCAATTTTATGCCCAAACCGGCAACCTGCCAAAACTCGAGAGCACGCTCGAAACACTTGCCAAAGCTCTTCCGAACCGGCCGGAGCCGTGGTATGACCTCGCCGCGCTCAAAGCCGTAATGGGCAAAAATGGAGAAGCGTTGCAGGATTTGCGCACGTCTCTGGATTTGAGCGCCGCGCGGCTCAAAACGAATTCCGCCGCGCGCGATTTGCTCGCCGAGGCGCGCAAAGACCAGCGTTTTAATTTGCTCCGCAACCTGCCGGATTTCCAGAAACTTGTCCCGCCAAAATAGTCCGTTTCATCACGGTTGCGAATTCCGGCGGATGAGTTATTCTGCCGCTCTGAAATTTATTTTTGCGCCGGGAAAAATTGCATGAAGAAATCTGAAACACACGCGCACAAAACTGAAGCCGATGGCGAAACTGCCGCCGAGCCGGTTGTCGCTATTCCGTCGCCGACGGAACAAAAAATTGCAGATTTGGAAGAGCAACTCGCAAAGGCAACGGAGAATTGGATTCGCACCGCCGCTGATTTTGAAAATTTCAAAAAACGCGCCGCGCGCGAACGCATCGAGGCATTACAATTTGCCAATGTCTCGCTGCTCCAAAAACTTCTGCCCATTCTCGACAATTTTGAAATGGCGCTGACGGCTGCGCAAAGCGCGCAAGGCAATTCGCTCGCGTCGCTGCAATCCGGCGTCGCCATGATTCAGCAGCAACTCAAAACGATTCTTGCCGATTCCGGCCTTGAAGAAATTAATGCCAATGGAAAACTTTTTGACCCGGCGTTGCATGAAGCGGTTTCGCAGCAGGAAACTTCTGAAATTCCCGAAGCCACGTTGTTCAGCAGATTCGCAAAGGCTACAAATTGCGAGACCGTTTGTTGCGTCCAGCCAGCGTTGTTGTGGCCAAAAGTCCCGCGACAAATTCGTAATTCGCAACTCGAAATTTTTCATGGCAAAGCGCGACTATTACGAAATCCTCGAAGTCACTCGCGAGGAAACCGCCGACGGCATCAAAAAATCCTATCGCAAGCTCGCCGTAAAATATCACCCGGACAAAAATCCGGGCGACCACGCCGCCGAGGAAAAATTCAAGGAACTTGGCGAAGCCTACGAAGCGTTGAGCGATCCGCAGAAACGCGCCGCCTACGATCAATACGGCCATGCGGCGTTTGATGCGCGCCATGCGCGCCGCGCAGCGGCGGCGGCTTCCACGATCCGTTTGATATTTTCCGCGAAGTCTTTGGCGGCGCGGGCGGCGGCAGCATTTTTGAAAATCTGTTCGGCGGCGGACAACAAGACCCGTCGCAACCGCAACGCGGCGACGATTTGCGCTATGACTTGGAAATCACGCTCGAGGAAGCCGCGCTCGGCTGCGAAAAGGAAATTTCCGTCACCAAGCTCGACAAATGCGAAACGTGCCACGGTTCCGGCGCGGAGGCGGGTTCAAAATTAAAAACGTGCGCGACCTGCGGCGGACGCGGGCAGGTTTTGATGTCGCGCGGGATTTTCAGCATCGCGCAAACCTGTCCGCAATGCAAAGGCGCGGGGCGCATTTTGGAAAAGCCGTGCAAAACGTGTCACGGCAACGGCAAACATCAGCGCAGTTCAAAAATAAAATTGCGGATTCCGCCGGGCGTGGACGCCGGTTCGCGTTTGCGTTCGTCCGGAAATGGCGAAGCCGGTTTTCGCGGCGGGCCGTCCGGCGATCTTTATGTCGTGCTGCACGTCAAGGCGCACGAAATTTTTCAGCGCGACGGCGACGATTTGCTTTGCGAAGTGCCGGTGAGTTTTGTTCAGGCCACGCTCGGCGCGGAAATCGAAGTGCCGACTCTCGACGGCAAGGCGACGATTAAAATTCCCGCCGGCACGCAGCCCGCCACGACGTTTCGCGTCAAAGGCAAGGGCGTGAAAAATTTGCAAGGCTACGGTCACGGCGATCTTCATGTGCGCGTGCAAGTCGAAGTGCCGACGCGGTTGAACCACGAGCAAAAGGCAAAGCTACAGGAATTCGCCGCGTTGTGCGATGGACAGCGAAGCGCCGCTCGCGCATAGTTTTTTCGAGAAAGCAAAAAAGTTTTTCAAGTGAGCCATGCACCGTTTTTATCTGCCGCCAGAACGCTGCGCCGGGAACGCGCTGCGGCTTGAGGGACGCGAGGCGCACCATGCGTTGCACGTCCTGCGTCTGAAACGCGGCGAACTCGTCACCATTTTGGATGGCGTCGGAAATGAATTCATGTGCGTGGTCGAAGATTGCGGACGCACCGCTGTCACGCTTTCCGCGTCGCTGAAAAATTTTATTCCCGCTCCGCCCTGCTCCGTCACGCTGTTGCAAGCCGTGCCAAAGGGAAAAATCGTCGAAAGCATCATCCAAAAATCCGTCGAGCTGGGCGCGCAACGGGTTGTGCCGATTTTGTCCGAGCGCGTGGTGATGCAACTTGACGATGAGGACGCGGAGAACAAGCGAGAGAAATGGGAACAAGTCGCGATTGAAGCCATCAAGCAATGCGGCGCGGCGTGGCTGCCGAAAATCGAAGCGCCGGTGACGATTGACCAATTTTTGGCGCGCAAAGAAAAATTTGAACTCTCGCTCGTCGGTTCATTGCAAAAGGAACGTCGCCATCCGCGCGAAGTTTTGCGGGAATATGAAAAAAAACACGGGCGCGTGCCGCACAGCGTCGGCGTTTGGATTGGGCCGGAAGGTGATTTTACTTTGGACGAATTGAAAACGATTCAAAATTCCGGCGCGCTGCCGATTTCGCTTGGGAATTTGGTTCTGCGCGTCGAGACGGCGGCGATTTATTGCCTTTCGATTTTGAATTACGAGTTGAATTCAGCGCCGCGTCCAATTTTGTGACATAATTTTTTGCCGCGCGAATCAATTTTTATTGCCGGGCGTGAAACTTGTGCGATTGGTTTTACGTCTTGAATCGTATGCTGAAGGCGCTTTCAACGGATCGTTGGAATTATGAACTGGCGGCGCATTTATTGAATCGCGCCGGTTTTGGAGGTTCGCCCGACGACATCCAGCAACTGGCTGATTTGACTCACGACCAGGCCGTCGCCTCGCTGCTCGATTATGAGCGCATTCCCGATTCCACGCCCGATCCGGTTTGGGCGAAGCCTGATCCCGACCACATAAGACAGTTGCGCGATTCCCTCAAGACCGCGACGCCGGACGAACGCAAAATGATTCAGCAGCAGGAGTCCAAAACTCAATACGCGCGCATGGTCGAGTTGCGCGGCTGGTGGCTGAACCGCATGGCCAAAGGTCCGCGCCCGTTTCAGGAAAAAATGGTTTTGTTCTGGCACGGGCATTTCGCGACGAGCGTCGAGAAAGTGCGCGATCCTTATTATATGTGGCGGCAAAACGAATTGTTCCGCCGCCTGGCCACCGGCAACTGGCAGCAACTGCTCACTGACGCCGGCAAAGACCCGGCGATGCTCGATCTGGCTCGACCAGGCGCAAAGCCGCAAGGAACATCCGAACGAAAATTTTGCGCGCGAAGTCATGGAACTTTTTTCGCTGGGCGAAGGGCATTACACCGAAAAAGACATCACCGAAGGCGCGCGCGCATTGACCGGCTGGTCGCTTGGATCGCATTGAGCAAAAATATGTTTATCGCCCGTGTTTTCACGACAACGGCGATAAAACCTTTCTTGGTCGTCACCGGCAATCTCAACGGCGAGGACGTGATGGCGCAAATTGTCGCGCAACCGCAGGCGGCGCGCTTCATCACGGCAAAAATTTGGAATTATTTTGCCGGACAACCGCCGTCCGATGAATTGAACGACGCGCTGGCCGCCGTTCTTCGCGCGAACGGAAATAATTTCAAGCCGTTCCTGCGCGTCATGTTCCGCAGCGAGGAATTTTACGACGCCGTCGATCGTCCGCAACGAGGTCAAAAGCCCGGTGCAATGGCTCGTCGGCAGCGTGCGGATGCTCGAATGCGATTTGCCGCCCGCGCTGATCAGTTGGGGCATGACGCGCCAGCTTGGACAGGATTTGTTCGCGCCGCCAAATGTCAAAGGCTGGGATGGCGGCATCACTTGGATCACGACAAACACGTTGCTGACGCGTTACAACGACGCCGCCACGCTCGTGCAGGGCACGTTTCCACCACTCGCCGCCGGACGATTTTGCGCGCAAACCGGGCGGCGCTGGCGGCAAAAAGATTGAAAAAATCGCGCAACGGATTCACATCGGCGGCGTGAATGTTGAAAAAATTCTGACGCCGGACGAACGCGCGGACAAAGATCTGCTGGTCGCGTCGCTGGAACACCGATTGCTGCAATCCGACTTGCACGGTGACCAGGAAAAGGCGTTGCGCGATTTTCTGGATTCAAAAACAAAATTAAACGACGCGGACATTCTCACCGTCATCCGGCTCGTGATGTCCACGCCGGAATATCAAGTCACATGAGGCGCTTATGAAAAATGAAATCACACTCCAAACCCGCCGCGAATTTTTGCGGACGACCGTGCTCGGCAGCGCGCTGTCGTGGACGGTGCCCGCGTTTCTCGCCAACACGTTCTCCGCGCTGCAAGCCGAGGCCGCGGATTCCGCCACGCAAATCGCCACCGGCAAGGATTCGACCATTCTCGTCGTGCTGCAAATGGCCGGCGGCAACGACGGCCTCAACACCGTCGTGCCTTACGCGAATGATTTTTATCACAAGGCGCGCCCGAAAATCGGACTGTCCGCCGCACAAGATTTTGAAATTGAACGGCGAAATCGGTTTTCACGGCGCGATGACCGGCTTCAAGGAACTTTATGATTCTGGCAATCTCGCCGTCGTGCAGGGCGTCGGTTATCCAAATCCGAACCGCTCGCATTTCCGCTCGACGGAAATCTGGCAGACCGCCAGCGACTCGGACAAAATTGAAAAATACGGCTGGCTCGGGCGTTATTTTGACAACGCCTGCGCCGGTGCCGATCCGACGGTGGGCGTGACGATTGGCAACCAGTTGCCGGAATCATTTTTTGCGAAGACGCCAACAGGCATTTGTTTCAACAATCCGCAGAATTACCGTTTCATGGCCAACGGCGATGCGACGCGAGGAATCCTACAAAAAATTGAACGAATTGGAAATGTCCAGTCCTGCCGCCGCTGACGAAAATTCCGGCGGCAGCATCGGCGCGCTTGCGGCGGGAATGCCGATGCAGGGTGGCAAGGCGGTGGATTTCATCGAACGCACCGCGCTTGATGCGCATGAGTTCCGATGAAGTTCGCAACATCGCGGCGCGCGTGCAAAATCAGGCGACGTATCCCGGTTCGCAACTCGGCAATTCGCTCAAGCTCGTCGCCAAACTCATCGGCGGCGGATTGCCGACGCGGATTTATTATGTTTCGCAAGGCGGTTACGACACGCATACAAATCAAGTCGCCACGCAACAGCGTTTGCTGCAAGACCTCGGCGATTCGACGAAGGCGTTCGTGGACGATTTGAAAGCGCAGGGAAACATGCAGCGCGTGCTGGTGATGACGTTCAGCGAATTTGGCCGGCGCGTGACGGAAAACGCCAACGGCGGCACGGATCACGGCGCGGCTGCGCCGATGTTCATCGTCGGCAACAAAGTGAAAGCCGGATTGCTTGGCAAATATCCCAGCCTCGCGCCGCAGGATTTGTTCGAGGGCGACATCAAATACAACGTGGATTTCCGCAGCGTCTATGCGGGCGTTTTGGAAAACTGGCTCAAGACGAAAAGCGCGCCGATTCTTGGAAGGCAGTTTGAGCCGCTGCAATTAGTTTGACGCTTTTGGCGGCGCGGTGCTTTTGCGTTCGACCAGTTCGGCGGGCAGGCGTCTGGGTTGAACGTGTTCGCCGTGAATCAAACTCATCATCATTTCAACGGCGGCGATGCCAAGGCGAAATTTCGGTTGCCGAACGGTTGTCATCGGAACGCGAAAATGTTCCGTCGTCAAAATATTTCCAAAACCGACGATTGAAATATCCTCTGGAATTTTCAAGCCTTGCGCGAGCAAAGTTTCCGCGCAGCCAATAGCCACAAGATCACTGACGGCTTGAACGGCGGTGGCATCGCACGATTCATTCAGCATTTGCAGCGCGGCTTTCGTTCCGTCTTCAATGCTGTTGCCCGCCTGAAAAACCAGTTTGTCATCCACATCCAGTCCCGCTTCGCGCAGCGCGCGGCGATAACCTTCAAACCGTTCGTGCGCCCAAGGCGCGGTCGCCGGGCCGGTGAGATACGCGATTCGCTTGTGGCCGAGTTTCAACAAATGCTGCGTCGCGTTGTAACTGGCGATGAGTTCCTCGATTTCAATGCTCGGAAATGATTTGCAAAACGCCGCGGGCGGACCGAGCAAAACCGTCGGCGTTTTGCGCGCGAGCACTTCCTGATAAATCCGCGCCTCGGCCTCGAAACGATAAACCGGCGAGATGAACAGCCCGTCCACGCGCCGCGAAAGAAATCGTCGGAGGCAATTTTCTTCGCGTTCCGGCTGGTTGAGCGAGTGCGCGAGCAAAATATCATAGCCGAGTTCGTGCGCACGATCTTCAATCGCAACAACAATGCGCGCGTAAATCGGATTTGTGATGGATGGAATGATAAGCCCAAAAAGCTTCGTCGTTTTCGTCCGCAAACCTTGCGCGCTGGAATCAGGCACGTAGCCCATTTGCTGCGCGAGCGCTTTGATGCGCGATTTTGTCGCGGCGGAAACATCCGGCGCGTCACGCAACGCCTTCGAGACGGTCATCACCGAGACGCCCAGATGCCGGGCCATGTCTTTCAGTCGAACCATTTGATTTGAATTACAAATAAGCTCCGCGCCAGTGCAATTTCCGGCGCATCGCTTCCAAAAATGAATTGTCCGCCAGATACATCAGGCGAACTGCGCGGCGGCTGCGGCGGATCGTGACTTCATCGCCCGCGTCGAGTTCGGCGACAACCTGGCCGTCCACGCTCAAAATCGTCGCGGGCAATGGATTGATGGCCTTGACGCAAATCGTCGAGGCCAGCGGCAAAATGATGGAACGATTCGACAGCGCGTGCGGGCAAATCGGCGTCAACGCAAAAACTTCCGCCGTCGGCAAAACAATCGCGCCGCCCGCCGCCAGCGAATATGCCGTCGAGCCTGTCGGCGAACTGATGATCAATCCGTCGCAACGATAGCGCGTGATCGGTTCGCCGTCCACGCTCACGTCGAGCGCAATGAGCCGCGAAACCGCGCCGCGGCTGACGACGATGTCGTTGAGCGCGGTTTCGTGAATTTTTTGTCCGTGAAAATTCCCGCCCGCTTCGATCAATGCGCGCGATTCGTATTTGAATTCGCCGTTCCAAACGCATTTCAGCGCGCGAGACAATTCATTCGACGGAACGCCGGTCAGAAAACCGAGTCCGCCGATGTTGACGCCGAGCACAGGCGTGGCCGAACCGGCAATTTCCCGCGCGACATGAAGCATCGTGCCGTCGCCGCCGAAGACCAAAAGCAAATCCACTTCGCGCGCGAGCGACGCAGCGTCGCCGCCAACGAAGGCTTTGCGCCCAGCGCGCTGGATGAGCCGCGCGGCTTTGCGGATGATTTCTGCGCAGGAAACTTTCTCGGAATTGCCGATCAGCCCGATGCGCTTGATTTTGTCAGCTTGTTTTTTCAATCAGCACCAAAAATTCTTTGTTGCCCGCCGGGCCGAGCAGCGGCGATTCAACCGCGCCGCGCCAGTTCAAATTGTTTTGCGCGGCGACAAATTCTTTCAGTTCGTCCAGCACGCGCTCATGCACTGCGGAATCCGTGATGACGCCCCGGCCTTTGTCCGCCTCGGCCTTGCCCGCCTCGAACTGCGGTTTGACCAGCGCGACAATTTTGCCGTCTGGTTTCAATAAAGCAATCGCGGTCGGCAAAATTTTTCGCAGCGAAATGAAGGAGCAATCAATCACGGCCAAATCCGTAGGCGTGAATGGTTGCGGCATTTTCTCAATTTTAAGATGACGCGCGTTGGTTTTTTCCATGACGACGACGCGTTTGTCCTTGCGAAGTTTCCACGCGAGCTGGCCTTGGCCGACATCCACGGCAAAAACTTTGGCCGCGCCGTTTTGCAACAGGCAATCGGTGAAGCCGCCGGTGGATGCGCCAAGATCAATTGCAATTGTTCCGGCAACATCCAGTTGAAAATGCTTGAGCGCGTGTTCGAGTTTGTGGCCGCCGCGGCTGACAAATTTTTCCGGCGCGTCTAAAGAAATTTCGTCTTCGGCTTTGACGGCATCGCTGGCTTTGTGCGCGGTTTGGGTGTTGATGCGGACTTGTCCGGCGAGGATGGCGCGTTTGGCGCGTTCGCGGCTCTCGCAAAGGCCGCGTTCAACCAGCGCTTGGTCGAGGCGAATCATGGTTGTTCCGCGAAAGCTCTAGCAAAAAATCGCCGGCGTTACAAGTGATTGCCGGTGAGATAAACGCGATTTTGAATCTCGCGGAAGCTGTGGAGAAACAATGTCGTTGTCGGCGACGGCTTTTTCAACGAGTTGTTTGAGCAGGAACATTTCGGAACTGTTGATGACGGCGTGGACGCTGTGCTTGAAGGCTTCCATCGGCGTGAAGGTCTGGAATGAATCGCCGAGCAGAATGACAGTCGCATGGCGGCGCTGGCTGACGGGCATGGTTTGCAAAGCTTGGAGCGTGAGATTTTCGTCAATGGTGTTCGCGCCAAAAAGTTCCTCGACGATGACGACCTGATAATGAACCTGGCTGAAGCGCACGAGGAAATCGCTGTGCGTGGCGGCGGTGTGGACCTTGTAGCCCAGTTCCTGCAACGCGGCTTTCGCGGCTTCAAGCCATTCCGGCGTGGAAAAGGCGAGCAAGGCCGGTTTGTCGTCGGCGCTGATGAAATCAAACGAGTCGGTCATAATTTTTGCGGGTTATTTAAGTTTGAGCGTGCCAGCGGGCGCTATTCCAGTGCGGACGTGTCCTTTCATCCTCAATGTGTCGAGATTGGAGGTATTTTCTCCGCGCGCTTTTTTGACATTGTCAATGCGCGCGAGTGACGACACCGCGCTTGGTGCAATAAAGCAGGGCGGTTTCCTCGGTGATGATGCCTTGTTCGTAGGCTTCGAGGCAGGCGTGGTCAAACGTGCGCCAGCCGAAGGTGATAGCTGGCCTCGATGATTTCGTAAAAGGTTTTGCCTTCGCTTTCGCCGAGGCGGATGGTTTCCTGCGGTGCGGAGATTGGGCCCATGATTTCGAGCAGCGCATGACGTGCCGCCGCCGACTTTTGGCGCCAGCCGCTGGCTGACGACCCAGCGCAGCGTGTCGGCCAGGCGGATGCGGATTTGCTCCTGCTCTTCCGGCTCGAACATGCCGAGGATGCGGTTGATGGTTTCGCCGGCGTTGATGGTGTGCAGCGTGCTCAAAACCAGATGGCCGGTTTCCGCCGCGCTCAAGGCGATTTTCACCGTCTCGCGGTCGCGCATTTCGCCGACCAGAATCACTTTCGGCGCCTGGCGCAACGCGGCGCGCAGGCCGTTGGCAAAATTGTCAAAATCACTGCCCAGTTCGCGCTGGTTGAACGTCGCCTTTATGTGCGGATGCACATATTCCACCGGGTCTTCCAGCGTGACGATGTGGACCGGCTTTGGCTTGGTTGATTTCGTTGAGGATGGCGGCCAGCGTGGTGGATTTGCCGGAACCGGTCGCGCCGGTGACCAGCACCAGGCCGGTTTTTTCCTTTGGAATCTCCTTGAAGATATCCGGAAATTTCAATTGCTCCAGCGTCGGGATGATGGTGTTCAACTGGCGGCAGACGATGGAATAATTGCCGCGCTGCGAAAAAATGTTGACGCGGAAACGCGCCTTGTTCGGCAAGCGCGTAGGACGACGTCGCAGGAACCGTGCCGCATCAAATCCTCGATCTGCCAGAGATTGTCGCCGATGATGATTGAGCGCGATCATCTCCGTTTGAAACGGCGTGAGCTTGTCGATGGGCGGATCGAGAATGACGGGCTTGAGTTCGCCGTAGGCTTCCACCTGCGGCGGGCGGTCCACGGTGAAGATCAAGTCGGACACTTCCGGCTGCGAGGCCAGCATCGTGGTCAGAATATGATCCAGTTCAGGGCGGCGCATAAATCAGATGCGTCGTCGTCTTCCGGCGGATGGGCCAGGAACGGACGGAATTTTTTCTTGTCGAGCGCCTTGTCGTAGGCGTCTTCGGGCGAAATGCGTTTCATGCGCAGATGTTCCATGATGTGGTCGTCCAGCGGCTGGTTGCCGATTTTCTTGCCGACCTGGATCATGCCGGAATCTGGTGCGTCTTGCCTTCGCGCACAAGGTTGGCGACGGCGGTGTTGAACACCAGAATTTCAAACGCCGCCACGCGGCCTTTTTTGTCCATGCGCTTGAACAAAGTCTGCGCCACGACGCCTTTGAGCGCTTCGGAAAGCGTCTGCCGGATTTTGTTTTGCTGGTCGGCCGGAAAAACGTCAATGATGCGGTCCACCGTCTTGGCCGCGCTTTGCGTGTGCAGCGTGCCGAACACCAAGTGGCCGGTGCTCGCGGCGGTGAGCGCCAGTTCGATGGTTTCCAAGTCGCGCATTTCGCCGACGAGAATGATGTCCGGGTCTTCGCGCAACGCGCCGCGCAAGCGCGGCGGCAAATGACTTGGTGTGGACGCCGACTTCGCGATGGTTGACCAGGCAGCTTTTGCTTTCATGCACGAATTCAATCGGGTCTTCGACCGTGATGATGTGGTCTTTGCGGTTTTTGTTCGCGTAATCCACCATCGCCGCCAGCGTCGTGGATTTGCCGGAACCGGTCGGGCCGGTGACAACGACCAGTCCGCGGTGCAACATCGCAAATTTTTTGAGCACGGCCGGCAGCGGCGCGTCAAATTTTTCAAAATCCTCGAACGAAAGCACGCGGCTGGGAATCTGGCGGAACACGGCGGCGATGCCGTTTTTCTGGTTGAAAAAATTGACGCGGAAACGCGAGATGTTCGGAATTTCGTAGCCGAAATCCACGTCGCCCGTTTCTTCGAACAGTTTGATTTTGTGCTCCGGCGCGATTTCGTAGAGCATCGTCTTGAGCGGATCGCTTTCCAGCGGCGGAAAATCCACGCGCTGCAGTTCGCCGTTGATGCGCAGAATCGGCGGGTTGCCCGAAGACATGTGCAGATCGGACGCCTTCTGCTCGAACATCAAGTTGAAAAACGCATCAATTTTTGCCATAAATCTCCTCTTCTTTGCGCGAATGCTAGCTAAAGTCGCGCCAAATGCAAGCAATGAAAATGCTTATTTGAAATCATTCGCGCGGAAATCGCCACAAGCGGCGTTTTGCCCTTCGCACGCTTCATGGAACTCGCCCTTTACTGTCCTGAATATGGATATTACGAACAGCAAAAAGACAGCGTCGGACGCGCGCGGCGACTTCATCACCAGCGTCAGCACCGGCGAACTTTTTGGCCAACTGCTGGCGTTCCAATTTGCCGAATGGCTGGAAGAATTAAAAATTGCGAATCGTGAACTACGAATTGTCGAAGCCGGCGCTCATGATGGAAAACTAGCCAAAGACATTTTGACCTGGCTGCAACTTCAACGCCCGAAACTTTTTTCACAACTCGAATATCGCCTCATCGAGCCGTCGCCGCGCCGACAGGATTGGCAGAAAGAAACGCTGGAACAATTTGCTCCGCGAGTGCGCTGGCTCACCGACTTTGAAAACTTAAAATTCAAAACCAAAAATCCAAAACTAAACGGAATTATTTTTTCCAACGAACTTCTCGACGCATTTCCAACTCACCGCTTCGGCTGGGACGCTAAAAATAAAAAATGGTTCGAGTGGGGTGTCGCCATCGAAGGCGAAAAATTTGTCTGGGCGAAAATCCAGAATCCAGAATCCAGAATCCAGAATTCAGAATTGGAATCCGTTTTGCCAGACAACTATACAATCGAAACTTCTCCCGCCGCCGAAAACTGGTGGCGCGAAGCCGCCGGAATTTTGGAGCGCGGAAAACTGCTCACAATTGATTACGGCCTGACCGACGATGAACTCTTTTCGCCCGCGCGCGCCAGCGGAACGCTTCGCGCCTATTTTCATCATCACGCGACCGACGATATTTTGGCGAACGTCGGCGAACAGGATTTGACCGCGCACGTCAATTTTTCCGCGATCCAAAAAGCCGGCGAAGAGGCTGGATTGAAAACCGAAAATTTTTGCACGCAGCCTCAGTTTTTGACGCAGATTTTGGCAAAGACACAGCAGGACAAATTTTTTGGCGAATGGAATGCCAGCCGCGCACGCCAGTTTCAGACGCTTACGCATCCCGAACATTTGGGACGAGCCTTCCGCGTTTTGGTTCAATCACGCTAAATCGAATTCAGACTTGGAACTTAAAATATAAAGGCGCGAAACTTTTCGTTCGACACTCAACCCTCAACTCTGAACACTAGCATTATGTCGTTGCCGCCCGATTATCACATGCACACGCCGCTTTGCCGCCACGCGACCGGCGAACCGGCGGATTACGCGAAACGCGCCGTCGAAATCGGCCTGACAGAAATCGGCTTTTCCGATCATTCTCCCATGCAACAGGACAATTTTGACAATTGGCGAATGAATTTTTCGCAACTGGACGAATACGTCGAAAAAATCCGCGCAACGCAAAAACAATTTCCGCAATTGCAAATCCGCCTCGCGCTTGAGGTGGATTATTTTCCAAACGGTGAAGATTGGATTCGCGAACTGGCCGCGCGGCATCCGTGGGATTATTTCATCGGCTCGGTTCATTATGTTTCCGATTCGTGGGCGATTGACGATCCGCAAAAACTTTCCGAATGGAAAAACCGCGATTCGTTTGAAGTCTGGCAAATTTACTTCGAACGATTGACAAAAGCGGCGGAATCGAAATTGTTTGAAATCATCGGCCATGCGGACTTGCCGAAAAAATTCGGCCACAAACCGAATCGTGATTGCACAGCCGCTTTACGAAAATTTTCTGGACGCAGCAAAAAAATCCGGTTGCGCGATTGAATTGAACACCGCCGGTTTGCGGAAGGATTGCAAGGAGATTTATCCGAGCCGCGAAATCCTTCAACTCGCGTTTCAAAAAGGCGTGCCGATCACATTTGGTTCGGACGCGCACGCGCCGCAGGAAGTCGGCATGAATTTCGCCGAAGCGGTTTCGCTCGCGCACGAAGTTGGCTACGAGGAATGTTGCCAATTTGCAAATCGGAAGCGTCAATTCGTTTCGTTCTAACGCTGGACTTTTCAAAGTAATTTGAAAAACTTGGCCAGTGAAACAATCAATCGTCACTCTCGACATGGAAGGCGTGCTAACGCCGGAAATCTGGATCGCCGTCGCCGAGAAAACAAAAATCCCCGAACTGCGCCGCACGACGCGCGACGAGCCGGATTACGACAAGCTTATGCGCGGACGGTTGGAAGTTTTGGCGAAACATGATTTGAAATTATCGGACATCCAAAATGTCATCGGTTCGCTGAAACCGCTTGACGGCGCGAAAGAATTTTTAGATGAACTTCGTTCGCTCGTGCAGGTCATTATTTTGTCCGATACATTTGAGCAATTCGCGGCGCCATTAATGAAACAATTGAACTGGCCGACGCTCCTTTGCCACAAACTTGTCGTCGAGAACGATCGCATCGTTAATTACAAATTGCGCGTTCCCGATCAGAAGAAAAAAGCCGTTGCCGCGTTCAAGTCGCTGAACTATCACGTCATTTCCGCCGGCGATTCCTACAACGACACCGGAATGTTGTGCGAAGCCGACGAAGGATTTCTCATTCACGCACCGGAAAATGTGAAGAAGGAATTTCCGCAATTCAAAGCCGTCGAGTCGCACGCGGAATTATTGAAGTTGATAAAGGCCGAATTAAAGTAACCGCAGATTACGCGGATTTTATGGCTATTTTTAATCCGCGTAATCTGCGGTTTCAATCTTCCGCCTTGAACGCGCGCGAAATCAAATCGCGCACCGCCAGTTTCGGATTTTTCCCCTCATAAAGCATCGCGTGGACTTCGTCAATGATTGGCACGGAAATTTTTTCCTTTTGCGCCAATTTATGCGCCGAACGCGCCGTGGGATAACCTTCCGCCAATTTTGGGTGCGATGCGACAATCGCCTGAATCGTTTCGCCGCGACCAAGCCGCTCGCCCAAATCCCGATTGCGGCTTTGCCTTGAAAAACACGTCAGCATCAAATCACCAAGGCCGCTCAAGCCGGAAAACGTTTCCGCCTGCGCGCCGCACGCCAGGCCGAGCCGCCGCATTTCCGACAATGCACGCGTGACGAGTCCCGCCTTCGTGTTGTCGCCAAAGCCAAGCCCGTCGCTCACGCCGGCGGCGATGGCAATGACATTTTTCAACGCGCCGCCATATTCCACGCCCAAAATGTCCGTGCTGCGATAAATGCGGAATTCCGGGCGATGAAAAAGTCCCTGCACCGTTTTTGCCGTCGCATCACTTTCACTCGCGCAAACGACCGCCGTCGGAATTCCCAGCGCAACTTCGCGCGCAAAACTCGGACCCGACAACGCCGCCACGCGATCCGCCGGAGCTTGTTCGCGCAAAATGCGGCTCATCGTCTCACCGGTTTCAAATTCAATCCCCTTCGTGACGCTGACAAAAATTGCCGGACTGTTTTTTAATTTTGCCGCAACCTGCCGAAAAAATTCGGACGGGATCGCGATGACGACGCATTCCGCGCCGCCGATCGCTTTCGCAAAATCCGGTTCCGTCTTCCAATCCGTCGGCAACGCAACGCCGGGCAGATACTTTTCATTTTTGCCGCGCTGGACGTGTTGCAGCAATTCGCCGTCCTTGTCCCAAAGCGTCACATCGTTGCCGTTTTCCTGAAGAATTTTGGCGAGCGCCGTTCCCCACGCGCCCGCGCCGAGCACGGTGATTCTCATTTCGCGCCCTCCGTCGTTGAAGTTTTTTTACCGAGCCGATTTTCTGTTCCAGCCATGAGTCGTTGAAGATTGGATTTATGTTTGTAGATCGCCAATGCACCGAGTACCGTCGTGACAATGCCGAGAAATAAATTGTGCGGCTGTAAAATCCAAACCGCCGTCGGCAACACAATCGCCGCCGCAATCGAACCGACGGAAACATAGCGCGTCACGAGAATTGCCAAAATGAAAACGATAAGCGCAATTCCCAAAGCTGTCGGCGCAAGCGCAAGATAAACGCCCGCCGTCGTCGCAATTCCTTTGCCGCCCTTGAATTTAAGCCAACAGGTATAATTGTGGCCGAGCACGGCGAAAATTCCGGCGATGAGCATGAAATGATTTGCGGTTTCATGTGACGGAAGCCATCCATTGAAAGAACCAGAATAATATATGCAAATTTCCGCTGCTAAAAAACACGCGACAAATCCTTTCGCCGCATCCGCAAGCAGCACGAAAATTCCCGCCGGTTTTCCCAGCACGCGCATCGCGTTCGTCGCGCCAATGTTTCCGCTGCCAACGGCGCGAATATCAATTCCCTTGGCCTTCGCGACGAGAAATCCCGTCGGAATCGAGCCGAGCAAATACGCCGCGACCGCGACGACGATGTAAGCGAGAACTGGCACGGCGATAATCTAACGAATCACGATTCAACAATGCAACGATGTAACGATTTGCCGCCCCGCTTCGCCTCTGGCAAACTCCGCGCATGGCAAAAGTCAAAGTCGCCGTTCTCGGCACCGGCTCGCTCGGTCAACATCACGCCCGCATTTATGCCGAACTCCACGCCGCTGGTGACGTCGAACTCACCGGCATTTACGACGCGCACGCCGAAACCGCGCGCAAAATCGCGGAGAAACACAAGCTGCACGTCTTCGCGTCCATCGCCGAGGCCGCCGCCAATTCCGACGCGCTGAACATCGTCACGCCGACCACGACGCATTTCGACATCGCCAAACAATTGCTCGCGCAAGGCAAACACGTCCTCGTAGAAAAACCGATGACCGACAATTCCGCGCAAGCCACTGAATTATGCGAACTCGCGCTGAAAAAAAATCTCGTGCTGCAAGTCGGCCACATCGAACGGTTCAATCCGGTTTTCACATTTCTCCAACAGGTTGCCACCGAGCCGAAGTTCATCGAGTGCCATCGCTTGTCGCCGTTTCCCGCGCGCAGCACCGACATCGGCGTCGTGCTCGATTTGATGATCCACGATCTCGACGTGGTTCTCGCGTTCGTGAAATCTCCCGTCACCAGCGTGGACGGCGTGGGCATTCCCGTTTTGAGCAAGAGCGAGGACATCGCCAACGTGCGCCTGCGCTTCGCCAACGGCTGCGTCGCCAACCTCACCGCCAGCCGCGTCAGCCCGGAGCGGATGCGCAAGATTCGCGTCTTCAGCGGCCCGACCAATCCCTGCTACATCTCGCTCGATTACCGCGTGCAGGAAGGATTCATCTATCGCGTCGCGCGCGATGGCGAGGAAGAAAGTTCGCTGCTGAAAAAAGTTCTCGCCGCCAAGCTCGGCATCGGCAAGGACTCGACCATCGTCAGCCAGTTTGCCGGAAAAAAAATCGTGCGCGAACCCGTGCCGATCGCGAAGGACGAACCGCTCAAGCTCGAACTGCAACATTTCGTCGAATGCGTCCGCGCGCAGCAGACGCCGATGGTCAGCGGCGAATCCGCCAAACGCGCGCTGGACTTGGCGTTTGAAATCACGCGGCAGATTCAAAACATAAAATAGCCACAGAGACACAGAGGCGCAGAGAAAAATGAAAACACCAAAAAACTCTTTAGAAATAAAAGATTTGTTTGAACCAATTGCTCCTTATTTTGCCGATGCCTATAACACTCTCACGAGCGTCGTTCAATCGCTTGCTTTGGGAACGCTCGGATATGTAATTGCACAAATTTTCTTTGAAAACCATCTGCCGCGGGCAATTGGCTCAATAACTTCTGAAGGCTTAATAATTACGATAATAATTGTTAAGTTGTTTCTAGCATTTTTTGCAATTTGTATCCTTTGGCACAGATATATTAAGAACAATCAATTTGATGCTTGGAAATTGGATGTTTTTGACACCATGATTCCGCTCTTGTTTGGCTTGTTTGAAGTCCTAATGATTTTAACTATTCCAAAAGCCATTATTTATTTCGCATCATTTTTTATGTGCTTAAGCCTTTTGGGAATCGCTGCATATTGGAATGCCATTCGCAAACATATTCCCAAACGACAAAAAAGCCTTAAAGTCAAAAAACTTTACCAGCAACACTTTGGCAAAAAGTATGGAGACATCTTTTATGAAGAAGTCAGGAATTTTGAAAAAAAAGCAAAAGGTGAATTGGTTCTTTCAACAGTGATACTTGTAAGTATAACTGTAATTTTTTCAATTCACTTAAAATTTTTGTCGGAGGTTGTTGAAGAGATACTGTTTTGCACAATTATTTCTTTAATCCTCATTCGACTTTTATATCACGATCTTTGGAGACATCTTGAAAACTCGGAGCAATTAAAGGAATTTTGGAATCAATTGGAAGAAGATGTTTCCGAAACAAGTTAATTTCTCTGCGTCTCTGTGCCTCTGTGGCAAAAACTAAATCCGTGAAACCAAAAACCTTCATGCTCATCGCCGGTGAGGCGAGCGGGGATTTGCTCGCGGCGGAATTGGTTTCCGCGCTGCGCGGGAAATTGCCGGACGCAACATTCTTCGGCGCGGGCGGCGCAAAGATGGCCGCAGCCGGTGTCAAACTGGCGTTTGATTTGACGCAACATTCGGTCATCGGCATTTCCGACGTGCTGAAAAATTATTTCAAATTCCGGCGGCTGTTCAACCAACTGCTCGCGCTCGCCATCGAACGCAAACCGGACGTCGTCATCGGCGTGGATTACGGCGGGTTCAACCTGCGCTTCGGCCACGCGGTCAAAGAATACGTCCGCAACAATCCGTTCTCAAAATGGAATCCGAAGATCGTCCAGTTCGTCTCGCCGCAAGTCTGGGCGTCGCGTCCGGGCCGCGCGAACGTGCTGGCGGCGGATTACGATCTGCTCTTGAGCATTTTTCCGTTCGAGAAGGATTGGTATGCGCAGCGCGTGCCGAAGCTGCGCGTGGAGTTTGTCGGACATCCGATGATTGGAAGATTCACAAACGTAGAACTTCGACATTCGGATTTTCCGATTCCATCTTGGGCTGGGACTAAAACAGGCGAACAATCGCCGCTGGTTGTTTTGCTGCCAGGCAGCAGAAAATCGGAAATTGCGCGGCACTTGCCATTGTTGGTGAAATCCTTGGGATTGATTCAACAAAAAATGTCAGTGTCATATCGTGTAATTGTCCCGAAAGAAATAGCTCCCCATGTTCATGATTGGACTGGTGGAAAATTACCTCGGAATCTTTTTGTCCAAGGCGGAGGTCTAGCTGAAGCATTGTCCGAAGCAAGTATTGCCATCGCCTCGACCGGCACGGTGACGATGGAATGCGCGTTCTTCGGCGTGCCGACGGTGACGCTCTACAAAACGTCGTGGGTCACTTACGAAATCGCCAAGCGCATCGTGACCGTGAAATCGCTGACGATGCCGAACATTCTGGCGGGCGAGGAAATTTATCCTGAATTTGTGCAGCACGACGCGACGCCGGAAAATATTTCGCGCGCCGCGCTGGAATTGTTGCAGGACGAATCGCGGCGGACGAAAATTAAATCGCAGCTCGCCAAAATCGTTTCCTCGCTCGGCGAACCAGGCGCGGCTGGTCGTGCGGCATCGGCGATTTTAAGTTTGTTCAAATGAAAATGTCGCGCGAAATTTTTTGACACGAATTTCACGAATTAACACGAATTGAAAAATCCCGAAGGGATTTCATCAATCAGCCCGGCGTTGGCCGATTGAAAATCGGACTACGCCGGGTCAACGAACAAAATGGCGACAACCCTGAAAGGGTTGAATTGGTTCGCGGCAAAAGATGCAACCCTTTCAGGGTTGTAAAATTTTTGCGATGATGACCCAGCGTAGCGCGTTCCGCGCAACGCTGGGCTGATTGATTGAATCCCGTTGGGATTCAAAAATGTCGCGTGAAGGGCGCGAAGGCGGCGAAGATTTTTTATGGACAAAAATTTTGACAGAAGCAAAATCAATTTACGAAAAAATGTTGGATTGTAAATCAAGTCAATCTAAAGGTTAGGTGTCACTATGCCATCACCAAATCCAATTGCCGCATTTAACAAGTGGAGTTGCACTCTTGCTTGTATTTCGTGGACAATGGAAAAGCATGGTCAGCCGATTTCACAAGAAGACATAATTCACAAGCTTGGACTTTGGTTTCCTGAATGGTTTCAAGGCAAGCTGGAAACTGAAAATGCAGGTCTCAAGAGTCAGATTTCAAACCTAGAATCAGACAACAAAGAATTAAGATCTGAATTGGATAACATCGCGACAATTTCATTTTCGCAATCGCACAAAAATCATTTCCTTTATTCGCCGCGCGTTTTAACTTTTGCACATGGACACACTCCACGCGCCGTGGCGCATAGAATATATTTTGTCGCCCAAGCCGGAACTCAAGGAAGGCTTGTTCACGCGCATAGCGCAATCGTCCGACGACGTGGAAAATCTGGTCATCGTGCGCGACCGGACGTGTTTCGCGCTGCTGAATCGTTTTCCCTACGTCGGCGGGCATTTGATGACCGTGCCTTACAAGGAAGTCGCCGACCTGCACGGCCTGACGGACGAGGAGCTCGCGGATTTGTGGAAGCTGACGCGCCGCTGCCTCGCCGCGCTCACCGCCGTGATGAAGCCGGACGGATTCAACGTGGGCATCAATCTCGGCAAAGTCGCGGGCGCGGGCATCGCGGAGCATCTGCACGTCCACGTCGTGCCGCGCTGGAACGGCGACACAAACTTCATGCCGGTGCTCGCGAACACGACGGTCTTGCCGGAGGCGTTGAAGGAAATCGCGGCAAAACTGCGGACGGAATTGGGGAAATGAATTGAGCCGCTTTTCATTTTGCCAAGCCGGAAGTTATCGCTTAATTTGCAAACATGAATTCATTATTGGAACGCATCAGCATCCAGCCGGACATCTGCCACGGCAAGCCGGTCATTCGCGGCCTGCGTTATCCGGTGGAGTCAGTGCTGGAATATCTTGCGGCGGGCGATTCGTTTGAAAAAATTCTCGCCGAATTTCCTGATTTGGAACGCGAAGATTTGCTGGCCTGCCTTGAATTCGCGGCTCAATCGCTCAAGGTCAAAAGCCAGCATCTCGTCCTGGCATGAAATTTCTTGTGGACGCGCATCTGCCGCGTGGTTTGTGCGGATTGCTGAAAGCCGCCGGGCACGAGGCGCGACACACGCTCCAGCTTCCTGCGAAAAATCTCACCACCGACAATGCCATCAATCTTTTGTCAACCAAAGAAAAGCTCGTGGTCATTTCCAAAGACACGGATTTTTATTACTCACATTTGTTGCGGCAAGAACCCTACAAACTGATTTTGGTTCGCACGGGAAACATCGGCATTTCAGAACTGCAAAATTTATTTGCCAAAAATCTTCCGGAGATTGAGAAGGCTTTGAAAAAACATTCACTGGTGGAATTGGATCGCTCCGAACTTCGCATCGTCATTTGATTTCAATGGCAACTGAAACCCTTCATTTCGAGAACGCGCGGTTCGCGCAGCAACTTTTCAATCACGAGCCGCACAATTTGCAGTCGCTCGAAACGGAACTTGGCGTCAAGGCCACGTCGCGCGACGGTTGGATAAAACTGGAAGGCGCAGCAGACGGCGTTGAACGAGCCAAACAACTTTTTGCGTCACTGGAAAATATGTTGAAAGCCGGTTCGCCGGTAAAAAACCGCGAGTTCACGCACGCACTGAATGTCGTGAAGCACGATGGCGCGGAAACCTTGAAAGATTTGGTCAACGACCGCGTGCAGACGCACGAGCGCAAGCCCGGTGTCACCGCCAAAACTGTCGGCCAGAAAAAATATCTCGATGCCATCCGCAAGCACGACATCACATTCGGCATCGGCCCGGCGGGCACGGGAAAAACTTATCTGGCCGTGGCGATGGCGTTGTCGGCTTTGCGCGAAGGAAAAGTTTCGCGGATCATTTTGACGCGACCGGCGGTCGAGGCCGGCGAAGCGTTGGGATTTTTGCCGGGCGATTTGCTGGAAAAAATCACGCCGTATTTGCGTCCGCTGCACGACGCGTTGCACGACATGCTGCCCGCCGAAGAAATCCAGAGGCACACGGAGCGCGCGACGATTGAGATTGCGCCGCTGGCTTACATGCGCGGGCGCACGTTGAATAACGCATTCATTATTTTGGACGAGGCGCAAAATTCCACGACGGAGCAAATGCTCATGTTTCTCACGCGGCTCGGCCACGGCTCGAAGGCGGTCATCACGGGCGACGAGACGCAAGTGGATTTGCCGTCGCACAAACATTCTGGTTTGGTCGAGGCGCATCGCGCGCTCAAGCACGTTGATGGAATCGCGGTCATCGAATTTTCCAAGCGCGACGTGGTTCGCCATCCGCTCGTGCAAAAAATCATCGCGGCTTACGAGGATCATCGTGGCAACGGCAAATCCTGATTCGTGTGAGCATCATCATCTCCAACCGTCAGCGGACGAAGAAAATCAATACGCGTTTGCTCAAGCAAGTCGCGAACGAATTGCTGGCGGAGTTAAAAATTCCAAAGGCAATCCTTGGAATCAATCTCGTCGCCGCACCGGAGATGACTCTGGTGAACGAAACTTTTCTCAAGCACAAAGGTTCGACGGATGTGATCACGTTTGACCATTTGAATCCAGAATCCAGAATCCAGAATCCAGAATCGCAATTGCACGGCGAACTTTTCGTTTGCGTTGACGACGCGATTTCGCAGGCAAAGCAATTCAAGACAAGTTGGCAGTCGGAATTGGTGCGTTACGTTGTCCACGGAGTCCTGCATTTGCTTGGCCATGACGATTTGCGTGCGGATTTGCGGCGCAAAATGAAACGTGAAGAAAATTCCCTGCTTCGCAAACTTTCCGAAAAAATTTCGCTCGCGCAAATCGGCGGCGGTTCTAAACTGCGCGCGTGAAGAAATCGTTTTTCGCCCGCTGGCGCGGCAGTTTTTTTGCCGGGCTGGCTGTCGTGCTGCCCGGCGTTGTCACGCTGGCCATTGTCAAATGGCTTTTCGGCACGATTGCGAGCTTCACCGATGCGCTATTTTTTTTCCTGCCGTTTTTCCTCAAGCCCGAAGCCATTTTCAAAAATGGCGTTGATGGCGAAATGTTTTGGTATTGGAGTTTGCTCGCGGTCATCATCGCCGTCGTTTTAATTTCCGCAATCGGCGTGCTGGCAAAATATTATTTCGGCAAACGTCTGATTGAACTGGCCGACAATCTGATGCTCCGCGTGCCGGTGCTCAATAAAATTTACGGAACGATAAAACAAGTTGACCAGGCATTTACGTCCGGCAAAAAAACTTCGTTCAAAACCGTCGTCTTCGTGGAATATCCGCGCGAAGGAATTTATTCCGTCGGTTTCATCACGAGCGAACGCGCGGATGAAATCGAATTGAAAACGCAGAAAAAATGCGTGTGCGTTTTTATTCCGACGACGCCGATTCCGACTGGTGGATTTTTAATCGTCGTGCCGGAGGAAAAAGTCATCAAACTCGAAATGTCCGTCGCCGACGGCTTGAAATACATCGTCAGCTTTGGCGCGCTGGCCAATGAATCTGTTGCGGATTTGAAAAAGTTAAATGACTGAATCTGCGCATGGAATTATTTTGCGAACGCGGCCATTGACCGAAACGAGTTCGATTGTCAATTGGCTGACGGCGGAATCCGGCAGAATTTCAACCGTTGCAAAAGGCGCGCGGCGGCACAAATCTCCGTTCGCCGGAAAACTGGATTTGTTTTACGAAGCGGATTTTTCTTTTTCGCGCAGCCGCAGAAGCGATTTGCACAATTTGCGCGAGGTCAATTTGCGCGAGACGAACAAATTTTTGCGCGATGACATTTTGAAATTGCATCGCGCGGCTTACGCGGCAAATTTCATCGAGCAGGCGACGGAAACGGACACTCCCCTGCCCGCTGTTTTTAATTTATTGCGCGAATTTTTGCAATCGCTCGGCGTGGAAAATTCGCCGCAAACGGTTTTCGCGTTTGAATTAAAATTGCTGCGAGAACTCGGCCTCGAACCGAATTGGTCGAAAACCAGTCTTGCCGCCGGGACAAAAAAAATTGCCGCAATTCTATCGCAAAAAAATTGGGCGGCGGCTTTGCGCTTGAAATTGACGCGCGCACAAGTGGACGAGTTGTGCCAGTTTTTGCACGGCTTCCTGATTTTTCATCTGGGACGATTGCCACGCGGACGCGCGGCTGCATTAATCATTTGAATCATGCGTTCATTAGCTTCAAGACGCTCGTGACAGCTTCTTCAATTTTGACGGACTGCAACGCGCCGTTGCGCGGCTTGATTTCCACTTCGCCTTTCGCCAGTGATTTTTCGCCGATGCCGATGCGGATTGGAAAACCAACCAGTTCGGAATCCTTGAATTTCACGCCCGGCCGTTCGTCACGGTCGTCCAAAATCACGTCCACATTTTTCGCGGAAAGTTCCGCGTAAAATTTCTCCGCCAGCTTCATCACTTCACTTTCCGGCGCGACGGCCAGCGGCGTGATGCAAACCTGATACGGCGCGACGCTCAACGGCCAGATGATGCCGTCCTTGTCGTTGCCCTGCTCGATGATCGCCTGCAACGTCCGCGTGACGCCGATGCCGTAGCAGCCCATGACCGCCGGCTTGCGCGCGCCAGCTTCGTCGAGAAAAGTTGCGTTGAGCGCCTCGCTGTATTTCGTGCCGAGCTTGAAAACATGGCCGACTTCAATTGCGCGGCTGGATTTTCAATGGCTTTCCGCATTTCGACACAAGGCTCGCCAGCGTTCACGGTGCGCAAATCAAACCAATCTGAAACATTGATGTCGCGTTCGATTGAAACATTTTTGAAATGGAATCCGTCTTCGTTCGCGCCGGTAGTCATTCCGTTCGCGCCGCGAAGACGTTCGTCAGCGACAATTCTTAAAACGGCGGTTTCCATTATTTTGGTATGCCGCTTCCAATAACCATCGAGTCGAGAGTTTTCAAGAGTGGTCTTTAACGCCCCGAGACTTCCCGGCTTTGCATTAAGTAAGTCAAAGATTTCTTCCGGTGTAGCTGGACACGCGGCAACTGCGCCGATCTTCGCCAGCAAGTTTCGTTTCGTTCAACTGGTCGTCACCGCGAATCAAAATCAAAATCGGTTTCGAGTCAGCGATGTAAATCAGCGTCTTGATTTGGTGGTTGGCGCGGAAGCCTTGTAAGGTTCTTTGTCAAGTGCTTCAATGGTCACGACGCCGGGCGTGGCAAATTTTTCAATCGCCGCGCCGATTTCGCGCGCGGCGGTTTTTGGAATTCCGCTCGTCGCCTTTTCAATGTTCGCCGCGTAACCGCACGCTTCGCAGAAGGCGACTTCGTTCTCGCCCGTCTCGGCGGGAACCATGAACTCGTGCGAATAATTGCCGCCGATGACGCCGGTGTCGGCCTCGACCGGAAACGCCTTCAGCCCACAGCGCACAAAGATGCGCGTGTAGGCGTCATACATTTTTTTGTAGCTGTCCATCGCGCCCTCGTCCGTGGTGTCGAACGAGTAGGCGTCTTTCATGATGAATTCCTTGGCGCGCATGAGGCCGAAGCGCGGGCGGATTTCGTCGCGGAACTTCAGGCTGATCTGGTAAAAATTCTTCGGCAACTGGCGGTAGGAATTGATTTCGTTTGCGGCCAGCGTGGTGATGACTTCCTCGGCGGTCGGGCTCAAAACCCATTCGCGATTGCCGCTGTCCTTCAATTTGAACAGCACATTGCTCGCAGTTTCGTAACGACCGCTCTGCTGCCAGATTTCCGGCGGCTGCAGCGCGGGCATGAGAACCTCAATCGCACCCGCGCGATTCATTTCCTCGCGAATAATTTGTTCGACCTTGCGCAACGCGCGCAGGCCGAGCGGCAGAAAAGTATAAACGCCGCCCGCCAGCTTGCGGATAAGACCGGCGCGCAACAAAAGTTTGTGCGAAACAATTTCCGCGTCAGCCGGAGCTTCGCGGAGAGTCGGAATCAAAGTTTGTGTCCAACGCATGGAAAAATCTTAACGCAGAGGCGCAGAGACGCAGAGGAAAAAATTCATTCTCCGCGCCTCGGCGTCTCCGCAGTTATTTCACGGTATTTATGAGCGGCGCGAGTCCCTGAATCCGCACTTCCAATTTGTCGCCGCTTTGAATCGGGCCGACGCCGCTGGGTGTGCCGGTGAGAATCACGTCGCCGGGCAGCAGCGTGAGATTCGTCGAGATGAAGCTGACGAGCGCGGCGGGCTTGAAGATAAGTTGTTTCGTGTTCGAGTTCTGGCGCAACAGACCGTTCTGGAAAAGCTGGATGTTCAATTCGTTTGGATTGATTTGCGTTTCCACCAGCGGGCCTAGCGGCGCGAAGGTGTCAAACGACTTGCTGCGCGCCCATTGCGTCTCGGAATTTTGGATGGTGCGGTCGGTGATGTCCTGCGACGCAGTGTAGCCAAAAATATAACGCGCCGCTTGTGTGGGCGAAGCATTGCGGATTTTGCGCCCGATGACGATGGCGAGTTCCGCTTCAAAGTCCATGCGGTTTTTTGGAAATGGAATTTCAATTTTCCCGCCGTCGGGAATCAACGAGGTTGTGGCTTTGAACCAGAACAACGGAGTTTTCGGCAGTGGCCGGTTCATTTCACGCGCGTGGTCGGTATAATTCAAGCCGACACAGATAATTTTTGACGGCACAACCGGCACCAAAGTCTTCACGCCTTTGCGCGGCGTCGGTTTGCGGTCGAACGACGGCGAACCGAAGACATCGCCGCTCAGGCGGAACAATTCGCCGTCCACGACTTTTGCGTGAAAAATTTCGTCTCCTTTTTGAAAGCGGCCAATGGTTGCCATAAAACCGAGTGTAGCATAACAGGCGATTTGGCGCGGCGGCAAGGTTAAAGCCATTACGCGGCTTGCCGTGAGGCGGATTTTCGATTAAGTTGCCGCCGTGAGTCGCCTGACGAAACAGGAGCAATTGATCCTTTGTATCGTTTTGGGGTTGTTGCTGACAGGCTGGGCGGTGAAAACATATCGCACCGCGCATCCGGCGACGACAACGATTCAAGAAGCCAAACCTTAAAATGCACGAAGTCAATTTCGACGAAGCCGTGGAGAAAATCCTCGCGAAAGATTCGCGTTTTTCGCGCGAGGTGTATGCGTTCGTCCGCGAGGCTCTCGACTTCACGCAGAAACTTATCGGCAAGGAAAGTCGCGGGACAATCCGCCACATCACCGGGCAGGAACTGCTCGACGGCATCCGGCAATTTGCGCTCCAGCAATTCGGTCCGATGGCCGTGACCGTGTTCGAGGAATGGGGCGTGAAAAACTGCCGCGACTTCGGCGACATCGTTTTCAACATGGTGGAGATCAGCCTGCTCGCCAAAACGGAAAATGACACGCGCGATGATTTTCAGAATGGCTACGATTTCACCGAGGCTTTTCGAAAACCTTTTCAACCGACAGGCAGAGTTGTAGTTGAATCCGATGAACCCAAAATCACCGGCGCATAACCTTTATTTGTGCGCGTCACGTTTCGCATTTTGAATTCACCGCATGAGTGACACCGTTTTGTCCGCCAGAAAGTCAGCGATGAAAATGCCGTCGCTGCCAGCTGGCGTCACCCTGACCACGCTGGAAAACGGCCTGACCATCATCGTGCGCGAAGATCACAGCGCGCCGGTCGTCTCCGCGCAGGCGTGGTGCGTGGCGGGCAGCATTCACGAAGGCCACTGGCTCGGCGCGGGACTTTCGCACGTGCTCGAGCACATGCTCTTCAAAGGCACGACGACGCGCCCCGGCAGCCGCATTGACCAGGAAGTGCAGGAAGCGGGCGGTTACATGAACGCCTACACGAGCTTTGACCGCACGGTTTATCACATTGACGTGCCGAACACCGGCGCGACGCACGGCGATTGATATTTTGTGCGACATCATGCAGCACGCGACGTTGCCGCCGGACGAACTCGCCAAGGAACTCGACGTCATCCGCCGCGAAATGGACATGGGCCAGGACGATCCCGGCCGCCGCGCCGAGCCGCCGTTTATTTGAAGTGGCTTACACGCGCAGTCCGTATCGCTTCACCATCATCGGCTATCCCGATATTTTCAACGAACTCAAGCCGGAAAATATCCGCGATTACTACCACGAAAAATACGCGCCCAATAATTCTTTCTATGTCGTCGCCGGCGACGTGAAGAACGACGAAGTCGTCGCACAAATCAAAACCGCCTACGCAAAATCAAAGACGCGTGCGCTGCCGCCAACCGTTTTGCCCGCCGAACCGAAGCAAACCGCGCCGCGCGAAATCATCGAGGAAGCGCCCATCGAACTCGGCCATTTTCATTTCGCGTGGCACATTCCCGAACTCCGCCATCCCGACGTTCCGGTTCTTGACGTGCTTGCGGTGTTGCTCGGCAGCGGACGCAGCTCGCGGCTTTATCAGCAAGTCCGCGAACGCCAGGGCTCGTGCATCATGTGGACGCATGGACTTACAATCCCGGTCAGCTCAGGATTATTCGGCATGAGCGCGATCGTGGACGGCGAAAAATTTTCCGCCGCGCGCGACGCGATGCTCGCTGAAATTGAAAACATGAGAGCCGCGCCGATTCCTGCCGACTGAACTGCAAAAGGCCGTCAAACAATTTATTTCCGCCACGCTCGCCACGCGCAAAACGATGGAAGGCCAGGCGCAGCGATCTCGGCGGCAAGCTGGCTCGCCGCAAACGACCTCAATTTTTCCGAACGCTATCTCGCCGCCGTCAAGCGCGTCACGCCACGCCGACGTTCAGCGCGTCGCGCGCGAATATCTCACGCCGGAAAACCGCACGCTCTACGCGCTGTTGCCTAACGGCGCGACGCCGAAAATTTCCACGAACATCGAAATAAACAGCGACCAGCCGGTTCAAAAATTTGAACTGCCCAACGGCTTGCGTTTGCTCGTGAAGGAAAATCACCGCCTGCCGTTCGTTGAATTTCGCGCCGCGTTCAAAGGCGGCGTGCTGGCCGAAACCGCCGCAGAACAACGGCATCACGCAATTGCTCGCCAAGATGCTGTCAAAGGCACGAAGACGCGCGCAGCGCAAAGGAAATCGCGACGCGAAATCGAATCCGTCGGCGGCAGTATTGACAGCTACGGCGGCAACAACAGTTTCGGCGTGAACGCGGAAGTGTTGAGCGAGCGATTTCGCAACCGGCCTCGAACTTGCTCGCTGACGTTTTGCTGAATCCAATTTTTCCCGCCGACGCACTGGAACGCGAACGCGAAGTGCAAATCGCCGGCATTCACGCGCAGAAAGATGATCTGCTCAAAAGCGCGAGCGTCGCCATGCGCCGCACTTTGTTCGGCGAAACCGGCTACGGCCTCGATTCGCTCGGCACGGAAGAAACCGATTGGAAAAATTTCCGCCGCCGACTTGAAATCATTTCACCAAAAGTTCGTCGCGCCGAACAATTGCGTCCTCGCCATTTACGGCGACGTGAAAACAAGCGAAGTCAAAGCCGCCGTCGAAAAAGCGTTTTGCAGGCTGGAAATCAAATCCAGCTTTGCCAGATCTCGAACTCTCAATGTTCAACTCTCAACTCGACTAAAACGCGTCGAGGAAATTGCGCGACAAAAAACAGGCCGTGCTCGTCATCGGTTTTCGCGGGACGACGTTGTTCGATGCCGACCGTTACGCGCTCGAACTGATTCAGGAATCATGCAGCGATCTCGGCTCGCGGCTGTTTCTGCGCGTGCGCGAAAAACTCGGCCTGGCTTATTACGTCGGCGCGCAAAATTTCATGGGACTCGCGCCGGGTTATTTCGCTTTTTACACCGGCACCGAACCGGCCAAGGCCGCGCTGGTCGAAAAAGAATTGCTCAAAGAAGCCGAATTGCTGCGCACCGAAGGTTTGAGCGCCGAAGAATTGAAACGCGCGAAGGCGAAAATCATCGGCCAGAAAAAAATCGCGCGGCAGGAACTCGGCGGCCTCGCGCAGGCGCACGGCGCTCGACGAACTTTACGGCCTCGGCTTCAGCCTACGGTGACACGGAAGACGCGAAATTTGAAGCCGTCACGCTCGAACAAGTCAAAGCCGTCGCGCAAAAATATCTGAAGCCGGATGCGTTCGTGGTTTCCATCGTGAAGCCAGAGAAAATTTAATTACGCCTTCGCCACCAACTGCCGCAACACAAACGGCAAAATGCCGCCATGCTGGTAGTAATCAATTTCGATCGGCGTATCAATGCGGCAGCGGACGGGAACATTTTCGACCTTGCCGTCCTTGCGCGTGATCTTCAGCGTGAGGTCCTGCTGCGGCTTGATGTTCGCGTCGAGGCCGACGATATCGTAGGTCTCCGTGCCGTCGAGCTTCAAGCGTCTGCGCGGTCGTGCCTTCCTTGAATTGCAACGGCAGCACGCCCATGCCGACGAGGTTGCTGCGGTGGATGCGCTCGAAGCTCTGCGCGACGACGGCTTTCACGCCGAGCAGGTTCGTGCCTTTCGCCGCCCAGTCGCGCGAACAGCCGGTGCCGTATTCCTGTCCGGCGAGGATGACGAGCGGCGTTTTCGCCGCCTGATATTTCATCGCCGCGTCGTAAATGCTCAACTGCTCGCCGTCCGGCTGAAATTTCGTCACGCCGCCTTCGACGCCGGGCACCATCAGGTTCTTGATGCGCACGTTGGCGAACGTGCCGCGCGTCATCACGCGGTCGTTGCCGCGGCGCGAGCCGTAGCTGTTGAAATCCTCCGCCGTCACGCCGTTCTCGATGAGATATTTTCCGGCGGGCGAAGTTTTCTTGATCGAACCGGCGGGCGAAATGTGGTCGGTCGTCACGCTGTCGCCGAAAATGCCGAGCGCGCGCGCGCCTTTGATCTCCGTGATGCTGCCGGGTTGCAGCGAGAAATTCGTCGAAGAACGGCGGCTCCTGGATGTAGGTGGATTTGCGCGTCCCACTCATAGACGTTGCCGGTGCTGGACGGGATTTCGTTCCACTTCGGATTTTGCGCGGCGAAATCCTTGTAGAGCTTGCGGAAAACTTCCGGCTTCAACGCGGCCTGCATCAGGTCGCGGACTTCCTGCAACGTCGGCCAGATATCTTTCAGGAAAACGTCCGCGCCGTCTTTGTCTTTGCCGAGCGGCTCGTGGTTCAGGTCAATGTCCACGCGGCCCGCGAGCGCGAACGCGACGACCAGCGGCGGCGACATGAGAAAATTCGCCTTGATGTTTTGGTGCACGCGCGCCTCGAAATTGCGGTTGCCGGAAAGCACCGACGCGGCGACCAGATCATTTTTCACGATCGCGTCTTCGATCGGCCGGATGCAGCGGGCCGGAATTGCCGATGCAGGTCGTGCAGCCGTAGCCGACGGTCTGGAAGCCAAGCTTGTCGAGATACGGCTGCAGGCCGGTCTTGTTCAGATAATCCGTGACGACGCGCGAGCCGGGCGCGAGCGAAGATTTCACCGTGCTGTTGACGGTGAGTCCGCGTTCGACGGCTTTTTTCGCCAGCAAACCGGCGGCGAGCATCACGCTGGGATTGCTCGTGTTCGTGCAACTCGTGATGGCCGCGATGAGCACGGAGCCGTTGCGAACGTCGCCTTCAAGTTGCGGCGCGTTTCCGTGAATTGAATCCGGCGTGGGATGTTCGTTGAGCATCTCGCGTTCGCTGCGATGGACATTTCCATTTTCCTGATCGCCGCCGCCCGGATGAATTTCGCCGCCCGCCGAAACATGAACCGTGCGCGACAATTCTTCGACCTTCTTGCCGAAGCCGTTTTCCGTGACGGGCTTTGAAAACGCCGAAATGAATTCGCGCTTCAAGTTCGGCAATTCGATTCGGTCCTGCGGACGTTTCGGCCCGGCGACGCTCGGCACGACGGAATTCAAATCCAGTTCGAGTTCCTGCGAATATTGCGATGTCGCCCTTCTTCGGAATGCCCCAAAGTCCCTGCGCCTTGTAATAATTTTCGTAGGTCTTGACTGCTTCGTCGCTGCGGCCGGTCGCGCGGAGATAATTCACGCACTCGGCGTCGATCGGGAAGAAGCCCATCGTCGCGCCGTATTCGGGCGCCATGTTCGCGATGGTCGCGCGATCCACCACCGGCAACGCCGCCGCGCCGGGGCCGAAAAATTCCACAAATTTGCCGACGACCTTCGCCTTGCGCAGCATCTGCGTGACCGTGAGCGCGAGGTCGGTCGCCGTGACGCCTTCGCGCAACGCGCCGGTGAGATGCACGCCGACGACATCCGGCGTGAGAAAATAAACCGGCTGGCCGAGCATGCCCGCCTCGGCCTCGATGCCGCCGACGCCCCAGCCGACGATGCCGAGGCCGTTGATCATCGTCGTGTGCGAATCCGTGCCGACGAGCGTGTCGGGATAAAAAATTCCATCCGCGTTCGAGAACGCCCTTGGCGAGATATTCCAGATTCACCTGATGCACGATGCCGATGCCCGGCGGCACGACCTTGAACGTGTCGAACGCCTGCATGCCCCACTTCAGAAATTGGTAGCGCTCGCGGTTGCGCGTGAATTCCAGATCCAGATTGCGCTGCAGCGAGTCCGCCGCGCCCGCGAAATCCACCTGCACCGAATGATCCACCACCAGATCCACCGGCACGAGCGGCTCGATGATTTTCGGGTTCTTGCCGAGCTTCGCGACCGCGCTGCGCATCGCCGCCAAATCCACCAGCAGCGGCACGCCGGTGAAATCCTGCAACACGATGCGCGCGACGACGAACGGAATTTCCGCCGTGCGCGTCTCGGTCGGCTTCCAGTTCGCGAGTTCCTTGACGTTCGCCTCGGAAACTTTTTTGCCGTCGCAATTGCGCAGGACGGATTCCAGAACGAGGCGGATGGAAACCGGCAGTTTGGAGATCGCGCCGACGCCGGCTTTTTCCAGCGCGGGCAGCGAATAAAAATTTCCTTGTTTCCCGTTGCCGAGATCAAATTTCTGAAGTGAGTTGAATAAATTATGTGCGCTCATGTCGTTCCTTTAACGCCATGAAAATGAAGATTCCGCGCGGGTGTGTCAAGCGAAGGGCGAGGCAACTTGATTGTAGCGACGGTCTGTGACCGTCGAAACGGCGCTCACAGAGCGCCGCTACAGTAAATTTTATTCCGCGATTGCCTCGTGATGCAACAAATCCGCGATGCGGCGCACGAGGCGCGGCAAATCCAGCGGCTTGGTGAAAAAATCGTCCGCCTGCATCGCCACCGTGCGTTTGGTGACTTCGCTCGTGAGCGCGCTCATGAAGATCACCGGGATTTTTTTCGTGGACGGCTGGCGGCGCAGGATTTCGCAGACGGACAGGCCGTCGAGGTCGGGCAGCAGGATGTCGAGCAGGATCAAATCCGGCTTGAACTGCCGCGCCTGGCTCAACGCCTGCACGCCGTCGTTGGCCACGATGAAGTCGTAGCCCTGCCCCGCGAGTTTGTATTGCAGCAACTCGATGAAATCGTTCTCGTCATCCACAAGCAAAATCCGGTTCGCCATGGTGACAAATTAGCCAGAGTCGCGCCAAACACAACGACAGCGAGGTTAAAGTGAGGTGACGAAATGGAAACGAACCTAATTATCCGAATGAATCCGCTTTCCTGCGTCGTCAACAATCGTGGGCGTAATCATGACAACGAGGAATTTTTTTTGGACGCTGGGATTTTGGTTTTCTCCATTTGAAGCTTTTCCGAAAAGCAGAACTGTTTGGCCATCGGACACAGTAGCTTTTGCGGAAGCCGTTTCAGTTTCAAACTGCGGTAGAATTATGGGAAGAGTTATTTGTTTTCCGGCGGAATTCGTGGCGAAATGTGCGGCGGCATTTTTAGAATCCGCATAACCAAGAAAAGTCATAACCTTCGCCGTGGTTTTGAGAAAAATTTGATTCCCACTGGAAATGGCCGGGACGATATCCAAAATCGGGCCCGTTTCTATGGTTCCTGCTTGCGGAACAATTGCCGAATTGGTTGCAGTTTCCTGAAAAACAAAATTAGTTATGATTGTTTGAATCGTCGTTGCTCGCATTTGAACCCGTCGCCCGCTTGCCATTGTCGCTTTCGGTTCAGCTATCTGTCTCATGGTTGAATCCTGATTCAGCGTTTGATAATAAGTATTCATTTGACTGGCCGGCAGTATTTCCGCGCCGTCTTCGGTAACTTGAGAGATGTTTTGCAGAGCTTCAAAAGTTCCTTTTGGCACTTCAAAAAAATAACTTTTAATTTGAATTTCCTGCGCGTTTGAGTTGATGGCAAAAGCGAGAATTGCCGAAAACACAATCAAGGATTGGCTGAACTTTTTCATAGGATTAGGCCGTCATTACAATTAAATCAGAACAGCTGCAACCTTTTTTTACTTCAACTTCGCCAGCACCGCCTTGACCGCCTCGAAGTTCGGCAAATCTTTCGGCGTCGGCGTCTGTTCGCTGTATTGCACCACGCCGCTTTTATCAATCACGAACGCCGCGCGCGCCGCCGTGTCGCCCACGCCCGCGAGCATCGGAAACACCACGTCGTATTGCTTGATGACCACCTTGTTCAGGTCGCTGGCGAGCGTGGCTTGAATGTTGTTCGTCTTGGCCCAGGCTTCCTGCGCGAACGGGCTGTCCACGCTGACGGCGATGACATTCGCGCCGACGAACGCGCTCAAGCCGTTGGAAACGTCGCACATTTCCGCCGTGCAAACGCTGGTGTAGGCGAGCGGGAAAAACAGGAGCACGGTGTTGGTCTTGCCGAAGTTGTTGCTCAACTTCACATCCACGAGGCCGGTCGCGGTTTTGGATTTGAGGGTGAAATCAGGGGCTTTGGAACCGATGGGGATGGGCATAATTTATTTTTGAGTTGGTTGTTAAAATTCGCAGGCGAAATTGTAAAATTCATTTCGCGTTTGTCAATCGGTTTGGCCAACATGAATTCCGACTGGAATGTTTCGGAAAATTTTAATTCTCATGGCAACCGTTGCAATTTCTTCTCCGGCTTTCGGCGCGCAAGAGGAAGTGATCTTGTTGCACGGCCTCTGCCGCACGAGCCGTTCGATGGTGAAAATGGAACGCGCGCTGACGGATGCCGGCTACAAAGTGCGAAATGTGGATTATCCTTCGCGCACCGCGCCGATTGAAAAACTTGCGGACGACACAATCGGCAAAGCTGTTGCCGATTGCGAAAATGACGGCGCGACGAAAATTGATTTTGTCACACATTCGCTTGGCGGAATTTTGGTTCGCAGTTATCTCGCGCGTCACACGATTCCAAATCTTGGCCGTGTGGTCATGCTCGCGCCGCCGAATCAAGGCAGCGAAGTCGTGGACAAACTCGGCTGGCTGTTTCTTTTCAAGTGGATCAACGGCCCGGCGGGAAATGAATTGGGCACGGACACAAATTCCACGCCGAACAAACTTGGCGCAGCGAATTTTCCCGTCGGCATCATCGCCGGCGACCGTTCAATCAATTGGATCAACAGCCTGCTGATTCCCAGTCGCGACGACGGAAAAGTTTCCGTTGAACGAACCAAACTTGCGGGCATGAGCGATCACATTGTCATTCACGCAACGCATCCTTTCATTATGAAAAATCGCGAAGCCATCCGACAAACGATTCAATTTTTGCGCGCGGGAAATTTTGACCGCACAAAATAAACTCACAGCGCAGCGAGGACTTCTGCCGCATGTTCCTCCGGCTTCACTTCCGGCCAGATTTTTTTAATCTTGCCGTCCGGTCCGATGAGAAATGTCACGCGATACACGCCCATATATTTTCGACCCATGAAACTTTTCTCGCCCCAAACGCCGTAGGCTTCGACAATCTTTTTATCTTCGTCGGCTAGCAGCGTGAACGGCAGTTTGAACTTCTCCACGAACTTGTCGTGTGATTTCACGGAATCAGGACTGACGCCAAGAACTACCGCACCCGCCTTTTTGAAATCGGCGAAACAATCCCGGAACGCGCAGGCTTCCTTCGTGCAGCCCGGCGTGTCGTCTTTCGGATAAAAATAGAGGATGACGTTCTTGCCAAGATAATCGGCCAGCGAAATTTTTCCATCGCCGCTCGTCGCCACCGTGAATGCCGGCGCTTTGTCGCCTTCCTTCAATTTTAATTGAATTTCTTTTGCCATAAAATTATTTCTTTGTAGCCGAACTCGTCGGATGCGAACCAAGTTGTTTGATGCCGTCCAAAACGTAAAGCCATCCCGACACGATGGTGGTAATCGCCGCGCCGAGCGTCACATATTTCAGCCACAACACGCCACGGCCAAAATCCCATTTCAGCAAAATCCAGATGACGACGGCCATTTGCAATACGGTCGCAATTTTGCCGGTGAAGCGCGGACGCACGACGATTTTGCCGACGGTGAAACGGATGACGGCCACGCCGAGCAGAATCAGCAAGTCGCGTCCGATGATCGTGCCGGTGAGCCAGAGCGGAATCTGGCCGAGAAAATTTCCGTGATTGAAACTCAACGCGACGATGCCCGAAACCAAAAGCAATTTGTCCGCGAGCGGGTCGAGAATTTTTCCCAGTTCGCTCACTTGATTGTAATGGCGCGCGATGTAGCCGTCCACGCCGTCGCAAATCGCGGCGACGGCGAATGAAAGAATCGCCAACAGCCGGTGAATTTCATTTCCCGCACGAATATAGTAAATCAATTCGACGACGAAAAATGGGATCAGCAGGATTCGCAGAATCGTGATTTTGTTGGCGGTCGTCATCGCGGGAAAATTTTGACACGGATTGCGCGGATTGGCACGAATTGAATTCGTAGCGGCATTCCTGGTTAAAATCAATCTGGACAATTGAGAAATGAAATTTTAGCGTTGACGGCATGAAAAATAATCCTGTCCGAATTGCGATGTTTATAGTCACATTTTCACTGTGCTCATTCGCGCTCCGCGCGGCGGATAGCACCCAGGCAGAAAAGATTTTCAAGGGTTTGATTGCGGCGCAAACCGCGAAGGATTACGACGCATTTGTCGCCGATGCCGACGATAATTTGAAAGCCGCGCTTACCAAAACGCAATTTGATGCCGCGTCGAACTTTATGAACAAGCGGACGAGCGGAGGTTATGACACGACTTTTCTGGGTGAACTAAATCAACATGGCTATCAGGTTTTTCTTTACCGGCTGCGTTTCAAAGACGGTGGCGATGACATTCTCGGCACGATGAGTTTGAAAGACGATAAAGTTGGCGGAATTTATTTCAAATAATTTTTTAGCCGCTCAATTTTTCCAGACAATGAAAAGTTCAACTGACAAACCACTCGTCGGCATTTTGATGGGCAGCGATTCGGACTGGCCGACGATGAAAGCTGCCGCCGATGCGCTGACGGAATTCGGCGTCGCCAGCGAAGCCAAGGTCATCTCCGCGCATCGCGATCCGCACGGCCTCGAAGAATATGTTTCCAGCGCCATCAAGCGCGGACTGAAAGTCATCATCTGCGGCGCGGGCGGCGCGGCGCATCTGGCGGGCGTGACGGCGGCGTTCACGACGTTGCCGGTCATCGGCGTGCCGATTCTGGGAAAATCAATGGACGGACTGGATTCGCTTTTGTCCATGGTGCAAATGCCGCCGGGCGTGCCGGTCGCGACAGTGGCGATCAATGGCGGGCGCAACGCCGGAATTCTCGCCGCGCAAATCATCGCCACGGGCGACGCGCGTTTGCAGGAGGAATTGAAAAAATTCAAAGTGCGATTGACGGAAGAATCGCGCGCGAAAAACAAAACGCTCGCGCAATAATTTTTCATGGAACAGCTCATCGCAGGCGTTCACAAGTTTCAGCAGCGACCAGTTTGGCAATTACCGCAAACTGTTCCGCAAGCTTTCAGCAGGACGGCCAGAATCCGCACACGCTGTTCATCACCTGCTCGGATTCGCGCGTGCTCGCGGAACTCATCACGCAGAGCAAGCCGGGCGATCTGTTCGTCGTGAAAAATGTCGGCAACATCGTTCCGCCGTCGAGCGCGACGGGCAGCACCAATTCCACCGCCGCCGCGATCGAGTTCGCCGTCGAGACATTGCGCGTGAGCGACATCGTCATCTGCGGCCATTCGCAATGCGGCGCGATGTCGGCGTTGCTCGGCGAAAATCCGGTGGGCAAATCCATGCCGCACCTGCGCGAATGGCTGAAGCTCGCCGCGCCCGTGCTGGAAACGATGCGTTCGCAATACATCCATCTCACAAAAATGGCTGAACGCATGGACGCCGCCGCCGCCGAGAACGTCCTCTTCGCGCTGGAAAATCTGCACAGTTATCCGTGCGTGCAGGACCGGCTGATGGACGGCTCGCTGCGATTGCACGGCTGGTTTTTTCAGATCGCGACGGCGGAACTTTTTGCCTACGACCCGGAGTTGTTGCAATTTCAACCGCTCGTGCAGGAGAAATAAATTCTCTGGACAAAAAAATTATCAGACACAGAGTTTATTTTGAAAATGGCTCAAAAACCAAAATCGCCGACTTACAGAGAAATGATTGACGCACTTGTCCAAATGTGCAAAAGCGGCCAAGGACAAATTGCAACCAAACGTGCGCGCAAAGGATTATGGAATCAAAACGCAACGCGAGAATTTATTCCCGACCAACATGAAATTAATCTTCTGCTTCAACGCATGTCGCAAGCCGATAGAGAAATCCTTGCTGGAATGTTAGCTCGCCAAACAGAAGCTGGCGTATTTGAAACGCTTAAAGTCCTTGAGCAATTCCAAATCGAGCCATTCAAAGATGGCTATGAAGGAAGTGCATACAATGATTTTATCGGACGGCTTGCAGATTGGAAATGGCCGGAAAATAACAGCTAGATAGATTTCAAATTCCTTCGCCGCCTTCGCGTTCTTCGCGCGACAATTTTGGACAATCGCATTTTCATTTGTTAGCCTTCAAAAAATTTTATGAGTCTGGAAAACAAAGAACCCGCGCCTGCGCCGTCTGATTTCATCCGCGACATCGTGGCCGCACACGTCGCCGGGCAAAAATATCCGCGCATCCACACCCGCTTTCCGCCGGAGCCGAACGGTTATCTGCACATCGGCCACGCGAAAAGCATCTGCCTGAATTTCGGCATCGCGCGCGAGTTCGGCGGCGTCTGCAATCTGCGCATGGACGACACGAATCCCGACGAAGGAAGACGTCGAGTACGTGGATTCGATCATCGCCGACGTGAACTGGCTCATCGCCGGCTGGGCGGACGAAGAACTTGGCCTTAAAGACAAAAGGCAAAACGCCCGAAACAATCTCCGGCGACGGCAAACGCGATTTTTATCTTCCGCGATTTCGGGACCGGCGTCGCGGCGTCGCGAACGCACATGCGGAACGCCGACGAACGAACGTTCGAACCGTTTTACGCGAGCGATTATTTCGACCAGATTTACGATTACGCGGAGCAATTGATCGAAACGGGCAAGGCCTTCGTCTGCGATCTGTCGCCGGCGGACATGGAATTTTATCGCGGCGCGCCGGATCGTCCGGGAAAAGATTCGCCGTTCCGCAATCGCACGCCGGAAGAAAATCTCGATCTGTTCCGCCGCATGAAGGCCGGCGAATTTCCCGACGGCGCGCGCACGCTGCGCGCGAAGATTGACATGGCGTCGCCGAACATCTGGCTGCGCGACCCGATGCTTTATCGCATCCGCCACGCCGAACATCATCACACCGGCGCGAAATGGAGCATTTATCCGATGTATGATTTCGCGCATTGCTTGAGCGATTACATCGAAGGCATCACGCACAGCATCTGCACGCTGGAATTTGAAGTGCATCGCCCGCTTTACGATTGGATTCTGGAAACACTCGGATCTGCCGCGCGCGCTGCCGAATCAATACGAATTCGCGCGGCTCAATCTCGAGCTACACGGTTGTTGAGCAAACGCAAACTCCTCCAGCTCGTCGAAGAAAAAATCGTCACCGGCTGGGACGATCCGCGCATGCCGACGATTTCCGGCATCCGCCGTCGCGGCGTCACGGCGGAAGCGTTGCGCAATTTTGCCTATCAACATCGGCATCACCAAATACAACGGCCTCACGGACGTTGCCGTTTTGGAACACGCCATCCGCGAAGACTTGAACAAACGCGCGCTGCGCCGGCTCGCCGTGTTGCGCCCGATCAAAGTGGTCATCACGAATTATCCCGAAGGCAAAGTCGAGGAACTCGACGCCGTCAACAATCCCGAAGACGAAAGCGCGGGCACGACGAAAGATTCCGTTCAGCCGCGAACTGTTCATCGAGCGCGACGATTTCAGGAAATTCCGCCGCCGAAATTTTTCCGGCTGAAACCCGGCGGCGAAGTGCGCTTGAAATACGCCTACATCATCAAGTGCGACGAAGTGGTGAAGGACGCCGAGCGGCAACATCACCGAACTGCGCTGCACCGCCGACCTCGACAGCAAGACCGGCGGCGCGACCGCCGCGCGCAAGGTCAAAGGCACGATCCATTGGGTCAGCGCCGCGCACGCGATTGACGCCGAGGTGCGCCTTTACGACCGCCTCTTCACCGAAGCCGAGCCGGAAAAGGACGGACGCGATTTCAAATCCGTCCTCAACCCGCACTCGCTCGAAGTCATCACCGCCAAACTCGAACCGAGTTTGAAAGATGCGAAGCCGGAATTGCGCTATCAATTCGAGCGCATCGGCTATTTCACCTTGGACAAAGATTCCAACTCGCAAAAACTAATTTTCAACCGCACCATCACGTTGAAAGACACTTGGGCGAAGGAGTCACAAAAATAATTGGCAGAGTATGGAAATTGAAAAATTATCCAAGCAAGGTAACGACGCTTTACGCAAAGAAGATTATGAAAAAGCATTTTCGTGCTGGAGCGAAATTCTGCAATTAGACCCCAACAACACAGACGCTTTTGTTTTCCGAGGAATCGCGCGTGTTGGCAAAGGCGATTTGGACGGGGCAATCATTGATTGGAATAAAGCTATTGAGCTTAATCCAAATCTCGCCGCCGCTTACGCTAATCGTGGAAATGCGTATCAACGTAAAGGCGAGCTTGATGAAGCAATGGTTGATTGGAGTAAGGCAATTCAACTCGACCCTAAAAATGCCGGAATCATTTACAATCGTGGAGTTGCCTATCAAGAAAAGCAAAATTGGGATAAGGCGATAAGTGATTACAACGAAGCCATCCAACTCAACCCGAAATATTTTCAGGCCTACAATAATCGTGGAAGAATTTACGGACATAAAGGCGAGTGGGACAAAGCACTTGGTGATTTTACTGAAGCAATTCGGATTAACCCCAAAAATTTCAACGCATATAAAAGTCGTGGAGAAGTCTATCAATGCACAGGCGATTGACGCATTGGAAAAAATGGAATTGCGTTGGAACTTTGGGAGCAACGTATGCAGAAATTGGAAATTTTACCGAAGCAATAAAATTTCAAAGCCAAGCAATGGGCATGGAAGGCGTCACTGAAAAAAACCGCGTCGAAGCGCAACAACGAATTGATTTATACAGACAGCAAAAGTCTTATCGTGCCTGACGACACGTTCAAAGAATTTGTGCTCGACCAGTTGGGCGCGTTGCCGGAGTTGCGCGCGCGGGCGATGAAATAATCCATTGCGCTCCGTCGTTATCGGAATAAGATTGGCTCGCACTTCAAAATAAACATCAACCCCATAAACTTATGCTTTATTACACATTGGTTTTTCTGCTCATCGCATTGCTGGCCGGCGCGCTCGGTTTATTCGGCATCGAGGGCATTGCCTTGACGGTCGCGCGGGTTCTGTTCGTCATTTTCTTGGTGGTGTTCATCGTTTCATTGGTCCAGCGCGGCAAGCGGTAAATTTTTAATCTTTGGCGCCGAATAATTCCTCACGGCATCTTCGATGCCGACGACTCGTTCAAAGAATTTGTGCTCGACCCGTTGGGAGTTTTGCCGGAATACTTCGCCATTATGAAAATAAAATTCTTCCAGTTTTCAAGTTTGATTGCCTTGAGCATTCTCGGTTTTTGCTCGACTCAAACCTGCCGCGCCGACGGTCAATATCATTTTCTCAAGGAGATTCATGTCGGCGGTGATGGCGGCTGGGATTATCTTTCGGTTGACGCCGACGCGCGGCGCCTTTACGTCGCGCACGCCACAAAAGTCGTCGTCATTGATCTGGACAAGGAAACTGTCGCCGGCGAAATCACGAACACCATCGGCGTCCACGATTTTGCCTTCGCGCCGAAAATTCAGCGCGGTTTTTCCAGCAATGGACGCGAAGGCATGGTGAGTGTCGTAGACCTGCCCACGTTGCAGACGATTTACAAACTCAACGCGGGCGAAAATCCCGACACAATTTTATTCGAGCCGGAGCATGGCGAAGTCTATGCCTTCAACGGGCGCGGCCAATCTGTCAGCGTGTTCGACGCCAGTTCGGGCAAAGTCGTCGCGACCATTCCGCTGCCGGGCAAACCGGAGTTCGCCGTCTATGATTCCAAAACCGGGCGCATCTACGACAACATCGAGGACAAAAGCGAAGTCGTGGTGATTGACCCCGCGAAGCATCAAGTTGTCGCCACATGGCCGATTGCACCCGCCGAAAGTCCGTCCGGCATGGCGATTGACGCGAAACATCACCGGCTTTTTATCGGTTGCGACGCGCAAATGCTGATGCTGAACACGAAGAACGGAAAGGTCGTCGCGACCGTGCCCATCGGCGACGGCGTGGACGCAAATGCGTTTGATCCTAAAACCGGACTGGCCTTCGCTTCCTGCGGCGATGGCACTGTGACGATTGCGAAGGAAGACGGCGACAAACTGACGGTGATCCAGACTTTGAAAACCGAGCGCGGCGCGCGCACGATGGCGCTCGATCCGGTGACGCACAAAATTTATCTGGCGACGGCTGAATTTGAAGCTGCTGCGGACCAGTCGCCCAACGCGACACCCAAACGGCCAAAAGTGATTCCCGGCACATTCAAAATCCTGGTCTATGGTCTGGCTGACGCGAAATGATTGATTCCGGCAAACGGCGCGCGCGACGATTGAGAATAATCGGCGGCGTCATTTTAATTTTAGGAATCGTCAGCGCGGGAATTGTTTATTGGATTGGCAGCCGTTCGCAGGATTTATCGAACGACGCATCCATGTTGGGATATAACAAACCCGAAGAGCGGCAGATGGAAATTCTTTATGGCAAATCGGGCGACTTGATTGAAGATTGGTCGAACGATTTGAAGCAGCCCGGCACGCAGGCAATCATCATCATAGTCATTTCAACGCTCGCGGCGGGCGGCTGTTTTTATTTCGCACGATTGATGGATGATGGCGGGCAATAACGTTTCAATTAGCGGAAATTTATTTGTCTTCGGGATTGATGAATTTGAACGTCAGCGCGGCAATCAGGGCGGCGGAAAAATTCGCGACGAGATAAATCCAAATGTTCTCGCCATCGGCCAGATGCATGAGCGTGATGCCCACCGCGACGGCGGGATTGAACGCGCCGCCGGAAATTCCGCCGAGCGCAAACGCCATCGCCGTCACCGTGAAGCCGATGGCAAGGCCGTAGAACAGGTTGCCCGCCGTGCCTTTGGCGGTCGCGACATTCAGCACCACATAGACGAGCGCGAACGTGCCGATCAATTCAGCGAGGAGCGCCGGGACGATTTTAATTGGCGCTGGAGTCGGCGGCGGATTGCCTTTGAAAAAATGAACGGTAATTGCCGCGATTGCCGCCGCCGCGATTTGCGCGGCCATGTAGGGCAATACATCTTTCGTGGGACAACGACCGCGCAGCCAGACTCCGAGCGTCACCGCCGGGTTGTAATGCGCGCCGGAAACGTGCGCGCCGGCAAAAATCATTACCATCAGCGACGCGCCGATGGCAATCGGAGCCAGATTGCCCGCGCCCGGGTCAATGACCGTCATGCCGATGGTGAGCACGAGAAAAAATGTGCCGATGAATTCCGTGAGATATTTTTTCATTGTCAGTCTTCAAGCATTATAACTGCCGCTGCTCGTCGTGCCGCCTTTGCCGGTCCAGTTCGTATGGATGCGGCGCGGCCCGCGCGGCGTTGTCAATGCGCTCGTAGGTGTGCGCGCCGAAATAATCGCGCTGCGCCTGCAACAGGTTCGCGGGCAAAACTGCGCTGCGATATTGATCGTAAAACGCCAGCGCGGTGCTGAACGCGGGAACGGGAATGCCTTTTTTCGCCGCCGTCGCGACGACGTTGCGCCAGCCTTTCTGGCAGCGCTTGATTTCGCCGCGAAAATAATCGTCGAGCAGCAGGTTCGTCAGCTTCGGATTGTTGTCGTAGGCTTCCTTGATTTTGCCGAGGAAACGCGAGCGGATGATGCAGCCGCCGCGCCACATCAGCGCGATGCCGCCGTAGTTGAGATTCCATTTGTATTCCGCCGCCGCCGCGCGCATGAGCATGTAGCCCTGCGCGTAGCAGATGATTTTCGAGGCGTAAAGCGCGTCGCGGATGTCGGCGATGAATTGCTTTTTCTTCGCCGGATTTTTGGCGAACGGACAACAGCGGCCTCGGGCCTTTCAATTTTCTCGCCGCTTTCACGCGTTCGTCTTTCAACGCGGAAACGCAACGCGAATAAACCGCCTCGGCGATCAGCGTGATCGGGATGCCGAGGTCGGCGGAATTTTGAACCGTCCATTTGCCGGTGCCTTTTTGGCCGGCGGTGTCGAGGATTTTGTCCACAGCGGCGTGCCGTCGGTGTCTTTGAACGCCAGGATGTCGCGCGTGATTTCGATCAGATAGGAATCGAGTTCGCCCTTGTTCCATTCGGCAAAAACGTCGTGCATTTCCGGCGCGGTCATGCCGAGGCCGTTTTTCAAAATGTTGTAGGCCTCGCAGATCAACTGCATGTCGCCGTATTCGATGCCGTTGTGGACCATCTTGACGTAATGGCCCGCGCCGTTTTCGCCGACCCAGTCGCAGCACGGCGCGCCGTCATCCACTTTGGCGGCGATGCCCTGGAAAATATCTTTGACGTGCGGCCACGCGGCGGGCGAACCGCCGGGCATGATGTGACGGGCCATGGCGCGCGCCTTCTTCGCCGCCGGAAACGCCGGTGCCGACGTAAAGCAATCCCTTGCTCTCGCAGTACTTCACGCGGCGATTGGTGTCTTCGAACAGCGAATTGCCGCCGTCAATGATGATGTCGCCCGGTTCGAGCTGCGGCAGAAGTTGTTCGATGAATTCGTCCACGGCTGCGCCGGCCTTGACGAGCATCATGACGCGGCGCGGTTTTTTCAGCTTGCGAAACCATTTCCTGCGAGCGAATGCGCGCCGATGACCTTGGTGCCCTTGGCTTCGTTGGCGAGAAAATGGTCCACTTTCTCGACGGTGCGGTTGAAGGCGACGACGGTGAAGCCGTGGTCGTTCATGTTGAGAATGAGATTCTGGCCCATGACGGCCAGACCGATGAGTGCGATGTCAGCTTGAGGTTCCATAAAACTTCCAGACAAGATAACGTCAACGCACGGAGGCGCGAGAAATTTTTCTCACTTAAGCATGCACGCCGAGTTGCAAGCGCGAGTCGGTTTCGAGCATGGTTTTCAGGTTCGCCCAGTCCGCCTCGTTCATATCGTTGAAGGCGTGCAGATAAACGGCGACGGCTTCGGGCGGATATTTTCCGAGCAAAACGTCCACCGCCGATTTTAATTTCGCGTCGTCTATTTCTTGGGCAGATCGTCCACGACGCCGTCTTCATTTTTAATTTCCAGCGCGTCCAGAAAATCCGCGAGCATGGCCTTGTATTTTTTCACGAGCCAGACGCGGATGAGTCCGCCCGCCATTTCTTCGAGCGCGGCTTGGACAGAGTTGAAATCATCGAGGCCTGACGCTGCGGGCGCGGCTGGCGTTCCAGAAAAACCGGACGGACATGGCGCGCTTGGGCGACGGCGTTGACCGTGTCTTTGTAAGCCGGCTTGTCCGATTCAAAGGTGAAATTAAGAATTTCATTCGCCAGATCAGGCGACATGAAACCGAAGAGTTCGTGGGAGTAGCATTAAAAATTCATGGTTAAATGGCGATGTTCAAGCATGGTGACGGAAATTTTATTTTTCTTTGCGAGTTGCGCGCAAGCTTCGCGTTCGAGCAAAAGCGTTTTGCCGGATTCGATGGCGAGCACGGAAATCTGCGCCGCCGCGCAGGTTTCCAGCGTTTGCGCGCCGAGGCACGGAATGTCGAAGCGCATGTCGTGGTTCTCCTTGGCGACTTTGACGGCGACCGCGCCGCCGTCCTTGCCCGCCAGTTCGCCGCCGCGCGCGAGGCATTTGTCCGTGCCTTCAAATCCTTCGACGGCCAGCACCGCGCCGTTTTTCACGACGACGAGTCTGGCCGATTTCCAGCCGCGAAATTTCCTTGGCGATGCTTGAAACCAAATTCCACATCCGCCTGTTGTTCGGCGGAAAGTTTCGGGCCGAGATGAAAATCTTTTCTGCGGCATGAGCGGCGCGAGCCACGGCGTCGCCTCGATCAATTCCACGCCGTCCTTTTTCAATTCATCGGCAATCGCGCCAAAAATCGTGTGCGCGTTTTTTTCCTTCAGGCGGAACAACATTCCCATCGCGCGCAAATCTGGCCGCAGATCGAAAAGATTTTTCGGCGCAATCTGGCCGACCATGACGCATTGCGAAATTTCCGGTCGGTGAAAGCGGAAATCATTTTGCCAAGCTGGCCGACTTTGAGCCAGACGATGTCATCCACAAGCTTGGCGAGTGCGGGCTCGGTTTCATTTTCAGACGGCGGCGGCGACAATCTTTTGACGCCGGCGGCGCGCGCCTGCCGGGCAAATTCCAGCGGCAGCGAGCGGTTGCCGGCGATAAGGCCGAGGGATTCGGGCGCGACGTTCATCCGTGTTTCGCGGGAAGAATAGCGGATCAGCGCAAAGAAGCCAGCTTGCGATTTTTGTCCCGTTTTGGAACGAATTTGTCTCATTGAACCGGAATTTCCATTTGCGTGGCGAAATTCGTTACGGACATTTTATTGCGATAGTTAGGTTTTCCATTTCATGGACTGTGGCTTGCAAGCTGCTTGCCTGTCGGAGGTGTCTTCATACGATTCAATCTATAAAAAAATGGCTTCGTCGCTCGAACAAGGCGGCGCACAAATTATGCAACCGCCAAAAAAATCCGATCCCGACCGGCAGATTCCACGCGAAATCGCGCACGACTTGAACAACATTCTCACCATCATTCAGGGTTATTCCGACCGCCTGCTGCTCCGGCACGCCAAAGACATGGCGCTTGCGCCGCACCTCAAGGTGATTTCCGAGGCGTCCAAACGCGCAACGGCCATCATCCGCGATGCCACGCCATCAAATGCAAGCATGGAGTTTGGGCAACATCAAAATCCCCCGCCGCCGTCCACGGCATAACAGTCAAGCAATCGGAGCCTGACGATTCGCTTTGACGCTGCGCGTTTCTTCGCGTAGCGTTTCCGTTCTATTTTCAAAAATTGTCATGTTTAGTTTCATTATCAATCTGATTAAAAAAATGTTCGGCTCCAGAAACGAACGCGAAGTCAGAAAGTTTTGGCCGCGCGTCAAGCCAAATCAACGAGCTTGAAGCCGGGTTGCAGAAAATTTCCGACGACGAATTGCGCGCCAAAACCGCCGCGTGGAAAGAAGAACTTTCAAAAATTGACCGACAAAGACGAACTTGCCGCAGAAGCTGAACGAAATTCTGCCTGAAGCTTTTGCCGTCGTGAAAAACGCCTGCCGCCGTCTGATCGGCGCAAGGAAATCATCCGTGCGCGGACAGCCGCTGAAATGGGAAATGATTCCGTTCGACGTGCAGCTCATCGGCGGCATCGGATTGCACAACGGCAAGATCGCGGAAATGGCCACCGGCGAAGGCAAAACGCTCGTCGGCACCATGCCCGTTTATCTCAACGCGCTCACCGGCCGCGGCGTCCACGTCGTGACCGTGAACGATTATCTCGCCGCGCGCGACGCGGAATGGATGGGCGCGATTTACAAATTTCTCGGCCTGACCGTCGGCTGCATTTTGCACGACCAACGACCCGACGTTCGCCGCGCGCAATACGCCTGCGACATCACTTACGGCACGAACGCCGAATTCGGTTTTGATTATCTGCGCGACAACGGCATGGCGCGCGCAAAGAGGAACAGGTCCAGCGCGGCCATTATTTCGCCATCGTGGACGAAGTGGATTCCATTCTGATTGATGAAGCGCGCACGCCGCTCATCATTCGCGGCCCGTCCATGCACACGCACGACGAGCAGTTCGCGCAATGGAAGCCGCTCGTCGATTCGCTCGTCCGCGCGCAGCAGCAATTGTGCAACCGATTTTTGAAGGAAGCGGAGGATTTGATTCGCAAATTAAATCATCCAGACGAAGCCCATCCGCTTGCACAAAAACAAAACGCGCAACGAACTCGAACACGAAATCGGTCTTGTTACTTGTTCCGCGTCAAAACCGGCCAGCCGAAATCCGAGGGCTTGATGAAAGTTCTGGAGAACCCGGAATATGCTCAAGATGATGAACCAGGCCGAACTGGACGTTGCATCAAGGATCAGAAGAAAGTGGATTTGTATCGCGAGAAGGAAGAATTGCTTTTTGCGATTGACGAAAAAAGCCACGAGGCGGATTTGACCGAGAAAGGCCGCAATTTCGTCAGCCCGAAAGACCCGGACGCGTTCGTGCTGCCCGACTTGAACACGATGCTGCACGACGTTGACGCAGGCGCGGAAACCGACGCGCGAAAAGCGGCTGGAGGCGAAAACAAAATTGCAGGCAGGAGTTTGAGGCGAAGGCGCAGAAGATTCACGCGATCTCGCAATTGCTCAAGGCGTATTCGCTTTACCAGCTCGACGTGGAATATGTCGTGCAGGAAAACAAGGTCATCATCGTTGACCAGCACACGGGACGTTTGATGCCCGGCCGCCGCTGGAGCGACGGCTTGCATCAGGCGGTCGAAGCGAAAGAAGGTGTCGCGATCGAACGCGAAACGCAAACGCTCGCGACAATCACGATCCAAAATTATTTCCGCCTTTACCAAAAACTCGCGGGCATGACCGGCACGGCGGAAACCGAGGCGGCAGGAATTTTTCGACATTTACAAACTCGGCGTGCTGACGATTCCGACGAACAAGCCGAACATCCGCAAGGACACGCACGATTCCGTTTATAAAACGCGCCGCGAAAAATTCAACGCCGTCGTCGGTGAAATCAAAACGCTTCACGCGCAAGGCCGTCCGATTCTCGTCGGCACGGTCAGCGTCGAGACGAGCGAAATGCTTTCGAGGATGTTGAAGCGCGAAGGTTTGATTCATTCCGTCCTCAACGCGAAATATCACCAGCAGGAAGCGGAAATCGTCGCGCGCGCCGGCCAGCGCGGCGCAATCACAATTGCGACAAACATGGCCGGTCGCGGCACGGACATCAAACTCGGCGCGGGCGTTTCGGAAGTCGGCGGCCTGCACGTCCTCGGCACGGAACGCCACGAGTCGCGGCGCATTGACCGGCAGTTGCGCGGACGCTGCTCGCGTCAGGGCGATCCGGGTTCGTCGCATTTTTTCATTTCGCTCGAAGACGATTTGATGCGGCTGTTCGGTTCGGATCGCATCGTGAAATTGATGGAGCGGATGGGACTTGAAGAAGGCCAGGAATTGACGCATCCGCTGTTGAACCGTTCGATCCAACAGGCGCAAAAACGCGTGGAAGGCCACAATTTCCAGCAGCGCAAACGCACGCTCGAATACGACGACGTGATGAACAAGCATCGCGGGGTCATTTACGAATTCCGCAACGAAATCATCAACGCGACCGACGTGCGCGACCGCCTCATGGACATCATGGAAGAAGTCGTCGTGGAAAAAGTGCGACAATTTACGACGGCGGATTCCGATTTCACCGAATGGAAAGTGCGGCAACTCGCCGACTGGGTGAACTTGAATTTTCCGATGGGCTTGCCCGAGGCGGAAATTGTCAAAGCCGCCGAATCCGGTCAGGAGAAACCCGTGAGCGGTTCGTTGTTCGACGGTTTGAGCGAGGCACAATTCGCCGTTGCCAATTTTATTTCAGAAGGCATTCGCAAGGCTTACGACATCAAGATCAGTTTTGAAAATCCCGACGCGCTGCGCGAGGTCGAGCGCTACACCATTTTGAGCGCGATTGACAAATTGTGGCAGGAACATCTTTACGAAATGGACAGCCTGCGCCATAGCATCGGCCTGCGCGCGCACGGCCAGCGCGACCCGCTTGCTCGAATACAAAGCCGAGGCGTTCAAGATTTTCGAGGAACTGATGGTCAACGTAAAGACGGAAATCTGCCACAATATTTTCCGCAGCGCGTCAAGCATGATGGCGTTTGAAAATTTCCTGAAGAACGTTCCGCAACAGACTTTGCATCAGACGACGAGCGCGTTCGGCGGAACAACGACTGCAAGTTCCGGCGGCGCGAGACCCAGCGACGTCGTCAGCGAAGCGGCGGCGGCAACGGAAGCGCAAGCCAAAGCCAAACCGATTCGCACGGGCCCAAAAGTCGGGCGCAACGACCCCTGCCCCTGCGGCAGCGGCAAGAAATATAAAAATTGCTGCGGCAGGTAAAATTCCTATGCCAGAGCTTTCAAGATTTTACGGCATCGTCATTCGGATGTTTCTTGAAGCTGGCGCGTCACATCATCTGCCGCATTTTCACGCCTACTACGGAGACGCGGTTGCTGTTTATCAAATCACTCCCGTCGAACTGATCGCAGGTTCGCTTCCGAGACGGCAGGCGCGATTGGTTGAAGCGTGGGCGGAATTGCACGCAGACGAATTGCAATCAGACTGGCAACGCCTGCAATCCGGCGAATCTCCTTTGCCGATTGCGCCGCTCGGTTAAAATGTATAAAGTAACAATGTGAATAAACATGTGATTCATTTTGTCAAAAGCGTTGCGGTCGTCGCACCGCACACGCTCAAACTGCAATTTGAAGATGGCGTGACCCAAACGATTAATTTCGAGCCTTTGCTGCACGGCCAACTTTATGGTCCATTGCGCGATCCAAAAAAATTTAATCAAGTCCGCATTGATCCCGAAATCCGCACCATCGTCTGGCCGAACGGTGCGGATTTTGATCCCGCCACATTGCATGATTGGCCGGAACACGCGCCCGCGTTGATTGAACTGGCAAAAAGCTGGGCGCTTTGCGCGGCTTGATTTCTGCGCAAAATAACGCTTGCTGTAGGCACGCCACTTGCTAAATTGCAAATGATTTGCAATTAAAATTATGGCCGCCTTTTCGCCCGCTTTGCTGCTGACCATTTATTGCGCGCTCGTCCTGCTCGCGTCGCTTGCGGGCGGTTGGTTTCTGCTTTTCATTCATTTGACTCACACGCGATTGCAGATCGCCGTCAGCTTTGTCGCTGGACTCATGCTCGGCATCGCGCTGCTCCATTTTTTGCCGGACGCCGACGAGCAATTGCATTCGCTCGACAAAACCGCCGAATGGCTGCTCGGAGGTTTTCTCGTCATGTTTTTTGTTCAACGCTTTTTTCATTTTCATCACCATGATTTGCCGGAAGGCGATCCCGAAGACTGCTGCGGCCACGACCATTCGCACGAACATCATCACGACGACGAACACGCGCACACGCTTGCGGACAAATCAGCGAAACAACTTTCGTGGGTCGGCACGGCGCTCGGTCTGACGCTTCACTCGCTTCTCGACGGATTGGCGCTTGCCGTCGCGGTCGCCGCCGGTGCGCAGGGCAATGCAAAAATCGCCGGTCTCGGCGTCGCGCTCGTCGTGATTTTGCACAAACCGTTCGATGCCATGGCGGTTTCGACCTTGATGGCCGCCAGTGGAAAATCAAAATTTTCACGCCACGTTTTGAATGGCTTGTTTGCGCTGGCCAGCCCGCTTGGAGCCGCGCTATTTTATTTTGGCGCGAGCAATTTTGCCGGCGCGCCCGTTCTTGGCTGCGCGCTCGCGTTTTGCGCCGGCTCGTTTCTTTGCATCGCCAGCGCGGATTTGCTGCCGGAACTGCAATTCCATTCGCACGATCGTTTCAAATTGTCGGCGGCCTTGCTCGCGGGACTGGCAGTGGCAATCATCATCAAACAATTTGAATCCGCCTGAATAGAAATCGCCCATGAACGGCACGTCAATTGCTGAATTGCAAACGATTTGCAACTAAAAATGCCTGCTTCCTTGCATTTCAGTCGCCGGACGCGCGCGCGAATTTATTTCGCGACGGGCGTGTTGTCGCTCGCCATCTGGCTGTTCATGGCGGCGGCGGAAGCTTATTCGCCGCTCCACGCGTGGCTGCATGGCGGGACGATTCCCGAAGACGACGACGATTGCGCCATCATCGCCATCGCTCATGGCAAAATCGAGACGACACCGTGCGACGTTCCCGCTGTTTTGCCGGTGACCTGGGTTGAAATTACACCGCGAGTTGAATTTTCCATTTTCGTGCCGCCCATTAAAAATCTTTTGTTTGGCCGCGCTCCGCCCGCCCTGTTTGTAGCTTCTTAATTCGTCGGTTTCGGACGGCGCGAGTCGCTTCGTCTGAAATTATTTTCCATTAAAACAAATCTTTGCGTTGCGCCGCGTGGCGTTTCGTGAAGCGCGAATCCATAAAAATTTGCGGAAGTGTATTTAAAAATTTTAACCATTGAAACTTATGAAAAAATTTAGAGATAGAAAAAATAGAAATCGTGGAATGTATCTGGCGGTTATTTCGTTGACGGCGCTTTCCTGTGGCGGAACGGCGCGAGCGCAGACGAATGATGTATCGGCGGCGACAAATTCCGTCGCGTCGGACACTTCAACGAACGTCGCCAATCTCGGCAACGTCACCGTCGTTGGACAGTTGGATCAGGCGCGCAGCCAGATTTTGCCGAACCTCGGCGCGACGGCTTACACGCACACGGCGGAGCAGATTCAGTCGCAATCGCAAGGCAGCGACGCGCCGATGAATCAGGTCATCCTGCGCTCGCCGGGTGTGGCGGGCGACAATGAGGCAAGCGATGGTTTGCACATTCGCGGCGAGCACGCGAATTTGCAATATCGTATTGACGACGTGCTGCTGCCGGAAGGCATCGCGGGTTTCGGATTCGAACTCGATCCGCGCTTTATTGATTCCATGCAACTCATCACCGGCTCGCTGCCGGCACAATACGGTTTCCGCACGGCAGGTGTGATTGACATACAAACAAAAAGCGGTGCGTTTGAAAATGGCGGCACGGTTGAAATGTATGGCGGCAGTTACGACACAATCCGTCCGAGTTTTGAATACGGCGGCACGCAGGGAAAATGGAGTTATTTCGTGGATGGCAGTTTCGACCATAACGATTTGGGAATCGAAAATCCGACAGCCAGCCACGACGCGATTCATGACACGACGGAACAATACAAGGGCTTCATTTATGCCTCGCGCATTTTGAGCGACACGAGCCGCCTGACCATCATGGGCGGCGCGTCTTACAGTGATTTTCAAATCCCTGATACGGCGGGTTTGCCAGTCGGAACCGCGCCTGGTGGCGATCCGTGGAATTCGACGGGCGGACCGGCGACTTTTAATTCAGCGGATTTGAACGAAAATCAAAACGAGCAGAATTATTATGGCATCGTGTCCTACCAAAAAACGGCGGGCAATCTGAATTATCAAGTTTCCGCCATTGGCCGCAACAGCGACGTGCATTTCACGCCGGACATGAACGGCAATCCGAACACGAGCGGCGACCTTTACTTCGACGGCGTGGCCAGCGATTTGCAAAAGAAACTCTATTCTGGCGGATTGCAAGCCGACGCGAGTTACGAACTCAACGACAAGCACACGATCCGCGGCGGCGTGCTTGCGCTGGACGAATCGGTTTCCGCCGATTCGACAACCACCGTGTTTCCAGTGGACGGCAGCGGTAATCCGACCGGCCCGGCGTTTCCAATCACGGACAACAGCACGCTGCACGGTATATTCGCGGGAGTTTATTTGCAGGACGAATGGAAAATTTTAGAATCGCTCACGGCCAATTTTGGCGCGCGGTTCGATGAATTTTATTCTTCGTTCGACAAGGAAAATCAAGTCAGCCCGCGCGTGAACTTAATCTGGCAGCCGACGGATTCGACGACGCTCCACGCGGGCTATTCGCGCTACTTCACGCCGCCGCCGGTGGAAGACGTTCCCGGCAGCACCGTTGCGAAATTCGACGGCACATCCAACGCATCCGCCACCGACCAGGACGATCCGGTCAAGGCCGAACGCGCGAATTATTATGACGCTGGCATTTCGCAAAAAATCACGAAGCATTTGCAAGTCGGCGTGGACGGCTATTACAAAACCGCGCGCAATCAACTGGACGACGGATTGTTCGGACAAACGCTCGTCCTTTCGGCGTTCAATTATGCCAAAGGGCGGATTTACGGCTTGGAATTCACCGGCTCATACAATCGCGGCGGATTTTCAAGCTATGCAAATCTCGCGTGGTCGCAGGCTTATGGCAAGGACTGGAACTCGGCGCAATTTCTGTTTGATCCGGCCGATTTGGCTTATGTGAAAAATCATTGGATTTATCTGGATCATGACCAGCGATTGACCGGCTCGTTCGGCGTGGCCTACACATGGAACGAATCGTCCTGCTGCAACACGCGCGTTTATGCGGATGCGATTTACGGCAGCGGCTTGCGCGACCGACGCGCCGCGGCGTGCCGAACGGCGCGAGTGTGCCGCAATATTATTCCATCAACATCGGCGCGGAACAAAGTTTCAAAATTCACAAGAATCAGATTTTGAAAGCACGCGTGGATGTCGTGAACCTCACAGACAATTCGTATGAACTGCGTAACGGCTGGCGGCGTCGGCGTCAACGCCGCGTCTTATGGCGAACGACTCGGATTCTTCGGCTCGTTGAGTTACATGTTCTGAACCGAAAAAACAATTGGAGAGTTGCGTTTTCCTCCAGCGCAGCTCTCCAATATTTTCAAGATGAAATTGTATCATTTAAATTTCCATTTTTTGCAATTTGAATGATTATGACCATTAATATGAGCAAGATTACAATTGTAAAAGAAGCTGCGGAAAACGCGATGGCAGCCGAATGTGACGGAACCAAACAACTCATCGGCCGGGCGGAGAAATTCATGGCCGGAATCATCATCGTGACCGGCTTTCAGTTATTGGACTTGCCAACTTTGTTGGAAACATCCTCACAATGGGTCAAAGATTCGTGTTATTTGTCGTTGGCGGTTTTGAGCCTTGCATTATTTTTTGGTTTTTGCAGTTTGCGACTCAAGAGACATGCAGGTTATCCCCGCGGAGAAAAACTTTGGGACAATTTGAAATCTGCGGATGTGTCGGACGATGCCGCTGAACAGGCAGTCATACAATTGCTCTTAAAAGCAAGGGAACAGAATGCGAAATTAAACGATGCCAGGGTTGGCTTGCTATTTTGGTGCGGCTGGCTGTTTTTTGTCGGATTTCTTTTGGTTGTAAGCAGTCATTTGCTGGGCGCGCTGGCAAATCTGTAGTTTCAAAATGAAAACTTCTAACACGCGATGATCAAAATCTTTCGTTATGCCGTTGCTTGAAATTTCCAGACTCGTAAAAACGTTCATCAGACCGGACGGCTCTGAACATACTGTCGTTAATCTGAACAGCTTCAGGCTGGACGACAAAATGCAAATGGCGCTCAAAGGCGAGAGCGGTTCGGGCAAGACGACATTGCTGCACTTGATCGCCGGAATTCTTAAGCCGGATTCTGGAAACATCGTCATCGCTGGCCAGAAAATGTCTGCTTTGAGCGAACTACAGCGCGATCGTCTTCGCGCGACGACAATTGGTTATATTTTTCAGACATTCAATCTTATGCAAGGTTACACTTGCGTGGAAAATGTTTTGCTGGGCATGTCATTCGGTCCCAAAGTGGATCACGCTTTTGCCAAAGCATTGTTATTGTTGAAACGGGTCGGTCTCGAAGACCATTCGGCGCATCTTCCCCGCCAGCTTTCCACCGGCCAGCAACAGCGTTTGGCCGTTGCCAGGGCGCTCGCCAATGATCCAAAACTTGTCTTGGCCGATGAGCCTACTGGCAATCTCGATCACAAAAACGCACAGAGATCGCTGGTTCTCATCCGCGAGACGTGCCGCGAAAATGGCGCCGCCTTGCTGCTGGTGAGTCATGATCGCGACGTCATCTCGCAATTTGAAAATGTTCAGGAGTTTGCCGACATCAATCAAACTTCGCAGGAGGAAACGCCATGACGATTTGGCTGATCGTTTTCAAAAGTCTGAAGCAGCACGCGCTTTCGAGCATTGTCACAGCGCTTTCTGTCGCTCTGGCCGGCGGTCTTTTGATGTCCGTTTGGTCTGTCAAAGAACAATCGGAAGCGACTTTCACGAATGTAAATGCAGGCTTCGACGCCGTGCTTGGCGCGCGTGGCTCGAAGTTGCAATTGATTCTGAACGCCATTTTTAATCTGGAATCCTCGCCGGGAAATCTGGAGTGGTCGGACTTTTTGGACATTCAGAAAAATCCTGATGTCGAACTCGCGGTTCCGATTGCGGTTGGCGACAACTATCGCGGCTATCGAATCGTTGGCACGACTCTCGACCTCTTTGAGAAAACAGAATATGCGCCCGGAAAAAAATTCGCCCTTCAACCGGGCGGCAACTGGTTTGACCCTTTGCGGCGCGAAGCGGTGGTCGGTAATTTTGTCGCCCGAAAAATGAAACTGAAAGTTGGCGACACTTTTCATCCTTTCCACGGCCTGATATTTGACGAAAAAAATCAGCACTCGGAAACGTATGTCGTGGTTGGAATTCTCAAACCTTCCAACACTCCCGCAGATCAGGTGATTTGGATTCCGCTTGAAGGCATTCAAAAAATGAGCGGCCACGATCCAAAAATGGCAACTGAAGTCAGCGCCGTGCTGGTCAAATTAAAAGCCGACAGCGCACTCGCCGGTTTTCAAATGGACCAGATGTATAACCGTCAGGGCGATCGCCTCACGTTCGCGTGGCCGATTGCAACAATCATGGCGGAGTTGTTTGACAAGATTGGCTGGTTTGACCGCGTTTTGGCGCTGGTTTCATATTTGGTCGCAATCGTCGCAAGCGCTTCGATTCTTGCCAGCATTTACAATTCGATGAATGAGCGGCGACGGGAGATTGCCATTCTGCGTGCATTGGGCGCGCGACGAATCACCATCTTCACTTCGATTTTGCTCGAAGCCGCTTCGATTTCCACTTTAGGAATGCTGGTTAGTTTTGCGATCTATGGCGTGATTTTTACCGTTGCAGCAAATGTCATTCGCGCACAAACCGGCGTTGTGTTGGATCCATTAAAATTCAATGCCATCATGTTGTGGGCGCCTGCGGCGTTAATAATCCTCGGCGCTCTCGCGGGCGTCATTCCCGCAATCAAAGCCTATCGCACGGATGTTGCCCAGAATCTTTCGCCCATCTCATGAATTTGAAAACATAAATTTGAAACGACACGGATGAAGAAGAAAAAAAATGGTCGTGAAGCCAAGGCGTTGACATTCACCGACACGAGACATTACAAAAGAATTGTGGTGATTTCCGGCGTGGGCATCGTCTTGGTTTTAACCGAGCTTTTTTGCATGCCGATGGTTATGCCCAAGCGGATAATTTTCACTCAAATAATGCACGGCGATTTGATTAGTTCGCCTGCAGAAACTAATTTTACGGCAATAGCAAACATATCGTCGCCAAAACAAGCTCCAGTTTTTGCGTCAATTCCTTCCGATGGTATTCGGCGCGGGACAATCGCCACGGGTGGACCGAGAGCGTGGGCGGGTGCTAATGTCAAAACCCCGGAACCTGATTTTGGCACCCCGGAAATAGTTGACGGAGATTATTTGCAAATCGGTTTCAACACGCTCGCAGCATTTCAGGTCAAAGTGATTTACCAAATAATAAACCCCGTCCGGTTGACAGCGGTTCAAAAACTAAACAGACCAATACCCGATTTTATTAAATCTCTCGACAACCGAAAAGTCGCGTTAAGAGGTTTCATGTTGCCGTTGAAGTGGGAAAACGGAAGCGTCAAAAATTTTCTTCTGATGAGAAGCCGCGCTTTTTGTTGTTTTGGCAAAACTCTCGAAATCAATGAACTGGCGTATGTCCGCATGAATGGCAATGGAGTCAAATCTCTCATGGACCAGCCATTGACTGTCTATGGAACTTTTCACGTCGGCGAAATCGTCCAGCATGGACGGCTAAACGGCATTTACAGTCTCGACGCAACGAAAATGGATGGACCGGACGCCAACTAAAAATGGACACAGACCAAACATTTTCTCCCTACGAATTGAAAGACGATTTGGCGCGGCTTTGCCTGACTTCGGCGCGCCGCGACCCAAATCAAAAACTTGCATGGATCAATTCCATTTGCATCCTTTTCCTGCTCATCGGAATTGTCGGCGCGCGGCGCGGCGCCATTTCAATCAATCCCGTTCCGCCCATTCGCCAAATTGTTCCCGTCGTCATTGAGCCGACGATTTTGCCGCCGCAAATGATTGCCGAAAAAAAAGAGCAAACCGAAGAAAACAATCAGCCGCGCGTCGTCGTCGCCATTCCGCGCGCGCCGAACGTCAGCTTTTCCGTTCCGACCATCGGCACGCTCATCGCGCCTGCCGCGCTCGCGTCCGCGCCGCCGCTCAAACCGCTCGAAGCTTCGGCGCAAATCGGCTCAATTGATAATACGGGCGCGGGCGGCGAACGTCCGCAGCCGCCGTATCCGCAAATCGCGATTCAACATGGCGAGCAAGGCGCGATTGTTTTGTTGCTTTCCGGCGATGCGGCGGGCAACGTCGTTTCCGTTGACGTGAAAGAATCCTGCGGCTTTCCATTTCTCGACCGCGTGGCTGCGGAATTTGTAAAAAATCACTGGCATTTGCCGTCCGATGCCGGAACGCATCTTTTTCAAACCACCATCACTTATAAATTGCAACTGAACTTCTAACCAAAAAATATTTATGCTCGCAAACATTGTTTTTCAATTCTTCCTTCAAGGCGGCCCGGTCATGTGGCCGATTTTAATCTGCGCCCTCGTGGCCGTCGCCGTCGTCGGCGAACGCGCGTTTTGGTGGTGGCGCGAAAACCAAAGACGCGACCCGCAAAAGCTCGAACAAATTTTCGCCGCGCTGGAAAATTCCGACGTTGCCGCCGCCGCGAAAATCGCCGCCGATTCTGAAGACCCAATCATCCGTGTCATTCGTCACGGATTAAATCACGTCGGTCACGCGCACGGCTCGCTGATTGGCGCGTTGCAATTATCGGCGGGCATCGAACTCAAACGCGCCGGAAAATTTCTTACCGTCATGGACACGCTCGTCACGCTCGCGCCGCTGCTCGGCTTGCTCGGCACTGTGACCGGCCTGATGCGCGCGTTTCTCAATATCGGCAGCGCGGAACTTTCCGTCACCGGCGTCACCGGCGGCATCGGCGAGGCGTTAATTGCTACCGCTTGCGGTCTGGCAATCGCGATTTTCTCGCTGATTCCGTTCAATTATTTTTCCGCGCGAGTCGCGCAATTGCAATTCGATTTGGAAACGGCGGCGACCAATGTCGAAGTGATGGTCGGCGGCGGAACAAAATCTGGCGACACCGTTCATTTGCACAAACCGCAGCCACCCGGCCAAGCGACAAGCCATTGAAAATTTTCCGGTGAAAATTCTCTCGCCCATTCCGAAACGACGTTCGCGGATTGTCATCATTCCGTTGATTGACATCATGTTTTTTTTGCTGGCGTCGTTCATGATGATCAGCTTGCAGATGAGCCGAACGGCAAACATCAAACTGAATCTGCCCGCCGCCACGCAAGCGCGACAGGATTACAGGCCGGATATGCTGAACATCGCCGTGGACAAGTCCGGCGCGGTCTGGCTGGAGAAAAAAGAAATTTCACTGCCGGAACTCGGTTTGGTTTTGAGCAACCGTTTTGACGCCGACACGAATCTGCCGGTTTATATCAGCGGCGACCGCGACACGTTGCACGGCAACATGGTGAAAGTTTATCAAATCGTCCGCACGGCTGGCATTCAAAATGTCGCGTTCATGACGGACAGCAAAAGTTCTACAATGAAAATCCGCACGCCAATTCCTGAAAAAAAATCGCGGCTGGAAATCATTCCGCTGATTGACATCATGTTTTTTCTGCTGGCGTCGTTCATGATGGTCAGCTTGCAGATGCAAATCGTCCGCACGCTCAAGGCGAATTTGCCGACGGCCACGCTCGCGACCTCCACGAAGAAGCCGGACACCGTAAATTTGAACGTCAATAAAGACGGCCAGGTTTCCGTGGACGACAAAGCGATTGCCTTTCCCGAATTGTTCACGATGCTCACGAACCGTTACAGCCTGAACACGAAATTTGCCCGTTTATATCACCGGTGCGAGCGACGCGACGCATGGCTCGGTGATGTTTGTGCTCGATTTTGTGAAACGCGCGGGCATCCAGCATGTCGCCATTGCCGTCCAAGCCGCTCCCGACCATCCATGAAAAATTTTCAACAAAATCTGCTCATCGTTCTCGCGCTCGCGCTTTGCGGCCTGTGCGTTTTCCAATGGTATGAGCAAACTGCCCAGCGCAACGCCATTCAGAAATTGAACCAGATGGTTTATGATCGCAACGCCGCGATTCAGAATTACACCAACTCCATCGCCACGCTGAATTTTCAGGTGAACCAAATGGACGCGCGCATCACGGAAATTAAAGCGCAAGCCGCGACGAATGCGCAACTGGTCGTTTTGCAAAAGGCGCAGATTGTGCAGTTGCAATTTGAGAACGAAAATCTCACCAACGAAATCGCGCAATATAAATCCGCCGTGGATGAATTGACGGCGAAATTAAAGGACGCCTACGCCGGAATTGAAAAACAAAATGCGGCCATTTCAAATCTGATTTCGCAGCGCGACGACCTTGCAAAAAAATTCAATGACGGCGTAAAAGACCGAAACGATGTCGTGACCAAATATAATGATTTGGTGAAGCAGATGGAAAAACAAAACGGTTCCGACAATCTGCCCGGCAAATAACACTTGGCTGTGTGGACTTATTTGCTTGATTTTCGGCAAAAGCCCGTATTAAATCCACTCGTCAGTCTAGGGGTGTGTTCCGGGCGCGGCAAATCAGAGTTTCAGAATGTTAAATCAGAAATTAAACCTGTCATGAAATCTATAATCTACGGACTTTCAAAACATTTATTTTATCTTGGACTTTTAATTCTTGGCGCAGGTTTTTGGGTCGCGCCGGCGGCGCGCGCCGGATTGACGGTGGACATCCATTTGTATCACGACACCTATGGATACTATTTTTATCCCTGGCTGAATGTGACCACCAACACGCCCAATTTCCCGGACGGGTATTACATGATCGCCTCGCCGCAAATCCCGACCGGCGGCTCCCAGCTTCAATATCAGGCAACCAACAACACCCTCAATTTCGTCAATGGAGGCGGGAATTACTATGGTGACTTCAATTCCTTTCTCTTTGGCATCACCAACGGCCAGTGGTCTATTTTTGTCACCAATTCCATTTCCACCAACCAATATAAATTCACCGTCACGGTCGCTAGTGTGACGAGCAACTCGTTTGGACCACCGGCCGTGGCGGTATTTCCAACCAACGGCGCGGTGAATGTCACCAGCCAGCCGCTCTTTAGTTGGACCGGCCCGACCAACTGGGCGGGGAGTTTGTATGTTCAAGACCTTTACGTTGATACCAACGGCAACAACAATTACGAGGCATCGGCGAACCTGCCCGCCAACCAGACAACTTGGCCGTGCCCAGTTGTGCTGCCTGACGGCACGAACGATTTCAGCGCTGATTACACCAGCAACGTCACCGCGCAGATCATTGCCTCCACGCCCACGAACAATGCGGGGCAACCGATTTCCGCCTGGATTTCCACGGCTACTTTAGAAAGTGATTTTACTTATGATTCGATATTCACCGTCGGCTCGCCCGTTCTCGGCGGTTCGGGCGGACATACGAATCTAGCCTACTACTCTTTTGAGGATGATTCTCTCTTTGCCCACGATTTTTCCGGTCATAACAATGACATAAACAGTTACGGCAATTATACAAGGGCGCCTTACATCACCAACGATGCGGAAGCTGGATCATATGCGTTTGGCGCGGCGGGTGACGGCTGGCTTTATCCGCCGACCAACTTGCTGTCCACACTGGCGGACAGTTTCTCCATTTCGTTGTGGCTCAAAACATCTGAGACTAATGGGAACGATGATGATGATGTGTATTCCGCCGCAGGCATTGTCTCGGCTTTCAACGGTTCCGGCAACGATGTCATGCCCGTGGGACTCAATGGCAGCAAGCTTGGTTTTTATACCGGCGGCAGTTCGCAAGACCTATTACATTCACAGACGAACATCAATACCGGACAATATGTCCATGTCGTGGTAACACGCAACCAGCAAACCGGTGAAAAGAAAATCTATGTTAACGGCACTCTTGATGCTTCGGATTTCGGTTCCACTAATTTATTGGTTGGAGCCGGCGGCTTAACAATCGGCTATAATAATGGCCAGCCATTCACCGGGGAGATGGATGAGATACAATTCTACTCCGGTGTTTTGTCTGCCAGCGAAGTGCTACAGCTTTACAACCATCCCGGCACTGTTATTCCTGATCTCGCAGGGAGTTCTGCAAATGGCCTCGTCGCGTATTATGATTTCGATGAAGGCACTGTGGTTGCCCCGGATGTTTCCGGCAATGGCAACAACATTGTCCTGGCCGGCAATTTTGATGGCGACGGACCCGCCACGGACACAAATCACATCGGCGTCTCCGGCGGCTCGGTCTATTTTGACGGCGGCAGTTATCTGACGGCTCCGACAAATCTGTTATCCACTTTGGCTGGCAATTTCAGCATTTCGCTTTGGGTCAACACCACGAATAATTATGGTTCTACTTATGATTATGCGTTTAATGGCGCGGGAATTATTTCAGCCGATGTCGGCGGACTGGCGAATGATTTAATTCCTATAGCTTTGACCGGCGGCCAAGTGGCATTCAATACCGGCGATACGGATGATAACTCCGATGACACCATCAACTCTTCAGCGACGGTCAACAACGGACAATGGCGTCACATCGTCGTCAGCCGGAATCAAGCCACGGGCGAAAAAGATATTTACATAGATGGCGTGTTGGATACTTCGGATTTCGACACGACCAATTTGCTGAATGACCCTCAACTTCTGACCATTGGAGCCATCGCCGATGCGAGTAATCCCGATCCTTCAAGTCCCAGTTACACCGGTTATAACGGCTACGAAGGCTTGTTGGATGACATTCAAATTTACAATCGGGTATTAAGCCCGGACGAAGTGGCGTTCCTTCATGCAAATCCCGGCGCCACGCTCGCCAGCTTTTCCAGCACACCTTATCCGGTTGACGTGGATCTTCAATTTGTCATCTACCGGTCACAAGATCCGAATTTGGGGGAGTATTATTCCGCCAGTGTTTCGTTTAACTCCGTCAATCCCGCGCCCACCACCACAAACAGCGTGCAATCGCCAAACAACTACTTTCACACTGAAACATATCCTTCTGGTGGCAGCGGCAGTTCTGCGATTCTTGGTTCCTTGAACGATGTGATCAACGAATTCACCAACGGTTCGTGGACCATCTCCATCAATCAAGGCAGCCCGACCCAGCAAGTGTATTCGTTTCAAGCCTCCATCAGCGGCTTGGACACAAACCTGCTCAAGGCCGTGAAAGTTTTTTCACCCACCAACGGCTCTGTCAACGTCGCCACCAACCCGGTGTATTATTGGACCGGTCTGACTAATTATTCCACACTGGTCGTTGATCTTTTGAGCGGTCCGTATGCAAGTCTGCCGATTACCGCCACCAACTGGCTGTCTGCTCCGATATTGAGCTATGGATCAAATCGCTTTGATGTGGATTACACCAGCAACAATTTTCCCGGCGTCACTTTCACAACACCAGTGGATGCTTCTTCCAACCCGGTCCGAACCTGGGCCACCATCGTCAATCTGGCTTCCGAATCGCTTAACAATTTCGTCGTGGGAGCGCCTGCGCCATTGCCGGTGCTGCTCACGAACCTGACGCGCGTCAGTGGTAATCTGCAATTTTCCTTCCAGACATTGGCCGGCCGCCCGCACACCATCCAGTCCCGCACAAACCTAAATCACGGCGCGTGGGTCAACCTGACCAACTTTGTCGGCGATGGCTCGCTTAAACAATTTGCGTTTCCGGCAACGAATCCGCCCGTCCAGTTCTTCCGCGTGGACACGCAGTGACCAACTGCTGCTTTCTTAATAAAAAAGGCGGACGCATTCGTCCGCCTTTTGTTTTCAATTAAAAGAGATTCACATATTCGCGATGATGTTGTCGCCGAATTCGCGAGCACTTGATTTCCGTCGCGCCTTCCATCAGGCGCGCGAAATCGTAGGTGACGCGCTTGCTGCCGATGGCGCCGTTCAAGCCTTTGAGAATCAAATCGGCCGCTTCCGTCCAGCCCAGGTAGCGGAACATCATTTCGCCGCGAAAGCACGACGCAGCCGGGGTTGACGACGTCCTTGTTCGCGTATTTCGGCGCGGTGCCGTGCGTGGCTTCAAAAATGGCGTGGCCGGTGATGTAATTGATATTGCCGCCGGGCGCGATGCCGATGCCGCCGACTTGCGCCGCGAGCGCGTCGCTCAAATAATCGCCGTTCAGGTTCAGCGTGGCGATGACGTCGAAATCCGTCGGGCGCGTGAGCACTTGCTGCAACGTGATGTCGGCGATGGCGTCCTTGATGACGATGCCCGCGCCGGGTTTGCCTTCGGGCATCTTGCACCACGGGCCGCCGTCAATTTCCACCGCGCCGAATTCGCTCTTCGCCAGTTCGTAGCCCCAGTCGCGGAAACGCGCCTTCGGTGAATTTCATGATGTTGCCCTTGTGGACAATCGTGACCGATTTTTTCTTTTCGGCGATGGCGTATTGATGGCGGAGCGCACCAGCCGTTGCGTGCCGGTTTTGGAAACGGGCTTGATGCCGATGCCGACAACTTCGGGTGTTTCGCCAAAACGGATTTTTTTGAAATCCTTCGGAAAATTCGCTTTCAGAAATTCAATCGTCTTGAGCGCGGCTTCTTTGCCGGCCTCGAAATCAATGCCCGCGTAAATGTCCTCGGTGTTTTCGCGGAAGATCGACCATGTCCACTTTTTCCGGATGCTTCACGGGCGAGGGCACGCCGGTGAAATACTGCACGGGGCGCAGGCAGACGTAGAGGTCGAGCATCTGGCGCAGCGCGACGTTGAGCGAGCGGATGCCGCCGCCGACCGGCGTGGTGAGCGGGCCTTTGATGCCGACGAGATATTCCTTGAACGCCTCGACGGTGTCGTCCGGCAGCCAGTTGTTGAATTTGTTCTTGGACGGTCTTCGCCGGCGAAAACTTCGAACCAGGAAATTTTCCGTTTGCCGCCGTAGGCTTTTTGCACCGCCGCGTCGAACACGCGCACGCTCGCCGCCCAGATGTCCGGGCCGGTGCCGTCGCCGCGGATGAACGGCAGGACTGGGATTTTCCGGAACGGTGAGCTTGCCGTTCGTGATCGATGATTTTTCCGCCGGCGGGCGGGGTGATGTCTTTGTAAGCCATAAGGCGGAAAGAATTATCAGGTTGTGCGCTGGAGGAAAAGCCGAATGCGACAAAAAAGCCAATCCTTTCGCAAGGAATGGGCAGCGGGCACCCGCGTTCGCTTGATTCGACCCGGCGGGCATGGCTTAATTGATTTTAACTCGATGAGCAAATCCAAATCACAATGGGATTTCGGCGAACTGTTTCCGACGGAAGCAACGCGGAAAATTTTTTCCGTCGGCGAATTGACGGAGCAAATCCGGCGATTGCTCGAAAAACAAATCGGACAGGTCTGGGTCAACGGCGAAGTGACGAATTTCCGCGCGCAAAGTTCCGGCCACATTTATTTCACGCTCAAAGATTCCAACGCGCAAATCGCCTGCGTTTTGTTTCGCGGCGAAAATGTTCCGCACCGCGAATTGATTTCGGACGGCCAACGCATTTTAGTTCAAGGCGATTTGACTGTTTATGAAGCGCGCGGGAACTATCAACTCATCGTCCGCGCAGTGGAATTACAAGGCGTCGGCGCGCTGCAAATCCAATTTGAAAAGCTGAAACAAAAACTCGCGATGGAAGGCTTGTTTGCGTCCGAACGAAAACGTCCGCTGCCAAAATTTCCGCAACGCATCGGTTTGGTCACATCGCCAACCGGCGCGGCGATTCGCGACGTGCTGCACGTCATTCAACGACGAAATCCATCGTTGGAAATTATTCTTACGCCATGCCGTGTTCAAGGCGACGGCGCGGTGAGGGAAATTGCCGAGGCGGTTCGGCTGCTGAATGAATTTAACGTAGGGCGGGCGTCTCGCCTGCCCGCGCCGACGAAGTCGGCGCAAGATTTTCAGAACGCTCGCGCTGACGCGCTCGCTGAACAGGCGAGACCCCTGTCCTACGTTGATTTAATCCTCGTCACTCGCGGCGGTGGCTCGCTGGAAGATTTATGGGCGTTCAACGAAGAAATTGTCGCGCGCGCGATTTTTGAATCGGCGATTCCAGTTGTTTCCGCGATTGGCCATGAAATTGATTTCACGATTGCAGATTTTGTCGCGGACGTGCGTGCGGCCACACCGAGCGCAGCGGCGGAAATTATTACCGAAGGAATTTTTTCGAGTTGCAAATTTTTATCGCAGTGCGGCGAGCGGATACGGCAATTGTTCCGGCAGCAAATCGAAGGCAAAGAATTTTTGCTCGAACAAAATGTGCAAAGATTGGCGCGAGCGCATCCGCGCCGAAAATTTCAAAATTGGATTCAGCGGCTGGACGATATGCAAAACAATTTGTCGCGCTGCGCGAAACACGGAACGCGAAATTCACAAATCGTTCTGCGAAATTTGTCGGAACGGTTGCATCGAATCCGGCCTTCTCAATTTTTGAAATTGAGCCGCGAGCAATTGCGGCAAATTCAAAAGCAGTTGAATTTGCTCGGACCGGAGCAGGTTTTATCGCGTGGTTATTCCATCACGATGGACGCGGCAAGCGGAAAAGTTTTGCGCGATGCAAAGAAAATTAAAGCCGGACAGAAGTTGAAGACGCGATTGAAAACCGGCGAAATTTTAAGCGAAGTTCAAAAAACGCAGCGCTGACTCCAAGCTGGACGCGCCGGAATTTTTATTTTAGCCTTTGTTCCTGTGGCAAATTCATCAAAAAGCGCAGGACAAACTCTCGGCAAAGCTCCGCCATTTGAAGAGGCGTTGAAAAAACTTGAGGGCATCGTCGAGGCGATGGAATCCGACGATTTGCCACTGGAAACGCTTTTGGCAAAATACGAGGAAGGCTCGAAACTCGTGAAAGTTTGCCAGGAAAAATTGGCGGATGCGGAATTGAAAATCCAGCAACTTGAAAAAAACGCGGCGGGCGAAATGAAATTGAAGCCGATCAATTTGGCCGAAGAATAGAAAATCTATGAGCCGATATCTCGACATGGTGGACGGGCCGGAGCACGTCAAAAAACTGACGCTGCCGCAACTGCAGGAACTCGCCGGCGAAATCCGCACCGAGTTGATTGACGGCCTCGCCAAGGGCGGCGGCCATCTCGGCCCGAACCTCGGCGTCGTCGAATTGACCATCGCGCTGCACAAGGTTTTCACCACGCCGAAGGACAAATTCGTCTGGGACGTGAGCCATCAGGTTTATGTCCACAAAATTTTGACCGGTCGCAAAGATCGTTTCCGCACCATCCGCCAGACGGACGGCTTGAACGGTTTCGCGCTGCGCACCGAGAGCGAGCACGATTGTTTCGGCGCGGGTCACGCGGGCACGGCGCTTTCCGCCGCGCTCGGCATGGCGGCGGCGCGCGATAAACGCGGCACGGATGAAAACGTCGTCTGCATCTTCGGCGACGCGGCGTTGACCAACGGCATTTCGTTCGAGGCGATGAACAACATCGCGCACACGACGAAAAAATTCATCGGCATCCTCAACGACAACGAATGGAGCATCGCCAAAAACGTCGGCGCGATTTCCGGCTATCTCGAACAAGCTCATCACGAATCCGCGCTACAACAAGCTCGCGAAGGATTTTGAAAATTTCGTCCGCCGGCTGCCGAAAGGCGAACTCGCGCTGCGGCTCGCGCACAAGGCCGAGGAAGGCTTCAAAGGCGCGATCACCGGCGTCGGCTTGCATCAGAACACGAGTCAACATCGAGGCCGACGGCCGCGGCGGTTACGGCAGCCCGATTTTGTTCGAGGAAATGGGCATGCGCTATCTCGGCCCGATTGACGGACACAATCTGCCGCTGCTCATCAGCACGCTGGAATTTGCCAAGACGTGCGATCATCCGATCGTCATCCATGTTTTGACGCAAAAAGGAAAAGGCTTTGAAGCCGCGTTGAAATATCCGGAAAAATTCCACGGCCTCGGACCTTACGACGCGAAGACCGGCGAAACGCCCGCTGCCAAACCCGGCACGCCGCCGATGTATCAGGACGTGATGGGCCAGACGATGGTGAAGCTCTGCCAGAAAAACAACACGCTCGTCGGCATCACCGCCGCCATGCCCACCGGCACCGGCATGAAGCATTTGGAAAAGGCCATGCCCGACCGTTACTATCGACGTCGGCATCGCCGAGGAACACGGCGTCATTTTCGCCGCCGGCATGGCGACGATGGGTTTTCATCCGGTCGTGCGCGATTTATTCCACGTTTCTCCAGCGCGCCTACGATTGCATCCATCACGACGTTTGCCTGCAGGATTTGCCGGTGATTTTCTGCATGGACCGCGCCGGCCTTTCCGCGAACGACGGCCCGACGCATCACGGCCTGTTCGACATCGCGTATCTGCGCTGCTTGCCGAACGTCATTGCCATGGCGCCGGCAAACGAAGACGAACTCGCCGACATGATGTTCACCGCGACGCACCAGAATCATCCCGTGTTCATCCGCTATCCGCGCGGCGCGGCGGAAGGCGTGCCGGTCAAGGACCAGCCGCAACTGCTCGAAATCGGCAAGGCGCAGGTCGTGCAGAATTTTTCGACGAACGGAAAAAAGAAAGTCGCGCTGTTCGGCCTCGGCCCGATGAACACCATCGCGCGCAAAGCGGCGGCGCAACTGGCGGCGGAAGGTTTCGATGTGCGCCGTCATCAATCCGCGCTTCACCAAGCCGATTGACGCGGGCACGCACGGAATTTTTCGGGCGCGCGGCGGATGTGGTCGTGACGCTGGAAGACCATGTGCTGATGGGCGGCTACGGCTCGGCGGTGCTGGAATTGTTCAGCGAAAAAAATGTGACGACGCCCGTCGTGCGCATCGGCTGGCCGGACCAATTCATCGAGCACGCCACGACGCAGGACGAACTCCGCAAGAAATACGGCCTGTCCGTCGAGAACACCGTCGCCAAAGTGAAGGCGCAATTCAGCGAAGCCCCGGCGAAAGTGACGGGGCTGGTTGAGGTGGCGTGATGAAAATTCCACGGCCAAGAGTTCAACCGGCATTTACGCTGGTGGAACTTTTGGTTGTAATTGCAATCATTGCGATTCTCGCCGCGCTTTTACTTGCCACAATTGCTCAAACCAAAGCAAGAGCACAACGAATTCAATGTGCCAATAATCTCCATCAACTCGGAATCGGCTTGCAGGTAATCCTCTCGAACGATCACGTTTATCCTTTGTATGTCGAAAACAGATTCAGCAGTTGGATAAACCAAATGGAAATTGAGGGATTGGGTGTTTCTAAACCTGAACCACGTTTTGCAGAAAAAGGTGTGTGGCGTTGTCCGTCCGCAAAATGGCATAACATCGGAATAGATGAGATTTCCATGTCTTATGGCTACAACGCTTATGGCTGTATGCCTATCGGAATAAAGACAAATGCGTTGGGGCTTCTCGGCCATTTTAATCCAAGCTCTTTCACATCAACGCCAATTACTGAATCAGAAGTGATTGTTCCAAGTGACATGATAGCAATAGCCGAAAATTTTAGCGGTGGTATCGCAGTCATGCGTGGACACTTGGATGGTGAGGAAAAAAACTGGCACGCCTCCGCCCGACACCAAGGCAAAGCCAACGTGGTCTTTTGCGACGGCCACGTTGAATCGCCGACGCTGCAATTTCTTTTCACCGACACCAGCGACGCCGCCTTGAGCCGCTGGAACCGCGATCATCTGCCACATCGCGAACGTCTCGCTCCGTAATTTCGCATCGGCATTACGCAGATTTTTTACTCGCAGAACTTTCACATTTCGGTTAATTGGAGCGCATTAGGAATCCATGCTCGTTTTTCTCAACGGACATTTTTTGCCCGAAGCGCAAGCCGTCGTTCCCGTGAATGACCGCGGCTTTTTGCTCGGCGACGGGCTTTTTGAAACCATGCGCGTCGTCAACGGCAGGCCGTTCCGCATGGCGCAGCATTTGGAGCGCATGGCGCGCGGCGCGGATTTTCTGAAAATCAAACCGCCGTTCGCGCCGAAGGAATTGGAAAAGTTCGCCGCGCAACTCATCGGGCAAAATAAAATGCCCGACGCGATTTTGCGCGTGACGTTGACGCGCGGGCCGGGCGAACGCGGTTACTCGCCCAAAAATGCCGGGATTCCGACGCTTGTGATGACATTGCACGCCGCGCCGCCGCTGGAAAATCCCGTGGAATGGAATCTTGTCACGTCGTCGTTTCACATTCCGTCAACTGACCCGCTGTCGTCATTCAAGACGACGAGCAAAATTTTGCACGTCATGGCGCGCGCCGAAGCTGTCGAGAAAGGCGCGGACGAGGCGTTGCTTGTTAACACCAACGGCGAAGTGGCGGAAACCGCGAGCGGCAATTTATTCTGGGTTTATCAGGATAAAATTTGCACTGCGCCGTCGGGGCGCGGCGTTTTGCCGGGAATCACGCGCGCAATCGTTTTAGAAATTTGCCAGTCGCTTGGACTGCAAGTGAACAAGCGCGTAACCAAGCCGGAGGCTTTGCGGAATTCCGCAGGCATTTTTGTGACGCAAAGTGCGTTGGGAATCATTCCGGTTTCGGTTTTCGACGGCGAGCCGGTCGCGCCGTCGCCGCTTGTGGATCAAATCGCGCAGGCCTACAACGAAATGCTGGCAAAAGAATAGCATCAGTTTGATTCTTTGCGTTCTTTGCGTTCGTTCGAGGTTCGCTTAAAATAATCCACGTGGCTCGCCGTCAAAAACCAAAATATCAAATGCCGCGCGCGAAAAAAAAACGCGGCGGTTTTCCCCGGCTGGTTTTTTTTATTCTGATTGCAGGCGCGATTTATTTTTTCTGGCGACATGAGCATCTGAAAAAAAATGTCCGCGCGACAACGCCGGTTGCGAAAGTCAAATCACAGCCAAAACCATTGATTGTTGGCCGTCAATCGCCTGCGGATTTTCCACGACCGGTTCACGACATTTTTGAAGCGCAAGTCGCGCTGGCGCGGCGCGGGATTTCGCCGGGTTCGATTGACGCCGCGCTGGGTTCGCAAACGCGCGCCGCGATTTCCGTTTTTCAGCAGATCGAAAAATTGCCGGATACCGGCAAGCTCGACACGAACACGCGCCCGCAACTCACGCTCGACGCGCCGATTTTGACGACTTACATCGTGACGACGAATGACCTTGCGCGATTGCAACCGCTAGGCAAAACGTGGCTGGCAAAATCGCAGCAGACGGCATTGGATTACGAAACCGAACTGGAACTGGTCGCGGAAAAATCGCATTCGCATCCGCTGTTGATTCAAAGATTGAATCCAAATGTAAATTGGACGAATGTCGCCGCAGGAACGATTTTGAAAATTCCCGATGTGAATTATCCTGACCCGGAAGACAAGGCGGCGTTTGTGGTCATTCATCTCGATGAAAAATTTCTGGAGGCGTTTGATGAGCAGACGAATTTGCTCGTGCATTTTCCTTGCAGCATCGCCGCGCACGTGGAGAAACGTCCAGTCGGTGAATTGCACGTCGCCGTCGTCGCGCCAAATCCGAACTACACTTTTGATCCGGAACTTTTTCCTGAATCGCCGGAAGCGAAAACTTTGGATCACAAAATCATTTTGCCGCCCGGACCGAATAATCCGGTGGGTGTGGCGTGGATTGGTTTGGACAAAACGGGTTATGGCATTCACGGCACGCCCGCGCCGGAACAGGTCGGGCGGACGGAATCGCACGGCTGTTTCCGGCTGGCAAATTGGGACGCGGAGTATTTATCGGGGCTGGTGTGGGTTGGAATGCCGGTCTTTGTCGAGCCATGATGAATTGCTTGCGCGGTTTCTGCAATTCGCGTAAAAATAATCCGTTCCACCCCCGACGGTTTCTCCTGCCGGGCGGCAGTTGAATAAAATGCAGAATTTTTCTGAACAGCCGGATGCCGGGCGAAAAAAGCTCGAGGAACTTCAACGCGCCGACGAGCGACTCAAACTCATCGCGCGATTGACGAACGATGTTTTTTGGGATTGGGATTTGGAAACCAACACGGTCTGGCGCAGCGAAAACGCAAGCGAAACGTTTGGTTATCCACCAGAGGAGTTGATGACAGACTCGCAGCTTTGGGCCAATCGCATCCATCCCGATGATCGCCAGCATGTGCATGACAGCCTTCAAGCAGCCATTCACAATGGCGAAAAATTCTGGCGGGATGAATATCGCTTCCTTTGCAAGAATGGCTTGTATGCGGAAGTGCTGGATCGCGGTCATCTGATTCACAATGCGGAGGGCAAGGCCGTGCGCATGGTCGGCGCGTTGACGGACATCAGCAAACAAAAGAAGATGGAAACCAAGCTGGCGGACGAGCGCAATCTATTGCGCGCGTTGATTGATAATCTGCCGGACTCCATCTACATGAAAGACGCGGCGGCGCGCAAAACACTGTCCAATAAGGCCAATGTCAGAAACATGGGATGCAAAACCGAAGCGGAAGTTTTGGGCAAGACCGATTTCGATTTTTTTGCCCCGGAAGTCGCCGCAAAACTTTTTGAAGACGACCAACTCGTGCTTCAAAAAGGCCAGCCAGTCATCAGCCGTGAAGAAAGACTTGTTAATAACAAAGGCGAAGTTTTTTGGATGTTGACCACCAAGGTTCCGTGGCGGGATGCTGCTGGAAACATCGTGGGCATCGTCGGCGGCGGTCGAAACATCACCAAGCAGAAGGAAGCGGAAATCAAATTGATGGCCGAGCGCAATCTGCTGCGCACGGTCATTGATAATTTGCCGGATGCGATCTATGCCAAGGACATGGCCGCGTGCAAAATTCTGGCCAACCCGGCCGATTTGAAGAATTTGGGATGCCGGACGGAAGCCGAAGCTCTGGGCAAAAATGATTTCAATTTTTTTCCCAAGGAGATCGCGGAGAAGTTTTTTGAGGGCGATCAATTGGTGCTGCGAAATGGCCAGCCAGTCATCAATCGCGAAGAAAAAGTCATCATGTCGGACGGAAAATCCGTCTGGCTGCTGACAACGAAAGTTCCCTGGCGCGATGCGGACGGTCACATCATCGGCCTCGTCGGCATCGGCCGCGACATCACGGACAAAAAAAATCTGGAAGCCCAACTGTTGCGCGCCCAACGCATGGAAAGCATCGGGCGGATGGCCACCGGCATCGCGCACGACCTCAACAATATTCTCACGCCCATCATGATTTCCACCGCCTTGTTGCGTGAAAAAACGTCGGACAAGGAAGTTTTGGATATTTTGAACACCGTCGAGGAAAGCGCAAAACGCGGCGCGGACATCATCAAACAAGTCATGTGGTTTGGCCGCGGGCTGGACGGACAGCGCATTCCGGTTCATCCGCAGCATTTGATCAAGGACACCGCCCGCATCGCCGGCGAAACGCTAAATAAATCCCTGAAGATTGAGTTGAAAATCGCTGCGGATGTTTGGCACATTCCCGGCGACCCGACGCAATTGCACCAAGTGTTGTTGAACCTTTGTGTGAATGCCAATGAGTCCATGCCCAGAGGCGGCAAACTGACCATTGCCGCGCGAAATTTCACGGCGGACGAAAATTTTGCCGGCACTCATCTCGAAGCGCATCCGGGACGTTATGTGATTTTGGAAGTCGCCGATACGGGCGGCGGCATTCCGCGCGAAATTCGCGACCGCATTTTCGAGCCGTTCTTTACGACAAAGGAAATCGGCAAGGGCACAGGATTGGGATTGTCCACGGTGCTATCCATTGTCAAAAGCCACAACGGATTCATTTTACTGGAAACGGAACCGGACAAAGGTTCGTCCTTCCAAATTTATTTTCCCGCACAGGTCAGTGAGCAGCCGGACAAACTTGAGGACAAACCGGCAAATTTCCCGCGCGGCAAAGGTGAAACCATTCTTGTTGTGGATGACGAAAAATCCGTCCGCGAAACAGCCCAGGCCATGCTCGAAACTTTTGGTTACAAAGTCCTGCTCGCGAACGATGGCGCGCAAGCCTTGGCCTTGTATTCGGAAAATCAGGCTCACATCGCCGTCGTGCTCACCGACCTCTTGATGCCCGTGATGAATGGCGAGGCCACCATTCGTGCCTTAAGAAATTTCAATCCAAAAGTCAAAATCATCGCTTCCAGCGGTTTGAAGAGCGAGCCAGACCATGAAGCCATTCGTGAACTTGGCGTCAGTCATTTCATCGGCAAGCCCTTCACCGCCGGAGCCATTCTTCAGAAATTGCGCGAAGTCATCGCCGAGACATTGTAAAATTGTTATTGCTCCGCCGCGCGCTTTGGCCTAGCAATTAACCAAATTCAACAAAGAAAAAACTATGACTACTGGAATTATTCTGGCTGAACCCGCAACTCTGGCGCTGGCGGGAATTGGAATCATGGCCGCTGTTTTGATTGTTTTCGCAATCGTAGTGATTGTCGTGGTCGGCTCCATCATCGGCATCTACAACAAACTCGTCACGATGCGTAACCGCTACAAAAACGCCTACGCGCAGATTGATGTGCAATTGAAACGCCGCTACGACCTGATCCCGAATCTCGTCGAGACGGCCAAAGGCTACATGGCGCACGAACGCGGCACGCTCGAAGCCGTCACCGCCGCTCGCAACATCGCTTATGCCGCGTCGAAAGCCGCTGCCGCAAATCCCGGCGATTCGACTGCCATAAAAAACCTGTCTTCGGCGGAAACCGGACTCGGCGGCACGTTGAGCCGTTTGATGATGGTGAGCGAACAATATCCCGACCTGAAGGCGAATCAAAACATGATGCAACTCACCGAGGAATTGACCTCGACGGAAAATAAAATCTCCTTCGCGCGGCAGGCTTACAACGATTCCGTGATGACTTACAACACCGACCGCGAAGTGTTTCCGAGCAATCTCATCGCCGGAATGTTTAATTTCACGTCGGCGGAACTGTTCGTCGTGGACAAGCCGGAGCAAAAGGACGCGCCGAAAGTTTCATTCTCGTGATTCGTTGAATTGTTGAATCGTTACATTGTATGGCGCAAGATGACATCAATGAGAGCGAATGGAACGATCCTGACAATTGGTCAGGTGGTCTTTATTTCAGCAAGAAGGATAGTCGTGTCTGGGTTCCAAAGCCAATTCGCAGCATGGGCTGGACTATCAATCTTGGACAAAAAAAGGGCGCGGCTTGCATGATGTGGACGTTTATCGGAGCAATCGTGTTTGTCGTTCTTATGAACATTGTGGTTATCGATTTAGTCATTAAAAAATAGTTCGGCGGTGGTTTAATTTTCTACGCTGAATCGTTAAATCGGAAACGATTTAACTTTTTAACGATTCAATAAAAATGGATTTTTTCGCGCAACAGGAAAAGACCCGGAAAAAAACAAAATGGCTTGTCATCTACTTTATTCTGGCAGTTGCGGCGATGATCGTCGCCATCTACATCGCGTCGCTGCTGATTCTTTCCGGCGTTCAATTGCACCAGCATCGTTTCAACGATGAACAACCGCAGTTCGATTTGTGGAATCCGCAAATTTTCCTCGCTGTCGCGCTCGGCACAATAGCCGTCATTCTGATCGGCAGTAGTTACAAAACCATGGCGCTCGCCGCTGGCGGCAGCGCGGTTTCGGAAATGATGGGCGCGCGGCTCGTCAGTTCAAATTCGACCGATCCCGACGAACGCAAGCTGCTCAACGTCGTCGAGGAAATGGCCATCGCGTCTGGCGTGCCCGTGCCGCAGGTCTATGTCATGGACGATGAAGACGGCATCAACGCCTTCGCCGCAGGTCACAAACCCGGCGATGCGACTGTGACCGTCACGCGCGGCTGCATGAAACTTTTGTCGCGCGACGAACTGCAAGGCGTCATCGGCCACGAGTTCAGCCACATTCTCAACGGCGACATGCGGCTCAACTTGCGTCTTATGGGAACGATTTTTGGAATTCTTTGCCTCGCGATTCTTGGGCGAATTCTTCTGCAAACCGCGCGCGGCGGCGGGCGCAGTCGCGGACAAAATCCGCTGCCGATTCTCGGACTCGCGCTGCTCGTCATCGGCTACATCGGCGTTTTTTTTGGACGATTGATTCAAGCCGCCGTCAGCCGCCAGCGCGAATTTCTTGCGGACGCATCTTCAGTTCAATTCACGAGAAATCCCAACGGCATCACCGGCGCGCTGAAAAAAATTGGTGGCCTCGGCGAAAACGGCTCGCGACTCGCGCACGCGCATTCGGAAGAATTGTCGCATATGTTTTTTTCCAACGGCATCAGCGAGGCATTTATCGGTTTGCTCGAAACGCATCCGCCGTTGCCGGATCGCATCCGTGTCTTTGATCCGAATTTCGACGGAAAATTTCTTTACGTTCGCTACGACGGACTTGATCAACCGCCCGAAGAAATTTCCAAACCAAAACGCGCGCCGCTTCCAAATCTTTTTTGCACAGTTGTCGGCAGCGCAATCCTCGCATCCGGCGACGATGATGAAAAACCACCCATCATAAAATCGCGCCATGTTCTGCCGAACATCGGTAATCCCACACCGCTGCATCTGGAATACGCCGTGAAGCTGCGCGATGCGCTGCCGGAAACTGTGAAGGCCGCCGCGCGCGAACCGCTCGATTCCGTCGCGCTGATTTACGCGATGCTTTTGAGCGACGATGAAAAAATACGCGTGACGCAAATCGCCGAAATTTCAAAACGCTCCTCGCAATCCGTTTCGCATAAAACCGCCGCGCTGTTTCCCGACGTTTCAAAAATCGCCGCGCACGTTCATCTGCCCATCATCAATCTGGCGCTGGGCGGATTGCGTCAATTGACTGCGGAGCAGTTCCAAAATTTTTCGCAGACGCTGCAATGGCTCATCGAAAGCGACGGCAAAGTTGAACTGTTTGAATTCGTTTTGCAAAAAATTGTGCTGCGGAATTTGGATTCGCAGTTCAACGGCCCACAAAAATCCGTCGTCCAATTTTACACAATCAAGCCGCTCGTGCCGGATTGCGCCGTTGTTCTTTCCGCGCTGGCAAATGTCGGCAGCGCCGCCGCGGCGGAAATTGAAAAGGCATTTGAAATCGGCGCGCCGTATCTGCGCGCGCCGGACGATGCGGATTTGAATTTGTTGCCGAAGGAAAATTGCGGCGTAGATGAAATTGACGCCGCGCTCAACCGCCTCGCGCAAGCCGTGCCGATTATCAAAAAAAATCTTATCGAAGCCTGCGTCCACGTCGTCGGCGCGGACGGCGTGATCGTGGAAAGCGAGGCCGAACTGCTCCGCGCGATTTCCGACACGCTCGATTGCCCGATGCCGCCGTTTCTGCCGACGGAATAGTGGGATGGGCTTCCAGCCTGTCTCCCGAATTGACAGGCAAGATGTCTGTCCCACTAAATTATTCCCGCACAGTCGCATTCAATTGCGATTTGAAAGCTTCCACAATTTTCGCGTGCGCCGCGTTGACTTCTGCATCCGTCAAAGTTTTTTCCGGCGCACGATAAGTGAATGCGTAAGCCAGACTTTTTTGTCCTTCGGGAACATTTTTGCCGCGAAACACGTCGAACAATTCCACGTTCTCCAGATTCGCCGGTTTGGTTTGACTGAACGGTTTGCAAAACGGATTCATGCGTCGACATTTTCCGGCACGAGCATCGCCACATCGCGGCGGATGGCTGGAAATTGTGGCAAGCGTTTTAAAGATTTTTCGCAGGGTTTCGCCGCGCCAAGAGCAAATCCAGATTGAACTCCGCGAGAAAAACCGCGTCGCGCAAATCATATTTCTTCGCGAGTGTTGGCAACAACTGGCCGAGTTCGCCGAGTGGCAATTTTCCGCCGAGCGTTACATGCAGCAGATTCAAGGAACAACGATGTGCTTTCGTCGCGTTTGCCGAACGCGATTCCGCGCAGACCAAATTGTTCCAGAAATTCCTCGACGATTCCTTTCAAATCAAACGCGTCAAATTTTGCATCGCGCTCATCGCCGCTCCAAAAAGGCAGGGCGCGCTGGCCGGTGATGGCAATGGCGACGCGCAGTTCTTCCTTCGCTGCGCGCATTTGGCGAGCCGAAACACGCGACCGATCTCAAACAACGCCACGTCGTAATTTTTGCGGCTGACGTTGTGCCGCAACGAGTGAATCAAGCCGGGCAACAGACTCGGACGCAACACGTCCATGTCCGTTACTCAATGGATTTGCGAGCGCAACAATTTCTTCCATCTTCCGGCTCTGCATTCTGACTTCGCAATCAGCGTTTGCCCTTGCGCTTCGTTCAAGCCGAGGCCGGTCAAAATTCTTCGCGCTTCAGAAATTTGATCGTAAATGGAATCAAACGCGTTCGTGCCGAGCGCGCCGCGCGGCGGCGTGGCCGGAATTTTTTCAATGCCGTAAAGCCGTCCGACTTCCTCGATCAAATCCACTTCGCGTTTCAAGTCCACGCGCCACGTCGGGATCTTGAAAGTGCAGATGCCGGGAGTTTGCTCGGTCACGGTCAGACCGAGTTTGGTCAGAAACGAAACTTGTTCGGAATGCGAGATGCCGATGCCGAGCAAATCTTTTGTCTTCGCGAAGTGCAGCGTGATCGGCTTCGGCCGGAGTTTGATGCGGAAAATTGTCAATCGCGTGGCCGAGAACCTGGCCGCCCGCCAGGTCGCAAATCAATTGCGCCGCGCGACGGCTCGCCCAATCGCAGATTCCCACGTCGCCGCCGCGCTCGAAGCGATAGGACGAATCCGTGCGCAGCTCCAGTTTTTTGGAAGTCGCGCGGATGTTTTGCGGTTTGAAATAGGCGCTCTCGATCAGCACGTCAGTCGTGTTCGCGTTAATTTCGGTATTTTTTCCGCCCATGACACCGGCCAGCGCCACCGCCTGTGTTTCGTCGGCGATGAGCAGCATTTGATTCGTCAACGCGCGTTCCTTGCCGTCGAGCGTCGTGAATTTTTCGCCTTCATGCGCGCGGCGAATAACAATTTTCGGCGGATTCGCGTCGCTGCTTTTGAGCAAATGATAATCGAACGCGTGCAGCGGCTGGCCGCTTTCGAGCATGACGTAATTCGTGATGTCCACGACGTTGTTGATGCTGCGAATGCCGACTTTTTCGAGCGTCGTGCGCAACCAATCGGGACTCGGCCCAACTTTCACTTTACGGATGATTCGCGCCGTGTAACGCGGGCACAATTCCGGTTCGTCATTGCGCACGCTCAACAAACCGCCGATCGGTTCGGATTCCGTATTGAGAAATTGAATCGTCTGGAATTTTCAGTTCGTTGCCGGTCACCGCCGCGATTTCGCGCGCGATGCCGATGACGCTGTTCAAGTCCGGCCGGTTCGGCGTGACTTCCAAATCATAAACCACGTCACTGCCGCTGCGGCCGAGATATTCGCCGAACGGCTGGCCGACTTTCGCGTCATCGCGCAAAATCAAAAGCCCGTCTTCTTTTTTCAGTCCGATGGTTTCCGGCTCGATCCCCAATTCCTCGTGCGAGCAAAGCATCCCGTGCGATTCCACGCCGCGAATTTTTCCGACCTTGATGGTGAACGGTTCTTTCTCGCCGGCTTTCAACGGCAACGACGCGCCGGGCAGGATGAGCGGCACTTTGTCGCCCGCCTTGAAATTCTGCGCGCCGCAGACGATCTGGCGTTCGCCCGTGCCGTCGTTGACGCGGCAGAGCGAGAGCTTGTCGGCGTTGGGATGCTTGTCGCGCGAGACGACCTGCGCCACGACGATGCCGTCGAACGCGCCGGAGATTTTCTGCACGCCCTCGACTTCGAGGCCGAGCATGGTGAGCCGCTCGGTCAATTCCTCGGGCGACCAGTTGAAATCAACGTATTGTTTGAGCCAGTTAAGGGTGACTTTCATGGAGAAAATAATTTTAGCTGCGGAGCAGCGACCGATAATAGCCCACGGTGCAAACCGTGGGAACAAATGTAAAATGATTCAAAGCCCCGAAGGGGCGAAAGAAATTGGACAAATGTGTGGAAATTTTCTGTCGCTCCTACGGAGCTTTTTCCAAACAACACCGCCAACCCACAGCTCGCGCTGTGGGCTACTATCTGACGCCACGCCGTGGCTGTGATAAAAAGCGTGCTTTTCAATTTTGAAAATTAGATGTTCGTGAACCAATTTTCGTCCACGGTGATTTTCTCAATCAACTCTGTGGCAACTCCAAGTTTCAATTCTTTTAATTTGTCAGCGAGCAAATCGCCGTCAACAAGATCAATGGGTGGCGCTCCGTCGCGCGTGGCCTCTTTGATCGCGTCACGGGAAAATGTTCCTGTTGTGATGAACAAACCTTTGTCAGCGCGGCCAACCATTGCTCCACGAAAATCGCGAATCTCACCAGAACCAACAACGCCTTGCCAGCGTTTGCATTGAAAAACTTCGTGAAAACTCATGAAGCCATGAATTCGAGCAATACCTTTGCCATCAATGCCACCGTCGCCAGTTCGCCCAGTAACTTCAACTTGTATAAACCCTGATTCACGAAGCACACGCTGAATCAATCGTTCAAAAGCGGCTGGTGAAAGTGTCTTGGTCAAAATCGCATGAAGATTTGAACGCCAAGCCTGCGCTTCTTCCGGTTCATCAGATTCAATTTCGTTTTTTTCTTTTGCGGGTGTTTTCTCTTCACGTTGCTTGCGGTCGAGTTCGCGGACAAATCGTTGGACTTCTTTTGCATCCACTTCGGAAACCGATTCCGCTTTTTTTGTCAGCGACCAAAGCCCGCGTTGTGGGCTTTCCAGAAAACCAAATTTTTTCAAATAGGTTCGCGCCCATGCCAAGCGATATTGCACTTCGGTTTGATTGCTTGTTTCTGGATCATGCGGCACGTTCAAAACGTCTTCCGGCAATTTTAGATTTTCAGCAACTCGCTGATAAATTTCATCTATTGAACCAGAACTGCCAAGTTCTCGCAGCGCTTGAAGCACTGGATTCATCAAGCGGTCGTAAGTTGGAATTTGATTTGCATTCATAATTAAAATTGTTTCAAGAACCGCACGTCGTTTTCGTAGAAGAGGCGGATGTCGTTGATGCCGTAGCGGAGCATGGCGATGCGTTCGATGCCGAAGCCGAACGCCCAGCCGGTCCAGACTTCGGGATCGTAGCCGACGTTCTCGAACACCTGCGGATGCACCATGCCGCAGCCGGCGATCTCCAGCCAGTCCTTGCCCATCTTCTTGACGAGCGCGTTGGTGAAATCAATCTCGTAGCTCGGCTCGGTGTAGCTGAAATAATGCGGGCGGAAACGGATCTTCACGTCGCTGCCCATGAGTTCGCGGAAGACGAATTCCACCGTGCCTTTGAGGTCGCCGACGGTGACGTTCTTGTCCACGTAAAGTCCCTCGATCTGGTGGAAGGTGGGATTGTGCGTGGCGTCGGCGTTGTCGCGGCGATACACGCGGCCCGGCACGATGATGCGCACGGGCGGCGGCTGTTTTTCCATCACGCGGATTTGCACGGACGAAGTGTGGGTGCGGAGCAGACGCTTGTCCGTCGTGTTCAAATAAAACGTGTCCTGCGAATCGCGCGCGGGATGGTCGGCGGGCGTGTTGAGCGCGTCGAAGCAATGATATTCGTCCTCAATCTCCGGCCCGTCGGCGACGGCGAAACCGATTTTGCGGAACGCGCGGACGATGTCGTCGGTGACTTGCGTGAGCGGATGCAATTTGCCGAGCGCGCGGCGGCGTCCGGGCAGAGTGAAATCGGTCGGCTCTTTCGGCAGCGCGGCTTTCAGTTCCAATTCTTCGCGGCGCGACAGCGAGCGCGGCTTCGAGTTCGACTTTGGCGGCGTTGATGAGTTTGCCGGCGGCGGGCTTTTCTTCCTTGGAGAGCGTGCCGAGCTGTTTCATCAGCGCGGTGAACTTGCCGTTCGGCCCGATCCATGCGCCCTTGGTTTGTTCCAGCGCGGCGAGGTCGGGCGCGGCCTTCAGTTCCGCGAGCGCGGTTTGTTTCAGCGGTTCGATGTCGTCAAGAAATCCAGCCATAAAATTTTGAAAAGATTAGCCGCAAGAGAAAGCAAAGAACACAAAGAAAATTCCGGCTCGCGAGGACGCTCGCCCCACCAAAAAAGAAAAACGGGCGAACCATTTCAGGCCGCCCGTTCGCTGAATTTCAAAATTAAGATTCTGTTTAAGCTTTTGCCAGAGTCGCGCCGGGCTTGTTCTTCAACGCGTTCTTGGCGACATTCACCAATTCTGTAAACGCGGCGGCGTCCTGCGCGGCGATGTCGGCGAGGACCTTGCGGTCGAGGCCGACTTTCGCGGCTTTCAGACCTTCCATGAAGCGGCTGTAAGTCAGACCGGCGGCGCGGGCGGCGGCATTGATGCGGATCTGCCAGAGATAACGGAACGTGCGCTTCTTTACGCGGCGATCGCGATAGGCGTATTGGCGGCCATGATCAACGGCGTCGGAGGCGTAGCGGTAAAGTTTGGAGCGCTTGAGGCGGAAGCCCTTGGCGGCTGTGAGCATTCTTCCGCGACGTTTGCGGGAAGCGGGTGAATTGGTAACACGCATGGTTCGTTAAATGTTGAATGTGATTAGTGGCTGAACGGCAGATTTTGCAGGATGCGATAAGTGTCGGTCGCGTCCACGACGGCAGCTTTTGCCGAGACGGCGGCGGTGCTTGGAGTTTTTGCCTTGCAGCAAGTGGCGTTTGCCGGCGTGTGAGCGCATGACTTTGCCGGTGCCGGTGATCTTGAACCGCTTGGCCACGGACTTTCTTCGTTTTGATGCCTTTGGGACGTCGCATAAATTTATTTCAATTGCAAAAGGGCGCGCACTATACGCGGCTGCGCAAACGGAAGCAAGCTCGATTTTTTCAAAAACTGTCCATATTACCATTGAAGCGCGGCTTACGGACTGCTGATGCCCAGCGGTGGCGGTGAAGTTGCGGACGGGACGGTGGTGTCAATCGGCGCGCCGGCATTCAATTGGTTCAGAACATCCGTGGTCAAATCGTCCTGTCCCTCGCTGTAAAGAAAAACCGGCGTTTGGTTGACCGTCTGCGCCGCAGAATCAATCACCAGCGTGTAATGACCGGCTTTGGCTTTGACGGCAACAGCGGCCTGAATTTCCTTGAGAATATTTTCGCGCATCCGCTGACTTTGCTCGCCCAGCGTGGCCTGTGCCTGCCGCTCGAACTGAACGATGGTCTGCTGCGAGTCTTGAATTTGCTTTGCCTTGTCGTCGGCGGCTTGTTTGCGTCGGGCGCGCTCGTCGTCGGAAACAGCCTGATCGTTGGCACCATCCAGCAGTTTTTGATAATCGTCCTTGGACTTTTTCAAATCGTCAATGAATCCACGGTCCTCTTTTTCAAGCTCGGTTTTGCGGTCATTGAGCGCGACTTCGGCCTGTTTTTTCTTCCAGTAACCGTTAAAAAGTTTCTGCACGTCCACGGTGGCGATTTTTTGCTGCGCAAGCGCGGAACTGCTAAAAAAGGCCAGCAGCAAAATTGTCGGAAGAATGATTCGTAAAATAATTTTCATTGGGACAGTAAAACAAGATTTTCGGTGAACGCCAACTGAAAACTGACAGCCTTGGTCCGGCAAATCATGGCTATTGCATTTGCAGAATGTAAAAAAGTTGCGGCGCGTTGGTTGGCGGAATGTTGGTGAAAATAAACTGGCCTTGACTGCCGAATTGGTTGGTCGCAATGGGCGTCCATAAATCCAGTGGCGTCACAAGGTTGGACGATGTCAGCACAAAAAATTTGCCGCTGTTCGTGCCGCCGCCGCCGCTCAAGATGAAATTGCCGCTGCCGTCATTCGCCGCCGCGATGCCCGTAAAACTCGGCAAGAGCAGCACCGTCAAGACGGCGGGCGGCGAACTGGTTACCGACCCGACACTGTTTGTGACGATGACCGAATAGCCTCCGTCATCGCCCGGTTGTGCGTTCGTAATGGTCAAAGTGGAATTGGTTGCACCGCTGATGTGCGCTCCATTCACCAAGTCCGTTCCATCCAATTGCCAGCGATAACTTAACGGCGCCATTCCGACGGCGGTGACAGAAAAGTTCACGATTGATCCAAGTCCCACTGTTTGGCTCATCGGTTGCTGTGTGAGAACCGTCGCAATATTCGTCACCGTCAGAACAGCGATAGAACTGGTCACCGAGCCTGCATAATTTGTGACAATGACTGTATAGTTGCCGCTGTTGGTCGTCTGCGCGGGATAAATGGTCAGGGTGCTATTGGTTGTAACACCGGTGCTACTTGCCCCGGCAACAAAAAATCCATTCGTCAGATTCGTTCCGTTAAACTGCCATTGAAAACTTAACGGCGGCGTTCCGGTTGCGGTCGCATTCAATGTCACAAACGCTCCAACACTCGCAGACTGATTTGTTGGTTGTGTTGTGATTTCAGGAGGCACCGGAGCAAAAACAATTTCAGCCAGAAAAGCGTCGTTCGTGCCATTGCGGCTGGATTGACCTGGATCGACCGTCGGAAAATTTGTCGAAGCCGTTGAGCCGACGATATAGGCATTGTCCATTGAGTCCAACGCGATGCCATAGCCGAAATCGTCGCTCCTGCCGCCCAAGTAGGCGGAATACAGCAGTGCGGTGGCGTTCGTGTTAAACGCGATCACAAAAACGTCGCTGCCAAATTTGGTGCTGGAATTTGTCGCGCGCAGAAAACCAATGGTGTTTGTCGTCGGAAAATTCGTTGAAGTCGTCGAGCCAACGACAAACGCGTCGCCCGCCGCATCCACGGCGACGCCGTTGCCGATGTCACTTGCCTTGCCGCCAAAGAGCGCGGAATAAACCACTGCCGCGCCGCTTGGATTGATTTCCGTCAGAAAGGCGTTGGTGGCAAAAGTTGACGTAGTGTTAGTGGCGACAAACGAGAAAAGTCCCGGAACATTCGTGGCGGTGTCCGGGAAATTCGTTGAAGCCGTCCAGCCGGTCACAAACGCATCCCCGGCGGCGTCACAAGCAATGGAACGCCCAATGTCGTTGTTCGTGCCGCCGAGATAAGTCGAATATGAATTTGCGAGATTAGAAACGGAATAAACTTGATTCGAAGCTGAATAAATCCAGTCACTAAACGGCGGCAATTTGGTTACGAAAGCGTCGAAGTCAAAATTATTTTTGTTCGTAGAACCGTTGAGCAAATGACTGTTTGGCAAATTTGTCGGCATATTCCAAGTCGGAAAATTTGTCGAGGCCGTGTAGCCGGTCACATAAACGTAACCCGCGCCGTCCACGGCGATGCCCTGTCCTTGATCAAAATTTGTGCCGCCCAAATAAGTGGAAAAAACTAGATTCGTGCCGCCGGCGGCAATTTCCGTCACGAACGCGTTGGCGTTGTAGAATTCGGAATTGGTGCAAGCGAGATGATTTTGAATCGCATTGGTCGTTGGAAAATTTGTCGAGTAAGTAAAGCCAGTCACATAAGCATTACCGGATGAGTCCACAGCTATGCCGGAAGCGGTGTCCTGCCAAGAGCCGCCGAGATAAGTGGAATAAATCAAGTTCGAACCGCTGGAACCTAATTCTGTGACGAAGGCGTCAACCGGATAAAAATTAAAGCCCTTGGGAATCGTTCCGCTGATATGCGGATAAATTGCGTTGGTCGTCGGAAAGTTTGTCGAATCTGTGAAACCGGTTACAAAAACATCGCCAGTTGCATCCACTGCCAAGCTCAAGGCGCCATCGTCGGCACCGCCACCGAGGTAAGTCAGATAAATTAAATTTTGGCCTGACCCGTCAAATTTGGCCACAAATGCGTCGCCCGTTAATGTGCCTCCAGCAAAATTCGTCTGAAATGCTTCGGGCGTGTAATAAAACTGCTTGGACAAAGTTTCCCCCGCAACGTAAATGGACCCATCATTCGTGCTAACGGCAACCGCGCAGGCGATGTCGCCCGCATTGCCGCCAAAATATGTTGAGTAACTTAAAATAGGATCGATCACCAGTGGCAATGTGCGATCATATTGGCCAATTGAAAAGGCGACGGTGTGCGCATCGAGAATTTTATAGCCGCCGATGATTGCGTGACGCTCGCCGCCAACCATTTGATAAATCACAGGCTTGGGCTGGCTGATTTCACTATCGCCCAAAGTCAGAACCAGTTCGCCTTGCGCGTTGATGAAAATTTTGTTCACACCATCGAAACGAATCGCAATCGCATTTGGATTCGCGCCCGGCGCAATCGTGAAATCATATTCGAGCCGCTGCTGGTTGCCGTAATAAACCAGGCCGATGCCCGGATAAATTTCGTCCACGCTGACTTTGCCGAAAGTTGAAATGCCCGAACGCCATTGCGCGGAATCGTTGCCGACGAGATAATTGATTTTGCCGGACAATTCGGCGTCGCCACGGATTTGCGCCAACGGATTTGCGCCAACAAATCGCATTTGCATGGCGGAAGATTTCGTGCCGGATTTGCGCAAAATGATTTGAGCTTCATTTGAAGAAACTGAAAATTGACTGTCGCGTCCACGCGCGATGAATTCCGTTTGAGCCGGACACGTTTCAAAAAACAGCGGCATATTGCCCAAAATGGATGCCGTTTGCGCCGACGCCGTCAGCGCCGCCAACCCAGCCGCGAGACATGCAAGCGACGCGCTTAAGATTTTTTTTGCACTGCGTTTCATCTTAAAATTCACGGGTGTAGCCAACGCCGAATTGAAATTGGCCGCCAGCACTGTTGTTGGAATCGTGGTGAATGGGAATGCCATAGTCGAGCCGTAATGGACCAAGATGCGGAATGTTCAGGCGGATGCCCAGTCCCCAGTTGTCATCAAACGGGCCTGAAAAAGAATAAGGGTCCGCCGCAACCGAACCGGCATCGTAAAACACCGCAAAGCGCAAATCCACGCCGGAGTCTTTTTCGATGATGGGCACGCTGTATTCAATCGAGCCAAACCAATAGCTGTCGCCGCCGATCGGGTCTTCAACCACGCCGGGTGCGGTCGGATCAAACGGCTCGCGCGGTCCGACGTTGCGATATTTGAAGCCGCGCAGGTCATAAAGGCCGCCGAGAAAGTAACGGTCGTAAAACGGCACGTCGCCACCGCTCAAGCTGTCCGCGACACCGGCGCGCCCGCCAATTTCAATCACATGACCTTTGAAGAGACCGGGGAAAAACCAATCCGATTTGAGTTCCAATTTGTAAAACGTGCTATCGCCGACACTGAACTCGGTGTCCACTTCCGTCCGCTGGCCGTGATTCGGCAATTGCGTGCTGTTACGCGTGTCGTAAGCAAGCGTCGCATTAAAGCGATTGTATAAATGATCGCCGGTTTGCTCTAGAATAGCGTTTGGAACATTGCGCTGAACGGACGTTATTTGCGGGGGATTACCCATCGCCACGGTTTCGGGACCATGAAAACCGCTGTTCAAATTAATGCCCACGTCTTCAAGCGTGTAACCGACCGTGCCGATGAAGAAATCACTCCATAGTGCGCGTTTCAAACTAACGCCCAAGCCTGTGCGGGTTTCGTCGAAAATATTGTGCGGGCTGTCAAATTGCCAGTCATGCCGATAGAGGTCCACGCCCAACGCCAGTTTCCGGTTCAAAAACCACGGCTCGATGAATGAAAGTTCGTAATCCTGCCGTTCCGTGCCGAGCTGGATGAAGAGCCGGAGTTTCTGGCCGCCGCCGGTAAAGGTCGGCGGATGGAACAAATCGAAATTGCCCTGCGTGATTTCCGCGAAGCCGACGAGCGAATCCACCGAACTGAAGCCCGCGCCGAGAGTGAAGTTGCCGGTGTTTTTTTCCTCGACGTTCACGTCCAGATTTTTGCGCCCGGCAATCGGCGGGTCGGTCGGCTCCGGTTCCATGTCCACCTTGTCAAAATACTGCAAGCCTTCGAGCCGCTGCTTGCTGATTTTGACACGCACCATGTCGAACACTTCGCCGGGCGAAATGGCCAGTTCGCGCCGGATGACGTTGTCCTTGGTTTTCACGTTGCCGCGAATGTTGATTTTCTCGACGTAGGATTTCTGGCCTTCGTCAATTTGAAATTCCAAATCCATCGTGCCCGTGTCCACGTTTGGAATGCGGAGGATTTGCAGCGTTCCGACCCTGCTGCACGTCAATGTATCCTTTGCTGCCGTAAAAATCCTCTATCGCCGTCGCGTTCGTGGCAGACCATCGGGTGTAAACGTGTCGCCTGACATCCATCGCCAAGCCGTGCGGACCGAGCTTGCCCTTCATACGCTCGTAGTCGTGGACATATTGCAAACCTTTGTAGATGTCTTCATCGCTGAAAATTTTATTGCCGGTGAATTTGACGGAGCCGACTTTGTATTGCCGTCCTTCAAAAACAAAATACTGGATGACCATGGTGTTCGTTGTCGGATAATCCAGTTTCACGTCCTTGATTTCAAAATCCAGATAGCCATGATTGCGATAAAAGTCGGCCAGCGCGTCCCTGTCGTCGTCAAACTCGTCCTGTTTGAAAACGCCGTTGCCCGTCAGCCATGACCACATCCAGTGACGCTTGGTTTTGATTTGCTTGCGCAATTCCTTTTGCGAAAACGCGGACGCGCCGACGAATTCTATGTCGCGTAATTTTGACTTTCGGGCTTTCGACGATTTCAAACGTGACGCCGCCGCGCCCGGCGCTCTCGTCAATGTCCAAAACATATTTCACCTGCGTGTCGGGATAGCCGTATTTCTCATAAAGCTTTTTCATCTCCTGAACGTCGGTGAACAATTTCTGTTCGTCCAGCGGTTCGCCCACTTTCACCGTGATTTTTTTCCGCAACTTCGAGTCGCTCAATTTTTTATTGCCTTCGATTTTGATTTCCGTGATGCGCGGACGTGCTTGCACGATGAAGGTCAAAATCACGCCGCCGTCGTCGGCCTGGTCGGTGGTCACGCGGATGTTGTAAAATTGTCCCGTGCCATAAAGCGAGTGAACGTCGTCCTGCGTGGAATTGGGAAGATAAATGTCGCCGGTTTTGACGCGGATGTTGGAACGGATGAATTGTTCGCTGACCGAAGCTGGGCCGACAAACTTGATGTCCACGCGGTCAATTTTCGGGCCGGTCGCCTGCGACCATGCGAGTTGCGCGCAGCCGAGCAACAGCCAGATTCCGAAAAGGCGGAAAAACAATTTCATCGTCTATCGGCCTTCCGGTATGTCTTCATCGCTGACTTTGGCTGCGCTTTCAAATCGTGTGTAGGGTTTTAAGAACGTTAAATTGATGTCGCCCGTCGGGCCGTTGCGCTGTTTCGCAATCAACAGATTCACCGGCAAACCGTCGGCTTCCTCAGCCTGCGCACCGTCTTCATCGTCGCCCGCGTTCGGTTTGTATAACAGACCGACCAAATCCGCATCCTGTTCAATCGCGCCCGACTCGCGCAAATCGCTCAAGCGCGGCTTGCGGCTTTTGTCCTTCTCCATCTCGCGATTCAACTGGCTCAACACCAGCACCGGCACTTTCAATTCCTTCGCCAGCGCCTTGATGCCGCTGGAAATATCCGACGATTTCCTGCTGCCGGTTCTCTTGTGAACGCCGCGCAGTAGAATGCAATAGCTGCAAATAATCAACCACAAAAAGTTTCACGCCATGCTGCTGATGCAACCGCCGCGCGCGCGCGCGCAATTGCAAAATCGAAAGCCCGGCCGAATCGTCAATGAACAGTTTCGAGTTCGCCAGTTTTCCCGCCGCGCTCGTCAATTTCGGAAAATCCGACTCGCTCATGAACCCTTCGCGGATGCGAGCGCAAATTCACGCGCGCGATCGAACACATCATGCGCAGGATCAGCGACTCCGCGCCCATTTCCAGACTGAAAACCGCGACAGGCAATTTCAATTCAAGCGACGACGTGCTCGACGATGTTCATCGCCAGCGACGTTTTGCCCATCGAAGGCCGCGCCGCGATGACGATCATTTCCTGCCGTGCAAACCGTCCGTCATCCGGTCCAAATCCGCGTAAGCCCGTCGCCAGACCCGTGAGCGTTCCTTTGCGGCTGAAAAAATTCTCGATCGTCCCGATCGCCTTCGCTGACCAGATCCTTCGTCGTCGCCACGCTGTCCTGCGCGCGCGATTCGGAAATCCGCAAAACATCGTGCTCCACCTCGTCCAGCAGCGCGTCCACTTCGCCCTCGTAATCATAAACGCGCCCGACGACTTCCGTGCAGGTCTGGATCATTTTCCGCAACAGGAATTTTTCGCGGACGATTTCCAGATAATAAGAAAGATTCGCCGCGCTCGGAACGGAATCCTGAAGCTGCGACAAATACGCGATGCCGCCGATCTGTTCGAGCAATTGCTTGTCCTTCAACTTTTGCTGGACCGTGATGACATCAATCGCCTGCGCGCGTGTTGAACATCTCCGCGAGCATTTCGTAAATCGTCTGATGGCGCAGGTCATAAAAAAATTCCGCGCCGTTGTCCTTCAATTTTTCAATGCACTCGCCCAGGCATTCGTTCGGCGAAAGCAGCGCGCAACCGAGCACGCCCATTTCAGCCTCCGGCGAATGCGGCGGCAGGCGGTCCAATTTAATCGAGTCTGACGGCGAAATATTTTTGCGGCGGCGCGCCTTTTTCAAGTCTGCTGCTGCGCCTGCACTATCGGAAACGGAATCAATCATTCGAGAAGCAAACTCTGTGGTTCAAATTGCCGCAAGACAAAGTTGTTCTTCTTGTTCCCAAATTATTCGCCGTTGCTTAATTCAAATCGGAAATTGAAAATTGAAGATGCTTTTCCAATTCGCTTTCATTCTCATTCCAATTGCCATCCCAAGAAACTAGAACAGAATAATTTTTTTCGAAATCTTCTGTTCGAATCTGAATCGTGAAATCGACGTTTTCTCCAGTTTCAACCCAAGACATCAATGAACCGCCTTGATCAACATAACGATTCGCTGCTTTGTCAAAGTATTGATAAAATGTAAGAAAGAATTTATGTGGATTTTCCGGGGAATCATTGGCTGGCAATCGAGCGAAGTCCAAAATCTTGTCTGTCCAAATTGTAGCAGTTAAATCCCGGTTTTCAGCCGGAGCCCATCGAAAAGTTCGTGCAACAGGAATTCTCTCCGCTTTTGCTCCGCGTTTAATTCCACTCAACAGCACTTGGCAATCTTTTAACGGACGACCAGCAGTTTTATTTATTACGCGCATATGGAAGACCCACACCTTTATTTGTTTTTCGCATATCGGCGGTTTTACAATTTCAAGAGCAAGTTCCCACGGAAATATAAATGCCTTGATTTGTTCCTGAAATAACGCAACAAAAACTCCATACATTGTCAGGATTGCAATTTCGGCGTTAATTGCTTCAGAAATTTGCAAATATGCAAAAGGAACAATGCCAGCAAGCACCGCTAAAGTTCCAATGAGGAACATTCGCCAAATGTTTGTGCATGTCATAAGCAACCTTCTAATTTTTAATTCCAGCAAATTTGTAACTTTTACCCAAACTATTCCAGACTTTTTGTAATTTAATTCTGAAAATCCTGTCAATTCTGTCCGCAACAATTAGACTTCAATTTTGCAAATGAAACGCAAGCCGTCACTCCTCGTCATTTTCCTGTCGGTCTTCATTGACCTGATCGGCTTCGGCATCGTGCTGCCGCTGCTGCCCGGCTACGCGGAAGATAATTTCAGCCAGACTTTCAGCCAGAAAGGTCTGGTCATCGGCGCGATCATCGCCTCATTTTCGGCGATGCAATTTTTCTTCGCGCCCGTCTGGGGAAAATTGTCCGACCGCATCGGCCGCCGCCCCGTCATGCTCATCAGCAATCTTGGCGCGGCGGGTTCGTATGCGCTTTTCGCCGTCGCGTCCGGCATGGGTGGCACGACCGGCCTGCTGTGGATTCTCGCCTCGCGGATTTTCGCGGGAATCTGCGGCGCGAATCTGTCCGTCGCGTCCGCCTACATCGCGGACATTTCGCCGCCGGAAAAACGTTCCGCGCGCATGGGATTAATCGGCATGGCATTTGGACTCGGATTCATTTTCGGCCCGGCGCTCGGCGCGTTCGCGATTGAAATTTTTCACAGCAAGCAGGCGCCTGGCTGGGTCGCCGCCGGTTTTTGCGCGGCGAATTTCATCCTCGGCTGGTTCATCCTCGGCGAAAGCCGCCAGCCGAATTCCGCGCCCGTCGTCGCGCGCCCGAAAATGAACCAATGGTCGCACACGCTCGCGCAACCGAAACTCGGCTTGCTCGTCGCCGTTTTTTTCTTCGCGACATTTTGTTTCACCTGCTTTGAATCCACGTTCCCTCTGCTGGCAAAAGATTTTTTTTCTAAGGACATGCCTTTTTTCACAGGAGAAAATTACAGCCGTCACGTCGGCTATCTTTTCACCTACGCCGGAATCATTGCGGCGTTCTGCAAGGCGGCATCGTCGGGCGGCTCGTGAAAAAATTCGGCGAACCGAAATTGATTTTCAGCAGCCTGATTGTTTTTGCCATCGGCCTCGCCGGATTGCCATTCGCAAATAATCTGCCGGAAATTCTGATCGTCCTCGCGCTTCTGGCAATCGGTTCGGGACTGAACCGCCCGCCAGTCTTCGGAATGATTTCGCTGAACTCCTCGCCGGACGAGCAGGGCGCGAACCTCGGCGTCGCCCAAAGTTTCGGCGCGCTCGCGCGAATTCTCGGCCCGATTTTCGCCGGCACTTTGTTTTTCGTGAAACCGTCGTTGCCATATCTGATTTGCGGCGGCATCGCGCTGGCGACTTCATTCTTCGCGTGGAAATATCTTTGCGGAAAAAATTCCTCGCCCGCCACCGCTTCAACGCAGAAATAATTCCGCCGCCGAATCGGCGAAGCGCAATCCGGTTTTTGTGAGTTGAAAATTTTCCGGTGAAATTTTCCCCCAGCCGCGTTCGGCCAATTGATTCATTTCCGATGACCATTCGTTTCGCAAATCAAAATCCGTCACGCGCTTGAATTCTGCGAACGGCCAGCCGGAATTCATCCGCAAACCGAACGCCGCCATTTCGCCCGCGCGTTTGAGCGGCGGCAATTCTTCGCTGGATTCAACGGCGCGTTTTCCTTTTTCCAATTGCTCGCAGTAAAGCTGCGTGTTCGCCCAGTTTTTCGTCCGCACGCCGCGAACATAGCCGGTTGCGCTTGGGCCGAGGCCGTAAAAATTTCCGCCGCGCCAGTAATTGACGTTATGTTTGCAGTCCCGCGCAGGAATTTGTTCTGCTGTTCAAGTCGCCTTTCGCAAAATTGGCGATTTCGTATTGGTGAAATCCGGCGCGCGCGGCGGTGGCAATCAATTCTTCATACATGTCGCACGCGAGATTTTCGTCCACGGAAAATTCCCCGGCTTGAAGTTGCTCGAACAGCGGCGTGTCGTCTTCGTAAATGACTTCGTAGCTGGAAAGATGTTCGCTCTGCATCGCAATTGCTTCGTTCAAAGTCGCGCGCCAGATTTCCATCGTCTGCGTCGGAATGGCAAACATCAAATCGAGATTCACATTTTCAAATCCGGCGCGGCGCAAAATATCAAATGATTTGAAAACTATTTCGCGCGAATGAATCCGGCCAAGCCGATCCAATAATTTTTCGTCGAGCGATTGCACGCCCATCGAAATCCGGTTCACGCCAAAATCGCGGAGTAATTTTGCCTTGTCTGCCGAAACGGTTGCCGGATTGCATTCGACGGTGAATTCTTCCGCGCCGAGCAGATTTAATTTTTCCATCGCGCGGAGAATTTGTTTCCCATTGCCGCAGGTTCAAAAGCGACGGCGTGCCGCCGCCGAAGAAAATGGTTCGTGGTTTCAGATCGTCCGCGACAATTTCCATTTCGCGGACGAGTGCATTGACATAAGCGATTGACCAATTCGCCCGATGATGCTTCGGAATAAAAGGCGCAATACGCGCATTTCTGCGCGCAAAACGGGACGTGAACGTAAAGACTGGTGACGCAAGGCACAGGGAAAACTTATATGCCAACCCCAGCGCTGGCGATTGAAATCTCGCCAATGCGGAATTTTGACGGACTGGACACTGCGAATGCTACGATGCCTGCACGCGCTGGACGTTCTGTGCTTTCAAACCCTTTTCACCGGCGATAACTTCAAAGGAAACTTCATCGCCTTCGTTGAGGGTTTTGAATCCCGGCCCGATGATGGACGTGTGATGCACGAAGACATCCTGACCGGAACTTTGGGCGATAAACCCGAATCCCTTTTTATTGTCGAACCACTTAATTTTGCCGCTAGCCATATTCGCTCCTGATGTTGCGAGGCTCTGCTCCAAAAATAAAAAAGACACAACTGGAAACCAGTCAGTGCCCGCAAAGTTAATTTTGGAAATGGCTCATGCCTCAATCCGAGTCCGACAATAAATATTCATCCTGCTCAAGTCAAGGATAAGTTTCAAAAACGTAACAATCATGTCAAATCCGTCGCGCCCATCAGATAGCGGTCGCATTCGCGCGCCGCGCCGCGGCCTTCGTTGAACGCCCACACGACGAGGCTCTGGCCGCGACGGCAATCGCCGGCGGCAAAAACTCTTCGGAATGTTCGTCGTGTATTTCTCGAAGTCCGCCTTGGCGTTGGTGCGCGCGTCGCGTTCGATGCCGAGCGATTCGAGCAACGGCTGTTCCGGTCCGAGAAAACCCATCGCCAGCAGCACGAGTTGCGCGGGCAAAACTTTTTCCGTGCCGGGAACATTTTTCGGGATGAACTGGCCTTTGTCGTTCTTCGTCCATTCGATCTGCACGAGTGTGAACGGCTTTGACGTGGCCGTGCGCGTCGCCTTCAAATTTTGTCGCGGTCGTCAGATAAACGCGCGGGTCGGCGCCGAATTTCGCGGCGGCTTCTTCCTGGCCGTAATCCAGCTTGTAAATCTTCGGCCATTCCGGCCACGGATTGTCCTTGGCGCGTTCGAGCGGCGGCTTGGGCAAAATCTCCACCTGCACGAGCGATTTGCAGCCGTGCCGCATCGAAGTGCCGACGCAATCCGTGCCGGTGTCGCCGCCGCCGATGACGACGACGTCCTTGCCGGTCGGCGTCAATGAAATCTGCCGTTCTTGTGCGAGTCCAAAATGCTCTTCGTATTCGCCGTGAGAAAATCCATCGCGAAATGGATGCCTTTCAGCTGGCGGCCTTCAATCGGCAAATCGCGCGGCTTGGTCGCGCCGGTCGCGAGAATCACGGCGTCGAATTCCTTCAACAATTTTTCCGCCGGATAATTTTTTCCGACTTCGGTGTTGCAGACAAACTTGATGCCTTCGTCTTCGAGCAACTTTCAGGCGGCGCAGCACGACTTCCTTTTTGTCGAGCTTCATGTTCGGGATGCCATACATGAGCAAACCGCCGGGGCGGTCGGCGCGCTCGAAAACGGTGACGAGATGCCCGGCCTTGTTCAACTGCGCGGCGGCAGCAAAGTCCCGCCGGGCCGGAACCGATGACGGCGACTTTTTTGCCCGTGCGCTTCTTCGGCGGTTCGGCTTTGACCCAGCCATTTTCCCAGCCGTGGTCAATGATCTCGCACTCGATATTTTTGATCGTGACCGGCGGATTGTTGATGCCCAGCACGCACGAGCCTTCGCACGGCGCGGGGCAGACGCGGCCGGTGAATTCGGGAAAATTATTCGTCTTGTGCAGCCGTTCGAGCGCTTCCTTCCACAGCCCGCGATAAACGAGATCGTTCCATTCGGGAATGAGGTTGTGGATCGGGCAGCCGCTGGCCATGCCGCTGACGAGCTGGCCGGTGTGGCAGAACGGAATGCCGCAATCCATGCAGCGCGCGCCCTGTTTCTTGCAGGTCGGCCTCGGGCAGGTGGATGATGAAATTCCTTCCAGTCCGCGATGCGCTCCAGCGGCGAACGGTCCTGCGGCAGTTCGCGTTGAAATTCTAAAAATCCGGTTGGTTTTCCCATCTGATTTTAATTTGGATTTTTAATCGATTAAATCCGTTCAATGTCCGCCCTTCACGTTTTCCTCGAACGCGGCCATGATCGCGTCGTCGCCGCTCAAGCCTTGCGACTGCACTTTCTTCAGCGATTGCAGCACGCGCTTGTAATCCTGCGGCATCACTTTCACAAATTTCGGCACGAACGATTCTTCCAGTCCGCGAGAATTTTCGCGGCGCGCTGTGCTTTTGGTGTAAGTCTGCGTGGCGCTTGGATCAACTTCCAGACTTCCTCGATCTCATCCGCGTCGTCGAGTTTTTCGAGGCCGACCAGTTCCATGTTGCAGCGCGTCGCGAAATCTCCGGCTTCGTCCAGAACATAGGCGACACCGCCGCTCATGCCGGCGGCGAAATTGCGCCCGGTCTTGCCGAGAATCACCACGCGTCCGCCGGTCATGTATTCGCAACCGTGATCGCCGACCGCCTCGACGACGGCGTTGACGCCGGAATTGCGCACGCCAAAACGTTCGCCCGCCATGCCGCGCACAAAAATTTCGCCCGCCGTCGCGCCATAAAGCGCCACGTTGCCGATGATGATGTTGTCCTCGGCGACAAAGGTGGAACCTTTCGGCGGATACACGATGATTTTGCCGCCGCTCAAACCTTTGCCGAAATAATCGTTCGCGTCGCCTTCGAGTTCGAGCGTCATGCCGCTGCGGCATGAACGCGCCGAAACTTTGTCCGGCGCTGCCGTTGAATTTCAAATGCACCGTGTCTTCCGGCAAGCCAGTCGGGCCGTGCTTCTTCGTGATTTCGCTGCCGGTGATCGTGCCGACGACGCGGTTGACGTTGTGAATCGGCAATTCAGCTTTCACTTTTTCGCCGCGCTCGATGGCCGGTTTGCAAATGTCCAAAAGCTTCGTCACGTCCAGAGATTTTTCCAGACCGTGATCCTGATCCTGCTGACGAAAACGTCCCACTTCCGCGCCCATTTCGGGCTGGTACAAAATCGGCGTGAGGTCGAGGCCGCTGCGCCTTCCAATGTTCAATCGCCTTCCACGGAATTAATTTGTCCGTGCGGCCAACCATGTCTTCGAGCTTGCGGAAACCAAGCTTGGCCATGATCTCGCGCAATTCCTGCGCGATGAACCGCATGAAGTTGACGACGTGTGTCCGGGCTCGCCGGTGAAACGCTCGCGCAAGCGCGGGTCTTGCGTCGCGACGCCGACCGGGCAGGTGTTCAGATGGCAGACGCGCATCATGATGCAGCCGAGCGACGACCAGCGGCGCGGTGGCAAAACCAAATTCCTCCGCGCCAAGCAGCGCGGCGATCGCCACGTCGCGCCCGGTCTTCAACTGGCCGTCGGTCTCGACGTAAATGCGGCTGCGCAGATTGTTCAGCACGAGCGTCTGGTGCGTCTCGGCCAGGCCGAGTTCCCACGGACCGCCCGCGTGTTTGATGGACGAGAGCGGCGACGCGCCCGTGCCGCCGTCGTGACCGGAAATCAAAACCACGTCCGCGTGCGCCTTCGCGACGCCCGCGGCGATCGTGCCGACGCCGACTTCGGCGACGAGCTTCACGCTGACGCGCGCGTTGCGGTTTGAATTTTTCAAATCGTGGATCAGTTCCGCCAAATCTTCGATGGAATAAATGTCGTGGTGCGGCGGCGGCGAAATCAAACCGACGCCTGCTGTCGTGCCGCGCACTTTGGCGATGGGCGGATAAACTTTTTTGCCGGGCAATTCGCCGCCTTCGCCGGGTTTCGCGCCCTGCGCCATCTTGATCTGAAGTTCCTTCGCGTTGACGAGGTAATGGCTCGTCACGCCGAAACGTCCGCTCGCGACTTGCTTGATCGCGGAATTTTTCGAATCGCCGTTCGGTTCGAGATTGTAACGCGCCGGGTCTTCGCCGCCTTCGCCGGTGTTGCTGCGTCCGCCGATGCGGTTCATCGCGATGGCGAGCGCCTCGTGCGCTTCCTTGGAAATCGAGCCGTAACTCATCGCGCCGGTCTTGAAACGCTTGACGATTTCATCCACCGATTCGACTTCTTCGATCGGAATCGGCTTTTCCGCGAACTTGAAATCCAACAATCCGCGCAGCGTGCAAAGATTTTTCGCCTGATTGTTGATCAGCGCGGCGTATTCCTGAAAAATTTTGTAATTTCCCGTGCGGCAGGCGTTCTGCAATTTGTGGATGGTCTGCGGATTGAACAGATGGAATTCGCCGTCGTCGCGCCATTGATATTGGCCGCCCGCGTCGAGCACGCCGTTGACCTGCCGGTCGGGAAACGCGTGGCGATGCCGCTCAAGCGCTTCCTCGGCGATCACGTCGAGGCCGACGCCCTGGATGCGCGACGGCGTCCAGGTGAAATATTTGTCCACGACTTCGCTGTTGAGGCCGACGGCTTCAAAAATCTGCGCGCCGTGATAACTTTGGATGGTCGAGATGCCCATCTTGGCCATCGTTTTGACGACGCCCTTGATCGCGGCCTTGATGAATTTTTTGATCGCGGTCTTGTGGTCGGTCTTGGTCAGCAGGCCCTGCTGGATCAAATCATCGAGCGTCTCGAACGCGAGATACGGATTGATGGCCGTGCAGCCGTAGCCGATGAGCAGCGCGAAATGATGCACCTCGCGCGGTTCGCCGGATTCGAGGACGAGGCCGACTTTCGTGCGCGTGCCGCTGCGGATGAGATGATGATGCAGACCGGCAACCGCCAGCAGCGCGGGAATCGGCGCGAGTTCCGTGCTGATGCCGCGGTCGGACAAAATCAAGATGTTCGCGCCGTCGGCGATGGCTTTGTCCGCTTCGGAAAATAATTTTCCAGCGCGGTTTCCAAGACCTTTTGCGCCGTCCGCCGCTTTGAACAAAATCGGCAGCGTCACGGCCTTGAAACCGGGACGGTTGACCTGCCGCAATTTTTCCAATTCCTCGTTGGTGAGAATCGGATGCTTGAGCTTGATCAGCCGCGCAACTTTCCGGCTGTCGGCTCGAGCATGTTGCCTTCGCCGCCGAGCATGATTTCGGTCGAGGTGACGATTTCCTCGCGGATCGGATCAATCGGCGGGTTCGTGACCTGCGCGAACAATTGCTTGAAATAATTGTAAAGCAACTGCGGTTTGTTCGACAAAACCGCCAGCGGCGTGTCCGTGCCCATCGAGCCGAGCGGTTGCACGCCGTCCGCGCCCATCGGGCCGACGATGAAACGCAAATCCTCGAACGTGTAGCCGAACGCCTGCTGCCGCTGCAAAACTTTGCGATGATCCGGCACGGTCGCTTCCGACGGCTCGGGCAGATTTTCGAGCAGGACGTGATTTTCCTCGAGCCATTTTTGATACGGCTGCGCGCTGGCATATTTTTTCTTCAGTTCCTCGTCCGCGACGATGCGGCCTTGCTCGATGTCCACGAGAAACATCCGGCCCGGTTGCAAACGGCCTTTGATGGCGATGCGTTCCGGCGCGATCGGCAAAACGCCCGCTTCCGACGCCATGATGACGAGGTCGTCTTTCGTGACGTAATAACGCGACGGGCGCAGACCATTTCGGTCAAGGCACGCGCCGATCATTTTTCCGTCCGTGAACGCCATCGAAGCCGGGCCGTCCCACGGCTCGATGAGGCAGGAATGAAATTCGTAAAACGCGCGGCGCTCCGCGTCCATGCTCTCGTGATTTTCCCACGGCTCGGGAATCATCATCATCATCGCGTGCGGCAGTTCGCGGCCCGCCATCACGAGCATCTCCACGCAATTATCGAACTGCGCCGAGTCGCTGCCGTCCGTGTTGATGACCGGGATGATTTTCTTGATGTCCTCGCCAAAAAGTTTGCTTTGAAAAAGCATCTGCCGCGCCTTCATCCAATTCACATTGCCGCGCAGCGTGTTGATTTCGCCGTTGTGCGCGATGCAGCGATTCGGATGCGCGCGGTCCCAACTCGGAAACGTGTTCGTGGAAAAACGCGAATGCACCAGCGCCAGCGCCGTGGTCACGGCCGGGATTCCGCAAATCGTCGATAATATTTTTCCACCTGCTCGGACATCAACATGCCTTTGTAAGTCAACGTGCGCGCCGACAGGCTGGAGACGTAAAAGAGATTTTCCGCCGGCGATTTTTCCGCCGTAACGGATTTTCTGCTCCGCGACTTTGCGGATGACGTAAAGTTTCCGCTCAAACGCCGCGTCGTCTTTGATGCGCCGGATTGCGCCCGACAAAAACCTGCGCCATGAACGGCTCGGCGGCGACGGCGGTTTTGCCGAGCGAAGAATTATCCACCGGCACATCGCGCCAGCCGAGCAACCGTCTGGCCTTCGTCGGAAATAATTTTGGCGAGTTCCTTTTTGATCGCCTCGCGCTCGCCAGAATTTTTCGGCAGGAACAATTGCCCGACGCCGTATTGTCCGAACGCCGGAAGTTTGAAACCAAGCTTCGCCGCTTCGGCCACAAAAAATTCATGCGGCACTTGAATGAGAATGCCCGCGCCGTCGCCGGTGTTCGGTTCGCAACCGACCGCGCCGCGATGATCGAGGTTGACCAAAATTTTCAGCGCGTCGCTGACCAACTGGTGCGACTTCCTGCCTTTCATGTTAACCACGAAGCCTAACCCGCAGGCGTCGTGCTCGAACTGCGGATCGTAAAGTCCTTGCTTCGGCGGCGCGGAAATTTGAGTTTGCGCGCGCCAGTCCTTTTCATTTTGTTGGGTCGGGTTGTTTGTCATCTGTGGCAATCAGCCGTCGTTCCGTTATTTTTTACCCAAAATTCACCGCCGCGCAATAAATGTTTTCGAGAAATTACGGATTTGCCCATTAGAATTTTATTTTTCTGACCGCTTTGTATTAGTCGGGCAGAATCGTTGCCGCAAAAATAATCTGTTACTTTTCCGCGCCAGCGTAAATGTATAGGTGAAAGATGAATGACGACCTGAACCTTTTGCGCGAATTCGCCCGCAATAATTCCGAGGAAGCGTTCTCCGCGCTCGTCTCGCGCCACGTCAATCTCGTTTATTCCGTCGCGCTGCGGCAGGTGAGTGATGCGCATCTGGCCGAAGAAATCACACAGGCGGTTTTCATCATTCTTGCGCGCAAGGCGGATTCGCTCGGCGAAAAAACGATTTTGCCCGGCTGGCTTTGTCGCACGGCGCGTTACGCGAGCGCCAATGCGCTGACCATTCAACGGCGGCGGCAACACCGCGAACAGGAGGCGTATATGCAATCCATTTTGAACGAACCCGAACCGGCGGAAACTTGGAATCAAATTGCACCGCTAGCTCGACGGCGCGATGGAACAGCTCGGCCAGAAAGATCACGACGCGCTGGTGCTGCGATTTTTTGAGAATAAAACTTTTGCGGAAGTCGGCGCAACTTTGGGCGCGAGCGAAGACGCGGCGAAGATGCGAGTGAACCGCGCGCTGGAAAAGCTGCGGAGATTTTTCACGAAACGTGGCGTGGGTTCGACGACGGCGATTATTGCGGGAGCGATTTCGGCCAATTCCGTTCAAGCCGCGCCGGTGGCGCTGGCAAAATCTGTGACTGCCGTGGCGATTGCGAAAGGCGCGGCAGCCAGTGGTTCAACCTTAACCCTAGTGAAAGAAGCTCTCAAAATTATGACACACGCAAAACTTAAACTGGCAATTGGCATCACCGCAGGAATTTTATTGGTGGGCGGTGCAACTACGATGGTCATTTCTCAAACCACCGCCGGTGACAAATTGACGCCGCAGGAAATCGCCAAGCAATCGCAGGACGCCTACGCCGCACTGATGAGCTACAGCGACAGTGGGACAGTGGTGATTGAAATGGCTGGCAAAAACACCAAGACAACTTTCAATATCCGCCTAGCCCGCCCGAATCTATATCGGATTGATTCGATAATGATGGCAGGGCCAAACGGCCTCAAGGGAGCGGCTTGGTCTGATGGAAGCGGTGATTATTTTGATCCGGGAACTGGTAAAGAAAAGATGAAGGATATGCAAACGGCATTGGCATACGCGACAATGATGGGAAATTCGGCAATAGCTGCTCCGGAAATTTTCTTCAAGCTCACTTTGGGTGATCCAATGAGTTTTATTGTGACCGGCAAGGTTGAAACCAAGAGAGAGAAAGACGGGCAGGTTGGCGACGTGGACTGTTACGTCATTACGAGTGTGATGGATACCGCCAAAATGCGCGCCGAGGGAACGCTGCCTGACAGCACGGGCAAAATGGGAACGGCCACCAACACCAGACTATTTTGGATCGGCAAGCGCGATCACCTTATCCATCAAATCCAGTCGAGCGTTGATCTTGCCTCCACGACTTTGCCCTCTCCGGCACGCTTGAGCGATGCCGACATCAAAAAACTTCTGGAAAAGGAAAATAAACCCGCCACCGCCGAAGCCATTGCCGCCACGCGAACCAAACTAGAAATGTTGTCTAAAAAAATGCAAAGCATGATGAAGGGCAAGATGGTTTCTACCGAGACGCATGAACATATCGTCGTGAACAAACAATTTTCGCCGGGGGATTTTCAACAGGCGCAATAGCATTTTCCTTTAACTCACTTCGCAAACCATTTTATACGCCGCCCGCGACTTGTATAATGTCCTTCTGTGATTTCGCAAAAGCGTCAACGCGTCATCTGCGGCATGAGCGAGAAATTCTAGCCATTAAATTCTGCAAATAAATTGTCGGCTTTCGTCTGTCGGCGCACACTTATCCTTGAATGCAATCCACGGACGACAGCGCACGGCTGCGCGAATATGCCGAAAGCAATTCCGAAGAGGCGTTTGCCGCGCTGGTGACGAAATACATCAATCTCGTTTATTCCGTCGCCATGCGCAGCGTCGGCCATCCGGCTTTGGCGGAAGAAATCACGCAGGCCGTTTTCATCATTCTCGCGCGCAAAGCCGGGCAATTGCGCAATGACAAGGCGCTTTCCAGTTGGCTTTTCAAAACGACACAATTGACGGCGAATAATTTTTTGCGAAGCGAAATGCGGCGGCAAGTTCGCGAACAGGAGGCGCACGATATGCAGACGATTTTAAATGAACCGGAACCGGAACTTTGGCCGAAAATCGCGCCGCTGCTGGACAGCGCCGTGGCCGCGCTCAATGAAAAAGATCGCCGCGCCATTTTGCTGCGATTTTACGAAGGCAAAAATTTACGGGAAATTGGAAATCTTCTTGGCTCGAATGAACCGGCTGCTGAAAAGCGTGTCAGCCGGGCGCTGGAAAAGCTGCGGATATTCTTCACGAAACGCGGCGTGACGCTTTCCAGCGTGGCAATCGCCGGAGCGGTTTCCGCCAATTCCGTTCAAGCCGCGCCGGTGGCGCTGGCGAAATCTGTGACTGCCGTGGCGATTGTGAAAGGGTCAATTGCTGCGGCATCAACAATTACCCTTGTAAAAGGAACTATGAAAATGATGACTTGGTTGAAAATAAAATTCGCACTTGGTGTTGGCTTGGTTGCCTTAATTGCCAGCGGTGCGGCGACGGTCGCAATTTCTCAAACTAGCGATAGCGATAAATTAACGGCGCAGGAAATTGCGAAACAAGCAGTGGACGCTTATGCCGGACTTTCTAGTTACAACGACACTGGCAAAGTTATATCCGAAAGCGTTGGGCAAACTACGGAAACGACTTTTAACATCCGATTGCAACGCCCAGATTTTTATCGGATTGATTGGACACAAACAGGCAAGAGTATTAATTCCGCTAGTCCGCTAAAAATGCAAACTATGCAACCGGCGAAAGGAATTGTTTGGAATGATGGCAGCAGAAATTATTTCGTGACGGATGCTGCGAATAAGATTGATTTCGCCAAGCCGCAGGAAATGCAAAGTATGCAACTGGCGTTGGGAGCTGCTGACGGTGTTTCGAGTTCGGCGACAGCAGAAATTCCGGGAATATTTTTCAATCAAAATTGGGGCTCTCAATTAAGCGTGATTTCTTCACCACGCATTCACGCAAAAAGATTGTCTGACGAGAAAATTGCTGAAACAGACTGTTATGTCATCGAGACAAGCATTGACATGGAACAGTCGCACGATACGAACATTTCTTCAGCCAAAATGACGACACAATTTTGGATTGGCAAGCAAGACCATTTCATCCGTCAAATAAAGTCAACTTCTGAAAATGCAGAAGTGACACAGATTAAAGATGAAGACTTGAAAATTAATGATGCAAGCTTAAAAGCAATTTTAGAACGGCAACGCAAAACAGCGACTCCCGAAGCCATTGCCGCCATTCACGCAGCGATGGAGAAGTCAATAAAGGCTCTGCAAGGCAAAAAAGTTATTCGCAAGTTTATTTTAACGCAGACAGACGAAAATATTTCTGTGAATCAAAAATTTTCACCGTCAGATTTCCAACAATAAAATTTTTCTTCGCTTCGCAAACCATTTTACACGCCGCCCGCGCCTTGTATAATGTCCGTCTGTGAATTCGCAAAAGCGTCAGCGCGTCGTCTGTGGCATGAGCGGAGGAGTTGATTCCTCCGCGACGGCGGCGCTTTTGATCGAGCAGGGCTACGATGTCATCGGCATCACGCTCAAACTCTGGCCGCAGGATTGCGTGAACCGCGCGGAGGACAAATGCTGCGGCCCGCAGGCCGTCACCGACGCGCGCTCCGTCTGCGACAAGCTCGACATCCCGTATTACCTCATTGACGAGGCGGCGGAATTCCAGAAGCACGTCATCCAATACTTCGCCGACGAATACAAGGCCGGCCGCACGCCGAATCCGTGCGTGATGTGCAACCAGAATTTGAAGTTCGGACGGCTGATTGACCGCGCGGATCAACTCGGCGCGGATTTCATCGCCACGGGCCATTTTGCGCGCATCGAAAAAAGCGCGGACGGTTCGCGCCATTTGCTCAAGCGCGGACGCGATTCGCGGAAGGATCAAAGTTATTTTCTGTTCTCGCTGCGGCAGGACCAGCTCGCGCGCGCGATTTTTCCGCTCGGCGAAAAGACCAAGAGCGACACGCGCGAAGTGGCGCGGCATTGCAATCTCAAGACCGCCGACAAGGAGGAGAGCATGGAAATCTGTTTCGTGCCGGACAACAATTACGGCGGCTTTCTCCAGTCGGCGAACCTCGTGCAAAAACATCGCGGCGACATCGTGGATTTGCACGGCCACGTGCTGGGCCAGCACGACGGCATCGAGTTTTACACCATCGGCCAGCGCAAAGGTCTCGGCATCACGACGAGCAAGCCGGTTTACGTCGTGGAACTCGACGCGGAAAATAATCGCGTCGTCGTCGGCGACGATTCCGCGCTCGACCGCGATGAATTCATCGCCGACCGCTGCAACTGGCATCCGTTCGACCAGCTGACCGAGCCAATCGAAGTCACGGCGAAAATCCGTTACAACCATCCCGGCACGTCGGCGACAATTTCCCCGCTGGAAAATGAATCGCGTGAAAGTAAAATTGCACACGCCGCAGCGCGCCATCACGCCCGGCCAGGCCGCAGTTTTTTATCAGGATGATTTGGTTGTCGGCGGCGGGTGGATTATGCGGTGATTAACTTTTCAGCTTCGCACGTTTATCTTTCCAAGCGAGGAACAATAAAATTGCCGTGACGATCCCAGTCACGCCGGTGCAAAGCGGCGCAAGAAATCTATCCAGCGGAAGCGAGCCGTGCGAAGGCAACCGAAATTGCGCGGAAAGAATTTCATCTTGTTTGTCAAAAGAAGTTTGCGAGACGACATAACCGTCGCCTGTGACGGCTTGCGAAATTCCCGAGCTGGCGAGGCGAAAAATCGGGATTCCATATTCCGACGCGCGCACTGGCGCGACGCGTGAATGCAATTCGTGTTCATGCCTGCCCCAATCAGAAACATCCATCGTCGGCACGATGAGCAATTGCGCACCTTGCCGCACCAATTCATCCGTGACGCGCGTATAACTTAAATCGTAGCAGATGCAAATGCCGATTTTGCCGAACGGCGAATTCCAGACTTCCTGTTTTCTGGCCTGCAAACCGTCGTCGAAAAATTGAATCGGCACGCTCTTGGCCTGTTTGAAAACAATTTCGCCGTTTGTGCCGACGACAAATGTCGTGTTATAATAAATGTGATTGGTCACAAAATCTTTTCCACCAATGACGAGAAATTTTGAATTGTCGCGACACCAGTTTTTGAGCGAATCGGGAACGCCATCGTCGAGCGTGTATTCGCTTAAGACGAAAATCTGCGCGTTGGTATTTTTTGCCAAAGCGTGGTCAAGAATTTTTGGAAGAATATTTTTGGGTGGAAATTCCATTTGAATTCCGACGATTGCCAGCGGCGTTTTTACTGGCCGATATGTTGCGGCGAGCGATGGAAGTAAAAATATTCGAATCAATAAAAGTAAAAAAATGACGATAAGAATTACCTCAATGAGATTGATTTGAATTATTCGCGCATAAAAAAGTCCGATAATAATTGCAAAGACCCAAAATCCGACACCATACATTCCAAATGGAAATTGCAACGCGTATCCAATGTTCAACCACGAAAATTTCAGGTAATAAAGTTCGCTGCGGAAATACTCGATGCCAGTCCAGACAATTGGAATCAGCCACATCGCTTTAACTTTTCCCCAGCGCCGGATTGCGCCGCAAGAAATTGCCATGAACATTCCAATCCAAAATCCGAAGACAATCCACAGCACGATTGCCGCCGCGCTGAAAATTTTCCAAAAGAAAAATAGTTGCGGCGCGGCGCAGAAAAATCCCGTCGCCAATCCAAAATAAAAGGCGCGGCGAACGGTTGGCTGATTGGTCAATTGAACGAGAAAATAGGCGTAGCCGAAAATGAACAAGCCAAGTGCGGGAATTTTAATTGAAGAATAGGCGGTTTGAAAACACACGACCGCAAGCAGCAGGCAAAGAAATGATTTTTTCCAATCGCAAGGATTTGCCGATGGATTCTGGATTTTCATCGCGCTTACGACATTGAAATGGCAAATGGCTTTCAGGGCAACTTATATCGGCGGAGGCAGATTCACGAAGCCGCAGGCAAATTCAATTCGATGAAATTTTTCCTGTGCCACGATTGGCCTTGAGAATATCGTCTTTGAATTTTCGGCACAGCCGGGGCAGAAGCGAAGAGGATGTGATCGGGATGTTCTTTGAAGCATTCGGTGATCCGTCCGCGTTCCGGCAGATGGCGGTTTGTGCGCCAGAGAAAATCATGTTCCAACTCATCGGCGGTCGGCTGCTTGAAACTAAAAACCTCGCAGCCTTGCGGATTGACCCCGGACATAACGTGCCGGATAGCACCGTCCTTGCCAGCGGCGTCCATCCCCTGAAAAATCAACAGCAACTTATAGCGGGTGGAGGCATAGTGAAGTTGTTGCAATGAACTCAACTCCTCAACGTGTGTTTGGTTCGCCGACAACGACTGAATAATTTTTACCCTCCCATCGCTGTTCATTCTTCCAGAAAAATGTGAACTCAATCGCAGAACCGGCAGGCATGGCCTTGGTCGGAAAATCTGCAAACCATAAATTGAGTGAATTGACGTTTGTTGTTTCGGACTTGTTGATGTTTTTCCAACGATCTGCCGACCATACAATCGTCGCCTCTGTTTCAACAATGATGCGCAAGATTTTTCCGTGAGGCATTCGGCGAATTGGATGGCGCAAACTCCAAAACTCGTGATGACTTTTAACCGGACTGGCGACGTAGCGTTGGAAAGCCGGTTCGACGCGATCAAAACAAATCCCGTCATGCTGGCTGCGCACGAGCGAAATATATTCCGCGTGCGACCAGCAAAGCGGCATGGCCGCGCCGGTGGGCTGTCCGCGTTTCATGCCGCAAACCGGCAAATCCTCGGCATCCCAAAGTTGCTCACTGATCATGCCGCCCGCGTTGGCAAATTTTTCCATCGCGGAAATAAAAGATTTTGGATCGCGTCCGGCCGCGAGTTCGTAATGGCCGCGTTCGCCCGTCAAAATCGGCCACGAACGGCCGACGCCAGTTCCGTCAAAAGCGCTGCCGTCTTCCTTTTGGCCGTAACCATCGTGATTGTAACGCCGCCAGCACGGGCCTTGCGGAAGTTCGTGTTTGAGCACTTGGTCAATTACCTTGATCGAATCGCGCACGATTGGATCGTTCGCAGCTCGAATCCCAAGCCGCACAAGATGAAGAAAATCGCCGCCGACAACATTTCGCGCGGGATGCAAACCGCCGCCGTTGCCGATTTGAATCATCGTCGCGTTTGGATCCGCGTGCGGGTCGGGCGTTTGCGAATCAGTTGGATTGATGCGGATGTAATGACGCGGAATATCTTTGACCAATTCGCCGCGCGTCGTGACCGTCCATTCTTCGACGTGCGCGGCCAGCCAGTCGGCATACGCAAAAATAAAATCCCTCGTGTCAGTATGAAAATGTTTTTTGGCAAACTCTGCGGCGCAAACCAGTCCGGCGATAACCGCGGCGAGCGTCGAGGGCGAGTAACCGGAATTTTCTTCCCAGCGTTCCTGCGATGTCACCGGCCCTTGCCGGATGAGAAAAGCTGCGGCGCGCAAAATCATGACGCACGGATCGAACAGTCCGAGATCAACACCTTCGCATTGCAAACGCCACGCCAGAAGAATTGGCGCGGCGATTTCGTCGAGTTGCAAACCAGTCCAATACGCGCAGCCATTGATCCAGCTATTTTGCGGAAAACTGCCATCAGGTCGCTGAACGGTCGCCAGCCAGATCAAGGCGCGCAACGGCGTGCCGGTCTGGCCGGACGCGAGCAGAGCGGTCGCGCTTTGCACCAAATCGCGCGTCCAGACGAGATGATAACCGCCCAAATCGTCGTCACCTTTTGTTTCGCCCCACGGGATGCTCATGGACGCAACCAATGCTCCCTGAAAACTTTTGTCTTCATGCGCGAGCAAAATGCAGCGGCTCAACCGATAAATATGACCGCCGTCAGACGTTTGTCCGGCGAAATCAAATTTTGGATTCACGACCGTGCGCTGCCATTGGCGGATATAACTTTCGCGCTGCGAGTCAAACGGCTCGGCCAGCGATTGCAACAATTTCGCGCCAGTGCTTTGATAGCTTCCACCAAGGGCGATTCCGATGGTGAATTCATTCTTGGATTGAAGATCAATTTCGCCGGTCAATGCGATATTGCCATTTTCGGCGGCGCAAAATTCCCAGTCCATTTTGAAATTATCCGTCAAGTCCCGCCAGCCGTCGCTTGCACCGACATAACCAACGGAGCGACGCGAAAAACCCGTGCTGCATCCCATGACCAGATGCGTGCCTGCTCGTTCGGCGCGCAAAAGTTTGAGGCCGCTGATCTCTGAACACCAACCGGAATTGCCCGCGCCGTGCCGCGCGATGTGCGGCGCGAGCAGTGCGTAAAGTTTTAATTTTCCACGCAAAGATTTGTCGAGGATTTCGAGCTTGGTATGCACGAGCAATACAGATCGGTGCGGATCGGTGAGCACATGTTTTATTAGCCGGTAGCGTCCGTTCGGTTCTGAATTCGTGAGGCGATAAAACGGACAGTCGCGTTCCGGGTATTCAATTTTATGGTCCAGATCGCGTTTTTCTTCGTGGCAAAATGTTTCGCCGTCGCTGATGAGAAATTGAAAATCGCGCGTGTTCGGCTGGTCAACGTGCGGATAATAAATTTCGTTCACGATGCCGTGGCTCAACGTGAACCATAAACGGCAACTGCTGTGATAGGCCGTCCCCAAACCTTCTTTCGCGCTCGAAGTCCAGCGCGGTTCGATGCCGGGCGCGCCGAAGGCAAGGGAATTTCCAGATGAATTCATTTTTGAGAATTGTGACTGTAAGATTTTTTCCAAAGACGAAGGCCGCCGCGAAAGGCGTTGGCGTTGTCTCCCAATTCGCTGCCAGTCGGAAGTTTTTTGAGCAGCTTCGCATTGCCGCCGCCCAAAACAACATAATCCGCCTCCAATGCGGTCTTGAGTTGCGTGACGACATCATTGACGTGGCACCGCCATTTCTTTTTCCCGAGCCGCTTGAGTCCGGCCAGTCCCACATAATCTTCATAAGTCCGGCCTTTTTTGTAAGGCAGGTGCGCGAGTTCCATCGGTTCGAGCACGCCGTCAACAATCATCGCCGAACCTAGACCTGTGCCCAAGCCGAGAAAGAGCATCCGCTTTCCTTGATAACTTCCCAACGCTTGCATTGCCGCATCATTGATGATTTTTACCGGACGACCAAATGCTTTTTTGAAATCAAATTTCACCCAGCCGCGTCCGAGATTGTGCGGTTCGCTGACAATGTGTCCGTGCAGCACGGGTCCCGGATAGCCAATCGTAATGACATCGTATTTCCAATCGGCGGTGATTTTCCGAACCGCCGCGACCATTTTGTTCGCAGTCATTTTCAGCCCGGACGGAATTTCCACACGATTTTTGTGACCGGTATCGCGCACCTTTACATGAGTGCCGCCAACATCAATGACAAGAATTTTCATGCCAAGAGATTATTTCAAATTGTGTCGCGTCACGAATTCTTTTCCTTCTTCTTGCAAGGAGCCACCAGTTCAGTCGGCAGCGGCCAACGATGTCCGGGCGACAAAAGTTCCTGAACACTTTCTGGTCCCCAAGTTCCGGCGGCGTAATTGGGAAAATCGCTCGGTGCCGTGGCCTGCCACGCTTCGAGCACCGGCATCAAAAATTCCCAGGCGGCCTCCACTTGGTCGGCACGCATGAAGAGCGTCGCGTCCTTTTTCATCACGTCCCACAAAAGCGTTTCGTAGGCATCAGGTGAAGGTGCGTCGAAGCTCTCGCGATATTTAGTCAGAAATAAACAGCAGCAACACTTCGATCCCGCAAGGATTTAACAAAATCGGGTTTGCGATAAAATTTTGCCAAAAAGACATTGTCTCTTTTGACAGCCATACTCAATGGGGTGTTCATCCTATTGCAAACGGCCAAACTGTGTTTTAGTCTGTAACTTGGGAGAACTAAATTTTTTGACTGAAAACAATTCTATCTCGGCGATCTCATGAAAAATAAATCAAAAAGACAACTCGGCATGGTGGGTTTGGGCCGGATGGGTGCCAGCATGGTTCGGCGGCTTGTCAAAAACGGCCACCGGTGCGTCGTCTTTGACCAGTTGCCCAAAGCGGTGAAGGATTTGGCCAAGGACAAAGCAGTTGGTGCCGCCTCGCTTGCTGACTTGGTCAAAAAACTGGATAAGCCGCGCGCCGTCTGGCTGATGGTTCCGGCAGCCGTGGTTGATAAAACCATTGCCGACCTTTTGCCATTTCTTGAAGCGGGCGACACGCTCATTGACGGCGGCAACTCCTATTACATAGATGGCAACCTTCTCAAATCCATTCTCAAACTCGCCATCGTCGCACTGTTCAAAACCCTCGGATTCAAACGCTTTAAGGAAATTATTAACAGTTTCTTTGTTGAGAGGTTCATGAGGCAGGCCTTTAGGCCAATAATAGCCAAATTGTTTTTTTGGCCACCAAAAATTATCTTTTTTACCAACAGCCCAGGCAATGCAATTACCCGACCCAAAATATTCCGGTTTTCAATTTCAGAAAACCGCCGTGATTCACGTTCGATTGAACGTGTCAAAGTGGGTGATGATTGGCGCAGTGAACGTCCGTTTCTGAAATCGGAGCGGACGCAACGGCTGTGGAGTCGCGGGATTTTAGAAGCGGACGTTGACTGCGCTGCCGTCTAGGTTCAGTTCAGAGGCGATTTGATACTCCCTTCAAAGCCCTTTGGGTTTTTAGTTAGCATTGGTGCAGGGCGGGGAAGTGCAACGAACACTTCCCCGCGTAACCAAACGTATAACCCGGGGTCTTGCGATCCCACAACGAATGATCGCCATGAAGTATTACACGTCCACTACTCAGTTCAACTGCGGAATCGACCTCCATGCCCGCCAGATGTATGTCTGCGTCATGGATCGGGACGGCAAAAAGCTCGTTCACTCCAACATCAAAAACAACGACTTTGAGTTTTTCCTCAAGCTCGTCGCACCTTATCGCCACGACCTGACTGTCTGCGCCGAATGTATGTTCGGCTGGTATTGGCTGGCGGATGCCTGCCAGGCAGCGGGTCTGCACTTCGTCCTGGCCCACGCGCTTTACCTCAAGGCCATCCACGGCGGCAAGAACAAGAATGACCGCATTGACTCCGAGAAGCTGGCCCACTTGCTGCGCACCAATCTCATTCCGCCGGCCTATGTCTATCCCGCCGAGAAACGCCCCTTGCGAGCGTTGCTGCGCCAGCGCCTGCGTTATATCTGGAACCGCACTGAACTGCTGGCCCGCATCCAGTCCCATCAATTAGCTTACAACCGACCGATCCGTCGCCAGCGGCCTTACAACCGTGAGGCGTGGAAAGAACAACTCCTCACCTCGGAACCCGATCCCGTCCGCCAGCTTGCCTTGCAAAACGACCTGGCCCTCATCGGACATTTCGACGCGCAGTTGGCGGTCTTGGAAAAAGACCTGCTCAAGCTCACCAAACGAACGGCCAGCCGCGACTTCGCCTTGCTCCGAACCACACCTGGCATCGGCGATTACATCGGCTTGACCCTGCTCCATGAGATTGGCGACATCGCACGCTTTCCCACCGTCAAAGATTTTCTTTCGTATTGCCGTTTGGTCAAGGGCACGGTTGCCAGTGCCGGCAAGATCAAAGGGCTGCGGGGAGCCAAGCTCGGCAACCCCTATCTCCGGTGGGCCTTTGGCGAAGCGGCGGTGGTGGCCAAACGCGATGCCCTCCTGGGTCCGCTGGCGCAACGGCTAGAGGCACGGATGAATGGCAACAAGTTTAAGGCCAATGCGGTGCTGGCCATCAAGCTGGCCCGCGCCGTCTATTTCATGCTCAAAAATAAAACCGCCTTCGATCCTGACCGGTTGGTGGCGGCCTTGAGCCCGAACTAATTTGGCCCTGGCGATCGTGAACCGACGGACAGACTGGAGCCGATTCCTCCCCGAGGCCCGAATGAGTCACCGGCAAAACTCCCTGGTGCTGGAGCACCGCCGACCGGTGTTGGGCACGGCAGGACTCCGCCGATTTGATTGGGCACGGTCGCCAGCGGCCACACTGCGAGTGATTCGACCGCCGACGGCGCGAGCTAATGGCTCGCTTTCGCCGTCGGCTCGTTTAACTCGCAGCCATAACCAACAAACGAAAATGAATTGGGCGATTCCGCCCCAACCGCACGTCTGCAAAAAACTGGAGCCCAGGTGGGCAGCCGACTTCGACTTGAATGGATAGCGGATGGGTGAACTGCAGAGTGTTTCTGGACCGGGTCGCGGCGTTTGATCGCGACCCTGGAAAGCAAGTTGAGGTTCGGCCTTCAGGGCCGGACTCCGGCCCGCTCGATTGAGTCCGTATAGGTGTTTAGCCGGACACGCCGTCCGCGCTGCCAATTGAAATCAAGCCGGAACGCTGCGTTGGTTGGACGCTAAACGGAAAAATACACTTTTCCGGACAGCAGCCTTTTTATCTATTGACCTGTCGGGCTTAATAGGTGTCTGTCCGGTTTGCTTTTGCGCGGTCGTCGGTGTTCAAACTCTCCTGTTTGCCGGTCCGTTCATCGTGAATGTAATACCGTCCGCCTTTCTTGCGGCGGTAGAGCCGGAATCTTTGTTTCATGGCTGTTTTTCCACAGCGATGAGGTTACGGCAGATGATTTCGACTCCGGTAAGGAGCTAGTGTGAGTTTCGCAAAATACGCCAGAATATAATTTTGCTGGCACTTCTGCTGGCACTTTTGCGTCCGATTTTCACAACTCTCTGATATTCAATTATCAAAGAGTGGTGGCTGGGGGCGGAATCGGGCGGTTCATCGTCCGTTTTCAGGCTTAAAAATACGAAATTTCGCCAATAAATGCAAGCACTTTTGCACTACTCTTGACCTTTCCGAACGAACTCATTAACTACCCTCTTACTGAAGGTTTCACTGAAGGTTTTAGCTACTTCGTCCAACACCACCGAGAGGCGGAGGCCCAACGGTTTCAAAATTTCCTGCAACGTGGTCAGCGTTGGATTGCCTCTTTTAGAGAGGAGTTTGCAGAGGCCGGGGCGCTTGAAAATGAACTAATTGGGTTATCTCACACGAACAATCAAACTATGGCAGAGCATCCGCAAGCTTGGCTTCAGTGGTGGAAGATTCGCTCATACATGATTTGCCTGCCTTGCACTACAGACGCAACAGGCCGATGAATTGCCTCACCGCGTTGAAATGATGTTGGATGTCAGGCTCAATGCAGCATTCCCGCGCCATCTCCGCAAATGGCGTGGACCACGAGGCCGGCGGCACGGCCAGCGCGGTCGGCATTTCGTGCGTCTTTCGCCGTTGAAAGGTATCAAGAATGGCTTTGGGCAGACGGGCGATGTCCAGTTTGGCCTGTTCAATCAAAAGAACCAGATCCACCAAATCTTTCACGCGCGAGTTGGGCCGCCCTTCGCGCGGCAGGGTGTAGGCGTGCAGTTTTTCGGCGAACTGTTCCTCTCGCGAGACCGCTGGCACGCGGACGCGGGACAAACCGGCAAAACCAAACCAATCCCGGCCTTCCAGCATCTCGTAAGGCTCACGGAGCACGTCGCCAGCACTGACATCCAGATGGAATTGCGCGAAGCGGCGTCCGGCCATTTGTGCGTCCACCGGAAAACGCGCGCCGCCGTAAGGCGCGGCATCGAGATCAAGAGTCGGGTCGCCAATAGCGAAATCGAAACCATCATCAAGATTGACTGCGGCAGCCTGACGCAACATCACAGTCACAGCTTCGGCATTCCATTCTGCCGGCATTGCCGGCGACTGCCGGAGCGCCAGATCAATATCCCGTGTCGTGCGCGCGGTTCGGATACGAAGCTCCATCGCGTAACCGCCCTTCAACAGCCAGGGAGAATTGGCGTCCTGGAAAAGCCGGCACAACAGCCGGTCAAAGGCAGCTTGACGGCGGTATCGCTGGATTTCACCAGCTTCCTTGCTGGCCAGAGTCATGAGCCTGTCTTCAAGTGCGCGGCGAAGCGCGGTTGCGGTCTTGTAATGATTCATTGAAATAGTTTCCGGGCGATGGCCGCGAACTTTGAATTTGTCTTTGCCACCTTGATTTCGCTTTCGAGGATCAGCCCTCGTCGGCTGGCGTCTTTGGCAACACGTCGGCATTCTTCCAGAGCAACGGGATTTTTATGAACCACATCACACAGTGCGCGCGCCGCACGGCAAATCTGCATTCCGCGCAGCATGGTGATCTCCGAAGGCGCGAGCGTCTCCCGGTGAAGCGCCACCGCCTTCGGTGGCGGACTGTTCCGGCGAAATCCAACCGGCACTGTGATATGGATTTTTGCCGGATTGAAATCGCCGAGTTCAAAATAACTCAGTGCCGTCTCGTGCGAAAGGACGCCCACCGGACGGTCATCGCGTCCCCGCGTCCACAGAAGAAAAGCGGGAGTCAGTCCGTCCTCCGGCGGTGACAGATGCGCCAGCCGGTAAATACCCCGCTGAATGCGCTCCCAGTTGCCGGTGCGGACGTGGTAAGGATGCGTGTTGTCCGCATAGCCGGATTCAATGGCCTGCTTCGTGGTGAAATAGCCCTGCTGTTCCTGCGCAATTTGCGTCAGCGCATTGAACGGGTCAAGTGGTGGTTGTCTCGGCATAACACATATCCTCAACTTATTTGAGGATATATGCAAGACGAAATTTTCGCCGCTGCCGTCGCATTCGCCCAGCGGTGGCATCTCCATCTGCGCCTTGCGCGTATAGGAGCGACTCCCTAGCCGGAGGCTTGCAGGTCTGCTTCGTGAATTCCTAACCAGCCGCAACTGCTCCGTTTGGCTTGTCAATGTGGAGATCGAGGGCAGCCGGGGCGATACGACATTGACGAGCCAAACGGAGCGGTATAATCGCGGCGGCAATTCACGAAGCCGAAAGCTCAATTCTTTCGCATCTGCGAACTCTGGCTGTATTGCCACCGTGGAGATATTCTCCAGCCAAGGCGGATCAAGCGAGGGGAAACGGGTTTCTGAATACCTGGAAGAAAGCCCGTTTCTCCTCGCCCGCCTCTTCAAGCCAAAGTCTTGGGATGTTTTGCGAGTGGAGCGTCCCGTCGAAAGGGTGTCGGGGTGAGACGGGATAGCGGCAGGAGCAAAAGCTCGCAAGTCTTTGGCGGACTTTTCATTGCTGCTGCTGAACATCAAGCAACTGCTTCAACTCCGATTCAGGCCGTGGACTGGCGAAGAAAATTCTTCCGGTGCCGTCTTTGAAGTCCGCGCCCTGCGCGTTGGAAATATACAGGCAATAACCGCGTGGAATGAGCGTGCCATCAGGATCAGAACTGCGCGCGACATAAAACGGAACGTCGGCGGCGGCCAATTGTTGAAATGCTTCCTTGTTGTTTTTGAGCGTGTATTTTTCCGCGCGGATTTCATCGGCCAGTGTTTTGTCAAAGTGGCGTTTCATCTGCCAATACGTCGCGCCAATCCCCAAAGCGGCGACGGCCAAACCGACAATCACGCCTGCCGTCAACGCTATTTTCCAAATGCGTTGTGGCCACAGTTTCGCAGCGCGGTCGGCGGCGGCATTGAGTTTCTCCACCGTCGGCACGACGGTATGGGCGAGATCACTCGCCCGAACATGAAGCGGCAGGAAGATGTTTTTCATTGCATCTTCGATTCCCTTCACAATCGCTTTGGTGTCCACTTGCGAACCGAGATTTTTCACCATCAATTCGATGCTGGCAACCGTCTCGTCGCACTTGGCCTGGGTGATTTTGCAAAGCTCGTCCGTCTTGGCGGCGTGATTGGTGATGTTCACGTCGCGGGTTTCAATCGTCTTGGCAATCATGGCGATTTCCCCGCGCATATCCTCCAAGATGGCAAACGACTCCTGATTGGCCTGAATTGCGGCCTTGGGGATGCGCTCGACATACCGGGCATACACGTCCAGCACCAGCAACAGTTGGGTGAAAAACTGCGTGCTGTCGCCGTCGGCGAAACGGTGATAAACCTTCCGCGCCAGCTCCCGCTTTTCAGCGGGATAGGTGGCGAGCATTTCTTCAAATAAATCGGTTTCGGCCATAACGACTCCTTTTTAATTGGTGAGATTCACTTTCGCGCCGCGCTTGGCAGCCTGCGGTTCGCCAATGGGCGGCACAATCTTGGGCTTTATACCCGCCGCTTCAACGGCTGGCAAAAGTTTTCCCGCAATCTGGTCGTATTGGCAGAACATGGTTGCCAGCCAATCTTGCAGCACACCCCGCGCCATAATGTCCAAGCCTAGCGCGTCGTTGCCGATGGCTTCATTGAACGGGATGCCGCGCTGATTATCAGCCTCCAGCTTGGCGAGCCGGAGCTTTACAAATTCCGACAGCACCGGCAGGGTGATGGTCACTGCGCCGCAGTCGAGCAATTCCTTTTCCAGCGGGCTGTTGTCAAACATCCGGTTTTTGGACGCCCGCGCCGGGTTGCGGACGACGACATAATCCACCTGCCTGCCGCAGAACTGGCAAACCGCATCGAGGTTGGTCATCACGTCCATGTCATCGAAGGGAAATACCATGAGCGTGATGCCGATGTTTTGCGCGCTGGCGATGTCAAAGAAATGCGTGGCGGCAAGTGCCTTCATCAACTGGCCGTCCAGATGCGCCCGTGGGTCAATCAGGGTGACGGGCTTGGCGGTGATTTTTCGCAGAATCAAAATGAGTTCGTCCAGGTCTTCGGCCTGCCCGCTCAAGGGCGTCAGCTTCACCTGGCCGGGGAATAATCGGGACAGCGTGCGGTTGTCGCCGTCCAGATCAAATCCCTGCCACGGGATGCCGCGTTGGTTAAGCCAGCACGCGCGGGCGGTGGCTTCGATGCTTTTGCCCACGTTGCCTTTGGCTTGAATGGGCAGTATCAGGCGATGTTTGTTTGTTTTCATATTTCGAGGTTGAACCGATATTGGTTCGTTGTTTTGTTTGTTGTTGTTTGCGGTGTTGGAGTGAAAATTGGCGCTGCCGGTTCAACTTCAAGCGGACTGCCACTGCGTGGCCGGCGGGCAATCGCCCGCTCGCAGAAACGATAAACAGACGTGAGCGTCGTCTGGACGCCGCGCTCGTTGAGCCACTTGGTAATCTGGCCGTAGGTCCAATGCTTGCGGCGCAAAGCGAATATGGCTTCGCGGTGCGCTTCCAGCTTGCTGCGCGTTCGGCGCACTTGTTCGTTTTCAGCTTGTGGTTGCAAATTCATTCTTTTGTTCCGTTTTTTATGGGCCAATAATTCCGTCAGACGTTTGCGCAAATTTTGCGGAAAATTTGCGCAACGCCGCGCCGGGCGGCGAGTCCCTCTAGCTGTGCTAAGGGAAGATGTCTGACGGAATTATTGGTCTTTGAAATGGTCTTCATAGCTGTGTGTTACCGTTGCCATGAAGATAAAACCATTGAAGCGATTTAGCTTACCGAGTAGTGGGAGTAAACGTGCAGGGTATGTGCGAATAGTGGTTTCAAGGGGATGACGAGGCGAAAATTCCGGTTAAAGTGGCCTCTATGTTAAGAGTGATTGCCAGCCGGAATGCGAAAGAATACTTCACTGAATCTTTGAAGCGCGAAGATTATTACAGTGAAGGTCAGGAAGTCAGCGGCGATTGGCAGGGCATTGGAGCGCAGAAATTGGGATTATCAGGGGCGATAACGACAACGGCTTTTGAATCTCTCTGCGACAACGAAAAGCCGGGAACAAATGAAAGGCTGACGCAACGGAACAAAAGCAATCGCACAGTCGGCTACGATTTCAATTTCCATTGTCCAAAATCGGTTTCGGTCGCTTATGAATTTACGAAGGATGAGCGAATTCTGGATGCGTTCAAAACGTCCGTGAATCAAACGATGCGGGAGATTGAATCGGAAATCAAAACGCGGGTGCGGAAGAATGGAGCGAATGAAAATCGTCAAACGGGCAACATGGTTTGGGCGGAATTTATTCACTTCACGGCGCGGCCTGTGAATGGCGTTCCCGATCCTCATTTGCACGCGCATTGCTACGCCTTCAATACGACATGGGATGAGGCGGAAAAGAAATGGAAGGCCGGGCAGTTTCGGGATTTGAAGGCCGATGCGCCTTATTTTGAAGCGGCCTTTCATGCACGGTTTTCCAAGCAACTGGCGGAATTGGGTTATCGAATCGAGCGGACGGCCAAAGGTTGGGAGCTGGCCGGTGTCCCGCAGCGGGTGCTGGATGAATTTTCCAAGCGCACGGAGCAGGTCGAGCAAAAGGCGAAGGAATTGGGCATCACGTCGGCCAAAGAAAAGGATGGGCTGGCCGCTCTGACACGCGAACGAAAGCAAAAGCAATTCACCAAGCCGGAATTAAGAGAACGGTGGAACGCGCGGGTTTCGGCAGAGGAACGAATGGAAATTCAAAACAACCTCCGCAATCAAATTCCTGCCGCGCCAAAGATTTCCGAAATGAAGGCGATGGATTTTGCCATGCAGCATTGTTACGAACGCGCCTCCATCATCACCGACAAGGAACTGCTCCGGCACGCGCTGCGCTTCGGCATGGGCGATGTGGACGTGGCACAAATCAAACGCCAGCTTTTACGGGATGAACTGATTAAGGAAAACGTGGACGGTCGGCAATGGCTTACCACCAAGGACGTGCTGGCGGAAGAAAAACGGCTGATTGATTTCGTCCAAGATGGAAAAGGGAAATTCAAACCGTTTGGCTCTGCCAAATACCAGTTCCAAAATCCAAAACCTTCCGAGGAGCAACGCAACGCCGTCCGGCACGTCCTGCAAAGCACGGAGCGCGTCACGGCCATTCGCGGCGGCGCGGGCACGGGCAAGACGACGATGATGAGCGAAGCCGTGGCCGCGATTGAATCCACCGGCGCGAAAGTTTTCACGTTCGCGCCATCGGCGGAAGCGTCGCGGGGCGTCCTGCGGTTGGATGCCGGATTTGCCAATGCCGAGACGGTCGAGGCATTGCTGCAAAATCCAAAACTGCAAGTGCAAGTTCGCGGGCAGGTGATTTGGATTGATGAGGCCGGACTTTTGAGCGTTCGGACTTTGGCGCGCGTGGCCGATCTCGCCGAAAAACAAAACTGCCGCCTCATTCTTTCCGGTGATACGGCGCAGCATCGCGCCGTTGAACGCGGCGATGCACTCCGCATTTTGGAAAAGCACGCCGATTTGCACGCCGCCGAACTGAAAGAAATCTGGCGGCAAAAAGCTCGACTCGCATAAAGCCGTGATCGCCGATTTGCGCGGCGGCAATTTGGAGAACGCTTTCAAGCGGTTGGACAACCTCGGGATGTTGCGTGAAATGGACGCCGACAAGCGGCATGAAGCGTTGGCGAGCGATTACGCGGCGGCGGTAAAAGCGGGCAAGTCGGCATTGGTCATTTCGCCGACGCACGCGGAAGGCGAGCGCGTCACGCGGGAAATTCGTGCGAAACTAAAAGACGCAAAGAAACTCGGCGCGGATGAGCGCGATTTGGTTCAACTCAAAAATTTGCAATGGACGCAAGCGCAACGCGCCGATGCCAGGAATTATCAAACTGGCATGGTCATTCAGTTTCATCAAAACGTGCCCGGCTTCCGGCGCGGCGAACGGGTCACGGTAAAAGCACACGATGCCAGCGGCGTTGCTGTCGGGCGGCAGAACGGCGGGCCGGCATCGCTCCCGCTGGACATGACTGCCCATTTCCAAATTTATGAATCCCGCAAAATTGCTCTCGCAGCCGGGGACATGATTCGGATCACGCAAAACGGTTTCACAAATGACAAACGGCGGCTCAACAACGGCGATTTGAAACAGGTAAAAGGTTTTACCAAAGAAGGCGACATCAAACTCACCAATGGCTGGGTGCTTCCAAAAGATTACGGCAACCTGACGCATGGCTATTGCCTCACCTCTTACAGTTCGCAGAGCAAGGGCGTGGATTGCGTGTTCGTCGCTGAAAGTTCTGAATCATTCCGCGCCGCTGGTCGCGAGCAATTTTATGTCTCGGCCAGCCGGTTCAAAGACGCCCTGACAATTTACACGGATGACAAACGTGAATTGCTTAATGCCGTTCGCAAATCGTCGCAACGGCCTTCGGCGACGGATTTGGTGAAAAGGGAAATTTCGGAAGCGGTCAACGAATCGGCAGTAACACAGTCGCCGTCTGTGGCAATTAAAAATGTTCATAGGGAAATTTCTGAAGCACAGAAATTCCACTGGTCGCATATGAGGCATGGGGTATAAATGCGCTTGTCCCCCCAGCTCACACATCAGACATCTCCTGTCCACACAATCAAGGCAACGCCAGATGACAATAATCGCGTATTGTAGCGAATAAGTCTTTCGGCAACATGAATACAAAGCGACCGGGATAAGCCGCATTAAGCCGGTCAACCTGTTGTTTGATTTTTGTGTAGCCGTTAAAATTATCCTTTGTGTAGCCGGCTACAATGCACTTGAACCCCAAAAACATGGGGGATCTTTGGCTTGGCTTCACTTTTGATAACCAGTCAAATAAATCGTTTGGATTCCTTGATCCACGGCCTTCATCCATCACCGGTGTGCCAGCATCATATCGGATCCAAGTGCCGCCACCAGCGTTGAGTATTCCAATCAGATCACAGATGTTAATATAGGTGGTATACTTCGCGCTTGGATATGTTGTATGCCATAAAAAGCCTGTTCGGAATCCTGCATCGTCCATCCATGTCTTATTCAATTTGCACCAAGCAGGAAATAGATTGTCGTTAAAATCATCGCCATAAACAAACTGAAGGCCATAAGCAACAAGTTCATCATTAGTCGTCATGTTTGAGTAATACCAATCCAGCAACGGTGTATTCAATTCCTGCATTGAAGGGCTACTCGTTGTGCCAACCGGAACCGTTCCGCGCGCCGGATCGTGCCAAACATTCCAGATTGCGTTTTGAGCGAATTGGAGGTTGTCGCCGTCGCTCCAAGTGATGGCCACATAAATTTTGCCCGGCACGGCAGTAATGGCTTTTCCGGGATTTTGTTTGTAGGTCTTGTTCGGGAAACTCGACCAGAAACTACCATTCGCATACAGGTCGCTCGCAACGTAACCAAAGCCGAATGGATTAGCTACCGTGTTAGCTTCATCGCCCGTATTGGCGTATCCCATCAGTGAAGTGCCAATGCCATAACCTCCTGCCCGAAATATCTTCTCCACCTCTGCCCGGTCTGCGTTAAAATCCAGTCCGAAAACAAAACCCTTGCTCGCCACAACGTAATCAATCAGCGGCAAGGGAATCCAAAACGTAAAAACAATCTGCTTATTGCAACCGGGCATAAGATTTGCAAGTGCCCAGTCGTAAGCTTCGATTTTGTTGTTCCATTTATTTCGGAAATCCTCAACTTCTCCTTTCCAGTTAAATTCTGATTTTAGATCGTTCTCCATAGATTTAGTGACGGGAATTCCACCTTGTTGCGCCGCAGCCATCAATGCCAGGTATCCAGTCCAATCTTTCTTTGGGTCGTAGATAAACATTTTTTTCACGCGACCCTGATACTTTTTGAAAAGAGTTCTCAAACCGGCATTGTTTCCGGCCAATGGTTCAAGCATCTCAAATGGCTTGCCACAATCCTTGAGTTGCTCCATGTGTCGAGGCTTCTCCTTCTCGATAATATACGCCTCGGCGAGCGATTGATTGACCAAACCCTGCAAGGCCCAAGCAGTCATCCTGGCCTCTTCACTGTCATTCCGGCAATCAACGACATAAAAATTCGTTGCCGCCGGCATTTTCGGAAACAGGCCGCTGGCGGCAAAGATCGGCCGCAAGGTCAAAATAATTCCCACAAAACAAACCAGCAAGAATTTGCTCTTTGAAATTGAGCAGCCAAAAATAAATTGCCTTGCTACTAAATCGAAACTGTGATTCATTATCAATGAATGACCCCTTAGTTTACATTTCGATATTTGTCGACTGGAAGCGAAATTTATTTCTTCCAAAGGCTATCTCGCCTTGGCCAATAGATCAAGATGTAACATACCATCTGGGAGAAATCGACTTTTGACAGCGTCCGCATTCTTTTCTTCCCAAAAATTCCATAAACGAACTGAATCCTCGAATGGAATGTATTCACCAGAGTATTCAATGACCTGAATATGTTCTAATAGTTCAAAGAATGTCTCCAAACATTCTTTTGGATTTAGCCGCTCAATCTCGCGAAGGCATCTAGGGTTAAATTCTAATATCACAACAGGCTTCCAGCGATGAAGCAGCTGACGAAAACCATTCAGCGCATTTAGTTCGTGACCTTCGATGTCAAGCTTCACCAAATCAATTCGGCCAAGGTTATTCAGGTGTTGGTCGAGAATAATTGATTGGACAAGGTTAGAGTGATCCTGTGGTTCAGTTATGAAACTATTCGATGTGCCTCCTATAATCGAGAATATATCCGCCTTATCTGATGCTGCAAAGGGTAAAACCTGGACATTATTTGTCAGGTTCTTTTGAATCCCCCTGTAGAGCATCTGTAAATTGTCTGGGTGTGGTTCAACCGCAATCACCCTTCCCAATTTTCCGACTAATTTAGAAGCATAAAATGTCATTATGCCGACATTGGCTCCGACATCAACGAAAGTGTCCCCCTCCCTTAAGATTCCTGACATGGCATTGACAATGTGCGGATCCCATTGCCGATTCCGCGCGATGGATGTCCCGAAATCCTTTTCACCATTTCTGATGCAAACAAAATATCCGCCGACGTCAATCTCGAGAATTCGATTATCATCGATATTCCGTTGTTTGAGTTCTGGCGATGTTAAGAACGCCTTAAACAATATGTCCAATGGAATACCACCATGCTCGATTAAATGTCTATGATGCTCAAGTCCAGATTTTTCTGGGTTTCGACGGAGAATCAGACGATAAGCAGAGATGACATCTTCGATTTCAGCTTTGTTGTCAAAAGGTTCATCAACATGTTTCATAAAAATTGGCCTTCCCCGATTGTGTGGACAGAGAGTGAGTGCATGAGACATGAGTATTTTTAATTAAGATTGGTTTTAAAGTCCACAGGGGATTTGAAAATGAGCGCGCAAAGACAGATGCCCAATTTTAGAAAACATGGGCTTAAAAACACCGGCATTGGCAAACACAGCCTCAATGAGAATTAACAGTTGACACTTTACAATTTTGAGGCTAGTTCTTTAAGCGGATTGAAAAATGAGTCCGGCCAATCCAAATCTGATTGTTGTGCGAGCAGGAGATATGTCGCTGCATAGCCAATGGATTAAAGATATATCCTTGAGAAATTTTGACATCTTCATCTCCTATAGCGGTAACAATCTGGGAACGTTTCAAGACCAAAGTAACCATTATGAAGCCGTCAGAGGCTTGAAATGGCCAAACCTCGCACGTCTTTTTTTGCAAAAAAGACACCTGCTTTTGTCATATGAGGCTTGTTGGTTTCCAGATGATAACCTTTTAACTGATACGCAAACGATTTCGAAAATGTTCAATTTATTTCACCTGTATGATTTGTGGTTGGCTCAACCAGCGCTGCCACCCGGAAGCCAAATTTCGCATCCCGCAACTCGTATGATTCAGAATGCAAAAATGCACTTTACTGATTTTGTAGAAATTATGTGCCCGATTTTCAATCGAAAGACCCTAACGGAACTGGGTCCAACGTTTGCCGCCAGCGTAAGTGGATATGGTTTGGATTTTTTATGGCCTTACTTGTTGGGATACCCAAAAGATCGGCTTGCCGTGTTGGATGCGTCGCCAATTAAAAATATAAAGCCAGCAGTGAGCGAATCATTCTTTAAGTTATGCCTGAATGTAGGCATCGATCCTAATGCCGAGTGGCAGCGCATTACTAGACGATATGGTCTTTCCCCGGAGCCGCGAACAAAAATATATGCGACTATTCCATCAACTGCGTGCGTCTGATGAACATGAATTCTTCTCCAATTGTATTAACTGGAAAACAAACTGGTTTACCCAGAAAATTGATTCTGCGGAGCAACACTACATCCCCTAGTGATGACATCTTATTGACGGCTGCTGTACGAGATTTGCACCTCCATCATCCAAAGCAATTTCTGACGGATATTCGAACTCCTTGGCCTCAATTGTGGGAAAACAATCCTCATATTAGTGAACTTGAAGAAGGAAAGCAGGGAGTTGAGATTATTAATTACTATGGGGTAACAAATCAGAATTCCGCTAATACGACCGCTCATGCGCTCCACATTGCTGTTGGGTTTCTGAACAAGAGCCTAAATCTCAATTTCAAGCTAAGTGCCGTGAAAGGAGATGTTTATCTCTCAAACGAGGAAAAGATTTGGGACTCCCAAGTGGCCGAGGTGGTCGGACAGGAAATTCCATTTTGGGTTTTTATTTCTGGCGGAACATATGACGTAACGACCAAATGGTGGGAGCCCAGGCGTTTTCAGGAAGTTGTGGATTATTTCAAAGAGAAGATCCAATTTGTTCAGGTCGGATCACGGGCTGACTTTCATCCGGAACTTAAAGCAGGCATACTTGATTTGCGTGGAAAAACCGATCTTCGGCAACTGATAAGATTAATCTATCACACGCAAGGGGTGCTTTGTCCCACGACGCTTCTCATGCATCTAGCAGCTGCAGTTGAAGTTAAAGAGAGGGATTTCAAGACCCGTCCGTGCGTTGTTTTAGCCGGGGGCCGCGAACCCGCCTCATGGAAAGCTTACCCAGATCATCAATTTATCCACCCGAATGGTACGCTCTTGTGCTCCAATAATGGAAGCGGTTGTTGGAAATCGAGAGTTGTTGCTCTTCGAGACGGATCCCAGCATGACCGCCTCGACAATATCTGTGTTGATGTGAATAATAAATTACCACGTTGCATGGAAATTATTACTTCTGCGGAAGTTATTCGGCGCATAAAAACTTATTTCGATGGCAGCCTGCTCCAGTATTTATCGCCAACGCAAACACGCATGGCAAAACAGGCGATCCTATTTGCCAAGCGAAAAAACTGTACTCATGGGAATTTGGAAGCCCAAATGTTCAAGCGAGCTTCGGAAAAATTTATACAAAACATCCCTAAGTATCCAGACCGCTTTCACGGCCGTGGCATTGTAATATGTGCCGGCGGAGAAAAATATTTCACGTGCGCGTGGGTTTGTATTCGTATGCTCCGTCGTTTTGGCTGTTCGCTCCCAATTCAACTTTGGCATTTGGATCAAAAAGAAATCGATGAACAGATGAAATCAATGGTCGCTCCTTACAATGTGGAGTGTGTAAACGCTGCAGATGTGCGCAAGAACTATCCGGCGCGACGGTTATACGGTTGGGAATTGAAACCGTATGCAATTATCCATTCGCCATTCCAAGAAATCCTTTTTCTTGACGCCGATAATGTCCCGGTTGTAAATCCAGAATTTCTCTTCAAGACCCCGGAGTTCAAAAAGACGGGCGCTATTTTCTGGCCAGATTTCGGAAGGCTTAAGTCATCCCGATCCATTTGGGACATTTGTGGAATTCCATACCGTGATGAGCCAGAGTTTGAAAGTGGTCAGATTGTTGTAAATAAAGCAAAATGTTGGGCAGCGCTGTGCTTGACAATGTGGTATAACGAACACTCGGATTTTTATTACAAACATATTCATGGTGACAAAGAGACCTTCCACATGGCATTTCGTAAATTTGAACAACCTTTTGCAACGCCCTCTAAACCGGTTCAAGCGATATATGCAACCTTATGTCAACATGATTTTAAAGGGCGACGTATTTTCCAACATCGCAACGGTGACAAATGGACACTTTCCGGGGAAAATAAAACGATTGTCAATTTTCGGCTTGAGGAAGAATGTAAAAATTATTTGAAAGAATTAGATCACCTTTGGCATGGCTCAAAATTAAAAGTCTCCAGCTTATTGCCCACAGCCTTATCCACAGAATTAAAGAAAGTAGTAAAGTGTCTAATAAGAAAACCATATAATTATCACCGCATCGGATTTGACAATCGAACCATGCGCTTTTTGTCCAGCGGCAAAATTGGAGAAGGAAGCGGCAAGTGTGAGGTTTTTTGGAATATAAGACAGAAAGGCAATAGCGTTTTTCTGAGTATTTATTCGGATGAATCATTAACCTGCAAATTAGAACTACAAAGGAATGGGATATGGAAAGGAAAATGGATAAAGTACGAAAAAATGCCTGTTGAACTTACTCCTATTGATCCACCAAAGCTCTTCAAGGCATTTAAAACTAGGAGCACGGTAAAATCAATCAATCATAAAGAACCTATCCTTTTTCGGGCTCCGCTCACAGGTTACACCGGTTATGGTCTCCATGCAACTCAAATTGTGACTGATTTACAACGTATGGGATACCAATTCAATATTAGAGCTGTAACAATAGAAGAGACTTTTGCTCCGATACCTGATAATGTTCGGCACAACATTGTGAGTGAGGAGCCCGCTTCGAAATGGGAACTATTGTTACATCCTCCTGGGATACCACCGACTTCAAATAAAAGGAGAGCTTATTTCACAATGTGGGAGTCATCCAGGTTGCAACGTCACGCTGTAGAAACACTTAATCAAGCCGAGTGCGTTATCGTTCCGACGCAATGGAACGCCTCCTGTTTCAGCGCTTCTGGCGTGAAAAAGCCAATACGGATTGTTCCCCTCGGAATCAACACTCAAGTGTTTCATTACGTTCCTATGAAAATAAACGGCTTGTGTATTTTTGGAACAGCAGGGCGCTTTGAATCTGGCGGGCATAGGAAGGGAATTAATGAGATTATTGAAACCTTCAGGAAAGCTTTCCCAAATGAAAAAGATGTTCGGCTCAAAGTTAAAGTCTTTCCAGATTGTGAAGTCAAGCGAATCACGGATTCACGAGTTGAGATAAAGCGTAAATATATGACTGAAGGTGAGTTAGCCCAATGGTTTTCAGAAATCAATTGTTTTGTTTCTGCCGCACGAGGTGAGGGATGGGGTCTAATGCAACATCAAGCATTAGCTGTGGGGAGGCCGATTATTAGTGTTAAATATGGCGGTGTTGCTGAATTCTTTAATAGCGAACTGGGATACCCTATTAATTTCACGCTGGTCGAAGCGGATGGACTTTATGCACAGAGCGGCATTTGGGCCCAGCCAGATTGGGAGCATATGATTGAGTTGATGCGACAGGTCTATTTAGATCAAATCGAAGCCTGCGAGCGCGGTAAACGTGGGGCAAAATCTGTCAGTAAATATACTTGGCACAATTCAAACGTTCTTCTGGTAAAGACCCTGAAAGAAGCTGGCTTTTTACTATAGCATGAGTACATTATTCATTCATTCAATTGCATTAGCAATACTATCTGATCAACCATTATGAAATATTGGCACATGAAGCATGAGGCCAATGACCGCATCTTGACTGCTAAATTATAATGGTTTGAGATAGTTAATAATTAAAAAAATGCGCTCTCATTTTGCCTCCCTTCCAATAATTGACGTTGCGATTGTGACCGTCGCTCGCCCTCAAGATTATATTCACGATTTGATTTCTAGATTACGGCCGGATATAGCGTTGCGGTTGGTCGTCGGCTCACCTGACTGTGAATACCTTAGACGATATCGTGAGAATCCATTCATCGAAATTATTCAACCGCCATCGAGTGAGTGGGCGCATTTTCAGAATTGTGTTGTTCATCAAAGAGCAGCTTGGAATTATTGGAGAACTCTTAATTTGGACACGCGTAATCTCTATCGTCAAGGCATGATTGTTTTTGAAGATGATATTATTCCTGCTCGAAAATGGGAAGGTCGTCTTTTCGAGATAATTGACCAGATCGAATCACACCATATAACGAAGTATATTTTGGCACTTTATGACTCGCTTGTGGGTTTGCCAAAACCTCTTAATAACGTTTATTATACACAATATCCAGTGCAGTTATTTTATGGAACCCAAGCCATCTATTATCCCGAAGCAATACGAATAGACTTTCTTAACTACCTTAAAGTAAATGGAGTAGATAATTTTCGTATTCCTTATGATCATCTTCTTAAAGAATTCGCTGAGGAAATTAAGGTTCCGATATTTGCAGCAAGCCCCTGTTTGGTCCAGCACATCGGAGAAATAAGCACTGGACTTGGAACTTTTCATAAAACCGACCATTTTGACCTTGAAATGTGAGGACAACGCCATTTTATAATAAAGCGGCGCATTTGGCCTATGTATGAATTGCTATGCGCACCGTTACGTCGGCTGGCACGCGTGTAACGCCCGGAACACAAGATTCAATACGTCAGAGACGCTTGTCAGCAAGACTTAGCTCGTAATAAATAAAGTGTTTTCATCTTATGAAACAACATTTCGATAGAAACATTGATTTTGCCGCAGGCGATCTGATTGTTTTCACTTGCATTAGAAACGAATTGGCTCGCCTGCCATTTTTTTTGGACTTTTATAGATCTAAAGGTGTAGACAAGTTTGTTGTCGTTGATAATGCTTCGACCGATGGCACTACAGAATACCTCTTATCTCAATCCGATGTTTTTTCTTTTTACACCGATGAGTCTTACGCAAGGAGCAGTTGCGGAATGCATTGGATTGAGATCCTTCTGAAAAGATATGGCGTAGGCAGGTGGTGCGTGCTGGTAGATGCAGACGAACTTTTCATTTACCCCCATTGCGAAGTATTTTCATTAAAGCAATTATGCCACTTCCTTGACAAAGAGGGGACAAATGGTGTCAGAGCGATAATGTTAGATATGTATGCAGACGGATTTCCGATTTTAGACAATAATTTAGGAAAACATATGTGGGAAGTGTTTCCATATTTTGACAAGTATGGTGAAGATTCATATTACTTCAAATCACTATGCCCCGATAATTTAAGCGTGATGAACGGCGGAGTTAGAAAAAGAGTATTTAACACATCTGTGTGTTTGCAGAAAGTTCCTTTGGTAAAATATTCAGAAAAACACCATTTTGCAGGATCATCTCACTTCATTGCAAATATCAGTTATTCACAATTAGTTGAATGCGTTTTGCTTCATTTTAAATTTGATTCACTATTTCAAAATAGGGCTCGAGAGGAAGCTGGCCGTGGGGAGCATTGGTCAAATGCCAAGGAATATAAGCAATATGCCCAGACTTGTAATATTTGTCCAAACCTTAATCTTTATAGTCATAATTATTCTGTAAGGTATGAAAACAGCCAACAGCTTGTTCAGATGAAATTGATGAAATCATCTCAAGAATATGCGGCATACGTCTTGGAATTATTAAATGACTCTAAAAGATAGGTAATGCCAAACTATCCAATTTTAGGTAAAGCCATTGCTGACTCAGAGGGTTGAGGGCTAAAGTGTAAAGGAGGTTGACTCGCCGGTTTGGGCGTTGCCACAAGGTAGGGCATGAATATTCAAACTTGACACAAGCCAGTTCCCTAGTCACTCCAACACCACCTAATATTCTTAAACCGATTTTTCATCCAGCCGCTTGCTTTTCAGGAAAATTCGCACTTAAATGTTGCGGCATCAATCGCTATAGGGCGGCGGTGAAGTAAAGTCACATTTTAAATAATGTATGGACATTCGTCGTGAAATCAATAACCGGAAGCCAACTACCAGTTCTTATCTGGAACTGCGCCCACTTAACCTGCTCTGTACTTTTGCGGCCCTTGATATAATACTTGAGACGTCTTTTATCCGTGATGAACTTCTGGGCGGATTGGGGCGGCCGCTCAAAATCCAACCTTTCGATATGGCTAGTGATATTCCGTTTATGAATGATGCGCTTTTCCTTGTGTTAAATGAAGATCTCGTCGGAAATGTCCGAGAGGCTATTCAGCGTGGCTGTCGAAACATTGGAGTGTTCCATATGGGGGACGAACTTCACAAAGCGGATCACTCCTACTATGACTCCGTTGACTACGTGTTGCGAAATTACCACCGTGAAGATTTGCCGGAATTACAGGTCGGGGTACGTTGTCGAGGAATTGTCTGGGTGCCTAATGGATACCGCTACGGTGTTGGACCACGAAACCCTTGCACGCTGGTTCCGCATCAATTACGAGAAAACTTACTGTTTTTTGCAGGCTGTCTTTCGACTGGAGGCATAGGGATACAGGAACGCTTGGAAATGTTTGATACCGTCCAAACAAAGAATTTGCCTGCGACAATAATAACTTCGAAAGGGTTCGGAAAGGGTCTTTGTGCCGGTGCTTACGCCGCTCTAATGGAGAATTCTAAATTTGCGCTGGTTCCTAGCGGACGCTGCGCCGAAACGATAAGGCTCTATGACGCACTGGAGATGGGAGCGATTCCAATCTCCTTGAGACATGGATTTCTGGGGCCAAACGGTCCGATGACTAATTCCCCATTCGTGTTTCTGGATGCCTGGCAAGATTTGCCTGCTTGGCTCGCGGCGAACACTGGTCCTAATCACGAAGCCAAGAATGTTAAACGCCAGCAAGATTGTCTTGCATGGTGGTCAGATCTCAAGCAGAAGTATAGGAACCAAGTGGCTGACTTGATCGAATCAAGTTTTGCCAAATATTCATCGTAATACCAATAACCTCAAAACATGCAAATTAACCAACATCGTTATGTTGTATAGATTCTTTGATTTGAGATTAATCCATGAATTTTTGGAAACAAAGTTGTAATGGTTTGAAAGAAGTCCGTATACACAAGCCGGACTGATGCATGGTAATGACAACTTCTATGGCGAGACTTATGAGGACTTCGCGTCTCAAGCAACTTTCTGAAGTGAGTTGGAATTATCGATAATTTTGAAACTAACATGCAAATGTCGAGCATATTTCCTTTGGTAAATCAGATGGCTGGCATAACATTACCACCGGATACAGGAATGTAGGCTCCACTGATGAACGCAGCGAGATCTGAGGCTAGAAAGGCGACTACATTGGCAACTTCTTGGTCAGTGCCTCTTCTCTTTAACGGAATTCCATCGAGATACAATTGAGACGTTTCCAATTCTGCTTTGTTTTCGCTGACAATCCAACCCGGAGCCACTTGGTTGACGGTTATACCATGCTCACCTACCTCGCGAGCTAAGACCCGTATAATCCCATCTTGCCCACGTTTGCCCGAAACATAAGCAGATTGGTTTTTCGAGCATTGCATTGAACATTCGGTATTAAGAGCTATTATTCTTCCCCATTTTGTCTTTATCATGCCGGGCACAAACGCTTTAGCCATTACTACGTTCTGAATGACGCAGGATTCAAACTGGCTTTTGTAGTCGGGCAATGGTTGTTCTAGGATGCTCATCCATTTGTATTGAATCACAGCATTATTGACGATAATTCCGGCCTGCCCCAAATTGACTTCAACGCAATCTCTCAACGCTAAAACTTCAGCTTCATCCGTTACGTCAACCTTTACGGCAATCGCCCGACGGCCCATGTCTTTCAATTCGTCAACGAGTGAGTTGGCTTTGGTTTTGTTTGTGTGGTAGGCCACGGCGACATCGGCTCCGGCTTTCGCCAGAGTCCTAACCATTGTACGCCCTAACTCACCTGTGGCACCAGTTACAACAGCTATCTTCCCCAAGAGGTTTATGCCAATCATGATTGAATGACCTTGTAGGCGGTACAGTGTTTGGTGATCATAAATTTTTGTACGGATTTTCTTTTAACATTAAGCTATGTGCTTCAGTCTGTAAATTAACTATCTATGTTTGCTTAATTAATCCACTACGCTTTTCTCGCGAATTTCAATAATCTGGCATCAATGTCTAAAAAGGGAAGTGCTTCATCGAGTCCACCCTTGAATTGAGGACCAGCAAAATGACGGATGGCCACGCTTTCTCCACGAAAATAAGGTCGAGTCCCAACATACTTTGGACCTGTCCCCATATGCGTAATATGCTCCTCATAAACTAAGCAATTGTACCGTGGCGGTAGCTTCATGAATGGAATCTCCCGATCATAAAGCAAAGAGACAGTAACCGTCTGCTCCGCAAAATTTGCCTCACTGTTATACTTTTCGTACACGCTCATGCCAATCTCGCCCAACTCTCTAGCCATTCGGCCTTGCGCAAGTAGGACGCCTGCGTTGGCGAATGGAGCGTTGCGCCATTTATCCTGATTCTTAAACTCATTCGGAATCCTGTGGTCGCGCCATAAGAAAGCTGCTGGGTAATGCACCCATTCGGCAATATCTTCGACAAATATGGCAAAGGGCATATCTGATTCCACGAACTCACACATCAGACTGTCGAGATTGTCGAAGATCAAAGTGTCAGAATCAATATAGAGCAGAACAGTGTCGTCGAGAACAAAATCCGTGAGCATCATAAGTCTTGCACGGGCAGAAGGCCAAACATTTCCATTTGGTTGTGCAATTGTGCTAGGAGGATAGGCGACCACCTCACCGAAACGTGCTAACTCTGTCCTTTGCCACGCCTCAAGGCCCACATCGGCAAAAATCACCCTCCACTCAAAAAGGGAATGATTTTCACAAAATGATGCAAAGGAAGCTTTTGTGTAATTATAAAAGAAGTGGTTGCAAGCATATAAAAGAATTTTCTTTTTCATATGGGATCATCATAATATCTTGGATGTACAATAGCGTAAGTTATTGGGTTATTCTCAATCGGGCTTTTCCAGACGCTTTTACATTCGCTCCACTGGACCGGAAGAATATCAATGTGCCTCAGTAAACAACCAAGTGCCCTATCATCAGAAAAGTCTGCTTCCGTTCGAGTTAACCAATGCCTCGGTTCCCCTACTACCGGTTCAAGTAGTTTTTTGTCGAGAATAATGCTAACTGCGACTCTAGAAATACCCGTAACGCCTCCCTGGACAAAGGAGCCTCCGGCATGGACGTCTCCAAAATAATGATCTTTTGGAATAGCGTTCGGTGTAATATCTACCATTGTATCTGGATCCAATTTAAAGCAAACATCAGCTTTTGAGAAATCAAAAAAATAGAGCATTCGAAGCCACCATAAATTCCAAGTTGAATTCGTTCCATAATGGCTGCTGATTACGGGCAAAAAGCCATATTTTCTAGCTAGACTAGAAACCTCTGGTCTATCGACTCCATCCAAGAAAATCGCGACGATGGCATTTGGCAAGTTATTTGCGATTCGTAGAAAGCATTCTTCGATCTGGCGTAAAGGCTCTTTAAATATGTTAATCGCGACTGCGATACTTGGTTTTGACGCTTTGGTTTCAATTAACAAATTCTGACAAATTCCCTTTTCAGATTTATTCGCAATCCTTGATAACCTTACGTTAACATTCAACAGTGGTAACGCTTCATTGAGTATAAGTTTGCTTGTTTTAAGATTTTCATCGTGGCCGGCAAAATGACGGATAGCCACACTTTCTCCACGAAAGTAAGGTCTAGTGTCCACATATTTAGGACCCACACCTATGTGCGTTATGTGTTTTTCCCAAGCCAAACAATTGAATCGTGGTGGCAGTTTCATGAATGGGATACCTCGATCGTAAAGCAAAGTATCGATGACTGCCTGTTCCGGAAGCCATAGTTGCGCGCTGTATTTCTCGAATAAATCCAAACCATTTTTACCAAGTTCTATCGCCCCCGCTCCCTGTGCAAGCAAAACTCCCGCATTGGCCATTGGAGCGTTATGCCAATTTTTTTGATTTTGGAATTCCGCCGGAATTTTGCCATCAAGCCACGCAGAGGATACTGGTGATCGCCAAAACTCGTCGATGTCTTCAAGACCGATGGCGATGGGCTCAACTGATTCCACGAACTCTGATACTAAATTGTTAAGATTTTCAAATATCAGAGTGTCAGAATCAAGATACAGTAAAACGTCATCTTCATGAATGAAATCAGTTAGCATCTTGATTCTGGCGCGGGCAGCGGAAAAGATAACACCATCATGCTGTTTAAGTCGATAAGGCTCATATTCAATCACTTCCCCGAAACGAGCCAATTCGGCCCTTTGCCACGGCTGCAAACCGACGTCAGCAAAGATTACTCTCCATTCGGAGAGCGAATGATGTTCACAGAATGACGCGAAGGAAGCTTTTGTATATTCAAAGAAATTGTCATCACAAGCGTATGCGAGAATTTTCCTTTTGGCTTTTTGAGATTGGGACATTTTAAAAAGCATATTGGATTTTATGTGAAATAATACAAAATACAAAATAAAATAATTTGAAAATACTTGACTTTGAGTAAATATGGCATTTGATGTCTTAAATTCCATTTTTTATGGGAAAAACGCATTCAATTGGCAAATCCGGTTCAGTTAAGAAATTAACTGGGGCCGTAAAGAAATGGCTGAGTTCAGCAAAAGAGTCCGCATCTTCGAAGAAAAAATTGACCCCACTGTCACAGTTGAGCCCGCGAACGACTTCTGTATCAACTAGACAACAACCTGCTGCCGGAAGCCCAGGACCGCCAGATTGTGGAGTGAAAATTCAGAGTGTCAATCTATGTGGAAATACAATCGTAACGAAACTAACTGGTCCTTCTAGCAATAACGATTTATTCAAACTGCAAGTTTTAAATTCTGCTGATCCGTCAACATTAGTAGTAATCCTTAACACAACAAGAACTCCTGGGACATATACAGATGCTTTTGATATTTCCGGCCTTACGACCGGAGTTGCATATGACACCATTGAAGCGGTTTATGTGTGTGGAGGGGCTAACAATGTTGATGATTTTAGTTACAAATTTAAGATATTAGGCGTTTACCAGAATACTCAATACAACACCCCGCATGAAAGCGATCCAACATGTCAGCAGGGAGGCACCACGCCGGTCTGCATTACTGACAATAGCTGCAACTATAGCTCCGGCTCTTTATATGCTATATTTAACACTCAAACACGTATAAATGGGAGTGGATACTCCCTTAACTACGGCCTTATCAAATCCGAGATGTATTGCCCATCGCACGGCCATCCCCCACCAACTTTTTGCAACGGTCTTCGTATTTACCGTAAAAACCAAACTCTCAATCCAGGTTGTGGCTCAAAATATGGCTTGAGTAACACAACAGTAGCTGCACCGTATGATCTTTCTGCGAAACGTTTTACAGATCCGGACTTGAATGCGTGTGGTATCAACATTTGCGTTATTGGCGCCGGAACTGGAGGAACAAATATTAAAAAAGTGGTCACTGATTATTGTCCGGCATGTGCAAATGCAAAACATTTGGATAATTATACTACGGCTGGATACTGTAGTGGCATTTACACTTTACCGGATCGTGTAATCGTAAAAATTCCTTCCTAATTCAGGTGAATTGTATAATCTACTTCGTTTCAGTTACAGCCACACTATTTATCTGCTGCATACAATATTCGTATGCTGGCGGCACATTTGATAGCGTGGAAGAGATGAATGACAATGAGTTTATCGAGAGCTATTCCAACTACAGCACGATAACAAACAGTGACATCAAGTTTCAATCGAAAGATTTTCTTGTTCGAAGCCAGCTTGGATGGATAAGTGCAGATGAAAGTAAACGCTTGAAGTTGCCTGAAGAAAATTCAGGCATCGGCACGCCGCTTGGTTCGAAAAAGTTTCGTCTCATGTTTTTGACGGATCCAACCAAAACGCCACCTGCGGAAATGAAAGCTAGATTTATTATCTTTCAGGAAGGACGACCGGTATATCGATTTGATTTCAAGAATTTCCGAGAATTAGACGCTGATTGGATTGACGAAAAGGCTCTTAAAGTTGTGTCATGGCCAGGAACACGAGTGCGAATAATCGAGTTGATTAATGTCGAGACCGGCAAGATTATTTATAAATCAGCGAGTGGAATTTACGACAGTCTAGAACCGTTGCAGCCACAGAATAAAAATTGAACATAAAACGACGATGAACGAAAATATCCAATCTATCTTACTATTTTATTTTCTTGGATGCCTAATTTCGACAACTCTCATAATAGCATGGTTCTTTACATCTTTGCCTTTGCATTTAACTAAGATTATTACATTTGGCAAGATACAAACCGCATATAACAATTGGGCTGAATGGCTAAACTGGGTGAAATCCAAATCATCATTATTGGCCGAGTTATTAGGTTGCCCCATATGTTTCAGTTTTTGGGTGTCTTTGTCAGTTGCATCAATCATTGCAATGCTAAATGGCTTAACATTCTGGTTCATTCCTAGTTCAGCATTAAGCTGGCCAGTTGCAATCTTCAGTTTATTTAAAATGCTATCAAAATAAAAAGTAAATTCATTTCTAATGCAGTTTTTCAGGCCATGAGTCTGTTCTAGTCCCAATGGTGTGATTTATTGAGCCTCAATGAGGCGCGCGACGCGAAAAACAAATTGACTTTCTTACGCCTTTTTGCAGTCTTTCCATGAAATTGAAAAAGATAATTTTGGAAAGCAATCTTTCGGTCGGGGACATCGTGATGCTTACGGCAGCCGTTCGAGATCTCCATTTAAATTATCCCGGACGTTTCATCACAGATGTTCGGACTCCATTTCCTGAACTTTGGGAAAATAATCCGTATATTACTCGCCTTAACGAGAAGCATCCGTCCGTAAAAACAGTCAAATGCCACTACAATTTAATCAACAAAAGCAATGAGACACCACACCATCTCATTCATGGCTTCATCCATTTTCTCAACGAATGCCTGTCTTTGGACATAAAAGCTTCAGCATTCAAAGGCGATATTCACCTATCTCGCAAGGAGAAAGAATGGATTCCCCAAATTGGCGAAATTGCAGGATGCGATATTCCGTATTGGATCATTGTAGCTGGCGGAAAGCGCGATGTGACGATAAAATGGTGGGATTCGAGGCGGTATCAAAAAGTTGTAGATTTTTATAGAGGTAAAATTCAGTTTGTCCAGGTTGGGGCTGCCGACCATCACCATCCAAAGCTAAATCAAGTAATTGATCTTCGAGGAAAAACAAATCTACGGCAATTGGTTCGGTTGATGTATCACGCACGAGGAGTTGTGTGTCCTGTAACGGCAGCCATGCATTTGGCTGCTGCTGTCGAAACAAAACCGGGAATGCCGAAGAATCGGCCATGTGTCGTCATTGCGGGCGGTAGAGAGCCATCTCAATGGGAAGCCTATCCTCATCATCAATTCATCCATACGAACGGAGCTTTGCTTTGTTGTGATAATGGCGGATGCTGGAAATCCAGAACCCTTCCTCTGGGTGATGGAGATGAAAGAGATCGCCCTGAGCATCTGTGTGTTGATGTTGTCGGAAAACTGCCGCACTGCATGTCAATGATTTCTGCCGGTGAGGTAATTCGTCGAATCGGGACATATTTCAAAGGAGGATCGCTGAACTTTTTAAGTCCGAAGGAACAAAAAGTTGCCTTGAAAGCAGTTCGAATGGGTAAAAGTCACAAATGGAAAGGTGACGCTTTGGAGGCGCTGGCGTTTCGGCGTGCTTCGGAAAGATTTATTCGGCATATTCCTAAATATCCAAACCATTTTGCAGGCAATGGAATTATCATTTGCGCCGGAGGAACAAAATATCTTTCATGTGCTTGGGTGTGTATAAATATGCTTCGAAAATTTGGGTGTTGTTTGCCTATTGAAATTTGGCATTTAGGCAAGCGAGAACTAAGCCCCAAAATATGCGCCCTACTTGTCAAAAAGGGCGTAAAATTTGTTGACGCTTTGGTGATGCGAAAAAAACGTCCGGTCCGTGTATTGGATGCTTGGCCTATTAAGGCATACGCAATTCAAAATTGTCGCTTTAAGAACGTCTTGCTTCTCGATGCCGACAACGTACCGGTTAGAAATCCAGCATATCTTTTCAAAAGTCCTGAGTTTAAGAAAACCGGTGCGATTTTTTGGCCGGATTTTGGACGCCTTGCTCCGACCCGCTCAATTTGGAAAATTTGCGGGGTTCGTTATCAAGACGAACCTGAATTTGAAAGCGGCCAAATTCTAGTCAATAAAGAGCGATGCTGGAAAGCGATGTCTTTGTCTCTTTGGTATAACGAACATGCCGATTTTTACTATCAGCATATCCATGGTGACAAAGACACGTTCCACATGGCCTTTCGAAAGTTGAATCAACCGTATTCAATGCCAGACACTCCGATTTGGCCTTTGGATGGAGTAATGTGTCAGCACGATTTTAAAGGCAGGCGTATCTTTCAACATCGCAATCTTCGCAAATGGAATCTAAAAGGAGAAAATCCCAAGATTGCCGGATTTTTATTTGAAAAAGAATGCTTTCAATTTCTTCATCGTTTGCAAAAAATTAGTCAAACATCAAAAATCGAAATGACTTAACTAAAATCGCATTAGAATTATTCACCCTCTTCTTATTTGGTTGGATCTGTGACGCGCCCTAGAAAGAGGACGCTGCCGTTACGATTATCGCGAATGAGGAATAGAAACGGATGATCTGCACGAAAGACCGATACTGGTTGCGAATTCTGTGGTGCCCCAGATCCGAACATCACAACTGCTGTGGCGGCGGCAGCTTCCGTGCCTTCCTCATTGACCTCCACGAATGCCTTGTGTATTACATCACTGAAAAATAAATCCTTCTGGCCATCCATGCCTGAGAAGTCAGCCTGACTGCTGAACGCATCTGACATCCCTAAGGCAGCCAGCGTTCCCGCCAATGAGAACTCAGAGGTTGACTTGAACTTCGGCAGAAATACAGCTAACTTTTGATTTTGTAGGTTCGCTATCCATGAGGTCAGGTTTTGTGTTGTTAATTCTGCTTCGAGATTGCCGAGGCCATCCACCGTGCGCGGTAACAGCACTAGCATGGAGAGATCGCCGCCCATATATGGAAGTTCGAGAACCTGTAGGCTGGGCGATTCGGCGTAGCGGAAATCACCAGTCTGTCGCATCAGAGGTGCTGCGACAGCCATTTCCGATGACACGTGAAAAGCTTCGTTCTCCGTGAAATCGGTCTTAAACTGGTTGGCCCAATTGCCCTTGAAATAAATGGCATTTACCAGCACAAGCCGGGTTGAACTGAAGATTGCCCCGGATTTCAGCAACTCGACAATTTTCCCCGTGGTCTTGGCCTCGACCCAGTCATTGATCGTTTTGCGCGCGGCTTCTGTTTTCTGGTAATCAACGGGAGTGATGGATGCGCTGTAATCATTCTGGCACAAGGCGAGATAATCCGGCAAAAATATAGTGCCCTTTTGGGGCCAGAGCGAATTGGCCACTGCGAGCTTGACCTGACCTTTCTGTAACACCGTCCCGAGGTTCGCCGTCAACGCGGCAAAGGCCGTATGCAGTTTGCCTGTCGGCAGATTAAAGTGCAAGGTCTGCGCCATCTGTTTCTCCGTCTCGCCTCGCGCACCACCATAAGTCATTGCCAGCGCAGTCGAGATGCTGTAGGGAGAGAAACACACGTTGCCTTCACGTGTCCGAAGTTTGCCATACAGATCGACCGCAAACTCGGTGTTGCCGACAACAACGTCCCGCGTGTCACGGGAGATTGCATTCGAGATAACAGCATCACGATTGCAGCCCGCGCTCAAAAAAATCGCCCCGATGGTGAGGCAAGTGAAAGAAAGACAAATGACTGTCTCGTTGTTCATTGTCATAATCATTCGTACGGTTTCAGCCGCCTATTGGCTACGGCATGAAATTGAACCAGCCGAAAGAATCCAATTGTAACACATAGTTGTTGCCAGCTACCCAAGCATAAGACCACTCAAGACATATGATATTAAAGGCGTTGTTTACGAATTACATTATTTTTTTGCAAAATGGTTTCGGCGGTATTCTTCGTACACTCTGCGGTTTTCTTTAGAAGCTTGATAATTTGGTGCTCTGAATAAGGTTGATACGCGTTCATTCTGCCATAAGTTGGAGGCAATGGAATGACAATATCGTCCGATTTCGCATGCAGCCAGACTGCAAAGAAATAAATGCCAATTATACTCAAAAAACGAACTTCGTAATCCTGCTTTTGTATTTGTGGTAATTTTTGCGCCTCTTCTAGCGCCTTCAGGGTTTCTGCGGCAAAACAAGTATCGTACAGACCGGTACACATCAGCATATTTCCAGTTTCTGGCCTGGGGTCAGACAGCGCTCCGACTCCAACGGCTTTCGTCCCTCGGATAAAAATATGCCGCCAAGACTTGGATGTCGCGGCGGAAAGCAAGCTCCCCGAAGCTAAAGTACCAAGTGGCACACCATACCACCGGTGAGGTTCGGCCGTTGTCAAATCTTCCATCCGCGCCTCTCCGAATATGCGGTGTGTTCGGTGAAGTCCTTCGGCCTTTGTGTGTACAATCTGTGCTCCCCCTTCCGGGGCTTTGGGATAGGTAATGGCCATAAAGTTTTTTTAAGCTTTGGTGTAAGAAATCTCTCCCCAAACTGCACCCAAACCACCGTTATCGTAAGTACTTGGAAACGCAGCGTAGTTTTGCCAAGAATACCCTAAAGCCGGGTCCCCAACGCGAATATCCGTGCTGTTGTAACCTTTGATTGAGACAGCATGCCCACCGTTGGGGGTCGGGTTCCAGTAGATGCCCACAGCCATCGGTCGACAATTGTCGATTTCATTTTGAATTACGGAGAAAGCAGGCTTAGTCGTTGACGTACTAACCCAATTATGAGTAACACTTAACGGTGTGGCCATAGTGCTTACTGGACCGTTACATGCTTTTGTGCTGCCATCTGCACAACAAGTAGTTTGTCCTAATACATTATTAGCAAGCAAACATTGAGTCCAAGCGCTCGTAGGATGGTAATACCAGTTTATCGAAACTGTGACTGCCGCCCAACACCAATTGCTCTGAAGCTGAATCTGCTCGTGAAAATGTGTAAGCGGATTGCCACATCCTCCTGGAGAAGATGTTGCTGCTAATGCAGCTATAGTTGAGGCCGAGGCTGACCTGGGACTCAATTGCGATTTCTTCACAGCACCGGCCAATTTCTTGACCGAACCAGATTTTCCAACCGAATGCATTTTCACAATAAACAATTGAAATTTAAGACATCAAACACTCTGTATTTGTTCAAAGTCAAGTATTTTCACATTATTTTATTTTGTGTTTTGAGCCATATCCACATAAAATCAAACAAGCCTTATGAATTCTTAATCCTCAAAAGTTAAAACCAAAATCCTCACATACGCCTGTGCCCATTGTTTTTGCATATTCAAAGGCTTTCTTTACATTTAGTTTTCCCTTAAATTGTGTGGGCATGGATTCGTAACAATGAAATATATGGAAAAATTATTCATTGGCATTCCGGTTCTCAACCGACTTGATCTGTTTTGCCGGTGCATCAAAGCATTGGATTACAGTCCTTCTGAACTTGTGGTTATCAACAACAATGCCACAGATGCGGAATTTAAGCACCAATTGGATACGCTTGCCACTACCAGCGGCTTCACCGTCCTTCATCAAGAAAAAAATTTAGGAGTCTCGGCGTCGTGGAACCTCATTATCCGAACCGGATTTGCCAAAGGGTATGATTGGGTGCTCATCGGTTCAAACGATATTTTTCTGCATCCAGGAAGTTTGAAAGCAGCTATGGATTTTAAGAAGGAGAACGATGTGGTTATTTGGCATTTGCACGCGTTTAATTTCTTTCTGATCAACAAGAACACTATGGATACGGTAGGCTGGTTTGACGAAAATTTTTATCCTGCTTACAAGGAAGACCAAGATTTTTCTTATCGGTGCCAGCTAGCCCTAGCACGAAGAGTGCTGAGTATCCCAAATAGCGGGGCTGATCACTTTGGCTCGGCTACAATCCGCAGCAATCCAGTCTCTGTCGCCCATAAGAAGCAAAATCGTGCTCGGAGGATAAATTACTACAAGGCTAAGTGGGGAGGTGATGTTGGTAAAGAAGTGTTCCGAAACCCATTCAACAATCCAGAACACGATCATCGTTGGTGGCCGAATTTTAGCGAAAACATCAAAGGTGCGTGACTGGCACACCTTATCTCATGACTAATCGACTCCGATTTGTTTATCTTGTCACAATTATGTTTCCATTAGTATCCACAAAACGCATATGACAATTTGTTAAACAAAGTGGGTGGGTGAATATGACAGCTTGTACACGACCTGTATATTTTTGCAATTCAACCGTTAAATAGTTAGTTGGCCAGTCGAATTTGGTTTCCTTAACTTGGTATTGATACAAGACAACTCCATTGAGTGTTCTTTCTGCAACTAAATCGGAAATCTGGAGTAGTGTATTCGACGATTTAATGGGCTGTGAGGCCACACCCTCGATAGCTCGACTTCCGGTAACGTCTTTTGCGCCTAATTGACCTATTTCATGCGCGTTTAGTTCTCGATCTACGCACACTTGAAAAGGGAAATATTTAACCGGTAGGTTCAAATAATCATTAACAGTCGAATGCGATTCAAAAAAATGATGCCATAATTCTACGCCATCCTTGTCGATGACGTGAACTAGAAATCGACCACCGCCATACGGCCACGGGACAACAACTTGTTCAAAACCTTGTCCAACGAAAGAAACATACACGGTAAAAATATCTTTCATCTTGCTTACACTCTCAACCTTATAGTTCAAAGCGTAAAATCCAAAAAAAGCGTCAACACAACCTTCACCGCGAAACGCATCAATATCTGATATCTCTCCGGTAGATAAGTGTAGACTTTTTACGTCAATAGCTTGATCGAGTGAATTCCAGTATCTGATCGACCCTGAACCATCCAAAATTCCGGCATTCACTTCAGCCCACTCTGTAGCATCAGTTCCGTCCGGTGCCTCAAAGAAATTCTCTTTGAAAAAAGCTTTTTGGTCAGGAGATGGCACCCCTTCTCCGAATTTTGGGTTTGCCCACGTTTTCATTTGTTCGGCAATTGTGGGTCGCTTCCAATCATGCGATTTTTCCACAACCCAAAATGGCCAGAGCTGTTGACCATTACAAAATGAACTACATGAAATTAATAAGCACGCGATGCCTATCCGTAGCAACGACCCATGTGTAAGCAAAATTGTGAGATAGCCTTTCAATGGAAATTTAAAACACGTAGATAGTTCAAGCGCTTTCTAAAATATGCGGGTCGCCACAATAAAACCATCAGCCTCTCGATATGTACCGATAACTTGGAGCCGCATCCCATTTTTTATTTTATCTCCAGAATCGATTGCTCCGTCAAATGCAGTTTCCGATGTCCAATAACAAAGATACGTCATATTTCCATTATTCAATAGGAGCGAAAAGCGCCCTTTCTCTGCAACCGCAGCACTAACACTGCCATAGAAGCTCACAATATTGAACCATATACGATCGACAGTAAACGCTCCAGTAACAGTTTTGTGCCCAGTAGCAAAGAACGTATCATCTACTTGCGCTTCGTGTAAACCGATGATCGTTCGCTTCCATATTGAACAGCCAGGACCAACAATTAATTTGACGGAAGTTTTTCCAAGAGGACCATTCTGGGGGAGCGTCGCTGTAAATTCTGAAGGAGGACTTAACGAGTGGACACGTCCCATGATAAAAATTGATTCTGTTGAAGGCATCGTGTCGTTCTTTTTCTGCCTAGGTCTTAATCTTTCAATGACCTTCATAAATTCATCCGGTTACTTTTATTGGATAGACACCGACAGCAAAATCTCCTCCCATTGCCGCAAACGCGGCTGGAGTCAGGTCAATAAGTCTAGTATTTTTAACCGCTTTACACACAGGTTTTTTAGTAACATTACAGCATGCGCCAGGACCATGGTCACTTACAGCAACTTGTATCGTTTTATTTGTACAAAGATTAGTAAGGCTTAACACATCTCCACATTTAAAAGCTGGAAGATTCGGATAACATGCAGCACAATAATTTTTCCCATGGCCGACAACTTTCGGCCATGCACATTGTATTTTGTGGCTATCGCAAGTTCCGCATGCGCCGCTGCCTTTTGCACTGCACCAAGGAGGATATGCAGAGCCACAGCAAAACCAACTAGCCATACCATATTCCGTATAGGGCCCTGGACTTGAACCTGATTGAGCCGAAAGTGGAGCAGTGGATGCCGATACACTTCGAGGACTAAGTTGTGGAAATGGAGCAGATTGCTGTCCCATAATGACAGGCTTCTCTTTTTTACCAGCCAATTTCCGAATCGAACCAGATTTTCCAAAATTTTTAGACACTAGATGCCTCATATTATGCTTAAGTCAAGCATAATTTTATGATTTCTGACGGGCGTAATTACGCTGGTCAAATCTTCCTTAGATCGATGCACCACACATTCTGACGTAACAATGAGATATTGCTGTCCAAGCAACGAATTCAGCGATGAAGCTGACCATTGCCTTGAGTTCTTTTAAAGCTTGAAAATGAAAGGGTTTGAGCTTATGAATTTTATTCATTGCAGCGACATTTTTTATTTTAAACGAATAGACGTTGGACTGAAATAGTCATTTGTAATGCCAGTACCCTTCAAATTATTTGGACTTCAGAGGAGCGGAACCAATCTAGCCCGGTTGCTCATGCTTCAAAATTTTGAGGCGACTTCTTTGGAAATAGGTCATGAATGGAAGCATGGTCGTATTTCTGATGCACACCGAGACTGGATCCACGAAGGGCAGCCAGTCCGCCTGATTATTTGTGTCAAGAATCCGTATGCTTGGCTGGTCTCCTGTTACAATTATTTTGTGACAAACCTGCATGCCGATCCCACCATTGACCGCAGTTTTCAAAAAACTTGGGATTTTTCCCAATTCGTGCAAAATCCTAGTTACAACTTTAAAAATCCTATTGATCGCTGGAATAGTATGATTCGCCACTGGCTTGAATTTCCTACTAATAAGCAATTCTCTGAAATCATTTTGCATGAGTCCATGTTGGATGCACAAGGCCAGCGAGGTGTGTTGGAGAGAATCGAAAAGAATCAAAAATTATTCAGAAAATGTAATGAGATTAATAGCGCATCACAAAGAGTTGGAATAGGAATGCGATTGCAGGGAAATTTTAACTTCGAGTATTACGAACAAAAACATTACTTGGTCCATTACTCTGAATATTTACTCGATTTTGTGAATCAATTCGTTGACCTAAATACACTTGCATTTCTCGGATACAAAAAGCAATTCTGCAAGAATAATCGAGTTACAAAGAGTTCAAGATCGTTGATTCACATTATTTTAATCCTCCTCCACGTCTGTACCATTCCTGCGTGCGGAATTCAATTCTGATTCTGCCTGCAACCAGTAATCAATATCCCGCCCAGGCTTTCTTCAATCACTTTCAAACAGTGTGCGACCAAGTTAATTGTGAGACCTGTGAAAAAAATGCATCAATTGCCCGCAGAAAAATTATTGGCCGACGGATTCGGGAAGCGCGCCTAAAAGAGTAAGCCGCCGATTTCGCAGGACGACTTGGCTGGCCGCTTGTGTCGTTGTCGACCAAACTGCAATTTCGCGTATTGAGCGGTAGGATTGCCATTTGATGGATTACGAAGTTTCGGCTATTGCCAAATGTTTGAAAGTTTTGGTCGCTCGGCTTCACGGCGAAAAATAACTGACTGCTTCGGTCAGCGGTTCGGCGAGCGGAAAAGTGAAGTGCAGGCGGAGAAACGGCTGGAATGGAGCCGGAATGTAACGACCGTCGCCGTGCCGCTGACGGAAGCAAAACGCGGCTGCGTTTCCCTTTCGTCCGCGACGAGCGCGCGTGAAGCCACAGCGGAACGCGCGTTGGTCGCGGTTCTTCCAAATTCTGCTAATTGAAAATCATTCAGCATAACTAAAGAGTGAATTAATTTTGTTCAAAAATTGAACAAACGCTGCACTTTCTTCCGGCAAACTCTCCAAATGAAAGCGTCATTGTCATTTCCGATTGCGCCCAGGATGGCGCAATTCGCTCGAACAAATATGCGATCATTTTGTCCTAAATATAGGACAACAATTTCTCTGTGGAGATGTAATAATCGGAGAATGCGAATGCACAGGGAAATAAATTGCAGAAAACGGATGGAATCGCCTGACGGCAGGCATTCCATTGGCAATGAAACGAAGTCGAATGTTGTAACGATTTCATTACAACCTTCATTTCCGATGTCGGGTATAATTCGTCTAAAAAACGAAAGGAAAACTATGCAAATAAAAGATGACGTGTCGGAGTCAGATGCTCTGACAATCAGCAAAAGCGCATCTGCTTTGGGTGTTCATGAGTTCAGTCTATTCTCGCGTATCCAAGCAGGCGACATTAACGCCGCAAGGCTGTGGTCGGGTGAAATGGCCATTCCAATCAGCGAACTGGAACGGTTATCAAAGCTGTCTATTTATTCGCTGGCGGTTCCGCCAGACAAACCGGAAACGGTTTTGTCTGACGCCCGCTTGGGCATCAAGCGAGAAACTTACGGCGGATTGATGGGCGATGGTGAACATCAGAGAATACAGTGTGCCGGGCGGTGAGTCCGGGCGTTTCACCGATTTCGAAATGAAAGGCTATCGCGCGGCTTTCAGCGTCATCGCCAATGAATTTGAATCACTGGCTGAATTGAGAAAGCAGTTAGAAAAACCGGCCACGGTCGTGCCGTCGTCCGAAAGGGAAATCTGCACTTCGCAGCTTGGCGTCTGGCAGGTTCGTTCAACTTTGTTGAACCTCGGCCAGAGCAACATTTTACTTTGCGAGAAACAAAATGACTTCGCGGTGATTGAGCGATTCCGCGACAACGCGCCTTACGCCAAGGCCAACGGCATCGCGGAGATTCTGCTGGAACGAAATGATCCCCGCGAACTGGCGGCGGCTTTCAATGCCAATGCGAAACACACGCTGGAATTCATGGCAAGCAACGAGGTCGCCACGGCGCAAAGGGTGATTTGGGGACAGTTTCACGAGCATCGCCCGGCGCGCCTGGTCGCAGCGATTTCGGAGCGTTGCCGACTGGCGGTCTCGGATGAGGAAACAATTTCGCAGACGCAATCGGTGGGGAATTCACACTCAAACAAGCGCGGCCACAACCGGGGCATGAGCATTTAAGGATGACGTATGAATCCCGACAAGGAACGTTTTTTGAATTCCAGAAGACTCATTCCGAACGGCTGACAGCGGAAGAGGCGGCGTGGTTGCTCGGCTTTTCCGCGCATGAAGTTCCCATTCTTGTGGCCAAAGGATTATTGAAACCGTTGGGACATCCAGCGCCCAACGCTCCGAAATTCTTTTTGACGGCGACATTGAAAGATTTGGAGCGTGACGAAAAATGGCACGGCAAGGCCGCTGACGCGGTTCAAGAATACTGGCGATACAAAAATGCCCGGAAACAAGATTCGACAGACCATCGGCAACCCTCCCGATTGCAAACTCAAACCGCAAATTAGGAAGATTAAATCAAACAAAAGGCGCGAGCGGAAAATGATCCGCCCGCGCCCACAATATTCTCGTCAAATCATGCCGCAAGTAGTGTGATTTTTCGTTCGTATTCTTCCAACGTCGGCAGGACAACGTGAGCCTTCTTTGCATAGGCTCGATGGACGGCCTTGCTATTGTGACCCAAAGCAATTTGAGCAAAACGTTCGGGATAACCGGCGGTCTTTGCCCGTTCAGCCCACGCATACCGGTAGGAATGGAGCGAAATACCAGCGATTTTCATTCGGCGGCAGCACCGCTGAAATAATGCGGCGCGATGTTTTTCATCCATGACGGCAAGACGCGGGAATAACGCGCCTTGGGCGGGCAAATCCTGCAACACTTCGGACAGTCCCTTGCCAAAATGAATGATTTGCGCTGTGCCGGTCTTGGAGCGAAAAAAACTTACCACCTGTTTTTTCCAATCAACGTCTTCTGCCTTCAGATGGGCAATGTCGCTTTGCGAACCGCCGATGTGCCAGCAGCACCATAGGAATGCGCGCATTTCCGGGTTGTTCTCACGACTGAGAATCAATCCATGCTCCTCGCGTGTGATGGCACGCTTTTCTTTATAGCGGATGGGTGGCCATTGACGTTTAGGCAGGACCGGCCACGGCAGCCAGTCCATGTCTAGGGCGAAATTATGAAGTCGTCGAAGATAATTGTTGGTCGAAACAGAACCCTGTTTCAACACCTGAACAAAGTGTTCTGCTCGTGTCTCCAGAATCGGCAGTTGGCGCAGCGTGTCAAAGTTGCTGTCTTTTATCGCCGTCTGCCAGCGTTGCTGATTCTTGCCGTGCTTGAGCTTCACCAGTTCATCCATTGCCGTCTGCCAGTTGCGTGTCGCTCCGGCGGGATCACCCGCCTTCCAATACACCCGTGCTAATTGACGACTGAATGCTGGCCCGTCTTGAGTTTCATTTTTGGCCGCGACAAGACGATAGGCTTCGTCCTTGTCGCGGGTCTTGAGGGTTTCCTGTTTGCCGGTCTGGTGGTCTTCGTAGTAAAAGACGCCCCAAGGCCGAAGGAATACGCTGTATCGTTGTTTCATGTCATCTTTCATTTTATGACTATGAACCAACTCAATCTGCCTCCGTTAGCGAGTAGTGGCCGGGTTCGTCCCGGATTGTAGCCGAGTTGTCCGGCTACTGAAACTTCCACTGAAACTCGCGCCTCCAAAAAACTTAACTCTCTGATGCCCAAGCATAAAAGAGTGGTGGCTGGGGGCGGAATCGAACCGCCGACACAAGGATTTTCAGTCCTCTGCTCTACCGACTGAGCTACCCAGCCAACTGCGGTCAAGCATTCAACCCATCGAATTGCTGATTGGCAAGATTTTTCAATCCGTTTGCACGAAGAAAATTAAAACTAAACTCACACTTAACATGCGTGCGAAAGTCAGGGCGGAATTAAAATCGTTTTCCGCTCAAATTTACGCCCTCGGATGCGCCGCGTCGTAAGCCTTCTTCAACCGCTCCGTCGTGACGTGCGTGTAAACCTGCGTCGTGACGAGATGCGCGTGGCCGAGCAATTCCTGCACGCTCCGCAAATCCGCGCCCGCGTCCAGCAGATGCGTCGCGTAACTGTGCCGCAACTTGTGCGGCGTCAAACCCGGATCAAGTCCGGCGATGGCGAGAAATTGTTTCAACCGTCGCGCGATCTGGACTGGCGCGAGCGGAGCGCGCTTTTTTGTCTCCGCAAAGAAAATCGGCGACGCCCCGCCCGGCGGTTGCTTGAACGTGTTCCAATAATCCTGGATCGCCATCAACGCCGGTTTGCCAATCGGCACGAGCCGTTCCTTTTTACCCTTGCCGCGAACACGAACAATTTGTTGCGACCAGTCAACGTCGTCCACGCGCAAACCGCACAATTCGCTCACGCGCAGACCGCACGAATAAATGGTTTCTAGAACCGCAACGTCGCGCAACGCCGCGATTTGGGAAACCGGCCGTCCGGCTTTTTTTATTTTCTGGATTTTCAAAAGCTCGAATGGCGCGGTGAGCAGCGCCTCCATCTGCTGCTTCGTCAAAAATTTCGGCAGCCGTTTTTCAAGTTTCGGCAGCGACAGGTTTTTTATCGGCGAACTTTCGGCAGCGCCGTGCCGGATGAGAAATTTATAAAACGTCCGTAACGCGGAAAACCGTAGCTGTGTCGCCGCACGACTTAAATTATTCCGGCCAAGAAATCTCACGAAGCTGCGAAAATCATCGCGTTGAAGTTTTTCCCAAACCGGCAATGACTTTCTTTCTTCAAGATGCCAGCGCGAAAATTCCGTCAAAGCCTGCTTGTAATTCCGTTGTGTATAAACCGACGCCCCGCGATCCATCGCCAGATGCGCGAGGAACTTTTGAATCCATTTATCCGTTGGCGCGTCATTTGCCATACTTCAAATAAAATTCGTTCTGAAACAATTCATCCGGGTCGTATTTGCGTTTCAATTCAAAAAACTTTTTCGCCTGCGGATATGCTTCCCTGAATTGTTCCAAAGTCGCGTGCAAGCGATACGGCAAATAATACCGACCGTCATGCCGCAACGCAGCGGCGACAATTTCCTGCGTCAACTTCGACATTTTCTCCTCGCCCGTCGTGTCGCGCACCTGGCTGAAAAGCATCACGAGTGAAATCATGTCTTTGTCCGCGTAATGCAAAAAAGAATCATCGTCGCGGTTGATGTCGCGCACAGTGACATTAAGCATATCGGCTTGATTTTTAGGAATGATTTTCCGCAACTCTACAAGGAACGGCTCAAATTGCTTCGGCGACACAAAACATTCCACCAAAATATCCGTCCTGTTCGTGCTGTGGTCTGAAAACCAGTCAGACGGCTCGTAAAGGATGGCGTTGCGCTCAAAAATGTCGCCGGACAAAACGGAAGAAAAATATTTTTCGGCGTTCCAACGAAGCTCCTTGCCATAATCGTCGTTCACGCCGCCGCGAAAAATCACGCGCGGAAGTTCCCGGGGTTTTGCGTGGCCAAGCGGCGTCACCAAAAGATTGGTCGAAGGCAGGCGGTGAAAAATATTGATGATGCCTTCCTGCAAAAAATCATTGGCCGTCACCCGCAGCCGGCCATAAACCATTGCGATGTCATTTGTGCCAGAAGTTTTTTTGGCAAGCGTTTTGATATAATCAGACGCCGGAACGACAAGCCTTTCAATCTGAAATTTTTCATTCGGCACGACACGCAAATCCACGTCGAGAATGATTCCGAACAAACCATAGCCGCCCAGCACGAGCGAAAATAATTCCTGATTTTGCGCGCGGCTGCATTTTACGATTGTCCCGTCGGCCAGCATCAGGCGAAACGATTGCACCGTGCAATCAATCGGCGGACGATTGAACTGCCAGCCGTGGCAATTGACGCTCAACGAGCCGCCGATGGAAAAATCGTCATTGGACTGCATGACTTCAACCGAAAGCCCGCGCTTGTTCAAAAACGGAATCACTTCGCTCCAGCGCGCGCCAGCTTGAACGTGCAGGACGAGATTTGTCCCGTCCAATTCCATATGATTGAACGGCAGCATGTCAATCACGATGCCGTCGGGATAAATCACATGACCGCCCATGCTGTGACGCGCGCCTGCGATTGAAACTTTCAGATGGTTCGTGCGCGCGAATTGCAGAAGTCCGGCCAGTTGTTCTTCCGCCGCTTTTTCATCCGACGGAATTTTCCAGATTTTTGCGACGCTCGTTTCGTCGAGACGGCTCGCGTCGTTGATTTTTCCTGCCGGAGTCGGAACGATTTGGTTTCTGTCATTCCAAGCTGTTTTGACGAGATAAAAAACCGGATGCGCGACCAAAATGACCAGCAACAGAAAAATCAAACCCAATCCGAGAGAAATTCTCTTCCAGAATTTTCTTTTCACACTGACAGAGATTTTTATTCGTCACGCGGCGGAAAATCAAAAGTGATTTTGCCCTTCGCGTCCATCACCAGATACGCCGGAAACGGCTTGCCGGCCTTGGAAATGAATTTGTCCAGCAAATCGCTTTTGCCGTCGGCGAGAATTTTTTGCGCCTGCGCGAGTTCGATCGGCTGTTCCAAAATCGTTTTGCCGATCTTGAATTTGCACGGCTTTGGCGTCGCGTTGCGAATTTTCGCAAATGATAACCTTGCTCCGTGTCAAAAACTTTCCCGCCGCACTTCGGGCATTTGCCGACCGGCTCTTTGCCGGTGAAATCAATCTTCGGCAGCGGCTCGCGCGGCGTTCCGTCCTTCGCTTTGCCCTTTTTTTCGCGCGGCGCGAATTCAAACGCCGTGCCGCCGTCTTTGATCACCAGAAACGCCTTGAACTTGCGGTTGTTTTTCTTGGAAATAAATTTTGTGAGCAAATCCGTCTTGCCCGTCGTCCAGCATTTTTTTCACCTGCGCCGGCTCGATCGGTCTGTTGCAAAATAATTTTGCCGGTCTTGAACGTGCAGGTTTTCGTCCGCGCCCGTCGCGTTCTCGCAAATATAATTCATGCCCGCCGTCAAAAACGCGCGCGCCGCATTTCGGGCATTTGCCGAGCGGTTCCTTGCCGGTGAAATCAATCGGCGCGGAATCCGCGCCGTCCGCATTTTTGTCGTTGCCGAAATCAAATTCCGGCTTGAACTCCGCGCCCATCTTGATGATCGCCGCGAACGGAAATCCCTGCTTGCTGCGAAAACCTTGCAGCGGCCCGACCGTGCCTTTGCTGATGAGTTCCTCGACCTCGGAAATTTCCAACTGCCGGCTCGCCACGATTTTCCACAGAGCGAAATCGCATTTCTGGCACTGGAATTTTTTGTAATTCTCCATGAATCTCGCCGCCGCATTTCGGGCACGGCACTTTGAGCTTGCCGAAATCGCCCGGCACGGTGTCGCTCTCGTGGCTCTTGGCTTTCGCCACGATGTCGCGCGTCGCGTCGGCGATCTCCTTCATGAACTCGTCGCGCTTCAATTTGCCGCGCGCCATCTGGTTCAACTTGAATTCCCATTCGCCCGTCAATTCCGGCGAACAGAGCTGCGGAATTTCCAATCCGCGCAACAGCGTGATGAGGGAAAACGCCTTCGCCGTCGGCTGCAATTCGCGGCCGTTGCGGACGACATATTTTTCCCAGATCAAACCTTCGATGATCGTCGCGCGCGTCGCGGGCGTGCCGAGACCTTTGTCCGCTCATCGCCTCGCGCAATTCCTCGTCCTCGATCAATTTGCCCGCGCCTTCCATCGCGCCGAGCAGCGTCGCTTCCGAATAGCGCGCCGGCGGTTTGGTCACGTTTGCTTCGCACTTCGATCTGCACTGGTCTTGACCTTTTCGTTCGGCTGCACCGGCGACCAGGCTCGGCGTATCATCGTCAGATCTGCGCTTCCTTGCCATAAACCTCCAGCCAGCCCGGACGTACCATCACTTTGCCTTCGCTCTTGAACGGCTCGCTCTCAACGCGCGTGATGCGCGTGGTCACGAGAAATTCCGCCGCCGGATAAAAAATCGCCAGAAACCGTTTCGTGACCAGGTCGTAAAGTTTCTGTTCCGGCTCGCTCAAAACTTTCGGCGCAACGAGCGTCGGAATGATGGCAAAGTGATCCGAAATTTTCGCGTTGTTGAAAATGCGCTTGTTCGGATGCACCCAGCCGCTTTTCAAAATCTTGTCCGCGAACGGCCGTGTAATTGTGTCTCGCCAAGCATCGCCAGCGTGTTTTTACCGTGCCGATATAATCTTCCGGCAACGCGCGCGAATCGGTTCTCGGATACGTCAGCACTTTGTGCTTTTCGTAAAGCGCCTGCGCCAGTCCCAGAGTGTTCTTGGCGGAAAAACCAAAACGCCCGTTCGCCTCGCGCTGCAAACTCGTCAAATCATAGAGCAGCGGCGACATCGATGTGCTCGGCTTGCTTTCCTCCGTGACGATGCCCGGTTTGCCCAGGCATTTCGTCTCGGATCGCCTCCGCTTTCGCCACTTCCCAAACGCGTTCCGCCTTGAGCTGTTCGTCGTCGTCCTTCTTGGCAAATTTTTCGTCGAACCAGCGGCCCGTGATATTCGCCCGCTTGCGCAGCGAATGTGCCGTGAATTTCCCAATAATCGCGCGGGACGAATTTTTTAATCTTCTCCTCGCGCTCGACCAGAATCGCCAGCGTCGGCGTCTGCACGCGGCCAACCGTCGTCAGATGAAAACCGCCGGTCTTGGAATTGAACGCCGTCATCGCGCGCGTGCCGTTGATGCCGACCAGCCAGTCGCTCTCGCTGCGGCACATCGCGGCGTCCGCCAGCGGAATCATCTCGCCGTCCGTGCGCAGATGTGCGAAGCCGTCGCGGATCGCAGCCGGCGTCATGGATTGCAGCCAGAGCCGCTGGATCGGCTGCTTGGCCTTCGCGTATTGGACGATGTAGCGGAAAATCAATTCGCCTTCGCGCCCGGCGTCGCAGGCATTGATGAGCGCGGTCGACATCCTTGCGTTTGATGAGCTTCACCAGAACTTTCAGCCGCGCCTCGTTCTTTTCGATCGGCAGCAAATCAAAGTGCGGCGGGATGACCGGCAGATTCGCAAACGTCCATTTGCCGCGCTTCACCTCGAACTGTTCCGGCACGGCAGATTGTAAGCAGATGGCCGACCGCCGACGAGATGACATATTGGTCATTTTCGAAGAAGTCCGTCGTGTCTTCTCAAACTTGCCGAGCGCCTTGGAGATGTCGCCGGCGACCGACGGTTTTTCCGCGATGATGAGTGTTTTGCCCATTTGTCGTGCGAATCTTTAAGCTGCGATGCACGGTTCGCGCAACTTATTTTTTATTTTCAATTTCCGGTTCGCCCCGCGCGCCGTGCCAAAAACGCAGCACAAACACGTTTCCCAAATCGGGAAAAACTTCATAAATAATGCGATAAGAACGATGAATAATTTCTCTCACCAACGGCTCGGAAATTTCCGGGACAATGCGTCCGCGTTCCGGCAGCGAAGCCAGCGTCAGCGCGTGATCAATAAGTTCATGGCCGAAAGATTTGGCGCGTTCTGGATTGTCCTGCGCGATGAACGAAACGATTTCGTGCAAATCGTCCTGCGACTGCGGCGTGAGAATTACTTTGAAGCCCATGCGTCAACCAATTTACGCGCGTCCTCGGCGGGAATGCCTTCGCCGCGTCGCGCCTGCCGACGCCCTTCCTGAATGCCCGCAAGCAATTCGATCTCGCGGGCAATTTCCGCCAGCGAAGTATTTTCCGGCAACTTGCCAACAAGCTCAATAACGGTTTCCCGGCTGCTCATGAGAAAATTATCTTCCTTTTTCGATGAAATGCAAATGTGATTTTGCCAATTAAACCAATTAAAATTTTCCCTGTGCGCTTGCGTTCGTTTCGGCGCAAATTAAACTCCGCGCCCGATGTTGAATCTGAACACGCTCAATCCGCAGCAACGCCAGGCCGTCGAGACCATCAACGGCCCGGTGCTGATCCTGGCCGGCGCGGGCACGGGCAAGACGCGCGTCATCACTTTCCGCATCGCGCACATGGTCGCAACGCGGCATTGCGCCGGGAAACATTCTCGGCGTGACGTTCACCAACAAGGCCGCGCGCGAAATGCAGGAGCGCGTCACGCAAACTGCTGCCGAAGTCCAAAGTCCAAAGTCCAAAGTCCAAAGTCGATAAAGAAGATCGCCCCACCATCTGCACTTTCCATTCGCTCTGCGTCCGCATTTTGCGCCAGCACATCGAGAAGCTCGGCTACAAGCGAAATTTCGTCATCTACGACGAATCGGAGCAATTGGCGCGGTCAAAAAAATCCTGGCGAACATTTCCGCGAAAGGCGAAAAGACCGATCCCGGCGCGGTGCTGGCGATGTTGAGCAAATTCAAGAACGGCGGCGAGAACTCGGCAGTTTTCGGCGACGAAAGCGTCCGCGCACTGGCCGAACACATCGCCAAGCGTTACGAATCCGCCCTGCACGCCTGCAACGCCGTGGATTTTGACGATTTGATTCTGCTCACGCTGCGGCTGTTCCGCGAGCATCCCGACGCGCTCGAAGCCTGCCGCGCGAAATATCGTTACGTCATGGTGGACGAATATCAGGACACCAACGCCGCGCAGTTTCAACTCGTCCACGCGCTCACGAGCGAGCATCGGAATCTGTGCGTGGTCGGCGACGATGACCAGAGCATTTACGGCTGGCGCGGCGCGGAAATCGCCAACCTGCTCGACCTGGAAAAACATTTTCCCGAAGTCAAAGTCGTCAAGCTGGAGCAAAATTATCGCAGCACCACGACGATCCTCAACGCCGCCAACGCCATCATCAAAAACAATGTCCGCCGCCGCGTGCAAACAACTTTGGTCGCAGCAACGGCACGGGCGCGAAAATCCAGTTGCAGACTTACGACAACGACGAGGACGAGGCGCGCGAAGTCGTCGAGCAGATCGAATTTCGCGCGGCTGGCGCACCGCGTGCCGTGGCAGGACTGCGCCATTCTTTTCCGCACCAACCAGCAGTCGCGTCCGCTGGAAACCGCATTGCGCAAGGCCGGCGTGCGTTATCATCTGATCGGCGGGCAAAGTTTTTTTGACCGGCGCGAGATCAAGGATTTCCTCGCCTACCTGAAAATGTTCATCAATCCGCACGACGACATCAGCCTGCTGCGCATCGCCAACGTGCCCGCGCGCGGCTTGAGCGACGTGACGATGGAACGCCTGCTCGGCGCGAGCCACGAACGCAAGTGCTCCGTCTTCACCGCGATGAAAAATCCGCTGGTGACGACGACGTTTCAGGCGAACACGCGCGAGAGCATCGAGGCGTTCGTGGAATTCGTGGAACGAACGCGCGCGGCAACTTGCAACAGCGGCGGCGAGCTGAATCGCTTGCAAGTTTGGGCCGACAAATTTCTGAACGAAATCGGTTACTTCGCCGAACTGCGCCGCTCGGAGAAAGATCCCGAAGCTGGCGAAAACCGCATCCGCAATCTGCGCGAATTGATGGCCACGCTGGACGGCAGTTCAGCGCCGGATGCGCCATTGTCCGAACGATTGGAAAATTTTCTCGAAAACATCACGCTGGATTCCGACCGCGAGGAAGAAAAGGAAGACACCGGCGACGCCGTCACGCTCATCACGATGCACAGTTGCAAGGGATTGGAATTTCCGCACGTCTATATCGTCGGGCTGGAGGACGGCTTGCTGCCGCACTCGCGCTCCAAAGTCGAAGGCACGATGGACGAGGAGCGGCGGTTGTTTTACGTCGCCGTGACGCGCGCGATGCTGACGCTGACGATTCAGCCATTGCGGCGGGCGGAAAAAATACGGCCAGTTGCTGCCCTGCCATCCGTCGCCGTTTCTGAAAGAATTGCCGAAAGAACTCGTCGAACATTCGGACGAAAAATCCAAGCAGCCGGTTTCCGACGCGACGGGCAAAGATTTCTTCGCCGCCATGCGCGAGGCGATTTCATAATTTGACAGGGCAGTTTCTTTTTGCGGAAATGTGCGAAAGCAATCTCAAGAATCAGATGAGCAACAAAACCATTTCGACCGAATCGCTGCAACACGAAGGCCGCACGTTCCCGCCATCGCCGGAAGTTTTGAAACGCGCGCTGATCAATGCGCGCGCAATTCGACGCGCTTTACAAACGCTCGCTTCGCGAGCCGGAAAAATTCTGGCTGGAACAGGCGAACACTCTGGAGTGGTTCAAGAAACCGACCGTCGCCGGAAAATTTACCTGGGACACGGCGGCGCGAAAAATCGAGCACACTTTTTTTGAAGACGGCCAATTGAACCTGACGGTGAATTGCCTGGACCGTCATCTCAAAACCAAAACGCGCGACAAAATCGCCATCATCTGGCAGGGCGACGGCGAAGATGAAGTCAAAAAAATCACTTACGGGGAATTGCACGCGGACGTTTGCAAATTCGCCAACGTGCTGAAATCGCTCGGCGTCAAAAAAGGCGACCGCGTGGCGATTTATATGCCGATGATTCCCGAAGCCGCCGTCGCCATGCTCGGCTGCGCGCGCATCGGCGCGATTCATTCTGTCGTGTTCGGCGGGTTCAGCGCGGATTCCCTATCAGACCGCATCAATGATTCAACTTGCAAATTGCTCATCACCGCAAATGTTTCGTTGCGCGGCGGAAAAATCATTCCGCTCAAGGCCATCGCCGACGAAGCGTTGAAAAAAACTCCGAGCATTGAAAAAGTCGTCGTCGTCAAACGCAACGACGAGCCGTGCAACATCATCGCCGGACGCGATGTCTGGTATCACGATTTGATGGCAAAGGCTTCCGCCGATTGTCCGCCGGAAAAAATGAACGCCGAGGATTTTCTGTTCATCCTTTACACATCCGGCTCGACCGGCAAACCGAAAGGCGTCGTTCACAGCACCGCCGGTTATCTGCTCTGGAGCGCGCTCACGCACAAATACGTTTTTGATATCCACGACGACGACGTTTATTTCTGCACCGCCGACATCGGCTGGGTCACCGGCCACAGCTACGTCGTTTATGGCCCGCTTTGCAACGGCGCGACGACGCTCATGTTTGAAGGCATTCCGACGTGGCCGGACGCCGGGACGTTTTTGGAAAATCGTCGAGAAGTTCAAAGTGAATTCCTTTTACACCGCGCCGACGGCGATCCGTTCGCTCATCCGGCTCGGCGATGAATGGCCGGACGAAACATGATTTAAGTTCGCTGCGCGTGCTCGGCACGGTCGGCGAACCCATCAATCCCGAAGCGTGGATGTGGTATCACAACGTCATCGGCAAAGGCCGCTGCCCGATTTCCGATACTTGGTGGCAGACCGAAACCGGCGGACATTTGATCACTCCCCTGCCCGGCGTGCACACGCTTGAAACCCGGCAGCGCCGAGCCGGCCATTTTTTGGCGTTGAACCGGTGGTTCTGCGCGACGACGGCACGCGAATGCAAGCCGAACGAAGGCGGAAAACTGTGCATCAAAAAACCGTGGCCGGGAATCATGCGCACGACTTGGGGCGACCATGAACGTTTCATCAACACATATTTCTGCGACGTTCAAGAACATGTATTTCACCGGCGACGGCTGCCGCGTGGATGCCGATGGCGATTACTGGCTGCTCGGCCGCGTGGATGATGTCGTGAATGTTTCCGGCCATCGCATCGGCACGGCGGAAGTCGAGAGCGCGCTCGTGAGCCACGCGAAAGTCGCCGAAGCCGCCGTCGCGCCCATGCCGCACGACATCAAAGGCCAGGCGCTCTACGCCTTCGTGACTTTGAAGGACGGCATCATGCCGAAAGCGACGAATTGAAAAAAGAACTGGCGCATCACGTCCGCAAAGAAATCGGCGCGATTGCCGTGCCGGATAAAATCCAATTCGCGCCCGGCCTGCCGAAGACGCGTTCCGGAAAAATCATGCGCCGCATCCTGCGGAAAATTGCCGAAAACCAAACCGACCAAATCGGCGATGTTTCCACGCTGGCCGATCCGGCGGTTGTTGAAAGCTTTGGTCAAAGGGAAACAATAAAATTTGATTTTTGTTTCCGATGTTCGATGAACTCATCAACTTCAGTGCGATTCGTAAATCTGAATTTAAGACCCGTAAAACCAGAAAATAATCGGAGATGGCCAGCATGGGCGCACGAGCCGGTTCGCGTCCAATATTGCTCCGCCCACAAAAGAAGTTTTCCAAAATTTTCTTCCGCTTTTGCCGAATCTAATTGCCTTGAACTTTCAGAGCCGCGCGATTTGAGGCCGCTCCGGCAGGTCGCCCAGTCCATGTCCAAATAAATCAATACCTGCGCCCGTGGCAAAAACAATTCCGCCAATTCTCCAAACACACCCTCGACAATCCATGAATTCTCTTTTCGTTTTTGTTCCACTTCACGAATTGCTTCGCCCTTGGATTTTTTCTCATTAAATCCTCCCGGCATCCAGAAAATCCGGTCAAGGTGAATCACCGGCAAAGAATAAAGCGTGGAAAGTAATCCAGTCAGATGGCTCTTTCCAGAACCGCTGTTCCCGATGATGGCAATCCGAGTCAACATTTTCACATCTATATTATGCCGCAACCAAAATCTCAAGCCGCAGAAAATGCTGCTCGATAGATTTTGATTTGCGTGTCAGTGAAAAAACATTAATCTCGCCGTGATGAAATTTGCTCTGGCAGTTCTGGTTTATTTGATCATGGCCGCGATTTTGGGCGCGGGAATTTTTCTGGCGGCCACTGGCAAGCCGTTGTTTCTTGTCATCGGGTTCATCGCGTTCGTCGTGGCGTTCGGCAAACTCGGCTGTATGCCCAAAAAGCCGAATTGAACCCTGCGGTGATTGAGAAGTTTTTACTTTCCCGGAACCGGAAATTTCGCCTGCATTGCCGATAAAATTTCCTTCCACGTCAGACAGTTCACGCTCTTCGTTCCCGCCGCCACGCCCGAAGCGTAAGCCGTCGCCGGTGAAGTTCCTTGGACGACATAGGCCTGATTGCCAACATAAACGATGCTGGCTCCGGGCAGCGCCATGTCAACTTGCGGCGAAAAATCTGCATACGGCGCAAGCTGCCCCGGCGCGCTCAATGCCGTCACGTCATTGACGCCCGGAATCGCCGCCGGATAAGTCGGGGCGTTGACCGGAGTATTCCCCGCCGCTGCAAAAATCACAATGCCATCGGCCAGTGCCTGCTGGATCACGCTGTCCAAAACCGAGCTGTCGGTGGAACCTCCAAGGCTCATGTTGAGGATGGTCGCGCCATGATCCACCGCCGCCTGAATGCCCAACGCGACGTTCCAACTCGTCGTTGTTTCGCCACTGCCATAAACATCAACGGGTAAAATCCTGGCAGAACTGCTGCCGCCGGACGCCTGCGAAATCGCCCGCAAAATTGTCTGGATCATCGCCGTGCCATGTGTTGGAAACGCAGTGCTGCTGGCGGTGGAAACTTGTTTCGGCGCGAACACTTCAACCGGATTTCCGATTGATTGCGGTGACGCGCCGGAACCGGAATCTGTCATCACTGAAATTGACGGCAAAACAGATGGACTGGTGCTGACAGAAGATTGAGGCGTATCAAGCACACCGATAATTGGATCGCAAGGATCGCCCGGCGTCGGCGGAGTCAGTATCGGCGCGACGGGACTATAACCAGCAGGCACGTCAGACGCAGAAATGGGCTGTGCCATCGGCGGCGGGTCGAGATAATCATTGTAGTCCACGTCCAGCACGTCACTGTCGTTCTTTAATTGGGCGAGCGCGGCGTCCGTCGCGGCGGCATCGGAAAATTGCAACAGATAAACGCCGAGTTTGTCCATGCGCCCGACAATTTTTGCGCCGAACATTTTTGCGAGCGCGTCAATGTCCGTGCCAGGCTTGACACGGATGAGCAACTGGTTGGCGACGCGGCGAGGATTCTTGGCGGCGCGCACTTGCTTCGTCGCGTTCTGCATCGTCGTGCGGAAAACGTAGAGCAACGACGGAGCATTGGTTTGCGGCACGAGCGCGAAATTCAGGTCGCCGAGCAGCATTTTCAGCGCGTCGCCGGACGGCAGGTCTTTGAATTTAGTCGAGGCGCTCCGTTCCGTGTCCGGTTCGACAAAAATATGCCAGCCAGTCTGGTGCGCGATGTCTTCGAGCAACGGCCAGAGCAATTCGCCATGCACGTCGGCGCTCACGCGGTCGGTCGCGGTGTGCCAGACGAGGGAATTCGTGGTCGCCGCGCTCGCGCTCAAAGAGAACGCAAGCAACAGATAAAATAAAATTGAACGGACTTTGGACATTGTGTTGTCTGACGATTTGAAAGCGCGAACGGTCAAACCGTTCAGTTATTTCTTTGCCGTCACCGTTTTCACCCACGCTTGATTGTCGAGATACCAGCGAATCGTTTCGCGGATGCCTTGCTCAAATTTGTGCGCGGGCGTCCAGCCAAGTTCGCGCTGAATCTTCGTCGCGTCAATGGCGTAACGGCGGTCGTGGCCGGCGCGGTCTTTGACGAATGAAATCAGTTTGCGCGAATTGCCGCCGAGTTGCGGCGCGAATTCGTCAATCGTGTCGCAAATCAATTCCACGATGTGGATGTTCGCCCATTCATTGTGGCCGCCGATGTTATAAGTCTCGCCGAGTTTTCCCTTGTTGCAAAACTGTCCAAAGCGCCTCGGCGTGGTCGCGCACGTAAAGCCAGTCGCGCACGTTCATGCCGTCGCCATAAACAGGAATCGGTTTTCGCGCGAGCACGCTTTGGATGACGACGGGAATCAGTTTTTCAGGAAATTGAAACGGGCCGTAGTTGTTCGAGCAATTCGTGATGACCGTCGGCAAGCCGTAAGTGTGATGATACGCGCGCACGAGCAAATCGCTCGACGCCTTGCTCGCGGAATACGGCGAGTTCGGCGCGTAAGGCGTCGTCTCGGTGAACAATCCGGTCGCGCCCAAGCGAACCATAAACTTCGTCCGTCGAGACATGATGAAATTTTTTGCCGTCAAATTTTCCGCTCCAAAATGCGCGGCACGCTTCGAGCAGATTAAAAGTGCCGGTGATGTTGGTCGTGAAATGAAATCGCCCGGCCCGGAGATGGAACGGTCCACGTGCGATTCCGCCGCGAGGTGCATGACGTGGGTGATGGCGTGCTGCTCGACAACGCGCAACGTGCCGGCCTTGTCGCGCAAATCCACTTTCTCAAAGATATATTTCGGATGCGTGGAAACTTTTTCCAGATTCGCCAGATGCCCGGCGTAAGTCAGGCAGTCGAGATTGACGAGCTTCGTGACTTCGCGCATCGTCAATGACGTGATGGATCAGATTCGAGCCGATGAAGCCCGCGCCGCCGGTGATGAGCAAATTCATAATTTTAACCGCTGATTACGCGGATTATTAAAACAAGGCGAAAAAATTTCGAGAATAAAATCCGCGTAATCCTGGTTTCAATTTTCTTTCTTCCAGTTTTTCAGCGAATCTTCCAGCGCTTCTTCCACGGCGCGAATTTTCACGCCAGCCGCCAAGAAGTTTGGAAACGTCCATCACGCAATTTGAGCGCGGGGTTTTGGCGGCGACTTTGTAAAATTCCTCGTCGCTCGCCCAGAACTCAAATTTCCGCTTCGGCTTGAGAAATTTTTCGATCTGTTCCACGACGTGCCGCGTCGTGACAAAACCCGGATTGGTCACGTTGTAAATGCCGAACGGCGCGCGGAGTTCCCACAAGTCCAGACACGCCTTCACAAAATCCGCGCGATGCGAAATGGAATTCACGTTGTCATAAACTTTCGCGTAACGCTGCACTTTGCTCAGATAATTCCGCGCGTTGTCAAATTCATCGAACGGAATCCGCAGCCGCCAGATGTAACTTTGGCCGATGTCTGCAATGGCTTCCTCGCCCAGCGCCTTGCTGCCGCTGTAAAAACTGCACGGCAGATCGCGAAATGAAAAATTCGGCGTGTCCGTTTCCGTGAAGCCATGAATGGCCTGCGGCGATTTTCCCACGAGCGCGCGCAGTTCCGGCTTTGTCAAATCTTTTTCCACGCGCAGTTTTCCGTTTTCAAAAATTTTCGCGCCGGCTAAAAATGCAGCCGCTCGAAACGTGTCCCCACGGAATTCCAGCCGCCGCGCACGCGTGCGCGATGGTTTGCGGCAGCAAAGTGTTGCCGGCCAGCGTGTCCGGCTTTGTCGAGTTCGCAGGCGTCCACGTTCGGCTTGCCGGTGTAACCGGCGGCGTTGATGACAAATGCCGGCTTTTTCGCCTTGAGAAATTCCAGCAGCAAATCGAATCGCGTGTAATCCATTTGCTTTCGCGCGAGCGGGATAAAATCCGTTTTGCGCCGTTGCAATTCTTTTGCGAACGCTTCGCCGATGTAACCTGATGCGCCGAGAAGTAAAATCATAATTCGACAGTCAGGTCAGCACGAATTAGATGCGATTATGTTTTGTACGATGAGATGAATTTTAAAGTTCCATTTCCTTAATCCGCGTAATCTGCGGTTTCAATTTTTCAACCGTTTCGCCTCGGCCACGACTTCATTTTGCAAATAGTCACGATATTCGCAGTTGGGCATTTCGCCGACAATTTGTTCTTCGAGTTGCGCCAGCGACAAAAAACTCTGCCGAAATGCCGCTTCTTCGGGACAGCCGATTTTGATGCCCGCGCGTTTTTCAATCGTTTGCACATATGCGCTCGCCTCGTGCAAACTGCTGCTCGTGCCGGCGTCCAGCCACGCGAACCCGCGCGTCAGCCGCTGCACGCGCAATTTGCCGCGCCGCAGATACTCGACGTTGACCGCCGTGATTTCCAGTTCGCCGCGCGCCGACGGCTTCAGGTTTTTCGCGATGTCCACGACTTCGATTGTCGAAGATGTAAAGTCCGGGCACGGCATAATTGCTTTTTGGCGAATTCGGTTTTTCCTCGATGGAAATTGCGTGGCCGTTCGCATCGAATTCCACGACGCCGTAACGTTCGGGTCGTTGACGTGATAACCGAAAATCGTTGCGCCGGATTTGAATTCCGAGAACGCGCGCTGAAAAGATTCGCCGCCGTAAAAAATGTTGTCGCCCAAAATCAGCGTCACGTTGTCCTTGCCGATGAAACTTTCGGCGATGAGAAATGCCTGCGCGATTCCGGCGGGCTTGGCCTGCTCGCGGTATTCGATGCGTCACGCCGAAACGTGAGCCGTCGCCGAGGAGTTGCGCGAAGCGCGGCAGATCATGCGGCGTGGAGATCAGGCACAATTCGCGGATGCCGCCCTCGATGAGCGTCGTGAGCGGATAATAAACCATCGGCTTGTCATAGACCGGCTGGAGCTGTTTGCTCGCGACGAGCGTGAGCGGATACAGCCGCGAACCGGCGCCGCCAGCGAGGATGATGCCTTTCATTTGCAAGAAGCGTAAAGATTCCGAACGAAAATGGAAATGCGAAACTCAACTCAAGAAAATTGCTGCACAACGGTGCGGAAGAAATCGGCTTGCTTCAATAAATCGTAGTTCTCTGTTCCACATCCACATTGACGGTTGGAGCCGGTGGCGGAAACATGGCCTGAATCATCGCTGCGTCTGCTGCCTCCTGTTGCGCCGCCGCTGCATCTTCCTGCGCTTCAACTGCACGCTCTTGCAACATTTTCTGCCTATATTCTTCTTCAATCTGTGCCTCTTGCACCTCTCGTTCGGCGGCAATTATTTTACCCGTTTTGTCATCTTCAATCATTTGCTGCGCGACTGCCGCATTACCTAATTTTTGGTCGGCCTCAAAATCGGCGGCTTTTTTGGGATCGTATCCGTATTGCTTCTGAACCGATTCTGGAAAATTTTCAAAATAAAAAAGCTTCACACCAAAACTGCCGTTAGTAGTTGTGTAGGATACTAAAAGACCGTCCGGCTGAACCTTCTCTAAATGCGCGGTCTTTACCACTTTTCCATCAATCATCAATTGCTTCTGCGGTTTTTTAACAACAGAATTTGTTGAGACAGGAATCGTGTCATACACGTTGATGTGGGAAGTATTGTTCGTTTGAGCCAGTCCGTGTCCGCAAAAAATGCACAAACTGATAATTGCAATTATCGCTTTCATGTCATTCATTAAATGCCAAAAGCAATTCAAATACCATTTTAGGATTGGGTCAAAGCAATTTTCGGGGCGTTAAGCATGAAATCCGCTCTCACAGCATCCCGGATGTGTGTCACTTGTGTAAGCGGCTGTAAATCGCCAAGGTCAGCCTCAAATTCGTAATCCTTATTTGTAACGCTTTGAATCTTGTTGGCTCGGTTGCTGTCGAAAGTAATTTTGTAAAAATTGCCATGCGCCATCAGCGCCAGAAAATTTTTAAGGCGCGGGTGTGACCATGCACGTATAGCAAAAATCTCATCGAAGCTCCTACCACAGAAACGATAGAGCAAACGAATCTTTTTTTCATTCAGCGCCCTGACTGCGACTGATAATTCGAAAAAACAGATTTTGCCTAGTGGACGCGATTCAAAACCGTTTGATGTGCTCGTATTCACAAAATTGATTTAACTCGCCACCGCTCCCGCAGTCGCGGCTTTCTGGTTGAAGACCAGTTTGTCGCCGTCGCGCGTGACCTGGATCGGGATTGTCGGCGGCAATGTGGCTGGAAATTTCGTCCAAGTCGCGCGCGGCTTTGGGACTGAATCTCGCCCGGATCATGACCGGCGCAATTCATCCGTGGTTTTGGCTTGATCCAGATTTTCCAAACCTTCGTCCAGCAGCCGTTCCAATTCCGGCGTCATCACCACTTCCGCGCCCTGACGACGCGCTTGATGTTCGCTCAACGCCTCCAGCACAACTTCGTCCGAACCTTTGTAGCCGCTGGTTTGAACCAGTTCGGCGACGTAACTTTCCAGATTTCGCGGCAACGCGATATTCATGCAGTCAATTTAATGCGCTCCGAAAATGTGTCAACCCACAACCGCGCCCGCAGTCGCGGCTTTCTGGTTGAAGACCAGTTTTTCGCCGTCGCGCGTGACCTGGATCGGCTCGCCTTCGCTGCAATGCTGCCCTTGAGGATTTCCTCGGCCAGCGGGTCTTCGAGGAAACGCTCCACCGCGCGGCGCATCGGGCGCGCGCCGTAATTCGGGTCGTAGCCTTTCTCGACCAGAAAATCCTTCGCCTTTTCGTCCAGCGCCAGCTGTGATGTTCTTGTGGCGCAGCCGTTCCAGCACTTTTTCGACTTCCAGGTCCAGAATCTGGATCAGGTCCGGCTTGGTGAACGAACGGAACACGATGACGTCGTCCAGCCGGTTCAAAAATTCCGGGCGGAACGTGCGCTTGGCTTCGTCCAAGATCCGTTCGCGCATCTTCTCGTAGCTGTGCTCGTCGGTGATCGGCGAGAAGCCGAGCGTGGACTGGCGCTTGATCGTGTCCGAGCCGACGTTCGAGGTCATCAGGATGATGGTGTTGCGGAAATTGACCACGCGGCCGACGTTGTCGGTCAATTTGCCTTCTTCCAGAATCTGCAGCAGCATGTTCCAGACGTCCGGATGCGCCTTTTCGATTTCGTCGAACAGCACCACGGAATACGGATTGCGCCGGACTTTTTCCGTGAGCTGGCCGCCTTCCTCGTAACCGACGTAGCCGGGCGGCGAGCCGATGAGGCGCGAGACGTTGAATTTCTCCATGTATTCGCTCATGTCCAGATGGATGAGCGATTTCGCGTCGCCGAACATCTGTTCCGCGAGCGTCTTGGCCAGCAAGGTTTTGCCGACGCCGGTCGGGCCGAGCAAGAGAAACGTGCCGATCGGGCCGCTTCGGGTCTTTCAAATCCGCGCGCGAACGGCGCAACGCCTTGCAAATGGCGGAAACGGCTTCGCGCTGGCCGATGACGACTTTTTCCATTTCGTCTTCGACGGTGAGCAAGCCGCTGCCATTTCGTCCTGTCCCATGCGCTTGAGCGGAACGCCCGTCCATTTGGAGACGACGTGCAAAATGTCTTCCTCGTCCACGACGACGCGCTTTTCCTCGCGGCTGCGTGCGCCAGTCGCGTCAGAACGGTTTCCAGTTTTTCCTTCGCCTGTTTTTCCTTGTCGCGCATGGCGGCGGCGCCTTCGAAATCCTGGTCCTTGATGGCGCGTTCCTTTTGTGCCTTTGATCTCTTCGATCTCGGCTTCGAGCGTCCTTGACTTCCGGCGGACGCGTCATCGTGCCGATGCGCGCGCGCGAACCGGCCTCGTCCATAACGTCAATCGCCTTGTCCGGCAAAAACCGGTCGGTGATGTAACGGTCGGAAAGTTTCACGGCCGCCTCGACGGCCTCGTCGGTGAACTCGGCCTTGTGATGCTCCTCGTATTTGTGGCGCAGGCCCTTGAAAATCTCGATCGCGTCCTCGATGGAAGGCGCTTCGACTTTCACCGACTGGAAGCGGCGTTCCAGCGCGGCGTCCTTCTCGATGTATTTGCGATATTCGTTGAGCGTGGTCGCGCCGACGCACTGCATCTCGCCGCGCGAAAGCGCCGGCTTGATGATGTTGCTGGCGTCCATCGTGCCTTCCGCCGAACCGGCGCCGACGATGGTGTGCAATTCGTCAATGAACAGAATGATGTTTTTCGCGCGGCGGATTTCGTCCATGACCGCCTTGATGCGCTCCTCGAATTGGCCGCGATATTTCGTGCCCGCGACCATCAGCGCCAGGTCGAGCGTGATGACGCGCTTGTTCGCGCAAAATTTCCGGCACATTGCCCTTGGCGATTTCCTGCGCCAGACCTTCGACGATGGCGGTCTTGCCCACGCCGGCTTCGCCGAGCAGGACGGGATTGTTCTTCGTGCGGCGGCAGAGAATCTGGATGACGCGCTCGATTTCGTTCTTGCGGCCGATGACCGGATCCATGTCGCCTTTGCGGGCGATTTCCGTCAGGTCGCGGCCAAACGCCTTGAGCGCGGGCGTTTTGACTTCGCCTTTTTTCTCCGGCGGCTGTTTCCGGCGCGGTTTCGGCCGGCCGCCGGACTGGCGGTTCCTCGGCGCGGCAAAATTCGGGTCCAGTTCCTTCAAGATTTCCTGGCGGGTCTGCTCGATGTCCACGTCGAGATTCTTCAGCACCTGCGCGGCCACGCCGTCGCCTTCGCGCAGCAGGCCGAGCAAAATGTGCTCCGTGCCGACGTAAGTGTGATTGAGCGTCTTCGGCTTCCTTCGCCGCGAGCGCGAGGACTTTTTTCACGCGCGGCGTGTAGGGAATGTTGCCGATCATTTTCTGGTCGGGGCCGGTGCCGACCTGCTTTCTCGACTTCCATGCGGACGGTTTCCAGGTCGAGGCCCATCTTCTGCAGGACATTGACGGCGACGCCCTGGCCCAGTTTGATCAGGCCGAGCAACAGATGCTCGGTGCCGAGAAATTGTGGTTGAAGCGGTCGGCTTCCTTGCGCGCCAGCGCCAGCACCTGCTGCGCGCGCGGCGTGAAATTATTCATGGATTCTTCGCTCATACTTGTCTCATTCTGCTATGAGTTGAACGATTTGTCCAGTTGTCGCTCAATGGAAATACAGACCTGGAATCGGCGCTGAAAATTTTATTTGAACGTTTTACTTCCAATAATTCCAATCCACGTCAGGAAAAAGATTGTCGCGCGACTCGATTTCGGCCAGCCATTTTTCATCCACGCTCGTCGCCGTCAACTGGTCGTGCAGCGCGATGAAGCGGAGCAGATGGTCTTTCACGCGGCGGCGCGCGTAATCGGGACTCGTGCCGGCGCGCAAAATGAACGGCCAGTCGCTCGCCTGCGCCAGCAGCAGTTCGCGCGCGGCCTGTTTCAACGCGCGCTTTTGCAACGCGGTGGAGCGTTTTGAAAATTTCTTCGCCAGTCCGCTCATGCGTTCCTGCGCGACCTGCAGGTGCGGATAAATCCATTCGTTCGTCTCGTTCAGCCACGCGCGCAAGTAACCTTCCTCGCCCCAGCTCGACGCGCTCGGCGTGGCGACCTGGTTCGTCGGATGCCGGCGCAGATATTCGCCGGGCGTGATGAGCGAAATGTCTTTCTGGTCGTTGAAAGCCTTGCGCGCGAAAAAATCCAGAAACTCCGGGCCTTCATACCACCAATGGCCGAACAGTTCCGCGTCATACGGCGCGACGATGAGCGGCGGACGGTCCAAGAGTCCGGCGAGCTTCTGGATTTGCGCGACGCGTTCATTCAGAAAATGCTGCGCGTGTTCGCTCGCGGCCTGCAACGCGACGGTCGCGCTGGTAAATTTCCTTTTGTCCCGCGCCGCCGGTGATGCGGTAATACTTCATGCCGGTGAAGCCGCGATTTTGCGGCGACGGCAGGTGCGGTTTGACATAATCGAAATCCAGATCGAAGCCGATGTCGCGGTAAAAATCGCGGTAACGCGCGTCGCCGGGATAACCTTCGTGCTTGCTCCAGACCTGGCGCGAGGAATCAAAATCGCGCCCGAACGCGGCGATGCCGTTCGGCGTGAAAATCGGCGCGAACGTGCCATAGCGCGGACGCGGGCGCGCGTGCAAAACACCGTGCGTGTCGAGAATGAACCAGCGGATGTTCGCTTCCTGCAAAAATTCCTCGACGCCGGCAACGTAGGCGCATTCCGGCAGCCAGATGCCGCGCGGGTCGCGCCCGAAACAACTGCGATAATGGTCGCGCGCGGTCAAAATCTGCGCGCGGATGGACGGCGGATGATTGGCGAGCAGCGGCAGCAAGCCCGTGCGTCGCGCCGGTGGTGATGATTTCCATGCGGCCTTCGTCCTGAAATTGTTTGAACGCGGTGACGAGATTGCCTTCGTAGTAGCGCCACGTTTCGCGCGCGAGAGAAAATTTATGGTGATACATCCACGCGAGTTCGCGGAACGCGCGATCCCAATGCGTGCGATGGATTTCTTTTTCGGCCAGTTCGATGAGGCTGTTCAGGTGCCGTTCGTAACGCGCGCGCAGCAGCGGATCGCAGCAGCATCGTGCAAAGCGTCGGCGAAAGCGAAAGCGTGAGTTGTGCGTCAATGCCGTCGCGCCGCCAGTTTTCCAGAATCTGGATGAGCGGAATGTAAGTTTCGGTGACGGCCTCGAACAGCCAGCTTTCTTCCAGAAATTTTTCGTGTTCGGGATGGCGCACGAACGGCAGGTGCGCGTGCAGGACGAGGGAAAGATAACCTTGCATGACCCTTGAAAATAATCAGTCCAGTTTGTCCGAAACCCATTGCGCGAGGGCTTTGGCTTTGATCAGGACGACGATGCCAAGCAGCGCGGGAATTGATTTCATAATGCAGGGAAAAATTTTCATCGGCGTGTGATTATGCTGGCTGACGAGCCAATACAACGCAAAGTCAACCAGCGTCCAGCCGATGAGCGCGACGGCGATGAAACGGACGAGCATCAAGGCTCCGCGTTCGGGCGCGTCCATAATCGTCACAGATTTTCCGGCAACGGCGGCTTGAGCGACGGGTCTTGCGGATGCGCGCCGACATCGCCGAGATATTCCGTCTCGCGGCTGAATTTCAAGTCCGCCGCGCGCGCGTCGTCGCCATCGGCGGAAACGGCGACGGCGGGCAGATCATATTTTCCGTCCGGCAGCGCGAAACGAAAACTGAACGTGCCGTCGGAACGCAGTTTGATTTCGTGTCCGCCCAAGCGTGACTTTGGCATCTGGCTCGGTCGCGCCGTAAATGATCAATTCGGCATTGACGTTGAACCAGAAGCCTTTTGCTTTTTCCATTCCGCCGAACGGACTGGAAAAACTGGAAACGCCGAAACTTGAAACTCCGAGCGAGGAAATTTCGTGCGCGAGCCGGCGGCGGATCAGCTCGGTGATTTCGAGCGAACCCATCCAGACGCGGCGGACGTTGTCAATGTTGATGACTTTTGCGAGCGCCTGTTCCTGCTGCGGCGTCCATGTCGCCGGAGCGGCATCGCCGAGGCGTCGTGACGCGCGGCAAATCGGGATGGCCGTTGCGGCGCAATTCCTCGATGGCCTGCGCGAGCGGAAGATTGTCGCGGACGGCGGCCTTGATGATTTCCATCAATCTCGCAAACGGAAATTCAAATGGAATCGTGGCGAAGTCGGCGTCGGTCTCGGAAGAAACTGCGTCGGGCGGCGTCACGGTGCCGCTGGAAACGGAAATGCGCGTCCATTTGCCAAGCGCGGAATAGTAGCCGAGTTCGGCGACGTAGGAATTTCCCGCGCGCTCGACGTGCGTGAACCAGTGGCGCGATTCGGGATGGACATGGATTTCGTAGGCAGGATGACCTTCGATTTTGTGCGCGTAAATTCGCAGAACCAGATGGCCGTCGGATGACTGCGCGTTCAATTTCAACTGCTGCTCGCGCGTCAAATCCCAGTGCGCGTAAAGCCAGTGCGGATCGCGCGCGGTGAGAAAAAGTTTTTTCGTGCCATAGGATTCCGGCAGTTCGGATTCCGCCGCCGGAAAATTTTGCGCGGGCGGCGTGGCGCCGAGCGAATATTTTTCGCCGGGGCCGCTGGCTGGCGGCGTCGCAGGCGCATCGCCTTCGAGCAAAATGGACGGGACTTCGGTTTTTTTTCTGCGGGTGTAAGTGCGGCGGACGAGGGTTTCGGCGGTGACTTCGGTTTTCGGCTCGGCGGATTTTGCGCGCTTCGGTTTCAAAAGACTTTTCGCAGGGTCGGTTATTTCTTCAAGTTGATTTTTTTTTGCGCGGGGCGATTTTGTTTTTTCCAGGATGACCGTTTCGAGAGGGGCGAGATTTTTTTCCGTTGATTTGACTCGCGCGGAAGTTTTCTTTTTGACTGGCGCAGATTCTAGTTTTGTTTTCATAACCGCAAATCCTTGGCCTTGGAGCAGGCTTTTGTGGCCGACGCAAAAGGAATTTACGCGAGAATAAGCAGGATGCAATGTAAAATTTTTACTATATTGTGGATAACTTATACTTAAACAACTTGCCAAAAATCTCATCTTTGTTTGAATGTCCAGTGCTTTTGCCATGAATGCGCCTGCAAAGAAAAGCATCCCGCCCACGATTTTCGTGGTGGATGACGAGCCGATGCTGCTGGAACTGGCGGCGGCGGTTCTTCAATCGGCGGGCTTCAACGTCCGCACATTCCGCGATCCGCAGGCGGCACTGGCGGAATTTTCAGCAGCCAATCCGCGTCCGACAATCGTGGTGACAGATTATGCGATGGGCATGATGAATGGCCTGGACGTGATTCGCGAATGTCGGCGGATTCAGCCGCAGCAAAAAATTATTTTATTGAGCGGCACTGTCAACGAAAGTATTTATGACGATGCGCCCGTCAAGGCAGACAGTTTTCTGGCCAAGCCATATCAGGCAAATGATCTGATCACATTGATTCAATCGCTTGCGGCGGCTTGAAAAACAAGGCACTTTACCAAACAACAAGTCATCGGACGCAATTATGAAAAAAATATTCTGGAGCGTCGTCATCATCCTGCTGGTTCTCGTAATCGCCGTCGCGATTGTCGCCGGATTTTTCCTCAACCCAATCGTAAAAAGGGGCGTGGAAACCATCGGGCCGAAAATCACCAAAACTTCCGTCACGCTCGACGCGGTGGAACTGTCGCTGCTCACAGGCTCGGCCAAAGTCAAAGGCCTCGTCGTCGGCAACCCCGAAGGTTACAAAACAACCAATGCCATCAGCGTCGGCACGATTGCCGTCGGCGTGGACCCATTTTCGGTTTTGTCCGATAAAATCGTCGTGCGTTCGCTTCATGTCGAAACGCCGGAAATTACTTTTGAAGGCGGACTCGGCGGCAATAATTTGAGCAAGATTCTCGACAACGTGAATGGCACCGCCAAGAACGGCGGGACGGTCTCAACCAATGCGGTCGGCCAACCCAAACCATCGAAGAAAATCGAGGTGGACGATCTTTTGATTTCCGGCGCAAAAGTCCACGTCCTGCTCACCGAACTTGGCGGTAGACAAATGAGTCTGACGCTGCCGGACATTCACCTTACGGATTTAGGCAAAGGCGGCGACGGCCTTACGGCGACTGATTTGACGCGGCGCGTGCTTCAGGAAATCGTCACTGCCACCGTCAAAGCCGTTGCCAGCGACAGCACCAATCTCGGCAAAGGCGCCGAAAAATTGATTCAAGGCAACGGCTTAAACAAAATTGAAAATTTGTTCAAACACTGATTTCCGTCGCATTCAGTTTTTCGCTATGTTTGCATTTTTGCATTGCAAGTGCGGCGGTTTACTTTTAGGCTGCTGTTGAAGCCAATCAGTCGAAGTTATGTATTTCGGCGTTGATTATTATCCCGAGCAATGGGTCTTCCCTTACGGCGGCACGGCCGAAAATCCCGAGGCCGCATGGGAACGCGACGCCGAATCCTCATGGCCAAAGCCGGCTTCAACGTCGTCCGCATCGGCGAATTTTCCTGGGGCATCTGCGAACCTGAAGAAGGCAAATACGATTTTCTCTGGTTGCGCCGCGTCATGGACGTGATGGGCGCGCATGGACATCAAGGTGGTTCTCGGCACGCCGACCGCCGCGCCGCCAATCTGGCTTGCGCGAAAAGCATCCCGAAATTTTGCCGCTCGATGAAAATGGTTTGACCAAGCACGAAGGCACGCGCCGCGCCGTTTGTCTGGCAAGCGACGTTTTTTGGGATTATTCCAAGCGCATCGTCACGGCGATGGCCGAGGCGCTGGGCGATCATCCGCAACTCATCGCATGGCAGATTGACAACGGCATCGGCGGGCATCAAACGGAATTTTCCTTCAACGAAGACATCGCGCGAGGAATGGCATTTGTGGCTCGAAGCCAAATACAAAACCGTCGAACGCCTGAACGAGCTGCTCGGCTTGCGTTACTGGGGTCAGATCGTCAAATCGTGGGATGAAGTGCCGATGCCGATGCACGCGCCCGCCACGCACAATCCCGCGCTGCTGCTGGATTGGAACCGTTTTTGCAGCGACACCATCGTGCAATTCATCAAAATGCAGGCGGATGTTTTGCGCGAACTTTCGCCCGACCATCCCGTCACCGTCAACTTGCGCGCGCTTCACGCGGAACTTCGATCATTTCGACATGGCCGAGCGTCGTGGATTTCGTTTCCATGGAAAGCAACGCCGCCATCAAATCCAAATCGTCGCGAACTGGCGTGCGACATTGACATGCTGCGTTCGCTCAAAAAATCGGACATTCAAACGCCCGATGGCGACAGCGGATTCTGGGTCATGGAGCAAAAAGCGGGACAGGTGAATTGGCAGGACGTGAACTCGCTCGTGCGTCCGGGCTTCATCCGGCTGTTCACTTATCAACTCATTTCCCGCGGCGCGTCCGGCGTGCTTTATTTTCGTTGGCGGCAGCCGCGCATCGGCAGCGAAAAATTTTACGGCGCAATTTTGCCGCATCACCTCGAAGGCAACAACCGCGTCTTCAAGGAAATCAGCCAGATTGGCGAGGAATTAAAAATGCTCGCGCCCGCGCTCAAGGACACCAAAGTCGTTGCCGAAGTCTGCATCCTTTACAGCCACGATAACGAATGGACTTTGCAACAGCCGATGCAGCCGAACAAATTTTTCAACCTGCGCGAGCACATCCAGCTCATTTACAACGCGCTGCACGACCGCAACATCCAGGTGGATTTCGCGCGCCCGACGGAGGATTTGTCCAAATACAAAATCGTCTTCGCGCCGTCGCTGCACCTGCTGGCCGCAGGCGAAGCCGACCGCCTGAAACTTTACGTCCAGAACGGCGGCACGCTCGTCGGCACGTTCAACACCGGCCTGGTCAACGAACACAGCATCGCGCCCGACACCGGCTATCCCAACGACCTGACCGATTTGTTCGGGCTGGAAGTTTTGGAATTCGATCCCGTTGCCGCCCGGCGAGGAAAATCATCTCACTTTCAAAGGCGCGTTTCCCGACCAGCCACATGCACCCGGCCAAACTCTGGTGCGACATCATCGAGCCAAAGGGCTGCCAGATTCTTGCCGATTATCGCGAAGGATTTTTATGCCGGCCGCCCCGCCATGACGATGAACAACTTCGGCCTCGGCAAGGCCATTTACATCGGCACGATGAGCCACCAGCATTTTTATCACGACCTCGTCGCATGGCTGCGCCAGACGTGCAGCCTGCATCCGCTGCTCAAAGTGCCGGAAAACGTCGAAGTCAGCATGAGGGAAAAAGAAGGCACGCGCGTTTTTTTCCTGCTCAACCACCAGAATTCGCCCGTCCGCATCCAGTTTTACAAACCCATGCATGATTTTCTCACCGGCAACACCTTTTCCGGCAACTACGACCTGCCGCCGCACGGCGTGCTGGTTCTGGACGACCATCCCGAAACCAAAACCGCTGGCGAAACCGCCTGATTTTTCGTTTCCTTTCCGGCGGTGAATTTTCTCAATTTAATTTTTGCCGCGCTCGCGTTTTTAAGTTTCGCGCTTTTGCTCTGGCAATGGCTTGCCGCAAGAAAATTTCCGCTGCACAAACGGATCGCCGAAACAAATTTCACGCCCGCCATTTCAATCCTAAAACCGCTCAAAGGCTGCGACGAAACAACCGCCGCCTCGCTCGAAAGCTGGTTCAGTCAAAATTATTCCGGCCAAATCCAAATTCTTTTTGGCGTTGCGGACGCAAACGATCCCGTTTGCAAAATTGTCCAAGAACTTCTTCAGAAAAACCCTAGCAGTGACGCGCAACTGATCATTTGCGCCGAAAATCTCGGTGCGAACGCAAAAGTTTCCACGCTCGCGCAACTCGAAAAATTCGCGAAGCACGATTTGATTCTCATCAGCGACGCCGACGTTCGCGTGCCGCCGGATTTTCTCGCCAATTTTGTCGCACCGCTGCGCGACGAAAAAACCGCGCTGGTAAATTGTTTTTACCGCCTCGCAAATCCGACAACGCTTGCAATGCAATGGGAAGCCGTCGCCGTCAACGCCGATTTCTGGAGCCAGGTTTTGCAATCGCAAACCTTGAAGCATCTGGATTTCGCGCTCGGCGCGGCGATTTTGATGCGCCGAAAAAATCTCGAAGAAATCGGCGGCTTCAAATCACTGACCAATTGTCTGGCGGACGATTATCAACTTGGCCATCGCATTTTCAAAAACGGCCACAGCATCGCGCTCTGCCCCGTCGTCGTCGAATGTTGGGACGCGCCGTCAAATTGGAATAAAGTTTGGAAACACCAACTGCGCTGGGCGCGGACAATTCGCGTCTGCCAGCCCCTGCCCTATTTTTTCAGTATTTTGTCCAACGCGACGTTCTGGCCGCTGCTCTGGCTTTTTATTTCGCTCGCCGCGACAAAATCTTTTTGCGCGCCGCTGATGGCGATTGCTTTTTTGCTTTTGCGAATCGTCCTCGCGCAAAATCTTCAACTCCGGTTCACGCCGGAACGTAAATTGATTTCTCCGTTCTGGCTCGTGCCTGTGAAAGATTTGCTGCAAGTGGCGCTCTGGCTGTGCGCCTTCGCCGGAAACGCAGTTGAATGGCGCGGACGGCGGATGAAATTGCGGCGTGACGGAACTTTGGAAAATGGTGGGCGATGAGGGATTCGAACCCCCGACCGTCTCCGTGTAAAGGAGCTGCGCTACCACTGCGCCAATCGCCCGCGTTTGAATGTTAGTCGTTAAATCGCAAATCGTTCAATCGTTAAATCGGTTCACGATGCAACAATGTAACGATTCAGCGAATCTCGCCCTTAAAACCCTGCTGCCGCAACGCCTCGAACAAAACCAGCGCGACGCAGTTCGACAAATTCAGCGAACGCGATTTCTCGTTGAACATCGGAATCCGCAGCCAGCGCTCGCGATTTTGTTCCAATAATTGCTTCGGCAAACCAGCCGTCTCGCGGCCGAAAATCAAATAATCGTCCGGCGAAAATTTCACGTCGCTGTAAATTTTTCCACCGCCGGATTCGACAAACCAAAGCTGCGCATTAGCCGGAATTTTTTCGGCAAACGCATTCCAGTTTTTCCAGCGATGCCATTCGACGTGCTGCCAGTAATCCATGCCGGCGCGTTTGAGTTGCGAATCATCCAGCTTGAAACCGAACGGCTCGATCAAATGCAAAACGGATTTCGTGGCCGCGCACAACCGCGCCACGTTGCCCGTGTTCGGCGGAATTTCCGGTTCAACAGAACGATTTGCACACACCACTTTCTCCTCCTGCCGTCCATAAAAAACTTTCCACAAAACCAGTCCATGCGCCGGCGCGGTCATGCCCGCCACGCGGCGGTCGCTGCTCGCCAGAATGTCCGCCACTTTCGCCAGCGGAATTTTTCCCTGTCCGACTTGCACCAAAGTTCCCACGATGCCGCGGCACATCTTGTAGAGAAACCCGTCGCCTTCGATGATGAACGTCAGTTGCGCGCCGGATTTTTTGATGTCGCAGCGCGTCAACGTGCGCACGTTGGATTCCATCTCGTAACTGCGCGTGCCGGCGAAGGATTTGAAATCATGCTTGCCGATGAATAATTTCGCCGCCGCGCGCATTTTAGCCAGATCCAGTTTCATCGGAAAATGCCACGCGCGATTTTGCAGCAGCGGATTCATCGCCGCGATGATTCCAGACGAAGTAACGATACTGTTTGCCCGTCGCATCAAAGCGCGCATGAAATTTTTCCGGCACGCGCGACGCCGACAACACGCGGATGTCGTCCGGCAAAAAGGCGTTGAGCGCGAGCGCGAGCCGGGCGGCGGGCATCTTGAATTCCGCGCGCGGAATTTCCACGTGCGCCACCATGCCGAGCGCGTGCACGCCGGTATCCGTGCGGCTGGAACTGTGGATGCGCTTCACGCTCGGAAACATTTTGCCGAACGCCGCCTCGATTTTTTCCTGCACGCCTGTGCCGATCTTCTGCACCTGCCAGCCTTGGTAAGCCGTGCCGTCGTAGGCGATGACGAGTTTGAATTTCAGATTCATAAACCACCAAGACACCAAGACACGAAGAAAAAGATTTTTTGCCACAGAGACACAGAGACGCAGAGATTGAAAATTGATTTTTCCTCTGTGGCTCTGTGACTCTGTGGCTTCATAACTTGGTGTCTTTGTTTCTTAGTCGTTAAATTCCGTCCAGATAACTCTGCAGCAAAATCGCCGCTGCCATTTTGTCCACTTTCTCTTTGCGTTTGTCACGGCGCACGCCGCCTTGGATCAAAATTTTGTTCGCCATGTGAATCGTCAGCCGCTCGTCCCACAATTTTATCGGGACGGTGATGGCGGTTTTCAAAACGCCGACGAAGGTCTCCACTTTTTGCGCCGCCGGGCCGTAACTGCCGTCCATGTTGCGCGGCAGGCCGATGAGAATGAGGTCAATCTCCTTCTCGCCGAGGATTTTTTTCAGCCGCGCGAGAAAATCCGCGAACGGCTCGGTGAGGATATATTCCAACGGCTGCGCGATGGTTTTGGTTTCGTCGCTCACGGCGACGCCGATGCGCTTGCTGCCGTGATCGAGGGCGAGGATTCTCATTGCGCGCACAGTCTGCCGCAAACGCCGGAAAATTCAATGACACGAATGGCAAAATGTTTTTAGCCACGGATTGAACACGGATGAAACACGGATTTTTTGACACGAATTGCACGAATTTTCACAAATTGAATTCGTGTTAATTCGTGAAATTCGTGTCTAAACAAGTCTGGACGGAAACTGGATGGCAAAATAAAATCGCAGCGTGAAACGAGAATATAAATTCGGCAATAATAAATATGACCATGCATTTGAAAAATTAACCGACACGCTCAAATGTTTAGTCACTCATCCCGGAGACGCGCGTGAACGAATTGCGGCTGCTTATTTTTCGTTCGGACACTTGCAAGCTGAAGAATTTCCAGAAGAATATAGAAAAGATTGGGCGTGGATTAAGAAAGAAATAACTAAATTCGGACCTCTCACTGATTACAGAGGCAAAGTTTGGCGGAGCAGTGTCGAAAATACCATGAAGACTGTGAGAAAATCCACGGCTGCAAAAGTTGCGAAAAAACTTTATGAGCTTTACTGGGCTGTTAGCGATAACAAACCATATCTTTGATCGCATATGGACGAAATTAAGCAAGATGAGCGAGTGCTGAAATACAAGCGAGGTCGATTTGCATTGGTTGATTTGTCATCTGGAGAACGAATTTTGATTAGCATTGGATCGGCCACGGTAAGAGTTGTGGACAAAAGCAGTATTATTCGTTGGTGTTTTACAAAGGTCATCGCATCTGAACGGTTGGACAAATGGCAACCGGAGTATTGGCAATCTAATAGTTTCTATCGCGGTGTTAATCGAGCTATGATCCTCGATGGCTTGCTTGTTTCGCTGTTGAAATGCAATTCAATTAATGAAATCCGCCAAATATGGCCAACTTTAGAAAATCCAATTCTTGTAATTGATGCGCAAATACGAAAATAAAATTTCTTTCGTAAATTTCATGGTTAAATTTTTCCCGCGATGATTCAATACCTCGATTTGCTCCGGCACGTCCTCGAACACGGAAAGTTCAAGGCCGACCGCACGGGCACCGGCACGTTTTCCGTGTTCGGCGCGCAAATCCGCTGTCCGTTGCGCGATTCGTTTCCGCTGCTCACCACGAAGAAGGTCCACACCAAATCCATCATCTACGAACTGCTCTGGTTTTTGCGCGGCGACACGAACGTCAAATGGCTCAACGAACACGGCGTGACGATCTGGGACGAATGGGCGGACGCGGACGGAAATCTGGGCCGCGTTTATGGCGCGCAATGGACGGACTGGCGCACCGCCGACGGCCGCGCGCTCAACCAGATTGACGAGGTGATCGCGCAGATCAAAAAAAATCCCGACAGCCGGCGGCACATCGTCAGCGCGTGGAATCCGGGCGAGATCGGGACGATGGCGTTGCCGCCGTGCCATGCGCTGTTCCAGTTTTACGTGAGCGAGGGCGAATTGAGCTGCCAGCTTTACCAGCGCAGCGCGGATATTTTTCTCGGCGTGCCGTTCAACATCGCCAGCTACGCGCTGCTCACGCTGATGGTCGCGCAGGTGTGCGGGCTGAAGCCGGGCGAATTTCGTCCACACGTTCGGCGACCTGCATCTTTACGCGAACCACGTCGAGCAGGCGAAGCTGCAACTCTCGCGCGAGCCGCGTCCGCTGCCGCAGATGAAATTGAATCCGGCGGTGAAAAACATCCACGATTTCAAGTTCGAGGATTTTGAACTGGTGAATTACGACCCGCATCCGGCCATCAAGGCGCCGATTGCGGTTTGATTTTTAGACAGAATTACAGAATGAACAATTAATTTTGATTCTGTAAGATTCCATCTGGAATCAAAATGAAACATTTCAAAGCCATCGCCGCGATGTCGCTGAACCGGGTGATCGGCGCGGGGAACAAAATCCCGTGGCATCTGCCGGAGGATTTCAAGTGGTTCAAGCAAACGACGATGGGCAACGTGGTCGTGATGGGGCGCAAGACGTTTGAAAGCCTGGGCAAGCCGCTGCCGAACCGCAAAAATCTTGTGCTGACGCGGCATCCGCAAAGCCTCATCAAGAAACATCCGGAAATTTTCGGGCAATATCACGAATGGCGCGGCGGCAAACATTCTCAAGCGCGCGTATCAATTTCATTTCTCCAAGCTGGGCGAAAAACAGGAGACGGAGATTTTCATCTTCAAATCGCTGGACACGGCTCGATCCCGAGGAATTTCCGAACGACATTTTCATCTGCGGCGGCGCGCAGATTTACGAGCAGGCGTTGCCGCGTTGTTCCGATCTTTATCTGACGCTGGTGAAGCGCGAGATTGAAGATGGCGACGCATTTTTCCCGCCGTTTGAGGATAAATTTGTTCTGGCCAAGGAAATCCAAGACACGCCGGAATTCAAAATTCTGCATTACCGGCACAAGTCGTTGTCGAAATAAAATGTAGCGGCGCTCTGTGAGCGCCGAACTTCCGACGGCGGTCACAGACCGCCGCTACAAAATAAAAACCGGCGGACTGTTTCCAGTCCGCCGGTTCGTGAATTTGATTTCGTCCGGAATTATTCCGTCTTTGACCGCTTCGTCGGCGGCGTCGAAGGCGTGTTGCAACGCCACGAGGTCTTCGCCGGGCTTGAGCGCGTCGAGAATCTTCTGCTCTTCCTTGAGCTGCTCGTCGGTGTAGCTGGCGGCCTTGATGGACAGGCCGATGCGGCGTTCGCTCTTGTCAATCTTGATGACGCGCGCGGAAACGTCCTGGCCGACCTTGAGCACGTTCTTGATCTTTTCCACGCGCTCTTCGCTGATCTGCGAGATGTGGACGAGGCCGTCAATGTCATGCTGCAAGCCGACGAACGCGCCGAAGCTGGCGAGCTTGGTGACCTTGCCGGTGACGAGGTCGCCGACTTTGTAGAGTTTCTCGATGTTCGCCCACGGATCGATGCCGAGCTGTTTCATGCCGAGCGCGATGCGCTGGTTCGGACGGTCCACTTCGAGCACGGTGGCTTCGACGTCGTCGCCCTTCTTCATGACTTCGCTCGGATGATTGATCTTGCGCGTCCAGGACATGTCGGAAACGTGGATCATGCCGTCAATGCCTTCTTCCAGTTCGACGAACGCGCCGTAGCTGGTGAGGTTGCGAACCTTGCCTTTGACCTTGGTGCCGACGGGTATTTCGCCGCCGCGCTGTCCCACGGATTGGATTCGAGCTGGCGGACGCCGAGGGAAATTTTCTGTTCTTCGCGGTTGATGCCGAGCACGACCGCTTCGATTTCCTGGTCCTGTTTGAGCACGTCGCTCGGTTTGGCGATGCGCTTGGTCCAGGAAAGTTCGGTGACGTGGACGAGGCCTTCGACGCCGGGTTCGAGTTGCACAAACGCGCCGTAAGGCACGAGGTTGACGACCTTGCCCTTGACCTTCGCGCCGACGGGAAATTTCGCTTCGATGTTGTCCCACGGATTGGTCGAGCTTCTGCTTGAGGCCGAGGCTGACGCGTTCTTTTTCCTTGTTCACGTCGAGCACGACGACGTCGATTTCCTGGCCGACTTTGAGAATTTCGGACGGATGGCCGATGCGGCCCCAGCTCATGTCGGTGATGTGGAGCAGGCCGTCGATGCCGTTGAGGTCGATGAACGCGCCGAAATCGGTGATGTTCTTGACCGTGCCCTTGCGGATGTCGCCCGGCGTCATTTCGCCGAGCAGCTTGCGCGCGCTTCTCGTTGCGCTCGGCTTCGATCAATTCGCGGCGGGAGAGAACGATGTTCTGGCGTTCCTGGTTGATTTTGACGACCTTGAATTCGTAGGTGTTGCCGACGAACTGCGCGAGGTTCTTCGGCGTGATGACGTCAATCTGCGACGCCGGCAAAAACGCCTCGACGCCGACGTTGACGACCAGGCCGCCTTTGACGACGGCCTTGACCTTGCCGTTGATGATGCCGCCTTCGTTGCAGATGGTGAGGATCTTGTCCCAGTTCTTTTTGAACTCGGCCTTTTCGTGGGAGAGGACGACCATGCCTTCCTTGTTTTCGAGTTTTTCGATGAGCACATCGATTTCGTCGCCGACTTTGACGGACTTGAGGTCCACAAATTCGTTGCCGGGGATGACGCCTTCGCTTTTGTAGCCGATGTCGACGAGGACTTCCTTGGGACGGACTTCGATGACGGTGCCTTTGACGATTTCGCCCTGCGGCAAAGCGCGTTGCGCTTTGCTTCATGGCTTCTTCCATTGTGAGCATAATTTAACTGTGTTGAACTGCGGGAGACTTTTGATTCCGCGAATGGCGGAACTTGAAGACTCCATTGCCTAACTACCGACGCTGCGACTGGCAACGGAGGTTAAAGGTTAGGTTGTTGGTTAACTGTTTTTTCTCAGCCTCAATGAACATCCGCACACGCGGCGTTCAGGCAGAATGGAAAATAAGGGAAATGCGGGAATTGGCAAGAACGAAAATCAATTTAATCTCCAAAGACTACGCCAATAATAATTGACGGAACCAATCATTTCAGCGACTAAAGCTTCGTATTTTCCACGTCGAAAAAGTGCAATAATTAAAATAAATGGCAAAGACAAAAGCCAAACAACTGGCGAAAGAATAAAGCCGATTATTGCAAAAAATATGCTTTCTATGATGAATCCCAAAATATTTTCTATGATTGTAAGAAACATAATTACTACAAGGATAGATAATCTATTTATTTCTTAAAATCAATTTCAATAAGGAAAATTCAATAAATATCAAACGTTATTTCGCTTCCCGATTTGTCGAGAAGAATTTGGCCAAGACCGCGCGACCGAAGCTCGCTTCGCCTCGGCGCTTAAGGATTGGCAGCGTTTCCGGGCGGAGTCGCAACGTTCGTGTGCTCGCTCACGCAGCCTTCAATCAGCAGCCCGACCAGCAGCATCGCGATGCCCGCCACGATGGCCAGAACCGTTTTTTTGAAACGCTCGCGGCGGTGTTGTTGAATGTTGGCCTGCAAAGAGGACGGAAGTTGAAACGGATTCGACATACTCATAAAATCATAAAATCTTTTTGACAGAAAAGCATGGCTGATGCCAACAATGCGAAAAAAAATCGCAGAGTTTGAACGTCCAGTCCGAATCGAAAAATAGTGACTCGCCGTGAGGCACACTGTCCAATTTTGTGGAAAAAAACGGCTTCAGTCCGGCATTTGACGCGACAAAAAAACTTGTCATGTTAAAATAACTTCCATGTTTCAACTCGTCTCCGATTACGAACCCGCAGGCGACCAGCCGCAGGCGATTGAGAAATTGACCGCCGGCATTTTGTCCGGCGCGAAGCATCAGACGCTGCTCGGTGTCACCGGTTCGGGAAAAACTTTCACGGTTGCGAACGTCATCAAGAACGTGGACAAGCCGACGCTCGTCATTTCACACAATAAAACTTTGGCCGCGCAGCTTTACGCCGAGTTCAAAAGTTTTTTTCCGCACAACGCCGTCGAATACTTCGTCAGCTATTTCGATTATTACCAGCCCGAAGCCTACATTCCGCGCACCGACACGTTCATCGAAAAAGATTCTTCGCGAAATGAAGAGATCGAGCGCCTTCGCCTCTCGACCATGAGTTCGCTTTTTTCGCGGCGTGACGTGATTGTCGTCGCGAGCGTCTCGTGCATTTACGGCATCGGCAGCAAGGAAGATTACGAGGAGATGATCATTCCGATGCGCGTCGGCAGCACGATTTCACGCGAACAATTTTTGTCGCGGCTCATCTCGCTGCAATACGAGCGCAACGACATCACGTTCGAGCGCGGAAATTTTCGCGTGCGCGGCGACACCGTCGAAGTCCGTCCCGCCGGTCGCGAAGACGGCTTACGCGTGGAATTTTTCGGCGACGAAATCGAACGCATCACGCGTTTCGAGCCGTTGACCGGAAACAAAATCGAATTGCTCGACGGCGTTGTCGTTTTCCCGGCGAAACAATTCGTCACGACGGAAAATAAAATGCGCAACGCGATTTTGACGATCCGCGAGGAACTCGGCGACCGCATCAATCTTTTTGAACGCAGCGGAAAATTGCTCGAAGCGCAGCGCATCAAGCAGCGCACGGAATTCGACCTGGAAATGATGGAGGAAATGGGCGTTTGCTCCGGCATCGAAAATTATTCGCGCCACATTTCCGGCCGTCCGCCCGGCTCGCAGCCGAACACGCTCTTCGATTTTTTGCCGGACGATTATCTGCTCGTGATTGACGAATCGCACGCGACTGTTCCGCAGATCGGCGCGATGTATGAAGGCGACCGCTCGCGCAAGATCGTTTTGGTCGAGCACGGATTCCGCCTGCCGAGCGCGCTCGACAATCGCCCGCTGAATTTTCTGGAATTTCAGTCCATGCAAAACCAGACGATCTACGTCAGCGCCACGCCCGCGCCGCGCGAACTCGGCTGGTCGCAGGGCCACGTCGCCGAACTCGTCGTGCGCCCGACCGGACTCATTGACCCGACCATCACGCTCAAGCCGCTCAAAGGCCAGATTGACGATCTGCTCGAGGAAGTCCGCAAACGCGCCGACAAAAAAGAACGCACACTCGTCACAACCTTGACGAAACGCACGGCGGAGGAACTCACGGATTATCTGCGCGACATCGGCGTGCGCGTCCAGTATTTGCACAGCGAAATTGACGCGATCGAGCGCGTGGAAATTTTGCGTTCACTCCGCAAAGGCGAATTCGACGTGCTCGTGGGAATAAATCTTTTGCGCGAAGGATTGGATTTGCCGGAAGTTTCGCTCGTCGCGATTCTCGACGCGGACAAGGAAGGTTTTCTGCGCAGCGAAACCAGTTTGATCCAGACCGCCGGCCGCGCCGCGCGCCATCTGAACGGCGAAGTGATCCTTTACGCCGACGTGATGACGCAAAGCATCCAGAAATTTCTCGCCGTCACCAAATATCGTCGCGAACGGCAAATCGCCTACAACACGGAACACAACATCACGCCGCGCAGCGTCAGCCGCGCCGTCGAGGAAAGCCTCGCGACCTACGAATCCGACCGCCGCGAGGCCGACGCCGTCCTGCGCGAAGGCAGCACGGACATTGACATCACCTCGACCATCCAGGAACTCGAAACCGAAATGCTCAAGGCCGCCGAGGATTTGAAATTTGAAAAAGCCGCGCTGCTCCGCGACCAGATCAAGGAACTCAAACACATGCTGGACGGCACGAAATCCGAAGCGAAGCCGGTGAGTTATCGGAAAACGAAACGGGCGAGGAAATGATTCCCATTCTGTCATGAAAACCCCGCTTGCCTAACAAATCAAAAGGAGTAAATTGCCGCCATGAGTGCGACCGAAGTTGTAGAACAATTCCGCAAACTTCCGTTTGAGGAACAGCACGAAGCCTTCGAGAAAATTCGCGAAGTTGTTGATGACTTTGCCGATGAACTCACGCCCGAACAAATCGCCGAGCTTGACCGTCGCGCGGAAGACGCGCTGAAAAATCCCGGACGCGGAACGCCTTGGGAAGAATTGCGCGACGAAATGCTGCTCAAATACAAGAAATGAGCTTTCGGGTCATTCACGATTCCGAAGCGGCGTTTGAATTTCGAGAAGCCGTGGCTTGGTATGAAGGTCAGGCCGAAGGACTCGGCGTTCGATTTGCCCTTGAAGCGGATGCAGTGATTGCGGCAATTATTTCCCAGCCGCTTCGGTTTTCCAAAGCCGGACGCAAAGGGCGCAAGGCGCGGGTTCACGGCTGGCCTTACTCGATTTACTTCGTGGTCAACGAAACGCATTCCGAAATCAAAGTGATCGCCGTCTGGCACGGCGCGCGCAATCCGACGGAACTGCGGCGGCGGTTGAAATGAATTCCCCAGCGCTGCTCCGCGACCAGATCAAGGAACTCAAACACATGCTGAACGGCACGAAATCAGAGGCGAAGCCGGTGAGTTATCGGAAATCAAAACGGACGAGAGGATGAGTTTCATTTGTTGGGTGGAAGGATGTTGAGCTTAACTTCATTACTCCAATAAGTTTCTTTGCTACCAATCGGTGTGAAACCCATGCGAAACGAAAGTTCCTTGTTTGGAATCAGGTCATAAATACACATCGGTGCTTCGTTCGTATATGCGCCGCCGGGAGGAATTTGAACAGTAACCGCAAAATTTTTTTCACATTGTTGAAAGCCCCAAGGAATTTTGAGATTGCTGGGCTGCCATTCGTCTTCCCAAGCACAATTCATCACGCGCACGGTTTGATTCGTCTTCGTCTGATTTTCAACGCGAAGTGCTAGGCTAAAAGGTTCTCTGATACGAACGCTAATTTTGGACGGTATGGCGATAACTCGAAGTGAATTCGTGTCGGCGGCGAACGCTGTTGTCGAACAGCCAAACAAACCGGCGCTCAAAACGAGCGCGAGGCAGAGGATGAGTTTGGGTTTCATGGATTGCTTTCTTTTCTCAACTGTTTTCGGTGTTAGATATTAAAGTCCAGCCAAAGCGCATAAAATTAAAAATAAGCCCACGCCACAACTTGCAAGGATACCAATTACAGCTTTCCATAAAATGAGCCGTGCACCGTGCCGTGAAATTCCGAATAAACTCACAATGCCCAAAACCATGCTAAAAATCTGAAGGCAAGACGTAATAAGCAAAAATATGTCGGCAGCTTGAGAATTCCTATTTATATTGTAACCGAATTTCAAAATAAAAATCGCCGTGATAAATGGGATAAGAAAACTACACCATGCTGCTAAATTAAAGAATGACTTCTTTGAACTGTCTAATTTCACTTTCTCGGTATCATAAACCATCACAAATACGGTGCTCAAAAATATCGCCAGTAAAGCACCAATAATTGCAAATAGGGGAAGTAGATTCATGCGCGCTTGATGCTTAAAAGATGAGTTTGGGTTTCATGGCAGTAATTGTAACTCTGACAAAAATTCAACCAGTCCGTTCATTTCGCCGGATTCGCGCCTTTGACCAGCGCCGTCGGCGCGACATCTTTGTAGAACCAAACCCAAACCAAATCAAGGTCTTTACAGACGGTCACCACTTGCGAACGGCCACCATTTGCAGACGGTTTAACGTATTAACCGCAGAGACGCGGAGACGCAGAGTTGATTACCATTTTTTCTCCGCGCCTCTGCGCCTCTGCGGTGAAATTAAAATCACTTCGCCGGATTCGCGCCTTTAACGTTCATGCGGATCGAATAAAGCGACGTGCTCGCGGTGATGAAAAGCGTCCGGCGGTCTTTGCCGCCGAAGCAGACGTTGGCCGACCAAGGCTCCGGCACGTCAATATGGCCGATCAATTTCCCCGACGGATTGAAAATGGAAACGCCGTTTCTCGGGCCGGTCGCGCACATCACCAAATCTCCATTTTCATCAATCGTCATTCCGTCCGAACCTTTCGCGACGGCCAGCGTTTTGTTCGTCAGCGAGCCATCCGGCAAAATGTCGTAGCGCCAGGTCTGATCCGCGCGAATATCAGCGACGTAAAGTTTTTTTCCGTCCGGCGTGCCGGTGATGCCATTGGGCTTTTTCAAATCCTCGGCGACACGCTTAAGGCTCTTTCTGTCCGGCGAAAGATAAAAAACGTCCTCGCCTGAAACATGAAGCACATCCATGTCCGCCCAGTTCCGGCGATAAAACGGGTCGGTCAAATACATGCCGCCGTCGGGCGCAATCCAGACATCGTTGGGGCCGTCGAGATTTTTCCCCTGAAAATTTGTGACGAGCACGGTCACGGTCTTGTCCGGCGCGATGGACCAAAGCTCGTTTTTCTCCTCGGCGCAGGCGATCAAATTTCCGTTCGCGTCAAACATCATGCCGTTCGCGCGACCGGCGGGCTTGAGAAATTCAGAAAGTTTTCCGTCCGCGCTCCATTCCATGATGCGATTGTTCGGCTGGTCGGTGAAAAATAGATTTCCATTTTTGTCGCACGTCGCGCCTTCGGTGAACGCAAAATCGCCGGCCAGTTTTTCCAGCGTTGCGCCCGGCGCGACGACGCTTTGTGCGCGAAGCAACGAAGCGGCGGCAAAGAGCGCGGCGAAAATAAAAATTCTGGATTTCATGGCAACGCGAACAAGTTGCAATGAAGCGGGAGCGCAATCCAACAAAAATCGCGCGGAAATTTGTTTGCGGCTTGTTTTTCGCGGCGAAGTGGGGCAGTTTGTATTCGTTGATTTTTGAAAAGTCATGCAGTTCAATCAAAAAAAAATTCTGCGTTTTTTGGGAAATTGGCTCATCAATACGCTCGCGGTGGTGGTAGCGGTGGAAATCGTGCCGGGCATTCATTTCAATGATAACGGCTTTCTGGCGCCATTTATCACTTCGCTGGTGCTTGGAATCCTCAACGCATTCGTGCGTCCGATTTTGTTACTTTTGGCGCTACCCCTGTTGATTTTTACTCTCGGCTTGTTCACGCTGGTCATCAATGCTTTGCTGCTTTATCTGGTCGGAATGTCACCGTTTTTTCATGTGGACAGTTTTGGCGCGGCTTTTCTCGGCGCGCTCATCATCAGCATTGTTTCCATCGCGTTGAACATCATGACCGGCGGCGCGCGCGTGACAATTCAGCGCCGTCCGCCGCCGCCAAAAAAAGACGATGACGACGACAAGCCGGTGATTGATGTTTAATCGCGTTGAAACGCCGCGCGCAAAGTTGAAATCCCACTCGCCCGAAAATCTTTTTCAAAATCCGTCAGCAATTCTGAAAGCTCGATTGGCGTTTCAATTTTTTGAAATTTTTTGTCCGCGCCAAAGACTTCCGTCATTTGCGAAAAATAATCCTTGTCGTCCGTCCGCAAATAAATTTTTCCGCCGGGCGCGAGCGTAGCGCTGGCGAGCGCGGGAAAACTTTCGTTAATGAGACGATGCCTGCGATGTTTCTTCTTCGGCCACGGATCGGGAAAATAGATGTGCAACGCTGACGCCGCGTTCTGCGGCAGGAGATATTGCAAAAAATAAGATGACTCGATGCGCACGCCGCGCAGATTTGTCAGCCCGGCGCGACGGCCTTTTTTGTCGAGCTTGGAAATGCGTCCGAGCAATCGCTCGACTCCAATGAAATTTTTTTCGGGATTTCGCCGCGCGTATTCGACGAGAAAGGATGCATCGCCGCAACCGAGTTCAACTTCGAGCGGCTGCGCCTTTGGAAAAAGTTGCTCCGGGTCAAGCCGTTCAACAATGGAGCGCAGTTGGACAATCATCGTGGGCGAAGCGTCCACGATGTTTTGAGAACGTCAAACGAAAATTAATTCTGGCGGCGGTTCAATACCAGTCCGGCATACTGCGTGCAGTCCGATCTTTGGATCAAATTTTCAAAACGCCGGGCGCGTTCCCGCACTGCGGTGCGTGGATGGTCCACCTGTCCCGGCGCGTTCCAGAGAATGTAAAATTCGTAGTCGTTCGGCGCGCGATTGTGGACGTGTTCAAAAGTTTCAACGCGCGCGCGCATGATTTGACGCGCAGTGGCCAGCGCCGTGTGCGCATCGCTTGGATCGCCGCCGGGCCAGAATTCCGGTTTGATTTGGTAACGCGAAATTTCGCCGGCGTTGCCCACCGCGTAGTCGTTGTCGCCGCTTTCAATCATGGAAAGCGCCAGCCAGCGATCCATCGCGGAAGCATTCAGGGCAAGACCAAGCAAGGTCAAACAGAAGCAAGTCAGGAATTTCATTCACAGCTCCTTTTTTACGTCTTTTACTTTTATTTTTACAACAATTTTCGTCACTCGCCCCAAATGGTCGGGGCGGTGAGATTCGAACTCACGACCTCTTGTACCCGAAACAAGCGCGCTACCAGGCTACGCTACGCCCCGCCGTAATTGGCCTAATACTTTGACACACTTCACAAAAAAGGCAATCTTCAATTTAAGTTATAAGTGCTTGATACAGAATGAACTTTTTGTCCGGCAAAGAAGTTGCTCATCATGAATTCCTACGGCAAACTTTGTTCGCATGGCTGAAGCGGGTGTCCATTCTTTGCGCTTGAATCGTCTTGAATCGAGACGGTTGGAGCTGGCTTTGGCGTTGTCGCTGGCGGTGCACTTGCTGGTCTGGGGCGGTTATGAAATGGGCAAACAATTTCATTTGTGGCAACGGTTGCATTGGCCGAAATGGTTGCATTATGTGGAAAAAATAAAACCAACGCCCGTGGTTCAAAATCCCGAAGAGCCGCTGGAATTTGTAACCGTCGAGCAGCCTTCGACCGAAGCGCCGAAAAATGCGAAATATTATTCCAGTCAAAATTCACGCGCGGCCAATCCCGACGCGAACCGCGACTCCAATGTTCCGCAAATCAACGGCAGTCAAATTGAAGTCGCCAAAGCCGAAAATGTGACGCGCCCGGATTTTTCAAAACTTCAACCGACGCCTAAAGCGGAACAGGCGAAACAATCGCAGGAAGAGTCGCAGCCAAAAACGCTTGAACCGGGTGATTTGACTTTTGGCAAACCGGAAGAATTGGCGTCGCAAAATAATTCTGCGCAGCCACCGCGTCCGCGCACCATCAAGCAGGCACTCGCGCAGCAATCACATCGTCTGCCCGGAGTGCAAATGAAACAGGACGGTGGCGTTCTCGCTCATTCGCTCGTGCCTTCGTTTGACGCAAAGCAAACGCCATTTGGAGCGTATGACGAGGCAATCGTCGAAGCCATCCAACAGCACTGGGACGATTTGTTGGACAGCCAGCAGTTCGCGCGCGACCGCACCGGAAAAGTAACGCTGCGATTTCACTTGAATTACGACGGGCGCATCACCGATATGGAGGTTTTGGAAAACAATGTTGGCGATTTGCTTGGCTACGTTTGTCAGAAATCCATTGAAGACCCCGCGCCATTCGCCGCATGGCCGAGCGATATGCGCCGAATGGTTGGTGCGAATTATCGGGAAATTACATTCACGTTTTATTATTATTAAACAGCGTGTGCTACAGTTTAAAAATTTATGAGCGAACTTGTTTATATTTTGTTGGGACTGACTTCGGTCGTCGGATTGGCGTTCATCGTCGAACGCGGGCTGGCGCTCCGTTGGAACAAAGTCGTGCCGCCGGAGATCACCACCGCGCTCGCCGCGTGCCGGACGCGCGGCGACGTGGACCAGTTGCGCGGCGTGTGCGCGCAAAAGCCGTCGCCGCTCGGACGTTTGCTGCTGCTCGCGGCCAACCAGCTCGACTGGCCGAAGACCGACAACGTGGACTCGTTGCAGACCGCCGCGCGCCATGAAATCGTCCGGCTCGAACGCGGTCTGGTCGTTTTGGAGATCATCGTCGGCATCGCGCCGCTGCTCGGCTTGGTCGGCACGATTGTCGGCATGATTGCGGTGTTCGGCGATGTCGGGCAGTCCGGCTTGAGCGACGCGGCAAAATTGGCGCAAGGCATCGCGCTGATTCTCCGTGCCACGCTCATCGGTTTGCTCATCGCCATTCCGGCGCTCATCGCGTGGAGTTATTTCAGCAAAAAAGTCGAGGTGCTCGCCGTCGAGATGGAGGCGTTGTGCGACGATTTTGTCCGGCGGCAATATCGCAACGAAACCGAAGACCAATCCTGACCATGCGCTTTCTCGTCCGCAAACGCCGCAGCGCGCCGACAGTCATCATCGTCGCGCTCGTGGACGTGCTCATCGTGCTGCTGATTTTTCTGATGGTCACGACCACGTTCAAGCAGCGGCCCACGCTGAAACTGCAACTGCCGGAATCTTCTCAAGCCCTGAAACCCGGCGCGACGACCAACGACGTGCCATTCATCGTCAGCATCACCTCCAACGCCGTCGTCGTCGTGGGCATGGACCGGTTGCCGATCCCGTTCGACAACCTCAAGGCACGGTTGCAGTCGGAAGCCGCCAAAAATCCGCAGCTCAAACTCGCCATCAACGCCGACCGGAACGCGCCATGGTATCGGATCGTGAGCGTGATGGACATCGCCAAGGAATTGAAGATCAAATCCGTCAGCGCCTCCACGATGCCGTCGAAGGACGCGGGCAATCCGTAAAATAAAATTGGGCTTGGAAAAAGTTTTGTCCGGTGGTTTATTAGGCAGGACGAACCATGAAAGCTGTTAAAATTCTTTTGTTGGCTGTAGCCACGCTGCTGGTGGCTGACTTTGCGTTTGGCCAAACTTGGACGCAAACGAGCGCGCCTGCCCACGAATGGACTTCAATCGCCTCTTCCGCAGATGGAACAAAATTGGTGGCTACAGCACCTGCGGGAGGAGCTTTTACTGGCTCGATTTATACGTCAACCAATTCCGGGGGCACGTGGACATCGAACAATGTGCCCGGCTTACAACAATGGCGGTCGGTTGCTTCATCGGCTGACGGCGTTAATTTGGCAGCAGCGGTTGCTTATGGAGGTATTTATATCTCGACCAATTCTGGAATGGCTTGGACTTTATGCACCAACGCGCCTAACGAATATTGGTATTCCATCGCTTCTTCGGCAGACGGGACAAAATTGGTGGTCGCACCTGAAGGAGATGTCTCTGGAAATGCCCTGCCAATTTATATTTCGGCAGATTCGGGTATAACTTGGACTGCAACAACTGCACCAAGCAATAACTGGACAGCCGTCTGTTCATCGGCAGATGGAACTAAATTGGCGGCATCGGTTTTTAACGGCCCCATTTATACTTCAACTAATTCAGGAGTTACCTGGATGTCAAATAGTGTCCCGATCAATTATTGGAGATCTGTCGCCTCTTCGGCAGACGGCACAAAACTGGTTGCTGCAACTGACCCAGGAACGTTCATTTATACCTCAACTAATTCAGGAGCAACTTGGCAACCCCACTTCATCAATGGTAATTTCGGTTCTGCTGCCTCGTCAGCGGACGGGGTGAGGTTGGCAGTTGTAGCTTATGGAATCAGCGGTGGCGTCACTCATATTTACGTCTCGACCAATTCGGGAAGCACTTGGATAGCACAGAACAGTGCACCAAATACCGATTGGCAAGGAATTGTCTCGTCAGCAGACGGTCAAAAATTGGCAGCAGGGATTTATGGCGGGGGAATTTACACCTCATACTCCACCCCTGCACCTCAAATGAACATCACACCTTCGAGCGGCAACCTCGCGCTTTCTTGGACAATTCCTTCAACCAATTTTGTGCTGCAACAAAGTTCCGACCTGACATCGTGGGCAGACGTGACGAACGCACCCGCGCTCAATCTCACCAACTTGCAGAATCAAGTCATGCTCTCGCCGTCCAACAACAGCAGCTTCTACCGGCTCAAAACACCCTGAAAATTTTCACCGCAGAGACGCCGAGGCGCGGAGAAAACAAATTTTTAACTCTGCGTCTCTGCGCCTCGCGCGGTTCAATTTTACTTCAACAACTCTTCCGCGATCTGCACCGCGTTGAGCGCCGCGCCTTTGAGCAATTGGTCGCCGCTGACCCAAAAGCACAGGCCATTGTCCAGCGCGCAGTCCATGCGGATGCGGCCGACTTCGCAATTGTCTTTTTCGGAAGTGAACAGCGGCATCGGATATTTTTTATTTTCCGGCTCGTCCACCAGGTCGAGTCCGGGCGCTTTTTTCAAAACCGCGCGCGCGGCTTCGACGGTAACCGGCTTTTCAAATTCCGCGCTCACGGCGACGGAATGCGAGCGATAGACCGGCACGCGCACGCACGTCACGCTCGCGCGAAAATTCGCGATGGTGCATGATTTTGCGGCCTTCATTTTCCATCTTCATTTCTTCCTTCGTGTAGCCGCTCGGCAGAAATGAATCCACCTGCGGAATCACGTTGAAGGCGATCTGGTGCGGATAAACTTCTTTCGTCACCGGTTTGCCGGAAACGATTTCGCCGACCTGCCGTTTCAATTCTTCAATCGCCTTCGCGCCCGTGCCGCACACGGCTTGGTAGCTCGACGCAAAAATCCGTTTCACGCCGAACGCCTGATGCAGCGGATACAGCGCCATCAAAGTGATCGCCGTCGTGCAATTCGGATTGGCGATGATGCCTTTGTGCTTCTTCACATCAGCGGCGTTGATTTCAGGAATCACGAGCGGCACAGAATCGTCCTGCGGAACGCGCTGGAATTGTCCACGACCACGCAGCCGGCCTTGGCCGCGATCGGCGCAAATTCTTTGGAAATGCTTCCGCCCGCGCTGAACAGCGCGATGTCAATTCCCGCGAACGAATCCTTGGTCAATTCCGTGACCGCGATTTCCTGGCCGCGAAATTTCAATTTCTTGCCGACCGAACGCGCCGAGGCGAGCAAAGTCAGTTTGCCCACCGGAAAATTTCTTTTTTCCAGCGTCTTGATCATTTCGATGCCGACGGCGCCGGTCGCGCCGACAACTGCCACATGCGGATTACTGTTCATAAAAGGCGCGGATTATATCAGAAACCACGTTCTCGTCAATCACGCTGCGACGGCTGTGCATAAATTTCTTTTCATTTCTGATTGACCAACGTTGCGCGCTATGACGAAATAATAGTCTAAATCTTTTCAGATGCCGAAAGTCGCAATCAGAAACCAAAACGGCCCGAGAGCGGGCGGAACGAAATACGACGCGCACCACAAGGTGCTGTCGCAAACCTATGGCGCATTCGCGGACCTGCGCCGCGAACTTTCCGATTCCAAGGAAACCGTCGGCGGACGCGAGGAGATTTTGCGAAATTTTGCGACTTGTCCCGATTCGCAGCGCTCATGGCTGCTGCTCGAAGATTATTTTGAAAAGCTCTCTGCTCTCGCGCAAAGATTTCCCCGACACGAACTGGTGGCCGAAATTGCTGAACGCAACCGGCAAAACGCGATTGGAAGAACTGGCATTTCTTTTTCTGCGCGCGAAACGTTCCGTGCCGCCGGAATTGCAGGCGCACGCGAGCCTCGACCGTTTTGCCAAAGCCGAGGAAGCCGAGCAGGAAGTCAAATTGGTTCAGGAATTGGAAAACTGGCTTTCGCCGCCCGCGATGCCGCTGCTCGACACGCCGCGCGCCACGTTGCGCGTCGTTTGCAAAGCGAAAGCCGGACGACGAAGAGCCGTCGCGCCACCGTCTCGCCGTGCAATTTCTTTTGTCGCGTCCGCGCACGGGCGAAAAGGCGCGCACGTTGCGCGAGATGATTGACCTCGTCGTCCGCGCCGACGCACGAGCAGGAACTTTTCCCGCCGCACGACTGGGAATTCATCCAGTGGATCGCCGACACGCACCGCAACCGCAGCGACGGCGCGGACACTTTGATTTTGTCGGACGGCGGAATTGCTGCAATGGCTCGCGCGCTGGGGCAACACGAATCGCCTCGAATTTGCCGACAACGGCCAGCCGCTGCAATTTCACGGCCAGATCATTGCGCTCGCGCCGCATCTGGAAAACGGCGACAAGGAACTTTCGTTCACGCACCGTTTCAATCTGCCCGGCGGCGAAAATCATTCCGTCGGCGACGCGAAATTTTTCAATCATCAGCCGCCGCTCGCGCTCGTTGGCAACGCTTTTTTCCTGCTGCGCAATGCGCCGCCCTCGCGCGTGCTGAAATATCTCGCGCACAAGCCGTCCGTGCCCGTGCGCAAATTGAGCCATCGCCTGCTGCTGCATCTTGCGCAAGACGCAGTCAAATCACGGCGTGGATTGGGAACAGCTTTGCGTCGCGCACCCGGCCGCGCCGCAATTTGTTTTTGAATTGCTCGACGACACGGTGCGCCTGCGTCTGCTCGCAAAAAGCGAGCGCGACCAGAGCATCTGGTTTTGGAACGGCCATGAATTGGTCGCCAACGACGCGAAAAAGCGTCCGCACGACAAACCGGAAATCCTCGACGATCCGCGGCTTGAACCCGCGACGCAATGGCTGCGCAAACTCGACTGGTTCACGCCCGAACCCGGTTTGTGGATCGGCGACGCGAATGAAAATTTTCTCGGCTCGCTCGCCGAAGCGTGGGCGTCGCGTCCGGCGGAAGCGGAATTTCTCGGCAACGCCGCGTTTCACCGGCTGTTCCTGACGCCGCGCCAGCTCAAGCCGAAACTCATCGTCAAAGGCAGCGGCATTGACTGGCTTGTCTGTTTCCGCCGAATGGGAAGCAGGAAGGCTTGAAACTTTACCAAGGCGGATCTGGAACGGCTCGCGAGCGCGACCGGACGTTTTGTGAAACTGCCGAATTCCGGCTGGGTGGAACTGGACACCGCCGCCGTGCAAGGCGCGCACGAAGCGATGGCCGACATGGGCGTGGACGGTTTCATCGCCGTGCCGCAAAAAGTCGGCTTGGAAAATGTCGCGCATCTGGACGAGGACGAGTTTCACGCGTTTTGCGGATACGCCCGAGGCAAAGGAATTGCGCAAAGCGCGTCTCGCGAATTCAAAGGCGTTCCGCCGCATCGAACTGCCGAAAATGTTGCAGGCGGAATTGCGTCCGTATCAAAAGGACGGTTTCGATTTTCTCGCGCATCTTGTGCCGAATCAAACTCGGCGGCATTCTCGCCGACGACATGGGCCTCGGCAAAACGCTGCAGACGCTGACGTGGCTGGCGTGGCTGCAAGGAGCAGCAACACAAAAAATCCCAAGCCGTCGCTCGTGATCTGTCCCGGCGTCGGTGTTGCACAACTGGCGGCGCGAGGCGGAAAAATTCACGCCGAACCTGAAAGTGCTCGTGCTGGAAAGCGGCGCGGCGCGGCACAATTTGCGCAAACAGATTCCGCAGCACGATTTGATCGTCACGAATTACGCGCTGCTGCGGCGCGACTTGGAGGAGTTGCACAAATTCGCCTTCCGCGCGGTGATTTTGGACGAGGCGCAGTTCATCAAAAATCCCGGCGCGCAGGTCACGCAATCGGTCAAGCAGTTGAAGTGCGAAAACAAGCATCGCGCTCACCGGCACGCCGCTGGAAAACCGGCTGCTGGATTTGTGGAGCATCGTGGATTTCATCCAGCCCGGCTATCTCGGCAATCAGGAACAATTTCTGGAAACTTACGAACCGCGCGGCGAAAATGCCGAGTCCGAACAGCGCATCGCGCGCCGCCGCTTGTCCGCGAAATTGCGTCCGCTCCTGCTGCGCCGCTTGAAGAAACATGTCGCGAAGGATTTGCCCGACCGCATCGAGGAGCGCCGCGATTGTCCGCTCGGCGACGAGCAGCGCAAACTTTATCTGGCCGAACTGCGCCGCAGCCGCGATCAGGTGATGAAGGCCGTCGAGACGCAGGGCCTGAACAAATCGCAAGATGCACGTCCTCGCCGCGCTCACGCGCTTGCGCCAGGTTTGCTGCCATCCGTCGCTCGTCGGCAGCGACACGGCGTGCGGCAAAACCGAAACGCTTTTTGAATTGCTCGATCCGCTGATCGCCGACGGCCAAAAAGTTCTGGTCTTCTCGCAATTCGTCCAGATGCTGCAAATTCTCGAAAAGGAATGCACGGCGCGCAACATCCACACGCACATGCTCACCGGCCAGACCAAAGACCGGCAGGCAGGTCGTCAACGCATTTCAAGGCGACACCGGCGCGGGCGTTTTCCTGTTGAGCTTGCGCGCGGCGGGAACGGGCTTGAACCTGACGAACGCCAGCTACGTCGTGCTTTACGATCCGTGGTGGAATCCGGCGGTGGAAGCGCAGGCCATTGACCGTTCGCATCGCATCGGCCAGACGCAAACCGTGAACGCCTACCGCCTCATTGCGCCCGGCACGGTCGAGGAAAAAATCTGGGAACTGCAACAGAGCAAAGCGCAAACCATCGCCGACGTTCTCGGCGAGGAAGGCTTCGCCCGCAGCCTCACGGCGGCGGATTTGGAATATTTGTTCGCGGAGGACTAATTGTAATGGGAGTTCACAATGTCCAACTCGCCGAATATTCCTTTGTGTCGTTCAGAATTTCTCCAAGATTTTGCGATTTGTCTTGGCCGTTACATAAAATCAACGAAAAACGGCTGGCGTTCGTTTAATGCAGAAGTGGACATTTGCGAGCACGAAGGTAATTCATTGGAACGATTCACAATTTGGATAACCACGTTCTACTTTACGCGAGTGAACCTTACTGTGTGGGAAGATGAAACGATTTGGGTAAGTGTTGCTCTTTTACCCGAAAAGGGCGAAAAATTTCAAGTTGGCTTTTATCCAGATTTTGAGTTTTTGGATTTTGAACGGATTGTCGAAGCTCTGGTTGAAACAGTTTCTATTTCAACACGGCTTTGTTATGATGAATCGCCTGAACCCTTACTACGCAAAATATGGAAATACACTGGTGAAATGAAAACGGAAGGAATTATTTAATTTTCATTCATATCTCAGCGATTCAATCGGATCGAGGTTCGCGGCTTTCCACGCGGGATAAGTTCCAAAAACGATTCCAACGATTGAGCAAACCACAAGGCCGAGAATAATCCCGTCAATGGGAATGACCGGCGGCAATTTCAAAAAAAACGCCGTTGCATTTCCGCCAAGAATTCCGAGAACAACTCCGACAATTCCGCCGACTTCGCACAGGGCAATCGCTTCCATGATGAATTGAACCATGATGTTGCGCTTTTTTGCGCCGATGGCGCGGCGGATGCCGATCTCGCGCGTCCGCTCCGTGACCGAGACAAGCATGATGTTCATGATGCCGATGCCAGCAGCGAGCAATGCGATTGAGCTGACGACCGCGACGCCGACGCGCACGGCGCGCGTGAACGTTTTGAATTGCGCAATCATCGAATCATTTGAGGAAATTTCAAAATCATTCGGATCGCCCGGCGGCACTTTGCGAATGGCGCGTAAAACTCCTTCTGCCTGCTCAACGCAATCGTTGTAAGCCGACTGGTTTGGCGCTTGAACGAGAATGTCCAGACTGCGCCAGCTTTTCCCGTAGCGATTCAGGCCGGTGGTAAGGGGAATGATCGCAAAATTATCCTGATCGCCGCCTGCGGAAGCGCCGCTGGGCGCGAGCACGCCGACGACGGTGTAATTAATGCCGTCAATTTTCAATCGTTCGCCGACGGGCGAAACGTTATCAAAAAGATTTGTGGCGAGGCCGCTGGCGAGCACGCAAACGTCGCGTGCGTTGTCCACGTCAATGTCGAGCAGAAGCCGTCCGTCTTGCAAAAACCAGTTTCGCGCGAAAAAGCTGCCGGGGGTTTCGCCAAACATCTGGACATCCGGTGCGGTTCTTTTGTGCGCGGTGTCAATTTCGCCGGCCCAAAAATTGGCCTGCAAGCCGACGCTCCGCGCGAACGTCGCCGCTTCCTGAAAACGCAAACCTTGCTCCAAGGAAATATTTTTGCGCCGCAACATTTTGCCATAACCTTCGGGTCGAGTAAAAATAACTCCCGGCGTTTTGCGGATCATAAACGTCTGGCTGCCGAGCCGTCCGATTTCCCTTTCGATGTTGTTTTCCATGACACGCATCGCCGTCATCACGACGATGATGGAAAAGACGCCGACCAAAACGCCGAGCAACGTGAGCGCCGAGCGGAGCTTATGTGCCGCAATCGCGCCCATGGCCATGAAAAAACTTTCACGGATTTCGGTGATCAAAAGCACTGGCTTGTGAAATTTCATTCGTTTCTCAAAGCATCCACCGGGTTCATCCGCGCCGCGCGCCATGCGGGGAAAATTCCTGAAATCAATCCGGTCACGAGCGAAACCAGCAGCGAGATTCCGACAATCAACGGCGACATCGTCGCCGGCAAAACTTTTTGCACAAGCAATGTGAGCGGCCATGCGATGCCGAGTCCAATCAATCCGCCGATTAAACAAATGCTCGCGGCCTCGATTAAAAATTGAAGCAGAATCGTCCGCCGTTTTGCGCCAATGGCTTTGCGAATGCCAATTTCGCGCGTCCGTTCCGCGACGGAAACGAACATAATGTTCATGATGCCAATGCCGCCGACGAACAGCGACAGGCCGGTGATGAAAACGCCGATGACAGCGATGGTTCCGGCGACGCGATGAAATAGCGTGATAAATTGATCTTGTTGATTGACCGAAAAATCGTCCGGGTCTTCCGGCGCGAGATGGCGAATTCTGCGCATGGTCGAAAGCAATTCTTCTTTCGCATTGTCAATGTCAGCCAGGTTTTTCACCTTGACCCGGATTTCCAAATCAGGACTGCGGTCAAACGCGGCAATATATTGTGCGAGCGGGACGATGGCCTCGTTGTCGAGGCTGTTGCCGAAAAAAGTTCCCTGTTTGTCCAAAACGCCGACGACTTCAAACGGCCGCTGGTTGATGGAAATTTTTTTTCCCAAAGCCGATTCGCGCGGAAAAAGATTGGTCGCGACTTGCGAACCGATGACGCAAACCTGCCGCCCGTTGTCGGAATCCAATTCGGAAAGAAAATGCCCTTCCATGATGGAAACGCCGCTGGTGGCAAGAAATTGATCCGTTGTTCCGATAATTTCAACGCCGTTCGCGCGGCGTTTGTCGTATTTGATTTGCAATTGAGTGGACGCGCTAGGCGCGATGGCGCTCGCCAGCGTCAATTGTTTTTCGAGTTGGTCAATTTGGCCAAGACTGATTCCCGGACGCTTGAGCATTTCAATCCATTCTTTTTCCGAACTGGCAAACCAGGAAAAGCGGTCCACATAAAGCACGTCCGCGCCGATGAATGAAATGCTGCGCAGAAACGCGCCGTTCAAACCTTCAATCGCCGTGGCCATGAGCGTGACCGTGACGATGCCGATGACAATGCCCAGCGTCGTGAGGATGGAACGCATTTTGTTCGCGCGGATGGCGCTCCACGAAATGCTCAAGCCTTCGCGCAGTTCGGTAAAAAAATTCATGGAATCAAGCGCCGGTTTTTTCGTCGCTGGCAATCAAGCCGTCGAGAATGCGGATGATGCGCCGCGCGTGACGCGCAACGTCTTCCTCGTGCGTGACGACGATGATCGTGTGGCCTTTTTTTGAAAGCTCGTCAAACAACGCGAGAATTTCCGCGCCGGTTTTTGAATCCAGATTTCCCGTGGGTTCGTCGGCGAGCAAAATGGAAGGCGTGTTCGCCAGCGCGCGCGCAACGGCCACGCGCTGACGCTGGCCGCCGGACATTTCATTCGGCTTGTGATGAATGCGGTCGCCAAGCCCGACGCTGGCCAAAGTTTCCAATGCAATTTGCCGCCGTTCGGCAGCGGAAACACCCGCGTAAATCAAAGGCAATTCCACATTCCGCAATGCGTCGGAACGCGGCAGCAGATTGAACGTTTGAAAAACAAAGCCGATTTCCCGGTTGCGAATTTCGGCGAGCTGATTGTCGTCCATCTCGCTCACATGAGTTGCCATTGAGTTCGTAACTGCCGGAAGTCGGCGTGTCGAGGCAGCCGAGCAAGTTCATCAGCGTGGATTTGCCGGAGCCGGACGGCCCCATGATGGCGACGTATTCGCCGCGCAGGATTTCGAGCGAGACTTCGCGCAAGCGCGTGAACAGTTTCCGCGCCCATTTGATAACGGCGCGAAATTTTTTGAAGACGAATCAGGCTCACGGCTGGGGGTTTTCCGACTTCCGCGCCGACAAATCCTTTGTGAATCTTTTTGCCGTCATCCAAATCGCGGCTGATGGCGCGATAACTGCCGCTCACAATTTCATCACCTTCATGCAAGCCGTCGGTGATTTCCCAATAATTATCGTCGCTGATCCCGATTTTCACCGGAACAGTTTTGACATGATCGCCATTTACGACAAAAACCACTTCGACCGGCTTCTGCAATTCGCCAGGCTTTTTGTCAGCTTTGGCGACATTCGTCGTGTTTCCAGCGGATGAGATGGAATTTGTTTTTGGCGGGTCGTCATCGGCAAATTTCAATTTATCTTTCACCACGCGCGTCGTGACGCATGCGATGGGCACGGCCAGCGCATTTGTGGTCGAACGCGTTTCAATTTCAGCCGTTACCGACATGCCCGGACGAAAAAATTCTTTTTCCGTGACGTGAATGCGAACTTGAAATTGCGTCGCGCCTTGCGAACTGGAAGACGATGACGACGACGAATACGACGCACTGCCGTAAGAACCTGAATCCAAACCTTCCGACGAATTGGCGATGTCCGTGACGACGCCGTTAAATTTCTGGTCTTTGAACGAATCCACTTCGAGCCGCACTTTTTGGCCGGGCTTGATGATCACGACATCCATTTCGCCGATGTCCACCCGCGCCTCCATTTCGTTCAAATCGGAAATGGTCATGATGTCCGTGCCGGCATTTTGCACCGTGCCCAAAACGCGCTCTCCAAGTTGCGAATTTAATTTTGTGATGGTGCCATCCAAAGGCGACACAACCGTTGTTTTGTCCAACGCATCCTGCGCGCTGTCCACGGAGGCTCTCGCCACGTCAACCTGATCAATCGCGCTTTCGAGTTGCGCCTTGGCCACATCGCGCGCGACTTTGAATCCGATGAAATCCGACTCCGAAAGAAGTTTGGTATCAAACAATTCCAGATTGCGTTTGTAATCCGCGTCGGCCTTTTCCAGACTGGCCGTCGCCGAATCTTTTGCCGCGATGGAAGATTCGTAACCCGCCTTCGCCTGATTGAGTGCGGCGATATAAACGTCCGGGTTGATTTTCAAAATCAAATCGCCTTTTTTGACAAACTGGCCTTCCTTGACTGGAAGCGCGATGATTTCACCGCTCACTTCCGGGCTGATGTGCACTTCATTGACCGGCTGGATTTTGCCGCTGGCGACGACGACTTCCGTGATATTTCGGCGCGCGACTTTTTCAGTTTTAACGATGATGACAGGATCGTGCTTTCTGAAAATTGCAAACGCCGCCAGCACTGCCAGCGCGAACGCGACGATCAAAAAAATAAAAATGCGGCGGTTCTTTTTTGAAATTTTCGCTGCTGTCGGCGCTTTCGGAAGAATTGGTGGAACGGATTCCATGCTAATTTTTGGTTGAATCCAGAATGGCAAATCGCGCGCTTTTGTCCAGTGTCATTCCTCAATCATCGTCATCCACCACTTTTGCGGCCCAAATCGGATAAGGCGTTTGCGAGCCTTTTGCCGCGCGCCATAAAATGCGGTTGAATAAATCTTCGGGGCACTGGTCTTCTTTATCGAGCGGCAGTTTTGCGGAGACAATCGCATCTTTGCGGAGCTGCGCGTCTTTAATTTGCTTTGGGTTCGGATTCATTTCATCCAGCGGAACCTGATTGGTCACGGCGTTGAACGCGGAAAAATCCGGCGCGTTCGTAAAGCAATCGAACATCGGCGTGGCCGTCGCATCCATTTGATTCATCGGCGGCAAACCGAGCATCAATTCCATCGTGCGCAGCAAACTCGTTTGATTGTATTGCGTGTGAACGACCGCGCCGCGTTTTGTATAAGCACTCGCGACGTAAGCCGTCGTGCGATAACCGCTGACGTGATCCCAGCCGTTTTGCGGATCGTCCTCGACGGCAAAAATGCACGTGTTCGTCCAAAATTTCGAGTGGCTCACGGCGTCAAAAATTTGTCCCATCGCCAAATCGTTGTCGGCGACCTGTGCTTCGGGCGTGGGCGAACCGAAATCCGTTCCGCTCGTGTGGTCGTTCGGCAGCCAGATGATTGTCAGATTTGGAAAATTGTCCGCCGCTTCAAATTGTTTCAGCGATTTGATGAATTGCGCCGCGCGCGCGATGTCCGGCACGTCCAAATCCCAGCCCATCGTGTTCGTGACGACGAACGGCCGCATCGCCTCGATGTCCGGTTCGCTGGCGTAATCAATCTCATTTGAGCCGCCGATGAAATCGCGATACGCCGTCAGAAAATTTATTTTATCTTTGCGCGCCGGATTTTTCCAATGCACTTCGGAACTGGTGAATTCGCCAAAATCCACGACCGTTTTTCCGTGCGCCAGCGCGTCGTTCCAAATAAATCCCGCAGGCGAATAAGCCAGCGCATCCGCGCCGCCAATGTAAAAACCGCCCGACGGATAACTGCGCGGCCAGCCGGCAAATTCCCGCTCGACATAATCCGTCGCGATGCCCGTGTCCGCCCATTGATGGCCGTCCGCGCTCAAAATGCTGCAGCAATAAGTATTGTCGAGCAGGCAAAAGTCGCGCGCGATTTTGTGCTCGTTCGGAGTGACGCGCTCGCCGAAAACGCACAAGTCCGCGTCGCCATTTCCATTTGTCACGTCGCCGAGAACTTGATCGTAAGTGCGATTTTCCTTGATAATGTAAATGACGTGCGAGAAAATGCTTGGCTCGCCAACGCGTTCGGGAACGGGAATCGGAATTTGATTTTCGCGCGACGGCAGTTTTGCCAGCGCCAAAAGCGGATAACGCAAATCCGCCAACGCGATTTGCGTAAATTGTTTCAATTCTTTTTCCGACGGCAATGGCACGAGCGAAAGCGAGCCGCTGTATTCACGCGTGTTAAATCCAAGCCCGTTGCCCAACCCTTTTTTTGCTTTTTCCATTTTTGGAGAAATGCTTTTGATATTGGCAACGCAAATTTGTTTTCGCTTCGCATCAAACGCAATGTCGCCCGGAAACCAGCCGACAGGAATCAGGCCGAGCAATTTCGATTCGCCCGGCTTGAATTGAAAAACCGCGACGGCATTTTGCGTGCCGTTGCAAACGAAAAGTTTTTTGCCGGATTTGTCGAACGCCAGCGCGTTTGGCTGCGCGCCAAACAAATCCGCCGGATTTTGCCGCGCGCAAATCGTCTCGACGATTTTGTCCGTGCGCGTGTCAATCACACTCAACGTGTCGCTGCCCGCGTTTGCACAAACGAGAAATTTTTTGTTCGGCGACAGTGCAAGCGCGCACGCGTGAAGGCCGGTGACAATTTCTGTTTCATCCAATCTTTTGCCTAAATCATTTGCGCTTGGTCCAAGATTGATAATTGAAACCGAGCCTTCGCTGGCGATGGAGCGTTCATCCACGCGAACTTTCGTTCCTTGCCCTGCCGGGCCAACCAAACTGTTTGTGTCCGGCTGCCGTCCGCCCCAATTGCTGACATAAATTTTATTTTTGCAAATCACGACATCGAATGGCGCGACGCCGACATTCCAAACGCGCAAAACTTTTCCGGTCGCCGCGTCCAATTCCAGCAGACGATTTGAAAGATTGCCCGCGACGTAAATTTTTTTGCCGTCGGCGGAAATGACAATGCCTGCGGGAATTTCATTTGTGCGGTCATACGCCTTTACGTGTGGCAATGCGATGGAAGACAGCGGCGAAATGTCATTTGTTTTGCCGACGGCGAAAACTTTCACGTCGCCGTTGACGTTGGAAAGATAAATGCGCGAGCCATCGGGCGAAAATTTCAGGCCGGTGAAACTCAACTGCGATTTTTCGTCGGGATTCAAAATGCCCGCGACGATGGGTTTTTCTTCCGCCGCGCCGCCAGCCGGAAATGGAACGTGCTGGATGATTTTTCCGGTCGCCGGATTGACGACGATGAGTTCGTGCGTGAGGCCAGCGGTGACAAGAATTTTTCCGTCGGGACTCAACGCGAGCGCATTTGGCCGGACGTGCGGCAAATCAATTTGAATTCCTGCGGGCGTGACGAGTTGGTTGACCGGCGTTTCAAGACCGTTTGCGGTTCGGCCAACAGTTGCAGTCGTGGCGTCAAAATCGTCAGCAAAAATTTGACGGGGAAAAATGGCGGACACAATCAGCACAAATCTGAAAAACAATTTCATGGTCTCAATTTGAACGCAAAATGATTTCAACGGCAAGTCACGTTGCGGTAAAATTTTATGAAACCGACGGATCAAGTCGCTTATCCCGCATCAGATAATTGCGGACATAATCCGCGCCAGCATTTTCGAGCGAAGTGATTTTTTCTTTGTAACCCGCCGCGCGCAAACGCGAAATGTCCGCCTGTGTAAAATACTGATACTTGTCGCGGATTGTTTCCGGCATTTCGATGAATTCAATTTTCGGTTTCTTTTTCAAAGCGGCAAAAACGGAATTCGCCAGTGCAATCCAAGTCCGCGCTTCGCCGGAACCGATGTTGAAAAGTCCGCTGGCTTTTTTGTTCGCGGCCAGATGCAAGGTCATGGCCACGGCGTCTTTGACGTAAAGAAAATCGCGCTTCGACTCGCCGTCCTTGTAATCCTTGCGATAGCTCTTGAACAATTTGATGACGCCTTCCTTCTGCACCTGCGCGAAACTTTTGTGGACGAGCGAACGCATATCGCCTTTGTGATCCTCGTTCGGGCCAAACACGTTGAAATATTTCAGGCCGCAAATCTTGCTCAAAATTCCGGCGCGCTTCGCGTGCAAATCGAAAAGATGCTTCGAGTAGCCATACATGTTTAACGGACGCAAATTGTCGAGGTTTGTGTCGTCGTCTTCCATTCCCGCCGAACCGTCGCCGTAAGTCGCGGCGGACGATGCGTAAACGAAACGCGTTTTTTGCGCGAGCGACCAATGCGCGAGGTCTTTGGTGAACTCATAATTATTTTTGATGAGATACGTCGCGTCTTTTTCTGTCGTGGCCGAGCACGCGCCCATGTGGAGAACCAAGTCAAATTTTCCCAGCGCACCGCTTTGCAAACGCGGCAGCAAATCTGCCGCCTCGACATAATCGGCGAAGCGGAGCGGCGTGAGGTTGCGCCATTTTTCGTTCGTGCCGAGGATGTCGCAGACGACGATGTTGTCGCAGCCGCGCCGGTTCAGCGCCCAGACGAGCGCGCTGCCAATGAAGCCCGCGCCGCCGGTGACCAGCACGCGCGCGTCTGAAAAATCGTTTGGTTTCATATTATTTCAAATTCAAACCTCTTAAAAGATAGCCAACGAGCATACTGGTCAAAACTGTAATGGCCCATTTCAATATGTTCATGTGATATTTTTTCCAAATGCCGGAAACAGTTCTTTGAGACTCGAAATCTGCAATCAATTGTTTTCCTTTTTCAAGAACATGAACATTCCAAATAAGGTTTGGGACATTTTCGATACCCATCCGAAATTTTGCAGTGATGTATCCGTCTCTTTCCAAATCTTGAACCCAAATTAAAGTTTCTTGCGGCGTAACACCTTCTTCAAATGCAGCCGCTGGCGGCATCGTTTGAATCGTGCGCAGACATCCAATTTTCCAATCTAAAGAAGCTTCTGCCATGATTAAATTGAGTTACTGCGTGGATGATTCTTGAGATGCCGCTTTCGGTTTCAAAGCAAAATAACCGTCGGGATCAATTTCAACTAAATTATTATTGCTTAAAAATATCTGAACGCTTTCTGCATTCGTCGGTGCATTAACTAACCAATAATATTTTTCTGTTTTGTTTAACACCATGCGTTGCGCGCTTGCAAAAATTGAGAACACTTTGTTTCGAGGATATGAAATGTAAAATTTTCCGTCGGCATCAGTAAGTGTTTTTTGAATGATTATCGGCGAAAAATCTTTGAAATAGTCTTCAGCGGTTGGCGAATTGTTTGACCGTGATTCAGCGGTAGATACAACAGATTCAGCTACTTTAAGTTTATTAGTTTCCTCTTCATTTAATTGTTCCAAGAGTGCCTTGTCTTCGTCGATAAGAGGTTGCATCGCTTCAGTAAGCACATCAATCTTTTCGCCGTTTGCCGTTATTGTTGCACTTGCTGCGTCTGAATTTGCGTCATTGTCATAAGTAGTTTTGTTGTTAGCTATTTTTGAAGATTGATCACTTATGGCATCCGCCCGTTGTTCTAAAGCCGCGATTTCTTTCTCATTGGCATCCAGTTGAGATAATACTTTTATTTGATCAGGTGTCTTTTCGTAGGGTCTATTTGCAAAAAATGAATTAAAATCAGCTTGGGCTTTTTCAAGGTCTTTTTTCGCGACAGCAAGCTCTTGTTGCCGAGATTGCATTTCTGTTTCAATCGTTGGCTGTTTCTTTTGCAGAAAGTCAGTGGCTTGCGATTTTTCAATTAACAGAATTTCTACGTCTCCAAGTTTAACATTTTCCGCGCCTTGAGTAACGATGAACACTTGGCCAGAAAGATTTGTTTGCTTCGGCTTGCAACCAGTTAAAGCCAAAAGCGAAACCAAAATTAAAATTAAATAGCTTTTCATTTCACCACCCCAGCACATGCGCAAAAATCAACGGCGCGACAATCGTTGCATCCGATTCGATGATAAATTTCGGCGTCTTCACGCCGAGTTTGCCCCAGGTGATTTTTTCGTTCGGCACGGCGCCGGAATAGCTGCCGTAGCTCGTGGTCGAATCGCTGATCTGGCAGAAGTAACCCCAGAGCGGGACGCTGGTGCGCAGCAAATCCTGATGCAGCATCGGCACGACACAGATCGGGAAATCGCCGGAAATGCCGCCGCCGATCTGGAACATGCCGAGCGTGCTTTTCTTCGTGGCCGTGCGCGTGTAAAATTCCGCGAGCCACGTCATGTATTCGATGCCGGTGCGGACGGTGTGGACGTTTTTCACGTCGCCGCGGATGACGGCGGCGGCATACATGTTGCCGAGCGTGGCGTCTTCCCAGCCGGGCACGACGATGGGCAGATTTTTTTTTGCAGCGGCGAGCATCCATGAATCTTTCGGGTCAATTTGATAATATTTTTCGTATTTGCCGCTCAACAAAACCTTGTAGAAAAATTCGTGCGGGAAATAGCGTTCGCCTTTTTTGTCGGCGTCGGTCCAGACTTCGAGCATGGCTTTTTCCATGCGACGCATCGCTTCGCCTTCGGGAATGCACGTGTCGGTCACGCGGTTCATGTGTCGGTCGAGCAACGACTGTTCATCCTCCGCCGTGAGTGAGCGATAGCCCGGCACGCGCTCGTAATAATCATGCGCGACGAGATTGAAAACATCTTCCTCAAGATTTGCGCCGGTGCAGGTGATCAAATGCACCTTGTCCTGGCGGATCATTTCGGCGAGCGAGAGGCCGAGTTCCGCCGTGCTCATCGCGCCACCGAGCGTGATCATCATTTTGCCGCCGTTGTCGAGATGCGCGACGTAGCCGCGCGCGGCGTCCACGAGTGACGCGGCGTTGAAGTGGCGGTAATGGTGCTGGATGAATTGCGAAACCGGCCCGCCGGAAATTTTTGTCTGCTTTTTTTTGGGCATATCGTTTGAAAACTTCTTCTGCAAACGATACAAGCGCGAACGCAATTGCCAATTCTAAATTAAAAAGAAACCGAAATTATTTCACCGTCATCAAATCCGGCTGAACCAGCGAAAGTCCCAAGTGTGGATCGTCAAATTGTGCGCCGATGATGATATTGTTGGTGCAGGAAATGTCATTGATGCGGAACGCGGCGCGGCGACATTTTTCCGTGATAAGATTGGTGAAGGAATTATTCGTGCATTTCGTTTGCGGCGCGGCAATGGCTTGCGCCATAAAAACGCCGTAGTTGTGGCTGTCGCGAATGGAAATGTGATTGAATTGATTGTTCCGGCTGGAACGCATAAAAATCCCCAGATCATTCGCCGCAAGAATGGCGTCCTCAATTACATTATGATTGAAAGCAAGGTCGAGTGAAATGCCGGCTCCAATATTGTCATGCAAAAAAAGCTTCGCGAACGTGGAATCCTCCGTGAGATAGCAAGCCAATCCATCGAACTCATTGTCAAACGCCGTAAAATCCCGCACCATCAGCCGCCGCACGCCGAGGGTCGTGACCAATCCGCCCGACCGACAGCGGGCGCAGGTCACATGTTCAATCGTCGAGTCGCAAACATCTTGAACCGTGATTCCATTATTCCTGATTTCAGAACCTTCGCCTTCCAATTGCCAAAGCTCGCGTTGCTGATGCGCGCGATTTCCATCAATAAAAAGATCGCTGACACGCAAATGTTTGACTGTATTCGTCGGAACATTAAATGCCTCGCCCATGACGATGACCGGGCAATTGGCATTGTCAGCCAGGAATAAAATTGTTTTCGCGCCCGCGCCGCGCAATGTTTGATTGTCGCGCTCCAAAACAATGGGTTCACTGATTTCAAATTTTCCAGCCGGCAAAACCACTTCGCCGCCAGCATCGGGCAGATTGTCCAACGCTTCTTGAATTTCCAAGTCCGTGGCACCTTTTTGCAAAGTTACGACGGCCAAGTTTGTGGGCATATTGTGGGGAGTAATTTCCGCTACCGCCGCTGGACACAACGCCGGAACAAATGCAAACAATATCAATACGACAATTTTCAACACAACAACGCCTGTATTTTATTGAATTCGCCCTTGGACGAAATCAGGATTTAATCACAGTATAATATCCCTCATTGAGGGAATTTTTTCCACAAAAAAGTTCAAAAAAATAAAAAAAATTTATCTGCACGTTTCGAATTTCAAAATTAAAAAAAATCAATATCCTTCCTGCCACGTTTATGCCGCAACAGAAAATTGCCAGCGCCACGCCCGCCGAACTCGGCTATTCATTTCCCGCCGAATGGGAAAAGCACGAGGCGACGTGGCTCGGCTGGCCGCACAACGCAAGCGATTGGCCGGGGAAATTTGAAACCATCCCGTGGGTTTATGGTGAGATGGTGCGGAAAATTTCGGCGGCCGAAAATATCCGGCTCATCGTGCGTCATAAGGCCGACGAAAATTTTGCGCGAAGAATTTTCAAATCAGTCGGCGTGGACTTGCGGAAAATAAAATTCGTCACGCATCCGACCAATCGCGGCTGGACGCGTGACACCGGGCCGATTTTTGTAAAACAATCTGTAGCGACGCTCTATGAGCGTCGAACCTCGGCGGTCACAGACCGCCGCTACAATTCTGAAATGGCCATCGTCCATTTCCATTTCAACGGCTGGGCGAAATATGACAACTGGCGCAAGGACACCAAAGTTCCCGAAACCGCCGCAAAACTTCTCGGTAAAAAATTGTTTCACGCCGAATGCGACAGCAAGCCGTTCGTCATTGAAGGCGGCGGCATTGAATTGAACGGGCGCGGCACTTTGATTTCCACCGAGGAATGTTATCTCGATCCGAAGATTCAAGTCCGCAATCCGGGTCTCGGCAAAAAGGAAATCGAGACGACGTTGAAAAATTATCTCGGCGTGAAAAACATTTTCTGGCTCGCCAAAGGCCCGAAAGGCGACGATACGCACGGCCACATTGACGACATCTGCCGTTTCGTGAACGCCAAAACGCTCGTGCTCGTGCGCGAAAAAAATCCGCGCGACGAAAATTACCAGCCGCTCGCGGAAAATTGGGATCGCATCAAAGACTTGCGGCTTGAGGATGGAGCGAAGCCCGAAGTCGTGGAGTTGCCGATGCCGTCGCCGCTGTATTTCGACGGCGTGCGGCTGCCGGCGAGCTACGCGAATTTTTACATCTGCAACGCCGCCGTCATCGTCCCGACGTTCAACGACCCGAACGACCGCGTCGCGCTCGGCATTTTGGACGAACTGTTCCGCGACCGTCCCGTCGTCGGCATTCACGCCGTGGATTTGGTCTGGGGCTTCGGCTCGCTGCACTGCCTCACGCAGCAGCAGCCGGTGTGAAATTCAATTCTGACAATGCTTGACATCAGACTGAATGTAGCCTATTTTCAGCCTATGAAAATTGCCAGCCGTTCCCGTTCCAGAAAAACAAAAGTAAATTTGCAGTCGCAACTGTTCACGTTGAGCAACGCCAAAACCTATTTGGGACGTTTGACAGAAAAAGCCAGTCGTGGCGAAACGGTTTACATCGTCAAGGGACATCGCCGGTTTGTTTTGCAGGAAGTTCCCGAAATCGAGCCGATTCCCATGCGGCCAGTTGGATTTTTTGCCAACGCTTACAGCAAGGCAGAAACTCTGGAAGAAAATCGTCTCGCCAAATCCTCGGTGATTCGCGCGCCGAAAAACCTCGAATAAATGAAGCAATGGGACATTTTCATGTTTCCGTTCAGCAAGGAGCGGCGGCATCCCGCCGTCATCATTTCCAATGACGAAACCTGCCAGAATCCCGACATCGAGGAAGTCAACGCCCTGCTTTGCACCTCGGCCAAGGTGAATCGCGGCGCGAAATCCACCGAGGAAGTTTTGGACGAGGCCGACGGGCTGGATTGGAAAACCATGGTGCGCTGCGACAAAATTCATCTGCTGCCCAAGTCGCGCTTCGATGACAGAAAAGGCAGTGTCACCGAGGAACGCCGGTATTTGATTGCGCGGAAAATGGTGGAAGTGCTGCGGCTGCCGATTCATCGCCGATGAATTTGTGGGACGTCGCAAAGCGACGCCGGAAATTAGCCAGCTACGAAGCTGGTTACGACGAAAAAGATAATTCGTCCCGAAGGGACGATGGAATGCGTAAATGAATTCGGATAAATGTTTCCACCGTCCTTTCAGGATGGATTATCTTTTGATGGCCATGCCAGACACTTTGTGTCTGGCTAATTTCCAGTTGTCCCTGCGGGACGAAGGCGGCACGATTGCGCAGGAACGCAGCAGCAGCCGGTGTGATTTTTTCTCGACAAAAATTTTGTTAGGCGCAAATTCAAAAAATAAATCATAACAATTTGTTTATGAAAGACAGTTCGGACATAAAATCTTCGCCCAACTTAAAAAGAAATAGGGTTTTTAATCAGGACAAATTGCAGGAGATGGCAAATGACTTGTCGAATTCTCAACGCGAGCCTAAAGAAAAAAAGAAGCCATTATTAGTTGGCAATTGTTATAGATTTAATGGCTGCGGCTCGACTTTAATTGGTAAAACAGCCTTCCGCCAAGACGGAACATTTATCACTACTGTTTGGGTGACAGTCCTTTTTATTCCAATTATTCCAATAGAAAGTCTTCGTATCAGTCGAGCTGGCAACAATTTTACTGTTTTTGAAAAAGATCGTTTGAATCTTAAACAAATATTACTCACATATCTATTTGCTGCACTCTATGCCGGATGGCTTATAGGCGTTTATCATTTTTGCGATTATTTCAATTACACGGCGTGGTCTCTGGTTATTGCAGTCGTTGCCTTAACCGTCCCGATTTTTATTCCTACTTTATTGGGATACTACGCAGAGAAAAATGCCATGAAAGAATCTTGAGGGCTCGCATCATTCTTCTTTGAATTTACTCACCGCTTCGACACAGCGACCACAAATAGTTGGATGCTCGGCGTTCTGGCCGATGTCGGTTTCCCAATGCCAGCAGCGCTCACATTTCTGGCCATCGGCCTTTTCAATAACAAAATGGACGGAATTAGGTGTTTGAGCTTTATATTCAATTGGAAGAATTTCCAATTGCGACACATTGAAAAGTTCCCGCAAATCTTCTTTTCTCAAGGCTGCTTCAGGGAGTGAAAATTGATTTCCCTTGAAAAAAACTTTAGCGTCGAGATTTTTTCCAACGACCTTTGTTTTGCGCTTTTCTTCCATGTCAGGAAAAAGAAAATTTCTCAACGCGAACCAGTCATTCCAAATTTTTCGTTCACTTTCAGGAATTGAAAAATTGTTTAGCTTGAATTCGCTTTCGTGAACGGAATTCACATTTTTTCCCGGCACAAATTCCCACGCTTCGTCCGCCGTGAAGGCCAGGATCGGCGCGAGCATCTGGCACAGGCCGCTCACCAGCCGGTGCAGCGCGGTCTGCGTGGAGCGGCGGCGCGGCGAATTCGCGGCGTCGGTGTAAAGCCGGTCTTTGATGACGTCGTGATAGACGGACGAGAGTTCCACGGCGATGAACTGGCTCAGCTTTTGATAGACGACGTGGAATTCGTATTGGTCGTAGGCGGCGAGGACTTCGGCTTCGAGCTTCGCGAATTCGCCGAGAATCCAGCGGTCGAAGCCGGTCAGTTTTTCGTCGGGCACGGAATGTTTCGCCGGATCAAAATCGTAAAGGTTCGAGAGCTGGTAGCGCAGCGCATTGCGGATGCCGCGATAGGTCTCGCCGACTTTGTTGATGCGTTCCTCGCTCACGACGATGTCGCTGCGGTAATCCTGCGACGCGACCCACAGCCGCACGACGTCCGCGCCGTATTTTTTGACGTAGGCTTCGGCGGTCTGCGGTTTTTCGTAAGCGCCCTGCTTGCTTTTGGAAATTTTTTCACGGTCGGCATCCACCATGAAGCCGTGCGTCAACACGGTTTTGAACGGCGCAGCGCCGTTGCCCGCGAGCGAAAGCAGCAGCGACGATTGAAACCAGCCACGATGCTGGTCGGAGCCTTCGAGATAAATATCTGCCTGCCAAACTTTATCGCCTGTCTTATCGGTGTGTTGAAGTTCTTTTCGCTGTTTCAAAACCGCGCGCGATGACGAGCCGGAATCAATCCACACGTCAAGCGTGTCGTTGGATTTGGAAACTGCTTCTGCGCCGTTCCAATCTTTTGGCTTCACGAGTGACCAAAGTTCGCTCGCGGATTTTTCAAACCAGATGTTTGAACCATGTTTCTCGATTAAATCGGCGGCGTTGCGAACGATTTGCGCGTCGAGCATTGGTTCGCCTTTTGAGTCATAGAAAGCGGGAATCGGCACGCCCCAAGTGCGCTGGCGGCTGATGCACCAGTCAGGACGCGATTCAACTGCTCCGGAAATTCGATTTTTTCCCCAGTCAGGAATCCAGTTTACCTCTGTCGTAATCGCATCAATTGCTCGCCACCGAAGAGTCCCAAATTTTTCAGCCAAGATTTTCGTGGCTGGATTTTCCGGCTGATCTGGAAATTGTGGATGCTCTCTATTTATAAATTCAGGGATTTTATGATCAATCTTGATGAACCACTGATCCATCGCACGGAAGATAATGGGCGTCTTGCTGCGCCAGCAATGTGGATAGCTATGATGATAATTTTCCTGATGGAGCAATGCGTGACGCACGCGCAACTCGTGAAGCACAATTTCATTTGCCTCGCTCTTGCCATGCTTTTCCAAAATGGATTTGCCAATCATTTCTTGCGGCATTTGCTGTTCAATTGGCAAATCATTTGTATAAGCAAAACAGCCGTCATCATCCACCGGCGAATAAATTGGCAACCTGAAATATGAGACCAAGCTCGTAGTCTCCAAGCCCATGCCCGGGCGCAATATGCACAAAACCCGTGCCTGTATCATTTGTGACAAAATCCGCCATGCGTAAACTTGCCTTTGCGATTGCAGAACGGATGTTGGTATTCAAGTTCTCGAAGTTCGAGTTCTCCGGCTGGTTTTACAATTTTGTAATTCTGCCCAACCGCATTTTTCAGCCACTTCGGGCAGAAGAGAATTGCAAAGCAAATAAATTTTCGTCGCCGACTTGACACGTATGAGTATTCAAATTTTGGATTAAAGGCGACGGCGAGATTCGCTGGTAATGTCCATGGCGTCGTCGTCCAGATGACTACGAAGGTTTTCGGCTGACCGACGATGGGAAATTTCACGAACACGCTTTGGCTGACGTGGTCGTGATATTCAACCTCGGCTTCAGCGAGCGCGGTGCGGCAGGGAATGCTCCAATAAACCGGCTTCTTGCCGCGATACACAAACCCCTTGGCTACGATGTCCGCAAACAGGCGCAGTTCGTCGGCCTCGTATTCCTTGTTCAACGTGAGATACGGATTTTCCCAATCGCCGAGGACGCCGAGGCGTTTGAATTGCGTGCGCTGGAGATCAATGTATTTGCGCGCGTAAGCTTCACAGGCTTTGCGAATCGTCGCAGCGTCGGCGCTCGTGTCGCCAGCCTTGCGCATTTCTTGCGAGACTTTGAATTCAATCGGCAGACCGTGGCAATCCCAGCCGGGAATGTAGGGCGCGCTGAATCCACGAAGCGTTTTGTATTTGACGATGATGTCCTTGAGAATTTTGTTCAGCGCCGTGCCGATGTGGACGTCGCCATTGGCGAAAGGCGGACCGTCGTGCAGGACGAATTTTGGCGCGTTCTCCTTGTCGCGCTGTTGCTGGATTTTTTCGTAAAGTTGCGCGGATTCCCATTTCTTAAGACGTTCCGGTTCGCGCGTGACGAGGTCAGCGCGCATCGCGAAGTCGGTTCGCGGCAGGTTCAGTGTGTTTTTGTAGTCCGTCGCCATTTTTAGGAACGCAGACGGTAGCAGCGGGAAATTTGAGTGTCAACGAACGCGCGGGGCATTGGTTTGGATAAAATCGGAGCCATAAACAAAAAAACCGGGTCAAGCAGCCAGAGGATGGCCGAGAGACCCGGGGAATTTTCGAATGAGTACAACGTAGGATTACGGAGAACTCCAACTTGTGCCTGTACCAGAACACAAATCGAAAGCTTAAATAAATTCAAAGATCATCAAAAAAGCAACTCTAACAATCGCTTCATCTGTCAACAGTTAATCATAATTTCTTATTTGTGTCAAATATAGTTTTAACATATTAGTTTTGATAAAGTTAATGCATCGCTATTATTAGGGCGCTTACGATTTTAAGGATTGGCTATTCAAGATCGCATGCTTTTCGTCCTGGTTTTTAGAATTAACTTGTGGGTACAAAAGTAAGTTGTATATTTTTAGCCGTGACCACTTGGGAACATTTAATAGGAGGCTTTGACATGAAAGCGTTCCTCAAATCTTATAAAATGCTCCCAGATTCAGAATGGTGCAAATTGACAAAATTTATAGTTTCATGCCAAATTGCGTTGCAAAGAAAAATGAATAATGGAAATTATTTTTTGGCTTAGCTGCGAAATTGCATGTGTGAATAACTCGTGAATAAAAGTTAATATGTTGTCCTCGAAATTTCCCACTCATTTGATAAAAACATTCACACCAGTCGGAGTTGTTCGGGATGTTTCAATGTTTCAACGCAACCAGGAATCGCGGCTTGAATTGTTTTTTTGTAACTCATTGCAAGTCAGACGTTTGGTTTATTGAAAAAGTCATTTTTGTTTTCGAACAAACTGGGGTTGACGACAGATTTGTTTAAGTTGTTGTTTTGTGCGAAAATAGAACCGTCAAAGATCGGACGCAAAAAGTTGATTTTGAGGACAGGTGAATAAAAGCGAATTTATTGCAGGGGTTTGAATGGAACTTTCAATTGAAAAAATTTGGAGTGCGGCGCAGGAGCATCTTCGCTCCAGCATGAATGCCGATACTTATAACATGTGGTTTGCTCCATTACGGGCGAGCGCCATTGACAATGGCCACGCCGTTTTAGAAGCACCAAATGAATTTTGCGAGGTTTGGCTCAAGGACAATTATCTCGGCCTGTTGCAAAAGGCCTTTGCAGCGGCGTCGGGCCGCCAGTTGCAGGTCAAATTTAAGCCGACATCTGGAAGCGCCTCGACTGTTCCCATCACAAATTTGGGCACGATGCCAATCAAAATGAAAACTGCCGATGCTGCTCACGAACGTGTTTCCCATGGCGAGTTGCATTTCAATCCCAAGAACACTTTTGAATCATTCGTGGTCGGCAACAACAACAATTTCGCCTACGCCGCCGCGCTCGCCGTCGCCCAAGCGCCCGGCAAATCTTACAATCCGCTTTTTCTTTATGGCGGCGTTGGTCTGGGCAAAACACATTTGCTTCATGCCATCGGCCAGCACGTCTGCGGCCAACAAAAAAGGCGCGCGGGTCGCTTATCGTTTCGTCCGAGAAATTCACCAACGAATACATTGATGCGATCCAAAACAACTCGCTCGCCAAGTTTCGCAAAAAATATCGCCAGACGGACGTGCTGTTGATTGACGACATCCAATTTCTGGCGGGCAAAGAGCGGATTCAGGAGGAATTTTTCCACACATTCAACGCCTTGCATGAGGCGCACAAACAAATCGTGCTGACCTGCGACCGTCCCGCCAGCGAAATTCAGGGACTCGAACATCGCCTTGTCTCCCGTTTTGAATGGGGCTTGGTCACGGATTTGCAGCCGCCGGACATCGAAATGCGCCGCGCCATTCTGAATAAAAAAGCGCAAACCATGGGCGCAGTGCTGCCGGAAGACGTGCTGGATTTTCTGGCCAACCGCATCCGCACCAATGTCCGCCGCCTTGAAGGCGCGCTCATTCGCGTCGCGTCCTATGCCTCGCTCACCGGCAAGAAATTGAGCATCGAAGTCATCGAAGGTTTGTTGCGCGAAATCCTCCATGAGGAAGGCCGTTTTTCCATCAGCATCGAAGTCATCCAGAAAAAAGTTGCGGAACATTTTGACATCCGCCTGGCCGACATGACCAGCAAGCGCCGTCCGGAAAACATCGCCTTTCCGCGCCAGATCGCCATGTATCTTTCGCGCCAGATGACCGAAAGCTCGCTCAACACCATCGGCGAAGCCTACGGCGGACGCGATCACGGCACAGTACTGCACGCCTGCCGCCTCGTCAAAGACCGCATGGAAGTGGACGCCAATGTCCGCCAGGTCGTTCACTATCTGGAAAAGCAGTTGATGCGGTAATTCTCGCAAAAGCGCAAAATAAATTTTCCGCTTTTGCGCCCTTTGTGTTTATATTTGCGGCTAATTCATGCCCGTCATCGAAGTCAGCAATCTCACCAAGGCGTTTCGCACTTACAAAAAGCAGCCGGGATTTTCCGGCGCAATCAAAGGACTTTTCCGCCGACAATACGAGCAAACCCTCGCCGTCAACGAAGTCAGTTTCAAAATTGAACCCGGCGAACTTGTCGGATTTCTCGGCCCGAACGGCGCGGGCAAAACAACCACTTTGAAAATGCTCGCCGGTTTGCTTTATCCCACGAGCGGTTCGGCGAAAGTTCTCGGCTACACGCCGTGGGAACGCGACGACGGTTATCGCCGCCAGTTCGCGCTCGTGCTCGGCCAAAAAAATCAATTGTGGTGGGATTTGCCCGCGCGCGAATCGCTGGAATTGAACGCAAAAATTTACGGCATTCCCAAAGACCGATTCGAGCAGACCGTCGGTGAAATGACCGAACTGCTCAACGTCAAAGAAAAGCTCAACGTCAGCGTCCGCGAACTTTCGCTCGGCGAACGGATGAAAATGGAACTCATCGCGTCACTGCTGCACCAGCCGAAAGTTTTATTTCTCGACGAGCCGACCATCGGCCTCGACGTGACTTCGCAAAAAACCGTCCGCGATTTTATCCGCCGCCACAATGCCGAACAGAAGACGACGATTCTGCTGACGAGCCATTACATGGCCGACATTCAGGCGCTTTGCGAGCGCGTCATCATCATTGACCACGGCAAAATTTTCTTCGACGGCAAATTGAGCGAAATTGTGGATCGTTTCGCCGATTTCAAACTCGTCACGATTCAATGCGAAAAGGCGAACGAATTTTCGCCGGCACAATTAAATCGCTACGGCGAAGTCGACGAACAAACCGCCGAGCGCAATCAACTTCAAGGTCAAACGCGACCGCGTGATTTCTGTTTGCAAATCGTTGCTCGACGATTTGCCCGTGAGCGACATTGACATTCAGGAAGTGCCGATTGAAGACGTCATCCGCCAGATTTTTGCGCGGTGAATGGCGTTGTAAAAATCAAATTTTTCAAATATCATCTGACAAGAATGAAATGTCCAAAGTGCAATGTTGATCTTCAAACCCAAAATGATCGCGGCGTGGAAGTCGAAGCCTGTCCAAATTGTCAAGGAATGTGGCTGACGCCGGCCGAGCTTGACGAATTGGAGAACGAAGCTTTTTCAAATGAAGCCAACAAAGGTTCGCTTTATCTTGCCACGGAAGAATCTGAACTCAAATGTCCGGTTTGTTCCGCGCCGCTAAGACGATTCGACTATCGGTTCTTCAATTTGCATCTCGACTGTTGCCCGGAACATGGCTTCTGGCTGGACAAAGGCGAGGACGATAAGATTCTGGAATTGATGCGCGGCGAAGAAGCGCGCATCGAAAGAAAATTTGGAACCGAAAACTCTTGGGTGAATTACATCAATCACCTGCGTTCGCCCGGCTTCTTTTCAAAAGTCAAAGATTTGTTTCATCGGTAATTTCAATCGCACGGCACAGTGCGACTCGAAGCCCAATCGCGCGTTTCCTGAACTTTTTCGGCCATTACGACCGAGAGCGGTCGTGTCTGCTGAATTTCTGCAATCAAATTCTGCTGTGTTAAATTGTGTTTTTGGGCGCGCGCCGTATACATCGCAGACACGATGGCCTGCTCGATTTCCGAGCCGGAAAATCCTTTCGTCGCTTCAACCAAAACGTCCAAATCAAATTGCGCCGGGTCGAGCGAGCGTTTGAACAAATGAATCCGCAGAATGTCGCGGCGGTTTTGCGGCGACGGCAAATCCACGAAAAAGATTTCGTCGAAACGTCCCTTGCGGACGAGTTCGGGCGGCAAACGCACGATGTCATTTGCCGTGGCGACGACGAAGACCGGCTTTTTGCGCTCGGACATCCATGTAAGAAAAGTTCCGAGCATCCGGCGTGACAAGCCGTCATCGTCCGTTTGCACGGCGACGCCTTTTTCAATTTCGTCCATCCACAAAACGCATGGCGACATGACTTCGGCGGTTTCAAACGCCTTGCGCAGATTTCGTTCCGTCTCGCCGTAGTATTTGTTGTAAAGCACGCCAAAATCGAGCCGCAGCAACGGCACGCCGAAAATCGCGGCGGTCGCCTTGGCCACCAAGCTTTTTCCGCAGCCCTGAACGCCGAGCAAAAGAACGCCGCGCGGCGGATCGAGCCGCACTTCGGCATCATCGAGAAAAAAATCTTTGCGCACGTTCAACCATTCACGCAGCCGCTGCATCCCGCCGATTTCCGAAAACTGCGCCGTCTCATATTCAAACGAGAGCACGCTGTCGCGTTCGAGCAATTCATATTTCGCGCGCATGACTTCGGGCATTTCCGATTCGGAAATCACGCCGTCGTCCTTGATGGCTTTGAACGCGAGCCGCCGTGCATCGGTCGCCGTCAGCCCGACGAGATTTCGCACGAGCAGATCAATCGCCTTGTTCGTCGTCTGCACGTCGCGTTTGCCGTGCTCCGCGCCCCATTCGCCCGCCGCGTCATAAACGATGGCGCGCAATTCGGCGGGCGACGGCAGCGGCAGGCGGAATCGTGCGGTGAACGGCGCAAGTTCCTCGGGAATTTTCAGCGCGAAGCCGACAAGCACGACCGTCGAGAAATGTTGCGGATACGTCAGCGCGATGTCTTTGAGATAGCGCACATGAACCGCGTCATCCAGATACGGATGAAAATCCAGCAGCACAAATACGCAATTGTTCGAGGAATTTTTGATGTAGCTCAAAACCTCCTGCGATTTTGTCACCGATAGCAATGGCTGGTCGCACGGCTCGAATGCCTGCAAACCTTCTGTGACCGTCCAGCGAAATGCCTTGATCTGAAATTTTTTCGCGATTTCGCGCACCATACGGACAATTTGCGGCTCCTCGTTGCTTTCCATCGCGATGAGCGGCGTGCGCGAACGGATGATGGCCTCCAAATCACGCAGCGGACTTTCCGTCAGCGGCACATTTGTCGAAGCCTGCGTTGTGGACGGCAAATTCATTTGATTTATGATTTACGATTTGCGACTGCATCGCAAGCTTGCCGCGAAATCATAATTCATAAATCATGAATCACAAATGGACTTATTCCTGCAAGCCGCGATTGATGAGGCGAAAAAAGGACTGGCCGCCGACGGCATTCCCATCGGCTCGGTGCTCGTTTGCGACGGAAAAATCATCGGGCGCGGGCACAACCAGCGTGTGCAGCACGGCAGCGTGATTCATCACGCGGAAATGAACTGCCTCGAAAACGCCGGGCGGCTCACGGCAAAAGTTTATTCGCGCTGCGTTTTATATTCCACGCTTTCACCGTGCCCGATGTGCAGCGGCGCGGTATTGCTTTACAAAATTCCGCGCATCGTCGTCGGCGAGAACAAAACGTTTCAAGGGCCGGAGGAATACGTCCGCTCGCAAAGCGTGAAAGTGGAAGTGCTGCAAGACCCGGTGTGCATCCGGCTCATGCGCGATTTCATCAAAGCCAGGCCGGAACTTTGGAATGAAGATATTGGAATTTAGTTTGATTCCTTTTTCAACGGGAAAATTCCATCAATGCAATAAAGATAAAGTTTCAACCAAAAAGCCTGTGTTGGTTCGTTACATAAAAATAAACTGAATCTATGCGGATGAAGTTTTTCATTCCGTTCAAAATCAATTGCAAAAAGAATGTGGCCACCGTAAGGATTGCCAAGATTATTCATAACAGCAAATCTTGCTAGGACATTCCGAAAGTGAGAAATCGAGACGTGACCAATGACAGATGCACTATTTTGCCGTTCCTTCAAAATAAATTCAACTGTTCCGCCTTTTTGTAATGAATAGTCAGCTTCAACTGCGCAGATGCCAGTTCGCAACATTGAGGTTAAAATAAAATCTGGATAGAGAATAAAATTCTCTGGCTCTACATTCACAGTCTGAATTTTCAACGACTGCATAATTCAATTTTGATTACGCCGCCTCCGCGTCCTGCTTCCGTCTGACAATCGGCTGGCTTTCGCCGCGCACGACCTGCCGCGTGATCTTGACGTGGGCGATGCTGGCGTTGTCCGGCGCGTCGAACATCACGTCGAGCATCAGCTTCTCGATCAGTCCGCGCAACGCCCGCGCGCCCGTGCCTTTGTTCAGCGCCTGCGCCGCGAGTTCGCGCCGCGCGTCGGGCGTGAATTCCAGTTCCACGCCTTCCATCGCCATGAGCTTGGCGAATTGTTTCGTCAGCGCGTTCTTCGGCTCGGTCAAAATGGAAACCAACTGGTCCTCGGTCAATTCCGCGAGCGTCGTGACGATCGGCAACCGCCCGACGAATTCGGGAATGAAACCGGCATTCAACAAATCTTCCGGCTCGACGTGTGACAACATTTCGTCGCGCGCGGCGTGCGGAGAAGTTTTGTGCGTTTCGCCGATCGCGCTAAAACCCATCGTGTGCCGGCCGAGACGGCGCTGGACGATTTTTTCCAAACCGGTGAACGCGCCGCCGCAAATAAATAAAATGTCCGTCGTGTCCACGCGGATGTATTCCTGCTGCGGATGTTTGCGTCCGCCCTGCGGCGGGACGTTGCAGACCGTGCCTTCGAGGATTTTCAGCAACGCCTGTTGCACGCCTTCGCCGCTCACGTCGCGCGTGATGGACGCGCTTTCCGACCTTGCGCGCGATCTTGTCAATCTCGTCAATGTAAACGATGCCGCGTTGCGCGCGCTTCACGTCGTAATCGGAATTTTGCAGCAGGCGCAAAATAATGTTCTCCACGTCCTCGCCGACGTAACCGGCCTCGGTCAACGTCGTCGCGTCGGCAATGGCGAACGGCACGTCGAGAATTTTCGCGAGCGTGCGCGCGAGCAAGGTTTTGCCCGAACCCGTCGGCCCGATCATCAAAATGTTGCTCTTCTCGATTTCAACTCCGGCGTGCGGATCAACTGCTGCGGACTTGTTCGCTTCATCTTTTTCAGCCGATTCCGGTTTGATGCGCTTGTAATGATTGTGAACCGCGACGGCCAGAGTTTTTTTCGCCGGTTCCTGCCCGATGCAATACAAGATCCAGTTGGCGTTTGATTTCCGCCGGTTTTGGCACGGTGAACTTCGGCTGCTTCTTCTCGGCCTGAACCTGCAGCTCGCGGTCGAGGACATTTTTGCAAAGGATGATGCAATTGTCGCAGATATAAACGCCCGGCCCGGAGATGAGCTTGCGCACTTCCGCGTGCGACTTGCCGCAGAAACTGCACATCGTGATGTTGGTCGGTCTGGCCATGTAAAAAATTTCAGCGGCGAAATTATACCATCACTAGGATTTTTCCACAGCGGAAAATTATTTTGAGTCCGTCCACGGATTGAAAGTTTGCGCGTGACGGAAATCGCCCGTGTTGCGCGTGACGACAATTGCATCGTGCCGGACAGCCAGCGCATCAATCAAGCTGTCCCAAAGCGCCTGCGGTTTGCGTTTGACTTCCGGCGAATGTTTGAGCCGTCCCCAAACCCGTGCAGTTTCGGCGTCCCAATCCAGCAGCGCTTCGTCATAGTCCGACAGCATCAGATCAATTTTTTGGTTCAATTGCAACCGACGCGCGGGTGAAGTTGCGGCGGACGCGCCTTCTTGAAGTTCTGCCACAACCGGCGCAGGAATGAACCAGTCATTTTCGTCAATCCAATCCACGACCTTTTGATCTGGCTGCGCTTTCCAAAGTTCCGAAAGAACATTGCTGTCAACGATGAACTTCATTTGCGCGGCGGCAGGTCAATCGGTCCCATCGAACGGATCAATTCCACCAGCGCGCGCCGGTCGGCTTTTCGCAGCCGTTTGATTTTATAGGCAGGAGAACCGTGCTCAGTAAGAATCACATCACTACCCTTATCCGCCGCCCGCATGACGCGCGAAGTGTCCCGCCTCAATTCTGTCAATGTCGCTTCCACAAAAACAAAATACACACTTTACACACTTGTGCAAGCTTTTTATGTTTACGCAATCACCGCCGCTTTTTCCATTCCGCCGGGAATTTCCTTCCGCGATTGCACGACGTGATCCACGATGCCGTAAGCCTTCGCTTCGTCGGCGGACATGAAATTGTCGCGGTCGCAATCGCGTTCAACTTGTTCCACCGGCTTGCCCGTGTGCTTCGACAAAATCGTGTTCAGGCGTTGCTTAAGCTTGAGCATGTATTTGACGCGGATTTCCACGTCGCTCGCCTGGCCTTCCGCGCCGCCGAGCACCTGATGGATCATGATGTTCGCGTTCGGCAGCGCGTAACGCTTGCCCTTCGTGCCCGCCGCCAGCAGCACCGCGCCCATGCTCGCCGCCTGCCCGACGCAGTAGGTGTTCACGTCGCAAGTGAGATATTGCATCGTGTCGTAAATCGCCAGACCCGCCGTGACGCTGCCGCCGGGCGAATTGATGTAGAGATGGATGTCCTTTTTCGGATCGGCCATCTGCAGAAACAAAAGCTGCGCGATGAGGATGTTCGCGACGTTGTCGTCCACCGCCGTGCCGACAAAAATAATCCTGTCAACGAGCAGCCGCGAATAAATATCCCAACTGCGCTCGCCGCGCCCGGTCTGCTCCACAATGATCGGAACGTAATAATTTTGCATGGAGAAATAACTACTCCATTTTCGGCGCAAGTAAAGTTGCAAACCTTGTCCGCAGATTACGCAGACAACCGCAGATTAAAAACCAGCAACGTCTTCATCTGCGAAAATCGGCGCAATCTGCGGATAAAATTATTTCCTCTGCGTCTCTGCGTCTCTGCGGTTAAACATTCCCCAAATCAACACAAACGCGCTCGCGAAATCCTGCGGCTTCTCGCTCACCCATTTCGTAACCGCGTCCGGCGCGAACCACGCACCCGTCTCGATTTCATCGGGATGCAACACGAACGGCCCTTCGCTTTCGCAGCGGTAAATCCAGCAGAATTCCCAGCCCGTCTCTTTGCGCGCATCAATCTTGAAAAGTTTTTGCAGCGGCGCATTTATTTTCAGCCCAAGTTCCTCGCGCACCTCGCGCACCGCGCACGCGTCGTAATCCTCGCCGCTGTCCAGATGGCCGGACGCCGACGAATCCCATTTGCCGGCGGCGATGTCCTTGCGCATCGAGCGCTTCTGGAGAAACACCTCGCCGCGCGCATTGAACACCAGCACATGCACCGCGCGATGCCACAACCCGCGCGCATGAACCTCGCGCCGCGTGTTCTGCCCGACCACCTCGTCGCGCTCGTTGACGATGTCAAAAATTTCTTCGCTCATAAAAATTAAACTAGCTCCGTGGCGGACAATCTTATTGAAAATCATTGATATTGGAAAGCATACCCAACCTTGCGCAGTTTTCTCTTGAAGCCAGCCGGTTTCATGGTTAAGTTCTCTGTGAACAAGCTGTGAATAACTTTATGAGGGAAAACAATACAACATACCTCAATACGGGAATTTACACCGTTGCTGAAGCTTCGCGGCTCACGGGCGTATCGAAAGAGCGCATTCGTCGTTGGCTGCGCGGTTACCATTCCGAATTACGGAAAAAAAATTATCCTCCACTTTGGGAAAGTCAATTACCGTCCATTGAAAACAAAGTCGCCCTCGGATTTTTGGATTTGATTGAAGTTAAATTTGTTGCCGCCTTCTTGGATGTAGGTGTGTCATGGGCAGTCATTCATAAAGTTAGGGAAAAGGCACAAGATATTTACAGTGACACAAATCACCCTTTTTGCACAAAACAGTTTGTTACGGATGGCCGCCAGATATTTCGAGACTTGCATGAGGAAACCGGCGAGGATTGTCTTGAAGAAATTGCAACCGACCAACGTGTCTTTGCTGAAATTACAAAGCCGTTTCTCAAACAATTGGAGTTTCGAGACGGAACAATACTTGAACGCTGGTGGCCGCTTGGAAGAGATCGTCACATCGTAGTTGACCCACGAAAAAATTTCGGCCAGCCAACTGTTGTCACAGAAGGAATTCCCACGCAAAATTTGGCGAGAAGCTATAAGGCCAATGGCTCATCATTGGAAGAGGTTGCTCGTTGGTTTGAAATCCGTCCTGAATCCGTGCAAGAAGCTGTCGAATACGAGCAATCGCTCGCAGCGTGAAATTCTTCTTCGATAATAATTTGGCACCCAAAATTGCCAAAGGATTAAATGGTTTTGTTTCTCCGGATCATCAAGTAATTCATTTGAAAGAGCGATTTCCGGCGGATACGACCGACATTGACTGGATGCGGCAACTTGCCCAAGAGGAAGATTTGATTATTGTCACAGCCGATGTTCGCATTGGGAAAAACCCACAGGAGATCGAAGCATGGAAACAAGCCGGTCACACAATTTTTTTCTTAAAACCCGGCTGGACACACATGAGATTTTGGGATCAAGCGCAGAAATTTATCAAATGTTTTCCGTCAATTATTGAAAAAGCACAATTTGCGGAACGCGGTTCGTCTTTTATTGTTTCAGTGAACGGGAAAATTGAAGGTTAAGCAGATTCATTTTTCTGCGGTTAAAATTTTCGTCAATTCAACAAACTGTTCCAAGCTCAATTTCTCCGCGCGTTCCTGCGGCGAGATTGTTAATTCGGCAAATGCGACCGCCAGTTTGTCCACCGCCCAATCCTGTTTCAACAGTTTCAGCATCATCTTGCGCCGTTGCGAGAACGCGCGCTTCACGATTTTCACAAAGCTCGCGCGCAGATTTTCCGGCAGCAGCGGCTGCGCGCGGCGCTCCAAAATCACGCACGCCGAATCCACGTCCGGCGACGGGAAAAAAACAGTCCGGCGGAATCTTGAAACAACTCTTGCGGCTCAAAATCCAGTTGCACGAGCAGGGTCAGAATCGCCGTAATCGTCATCGTCAGCCTGCGCCATCAGCCGTTTGCGCAACTTCCAGTTGCAGCGTGGCGACAATTTTTTTCGGCGCACGCGCGCCGCACGCGAGTTCCACCAAAATCGGCGAGGCGACGGAATACGGCAGGTTCGCGACGAGCTTCCAATCGCTCCAATCGTGCGGTTCGTGGCGCAAAAATTCCAGCGCGTCGTCGTGAATCAGTTGGAGCGCGAAGCATTGCCCCGCCTGCCGAGCAATGCTCGGCGTTCCAAACCGTTCGCGCAAAACTTCCACGAGCCGTCTATCCATCTCAATCGCCAGAACTTCGCCTGCTTTTTCCAAAAGCAATTCCGTCAACGGCCCAAGTCCCGGCCCGATTTCCAAAACTTTGTCTGTCTTTGACAATTCCGCAGCCTCGACAATTTTTTGCAGTTGATTTGCGTCGTGCAGAAAATTCTGGCCGAGCGATTTCGTGAGCTGGATGTCGCGCCGCTTCAGAACCTCGCGCATTTCCGACAGTTTCACTTCAAAACCTCCGCGAGTGCGTCCACGGCTTTTGCGAGCTGTGCCTTGGTGATGGTCAGCGGCGGCGTGAAGCTGATGACGTTGCCGTGCTCGCCTTCGGGCAGAAAAATGTAGCCACGATGCAGCAAGTCTTTGATGGCGTCAATCGCCGTTTCCGTCGCGGGTTTTCCGTCGGGCAATTTTAATTCAAGTCCGGCCATCAAGCCCAGGCCGCGCGCCTCGGCTTGCAAGGTTGAAGGTTCGAAAGTTGAAAGTTGAAAGTTGTTCGAGCAGAAACTCGCCAAGTTCGGCGGCTGCGTTCGGGCAGGTTCAATTTTTCAATTTCCGCGATTTGCGCCAGCGCCATCGCGCAGCCGACGGGATGGCCGAGAAATGTGCTGGTGTGAATCGCCTCGCCGCGCGACGGCGGCCACGCGGCATCCATCAAATCCGCGCGGCCAACGCAGGCGGAAAGCGGAAATCCGCCGGTGAGCGCCTTGCCAAGACAAATCAAATCGGGAATCACGCCGCTGTGCTCGCACGCAAACCATTTTCCCGTGCGGCCAAAGCCGGTGTAAATTTCGTCGAGAATCAGCAGCGCGCCGAATTCGTCGCAAAGTTTTCGCAGCAGCGGCAGAAATTCCGGCGGCGGAACATTGCAACCGCCGCGCGCTTGAACCGGCTCGACCAAAATCGCGCCGATGCGTTCACGACGGAAAAAATTGCGGATTTGAAATTCAACCGTTGCGAGATCAGAAGTTTTTGTCGGGAACAAAACGAAATGTCCAAACTCGCGAAGCTGTAATTGAAACGGGCTGCGGAAAAAATCGCGTTGCGTGACATTGAGCGCGCCATAGCCAAGTCCGTGATACGCGCCATTGAAAGCGATGACGCCGCGTTTTTTTGTGGCCAGCATCGCGGTTTTTAGCGCGGACTCGACGGCTTCAAAACCGGAGTTGGAGAAAATGACTTTGCCGGATTTTTTTTCATTGCTCCAGCGCTCAAAAGTAATTCGGCTCAATTCGCGCGCGAGTTCGGCTTTGCGCGCGTGCGGATGCACGTCGCCCATCGCGTGAAGCAGTCGCGCCATCTGTTTTTGCCCGGCCTTGACGACGTTTGGATTCGCGTGACCGGCGGCGGCGACGCCGAACGCCGCCGTCAGATCCAGATATTTTTTTCCATCTGCATCCCAAACATGAACATCCTTGGCGCGCTCCCAAACAATCGGCCACGAGCCGTCCGGCTCCATGAACAGGACATTGCGCGATTCGTAGTTGCGCAGCAGGTCGAGAACTTGTTTGGTCTTCATGCAATCAAACGCCGCGCTGTTCCGGCGGCCAGATGATTTTGTGGAGTTGCGCCTGAAAACGCACGGGCAGAGCATCGGCGATGATTTTTTCGGCCAGATCGCGTCGGGAAATCGGCGTCTGTCCCGCCGGAACTTTTTTCAGCGATTTATGTTGTTGTTCGGGCGTGAGCGGATGAACCCACGACAAGAGCAGCGGACAGATCGAATCCAGTTTGATGCGCGGCGATTTGTTGTTTCGCCCACTCGTAATCTTCGACTGTGCCGATGACGAATTTGATTTCGTCGGTGGCTTTCAAATGCGCGATGTTGGCAAAACGATTTCGTTCCACTTCGCCGCTGACGGGACATTTCAAATCCATGATGCGCCGGACGCGCGGATCAATTTTTGAAATGTCATGCGCGCCGCTGGTTTCAATCAAGACGGTGAAGCCGTCGTCGCAAAGTGATTTCATCAGCGGCAGGGAATTTTTCTGGAGCAACGGCTCGCCGCCGGTCAATTCGACGAGCGGCAGTTTGGGATCTCGAGTCCGAGCTTCGATAAATGGTTTGGCCAGTCGTTTCACTTCCGCCAGAATTTCTGCGAGCGATTTCTTTTTTCCTTCGGTAAAAGCGTAGGCCGTGTCGCAATACGAGCAGCGCAGATCGCACGCGGTGAGCCGGATGAAAACGCACGGCAGCCCGGCAAAGGTGCTTTCGCCTTGCAGGCTCAGATAAATTTCATTGACGACAAGCGTGTCGGTCATGCGGACAATGTAACGGGTCGGTGCAAAAAGAAAATGACTCCGTTGATTTTAATGATGCGCTCAAAACGAAATGTCTTGTAAAAAATCGAAGGCCGATTCAACTTTTATGAAAAATTTTATGTAATTCTGAAATTAAATAAAAATTTCGCCTGACATGGAGAAGTTTTTCGGGTATAAAAGTTGCTGCTTTGTATAAGCAAGTCATGAAAGCCGCACCCTCTCCGCGAATCTTCCGCGTTTTATTGATTTTTGCCGGCGCATTTCAAACAGTTTTGAGACTTCACGCTTCCAATCTTGATACGACCGGAGTCACGCTCTTGCGAATGGAAACGACGAATGTGAATGGAACGGGCATTCGCGTGGCGCAGCCGGAAGCTGATGATCCGAACACGCCGCCGGGCACGAATACCTGGGAAGTGAATCCGGCAGTGGTTGGCAAGCCAACCAATTTTTTTACTTATATTTCCGACGGGGGTTCAAGCACCGTTTATACCAACTTACTGGGATTTGAATCGTATCATGCAGAAAATGTGGCTGGAAATTTTTATGGCATTCCCGGTGGTGTGGCCACGAACATCGCGCATGCGGATAATTACGAGGCGGATTATTTTTATGATTCAGTCGTTGCGGCCACGTTTCCGGCCAACATCAATGACCGCGTTGTGAACCAGAGCTTCATTTTCACCGGGATGACCGTCAGTAATCAGGAATTTATTGATTCGGATTATGACAACTACGCGGCCAAGTTCAGCACGCTTTTTATTTCGGGCGCTGGAAACGGCGGCACGGTAAGTCCGCCTGCAACCTGTTACAACGGCATCGGCGTCGGCGTTTCCGATGGAAGCTCAAGCATCGGACCGACGCCCGACAATGGCCGCGCCAAGCCGGACATCATTGCGCCCGGCGATTACACGAGTTTTTCCACGCCATATGTCGCGGGCTCAGCGGCGGTTTTGATGCAAGCCGGATTGCGCGGCGATGGCGGCAACGATACAAATTCTGCCGCCGACATTCGCACCATAAAATCACTCTTGCTCAATGGCGCGATCAAGCCCGCCGATTGGACAAACATCGCGCCATCGCCACTGGACTTTCGTTACGGCGCGGGCGTATTGAACGTTTTTAATTCCTACGAACAACTCGCTGGCGGCAAACATGGTTACACCGTTTCAAACAGCGTTCCCATCGGCGGCATCCATCCGCCCACGGGCGCGACAGGCACGGTCGGCACGTTGAGCGGCTGGGATTTCAACACCAATTCCTGCAACACAAATTTCGACGGTGTGAACCATTATTATTTCAACGTCATCAATAGTTCGAACCACAGCGCTTTCACCGCGACCATCACACTCGTTTGGAACCGTCAGCAAAATCAAAGGAACATCAACAATCTTGATTTGTTTTTATACAACGCCGCCAACAGCAATCTCGTCGCCGCCAGCACAAGCATCGTGGACAATGTCGAACACATCTGGCTGCCGCAATTGCCGCAAGGCCGCTATGATTTGCAAGTTTTGAAAAACGGCGGGACAAACGCCGTCAACAGCAGCGAAACCTACGCGCTGGCCTGGGAATTTTTCTCCATGCCGCTAACCCTTGCGCGTTCCGGCGGAAACGTCACGCTCACATGGCCGGTTTATCCAACAGGCTTTGTTGTCGAATCTGCGACCAATCTGATTTCGTCAGCCGCTTGGAGCACGAACAACATTCCATCGCCGATTGTAACGAACAACCAAAACTACGTTTTGCTAAACATGACGAACGCCCCTCAATTTTTTCGTTTGTACCGACCTTAAAAATTTCCCAACGCAAAATGTTTCCCGATTTTGTAACTTCGCGAAATTGCGCGCGTGACAAATTGTTTTCCGATTTGAACCGCTTGCGGCAGGTTTTTTCCGAGCGCGAGCGCGGCGCAAATCGCCGCCGAATAAGTGCAGCCGGTGCCATGCGTGCGAACGCCTTTCACAAACGGCGCGGACAAAAGCAATTCTGTTTTTCCGTCAAAAAAAATGTCAGCGGCTTCGCGTGAATTTTTCAAATGCCCGCCTTTGACCAAAACCGCGCAGCCGAATTGCGAATGGATTTTGCGCGCGGCTTTGCGCATTTCTTCGACGGAAGAATTTTTTTGTCCGGCTAGAATTTCCGCTTCGGACAAATTTGGAGTAACGAGCGTCGCCAGTGGCAAAAGTTTTCTTGTGAAAATTTTCATTGCCACCGGCTCGAGAAGTTTTGCGCCGCTGGACGAAACTAAAACTGGATCAACAACGAGCGGACATATTCCAGTTTTGAAAAATTCGGCGACGACTCGGACGTTTTCCGCCGAGAACAACATTCCGGTTTTTACAGCGCGCGGATTTAATTCTTCAAAAACGGCTTCGATTTGTTGCCGCAACATTTTTGGCGAGCAGGCTTCGATCCCCAAAACACGCTTGGGGTTTTGCGCGGTGAGGCAGGCAATCGCGCTCGCGCCGTGGACGCCGAGCGCGGCGAACGTTTTCAAATCGGCTTGAATTCCCGCGCCGCCGCCGCTGTCCGAACCGGCGATGGTGAGCGCGACGGGCAAAAAATTTCGTTTCGGCATGGCGCAATTAAACCGCGAATTGCGAATGGTGAATAGCGAATTATGCGGTTTGTAGTGCGTCAACCGCGCGCGGCAAAACGGAGAAGGAGTTCGTTCAATTCTTTTATGCGTGGAGGTTTGCCGACCAACGCGTCCACTTCCGGCGGCGCTTCACCATCTTCTTTCATCATCGTGCCCCAGCCGGTCATCATGATTATGGGAGTGCCGTGAAATTCTTTTTTAATGGTATTGGCCACCTGCCGCCCGTCAATATCCGGCATACCGAGGTCGGTGACGACGACTTCGTAAGGTTGGTTTTCGCGCGCGGCTTTGCGGAACATCTCCACGCCCTGCTTGCCGCCTGATGCGGTTTCCACATGATGATTCAGGCTCGTAAGGCAATTTTTTAACAATTCCTGCACTTGCGGTTCATCATCAATGCAGAGGATGCGCAATGAACGATTTTGGGCTGGCGACATCAAGGCAGGCTGGACTTTTGATGCTTTGTCCCGAATTGGAAATGTGAGACGAATGCAAGTTCCGCGTCCAAGGGCGCTCTCAATGTCAATGACGCCGTTATGTCGCTGCATCATGCCATAAACCATTGCCAGCCCGAGGCCGGTGCCGCCGCGTTTGGCTTTGGTGGAGAAAAAAGGTTCCAAACAACGTTGGCGGGTATTTTCATCCATGCCGATGCCGTTGTCCCGCACTTCGACCTGAAGTTGTTGCGGAGCGTCCTGATTTTTTCCCGGCGCAGGATTTACAGAGCGCGTCACCAAAGTGATCGTGCCGCCTTGGGGAAGCGCGTCCACGGCGTTGAAGATCAAATTGATCAATGTCTCCCGCAAATCGCTTGGATCACTTAACAACAGCGGCAGGTTGGATTCCAATTCCGGCTGGATTTTTATGGAAATGGATTCGCGTTGTGAAATGTCGCGCCAGCGAGGGCGAGTCAGTTCAATGACTTCTTCAATGATTTTATTTACATCCACTTTGACCAGTTGCTCGGTATCGGAATGGCGACGATAAAATTCCCTCATGCGCGCGACGATGCGCGAGATGTCTTCGCCCGACTGGCGGATGGTTTGCAAGTATTGGCGCGCGTTGTCCGGCAGATCGGACAGCGTGGCCAGCAACAGTTCGGAGTAGGCGACGACTGGCGACAGCGCGTTATTGACATCATGCGCAATACCGCTCGCCATCTGGCCCAAGGCGCGAAGACGTTCCTGTTGCACCACCACCTGCTGCGTCCGGCGAAGCTCGTCGTAGGCTTGTTGCACACCTTCCGAGAGACGCACCTGATCATAAAGATTGCGACTTTGCTCCTCGACGGTGAGAATCTTGACCTGCAAAGCCTCTTTTTCGGAACGAACCGCGATGATTTCCGCATGGGCCTGTTCGGCATTGTAACGCACTTCCTCCATGACGAGCACAACCATGCTGACAGCGATGAACAATTGCAGCACCGCTGCGATCAAAAAACCTGCGTTGTAAAGATTTTGATATTCTTGCGAAAATGGATAACTACCTAGGTAAACGCCCCACAGAAAAAAGCCAATGGACAACATTCCCGGCCCGACGAAAGGCATTTTTTTTCGCGCCCGAAAAAAACAAACGCCGGCAAACACGCTGCCGAGGCCGATTAAAATGAACACCGGCATCTCGATTTGCAACCGGCTCGAAAGCACTTCTGGACTGACAAAGGTCCAGACCAGCAGGAACACCATGAACAAAGTGATCAGCCCCTGACGAACCGGCAGACTTAAAAAACGCGCACTGCCCCACAAAAGAAACACCGCCGAGATCGCCACACAACATTGCCGGAGCATAAAAAGAAGTTCGTTGGACACGATGTCTTGCATCGTCAGCCCAAGCGTCAACCACAGCGCGTAAAACAACCAGGCCACCGTCCAAGTGCTGAAGTATTTCCGCTTGGTGTAACGGTTCAGGTAATAAAAAAGCCCAACCAACACCCACACGCTCAAAAGCGACACGAACAACGTCGCCTGCAGGTATTGTTCTGAAAAACTAAAATGCATATTTCGAATTTATTTGTTTATTTCCGAACACATCCGACATTGTCCGGCTTGCTGTGTAGAGCAAACGACAGGCCACTATTGGTATTGAACCAAGGTTTAATCCGCATGGGCAAAATTGGGCAGTGTCCTTTTCTGTGACGGCGAAATTGACATTTTAATTTCCAGTCGGTTTGGGCAGGCTTAAGCCAATGCTTATGGACAAAGACAAGGTTGCGGAAATTTTGGTTGAGATCGGGACGCTGCTGGAATTGAAGGGCGAAAATCCATTCAAGACACGCGCTTATGCGAACGCGGCGCGGACGATTGAAGGTTTGAACGAGCCGCTGGCAAAAATTGTTGCTGAAAAACGGCTGGGCGAAATCAAAGGCATCGGCGAGGCGCTCGAACAAAAAATCACGGAACTCGTCGAGACGGGAAAATTGAAATACTACGACGAGTTGAAGGAATCCATTCCGCCGGGATTTGATTGGAGATGCTGGAAATTTCCGGCGTCGGGCCGAAAAAAATCCAGGCGCTTGCACAAAAAGCTGGAGATTGATTCGATTGAAAAATTGGAAGCGGCGTGCAAGTCGGGAAAAGTCGCGGAACTGGACGGCTTCGGCGAAAAAACGCAGGCGAATATTTTGGAAGGCATCGAGCGCAAGCGGACTTACGCGTAGCAAACATTTGTTGAGCGACGCGTTGCGCGCCGCAGAACCGTTGCTGGACAATTTGCGCGGACATCCCGGCAGTGATCCGTTGCAGCGCAGCGGGCAGTTTGCGGCGGTTCAAGGAAATCATCGGCGACATTGATTTGCTGGCGTCGTCAAAAAATCCGGCGGGCGTGATTGAATTTTTTGTTTCGCAGCCGGGAATTGTCAAGGTACTCGCGAAAGGCGAAACGAAGGCGAGCGTGATTTTGGAAGGCGGCATTCAATGCGATTTGCGCGTGGTGAGCGACAAGGAATTTCCATTTGCGCTGGCGTATTTCACCGGCAGCAAGGAGCACAACATCGTGATGCGCCAGCGGGCAATTCCGCGCGGCTTGCGGCTGAACGAATACGGCTTGTTCAAATCGAAGGAAGAAACGCGCGACCCGAAATTGCTCGTGCCGTGCAAGATCGGAGGAGGAAATTTTTGCAGAAATTGGATTTGCCATTCATCCAGCCGGAATTGCGCGAGGATCATGGGCGAATTTGCGGCGGCGGAGAAAAATGATTTGCCGAAATTGATTCGAATGGACGGATTTGAAAGGTTCGCTGCACAATCACTCGAATTGGAGCGACGGCCACAACACGCTTGGAAGAAATTGCCGAATACATGGAGAATCTCGGCCTTGAGTATTGGGCAATCACAGATCACTCGAAGGCTTCGTTTCAGGCAAATGGTTTGGACGCAAAGCGATTGCGCGAGCAAATTCCAGGAAATCAAAAAAATCAACGAAAAATTTGCCGAACGCGGAAGTGATTTCCGATTGTTGACGGGAAGTGAAGTGGACATTTTGAAAGACCGGTTTGGATTTTGACGGATGAATTGCTGGCGGAATTGGACGTGGTCGTGGCAAGTTTGCATGTTCCGAGCAACAATGAGGCGGAAAACACGAAGCGGCTGATCCGCGCGGCGGAAAATAAATACGTCCACATCATCGCGCACATGACCGGACGATTGCTTTTGGAGCGCGAGCCGTATCCGATGAACGTGCGCGCGGTGATTGATGCATGCGCGGAAACCGGAACGTGGATTGAATTGAATTGCAATCCGCATCGGTTCGATCTGGACTGGCGGCACTGGCCTTACGCGAAAGCAAAGGCGTGAAATGCGTCATCAATCCCGACGCGCATCGGAATGAGCATGCTGGTTTTTTGCGATTGGGCGCGGGCATTGCGCGCAAGGGCTGGCTGGAACAAAAAGACGCAATCAATACTCTGACGTTGAAATCACTTAAAGAGCAATTAGGTAAAACATTTTGAAGGATAAGACTTTACATAAATCAGCTTCCGTTGATGCGATTTTGTTGCTTGTGAATAAGTTGTGAAAAAGTTGAAATTTTGTTTTGACAGTGTCGCCTGTTTTTGACTAAATTTGAGCAATCGGAAATTGGTCCCAACTCTTAAGCATGGGGGAAGTGTATCTCAAGGCAGAAAAAACTAAAAAAAGAGCTATGAAAAAAATCGCAGTTTCCGTTGGTTTGGTAGCGGTTGGGACGGCCAGTCTCCACGCTGCCTACACGCTGGGTTCGGATTCCATGCAATCCACCAAAATCTGGAGTTTGTCAGGCAGCCTGCGGGGCTTCTACGACGATAACTACAATACGGCGCCTTCGGGACCGGGCAAGCGCGGCAGTTATGGATTTGAAGCCAGTCCGTCAATAAGCTTGAACGTGCCGTTGGACCAGACGGATATCGGCGTGCGCTATACTTATGGACTTTATTTTTATCAGGACAGGTTAAATCTTCACCCCTCTCAAAATCCCGTTGACCAAACCCATCAACTTGATTTGTGGGTTAATCATGCGTTCACAGAAAGCTGGCAGGTCAGCCTTCAAGATTCTTTCGTATCGGCACAAGACCCCCAATTGTTGGCGGGAGGCACAGGAGGAACGCTTCTACGCACAGAAGGCAACAATATCAACAATGTCGGCTCAATCAAATTGGACACGCAGTGGACGCGGCTACTTGGCTCTGAATTTGGTTACCAGAACACGTTTATTGACTATCAACAACATGGACCGCCTTTTCCCAGCTATTCAGGCTTGCTTGACCGGGATGAAAATCTAGCATGGTTGGACTTGAACTGGCAATTGACGCCGACATTCAAGCCTTTGGTCGGCTACAAATTTGGCTTGGTAAATTATACTGGAGACGAATCCATTGCCCCCGGCAGTGTCAGCGATAACCGTGACAGCCGCTCACAATATTTTTATATTGGCGCTCAATATGATCCACTTTCCAATTTGATCATTTCCGTTGAAGCTGGCGGTCAATATGTTGATTATTATCACCCTGCTCCGGGTTTGTCAGCGACTACCCAACTTGAACCGTATGCCAATTTGTCAGCGACTTACACTTATCTTCCGGGCAGCTATGTGCAAGCTGGCTTCACGCAAACACAAAGTGCAACCGATGTTTCTGCGCCGACTGCAAGCGGGCAAGTCACAGAAAGTTTGAACACCTCGACAGGTTACGCCTCCATAAACCATCAGTTCTCGCCCAAGTTGACGGCCAGCGCGATTGGCAAGGTGCAATATTCAACCTTCAACGAAGGTGCTTTTGCCAATTCGACGGAAAAATGGTATAGTTTGGGTCTTAATCTGGCCTATAACTTTAACAACCATGTTTCGACTGAAATAGGCTATAATTATGACGATCTTGTTTCGAATGTGCCGGGGCAAAAATATGACCGCAATCGCGTTTATCTGGGTGTGACGGCCATTTATTGATTGATTTTGAACGAGATGTTTTGAACACTTGAACGGGAGCAGGAGTCTTACTCTGGCTCCCGTTGTTTTTTTATTGTATGGATGCACAAAAATTTGAACCGACACAGGAAACCAAACTGCATTTTCTGGATTACTGGCGAATCATCCGCATTCGCAAGGCCATCATCATCACCGTTTTCCTGACCACGGCCATTTTTGCGACGGCAATAACTTTCATTTTGCCGCAATACTATGCTGGCACCACGCGGATCAAGATTGACCCCGACACGGGTGACATTACCGGATTGACCGGCACGCCCACAGTCACCACTTACGACCCTTATTTCATCCAGACCGAATTTGAGATTATTCAGGATCAAATCGTTTTGGGGAAAGTCATCGAAACATTAAGTTTGAATGAAAAATGGGGGCAAAAATACAACGGCGGCGAACCATTCACAACCGAAGAGACCATGAAGTTGCTCGGAAAACGAATGAGCCTCGACGCCGTCCGCAACACCAAGCTGATTGAAATCACGGTTTATGACGAAGACAAAAATCAAGCGGTGCTCATCGCCAACACCATTGCGTCGGTCTATCGTGATTATCGCTTGAATCTGCGCAATCAACTTTCCACGGGCGGCATCAAGGCCATGGAAGACGAATATCAGGATCAGGAAAATAAAATCCAGGCCATCCGTCAAAAAGTGGATCAATTACGCAAAGATTTGAACATCAATGATACAGACCCTTTTGCGACCTATCCCTCGCCTACCATGTCGCCAGATGAATTAAAGCAATTGGATGACCAGCGCATCGAGGGCGAGGCAACTTACATGAAAATGAAGGAGCAGTTAGCCGGATTTCAGTCCTTGGATGCGGAAAAGTTGCGGGATGTTCTGCCCACCGCCTATCAGGATTCCACGCTCACGGAATTATTGAATAATCTCAATGCAGCCCAGCAACAATTGGCCAAATTGAAAAGCGATGCTTCTGCGGAAAATCCCGATGTGATGCGCGTCCAATCGCTGGTTGACGAACTAAACAAAGAAGTGGACGACCGTGTCACCGGCATTATGGCCGGCTTGGAAAATAACGTGAAGTCTCAAAAGGCCGCTTTGGATTCGCTTACGGACGAACTCGATAAGGCCAAACAAAAAGACCAAGAAGAAGCCATTCGGGGACAACCTTATTGGGAAGCGAAGCGCAATTTGGAAAATATGCAGGACTTCGACAAGATACTTTCAACCAAGATTGAGGCGGAAAAACTTGATTTGGTGATTCCAAAGACATCAATGGTTGAAATCGTCCGCCAAGCCGTGCCGGAAAAAGACCCGGTGCGCCCGAAGAAAACGCTTAACATTGTTCTCGGTGCCATATTCGGTCTGGTTTTGGGCGTCGGTCTGGCTTTCTTCATCGAATATCTCGACACCAGCGTCAAGACGATTGATGAAGTGGAGCGCGTGCTGCAAGCGCCGGTGCTCGGAGTCATCCCTCAAAATGTCGGCCTTCTGATTGAGGAGGAAGTTGAAAGCCCCATGCCGAGGCTTATCGTGTTTTGCGAACCAACATTCTCTTCTCGCGGCAAAGACGAAAAATTCAACACCATTGTCATGGTCAGCGCGGGTGCGGGCGAAGGCAAATCCACCACCACGCTGAATCTAGCCACAGTGTTCGCCCAAGCCGGCCAGCGGGTGTTGGTTGTGGATTCCGATTTGCGGCGACCCACCTTGCACAAATTGCTTCAAGGTCTCCAACAACGTAGGTTTGACTAATTACCTGCTCAAACAAAACACACTGGAAGAAGTGATTCAAACCACCAAGCTTCCGACGCTGGATTTCATGGCCAGCGGCAAATTGCCCAGCAGTTCCATGAGCATTCTGAATTCGGCCGCAGATGAAGGAGATGATCACGGAATTAAAGCAGCGTTATGATTTTGTTTTCTTTGATTCGCCGCCGATTCTGGGCGTGAGCGATGCCTCCGTTCTGGCCAGCGAAGTGGACATTGTCGATTCAGGTCATCCAATACCGCCGCTATCCGCAGCCGATGAATATGCGCGCCAAACAGATGATTGAAAAAGTCGGCGGCACATCTCGTCGGCATCGTGCTCAACAACATCAACATGTCGCAGGACGAAAGCTATTACTACTACAGCGGCTATTATCACGATTACTGTTATTCCAGCAACGAAGACACAGAAGAAACCGAAGTCGCCGGAAAAACTTCGGGGCGATGACGCATCTCAAACGGAAATCAAACAAAAGTATTGATTCTGCGTCAAAATTCAGAAGGATTAGCACTCATGAAATTATTTTGGAAACTGTCAGCATTGGTTTTGCTGGTTTGCGGACCTTTTTCAGCGGCGTGATCTTAAGCGGCTGCGCCTCTTCACCCGACAACCCCGTTTTTTCTGAAAATCCCGTCACGCCTTCGCAGACGATGACCGGTTCGCCAGAAAGTGACATTGCTCCATCTGGAGCGGATGCGGCGCGCTTCCACGTGGGCGAGACGGTGATTGTAAGCTTTTCCGGCACTGCTCAAGACTTGGAATTGGAGATGCCTCCATCGAAGCCAAATCATCAAGGATGACGGCACCATCACCCTGCCCTATATCGGCTCTGTCAAGGCTGCCGGGAAAACGCCGGGCGAATTGCAGAATGAAATTCACGATCTTTATGTGCCAAAATATTATGTTCGCCTGACCGTCACGGTGACATCCGAAGACCGCGTTTATTACGTCGGCGGCGAAGTTAAACAGCCCGGACGCCAGCTTTATGTCGGCGCAACCACCGTCACCAAAGCCATCCAGTCCGCCGGCGATTTCACCGATTTTGCCAACCGTGGCAAAGTCTGGCTCATCCGCGCCGACGGCAGCGCATCAAAGTCAATTGCGACAAAGCCCTTGAAGACCCGTCTCAAGACCTGCCGGTTTATCCCGGCGATCAAATCCAGGTTCCGCGCCGACTTTGGTGATGATCCAACTCAACATTCTTTCCGGAAAAAAGGCGGGCACTCAAGCAGTTGCCCGCCATTTTCCTTTTCGCATCGGACGCGCTGTTGCAAACGATTTGCAATTGGATGACGACGGCATTTGGGATCAACACCTCACACTTGGAATTTCAAAAAGAGGAAGGCTTCAAACTTGCAACCTCGCCAAACGCGCTGGCCACCGTCAACGGCGAGCCGGTTCAAAGTAAAATTCTCCGCAACGGCGACATCATCGCGATCGGCTCGGCAAAAATTCAATTCTGGCTTGCAGCCGCCAGGCCAGCGCGGCCTGCGCCTTCGCGAGAAATTTCGTCTGGGCGCTTTTGGTTTTCGTCACCGTCGGCCAATTCGTCCTGCTTTATTGGCTGATTCGTTCAATGAACTCGCCAATTTCAATGCCGGAAATGCGCGTGCCCGGTGAACGCCATCGCCATGCCGCGCTCATCCGCCGCCGCAATCACTTCCGCATCTTTCACCGAACCGCCCGGCTGGATCGCCGCCGTCGCGCCCGCTTCCGCCGCCGCGATCAAACCGTCGGGAAATGGAAAAAATGCGTCGCTGCAAACCACGCTGCCCTTGAGCGAAAGCTTTGCCTCGCCCGCTTTCCAAACGGCGATGCGGCTGGAATCCACGCGGCTCATTTGTCCCGCGCCGACGCCCAGCGTCCTGTCCGCGCCCGCATAAACAATCGCGTTCGATTTGACGTGCTTCACCACGCGCCAGCCAAAAAGCATCGCGTTCAATTCCGACTTCCGTCGGCTGGCGTTTCGTCACAATTTTCAAATCCGCGCGCGTCGTTATTTTCAAATCGCGTTGCTGCAATAAAAACGAATCCGCGCCGACGCTCGCGCAAGTCCAAGGCTGGTCTTCAGCGGGCGATTTCAAAATTTTCATCAGCCGCAGATTTTTTTTCTTCTGCAAAATCGCCAGCGCTTCCGGCGAAAAATCCGGCGCGACAATGACTTCGCTGAAAATTTCCGCAATCGCTTCCGCGCAATCGCCGTCGAGAATTTTATTCGCCGCGATGATTCCGCCGAAAGGGCGCCTGTTTGTCCGTCGCAAACGCTTTTTCCCACGCTTCGCGCAAAGTCGTGCCCTGTCCGACGCCGCAGGGATTCGTGTGTTTCAAAATCGCCAGTGTCGGCGGATCTTTTTCAAATTCAGCGATCAACTGCGCCGCCGCCGTCAAATCCAGGATGTTGTTGTAGGAAAGTTCCTTGCCATGAAGCTGCTGGAAAAATTCCTTGAACCTGTCCATAAAGCGCCGCCGACTTGGTGCGGATTTTCGCCGTAACGCAACGGCTGCGCGAGCGGCGCGGAAATCGCAAAGCGTTGCTGGCAGAACGCCGACTTGTGCCGCTTTGAATTCCTTCTGCAGATGCGCGTGCAATCGCGCCATCGTAAGCCGCCGTGCGGGCAAAAACTTTCGCCGCCAGTTCGCGGCGCAATTCCAAGGTCGTGTTTCCGTTTTCGGAAATTTGCTTTGCGACTTCGTCATAATCCAGCGGGTCAACGACGACCGTGACGCTGTCGTGATTTTTTGCCGCGCTGCGCAGCATCGAAGGCCCGCCGATGTCAATGTTCTCAATCGCGTCGTGCAGCTCACGTCCGGCTTCGCGACCGTTTGCTCGAACGGATAAAGATTCACGACGACCAGATCAATCGGCGAGATGCCGTGCGCTTTTGCCGCCGCTTCGTGAGTTTCATTGCCGCGAATGAAAAGCAAGCCGCCGTGGACTTTCGGGTGCAGCGTTTTGACGCGGCCATCGAGCATTTCGGGAAAACCGGTGTGTTCGCTGATGTCTTTCACGGCTCAATCCGGCTTCGCGCAAGAGTTTTGGCCGTGCCGCCGGTGGAAATGATTTCAATTCCGCCTGCGCGAGAATTTGGGCGAACGGAATCAGTCCCGTTTTGTCCGAAACGGAAATGAGCGCGCGTTGGATTTTTGCCATGTGCGACAAAATCTTCCAGAATTTCGCCAGTTCGCAATTCAAACCGTCAGCGGAAATTATTTCGTCGCGGCAATCATGTCCTCGCCGATGGCGCGCTCAAGTTTTGCGCGGGCGGTGTCGTAATCGTGCAGCGCCTGAATCTGCGTCGTGCGCGCCTGCGTGAGTGAAGTTTCGGCGTCGAGCACGTCGAGTTGCGTGCCGGTGCCGGCGTCGGCGCGGGCGTTGGCTTCGCGCAAAGCTTCTTCGGCTTCGTCCCGACGGTTTTTTGCGAATCCAAAACTTCCTGCGCCTCGATGAAATCAGAATACGCCGTGCGCACTTGCAGTTCGATCTGGCGCGATTGGTCGTCCAGATCGGTTTTGGATTTTTCATAAAGCGCCTTGGCCTGGATGACTTTGCCGTGCGTCAACAATCCGTCAAAAATATCCCAGCTCATTTGCGCGCCGGCGTTCCAGCCGTCGGATGTCGTGATCAAGTTCGACCGGCGGCGTGAACTGCGCATTATACCAATCGTAGCCGGCAAAAAGCTGGACGGTCGGTTTGTAACCGGATTTGGCGTTCACGATGTTGAGTTTTTGCAATTCCACGGTCTTGCGCAAGGCGATGAGTTCGGTGCGATTGCGCCAGCGCTTGTTGAATCGCGTCAGGCAGATTCATTTGATATGGCGCCGCGTCGAGCGTGTCCGTCAGGTTCAGCGGAACGTCTTCCCAAATTTCGCGCGGCAGATTGTAGCCAAGCAGATTGACCAAGATTATTTTTTGCGATGCGATAATTGTTGCGCGCCTGGATCAAGTTCGGGACGTTCATTGGCAACGGAAACGTCGGCGCGCAGCACGTTGAATTTCGGAACTGTGCCCGCATTAAACCGGTGTCTGCTGATCTTCCAATTCCTTTTGCAGCAGATTCACCGACGCCTCGTGAACGGTGATTTGTTGCGCGGCGAGCAGCACGTCGTAATACGCCATCGCGCACGCCCAGCAGCGCGTCGGCAATGGTCGTCTGATATTCCGCCAAAGCCTGTGCCTTCGTGATTTTGGCCGCGCGCAACGCTGCGAATAATTTTCCGCCCTGGTAAATGGATTGAACGATTTGCACACCTACATTCCAGTTTTGATTCGGCTGGTTGGGAGCGTTGGGAATGGGAAAACTCTCAATCGCATCCGGGTCGGTATCTTTGTATTGGCCGGTCGCCTGCAATTGCGGCAACGCAACCGCGCGCGTCTGCACCACGACGCCATAGGACGCCTCAAGATCGTTCCTTGCCTTGAGAATCGTGGCGCTCTGCTGAAGCGCGATGTTCAGACAATCTACCAACGGCATCGGACGCGTGAGCCACGACGGCAAGTTTGCGTCCATATTTGTATTTTGCGCAACCGCATTTCCGGCAATGACGCAGCAAACAAACATCAACGAAAGATATTTCGCGCAAAAAAACTTTTTCATACGCCACGAATTTATCAGTTTCGGTCGGTTCAGCGCAAACTTGCATTTTTTGCAAAAAATGCTTCCCTTGAATGGAAATGTGGCGATGTGTTTGCTTAATTTTGGCAATCGAATTGGCGCTGGCCGGGCGGATCGCTCTCGGCGCGGAATCCGCCGAGGTCAATCTGGATTATGTGGCGCAACGCGCGCTCGAACGCGCCCAAAAACCGTTCCACTCGCCGCGCGCCGATTTGCCGAAGGTTCTGCGGCAGGACAATCTCGACTACGACAAATACCGCGAAATCCGTTTCCGCCGCGACAAGGCGCTGTGGACGGCGGACGACCTGCCTTTCCGCATCGAATTTTTTCATCCGGGCTATCTTTATCAGGAGCCGGTTCATGTGAACGAATTCACGGCGACGCATGTTCAGCCGATCCGCTTCGTCCAGGATTTTTTCGATTACGGCAAACTCGACATCGCGAATGAAATTCCGTCAAAGACCGGTTACGCTGGTTTTCGCGTTTTGTATCCATTGAACAAGACGAATCAACTGGACGAACTCGGCGCGTTTCTCGGCGCGAGTTATTTTCGGTTGCTCGGCAAAGACCAGCGTTACGGTTTGTCTGCGCGCGGCCTGGCGTTGAATTGCGGCGAATCGGATCGGCCGGAGGAATTTCCCATTTTCACCGATTGGTGGCTCGGCAAGCCGGACAAAGGACGACAAACGAACTGCGATTATTTGCGATTCTCGACAGCGTCAGTTGCGTCGGCGCGTATGAATTTGACATCCGCCCCGGCGAAACGACAGTTGCCGACGTGGACGCGGTGTTGTATTTCCGCGAGACAAACAAAAATCCACGCCGCCAATCACAAACGCGCAGCCGATCAAAACCATCGGCCTCGCGCCGCTTGACGAGCATGTTTTGGTTTGGCAAAAACTACCGAGCGCAAGTTCGACGATTACCGTCCCGAAGTCCACGACAGCGACGGCCTGCTCGTGCACATGGGCAACGGCGAAACGTTCTGGCGTCCGCTCGACAATCCGTCCGTCATGCGCCACCAGATTTTTTACGCGCCGGACATCCGAGGTTTTGGCCTGTTCCAGCGCGAGCGTTACTTTGCCGCGTATCAGGACAGTTTCAACCTTTACCAATGGATGCCCAGCGTATGGGTTGAGCCGCATGGCAATTGGGGCGACGGCGATTTGCATCTGGTGGAATTGAACACGACTTACGAAGGGCTGGACAACATCGTCGCGTTTTGGGATCCGAAGAACAAACCCGCGCCGCTGCAGCCTTATCATTTCGGCTACACGCTTTACTGGCAAATGCGGCGAAGCGGACGTGAAACTTTCCGAAAATCGAGTCGTGTCCACGCGCATCGGCCTGGATCCAGATTGCGCCAGATTGCCGGCAAATTGTCATTGATTTTGACGGGCCGAAATTGGACGCTATTCCTGAAAATTCTCCGCCGCCGGCCATCGCCAATTGCAGCACGAACGCGGTAATTTTGGACAATCAGGTCATTCGCAATCCCGATTTGGGAACGTGGCGCGTCATTTTGAAAATGCAGCCCAAGCCCGGCAACATTGATCCGGTGGATTTGCGTTGCACGTTGCAAAAAGGCACGAATGTTTTGAGCGAAACGTGGACTTATCAATGGAGTCCGCCATGAACGCCGCGATTTTGCCCGATGCCTCCGGCCAGCTTGCCGGTCGCCCGCTTGAAGAATGGAACGCCGCCTATGCGAAAGTGGAAAGTTATTTTCACGCGCTTCGCATCCGCAACAAACCGCTGCTCGGCCAGCTTGTCCTGCGCGTGCTCGAACGCGCCCAACGCCGCGCCCCCGCCGAGCCGAATCGTTCCGCCACGCAACTCGCCGCCGAGGAAATGGATCGCATCGTGACCGAATGGTTTTCCGAAGTGTTGCAGTCGCCACCGACCAAGGCCGACCAAACGCTTTCCACGCGCGGACGGCTCGCGCTGCTGCTGGCCGACATGCCGGGAAAATGGCAGGAACAATTTCTGCGTCCCGGCCCGTGGCCGGAGGAATTCACCAGCGCCATGCGCGAAACCTTTTTGCGCGCCGGGCCGGATTTCCAAATTTCCAAAATGACGCCGCGCCCGCTGGACCTCGGCCCCATCACGACGCTGACCAATCTCGGGACGGTTGCCCTATTTTCGCATGGCGCTGGTGTGGATCGTGTTCGCGCTGCTGCTCGTGGGAATTTTCATGCTCACGCATCATTGAACCATGCCGGCTTCGAGTTCATCGCCGAAAATTCACGTCGCGTCCGCGCCGCGAATCGAACGCGGCTGGCGGCTGTTCGTTTTTTATTCCTGGCGCACTGCTGCTCACCGGCTTGGTCTCGATGCTCTTCGCCGATTTGCTCTGGCGCACCGGCTGGTCCATCTCGCGCACCATCCTGCTGGTTCTCTTTGTGATTTTATTTTTGTTCACGGCCATCGGCTGCATGCACGGCGTCTTCGGATTTTTTCTGCGGACATTCGGCACGCGCCGCCGCATCACGCAATTGAAAAATTACCGCGACCAGAAAATTGACGGCATAAGCACGGCCATCGTTTTTCCGATTTACAATGAAAATGTCGTGCGCGTTTACGAAGGGCTGCGCGCCACTTATGAATCGCTCGAAAAAACCGGCCAGCTCGAGCGCTTCGATTTTTTTATTTTGAGCGACTCGACCGACCCGGACAAATGGGTTGAGGAAGAACGCCGCTGGTTCGATTTGATTCGCGAACTCGACGCGCTCGGCAAAATTTATTACCGCCGCCGCCTCGATCAACGAAGGCCGCAAGAGCGGCAACATCCGCGATTTTCTCAATGCCTGGGGACGCCGCTACCGTTACTTCATGGTGTGCGACGCCGACAGCGTCATGCGCGGCGAAACGCTCGTGGATTTGGTGAAATTGATGGAAGCGCATCCGACCGTCGGCTTGATCCAAACCGTGCCGGCGCTCGTGAACGCGGAATCGTTGTTTGGCCGAATCCAGCAATTTGCCAATCGCCTTTACGCGCCGATTTTCATTGCGGGGCTGAATTACTGGGCGCTCGATCTTGGAAATTATTGGGGACACAACGCCATCATCCGCACCGAGCCGTTCATGCAATGCTGCGACCTGCCGCAACTGCCCGGACGCAAACCGTTCGGCGGCCAGATTTTGAGCCACGATTTTGTCGAGGCCGCGCTGCTGCTGCGCGAAAACTGGGAGGTCTGGTTTGCCTACGACCTCGAAGGCAGTTACGAAGAAGCGCCGCAAGCCTTGATTGAAAATGCGCAACGCGAACGCCGCTGGTGTCAGGGAAATTTGCAGCACAGCCTGGTTGTTGTTCGCCAAAGGATTGCGCGGCGTAAGCCGCTTGCATTTGATTCTTGGGAATTTGCGGTTATCTTGCCGGCCCGCTGTGGCTGGCATTTCTGCTCACGTTCAACTGGATTCACTGGTATCAAAAATACACCGGCCTGTCCGACATCGCCGTTCACGCCTTTACGCCCTATTTGCAACTTGAGCGGCACGGCGCACGCGCTTCTGATTTTTGTCATTTGCATGGTCGTCATCATGCTGCCCAAAGCTGCTTGCGCTCATTGACCTCGCGCATGACTGGCGCGCGCCGCGACGCGTTCGGCGGATTGGCGCGCGCGACAATCAGCGTAGTTGGCGAAACAATTTTTTCCACGCTGCACGCGCCGCTGCTGATGCTCTGGCACACGCGTTTTGTTTTCACAAATCTGCTGGGCATCAGCGTCGGCTGGGCGACGCAAAAACGCGCCGCAGACGGCACAAACTGGACTTTTGCCATCCAACGACATTGGGGACACACACTCATCGGCTTGGTTTGGGGCGTTTTCATGTGGCAGCTTGAACCGTCGCTTGTTTTGGTGGTTCACGCCCGTGCTGGCCGGAATGGTTTTGTCCATTCCGTTAAGCGTGTTGACCAGCCGTCGCAGTCTGGGCGCGCGCGCGCGCGAACCTCGGCTTGTTTCTCACGCCGGAAGAAACCGCGCCGCCGGCGGAAATGGTTTCGCTGCGCGCGCATTTGAAAATTCATGAACTCACCGCGCGACATTGCGCCGCGTCAGCCCGCATGCCGGTCTGGCGGAAGCCGTGCTCGATCCCTACGTCAATGCCATTCACGTTTCTCTTTTGCGCGAGAAACAACTCAATCCGGTCTATGCCGAGCAATTTTCCATGCTCGGTGCCGGCGGCGAAAATGTTCGCGCGCTCGGAGAAAAATTATTGGCCGAAGGCCCGGATAAATTGACTGTCGACTGAACGGATTCGGTCATGGCCGACCAGCGCGTGATGGTCTGGTTGCACCAGCAATCGTGGCAGCGGCCCGGTGAATCGCTGGCGTCGTGGTGGCGCGCTGCGATTTTGGAATACAGCCGGCGCGACTGAAAATTTTCTTTACAACAATTCCAACACGCGCTGCAATTCCGCGTCCGTATTGTAAAAATGCGGCGAGAGACGGATGAAATTTTGTCCTGTGCGGTTGGTCCGCAGCGACGCGACAATTCCCGCATCCGCCAATTTTTGGTTCAACGCCGCCAAATCTTTTCCGCTCTGATAAAATGAAACAATGCCGCTGGCATTTTCAGTTTTCGTCTCGGCGTTCAAAACTGCAAAGCCTTTCGCCTGCAACGCCGGCACGAGCCACGTGCGTTTGCGGAGCAATTCGGCGGCGATATTTTCCACGCCGATTTCCAGCGCAAGTTCCATCGCGGCAATCAAGCCGACAAGGCCGATCAAGTTTTGCGTGCCCGCTTCAAATTTCACCGCGCCGCTGCGAAAAATGATTTGTTCCTGCGCGACGAAGTTTGGATTGCGAACGTTGTGCCAGCCGTAAATCGGCGGGTTCAATTTTTCCTGAAGCTCGCGTCGGACATAAAAAATTCCCGCCGCGCATGGGCCAAGCAGCCATTTGTGCGCGTCGGCGGCTAGAAAATCAACGTGTTCAACCGTCGTCGGAAATGCGCCGAGTGTTTGGATGGCGTCGAGGCAAAATAGAATGCCGCGCTCGCGCAAAAATTTTCCGATGGCCTGATGTTCGAGCCGAAAACCGCTGATGAAATGGCAGGACGCGAGCGCGACGAGTCTTGTGTTTTCGTCCACCTGCCCCATCACGTCCATCGGGCGGATCACGCCGAGGCCGCGCGTGTTGAGCAGGCGCACTTCGACGCCGCGCGCGGCCAGCGCCATCCACGGATAGACATTGGACGGATAATCGTCGTGATAAATCAGAATGTTGTCGCCTTTGCGAAAATTCAAACCGGCGGCAACAAAACTCAACGCGAGTGAGGTCGGCCCGACGAGCGCGATTTCATCCGCCTGGCAATTCAGTAATTGCGACGCAAGCTTTCGCGCGTCGTCCAAGCGATGAAGCATGAATGCTTCCTGATCGCCGAGCGTGGATTGTTTTGCGCAATCAGAAATCGCATCGGCGACGCGGCGCGGCAACGGGCAAACGCCGGCGTGCGCGAGAAAGATTTTTTCGCGCGCAACGGGAAATTCGCGCTGGCGCAATTCTTCGTTTTCGAGAATTTCGGTCAGCGTCATGCAAATTAAAAATGGCTCACGTCGTTGATTTGCTGAAAATAACCGAGATAAAAAGTAATGACTTTGTAAGCGATTACTCCGGCGACGAGCAAATAAACGAGTCGCGGTGTCCATTGCGCGAAGGCGTGCAGCTTGCGCGCGCCTTCTTCCTGGTAATGGGCATAAAGTCGCCGCAAGGTTTCATCGAGTTTGCCGCTGACTTCGCCGCTGGCGTAAAGATTGGCGAACATTTCCGGAAAATCGCGGCAGTTCGCGGATTATTTCAGCGGGCGTTCGTCCGGCGACGATTTGCGGTTTCCAACTTTCCACAGTCCGACGCAATGCGGGTGAACCGCTCGCAGTCGCCGCCAAATCCCACGCTTGAACGATGTTCACGCCGGCGCTGATGAGCGCTTCAAGCGCCGCTGCCAGCCGCGCCAACGCGAGAAAACGTCGCGCGGTTCCCAAAATTGGAATTGGACGAATGCAAGATTCGATTCGCGCGCGCCATTTTTCGCCGTGCCTGCTTTGCGTGGCATAAATTAAAAAAAATGTGACGAGGTAAAGCGGCGCGAGGACCAGCGCGGCTTTCACGAAAAGGAAAAAAAGTTTGGCGTTGTTGAATTGCGAAGCGGCGTAGGGAAGCACGATCAGGAAAACGAAGGCAGCGAAGTGGATGAGTCCGACGGGATAAACGAGTTGGGAAATCACCTGCTTTGCGATGCGTGCGCGGTCGTTGTAATAATCGGCAAGCAAACGGAAACAGATGTCGAGCCGGCCGCTGCGTTCGCCGGCGTCAATCAGCGCGATGTCAAATTCCGGCAACCACGCGCCGAGATGCCGAAGCGATTCGGCGAAGGTGCGGCCTTTGGCAAGTTCGTCAAGAAGACGCTGGATGGGTTCGCGAAATGAACGGGCGGGCGGATTGCGTTTGATCTGTTCCAACGCGGAAAGTATGCCGATGCCAGCGGACGTGAGCTGGGCGAGTTGATGATAGAATTCCGCGCGTTGCGTGAATTGGCCGGGCGTGACGATGAACGACATAACGCCCGAACACTGAACTCAAACGGCAACGCGGTCGAGGCTGGCTTTCAGATCGCGCTTGCTCTTGGCGCCGACCATTTGTTCGGCCACTTGTCCTTTGTTGAATATGAGAAGCGTGGGAATGGCGCGAATGCCGTATTCGGCGGCCAAGCCTTGATGTTCATCAATGTTGACCTTGCCGATTTTAATCTTGCCGTCGTATTCGTCGGCCAGTTCGTCGAGCAACGGCGCAATCATTTTGCAAGGACCGCACCATTCCGCCCAAAAATCCACGAGCACGGGCGCGGGCGATTGCAGAACTTGCTGGGCAAAATTTTCCTGCGTGAGTGTGACGATTAACGGAGAAGACATAGGTCAAACAAAAAAAGTTCTGGAACCAAATTACTGATTTATCGCGCCGCTTAGAATCATCACCATCCATACTGTCGTGCCGATGGCGAGCAGCGCGGCAATGGCGGCGGCAATGGCGAGAATTCCATCCAAACCACTGGTCGCGGACACAGCCACTGGCGCGGCGCGTTGAATTGCCGGCGCGGGACGCGCTTGTGCGCGACTGGCGCAGCGGCAGCTGCTGTGGCGCGGCTTGAGCACGGTGCCGATCGGCATTGCGCTCGGCGCTCCGGTCGGACCGCCGGGCGGCAGCGTCGGCAATTTGATGGTCGGCGCGGCGGATCGGTTTCGGCGGCAAATTAATGCGGACGGTTTCTTTTTTCGGCTGAACCTTGCCGGTTTCTTTTTTCGGCGGCACAGCCCCGGTGGGCGCACCCGGATTAATTGGAGGAATGTCAGCCATAGCTTTTGGCTTAAAAAGATAAACGGCGTGCGGCGGCTGTCAAATTTAATTCTGAAAGAAAATCGCGCCTCAAAGAACAGCCGGAGTCAATGCTTTGTGCGTCAGGTTCTTTCCTCAATCAATTCACGCCGCGCGCCGCCAAGCAATTGTTCGACAAAACTGGTGGAATAAACGCCGCGCCGGAAATTCGGGTCTTGCATGATGGCTTGTTGGAAGGAAATAGTCGTCTTGATGCCTGTGATCATGTATTCGCCGAGCGCGCGGCTCATGCGGTCAATCGCTTCGCGCCGGTCTTTGCCGGTCGTGATGAGCTTGCCGATCATCGAGTCATACGTTGGCGGAATCGTGTAGCCGGCATAAGCATGCGTGTCCACGCGCACACCGCGACCACCGGGTTGGTAATACATTTCAATACGACCGGGGCTGGGACGAAAATCATCAAACGGATCTTCGGCATTGATGCGGCATTCAATCGCGTGTCCCTTGATTTGAATGTCGCTTTGCGAATGTTGCAGCGGTTCGCCCATCGCGAGCAGAATCTGGTAGCGCACAAGGTCAATGCCAGTGACTTCTTCAGTGACCGGATGCTCAACTTGAATGCGCTTGTTGACTTCGAGAAAATAAAAATTGCCGTCATTGTCCACGATGAATTCAACCGTGCCGGCGTTGGTATAACGCGCGGCTTCAGCAATTTTCACAGCGGCTTTGCCGATTTTGTCGCGCAATTTACGAAATTTATGTTCGAGCAATGGCGACGGAGCTTCTTCAATGAGTTTTTGATTGCGGCGTTGAATGGAGCAATCGCGTTCGCCCAAATGAATGATGTGGCCTTTATGGTCGCCAAGAATTTGGATTTCGATGTGATGCGGATTTTCGATGAATTTTTCAATGTAAACGCCCGAATTGCCAAACGCTTTTTCCGCCTCGGTGCGCGCCGTGTGATAACCTTTGACCAGCGAAATATCATTGTGCGCGACGCGCATTCCGCGCCCGCCGCCGCCTGCCACCGCTTTGATCATCACCGGATAGCCAATGCGCTTGGCGATGGCCAGCGCTTCTTGCTCCTTTTCAACGACACCTTCTGAACCCGGTGGAGTTGGCACGCCCGCCTTTTTGGCAAGCGCCCGACTGATCGCCTTATCTTCGAGCGCACTCATCGCTCGCGGGCTGGGACCAATGAAACGGATATTGCAGCTCTCGCAAACTTCAGCGAAATGAGCATTTTCGGAAAGAAAACCGTAGCCGGGATGAATCGCATCCACGTCTGCCATTTCCGCCGCACTGATGATGCGGTCAATCCGCAGATAACTCTCCGACGCTGGCGCTTTGCCGATGCAGATAGCTTCATCAGCCAATTGGACATGCATGGAATTGACGTCCGCCTCCGAGTAAACCGCCACCGTGCGGATGTTCAATTCTTTGCAAGCGCGAATGATGCGAACGGCAATTTCACCGCGATTGGCTACCAGAATTTTTTCAAACATGGACTTTTGATGAAGGCAAAAGGAACTCGTCAGCGCAATTTTGTGGCATCAGGTCGGCCGCACCTTGAACAAGGGTTGGCCAAATTCCACTGGTTTTCCATTTTCAACTAAAACTTGCGTGATTGTTCCTTTAACCTCCGCTTTAATTTCGTTCATTACTTTCATCGCCTCAATAATACAAACAACAGTTTCAGCATTTACCTCTGTTCCAATTTCAACATAGCTTCCGGCTTCAGGTGAGGGAGAACGATAAAATGTGCCAATCATCGGTGATTTAATTTCAGTTTCACCCGTCGCTGCCGGTTGCGGTATGCCAAATCCAACAGTCGGAGCGGGGATAGGCTGCAATGATGGCAATACATTTGAATCCTCCTGCTGAACAGGAATGTTATTACCAGTCAACCCACGTTTGAGCCTGATTTTGGAATCCTGCCGTTCCAATTCAAACTCCGTTATGGAGTTTTTCTTCATTAAATCTATGATGGCTTTGATATCTTTTAAGTCCACAGGTCGTTTTCGTTAAAGTGAATTTGTTTTTGTTGTTTTTGAAGTCTATAACCAAAAAAGCAGCAGCCGAATCACAACTCTGCCTTTAGCTCATGCTTAACTTTGTAAAGTTTATTTTGCTCAACCAGCTTCGTCAAGCCGCAAAATGGAATATTTTAATTCCATATTTCAAACACTATTAATTATGACCATAAAATGCGAAATTAAATGTATTATTTTTTTACTTTAACGTAAACTGACGCCTCCACTGCCAAGATGTATGATTTTGCACCGAAGCCCGTGATTTGACCACAACAAACAGGAGCAATCAATGATTTTTGCCGGAATTCTTCCCTTGCATGGATATTCGAAAGATGAATTTCAATGGTTGGCACATTAACGGCCACGATTGCGTCTCGAAGTGCTATGCTTGTATGTGTGTAAGCAGCGGCGTTAATAACAATCACATCGAACTTCCCTTTTGCCTGTTGAATCCAGTCAACCAACTGGCCTTCGAGGTTGGATTGTTTAAATTCAATTTCCACGCCAAGTTGAACAGCACGCTCGCGCACTTTTGTTTCAATATCCCCCAAAGTCGTGCGGCCATACACTTCGGGTTCGCGCTGTCCCAGCAGATTCAGATTGGGACCATTGAGAAAAAGCACCTTCATTCTTTGAGTTGAGATTAGCCGGCTTCGACTGTTTTGTCGAATCCATTCCTTGAACGTTTCAAAAGCCATCCCAAAAGCCCAAACGCGGTCCAACCCAAAGCTGGAGTGTAAAGCCCGAACTCAAATATTTCCTGTAAACTCCACCCGAATAGCCCAAGCCAAACGGCAAACAATTCCGCATCTCCGGTCGAGCCTAACTTGAGCCGACTCCAAGCCAAGGCCCAAATCATGAAACTTGAAAAGGCCACGAATCCCGGCAACCCGGAATCCGAAGCTTGCTGCAAATAATCATTGTGTGCCAAACGTGCCATTTCGGCTTCGGGACGTTTGATTTTTGCATAAGTTACTCCGAACGTGCCCGGCCCCGTGCCGAGCAAAGGTTTATTTTCAACAATTTGCAAAGCCGCCCGCCAGCAATCAAAACGCGCATTCACGCTGGTTGCGCCTTTTTTGAAATAATCCGAATATTTCACGGCAAATCCTGTCAGACCAATTGCGAACACCACGCCGATCAGCATGATTTTATATCGAAATTGAAACGGCAGCCGTAATAATGCAATCAACCCGATCAAAAGCATGAGCAGCCATCCACCCTTTGAACCCGACCAATACAAGCAAGCCAAAGACGCCGCACCGATGATCCCAACTATAGCCCAGCGGATTATTCCAAGCTGATTTTTACCAGCACGCCAAAACACAACAAGTGCCGGTGGCAACAGCAGCAACAATGCGCCCGCCAACGCGTTGGGGTAAAACAAGGTCGAGAAAATACGGTCGCTAGACATTTTTTTCATGTATTCCGGCGGAATTGTTTTCAATTGAGGATAAATGTAAGCCAAAAAATACTGGCGTGACTCCGCCAATCCGCCAAAGTGCTGTTGGAATCCAGATGCCAGAATAATGATGAATGCGCCCAAAACACCGATCCAAAATTGCCGGCGCACATTCACGCGTCCCAGCGCAAAATAGCCCAGATAAAAACATGTCGTGCAAGCCGTGAATTGCGCCAGTGTCGCTTGGGAAAGCTGTTCATCAACTGTTTGCGTTGCCGAAATGAATTGCCACCCCAACCAAATCAAAGGCAACATCAACAACCATCCGGGCGAACTAATTTCCCAACGCGCAACCAGCAGGCCGATTACCGCAACCGGCACCAATAGCCAATAACCAATAATCACCGGCCAGGAACTGATCAGCCAATCGTAAAAATTTTGTGGCGGCGCGACAAACTTTTCAAGAACCACCGGATTTCCAAATTTTAACAAAAATAATCCAAGCAGCGCGCCGAAGATTGTGGAAAATGTTCTTGGCGCAAATTCGCTGTTTCGCCAGCGCGCGAAGGTATTTTTCACTTCACGTCAATGGTTTTCACTTTTTGCAGTGCTTCCCAAAGTCTGTGGACGTATTTTTTTCCACAGCCAGCCAAACGGATCGTAAAATTCATCCACGACGCGTTCCTTCAGCGGAATGATCGCGTTGTCGGTGATGGTGATGTGCTCGGGGCAAACTTTCGTGCAGCATTTGGTGATGTTGCAAAAGCCGATGCCTTGCGACTGTTTCAATTCCGGCAGACGGTCTTCGGTGTCGAGCGGGTGCATCTCCAGCGCGGCGGTGTAAACCAGAAAGCGCGGGCCGATGAATTCCTCGTGCTTGTGATGGTCGCGCAAAACGTGGCAGACGTCCTGGCACAGAAAACATTCGATGCACTTGCGAAATTCCTGCACGCGATCCACGTCTTCCTGCTGCATCCGCCAGGTGCCGTCCGGCGCGTCGGGCGGGCGCGGCTTGAATTTTTTGATTTTCGTTTTGACGCGAAAATTCCAGGAAACATCCGTGACCAGATCGCGGATGCTCGGAAACGCGCGCATCGGCTCGATGGTGATCGGCTTGTCGATCGTGATCAACGTGTCCATGCGCGTCATGCACATGAGCTTCGGGATGCCGTTGATTTCCGCCGAGCAGGAGCCGCATTTGCCGGCCTTGCAATTCCAACGGCACGCGAGGTCGTTCGCCTGCGTCGCCTGAATTTTGTGGACGACGTCGAGCACGACCAGGCCTTCGGAGATTTCCGTGGTGTAATCGACGAACTTTCCGCCGTTCGCGTCGCCGCGCCAGATTCTGAAAGTGACCGTCTTTTCATTTCATCTCCTCGATGACTTGTTTCAAATTCCTCCGGCATCTCGGGAATCGGTTCGCGCCGCAATTTCATCGAGCCGTCCGGCGCTCTTCGTCAGATGACGATGTTCATTTTGCCGTCCGCCGGATCCTTGTCCGGAAAATCTTCGCGGAAATGTCCGCCGCGGCTTTCCTTGCGGTCAATCGCCGCGACGCGTGATGGCTTCGGAAACCGTGAGCAGATGTTTCAGATCAATCGCCGTGTGCCAGCCGGGATTGTATTCGCGATGGCCGTAAACGGCGACGTTCTTCTGCGCGTTCCTAAAGTTTGCCGAGCCCGTCCAGCGCCTGCTTCATTTCGTCCTCGCGTCGCACGATGCCGACGAGCTTCTGCATCATCTCCTGCAAATCATGCTGCACTTGATACGGGCCCTTCGGCGGTCGCGCCGGTTTTCGCGCCGCGTTCAAACGGTTCCAGCGCTTCGCGCGCGGCGGCCTCGACCTGCGGCGTCGTTGATTGAGCCGGCGGAATTTTCCTTGGCAAATTTCGCGGCAAATTCGCCGGCGCGTTTGCCGAACACGATCAGGTCGGAAAGGGAATTGCCGCCGAGCCGGTTCGCGCCGTGCAATCCGGCGGCGCATTCGCCCGCCGCAAACAAGTCCGGGCACGTTGGTCGTCTGCGTGTCGCCGTTCACGCGGATGCCGCCCATCGCGTAATGCGTGGTCGGGCCGACTTCCATCGGCTCCTTCGTGATGTCGAGGTTCGCCAGCTGCATGAACTGGTGATACATGCGACGGCAGCTTCTTTTTGATGTGCTCCGGCCGCGTTCGGAATCTTTTCCTTGATCCACGAAATGTCGAGGAACACGCCGCCGTGCGGGCTGCCGCGGCCGGCCTTCACTTCGCGATTGATGCAGCGGGCGACGTGGTCGCGCGTCAACAGTTCCGGCGGACGCTTCGCGTTCTTGTCGTTCTGCGTGTAGCGCCAGCCTTCTTCGGGATCGGTCGAGGTCTGCGATTTGTAATTGTCCGGGAATGTCGTCGATACATGAAGCGCTTGCCGTCCTTGTTGCGCAACACGCCGCCTTCGCCGCGCACGCTTTCGGTCACCAGAATGCCCATGACGCTCGGCGGCCAGATCATGCCGGTCGGATGAAACTGGATGAATTCCATGTCCAGCAATTCCGCGCCCGCATGATACGCGAGCGAAACGCCGTCGCCGGTGCCTTCCCAGGAATTGCTCGTGACTTTGTAAGCGCGGCCCAGTCCGCCGGTGCAAACGACAACCGCCTTCGCCTTGAAAATCCGGAAACGTCCGCGCTCGCGGTCGTAACCGAACGCGCCGACGACGCGGTCGCCGTCCTTCAGCAGCGTGACGATCGTGTATTCCATGTGAACCGTGATGCCCTGATGAATGCCGTGGTCCTGCAACGTGCGGATCATTTCCAAGCCCGTGCGGTCGCCGACGTGCGCGAGGCGCGGATAACGATGGCCGCCGAAATTGCGCTGCGAAATTTTTCCTTCCTTCGTGCGGTCAAACACCGCGCCCCACGCTTCGAGTTCATGAACGCGCGCCGGCGCTTCCTTCGCGTGCAAGTTCGGCCATGCGCCAGTTGTTGACGTATTGGCCGCCGCGCATCGTGTCGGCGAAATGGACTTTCCAATTGTCGCGGTCGTCCACGTTGCCCATCGCCGCCGCCATGCCGCCCTCGGCCATGACCGTGTGCGCCTTGCCGAGAAGCGATTTGCAGATCAGCCCGACCTTGACGCCCGCCGCCGACGCTTCAATGGCCGCGCGCAATCCCGCGCCGCCCGCGCCGATGACCAGCACGTCGTATTCGAGAGTTTCGTAATTGGTAGCCACAAGAAATTTATTCGCGGATTAAAATTTGAAGAAAATCGCAAGTCGTGCCAGATGCCCATCGAGCAAAGGCGGACGTAAACATCGGTGAAACCGACCCAGAACAGACTGATCCACGCCCACAGCATGTGGCGTTTGTTGAGGCAACTGACGCAGTTGTAAGTTTTCGCGCAGGACGGCGCTTTCGATTTTGAATCCAGAAATCCGCCGACCAAGATGCCGCAGCGAATGGCAGCCGAAAGTGTAGCACGCGAGAAAAATCACGTTCAACGTCAGGACGATCGTGCCGACGCCGATGCCAAAATGTTTTGCGCCGTCCGCCGTCCGTGAACCACATCCCTTCCCACGCGTCATGCGAAAGAAAAATGATGAACAGCACCGCGAGATAAGAGAAATAGCGGTGGACGTTTTGCAGGATGAGCGGAAAATAGTGTTCGCCGAGATATTTTTTGCGCGGCTCGCCGACGGCGCAGTTGATCGGGTCGGCCCAAAACGCCTTGTAATATGCGCCGCGATAATAATAACAGGTGAAACGAAATCCGCCCGGTCCCCACAAAACCAAAAACGCCGGTGAAAACAGCAGCCACGCCGGCCACCAAGCCGGTTTGCCAAACAACGCGTGCGGCGACGTCCCAAAAATTTCCGGCGAATAAAACGGCGAGAGATAATTTGCGCCGTTGCCCGCGAACCAATAATGTATTTCCCTGAAACGCCGCCCACGTCGAATAAACGATGAACGCGGAGAATCCGAGAAAAACCAGCAGCGGCTGAATCCACCACGCGTCCGGGCGGGAGGTTTGTCCGAAACGGCGTTGTTGCGGCAGAGCGTTTGCGTTGGCCATAGCTCATTAAATTAAATAATGACTTGGCTGATGCGTCAATAAGCGAAAGTGAAGTATAAGCGCGACTTGCTCTGAAAATGAAATCGCTTATTTCGTCGCGGACTTCGAACTCCATTCGTTCAGCGCGCGCTCATTTTCCGCTGCTGGCGAAAATCCGAGTAACTCCAACGCCTCGCCAACGAGATAAAGCGAGCCGGTGATGACGATAAAATTTTGGTGGGGCGAGCGTCCCCGCGAGCCGGTTTTCTCCAATGCTTCACTCAAAGAATCGCAAACGAAAATTTCCGCTGCCGGATTCGCGGCTCGACAAGTTTCCGCCAGTTCTTTCGGATTTGCCGTACGCTCACTCGCCACCGGAACGACGAAAATTTTTCCAGCCAGCGGCGCAAGAATTTCGCAAATCTGCCGCCAATCTTTGTCCTGAAGAATCCCAAGAATCAGCGCTCGTTCTTTCGTCGGAAAATTTTTCTCCAACGCCTCGCGCAAAACTTTTGCGCCGGCGATATTATGCGCGCCATCGAGCAGGATTTTTTGCCCGTCCGGTTTTTCAATCAATTGCAAACGTCCCGGCCAGTTGACGTTCGCCAAACCGTCGCGAATTCTTTCTTCGCTCACCGGAATTTGCTTTTGCAAAACCTCAACCGTCGCCAGCGCGAGCGCGGCATTAAGTTTTTGGTGTTCGCCGGGCAAAAGTGGGGCAGGCATCTTGCCTGCCCAGGACAGGCTGGATGCCTGTCCCACTAAAATCAGCGGCGCATTTTTCTCCCGCGCGATTTTTTCAATGACGGCCAGCGCTTCCGGTTCTTCCGTTGCGGTCACAACCGGAATTCCCGGTTTGATGATGCCCGCTTTTTCCGCCGCGATTTTTTCCAGCGTGTCGCCGAGCCATTGTTGATGGTCGAACGCGATGTTCGTGATGACGCTGGCGAGCGGCGTGACGATGTTCGTCGCGTCCAGCCGTCCGCCGAGGCCGGTTTCCCAGATCACGAGATCGCATTTTTGTTCCGCGAAAAATTTCAGCGCCATCACCGTGGCGAATTCGAAAAAGTGGTCAGGCATCTTGCCTGTCAGACAGGCTGGAAGACTGTTCCACTCTGAAGTCCGCGCAATTCTTCAACCAGCCGAACAACTTCCGCTTCAGGAATCAACTGGCGGTTGACCTGAATCCGTTCGCGAAATGAAACGAGATGCGGCGAGGTGAACAGCCCGACGCGCAATCCGGCTGCGCGATAAATGCTTTCGAGCATCGCGCAGGTCGAGCCTTTGCCGTTCGTGCCGGCGACGTGGATGAAGCGGAGTTTTTCCTGCGGATTGCCGGCGAGCGCGGCGAGCTTGCGCGTGTTTTCCAGCCCGAAAGTCGCGCCGAACATTTGCAGGCCGTAAAGAAATTGGATGGCTTCGGAATAATTCACGCGCCGACAGCGTGACAAATCTTAAAAACCTTTGCCACTTTCTTCTCGACTCCTAATTTCAATGCAAGCAAAGTAAAATTCGTGAAGAAAATCATTAAGTTTTTGGCAGTCATTTTTTTGTTTGTTGTCTTGGCATTGGGGGATGTATTTATTTTGCTGCTCCGCGTCCGCCCAAAGAAGCCAAATTGATTCAAAATTTCAACGAACATCGAGCCGCTTTTGAACAACTGCGAGACATGCTTCAGGCCGACACAAATTTAACAAGAGTTGCAAATTGGGGAATTGAAACTCGCAAACCATTTTTTCTGGGTTATCCGTCGGGTGGAAATTTTTCAGTTGACCGATTTAATAAATACCTCGCCTTGTTCAAAGAAACTGGCGCATTGGCAGCAGCGAGAGGTGAAGGTAAAAATGCCGACGCATCTATTTTCGTTTGGGCTTGGGGGTTCGCAGGAGACACAAGACACATTGGCATTTGTTGGCTGGATGAACAACCAACAAACCAAATTCCTACTTTGGACGGTTATCGAGGACAAAGCGTGTATCCGAACACCGTCGTCGCTTTTAAGCACATTGACCAACAGTGGTATCTTCGGGCCGACTGGTGAATTTCCGTCGGACTTTTCACAGCGGCTTATGATGGATGTTCTGGTGCGCGGCGGCGATGAAGCCTTTGAACAGCGGATGCGGCTGGTGCGGCTTGCTCTGAAATTCCGGATGAAACTGGCAGGCGATGAAAAACGGATGGTCTTTCAGTTCGATGACCTCGACCAGTTTGCCGTCGGGCGAATTGCCGCTGAAAACAAAGCCGGCCTTCTCGAATTTTTCGCGGTAGGCGTTGTTGAATTCGTAGCGGTGGCGATGGCGTTCGTTGATGACGAACGAGCCGTAAAGTTCCGCCGCCTTGGTGCCGAGCGTCAACTGGCAGGGCTGCGCGCCCAGCCGCATCGTGCCGCCTTTTTTCGTGACGCGCTTTTGCTCGTCCAGCATCGCGATGACGGGATTGCGGCGTGTTCGGATCGAATTCGGTCGAGTGCGCCTTGGGCAGTTTCAAAACGTTGCGCGCGAATTCAATCGTCGCGATCTGCATTCCGAGGCAAAGGCCGAGGTAAGGGATTTTATTTTCGCGCGCGTATTGCGCGGCGAGGATTTTGCCTTCGACGCCGCGTTCGCCGAATCCGCCGGGCACCAGAATGCCGCCCAGGCCGCTGCAACATTTTTTCCGCGCCGTCTTTTTCGATCTCCTCGGCGTCCACCTGCACGATTTCCACGCCGCAATCGTTGCCGACGCCGCCGTGGATGATCGCTTCGTAAACGGATTTGTAGGCGTCCTGCAGGTCGATGTATTTGCCCACGACGCCGATGCGCACGCGATGTTGCGGCGCGATGAGTTTGCGGATGATCTCCTGCCAGTGCGCCATGTTCGGCGACGGGCGTGTCGAGATGCAGCAGCCGGCAGACCAGATCGTCCACGCGCTCGCGCTGGAGCATCAGCGGCACTTCGTAAATGGAATGGTCCACGTCCTTTTCCTCGATGACGGCCTCGAGCGGCACGTTGCAGAACATGGAAATTTTCTGGCGCAATTCCTTGTCCAGCGGCTTTTCGCAGCGGCAGACCAGGACGTGCGGCGTGATGCCGATTTCGCGCAGCTTGGCGACGGATTGCTGCGTCGGCTTGGTCTTCAATTCGCCCGCCGCCTTGATGAACGGAACGTAGGTGACGTGCAGGAAAATCGCGTTGTTGTAGCCGACTTCCAGCGCGAATTCGCGGATGGCTTCCAGAAACGGCAGGCCCTCGATGTCGCCGGTCGTGCCGCCGATTTCGGTGATGACGACGTCGGCCTTGGATTTTTCCGCCGAGCAGCGTGGATGCGGTTTTTGATTTCGTCCGTGACGTGCGGAATGACCTGCACGGTCTTGCCGAGATATTTTCCCTCGCGTTCGTTGTTCAGCACGGTCTGATAAACCTGGCCGCTGGTGAGGTTGTTCATGCGCGTCAGCTTGACGTTGGTGAAGCGCTCGTAATGGCCGAGGTCGAGGTCGGTCTCCGCGCCGTCATCGAGCACATAAACTTCGCCGTGCTGATACGGCGATCATCGTGCCGGGATCGACGTTGAGATACGGGATCGAACTTTTGCAGCGCGACCTTGAGGCCGCGATTTTCGAGCAGCGTGCCGAGCGCGGCCGCCGTCAGGCCCTTGCCCAACGAACTCACCACGCCGCCGGTTACAAATATGAATTTCATTTCAAAAAGTTTTCTAAAGGGCGATAATTTTTTCGAGAAATGCCGCTGCTTTGGCTTTATCAATTTGAAATTCCGGCTTGAGAATCAATGAATTGATGGCCTTGCCTTCAAATTGTGTAACGCCTCTGGAATTTCGGCCGCTCCAATGTTTTAACAAAATTGTGGATTCAAGCAATCTTTCCTGAAACATGGAAATCAAAATCGTGCTGACGATTTCCGGCCCAACCCCAACGAAATAAAACATGAAAACAGATTTCTCAAGTGCCAGAAATTCTAAAATTTTGTCAAGGTTGTATGCTTTTGGATTGGAATTCAAAATCATGATTTTCGTCTTCACATCGGTCTCGGTGTGATAATCCTTAAAAATTTTCTGATAATCGCCGAGATCGTTTTCAGTCTTAAATTGTGGGATTCCTTTGTCACCGGCTTTCAAAGCGGAAATCAAGGCTTGACGTAATTTTTCATCTTTACCGGCGATAAGATATTCAATGATTCGCCCACGAACATTTATGTTTTCAATCAAAGCAGCCGTCAGGATTTCAGTTTTGAACTTTTTAACTTTTTCGTCGAGTTCCCGCTTAAGTTCGCTCGCTTCACTTGAACTCGCGAAACGACTGGCTCTTTGCGGCGCGTCAAGAATGTTGTTTTTGGCTTTTCCAGTGACGACATATTTCACTCCAGAGGGAGAAATGTCATTGGTCGCTTCAACCAGTCGCGGAAGGTTGTTCTCAAAGCCAATTCCGGCGTGTATCTCAAAAAGCCTTTCAAAATTTTCCGCGTGGTTGGAAATGCCTTCAAATGCGCGGACAATGTCCGATCCGTTGAAACTGCCCTTGATGTTGTTTTCCCGAAGCTCTTGGGAGCTGTGGCTGATCTTTTTTAGAAAAGTCGTGTTTGCCAGAAAACAAAAATTGGTTGCTGGCGTGACAAGACAAACAATGAATGGCCGGTCGTCAACCTTCTTGAGATTCGACAATGACAAAACCGTGTTGGAAAAACTGGAACTGTTGGCCGAACTGAATCTGATGGCAAAATCGCCGCAGTAAAATACGGAGCGATCCTTGGTCAGCGCAAATTTTTCAAAAACCATCCGGCATAATCGCCTTTTGTCATTGATGCCGTCATTTTCACGGATGAATTTGACCAGCGATTTGAGTGAGCGGCTCATTTGAAAAGATTCGGAGTATCATCAAACAATGGAACGACGGATTTTTCGGATTTTTGCTCGTTCAAGCTGTTTCGTTCCCAAAAAACGCCGTCCACATATCCTTGAATCGTTTTGTCCGTTTCGGCTTTTGCCAGACGTTTTTGCGCCCAGCAACAATATTCCGTGTTTTGTTCGACGCCCAGAAATCGCCGGTTCAATTTTTTGCAGACAACAGCAGTTGTTCCGCTGCCTAAAAAAGGATCGAGGACAAAACTGTTCTCACGGGAACTGGCAAGAATCAATTTGGCAATCAACTTTTCCGGCTTTTGAGTTGGATGGTCTGTATTTTCCGGCATTGACCAAAATGGAATTGTGATGTCAGTCCAAATGTTGGACGGATGCGTCAGGCGAAAATTACCGTCGGAGCTTTCATCCCAATCTTTCGGGCTTCCGTTGGAATGCCGGTAAGGTGCGATTACTTTTCTTTTCAATTTAACCGAATCAACATCGAAGAAAAAATCTTCCGACATCGTGCAAAACCAAATGTCCTCGGTATTATTTTTCCAATTCATCTTTGCGCCGCGCCCTTTGTCGCGCTCCCAGGTTATTCTGTTTCTGACACAAAATTTCTTTTCAAGGATTGGCGCAATCAACACGGATGTTTTCCAATCCGCACAGACATAAATTGTCGCGGTGCTTTTAAGGGCCGGCTTGAGAAGGTTTATGACATCTGAAAACCACTTTCTGTAATCGTCTTCGTCTTTTTCATCAAAGAGATGGCCGTTGAAATCTTTGGAAAGATTATATGGCGGGTCGAGAATCAAGAGATCAATGAATCCGCGCGGTAAAAATGGAATCGCTTTGAAGAAATCTTGATTGATTATGGCATTTTCAACTTGAGAAATTTCCGCCGGTTCTGAAAGGTGCAGCAAACTCTCACTGAATTTTCCGGTTTCATGCGGAGAACACGTCAAAGTGCGATTTCTGGGCGCTCTATGTTTGACTGAAAGCATATTTTACTGTTTTGATTTTGCTGCCGTTAAAATCTTTTCCACTCTCGCCACATCTTCCGGCGTGTCCACGCCCACGCTGTCGTAATCCACTTTCACGACCGCGATCTGGATGCCGTTTTCCAGCGCGCGCAACTGCTCCAGCTTCTCCGCGTTTTCGAGCGGCGACACCGGGAATTTCACCAGCCGCAGCAGCGTTTCGTGCCGATAACCGTAAATGCCCAAGTGCTTCAAAAAAGCAAACGCCGCCAACTGTTCGCTCGTCGAACCACTGGCGGCCTCGCGCAGATACGGAATCGTGCGCCGCGAAAAATATAACGCGCGGCCGGCGGCGTTGACAACAACTTTCACGACGTTCGGATTGTCCAGCTCGGCGGGATTTTTGATGCGCGTCGCGGCGGTGGACATTTCGCAATTCACCAGTGCCGCGGCTACGGCATCAATCACCGACGGCTCGATCAGCGGTTCGTCGCCTTGAATATTGACAATCGCGTCGCAAGAAATTCTTTCGACAACTTCAGCAATTCTGTCCGAACCGCTCGGATGATCGGGCAATGTCATTTCCGTGCGGCAAAAATTTTGCGCGACTTCAAAAATGCGCGTGTCGTCGGTCGCGACAATAATTTCCGAAAGCGATTTTGCCTTTTGGCATTGTTCGACGACGTGCTGGATGAGCGGCTTGCCCGCGATGAGCGCAAGCGGCTTGCCGGGAAACCGCGTCGAGGCAAACCGCGCGGGAATGATGCCAACGATTTTCACGCGGCACATTTAGCCACAGATGAAACACGGATGAAACACAGAATTGCAGTGATGCCAAGAATATCCGAGCCGACTTGAAATAGCGCCAGAAGGCACTTTTGCGAAGGATTGATGCCAACCGATCAATTTATTTCCTGATAAACAATGAGCGCGGCGAAAACCAGCGCCACGACAAACGGCAAGGCAAAAAGAATTATCATGGCGTTACTATATCATAAATTTGCCAATTGCAACATTTATGTTACAAAAATGTTACATTATGGTGACTTTTGAAGGCTGCCTACGGCATAATGCTCTATCTTTAAACAAGTTACAATAAACTCATTTTAGCCCGTCTTGTGTCGCGAATTTGAAGATAAATTTCGCCAGTCTTATTTAGCCGCAGATTTTCCAATCAACGGAATTTCATCGGGGTTGGCGATCCAAAGCAATGGCTGGGTGGCAATAATGTTGCGGCGAATTTCAAAGTCAGTAGGATCGGTATTAAGTTTTTTCCAAAGGTCAAAGAATTTTTTGTCGCCAGATTCCGCATATGAACGGAGATTGGGATTTCTCACTCATATATTTTGTGAAATAAAAACAAGAATTAAAACACGAATGAAAGCGCCTCAACTAAACGACGCAAAAACTCTCAAGCAATGTCGAATTTAAGGATAAAACAGCATAAAACGTGAACATTGACTTTTGAACGAAATCTGGAAAACATTCGCTCATATTAATATCACAACGTATATCTATAAAGGAAGATAAATGTTTGATGAGACCTGATTAAATAATCATTTTATTCCAAAATTGCCCGGTAACCATCTATTATGAAAAGGATTTTTCAACAAACGCTCTTAACCATCATTTTTTGCGGTGGAATGCTTCTGTGGACGACTTCGGCCAAAAGCCAGAACAGCGGTCATTATCAAATTTTTGTCTCCAACGAACATTCCGGGACGATCACGGTCATCAACGGCGACGATTTCAAAGTCACCGACACCATTGTCGCCGGCAAACGTCCGCGCGGCATCCATGCCAGTCCTGACGGAAAAATTGTCTATGTCGCGTTGAGCGGCACGCCGATTGAAGCGCCGCCGAAACTCGACGTCAACGGCAATCCGATTTTTGAAAAAGGTCACGACGATGATGACGACAACACAAAATCCGACAAGGCTGCCGACGGCCTGGGCATCATTGACGCCGTGCAAAAAAAATTCCTGCGTAAAATCCCCGTCGGCTCCGACCCGGAACAATTCGCCATCAGCAAGGACGGCAAGCGCATTTACATTTCCAATGAAGACGTCGGCGCAGCGACCGTTCTTGATGCCGACACTGGGAAAAATTTGACGTTCATTCCCGTCACGCGCGAGCCCGAAGGCGCGGGCGTCCGTCCCGATGGAAAAGTTTTCTACATCACCTGCGAAACCGGCGGCGATGTTTTCGCCATTGACGCGGAAACTTTCAAAATTATCGGACACATCGTGGTTCACCCGCGCCCGCGCAGCATCGCGTTTGTGCCGGACGGTTCGCGTGCGTTCGTGCCGTCGGAATCGGTGGGCGAACTCAATGTGATTGACACGGTGAACCAGAAATTATTGCAAGTCATCCCGCTGCCGAAAGGTTCGCGCCCGCAATGCGTGCTTGTTTCGCCGGACGGCAAAAAAGTTTATGCCAGCACCGGTCGCGGCGGCACGGTGGTCGTCGTGGATGCGAATACTTACGAAGTGCTGAACACCATCAAAGTCGGCAAGCGTCCGTGGGGCATCACGTTTTCGCCGGATGGAAAATATCTGTTCGCCGCCAACGGCCCGTCGGACGATGTTTCAGTGGTTGACCTTGCGACGGAAAAAGAAATCGCGCGCATCAAATCGCCAGGCAGCCCGTGGGGTGTTGTTGCCGTGCCAGACGTGAAGTAAAAGCCCAGGTGGATTTTACCAACTGCACGAAACACCGCCGTAATAGGAACGTCCGTCGCCCGGATGAAAAACTTGAGAACTGGCGTCGCCATTTCCAATCGGGTCAACGGAGGCGGCGTAATTTTTGTCCGTCAGATTTTTCGCTTCTACAAAAACTGAAATTTTTGATTTTCCCCAGTTGAACGCATAGCCGGTTTTGAATCCCAGCAGCGCATAGGAGCCGGCGTAAAGTGTGTTCGCCTGATCAACCGGATAACGCGAGAGATTGCATTGAACATTCGGCCCGGCGTAAAAACCGCACGGCGCTTGATACATCAATTCCGCCTCGTAGAGGTGGATGGGAATCGCGGCCAGACGGTTGTTGCCATAAACCGGATCGTTGACGAAATGAAAATCGTTGAGCGTGTAGGTTTGATTTAATTTCAACGATTGTCCGTTCTCGTCGCCAACTTTTTTTGAATTCCACAGTTCGACGCCGAGGCCGGCTTCGATGCCCTGATGGTAAGAGTGGGCGACGTTGACATCGCCGCGATCCACTCCCTGCGCGTCAAAAAGGTCTTGTAACTCGTCGTGAACCCAGGAATGGTAAAGTGCCAAATCCCAATCGAAGCGTCCCTGTTTGCCGCGCGTGCCGATTTCAACCGTCCAGGCGCGTTGTGGTTGCAGTGGCGTGTAGGTAAGGCTGACGTTTGTGCCGTCGTCAAAATCAACCATGTTGTCGAATGAAGGCGGCTGAAAGGCGCGGCTGAAATTGGCGAAGACCTGGCTGTCATCGTTCAATTCGTAAAGCAATCCGATTTTGGGATTGAAACCGTAAAAATTATTTTCGTGGGATTGGTTGCCGTCGGAAGTGTCGTTGAAATAGTCATAAAAATGGCGCAGCACATAAATCATCTGAACGCCCGTCAGCAGCGAAAGTTTCTCCGTGAGGTAATGTTGGTTTTCCACATACAGCGGCACGTTGACCGACAGTTCAAGGTCTTTCGCAATCGTATCGCCTTCTGCGCCTCCGATGTTCGCATAATTATGGTCCTGCTCGGTCTCAAATGCGGGACTCAAACCGACTGTGAGAATATTTTGTTGTCCAAAAAGTAAACTATGCGTGACAGAATTCAAGCTGATGCCGCCGTCGTCCGCATGGTAAATCTGGATGCCTTGCTCAAGGTCGTTGGTGAAATAAAGTCCTTTTTCCTTCAACTCGCGATGCCACCAGTAAATCGTCGCGTCCAGTTCGTGGCCATTATTTTCGTAACTGATTTTGTCCGCCAGTCGCGCGTAATACCATTGCTTGTTGAAATCAAACTGGTCGGCTTGAGATGGACTGCCGGGTGGAGCGGCTGGGTCGGTCTGGGCTTGCTTTGGATCAGCCGCCATTTGCGATTGCGTCAATCCACCGGGCAACTGGCGATTCTCCTGATCCACCGTCAGATAAAAACGGCTTTCCACGTTGTCATTGATTTTGTCTCCAATGTCGGCGAACAAAAGTTCGGTGTTCTCCTGGCTGTGATCGCGATAACCCTCCCGATAACGTCCCGATAACGAGGCGTAATAATCAATGGGTCCGTCAACGCCGGCGGCGCTGGCCTCGCCACGCAAAAAACCATAACTGCCGCCTTCAAGCTGAAGTTGATACGGCGGCGCATCGTAACCCGTGAACGGAACGAGATTGATCGCGCCGCCCATCGTCAATGCGCCATATTTGAAAGCATCAGCGCCGCGATACACTTCCGCGTATTTCAGCGTGCTCACGTCAAAATCTTCGATGATGGTCTCGCCGTCGCCTTGATCAAAACTGATTCCATCGAGCAAAAATTCCACGCCCAGCGGTTCGTCGTCCGATTCAATGCCCGAACCGCGAATGGAAACCTTGGAAATTTCCACGCCGTTTTCGCTTTGCATGAAAAGTCCCGGCACGCCGGAAAGCAAATCCAGAAAATTTGACGTGCGACCTTTTTTCATTTCATCCGCTGTCTTGACCGTGAAGCCACCGGGAATCTGCTTGTTCTGCTCGGCGGCTTCGGCAGCGGAAGGAGAAGTCAATGAAGCGCGCCCAATCACCGTGATTCCCGGCAGAACCATCGGCGCATTTGTGCCTTCAACATTTGCAGGCGGCGGATTGGTGGATTGCGCGTGAGCGACGGTGGCAAGGATCAACACAAGAAATTGAAATGCAAATTTCGCACGCATAAATAATATATTCGGGAATAAAACTCGCATATGTTTATACGACCCCCCCCCCGCCGCAATCCTCGAATTGCTAAAAATTGTCGGTAGTTTGCGATAACAACCGATCAACCTCCGATGATGAAAATTTCCGTCGTCGTGATGCTTTTGGTGAAGCCGGCTTTGAAAGCCTTCGCGCGAAGAATTGTCGGAGCGGTCAATTGGACCGGTTTTTCGTAAAGCAAATCCGAAGTTGTCGGAACTGTGCCGTCCAAAGTGTAACGAATGGTAGCGCCCGGCTCGCTTTTCAAAACGACTTCCACGGGCTTGTCAAAATTTCCACCGCGCGGCGAGATTTCCGGCGGCGGCAAAACCGACGGCCCCGGCAGACTTTCGATCCATTGCCGCAGCAAGTTCATTCCCAGCACGTCAATTTCATTGCGAGCAAGCGGCGGCATTTTGAAAGGCTCGGTCGTGTCCGTCCGCATATAAAGAATCGAACGCCAGATGTCGTTGGGCACGATGATGCGTGGGTTGTCAATGCGTTCGTCAATTAACACGTTGCCGCCGATTAAATTTTGTCGCGCCAGCGGCGTGTCGTAACGCGCATCGAAATAAGCGACCGTGCCTTTGGGACGATGGCATTGCGCGCAATTTGCGTCGAGATACGAACGCGCGCGATCTTCGATGCTGCGCGTCAAATCATTCATGTCGGCAAGTTTTGGAAATTTCTGAATGTCCGCGTCGGAAAAATTCGTGTCGAACAATCCGATGTGATTCCATGCGCGCAATTCGTTGTCCGTGACGCCGGACGGATAATTAAAATCCCGATTCAATTGCCGCGTTTTCACGCCGAGCACGCCGCCCGCGAGCGGCGTGTGGCAGATGAGGCAATCCGCGCGGCTCGGATAATACCACATTTGAGTCCGCACACCGGTTGCAGTTTTAATTGAAATGGCCTCGGTCAAATTCGTCGCGAGCAAATCGGCGTCGCTATTGTCGGCGCGCCATTTGTAAGTGACGCCATAAACGCCGCCGGTCGAATCGCAAACAATCAGGCGCGTTTCCAATTTGCGCAGCGAGTCGGGATTCAATTCATTTGTCGCGATAGAAAATGTTTTTATGAAAACAGTTCCGCTCGGAAAAATCCATTCGCTCGTCGCTGAAAATTTTATCTTTTGATTGTCCGGCACGGAAATGAAGCGCATTTTTTCCGCGCCATCGGACCAAAACGGGACGATGACGTCGTAAGGAATCAGCGCGTCGTCAGGCACGAGAACAGACGCGTCTTTGAACGCGCCGGTTTGGGAAAGCAACGGAGGCAACAAGCCGTTTGCGCGCGGCGGCATGAACAAATAGGCTTTTGATTCGGGCCGATGATCAAGTCCGAAAGCTGCGGAAATTTCAGCGGCGATGGTGGGTTGAAATTGCAGCGTGTCGAAAACCAGCAATCCAACTGCAATTCGCAAAAAAAATGAAACTCGAAATCTGAACGTCATTTAACTTCCGGGAGAACTTGTGTTTTTATTTTCAGCCTGAAGGTTGAAATCAACGGCTTTTTCAAGGGCGGCGGAAAATTTGCGGACGGTTCTTTGGACATTTCCAATGGAGGCATATGTGTATTGGCCAGCGGGATAACCTTCGATGATGACATAATCAAAAACTTTGGGCTTGAGCCGCCGTGACTTCGGATAATCTGTAAGAAAAACTTGGCCGACACAAACTGAAGCCGGTTCATTTTTTTCAATCAAGCCGGGCGCGGGATTTGCCGTGACCGTGCCGGGCGCGAGCCATGAACGGTTGATTGGAACGCGCAAAAGGTTCGTGTAACCGCTCTCAACCACCAGCCCATCAGGAAGAATTTTCAGGATTTTGCCGCAAATCGAACGGCGATTCTGAATGCAAACGGCTCTGACTTGCCGGATTCGCTCCGCATTGGACAAGGCTTGATTGGTTTGAGACTGAAAAGTTTGTGTCGCCGTTGACGAACTTGCGTTTGCGACATTAGGGATGCTAGCCAAGTTGGTTTGCGACATTGCGGATAGAGCCGCGAACACAAACACGAACAGAAATTTCATGCTCACAACTTGATTTTTAGTGATCATGTTTTGAAGATAACTCATTAAAAGCAGCTTGACCATGAAAACCAGCGATGGATTTTTTACTCAAAAACTTCAAAACCCGAGATGTTTCTGGATTTGTTCGAGCGGCACACCTTTGGTTTCAATGACCATCGTTTTTACCCAAATAAGTTGCAACACCATCATGCCGCAGAAAAAAAGAAAAACATATCCGGGCGGGAAGGCCGTGACCATTTTTGGAAAAAATGTCGTGAGCAACGCAGCAAAAATCCAGTGCGTAAAACAGCCGAGTGTCTGGCCCTGGGCGCGATGGCGATTCGGAAAAATTTCTGAAATATAAACCCAGATGACCGCGCCCTGTCCCACGGCGTGCGCCGCAATGAAGGCAAAAATGCAGACGGGGATAATGGTGAAATGTTGCGTGAAAAATGCCCACGCTACAAGGCCAAGCGACAGGATGTATCCGCAAGAACCGATAAATAGCAGCGTGCGGCGACCCAGCCGGTCTATCAGCCATAAACCGATCAAAGTGAAAATAAGATTCGTGACGCCAATGCCGACTGATTGCAACAAGGCAGCTTTCTCGCCGAGGCCGGTCAATTCAAAAATTCGTGGTGCGAAATAAAGAATGGCATTGATGCCGGAAAGCTGGTTAAAAAACGCGATGAGAAAAGCGAGCAGAATTGGAATTCGCAGTTGCCAATTCCAAAATTTTTCCGAAGAACGACGGTCGGCGCTGGAAGCAACAATCTCGTCCGCCTGCGCTTCGATTGTCGGTCGTGATGCGTTCGGTTGGATGAGTTTTAGCACTCCAATGCCGGCAGTGCGATCGCCTTTGCGACACAGCAGCCAGCGCGGACTTTCAGGAATTGCAAAACAGAACGCGGTGTAAAGCGCGGATGGAAATGCAGCCACGCCAAGCATCCAACGCCATGCGTTTTCACCAATTCCAGCGAGCAACGCGTTGGACAGATAAGCGACGAGAATGCCAAACACGATGTTGAACTGAAACATCCCGGCGAGCCGTCCGCGATGTTTGGGCGGTGCGATTTCAGAAATGTAAAGCGGCGCAACCACGGTTGAAATGCCGATTCCAAGGCCGCCGATCATTCGTGCAAAAACAAAAAAATAAGCATTCGTTGCCAGAGCCGTACCGATTGCGGAAATCACATAAAGAACACCAATAGACAATAACGTGGCCTTGCGTCCAAACTTGTCCGTCGGCCAGCCGCCCACAAGTGAACCAATGACCGTGCCGTAAAGTGCCGAGGCCATCGCAATGCCGTGCATTCCGGCGGTGAGTCCCCAGAGCGACTGAATTTTTTGTTCCGCACCTGAAATAACCACCGTGTCGAAGCCGAATAAAAATCCGGCCAATGCAGATGTAAGCGCCCAGAAAAAAAGCCGCCCATTTATTCGTTCATCAGACGGTCTGAAAGCGGTTTCATCTGCAGAACTGGAAGTGTTATTCATATGAAGTTTCTTCGCCGAATTAATTTCTATTCCACCGTCACGCTCTTGGCGAGATTGCGCGGCTTGTCCACGTCGCAGCCGCGCGCGACGGCGATGTGATACGCGAACAGTTGCAGCGGCACGGTCGCCAGAATCGGATTCAACGGCTCCAGCGTTTTGCGGCAGATAAATCACGTCGTTCGCCACTTTCTTGATTTGCTTTGTCGCCCTCGGTCGCCAGCGCGATGATCGGGCCTTGGCGCGCGCGGATCATCGCGAGGTTCGCCATCGTCTTGTCATACATCGAATCCTGCGGCACGAGAAAAACCGTCGGCGTTTTTTTGTCAATCAGCGCGATCGGCCCGTGCTTCATTTCCGCCGCCGAATAACCCTCGGCGTGGATGTAGGAAATTTCCTTGAGCTTGAGCGCGCCTTCGAGCGCAATCGGAAACGTGTAGCCGCGCCCGAGAAAAAAGAAATCGTCCGCCTTCGCGTATTTGCGGCGCGATTTTTTTCAGCGAATTATTTTGCGCGAGAATGGATTCGATTTGCTTCGGCAATGCTTCGAGCGCGTGCAGAATTTCCAGCGCGCGCTTCGCCGGAAGATTTCGCATCCGCCCCAAATGCACGGCCAGCAATGACAAAACCGTGAGCGTGGAGACAAATGCCTTCGTCGAGGCGACGCCGATTTCCGGGCCGGCGTGCATGTAAATACCGCCGTCCGCTTCGCGCGCGATGGTGCTGCCGACGACGTTGACAATGGCGAGCGCGCGATGGCCGCGCCGCTTCGCTTCGCGCAACGCGGCGAGCGTGTCGGCGGTTTCGCCGGATTGCGAGAGCACGAGCAGCACGGTGTTTTTTTCCAGCGGCGCATTGCGATAACAAAATTCATGCGCGAATTCGACTTCGACCGGAATGCTGCGCGAATTCTTCGATCAAATACTCGCCAACCAGCGCCGCGTGCCAACTCGTGCCGCTCGCGGCGATGACGATGCGGTCAATCGAACGCAATTCTTTTGCGGTCAAGATTCAATCCGCCGAGATTGCGCCGTCGCATTTTTGAGGTCAACGCGACCGCGCAACGCATTTTCAATCGTGCGCGGCTGCTCGAAAATTTCCTTGAGCATGAAATGCGCGTGCTCGCCGCGCACGGCGTCTTCCTGCGAAAATTCCAGTTTGCTGATCTGCACGTTTGCTGTGTCCGTGCCGAGATTGATGACCTTGAATTGTTCCGGCGTGATGGTCGCAACGTCGTAGTCGTTAAGATAAACGACTTTTTTCGTGTGCGCGACGATGGCGTTGGCGTCGCTGGCGAGAAAATTTTCGCCTTTGCCGATGCCGATGATGAGCGGCGAGCCGCGCCGCGCGCCGACAATTTTATCCGGCTCGTCCGCGCAAATCACGGCGAGTCCGTAAGTGCCGATGACTTCCCGCAACGCGTCGCAAACAGCTTGCGTAAGCGCGTCGCCATTTTTGCCGGAGCGTTTCGCGTAATGTTCGCCGATCAAATGCGCGAGGACTTCGGTGTCGGTATCGGATTTGAAAGTGTGCCCGGCTTTGAGCAAGCGCTGTTTGAGGGCGTCGAAATTTTCGATGACGCCATTATGGACGACGGCGATTTTTTCGGATTGATCAAAATGCGGATGGCAATTTCTATCCGAAGGAATTCCGTGAGTCGCCCAGCGCGTGTGGCCGATGCCGAGATTTCCCGCGACCGGTTCGGATTTCAGCAGGCGCGCAAGACCTTCCTCAATTTTCCCTTTTTTCTTGCGAACAAGCACGCTGCCTTCGTGCAACAGCGCCACGCCCGCGCTGTCGTAGCCGCGATATTCCAGCCGCCGCAATCCTTCGAGCAGGATGGGCGAGGCCGATTTTTTTCCGACAAATCCGATGATGCCGCACATATTTTTTAACCGCTGATTACGCGGATTTCACGGATTGAAAATAAAATAATCCGCGTAATCCGTGGTTTCATTTGTAATTCAAAATCCATTCCGCCGCGCCGTTCAAATCGTCCACAATAACAGCGCTTGCGAATTTGCCCGCCGCTGCGCGTTCGACTTCTGCGCCGTAGCCGGTGCGCACAAGAATACTTTTTTTGACGCCCGCATTCCAGCCGCATTCCAGGTCAATCAACTTGTCGCCGACCATGAAACTTTCTGCGAGGTTCAAATCAAATTCATCGCGCGCATCGAATAAAAACTGCGGCGACGGTTTGCGTCCACGGCTCGGCTGATCGGGTGCTTCGGGCGCGATGTAAATTTTTTCAAAGCGCACGCCGTCGCGCGCAAATTCGCGGCAAAGATGTTCATTGACGCGCTCCACGTCAGCAAGCGTGAAGTAACCGCGCCCTACGCCGGACTGGTTTGAGACGATAAATAATTTGAATCCGGCGGCAGAAAGTTTTTTGAGTCCGGTTTTCGCCGCCGGAAAAATTTCAACGTCTTCGGGGCGGCACAGATAATTCTTGTCGGCAATCATCGTTCCGTCGCGGTCGAGAAAAACAGCCCTGTTCATTTCCGTGATTGTGAATTTATTGCGGCAAGAATGGAATTGAAATTTTTCCCGGAGTTGTGCTAGCTTCAGCAGGTTCACATATTGAACTTAACCATAAAACGACTTACATGAGCAAAGGAAGACTAGGAATTTTGGTCGGCGGCGGACCGGCGCCCGGCATCAACGGCGTCATCGCGGCGGCCACCATTGAGGGCATCAATCAGGGCTACGAAGTCATCGGCTTTCGCGACGGCTTCAAATGGCTGGCGGCAAGGCGACACGCACGCAGATCAAGCCGCTGGCCATCCGCGACGTGAAGGACATCCATCTGCAGCGGCGGCTCCATTCTCGGCACGGCGCGCACAAACCCGACCAAGTCCGAGAAGCAAATGCAAAATCTTTTCACCGTGTTTGAAAAACTGGGCATCACCGCGCTGGTGACCATCGGCGGCGATGACACGGCATTTTCCGCCAGCCACGTTGCGCAAGCGCAGCAACGGAAAAATCCAGCGTCGCGCACGTGCCCAAGACGATTGACAACGATTTGCCGCTGCCCGGCACCGCGCCGACGTTCGGTTATGAAACCGCCCGGCATTACGGCGTGCAAATTGTCCGCAATCTTGATCGAAGACGCGCGCACGACCTCGCGCTGGTATCTGATCGTCAGCATGGGCCGCGCGGCGGGACATCTCGCGCTGGGCATTGCCAAGGCCGCCGCCGCGACGCTGTCGATCATTCCGAGGAATTTCGCGGACGCCAGGTCACCGTGGATGAAGTTTGCGACATCATCATCGGCTCCATCATCAAGCGCCGCGCCGAAGGTTCGCAATATGGCCTCGTCGTCCTCGCCGAAGGCTTGATTGAATCCATGGGCGAACAGGGTCTGATCAAGGCGCTGCCCGACGGCCAGCTGGAGCGCTTCGGAAAAGTCGTTCGCGACGACCACGGCCATTTGCGCCTCGGTGAAATTGAATTTGGCCGCCTGATGAAGGAACTTTTGACGCAGCGCCTTGAAAAGCTCGGCATCAAGATGACGTTCATTGACAAAGACCTCGGCTACGAACTGCGCTGCGCCGACCCGATTCCATTCGACGCCGAATACACGCGCGACCTCGGCTACGCGGCGGTGAAATTTTTGCTTTCGCCCGAAGCCGAAAAATACGGCGCCATCATCAGCTTCGTGGACGGCAAAATGAATCCGCTGCCGTTCGAGCAACATGCTCGACCCCAAGACCGGCCGCATGCAAAACCGCAAGGTCAACGTGGACGGCGAAGCCTACGAATGCGCCCAAGCCTACATGATCCGCCTCGAACGCGAAGATTTCGAGGACGCCAAGCAACTCGCCAAACTCGCCGCCGTCGTTTCGCTCTCGCCAGAAGAATTTAGCGCGCGCTTCGGCTATCTTGCCGGTTTGAAATAAAAATCATTCGCACGAACGGCGACAGAAATAATTCCCGCCGCCATTTTTGTTTTGGCAAAACGCCAGACGCGCTAAACTCGTTTCGTGAAACCGCTCGCGGACTGCAAACTTTACACCTTCGTGGACACAGCCTATTTGAATGGGCGCGCGCCCGAACTCGTCGCGCAACAACTGTGCGACGGCGGCAGCGATTTGATCCAGTTGCGCGCGAAAAATTCTTCGCCCGAAGAAATCCGGCGAATGGCGGAAAAAATTCTGCCGGTCACCAAACGCGCCAACGTCGGCCTCGTCATCAACGACCATTTGAAAATCGCGCGCGAACTTGGCGCGGAATTTTGTCATTTGGGACAGGAAGATTTTTTTGACGCTGGTTACAAAAATGTTTCCGAACTTAAAACTGAAAATTCAAAACTTAAAATCGGCTTGAGCACTCACGCCCCAGAACAGGCGCAACGCGCGCTTGCGACCGGGCCGGATTACATCGCCATCGGTCCGGTGTTTGCGACGGGCACGAAGCCGGGAGCGAAACCCGTCACGCTCGACTATGTCCGCTGGGCGGCGGCGAACGTGGCCGTCCCGTGGTTCGCCATCGGCGGCATCAATCTGAAAAATCTCGCCGACGTTCTGGCGGCGGGCGCGCAGCGCATTTGTGTCGTATCAGCGATTCTCAATACAAAGGACATCGCCAAAGCCTGCGCGGAATTTCGGAAAAGATTTGAATGACCAATCGAAGATGCAAAAAATATCCAGAAAAACTTTTGGCTTAATGGCGCGCTTTCAATTTTCGATAACGTCGAATTAAATTATTTGTCGAACTGTCGTGTTTCAATTTCGGCTCGGTTTTACTTTCCAGTTCGGGAATGATGCGTTGCGCCAAAACTTTACCAAGTTCAACGCCCCACTGGTCGAACGAATCAATGTTCCAAATCACGCCCTGCGTGAAGACGCTGTGCTCGTAAAGCGCGACGAGTTTGCCGAGAATTTCCGGCGTGAGTTTTTCCGCGAGAATCGTGTTTGACGGACGGTTGCCTTCAAAAACGCGATGTGGCACAAGCGCAGCCGTCGTGCCTTCGGCTTTCACTTCGGCAGCAGTTTTGCCGAACGCCAGCGCCTCGGCCTGCGCGAAAACATTCGCCAGCAAAATATCGTGATGCCGGCCAAGCGGCGTCAGCGCGTGTGCGAACGCGATGAAATCGCACGGAATCAACCGCGTGCCTTGATGAATCAGTTGATAAAACGAGTGCTGGCCGTTCGTGCCCGGTTCGCCCCAATAAACCGGGCTGGTCTGGTAATTCACTTTTTTGCCGTCGAGCGTGACGTGCTTGCCGTTGCTCTCCATCGTCAATTGCTGCAGGTAAGCGGGAAAGCGTTTCAAATAATTTTCGTAAGGCAAAACGGCGACCGTTTCCGCGCCAAAAAAATCCGTGTTCCAAACCGTCAACAGCGCCAGCAGCGCCGGCAGGTTTTTTTCAAACGGCGCGGTGCGGAAATGTTCGTCCATTTCGTGAAAGCCCGCGAGCATCACGCGGAAATTTTCCGGGCCGATGGCCAGCATCGTCGAAAGGCCGATGGCCGAATCCATCGAATAACGTCCGCCGACCCAATCCCAAAAACCGAACATATTGGCCGTATCAATTCCAAACGCGGAAACTTTTTCCGCATTCGTCGAAACGGCGACGAAATGTTTCGCCACCGCTTTGACATCACCGCCCAAACCATTGAGCGTCCAATCGCGCGCGCTTTGCGCGTTCGTCATCGTCTCCAGCGTCGTGAAAGTTTTGGACGAAATGATGAACAGCGTTTCCGCCGGATCGAGGTCGTGCGTCGCTTCGACAAAATCAATGCCGTCCACATTCGAAACAAAGCGGAAAGTCAAACTGCGTTCGCTGTAATGTCGCAGCGCTTCATAAGCCATCACCGGGCCAAGATCGGAACCGCCGATGCCGACGTTGATGATATTTTTGATGCGTTTGCCGGTGAAACCTTTCCATTCTCCGTTGCGAATGCGATTGGAAAAACCGGCCATTTTTTCGAGCACTGCATGAACTTCGGGCACGACATTTTTTCCGTCCACGAGAATGGTTGCGTTTTTTGGCGCTCGCAAGGCGACGTGCAGCACTGCGCGATTTTCCGTGACGTTGATTTTTTCGCCGCCGAACATCGCGTCAATTCGTCCGCGCAAATGGGATTCTTCGGCCAGTTGCAGCAGCAATTTCAATGTTTTGTCCGTAATGCGATTTTTTGAGTAATCCAAAAAAAGTCCCGCGGCTTCGGTGGTGAATCGCTCGCCGCGTTTCGCATCATCCTCAAAAAGTTTCCGCAGATGCAGTCCTTTGATTTTTTTATGATGCGCCACGAGCGCTTTCCACGCCGGTCGTTGAGTAAGTGGTTTGATGCTTTTCGTCATAATCTTTTTTCCCATTTAACATTAAATCTGAATGAAGACAAGATGCCGAACCGAACATTTGGGTTAAGATTTTACAGCCGGTTCTTTTCCAATTCTGCAATGTCCAATCCAAACGCAGCCAGTTTGGCGCGTGTGGATTTGTAATCCGCGTGATGAATGCCGTGAATTCCCAAGCTCTTCGCGATTTGCACAAACATCGGGCGGTCGTCAATATAAACCACCCGGCTGGCCGGAACCTGCGCGATGTCCAGCGCCATCCGGAAAATGTCCTCGTCCGGTTTGCGAAAGTGAACGAAACAAGAGGAAATAAAAAAATCCACGAAACTATCCAGTTTGAAGGTTTGGATGCGGTGCGCGTTCAACTCGCGTCCTTCATTGCTGACTACGGCAATCTTCAATCCATATTTTGACTTGAGCCGGCGAACCATCTCGATCATCTCCGGGAAAGATTTCGACTGGGCGAACATGAAGTTGCGGAACTGCGCGCGACTGAACGACCGCTTCTGATAAAACACCACGCGGCTCAAGTATTCGTCCAGAGTGAGCTTGCCTTCCTCGTAAGTGTCGAAGGTCAAGTGATGACGGTCTTCCATTTCATCCAAGTTCAAACTGAAAATCTTCGCCGCCCGTTTGCGGGCTTGATGATCCCACCCGTTGGTCAGCAGGACTCCGCCAACGTCCAGAAACAGTGTTGTAATCGAAATTGTTTTTTTCATTTAGGTGGTTCTTTCGGTTCCGAGCCTCGCGGCGGGAGCAATCGCGTTTCCGATTTCAAAATTCAACGCCGCCAAAAACCCCTGCGCCTTCGCCAGCGTTTCCTCGTATTCCGCTTCGGGATTTGAATCGGCCACGATGCCGGCGCCGACGTTGAAATAAATTTTTCCCCGCGCGCAAATCGCCGTGCGGATGGCGATGCTCAACTGGCTTTCGCGGTTGAAGCCGAGATAACCAATCGCGCCGCAATAAGGCCCGCGCGAAATCGGTTCGAGTTCGTCAATGATTTCCATCGCGCGGAATTTCGGCGCGCCGGTGATGCTGCCGCCGGGAAAACACGACGCGAACGCGGCAAAATGCGTCACGCCATTTTTCAACCGGCCTTCAATCGTGGAAACCAGATGCTGCACCTGCGCGAATTTTTCCAGCTTGGCAAGTTCCGGCACTTGCACCGAACCGAATTCGCAGACTTTGCCCAGATCGTTTCGCAGCAAATCGGTGATCATCACGAGTTCGGAAAGTTCCTTCGCGCTCGTTTGCAGTTCGTAGGCGAGTTGCGCGTCGCGGGTCGCGTCGGCGTGGCGCGGGCGCGTGCCTTTGATCGGACGCGTACTGATGTGCGAACCGCTCATGCGCAAAAATTGTTCCGGCGACGACGAGGCGATTTGAAAATCGCCACAATCGAGAAATGCGGAAAACGGCGCGGGCGAAACGGCGCTTAATTTTTCGGAAAAATTCCAACTGGAAATTTTAGATTCAACTTCAAGTCGATGTGAAAGGTTGACTTGATAAATGTCGCCCGCGCGGATGTATTTTTGCGCGCGCTCGACTTTGGAAATAAACTCATCGCGCGAAAGGTTGGAATTAATTTTTGCCACAGAGGCACAGAGGCGCAGAGACGGAAATTTCTTCTCCGCGCCTCTGCGTCTCTGCGGTAATTCAGTTTTTGAAAGGAATGAACGCCAAAATTCTAATTGTTCAAGTGCCTTATTTTCACTGCGCGCGCCGTCGGCATTTAATCCGGTTGAAACGATAAAAACTTTTCCAAGTTGATGGTCGAAAACGACAAGGCTGTCGTAAAATCCAACATGGCAATCGGGCAGTTCCAAATCGTTGACGGCGCGCCGTGGGAGCTTGGGTTCGGTGAAATTTTTCAAATCATAGCCCCAATAACCGAACGCGCCGCCGAGCGGGAACGGCAGGTCAATTTCATCGAGCAATTCATAGCGCGACATGAGCGCGTCGAGCAGATGCCAGGGATTTCCAAATTGAACTTGTTGTTGGATTTCGCAGCGCGAACCGAAGGAGCGGAACGTGAGAAATGGATTTGCGGCGACGAATGAATAACGCGCCTGCGGTGAATCAAACGAACTGCTGCGCAACAAAACCAATCCGCTTTCACCACGTAATTGCTCGACGAGCGATTCGGGCGTGTGCGTGCTTTGAATTTCTTGGATCAGCGGGCGCATTTATTTTCAATTATTTTGAGCGTTGCTCTTTTTTAAGTGCTCTGTTACTTCAATGACTCATGGAGAAATTCACATTAGAAATTGAAACTTCGGCCGGTTGGGTAATGTTTCATTCGATTATGAACCGGGTTAAGAACGGGCGTTAACTATCCTGAAAGAGCTTCGCGAGAAGTATCCGCAAAGCAATTTGCGTGTTGTAAGGTGGATTGGAACACCCGTAAAAGATTGATTAAGGTTAAATTTCACTTTCTGGAAAAAAACTTTTTCATGTCTCGGCTTCACGCAAATGCCTTGGGCGTGAGGACGGGCGGACCGACGCGGCGTTCGTAGTCGCGGATGATGGCGATGACTTCATCCACGTCGTCGGTGATTTTCACGAGGTCAAGATCGCCGGGGCTGATTTGTTTGTCTTTTTCGAGTCGCGTTTTCATCCAGGCGAGCAGGCCCTTCCAATGTTCGCGCCCGAACAGGATGAGCGGGAATTGCGGGATGCGCTGCGTCTGCACGAGCGTCAGCACTTCAAAAAATTCGTCGAGCGTGCCGAAGCCGCCGGGCATGAACACGAAGCCGAGGCTGTATTTCACGAAACAGACTTTGCGCGCGAAAAAATAATGAAAATGGATCGGGATGTTGGAAAAGCGGTTGCCACTTTGTTCGTGTGGCAATTCGATGTTGAGGCCGACGGATTTTCCGCCGGCGTGTGTCGCGCCTTTGTTGGCGGCTTCCATGATGCCGGGGCCGCCGCCGGTGATGACAGCGAGATCGTGTTTGGCGAGTTTTTTGGCAATGTCCTGCGTGGCGTGATAATACTTGTCGTCTGGTTTCGTCCGCGCGGAACCAAAAATTGTGACGGCCGGGCCGACCTGTGAAAGGGTCTGAAACGAATCCACGAACTCGGCCATGATGCGGAAGATGCGCCACGGATCTTCGCGGATGAAGTTGTTGTCGCTCATGGCCGAAACATACTGCCGCCGTTGAAATGAAACAAGCCGGAGAATTTTAGAATTCTCCGGCTTGTGATGTCTCAAAATTTGATTTTCAGGAACAACCGAGGCTTTCGCCGCAGTTCAGGCATTTGTAACACGCGCCGTTGCGCACGGCAACGTGGCCGCAAGTTGGACACGTCGGAGCATCGCCTTGATTTTGAAACGAACTGGTCAACGTCAGCCGCGAATGGGCGTGACCGTTGCCGTTTTCTGATTTCACGTCGAGAACGTCGTTGTCCTCGGCGATGGGCAGTTCAGGCACCGGCCGGTTTATTTTTTTTTTCATTTCCTCGAGCAAGCCGGGCATGGCCAATTCTTGCTGCGCGCGGCTGGGCGTGACGGCTTCGCGATAGCCGGGAATGAATTGCAGCGCCAGCCAGCGGAAAACATAGTCAATGATCGAAGACGCGTTGCGGATCTCGGGATTTTTTGTGAAACCGCTCGGCTCGAAACGCTGATGCGCGAATTTCCGCAAAAGCGTTTCCAGCGGCACGCCGTATTGCAACGCCATGCTCGTGAGCGTGCCGATGCTGTCCATGAGTCCGCCGATGGTCGAACCTTCCTTGGCCATCGTGATGAACAATTCGCCGGGCTGGCCGTCTTCAAAAAGTCCGACGGTCAGATAACCTTCGTGGTCGGCGATGTTGAATTTATGCGTGAGTGCCTGACGCGTGTCGGTCAAACGGCGGCGCAGCGGCTTGCCGGATTCTCCGCGCAATTTTGAAATTTCACTTTCGAGTTCTTTGATGCGATTTTCGAGCGGCGCAATGTCGGCAACGGAAGCGGCAACAGTTTTGTCGCCGCCTTCGTTGGTTTTTTTTGTGTTGAGCGGCTGCGAACGTTTCGAGCCGTCGCGATAAATGGCGACGCATTTCAATCCCATTTTCCACGCCTGAACGTAAGTGTCGCGGATTTCCTCGACGGTGCAGGCGCTCGGCATGTTGACGGTCTTGGAAATCGCGCCGCTGATGAACGGCTGCGCGGCGGCCATCATTTTCAAGTGCGCGAGATAACCGATGCTGCGCTTGCCTTTGTGCGCCTTGAACGCGCAGTCGAACACGGGCAAATGTTCCGGCTTCAGTCCGGATCGAATAATTTTGACGTCTTGATTAGATTTTATTCCAGACGTCGTTTGAGTTCGTTTTCCTCGACGTCTTCGATCGTGTCGTGCTTCTCGATGTGCGCGATGATGTTTTTGATCTCGGCTTCGCTGTAATTCATCCGGCGCAGCGCATCCGGCACGCCGCGATTGACAATTTTCAACATGCCGCCGCCCGCAAGCAATTTATATTTCACCAATGCGATGTCAGGCTCGACGCCGGTCGTGTCGCAATCCATGAGAAATGCAATCGTGCCCGTCGGCGCGAGCACGGTGACTTGTGCGTTGCGGTAACCAAATTGTTTTCCCTTGGCGAGCGCGCCGTCCCAAGTTTTGCGCGCCTCGGTTTTGAGATAATTGAATTCCGCGCTCGGCTGAATTTCTTCGACGGCTTCGCGATGCAGTTTGATGACGCCGAGCATGGATTCGACGTTGTCCTTCGCGACGGTTTTTTCCACGCCCGCGCAACGCGCGTCGTGATAACCTTTGAACGCGCCGACATTCGCGGCGATTTCCGCGCTCTGTTCGTAAGCATGGCCGGTCATGATCGAAGTGATCGCGCCCGCGAGCGCGCGGCCTTCGTCGGAATCGTAAGGCAAACCGTAGCTCATGCAGAGCGAGCCGAGGTTCGCAAAGCCGAGGCCGAGCGTGCGGAAGATGTGGGAATTTTCTGCGATGTCTTTCGTCGGATAACTCGCGTTGTCCACGAGGATTTCCTGCGCGGTGATATAAATGCGCACGGCGGCTTTGAATCGTTCCACGTCAAATTTTCCGTCCTCGCGTTTGAATTTCATCAAATTCAGCGACGCGAGATTGCACGCGGTGTTGTTGATGAAAACGTATTCGCTGCACGGATTCGTGGAGTGGATCGGCTCGGTGCCTTTGCACGTGTGCCATTTCTGGATCGCGCCGTCGTATTGCATTCCGGGATCGCCGCAAATGTGCGTGCCCTCGGCGATTTTGTAGAGCAGCTTCGCCGCGTCTTTTTTCTGCAACGGCAGACCTTTGACGGTCTTCGTCTGCCATTCCTTGCCGTCGAGCGCGGCCTGCATGAATTCGTCGCTGGCGCGCACGGAAAGATTTTCGTTTTGATACATCACGCTGCCGTAGGCATCGCCGTTGTAAGAACCGTCGTAACCTTGCTCGATCAACGCCCACGCTTTTTTTTCTTCCTTCTGCTTGGCGTCAATGAATTCTTCGATGTCGCCGTGCCAGTCGCGCAGCGTGTTCATCTTCGCCGCGCGGCGCGTTTTGCCGCCGGACTTCACGACGTTCGCGACCTGATCATAAACTTTCAAGAAAGCTCATCGGCCCGCTCGGACGTCCGCCGCCGCTCAATTTTTCGCGGCTCGAACGGATCGGCGTCAAATCGGTGCCGGTGCCGGAACCGTATTTGAACAGCATCGCCTCGCTGTAGGCGAGGTGCATGATGGATTCCATGTCGTCTTTGACGGATTGGATGAAGCACGCGCTGCCCTGCGGATATTCATATTGCGTCTTGGCGCGCTCGGCCTCGCCGGTTTTGCGATTGTAGAACCAGTTGCCCTTGCCGGAATTTTTGCCGACGCCGTATTGCGTGAAACAGCCCGACGTTGAACCATACCGGCGAATTGAACGCGCCATACTGGTTCACGCACAGCCAGGTCAACTCGTCGTAAAAAATCTCGCCGTCCGCCTTGCTGAAATAACCGTCCGCGATTCCCCAATCCGCAATCGTCCGCGAAATGCGGTGGATCAACTGGCGGACGGAAGTTTCGCGCTCCGGCGTATTTTGCTCGCCGTAAAAATATTTTGAAACAACGACTTTCGTGGCGAGCACCGACCACGATTTCGGCACCTCGACATTTTCCTGTTTGAAAATCACCTTGTTCGCGTCGTCGGTGATTTCGGCGGTGCGCTTGTCCCATTCGATCTGGTCGAACGGTTTTACTTTTGCGTCGCTGAAAACACGCTCAATGCGCAATGATTTTTTCACCGCGCTTTTTTGTGGTTTTATTTCCCGCGCCGCAGAAACTTTCGCGACACGGCGGTGGGCGGCCTTCGGAGCCGGTGACAAAACTTCCTCGCGTGCGTCAATCATGAATTTCCCTTTCGAAGCGGTTGAAATTACTTTTTCAGACAAATCACCCGACCGTCTCAAAACTGAAGAGAGGTCGGGAAAATCAGATTTTTCGGCTCACTTTTCAGGTTTTCGTCAACCGCTCATTTTTGAACGAAACCCCATTTAGTGGGCAACAATAAAACTCTAAACACAATATGTTGTGGTTGCAAGAAAATTTTTCAAAAAAAGTTACACCAATGATATTCGCAAATGAAATCGAGAGAATTTCCGCGTCGCTGCTCAAAAAATAAAACTTATCCGCCGCTGTGAACAAAGTTTCAGCGTAATTTTTTCTTGGGCTTCCGCGAATATCTATCGCGCCGCGCCGCCCGATGGGCGTCGGCTCGTCCCAGTGTTTTGTTTTGCGCCGGCTTGAATTTCCGAATCGGCTCAATCGTTTTCGGGCGCGCTTTCGGCACGATCACAATCGGGCAGCCCTCATAGCCAAACGCGCGACGCATTTCGCCGCCGAGATATTTTTTATACGGATCGGAAAACATCTCGTCGCGGTTGACGAACAATAAAAAAGTCGGCGGCGCCTGCCGCACCTGCGTCGCGTAGAAAAATTTCAGGCGATGGCCTTGCGGCGTTATCGGCTGGCGCTTTTCCACGGAATCTTGCAGCGTGCGATTCAAAATTGCCGTCGGGACTTTCTGCTGCAATTGCGCAGCGACGTAACGAACGGCTTCGAGCAGGCGATCCAGATGAAAACCGGATTTTGCGGATGTAAAAATCACAGGCGCATAATCGAGGAAAAATAATTTCTCCTGCACCCACGAAGCAAATTCGCCGAGCGTCGTCATTACTTTTGGCGCGCCACGATTTTCCTTTTTCTCGCGCGAAATGATTTCCTCTTTTCGTTTCTCGCGGATTTTTTCCTCGAACAAATCCCATTTATTGACGACCAGAATGCACGCGCGGCGGCCTTCGACAATCCGGTCGGCGATTTTTTTGTCCTGCTCCAAAATGCCAGCCTCGGCGTCCAAGACCAGAATTGCAATGTCGCAACGCGCGATGGATTCTTCCGAGCGCTGGACGCTGAAAAATTCCACGGAGTCATCAATACTGCGCGTCTTGCGGATGCCCGCCGTGTCCACGAGCACATATTTTTCGCGTCCACCCTCGGTCTCGACCTCAAACGGCACGTCCACCGAATCGCGTGTTGTGCCAGGAATCGGGCTGACGATGACTCGCTCGGATTTTGTCAGAGCATTGATGATCGAGGATTTTCCGACATTTGGTCGTCCGACAATTGCCAGTCGCAACGGGCCTTTTTTGCGCGGCGCGGGTTCATCCGCTACGCCGGTTGTTTCCAAAACTTCCACTTCCGGAATTTCAACTTCAGGACTTGGCGCAGGAAGAAATGCCGTCGCCGCGTCCATCAAATTTTGGATGCCTTCGCCGTGAATCGCGCTGACGGGAAAAATTTTCTCGAAGCCGAGCCGGGAAAATTCCGTCACCGCGCCTTCGAGCCGATGCGTGTCCACTTTGTTGACCGCGACCAAAATGGGTTTTCCGCTGGTCCTTAATTTTGCCGCGACCTCTCGATCAAGCGGCACAATTCCTTCCTGCACGTTGACGACCAAAATGATTGCGCTCGCGGCTTCAATCGCAATTTCAACTTGTTCGAGCGCGGCCTTGACGATCACGTCGTCGGATTTTTCACGGCGCAGCAAACCGATGCCGCCGGTGTCCACGAGCGTGAAAGATTTTCCGTGCCACTCCGCCTCGACGCTGACGCGGTCGCGCGTGACGCCGGGCTGGTCGTGGACGATCGCGATGCGTTTTTTGACGATGCGATTGAAGAGCGCGGACTTGCCGACATTGGGGCGACCGACGATGGCGATGAGATTAGACACGCGTGAATGATGAAGCAATTTGCGCTGCAGCGGAAGTTTTTCCGTCTTTGAATTGGCTTGCATTTGCCGGCGGTTGTGTCAAAAAAATCAGAGCGGGCCAGGATTCGGCTCGCTGCTTCACCAAAAACCAACATCAACTCAAAAGAAAAATTCCATTATGAATGATTCTACAAATAATGCGGCGGCAATGGGCATGGGCATAGGCGTGCTTCTTTTTATGTTCGTCATCGGCCTGGCGGTTTATGTCTTTTTCTGTTTCTGTTACAAGCGCATCTGCGAAAAATGCGGCGTCACACCCGGCGTTCTCATCTGGATTCCGATTGTGCAACTCATTCCATTGCTGCAAGTGGCCAAAATGCCGGTCTGGATGATTATTCTGCTGCTGATCCCATTGGTGAATTTGATTTTCTTCGTCGTGATGTGGGTGAAAATCTGTCAGGCGCGCGGTAAAAGCGGCTGGCTGGTCCTACTGCTGATTGTTCCGATTGCGAATTTGATTTTCATTCCTTACCTCGCATTTTCGGAATAAACAAAATCCACCGTTCCCGCCATTAAAAAGCGGCGCGGAGAAATGAAATGAATTTTCTTTGCGCCTCCATGATTTTTGCCATTGAACTGTCTGCTTGTTTTCGCGGTCAATTCTCTTTAACAATCTGCACTTCGCGTGAACGAAACACTCATCATCGTGCCGACTTACAATGAACGGGAAAATCTCCCGCGCATGGCGCAAAAACTTTTGTCGCTGCCTGTCGCCGTGGATTTGCTCGTCGTGGACGACAATTCACCGGACGGCACGGGAAAAATTGCCGACGAACTTGCCGCGAAACATCCCGAAATTCACGTTCTTCACCGCGCGGAGAAAAATGGCTTGGGCCGCGCCTACATTTCCGGATTCAAATGGGCGCTGGAAAAAAAATATGAATTCATCTTCGAGATGGACTGCGATTTTTCCCACGACCCGGATGAGATCCCAAATTTTCTTGCCGCCGCGAAAAATCAGAACGCCGACCTTGTGCTCGGTTCGCGTTACGTCGGCGGCATCCGCGTCATCAACTGGCCGTTGGGACGGCTGATGTTGAGCCGGTTCGCCGGCAAATATGTGAAGCTCGTCACGGGAATGCAATTCAGTGACCCGACCGGCGGCTACAAATGTTTTCGCCGCCGCGCGCTTCAAGCTTTGAACCTCGATAAAATCCAATGCCACGGCTACGGCTTCCAGATTGAACTGACGCACAAACTTTGGCGGCAGGGATTCAAAATCATCGAAGTGCCGATCATTTTCACAGAACGCACGCAAGGACATTCAAAAATGGCCGGCGGAATTGTGAACGAGGCATTCTGGCTCGTCTGGCGGCTGTGGCTGCAAAATGGATTGCGCCGCACGCCGCGCGTGAAAACTAAAACCTGACTGCGCGCCAGTAATTTCCAGGCCATCACATTCTACAAACAGGATTTGCCAAAGTCGAAACGCGCTTTAGATTGTCCGCCATGATTACTTTGATCGTCGGCACAAATCGTCCGGGCAGCAACACGCGCAAAGTTGCCGCGCAGATTGAAGAAATTTACGCCGAACTGAAAGTGCCGCTGAATGTTTTGGATCTGGCGAAATTGCCGTCGGAAATTTTCTCGCCAAGTTCCTACGCGGAAAAACCAAAATCATTTCTACCGTTCGCCGATGCCGTTTTGCAATCCACCGGACTTCACGTCGTCACGCCGGAATACAACGGCAGTGTTCCCGGCGTGCTGAAGTATTTTATTGATATGCTCAAATTTCCCGAAAGCTTCGAGCACAAGCCGGTTTGCTTCACCGGTTTGTCGGCTGGAATGTGGGGCGCACTGCGACCGGTCGAGCAGTTGCAGGCCATTTTCGGCCATCGCAACGCGCACATTTTTCCGACGCGCGTTTTCATGCCGCAAATCAACAGCTTGCTCGATGCTTCTGGCAAAATCAAAGACGCTGAATTGATTGGACGTTTGAAAGCACAGGTTGAAGGTTTTGCGAAATTTGCCGAGCATCTGAAAACGCTGAAACCGGGATGAATTTTGAACCACGGATTAACACAGATAAACATGGATAAGAATTGGAATTACGCGAGCGGATTTATGAAATTCATGTTCCCAAATCCGCTTGCATCCGTGTCCATCCGTCGTTGATTTATTCCACAAACCGATAACCGACGCCGCGAACGGTGTCCAGATGCTTCGACGCCGCGCCGAGTTTTTCGCGCAGCCGCCGCATGTGCGTGTCTACCGTGCGTGTGTCAATCAGGCTGTCATATTCCCAAACATCGCGCAGCAAGTGGTCGCGCGACTGCACGCGCCCGGCGCGTTGCGCAAGGACAGTGAGCAATTTGAATTCCGTCGCGGTCAATTCAATGGGCTTGCCTTTCCAACTGGCCAGATGCCGTGGCAAATCAATCAGCAAATCGCCGAAGCGCATCTGGTCGCGTTGTTTTTCTGCGGTTGTGCCGCGCACAAGAAGTTTTTTTATGCGCAAAAGAAGTTCGCGCGGGCTGAACGGTTTTGTCAGATAATCGTCCGCGCCGAGTTCGAGGCCGAGCACGCGGTCAATTTCCGCCGCCTTTGCCGTGAGCATGATGATGGGGATTTTTGCCGTCGCGGAATCAAGCCGCAGCGATTTGCAAATTTCAAAACCGTCCATTTCCGGCAGCATCACGTCGAGCACGATCAAGTCGGGCGATTGCGCCCGCGCTTTTTTCAACGCCTCGGAACCATCAGCCGCAGTCGTTACGGCGTAACCGGATTGCTTGAGATTGAACTCCACGAGTTCAACCGCCTCCGGTTCGTCATCCACAACCAAAATCTTCAGCTTCACTTCGACAGCATGGCACGCGCAAATCTGTCACACAATTCCAATTCCGTGACAACCGTGTGACGATTAAGTGACGCGATTCTGACGGACATTTGTTCAATTGAAAATAGGAACTAAATCGGTTTGTGCTTGCAAGCGCCACTGTAAAATCTAGATTAAAACAATTCCATGTGGTCACTGCTCAAAGAATTTTTGAAATTTTCCAGACAGGAAAAAAAATGGTGGCTCATTCCGCTGATCGTCGTGCTTTTGCTGCTGGGCGCCATTCTGATTTTCACCGGCCAGTTCCGGCATCGCCTGGGCGCTTTATCCGTTTTTGTGAACATGCCCGCGCCGCGCAAAATCCTCGGCATCTCGGCATATTATCACGACGCCGCCGCCGCGCTGGTGGTGTGATGGCAAAATCATCTCCGCCGCGCAGGAGGAACGTTTCACCCGCAAAAAAAATGATTCCGATTTTCCGCGCCAGCGCCGTGCAATTTTGCCTTCGCCACGCCGGAATTTCAGAATCGGCGCAATTGGACGCCGTGGTTTTTTACGACAAACCGGTTTTGAAATTTACGCGGCTGCTGGAAACTTATCTCGCCGTCGCGCCCGGCGGCTTGCGAACATTTCCGACGGTGCTGGCCAACTGGCTCGGCGGCAAATTGGATTTGCGCAAAACCATCCGCGCCGAATTGCCGCGAATTGCGCGCCGATTGCGAAATTCTTTTCACCGAACATCATCAATCGCACGCGGCCAGCGCGTTTTATCCGTCGCCATTTGACGAGGCGGCAATTCTCACGATTGACGGCGTCGGCGAATGGGCGACGACGACGATCGGCGTCGGCCACGGACAACGAAATCAAAATGCTGAAGGAACTGCGCTTTCCGCATTCGCTCGGATTGCTTTATTCCGCGTTCACCGATTATTGCGGGTTCCGCATCAATTCCGGCGAATACAAACTCATGGGACTTGCGCCGTACGGCGAACCGAAATTTGCCGACGCCATCCGCCGCGAATTGATTGACGTGAAACCCGACGGCTCGTTCTGGCTGAACCTGGATTATTTTAATTTTCTGCGCGGCACGACGATGACGAATGAAAAATTTTACGCGCTGTTTGGCGGGCCGCCGCGCGGGCCGGAAGAAAAAATCGAGCAGCGGCACATGGACGTGGCGCGTTCGATTCAAGTGGTCACGGAAGAAATCATGCTGCAAACTCGCGCGCCACGCCCGCGAAGTGACCGGCCAGAAAAATCTCTGCCTGGCCGGCGGCGTGGCGCTCAATTGCGTGGCGAACGGAATGATTTTGCGCGAAAAAATTTTTGAGAGAATTTGGATTCAGCCCGCCGCGGGCGATGCGGGCGGCGCGCTTGGCGCGGCGCTGGCCGCATGGTATTCGCAGACAAAGAAAATCCGCGCGCCGTTTCGCCAGATGATTCGATGCAGGCGTCGTTGCTCGGCCCGGAATTTTCGGACGACGAAATTGAAGCCGTGCTTGCGCTCGCACAAGCGCAGTTTTCAAAAAACTGGACCACGCGACGCATTGCTGGATTTTACCGTGGAACTTCTGAAAGCGGAAAAAGTCATCGGCTGGTTTCAGGGCCGGATGGAATTCGGCCCGCGCGCGCTCGGCAACCGCTCGATTCTGGGCGACGCGCGCTCGCCGAAAATGCAGTCGGTGATGAATTTGAAGGTGAAATTCCGCGAATCATTCCGGCCCTTTGCGCCGATTGTCCGGCGCGAACGGGTGGCGGATTATTTTGAATTGGACGCCGATTCGCCTTACATGCTGCTGGTCGCGCCGGTCAAAAAAGAATTGCGCCGAGACGTTTCGCCGGCGAATCAAATGGCATTGAACGGCTCAAGGAAATCCGCTCCACGCTGCCCGCGATCACGCATGTGGATTATTCGGCGCGCATTCAGACCGTTTCGCACGACGGCAATCCGCTGCTTTACGATTTGCTGCTGCGCTTTGAGCAGGCGACCGGCTGCGGCGTGCTGGTCAACACGTCGTTCAATGTGCGCGGCGAGCCGATTGTCTGCACGCCGGACGATGCGTATCGCTGTTTCATGAACACGGAAATGGATTTTCTCATCATGGGCAGTTTTGTGATCGAACGCACGGCGCAACCGCAGAAAAAAATTGCGCGGCGCATTTTGCCGCAGGCCGATTGAAATGAAACTGAACTTCAAAGAAGACCCGAAGGAATGGCGCAAGTCCGCGCTGTTGACCGCGTTGGGACTGGCGATTTTGAGTTCGCTGTTGCGCTGGCGAAGGCATCTTTCGGTGAATCATTGGTATGTCTTGCTCGTGTTGATAGGCCTCGTGGCAATTTGCGCGGTGGCTGCAACCGCGCTGGTTTCGCGGCTGGTATCGGCTTTCTTTGCGGCTGGGATTTTATTCCAGCCAGCTCATTGGCCGTTGCGTGCTGGCGTTATTTTTTATTTTCATAATCACGCCGCTCGGATTTGTGTTGCGGCTGGCGGGCAAAGACTCGTTGCAACTCAAACGCCCACACGAAGTGAACACTCATTGGCATCAGGCCAAAGATTGCAGCCCATTGGACCGGCTCTTTTGAAAATCAAATCGTAAAAACAACCTAGCAAACTGAGCCTAACTCAATTTTTCTGCCGGGCATAAACAAAATCCGCGAATCGACTGCTTGCGTCTATCGAGGACTTTTGAGAAAGTCGCTACTTGAAATTAATGCGCATTTGATTTCTTTTGCACTGCTGCATGTATTCCACTTTACAAAAACTGCGCGTGTCATTGTAAATAAATGATGCCGGTGTGGCGAAATGGCAGACGCACAGGACTTAAAATTGGATTTTGACCCCTTTTAAGCGGTTTCTTGTCGTTTCATTAAATGTGCATAAAACAATTGATTTTATTGGTTAAAACTCGTTTTCAGGCGATTAAAAAAGTGTTTTTGAGGGCTTCGATCGGAAGTGGCAAAGTGTAGCAAAAAGTGTCGCAATTTTTCGTCTGAAATTTCCCACTTTTTTGACTTTGGAAATTTTTTGGCGAACAAATTTTATGTGCCCTTGGTTCCGGGCACTTTATGGACTTGGGCGAACTCGCCCGCGCTGGCGCGATGATGAAATTCGTCAATTGATTCTTGGGTGAGATATTGCCTGCCAGCGATGTTGACAGTTTTTAGCCAGCCCTTCTTGCGCCAGCGCCAGGCCGTGCAGGGAGTCACGCCAACCTGATCCAGCCATTTGGATAAACTGATGACTGCCGCTGCCGCGTGGTTCATAATTGTTATTCCTTGATAAAAGTGACGGTGACGGCGGCAATATGGGTTTTCAACGTCGGCGGCATAACGCCGGTCTGCCGACTTCACAAATTTCAATTCATATTTCTGAATCGCCCGCATCAAGAGTCTTGAGGCCGCTGCCCAGCACCACGACTTCGGCTTCGGCAAAACGGATCAACAATTTTTCGGGTGGGGCGTCCGGCTCCTTTTCCAACGCCGGATTGGAAATCCTCTCGGCATACAGGAATTGCGCATAAGGCAGTAGATAACTGCTTTCGTCGTCGGCAAACACGTTGAGCGCGGCGACGGTGGGATCAATGTCGAAACAAGGATTGTTGCGCGGGCTAGACGCGGATGCCGCGTCGGGATTGACGTTGGTGTTCATAGGATGATTCATGGATTTGTTGGATGTTTTTGCGGAGCGAAAGAGATTGCGCGACGCGCTGGCGGAACTGTTTCAGGAAACGATTGCCGCGCTGCAAAATGTTCTGGATGAATTTCTGCCGGTCAATGTGCGGAACAACTTCCACAGCCGCCAGCCGCGCGCTGGAATGGGTGACGTGCGAGCGCAACAATTCAGCATCGTCGGTGAAAATCTGGCAACGCTCGCGCCCGCGCGAAATGCTGACGTAAAATTGTTCCTGATGGACGGCGGGCAGCGAACGCGACGACGCAACGACCAACACTTCATCCACCGTCTTGCCCTGGGCGGCGTGCGACGTGACGGCGTAGCCGTGCGTGAACGTGCGATAATTTTCAGGAATCACCCGGCCATCGGCCAGCACAACGGAATCGCCTTGAATCGCCCGCACCTCGACGAGTTCGCCATTGACAAATTTCTTCTGCCAGTTGGCTTGCAGCAACAGCTTGTCACCAGCAGCGACTTTCAATTTCCGTTTCTCCCCCACATCAAACAAGGCGAAGCCTCGACCCAATGGGAAAAGACTTTCAGAACCATCGGCGCGTTGAACTTTGAGCGAATCATTTTCGACGGCGACCACCGCGACCGTTTCATCTTTGTCAAAACCAGCTTTTTGCCGGTGAAACTGAATCGCCATGCCGGGACGGTATTGCCGCGCATCCCGCTTCTGCGCTTCCGTCCACGACAGCGAATCAAAAACCTGAAATTCCTTTTCCTCACCGGCCAGCCGACCGGACGTTTTCAATGCGGCCCGGACTTTTTCCGTCACCGCCTCGATTTCATTCCACGTCGGCGCGACCAGCAGCGCAGATTGATTTTGCTGCCAACGCTTTCAGATACGACTGCGCCGCCGAGTCGTGAAGTTTGTCGTCTGAAAATTCTGCAACCGCGCCCATGCGTTCCAGTTGTGCGAACGCTTCCACCGTCCGCTTCTGCGCCGCCAGTTCGACGGCCTTGCGATATTCGGCTTTGCGTTGCCGCCGGATGCGCGGTCAATTGGCCGGATTGAAAATCTGGAATGCTGCTCCAAAATCCGCAGCGCATCGCCACGCGCAACCGAAGCGTGCTGGCCGGTGTCGCCGGACAGAACAATGCGTGCGTCACCGCGCCAGGTCAAACAGCCGCTTCATGTCGTCAATGCCGACCGCCCCGGCTTCATCCAGCACCACCAACTTGCCGTTCGGACAACGCCGGTTTTGATCAGCAGCAAACTTTGCAGCGTCATCGCCTCGAATCCTTCTTTTCGCAAAACATCCGTTGCCGCCGCCGTCGGCGCGCAGAACAGCGGTTCAATCTTCGCTTCCTTGCAGGCGGCGACCAGCTCGCGCAACGCCGTGGTTTTGCCCGTGCCGGCCAGACCGCGCAGGCCGGTGATGCGGTCACTGGTGCGCAGGACATGATAAATCGCCCGGTGTTGATCTTCGCCCAGCCAGTCGGCAGGCTGATAACCGGGATGCAACGGCGCAACCGCATCGCATCCCGCATTGACCGTCTGAATCAAATCCAGTTCCGTTGCCAAAATCTGCCGCGTGGAAAATCCGCGTTCGGTTTTCACCAAATCCGGCGAATGACTTCACCGCCGCTTTCAACGCTCGGCAAATCCACTTCACCCGGACGCTGCGACAAGCGCCACGTTCAACAGTTCATGCTCCGGCACGACCGATTTGCGCTCGAAAACATGGGCGACGGCATAGTTCAGGGCTTGGTTTTCCAGTTCAAACCGATGCGGACTGGCCGGACGGGTTGAACCGACGTGCAGAGTTTTTGCAGCGATTGCCGTTCATCCGGCTGACAATTGCGCCAATTGCCGTTCACGCACTTCCGCCGTCGAGATGCCTTTGACTTTTTTCGCCCGGCTCTGATGCACCGCATGGGAGATGGCATTGTTGGAAAGTTTGCGCCCCAGCTTTTGTTCCATTTCCTTCACCACCGCGTCACGCTGCTGCGCGCGTTTGGAAAATCGTTTCAACACCTCATCGCTCACGCCCTCGATTTCAAAGCCATGTTTGGCCGGACGAATCCGATAGCCGATTTGCTGAACCCGTTTCGCCAGTTCATTCCGATAAACCGCCGTGCCGTAACGAATCGCGTCATACATGCCGCCGCGCTTGCAGGGCTTTCCAGCACTGTTCCGTTTCATCAAACGTGGCGTTGAACACCGTGAAATGCGTGTGCAACTGCGGGTCGAGCGCGCGGGAACTGTCGTATGCATGAACGCGGCGGCGACCAGATTGCCGGTCGTGCGGTCACGTTGGCTGCCCTGCTTGCGGACGCGGGTTGCGGCGAAGGTTTCGAGTTCGCGGAACGCAATGCGCGTGGCTTCCTCATGCGCCGCCACCAGCCGTTCATCATCCAGCGTCACCGCCAGCACCGAAACCGATTTCGGCGCGGAACAGGTGAAATCATAAAACACCCGCCGCTGGTCTTTCCTTCTGCTGCCGCTGCGTCAGCCGTTCGCCGGTCTTCGGATTTTGGTTTTCACACAGCGCATGAAATTGTTCGCGCGTGACTGCATTGTTCAATCCCAACCGTTCCGCGCCCGCGCCGATCCACTGGCCGGGACGGATTTCACCGGCGGCGTAGTAATCGTTCTGCGCCAGATGCTCGTCGAAGTAGCTCTCGGCATCGGCCAGATTTTTATGCGCAACGGCAGTGAACATAAAACGCCATTTTATCTGTTTTCCAAAAAGGCTTTGTTCGTTTTCCGAACAACTTTTAATTTCCCGAATATTTTCATTTTTCGTTTTGTTATTTTACGCGAAGGCGAATCGTCAAAGTTGTCTTTGGGACACAAAATGCGGCTCCCGTCTTGCCGCCCCATCGAGTCAATCATATGGCTCAATGCACCTTCATCACCCACTCTGCCAAAAATCGCCGCACTTAATGTTCAAGCGTTGAACAAAATGATTCATGGCCCATTTTTCCAGATTGCCGAGTCCGGTTTGTTCCATTTTGGAACATACTGATCCACGACTTTTGAAAATTTATAGCTGTCAGCCCAGCGGAATTCGGAGCGGCGAAGTTGCAAGCTTTGCAAGAAATGAAACTGATTTCGATGTTTGCACCACAGTAACCCACCTGCTATTCGTCCTGCGTGGCAAAGAATTATCCTTCTCGAATCGTATGCTTGAGTGCCGAGGCGGTAGAAATTATTTATGCTCTCGGTTGTGGCAACCGGATTGTCGGCGTCACCGGCTTCGCCGTTGAACCACCTGCCGTGAGGCGCAAACCTCGTGTCAGCGGATTTTCCAGCGTCAACTTTGACAAGGTGGACGCGCTCAAGCCCGATCTCGTTATTACATTTTCCGATGTGCAGGCGGAGGCGGCGAAAGAATTGATCCGGCGCGGGCATACGGTGCTGGCGACCAACCAGCGTTCGCTGGCCGAAATTTTCGAGACGATTTTGTTGATTGGCCGCGTCATTGGGCGCGAAGCGCTGGCGCAAAAACTCGCGGACAAAATGCGCGCGGAGATTTTCAGTAGCCGTTTGCGTAAATCAAAACGCCCGAAAGTTTATTTTGAGGAATGGAACGACCCGTTCATCAGCGGCATCCGTTGGGCGGGTGAATTGATTGAGGCGGCGGGAGGCAAAGATATTTTTCCTGAATTGCGAAACCACTCACGCGCCCCCGACCGAGTTGTGACCGGTGATGAAATCATCCGCCGTCAGCCGGACATCATCATTGCGAGTTGGTGCGGCCAGAAAGCCAACCTAAATGAGATTTGCCAGCGACCGGGCTGGAATACCATTCCTGCCGTCCACAATGGCCACGTTCACGAAATCAAATCCGCACACATTCTTCAGCCCGGACCAAGTTTGCTGAAAGGTTTTCGACAGTTGCGCGAAATTCTTTCAAATATAACTTGACTGTAACCATCCTTCTATGGTATTCGTCTTCCCGTTCGATGAAAACTTGCTTAAACATATCAGCCACGAGTTGGCCGACGATGTCGGTCGCGAAAGCGACACGTCATAGCCGGTATAACCAGGGTTATGTGTTTAGCCTTGGCCTATCCATCGCGCCTATTCGGGCAAACAGCCCGAAGGCAATTTGGATAGACTCGGCGGTAAGCAGGTAAAGAATCGAAATAGGATTTTTCTAACCCTGCTTACTGGAAGGTAAGCAGGGTTTTTTATTTCCCTGCATAACTGGCAGTGTGAAAGTGACCAAACGAAAGAGTAGTAATCTGTGAACAAGAAAAAGCGACATCTAGATGATGTCTGCCGGCGACAAAACTTAAAATGGCGCAGAGGATGCAAAACTCCTCACCGGTGGGGTCTGCCCACAGGTCGCTCGATAAGCGCGCCGACATGGTTTTACCCGAATTTACATATTAAGGGCTTCGCAGGAGGTGTGCCCATAAACACCGAAACAGCCGCCGTGAAACCGCGGGTTGGGATCGAATAGATCACCAAGAGGTGTTTGTTCTTTGTTGAAATGGCACGGGCCGGGAGCACATGACGCTCCCGGCCCTTTTAATTTCGCGGTTGTGATTTAACAGCAGAATGGCTTCCTGCCAAGGAGCACGTCCGGGTGCGATTCCCGGCAACCGCACCAATTTTTCCATAGGCCGCGCGCCAGCTTGCGCACCAGAGTCTCCAAAACTCAGTTTGCTTGGGGCAGCACCAAGGCGGCCTGCCAATTTTTACGGGGTCGTGGCAGACAAGCAATGCACTTGCCTTGCAAGCAAGTTGATGTGGGAGCGTTACCCACCGACTCCACCAATTTCAATTGCGGGGAGAATGAGATTCAGAGTGAGTTTCATAAGCTCTACCTCTGGTGGGTGCAACTCCCACCCCCGCTACCAATATCTATATGGGAAGTGATCCGGCTGCCCGACTGTAAATCGGGTGTCGCAAAATAAAACTGGAAGCGACGACTGGAGCGTTACCAGCACTTCCCACCATTTCGCTCTCGTAGCTGAATAGAAAAGCAGCCCGTTGTCTGCGGGAAGAGTGTGGGTGCAAGTCCCATCGAGAGCGCCAATTTCCAATCTTACCGCGAGGCTGATTCCCAGGGTTTCGGCGTCGCGTTTCTCCACTCCAGCGTTTCTTAAAATCGCTCGGAGCATCAGCGCGTAGCGTAGCAGCCAACGCACTCGGCTTGGGACCGAGGGATCGCAGGTGCAAATCCTGCCGCGCTGACCAATTTCAAAATGCTGCCGTGGCCGAATATATCAGGCATCCGTCTTCTAAACGGAACGATGCAGGTGAGAGTCCTGCCGGCAGCACCATTGCCAGGTAGTGTCAAAGTAGCACGGCGGTTTGTTAAGCCGCACGGTGTTGGTGCGAGTCCAACCCTGGCAGCCAATTTTGGAAGGCAGGCAGATATAAGCTGGCTGCACTTGTCTCGAAAACAGGATCGGCATCGCCGAGGTCGGAGCATTACCGACGCCTTCCGCCACGTCCCGTAGCTCAAAAGCAGAGCACCCGGCTGATAACCGGAAGACGCAGGAGCGTTACCTGCCGGGACGACCACTCACTCCGAATAGCTGAGGCAGATTAGCGCGGCTCTGAAAAAGAGGAGACGTCGGCGCGATACCGACCTCGGGGGCCAGTTTCGTCCGTGAATGCAAAGCAGCTCGCGCGATCTGCCCTTCAAGCAGAACCTAGCCGGTGCGAGTCCGGCCACGGATACCAATTTGCTCTCAAGGTGTAATTAGTTCTGCACGCCGCTCTGCGAAGGCGGAGGTTCGTGGTGCAAGTCCACGTGGGAGCACCATTTCGCCTCTGTGCCTCAGCAGCCACAGGAGCGGTTTCGTAAACCGCTATTCGTCGGTGCAAGTCCGACCAGAGGCTCCATTTCAAATCAGGATCGTGGTGTAATAGCAGCATCTTCGCGTTGTGAACGCGACGGTTCGGGTGCAAATCCCGGCTTCCTGACCAAATTTTCGGCGGCGCGAATGCGTCGTCATTTTCCAACAACAACCCACAACCCGGAGGCCGTATGGCAAATCAATCATTCGATCAAGACAGCTCGTTTTTTCGAGATCACCAGCAAACGTCGCAAAGGTTTTCCGTCCGAGACGCGCGTGAAGCGCGGACTCCGCATCGTGCATGGCGAAAAAGAGCTACAAGAGAAGCTCGGTCGCAATGATCCATGCCCATGCGGTTCAGGACGCAGCTTTCAAAAATTGTTGCCTGCGTTCCGGTCGCTATGACGGCAGCCAGCGGAATCATTACTTCCGTGAGTAACCGTCAAAATCATTTCAGAATTTGAACCAGTTCGCAGCGAATCCGGCAGTCCGCCGGAATCGTCCTACATAATGCTGGTTCAATCGCGGTTCGAATCCGCACTCGGCTGATAACCGATCCATTGGCTGGATACGGGAGAAATCCCACCACGGTTCGAGACAGCAAGACCGGCGCGCAAGCGCAGCCCGAAGTCGGCTCTGTGAAAATCGCGCGAGCGGTTTTCCCGCCGCCGGACGGTGGTCTTCTGTCTCGGACTTCCAATTTTTTAACAACTCAAGAAAGGAAAATAACCATGAACTACGAAATACTGTTTGCAATTATTGTCACCGCCATTTTCACGTGTGTGATTGCTTTGCCTGTCGTCAAGAAACTGCGCCACGCATTTGACGTGCCCGAAGGTTGGTCGGGACTTGTGTATCACCATGGCCTGTTTGTGCGGCGCAATAACGCAGGTCGTCATGTCGTCTGGGGCTTTGGCTGGACGGTAAAATTGATAGACCTCCGCAAAACTTCGCTGCTTGTGGCGGGACAGGAAGTTCTTACGGCTGACAATGTTGGCCTCAAACTGAGCCTGCTCGTCACCAGCCAGATTACGGACCCGGCCAAGGCTGCGCACGAAACGCAAAACTGGGTGAGCGATCTTTACAATAGTGCTCAACTTGCAGTGCGTGCAATCGTGGGTGGAGTCGCCGTCGAGTCGTTGCTTAATCAACGACTCGAAATCGGCGCACAACTTCTGGCGCGAGTGCAGCCGGAAGCTGCGAAGATTGGCATCAATGTCCTCGCTGTCGAAGTGAAGGACGTAATGTTTCCGCCTGACTTGAAACGCGCCTTCGCCGATGTGCTGAAGGCGAAACAGGAAGGTCAGGCCGCGCTGGAACGCGCCCGTGGCGAAAGCGCCTCGCTGCGCAATCTTGCCAATGCCGCGCGGTTGCTCGACGGAAATCCGGCGTTGCAGAACCTGCGCTTGATGCAGTCGCTGACGGCGGCGCACAACGCAGGCAACACATTGGTGCTTGGCGTGCCCGGTGGATTTGTGCCGCTGAAAACAGGTGCACCTGCACGCAATGCTGAAGAAGATAAAACCGAATAACAACGCGGGCGAAGGTGAAAATTTTCGCCCGCACTTTAATTTCAAATCCCGTTGGCCGAGTAGTTCAGGCGGCGGTTTGCAAAACCGCAGAGGCTGGTGCAATTCCAGCACGGGATTCCATTTCTTACGGGCATAGGTGTTGAGAGACACACGCCGGTCTTCCAAACCGGAATACAGGGCGCGCTACCCTGATGCCCGACCATTTTCGCGACGCGAACACCGGTGCCGGTCAGGACTTCACAGGCCTGACTGCGGTGGTTCAACTCCGCCTTCGCGTTCGCGTCTTCTCCGGGTTGCAAGCATTGCAGCGATGCCGCGGCTCTTAAACCGGCAGAGCACGGTGCGGCACCGTGGCGACCCACCATTTTGCCGATGTGGCTCAGCAGCGACAGCAGCAGTTTTGTAAACTGCCGGGCATTGCCCCACGAGAGTGCAAGTCTCTCCGTCGGCCCCATTTCGCATCCGTGGTGAAATTATTATCATCCTCCGCTTCGAACGGAGAGTTTGCAGGTGGGAGTCCTGCCGGGTGCACCAATTTTATCGGCGCGTTAGCCCAACAGAAGAGGCGTCCCGCTCAGGACGGGAAGGTTGAAGGTGCAAATCCTTCACGCGCTACCAATTTATTTCGCCCACGTAGTCCAACGCAGAGACGGCGCACTTAAAACGCGCACAGTGTCGGTGCAAGTCCGACCGTGGGCACCAACCGCGTGTAGCCCAATGAAGAGGCGTTCCGCTCAAGACGGAAAGGTTGCAGGTGCAAGTCCTGCCACGCGGACCATTTTGGAATGTCAACCGGACGAGCGAGCCGGGCCTCGGTGCTAAACGAGTGCGTCCCGCCTTTGCGGGATGTGGCGCAAGTCCACGGCATTCCGCCAATTTCGGCGTGTAGTTCAAAGAGAACCGGCGGTTTTATAACCCGAATCGCACTAGATCAGTGCCGAGTCCGGGAGCGTTACCCGGCACGCCGACCATTTTACACCTCCGAGCGCGCAGTAGCTCCAACGGCCTCCTCTGCGGAAATCAAGCCGGTGGAACGAGACCAGCCGGAGGTGTTTGCTCGTGTAGCCCAACTAGCAGAGGCACGACGTCGAGAGCGTCGCCAGTGTCAGTGCGAATCTGACCACGAGCACCAATTTGGCCTGCAAGCATTAAAGTGATGCAACGGACTTTTAATCCGTAGAACAGGGCGCGTTACCCTGGCGGGCCACCAATTTCATTGCCGGGTCGTGTAATCGTAGCAACGGCGCCCTTTGAAGGCGCGGATGCTGGTGCAAATCCAGCCCCGGCAGCCAATTTTGCAGGTCGAGCTTCACCGCCCGGTGGTGAAATAGAATCACGTCTGGCCTACACCCAGAAGTCGAGGGGGCAGAACCTTCCCGGGCGACCTTATTGCCTCGTTGCATAATCAGCAGTGTGCCGGTCTCTGACACCGGCGGTCTTGGTGCGAATCCAGGCGAGGCAGCCAATTTCGTTTCAATCAAACAACAAAGAACAAACACCTCACCGGAAAGATGGCGCGTGAACATTTTATGAATGACATATTGAACAAGACCATCGTGCTGGTGCTCAACCGCAACTGGCAGGCGATCAACATTCGCACGCCGCAGGACGCGTTCTGCCAGATGGCCACGAACGTGGCCACCGCGCTCGAAATCGAAGGCGAAGAACCACACTCCGCCCCGTCACTTGGGACGAATGGATCACGCTGCCGGTTCGCGACGGCGACAACGCCGTGCGGACCGTGCGCGGCCCGATCCGCGTGCCGACCGTCATCGTGGCGGTGAACTACGCGCGCGTGCCCAAGAAGCGCCCGAAGCTCTGCGCCCGCGCCATCCGCGAGCGCGACGGCAACCGCTGCCAATACACCGGCGCGTTGCTGCGCCCGGACGAAGGCAGCCTCGACCACGTCGTGCCCCGCTCGCGCGGCGGCCCGGACACGTGGGAAAACCTCGTCTGGTCGAGCAAGCAGGTGAACACCCGCAAGGGCAACCGCCTGCCGCACGAAGCCGGCCTGAAGCTGCTCAACGAGCCGCGCGCGCCGAAGGAACTGCCGGTGACGGCGCTCATCCGCAACGCCCACGGCATCGCGGAATGGAAACTGTTCCTGAATGAATGAAACAACGGGAGGGCGAGTGTCAAAGCTCGCTCTCCTAATCAACAATGCAGCAAACGAAAGTGTTGGCCTCGCAATTAAATAAAACAACCGATAAACTTTGAAACGAAATATGGAAATTGCCGGGGACTTTTCCATCAACTCAATCCGCCATAGTATTTTTGGCGAATCACCGGCGCTTTGACTGTCCGGCTTTCCGGCTTGCTCGACGGAAACCGGACAGACACCTATTAAGCCCGACAGGTCAATAGATAAAAAGGCTGCTGTCCGGAAAAGTGTATTTTTCCGTTTAGCGTCCAACCAACGCAGCGTTCCGGCTTGATTTCAATTGGCAGCGCGGACGGCGTGTCCGGCTAAACACCTATACGGACTCAATCGAGCGGGCCGGAGTCCGGCCCTGAAGGCCGAACCTCAACTTGCTTTCCAGGGTCGCGATCAAACGCCGCGACCCGGTCCAGAAACACTCTGCAGTTCACCCATCCGCTATCCATTCAAGTCGAAGTCGGCTGCCCACCTGGGCTCCAGTTTTTTGCAGACGTGCGGTTGGGGCGGAATCGCCCAATTCATTTTCGTTTGTTGGTTATGGCTGCGAGTTAAACGAGCCGACGGCGAAAGCGAGCCATTAGCTCGCGCCGTCGGCGGTCGAATCACTCGCAGTGTGGCCGCTGGCGACCGTGCCCAATCAAATCGGCGGAGTCCTGCCGTGCCCAACACCGGTCGGCGGTGCTCCAGCACCAGGGAGTTTTGCCGGTGACTCATTCGGGCCTCGGGGAGGAATCGGCTCCAGTCTGTCCGTCGGTTCACGATCGCCAGGGCCAAATTAGTTCGGGCTCAAGGCCGCCACCAACCGGTCAGGATCGAAGGCGGTTTTATTTTTGAGCATGAAATAGACGGCGCGGGCCAGCTTGATGGCCAGCACCGCATTGGCCTTAAACTTGTTGCCATTCATCCGTGCCTCTAGCCGTTGCGCCAGCGGACCCAGGAGGGCATCGCGTTTGGCCACCACCGCCGCTTCGCCAAAGGCCCACCGGAGATAGGGGTTGCCGAGCTTGGCTCCCCGCAGCCCTTTGATCTTGCCGGCACTGGCAACCGTGCCCTTGACCAAACGGCAATACGAAAGAAAATCTTTGACGGTGGGAAAGCGTGCGATGTCGCCAATCTCATGGAGCAGGGTCAAGCCGATGTAATCGCCGATGCCAGGTGTGGTTCGGAGCAAGGCGAAGTCGCGGCTGGCCGTTCGTTTGGTGAGCTTGAGCAGGTCTTTTTCCAAGACCGCCAACTGCGCGTCGAAATGTCCGATGAGGGCCAGGTCGTTTTGCAAGGCAAGCTGGCGGACGGGATCGGGTTCCGAGGTGAGGAGTTGTTCTTTCCACGCCTCACGGTTGTAAGGCCGCTGGCGACGGATCGGTCGGTTGTAAGCTAATTGATGGGACTGGATGCGGGCCAGCAGTTCAGTGCGGTTCCAGATATAACGCAGGCGCTGGCGCAGCAACGCTCGCAAGGGGCGTTTCTCGGCGGGATAGACATAGGCCGGCGGAATGAGATTGGTGCGCAGCAAGTGGGCCAGCTTCTCGGAGTCAATGCGGTCATTCTTGTTCTTGCCGCCGTGGATGGCCTTGAGGTAAAGCGCGTGGGCCAGGACGAAGTGCAGACCCGCTGCCTGGCAGGCATCCGCCAGCCAATACCAGCCGAACATACATTCGGCGCAGACAGTCAGGTCGTGGCGATAAGGTGCGACGAGCTTGAGGAAAAACTCAAAGTCGTTGTTTTTGATGTTGGAGTGAACGAGCTTTTTGCCGTCCCGATCCATGACGCAGACATACATCTGGCGGGCATGGAGGTCGATTCCGCAGTTGAACTGAGTAGTGGACGTGTAATACTTCATGGCGATCATTCGTTGTGGGATCGCAAGACCCCGGGTTATACGTTTGGTTACGCGGGGAAGTGTTCGTTGCACTTCCCCGCCCTGCACCAATGCTAACTAAAAACCCAAAGGGCTTTGAAGGGAGTATCAAATCGCCTCTCAATTGAACCTATACGGCAGCGAAGTCAACGTCCGTTTCCAAAATCCGGCGACTCCACAGCCGTTGCGTCCGCTCCGATTTCAGAAACGTCCGATCAGGGCTGTTGCAAACTTGCTTCTTGCCTACGATTGCGGTATGAATTGGTCTGTGAAAGCGGTGGATTTCAATGAAGTGAAACGGCAGGAAGCGCAAAGCCGCATGGCAATTGCGCGCAAGGCTCGTCGCAGTCCGAAGGCGGCAGCGACGCTTCAGCGGCGTGCTTCACTCGTGGGCAACGGCGCGAAATGGCGCATCACCAATTTCAAGCAGGTTGCCCGTGCCATGTCCCAATGGGCGTAACTGTGGGCTTTTCCCTCCAGCAATTTTCGGAAGTCTTCAAAATACGCGACGCGGCGGGACAGCCTTATCTTCTCATCGGCGGTCAGGCGGTCAATTATTGGGCCGAACGCTATCTTGCCGTTGAGCCACAGCTTGAAAAATTACAACCGTTCACCAGCGAGGACATTGATTTCAAAGGCGGTTCTGCCGATGTCCAGCGCATTGCCCGGCAATTGGAACTGGCTCCAGGTTATCCGCCCAAGGTGCAAATGACCGCGCTGGCCGGAGTCATTCCCTTCCAAATCGGCGGTTTGAAATCCAACATTGAAATTGTCCGGCGGATTCCAGGTGTTTCAGGTTCGGTGGACGCACTGGCAATTCAGGCCGAGTGGAATGGAAAAACCATCCGCGTCCTCGATCCCATCTCTCTGCTGGCCTGCAAACTGGAACTGGTTGCCAGCGTGCCACAGGAAAAACGGCACGACGTGCCACACCTGAAAATTCTGCTGCCCTGTGTCCGCGCGTTTCTGGATGAATTCCTGCAACAGGTCGAACGCGGCGAGATTCCGGCAAGACACTGGCTGGGTGCGGTAAATCAAGTGCTGAAATTAACGACTGACAAGCGCGCCAAAAAAATCGCCAGTAAGCATCAGATCAACTGGCCGGAAATTCTTCCATTGACCGCCATCGCCAAAAGCCAGCACGAGAAGATCAAGCGGTTTCGGGAACAGCAGTTGGAACAGGGCTACAAAAAATCAAAGGACATTTAATGTCCGGCGCTTTGACTGCCCGGCTTTCCTGCTGACAGCCGAGGAAACCGGACAGACACCTATTAAGCCCGACAGGTCAATAGATAAAAAGGCTGCTGTCCGGAAAAGTGTATTTTTCCGTTTAGCGTCCAACCAACGCAGCGTTCCGGCTTGATTTCAATTGGCAGCGCGGACGGCGTGTCCGGCTAAACACCTATACGGACTCAATCGAGCGGGCCGGAGTCCGGCCCTGAAGGCCGAACCTCAACTTGCTTTCCAGGGTCGCGATCAAACGCCGCAACCCGGTCCAGAAACACTCTGCAGTTCACCCATCCGCTATCCATTCAAGTCGAAGTCGGCTGCCCACCTGGGCTCCAGTTTTTTGCAGACGTGCGGTTGGGGCGGAATCGCCCAATTCATTTTCGTTTGTTGGTTATGGCTGCGAGTTAAACGAGCCGACGGCGAAAGCGAGCCATTAGCTCGCGCCGTCGGCGGTCGAATCACTCGCAGTGTGGCCGCTGGCGACCGTGCCCAATCAAATCGGCGGAGTCCTGCCGTGCCCAACACCGGTCGGCGGTGCTCCAGCACCAGGGAGTTTTGCCGGTGACTCATTCGGGCCTCGGGGAGGAATCGGCTCCAGTCTGTCCGTCGGTTCACGATCGCCAGGGCCAAATTAGTTCGGGCTCAAGGCCGCCACCAACCGGTCAGGATCGAAGGCGGTTTTATTTTTGAGCATGAAATAGACGGCGCGGGCCAGCTTGATGGCCAGCACCGCATTGGCCTTAAACTTGTTGCCATTCATCCGTGCCTCTAGCCGTTGCGCCAGCGGACCCAGGAGGGCATCGCGTTTGGCCACCACCGCCGCTTCGCCAAAGGCCCACCGGAGATAGGGGTTGCCGAGCTTGGCTCCCCGCAGCCCTTTGATCTTGCCGGCACTGGCAACCGTGCCCTTGACCAAACGGCAATACGAAAGAAAATCTTTGACGGTGGGAAAGCGTGCGATGTCGCCAATCTCATGGAGCAGGGTCAAGCCGATGTAATCGCCGATGCCAGGTGTGGTTCGGAGCAAGGCGAAGTCGCGGCTGGCCGTTCGTTTGGTGAGCTTGAGCAGGTCTTTTTCCAAGACCGCCAACTGCGCGTCGAAATGTCCGATGAGGGCCAGGTCGTTTTGCAAGGCAAGCTGGCGGACGGGATCGGGTTCCGAGGTGAGGAGTTGTTCTTTCCACGCCTCACGGTTGTAAGGCCGCTGGCGACGGATCGGTCGGTTGTAAGCTAATTGATGGGACTGGATGCGGGCCAGCAGTTCAGTGCGGTTCCAGATATAACGCAGGCGCTGGCGCAGCAACGCTCGCAAGGGGCGTTTCTCGGCGGGATAGACATAGGCCGGCGGAATGAGATTGGTGCGCAGCAAGTGGGCCAGCTTCTCGGAGTCAATGCGGTCATTCTTGTTCTTGCCGCCGTGGATGGCCTTGAGGTAAAGCGCGTGGGCCAGGACGAAGTGCAGACCCGCTGCCTGGCAGGCATCCGCCAGCCAATACCAGCCGAACATACATTCGGCGCAGACAGTCAGGTCGTGGCGATAAGGTGCGACGAGCTTGAGGAAAAACTCAAAGTCGTTGTTTTTGATGTTGGAGTGAACGAGCTTTTTGCCGTCCCGATCCATGACGCAGACATACATCTGGCGGGCATGGAGGTCGATTCCGCAGTTGAACTGAGTAGTGGACGTGTAATACTTCATGGCGATCATTCGTTGTGGGATCGCAAGACCCCGGGTTATACGTTTGGTTACGCGGGGAAGTGTTCGTTGCACTTCCCCGCCCTGCACCAATGCTAACTAAAAACCCAAAGGGCTTTGAAGGGAGTATCAAATCGCCTCGCAACTGAACCTAGACGGCAGCGCAGTCAACGTCCGTTTCCAAAATCCCGCGACTCCACAGCCGTTGCGTCCGCTCCGATTTCAGAAACGGACGTTCACTGCGCCAATCATCACCCACTTTGACACATTCAATCGAATGTAAATGGCGGCGGTTTTCTGAAATTGAAAACCGGAACATTTTGGATAGACACCATCCCCTTAATAAAATCAAGGTTAGCATTTCAGTTAGCAGCATGGTTGGCATTTAGCAAAGCACGGCACGAAGCAGCCAAGTTGGCATGAGTGTTGGCAAATCAGGAAGCAGTCCGCGTCGCAGACACGAAGCAGACGGTTAGCAAGTCGCGCAGCATCCGCGCAGCAATTCACGCAGCACACGCGCAGCGTCCGGCGAAGCATCCGGGCAGCAGTCACGCAGTATCCTGGCAGTGGCGGGAAACATCTCACGCAACAACGATGAATGTCCGCGCAATGGCTGGCGCAACGGTTGGCAAATGTCCTGGCAATTGCCGGTGAAGTCCGCGAAGCAAATCGCGAAGCAGTTGACGCAACAGTCCGCGCAACAGGAATGAAACATCCACGCAATGTGCAACGCAACACTCACGCAACAAGTCGCGCAACAGCCATGCAACATCCGTGAAACACACGCAGGGCGATTTTATTTCCCTGACCCTTGCTCGACCAAAGTTGTTTCGCCCGGCGACGCGAATTGTTTTTGATGATGGCGTTGGCGGCGTGAAGAATTGTATTCGTTGAACGATAATTTTGTTCGAGCTTGATGATTTTAACTTCTGGAAAATGTTTTTCCAAATCAAGCAGGTTGCCAATCTCCGTGCCGCGCTCCACGTATGAACCGGTTTTCAGGGCAGCAGAAGAATTTGATAAAATCGTTTTGGATCCGGCCCTGTGGAATCGAGGGTCGTCATTATGGTGTTGGTTGCGGTGATGACACCGCCCAAATTATTCCAGTTTGCCTGGTTCAGATTGGTTTTATATTGAAATTGGTAATTTCGCCAGGCCAGTGCGCTCCAAGTCAAAGTGAGTGAGCCACCTGTTTTCGCAATGTTTTTGAAAACGGGCGGCGCGGGCGGAAGAAGGCTGAACCGGAAAACCGTCCCACTATTACTAACACCACCGTTTGCGGTGGTGCCATATAAACTGCCGTCCGTGCCAAGAGCCAACGGAGCCTGAGGATTGGCACCATTCGTGTTGTCGAAAGAGAACAGCGTGGACAATGTGCCGTTTGCCAACAGTTTGAAGATTGTGCCGTAACTATTTCCAGCCGCGTTTGTTGCGCCTCCATAGGAAGTGGTGCCATATAAACTGCCGTCTGCGCCCGGCAGCAATGCGGCTTGGGGAAAGGCTCCATTGGTGTTATCAAACGAAAGCAGGGTGGAAAATGCCCCGTTAGTCGTCAGTTTATATGCCGTCCCAAAGCCGTTGGAGCCACCCGCGAAAGTCGTGCCATACAAATTACCGTCGGCACCCTGAACCAGACCGGCATAGGGAAGAGCGCCATCGTTGGCACCTGTGAACGAATAAAGATTGGTATATGCGCCATTGGTCATCAACTTGAACAGTGTGCCTTGATTGTTTGTGCCACCCAGATACGTAGTCCCATAAAAACTCCCATCCTTCACCTGTATAAGGTTGCCATAGGGGCTGTAGCCATCATTGTTGCCCTGACCAAACGAATAGAGGGTGTCCAGCAACCCGTTTGTGCTTAATTGAAATGCCGTGCCCACGTTGCTGATGCCGCCATTTGCGGTTGTTCCATAGATATTTCCGTCCAAGGCGGCCACCAAGCCGGCAACGGGATCAGCCCCATTCGTATTTGCGAACGAAACCACCGCAGTAAGAGTGTCATCGCTTGTCAGTTTGAAAATCGTTCCCAGATTGCTCGTGCCGCCGTAATAGGCCGTGCCATAGAAATTACCGTCGGCACCCAACACCAGTCCGGCCTGCGGAGCGTTGCCGTTAGTTTTATTGAAAGAAGCCAGATTGGTGAGAGACCCTGAAAGAGTCATTCGAAATATCGTGCCGTAACCGCCGTCACCACCGGAAACTGTAGTACCGTATAAGTAGCCGTCTGAACCCTGAATCAAACCGCTCTTGGGGTTTGCGCCATTTGTGCCTGTAAAAGAAACGAGCGTGGTCAGCGCGGGGACACCATAGATGCACGGCACAACCAACATCAAAACCAAGGTGCCTACCGAAAATAGAAACTTTTTAGGGAATATCTTTGTGCGCATTTTGAACTTTTAGTGGTTGCTCCTCTGAAAGGAAAACATCTTGCCTGATTACGTCTCAACACTAAAAGCATAAGAGGCAACTTCCCAGAAAGCAAGCTATTTCAGGTTGGATGTCCCAAAAGAGATGTTGAATGTCCCATGACAGCGGCCTTGTCAGTTGTCGCATACTTCGATCATGTCCCAAAAGCGAACCAACATGTCCAGTTGAATGATAGACATAAAACTGCATCTGCTTCATTCTGTGCGCAAGAGTAACAGGTACAGAAGTGACAGGTGACATTAAAAAACCATTTAAGAACAGGAAACATGGGGAAACTTAAAAATAAATTTGGAGTGCTGGCTTTAGTGGGAGGTATTGCACTCGGAGTTACAACCGTTCACGCCAATTTAGTTTTGAACGGAGGTTTTGAAAGCGGATTGACGGATTGGACTATTTCCTTCGGTGGCTCTGCATCTACAACAACGTCTGATCCCTATTCGGGATCATCTGCTGCGGATCTTAACACGGGGCCAGCCATTAGCGCGGGTGTACCCGTTGACACGGGTCCAATTGAGATAGATCAAAATGTTTCACTCGATCCTGGAACAACTTATGACTTATCATTTTGGCTCAGGAATGCGAGTATTGGTGATCCTGCAACGATTCAGGTGGGTTTGGATGGCGTTTTTGGATATGCAATCACTAATGGCCCTTCAAGTTACACGTTCTATTCCTTTATTGTGAAACCGAAGGTTACACCTTCAGATTTATTATTTCTAGTCACGCCGGGATTTGATGGTAATGCTACAGACATCCATCTCGATGACGTGAGTTTGGTAGCAGTTCCAGTTCCCGAGACCGGGACGATGCTTGCGGGTGCGCTCTTGCTGCTTCCCTTGTGTGCGAGCACCTTGAAAATTGTAAGCAACAAGTCCCAAAAGCGATTAAAGATGTCCCCTATTGGGATAGATGAAAAAATGAGTTTGTGAGATAAAGAGCCGGTTAAATTTAAGTTGTTAAACAAAAAACTAAAAATAAATCAGAAAAAGGAGGAAGAAAATAAATATGAAAATACGAAAAGTTATTATGCTTGCTGCTGTGGCGGGCTTGGCCTGCACAGTTGCCTCAAGTCGTGCTGCCATCACGCTGGGTTTCACTAGCTCACATGGCACTACATCATCATCGGTGGTTAACTTCGATGGAAGTGGTGGTTTCTCCTTCGTTACAGCGGTTGGTGGTACTGATGGCGGTAGCGACATTACTTTGAATTCATCCACTGGCGCGGGAGACTCATATGGAGACACAGGCCTCATCGGTGGCAATTTTACTATCGGGACGATAACTACAGTTGGTAGCACTTCAACCGCATCTGTAACGGGTGGAGGCACTATTTCAATTTTTGATGGAACGAAAACATTGACTGGAAACTTGACTTGGGATCAAATCACCCAGAGTGGCACAGGCAATGGCCTTAATATCGCTGGATTAATTAACGTGACCAGCATCTCTTACAATGGTGCTCAAGCGGATTTGAGTGACTTGGCCGCCGGCTCGTTGGGCAGTGAGTCGATTAGTTTCACCTTCAACCCCGCTAAAACTTTGGCTTATCTAAAATTAAACAATGTTAGCGATGGCTATTCAGGCCAGATTAGCTCGGCGGTTCCTGAACCTACTACGGTATTGGCAGGCGCATTGCTGCTGCTTCCGCTCGGTGCGAGCACTGTAAAGATTCTTCGCCATCGTAGAGCAACGGCATAATTGCAGAATCAAATATGTTTATTTTCAGAGCCGGTCTTAAAGACTGGCTCTTTTTTCTGTCAAAACTGGCGACTATTCAAAGCGTGGCTCAAAGTCCCAAAAGTGAATACAGATGTCCCTATTTGGCATAGAAGTGGTCGAATGCATAATGTATAAAAGCAGGAAGTGCAAGTGGCGGTGCTTATAAATAATCAGGCAAGGCAGAGAAAAATTAACCTTAAATAAAGAATATGAAAAAGTTATGCGTGGTGTTAAGTCTGGCCGGAGTGATGGCGGCGTTGCTCTGTTGAAAACATCCGTGACTGCATGGGTTCGCCTAACGGCGGAGAGTGTAAGCCAGCACTTTGAAGGCGGCTTCGGCCAGCAGCTGGCTCGGTTTGCGTGAGGTCAGGGTCGAACCCATCGTCCGTTTGAGCCCGCTAAAAAAGGATTCCACCGCCCACCGTGAACCATAACCTTTCCGTGCCAGATACTTTTTACTCATCTGGCTCCGCCAAAAGCCACCGCGGGTTCCATCCGCCCGTTGTCTGGCCGGTTTGATCACGCTTTCCGCGCCCCAGTCCAGCCGGCACTGGTCATGCACCCATTCCGCATCGTAACCCGCATCGGCATACAACGTCGCCGGCAGCGTCGCTTTACTGGCCTTGGTCATCAACTCCTTGGCCTGGCTCTTGTCATTGCCCGGCCCCCAGCCCAACACCAGGCTCAGCGGCAGCAAACTCCCGCACAGCACAATCGTGGACACCTTCACCCATTTGCGCCGCGTCCGGCCCGCCCGGCTTTGAAAATGCGCGCTGGCCGTGGTCGTCTCCAAACCCGTCGCATCCATCGCCGCCGAAGTTTTGGCAAATTTCGACGCGCCCGCCGCCCGCCCAATCGTCCGGATCATCGCATCGGCGATCGCCAGCACCTGGCTGCGGGCGCTGAACTTCTGGAGCGTCGTGTAATGCGGCAGCTTGTCCGCCATGCCCAACGCTGCCCGCAAGTTCGGGCTGACGGACAGCAACTCCAACACGCCCCGGTAGGTGGTCTTCAAATACGCCCGCAAAATCAGGCACGCCATCAGCTGCCGCTGCGTGAAATCATGCCGGCTACGCGCCGACCCATAATCGGCCAGATGCTTCCCGCCAAGCTTCATCGCCAGTTCCGCCACCCGTTCCACCGTCGTCTTGCTTTTGCCTTTCACTTGCATCCAACCACAGACGCACCAGAAATTAAAAGGTTTCTACAAAGCATTTGGTAGTCTTCATAGTCTTATACATATTTTGCAATCTTACAGTCTAATTGCACTAATTGGTGCAATTAGTGTTTTTAACACTTAAAACACTTAACACTTGAGACTTTTTTATCATAACGCCTCGCTTTGCGTCTATGCCAACATGGGACATCGCGATGCACTTATCAGACCTGGCGCGTAAGCCTGCCAGGCCGAGCTTACTCCCCGAAAAGCCGACAAACGAATCTGGGAACCGCTGCGGAAGGATGATTTTACGGGCGGTTAGGTCAATTCCAACTGGTCAGCCTGGAAATTCACAGCCGCCGCCTGTCCGATGAAGTCCAGGCGGAGCAAAACGGTTGTCATGCCATAACGTTGTTCCACCCATCCTTCAATACCACGCAGCGGGCCGGTTTTGATTTTAACCCGGCTTCCGGCACCAATGTGAGGGGCCAAATATACCTCCAAATCCGAGTCCAAAGCCTTGAGAATTTCCTCGATCTGACGAACAAACAATACCTGGTCATGTACGACTAATAAATTCGCCACATGGTCACTCTGAATCACTGTTTGTCTTTGTCCGGGAAACATTTTCAAGAAGATATAACCGGGAAACAATGGTTTCTGAAAAAACACGGTCTTTCCCCGGTATTTGTGGACAGTACGATGGCACGGAAGCGTCACGAGGATGCCATTCGCCTCGCAATATTGCTGTAATTTCTTTTCCCGCCGCGGCCTTGTGTGGGCCACAAACCAAGTCTGCTCATCCATCGGAGAAGTATGCGGCGTTCACGGAACCCGTCAAGGTGAAGGCGTCAGGGAAGAAGATAATTTAGAGTTAACTGCGGACTGAGAATTCTCGGTCGGTGGGCGTTTTTGGCGTGCGGCATATTTTTGGCGCGACGCGCGTGCCGATGTAGTTGAGCGCAGCTTGATGTCAGGTATTCCATTTGACTCAAAGGTGTTCTATAACAGATGCTGCCTTGTTTGGTCGTAAATCAAATTAGGCTTGACGCGGCGTCTTTTGAGACACATAATGTGTCACATGAAGACAGCATCAATCCGGGAAGTGCGGCATGATTTCAGCCGTATTTTGGAATGGGTGACCAGCGGCGAGGAAGTCGCCATCACCAAACGCCGCGAGACAGTCGCGCGCCTTTTACCTGCGACGCGCAAAAAAGTCATTCGCGTCAAAATGCCGGACGTGACGGCGCGCCTGCAAAAGGTTTTCGGGCGAAAAGTCATTTCTGACAAAGCGATGAAAGAAATTTTGGACGACAACCGGGGGAATTATTGAAAGCCTACGCTGATTCCAGTTTCATTGTTGCTCTTTATCTCCAGCAACAAAGTTCGTCGGCTGCGGCGGCGTTCATGCAGCAGCATGACGCGCCGTTGCCTTTCACGCCGTGGCATCGGCTGGAAGTTCGTAACGCCATCCGGTTGGCAGTATTTCATCGGGCAATCGATTCTCATCAGGGCAAAACGCAACTGAAACAAATTGAAGCGGACTTGCGCGATAAAACTTTAATCGTTCACGAGCCGATTGACTGGGTGACGGTTTTATATGAGGCGGAAAAATTAGGAGCAGCGCACAATGAATCTATCGGCTGCCGCAGCGGTGATTTATTTCATATCGCGGCAGCGGTGGAATGGGGAGCGGATCATTTTTTAACATTTGATGAGCGGCAAAAGAAAATGGCAAAGGCAGTCGGCCTGACGGTAAAAAATTAAGTGCCTCCGCGTGAATCGCCATTCGATTGTATGGCTCACCGAATGCTTCAAACAACATCCCGTCACATCTTCTTCGCTTCACTGCCCGGTGCCGGACCAAAGCTGGCTCCCCGGCTGTTGGGTGAACTCATCGCGTTGAAACCACTGGCGGACATACCTCAATCCTTGCAATGTCTGGCGGGCATGGCCCCTGTCAGTTATCAATCGGGCAAGGTGTCCGTCGTATATCTCCGCCACCAATGCAACCGTTTCCTGCGAGCCACGATTCATCTAGTGCTGCAAGATACTCCTCGCTTCGCTGCGGTCCATCTTGACAGCGCCGCCCGCCGCTGTGGTTTGCTTTTAAGATTTTGCGTTCGCAAAATCTGGCCGGCTTCGGGCAGAAAACCAACCAGAATACTTGTGAATAACTGTTATGAAAAAGCCATTGCCAGCACACAGAACATCTTGACCACGTTCGCTTAGGAATCACGCTCGGAGTGTGCATGACTGGTTTAAAGACCGAGTGACGCTGTACTTGGTTTAATCACCGTTGTTCAAGCATGACTTTAACTACCCGCCATAAACTAAACAAAAGTCTGCAAATAGACTTTCCGCGAGCAATGTTATCTACCAATCAGGTGCATAGTTTCATCCATGAGCGGATGCTTGAAGGCACTGGCGTAGGCATCAAGCGTGGATGCTTTGAGACGCAGTTTTCGTCCGGTCTTGCGCCAGCCGGAAACAGCAGTGAAAACTTCACGAAGAATTTTCTTCGACTCGGCAGCCTTGAGACCAAACCGCTTGGCAGCGGCCAGTGCAACCGCAATGGTCGGTTCAACTTGATCTTCGGTGATGGCAGTTTTGCTCATGTGGACACGATCCATTTCCGGCACGGGGTTGATGTCGTAGGCCGGTGAGAGCGACCAGCGTCCGGGTTCGCGCATGAGGAAACCATGATTGCGAAGGTGGTCGTCGTAGTTGCTGGCGAGCAGCGAGAAGATGAGGCGACGCCACAGTTCTCGGAGGTCGCCGGGGACATCGTTGCCAAATTGTCGGATGCCATCAGCCAACATGGTGTAGGCACCGACATCACCTTGGGGCAGTCCCAACAAGCTGGCCGCAGAGATAAATGGGATGCGGATTTTTCCAGCGCGATCAAAGCGGGTAATGACGGCGACGCTTTGGTTCCTCACGGACACCAGCCGATGTTCCGCAACTTGGATGCCCGCCTGTGCCGCAAGCGTAAGCGCGAGAATTTCACCCGCAGCAATGTCTCGCGTATCATCGGGCTTGGGAAATTTCGCGATGGCGAGCCGGTCGTCGGCCAGACTGACCGCTGATTTTGGCCGGGCACCGCCAAGCGGTGAACCCGCGCCGAGGAGGAATCGCAAATCCTGGGCGGTTTCAGTCTCACTATGAATTGCATCCGTGGCGCGGAGCAGGGCGTTAAGACGAACTAAAGGCGGCAGTTTTCCGCTGCTGGCGGCGAGAAACGGACTTTTGGCATCAAGCCGGAATCGCAAAGCGCCGATGCGCGACGCATCATCCAGCGTCAGCACATAGTCAATGTCGCGATACGGCTTTTGAGCGAGAACCTTTTTACGGACGGCACGCTCAATCAAAACGCGCCCCCAACGGTCAGGCCCGCAATCCTGAATCGCCCCGAAAAGCGTTGCTGCATGATGTGCTCCGCGTTGCAAAGGAAGTGATGTCGGATCAATGGCGAAAGCTCCGTCACGCTGAAGCCATTCGGTCGCATACTCAAATGAAACGGACGAACCGCGTTCGGCGGCGTGGAGACGACCCACAAAATGAGTCTGCCCCTGCCAATCAACATGGACTTCCATGCTCATGGTTTGGCGCGGTGAATACGTTGAGGTAAGCGACGTTCATCCAACGTAAGAGCGAGTTCGTCACTGGCAGGCGCAGCAAGATTTGCCAGACGGTCATGCAAGTTAAGGACGAAGGTTGCCGTCGCCAGAGTGCCGAGCGCGACGGTCGGGTCGCCGCGTTCAAGTCGCCAAAGCGTATCGCGGCTGACAAAAAGCCGCGCGGCCATGTCGCTTGTGGAGATGCCGCGCTTGCGCCGGGCAAGCGCGAGGTCACGGCCCAACTTGCGGAGCGCACGTTCGGCGGGCAATGGCATGGATGCGGCTTGTTGCGGCATGGGATTAGTGTCGGCTATAACAGACTTTGTGTCAATCAAAGTCTGACAAATCAGACACTATTGATTCGCGACACACATTTGAATTCGGATTGCTTTATTTTTACGTTTGCACACCCACTCCACTTGTTCTGGCTCAAAGCTTTGCTGGCCTTTTTGCACACAGGATTTGTATAAAAAAGCTGGCGATGACGGCTTCGAAGATCGGGGGTGAACTGATATTTGTAGGATAAACAGCATGAAAGCGAATGAACGAATGTGACACGGAAGATCAGCCAGCGGAAACTCTACGCGGGAAATCGGATGACGAGCAAACAGCAGAAGGTTGAGTTGTTCTTCTGGCTCAAGATCGTAAAGAACGAAGTTCGCAAAATCTGAAACGAGAACGAATCGGGGAATTTCATCGGTGCGACCTTCGCGCGTGAGGTCTTCGATGTAGCCAAACGCCTGCGTCTCGGCCTGCGACAAATCTTCGCCCCGGCTTTTGTGTTCGACGATGAGCTTGCCGCGTCTTCACCGTAATACCATCCTCCAAGTTATTCAACGCCGACCGAAGGCGGCTCCAAAAGCCAGCCACAGGGAGGTGGTGAATAACTTGGCCGCCGCCGGCGTCGCCAGCGAACCGATTCCCGCTGACACTACGGCTGGCAGATGTTTTGCCGCAGCGTCGATACGGTCGTTTCCACCGCACCCTACGAGGGTTAAGTCAAGGAAACCGGCGACGCTGACGGCTCGTGTTCAGAAGTCTGAGAGAACTTTGCCCCGTGAGGGCCACCGTATTAGTTCGACTATGAACCGGGTCATCCCGACCAACGCCGCCGCAAACACAAGAAAGGAATCGAATAAAATGAAAGCATGGAACGAAGTCACGCACTTCGCGGGATTTGACTGGGCCAAGGATCATCACGATGTGCTGGTCTTGGATAACACCGGAAAAATCGCCACGGAATTGCGGTTTGAACATACGGCCGCCGGTTGGTCACTGTGCCAGCAAAAGCTGGCGGCGTTTCCGCACCTGGCCATCGCGGTCGAGTCCGGCCACGGTGCGGCCATTGAGCGGTTGATGGTGCTGGGCCACCGGGTTTATCCGGTGCATCCGCGCAGCTCCAAATCGTATCGCACGCGCAAGTTGCCCAGCGGCACGAAGACCGATCACTTTGATTGCTGGGCGTTGGCAGACGCACTGCGGCTGGAGGGCGAAAGCTGGCATATGCTGAACACCCCGGAACCACTGGTGCAACGATTGCGGTTGCTATGTCGGGATGAAGTCGCGTTGATTGAACAGCGCACGGCTTTAATCAACCAACTGCAACAGGCACTCTATGAATATTATCCCGCCGCGTTGGCAGCTTTTGACGACTGGACCAGCCTTTCGGCCTGGGCCTTCGTGGCGCGGTTCCCCACGCCACAGGTTTTGGTCAAGGCAGGCAAACGCCAATGGGAAAAGTTCCTGCACACGCAAAAATTATATCATCCAGAGTGGTATCAAAAACGACTGGCGATTTTTGCCAAGGCCGATGAATTTTGCGGCCCCGTGGCGGTGACCGCTGCCAAAAGCGTTCTGGCTACTGCTTTGGTAAAGTTGTTGCAGATTTTGGAACAGCAACTGGCCGGTTATCGTTTGCTGATCACGGAGTGCTTCAAACAACATCCCGACTATCACGTGTTTGCCTCTTTGCCTGGTGCCGGTCCGAAGCTGGCACCCCGGCTGTTGGCGGAACTGGTCGCCCTGCAACCGCTGGCGGATCAGCCGCAAGTCTTGCAATGTCTGGCGGGCATGGCCCCGGTCAGTTATCAGTCGGGCAAGGTATCGGTCGTTTATCTTCGCCGCCAATGCAACCGGTTCCTGCGTGCAACGCTACACTTGTGGGTGGATTTGAGCCGACACTATTGCGACTGGGCGCGTATTTACTACGAGGCCCACAAGAAAAAGGGGCAAAGCCATGCGTGTGCGCTGCGCTGCCTGGGAATGCGCTGGCTCAAAATCATCGCGGCCATGATCCGCAGCCACACGCCTTACGATGCCGCGCTCCATGCTCGCAGCCAACTCCAGCACGGATCGTGGGTGTTGCAGTTGCAACCCAAACTATCAATCACGAAGGATGCCAGCTAAACGCAGACAAAACAGCGGTCAGGCGGCTAGTGCTGTCAAGCCGTTCCTCGCTACCGCTGCGGTCTGGCTTGACAGCGCCGCCCGCCGCTGTGGTTTGCTTTTAAGGTTTTGCGTTCGCAAAACCTGCCCGGCTTTGGGCACGAAACCAACCTGAACCTCGGTGAATAATTATTATGAAAAAGCACTTGCCAGCACAGAGAACTCCTTGACTGCGCTCGCTTCGCCAAAAGGATGCGCTTTTAGGAAACACGCTCGGAGTGTGCATGGTTGTTTGAGAACAGGATGACGCAAGTCTTCAGGGCAATTTTAAGCACTCGACAAATCCAGCCGGAGATTTTGTTGAATCTGCTTGCGCCAATTGTTCATCACTTGTGCCTGTTCCGCATAGTGCGGCCATTTTGCCACGGCGGCGCGGACTTCCTCGACGATGGCTTCGGCGCGACCGCGTTTCATCAGCGCACTCTTGGCGCAGGCGCGAAAATCGGCCAGCGTAAATCCGTCACGCTTGCCGTTCATCGTCATCTGATGCCGGGCAGTCCAGTCGCCGGTCGGGTTGTAACTGTAAGTCACGTCGAAGGCGGGCGCGAGCGACCAGCGACCGGCCTTGTCCATCAGGAAGGCGATGTTCTTGACGTGGTCGTCCTGATTGCGGGCGATGATGTAAAACGCCATTCGCCGGAATTGTTCTTCCACTGCTTCCATCGGCAGATTCAACTGGCGGATGACCAGCAATGCCTGTTCGTAGGCATACGCGCCCGCGTTGTTAAAATCAAAATGCGCCAGCGCACACAGCGATTGCATGTGCAATTTCTCACCGCCATCGAGCCGGTCAAAACGTCGCGTCATGAAATGCCGCCGTCCGCTTTCTTCCAGCAGTCGGCATTCGCTCATGGTGATGCCTGCCGCTTTCGCCATCAGATAATACGCATATTCAATCGCACCGTAACCCTTGGGGTCTTCGAGTTCCTTGTCCTTGTTGCCGGTGACGCCGTCAAATTTCAGCAGCCAGTAATCGAATCCTTTTCCTGCCACGATCTGCCCGGAACGAACTTCGTTGGTCTCACGATTCCAGGCGATGACCGCCTTCGCCCGCGCGCCACCGGCGGAAGTGCCGACACGCAGGATGTCATTCAAGGCATTTTTCCGGCTCGCGCTGGCAAAAGTGGTTTTCAGATTCTTGCGATGGGTCAAAACTTCCGAGGCCAGCTTGACCAAGGCATCAATCTCAATCTTTTTCGCCTGCTGCGGTTTTGGCCCGATGGACGGCGCAAACTCCAGCGCGCCCATGCCGCGCGCGCCGATGTAACAAAGCCGTTCCACCGCATTGAAACTGTCGGGCGTCCGGCCCTGCGTCGCCAGCCACGCATCAATCAAGGCATTGCCGAATCGGTCTGGCAATGAATCGGCCAGCAGGCCGGGCAAGCCGTGAAAAGTTCTTTGCGGCAAATCCGGAAAAACATATACCCGATCACTTAATGGCATCGTGATGGGCGAAACTTCAATCCCGCTCTGTGCGAACGCCGGGTCATACTGGAACGCGGCGAACTGGCCTCCGTCCTCCAGCGAAACAGCGCCAATAGTTCGTCCCCAAAGTTGAACTTCGGCCAGTGTCATCGTTCAGTTCCCCATTGCCATTTTTTGGCTGAAGGTTTGGCGGGCTTGGTGGTGGAAGCACGCTGCCGTTTCCGGCCAGCCATTTTCAATTGTGCGACCGGGCTGGGGACTGGTTCCGGGATGAGTAGATCAAAACGCTCAATCACATCCAGCACGCGACACACGCGGATGAAGCCGGACAACTGCGTTGCCACCGCGCCCGCTTCCAAGCGCTGCACTGTGCGTTTCGAGACGCCAGCCTCTTTGGCCAATTGAAGTTGTGTAAGATTTCGCTCCAAGCGAATCCGGGTCAGCCTCCCACCCAATTCGGTCAGAACCGTCTCATCTGTCGCTTGTTTGGTTATTTTCATAACGCACCATATATGGTGCATAAAGACTTAAAAGTCAACTAAAACACCACAAAAGGTGTTTAATAAAAATACCAATCAACCGCAATTGGACATCAGCACCGGGCTGAATTGAAGCCGTGCCGCCTGCACCTTTGCGTGTTCATTGTTCAAATGGCCATAGACCTTGCCAATCAGCACGCCGCCGTCCTTGTGGCCGACCCAGCGCGCAATCGTCATATAATCAATCCCGCTCATCACGCAATAGCTGATAAAAAAATGACGGCAGTCGTGAAAGTTGAAATTTGCCAGACCGGATTTTTCCCTGGCCAGCCGCAAACTTTCCATGAATGTTTTTGCGGGCGCGTCCTTTTCGCCGCGCTGCGGGGAAGGAAATAAAAATTCTGAATCGGGCGCGCGCCGCTTGGACATCTTCTGCAAGTGTTCTTTCAACTTTTGGTTCAAGTCCACCACGCGAATTTCACGGCCTTTGTTCAATCCATCAGCTCCGACCGTCAATTGACCGCCCTGCCAGTCCATGTCAGCCCATTTGAGCCGCAACGCCTCATTGCGCCTCGCGCCGCTGTAAGCCATCAGCAGGACATAATCCGAAAATTCACGACCGTTCTTGGAAACTTCCAACGCCGCCTCGCAAATTTTATCAATCTCGGTTTGCGTGATCAGATTGCGCTTGCGCGGCGTCCATTTCAGCGGGCGTAGATTTTCCGTCGGCAAAGTTTTTATCCACTGATCGTCAATCGCCCTTTTCAGGACGTTGCGCAAAACGATGATGTCGAGATTGACGGTGCGCCCGGATATTTTTTCAGCCTGCCGCTTTTGAATGAAAGAGTTGATGTGGATGCGGCGGATTTTATCCAACCGCAATCCGCCGATGTGCGCGTTCCAAAGCTTGATGGCTCCCCGCTCTTTTTGAATCGTCGAGGGACGTTTTGCGTCTGTGACGGTGTCAAAATAGGCGAGGTATTGCGCCGCATAATCGGCGAACTTGGGAGTGCGCTTGAGAACCGGCAGATCATTGCGCGTCCGGTCAACGTGAAGCGTTTTTAATTGTTCCTGCGCCTGCGCCACGGTCTCCGCGCCTGCCAGCGGCACCCAGCGGTTTTCCTTGTCACCGCCATCGGTCTCCATTGCGATGCGCGCGACGAAGGTTCCGTTGCGCTCCCACAGCCCGCGAATCGGCTGCTTGCGCCCGTTGAGAACCTTCTTATACTGGTAACGCGAATGAGAATTGCGACGAACAACGATGGACGGTTTGCTTGCGGTAGCACTTGCTTTCATACCATGCAAGTGTCGCAATTAGTGTCGCAATGTCAAGTTGGGAGTGATGGACACTCAAAAAACTCAATAGAATCAAGGTAGCCGGTGTGGCGAAATGGCAGACGCACAGGACTTAAAATCCTGGGACCTTAAAAAGTCGTGTGGGTTCGAGTCCCACCACCGGCACCAATCCCGCAAAGCGGGATTGGTGCGTCGTAGCACAGCGAAGACGGGCCAAGTTAATTCATCGCCGCCGCTTCAAAAGCATTGTCCGATTTCAACAACGGCGCGCTTGTGGCCGTCGAAGTTCCAGCCTCGTCCGCCTTGTGGAATTTCACGCTGACGATCTTGCTCACGCCGTGTTCCTCCATCGTCACGCCGTAAAGCACGTCGGCCATGCCGATGGTGCGTTTGTTGTGCGTGATGATGATGAACTGCGAATGCGCGAGGAAGCGCTGCAGCACGTGCACGAAGCGGTTGATGTTCGATTCGTCGAGCGGCGCGTCCAATTCGTCCAGCACGCAGAACGGGCTCGGCTTGACCTGATAAATCGAGAACAGCAGCGACACGGCGATCATGGTCTGCTCGCCGCCGGACAGCAGTGAAATGCTCTGCAATTGTTTTCCCGGCGGACGCGCGACGATGTCAATGCCGCTTTCGAGCACGTCGTTTTCATCCGACAAGATCAAGTCCGCCTTGCCGCCGCCGAAAACCTCCACGAACATCGCGCGGAAATTGTCGCGGATTTTCTCGAACGTCTCCAAGAACATCTGCCGCGTCTGCGTGTTGATGCGGTTGATGACTTCGAGCAACTGCGTCTTGGCGTTGACCAGATCGTCGTGCTGCGTGCGTGAGAAATTGATGGCGCTGCTCGGTTTCCTCGTATTCTTCGATCGCGACGAGATTCACCGGCCCGATTTCGTCGAGCCGCTTTTGCAACGCCTCGATCTGCTGCGCGACTGCGTTCCAATCCGTCGCCGCGCCGCTGGCGGCCATTTCTTCGGGCGTCAGCGTCTCGACTTTCGCCGGGCCTTCGTCGGCGAACGTGATCGTGATGCACTCGCTGCGGATGTCGTCGAGATTGACGTGATATTTTTGCTGGATTTTTTCGCGCAGGTTTTGCACCGACATGTTTTTCTGCGCCAGTTCAATTTCGATTCCGCCGCGCTGGTTCTGCAATTCCGTCAAACGGCTGCGCTGCGAACGCAAATTTTCGTCGCGCGACGAAATTTCCGTTTCCTGCGAATTTTTTTGCGCCGAGCAATTCCGCCGCCTGCGCGTTCACCTGCTCGCGTTCGTGCGCAATCGTTTCAATCTTGCGCGCGCGAATCCTGAATTTCCGATTCCGCCTGCTCCTTGCGCGAAATGAACGATGAACACTCGCTCTTGCGCTGCTCGACGACTTGCGTCGAGTTCGCGGATGCGCTGTTCCAACGATTGCTGCTGCTGGCGGAACGACGCCGCAAGCTGCTCGTCCGACGCCAGCGCGACTTTGCTTTCGGTCAGCGCGGCGTTCGCCGCGTCGCGCTGCTGGCGCAAATTTTCCAGTCCGCCGGTGAGCGCGGCGACCTGTTCCTGCGCGGCGCGTTCGCGCGCTTCCAAGTTCGTCCAATTGCGTCGCCAGCGCGTTCGCGTTTCTGCAAACCTTCCTGCTCCTGCGCGGCGAGGCTTTGGACTTCAAAAACGACCGTGTCGATTTTCTGGTGCAGCAGGCGGTTTGAATTTTGCAGCGCGTTGAATTCGCCTTCGCGCGTGGCGATGGCGACTTCCTGCTCGCGCAATTCCGTCTGCGCCTGCTGCAAGCTGGCCTGCAATTCCGTCTGCTCGCTCAGCAACGCGCCGCGCTTGCGGCTGGCTTCGGCGACGCGATTCTTGCATTTCCGTCAAATCAGTTTGCAATTCGGTGATCTGGTTTTTGCGGCCGAGAATTGAAGCCGGCGCTTTTGGATTTCCGTGGCCGTTCAGATAACCGCCGGTATAAATTCCGTGGCGGCTCAACAAATCGCCTTTCAGCGTGACAAAATCACAGCCCGCGTGGCCGTTCTGGATTTGCGCCGTCGCCGTCGCCAAATCGGATGCGATGAATGTGCGGCCAAGCAATGCCCGCAAAAGTTTTTCCACCGACGGATCGGTCTGAATCACGTTCAACGCGCGGACAATCTGGCCGGGTTTCAAACCATTTGTCGCCGCAGTTTTATTTTCATCCGCCGACAGTTCTCCGCCGAACACGAGTTGCTTGTCGTCGGGAATTTCGATTGAAAGCGCGGCGACGCTGGCGCGGCCGGATTTGTTCGCGCTCAAGTCCGCGAGGATTTCCTGCGCGGATTCCGGCTGCTCGGTCAAGACAAGTTGCAGATGATGGCCCAGCGCGTTTTCGACGGCGACGACAAATTGTTCCGGCACGCGAATCCTGTCCGCGAGCGAGCCGATGACCGAGCGCGACTGGCGCAACGCCGCGACCGTGCCGGCGTCGAAACCTTCGTGCGAGCCTTCGAGCTGTTCGAGAACCGTCAGGCGCGAACGCTTTTCGGCCTGCTGCTGCAAAAATTGATCCTGCTCGACGGACGATTGCTGCAACTCGTTCTGCAATTCGCGCAAACGGTTTTGCCGCTGCTCGACCGAGCCGCGCGTCGTGGCGACGTTCAATTTTTCGACTTCGACGCTCGCGGTGAATTCGCTGCAGGCGCGATTCGAGCCGAGTGCGCTCTTCTTCGAGCTGGACTTTTTCGGCGGAAAGTTTTTCGAGCCGGACGTGTTGCCCTGTTTCTGCAGATCGAGCGCGGTGATTTCGTTGCGGATGCGCGTCAAATCCTGCGCGGCGGCAAACGCGGCGGACTGCGCCTGCGCGCAACTCTTCCTGCCGCTCGCGCAAATCGTTTTCAACCTGCTGCAAGGCCTCGCTGTTTTGTCTCAAGCGTACGCTTGTGCTGCGCCAGCGCGGTTTCGGCGGCGGCCAAACGTTGCGGTCACGTTCGCCAATTCTTCCTCGCGCGGCGGGCAGACGTTCCTCGGCCTGCGAGATTTCCGCCGAGCGCCTTGGAATTTTGCGATGCGATTTCGCGCAGCCGTTCTTCGTTGAATTGAATGCGGCTTTCGTGCCGGTCAATTTCGCCTTTCAATTCCAAGCCGCGCTGCTGCTGCGCCGCGACTTCGTGTTCCAGATCCGGAAAGCCGTTCGCGCAATTGCGCAATCTCATTTTCAAAACGCAGAACGTCGTTCGAACCTTGCTCGATTTCGTTCCGCAAATTTTCGACGGCGGAATTTTTCATCGGAAATTTCCGCCAGCAACACGTCGAACTGATGCCGCGCCAGTTGCGTTTCGAGATGTTGCAATTCCAGCGAAATCTGTTTGTAGCGTTTCGCCTTGCCGGCCTGGCGTTGCAGCGAGCCGATCTGCCGTTTCACTTCCTTGATCAGTGTCGGCGACGCGCAAAAGATTTTGCTCGGTGTATTCGAGTTTGCGGAGCGATTCTTTTTTCTGCGATTTGAATTTCGTGATGCCCGCCGCTTCCTCAAAAATCATCCGGCGGTCTTCCGGCTTGCTGGAAAGAATCTGCGTGATGTGGCCTTGCGCCAAAATGCTGTAACTCGTGCGCCCGACGCCCGTGCCCATGAACAGCTGCTGGATGTCCTTGAGCCGGCACGGAGTTTTGTTCAGAAAATATTCGCTGCCGCCATCGCGAAAAATCCGGCGCGTGAGCGTGACTTCGTCGTAGGCGACCTCGACGCCCGCCGCGCGAAGATTTTCGCCGTCCACGCCGCCGAGCGTGAGCGAGACTTCGCCCATGCCCATCGGCTTGCGACCGTCCGTGCCGTTGAAGATCACGTCGGCCATTTCGCCGCCGCGCAACGCCTTGGCCGATTGCTCGCCCAGCACCCAGCGGATGGCGTCGGAGACGTTGGATTTGCCGCAGCCGTTCGGGCCGACGATGGCCGTGACGCCGGGTTGAAAATTCAGCGCGGTTTTGTCCGCGAAAGATTTGAAGCCGAAAACCGTTAAATTTTTGAGATACATGATTTTTTAACTGCGATTATTCGCAAATAGGCAACCACAATTGCCGGTTCAAGTAAAGCGAAAACCACAACATAAAGTGGTTTTTGCCGTCGCAGGCACAACTAATTGGTGAGGAACCTAGATTTGCTTTGTGCCGACAACTTCTATTTTTAACTATAAAATTACAATGAAGTTTTTACGCCTGAAAATAAATTTCGTCAAATGATTTAATTGAAAAAATTTCGTTACAATTTTTTCACGCACGGTTTTTGAGCAGGTCGCGGATTTCGGTCAGGAGTTTTTCCTGGACGGTCGGTTCGGGCGGCAGCGTGGGTTTCGCCTGTTCATGGCGCTTGAGCGCATTCATACCTTTCACCAGCAGAAAAATGCAGAACGCCGTGATGAGAAAATTCAGCGTGATGGTCACGAAATCGCCCCACGCGAGGACCGGCCCGGCGGCTTGCGCCAGATTCAGCGGCAAATGCTGGCCGACGGTTGCCGGAGCGGCCTCGTAAGCCGTCTGTGCCTGCCGGACTTTTTCTGACAACGGAAAATAAAGATTGGTGAAATCAATGTTACCGACGAGGCCGGCGATGGGCGGCATGATGACGTCCGCTACGAGCGCGGTGACGATCTTTCCAAACGCCGCGCCGATGATGACGCCGACGGCGAGGTCGGCGACATTGCCGCGCAGCGCAAACTCTTTGAATTCTTCCAAGATGGGTATTTTCATAGTGTCCTTTTCTAAATTGTGAAAACCGTAGCAAAAAGATTTCGCATGGGAAATTGAAATTGCGCCTGATGAATTAGCCACAGAGGCACAGAGACACCGAGGGAAATTTTCTCTCTGTGACTCTGTGGCTAATCTTTTTTCTCGTCCAAAAAGGTCAGCTTCACGCCATCTTTCGGCTTGGAAAAACTATCCAGCAGATTTGAACCGGAACTTGGCGCGGGCGATTTTTCAATTTTCGTTTCCGTATTTTGCGGTTCGAGCGCAGAACGCAGCGCGCCTTCGACGAGCTGGGCGCAATGGATTTTCATCGGCGGCAGCGGGCCGAGTTCGCCGGCGAGTTCCTCGGTCTTGAGCGCGAGCGCTTCCTCGGCGGTCTTGCCGCGAATCAATTCCGTCGCGAGGCTGGCGACGGCGATGGCCGTTTCGCAGCCGAAGGATTGGAACGTCGCGCGATCAATGACGCGCCTGCCGTCCTGCTGCTTGAACTTCACCCACAGCCGCAGCATCTCGCCGCAATCCGCGTTGCCCACCGTGCCGATGGAATCCGCGCCTGCCATCTCGCCCATGTTTTGCGGATTGGCGAGCGCGGCTTGAATGCGCTTTTGCAGGTCGTCGGTCATTTTTGAAATTAAATTGATGTTGAAAGTTTTTGCAGACGAGCGCGGCAAAGTTCTTTCCGTTCGGGGAGAATAGTCGTGGCATTTAATCGGTCGCGAATAATTTCCGGTTTGGCGAGGCGATGATGCAATAAATTTTTGACAAAGCTTAAATCTTTCTCGCGTCCGGCAATGAGTTTTGAAACCGCAAGGTCATGAACTTCCAAACACAAACCCTTACCGCCGCCGGTATTTTCATTTTGAACCGGAACGAGCCGATCCTTCCAGTCTGTAGGCAAAATGGCGGTTTCTTCCGCAACACCGTGAGCGTAATAGCCGAAGGTTTGATGAAACGGCGAGCCTTCGCCAATGCTGCCGTCAATCAAGTCCGCGTCAGCCGGATTGCGCAATGAAAATAAATCCGCTTCGATTGAAACAAGAAGTTCGTCGGGAGAATTTGGAAATTGGCCAAGCACCGCCTGGCTGCCGATGACGACAAACTCTTTTGCGCCCGTGATGCCGGCGGCAGCACGGATGATGTGCTCAAGCTGTTGCCGTTGCATGGCGATGGCGCGATTTGATTTCCCAAACTTCATCCGGCGAAAGAATTCCAGCGAACGGCGAATTTTGGCGAAGCCGTTGGCCTTCTTCCGTTTCAGCAATCAGCGTCGCGCAAATTTCAGAAACATTGCGCTGCAATAATTTTTCCCATTCGTCGTAACAATAAAGCAACGACGGCGAATGGGAATTTAAGCGCGACCAACGTTCAAGATTGGCGCGGGCAAAATCAATCCACCCCGGATGCTGCGGCAGACCGGAAGCAATGCGCTGCGCCAATTCAAGGCTGATTGAATCTTGAACCTCGTGATTCATGTAAGAAACATAACACAATTGCCTGTGGGTTGGCGAGCGCGGCTTGAACACGTTTTTGCAGGTCTTCGTTCATCAAATTTTTTTAGACAGAATTAGCAAAATTTTCGGGATTAAATTCCGCAAATCCAAATTCTGTTAATTTTGTTAATTCTGTCTCAACTTGGTTTTTCAATACCTCGGCAAACTTCTGTCAATTTCGTCCGACCAGGCGTTCGATGCCGCCTTTGACGTTCTTGACGTATTTGAATCCCTGCTCGCGCAAAAATTCCACCGCCTTCATGCGAACGCGCGCCGACTTTGCAGAGCAAATAATACTGCGTGTTCGGATCAAGCTCGGTGAAACGGTTGTTGCAACTCGCTCATCGGCAGCAGCGGCACGCCGTCGATTTGTGCGATTTCGTATTCAAACGGTTCGCGCACGTCAATGACCTTGATGCCGAGTTTCGGATCGTCCAGCGCCTTCTTCATTTCCTGCACCGTCACTTCGTCGGGATTTTCATTTTCCTTCGACGGCGGTTCGATGCCGCAGAAAACTTCGTAATCAATCAATTCCTTGATCGTCGGATGATCGCCGCAAACGGGACATGCCGGATCGCGGCGCAATTTCAATTCGCGGAACTTCATGTCGAGCGCGTTGAACAAAAGCAAGCGGCCAACGAGCGAAGTGCCTTTGCCGATGCGCGAGCTTCAAAATTTCCGTCGCCTGAATGCAGCCGATGATGCCCGGCAACACGCCCAGCACGCCGCCTTCCGCGCAACTGGGCACCATGCCCGGCGGCGGCGGTTCGGGATAAAGGCAGCGATAACACGGCCCGCCCAAATGCGGCGCGAACACGCTGGCCTGTCCTTCAAAACGGAAAATCGAGCCATAGACGTTCGGCTTTTTCAGAATCACGCACGCGTCGTTGGTGAGATAGCGCGTCGGGAAATTGTCCGTGCCGTCCACGACGATGTCGTAAGGCCGGATGAGGTCGAGCGCGTTTTCGGACGAGATGCGCGTGTTGTGGATGACGACTTCGCAAGTTCGGATTGATGCCGCGGATGGTTTCCTTGGCCGACTCGGCCTTGGAGCGGCCCACGTCCGCGTCCGTGTGAAGAATCTGCCGTTGCAGATTGGAATAATCCACCGTGTCGAAATCCACGATGCCGATTTTGCCGATGCCGGCGGCGGCGAGATACATGGCGATGGGCGAGCCGAGCCCGCCCGCGCCGATGCACAGGACGCTCGCGGCCTTGATTTGTCTTTTGGCCGGCCAAACCGACTTCGGGCAGAATCAAGTGCCGCGAGTACCGGCGGATTTCGTCATTGTTCAATTCCATAATCAAAGGGAAAGTATAGTAATGCAGCGGTGAAGGAAATCAAGTTACTCTGTGTGAAACAATAACCGCGACAGAAGCGAAGCTATGAAACGTCTCATTTTTATTTTTCAAATTCTAATTTTTGTCGTTGGCACTTCACGCGCTGACCTCGTTATGAAAACGAGCTTTACGTTTGGGAAAATTACGAACGATACGGTTGTAAAAGTAAAAGGCGACAAAATCAGTTTGGATTCTTTTTTGAATGGACACGAGGCTTGGAATCGCATTGCAGACTTAAAGACCGGCAGCGATTTCACATTATTTCCCATTGAGCAAAGAATTGAGAATTCTTCCAACCAGATGAGTGGCCTTTTTGCAAAAATCAAACAACCCCAATTTCGCGACACAGGCAAAGCCGAAGACGTGAATGGTTACGCAGCGGAAATTTATGATTGGACAAACTCTGACGGGACAACCGAAACATTGTGGGTAGCCAAAAATTATCCTGACTTTGAAAAATTAAGACCCGATTTTATCAAGCTCGATAAGCTGGACGTAATAAATGGACTGCCTGAATTAAGCTTGCTGCCAAACATGCCGTTAAAACTGGAAATAGCCCGAATTGTTATCAACGAAGAATCAACAAATAAATTACAGATGTTATTAAAATTGGTTTCGGCAAACGAAGAGTCAGTTGATGCTTCGACCTTCAATATGCCAACAAATTATTGGCATGGACCGAAGCCAGAAGGTGAATTCTTTCGAGCCATGCGAAGGCCACCAAATTATTCTGTAAATCTTGACCTCAATGACCCGACCAATTTTGCCGGTGTTCCTCCTGCCAAACATGGCTGGTTTCCGATGGGCAGTTATGAGTTTTGTGCCTTTGAAGGAACTGTCACCACGCAAATTAAACTACCAGACGGAAAAATCATTAACGAAGATTTTGGTATGGTTGTGATCGAACGTGATCACAGTGGCGTCTTAAACATTCAGCTCGACTCACTCGGATGGTTAAAACCAAAAAAAGCGATAAGCCATCTTCAGCGCGAACTCCGTAACTGGGCGTCCGATGTTCTTTCACCGGATCAATGTAATGAGAAAGAAGCAGAAATTGATCAATGGCTTAAAGCAGATAGGACTGACCAGTTCAAAGGATTTTTCGTCAAACGCCCCGGTTACACATTGAGTTTCAATTTTGTTGCTACTGTGAATCCACAAACCGATGGCTTTGCTTATCGCTATCAGATTCAATTGCGCGAACCGACACGAGATTGGCATCAATTCCCAACAGGAATTTCCAAACCGCGGACGAACACAAACTAAAACGAGCAATGGAAAAGCCAAATCCCCAAACCGCCGCCGCGCATCTCAAAAAAATTTCGCCGCTGCGCCCGACGCTCGCCATCGTGCTCGGCAGCGGCTTTCATCACGCGCTGACGGAACTGCGCGTGGACGAAAAAATTCCTTACGCCAAAATCCCCGGCTTCCCCAAACCAACCGTCAGCGGCCATGCAGGCGAATTGTATTTCGGACATCTCGGCAAAACGCCGGTCATCGTCTTGAGCGGACGCGCACATTTTTACGAAGGTCACGAAATGGAGCGCGTCACGTTTGCCACACGCACACTGGCGACCTTCGGCATCACGGATTTGCTTTTGACGAACGCGGCGGGCGGCATCAATAAAAATTTCCGCCCGGGCGATTTCATGGTTCTCACCGACCACATCAATTGCATGGGAGCCAATCCGCTTCGCGGCGCTCACATTCCAGGCCTGCCGCGATTCGTGGATTTGACTGAAACCTACGACAAAAAATTGCGCGAGCTTTTGTTTCGTGCCGGGAAAATTTCCAAACTGAAATTGCAGCGCGGCGTTTATCTGGTCGTGAGCGGGCCGACTTACGAAACGCCGGCGGAAATCCGCGCGGACGCCAGACTCGGCGCGGACGCCGTCGGCATGAGCACGGTGCCGGAAGCAATTGTGGCGCGGCAATGCGGCGTGCGCGTCGCGGGAATTTCCTGCATCACGAATCTCGCGGCGGGCATCAGCCGGGAGAATTTGTCGCACGGCGAAGTGCTCGAAACTGCGGAACGGGTGAAAACTTTGGCAGCGAAGCTGCTTAAAAACTTCTCGGAATTGTATGGCAATCAACAAAAGTAAGCTGGTTCAGGCGGCGGCAAAGGCACGCGAGGGTTCGGTCTCGCCGCATTCTAAATTTAAAGTGGGCGCGGCGTTGCTCACGGAGTCCGGTGAAATCATCGGCGGCGCGAACGTGGAGAGCGCAAGCTATGGGCTGACGTGTTGCGCGGAACGCATCGCCTTGTTCAAGGCACTGACGGACGGAAAGAAAAATTTCATCGCGGTCGCGGTCGTGGCGCGAATTAAAAATGGCCCAATGCCATGCGGCGCGTGCCGTCAACTGCTGGCCGAATATGCGCCCGACGCGAAAGTCCTTGTCGCGGATAGTCGGAGCTTGAAAAAAATCAGGGAATTTTCCGTTCGCAAATTATTGCCGTCGCCGTTCATTATTGTTTCTTAAAAATTGCAAAACATTGAAAGCGAACAACTTGATCAAAGTTTAACGATTGTTGACGGGCGGCATATGTTATCGTTAAACTGAACTTATGCAGATTGAGAGTCTTAAAATGTTTTGCGATCTGGCCGAAACGGAAAGTTTCACCAAGGCCGCGCAAATCAACAGGTCACGCAATCCGCCATCAGCCAGCAAATCAGTTCGCTGGAACGCACTTTCAAATCGCTACTCATCGAGCGCAGCAAAAAAAAATTCCGCCTCACGCGCGAAGGCCAGGCGCTTTACGAATACAGCAAGCAAATCATCCAGACTTATGAATCGCTGCACAGCAAGTTGCAGGAGTTGAAGGATATCATTTCTGGCACGATCCGCGTCGCGACGATTTATTCCATCGGCCTGCACGATTTGCCGCCGTATATCAAACGGTTCATGAAGAGTTTATCCGACGGTGAATGTTCACGTCGAATATCGCCGCGCCAACCAGGTTTATGAGGATGTGTTGAGCAATGTCGTTGACCTCGGCCTCGTCGCGTATCCTGCCAAGGATTCAAAGCTGGAAATCATCCCGCTCCGCAAAGAACCGCTTGTGCTGATCTGCCATCCGCAGCATCCGTTCGCCAAACTGAAAACGGTCAAACTCAAATCGCTCGCCGGGCAAAAAATCATCGGCTTCGAGCCGGACATCCCGACGCGCAAGGCGCTGGACAAGATTTTGAAGGAATACGGCGTGGAAGTAAAACACGTCATGGAATTCGACAACGTCGAAACCGTGAAACGCGCGGTGGAAATTGACGCGGGCATTTCCATCGTGCCGCTCGGCACGGTCGCGCAGGAAATCAGCCAAGCAAACGCTTGCGGCAGTGCCGATTGAGGACGGCGATTTTTTCCGTCCGCTCGCCGCGATTTACAAAAAGAACAAAGTGCTCTCGCCCGCGATGAAACAATTCCTGGCCATGCTCAAGGAAGCGGCGTAAAAATTATTTCAAATTTGTCGGATTCAGCGGTTTCAAATCCTTCGGCAGAAAAATTCCGTCCTTGCGGATGAGTTCGCCGTCGAACCACACTTCGCCGCCGCCCCATTCCTTGCGCTGGATCAGAACCATGTCCCAATGAATCGCGCTCTTGTTGCCGTTGCCGCAATCCTCGTAAGCCTGGCCGGGCGTGAAATGCAGCGAGCCGGCGATTTTTTCATCAAACAAAATGTCGCACATCGGGTTTAAGATATACGGATTGAAGCCGAGCGAAAATTCGCCGATGTAACGCGCGCCGGCGTCCGTGTCCAAAATCTCATTGAGCCGTTTCGTGTTGTTCGCCGTGGCGTTGACGATTTTGCCGTCCTTGAATTCCAGCCGGACATTTTCAAATTTCGTTCCCGAATAAAGCGTCGGCGTGTTGAATTGGATCGTGCCGTTCACGGAAAATTTCACCGGGCAGGAAAAAACTTCGCCATCGGGAATGTTGCGGTCGCCCTTGCACATTTTCGCGCCGATGCCTTTGATGCTGAACGTCAAATCTGTGCCCGGACCTTTGAGATGCACTTTGTCCGCGCGGCTCATTCGCTTTTCCAGCGGCACCATCGCGCGCGCCATTTTCGCGTAATCCATCGTGCAGACGTCGAAATATAAATTTTCAAACGCCTCGGTGCTCATGCCTGCGGCCTGCGCCATGCTGGGCGTCGGCCAGCGCAACACGCACCAGCGCGTTTTGTTGACGCGATAATCCTGCACGGGCCGGAAGATTTTTGAGTAAAGCTGCATCCGGTCGCTCGGCACGTCGGAATTTTCGTTCATGTTGTCCGCGCCGCGAATGGCGATGTACGCCTGCATTTTTTTCATGCGGAACATTTCGAGATCGCGAATGTCCATCGGCCTGCGTTTCGGTGATGCCGAGCAATTGCTCGCGCCCGACGCGCGTGTGGCGCGTCTCGACGAACGGCGTCGCGCCCGCCGCGCGCACGGCGCGGATGAGTTCGACGGTGAATTCGTCCGGCACGTCAATCATGTCGAGCAGGATGCGGTCGCCTTTTTTCAGCTCGGTGGAATAATTCACGAGCAGCTTGGCCAGTTTTTTGTAACGCGGATCGGTCATAAATTTTGGAAAGGATAAAATAAATTGGGGCGGCACGCCAGAATTCAAATGCGTGGCGGTTCTTCACCGCGTTCGGCAAACCATTGGCGGAGAAAAACCAAATCGCCCGCGTCTTTTTCGCGATGCGTGATTGCCTTCATCCGCCAAAGCAATCGTGGCGACGCAAACGGAATTGGCACGCCGTCCACTTCGCGCACAACGACATCTTTTGCCGCCTCGGCATAATCAATTCCGCCCGCCGAGCGCATCAAGTCCACAAGAATTTCATCACCGACGCGGATGACGTTATATTGTTGAAGTTCGCCGGGCTGGAGTTCGCGCACGGCATTATCGGGCAAAGTGGAAAGCGCGGAGAAAATTTTCGCCTCGTTTTCCAAATCGGCGGCGACAATCAAATCAATGTCCATCGTGCGGCGGTTGTAATTGGCCGCGCGAATGGCGAATCCTCCCACGACGACATATTTCGCGCCGCGCTGGTTGAGTTCGCGGCACAAATCGCGCAAATCTTCAACCGTCGGTTCGCGGGATTCTAATTCGTTGGACGGGCGATCATCCGCCATAACCATTTGTCCGCTTCCTCGTGGGTTTTGAAACGATGCACCCCGCGCGGCGCGCGCACACCGCCAAAGGCTTTGCGCCACGCCTTGGATTCAGCCTTATTGCTTGTCGCGGTCGAAAGCGCGTCTGGCGTTTTGGTGCGACGCCCGACGAAGCGGTCAATTTTTTCTTCGACGTTGATGAACGGTTGTTTCACGACGCTTTCAGGATAAACCGCCGCACAGGACAAAGCAAGCAACAGGCGGAAAACCAGGCGATTAACAATTAAAAGCAATTATTTATTGTTTTTCGATAAAAAAGAATTGACTAACGGAATTGATTGGTTTATTCCGTATGCCATGAATATAAATCAAGCTGCTGATTCGATCTGCCTGCTTTTGTTTGCGCTTTTTGCTCTGATAATTTTTAGAAAAATGCGGCCTGCTCGAAGCGCCAATATAAATGCAAATGAAATTTCTCCAAAAACAAATGCGCGGTTAAACCGAGTCCAAAAAGTCAGTAAGTGCATCCGGCTTTTTTTGCAATATGGAATTCCGCTGATAATTGTTACCTATGGGGTTTTTGATTATCTGGTAGTTTTGCACAAAGTAGTTTTGTCAGAAGCGTCACATCCATCCAAGACGGATTCCGAACCATACCCTGGAACTTTTATGTTTTGGGGCGTTTTGAATTTGATTGTGTATTTCTTCTGGTATCGCACAGCGCTGAAATTATTTGGCTTCTTTGAAAAAGGAGTTTTATTCACGGCTGAAACAGTTCGTTGCATCCAAATTTTGGGCGGCATTTATTGTGCAAGATTTCTACTGGATCTGGCTTTGCATTTCATCGTGCCGTTGCCGGATAATCATTTGTTAGCGGCTGGCTTTGATGATTTATTTACCGGCTTTTTAATTATTTTCATCGGCTGGCTGATTGACGAGGCGCGGAAAATTCGTGAGGAACAGGAACTCACCGTTTAATTTTAATCTTATGAAAAATTTTCAGAACAAAGCAAAAATCATCAAGGTCAGCAAAATTTTGCGGAACATTGCATTTGCCGGCCTCGTCCTGTGGGGAATCATGATTCCCGTATCTTTGGCGGTCCCTTTGCCACTCTTGTTTGTAAAAGGATTATCATTTTCGCTGGCCCAGTTTCTAATCATCCCAATGTTTGGGTTTGCATTCATGACTAATTTGAAAATATTCCGTTTCTTCGACCGTTTGAAAAATGGCTGTTTTTTCGATGCGCAAACAGTGGGAAACTTGAACGCCGCTGCCAACTGGTGGCTGGTGCTGTGGCTTTATGAAGTGGCGTTTTACTTTCTCATGCAACAGCCTTGGAAAAATCCTCATGATTTTAGTTTCTACCATTTTCCGCCGGATGTTGGCGGATTATTTGCGGCGTTGACGTTGAAATTTGTCGCGTGGTTTTTCCGCGAAGCACAGGAACTGCAAGAGGAACAGGAATTGACCGTTTAGGTTTATGCCCATCATCGTCAATCTCGACGTGGTTCTCGCGCAGCGCAAAATGCGGCTGAACGATCTGGCCGAGGCCGTGGACATCACGCCGCAAAATTTGTCCATCCTCAAAACCGGCAAGGCCAAGGCCATCCGCTTCTCCACGCTCGAGGCGATCTGCGAAACGCTCGATTGCCAGCCGGGGGAAATTTTGGAATTCCGGCCTGAAACGGCGAAAAAGAAAATCGCTTCGCGAAGCTGAATTCATTTTTGAACCGCAGAGACGCCGAGGCGCAGAGAAAACAATTTTTCCGAAACTCCGCGTCTCTGCGCCTCTGTGGTGAAAACTAAATCCGCTTTACTCGCCCGCGAACGCGGTTCATTTTTTGCGAACCGAAAATGAACCGTGAAGCACTGGACAAATTTTTCGAGCGCGGAATCCTTGCGCTCGTGCTGGCCATTCTGGTTTTTGCGCCGCTGGCGATGGGCGCGGTGGATGCGTGGGCATTTCTCGTCGTCCAAGGATTGACCATCGGCGTGATGCTTTTGTGGGCGGCGCGGGTTTGGTTCAGCCCCAAGCCACAACTGCTCTGGCCACCGATCTGCTGGCTCGTGCTGGCGTTCGCGATTTACGCCGTCGCGCGTTATCTCACGGCGGACATTGAATACGTCGCGCGACAGGAATTGATCCAGGTTCTTGTCTGCGCGTTTTTATTTTTTGCCATCGTCAACAATCTTTACCGGCAGGAATTTTCGCAAATCATCAGCTTCACATTGATTTTTCTCGCGATGGGGATTTCCTGCTTCGCGGTCTATCAATTTTTAACGCATTCAAATCGCGTCTGGAATTTATTTTCGCCGTATTTGGGTCGCGCTTCCGGCACTTATATTTCGCCGAACAATTTCGCGGGTTTTCTCGAAATGCTTTTGCCGCTGGCGGTTGCCTACGTTTTGGTCGGGCGCATGAAAGCGGTGACGCGAATTTTGCTCGGCTACGCGACGCTGGTCATGTTCGCCGGAATGGCCGTGACTTTTTCGCGCGGCGGCTGGGCGGCGGTCACGGTTGGTTTGCTGGCGCTGGTGTTGATTTTGATTTGCCACCGTAATCATCGTATTTCAGCGCTTTTGCTACTGGTCGTTTTGATAGGCGTCGGCGGGCTTTTTGTGAAAAATTTTCTGGCGAAGACTCCCACTTATGTTCAACGCATGGAGCAAGCGAACACCGGTGACAAACTGGATATGACTGTGCGACTGGAAATGTGGTCGGCGGCGGCGCGAATGTGGCAGGACCATTTTTTGTGGGGCGTCGGGCCGTCGCATTTTGATTATCGCTTCCCCGAATATCGTCCTGAAAGTTTGCAAATGCGTCCCGACCGCACACACAATGATTATTTGAATTTGTTGGCTGACTGGGGCGCGATGGGTGGAATCATCGTGCTGGCGGGAATGGCAACTTTTGCTTTCGGTTTGTGGCAAACGCGCGGATATGTCCGCCGTTCGGAAAATGATTTTGGCAGCGCCATGAGCAATCGCCACGCGTTTTTTATCGGCGCTTCATGCGGCCTGCTTGCGCTGGCAGTGCATTCGTTTGTGGATTTCAATTTGCACATTCCGGCCAATGCCATTCTCGGCGTCATGTTGCTCGCGCTTTTGAGCAGCAACTTGCGATTTGCCACGGAAAGTTATTGGCTAAAAATCCGCCTGCCGCTCAAAATTTTGACGACACTCCCGCTCGCATTGGGCGTCATTTATTTAGGCTGGCAAGAATGGCGGCGCGGCGACGAAGCCTTCTGGCTGACGCGCGCGGAGCAGTTGCCGATTTATTCATCCGAACAAGCGGCGACGCTGGAAAAAGCGTTTGACGCCGAGCCGCTCAATTTTGAAACCGCCTACAACATCGGCGAATGCTATCGCGTTGAAAGTTTTGACGGCGGGAAAGATTATGAAGTTTTGGCACATCGGGCGATGGACTGGTATTCCTACGCGATAGAACTCGACCCGCATGATGGCTACAATTATTTGCGTTATGGAATGTGTCTCGACTGGCTTGATGAGCATGACAAAGCCGAAGCATTTTTCAATCGCGCCGCCGAGCTTGATCCCAACGGCTATTATATCGCGGCGAATGTCGGCTGGCATTATGCTCAAGCCGGGGATTATGCCGCCGCCTACCCTTGGCTTGAGCGGTCAATACGCCTGCATTGGCAGGGAAATGACATCGCCCGCAACTATCTAAATTTGGTCCGGCAAAAACTTCTTGAAATTGCCTCGGACAAAGGCAGTTAGCCGTTGCGCTTTCAGTCGGCCATTTGAAAATTAGCAGTTGACAATTGACAAGTTATGCCTATAGTTATTCACAATTGAGAATAATTATAAACAAATTTATGAAACTTATTCAATCATTGGCGTTAATGGCGGTGTGCGGCGTGGCTTTAATGTTCGCCAGCAATGTGTCTGCTCAATCCACCCAACAGGGAATTGTCACCGTGGTGCGCATTCAGGGAGAAGCCAGATACTCGGCTGGCGATAATGTTTGGCATCCACTGATCGCTGGAAAAATTCTTCGTTCTGGGTCCGTCATTCAAAGCGCCGCCGATTCAACGGTTGATATTGTTTTAGGTGCCGTCCCTGTTCAAGTTGCCTATCCAAATTCCTCTACACAACCAGCTGGTCTTGCCAATGCCGCTGATCCCAATGTTCGCGGGTATATCGTCTACAATCCAAAGGTCAGCCAAAATGCAATCCGTATGTATGGCAATGCTGTGTTGGCCATTGATAAATTGACCAGTTCAGACACTGGGATTGATGCCGTAGGTGATACGGAATTGGATCTGCGCGCCGGAAAAATCTTTTTGACAGTAAAAAAACTTTCTGCAATGTCCGAATTTGAAGTGAAAATTCCAAACGGTGTGGCGGGAATTCGCGGCTCTTCGGGATTCATTGGCGCAGATGGCGTGGTGCAATGGAAGACCGGTCAAGTGGTGCTTGCCTTGACAGGAGCGAACGGTCAGCAAATCGGACCTTTCACAATTAATGGCGGATTTGGTTACAATCCACAAATGGATACCCAACCAGTTCCCTTGTCGCCGTCCGTCTTGGCGTTCTTGGGGCAGCTTGCTTCTCAAGTTATTACCGTTTTGCCGCCTAATCAGGTTTTCATAAATGATTTCACGAAGTGTCGTGTTTCGCCTGTTTTGGAATAAATTGATTTTTTATAGCAGGCAGTTGTTATAAGTTTTAGAGCCAGAGCAGCCTTGAGTTGCTCTGGTTTTTTTGTTTAATTCAGCGCGGTGAAGTTGAAATCCTTCCAACGCACGGCAGTTCTGGTGGCCGCACTCACTCTTACGCTCATCTGCGTCGTCCGATTGTGGCAATTTGATTTTTTCGAGCGATTGGAATGGATGACCTACGACTTGCGTGCGAAGGCAGCTCTGAATTTTTCCGCGCCAGTTGCCACCAACCTCGCTTTTGTTTCAATTGAAGAATCAAGCATCACGGCGGTTCAAAGCGGTCAACTCGGCTACCGCTTCGGTCTTTACTGGCCACGGCAGATTTATGGCCGGCTCGTGGAAGAACTTTCGGCGCAAGGCGACAAAGCCACTGCTTTTGACATCTTGTTCGGCGAGTTGCGCCCCGACCATCCGCCCGTGCAAATGGCCGATGGCAGCCTGATTGAATCTGATGACTTTTTTGCGCTGCAAATGCATCGCACGGGCAACACCATTATTGCCGCCACGCCCGACGTGACACCGCCTGATTTATTCGCCACAAATGCGCTCGCGCTCGGCGGCATTTCCACGGAAAAAGATTCCGATGGAATTTTGCGGCGAGCCAAAGCCTTTAATGTTTATCGGCACTGGCATCCGCTTTTCAAAAAAGTTGAAGCCGATCCTGAATTTGGAGTTGATCTTCGCCGGGCGCGGATTGTGGCGGGACAGATTATTTTGCCGCGTTCAAATGGCGAGGAAATCAAAGTGCCGGTTGACGCGGAAACAAATTTTTCGCTCGCCGATTTTATTGGCGACAAACTGCCGCCCGGCGTCGCGCCCAAAGCCAGAGCCTTCACTGACGAACGTGTCTGGCAAATGGGCATCGTGCTTGCCGCGCAGGAATTGAAACTTGATCTGGCGCATGCCGACGTGGATTTGCCGCATGGTAAAATTACTTTGCACGGAGCGAACGGCATTGAGCGCGTGATTCCCGTGGACGCCGACGGATATTTTTACATTGACTGGCGACTCACGCCAAATGATGCAAGACTCACGCGCGCGCCCATTGAAAGTTTGCTTTGGCAGGACCAACAGCGGCTGTCGGGCGAAACGAACGGATTAAGCGACGAGTTTCGCGGCAAACTTGTCATCGTCGGTTCGGCGGCGCAAGGCAACGACCTGACCGACCGCGGCGCAACGCCGCTGGAACGCGACACACTGCTCGTCAGCAAGCATTGGAACATCGCCAATTCGATCATCACCGGCCAGTTCATCCGCCGCGCATCGTTGCCGACTGAATTTGCATTGATCATTTTTCTCGGCGCGCTGACGGCGTTTCTCACCTGGCAATTGCGGGCGTTTTCCGCGTCGGGTGGCACTTTGCTGCTGATGCTTGTTTACATCGGCATCGCATTTTTTGTTTTCATTAAATTTCGATTCTGGCTGCCGATCGTATTCCCGGTTGTCGGCGCGATTTTGATCGAACACATCATGCTCGTGACCTATCGCGTCGTTTTTGAGGAACGCGAACAGCGCCGCGTCAAATCCATTTTTTCAAAAATCGTTTCGCCGAACGTGGTGAACGAACTGCTTCAAGCAAAAAAACTTTCCCTCGGCGGCGCGCGCCGCGAGGTGACGCGTTTTCTTCGCCGACGTGCGCGGCTTCACCACGTTCACTGATGAGATGCAGCAGCGCACGACGGAATTTGTGCGCCAACAGCAGCTTGACGCCGCCGCGGCGGAAAATGTTTCGATGAATCCGCGCGCGAAACGCTCGAAACGGTGAATCTTTATCTCGCCGCTGTCGCCGACGCGGTAAAAAAACACGACGGCACGCTCGACAAATACATCGGCGACTGCGTGATGGCGTTTTGGAACGCGCCGACGCCAAACGAAAAACATGCGCTGGCTTGCGTGCGCGCGGCGATTGACGCGCAACGCGCCATACATGAATTGAACCAAAAGCGATCTGGCGCAAAAGGTTCGTCACGAGAAATTGAAAATCAGAGCGCGGCTGTCCGCCGGCCTGCCGCCCAAACCGCCGTTGTCCGCGCTGCAACTCGGCACGGGCATCAACACCGGCCTTGTCACTGTCGGCCTGATGGGTTCGGACGCGCATATTTTGAATTACACCGTTTTTGGCGCGCGAAGTGAATCTTGCCAGCCGCCTTGAAGGCGTTTCCGGCAGCGGCCGCATCATCATCAGCGACACGACATACAATCATTTGCTGCGCCACGACCCCGATGCTTGCGGCGACGTGCATCGAAATGCCTCCCGTCACCGTCAAAGGCATCAAAGCCGCCGTGCGGATTTATGAAGTGCCGTGGCAAATACTGACTGCAATTTTGAATTTTAATTTCTAAGTTCGTCAAGTTTTTTAGCGCACTGCTAAAATGTTTTCAAATGCGAACGGCGATTTATCCCGGCAGTTTTGATCCGCTGACCAATGGCCATCTGGACGTGATGCAGCGCGCGGCAAAGCTGTTTGACCGCGTCATCGTGGCCGTCGCAAAAAATGAAAGCAAAACGCCGTTGTTCACGACCGCATGAGCGACTGGCGCTGGTGAAGCAGGCGATTGCTCATCTGCCAAATGTCGAGGCCGACACGTTTCGACGGACTGCTGGTCGAATATGCCGTGAAACAAAAGGCGCAGGCGATCATGCGCGGGCTGCGCGCCGTTTCGGATTTTGAATTTGAATTTCAACTCGCGTTGATGAACCGCAAGCTTGAACGAAAATATCGAGACGATTTTCATGATGCCCAAGGACACTTACACGTTCATCAGTTCGCGCATCGTGAAGGAAATCGCCCGGCTCGGCGGCGACGTGAGTCCGTTTGTGCCCGCGCATGTGCAAGCCGCGTTGACGAAAAAATTTTCCGGCGCAAAAAAGAATTGAGTGGAGAAATCCATGCCTTTGTCCGTCAATCTTCGTCATCTGGAGAAACGCAACGTGACTTTGCGCGGCGAATTGCCGTTGGCCGAACTGGATTTGGACGTGCGCGACGAAATGATTCGCGTCACGCAGCCTGTTGCAATACGACATTGAGATTGAAAAATTGGACGACGCACTTTTGGTTCAAGGCGAACTTCGTGCTCACGCTGGAATGCGAGTGCGTCCGCTGCCTGAAAGAGTTCGAGCGCGGATTGGATTTGGAGCATTGGACGCTGCATTTGCCGCTTGACCGGCGAAGACAAGGTGGCCGTGAACAACGATTGCGTGGACTTGACGCCGTTTGTGCGGGAAGATATTCTGCTTGAGTTTCCGCAACATCCGTTGTGCAGGCCGGATTGCGGCGGATTGAAGAACGAAAGCCGGCAAGTCCAAAACCGACGGTGACGGCAAAGTTGCTTCGTCAACTTGGACTGAATTAAACAAACTAAAACTTTAATTTTGAATTTATTTTATGGGCGTCCCAAAACGTAAACCATCGAAAAGCCGGCATGCGTATGCGCCGCGCTTACAACAGCGTGCTGAAACTGCCGCAAATGAGCAAATGCCCGCAATGCGCCGCGCCGTATGTGCCGCACCGGGTTTGCCCGGCGTGCGGTTTTTACAAGGGCCGCCAGGTTTTGACGCGTCACGGCGGGTGCCTGATTTAATTTGCGGCGCGGTGGAAATTTCCGCGCTTTTTCATTTCATCTATGCGAATCGCAGTGGATGTCATGGGCGGCGACCACGGTTGCGGAGTCGTCATCGCGGGCGCCAAGCTGGCGCTTGAGGCCAATAAAAACATTACCGCCCTTTATCTCGTCGGCAACCAGGCTGAAATTCATGCGGCGCTGCCTCCGCGCGGTTTCCGCGACCACCGCGTCAAAGTCATCCACGCCAGCGAAGTGGTGACGATGGACGACAAACCCGTCGTCGCGCTTCGCAAGAAAAAAGATTCTTCCATCGCCCGCGCCGCCGAACTGGTCCATGACGGCAAGGCCGACGCGCTGGTTTCGCTCGGCAACACCGGCGGCATTTTCGCGGCGGCCACTTTCAAAGTCGGACGCATTGACGGCGTGGATCGCGGCTGCATCGCCACGGTCATTCCGCGCCAGGGAAATGAATTTGTGCTGCTCGATGCCGGCGCGAACATCGAATGCAAGCCGTTCCATCTCGCGCAATTCGCCGTGATGGGCAATATTTATTCGCGCGAAGTGCTGGGTCGCAAAAATCCGCGCGTCGGCATTTTGAGCAACGGCACGGAAGATTCCAAAGGCAACGAACTGACGCTCGAAGCCTTCAAACTTTGCAAGCAACTTGATTTGAATTTCATCGGCAACGTCGAGGGACACGATTTGTTCAAGGACCATGTGGACGTCGTCGTTTGCGACGGCTTCGTCGGCAACATCGTTTTGAAAACGTCCGAAAGCCTCGCGGTCGCGATGTTTTCAATGTTGAAACGCGAATTGATGCACAACAGCGCAAGCGGCAAATCGGCGCGTTTCTGGCCAAAGACGCGTTTCATGCCATTCGCAAACGCATGGACCCGGAAGTTTATGGCGGCGCGCCGTTGCTCGGCTTCAACGGCATGGTTTTCAAGGCGCACGCCTCGGCGCGCGAACGCGCCATCGCCAGCGCATTGCGCGTGACGGCGGACGCCGTGCAGCATCAGGTCAACCAGATCATCGCCCGTGAAATCGCGCGGGCAAATGAAAAATTAGCTGCCGCAGAAATTTCCATGAGCACCACGCAAATTTCAAAAATCCACGCGCCAAACACAATTTCAGGGCCGCACCTGTTCCATCACCGGCGTCGGTTCGTATGTCCCGGAAAAAATTCTGACGAACGCCGACTTGGAAAAAATGGTCGAGACACTACGGACGAATGGATCACCACGCGCACGGGCATCAAGGAACGCCGCATCGCGCGGCGAAAGATGAATTCACTTCCGACCTGGCGGCGAAAGCTGCGCAGCGCGCGATGAAAATGGCGGGCGTCACCGGCCGAACAAATTGAGTTTGATCATCGTCGCCACCATCACGCCGGACATGCCGTTTCCGTCGACCGCGTGCCTGGTGCAGCAAAAAATCGGCGCGAAACGCGCGGCGGCTTTTGACATGGAAGCGGCGTGTTCCGGCTTCATTTACGGGCTGGAAATCGGCGCAGCAATTCATCATGTCCCGCACTTACGACACCGTGCTGGTCATCGGCGCGGAAAAACTTTCCTCCATCGTGAATTGGACGGACCGCAACACCTGCGTGCTTTTCGGCGACGGCGCGGGCGCGGCGATTTTGCAGAATCGCGCAAATTCGCACGGACTGCTTGACCGCCGTGATGGGCGCGGACGGCGAACAAAGCGGATTTGCTTTTCATGCCCGGCGGCGGCAGCCGTTGTCCGGCCACGACGGAATCCGTCGCCGCGCGGCTTGCATTATCTGCGCATGGACGGCAAGGAAACTTTCAAAAACGCCGTGCAGGCGATGCATATCGGCGGCGACGGAAGCGTTGCGCCGCTGCGAAATTGACATCACGCAAATCAAATGCGTCATTCCGCATCAGGCCAACCAGCGGATCATCGACGCCGTTGGCGAACGGCTGGGCGCGACGCCGGAACAAGTTTTTGTGAACCTCGACAAATACGGCAACACGTCCGCCGCTTCCGTGGCCATCGCGTTGGACGAAGCCGTAGCATCAGGAAAAATCCTGCGCGGCGATTTGATTTTGCTCATTGTGTTTGGCGCGGGTTTGACATGGGGCGCGGCGGTAATCGAATGGTAATGTCATTTGACGATTGGACGCGGCGATGTTGACGATTAGGTGCAGCGTATTACTTTGTTTATTATGAGCGCAAGAAAATTCGGAAGCATTGCATTCATTGAACGAACAAGTCACGATTGAAGGCCGGCAAGGCGCGCTTGGAACTTTCCGCCGATACGGTTTCCGTCCACAAAAATGGCATTGAATTTCGCAGCCCGACGCCGTTCAAGGAATGGACAGAAATGACAGTGGCGATTGCATTCGCCGCGCGCCAGCGGCAAGCTGCAATGCAGCGGAGTCGTTGTCGCCTGTTCCGGCAACAAACATGCCGGCTACCACGTCTCGATGATTTTCACCAGCCTGTCCGAACAGGCGCAGGCGCGCTTGGACTCAATGGCTTATTCGCAACCGACTGCGGGCTGAACAGGCCGATTCAAGGTGAATTGCAACCCTCGAATGAATGTTCGGGGGTTAATTTTTTGACTCCATCGTCTGCGTTTTCTAACCTGCCTTATGAAAATTTTGCTGACCACCACTTCGTTTCAGGACACGCCCGGTCGAACATCACGATTTGCTGAAAAAAACCGGCTGGGAAATCATCACCGCGCGCGGCCCGCTGAACGAGGCGGACACGCTCGCGCTCGTCGGCGATGTGGACGGTTACATTTGCGGCGACGATGCCATCACACGCAAGGTTTTGGAAAAGGCGCGTCCGAAATTAAAAGTCTTGAGCAAATACGGCATCGGCGTGGACAAGATTGACGTGAAGTCCTGCACGGAATTTGGAATTCCAGTTTTATTCACGCCCGGCGTCAATCATACGACCGTCGCCGAGCATAATTTTCTGTTGCTGCTCGCGCTGGAGAAAAATTTTCTGTTCCACACCGATTCAACCCGCAGCGGCGGATGGAAACGCAAAACCGGCCATGAACTGTTGGATAAAACAATCGGCATCATCGGACTTGGGCGCATCGGCAAAGAAGTCGCGATCCGCTCGCACGCGTTCGGCATGAAGGTTATCGCGTTCGACCATCATTTGGATGAAGCCTTTGCCAAGCAATACGGCGTGAAGCGCGCCGCTTCGCTCGACGAAATTTATGCCGCGAGCGATTACATTTCGCTGCACACGAACCTCACGCCGGAGACGCGCGACATGATTTCCGCCAAGTCGTTTGCGAAGATGAAGACGGGCGTTTTGATTTTGAACTGCGCGCGCGGCGAAGTCGTGAACACCAACGACATGGTGGCCGCGCTGAAATCCGGGCAGGTGGGCGGTTACGGCACGGACGTTTTGGATCACGAGCCGCCGGCGGCGGATCATCCGCTGCTCAAGCTGCCGAACGTCGTCTGCACGCCGCACGTCGCGTCGCGCACTTACGAGAGCGTGGTGCGCCAGGCCACCTGCGCCGTGAAAAATCTCATCCTCGCGATGAACGGCGAAAAACCCATCGCGCAGGTGAATCCCGAAGTGCCGGTGAAGAAAGTGGTTTGATATAATTTTGTGAAACAACGGGAATTTACAAAAATTGCGAAACAGATTTTACCGAATCTGCCAGGATTCGCTGTAGATAGGAATTTGGTTTTCATGTTGCCTATCGAAGATATTTTGCGCGGCGTATATTTTTTTGCATCCGCTGATGCCGATTGGTTTTATCTAAACGAGTTTTTTCTACCACTGTTTGTTCCAAATGATGCTGTTCATAGCACTTTTGGAGAACGCATCGGCAATGCGTTAAATTGGCGCGTTAGCAATCCCAATTTAGCCACAGATTTAACTGCTGCTATTCAGAATGTGGCTACGCCGTTTCTTAACAATGTTTCTTCTTTGAATGGTGTTCTAAATTTTTTGAACGAAAGAATTGAAAGTGGCAGGCCGCGTGTAAACTCACATCTTTTGGAAGCTTTGGCTTACACATTAATTAAGTGCGGCGACTATTCTTCTGCGCTGGAAGCGTTAGCTGAACAAAAACAGCGACTTGAAGGAGATACGATTCCTTGGGTAGCAGCACAATATGCCAGAACAAAATTGATTGAAGAAAAACTTTTACAAAGTCCAGAAGCCGCATTGCAACAACTTGAAATTTGGAAAGCAGAAACAATTCGCAATCTCAAATTAGAAAAATTTTGTTAGGCACAGAACTTTAATTTTATTTCCGAAAATTTTTATGCCCGAAACCTACTACATCATTCCCAAAGAAAAACACGATTCACTCGTCACGAAGGCGTATCTCAAGCGCGGTTACGACGCCGCCGAGGCCGCCGCCGGCGCGCGGTTTTGCGCCAGCGCCGCGTATTACGGCATCCGCACGCACAACGCCATCAAGGCGCTGCACCTCGACGAATTGTTCGGCAGCAAGGTCGGCCGCTGGACGCCCGGCGCGAAGATCGAGAAGCTGCCGTCGCGCTTCGCCGCCGCCGAAATCTGGAACGGCCACAACAAGCTCGGCCAGGCCGTCGCCTACGAGGCGATGGACACCTGCATGAAGCTCGCCGACAAATTCGGCGTGGGCATGGTCAGCGTGGACAACGCCACGCATTATCTCTGGGGCGGCGGTTACGTCATGGACGCCGCGCTCAAGGGCTATCTCGCCTACACGAACTGCACCTCGGCCACGTCCGAAGTCGTGCCGTTCGGCGGCAAGACGCCGACGATGGGCACCAACCCGCATTCGTGGGCGTTCCCGACGCAGGACGCGATCGGTTTTCCCATCGTGATTGACTGGGCGACCTCGACCATCGCGATGGGCCGCGTGCAGGTGATGAAACGCGAAGGCAAACAACTTCCGCCCGGTTGCGCCGTGGATGCCGAGGGCAATCCGACGACCGATCCGAACAAAGCCGTCGCGTTGCTGCCGTTCGGCGCGCACAAGGGTTACGGCCTGGGTTTGATTGACGAACTTTACGCGGGCTACATCGGCGGTTCGCTGCCGGAAATCCGCGGCACATCGCGCGGCGGCGACGGCGAGAAGCGCGGCTCGACGTTTTATTTCCAAGTCATCCATCCGGACGCGATGAAGGGCAACGATTACGTCAAAGGCCGTTCGCAGATCCAGAACGTGAAGGCGATCATCGAAGACGTGCTCGGTCACGGCAACGAGAAGTGCATGTTGCCCGGCCAGCCGGAAGCGCGCTGGGGCGAACTGTCGAAGAAACACGGCGGCCTGCTGTTCACGAAGGCGGAGATCGAGGAACTGAATCATCTCGCGCACGAAGTCGGCGAAGCGGCGTGGAATTTGACTGAATTCAAATCGGTGCAGGTCTATAGAACTTTTTCAACCACAACGAAAAATTTATGGCAATTCAATTACGCGACAAATCCACTTGTAAATACGACCAAATCTCGCTCGGCGAAGTCATGCTGCGCCTCGACCCCGGCGAAGGGCGCATCCGCACCGCGCGGCGAATTCACCGCCTGGGAAGGCGGCGGCGAATACAACACCTCGCGCGGCCTGCGCAAATGTTTCGGCTACAAAACCGCCGTCTGCACCGCGTTCGTGGACAACGAGGTCGGCCATCTCATCGAAGATTTCATCATGCAGGGCGGCGTGGACACGGACTTCATCAAGTGGCGCGAGGACGACGGCATCGGCCGCAGCGTCCGCAACGGCTTGAATTTCACCGAGCGCGGCTTCGGCATTCGCGGCGCGGTCGGCGTGCCGGATCGCGGCAATTCCGCGGCGTCGCAACTCAAGCCCGGCGATTTCGATTGGGACCATATTTTCGGCAAAATCGGCGCGCGCTGGCTGCACACCGGCGGCATTTTCGCCGCGCTGTCGGAAACCACGGCGGCGCTGACCATTGAAGCGGTGAAGGCGGCGAAAAAGCACGGCGTCATCGTCAGCTACGATTTGAATTATCGCCCGTCGCTCTGGAAATCCATCGGCGGCTTGAAAAAGGCGCAGGAAGTGAACACGCGAAATCGCCAAATACGTGGACGTGATGATCGGCAACGAGGAGGATTTCACCGCGTCGCCTCGGCTTTGAAGTCAAAGGCGCGGACCACAACTTGAGCACACATCGAGACGGATGCGTTCAAGGCGATGATTGAAACCGCCGTGAAGGCGTATCCGAATTTCAAGGTGGCCGCGACGACGCTGCGCCGCGTCATCACCGCGACAAAGAACGACTGGAGCGCGATTCTCTGGCACGACGGAAAATTCCACGAGAGCCGCAAATATCCCGAACTGGAAATCCTCGATCGCGTCGGCGGCGGCGACAGTTTCGCCAGCGGCTTGCAATTCGGTTTCCTCGAATTCAACGACGCGCAGAAGGCCGTCGAATACGGCGCGGCGCACGGCGCGCTGGCTTCGACCACGCCCGGCGACACTTCCATGGCCACGCGCAAGGAAGTGGAAAAAACTTTCGGCGGCGGCAGCGCCCGCGTGCAACGTTAATCAAAATATTATGAAAACACCGGCGGAATTATTTTCACTCAAAGGCAAAGTGGCGGTCGTCATCGGCGGCACGGGCGAACTGTGCGGCGAGATGGCTGAAGGTCTGGCGATCGCCGGCGCAACGGTGGCGCTCGTCGGTCGCGATGCGGCCAAGGCCAAGGCGCGTCTGGATAAAATCGCCAAAGGCGGCGGCAAGGCGGAATTTTTTTCGTGCGACACCACTTCCAAAGCCGGCTTGCAACAATTGCTCGCCGATGTTCTGGCGAAATTCGGCACGCGTGGACATTTTGGTGAACGGCGCGGGCGTCAATTCGCCGACGCCATTTTTTGAAATTCCGGAAGAGGAGTTTGACAAAATCATCACGGTGAATTTGAAAGGCGTCTGTGCTGGCGTGCCAGGTTTTCGGCAAGCACATGGTCGAACAAAAATCCGGCAGCATCATCAACCTCGGCTCGGCGTCGGGGCTGACTCCGTTGTCGCGCGTGTTCACTTATTCGGCGTCGAAGGCGGCGGTGCATAACCTCTCGAAAAATCTCGCGCGCGAATGGGCGACGAGCGGCGTGCGCGTGAACATTCTGGTTCCCGGATTTTTCCCGGCGGAACAAAACCGCAAGGTGCTCAATCCCGAACGCGTGGCGCAAATCATGGGCAAGACGCCGATGAAACGTTTCGGCGAAGCGCACGAACTCGTCGGCGCGACGTTGTTGCTGGCGTCGGACGCGGGCAGTTTCATCACCGGCGCGGAAATCGTCGTGGACGGCGGGTTTGACGCGATGACGATTTAATTCGTCAGGATTCTTTGATTTGGATTGGCTCGTAACGTGGCGCACAAAGATGATTCAACCCGAAAGCGATGAGGTAAGCCGACGCGCAAAGGCCAAAGAGAATCGCGTAGCCGGCAGTTTCTTGATTGGTCTTGCTGAAGTGATCGAGAATCGTGCCGCAAAGGATTGGAAACAGAAAACCTCCCAACGCACCCGCCAAACCACCAATGCCGATGACCGATGCGACGGCTTTTTTGGGAAACATATCGGAAACGGTCGTGAAGAGATTGGCTGACCATGCTTGATGCGCTGAACCGGCCAGACCGATGAGCAACACCGCCGTCCAATCGTCCACTCGCGTCACGATTAAAATTGGCAGCACGCAGAGCGCGAAAATGAACATGCCGGTTTTGCGCGCGCGTGTGACTGTCCAGCCGCGTTTCACCAAATGCCCTGTAATCCAGCCGCCAAAAATACTTAATACGGTGATGATGACATAAATCGTCACGAGATGCGGCCAACTGTGTTTGATGTCCAGATCGCGGGTTTTTTTGAAATAATCCGGCAGCCAGATGAGAAAAAACCACCAGACCGGGTCGGTTAAAAATTTGGCGATGATGAACGACCACGTTTGGCGATAGCCAAGCAAGCTGCCCCACGGCATTTTTTGTTGCGTCTGGTTTTCATCGCGGTCGCTCAAAATGTGGGCGCGTTCATCGGAATTGAGTCGCGGCATTTTTTCCGGCACTTGATAAAGCGCCAGCCAGAAAATGAGCCAGATGAAACCGGCAATCGCCGCCGCAACGTATGCGCCGCGCCAGCCGAAATGAAAAGCGATGAACGGAATCGTGGCCGGGGCGATGATGCCCGCTACATTCGCGCCGGAATTGAAAATACTGGTGGACAGCGCGCGTTCGCGTTTTGGAAACCATTGTGTAGTGGCTTTGATGGCGGTCGGAAAATTTCCAGATTCGCCGAGGCCAACCCACAGGCGCGTCAGCAAAAATCCGCGCACGCTGCCGACAAACCAGTAAGCCGCCGCCGCAATGCTCCACGCGATGATTGAAACGGTGTAGCCAATTTTTGTGCCGAAGCGATCCACGAACCAGCCAAAACCGAGCAGTCCGATGCCGTAGGAAAGTTGAAAAGCCGAATTAACCAGACCGTAATCGGTGTTGGACCAGCCGAGGTCTTTGTCGAGCATTCCCTTGCATAGCGCGAGAATTTGCCGGTCCATGTAATTGATTGTCGTCGCAAAAAACAACAGGCCGCAGATAACCCAGCGATAATAGCGAAAGCCCGAAACGGGTTGACTTGGGGAATTCATACGCGACGGAGCAATAGCCGAAAGCAAATCATGGTTCAAGCGTTGAAATCCAACTTTACAAATCGTCCGCGCTTTGCAAAGCTTTCTCATTATGTGGAAAAAAATTCTGCCGCTTTTGCCGGCGCTGTTGTTGACAGGTTGCGCCGCGACATTCACACGGGTGACGCCGCTGGAGCAGCCGCGCAATCCAAACAACCTTTATCCCGTTGAAGTCATCTTCAACTCGCAGCAGCAATCCATGCGTTGGGAGACGATTCATCCGTATGTGTTCGTGAACGGCCAGCTTTATGACATGCGCCCGGTGCCGATGATCACCAACCGTTGGGAAGGTTTTGTGCCGGTGCCGCCGAATGCGAACGGCGTCAGTTATCGTTTCAAATTCGACTACCAATACAACGATTTCGGCACACCACCGAAGCCCAACAGCGCTTACTCGCCGTTGTATAATTTGAAGATAACCGACCAGTAAGCGGTTAATGGCGCGGCTTGAGCAGAAGCGCTTTTTTATCCGTGCCGTCCACTTCGACGCTGTGCGTTTCCACGTCGGGATCGTCTTTCAGCGCTTGATGCACAACGCGCCGGTCAAAGGCGTTCATCGGTTCCAGTTCCACGACGTCGCCCCAGCGGCGGACTTTGTCGGCGGCATCCTTCGCCTTTTTCACGAGCGCCTCGCGCGCCTGCGCGCGATAGCCGCCGACATCCACCATGGCTTTCGGTGAACTGGCGTCCTGCTGGAAAAGAATGCGGTTCGTGATGTATTGCAAATCGGCGAGCGTTTGTCCCTGACGGCCAATCAGCCGTCCGGCCTCATCCGTTTTCACGTCAAGCAAAACACCGTCGTCCATTTTGTGTTCCTCGACTGTCGCCGGAAAACCGAGCGACGACAGGATTTTTTCCAGAATTTCTTTTGGTTGCGCGGGCATAAAAACAAAAATTAAAAAATGTTCGCCGTCATTTTTTCTTTTTTGACAACGGCGTCAAGGGCGAAACCACGACATCAGCCGCCGCCGGAGGCTGGTTCGATTTTCGTCAATTGCGTCTGCACGATTCCCAGCAATGTGCTGACCGTCATGTAAAGCGCCATGCCCGACGAGTAATTGTAAAGGAACACCAGAAACATCAGCGGCATATAGCGCATCATTTTTTGCTGCGACGGATCCATGCCCGGCGACGCCGGCTGCAAATGCGCCTGCCAGACCATCACGCCGACCATCAGCAGCGGCAGCAGGTTGAACGGAAAATCAATTCCGGGAATCATGAAAAATCGTGTCCGGCTTCGTCAAATCCGCAACCCACAGAAAATGCGCGCCGCGCAATTCAATCGCGCAGCGGATCATCGCGAGAAAACCGAAGAACACCGGCATCTGGATCAGCATCGGCAGACAGCCGCCCATCGGGCTGACCTTGTTTTTCTTCCAAAGCTCCATCTGCTTCTGCGTGAATTTCTGCGGGTCGTCCTTGTATTTTTCCTTGAGCGCCTTCACTTCCGGTGCGAGCGCCTGCATCCGCTTCATCGAGCGCGTGCTCGCCGCCGTCAACGGCCAGAAAACCACGCGCAAAAGAATCGTGATCAAAACAATCGCCCAGCCGTAACCGACTTTGAACACGTCATGCAGCCAGTTCATCGAGGACAACAAGCAGCTTCGCAAAAAATGTCCCGACGCCCCAAAAGCTGATGTAGCCCGTGCCGAAATTCATCGCCAGATCCGCGTGATTCTGGAAATCCTCGCCGATGAGTGCCAGCGTTCGATATTCCTTTGGCCCGGCGTAAAAAACAATCTGCCGCTCGACCGATTGAATTTGCCGACAATGTTTGCGCCGGATAAACCAGCGCCGTCTGGATTCCCATTCGGCAGTTGCAGAAGGAATTGTTCTATCGTCAGCGGCGGCAAATTCACCGGACGCGCGACGATTTGCTGCGCCGGATGTTTCAGGCATCGCCAGCAGCGCGAAAAACTGATTGTGCGCCGCCGCCCAGACGACGTTGCCCGCGCCCGCGCGAAATTCCGGCGTCGGAGTCCGGGACATGAATCCAAAAAGAGCCGTCGTGTTCGTGTTGAAATAGCGCGTGCCGTTGTCAACGTAGTTCGTGCCGTCAAACCACATCGCGCCGACATACATTCCGTTGTCGTCCGCATCCATCGGCGTCGCCGTGCCGATGACCAATTCCTGCGCGGGCAGCGCGAGCGGCTGGTCCGGAAGTGTTTTTCAAATCTCACGCTCGCGTTTACGAGATAATTTGAACTCAAATGAAATTCCTTCGTCAGCAGCAAACCGTCCGGCAAAAATTTTTCCGCGCGAACGCCGTCGTCCGTCCTCGTCAAAGTAAAATTGCCGTCGCCGACCAGACTCGTGTCGCCCAAAATCGCCAGAACCGGAACCGAAGCGCGCGCGTTCAAAGTCGCGACGCCGTTTGTCGAACTTTCATTTTCCTTTTTCCAGCGCGCAGAAATCGTTTCGGGATATTTTAGAAGCTCGACTGATTTCAACCCGCCGCCGCGCGAGGTGAATGTGTAACGTGCGTCCGCATTTGAAATCACGATCAGATTTTCCGGCGCGTTTGTGTCGAAAACTTGAACCGCAGTTGTCATTGTTGCCGGAATTGTGGGTTGGTTTGCAGTTGCCTGGGGCGTTGAAACAATGTTTGTTCTCGCAAATTCCGCCTGCTGTTGCTGAAAGCGGGCTTCCTGCTTTTGCGTCTGGAAAAACCAGAGGACAAGCAACACGCCGCAAAGCGAAACAACGATGATTCCAGTTCTATCCATGAAAATTAGTTGGCTGGCGATTTAATTTTTTCGACCGGATCGTGTCCACAATTGCCGCACGGATGACAATGGCAAATCCGTTTCGCCGCGAGCCAGCTTCCGGCAATCGCGCCGCGCGAGCGGATTGCGTCAATCGCATATTGCGAGCAAGTCGGCGTGAAACGGCAGCCGGCAGTCGGGCCAAAGAGAAAAATCTGCGCGGGCGAAATCGTCCAGCGATAAACGCGGATTGCAGAAATCAAAATGTGCCGGAACAGGTTCATTTAATTTTTCAAAAGCTTCGCGCGGTTCAACGCCGCCAGAAAATCCGTTTCCACGTCCGCAAAATTTTTCCCTGCGATCGAGTTCCGCGCGACCAAAATAATTTCAACGGGCTGTGCCAGTTCATGCTGATGCTGCCGGAAACTTTCCCGCAACAGCCGCCGCGCGCGGTTGCGTTGCACCGCGCCGCCGATCTTTTTGCTCGTGACCACGCCGAGTTTCGGCGACGCGCCGTCAGGCAATCTGTTCCAGTTGGCGATGAGGCAGCCGAGCACGAGCCGCTGGCCTTGCTGCCGGACGCGCGCGAAATCGCGGCTCTGTTGAAGCCGCGAGGCGCGACCCAGTCGCAGGCGTTTCGGCGATTCGGCGGTCATGCGCGCGAAATCAGACCGGCGTCAGGCGTTTGCGGCCGTTGCGGCGGCGATTAGCGAGCGTGGCCTTGCCGCTCTTGCTCGAATTGCGGTTAAGAAATCCATGCTGCCGTTTGCGGCGGATTTTTGACGGTTGATACTGGCGTTTCATAAATCAAATTAAATTGCGCTCCCGGCGCGGAAAACTCCGTTTGACGGAGCGCGAGAGGTTAGCAGTGAACCGCATCGTGTCAAGGCGCGGTTCGTTGTCAAAGCCCCAGTTTTTTGAACCGGTTTTTCACTTCCTTGAAATGAAAATCCAGCGAACAGAGTTTTTCCAGTTCGCCTTTCTTGAAATGTTTTGCGACTTCGGGATCGGCTTTTAATATGTCGAGAAAATCCGCGTCGTCGCGTCCGGCGTGTTTGACTTCCCAGGTTTTCATCGCCGCGTCCTGAACAAGTTCGTAGGCCGCTTCGCGCGTCAGGCCTTTTTTGATGAGCGCGAGCAGGACGGTCTGCGAATTCCACATGCCCGAGCGACAAGCCGAGATTTTGCTTCATGTTCGCCGGATAAACGACCAAGCCGTCCATCAACCGCGTCAGCAAACCGAACATGTAATCCAGCAGCGTGCAGGAATCGGGAAAAATAATCCGCTCGACCGACGAATGTGAAATGTCGCGCTCGTGCCAGAGCGCGACATTTTCCAGGGCGGCGACGGCATTGCCGCGCAGCACGCGCGCCAGGCCGGTCAGGCGTTCCCAGGTGATCGGATTGCGCTTGTGCGGCATGGCGCTCGAACCTTTTTGGCCTTTCGTGAACGGCTCCTCGGCTTCGAGAACTTCCGTGCGTTGCAAATGCCGGAACTCCACCGCCCAGCGTTCGATGCTCGCGCCGACGAGCGCGAGCGTGTTCATGAAATTCGGCGTGAATGTCGCGCTGGACAACTTGCGTGGCGATCGGCGCGGGTCTCAGGCCGAGTTTTTTGCAGACAAATTCCTCCACGCGCGGCGACAAATGCGCGCTCGTGCCAACCGCGCCGGAAAGTTTTCCGACGGCGACAATTTTGCGCGCGCGTTCGAGCCGTTCCAGCGCGCGGCCAAATTCATCGTGCATCAGCGCCATTTTCAAGCCAAACGTCGTCGGCTCGCCGTGAATGCCGTGGCTGCGGCCGATGCAGGGCGTGAATTTGTGTTCCTTCGCGCGCGTGGCGATGACGGGCAAAAGTTTTTTGACATCGGCGATCAGGATGTCCGCGCTCTGCGTCATTTGCACGGCGAAGCCGGTGTCGCCGATGTCGCTGCTCGTCAGGCCGAAATGCAGCCAGCGGCTGGCGCGGTCGTTGATTTTTTCGGCGACGGCGGTGGTGAAGCCGATGACGTCGTGGTTGAGCGTTTTCTCCAGTTCCTTTTGCCGCTCGACGAGGCCATTTCAAATCGGCAAAACATTTTTCGGCGCCGCGTCTTGATTTTTGCAAAATCGTTTTTCGGCACGACGCCTTCGGCGACGAGCGCCTCGCTGGCGAGCAATTCGATTTGCAGCCAGATGCGGAGTTTGTTTTCGTCCGTCCAAATCGCCCGCATTTCCGGGCGCGAATAGCGCGTAATCATGAAGACAGGATAAACAATCCGTCGAATTGTTGAAACGTTAAATCGTTGAATCGTTGGATCGCGTTTAACGGAATTGACAATTTAACGCTGGCTCATTTTAGCGCGGGCTTTTTCGAGGATTTCGCGTTCGCGCGCGGTCAGACTTTGAATGCCATGCGCGGAAATTTTGTCGAGAATCGGATCAACTTCATTTTGCAGAAACTCGTCGGTGGACAAATCTTCGTCCGATTTACTCGCCGAACGCCAAAACGATTTTTTACCCGCGCTTTTGGAAACAAATTCCGGCGGTTCGCGGCGGCGCGACGAAAATCCCCATTGCGGCCAATGCCAGCGGCCTTGAATAAATTGCCTGATAAAAATAATGCCAGTCAAAATTCCGCCCAAATGCGCTGCGTTGGCAATGTTGTCGCCGTGAAAAATCAGGCCAAATACCGCCAGCACTGCCGCAAACAGCAACAAGGTTTTCGCGCGCAACCGCAACGGCAAAATAAAAAACAAGAGCAACATCAGTTCGCGTTCTGGAAACAAAACCGCGAACGCCGCCACCAATCCGAATGCGCTTGCCGAAGCGCCGACCACCGCGCCGCCAAAATAATCCGGCCAAACCCATCCAGCGAGCACTTGAAAAATTCCACCGATGACGCCGCTGGCCAAAAATAGAATCAGAAAATTTTTGCTTCCAAGCGCTTCTTCAATGGCGCGGCCAAAAATGTAAATCGCCCAGCCGTTGAGCAAAATGTGCATCAGTCCGGCGTGCATGAATTGAAACGTCAGCAATTGCCAGACATAACCGTGCTTCAATCCGTCAACGCTTAAGGCAAAATAGTTGTTTTGAGAAAAAACCGGCGGATAGCCACAGGCAATGCACTCGATGACAAATACTATGGCGCACAGAATCAACAGTGCGACGGTAAATGAAATACGCGGCTCGTAATAAACCGGCTGGCGCATGTAATCGCGATCTTCAAGCATGGCGGATGAAACTAAACGCAGCGGGCGACAATTTCAAGCAATGCGTCCGTCGGCCAGTTCAATCACGCGCTGCGCGTGCGCGGCGACTTTTGCGTCGTGCGTGGCAATAATCAATGTCATTTGTTTTTCGACACGCAAACTTTTAAGCAGTTCAATAATTTCTCCGCCGGTGTGCGAATCGAGATTGCCGGTCGGCTCGTCGGCGAGCAACAAGTTCCGGCTCGTTGATGAGCGCGCGAGCGATGGCGACGCGCTGCTGTTCGCCGCCGGAAAGTTCGGACGGTTTATGTTCCATGCGTTCGCCAAGCCCGACGCGTGAAAGCAATTCGCGTCCGCGTTTTTCGGTTTGCGCTGCGGAAGTTCTGGCGACGCGCGCGGGCAGGCAGACATTTTCGAGCGCGTCGAGTTCCGGCAGCAAATGATACGCTTGAAAAATAAAACCGACGCGGCGGTTGCGAAAATGCGTCAATTCACTTTCGGAAAATTTTGCGAGGTTCTGTCCGTCAAAAAAAATTTCTCCAGCGTTCGGCGAATCCAGCCCGCCGATCAAATGGAGCAGCGTGCTTTTGCCCGCGCCGGACGCGCCGCGCAAGCGCGAGAAAGTCGCCGCGCGCCACGTCAAGTCCACGCCACGCAAAACTTCAAGCGTGCGCTTGCCCATCGAATAAGTTTTTGTGAGCGCATGCGCGCGCAGCAGCGGTTCACTCATAACGCAACGCCTCCACGGGTTTTAGACGGCCGGCGCGAATTGCCGGCAGCACGCCGCCAAGAATGCAAATGACAAAAGAACCTCCGCAGATGATGGCAATGTCGCTCGGCGTAATCACGGCGGGCAATTCGCCGAAGCCGTAAATCGAGGCGGGAAACAATTCCCATCCGGTCGCGTGGCGCATGAAATGCAAAAATTCATTGCGATAATTGACCGCCAGCATTCCCAAACCAAAACCGGCCGCGACGCCGATGACGCCGATGATTGCGCTTTGGCTCAAGAACAGGCCGGAGATTTGCAGATTGGTCGCGCCGAGCGCTTTTAACATTCCGATTTCGCGCGTTTTTTGGACGACGAACGTGATTTGCGCGCTCAAAATGCAGAGCGCCGCGACGAGCACGATGAAAAATAACAGGTAAAACATGACGTTTTTTTCGACTAGCAGCGCGCCGAGAATCGTCGAATTTTCCTCCGCCCAGGTCGTGATATTGAAATTGGGTCCGAGAGTTTGCAACAGTTCGCGCCGCACTTCCGGCGCTTGATATGGATCGTTGAGCATCACCATCAGGCCGTGAACGTTGTCGTCGAGGTTGTAAAGGTCCTGCGCGTTTTCGAGTGAGGTGACGACGATGTTTGCGTCGTATTCAAAATAGCCGACATCAAAAATTCCGCGCACTTCGTAATCGTCCGGCAAAATAGCTTCTTCATCCTGCTTGCCGCGTTGCTCCTTCATTTTTTTCAAATCGTTCACGGAATAAATTGAAACATGATCGCCGACGGACAAATTGTAAGTTTCGGCAAATTGGCTTCCGATAATCAACCCGCGTCCGCTCAAGTCAAAATCGCCGTTGACGATACTTTTCGGCAGAACGCTGACGGAGCTTTCGCTGTTCGGGTCCATGCCGCGCAATATACGGCGTGGCAACGGTTGACTGGCCGTTTGTCGGTTGCGATTTCAACCAGCGCAGGTCCGAGAACAAATGGCGCGACGCCGCGCACATTTTTGTTCGAGGAGACAAGGCGCATCACGTCTCCGTAATTTCCCATCGTCTCGGTTGCGCCTGATTTATCGAGGGCGAAAATTTTCAGGTGCGAATTGAAGCCGAGAATTTTTGAGCGCAGGTCGTGGTCGAATCCGCTCATCACGCTGATGACGATGATCAGAACAGCGACGCCGAGCGCGACGCCGAGGATGGAAATGAGCGTGATGATGGAAACAAAAGTCCGTTTGGGCCGCAAATAACGCAGCGCCAGCAACAGTTCAAACGGAAGTTTCGACATGAACGCATGCTAAAGTCGGCGCGTGTTTGTGGCAATTTTAATTGCGCGGCACGAATGGATTTTTCTTCGGCTTTGCTTCTGAAATTCGCGGCACAAACAGCAAGCTGACGAACAAAAAAATCCAGCCGAGCACGAAATGCGCGGCAAAAACAAATCCAAATTGAACCAAATTAAGAAAATTAAAGTCATAAAGCAAAATTCCCGCCGCCATCAGCAATGCGCCCGGCATCAATGCCGCGCCGGACAATTTCCAGCTTGCGCGAAAATCTAAATCGCGGTTTGTAAAAAGCCCGAAAATCCAAACCGGCAGAAAATAAATCGTTGCCAGAATCCACCAGCTTGACAACAGGCCGATTATCGTCGCGGCGGCGGCGATAAATAAAATTTCCGCCGTCCACGCTCCCCAAAGCGGTTCGAGTTCCGTGCGGTTGAACGGCGCGAAGCGATCCGGCGGATAAAAAAATTCCGCGTAGCCGAGCAGTGAAAAAACGCGGACGCTTTCTGCGCCGAATTCAATCTGCACGTCGGCAGTCGAGCGGATTTGGCCGGAATGATTCAGGTCAACGTCCAGCGCCAGAAATTTTCCTTCCGCGAGCGATTGCGGCGAATCGCCGCGCCAGTCAAGTTTTCCGGCGTAAATTTTTCCGGCGTCGGGCAATTTTTGAATCGCCGCGCGAATGACAGGAAAGCAACTGTCGTCGAGAAACCAAATGACGGACGCGGCGGCGAGCAGCGCAAAAATAAATTGCACAAGAAACAGGCGGCTGAATTTCGCGCCGGCAAACGCCGCCACGCCGCGCGGCGTCAGCGGTTCCCAGGCAAAAGTTGAAGCTGCAACATTCATTGAGCCACAGATTTCACCAGATTGAATACGATTTCAAGAGCCGGACAGATTCAATCTGCGTTTCATCTGTGGCCGCAAATCAGGCCGCTTTTTCTTCCGCTGGCGGTTGCGGATTTTGATTTGGCGGCGGCGCGAGAACGACTGGTATCGGATAGCGCAATTTCATCACGTCGTCCACGAGCACTTCAACGAAATAGGTTCCGGCGGTTTTGAATTCGACCTGGCCGAAGACCATGACGCTAGTTGCGTGCAGCGCGGCGTCTTTCAGTTCAAATTTCATCTCGCCTTTGCGCAGCACCGTCGTCTGATCAGGTGCAATCAGCCGGATGCTTTCGGTGAACTGACCGATGCCCGCCGTCCAGCGGTTGAAGACGCAGAGCCGCCCGGCGACAATCGGCAGTTGCGGCACGCGCAGAAAATTGATGACGCCGATGATGAAAAAATTTCCGTTGGCTTCCTGCCGGACTTCTTCGCAGAGCAGCGAGGCTTGCAGATCGGGGAGAATTCGGGTGGGTTGCATAAATTAATTTTCTTCTTCTGGTTCATCTTCCAATGGGAAGCTCGCCAGATTTTTTTGTTGAACGACTCGTTGGGCAGCTTGCACGGTGTTTTGCATCAGCATCGCAATCGTCATCGGGCCGACGCCGCCGGGATTGGGCGTGATTTTTCCTGCGACTTTCTGGACATTGGCAAAATCCACGTCGCCGACAAGTTTTCCGTCAACGCGATTGACGCCGACATCAATCACAACCGCGCCGGGCTTGACCATGTCTGCTTTCACAAAATTCGGCAACGCCCATCGCCGCGATCAAAATGTCCGCGCGCAGGCAATGCGATTTTATGTCGCGCGTGGCGGAATGGCAAATCGTCACCGTTGCGTTGCCGCGTTCGTATACGCCCTCCTTTTGACAAAGCATGGCTGCCATAGGTTTGCCGACGATGTTGCCGCGGCCAAGAATCACGACTTCTGCGCCTTCGGTTTCCACATTTGAACGTGCAAGCAATTCCACGATGCCTGCCGGAGTGCAAGGGCGAAATCCCGTCACGTCGCCGAGCATCAGTTTGCCTACGTTCACCGGATGAAAACCGTCCACATCTTTTTCCGGCGAAACAGAAGAATAAACTCTAGTTTCAGAATAATTGTTTCGGCAATGGCGCTTGAACTAAAATTCCATGGAATCGCGCATCATTATTCAATTCTTCAATTTTTTGCGAGCAAAGTTCGTTTCACCACAATGTTCGGGCAAAACGTATGTTTCAGAAAAAATGCCCAGTTCGGCACACGCCTTTTCCTTGCGACCGACATAAACTTTTGAAGCCGCATCTTCGCCGACACGCACAAACGCGAGTCCGGGTTGAACTCCCAAACGGCTGATGACTTGCAACAATTCGCCTTGAACTTTCGCGGCGATGGCGCGGCCGTCAATGATTGTGCTTGATGGGAGTATATTGGACGGCATTGGTATCAATCACGCGAATGCTCTCGATGGTGATGAGCGGCGTGCCTTTCCACCGTTCATCCAGACTTTCCTCGCCGGTGACGACAATTCGCATATTAGCATAGCGGCTCAAGTCGAGATTCGTCGCCGTCGTATAAAGATAATCAATGGTCTGATAAGTGTCCGGGTCATACAGTTTGTAAGCGGTCGGCGCGAATATGCTGGCCACCGGCCCGACGACTCCTTCGTGCGTGACAACGCGCGGTGGCGGTGGAGCGTTTGTGTCAATGATCGGTTGCGACGGTGCGGTCGTCATCGGCTGCGTTTCGGGAACAGTCGTCGGCTCTGGTTGTGCTTCCGGCGGTGGAGTCGTGGCGACCATATTTGTTTGCGCTTCCTGTTTCAAATACATCGCGGCGACAAAAGCGTAGGCATTGGCCGGCGGATCAATTTGCATCCAGTTGCCTTTGGTGGTGATTTCGTTGACAGGCGTGCCGCGTTCGACGACGCCGAGGACGCTGTAATTTTCACCCGGCCCGGCGCGCAAATTCAATTTCTTCGGCAGAACCGTTTTGTTCGTCGCATCAATGAACGAGGCATTGACCCAGACATGCGTGCTGGCAGGTAACGCGATTTTCGCCCATTGCGCCGGTTCGCCGGCATGATGCTTGTCCAGATTGATTTGGCCCAAAACCGTCACTTCGTCGCCTTTGGTGAGATGCGCGACGACTTCGCCCTTGAGACCGGCCTGGCCGCGAACGTTGATGCTTTTCGCGTCAACCGTCGCCGGGCCGGGAGCCAGCGTCACGGTCGGCTCCGAAATGCGGGTGCTTTCCGCCGCGAGTTTGCGTTTTTTGTGTCTGGCAGGTTTGGCTTGTTTGACCGGCTCGGTCGGCACCGCGTTGGTGTCAACGGCCGCGGGCGCTGGCGACACCGCGTTCGTCGGCGAAATAATCGGCGCGGGGATTGGCGGCAGCGCGTTCGTGTTGTCCTGCGCGACGGCGCTTGCCGCGAGCATCGTCCACCAAAATCAACGTGCAATTTGTTTTCATGATTCCGAAAGTAAAGTTTTTATTTCCGTTTCTGTCAATGCCCGCCATTTGCCTGGTTTCAATTCGCCCAGTTTGATTTTTCCGATCTGCGTCCGCTGCAATCTTTTCACCGAAACATTCTGCGATTCAAACAACCGCCGCACCTCGCGGTTTTTCCCTTCGCTCAATTCCAGTTCCACGACACTCTGCGATTTGCTTGCGGAAATTAAAATCGCTTTTTCAGCCTTCAATTTTTCGCCGCCGTGAAAAATGCCGCGTGTGAACTCTTCCAGCATCTCCCGTTCCACCGGCCTTCCACCGTGGCAACGTATTTTTTTCGGACACCATAGCGCGGATGCGTCAGGCGCAGGGCGAATTGTCCATCATTCGTCAGAAAAATCAATCCTTCGCTGTTGAAATCCAGACGCCCCACGGAATGGATGATTTGCCATTCCTTTGGCAATAATTGGTAAATCGTCGGGCGATTCAATTCATCCTTGTGCGAACAGACGCAGCCGGGCGGCTTGTTCAGCGCGATGTAAAGTTTCTTTCTGGCGCGGATGATTTTGCCGTCCAGAATCACCTCGTCGCGGTCGGGATCAATCTTCGCTCCGAGCAGGCGGACGAACTGGCCGTTGACCCGGACTTTGCCGTCCAGAATGATCTGCTCCGCCGCGCGCCGCGAAGCGATGCCCGCATCGGCCAGAAATTTTTGCAAACGGATGTTCATTCGTTGAATTGTTAAATGGTTAAATCGTTAAAACGAGTGTTCGCGCGATTCAACGGTTCAACAATTCAACCCATTTAACAAATCACGCATCCGGTTTCGTTTTGCGCAAACCCGTGATGCGGTCGCCGGCCTTCCACTGGCCGCGTTTTTTGAGAAGCTCCGTGCGCTCGAAACGCTTGAGAACATTGCGCTTGCCGCCAAGAGTGGACGCCGCGCGCAGACTGCGATGCTGTGACATAAATTTTCTTTGGTTAAATTTCCGGTAAAAACGAACGCAGAGAATAGTCGGTTTTCGAGCGATTGCAAACGGTTAATTGAAGGCGTTGTTTGACGCTCATTTTTTCGCGGCATCGGCGTCTTTTCTTTTCTTCTCTACTATTTTTCTTTTGTGCTCAATAATGACTTCACGAAGCCCGAGCATTACAGCGACAAGCCCTCCCACACAACTGAAACCATATAATCCAATAGATGTCCAATATGCTGTTGATGCAGCGCTTTTGTATACCATTGTGTTATCACCAAAAATCAGAGCCACTGAATATACCTGCCCAGTTATCAGTCCCTCTACTACGGCATAGCCTCCAACCACGCTACCTGCCAATGCGGTCAAAATCGCACATATCGCGATTACTTGTGAAGTTGTGGATCGAACGGGACGATTGATATTTTGCTTCATTCAATCTTTTGATTTTACCACTTCAATTCCTGCAACCGCCGCACGACTTCCTCGGCGCTGGCGCGGCTGTTGAACGCGCTGATGCGGAAATAGGCTTCGCCGCGCGAACCAAAACCGCTGCCGGGCGTGATGACCATCAATTCAAACAAATTATTTTTTTGGCAGCGCGCTCGTGCCGGCGTAAACGGCATTCTTTGCCCAGCAATTGTTCGATGCGCAGAAGTTGGTTGTATTTCGCCAGACGATCCGAGCGGCTCAACGAACCGGTTTTGATCTGGCCGCAATTCGTCGCGACGGCGATGTCCGCAATGGTCGCATCTTCGGTTTCGCCGGAGCGATGCGAAAGAACGGCGGTATATTTGTTGAACTTGCGCGAGTTCAACGGCGTCCAGCGTTTCCGTGAGCGAACCGATCTGGTTCACTTTCACGAGGATTGAATTGGCCGTGCCGGTATCAATTCCTTTTTGCAGGAACTTCACGTTGGTCACGAACAAATCGTCGCCGACGAGTTGGATTTTGTCGCCGATCTTGTCGGTGAGTTTTTTCCACGTCGTCCAATCGCTTTCGCCGCAGCCGTCTTCGATGGAAACAATCGGATATTTCGCTCACGAGCTTCGCGTAAAAATCCACCAGGTCGTCGCCGCTGATGGTTTCGCCGGTGGATTTCTTGAAAGTGTAGTTTGAATTGCCGTCGTAAAATTCCGAAGCCGCCGGGTCGAGCGTCAGATAAATGTCCTTGCCCGGCTTTGTAGCCGGCGTCTTTGATCGCTTGAATGATCGTTTCGAGCGCTTCCTCGACGCTGCCGAGTTTCGGCGCAAATCCGCCTTCGTCGCCGACGGCGGTGCTGCAGACCTTTTTTCTTCAACACGGCTTTGAGCGCATGAAAAGTTTCCGTGATTGCGCGCAAACCTTCGCTGAACGTCGGCAAACCGAGCGGCATGATCATGAATTCCTGAAAATCAATCGGCGCGTCCGAATGCGCGCCGCCGTTGATGACGTTGGCCATCGGCACGGGCAAAACTTTCGCGTTTGGTCCGCCAAGATATTTGAACAGCGGCTGGCCGAGCGCGGCGGCGGCGGCTTTGGCATTGGCAAGCGAGACGGCGAGAATCGCATTTGCGCCGAGTTTGGATTTCGTTTCCGTGCCGTCGAAATCGAGCATGATGCGGTCAACGGTCAATTGGTCGAGCGAATCAATTCCTTGCAAGCGCGGGCAGAATTTTTTCGGTGACATTGTTGACGGCCTTTTGAACGCCTTTGCCCAGAAATCTTTTTTTGTCGCCGTCGCGCAATTCGATGGCTTCGTGTTCGCCGGTGCTCGCGCCGCTGGGCACGGCCGCGCGACCTGCCGCGCCGCATTCGAGCGTCACGTCCACTTCGACGGTTGGGTTTCCGCGCGAGTCGAGGATTTCGCGCGCCTGAATGTTTTGAATCTTTGTCATAGTTTCCTTTTACCGTTCAAACCATAAATGTTCCGCGCATCATAAATACCTTGCGCGGCGAGTCAAGATTGGCGCGAGACCGTCTTAATTAAAACGATTCTGTGTTCGTTCGAGCTGGCGCTCGTCTTCGAGTTTTTTCCGCACGAGCGTGAGGGTGGCGCGGGTCAGTTCGCGCACTTCTTCGCCCTGCGTCTCGACTTCCTTTTCCAATTCGGCGATGCGCTTTTCGTAGGCGCGAATGCGCTCCTGCAACGGCAACTGCAAAGCGGTCAACCGCGATTCCAGTTCGATCAAGGCTTGCTGCGCTTTTTGTTGTGTCTCGATCAGCGCGTTGCGTTGCGCGTAAAGACCCTGCACGAGACTTTGTTTCGCGAACTCGGTCAGCTCCGGCATGATTTTTTCGCGGAGCATTTGTCCCTGCTTGCCCGCCATCGCCTCGGCCACGAGCGCCCGTTGTTTCCACTCCTGCACGGACAATGAATCAGGCGACATATTTTTCGATTCCGCCAATGCGCCTGCGGACGATAGCGCGAGCGCATGGCCCGGCTTGCGTCGCCAAAATAAAATGTCCATGGCAAGGAGAACAATGACAACGGTAAGCGAGCCTGCAATCCAATCGCCGGTGCGATCTGGCTTGTCTTCGGCTTTTGCGACGGGTTGCGGCGGAGATGCAAAAATTATTGGCGGTTGAATCGTTGCCGCCGCATTCGTTTTTGGTTCAACGGCTGGCGGCGCGGGCGCTGGATTGATTTTTGCGGTGCCGATGATTTTAATCTGGTTTGTGGAGGTCAAAACGATTTCCGGTCGCCCTTGATAATCTTTGATGCGCCCGGTGACTTCGACGCGCTTGCCGAGATAATTTTCAATATTCGGAAAATTGTTCGTGTCATCGCCACGAATCACACAAGTCAGCGGAGAAGCCGGGTATCTTTGATTCAAATTCAACAGCGCGACAGTCGGGCGCAACGCCACTTGCGCCACGATGTCGGTGACGACGACCTGCTGGTTCATGTAGTTCGTGGCGTCGGTCGCCGGAATTTCCGGCAGCGCGTTTGTTTGAGCGGAAACAGTGACCGCCAATCCGAGCGTCAACACTGCCGCTGTAGACAATTCACGAAAAAAATTCAAATTGCGCACGAGGACATCATGACATTTTGAACTGATTCGCGCAACTTCAAGTTCGCTTTGCAGTTGCCAAATCGCGCCGATTGCAATATGAATTTCACCGGCAATGGAATTTGCCTTCCGCATGGAAAACCGCCTGATGTCCAGTGCTGATGACTCCTACGAATAAATAAACATTCGCAGGAAAATTATGAACATCGCCTATCTTTGGGTCGCACTCGGCGGCGCGCTCGGCGGCGTGAGCCGCTTCTGGCTTTCAGGCATCATCTCGGCGCGTTTCGGCGAAACTTTTCCGTGGGGCACGCTCATCGTCAACATCACCGGCTCGTTTCTCATCGGAATTTTTGCGGCGTTCGCCGCGCCCGAAGGCCGGCTTGATTCGCAATCGCGCGCCTTTGCCACGCAATTCCTGATGATTGGCATCTGCGGCGGCTACACAACGTTTTCCTCATTCAGTTTGCAAACACTGAACCTGATGCGCGACCGCGAATGGCTTTACGCTGGCGGAAATATAATCTTGTCCGTCGTGCTGTGCATGATTGCCGTGTGGCTCGGTTATTTGCTCGGCTCAATCTTTAATTCCGCAAAATGAATGAACGCAAATTTACCGCAGAGTCGCAAAGACGCAGAGAAAAAATTAAAAATCTCTGCGCCTCGGCGTCTCTGCGGTTAAATTAATTTATGCAAATTCCAACTGACGCCGTCCTGCTCCGCATTTTCATCGGCGAAAGCGACCGATGGGAACACAAACCGCTTTACGAAGCCATCGTCCTTGCCGCGCGCGAGGCGCATCTGGCCGGCGCGACAGTTTTGCGCGGGCCAATGGGTTTTGGCAAATCCAGCCGCTTGCACACGGCGAAAATTTTGCGGCTCTCGATGGATTTGCCGCTCGTCATTGAAATCGTGGACAGCGAAGAAAAAATAAATTCATTTCTGCCGACGCTAGAAAAAATGCTCGGCGGCGGACTTGTCACGCTGGAAAAAGTCAAAGTGCTGCATTATCGTTCCGGCGAAGCTGAAAAATAATTTCGCGCGAAGGCCGCGAAGAAACGCGAAGGAATTTATGAGAGTGTATTTTGAGAGCGTTTCGTCTAATACGCATATGAAAACGATATTCAAGATTGTAGTTCTTACGTTTCTGGTTATTGGCGTGTTTAGCGGGTGCAAGTCAGACCCGCACGTGACGGGCTATCATGCGCCGACGCATCTGATTGGTCAGATAGAGTCTGCCGACCAAATCGTTGTTAAGAGCCGCTTTGCTGGCTCCCAAGCCGCGCCAATATTCGCGAGTTTTAGGATGACCATTACGGGGCAAGAGGTGAAGACGATTATCCACTCTATATCTTCGCTGCGAAATCCTACTTACGACATTCCTAGTGCGCCGAGCAGTATGTTGTATGACTGGCAGCTTCATGACTGGCAGCTTCAGTTTTACCGAGGCACAGAGCTTTTGGGCACCGCAGATTTAGGGGACGATTTGATTCGATGTGATGGGGAGGAGTATGACGAGTCATGGACTCTAGAAAGGCTATACCATCGCATTGTGAAAAAGAGCGGAGAGGAGGATTGAACTTATGCCGCCTAACTCTGAATGTTAAATTTCAAATCTTCGCAGCCTTCACCGGACAAAAATCATGGACAAAACCGCTTTAGAAAAAATTCTGCGCGAAACGCTCGCGCAATTTAATTCCGAAACCGGAACGATTCACAAATTGCATGAACCGACGCAACTTCTGCGCCTCGTCGCGCAAGTCGGTTTGCCGCCGCAATTGCTCGACGTGGTGAGCATCATTCCCGTAGGCAAAGGAATCGCCGGACAAGTCGTCGCGCAAAACAAGCCAGTTTCAATTTGTAATTTGCAGACTGATTCGAGCGGCGTCGCAAAACCGGGCGCGAAACAAACTGGCGTGGGCGGCGCGTTGTGCGTTCCAATCCGCGACGGCGAAAAAATCATCGGCACGCTCGGTATCGGCACGATTCGCCAGCATGAATATACGTCGGAAGAAACGCGCACGTTGGAAGAAATCGGCAAATTGATTGGCAGTCATGTCAGTGCCTGAAAATTCAACCGACGCGCCGCCGAAAAAATTTCGCTGGCTCAATTCCACCGTCCTCGGCATTGGGCTGGCGTCGCTTTTCAGCGATTGGTCGCATGAAACGGCGACGGCGGTCTTGCCCGCGTTTCTCGCTTCGTTCGGTGCGGCGGCGGCGTGGCTCGGCTTGATCGAAGGCGTTTCGGACGGACTTTCCAGCTTCGCAAAAATGGCGTCCGGCTATTACACGGACAAACTGCAACGGCGCAAACCGATTGCGGTCATTGGCTATTTCGTCACGGCGCTCGGCACGGCTTCATTCGGACTCGCAACGGCGGCATGGCATGTTTTGCTCGCGCGCGCATTTGCGTGGCTGGGTCGCGGCGTGCGCACGCCAATTCGCAAGGCGCTTCTGGCCGCAGCAGTCACGCGCGAAACTTACGGGCGCGCTTTTGGCTTCGAGCGGATGATGGATACCGTCGGCGCAATTGTCGGGCCAATCACGGCATTGATTCTGGTCACGGCGTTCGCGCATAATTACCGCCACGTTTTTCTGGTGGCGCTGATTCCCGGCTTGCTGGCTGCCGCAGTGATCGCGTTTCTTGTCAAAGAAAAGGAGCGCAAACCGGTTTCGCACATTTCGTTCGGCGAACGATTGCGGCTAATGCCAAAATCTTACCGGAAATTTCTCGTCGCCGTCGGCTTGTTCGGCGCGGGAGATTTTGCGCCCACGCTGTTGATCCTGCTGGCCACGCAAAAACTCGCGCCGCAATTCGGCGCGGCCAAAGCCGCGAGCCTTGCCGTCGGATTTTATGTGGCGCGAAATGTTTTTTACGCGGCGTTCGCGCCCGTCGCCGGCTGGCTGGCGGATCATTTCAAAAAACAATTCGTGCTGGCAACTGGTTATGCGCTGGCGACGGCGATGGCTTTGCTAATTATTTTTGCGCCGATGAATGTGTGGCTGCTCGGCGTGATTTTTTTGCTCGCGGGAATTTATTCGTCGGTTCAAGAAACGCTCGAAGATTCGTTCTGCGCCGAACTTGTGGACGAAGAGCATCACGGCATGGCGTTCGGCGTCTTGGCAACGGTCAACGGTATCGGCGATTTTCTATCGAGCATGGTCGTCGGCCTTTTGTGGACTGGCTTCGGCACCGGCGTTGCTTTCGGTTACAGCGCAGTTTTATTCACGCTTGGCGCATTGCTAATTTTAAGAATCCAACGAAATGAAACAAATTGATGCAGACTCAATCTGAATACGCTTCCATCCCCGCGCACGAGCAGACCGGATTGCGGTCGCCGAAGACGTTGTCCACGCGGCTGACGTGCGGCCAGAATTTGTAGTCGTGCAGGCTCTTCGCCGGAAACGCCGCCTGTTCGCGCGAGTAGGGACGGTTCCAATTGTCGCTGGCGATCTGATCCGCCGTGTGCGGCGCGTTCTTGAGCAGATTATTTTTCGCGTCGGCAGCGCCGTTTTCAATCGCCGTCATTTCGGCGTGGATGGAAATCATCGCGTCGCAGAAACGGTCGAGTTCGTATTTCGATTCGCTTTCGGTCGGCTCGACCATCAGCGTGCCGGCGACGGGCCACGAAAGCGTCGGCGCGTGAAAGCCGTAATCCATCAGCCGCTTCGCCACGTCCTCGGCGGTGGTGCTGTGGAACGCGCGCAAATCCAGGATGCATTCGTGCGCGACGAGGCCGTTGCTGCGGTAAAGCGTCGGGAAATATTTTTCCAGCCGCTTGGCGATGTAATTCGCGTTGAGGATGGCGAACTTTCGTCGCCTCGGTCAGTCCGTCCGCGCCCATCATCGCGATATACATCCACGAAATCGGTCAGGATGCTCGCGCTGCCCCACGGCGCGGCGGCGACCGGCGCCGATCGGGATTTTCGCCGCCGAGATTGACGACGTTGATGGCCGGGCAGAAATTCGACGAGATGTTCCGCCACGCCGATCGGCCCGACGCCCGGACCGCCGCCGCCGTGCGGAATGCAAAACGTCTTGTGCAGATTCAAATGGCAGACATCCGCGCCGATGAAGCCGCGGCGACGTCAAACCGACCTGCGCGTTCATGTTCGCGCCGTCCATATAAACCTGGCCGCCGTTCGCGTGGATGATTTCGCAAATCTCGCGGATGGTTTCCTCGAACACGCCGTGCGTGCTGGGATAAGTGACCATCAGCGCACGACAGATCATTTTTGTGCGCCTCGGCTTTGGCGTGCAGATCGGCCACGTCAATGTTGCCGTTCGTGTCGCACGCGACGGCGACGACTTTCATTCCGGCCATGACCGCGCTGGCGGGATTCGTGCCGTGCGCGGAAGTGGGAATCAGACAAACGTTGCGATGCGCTTCGCCGCGCGATTCGTGATACGCGCGGATGACGAGCAGCCCGGCGTATTCGCCCTGCGAACCGGCATTGGGCTGCAACGAAATTCCCGCGAAGCCGGTGATTTCCGCCAGCCAGTCTTCAAGTTGTTGAAACAGAATCTGGTAGCCGCGCGTCTGCTTGAGCGGCGCGAACGGATGAATCTTCGCAAATTCCGGCCACGACACGGGAAACATTTCCGCCGCCGCGTTGAGCTTCATCGTGCAGGAGCCGAGCGGAATCATCGAGGCCGTGAGCGAAAGATCGCGCGATTCGAGCCGCTTGATGTAGCGGAGCATTTCGGTTTCGCTGTGATAGCGGTTGAAGACGGCGTGCTGTGAGAAATTTGCGATGTCGCGGCGGAAGTTGTCGAGAAATCAGACGTCAGATTGCCAAGATATCGTCGAACCGTAAAGCGTCGGCGGTGTCGCCGTTACGAATGATTTGCAGATTAACGCTATCAAATCGCGTAGTGATGTTGTTTCATCGAGATGAAATGCCAACATGTACTTGCGTCAATCGGTCGAAGATTGATATGCACGATTGCTTCGGCTGCTTTCAATGTCGCCGCTGTTGCATCGGCAATTCGAACGACAATCGTGTCGAAAAACATTTGGTGCTGCACTTTGAAGCCGAGCTTGTCCAAACCTGCTGCGAGCAAACCTGTCAGACGACGTGAACTCGCTTCAGCAATTTTCTTCAAACCTTCCGGCCCGTGATAGCACGCGTAAAGCGACGCCATGTTCGCGAGCAACGCCTGCGCCGTGCAGATGTTGCTCGTGGCTTTTTCGCGGCGGATGTGCTGCTCGCGCGTGCCGAGCGCGAGGCGCAAGGCGGGTTTGCCGCGCGAATCTTTGGAAACGCCGACGATGCGGCCGGGCATCTGGCGTTTGAATTCGTCGCGCGTGGCAAAAAACGCCGCGTGCGGTCCGCCGTAGCCGAGCGGCACGCCAAAACGTTGCGCGCTGCCGACGGCGATGTCCGCGCCGAATTCGCCCGGCGGCTTGATGAGCGTCAGCGCCAGCAAATCCGTGGCGACGGTGAGCATCGCGCCGGCGGCGTGCGCTTTTTCCGCGAAGCCGGAGTAATCGTGAATCGCGCCGAACGTGTCGGGATATTGCACGAGCGCGCCGAAAACTTTTTCGCTGAAGTGAAAATTTTCGTGGTCGCCGACGACGATTTCAATTCCCAGCGCCTTCGCGCGCGTCTGGACGACTTCGATGGTTTGCGGATGACAATGTTTCGGAGACGAAGAAAATATTGCGGCCATCTTTGAGCCGGCGTGACCATCGTCATCGCTTCGGCGGCGGCAGTGGCTTCGTCGAGCATCGAGGCGTTGGCGATGTCGAGGCCGGTAAGTTCGCTGACCATCGTCTGGAAATTCAGCAGCGCTTCGAGGCGGCCCTGCGAAATCTCGGCCTGATACGGCGTGTATTGCGTATACCAGCCGGGATTTTCCAGCACGTTGCGCTGGATGACCGGCGGCGTGATGCGTGTCGTAATAGCCCATGCCGATGAACGAGCGAAAAACTTTGTTTTCGCCAGCGATTTTTTTGAGTTCGGCAAGTGCGTCAAATTCGCTGCGCGCGGCGGGAAGATTTAATTTCTTTTCGAGCCGGATTTTTTGCGGAACGGCGGCGTCAATGAGTTCGTCCAGATTTTTGTGGCCAAGCAGCGCAAGCATTTCGCCTGCTTCATTTGCATTCGGGCCGATGTGGCGGTGAACAAATTGGTCAGGATGTTTCAAAAAACTTTCAGTCAAATCCATCGGAAGAAAATAAAGTTCGCGCGCGCAAAAAGCGAGTTGGAATAAATCGAGCAGCCCGATTCCGCGGGCCGATGGATGCAAAATTCAATTTCCGATTGCTTTATGCAAACTGAAATAAAGGAATTGATGCGCGCTAGCCGGACGAATAAATTCCCGAAGAAGAAAAAGGATGAATGAGAGGCATCATCGCAAATGAAACACGAGCCATTCCAATCCATCTACCGGCCGGACTTTGAAGTTGTCGAGCAACGGCTGGGAAACCGGCGGCTGTATCCGCACACGGAGCAACTGCCGCTGCTGCTGCGCGCGCTGAACCTGGAATTCTACGGCGCATTGCCGGATTACATCGCGCGGGTGGACAAGCGCGCAGATGGTTTCCGTAAATATCTGCTTAAAAATGCGGCGCTTCTTTTTAGTGCGGCCTTCAATCGCGCGCGCACGGACGGACTGCGCCTGTTTCATCTGCCCACGCCCGACCTCGTTTATAAAATCACCCTCGTGCAACAAATTTCCGAGCAACATCCGCTGGGTTTGTTTCATCGGTTTCAGTTCTATGGCGGCGATGGTTTCTTTCCCGAAATCCGTCTGTCAGGTCGGCGTCTGGCGTTTGCCGATCATGTGCTGCAACGATTTTCCGCGCGCGTGCCCAATAACGTCGGCGAAGACCTAGCCATGTTTTTGCTGCTGTTTTTTACCGGGGGCTTCATCAGCATGCAGGTCGGTCAGAGCCGCGCTTTCGTGCTGCGCCATTTTGATTCGCTGCTGGCCTTTCCCTACAAGGAAACGGAGGATGGTTTTTTTGTGCTCACCTGCCTGACCGTCAATGAAATCAATTCCATGCGGCTTGAACTGCCGCCGCACGCGCTGAACCTGCATTACGGCGATATATTCACCCGCCCAAAACTGCGCAATTGGATTCCCGTTCAACTCGCGAAAGACATGCACAAACGCTGGGAGGATAAAATTCCCGTTCCCCCGCCAATGGCGCAGGTGCAAGACCCCAACTGGCGCTGGAAAAAAGTTGCGCTCTGGCTCAAAGACATGGCCGCCACGGCCGGCCACAAACCGGATATGCGCCTGTGTTTTCTGGATCATCTGCCCGGGCCAGTGACGATGGAATTTGCCGCCGGCATGCCCGACACCGGCTACGACGAACTGGCTGAATTCAAAAAAGTTGCGCCGCACATTGACTGGGAAGCCGCCTATGCCGCGCTGGACAGCGCGCCGCCTGCCTGATGCGGATGTCGAAGCGCAACTGTTGCAACCGCGAATTGACGCCGCCAATTTTCCCGCGCACACTGCCGCGCCAGTGAACCAGCTCTATTACGGCGACAAAAATAGCTGTCAGTTGTGAAAAAGAGACAAGATCATCCTCTTATTATTAATAATTTTTTAACTCCTGTATTTAAGGCGTTTCGCACGATTACATGAGGGAAATTGGAAATTTGCAAACGTTTATATGTCTTAAAAGTATAATAAACTTAAGAAATTCAACAAAAATTGGGTGGCATATTGAAAGCTGCGTTCTTTAACCCGTAACAAAAACGAAGCGGCTGCGTCTATGGAAACTATGGGGAAACAGTCCATGGCAAAAATCCGCGAGATGACACTGTATGTGGCGTCTTAAAAAAGAATGCTAAAAATAAACTCAACAAATTAAAGCGAACATGAAAACAAAAAACATATTGAAATTGGCAGCCTTTTCCGCAGCAATAATGATTGCGGGCATGGCTCAAATTAACGCGGCGACAACTAATCTCGTGCAAAACATTAGTTTTGAACTCACCTTTTATCAACAAGGCACGACTAATCATCCCAGCGCAGATAAAACAACAGTCACGGTCAACAAGTTCAGGGTGACAACGAAAGATATTATTGCCGCGATTGGGGCGGCCACTTCAAATAATTTTTCAGCCAACGCGAAACTGGTTTTTGTCAAGGATGCCACGTCAAGTAATGCTGTAAGTTATGTTGAGATTCGGGATGGAACCAATTCTCCCGTTGTTGTCAGTAATTTTGTTCACACAACCTATGGCCTAACCGTCAACAGTTCGTCATTTAACAGTGCAACGGGAATAGGCACTGGCGAGAGTGAGAGTATCCTGAACTTGACCGTTACCAATGCAGCGCTGACAGCCAGTTTGAAGTTGAGCGGATTCGCCACTACTAAACACGCGAGCATCAAGGATAAAAATGTCGTCATAGGCGTTGACACAGTAGATGCTGATTTGGCGGGCACTGCTGTTGGCACAAATGGAGTCCCTGCGGTTGTTAATGGCACATTGTTTATTGATGGTAAAACATTAAAAGTTGAATAATTAAAAGCCCGCATTGTTTATCGGAGCCAAGTCAGGGTTTTAATCCCTGACTTGGTTATTGAAAAGTGCAGAACCCAAAATGGTTTCCAATGAGAGTTAAAGTTGCAATTCCTTTGTTGCTTGCGGGAATTTTCGCGGTGCTTTTGGCATATTTGACACGGCCAAAAAATCCTGCACCAAATAATTCAGCGGCACAAGCAGCCATGACTGTGGGCCAATCAACGCCGAAAACAAGTTTCGCTCAAAACTTGGGAATCCCTTCGAGCCTTTTGCTTACACCGACAGAAAAAAATATGCCGGAGTCAAATATCACTACAGACGATTCTGTTAATGAGGAAAATGAAGATTATGTGTCCAATCGAATCTCTGAACTGGAAGATTTGGGCATGACGGACGACCCCCATTCGCTGGCCGAGATTGAATCTGAATTTGATAACCGTGACCCAAGAATTCAAAAGGCGGCAGTAGCCGCCGCCATCCAATTCGGAAGTCGGGACGCCATTCCCGCGTTGCAAGATGCTTATAGGCATTTCGATGACCCCGAACAAAAACTCAACATCCAAAAGGCCATTGATTTTCTGGAACTACCTTCCATGGCGGAAGCGGGTAACGCAACAGCGGCAGCAAGCGGTAGCAACAGCGGGAATTAGAAAGGTAGTTCAGGAATTTTAATATCAACTAATTTAATTTTTCTTAGTTAAGATATATTTTCTTTAAGAAATGGTGTTTGTCTTCCACCTACTGATAAAAAAGAATGGAATGGCTATGCCGCTCCTGAACGGAGCTTAAATCCATTTGTCTTGGAGACTACAAATATGCCAGCCCTGCGGGCTTTAAGAATCCGGCAAATTGTCAAAAAATTAGTCAGGCGATTGACACGGGTTGTCTTGCCTTTGAACAATGAGCACGCTGGCAAGGGGTTTGCGCCGCAAAACGGAATAAAAAATCTTTGGGTTGTCATTTTTAATCTTGGGATTGTTCCAAAATATCCGGCGGTTGCCCTAAATAATCGGGCGGACGTTTCAAATAATTCGGCGGTTGTTCCAAATAATCCGGCAGATGGTCTCCAGTTCCGGCGAATACGCCAAATAATCGGGCGCTTGTTTCAAAAAATCCGGCAGATGCTTTTAATGATCGGGCGGTTGTTCCAAATAATCCGGCGGATGCTCTGAAAAATCCGGCGGTTGTTCCATCAAAGGCGGCGGATGTTTCAAAAGATCGGGCGGATGCTCCAAAAAAGTTTTCGTTAATTCGTTCCCGGCGGGAGTTTGATCGTTGGCATGTCTGTTGCTTAGAAAAAAAATTGTGGGCGAGGGCCGCGCAGCAATGTTGCGGTCATCGTTTTTGAGAAGAAAGAAAACATGAAAACATACATCATCAAACTCGCATTGTATTTTGCGAATTACACCGACCTGGAACTCAGCAACTTTGGCGCTTTAAGCGTCAGTTGCCTGACGAACAATCCACTCACTCCTGATCTGCCGGTCAAGGTGCCTGCGTTGACAACATTGCAGGCGGCATTTGCCGACAGCATACAGGCGGCGCAACAGGGCGGCAAAGTGGAGACGGCCAAAAAGAATCAGGCGCGCACGGCGCTGGTTTCGGCGTTGCGCCAGAACGCGGCGTATGTGCAGAGCCTGGCATTGACCGACGTCGGGGACATCCTTTCCACCGGTTATGACATCGTTTCAACCAATCGCACCCAGTCGCCATTGACGACGCCGGTGTTCGCGCTGGATAATTCTTTTCCCGGCCAGATCACGGTGGATTTGAGCGCGGTGGTCAACGCGAAATCGTATCAGGTGCAATACAGCATCGGCACGGGCACATGGCAGGAGCTTGGCATTTTCCCGAACACGCGCGGGATTGTCATCTCCGGTTTGACGGCGACGACGATCGGCAATGCGCGCGTGCGTGCCATCGGCGGTTCCACGCAATACAGCCAATGGAGCGCGACGGTGTCTGCGGTCGTAAATTGAAATTGAAAATGGATTTGCGATTGGTTGGAGCCAGTCGCAATGGGCGCAAGATCGGTTGTTCACAAATCCTCAAAAGCAATCGGGTTCGCCCGAAACATAAAACAACAAAACCCTGCCGGCATCCGTGATGGACGCCGGCAGTTTTGTTTTGTGGGAGAAGGTGAATTTTTTGAGGGTTTTAGGGAAAATTTCTATGGATTTTTTCGAGTTTCGAGAACCACAATATATTTGGTTGGCAAGCCAAATTTGCCACAACTAATGGTATTTTTTACCCAAAAATTCCTCAAATAAACATTGTGCAGAACGGGCGATTTTTCTAAAATTTATGTCATCGTCCGGCGCGAAAAAATGGCGCTGGCGCGACCCGATTTTATGGCGAAAAATTCTGAATCTTCCGAAGAAAAAAAAGCTCCTGCGAGCGGCGCAATCAAGGCCCATTACGGCTCGGCGCAGCTTGGAAAACTTGAAGGCTTGGAAGCCGTCCGCAAAAAGCCCGGCATGTATATCGGCGGCACGGATGAACGCGCGCTGCATCATTGCGTGAGCGAAGTGTTGGACAATTCCGTGGACGAACATCTCGCCGGTCATTGCGACAAGATTGAAGTGACGATCCACGTGGATGGCTCGATTTCCATCCGCGACAACGGGCGCGGCATTCCGGTGGACATCCATCCGCAATATAAAATTCCCGGCGTCGAAATGGTGCTGACGACGCTGCACTCCGGCGGCAAATACGGCCAGGGCGGCTACAAATTTTCCGGCGGCACGCACGGCGTCGGCGCGAAGTGCGTGAACGCCGTTTCGCGAATGGTTCGAGGTGGAGGTCTCGCGCGACGGCGAAGTGCATCACATGGAATTCGAGCGCGGCAAGACGATTCAAAAACTTCACGTCATCGGCAAAACGAAAAGCACCGGCACGCTCATCACCTTCAAGCCCGACCCGGAAATTTTCCGCGACACGATCGAATTCAAGGCGGCCATCATTTCGCAGCGGTTGCGCGAGCTGGCGTTTTTGAATTCGGGCCTGGAGATCACTTTTGCTGGACGAACGCCAGCCGGACATGAAGCCGGAAGTCTTTTTTTACAAGGACGGCATCGAGCAATTTGTCCGGCAGCTGAACAAGAGCAAGGAGCCGTTGCATCCGAAGCCGATTTCGTTCCACAAGGAGACGAAGGAAAAATTGGACGACAAGGAAATCGAAGTCCACGTCGAGGTCGTGCTGCAATACAACGACAGCTACAACGACCAGGTCTTGTGCTACACGAACACGGTTCACAATCCCGACGGCGGCACGCACTTGAGCGGTTTCCGCAGCGCGGTCACGCGCGCGATCAATCAATACGCGAAGTCGAACAAGTTGCTGAAGGAAAAGGACCCGCAGATCACCGGCGACGACGTGCGCGAAGGCTTGACGGCGGTGATTTCGGTGAAGCACAGCGATCCGAAATTTGAATCGCAGACGAAGGTGAAATTGCTTTCGCCCGAAGTGGAAGGAATCGTTGGCTCGGTGACCTACGAAGGTTTGATGAGCTTATTTCGATGCGAATCCGCCGGTGGCGAAACGCATCATCGACAAAGGCCTCAACGCCGCCCGCGCGCGCGAAGCCGCGCGCAAGGCGCGCGAAGCGGTTCGCAAACGCGCGCTGACCGGCGGCGGATTGCCCGGCAAACTGGCGGATTGTTCCGACCGCGATCCGGTCAACACGGAGCTTTACATCGTCGAAGGTGATTCCGCCGGCGGCTCGGCCAAGCAGGGACGCGACCGGAAATTTCAGGCGATTCTGCCGATTCGCGGCAAATTGATCAACGTCGAGAAAGCGCGGCTGGACAAGGTTCTTCAGAACAATGAAATCCGCACCATGATCACGGCCATCGGCACGGGCATCGGCGACGGCGAGGGCGAAGGCGCGTTCGACATCGACGAAACTGCGCTATCACAAAATCATCATCATGACCGATGCCGACGTGGACGGCTCGCACATCCGCACGTTGCTGCTCACGTTTTTTTACCGGCAGATGCCGCAAGCTTGTCAAGCACGGCTACGTCTACATCGCGCAGCCGCCGCTTTACAGCATCACGCGCAAGAAAAAGACCGATTACATTGACGACGACGTGCAGCTGAACCGCATCCTGCTGCAAAACGGCACGGAGGAAGTGAAGTTGAAAAATCTCGCGGACGGACGCGAACTTGCGCCGAAGCAGCTCGAAGAAATTCTCACGCTGCTCGAATCGCTCGACAAATACGCGACGTTCATCCGGCGTCACGGCGGCGATTTTGGCGATTACGTCGAGAAGCGCAGCAAGAAAGGAACGTTTCCGGTTTTCATCGTCAAAGTCCGCGAGGGCAACGACGAGACCGTCCATTATTTTGACGATCTCGACGACGTGCAGAAGTTCAAGGACAAGAACCCTGATCTTTACCGCGGCGACACGGAGATTCGCGAAAAATCTGACAAGCCGAAAAATCAGACGCGGCGCGCAGTCGAGGCGGATTTGCATCTTGAAAGCAAGGCCATCGCTGATCTGCTCGGCAAACTTTCCAAAAAGGGACTGGCCGTGGACCATTATGCCGCGCAGGACAAGCCGTTGTTTGAATTGATCGAAGGCGAAGGCGACAGGGCGACGGTGACGCCGCTGTTTTCGATTCCGGAAATTCTTGAACAGCGTGAAAGCCGTCGGCAAAAAAGGCATCCAGATGACCCGCTTCAAGGGTCTCGGCGAAATGGACGCGAAGGAACTTTTTGAAACCACGATGAATCCGGTCGAGCGCAAGCTGCTGCGCATTGAACTGACCGACGCCGTCGAAGCCGAGGAAATGTTCGTCGCGGCTTGATGGGCGACGAAGTCGAGCCGCGCCGCCAGTTCATCGAGGACAACGCGCTCAACGTGCGCAATCTGGACGTTTAATTTTAATTTCAGTTCTCGAAAATTTTTATGGCTGATCCCAAACGACCCGAATGATTTGCCGCGTGAGCAACACGCCGTTGTTCGCCGCGAACGAAAAAATCGCGAAGATCAATGTCGCGGACGAAATCAAGAATTCGTTCCTCGACTATTCGATGTCCGTCATCATTTCGCGCGCGCTGCCCGACGTGCGCGACGGACTGAAACCTTCGCAGCGCCGCATCCTTTACGCGATGCACGAGCTTGTCGCTGTTTCCCGGACGCAAGCCTTACAAGTGCGCGAAAATCTGCGGCGACACCAGCGGCAATTACCATCCGCACGGCGAAGCGGTGATTTATCCGACGCTCGTCCACATGGCGCAGCCGTGGGCGATGCGCGAACGGCTCGTGGACGGCAAGGGAAATTTCGGTTCCGTCGAAGACGATCCGCCGGCGGCCATGCGTTATACCGAGGCGCGGCTGACGCATCTCGGCGCGGCGCTGATGGAGGACATGGAGCAAGGACACGGTGGATTTCGTCCCGAACTACGACGAGCGCATGACCGAGCCGACGGTTTTTCCGGCGGCGTTTCCGAATCTGCTCGTCAACGGCGGCACGGGCATCGCCGTCGGCATGGCCACGAACATGCCGCCGCACAATCTCGGCGAAGTGATTGACGGCATCTGCGCGCAGATTGACAACCCGGACATCACCATCGCGCAATTGATGAAATTCATCAAAGGCCCGGATTTTCCGACGGGCGGAATGATCTGCGGCGTCGAGGGCATCAAGAATTATTTCACGACCGGCAAGGGCAGCGTGAAATTGCGCGGGCGCGTCGGCTCGGAGGAAATGAAGGGCAACCGCGAGCAGCTCGTCATCACGGAAATTCCGTTCAACGTCAATCGCGCGGCGCTCGAAGAACAGATCGCCGAGCTGGTGAACGAAAAAATCATCACGGAAATCTCCGCGATGCGCAACGAGTCGGACGAGAACACGCGGCTCGTGATGGAACTCAAGCGCGACGGCAATCCCAAGGTCGTCATCGCCAATCTTTACAAGCACACGCAGCTGGAGGTGTCGTTCAGCGTCAATGCGCTCGCGATTGACCACGGCAAGCCGAAGACGCTCAATCTCAAGGAGATCATCCAGTGCTACATCGAGCATCGCCGCGAAGTCGTCTTGCGCCGCACGCGTTTTGAATTGAAGCAAGGCCGAGGAGCGCGCCGAGTTGCTCGAAGGTTATCTCATCGCGCTGGCGAATCTCGACGAATTCATCGCCATCATCCGCAAATCCAAGACGCGCGAGGAAGCGCGCGTGAAACTGCTCGCGTTCGAGTGGACGCAAGAACAGGTCGAGCGCTGGGGAATTTTGATCCGCAGCGAAGCGCGGCTTGATGCAACGGCCGTTACGCGTTGACCGAGCGGCAGGTGGACGCGATCCTGGAATTGCGTTTGTATCAATTGACCGCGCTGGAAATTGACAAGGTCGAAGGCGAATACAAGGAATTGCATCGAACGCATCAAGGATTTGCTCGACATTCTGGCGAAGGAATCGCGCGTGATGACCATCATCAAAAATGAGATTGAAGGTCATCAAAGAAAAATACGCCACGCCGCGCAAGAGCCAGATCGTGCCGGACGAAGGCGAGATCGCCATCGAGGATTTGATCGTCAACGAAGGCGTCATCATCACGCTCACGCACAACGGCCTCATCAAGCGCACGAACGTCTCCAGTTATCGCGCGCAGCGGCGCGGCGGCAAGGGCGTCATCGGCATGACGACGCGCGAAGCCGCGACCGACGAGGACAAGGATTTCATCGAGCATCTTTTCACCGCGAGCACGCACGATTACCTGATGTTCTTCACGAACACCGGCCGCGTGTATGTCGAGCGCGTGCACGAGATTCCCGACATGGGCCGCGCCGCGAAAGGCCGCAGCATCGCGAATCTTTTGGAATTGAAAGCCGGTGAAAATGTCGCCGCGCTCATCCGCGTTCTTTCAAAAACAGATGCCGACAAGAAAGACATCACTTGGCAGCAACCTGGCTTCTTATTTTTTGCTACTCAATTAGGAATTGTGAAAAAAACTGAACTTTCAGATTTTGCCAATGTTCGCAAAGGTGGAATCATTGCCATCACAATTGAACAAGGGGATTCGTTAATGGGTGTAAAACTAACGAATGGAAATAATGAAGTCATATTAATTACTTCTGATGGACAAAGCATTCGGTTTTCAGAAGAAAAGGTTCGCGCATCGGGCAGACAATCCATAGGAGTCTATGGTATTGATTTAGCGAAAGCCGATAAAGTTGTGGCATTGGCAATTGTCGATCTACAAGCAATGCTGCTGGTAGCGGGTGAAAATGGCATTGGTAAACGCACACCATTTGCCGAATACCGCCTTCAATCACGCGGCGGGCAAGGCGTTATTACTATGAAAACCGGCGAAAAAACCGGCGCGGTCGTGGGTGCTCTGACAGTTCACGACACGGACGAAATCATGCTAATCACGGTCGGTGGTCAGATGGTGCGAATTCCTGTAGGCGGCATCCGAGAAGCTGGCCGCAATACGATGGGCGTAAAACTCGTCAACCTTGATGCCGGAGACAAACTTCAAGCCATCGCGCCGGTCGTCGGCGAGGACAAGGAAGATTCTGCCGTTGAAGAAAAATAATTACGGCGCGAGTCGTTCCAGCTTCCACGAATTATTTTTTTGCCGCGTGTATTGAAACCGGTCGTGTAACCGGCTTGCCCTGCCCTGCCAGAATTCAATCCGTTCCGGCTTCAAAATAAATCCACCCCAATTTGGCGGCAGCGGAATTTTATTTGGAAATTTCTTTTCCATTTCTTTCCATTTTATTTCCAGCGCGGCTCGGTCTGGAAGAATTTCACTTTGATTTGACGCCCAAGCTGCGAGTTGGCTACCGCGCGGACGAGATTTGAAATATTTTTCCGATTCCTCGCGCGAAGTTTTTTGAATTGAACCGGCGATGCAAACCTGCCGCTCCAATTGCTGCCAGTAAAAAACAAGCGACGCATTTAGATTTTCTGCAAGGTCGCGGCTTTTGCGGCTGCCGTAATTCGTGAAGAAAATGAAGCCACCTTCGTCCAGACCTTTAAGCAAAATAATTCGCGCGGAAGGTTTGCCGGATTTGTCTGCCGTCGCGAGAGTCGCGGCGTTCACGTCAATTTCCTTTTGCGCGAGCACTTTCGTCGCCTGTTCAAACCACTTTTGGAACTGCGCGATCGGGTTCGCGTCCAAATCCGCGCGCCGCAATCCGCCGAGCAAGTATTCCCGCCTCATGTCCGCAATTGCCATAACGCGCGAAATTTACAACGGCGGCAAATTTTGAGCGACTCCTTTTTCGCTGAATCATCCCGCATTTTCCAATGATTGCGCGGAAATTTCCAGCATCCGCTCAATCGGCAGACCGCGCGCGTTTCAAAATATCTTCCGGCAACTCAATGCGCGGCGACAAGATTTTTCATGCAATCGCGCACTTTTTCCAGCGTGTTCATCTTCATGTATTTGCATTCGCTGCAACGGCAGTTGTCCGTCGGCGCGCGCATCGCGTCAAAAACCGGCGCGCAAATGAATTCCTTGCCCGGACATTCCTTCTGCATCCGATGGATGATTCCCGATTCGGTCACAATGATGAACTGTTTGCGCCGGATCATTTTTGCAAAAAGAGATCATTTTCTCCGTCGAGCAAACCGCGTCCGCCAGATCGCGCACCTCGCGCAAACTTTCAGGATGAACGACAATTTTCGCGTCAGGAAATTGCGCTTTCAATTTCAGCAACGCATCGCGGCGGAACTCTACGTGCGCGTAACAATTGCCTTTCCACAAAGTCATCGGTCGCCCCGTTTGTTCCATGACCCATTGGCCGAGATTTTCGTCCGGCACAAACAGAATGTCTTTGTCCTTTGGCGCGGCGTCGACGATTTTCTCCGCGTTGCCGCTCGTCACAATCACGTCGCACAGCGCCTTCACCGCCGCGCTGCAATTGATGTAGGCGATCGTCCAAAAATTCGGATTCGTTTCCTGCAGCTCCGCGAGTTTTGGCGCCGGACAACTTTCTTCCAGCGAACAGCCGGCGTCCTTGTCCGGCAGCACGACGATTTTGTTCGGGTTCAAAATTTTCGCCGTTTCCGCCATGAAATGCACGCCGCAGAACACAATCACGTCCGCATTGGTCTTCGCCGCTTCCTGCGCGAGGCCGAGCGAATCGCCGACAAAATCCGCCACGTCCTGAATTTCCGGCACCTGATAATTATGCGCGAGAATGACGGCGTTCAATTGCTTTTTGAGGACAAAAATCTCTCTTGCTAGCAAATCGAATTTATTTTTCGGCATTGCCGCGCGCGGACGGATTTCAGCGACATCAATCACAATTTCAAGTTAGCGCGGATTTCATCTGTGTTCAATCCGTGTTTCATCCGTGGCTGAAAGAATTTTCCATTTTCCCTGCGGCAAATCGCCGAGCCAAAAATTCCCAATCCGCACGCGAAGCAATCTCAACGTCGGATAGCCAATCGCGGCCGTCATTTTGCGAACTTGACGGTTTTTACCTTCAATCAATTCCAAACCAATCCAGCAATCGCGAACGTTTTTGCGAAAACGGATTGGCGGAACGCGCTGCGTAATTTCCGGTTGCGGCTCCAAAATCCACGCACGGCACGGCAATGTTTTCCGACCTTGAATCAAAATTCCTTTTTCCAATTTCTTCAAACTTTCCGGCGACGGGATTTTTTCCACCTGCGCCCAATACTCGCGCTCATGCGCGTTTTGCGGATGCAAAAGTTTTTCATTCCACTTCGCTTCATCGCTCAAAAGCAGCAAACCTTCGGAATCTGCGTCGAGCCGGCCAATCGCGTAAACATTTTTCGGGAAGCCAAATTCGGCCAGCGCGCGGTTTGGCGAGCCGTCGCTTGTGAATTGCGACAACACGCCGAACGGTTTGTGAAAGGCAATCAGCACGCCGTTTTTTACCACCAAGACACAAAGACACAAAGATTTTTGTTTCTCTTGGTGGCTTGGTGTCTTTGTGGTTAAAATTTTGTTGTGATCCGCAACATCATTTTCGACTGGTCTGGCACTTTGGTTGACGATTTGCCTGCGGTTTTGAAGGCGTCCAATTTTGTTTTGTCGCAGGCCGGCAAATCCGAAATGTCGCTCGAACAATTTCGCGCGGAATTTTCCCTGCCGTTCACAAAATTTTACGACCGCCATACGCCGCGACGTGCCGATGCCGCAACTTGAAGAATGGTTTCACGACGAATTCAAGCGCGCGCAAACTTCCGTCGTGGAATTGCCGCACGCGCGGAAATTTCTGGAATTTTGCCGCAGCGAAAAAATTTCGCACATTTCTTTTGAGCACCGTCCACGCCGATCATTTCAAAGTGCAATGCCGCGTCACAGGCTTCGACGCATTTCTCGAAAAGCCTTACACCGACGTTTGGGACAAGCGCAAAAAAATCCATGAAATCCTTGCGGAAAATGATTTACAGCCGGACGAAACGCTGTTCATCGGCGACATGGAGCACGACATCGAAACCGCAAAACACGGCGGCGTCCATTCGTGCGCGGTTTTGACCGGCTACAACACGCTGGAGCAATTGCGCGCAGCCAAGCCGGATTTAATCGTCGAGCATCTTGAGCGAACTGCGCGACGTGCTGGAGCAGAATGATTTTTTGCATCTCAAACCGCTCGCGAAAAAATCCAGGGAAATACAGCCGCCGCTCGCCACCGTCGGCGCGCTGATTTTCAATTCCAAAAATGAAGCGCTGATGATCCGCACGCACAAATGGTCGAATCTATGGGGCATTCCCGGCGGAAAAATCAAATGGGGCGAAACTTCCGAAAATGCGTTGCGCCGCGAAATCCTGGAAGAAACCGGCCTGAAAATTTCCGACATCAAATTTGCGCTCGTGCAGGATTGCATTCATTCAAAGGAATTTTATCGCGACGCGCATTTTGTTTTGCTGAATTACACCTGCCGTTGCGCCGGAAAAAACCCGCGCGTGAAATTGAACGACGAAGGCCGCGAATTCCGCTGGTTGAAATTAAACGACGCCAAAAAATTGAAGCTGAATAAGCCGACGAAAATTTTGATTGCCGAAGTTTTGAAACCACGGATTGCGCGGATTAAAACCAAAAAATCCGCGTAATCTGCGGTTAAAATCATGCCCAAAATCTCCATCATTGACCTCGAAGTATTTTATCGCGTCGGCGTGCCGGACGAGGAACGCGCGCAGCCGCAGCGATTGCTGCTGACGGTTGAAATGGAATCGGATTTTGCGGTGGCGGCCAAAAGCGACAACATCCTTCATACGATTGATTATTTCACCGTCAGCCAGCATCTCCTGATATTTGGCGACGGACACAGTTGGAAGCTGATCGAAACGCTCGCCGCCGACATCGCCGACCTGATTTTGTTTGAATTCAAACCGGAAAGCGTCACTGTCGAAGTGAAGAAATTTTCAATTCCGCAGGCGCGCCACGTTTCCGTCAGTCTGACGAAAAAGTGGAGCTGAATTTTTGTCCGTCCATCGTTTGTAATTGCCAGCCCATTTTGTCCGCGACAATTTTTACCGCCCCGGAAGTGCGCGTGTAAATTGTTGGAATTCTTTTTTTCTCCAAACGATTTTTCAATTCGCGATTAGCGCGGCGATTGGCAGGAAATTCCGAGTCGGCAATGACAATGATTTTCGGTTGAATTGCGTCAAGCAGTGCGTCGCAAAGCGGCTCGCCTTCGTTCGGCAAACCGGCGACAACAATGTCTGCGCGCAAATCGTTCGTGCGCGCCAGCAACGCGCTTTGCCCTTCGCGGCCCAAGTCAGACAACAATAAAATTTTCGCGGCGTGAAAATTTCCGAGCAGCACAAGCGCGTTGTCGTCTGCGCGCGGAGAATCATTTGTCGCCCCCGGCCACAAAACTTTCCAGCAGCCGATTTTGTCGTCACAACTGAAGATTTTATGTCGCGGTTCTTGCGAACGGCCATTTTCAAATTCAAAAATAACTTCATTGTAAGCGCCTGAATGAAAATGAATTGGACTTGTCCAAAGTTCGCCAACGCCGAAAAGTTCGTTCAGCAAATTTGCGCCGCCGCAGTTTCGCAAATCGCCTTCGGTCAAAATAAGGCGCGGAATTTTATTGACGCCTTGCGCGCGGAGAAAACTTTTGAGCGTGAAGTTGACGGCGTCCTCGTTTCCGCAATCGATCAACCAGTCGTTTTTTCGCCCGGCGGCGTCAACGAAAACGGAATGGCCTCCGTTCAGCGGCAAAATTGTGATTTCAGTTTCGTCGCGCGAAATTTCCCAGTGCCAAAAATAAATCGGGGCAATTGAAATTAAAATCGCAGCGCAGAAAATTTTTCTTCGCGCCGTTTTCAGCCAGCCGCTCAAAATGACGACGAGCGCGGCGTAGTAAATTGCGATTGAAATCCACGTCGGCGCGGGCACATAAAAATACGAGCCGGGAATTTTCGTGAACCATTCGCTAACGTCGGTCATCGCGGACATGAAAAACCACGCGGCGTTGTTGAATAATTCCGTCGCAAATGGAAACCAGTTTCCGCAAATGAGCGCGCCGAGATTTGCCATGAGCGCAAATGTGCCGAGCGGAACAGCGATGATGTTTGCGAGCGGCGAAATCGGGCTTAACAAATGAAAATAAAGCGCGCTTAACGGAATTGACCCAAGCCACGCGGCAAGCGAGAGCGAAAAATAACGCGCGAGCAAACGTGAAATGGAAACGAGCGAACGACGCCATTTTGGGATTAAATCATTTGGCAAAAGCGGATCGTGTTTCAAAATTCCGTCGGTAAAATTATTTAATTTTGGCAGCAGTAATCCGATGGTGAGCATGACGAAAAATGAAAGTTGAAAGCTCGCCTCAAAAAGCTGGCGCGGTTCGCAAAGCAAAATGATGAACGCGGCGGCGGCGAGGGAATTGAGCAAATCGCCGGGACGTTTTAACGCCCAACCGCCAAGAACAATCGTCATCATCACGGACGCGCGGATGGCGGACGATTCCCAGCCGGTCGCGGCGGTGTAAAACCAAATCGCAGGAATGGCGACGATGCCGCACCACGCGCGGGAGACTTGCAGCACGCGCAGCAGCGCGACGAGCATTCCTGAAATGAGCGCGATACGCAGTCCGTCAATCGCAAAAAGGTGCATCGTGCCGGCGCGCAAAAACGGATCGCCGATGTCGCCGGTGAACGCGGTTCGCCAGCCGAGCGTCATCGCCCAAAGCAATCGCAATGGTTCGTCTTCAACGGGCAATCCGAGCGCGAGCGAGCGTTTTGACCAATTCAGAAACCGGTCGGTCAAAGGCGGTTTGGAAAAATGAGGGTCACGCAACTTCCAGTCATTCGTCGAACCGGTTTTGAGTTCGTAATAAATGCCGCGCGTTTGAAGGTAATCGCGGTCATCGAAAAGTCCTTCGGCAAGCGGCGGCGATGGTTTGGAAATGACGCCGGAAATTTCAACGGATTGTCCGGCGAAAAAAATTTCCGGCAGCACACTTGGCGTTGAGACGATGATTTTTCCAAATGCGGGTTGCCAATTTCCATCGCGCTGAATTTCTGAGACTTTGACTTGCGCGAGCGAATGTTCGGTCGGTTCGCCGTCGCGTTCCGAAATTTTCAGTTGCGGCGTTTGCGTCAAAATTCCGCGAACGTTTGCGATTTCAGCTTCATTGCCGATTAAATTCCGCAAGTCGTTTGGCGAGATGACCGCCGTGTGGAAAATCAAATTCGTCCAGCCAGCAAATGCGAGCAGAAGGCAAATGAGGATTGGCCGGAATTTTTTGAGGACAAGCGCGAGAATGAATATAAAAAATGAGATTGAAAATAAAACCGCGAGCGGCGGCTGGAAAATTTCCGCGAGCAGCAAGCCGGTTGCGTAACAGGAAACGACGGCGACGAGCGGGCGTTTCATGCAATGTTACCAGCGTTTTCGCCAGCGTCCGACAAGCCAGAGTGCAAACAGGCCGATTGCGCCGCCAATGGTGTCAATGACCACGTCGTGAATTGCCGGCGTGCGCGTGGGCACGAAAATTTGATGAAATTCGTCGCTCGACGCGTAAAGAAAAACGATCAGCAACGTGCCGCCGACTTTTGGCCACGACCACGGCGCGAGATGATTTGTGAATCGGTTCAGCGCGCGCCAGACCAGCAGCGCGAGCACGGCATATTCAGCCAGATGACAGCATTTGCGGGCGATGAAAACGATCAAATGCACGGTGTCGTCGGAAATTTTTGGAAAAAGCCAGCGCAACAACGGCGCGAGGATGCGCGAGGAATGTTCAAAGGATTTTGCGTCGCTTGAAGCTGCAAAAATCACAGCCATCCAAATCAGCAGCGGCAGCCAGTATTTAAGAAACGCGCGCAATTTAGGCACGGCGAATGAAAACCTGATTCGGCAAACGGGGCAATCAGAATATGTTTGCGTTTGCAAATTGTCCTCGCATTTGGCACAGAAAAGCCCCTTGATGAAAAAGTTGTTTTTGATTCTGTTTTGGGCGGCAGTTGCAAGTTGTAGTCTTTTTTGCGGCGAAAAAGCTGCGGCTAAAACCATGCCGCCGCTTGATTTGATCGCGCAGATTCATTTTGCCGGCGCGGAAAAAATTTCCAAAGACACAAATTCTGTCGCGTTCACGAATTTATTCTGTTCGCCCGAAGCAATGGCGCTTCGCGGGCAAACCTTGAACAAACTGGCGCGCGCGCCTTATCAATTTTTGCTAAAACGAATGACGGCAGGCGCAAGCGACGAAACGGCGCGGCTGCGTCCGCTGCTCGACGATTTGCTGCGCGCGGAATGGTTTTTGCAAATCCGCGACGCGACCAACGGATCGCCGGAATTTGCGCTGGCGGTTTGTCTGGACAAAAATCGCGCGGAACTTTGGCGGACGAATCTGGCGGACGTCCTCGAACTCTGGACAAAATTGCCCGTTGAAAAAATTCGTGGCGGCTGGCAGATGAAAAAACATTTGCCGCCGGATTTGATCCGCTTCGTTCGCGTCGGCGATTGGATCGTGATGGGTTGCGGTCAGGACGAATTGCCATTGAACGACGAGATTGTCCGGCGCGTGCGCGCTGAAAAACGGCCCGCCGCCGCGAAAAATGACTGGTTGAGCGCGGATTTGGATTGGCCGCGTCTGGCGCGCTGGTTTGCGCCGCTGCAAACATTTGATTTGCCAAAAACACAATTGCAAGTCGTCGGCAGCGGCAATAATTTGCGGCTGAACGGAAAATTTATTTTCCCGCAACTGCTGGATTTGCCGCTGGAAAAGTGGCGCATTCCGACAAACACGATTCACGAACCGTTTGACAGTTTTACCGCCGCGCGCGGTTTTGCGCCGTGGCTTGGAAAACAAAAGTGGGTGCAGCCGTTCGAGATTCAGCCGACGCCGGATCAGGTTTTTATCTGGGCGCTTGATCAGATTCCATTTCAAACTTTTGCCGCCGCGCCAGTTCCCGATGCGACCAACGCCATCCGACAGCTTGGTGGCGAATTATCCGCAGTCACCGGCACGAATTTTCAAAACGCCGTCTTCGGTTTGTGCCAGTTGACGACCAATGACAGCGAAATTCGTTTGCGCGGTTTTCCATTCATCTCGCCCTTCGTGCAAAATGTGCGCGAATCGTCGGGCGATTTTTTGCTGGCCGGACTTTCGCCTAATTCGGCTGATTCCGGGCCGCCGCCGAAGGAATTATTCGCGTCGCTCGCGCCGACGAATCTGGTTTTTTATCATTGGGAAATCACGGCTGAACGTCTGCCGGAAGTGCGCCCATTGAGTCAATTTGCGCTGATGCTCGCGCAACGCAATCAACTCGACGGAAAATCCGCCGCCGCAAAATGGCTTGATCGCATCGGCCCGACGCTCGGCAACACTTCAACGACCGTCACACAAACCGCGCCGGACGAATTGACCTTCACGCGCAGAGCGCCCGGCGGTTTGACTGCGATTGAACTCGTCGCGCTGGCGAACTGGCTCGAATCCACAAATTTTCCGCTCAACGGATTTCAGTTGCCCGCGCTTCCAAAAACTAATTTCCTACAGCCGTGATTTATGCTCAAGCTAGGCGTCAACATTGACCACGTCGCCACTTTACGCGAGGCGCGCTATCGCGGACGCGGATTTGGCGAGCCGAATCCCGTCGAGGCCGCGCGGATTTGCGAAGCCGCCGGCGCGCACGGCATCACCGCGCATCTGCGCGAAGACCGGCGGCACATTCAGGATCGCGACATCTGGGAATTGCGCGAAAAAATTGAAACGCGGCTGAATCTGGAAATGGCCAACGCGCCGGAAATCATTTCAATCGCGCTGAAATTGCGACCGGAAATCGTCTGCATTGTGCCGGAGCGACGACTCGAAGTGACGACCGAAGGCGGATTGGACGTTGTCGCTGCTGAAAAATCCTTGATCGAGACGCGCATGAAAATGAACGACGCGAACATCGAAGTCAGTTTGTTCATCGCGCCGGACGAAAAACAGATTGAAGCCAGCGCGCGCGTCGGCAGCCAGTTCATTGAATTGCACACGGGACAATTTGCGGAAGCATTTTCTCCAGACTGGAATGAAACTGTTCAAGCACTGGCTCGCGGAGATATATTTCAGGAACGGCACAGCAAAGGATTAAAAACATACGCGGAGTTGGAACGCTTAATTTCCGCCGCGCAGCAGGCGCACGCGCTTGGCTTGAAAGTGAACGCGGGACACGGATTGAATTACGAAAATCTTTCGACATTGCATCGCGTGCCGCATCTGGTGGAACTAAACATCGGCCACAGCATCGTCAGCCGCGCGGTGATGGTTGGCCTTGAAACCGCCGTCAAGGAAATGCTGCACTTGATGAAAGATTACCACGCATGATTCTCGGCACTGGCATTGACATCATCGAAGTGGCGCGCATCAGGGCATCGCTGGAAAAATTCGGCGAGCGATTCGGGCAGCGGATTTTGCTGCCGGACGAAATGGCGTATTGCCTCTCGCACAAAGAACCGACGCCGTTCGTCGCGGCGCGATTTGCGGCGAAGGAGGCGATTTCAAAGGCGTTCGGCACGGGCATCGGCGGGCAACTCGGCTGGCAGGACATGGAAATTCGCAAAAAGGAATCCGGCGAGCCGTTTGTGGTTTTGCACGGCAAAGGAAAAATTTTATTTGAAACGCGCGGCGCGAAACGATTGCTTGTCAGTTTGAGCCACACGCAAAATTACGCGGCGGCAACGGCGGTTTTGGAAGGATAAATGTCGCGCGAAGGACGCGAAGAAAAATTACAGCCTATCCCGGTGTTAGGTAGTGCCATAATAATCTCACTTGCCGAAATTTTGCATCTCGACCTTGTAACGCATCTCAAAACTATCGGCTGGTGCGTTCGTGGTGACAATCTGAATCTTCCGCTTGTAAATAAATGCCCATCCAACGTCTCCCGTAGCCAGAAAATCTGGACGCTGCCACTGACTCCAATCTTGCGCCTTTGGCTTCCGAGACAAAGGAATGCGAAAAACCTGCTGTGGCGTCTTAAAATCGTCAATAATCAACGCGCGACGATTGTCTGGCTCTGTATCAAGCACAAACTCGTCCGGCTCAAATATGAAAAATCGTCCATCTTCCCTCTGCTGCTTCTGATTGTAGCCCCAAAGATAATGTCCGTCCTCTCCCGTGGAGGTAGCCAAATCAATCCTCGTCGTCTTGGGGTTTGGACTGACTGATTTCGTCACTCGTAACTGACAGACGAGCACTGGGCCAATATCGTCTGCTTCCGAGCGACACCCCGAGCAAGCCATGCAGCAAACTGCCGCTAACCAAATCGAAAGACAGATGCGTGACATATGCTGACGTGTTAGCCACCTAACATTTAGGTAGGCCGCATAGTTTGCAGACTATCTAATTTCATATCTTGAATCTATGAAAATCCGCGTAATCCGTATCACCCGTTTCTCCTTTTTCCCGCGCCATTTTTCCGGCACACTTCGCGCATGGAGCAAGCGGTTGCGGCGATTTTGATTTTCGCGGGCGCGAGTTTCTTTTTCGCGCTGGCGGAAACGGCGTTGTTTTCGTTGAGCAAATGGCAGGTGCGGCAGTTGGCGGAACAGCATCCGCGCGCGGGCAAAATCGGTCGCGCAACTGCTCGAACGTCCGCAGGATTTGCTGGCCACGCTCGCGCTGGGCAACACGTTCGCCAACGCGGCGATGCTTGCGGTTGCGCTGCGGATGGTCTTCAACGCACACTGGGCGCTGGCGCTGACAATGATTTCGCTCGCGGCGCTCGTGCTGATCGGTTGCGAAGTTTTTCCAAAAACTTTGGCCGTGCGGCAGCCGGAGCATTGGGCATTGCGCGTCGCTTGGCTGCTTTCCATTTTTCAGAAAATTTCCAAGCCGCTGCATCGCGCGGCGCAAAAGTTGAACGCGGCAATCTTAAAAAAAATTGCGCCGCAATCCGCCGCAACTTCAACGGCGTTGACGGATGCGGAATATCAGGAGCTGCTCGAAATGGCTTACCGGCAGGGCACGCTCGCGGAATCAGAAAAGGAAATCATCCTGCAAATCATCAGCCTCGACCGGCGCACGGCGCGCGACGTGATGCGCCCGCGCGCGGGCATGGCGTGCATTTCCGACGACGCGAGCGTGGAGGAAATGATCGCCGCCGCAAAAAAATTCAAGCATCGCCGCCTGCCGATTTACGATGAAACGCCGGACACGATCGTCGGAATTTTGAACACGCGCGCGCTGTTGCTGGATCCGAAAATTGATTTGTCGGAAGTGATTGAATTTCCGTCGTTCGTGCCGGAGACGATGAATCTGCTGCAACTGTTCCAAAGTTTGCAGAAGCAGCATCGCGGTCTGGCGATCGTGCTGGATGAATTTGGCGGCGTCGCAGGTTTGGTGACGATGGAAGATATTCTCGGCGAACTCGTCGGCAAAATTCGCGTCGAATCGCAGCCGGAAGGTTTCGTGATGGAAAAAATTTCGCCCGGTCGCTGGCGCGTGAACGGCTCGATGCGGCTGGAGGATTTTCGCCGCGAATATCCCGCGCTGGGCATGGCGGACGAGGTGGAAACGATGGGCGGTTTGCTGACGCACATGCTCGGCGTCGTGCCGAACGTCGGCGAATCCGCGACGTTTCACGATTTGAAATTCACGGCGCAAATCGTGGATGAGCGGCGCGTGCGCGAATTGCTCGTTCAACGGATGAAATAAAATGGACACGAATATTTTTAATTGGGCGGTGCTCGGTTCTGGCGCTGATGCTTTCGTTTTTGCTGTCGGGCATGGAGGCGGGCGTGTTCGCGCTGAACCGGCTGCGCGTGCGGCGGCTGGCGCGCGCGGGCAAGCCATCGGCAAAGCTGCTGAACAATTTTCTGGAAAAGCCGGAAAAATTTCTGTGGACGATTCTGGTCGGCAACACGCTGGCGAATTTTCTGATCCTCGGTTTCGCGCTGGCGAAAATCCACGAATGGTTTTTCGGCCAGCGCGCCGCGGATAATCATTTTTTTCGCCGTCGCCGTTTTTTTGTTTTACACGTTCTTCGATTTGCTGCCAAAAATGCTTTTTCGCGCGTCTCCCAATCAATTGTGCCTGTCTGCGGCGCGCGTTTTCCGGCTCGTGAATTTTACATTGAGTCCGCTGGTTTCGATTGTGGAAGGCGTTTCGCAGGCGATTTTGCGCGTGACTGGCGGGCAGACTTTCACCGGGCGGCTTTTCGGCAACCGCGAGGAGATGCGCGCGGTGATGCAGGAATCCGCACAGGCGCTCACGAGCGACGAACGCGTGATGATCAATCGCGTGCTCGACCTGCAAAATTTCACCGTCGGCCAGATCGCCACGCCGCTCGCGCAAACGGTGACAGTCGAAATGCAAATACCCGTCGGCGAAGCCCTGAAACTGGCGCGTGAGAAAAAAATTTCACGCCTGCCGGTTTGGGAAACGCGTGATGGTCGTCCACGTGTCGCCGGATTGCTCATGGTCGGCTCGCTGCTGTTCCGCGACGATCTGGATTTGCAAAAACCCGTCGCCGGGCACATGACCCCCGCGCTGTTTCTGGACGAGGACATGCGGCTGGAAATCGCGTTGCGCCGGATGCAGCGCGCGGGAGAACGGCTGGCCGTCGTCCTCGCGCGTGACGGAAAGGAAATCGGCATCGTGACGCTGGAGGACATTTTGAAAATCATGTTCGGCGAAATGAAATTGTGAAATGAACTGGGACACCGCCATTTCGATCGCGCTGAAAATTCTGGCCGTGTTTGCGCTGGTGCTGATGAACGCTTTTTTTGTCGCGGCGGAACTCGCACTCGTCCGCATCCGCGACACGCAACTGGAGGCGCTCGTGGCAAAAGGCAATCGCCGGGCGAAAATGGCGCGGCACATCGTCACGCACATTGACGCCTACATCAGCACGACGCAATTCGGCATCACACTCGCCAGCATGGGACTCGGCGTGGTGGTCGAGCCGGTGTTCCGGGATTTATTAAGCCCGATTTTTGATTTGTTAAAAATCACGGCGGAAGATGTGCAGCGCGGAATCGCCATTGGCGTCGGTTTTTTCGTGAACTGTTACTTGCTGATCGTCGTCGGCGAACTGGTGCCGAAGGCAATCGCCATCCGGCGCACGTTGCAGACATCGTTGTGGGTCGCCAGCCCGCTGAACTGGTTTTACCGGATTTCCTATCCATTCATCTGGCTGTTGCATCGCTCATCGCAATTCGTTTTGCGCCGACTGGGATTTTCCACGGCAGAATTTCGGAGCGTGCATTCGGAAGAGGAATTGCGGCTGGTGCTTTCATCGGCGCAACGCGCGGCGGGCGGCACGGCGCTGGGCCGGAGCATCATTTTGAATTCGCTCGACTTGCGACAGCGCACCGCGCGCGAAGTCATGCGCCCGCGTCACGAAATCACCGTTTTCAATACGGACTTAGCCGATTACCGATTGTCTCGCGCTCGCGGAAAAAACACGCTACTCGCGTTTTCCGATTTGCGAGAACGGCGATTTGGACAAAATGCGCGGCGTCATCCACATCAAGGATTTATACGCGCTGCGCGACAAGGCGAGTTCGGCTACGGATTTGCTGCCTGCCGCGCGAAAATTGATTTATGTTCCCGAAACCGCGCGGCTGGAAAAATTGCTGCAACTTTTTCTCGAACGAAAATCGCACTTCGCCTGTGTCGTGGACGAATACGGCGGCACACGCGGCATCGTGACTTTGGAAAATGCGCTCGAAGCGCTCATCGGCCAGATTCAGGACGAATTCGATTCGGAAAAATCCGAACTCGTCCGCTTTGGCGACAATATATGGGAAGCCGCTGGCACGCTACCGTTGCATGAATTGGAAAAAATCATCGGCGAAACACAACACGATGAAGGCGTCGCGACCGTAAGCGGCTGGCTGACGCAAAAACTCGGCGGTTTTCCGAAAACCGGCGATGTTTTGACGGTTGGAAATTGCGAATTGCGCGTGGAAGAAATGGACGGCCCGCGCGTGGCTCGCTTGAAAATCATCAAACGCCAGGAATCGGAAGAGGCGACTACCATCTTGCGCCGCGAACCGCAAAAACCGCAGTGATAATTCCAATCGCCGCGTCCGCCACAACCGCCGGCCAAAGTCCGCGCAACCCGCACGCGATTGCAAAAAATAAAATTCCGCCGAGCCAGACGGCAAGCGGATGAAAAGTCCGCGAACCTTTTTTGCGCGGCTGTTTGTTGATGAGCGCAGGCGTGGCGAACGCCAGCGCCACGAGCGTCACCAGCGCCCACGCCGGAAAATCCACAAGCGGCGCGCCATACCAAGCGACCGGAAATTGTGTCGGCACCCAAATCCAATAATGCTGCGTGCGCGACGCAAAAGGTTCGAGCGCAAAATCAAACAACACGGTCAAAATCGCAGTCAATCCCATGACCCAAAAACCGTAGGATTTGGTTTTCCGCCACGGGCGCAAAATCAGCCGCGCCGTGCCGCGTGAGTTCAAAATGACGACGAGCCAGAACAGCGGCATTATCCACGGCAGCGTTTTGAAAAGTTCCGGCCCGGCCTTGACGCCGAAAGTAAACGGACCGAATGGAATTCCCGTCAGCGCGCCGACGGCAAGAGCCGTGCCGTTGAAAATCGCGATGATGAATGCGACGAGCAAAACGTTTTGCAGCGGCAGTTGTCGCGCGAGCGCGGCGAGCGTGCCCGCTGTCGCCGTCAAAACCAGCGCCGCTTCCGGCCAGCCGGAATTCATCGGCACAAAAAGTTTTGTCAACGCAAGCGCGAACGCGGCGGCGAGTAAAAAATTCAGCAGCCAATAAAACCACGTTGCGATTTTCTGGACGGAATCGGTTGCGGATGGATTTTTTGGCGACTTGGACGTTGGCATTATTTTCGACAGATTACAAAATGGTTCATTGTTTGGCGATTCGAGAATTGCTTGTTTCGTGGCAGCAAAACTGCTTTTCTCCAATTCGTCATGACGCTGGACGAAATCACAAATCTCATCAAGGCCTGCGCGAAGCAGATGGACGCGCGCTACGGCAAAATTGTTTTTGATGAGTGGGCGATCGTCTCGCTGGCTGAAAACAAGGCGCGCGTCGTGGCATATCGTGGTCCGCGCAACGATGATTTCCTGGCAAACTTTGTGAAAGACCTCGGCGCATTGCGCGCGGAATTGCTCGACGCGAATTACGGCGCGGGCGATTTCGCATTTGCGCGGCACGGCGCCGGCACCGGGCACGAGGCGTTCCTCGTTTTGGGCGCGGGATTTTATCTCATTTGCAACAACACGCGCGAATCCATGGACGCGATTGCCAAAGACCCGCGCTGGCTCGAAGCGCAAGTGCCGTTCGCCGAATTAGGCGACCGCGTTCGGATGAATCCGCTGATAATTTCTTCGGACACGCAATTCATCAAAAAATAAATCCGCTTTTTTGAGCGCATTTCAGCCGAGCAATCCTTTCCAGAGAAACACTCCGTAAGCCGCGACCAGAATCCAGCCGACAAATTTCGGCAATTGTCCGAAAAACGCCACGCAGAAAAAATGCGCCAGCGTCGCGCCGATCAAAATAAACATTCCCGCGTGAAAAAACGCCGGCATGACCATCGTGTGATACAGCGCGTAAATGCCGAGACAGAGCGGAATGGAAACATGCGCGTCGCCAACTTGCGAGGCATAGACCGTTTCCGGCTGCCCGCGCCAGCCGTAGTAAAATGCCAGCAGCGCGTTCGGCAAAACCATCAGCCAGCCGCTCAACCAACCCAGATATTTTGCGCTGATGAAGCCCGTATGGATGTGTGAAATCCAATTCACCAGCCAGTCTGTGCTGATGTAAATTCCGTAAGCGCCAATCGCCAGCAGCGCCAAATCGAACGGCAAACTCCAGCCCAAGGATTTTCCCTGACGCACGTTATGTTTCAGCACATCGAAAACGTGGAAGCATTGCCAGAACAAAAACAGTCCGACGAGGACAAGGCCGTCGTTGAAATTCAAACTGCCTTTGCGCGCCGAGCGCCCAGACCGCGCCGGTGAAAAATAAAACCGCCGTGAGCGTGAGCAAAAGCGAAAGACGGTTCAATTCATGCGCCTTGCCCGCGCCTTTGGATTTTTTACCGGAAGAATTTTTATTTTTCGACGGCAGAACTTTTATTCCCCAAATGATCGCCGACAAACCGAGCACGAGCGTCATGTTCGTGACGTTGTTGACGAGCGAGTTCGTCATCACGTCCGCGCCGCTGCCGCCGTTGCGGCCGAGGATGAAGGCGAAGATGAGATTGCCCATGCCGGAGCAATACGGCATGACGAGCGTGCCGAGCACCGTGCCTTCGAAGCCGCGCCCGCTCATCACTTCCAGCCGCCAGATCATCAGGAACGACGACGCGACGAACAGCGCGAGAAACAGCCACGGCGCGGAATGGCCGTAGGCTTCAATCCAATGGATGAACGGGTTTGCCACGCGCGGAGTTTAATGAAAAAAATTTCCGGCGCGAATTGTTTTGGCGGAATGCCGCGCGAAAAATTTCCCGTCCAACCATTGCAAAGATTATTTCGCGAAAACCGACATCGTTTTTTGCGTGCACGACCAGTTGCCGTTCGTTCCTCGGTCGAACTCAAACAAATCGTAATCACCCGTGCGTTCGATTTGTTTGAAGCCCAGCATTTCCGCGTTCGTGAAACCCCACTGTTCCGACGACGGGCGGATCAACTCAAAAACTTGCTGCGCTTCCGCCGTCCGCTTGGGCAGCTCCGCGTTCGGGTCGTTGGAAACGAACTCCAGATGGAAGCAATCCCCGCCCATGGTGCAGCCGTCATCGCCCGGTCTGCCGCCCCAGACCAGCGCCATCATCGTGACCTTGACCTTCTGGCCGGACGGCAACGATTCTTCGTGAAACAGCGTCCTGAAACCGTCCTCCCTGCCACAGCCGGACAGGATTGGCAACAATCCGACCAAAATGAACAACCATGCTTTCATGCGATGAACTCAATTAACCAAAAGAGCGATGACACGCCAGAAAAATGCGCGAATCCCTTTCGTGCAGGTAAAAATCGCTTCCCGTAGCCTCGAAATCGATCTGTGCGGACAATCTTGCTCTCCGTGCGGGAATAATTCGTTTCGTGCGGCCATTTTCCCGTCCGTGCGGCGAAAATTCGACCTGTGCGGGCGATTGGCCGTTCCGTGCGAGGCAACTTCCCGTCCGTGCGGGCAAAAATCAATCCGTGCGGCCATTATCCGGTTCGTGCGGAAAAAAGGCCGGTTTGTGGGCGTTTTTGATGATTACAGGTGGTCAAAAAGAGACAATTTAATCGTAGGAGACGACGTAAGGAGTCTCTAATTCTTAAAATGAGTCTCGTCACCTCGACTCCTACGCAGCAATCGGGCGGCGCGAAGGGTTTTGGCAAGGGCGGCGCGCGTTGGACGCGTTGGGGGTGATGGTTCTTTTAGCCACGGATTGAACACGGATGAAACACATTTTTTACCTAGGATTAAATCCTCATCACGAAAGGCTTGGCATGATAGTTCGTGCGGATACAATTCATCCAGATTCTAAAAGCCATGAAACACAGGAATATTTTTCTATTGGTCACGTTACTTTTAGTGGAAACAAATCTGGTTACTGCCGAACCGGTGACAAATTCAATTATTTCTACCCCCGATCAAATAATGGTTTTGAAGAAACAAGTGGATGACGCCTACGCGGCTTATACGGCAACCAATGATACCAGCGGAAAACTTTGGGAGACCTATGCTCATCTCAACGACACCAACCTGCCAGTTATTTTCGGACTGGCCAAAGAAGATCCGGCGTCGGAGACTTCCTTTGAAGCGTTTGCTTGGATTGTAACGAATGGTCGAATCAGTATGCACGCGCTTCGGCCTTTTGGTGCTCGCTCATTGGAATTTCTCCGCGATTATCACACCACCGATTCAGGCATCGGAGAAATTTGCCGTCACCTGGGCAATTCATGGGATCCGATGGATGAAACAGCGATTGAATTTCTCCGCGTCGCTTCACAAAAAAATCCCGACCGCAACGCGCGCGGTTATGCCACCTTGGCGCTAGGACAGATGTTGGCAGGCAAAGCCGAAGGTGTGGCATTTTTCCCATTCTCACCACCGTCAACCAATCAATGGTGGTTGCAGGACAAGGCGGCTTATGAGGAAGAAATTAAAAAGACCGGCACCAATACGCTTTCCGCCGAAGCCCAGCAAATGTTTGAGACGGTGTTGGCGCAATATGCCGATTGTCCTACCCAACCACGCCATAGCCTTCGCAAACCCAAAGCTACGCTCGGCGAAGAGGCCACGGTGGAACTTTTTCAATTGAATCATCTGGAGGCGGGCAAAGTGGCACCCGAAATTTCCGGCAACGATGTGGACGGGCAGCCATTGACATTAAGCCGTTATCGCGGTGAGGTCGTGGTCTTGAGTTTCTGGGCCTCGTGGTGCGGCCCTTGTATGCAGATGATTCCGCTCGAACGGGCGCTGGCGGAACGGTTGAAGGATCAGCCGTTCACCATGCTCGGCGTCAATGGTGATGGCAGCGCGGCGGATGCGAAACGCGCTATGCAAAAAGAACACGTCTCATGGCCTTCCTTTTGGAATCAAGGTGGACCCAATGGAGCCATTGCCGACACATGGAATATTCACGGTTGGCCGACTGTTTTCGTAATAGATTCCAATGGAGTTATCAGGCTGAAATTTGAAGGTTATGGCGGAATGACCAGCAATTTATTGAATAAAGCTGTTGATCAATTATTGAAAGAACCTTCAGACCTGAAAAAATAGATTTTCAAATAATCAAAATCTTGTCATCGCCATTTCAATCCGCGCCAGTGATTTTTCTTTGCCCAAGACTTCGAGCAGATGATACAGGCTCGGGCCGTGGGGATTGCCGGTGGCGGCGAGGCGCATTGGGTGGATGAGCACGCCGGCTTTCACGCCGAGTTGCTTGGCGGTTTCTTTCAACGCGGTTTCCAGCGTCGCGGCGTCGAAGGTGTTCAGCGCGGCGAAGGCGTCGCGGAGTTTTTCGAGGCGCGGTTTGTTTTCGGGAATGAAAACTTTTTTCGCGTCGTCGGCGTTATATATCGAATTCGTCGCGGAAATAAAATCCGGCGTATCCGGGCAGTTCGTTGAACAGTTTGAATTTGCCTTTGCAGGTGTCGAGCGCGGCTTTGACGTAGGCGAGCGGAAATTTATTGGTGTCAATCCCGGCTTTCGCAAAAGCGTGGACGGCGAGTTCGTAAAAGCGGTCGTCGGTCGAGTTCGCGCGCGTATTCGCCTTGCAACCACAGGAGTTTTTCGTAATCGAACCGCGCGTTGTGCCGGAGAATCTGCGGCAGGTCGAAGCGTTCGATGACTTCGGCGCGCGACAGTTTTTCGCGATTGTCCTTGGGCGACCAGCCGAGCAGGCAGAGATAATTGATGACGGCTTCGGGCAAAAATCCTTCGTCGAGATAGCTCGTGAGCGACGCGCCGTTGTCGCGCTTGCTCATCTTGGAGCCGTCGCCGTTCAGGATGAGCGGGATGTGCGCGTAGTGCGGCGGCTTGACGCCGAAGGCCTTGAAGAGCGCGATGTGCTTGGCGGTGTTGCTCAAGTGATCTTCGCCGCGGATGACGTGCGTGATGTCCATCTCCAGATCGTCAATGACGTTGACGAGATGGAACACGGGCTGGCCGTCGGAACGCAGGATGACGAAGTCGGGATCAACTTCCTCGCGGTCGGTGAGTTTGCGGACGACATCGCCGACGACGAGGTCGTGGATGGTGACGGGTTCGCGCTGCATCTTGAATTTCACCGCGCCTTCGTGTTCGTAGGCGAGGCCGCGCGAGAGCAGGGCTTCGACGCGGGCGAGGTAATTGGCTTTGCGTTGCGATTGAAAATACGGGCCGCGGTCGCCTTTGCTCGCGCCGGTGGCGTCGCCGGTGAGCGGGCCTTCGTCCCAATCGAGGCCGAGCCAGCGCAGGCCGCTCAAGATGACTTCGACGGCTTCCTGCGAATTGCGCGCGGCGTCGGTGTCTTCGATGCGCAAAATAAAAGTGCCGCCGGTGTGCCGGGCGTAAAGCCAGTTGAAGAGCGCGGTGCGCGCGCCGCCGATGTGGAGATAGCCGGTCGGCGAAGGGGCGAATCGGACGCGAGGTTTCATTTTATTTTAGCCACAGATGAAAATTTTGGAACAGCTTGCTTTTGTTGTTCTTCGTCTGCCACTTTTTGCTGTAAATCTTCAAAAAGCACGGGGGAATAAAACACCAGTTCGTTGAACATGGTTTTGTAGGCTAAAATTTTTGAATTACTCTCATAAACTGCTGGTGCTCTGTCTTGCATGACGAATTTCATTTCCAAACTTTGATTAACAAGATTCCAATTACTATCGTAAGCGCCAAGAGCTGCTTTGACTTGTTCCTGCGTCCAAGGAGTTGGAAGATTATATTTAACCCAAATCGCTTGAGGTGATGTTTCCAAAGAGACGGTTGTAACGTTTAATTTTCCACTAGCGTATTGTCGTGTCACAAAAGGCTCATTTAGTTTGATGAGGCGACCAACTGACGGAAGAGAAAAGTCATATTCACTCGCATGTTTTTCAGATTTCGCAGCGCCATACAGATTAGAGAAATAATTTGCGTCCTTCCCCAAATCTGCGGCTGTCGGCTGATTAGCGGAATCTTCTTCTTTTTTTGAACAGCCGGCGATGAATAGAACCAAAACAAGAACTGTAGCAAATTGTTTCATAATTGACCTGTCGGAAAAAGATAAGCGTTCGAATGAATTTAGAAACAAAAAAGGCGCTCCGAAAAATCGAAGCGCCTTTGATGAGAGCGAAAATTATTTCGCGCCGAGGATCGCGTCCTTCGCGGCCTTGGCGACGCGGAATTTCACGACGCGCTTGGCTTTGATCTGGATGGCTTCTCCGGTCTTGGGGTTGCGACCCATGCGGGCGGCGCGATCCTTGAGGACGAGCTTGCCGATGCCGGGCAGCGTGAAAGTGTCCTTCGCGTGCTTGTAAGCGAGCGCGGCGAGGTGGTCGAGAATTTCGCCGGCCTGCTTTTTTGAGAGAGCCGCTTTTCAGCGATCGCGGCGACGAGTTGTGATTTCGAGAGTGCTTTTGCCATAACGGTGTCCTTCCAGTTGATGGTTGTTATGTTGTTGTTTGTTTACAAAAGTCGTGTGACTTGACTCGAATTAAAGGACTTCGCAGGATCGTGCAAGCAAAAAAACATAAAAAATTCAGGCTTTCTTTTGGCGGCCAAGAGCGGGGCTTGACTTCAACGGCCAATTTTCCACCATCCGCCTGTGCCGCTGTTCACAATCCAGAGCGAATTTCGCTACGAAATCATCCGCAAAATTTTTGAGGGCGGCATGGGCGTCGTCTATGAAGCCGAGCAGCACGGCGCGCGCGACTTCGTCAAGCGCGTGGCCATCAAGATCATTCGTCCCAATTTCGCGAGCCAGAAGATGTTCATCGAGAATTTCATCGGCGAGGCCAAGCTCGTCGCCGACTTGATCCACACGAACATCGTCCAGACTTATCATCTTGGCGAGGCCAACGGCGTCTGTTTCATCTGCCATGGAATTGATCCGCGGCGTAAATCTGGAGCAATTCACCCGTCAGCTTGCCGACAAGAAAAAGACGTTGCCGAAGGAACTCGCCGTCTTCATCACCAGCCGCGTTGCCCGCGGGCTGGCCTACGCGCATGCGAAGACCGACAAGGACGGCAAACCGCTCGGCATCGTCCATCGCGACGTCAGTTTCAAAAACATCATGATCGCGTTCGAGGGCGACGTGAAGCTGACCGATTTCGGCATCGCCAAGGCGCGCGGATTTTTGACCGACCAGGAAGGCGAAGTCGTCGCCGGCAAGGCCGATTACATGAGTCCCGAACAGGCGGATTTTCAGATCACCGACAAACGTTCCGATATTTTTTCCGCCGGCGTCGTGCTGGCGAACCTGTTGCTCGGCAAAAATATTTTCAAAGGCGAGACCGCCGAGGAATCGCGCCAGCGCATCATGACCCAGCCGATTCCCGATTTTCGCGCGCTGGACCCGCGCATTGACGACAAGCTCAATGACATCCTGCATCATTGCCTCGCGCGCGACCCCGCGCGCCGTTACGCGACCGCCGACCAGTTGATGTATGACCTTGAGTATTACATTTACCACAGCGGCTACGGCCCGACCAACGAGACGCTCGGCAAATTCATCCGCGAACTTTTCGGCCAGGAAACTCCGCGCGCCGCCATCGAAGATGCGCACGGCAAAACCATCATCCTCGAAGAAACCGCGCGCCTTCGCGAACAAATCAAAAAAAATGAAACGCGCCGCCCAGTCGTTAAACTCGGGTTGATTCAAACTGCCTGCTCCGCCGACCCGGACGCGAACTTGAAAAAAACAATTTCGCTCATCGAACGCGCCGCAAAAAAAGGCGCGCAGATTATCTGCACGCAGGAATTGTTCCGCTCGCAATATTTTTGCCAGAGCGAAGACCACAAAAATTTTGAGCTGGCCGAAAAAATTCCCGGCCCGAGCACTGACGCTTTCTGCAAACTCGCAAAGAAACACAAGGTCGTCATCATCGCGTCGCTGTTTGAGAAACGCGCCGCCGGCGTTTATCACAACACCGCCGCCATCATTGACGCCGACGGCTCGTTGCTCGGCATCTATCGCAAGATGCACATTCCCGACGACCCGCTGTTCTACGAAAAATTTTATTTCACGCCCGGCGATCTGGGATTCAAAACGTGGCAGACGAAGTTCGGAAAAATCGGCGTGCTGATTTGCTGGGATCAATGGTATCCCGAAGCCGCGCGGCTCACGGCGATGCAAGGCGCGCAAATCCTTTTTTATCCGACGGCCATCGGCTGGCATCCCAGCGAGAAAAAAGAATACGGCGAACGCCAGCACAACGCGTGGGAAACGATCCAGCGCAGTCACGCCATCGCCAACGGCTGCTTCGTCGCCGTGCCGAACCGCGTCGGCCACGAAAAAATTTCCGGCGTGCGCGGCGATGGCCTTGAATTCTGGGGTCAAAGTTTCGTCGCCGGAACGTCCGGCGAAATTCTCGCCAAAGCCTCCACGAACAAGGAAGAAATTTTGATCGTGCCCGTTGACCTCGCGAAAGTGGACGTGACGCGCACGCACTGGCCGTTCCTGCGCGACCGCCGGATTGACGCTTATGGAAATTTAACGAAACGCCTCGTTGACTGATTTCAATTCACAATCGCTTGTTTGGATTACCGGCGCGAACGGGCTGATTGGAAATTATCTCGTCCAAACCGCGCCGAAATTTGCTCCGCAATTGCGCGCGCGCTCTCTCACGCGTGAGCAATTTGATTTGCTCGACTTTGAAAGGGTCAAACGCGAATTCAAAAAAGACAAACCGCAACTTATCATTCATTGCGCCGCAATTTCAGCCATTTCCGAAGCGCAAAAAAATCCTGCGCTTGCGAAAAAGATAAATATCGAGGCAGTAAAATTTTTGTCGGAACTTGCCGCAGAAATTCAGCTCATTTTCTTTTCCACTGATTTGGTTTTTGACGGACGCAAAGGAAATTACGTTGAAACCGACGGCGTGAATCCAATTACATTCTACGCAGAAACCAAAGTCGCCGCCGAACAAATCGTTTTGAAAAATCCAAAACATCTCGTCGTTCGCACTTCGATCAACGGCGGAATTTCACGCGCGGGCAATCGCGGCTTCAACGAGCAATTAAAATTGTCGCTGCAAAATTCTTCCGGCATGAAATTATTCACGGACGAATTTCGCTCGCCGATTTTTGCCGGCGAAACGGCACGGGCGGTTTGGGAACTGGTGGAGAAAAATTGCGCGGGAATTTACCACGTCGCCGGCGCGAAAAAAATGTCTCGCTATCAAATCGGCAAGTTGCTCGTCAAACGCTGGCCGGAAATTACAGCGGTAATTGAATCTGGCTTGGCCAAGGATTTTCCCGGCCCGCCGCGCTCGCTGGACACTTCGCTCAACATTTCCAAGGTTCAGAAAGTTTTATCCAAACCTTTGCCCGGCCTGACAGAATGGTTGTTGGCAAATCCAAACGAATTGTTTTGAACCACCAAGACACAAAGACACCAAGAAAAGAAAACTTTGTGACTTGGTGCCTTGGTGGTTAATTCTTTTCCGTGAATCAAATCTACCGAGGCCGAATTGCGCCGTCGCCGACAGGATTATTTGCATCTCGGCCACGCGCGGACTTTTTGGGTCGCACAAGAACGCGCCAGGCAAAACGGCGGTGAATTGATTTTGCGGAATGAAGATTTGGATTCCACGCGCTTCAAAATGGAATTTGTTTCCGCGATGCTCGAAGATTTGCGCTGGTTCGGTTTTGAATGGAGTGAAGGGCCGGACATTGGCGGAAAATTTGCGCCATACAATCAAAGCGAGCGGATGAATTTTTATCGCGCCGCGCTGGAAAAATTGCGCGCCGGAAATTTTATTTATCCCTGCACCTGCTCGCGCAAAGATATTCAGCAAGCCGTGACTGCGCCGCACGCGGAGGGACGATGAACCGATTTATCCCGGCACTTGCCGATCAAATCGCAAATCTGAAATCTCAAATCAAAAATTCAATTGGCGTTTCCGCGTTCCCGACGGCGAAACAATTTCTTTTCACGACGAAAATTTCGGCGAACAAAAATTTGTCGCCGGAAAAGATTTTGGCGATTTCGTTGTCTGGCGGCACGACGACGTTCCCGCGTATCAACTCGCGTGCGTCGTGGACGATGCGGCAATGGAAATTTCCGAAGTTGTTCGCGGCGCGGATTTGCTGGTCAGCACCGCGCGGCAGATTTTGCTTTATCGCGCCCTGGGTTTGACGCTGCCGGAATTTTTTCATTGCGAACTGATGCTGGATGAAAATGGCGAACGGCTGGCCAAACGGCACGATGCTTTGAGTTTGCGAAAATTGCGCGAAATTGGCGAAACGCCGGAATAATGCGTCAAAATTTTCCAAAAAAGTGCTTGTGAAATTTTTCACGATGAGGCAGACTTTATTTTCTCGGCAGCACAATTGGTTCGTCTTACAAGGCAATTCGTGTCGTCTGAAACAATTTTGAAGTGAAACAAGTCGGCAAAATTATTTTCGTTCTCGCATTTCTCGCCGCCATTTTTTTGGTGACGGCAAGGCGCAATCGCCTTCGCAGACAAACGCGGGCGGTTCGCCTGCGGTTTCAAATACGGCGGATTCAACTGCGACAGCTCAAACCGCTGAACCGGCGAAAGCGGAAGCGCTTCCTACCGAAAAACCGCCAGCACTTTTTTATATCGGGCCGTCTCTGGAAGAAGGCGTGCCTTCGATTTTCGCAAGTTGGTGGCCGAAGCAGATTTCGCTTCCCGTTTCCAACTCGATGGTCTGCTCATGGATTGTGGCGGCGGTCATTTTGATCGTCGTGCGCGTGACGACTTGGAAAAATATCAAGGAAATTCCGTCGGGAATGCAAAATTTGCATGGAGATGATCGTCGAAGGCTGGGAAAGTTTGATGGGCGATATTTTGGATCCGAACGGTCACGCGATGGGTTTTTCCGTTTGCGACGACGTTTTTCATTTTCATCGTCATGTCCAATTATGTGGATTTGATTCCGGGCGTCGGCAGCATCGGTTACGGGACGCCCGACAAGGACAGCATGATGCCGTTCGCCGTCAAAGATGTGACACGCCCGCTGTTCCGTCCGCCGACTACCGATGCGAACCTGACGGTGGCGATGGCCGCGATTTTTCTGGTGATGAGCCTTTATTGGGCGGTGCGTTACAATGGCGTGTTGGGATTGGCCAAGCACGTTTTCGGCGTAAAAATGGAGGCCAATAAATGGGTATATCCGTTGATTTTTGCTGCTGTTCCTTTTCATCGGCGTGATGGAATTGTTTCGATCGTGTTCGCGCGGCCGGTGGCGCTGGCGATGCGGCTTTACGGAAATATTTTCGCCGGCGAAACGATGCTGGACATGGGATCGCATATTCAAAACTGGTTCGGTTCGATGTGCCATCACGTTCGTGGTTTATTTTTACGAAACGTTCGTCTGCGTCGTGCAGGCGTTCGTGTTTGCGATGCTGGTCGTGGCGTTTGTCGGCACGCTGTGCTCGCATCAGGAAGAACACTGACATTAAAATAAATTTGCAGCTGCGTTGAAAAAGAAAGGCGGTTGCGACAACAAAAACAAACAGAAAGAAAAAATATGATGCTCGCAGATATAGCAAATTCCGTCGTTCAGTCCGACGTCAAGACTGGCCTGGCTGGCCGGCGCGTCCATCGGCATCGGTATCGCCACCGCCGGCGCGTCATCGCCATGAGCCGCAATCCCGGCATGTTCGGCAAAATCTTGACTGTTCATGTTCGTCGGCATGGCGCTCGCCGAAGGCTGGGCGGTCATCGCGTGGCTCGTCGTCTAAAATAATCCAATCCGGCTTATGAGCGAACTTGGAATTGACTGGAGAATCGCTGGTCGCGCAGACGATCAGCTTTTCCATCGTCTTCTTCGTGCTGTGGAAATTTGCCTACGGGCCGATTTTCGCCATGCTGCAGGCGCGGCGCGAGAAAATCGCCGAAAGCGCTCGCCAACGCGGAAAAAATCAAAGGCGACGTTGCGCGAACCGAAGCCGAACGCCAGAAAATTCTGGCCGACGCCGGCGACAAGGCGAACAAGCTGATTGACGACGCGCGCCAGGCCGCCGCCCGCGTGCGCGAAACGGAAACGCAAAAGGCGATTGCCGCCGCGGAGCAAATCGTCACCAAGGCGCGCGAAGCCGCCGCGCAGGAACGCGCGCAAATGCTCGCGACAGTTGAAACGCGAAGTCGGACGGCTCGTCGTGCAGACGACCGCGACCGTCACCGGCAAAATTCTCACGGCGGACGACCAACAACGTCTCGCGGAAGAAACCGAAAAACAATTGGCGGCATAATTTTAACCGGAATTTATCGCAGATTGCGCAGATGCCGTGTTGGCATCTCGAATTATAATCTGCGGAAGACCAGCCATCTGCCGAAAGCAAAATGAAAATTTCCAAACAAGCACAGCGCGACGCCCGGCAACTGTTCCGCAGTTGCCACGTCAATGGTTTGCTGGACGAAAACCGCGTCCGGCAGGCGGTCACATTGTTGGCGCGAAAAAAAGCCGCGCGGCTACGTCGAAATTTTGTCGCGGCTGCACCGTCTGGTGAAAATGGACTTGGAGCAGCACGCGGCGCGCGTCGAAAGCGCGGTGCCGTTGCCCGCCGATTTGCAGGCGGAAGTGACAGGCGAGATCAAAAAGAAATATGGCGCGGGCGTGAGCATTTCGTTCGCCAGAATCCGGCGCTCATCGGCGGCTTGCGGATCCAGGTCGGCAGCGACCTTTACGACGGCAGCGTGAAAATGCGGTTGCAGAAACTTGAAGAAAGTTTTAGCAAGAACAGACGCACAGAGAAAAATTTCTTTTTAACTGAACTCGGTGGCAATTAAAAATATGAGCAACTTATTACAGGAAATTGAAGCGCAAATCAGCGGCGCGAAGACCGCGACGGCAAAACAAAACGTCGGCATCGTCCGCGAAATCGGCGACGGCGTGGCCAAGATCGAGGGCCTGACCGACACGATGCTCAACGAGATGCTGGATTTCGGCAACGGCGTCACCGGCCTCGCGCTGAACCTCGAAGAAACCGAAGTCGGCGCGATCATTCTCGGCGATTACACCGAGCATCAAGGAAGGCCAGGAAGTCCGCACCACCGGCAAACTGTTGCAGGTGCCGGTCGGCAAAGGCTTGCTCGGCCGCGTGGTCAACGCGCTCGGCCAGCCGCTCGACGGCAAGGGCCCGATCAAGAGCGACGCTTTTTATCCGGTGGAAAAAATCGCGCCCGGCATCATCAGGCGCAAATCCGTCAGCCAGCCGGTGCAGACCGGCATCATGGCGATTGACGCGATGATTCCGATCGGCCGCGGCCAGCGCGAATTGATCATCGGCGACCGTTCGCACGGGCAAGACCACCATCGGCGTGGACACGATGATCAACCAGGCGCGCATCAACAAGGCGGCCGAAGCCGCCGGCGACAAGGATTTCCGTCCCCTCTACAGCATTTACGTCGCCATCGGCCAGAAGCAATCCAACGTCGCGCGCGTCATCGGCGTTCTGGAAGAAGCCGGCGCGATGCCTTACACGATCGTCGTCGTGCGCGGCGGCTTCCGATTCCGCCACCAACCAATATCTCGCGCCGTTCGCCGGCGCGGCCATGGGCGAATGGTTCATGGACAACGGCATGGACGCGCTGATCATTTACGACGATCTTTCCAAGCACGCCGTCGCGTATCGCCAGGTGTCGCTGATCTTGAAGCGTCCCTCCGGCCGCGAAGCGTATCCGGGCGACGTGTTTTATCTGCACAGCCGCCTGCTCGAACGCAGCGCGCGCGTGTCGGAAAAATACGGCAACGGTTCGCTCACCGCGCTGCCGATCATCGAAACGCAGGCGGGCGACGTTTCGGCCTACATTCCGACGAACGTCATTTCGATCACGGACGGCCAGATTTATCTGGAAACCGATTTGTTCTACCAGGGCATTCGCCCCGCCGTTTCGGTCGGTCTTGTCCGTTTCGCGCGTCGGTTCCGCCGCGCAGATCAAGGCGATGAAACAGGTCGCCGGCCGGATCAAGGGCGATCTCGCGCAGTTCCGCGAACTGGCGGCGTTCGCGCAGTTCGGTTCCGACCTCGACGCCAAGACGCAGGCGCATGCTCGAACGCGGCAAGCGCATCGTCGAATTTTCAAGCAGACCGCAATACAACCCGATGCCCGTCGAAGTGCAGGCGGCGGTGCTGTGGACCGTGCAGAACAATTTCTTGGACGACGTGCCCGTGGACAAGATCAAGGATTTCCAGGCCAAGCTCACGGATTATCTCGCCACGCGCAAAGCGGAGTTGCTGACGAAAATCCGCAACGAAAAAGCCATCAGCGACGCGCTCGCGGCGGAGTTGAAGGCGGCGGTCACGGAATTCAAGCAGATCGTATCATTAAGTTTTCATGCCCAGCACACGCGACATACGCCGGCGCATCAAGTCGGTCAAGAACACCGCCCAGATCACCAAGGCGATGCAGATGGTGGCGGCGGCCAAGATGCGCAAGGCGCAGCAGGCCGCGCTCGTCGGGCGTCCGTATGCGGACTTGATGAACGCAGATGCTGGCGCGAGGCCGCGCCGCGCATCGCGGCGATTTGAACATCCGCTGATGGAAAAGCGCGAGGTGAAAAAACGCGCGGTCATCGTCGTCAGCACGGACCGGGGCTTGTGCGGCGGGTTGAACAGCAATTTGATGCGCGAGGCGGCGAAGTTCGACAAGAACACGACGGTGTTCATTTCCGCCGGGCAAGAAAGGCGTCGCAATTCATCGCGCGCACCAAACGGCAGCTGGCGGCGGAATTCACTTACAAGGACACGCCGACATTTGCCGAGGCGCGGGCCATTTCCAAATTCGCGCAGGATTTGTTTTTGAAGGGCGAAGTGGACGCGGTGGACATTTTGTACACGCAATTCGTTTCGACGCTGGTGCAGCAGCCGAAGACGATTCCGTTTTTGCCGGTCGGAAAAATCCAGGCCGTCACAGTCGGGCATCGGCGCGCCGGCAGCCGGAATTGCAAGCCGGCGGCACACGACGGATTTGTTTGAATTCGAGCCGGACGAAGAAACCGTGTTGGGCGCATTGCTGCCGCACAGCTTGAATTTTCAGATGTACCAGATTCTGCTCGAAGCCAAGGCCAGCGAGCACAGCGCGCGCATGGTCGCGATGAAAAACGCGACGGACAACGCCAAGCAAATCATCAAGGACCTGACGCTCGAATACAACAAGCTGCGCCAGGCGAACATCACCAAGGAATTGCTGGAAATCACCACCGCCCAGATGGCGGTGGGTTGAAATTAAAATTTTATGAACAAAGGCAAAATCGTTCAAATCATCGGCCCGGTCGTGGACGTGGAATTCTCCGGCCAGCTTCCCGCCATTTACAACGCGCTGACGGTGAATTTCACCGTGCAGGGCCAGCCCGTCAAGCTGACGCTCGAAGTGCAGCAGCACCTCGGCGACAACTGGGTGCGCGCCGTCGCCATGAGCACCACCGAAGGCCTCAAGCGCGGCTACGAAGTCACCGACACCGGCGCGCCCATCTCCATGCCCGTCGGCGAAGCCGTCATGGGCCGCGTGTTCAACGTCACCGGCGATCCCGTGGACGAGCAGGGCCCGGTCAAGGCCGACAAATATCTGCCCATCCATCGCGCCGCCCCGCCGCTCGTGGATCAGTCCACCAGCCCGCAGGTTTTGACGACCGGCATCAAGGTCATTGATTTGATCTGCCCGTTCTTGAAGGGCGGCAAAGTCGGCGCGTTCGGCGGCGCCGGCGTCGGCAAGACCGTCGTCATCATGGAACTGATCAACAACATCGCCAAACTGCACGGCGGTATTTCCATGTTCGCCGGCGTCGGCGAACGCACGCGCGAAGGCAACGATCTTTACAACGAAATGATCGAGGCCGGCGTCATCAAGGTCGAGAAGGACGAGAAAGGTCATCCGAAAATCGGCGAGAACGGTTTGCCGATCATCGAGCCCGGTTCCAAAATCGGCCTGGTCTACGGCCAGATGAACGAACCGCCCGGCGCGCGTCTGCGCGTGGCGCTGTCCGCGCTCGCCGTGACGGAATATTTCCGCGACGAAAAGAACCAGGACGTGCTCCTGTTCATCGACAACATTTTCCGTTTCTCGCAGGCCGGTTCCGAAGTGTCCGCGCTGCTCGGCCGCACGCCGCAGCGCCGTCGGTTACCAGCCGACGCTCGCCGCCGAAATGGGCGACTTGCAGGAACGCATCACCTCGACCAAGAAAGGTTCCATCACCTCCTTCCAGGCCGTCTACGTGCCGGCGGACGACTTGACCGACCCCGCGCCCGCCACCACGTTCGCGCACTTGGACGCGACCATCGTGCTGGAACGCTCCATCGCCGAACTGGGCATTTTCCCCGCCGTGGATCCGCTCGCCTCCAATTCCCGCGCGCTCGCGCCGGAAATCGTCGGCCAGGAACATTACGACGTCGCGCGCGGCGTGCAGAAAGTGCTGCAGCGCTACAAGGATTTGCAGGACATCATCGCGATTCTCGGCATGGACGAACTTTCGCCCGAGGACAAGACTGACCGTGTTCCGCGCGCGCAAAATCCAGCGCTTCCTGAGCCAGCCGTTCACCGTCGCGCAGGTCTTCACCGGCCGCGAAGGCAAGCAGGTTCCCGTCGCGGAAACCGTCCGCGCCTTCAAGGAAATTCTCGAAGGCAAGCACGACGACGTGGCCGAACAGAATTTCTACATGAAGGGCGGCATTGACGAAATCAAAGAAAGCTTAATTGAACCGCCGAGGCGCAAAGCAGTTCAAAAACTCTACGCCTCACCGATAAAATAAAATGGCCACGATCAAACTCGAAATCGTCACGCCGGAGGCGAAAACCTTCTCCGAGGACGTGGACATGGTCACGCTCACCGGCAGTCGAAGGCGAGATGGGCATCCTGCCGCAGCACATGCCGCTTGATGACGCAGCTGGTCGCGGGCGAAATCCATGTCAAAAAAGGCGGCGAGAACATTTTCCTCGCCGTCGGCGACGGCTTTGTGCAGGTCACCGGCGAACGCGTTGCCATTCTCACCGACATGGCGATTCGCGCCGAAAACATTGACGAAGCGAAGGCCGAGGAAGCCCGTCAACGCGCCGAAGCGCGTCTGGCGGAAAAATTGACCGACGAAGAAGCCGCCATCGGTCAGCGCCGCGCTCGCGCATTCGCTGGCGCAACTCAAAGTCAAACGCCGGCACAGATAATTTTTCAATTGAAACAAAACGGCGCGAAGAAATTTCTTCGCGCCGTTTTTGTTTGTCCGACAGCAAACTTTCAACTCTCAATCACATTGATTTCCACCGGCTCGACGCTCACGCCCTGCTTCTCCAGCCATTTGATCGCGGCTTTCACTTCGTCGCGTTTGCCGTCGAGTTCCAGGCAGACGATGCCGATTTCATCGGTCACGCTGGCCTGGCGGATGTTCGTGACGACTTTGAATTTGTGGCCGACTTCCCAGATGAACGGCTTCTTGATGAGCTTGGGCGGATACATCAGCCACAAGCCGTTGTTGTGTGGGCGAATTCGATTTTGTCGCGGAAGTTTTTTTCTTGGCCATAAAATTTTAGCCTCCGGCGATGGCGGGGATGATGCTGATTTCGTCGCCGTCTTTGAGCGGCGTCTCGCGGTTTTTGAGGAAGCGGATGTCCTCCTCGTTGACATAGACGTTGACGAAGCGGCGCACCTCGCCTTTTTCATCCACGAGACGTTCCTGGATGCCGGGGAAGCGCGTCTGCAATTCGACGAGCGCCTCGCCGATGGTGGCGGCGTTGATTTCGACCAGCTCCTCGTTGTTGGTCAACTTGCGGAGCGGCGTGGGGATGCGGACTTTTTTTGGCATAAATTAAATTTTAATTTTTCTTCGCGGATGAACCGCGCACGGGAAATTCTAATGCAACTTTTTCAAGTTCGCTGATTGATGCTCGCAGTTGTGATTGATCAAACTGCAAAGTGAAATGAAGTCTGCTGCCCATTGCAGGATGTTCTGCAACTTCGCCTTGCAATTCGATATGGCCTTTTCCATCTCCTACTAATTTCAAATCCAACTGGTTTTCCATCGTCCCAAATTTTGCTGAACCAGTTAATGTTTTATAAAGCGGACGAAGCTGTGACAAAAATCTTTCCAAATCTTCTGTAAGAATTGCTGCATTCACTTTTCCTTCAAATCCGCCAGCTTGGACATGGATTTCAATCCTTAACCAATTGTCGTCATAATAATCGCCGATGGGAGCACGCTCGTAACGAAGCACATTAACTTCGACGCGTTCTCGTTCAGATTGACCAAATGAAAAAATCATTTAAGCCAGTCCAAGCTGTTTGCGCACTTCGTCCGTCGAGTAAGTGCGTTTGCCTTTGTTGCGAACGCGGGCTTCCAGCAAATCAAGATAATCATTCAAATCTTCCATTTGCTCGCGCAGCGCGGAGATTTGACTGATTACATTTTTTCGCGGATTTTTCGCGACAGGTTTTTCTGCAATAGCGTTACTCATAAACATCTTTTCGATTGCCAACTTTTTGAACCAAAATTTTATCACCAATCACATCAAATAAAACCCGATAATCGCCCATTCGCAACCGAAAACCAACATCAGCGTTTTGCAGCCGCTTGATGTTGCCGTGCAATCCGTTTTCAAGCCGCAGAACTTTGCGGAGAATTTGATCCGCTTCACGTTTCGGAAGCGAGCGCAAATCTTCGAGTGCGTCTGCCGAGTATTCGATGCGATAGCGTTGAGTTGCCACAATTTCCCAAGGTTATTTTACGCATTCACTTTTTCTTCATGCGCCAGCAGCGCCTCGAATTCGCGCAGGCTCGGCTTGATTTCGCGCGGTTTGCCGACGTGACCTTGCACGGCGTCGAGCGTCTTCAATCCGTTGCCGGTGACGCAGATGACGGCGGAATCATCGCGCGGAATTTTCCCGGACGCAATGAGTTTCTTCGCCACGCCCACGGTCACGCCGCCGGCGGTCTCGGCAAAAATGCCTTCCGTCTCGGCGAGCAGTTTGATCGCGTCGCGGATTTCGTCGTCGGTCACGTCCTCGGCCGCGGCGCTGGTTTCGCGCATCACTTTGAGCGCGTAAAAACCGTCGGCCGGCGTGCCGATGGCGAGCGATTTCGCAATCGTGTCGGGCTTGACCGGTTTGAAGAAATCGAGTCCGGCCTTTTGCGCGGCGGAAATCGGCGAACAGCCCGTGGCCTGCGCGCCGTGGATGTGCGTCTCGGAATTCGCGACGAGGCCGAGCTTCACAAATTCCTGGTAGCCCTTGTGGATTTTGGTCAGCAGCGAGCCGGACGCCATCGGCACGACCGTGTGCTGCGGCAGCGCGCCAGCCGAGTTGCTCGGCGATTTCATACGCCATGCTCTTGGAACCTTCGGCGTAATAGGGCCGCATGTTGACGTTCACAAACGCCCAGCCGAATTTGCCCGCGATCTCGGCGCAGAGGCGGTTCACCTCGTCGTAATGGCCTTTGATGCCGATGACGTTCGCGCCGTAGATGAGCGAGTTCAAAATTTTGCCCTGCTCCAGATCGGACGGAATGAAGACGTAGGATTTCAATCCCGCGCTCGCGGCATTGGCGGCGACGGAGTTCGCCAGATTGCCCGTGGACGCGCAGGCGACGGTCTCAAAACCCAGTTCCTTCGCGCGGCTCAACGCGACGCTGACGACGCGGTCCTTGAACGAGAGCGTCGGGATAATTGACGGCGTCGTTCTTGACCCAAAGTTCGCGGATGCCGAGCGTTTTCGCGAGGCGGTCGGCCTTGACGAGCGGCGTGAAGCCGACGTGCGGGCCGACGGTGGGCTCGCCGGCGATGGGCAGCAGTTCGCGGTAACGCCACATGGTTTTCGGGCGCGACTGCGATGGCTTCGCGCGTCAGAGATTTTTTGATGCGGTCGTAGTCGTAGGCGACTTCGAGCGGGCCGAAGTCGAATTCGCAGACGTGCGTGGCTGTCGAGCGGATATTCGCGCCCGCATTCGCGGCACTTGAGCGCCTTCATGAAACCTTGATGCTTTTCACTCATAAAATATTTTTCAATTGTATTTGCCACGAGGCACTGAGAACACAGAGCCGAATTTGAATTTTTATCTCTGTACGCTCTGTGTCTCGGTGGCTGATTTGCTTCTGACAACAAAAAAGCCCCGACTCACGAGGAGAAGGGGCGACAAAACGGTTGCGCTCTTCTCATTTTTCCCAAGCTAATGATGCTTGAGCTGGAATTGGCACCTGACATTGAAACCAAAGTTCAATCGGTTGCCGTGGTGTCATCGGGCCAGTCCCTCGACCACTCGTCATGAGTCCGTCAAATCAACGGATGCGGATAAATTGATGCAAATAAGGAAAAGTGTCAAAAACTTTTTGCGAAAATTATTTTGCAGTCCAAAATTTGACGACCGCAGCGGCCAATTCTACTTTTATCCCAACGAATTTTTTGCCACGCTTGTGCCATGCCGATTTCGATCATCAACATCGCACAAATGCGCGAGTGGGAAAATGCCACTTGGGCGACCGGCCAGACCGAAGCCGAAGTCATCCGGCGCGTCGGAAAAAAAATCGCCAAGCGCGCGCGCAAACTCGCCCGCTCCGGCGACTTGATTTTGATTCTCGCTGGCAAAGGCAACAACGGAAACGACGCCCGCGCCGCACAGGAATTTCTGGGCGAGCGCAAAGTCGAAATACTCGACATTACTTTGCCGGAAAGCGATTTGCCGAAACTGCAAGAATTGTTGCAACAAAAGCCCGCACTCATCGTTGACGGTTTGTTCGGCATCGGCTTGAACCGCCCACTCGATGACGACTGGAAAAAATTCATCGTGACGGTCAATGAATCGAAAATTCCCGTTCTCGCTGTGGATGTGCCGTCCGGTTTGAACGCCAACACCGGCGAAATTTTTGGCGCAGCGATTGAAGCGACAATCACGTTGACTATTGGCGCGCCGAAAATTGGTTTGCTCGCGCAAAATGCGTGGTCATTTGTCGGACAGCTAGAAGTCGCGGAAGACGTCGGACTGATTCCTTGTCCGCACAAAACAGAATTGCAGTGGATTTTGCCGGAAGATTTTGAAAATTTTCCACCAGAGCGCGCCGTCGCCGGTCACAAAGGTTCGTTCGGACACCTGGCGATTGTCGCGGGCAGTTTTGGTTTTCACGGCGCGGGAGTTTTATGCGCTCGCGCCGCGCAACGCGCCCAGCCCGGACTCGTCACATTGTTCACGCAGGAAAATATTTATCACGCCGTCGCGACGCAATTGCAGGCTGTCATGGTGAATTTGTGTACGCCGAAAATGGAATTGCCCGAATCGGCGAGCGCAATGTTGATCGGTCCCGGCCTGGCCGCGCCGAATCTGGAGGACGAAATGAAAATAATTATTCGCCGGCTCTGGCGCGATTTGAAGCTGCCGCTGATCGTGGATGCGAGCGCGCTGGACTGGCTTGTGGCGCATACGCTGGCAAAAAATTTGATTCGCGTGGTCACGCCGCATCCCGGCGAGGCGGCGCGGATGCTCGACACGACGGCGGAAAAAGTGCAGGCGAATCGGGCGGAGGCGTTGCGCGAAATTTCGCGACGATTTGGCAATTGCTGGGTTGTGTTGAAGGGGCATCAAACCCTCATTGGCCGCAGCGAAGGAGAAATTTTTGCGAATCCGTCCGGCAACCCGCATCTGGCGCAAGGCGGCAGCGGCGATGTGCTTGGCGGTTTTCTCGCGGGCTTGCTGGCGCAACCAGCCTTGCAAGCGGATGTGGGCAAAACGATTCGTTACGCCGTCTGGCAACATGGCGCGGCGGCGGATGCGTTGCAAGCCGCGCGGTCAAATTGGGTCGTGGAAGATTTGATCGCAGAATTGAGAAACGCGCGCGGGAAAATTTAATTGGCATTTAACAATCCGCTCACGGCCTCTTGAATTTGTTCGGACGTTGAATCTGGCGGCAAAGGTTTTCCAAAACGAATCGTCACGGGATAAAAAATGTGATGCGGCCATTTCCAGAAAAATTTGTCGCGCTCAAAACTGAAAATGCTTCCCCAAACGCCAACCAACGCAATCGGCACAATCGGCGCCGCCACATTTTTCATGATGCGCTCGGAGCCGCGATGAAATTCATTCAGTTCGCCGGTGCGCGTGATCTGTCCCTCGGCAAAAATGCAGACGACTTCTCCGGCGCGAATCGTGTCGCTGGCCGTGTGAAGCGATTGAATCAATTCACGCGGGCCTAAATTCGACGCGATTGGAATCAGTCCGAGAATTCCGCCAAACGGTTTGATCCACCACAATTCGTAATAACTTTTGTCCATGATGAAATGGATTTTTCGGTCGGTCGCGGCCATGAGCAGCGGCGCGTCCACGAACGAGACATGATTGCAAACGAAGAGCGCGCCGCCGCGTTCGGGAATGTTGTCGCGACCTTCGATGCGGATGCGATAAATCGTCCGCGTAAAAAGCCAAAGAATAAATCGGATCAACGCATCTGGCAAAAGAATCAAAACATAAATCGCGCCGACGAAAGTCAGAATTCCACCGACGAGAAAAATCGCGCGCGGCGACAGATTGAAAACGTCCGCCAATAAATAATATGCGCCGGACGCTAGAAACACACCGACGAACGAAAGCAGATTTGCCGTCGCAAGCATTTCACCTTTTTTGGTCTTGTCGGGACGGTGCTGCAGCAACGCCGAAACCGGCACGATGAAAAAGCCGCCGAAAAATCCGAGCAGCGCCAGCAAAACCAAATCGCCGCGAAGTGAAAATTGCGGCGACGCCAGCAGCGCGGAAAAAATGGAAAGCCCGAACGCGCCCAGCGGCACAAGGCCGTATTCGATTTTTCCGCCAGACAAATAGCCCGCCGCAGCGCTGCCCAAACCGATTCCGAGCGCGAGCGCGACGTTGAGGATTCCGATTTTCGTTTCGTCAACGTGCAGAACATTCGCGCCGAAGAAAAACAGATTGAGCATCAGCAGCGCACCGAGGAAATTAAAATAAGTGTTGCCGAGAAAAGCGAGCACGAGCGGACGGTCTTTGCGGATGGCACGAAGCTGTTCAAAAATTTGGCCGATGAGATCGTCGCGGAATTTTCGCGAAGGGTCGGCGGGCGGCACGCGCGAAATACCGAGGCTGGTCGTTAAACCGAAAATTGCGAGCATGATTAAAATGATTCCCGATACAAATTGTTCGCCGTGAAATTTTTTGGCGAAGAACGCCGCGGCGACGGTTCCAAAAATGATCGCGGTGAACGTGCCGAGTTCGAGCAAGCCGTTGCCCCACGATAATTTCTTCTCCGGCAGCAATTCCGGCAGCAGGCCGTATTTTGACGGGCCGAAAAATGCGCTGTGCATGCCCATGAGAAAAACGGTGGCGAGCAGCATCGGCATTTGATTCAGATAAAATCCGGCTAGGACGAACAGCATGACGAAGATTTCAAAAATTTTCACGCTGATGGAAATCGTGCGCTTGCTGAAGCGGTCGGCGAGAACGCCGCCGGCCATTGAAAATAAAATGAACGGCAGCGAGAAGAGCGCGCCGACGAGTTCGCCTATTTTGTGCTGTTCGGCCAACGAGACGTTCAGGCCGAGAATCATGAAGACGACGAGGTTTTTCAGGACGTTGTCGCTGAATGCACCTTGGAATTGCGTGACGAAAAGGCACCAAAAACCGCGCAGACCGGATTTGGGTCGCGCCGCCATTTCGTTCTGGCTGTTTTGTGTCATCAATTTTGCAAGTTAATTTTGCGCGGAGTTTATTGCAAACCAAACGCCGATGGCACGCGAATTGATAAAATTTTGCGTTCGCCGCTCGCATCGGCCATTCGCGCGCCAATTTTCAAGACACAGCGGCTTGGGTTGGGACAATGACGGCTCTGACAATTATTTTTTCCATCCTCCAGTTCGTTTGGCGCGGCGTTTGCTGAATAAGCGAAACATTTATAGCACGAATTGCTGCTTGCATCGAAAATTGTAACAAGATAAGGAACACACATGGCGCTGCCATTTTTGAACGCAGACTCAAGAAAAAAACGAGGCCAGGTGCTGGCGGTGGATTTAGGCAGCCGCACGACCAAGGCTGTGCTTTTGGAACGGCGCGGCGAAACGCTGGCGTTGCTGCGTTATGCGTTGCTAGACACGCCGGTTTATGAAAAAACGATTTCCGCCGAAATGCTCGCCGAACATTTGAAGGCAGTGGTTCGCGCATTGGACACCAAATCCCGGCAGGTCACGCTGGCCGTGGGCTTGGATGACGCCGTGGTGCGGCTGGTGGAATTGCCGCAGATTCCGGTGGAAGAAATGCGGCTGGTGTTGAAAAACAACACAAAAGGTTACTTACAGCAGGAGTTGCCGAATCATTTTTTTGACTGTCATATTTTTCCGCCGAGGCAGGGTTCCAACAAAACGGCTGAAACAATCAAGCCCGGTTCCATTCCCAAATTAAAAGTGCTGGCTGCGGGGGCGCGGCAACAGTTGATTGGCGATTTTTACAAGGCAATCAAGGATGCGGGATTGATCGGCGACTACATTGTCCCCGGATTGATTTGCCCGATGAACGCATTGGAACTGGCGCAGCCGGAATTATTCGCAAGCGAATCTCTCGCGCTGGTGGACATCGGCTTCAAACATTCTTCAATTTGCGTGGTGGACCAGGGAGAATTGGTATTGAGTCGCATAGTGAACATTGGCGGCGACAATTTTACGGCGGGACTCGCCGAGGCAATGAACATCACTTACGCCGAGGCCGAAGGCATCAAAGTGGGTTTGGCACCTGAAGCGCAATCGTTGATTGAAACACAGGTTACGCCGCTGGGCCGCGAACTGCGGGCATCGCTCGATTTCTTTGAACATCAGCAGGACAGGCCGGTGACACAGATTTACGTCAGCGGCGGTTCAGCGCGGTCGGAACTGATTGTGCAAACACTGCGCGTCGAACTGGGCGTGGATTGCAAGACGTGGAATCCAACGGCTCCGCTCCAACTGGCATTGCCGGGACAGCAGGCGGCGGAAGTTGAATACGTCGGCCCGCAACTGGCAGTGGCGATTGGCGCTGCATTGTCCGCCTTTTAAGAGAAAATAATTTATGCCCATACGCATCAATTTACTTGCCGAGACCCAAGCCGCTGAAAATTTGCGGCGGCGGGATCCGGTGAAGCGGTTCGCTTATGTCGGCGCACTGGTGGTGGCGCTGGCGCTGGCGGCGAGCAGTTGGTTGCAACTCAAAGTCATGCTTGCAAATAGAGACTTGGCCCAAGTCCAGGCGCAAATTTCCGACCGTTCCAATGGGTCGCAGCGCGTGCAGTCGGAGCAAAAAGAAATCAACGCGGCAAAAACGAAATTAGCGGCGTTGCTAAATTTGAGCGCCAATCGTTTTCTCCAAGGCAACCTGCTCAACGCACTCCAACAATCCACCGTGGACGGAGTGGCGTTGACTCGCTTGCGGGTGCAACAATCCTATCAGTTCACAAAAGAAACGGCTGCCTCGGCAGATGACAGCGTTGCCAGACCGAAAAAGCCGGCGACCGTCACTGAAAACGTCGTGATTGCTCTTGATGCCCAGGATTCCAGTGCGAACCCGGGTGATCAGGTCAATAAATTCAAGGATGCCATCGCCAATCAATCCTATTTCAAAATGATGTTGGATCCGACCAACGGCGTCCTTTTGACAAGCCTGTCTGCTCCGCAATCCGGTCCTGATGGCAAACCGTTTGTCTCGTTCACAGTCGAATGTCATTATCCCGCATACACTCACCGATAAATATGTCCAAAGAAAAACGCAACCAGTTGCTGCTTGTGACGATCATCACCGTTGCGGTGTTGGTGTTGATTGGTTTCAGCCTCATTCATCCCCAGCTTCAGACTCTTTCAAAAATCCATGCGAATGTGAGAGATGCTCAAAACAAACTTCAGCAGATCAATGACACCATCAAGCACACCGATACTACGGAAACGGAATTGAGCGCAGTGACTAATGCCTTGTCTCATGAGGAAGAGGACATGGCTTCCGGCGATATTTATTCGTGGACTTATGACACAATCCGTCGCTTTAAAGTTCCTTATCAAGTGGACATTCCCGAAATTGGACAGCCGGAAATGGGTGATGTGGATTTGCTGCCGAATTTTCCCTACAAACAGGTAAAATTCACCGTCAACGGCACGACGTATTATCACGACTTTGGCAAATTCATCGCCGCTTTTGAAAACACGTTTCCCCATATTCGCATCGTGAACCTCACGATGGATCCGGTTCCGGCGGGTCCCCAAGGAAGCACCGAAAAACTTTCCTTTAGAATAGACATTATTGCCTTGATAAAATCCAATTCCTCCTAGCAAAAATGAAACCGCTCATCCCATTGATTTCAAAAGCGACTGTCGGCTTGCTTCTGCTTGCGAGCACGGGTGAATGGTTGTCAGCAGCGGACACCAACACCAATTCCGTGCCGACGGAGGCACCCAAATCTGTATTTATCATGCCCAGCAAACCGCAGGAAGGCTGCGATCCTTTTTTCCCAAATTCAACCAGACCTTATGCCGAGGCAACAGTCGCACATCACCATTCAGCCGCCGTCAGTTCTCTCGAATTGAAGGGCATTTCAGGCAACCCGCCGTATCGTCTTGTGATTGTCAACAATCATACATTCGCAGCAGGGGATGAGGGCGACGTCATCACGCTCGAAGGGCGAATTCATGTCCGTTGCATCGAAATCAAACCGAGTTCGGCCATCCTTGAAGCAGACGGTCAGCGCGTGGAACTATCCCTGCCGCGCTAATCGCTCTTGCCTGTTTATCCTCGCACTATCGGGAAATTGGACAGTCTGCACCAATTTTATAATTTCCCTGCAAAATAAGCTCATACAACCGGCTTTATTGCGAAAGAAAATGTCTTGGCATGATTTTTGCCTTCACTGCATCAATGTAAAGTCGGTTCAAGCTGTTGAAGTTTAAACAAAAACAAATCGGATTAAAAAAACAGGTACATAACATGAAAGCAAAAAAAAATGTCGTTGCGATAACCTTGGGGCTTGCGCTGACTCACTTGGCCTTTGCCCAAAACTCTAATTCACTTTTTGAGCCGGCGTCGCCGGTTCAAACGAACGTGGCCGCCACGTCTGACACTGACGCCAGCACAACCAATCAGGTTGTTGAGGCCGTCACGCCGCCGGAAAATACCAACGTGACTGTGACCACTGTCAGCAGCAATGTCACCACCGTTGTCAGCAACGAAGTGACGACTGCCCCCAACGAACCGTCCGGCGTTTCGGAAACCAATGCCACGACCACCGAAGTGACGAGCACGGAAACGACCACCAACGCGGCGGTAGCCCCGGTTGCGACCATCCCGTTGATTCAATTTCAAGATGTGCCGATCACTACGGCCATTGAAAATTTGGCGCGTCAGGCGAACATCAATTATCTTTTGGATCCGAAAATCAACTATGGTCAGCCCGACGAAAAAGGTCAGGCCATACCTGAACCGACCTTATCCATCCGTTGGGAAAATGTGACCGCTGAACAGGCGCTCCTCGCATTGCTCGACAATTATGATCTCGAATTAATTCAAGACCCAAAAACTAAAATCGGTCGAATCACTATCAGGGAACCCGGCGCGCTTCCGCCGCTGATTACGCGGGTTGTTCAATTGAAATACACAAGCGTTTCAAACATGGAAGTGGCTATTGAGAACACATTCACGGACAAACGCAGCAAAGTGGTGGCGGACAACCGCACCAGCCAGTTGGTTGTCGTGGCAACCGATAGAGAACAGACGGCCGTTGACACACTCATTGATGAACTTGATAAACCCACCAAACAGGTTTTGATTGAGACGCGCTTGATTGAATTATCCAGCTCACCCAGCACCTCCAAGGGAATTGATTGGTCAAGCACACTTGCGGCACAGCATGTTGGGTTTGGGAACAATGTTCTTGGTGGACAGTCAGGTCAACCTTACTCGCAGACTGTGGCCCAGACACCGTCACTTGGTTTTAATGGTACTTCTATTGTGACAAATGGCATTATAAACACAATTACTTATGGTGCCAACAACACCTTGGGAAATCCAGGGCTATTGCTTGATACTGCTCACGGTTTTAATCCAGCAACGGCTTTTCTCAATGCCGACGGTGTTAGCGCCGTGATCTCATTCCTCAATCAAGATGCTGACGCGCAAGTCATCGCCACACCGCGGGTTGTAACGCTGGACAATGAAACCGCACATATTGAAGTCACGCGTGCCGTCCCTATTTTCAATAACACCGCCGGCACGCAGGGTTCACCCGGCGGTTCGCAGGTCACATACACCAATCTCGGAACGATTCTGAATGTCACACCGCACATTTCCGCAAACGATTACATCCGGCTTAACGTCGCGCCGGAGGTCTCTGATGTGTTTGACACTGTCACTAAAACCATCGCCGGTCAAGTCAGCCAAGCCGATGAGTATGATTTTCGCAGGGTGGACACCCAAGTCTTGATCCCAAATTCAAACACGCTCGTCATGGGCGGCTTTATTAAGGACGACACCAAGAATGGTTACACCAAAGTGCCGTTCATGGGTGATATTCCGATACTTGGCTATGCCTTCCGGTCTGAAAGCAAGTCGCTCGATAAGGATAATTTGCTTATCTTTATTACCCCTACTATTGTCCAAGATACCGACTTCCAACCGTCAACAACTGGATTCTTGAAATCCAGCCCCATTGGGCCGGCAAAACCAATGAATGCCCAGAAGGCATGGAACAGCGCCAAGCCTCGTGATTGGAGTAATCCAAATAACACAGATCCGTATTTGAAAACCATTGACCAGAACACGGCTCAATCAGAATAATTCAATTGGGTTAGTTGCAAGTCAATGCTTTGGACAAATAAATTCCAAAGGCGTAAAAATTAAACAGCACCCAACGGCGCGTTCATCCGAACGCGCCGTTGCTCTTTTTAAGCATCTGAATTTTCACGGCCGATTCGGAGCAAATAGTCGAAAGAAAAAATTCCCGTCGCATGGCCATCCGCCCACATCGGCTGAATCGCATAGCCACCCACGCTGATGATTTGTTTTAATTCAAACGCTGTCGGAGAAAGTTTTTGTTCTGGATTTTTATAAACGTTTCCCATGATGTCCGTTTCGCCCTGACAGCCAGCGCACGGACAGCATCGCCGCAATTTTTCAAGTGGGATGAAACTTTCGCCGCCATCCGGCCACTTGATCGCCAACTCGTTGCCGACTTGTTGAATGTCCGTTGGTCGCATCAGCTTTTTCTTTTCAACAAACGTTCAAACGCGGCCAAGGTTTCCGGGCTGACGTGATGCTCGATTCCTTCGGCGTCCATCTCGGCGGTCTTTTCCGAAATGCCGAGCGCGTGTAAAAATGTTACGACTGTCTCGTGCCGCCGTTTGCATTCCTCGGCCAGTTTACTTCCGGCTTTGGTGAGGAAAATGGCCCGGTAGGGTTTGGTGTTCACATAGCCGGCTTGCCGCAACCGCGCCAAAGTGCGATTGACGGTCACATGAGTCACACCCAGCCGACGTGCCAAATCCACCACGCGCGCCTCGCCGAGCGAAGCGGAAAGGTCGGCGATGGCCTCGACGTAATCCTGTGCGATTTCCACAGCGCGGTCGCGGCGCGAACGGCGAAAGTTCTCGGCCTGCTGCGCTGACGGGCGCACTTCAAACTTGCGCGCGGCGGATGATTTTCGAGCGGAACGCTGCATAATTCTCAAAATAAATCCCAAACGCGCTGTTTCGTCGAGGTTTTAATTTGTAACTAAAGCTACAATATTCTTGACCACCGGGCTTTTATATTGTAACCAATGCTACATGATTTTGTTCAAGCTAAAAAACGGATTGTTTTTGGCCATTGTTTTGACTATCGCGTCTGGCATTCGCGCGCTGGCACAGGTGACCAATTCCATTCCGCCGGACAAAAGCGGCTACAACCTTTTCAATCCTGTGCCTGAAAATTTGATGCGCGAGCTAAATCCTGATAGGCCAGATAAGACTGAATCGCCCTACACGCTGGACGCCGGACATTTCATGCTGGAAATGGATTTTGCGAATTTCACTTATGATAAATCGGATGGAACAACCACAAAGGCTTGGAACGTAGCGCCATTCAATCTCAAAGCTGGTCTGTTCAACCATGTTGATCTGCAATTCGTTTTCGACGACTACCTGAACGTTCGCACGGAAAACCGCGCGGTGGGCACAACGACAATTCAATCCGGCGTTGGCGATTTTACCACACGGTTGAAAATCAATCTTTGGGGCGATGACGGCGGACAAACGGCGTTTGCGCTTTTGCCGTTCATCAAATTTCCGACGAGCACGGACAATCTCGGCAACGATGCCGTCGAAGGCGGCGTGATTTTTCCGCTCGCGATAAAGTTGCCGGATGATTTTGATCTCGGATTGGAAACGGCAGTTAGTTGTCTGCGTGACAACGGCGACAATAATTATCATGCCGACTTCGTCAATTCCATCACACTCGATCACGGTATCATCGGCAAGTTGAGCGGCTATCTGGAATTTTTCAGCGATATCAGCGCGGAAAGTCATTCCGCCTGGATTGGAACTGTTGACACCGGCCTTGAATTTTTGGTGACGGAAAATGTTCAATTGGATTGCGGCTGCAATTTCGGCGTCACGCGCGCGGCGGATGATTTTAATCCCTTCGCCGGAATCACCGTGAGATTTTGATTTATGGACGAGAAAAAAAATCCCGAATTGCCGCCGGACATCGCATGGCGCAAACCGGCGGGGCAAGCCTCGCTGTCGGAAGTTCACCGCAGCGTTCTCGTTCCAACAACGGCTTCGTTCTGGCGGAAATTGTTTGCATTTTCCGGCCCCGGTTTTCTCGTGGCCGTCGGCTACATGGACCCCGGAAATTGGGCCACCGACCTTCAGGGCGGCGCGCAATTCGGCTACACGCTGCTCTCGGTCATCATGATTTCCAACTTGATGGCGATTTTGCTCCAGCATTTGTCCATCAAGCTCGGCATCGCCACCGGACGCGATCTGGCGCAGGCCTGCCGCGATCATTATTCGATGCCGACGGTCTGGATTCTCTGGCTGTTTTGCGAAATCGCCATCGCCGCGTGCGACCTCGCCGAAGTCGTCGGCTCGGCCATCGCGCTGCAACTGCTTTTTGGAATTCCGCTCGTGTGGGGTTGCGTCATCACGGCGGCCGACGTGCTTGCCGTTCTATATCTGCAAAACAAAGGCTTCCGTTACATTGAAGCTCTAGTCATCACGTTAATAGCAACCATCGGCACTTGTTTTGCGGCGGAAATTTTTTGGTCGAAGCCCGGCTTCGTGGGAATGATGCTCGGCTTTGTTCCCAGCCCGGAAATTTTGAAGAATCCCGACATGCTTTACGTCAGCATCGGCATCATCGGCGCGACGGTGATGCCGCATAATTTGTATCTGCACTCGTCAATCGTCCAGACACGCAAATACGAACAAAACGCCGGAGGCAAACGCGAAGCCATTAAATTCGCCTCGATTGATTCTGCTGTCGCGCTCATGTTTGCGCTGTTCATCAACGCCGCAATTCTTGTTCTCGCGGCGGCGGCATTTCACTGGTCGGGACATCAAGACGTGGCGGCGATTCAAGACGCCTACAAATTACTGCCAAAGGCGCTCGGCGTGACCGGCGCGAGCATTATTTTCGCACTCGCGCTGCTGGCATCGGGGCAAAATTCCACGCTCACCGGCACGCTCGCCGGGCAAATCGTGATGGAAGGTTTCATCAACATCCGTCTGCGCCCGTGGCTGCGCCGTTTGATCACGCGCGCCATCGCAATCATTCCCGCCGTCTGCGTCATCGGATTTTTTGGTGAAAGCAAAACGACGCAATTGCTCGTCGCCAGCCAGGTCGTTCTTTCCATGCAACTCGGTTTTGCCATCTGGCCGTTGATGCGTTTCACCAGCGAGAAAAATAAAATGGGCGAGTTCGTAAATCCGCTCTGGATCAAAATCCTCGGCTGGATGACTGCGGCGATTATCATTGTCCTTAACGCGAAACTGCTTTACGACATGGTTTAATAAAATCGGAATTATCCCCTTGACGTAAGTATTGACAGTTTTGATGATTTTGCGGATGATTTGACAGTATGCCATCCGAGCCTGAACAGCCAATCCCAAAGCCAGAGGGATTGCAAGGTAAGGCTTCGGCCCAGTCAGTTAAGAACGTTGTTGGAATCGCAGGATAAATCGTATCCGTTGCCAACTAAAACAACCACACCACAATAATATGCACCTAAAAGAAGCCAGAGCTAAAAACAAGATTTCGCAACTCATCAAAGAGCACGCCAAGGAATATCCCCGCGCCAGCAAGCATCATTTCCACGCCGTCCTGAAATCTATGGTTTCGGGAACTGCGAAACCAAAGCAGGGAACATCGAAGAAGCGTTCCCGCGCCGATTGAAACGGAACTCAAATTCCTTTGCGTAATTATGAAGATACTGTTTGGAAACATGAATATGTGTGCCGCGAATACCACCCTTAAGGTGTTTCCAGAAATTTTCCAGATTGTTGACGTGCGTATCGCCCAAAACATATTCCCGCGCTCCATGATTGACCGTCTGGTGATTATATCCGGCTTTTTTCAATCCTTTGTAAGAACGCAATTCGTCGGTGTGAACCGTTGTGCCGTCCGCAACATTTTCCTCAATAATCGGCTGCAAAGTTTTCTTGGCAACATTCGGAACGACTTTCGTCATTACTTGCCCATCGCGTTGCAACATCCCAAAGACAATCGTTTTGTTTCCAGTATAACGGCGTCCCATTCCCCTTGTCTTGCCGCCGACGTAAGTTTCATCAATTTCAACATCGCCAAACAGTGGAAATTCGCCATCAACTTGCTCCATGTGTTCGCGGATTTTGTGACCGATGCGAAACGCGCATTTGTAAGTCACGCCAAGTTTTCGCATCAATTCCATCGCGGGAACACCGTGACGGGAAGTGGTGAACAGATAAATCGCGTAGAACCACAATTGCATCGGCGTCCGGCTATCTTCAAACAGTGTTCCGGCTGTCGGATGGATATGATGCCCGCACCATTGGCAGGCGTAAGCGCGAACTTTGGTGATGCGCGACCAGTTGGATTTCTTCTCGCACTTCGGGCATTTGTATCCCCGTCCGAAGCGGCTGTCGAAAACGTGCTGGACGCAAGCGGCATCATCTGGAAACGCGGCGTAAAATTCCTTAATTGTTATGCTGACTTTCTCGTTCCTGTTTTTCATACCCCTAAAATAGCACAAAAAGCATACTTACGTCAAGGGGATAATTCCGAATAAAATGAACCACCAAGTCACAAAGACACCAAGAAGTAAAACTAGATTGCTTTCCGGCTTTGTGCTTTGGTGGTTAAATTTTTTATGTATCGCAAAATTTTAGTCGCGCTCGAAAACAGTCCGGCGGATAAAACCATGCTGCCGCAAATCGCGCAGCTTGCCAAAATCCTCGGCTCCGAACTGCTGCTGTTGCACGTCGCCGACGGCTGGGGCGCGCGGAATTTCAATCAATTAAAACTCCGCGAATCCGACGAGATGAAGGACGACCGCAAGTATCTGGAAAAAATCGCCGCCGATTTGGGCGAAAAAGGGATTTCCGTTTCAACGATGCTCGCGCTCGGCAGTCCGCCAGCAGAAATTTTGAAAGTCGCAGAATCCGAACATTGCAATCTGATCGCCATGACCAGTCATGGGCATCGCTTGTTCGGCGACATTTTTCACGGCAGCACCATCACCGAAGTCCGCCACCGCACGCACATCCCGATTTTTCTCGTGCGCGCGGAGAAAAAATAAATTATTTTTTGCCAAGTTCCGAGTCTTTCGGGCGCTCGACCAAATGCAGCAAATTTCCTTCGCAGTCTTCAAAAAATAAAACGCGTCCGCCGCCCGCCGCCGGCTTGATTTGTTCCGTAAATTTTACGCCGCGCTTTTCCAATTCATTTTTTGCCGCATCAATTGAATCCACTCGCAATGCCAGATGATGAAAGCCTGCGAGCTTGTTGTTTTGAGTCAACAGCGACGAAGTTTCCGCAGCGTAAATTTCAAACCATACATTTGACAGTGCGACAAAAAACGTCGGCGGATTTTGACCGTTGTCGAAAATCACGCGCGCGCCGAGCGAGCGAACATACCAATTTTTTAGAGCAGTGGCGTCAGCCGCAGGAATGGCGATGTGTTCAACGGAAAGATTCACTTGCCCTTCGTCATTTCGTCGTAAATCCACGCGTAGGTTTTTTCCATGCCCTTGCGCAACGGCAGATTTGGTTCCCAGCCAAGCGTCTTTTTGATAAGTTCATTGTCGCTGTTGCGGCCATTGACGCCTTTGGGCGCGGAAAGATTGTAATTGCGTTTCAATTTGATTCCGGCGATGTCCTCGACGATGTCCACGAGATGGTTGATGGAAACTTTTTCGGCGCTGCCGAGGTTGATCGGGAAAATCACTTTGTCGCTGTGCATAATCCGGTCAATGCCGTTGATGCAGTCGTCAATATACATGAAGCTGCGCGTTTGATGGCCGTCGCCCCAGATTTCAATTTCATGTTTGCCCGCGAGTTTTGCCGAAATGACTTTGCGACAGATTGCCGCCGGCGCTTTCTCGCGTCCGCCGTCGTAAGTGCCGTTCGGACCATAAACGTTGTGAAAGCGTGCAACGCGCGTCGTCAATTTGAAATCCTCCGTGAAATGGCGGCACATGCGTTCGCTGAATAATTTTTCCCAGCCGTAACCGTCCTCTGGCATCGCGGGATACGCATCGGCCTCGCGCAAACCGGTCACGTTTGGATCGGTCTGCTTGTCTCCCGCATAAACGCACGCCGACGACGCGTAAAAAAACCGTTTTGTTCCCGCAGCGTGCGCCGTCATGAGCAAATGTGTGTTGATGAGCACGCTCAACATGCAAAGCCCCTTGTTGTTCTCAATGAAACCCATGCCACCCATGTCGGCGGCGAGATTGTAAATGGTTTCCGCGCCTTTCGTGGCGCGCTCGCAGGCGTCCTTGAGTTGCAAATCCAGTTGCACATTTTCAACCTGCGGAAATTTTTGATACCATTCGCCGAACGGTTTTATGTCCACCGCGCGAATGTCCTTGTGACCTTTGCGAAGCAGTTCGGCCACCAAATGGCCGCCGATGAAACCGCCCGCGCCCGCGACTAGAATTTTGTTTTGCATGGGGCGCATAGTTTGTCTAACCGCGAAGCCATTGACAATTCAATTTCTTTAGTTTATTCTGGCCAAGCATTTGCAAAGGTCCTTGTGTTTTTCCAAAAATGACAAAAGCGGGGGATGGTGTTTCCTTGAATCTTTTTCTCAACGGAATTTTTGTCCGTAGGCCAGCGTAAAACAAAATTGGCGCACGGGATGGTTTCCAAAGCATTGCATTTCATTTGTAAACGAGAAATGACAATCTTTTGTCAAATTCAATTAAATATCAATGCAAGACGAATACGAAAAACAATATCATAAGATTGAGTCTTATCACTGGTGGTTTGTGGGACGCCGCCAAATTGTTTATGATCTGGCCCTGCGCGCTAATGCGAATCGGGGGTGTCATATTCTGGAAATAGGATGTTCGTCGGGCCAGTTCCTGATTCAACTTCGCAAGCATGGTTGCCAAAATATCATGGGGATAGACATCAGTGAAAAGGCGGTCAAATTGTGCCGGGAAGCCGGACTTCCGGCAAAAGTGATGGATGCGCAACGGCTCGACTTTCCCGACGGTTGTTTTGATTTGATTACCGCCTCGGATGTCCTAGAACATTTGGCGGATGAGAAGGGGGCTTTGCAAGAATGGTGTCGCGTGCTCAAGCCGGGTGGACGGTTGGTCGTTTTCGTCCCTGCATTCATGTTTCTGTGGTCAAAACATGATGTGGCCAACAAACATTATCGGCGCTACAGGCTGGATGAATTGAAAAAGGCGCTGGCGGAAAATGGCTTCATCATTGAACGAAGTTCCTGTTGGAATTTTTTTTTATTCCCGCCGGTGGCACTGGTGCGAAGCCTCAAACGCCTGCTTCGTGGCGATCAATTTTCTCAAGACGAACGCACAGGTGATCTTTTCATTCCGCCAAAAATGTTGAATGCGCTTCTTTTAATGATATTGCGGGTGGAAAACTGGTTTTTCATCAAAGGTGGCGTTAACTGGCCATTCGGCGTCAGTGCCATGGCGCTGGCAAGACGACCCACATCGTCGGATCATCAAAAATCTTGAAAAGAATTTTGCCGGACAAAAGCCGCGAATGATGCGCGTTCATGGCTTTCCAGCGTCAAAAAGATAAAGGGTCACGCCGCTCCATTTTTTTTCCAGTTCAAGGTGATAATGCTGTTTCAACCATGCGGGCAACACTCCCTGCGGGTCGCCGTAATCCCGCCGAGCATAAACCAAGCCGAAGGGAACTTGACCGTTCAATGCCAAGGCGAAAGGTCTCAGCGCTTCTTCGACTGGCTGGCGCCGGACTGACAACGGTAAAATTTGCGCCGGGCCATCGTAATAGTGTTGCAAGGGCACTTTCATGAAATCGGCGCAAACGACAAGGTTGCCCGGGGGCGGCTGCAATGATTCGAGAAAGCGGCCTGCGGAGCGAATATCTTCCCGTGCGTATTGAGGATTAAAAAAGTTATTGGCCAACGATGTGACGACACACGCGGCAAAAACAGCCGCCAATATTTTTCTGCCTGTTCCCTGCTCCAGCGTCCATAAAACAAAGCTGGCGACAATGATGGCGAATGGAATGACTGCCAGAATGGAGTAGCGAGGGTTGTTGGGGATTTCAGGTTTCAATACATTGATTACAGCGGGAATCCCCAGGAAAATTACCAACCCGATCACCGCGAAGAAAAAACCATTTCGGTTGCCTTGCCATAACTTTCTCAAGCCGATCACAACAACTGCGACTTCAATCAGCAATCCTGCGATGAACAAGCCGCCCGCACCCGGCTGCTCCGCAAAAATGTGTCGGCCCCAAACTCGAAGCTGTTCAGTGGACGGTCCAAAGGTAGTCCCCAATCCCAGCGTAAAAAATGCATACGGCAATGTTTGTATTGCCGGCGCACGCACCATTGGCTGCAATCCGCTACCGCTGTGGATTGAGTTGAACAACTGTGGCACCCATGGAATAAACAGCAACGCCACAAGAAAATTTGCCGCCCACAGGGTTAACAGCGCTTTCCGTGACAAACGCGGACGAAAGGCCACGCTCAACAGGCACGAAAACGGCATGATAAAAATTCCGTAAGTAAAGGTGTAGCAGGCAAGCGTGGCACAAATCAGGTAGGACACTGCATAACGCAATTGTTGTGTCCTGCAAAAAAGGCAGGAAAATAACATCGAGCATACGCCCATCAACACCAACAAGGCATACATTCGCGCTTCCTGACTGTAGTAAACGTGTAAAGGCAACACCGCCAGCACCAGACCTAAAATCCAGCCACGACTTTTTCCAAATATTTCCCGTCCCAAAATCACCGCCACCGCACAAGTCAATGCCCCGCAAATGGCGCTGGGCAGGCGCAGCCAAAATTCCGTCGCCCCCCAGCGCAACCAACCATGCATCAGCAGGAAATAGAGCGGTGGTTTGTTGCTCTCAATTTCCAGTGCTTTGAAAAAATTTTGCACGCTCGTTTGACTTACCTTGAGGGTTAAAATTTCGTCATACCACAAACTCTGATGTCCTAATTCAATCAATCGCAGGAACAAGGCTAAAGCGAAAATTACAAGCCAGAGAAATTTGTTTGAACCCAGCAACCCAATCCGTGACATCTGTGTTGGAAAATTCGCAAGCGGCGATGAAGTGGTATTCATAAAATTGCTGCCGATTTTTATCCGAACAAGCAACGCACAACAAGCTTTTCCCGCCGAATCAGTCAGACAATCTTTTCACTTGAACGCGCGACGGCACGATGATAATTTTCTATTCTTGTTATGAAAAGTCCTGCCCCCGCATCCGATACCATGACAAGCTTTCAATCAGGGGACTTCCAAGAAGAAGGCCGACGGATTTTTGACGATAAAATTTGCCTTGATGAACAGATTTACAGTATTCCAAAATCCAGTTTGCGCGACAAATCCGGCCAGACCTATTCCGAGTTTAAGCTCAAACTGACGCCAAAATATTTCGTGGTGTGGAGGGACATAGCTTTGAGCTACGTCGCGATGGGTATTGTTGCGGCGGCGTTAATCTCCGTTCATTCGGCCCGGTTGTGGATTGTTCTTCCATCCATTCCTTTGGGCGCGATTTTCCTTGGTTTCATCTTTGCCTATTTGAATCTTTTCTTCCATGAGGCCGCCCATTGGAATCTCGCGCGCAACCGGGACGTCAGCGACCGGCTGGCTGATTTCTTCATCGGAACTTTTTTTGGACAATCCATCAAGGCGTATCGAGCGGTGCATTTCGGCCATCACCAAAACCATGGCACGCCTGCGGACTCGGAATATTCTTATTTCGATGCCTTGAATATGCGATTTTTTGTCGGCGCCCTGTTTGGTGTCCGCGCATTTCAAGTAGTCCGCAGGCGCGAAAGTTTTGCCGACGGAACGGGACAAGTTTCCAAATCGGCGTCGAAAGTCGCCCTCGCGCGCGGACTGCTGGTCAATGGCTTGATTGTCGGTGGAAGCGTCTGGGCGGGTTATTGGGCATTCGCTCTCGCTTGGGCCGCCGGATTGGCCAGTGTGTTTCCATTTTTCAACGCAACACGCCAGTTATTGGAACATCGCGACGAATTGGCCAATGACTCCGCTAATTACGCCGAAGTCGCCCACGGCCGCATCAACCGGCTTTTCGGCGACAGCCTGCTGGCGCAAACGCTCGGCGGCGCTGGCTTCAATCGGCATTTGTTGCACCACTGGGAGCCGCAGGTTTCTTACACACGGCTCGCCGAGTTGGAAGCTTTTGTTTTGCAGACCCCGTATGCAGAACTCTTCCGGCAACGTCAAACCACTTACGTCCGCACGTTTCTAAAATTGGTCAGGTTGCGCTCCGTATGACGGTGCCCAGTCCCGCTCCGATCACGATTGCGCATCTCTGCGGAGCTTGCGCCTCGCTAAAGACATTGCCCTATGCTCAAGTGAGGGATGTGGAATATTTCACCAGCGATAGGCAGTTCACTTACATTTTATGTGAAAATTGTGGCGCGGTGTCCTTGTCCAATCCGCCCGTTGATCAACTGGCCGTCATTTACCCGACTAATTACTATTCCTTTCAGCCGACGGACAAGAATCTTGGCCTGCGCATAAAAGATGCCCTGGATCGAAGGTTATTCCGCCGTTGCCTGAACCGGTTGCCAAATCATCCGCTGGCGGTGATGGACGTGGGCGGCGGCAACGGTCATCAATTGACCCTCATTCGCAATCTTGACTCACGAGTCCAGAAAACGGTAGTTGTGGACTTGGATGCAAGCGCGGAATCGTTGGCCAGAGCCGTTGGTCATGACTATTTTCACGGACGAATTGAAGATTATCAGCCGCAGACACAATTTGACTTGATTCTCGCCCTGAACCTCATTGAGCATGTCGCAAACCCACTTGAAGTCCTGACCAAGTTGAAGGATTGTTTGTCCGACAACGGCATGGTGCTGATCAAGACGCCGAATATTGACAGTCTTGACCACCGGCTGTTTCGCCACAAGAACTGGGGCGGCTTCCATTGCCCGCGTCATTGGGTGCTGTTCAATCGGGAGAGTTTTATGGCAATGGCAGCCAAGACTGGTCTGCGCGCCAATTTTTTTGCCTACACCCAAGGAGCGCCATTTTGGGCGGTGAGCATCCTGGCCGCCTTTCGGCAACGCAAATGCATACAACTTGATGCAACTCATCCCGCTTACCAGCATCCGCTTTATCGCGTCTTGACCCTTTTCTTTGCCATGTTCGATTTCCTGCGCCAGCCCTTCGCAAAAACTTCACAGATGTTTGTGATTCTGGTGCGAACCTAACTGTGTTGATCGGGCGTTTTTGGCTCGATGCCCGCGCTATTCTGGATTACCCACGGCGGACGGCGTTTCACTTCGTCATAAATGCGGCCGATGTATTCGCCGAGGATGCCCAGGCTCATCATTTGAATCCCGCCGAGAAAAAGAATGACAATCACGATGGTCGTGAAGCCTTGCACCTGCGGAAAACCATGCCTTGTGAAAAAAGCGCTGAAAAATTTCGTGATCAGCACCCAGATGATTCCCAGGAATGAGGTGACTGAAATCCACATACCGGCTTGCGCCATCAGCGTCAGCGGCACTGTCGAAAACGAAAAAATCCCGTCGCGCGCCAGTTTCATCAACTTGAAAAAATTATATTTAGCATCTCCCGCCGCACGAGACTGCCGCTCATAGACCAGTCCCATCTGGCGAAAGCCCGACCACGCCCGAAGTCCACGCACAAAACGATTTCGCTCCGGCATGGCATTCAGCACCTTGAGAACGCGGTAATCCATAAGGCAGAAATCCCCGGTATCCAGCGGCATTTCAAACGATACCAAACGGGACATCAGGCGATAAAAAGTCCAGTAACACAGGCGCTTCAGAAAATTCTCCTTGCGTTTCTGCCGGATGGCGAAAACCACGTCGTAACCCTCGCGCCATTTCTCGATGAGCCGCGAAATTTGTTCCGGCGGGTCTTGCAGGTCGGCGTCAATGATCACCACCGCGTCGCCGGTCGCGTGAAAAAGCCCCGCACTGACGGCGACTTGATGGCCGAAATTTCGCGCGAACGAAAGGCAGCGCCAGCGGGCATCCTGTTCGTGCCGGTGTTTCAGCAGTTCCCAGGTTTTGTCCCGCGAACCATCGTCCACGCAAATCACCTCGTAATCCATCGCCCATGTCCCGGCGGCGGCGGCCAACCGCTCAAACAACTGCGGCAGGACGGCCTCCTCATTGTAGCACGGAACGACGACGGATATTTTTTTCATGTTTGCAACGCGTGACTTGCGAGCAGGATAATTTGTCTGCTGCCCCGTTTCAACACATTCCAAACGTCGTCAGCGCAAACTGCGGAACAACGCCTCGTATTGGTCGGTGATCTGTTCCAAGTGAAACGCTCGTGGATGCGCGCGAGCGTGAGCGCGCGGAATTGCTGCATCTATGCGGGATGCGATTCGGCAAATTTCATTTTCCCCACGGGGCTCGCGACATTTTTTCGTAGAGCAAACTATATTTGCCATTGTCCAAAACTTCGACGTTGAACAGCGTGTTGAGCGCCAAAACCAGATTGCCAAACACGAGCGCTTTCAAAATTGAGGGATTGATGCCGCCGAATTGGTGGCCGCGCACATAGGCAAAGCAGTTGTAGTGCAGTTCCTTGACGTGGCCCCGCTTGGAAATGTGGCCGGTGAATATTACGTTGCCGAGTTTTGTCAAGTTTTAATCCTTACAGCCGGTTCCACCAAACAGCCGTCGGTTTGGAAACATCAAACCGCACCCGTCGCTTCGGGCTTTGCAGCGTGTAAATTTCATAATTCATCGGCTTCAATGAAAAATGCCCGGAGGCGATTCGGCGTAACCGGTGTTGCGCAATCCAAACTGGTTTCAATACGCCAACCCAGCGCGGAATCATGGCCATTGTTTCATTTTTTTCACGAATCGCATTCGGTTTCAAATTCATGTTTTCGCCGGTGTCGGCAAAAACGGACGTGAACGAATCACAGACGGCCATCGGCACTTTATCTTTCATCAACGCACGAACCCAGTGGAAATCGCCGAGGTCGCGCCAGCGCGTGTCAAAGAAAATTCCGCGCTCATGAATGACCCGGCGTCGGATAAAGATTGAACTGGTCAATGCCGGAAAACGAAACCAGATGTGTTGAGGATGCGGCACGAGCGAATGGCGGTGGCACATGTACTTTGCCTTCGCCATCGGTCACGATGCTGCCGGCCAGCGCGACTTCGACTTTCGGATTTGCTTCAAAAAATTCATGAATAGTTTTGAGCGCGCCGGGCAGATATTGTTCGTCACAATTCAAATAAGCCAGAATGTCGCCGGTCGCGCGGCGGATAACCGCGGTTGACGGCGTCATACATTCCGCTGTCTTTTTCGATGAACGCCTTGACGCGCGGATCATGCGGCAGCCAGTCCTGCGTGCCGTCGTCCGAACAGGAATCCTGCACGATGTGTTCGAATTCCACGCCTTGCTGGTCGGCCACGGACGCAATGCAAAGCTTGAGCCAGTTTGAATTGCGAAAGCTCGGCGTGATGATGGAAAATTTCATGGCGTTCTTTATCTGAATTTATTGGGACGTCCGAAACCGTTGCGCAATGGGAATCCGCCGGCCCATGCCGAATGCGCGCGGCGAAATTTTCAACGCCGGCGCGGCCTGCCGCCGTTTGTATTCGCTAAAATTGATCTTGTTCACCACATCATTGACAATGGCCGCGTCAAATCCGCTCGAAATAATTTCTTCCTTGCTCAAATTTTTCACGACATACAAATCCAGAATCGCATCAAGCATTTCATAGGGCGGCAACGAATCCTGATCTTTCTGGTCCGGGTCGCAATTCCGCGCTCGGCGGTTTTGAGATGGAATTTTCGGGAATGAAATTTTGTTCGCGGTTCACCCAGCGCGCGATTTTGTAAATGTCCGTCTTCAAAACATCCGCGATCGGCGCGAGCGCGCCGTTCATGTCGCCGTAAAGCGTGCAATAGCCGACGGCCATTTCCGATTTGTTGCCCGTCGTCAACACCAGCGCGCCAAACTTATTCGACAGCGCCATCAACGTCACGCCGCGCAATCGCGACTGCACATTTTCCTCGGCTTCGTTCGGTTTGAAATTCCGGCGAAAACTTTTTCCAATTGCTTTTCCACCGACTGAAAAACCGGTTCGATCGGCAAAACTTCGTAACGGATGCCGAGATTTTTCGCGAGCGCCTCGGCGTCGGTCAAACTGCCCTCGCTCGAATAACGCGCGGGCATCGCCACGCCCAAAACATTTTCCTTGCCGAGCGCGTCCGCCGCCAACACGGCAACGAGCGCCGAATCAATGCCGCCGGACAAACCGATGATGACGGATTTGAATCCGCATTTGTGGACGTAATCGCGAATGCCGAGCGAGAGCGCGGAAAAAATCTGCTGCTTCGCGCGGCGGAAATTCAATTTGGTTTGCGACCGGCGAGTTCTGTCTTCACCAAATCCACGACAAAAATTTCTTCGGCAAAACCTTTTCCCAGCGCGAGAAGTTCCCCGCGAGCATTCAAGCGCGACGCTGTGGCCGTCGAAAATCAATTCGTCATTCGCGCCGACGAGATTGACTTGCGCCAGCGGAATTTTTTCATCCCGCGCGACGCGCCGTAGCATTTCCAGCCGCGTTTTTTCCTTGCCGTCGTGCCACGGCGACGCGGAAATGTTCAGGATGATTTCCGCGCCTTGCGAAATCAGTTCCTTGATCGGGTCGCGGCGATAAAGCCGTTCCGGCCAGAAATCTTCGTCATTCCAAATGTCTTCGCAAATCGTGATGCCAAGTTTTTTCCCGTTGAAAACGAACGGCTCGATTTTTTTTGCCGGTTCAAAATAACGGTCTTCGTCGAAAACGTCGTAAGTCGGCAGCAAACTTTTGTGCGTGCGCCAGATGATTTTTCCATTTTGCAAAACGGCGGCGGAATTTTGCAGCGCGCGACCGGGCCGCTCGGAATTTTTGTCCACGAATCCGACGCACAACGGAATCGCGCCGACACTTTTTGCCGTTTCGTTCAAGCGCGGCAAGATTGGCGTCAATGAAATCGTCGCGCAATAGCAAGTCGCGCGGCGGATAACCGCAAAGAAATAATTCCGGCGCAAGGACGAATTCCGCGCCCTGCGCGCACGGCCTTTTCGTAACCGGCAACAAGTTTCTGACGATTGGCCGCGAAATCGCCGATGGTCGAATTGAGTTGGAGAATGCCGATTTTCAACGGGTTCAGGATAATTGTTGCGGGCGGCTTCGCAATCATTTGCTCGAAACAAAAATGGCTGGCCACACGCGCGCCAATTTGTTATGCAAAGTGAAATCATCGGTCGCTTCATGAGCCAATCACAAATTGCAACCTTGCCAAAACGGATATTGCATGTTCATAACAGCGCGGACATTTATGGGGCCAGCCGGATGTTGCTGCGGTGGCTTAAAAGCCTCAATCGAGCACAGTTCGAGCCAACGGTCGTTCTGCCCGAAGATGGGCCATTGAAAAAGCTTCTGGAGGCGGAAAAAATCGAAGTCATTTTGCATCCGCGGTTGAGTGTGATTACCCGTCCGGTTTTTCGCTCGTGGCGAATCATTCTGTTTTTATTGAATTATCCGGTTTCAGTATTTTTTTTGTGGCGATTGATCCGGCGGCGGCAAATTGATCTGGTCTACACCAACACCGGCGTGATTGTTTCGCCTGCACTGGCGGCATGGCTGGCGGGAGTGCCTCATGTCTGGCATATTCGCGAGTCGTTCCAAGAATTTCAAAATTTTTGGCCGCTGTTTTCTTGGTTCATAACGCGTTTTTCATCCACAGTCATCGCCGTTTCTAATCCAATCGCGAATCAATTTCGTTCACGCGATAATATCGTGGTCATTCATGATGGATTTTCTCCGAAAGAATTTCAGGTTCCTAAGGAAAATCTGCGCGTGGAATTCCAAACTCGTTATCACTTGGCAGGATATTTTGTCGTGGGCTGTGTGGGAAGGATCAAATTGGTGCGCAAGGGGCAGGAATTTCTGGTGCGGGCAACAGCTCTTTTGAAACAACGTGGTTTGTCAATAAAAGCATTGATCGTTGGAGTGACTTTCCCCGGCAACGAATCCCATTTAGAACAAATTCAACGAATGGTCAGTGAATTGGAAATTGAAGATAACGTCGTTTTCACCGGAGAACTGCCCGATACGCGAGCAGCATATGCGGCGATGGATGTGCTGGCATTAACTTCGGCCCAGCCGGAACCTTTCGGCAACGTGGTGATGGAAGCCATGGGAATGGGACTGCCAGTGATTGCGACCAACATTGGCGGTTCATTGGATCAAGTTGTGGATGGAGCCACCGGCTTTTTGGTTCCACCCGCCAATCCAGAAGCATTAGCCGGGGCCATCGAAAAGTTGATGAAAAATCCTGAATTGCGGCGACAAATGGGAGCCGCAGCGGTGGAACGGCTGCACAAGAATTTTTCCCTCGCTGAAATGACCCGAAAAATCGAGCTGATTTTTGATGAGGCGCTGGAAAAATAATTAAAACTTGAGTCCGTCGCCGCCATCATAAGTGCGCAGCCATTGAACAGTTTCATTCACGGCTTGATCGAGAGAAATGGGACTTGGACCGAGCAAATCAAATGTTATTGTCATGGGCGCTGATTCAGAAGTGATCATGCTTCGATATCGCGATGAATGTATTAGGAATTCGCGCCCGCTTAATTTGCCAATGAGATCACCAGCCCACCCGATGCTTCGTAACAAAACTCTGGGCACTGCGGTCACAGGCCGTCCTCGCAAGACCAGAGAAAATCCATTAACCCAATCACGCAAATCCCGCGGAGCATCGCCGACGTAAAAGACTTTCCCATTTATTATTTTTTCGGCATCCACTTCCATCAAGCCAATCATCTGTCTTACCACATTACCAGCATATCCATAGGAACGCACAATCGGCGCGCCACCCGGATGCAGATAAAAACCGCGCTGGATGACTCGCCATACCTGACTCCGATAGCGCAAGTGCCACGGCCCCCAAATGTTTGTGGGACGGACAATCACCCATGGACATTTCAAATTCGCGCGGCGAGTGGCACGCTCCGTCTCGACTTTGCTCCAACCATAGACCGTGTGGGGACAATAATCTTCATCGTTTGATGGCTGATGACCGGGACGGCAGACGTATTGCGAAGAAGTTATTAAAACCCGCTCCAAACTTGGAGTTGCGGCAGCAGCAGCCAGAACATTGGCTGTGCCGATTGTATTGACCGCATATCCGTCTTCAACAGTAGTTGATTCATCGCAATCGGTGCGAGCGGCAAGATGAAATAACCATTGCGGGCGGAATGAATCGAACACGTCATGAAGGCCAACGGCGTCAAAAATATCGATTTTGCGATAAAAGCTATTCTGCTTCACATTCAATGGCTCGCTCTTGTCCAAGTTCAAAACCTGATGGCCTTTTTCAAGCAGGCAGGAAACCAAATGAGTGCCGATGAATCCAGAACCGCCGGTGACAATGACGCGTTTCACAAATTAAAAACGAAAATAGTCAGAGGTCATGCGATACGCAATCAATTTCATAGTGAGGTGCCGTTCGAACAAACGGGTTCGGCTGGTATTTTGATTTTCATTCCGTATGCTGTGCGAGAGATTTTAATTTCATGACTGTCGAACGTGTGAATGTTCTAGGCGTTGGCATTAGCGTCCTCAATTTGCAGACCGCGCTTGATGCCATCGCGAATGCTGTGCGCGAAAGGCGCAAAGGTTACATTTGCGTGACCGGGGTGCATGGCGTGATGGAAGCGCAGGAAAATGCAACCTTCAGAAAAATTTTGAACGAAGCGTTTCTTTGCACACCGGATGGCATGCCGATGGTCTGGGCTGGCAAATTAAATGGTCATCGCGAAATGTGCCGCGTCTACGGGCCGGACTTGATGCTGGACGTTTGCGCGTGGAGCGAGACAAATGGTTGCCGCCATTTTTTTTTTGGCGGAGCAGACGGCGTGGCGGAATTGCTAGCCGAAAAATTGAAGGCGCGATTTCCGAAATTACAAGTCGCAGGGACATACGCGCCACCGTTCCGTCCGTTGAACTTTGAAGAAGAAAAACAATTGCAAGCGATGGTTCATGCTGCCAAACCGGACATTTTCTGGGTTGGTTTGAGCACGCCGAAGCAGGAAAAATTTATGGCCGAATTTCTGCCGAAGCTGGACGTGACTTTGATGATTGGCGTCGGCGCGGCATTTGATTTTCACAGCGGGCGTGTAAAACAAGCGCCGCGCTGGATGCAACGCAGCGGACTGGAATGGTTTTACCGTTTGTGTTGTGAACCGCGGCGGTTGGCAAAGCGTTATTTCAAAAACAACCCGTTGTTTCTGCTCAAAATTTTCGGACAATTTTGCAAACTTAAAAAATATTCACTAGAATAAGTTGGAATCTTATTAAATTTGTTTGAGTAATATCGCGCAATTGGCTATCTCAAGACTGGAACCATGCATTTATGAACGAAAATCAGAATAACATAACGGACCAAAATGGATGGCAGGATGCGATTAGATGCTGGCATCGCCTGCCGAACAAAGGTTTTTTCTTTGCGCTTCTGGCAGCATGGCTGGCACTGTTCCAGTTTTTAGGCAATTCAACTTTCGGCTACTTGCATAGTAGTTCTATATTTCGCTGGATGTCCATGACTTATAATTATAATAATGAGGGGATTTCATCAGACGATGCAGTAGGCAATTTGATTCCGTTCCTGGTAATCGGTTTGTTCTGGTGGAAGCGCAGGGAACTGCTGGAACTGCCGCTGAAAATCTGGCCGCCGGCTTTGGGAATCATTGTTTTGGGATTAGTTCTGCATATCGCAGGCTATCTCATCCAGCAACCGCGACTTTCCATCGGCGCATTTTTCGTCGGAATTTATGGGTTGACGGGTTTGGCCTGGGGTCGCGACTGGCTGCGCAACAGTTTGTTTCCATTTTTCCTTTTCATTTTTTGCGTGCCGATGAGCGTCGTTCTCCAACCGATCACATTTCCGCTGCGCCTTCTGGTTTCTCAATTGGTGCAATGGGTCGCGCATTATGTTCTGGGAATTGGCGTGATGCGAATGGGAACCGCTTTGATTGATCCATTCGGCACGTATCAATATGATGTCGCGGCGGCGTGCAGCGGCATTCGCAGTCTGGTCGCAATTTTTCTGCTCGCCACAGTTTATGGTTTTCTGATGTTTCGTTCGCCGTGGAAACGATTGTTTCTCATGGCGCTGGCATTTCCATTATCGGTTCTGGGCAATCTCTTCCGAATGCTTTGCATCATTGTCGCGGCGGAAATGGGAGGGCAAAGCGCCGGAAATTATGTGCATGAAGGCGGTCCGCTGGGAATTATCAGTTTGCTGCCTTACATTCCGGCCATTCTCGGACTTTTGCTGGCGGGCCGGTGGATGGAGAAAAAATTTAATTCAGAAGAAAAACCACAGGCATGAAATCGCAAAAAATTGTCATCTTCATAATTGCATTCGGCTTGATTGGCGCTGCGGCGGCGGCATTGAATTGGTTTCATGCGAATCAGAAATTAGGCGTTCCGGGCGTCAAGGCCATTGCCATTCCCGGTAGCGTCGTGATGAAAATTGATCTGCCTGCGCACGTTCTCGGTTTTACTTCCACGAATGTGCCGGAAGACAAAACCGTTTTGGACATGCTGCCCAAAGACACGAGCTATGCACAGCGCCGATATACTGATTCGGATGGTTTTTGGGTGAACGCGAATATTATTTTGATGGGCACGGATCGGACCAGCATCCACAAAGCGGATTTTTGTCTGCCGGGACAAGGCTGGCACATTGACGAAAAAACAATTGTCAATGTGCCGATTGCCGGTGCGCACTCCTATCAATTGCCGGTCGCAAAATGGGTCATCACTAATTTCATCCAAACGCAGGATGGGAAAAAAACAGAAGTGCGCGGCCTCTATGTTTTTTGGTTTGTAGCCCGCAATGAAGCGACGACGAGCCATTGGCAGCGCATTTGGTGGCTGACGCGTGATTTGCTGACAACCGGCATATTGCAACGTTGGGCCTACATCAGTTATTTTGCCGTTTGCGAACCGGGACAGGAAGACGCCGCGTTTGAACGCGTCAAAAGACTCATCGCCGCCTCGGTGCCGGAATTTCAACTGTCACCCGGCGAGAAAACTGTTGCGACCATTGTTGCGCATTGATGGCTAAAATGCTGGCATTCGTAATTTTTTTTCCTATTCTTAACCACGTTTTTATTGTCGTAAAGCCATGTTGCAACGTGACCGTCAAATTCGGATACAAATCCAGCAATTGGCCGATGCCTGCCTGTTCGCGATCAGTCTTTTGATCGCTTATGGGTTGCGTTCCGATCCGCAAATCATCGCATGGCTGAATCTGATTCCGGCCAGTCCTTTTGAAAATTTTCGCTGGCTTTTCATCGTGCTGATTCCTGCGGCGCCACTCATCCTGGAATCGCAAGGTTTTTATGACCGCCCGATTCCTTGTCCTCGCAGCGCTTTTTTTTGGCCGTTGTTGAGGAGCTGTATACTGATCACGGTAGGGTTGATATTGACGCTGTATTTCTTCCACCTGACCGTGGCGCGCGGAATTTTGATCTGGTTCGGCTTCATCAGTTTCGCGCTGGTTTGTGTCAAAGAAGAAATTTTGAGATGGGTTTTGCGCAGCAAATTTGCCCGCGCACAATTTCAACGCCGCTTCATCATCGCCGGCACGGAAAAAGAAATCACCGAGATGCGAAATAAATTGGGAGGGCGAGACGATGAAGGCATCAAAGTCGTGGCCGAAGTGGATCTCAATCAAATCGGCGCGGTCGAGTTGGTGGAAATGTTGCACGACCATTCGGTCAACGGCGTGATCTTAAACGCCAAGCATACTTATTTTGAGCAGGTCGAAAACATCATCAAAGCCTGCGAACTTGAAGGCGTCGAAGTATGGCTGGTCGCCGATTTTTTCAGCACGCAGATTTCGCACACGAGTTTTGATGAATTGCTTGGCCAGCCGCTGCTGGTTTTTCGCACCACGCCCGAATCTTCCTGGCAAAGCGTGGTCAAATGGCTCATGGATTTGACCGGTGCGCTGACATTGTTGCTTTTGATCGGCTGGTGGCTGTTCCCGCTGATTGCCCTCGCCATCAAAATTACCTCGCCCGGCCCGGTCTTTTTCCGGCAGAAGCGCTCCGGCCTCAACGGCGCGCCCTTCACGCTCTACAAATTCCGCACCATGGTCACCAACGCCGAGCAATTCAAACACGAACTTGAAGCCATGAACGAAATGTCCGGCCCCGTTTTCAAAGTCACCAATGATCCGCGCGTCACGCGCATCGGAAAAATTCTTCGCAAATACAGCCTGGACGAACTGCCGCAACTCTTCAACGTCCTGCGCGGCGAAATGAGCCTGGTCGGCCCGCGCCCGCTGCCGGTGGACGAAGTCAAACGCTTCAACGACCTTGCGCATCGCCGCCGTTTGAGCGTCAAACCCGGCCTCACCTGCCTCTGGCAGATCAGCGGGCGCAACCAAATCACCGATTTCAAGGACTGGGTGCGGCTCGACCTCGAATACATTGACAACTGGTCGCTCTGGCTCGACTTTGAAAATTTTGCTGCGCACCATTCCCGCCGTGCTGCGCGGCACCGGCGCGAAGTGAAATTATCCAACGTTTAATCGTTGAATCGTCGAACCATTTTAATACTCTCTCACATTTACGATTTAACAGTTCAACCATTCACCGATGAAAAAACAACCACTTCCGTCGTCACCGGCGCCGCCGGCTTTCTCGGCTCGCATCTGACCGATTTGCTTTTGGCGCGCGGCCACAAAGTCATCGGCATCGATAATTTTGTCACCGGCTGCGTGGACAACATTTCGCATCTCGGCGGCAATCCGAATTTCAAATTCATCCAGCAGGACGTGACTGAATTCATTTTTCTCGATGCGCCGGTGGATTACGTCTGGCATTTCGCCTCGCCCGCCAGCCCGATTGATTATCTGGAACTGCCGATTCAAACGCTGAAAGTCGGTTCGCTCGGCACGCACAAGGCGCTCGGCCTGGCAAAAAATAAAAACGCACGATTTCTCATCGCCTCAACTTCGGAAATTTACGGCGATCCGCTCGTTCATCCGCAAACCGAGGAATACTGGGGCAACGTCAACACCATCGGCCCGCGCGGCTGTTACGACGAAGCCAAACGCTTCGCCGAAGCGATGACGATGGCCTATCACCGCGAACACAAAGTCGAGACGCGCATCGTGCGAATTTTCAACACTTACGGCCCGCGAATGCGATTGAACGACGGCCGCGTTGTTCCGGCATTTGTCAGCCAGGCGTTGAAAAACAAGCCCGTCACCGTTTTCGGCAAAGGCAAGCAGACGCGCAGCTTTTGCTACGTCTCCGATTTGATCGAAGGCATTTATCGCTTGATGATGAGCGATTACGATTTGCCGGTGAACATCGGCAATCCGACCGAAATGACGATGCTGCAATTCGCCGAAGAAATCATCCGCGCCACCAAATCCAAAAGCAAAATCGTTTTCAAGCCGCTGCCGCAGGACGATCCCAAACAGCGCAAGCCGAACATCACAAAGGCAAAAAAGATTTTGAAATGGGAGCCGAAAGTTCCGCTGGCAAAAGGACTGACCGACACCATCGCGTATTTTCGCACCAAAGTTTAGGTAGGGACGCCGCGCTGCGGCGTCCGAAATTTTTCTGCGGACAGCGCAGCGCGCTGTCCCTACCATTTGTTCAAAATGATTTTTCGCGCGCGACAATTTGAATTCGTTTTTCCGCGACCGGCGCTCGTCATGGGCATCGTCAATGTCACGCCCGATTCCTTTTCCGACGGCGGAAAATTTCTGAACGCAGAAGCCGCCGTTCAACACGCGCTGAAACTGGTTGAGCAAGGCGCGGAAATTCTCGACATCGGCGGTGAATCCACGCGGCCCGGACGCGAAACCGGTTGTCGAAAAGGAAGAATTGCGCCGCGTGATTCCAGTCATTGAAAAACTTGCGGCGCAAAGTAAAAATTCCACTTTCGATTGACACGATGAAACCCGCCGTCGCCCGCGCCGCGCTTGAAGCGGGCGCGAGCATCGTCAACGATGTCGCGGCAAATCGTAGCGGCGATGAAATGTGGAAAATCGTTTCGGAATTTCGCGCCGGCTACATTTGCATGCACGCGCCGCCGACGCTTCACAAATCGCAAAAGCCTACAAAAATATTGTTCACGAAGTCGGCAAATTTTTTCAGAAGCGTTTGAAAAAATTAAAAGCCACTGGCATTTCGCCGGAGCAGATTGTTTTTGATCCGGGCATCGGTTTCGGAAAAACTTTGGAGCAAAATTTGCAGTTGCTCGCGAACCTGCGGAGTTTTACAACGTTGGCAGCGGCCGCTGCTGCTTGGCGTTTCGCGCAAGTCGTTCATCGAAAAATTGCTTGGCGCGAAGGTGAATGAACGCTTGCCAGCGTCGCTCGCGTGCGCGACTCTGGCAATCGCCACGGCGTGCAAATCATCCGCGCACATGATGTGGCGGAAACGGTTCAGGCCGTGCGCATGGCGGAAGCGGTTTTGGCCTGTCGAAAAAATAATGTGGATCTTACATCCAGAACGATTACGGCTGGCGCGCCGCGCTGGAAATTTTGATCCTCGCGGTGGTCATTTATTATGCCTCGCGCTTTTTGCGCGGCACGCGCGGCTGGCCGGTGGTCATCGGCTTTGTCGTGGTGCTGCTGGCGCTGGCGCTGGTGACGACGATTGCTGGATTTGAAAGTGTTGCGCTGGCTGCTCGGCAGCGTTCTCGGTGTTTTTTGCCGTTGGCGCGTCTGGTGATTTTCCAGCCGGAATTGCGCCGGATGCTGGCTGAACTCGGGCAATCTGCCGCTCTTCGCCAGCGCGCAGCGAACAGCGCGAAAACATCGAGGTCATCATTCAAACCTGCGAGCGGCTGGCCGATGTGAAAATCGGCGCGCTCATCGCCATCGAGCAATCCATCCAGCTTGCAGGAAGCCGTCGAATCCGGCGTGCCGGTGGATTGCGACGCGACGCCGGAAATGCTGGAGACGATTTTTTTCCCGAACAACGCCATTCACGACGGCGGCGTGATCTTCAAGGGCGACCGCATCGCCTACGCCGCGTGCATTTTTCCGCTGACGCAGCGGCAGGATTTGAACAAGTCGCTCGGCACGCGCCATCGCGCGGCGATCGGCTTGAGCGAGGAAACGGACGCGGTCGTCGTGGTCGTGTCCGAGGAGACCGGCATGATTTCCCACGCTTACAAAGGCCAGCTCGTGCGCGGCGTGACGCCGGAGGAATTGCGCGCGTTCCTGACTTCGGTCATTGTGCAACCGGCGAAAACGCACGGCGTCGTCGAATGGTTGCGCACACAGTTTCGGCGAACAGCAACCGGCCCGGCCCGGCGGTCATCACCCAACATGAACCGCGACCGGCGGCAAACCGCGCCAAATAAATTTCGCGATGCGCGACTGGTTCATCAAAGATTTCGGCTGGAAATTATTTTCGCTGTTTCTGGCCGTCGTGCATCTGGCTGACGGTGCATAAAATCCGCGACGAACCGGAAGCGTCCTGCTGCAGTCGGTGACGCGAAACTACTTACGGCGATTGCCCGTGCTTGTCGTTTCCGCGACGGCTGATGTTCATGATGTCCGTGTTGTTCCGAACAAGGTTGATGTCAAAGTCAGCGGGCCGCCGGACATCATGGACAACGTTGCAGGCAAACCGGATTCATGCCATTGTGAATCTCACCGGACATTGATTCCGCCCATGATTTGCAACGCGCGCGTCGAAGTTTCATTGCCGCGCGGCGTGACGCTCGTCAGCATTGACCCGCCGCAAGTCGATCGTGACCATTCCTAACAAAAACAATGAGCCAACCGAAAAAAATCTTCGGCACCGACGGCGTTCGCGGAACGGCGAACGTCGAGCCGGTCACGGCGGAAACCGCGCTGAAACTCGGCCGCGCCGCCGCGCACGTTTTCAAAAATCTTGAACGCCAGTCGCGCGGGCGCGGCAAACACAAGATTGTCATCGGCAAGGACACGCGGCTTTCCGGCTACATGCTCGAGAACGCCATTTCATCCGGCATTCTTTCGATGGGCGTGGATGTGCTGTTCATCGGGCCGCTGCCCACGCCGGGCGTGGCCTACGTCACGCGCAGTTTGCGCGCGGACGCCGGCATCGTCATCACCGCCTCGCACAATCCTTACGCCGACAACGGCATCAAATTTTTCCGCGCCGACGGTTACAAGCTGGATGACAAGATCGAAAGTCGAAATCGAAGAATCTGGTTTTCACCGGCGAGATTGAAAAAGTCCGCCCGACCGCCGAGCGAAATCGGCAAGGCCGTCCGCATTGACGACGCGCTGGGCCGCTACATCGAATTTGCCAAATCGAGTTTTCCCAAAGAGTCTGACGCTCGAAGGTGTGCGCATCGTCGTGGATTGCGGCCACGGCGCGGCCTACAAATCCTCGCCTTGCGTCCTGCGCGAACTCGGCGCGGAAGTCATCGTTTTCGGCAACCAGCCCGACGGCAAAAACATCAATGAAAATTGCGGCTCGATGCACCCGGAAGCGATGTGCCGAAAAGTCGTCGAGCACAACGCGCACATGGGCATCGCGCACGACGGCGATGCCGACCGCGTTTTGCTCTGCGACGAAAACGGCAAGTTGATTGACGGCGACGACATCATGGCCATCGCCGCGCTCGACATGCTTGCGCAAAAAACTCTGGCGGAAAAAACCCTGGTCGCGACCGTGATGAGCAATGCCGGCCTCGAAGCCGCCATCAAAAAAGCCGGCGGCAAAATGCTCCGCACCGCCGTCGGCGACAAAAACGTGATTGATGAGATGTTGAAGAACGGCTTCAACTTTGGCGGCGAGCAAAGCGGCCATCTGATTTTCCGCGATTTCGGCACGACCGGCGACGGCCTGGTGGCCGCGCTGCAAATTTTGCGGATTCTCAAAGCGAAAAGATCAGCCGCTGTCAAAACTGGCGAAATGCTGGACGCGTTTTCCGCAACTGGTGACCAACGTGAAAGTGCGCGAGAAAAATCCCATTCGAGCAACTGGACGGCGTGAGACAACTCGTGGCCGACGCGGAAAAAGAATTGCAGGCGCAAGGCGGGCGCGTGCTGCTGCGTTATTCCGGCACGGAACCGAAGGCGCGCCTGCTGCGTGGAAGGCCGCGACGCGAAAGTGTTGGAAAAATGGTCGCAAAAAATCTGCGGCGCGATTCAGAAACAGATCGGAGTTTGAGAAGTCAAAGCAATTATCGTCTGCTCTCCTCATACACTGTCGTCACTAAACCGTCACCGTCTGATTGCAAAGACCAATAGTTGGTCCGCAGGTCGTCCGACCCCCAAGTAATTCCAAACCCACCGTTGTGGCTAGGTGGAATTTCTATGACTACACTATTCGTTGAAACAAAAATCATGTCAGGGTGCAACGCTCTGATAATCTTAGGCAGTGAAGCGTCGTGCCCTGAGAGTTTTATTGTGTATGGCATCGCGCGCTTGTAAAACACGGCTGAATCGTTGGTGCTGACTGGATGCTGTTGTAAAATTAAAGGGGCTGTCCTAGATAACGCAAAGAATGTGTTATTTAAGGTGGCATGAGAAGGAGTCGAATTAGTAAAACGAAGCAAGCGAAGTTGGTGGAGCATTTCGTGGCTGGCACGACGGCACGCACGGCAGCGGGATTGGTGCGAGTCAACAAGACGACGGCAGCCTACTATTATCACCGGCTGAGGGAGTTGATTTACCGGGCGGTGGCCGATGCGACGCCTTTTGCCGGGGAGATTGAAGTGGACGAGAGTTACTTTGGCGGTCGTCGCAAAGGCAAGCGCGGGCGTGGCGCGGCGGGAAAGGTGCCTGTTTTCGGCCTGTTAAAACGGGGCGGCAAGGTCTATGCCGTAGTGATCGCCAATGCCAAAGCCACGACGTTGCTGCCCATCTTGAAGCAACGCATCGTGCCCGACTCCATCGTCTATAGCGATTCGTTGCCCAGCTACAATGCATTAGATGTTTCAGGCTTCCGGCATCTGCGGATCAATCACTCAAAGCTCTTTGCGGAGGGTCGAAACCACATCAACGGCATTGAGAACTTCTGGAACCAGGCCAAGCGTCACCTGCGTAAATTTAACGGTGTTCCCAAAGAGCATTTTCCATTATTCTTGAAGGAGTGCGAGTGGCGTTTTAACAACCCAAACCCAAAAACACAATTGAAACAGTTAAATCAATGGGTTCGTCAGTCCTTAACCTAGTTATCTAGGACAGCCCCAAATTAAATCACAAGCATGAGCAACATCGGAAAAATACTGCTGGTCTTTATCCATAAATCGTAAATAAGGCGATTTAAGTAAAGTCGGTATAGTCGCAGCCAAAACAATGGGAATCACCACGAGCAAAACCAGCAAGCTTACAATAACTTTTTTAGTTCCTAATTTAGTTCTTAATTTGATTGAAAGAAAAAAGCTGGCAAAAGGCAGCATCAAGATCGCAAAGACGCTTACCAAAAAAATGAAAAGCCACATTTTATCAGATATAAAATCCAAATTCATAATCAAAAGTAATCTGCGCGGCTGGTTTAACTTAACTTTGCGCCAGTTAAAAAAATTGTCTAGCGAAAGTTTTATTTACGGCAGCGTCAAAATTTCCGGTCGCAATTGGCCGACGTTTTGGTTCGGCAGCCGTTGGTCGAGCGAGCCGGTCATCATTTTTTCCATTCCCACATGGCCGTCGCAAAACGCGACGTTGGCCCGCTGCGAATGGCGGAAGTGGCCGTTGGGATAATAACTGCCGCTGGAAAAATTCGTTTCCACGTCGAGATAATACCATTCTTCAAGCATCGGATGGTCGGGCGAAGCAGGGTCTTGAAAATCGTTTATCTGCGCGGCGTCGGCAAAGAGCGCGAGGTCGGTCGGATTTTTTATTTTGTTCGCGCTCACCGGCGGTTTGCCTGACGGCGCGGACAGATAAAAATTGTAGCCGTAACTGAAAATCACGCCGTCGCCCTTCAATTTGAATTGCGCGGGCGTCGAGTAAAGCGCCGGGCAAAGCCGAACGTCGCTGCCGTTGAGATACGGAAACAAAACGCCTTGCGACAAATCGAACTGGCGCTGGCCTTCGGCGGTCGAATCGGATTGCAGCCAGCCGAACCAGTAAATTGTCCCGCCGTTGGTCGTGTTGTAAATCCAGCGAAAACAATTTTCGGAATTTTCGTCCCAATACAATTGCGTGGCGATTCCAAGCTGGCGCAGGTTGTTTGCGCAGTTGACACGTTGCGCGGACGATTTGCCCTTGCTCAAAGCCGGCAGGAACATCGCCGCCAAAATCGCGATGATGGCAATGACGACGAGCAGTTCGATCAATGTGAAGGCGGCGGCGCGCGGCGAAAATGGCACAGAAGATTTTTGTTCAAGTTGAAAAACCGTTATACATCGCCGGCAGATGCAGGCGCGGTTTTTCAAATTTTCAGGCACGCGCGCGAGGAGTTGTTCGGGCATTTCCATGTGAGCGCACCAGCATGAACCTTTATAGGCGGCATTGGTGCAAAGCTGGCAATCGTTGGATGCGCCACAGAGCGGGCAGTTTTCCGGCTGGCAAATTGTTTGAGTTGAACTCATGGCCGGTCGGCGCGGACGCGGTAAAATGATTTGTCCGGCGGCGGATTGGTGTCGGGCAAAAATAAATTCGTCGCGTTTCCCAGAGTTGCGGTTGAAATATCGCTCCACGATTGCAAATCCGCCGAGCGTTGCAATGTGTAAAGCCAGTTGCTTTGGCTGACGAATTGCGCCTGCCAGATTGAATTTGTCAAAGCGCCGGAAAAATTTTGGATCGGCGGCAGCGGAAGCGTGATGACAAAATTGTCCACCGTGCCGTGCGCAAGAAGCGAACTGCCGGAATTTTGGTAACTGCTGACGGAAATTGTATCAATCAGAAAGTTGGTGATGGGTCCGGCAAAAACGTTTGGCAGCGACGAGTAAAGCTGGCCGTTGGCGAAGACTTCGCCGCTGATGGTCGGCTGACCGGCGGCGTGTGTGAGGACGACATGATAAATAATTCCGGTATTCAACGGCTGGTTGTCATAGACAAAATAAAAATCCTTTTTGTGCGATGAGTTCACATTCGTATCGGTCAACGTGGCAACGATGGCGGGTTGACCGACGCCATTGTCGGGAAAATAATCGAACTCGAAAAGGTTTGGCGTATTGGCGGCGGGACGGGAAAAAACCGAGTTCGTCGCATCCGAAAAATGAAAAAGTCCGATGGACAATTCCGGCGAGCCGCTCCACGCGATGTCGTTCAATTGCAAATCGAATGACAGGCTGAAATCGTCCGACTTGGCGAGAATTGTTCCGAGCGATTTGTAAAAATAACTGTTGGTCTGCGACGAATCCCAAGTCACGTCGAGATTTTGATTGGTGGAATCCCACTGAAATAAATTTGTGTCACCGAAAATCTGCCAGCCGTTTTGCAGCGGGTCGGTGGAAAAATCTTCTGTGATGGTCGCCGCTCCGCCAATCGAAGCGGCGACCAGTCCACATAAGATAAAAAAAATTGCGCGCATTCGCATTATTCAATGCGGCGGCGAATTAGAAATAAACCCGCGCCGGTAATTGCCAATGCGAGTGTTGTTGGTTCAGGCACGACGACGGAAATCGCGTCAATGTATGCGGGCGTGCCGTCGTTCAAAACATCCAGCCGGATGTAATTAATCGAAGGAAGCGAGACGCTTTGATTCAAATTATTCAGTGCCCAGCCGATGTCAAAGCCCGCGCCGCCAGCTGAGCCATTGTAAAGTGCTTCGATTTGATCAATGGTCAGACCTGAAAAATCAGCCGCCGTGAGCGCAGGATTCACCGGCAGAAACGGATTTCGGCCTGCATAAGTTGGATACAAACCGTCCACTTGCGGTGTGAGCGCAGGATTCAACGTGTAAAACGTCGTGCCGTCCGCGCTCACGGACACGCGCACGTCGCTCGTGCCGCCGGTGAACAGCGAGCCGTCAGTCGCAGGCGTGCCGATGTAATTATAATCTGCGTCAGTGTCATTTGTGATATTAAAACCGGCATGGCCAAAAATGATGAAATCCAACCCGAAAGGATTACTCGGATTATTTTGAATCGGCGTGCTGAATTGAAAAGTGATCGAACCGCCGTTTGTGCCGATGCCAACAATGTCGCTGGATTGATACGGCGGATTGAAGGGATCAGTGTTTTGATAACCGTTGTAAATGGTCGGGCCGCCGAGCGCGGCGTTCGGATTATTATAACCCGAAATAACTCCGTCGCCTTGAGTGTAGGAAACCACACTGTCGGCGAATTGTGCGTTAATAATGGTGGGAACGAATGCGCTGGCGACTGCCAGCGAAACGAGTAATTTCTTTTTCATTTTCTGATCTTTCAATTTTGTCCGCGCAAAAAAAATTACGCGAACGGTTTTACGATTGAGAGACCAGAGCGGAGTTTGAAGATTTTGGATTTTGAAAATAAAAAACCTCCAGACTCCGCAAAACGGGGAATGAAGGCATTCGACGAGTCCGGCCAAAAACAGTTTGACCGGCTGGCCTCATCCTTCTCTTTGCGGAGAAGTGCTCCGAAGTACGCTTCGAGCCGACGAGCGCAATCAAACCGGTATCCTGACTTCGGCTTCAAACCTCATTCCGCCTTCCCGATCTTGCATCGGTGGCATTGGAATTTGTAGCCGTTACAGTGGCGCAACCGTCCCGGATTCACACCGGGTTCCCTGACATTTGACTGCGATTGGTGGCGGAAATTTTCCCGCCGTTTCAAAGAACGATTCCTTTTTACGCCGATTAAAAATTTTTCCAAGAAAATTTTCGTAAAAACTTATTAACAAAATCTTTCGCGCGAAAATTAATCGTGTAATCTTTCAGAAAATTTATGAGCAAAACACCCATTCGAGTCGCCATCACCGGCGCAGCCGGCCAAATCGGATATTCACTTCTCTTTCGCATCGCCTCCGGCGCGATGTTCGGGCCGGAACAGCCGGTCATCCTGCATCTGATCGAAGTGCCCGATGAAAAAGCGCATGGCCGCGCTCGGCGGCGTCTGCATGGAACTCGACGACTGCGCGTTTCCGCTGCTCAAAGGGCATCGTGCCGACGTCGAGCCTCGACGAAGGTTTCAAAGGCGTGAACTGGGCGTTGCTCGTCGGCGCCGTGCCGCGCAAGCAAGGCATGGAGCGCAAGGATTTGCTCGGCATCAACGGCAAAATTTTCACCGGCCAGGGCAATGCCATCGCCAAAAACGCCGCGAGCGACGTCCGCGTGCTCGTCGTCGGCAATCCGTGCAACACCAATTCCCTCATCGCCGCGAACAACGCGCCCGGCGTGCCGAAGGAACGTTTTTCGCCATGACCGACGCTCGACGAAAATCGCGCCAAATCGCAGCTCGCCAAAAAAGCCGGCGTGGACGTCACCGCCGTCACCAATCTCGCCATCTGGGGCAATCACAGCGCGACGATGTATCCGGATTTCTTCAACGCGAAAATTTCCGGCCAGCCGGTTCCGTCCGTCATCAAAGACGAGGCGTGGCTCAAGGGCGAATTCATCACCACCGTGCAACAGCGCGGCGCGGCCATCATCAAGGCGCGCGGACTTTCGAGCAGCGCCGCCAGCGCGGCGAACGCCGTCGTGGACACCGTCCGCAATCTCACCACACCGACGCCCGCCGGCGATTGGTTCAGCGTCGCGGTCTGTTCCGACGGCAGTTACGGCATCGAGAAAGGTTTGATCTTCAGCTATCCGATCCGCAGCGACGGCAAGAAATGGGAAATCGTCCAGAACGTGCCGCTCAACGAATTCAGCAAGGCGAAAATCGCCGCGACGGAAAATGAATTGAAGGAAGAAAAATCGCTCGTCGCTGATTTGTTGCCGAAATAATATTGCCGCAGGATATTTTCGCCCATAACAAGCCGCCTGTGAGGGCTGGATCAAACCCAATTTAGGTTAAGCACTGTTTGTGGATGCGTGACAATTTGCCATTAAGAAGTTAATTTTGTGGGCGTATTGACCGCCATAACCGCTGTTTTCCTTTGGGTCAGCGCATAGAATAGGTTCGGTTTCAGCAAAAAGCGAAAATAATTCACTCGCGTCTCTGCGGAATTAATCGCCTTCTGGATGGCTGAATGTTCATTTGCGGCAAATCACTTTCACGGTTTCGACCCTATCATTTAATTTGCTTGTAGAGCAATTTCATTTTCTTTTCCTTCGTCTCGTTTCGGTTTAGCCTCGCGGGCGTATGGCTTTTGATTCCTTCCGCGATTTCGTCAACGCCCTCGACAAGGCGGGCGAACTCAAACGCATTTCCCAGCCCGTCGCCACCGAACTCGAGATCACCGAGATCGCCGACCGCGAAATGAAATCGCCCGGCGGCGGCAAGGCGCTGCTGTTCGAAAAGCCCACCGTCAACGGCGTCGTCTCGCCGTTTCCCGTGGCCATCAACACGCTCGGCTCGCACAAGCGCATGGCCATGAGCATGGGCGCGGATTCCGTGGACGAAGTGGCGAACGAACTCGGCGCGCTGATGAAGGCCAAGCCGCCCACGAGTTTCCGCGAAGCGATCAAACTGCTCGGTCAAGCGCTGGATTTGCGCCATGCGAAACCGAAAGTCGTGAAGAGCGGCGCGTGCAAGGAAGTGATTCATAAATTTGACGCGCCGGCTTCGCGCAAAGAACCGTGGCCGGCAGCGCCGGACATTCTTGAAGTGGGACAGGCTTCCAGCCTGTCAGCTTCTTCTGAAAATTCCAAGACAGGCTGGAAGCCTGTCCCACTCTGGCCAATCTTCCCATCCTCAAATGCTGGCCGCTCGATGGCGGACGGTTCATCACGCTGCCCTGCGTCGTCACGCGCGACCCGGACACCGGCGAACGCAATGTCGGCATGTATCGCATCCAGATTTACGACGACAAAACCACCGGGATGCACTGGCAGTTGCAGAAAGTCGCCGCGCGGCACGGCCGCCGTTATTACGAAACGGGCGAACGCATGCCCGTCGCCATTTTCATCGGCGGCGATCCGATGTTTCCCTTTGCCGCCACCGCGCCGTTGCCGGACGGACTGGACGAATTTCTGCTCGCCGGTTATCTCCGCAAAAAATCCGTCGAACTGGTGAAGTGCGAGACGAACGATCTGGAAGTTCCCGCCAATGCCGATTTCGTCATCGAAGGTTACGTTGACCCGACCGAGCCGTTGCGCGACGAAGGGCCGTTCGGCGATCACACCGGTTATTACACGTTGCCCGAGCCGTATCCGGTGTTTCACATCACCGCCATCACGCATCGCAAGGACGCGGTTTATCCGGCGACGATTGTCGGCATTCCGCCGATGGAAGATTTTTACATCGGCGGCGCGAGCGTGAAATTGTTCCTGCCGATCTTCAAGATGAATTTCCCGGAGATCGTGGACATCGCGCTGCCGGCGGAAGGCGTGTTCCACAACCTCGTGTTCGTCAGCATCAAGAAAACCTACCCGATGCAGGCCTACAAAATCATGCACGGCCTCTGGGGCATGGGGCAGATGATGTTCACGAAATACATCGTGGTGGTGGACGCCGACGTGAACGTCCACAACACGAGCGAAGTGCTGTTCCATCTCACCGCCAACACCGATCCGCAGCGCGACAGCATCTTCACCAAAGGCCCGTCCGACGTGCTCGACCACGCGACGAGCGAAATCGCCATCGGCAGCAAGCTGGGCATTGACGCGACGAAGAAAATTCCCGGCGAAGGTTTCAAACGCGCCTGGCCGCCGCTCATCAAGATGGATGACGCGGTGAAGGCGAAGGTGGAAAAGCTTTTTGGTTTGTCAGCCAAATGAATTAAAGCCTAACCTCTGCCTTCTGCTTTCGGCGTATCAAGACAACCACTCATTTTTTCACGGAAGAGATAAAAACAAATCGCGGCCAGAACAAATCCGCCGACTATATCAACAAAATGATGTTGGTAGGTCAGCACCGTTGAAAAACCGATTAAAATAAACCACGCGTGAGATGCCCAACAGATGACGCCTTTTGTGTGTTTTGCATAAAGGTCAGCGAGAATGGTGCGAAAGGTAATGTGCAGCGAAGGAAACAAGTTATAGGGCTGGTCAAAGATGTGTAGAAATCTGAAAATTGCACCCGTCCAGCCGTTGGGTTGTGGACGCACAGCAGAAAACTGTAGGGGTATCAGTAAGAAGCAAGCACCTGCAACGAGGATTGCAAATGTAATTCGCTGTGCCAAAACGCGTAATTCGTTCTGGCTTTGGCACAGGAATGGCCCACAGACAAAGAAAATGAAAATGGACATATAGGGAATTATCATCAGCGGCACAAACGGGATGAAGCTCTCCCATGAGTAATACCAAGTTCCAACATCAGAGCGGTGGGCGGTAATCCAACTGCAACCGCCGTAAACGACCATGAAAAGCAGTGACAATCCAACTAAATTCATGGCCGCATAAAATTTGGATGGCTTGCTCACGATAAGTTGCGGCGGAATGCTTCACGTCCTGAGTTCCAAGTCAACCAATACACCGTCGGCTGGTTTGGTTGATACACCGGCTTTCGGCTGAGTTTCTTTATTAACGGCGGTGAATTTGAACATTTTCACCATAGCACCTACGACAAGTCCGACTTCAAGCAGTCCAAGGTATCTTCCTGGACAGAAACGCGGTCCATGCCCGAACCCGAAGTGAAGAATGTCTTTTGCTGTGATTCCTTTCTTGGCAAGAAATTCCCACCGGTCTGGGGCAAACGTTTCGGCGGAATAACCAGACACCGCTTTTCCCCAAAATTCCTCGCACCGGTTTGCATGCCACACATCAAGGCGGAGTTGCGTCCCCTTTGGGATAAACATTTTTCTGTGATCTGCCGTCTCAATCCAGATATCGACCGAGGCTCGGCGTGGGAGAAAATAAAGTGCCGGAGTAAGACGCAATGTCTCTTCAAGCACCCGATTGAGCGTCACCGCGCTGGCCAGATTGTCCGGGTCGTAGGCGTTCATGTCTTTCACCTCCGCATAGATTTGTTCTTGGATTTCAGGCGCGTGCGACAAATGTGAAATCGCCCAACTCGCAAACGAGGTCGTGGCTTCCATTGCCCCGGCAAGGAAAACTCGGACATTGCTGCGGAGCGCATCATCCGTGGCGTCGGACTGGAACTGTTTCCATAAGCCAAGACCTTTCGCGCGTCCGGACAACGCGATGTCGGTCAAGGCTTCGTAGTCGGCCATCTTTTGCTTGAGAATCGCGTTGCGGCCTGTCAGCGCTCTGCAAATCGCAAGGGTGGTTGGCGCGACCGTGTCGCTGATCATGTGATCAATCAGCATTTCGAGGGCGGGAACAAAACGGTGGCGCAATTCCTTTTCGGAAACACTGCCGCCGAAAAAATTATTCACCAGCATCTCAAGCATCACGACTTTGATTTCGGAATCAAGCTGAATCCGGCTTACTTTCTTGCCGCTGGCCTGCTGAAGGGAACGGAGCGCTTCGAGTCTTTCCGCAACAGTCTTGCGGAATGTTTGCTCAAAACCATGAAACTTTTCCGGCTGAAATAGATTGGCGCGACTGAAAGGCTCGGCGGACAACCTTTTCTGTCGCCGCCACACCGGGCCGTTGGAATACAACAGCGAATCCTTACCCGTTGCACGAGCAATGCCTGCCATCGGGCTTTGATCCCTATCAAACTGGCCGGGCTTGTCGCCGGTGGCACCGAGCACCGCTTTGATAACGGCTGGCTCGCGGGTCAGCAATACGGGCGGCAATCCAGCCACATAGATATAGCGGTTGTGTTTTCCCGACCCTGTTTCCTTTTCGGTATCCCAATAGAAGGTCTCAAAAATCTTGATCGGGTTTTTGTAATTCCACAGAGTGTGGAAACGGCAACGTCGGTCGTCCAAATCCAAATAGTGAGACCCGCGTCGGCAGGCAATCGCCATCAAACGGATTCACTCCTCTGACCTGCTGCAAGAGGCGTTTTGACCATGTCGGGAAGGACATTTGCGAGGAGTTAAACACAGACCACCGGTTCTAGCAATTGCGTAAAACCGTCACGCATTTGGCAGCGGCAGGAATTCCAGCCCGATTTTTTTTCGCCATCTCAATCCCGCGCGGGATATCCTGCGGTTGCTGCATTTTTCTTAAAAATTTCTCTTGCATCTTTTTCGCGTTGCGTTAATACTTAACCATATGGTTAAATGTTCGCCGAGATTGTTGAACCGCACCTTTGCCGCGCTGGCCGATCCGACGCGCCGACGCATCCTGGAGCATCTCGCGCATGGCGACCGTTGCGTTACCGATCTGGCGCGGCCGTATTCCATGTCGTTGCCGGCGGTCTCGAAGCATTTGCGCGTGCTGGAAAACGCGGGCTTGATTCGGCGGCGAAGGAGTGGAAGGGTGCATTCGCTGAAATTGCACGCCGCGCCGATGCAGCAGGCTTCGCAATGGATCGAGGAATATCGAAAATTTTGGGAAGAAAGTTTTGACCGTTTGAACGAATATTTGAAACAACTACAAACAAAGGAAACAAAATGAACACAACCGCAACCATGGAAAAAGAAAACATCAAACTTCAACTCACCCGCGTTTTTGACGCGCCGCGCGAACTGGTCTTCAAGGCGTGGACGGACGCGAACCAATTCCAGCAGTGGTTCGGTGCGTCGGCGTGCGACGGAGGGTCGTTGCAATCCACGAAGGTGGACGCGCGCGTCGGCGGTAAATATCGCCTTCAGGTGCGAAAAGACGATGGCGAATTTTTCACTACCGTCGGGATTTATCGCGAAGTGAAGCCGCCGGAACGCTTGGTCTTCACTTGGGCGTTTGAAAAGGACGGCAGCGGCGATGAATTCGGCGAAGTCGAACCGCCCGAAATGCTCGTCACGCTGGAATTCAAAGCGCGCGGAAAGCAGACTGAATTGATTTTGACGCACGAAAAATTTGCGTCCGTCGAAAGCCGCGACCGCCACAACGAAGGCTGGAATCGTTGCCTTGATTCGCTTGGAAAATTCGTTGGAAAATAAAAATATGACCGCGCAAACTGAAAGTAGAAATCTGGTCGGAAAAGAATTTGTCATCACGCGTGAGTTTGACGCGCCGCGCGAACTGGTTTTCAAGGCGTGGACTGACCCGAAACATCTGGCGCAATGGTGGGGGCCGCGCGGATTCACGAATCCGGTCTGCGAATGGGACGCGCAGCCGGGCAACAAAATTTATGTCGTCATGCGCGCGCCGAACGGAGCGCGTTATCCGATGGGCGGCGAGTTCCGCGAAGTCGTCGCGCCGGAAAAACTGGTGTTCACGAGCGGCGCGCTGGACGAAAAAGGCGAGATGCTGTTTGAGTTTCTACACACGGCGACGTTCACCGAAGCGAACGGCAAAACAAAACTTACATTACATTCGCGAGTCACCAAAACAACTGACGAGGCGAACAAATACATCGGCGGATTTGAAGCGGGCATGACCCAAAGCTTGGAAAAACTTGCTGAATTTTTGGCGAAAATATGAGCACGAAAAACATTTCCACCGAACCGCTGGTCGTCGAGCTGACTTTTGATGCGCCGATCTCAAAAGTCTGGGCGGCGTTGACGAATGTGGATGAGATGAAGCGCTGGTATTTTGATTTGAAAGAATTCAAACCTCAGCCGGGATTTGAATTTGCATGTGTCGTCGAGCACGAGGGCAACACTTACGACCATCGCTGCAAAGTGACGGAAGTGATTCCGCAAAAGAAAATTGCTTACACCTGGCGTTATCACGGTCATGTAGGGGATTCGCTGGTGACGTTTGAATTATTTGACGAAGGCGACAAAACGAAATTAAAATTGACGCATGAAGGTCTGGAAACTTTCCCAAAACTCCCCGCGTATGCGCGCAACAATTTCGAGCAAGGCTGGACGCAACTCATCGGTGAAAGCCTGAAAAAATTTCTCGAACCAAGCAACAAATAAAAACCAGCCAAAATTATGACCACGAACAAAAATTATTCCATTCAACCGTATCTGATATTCAACGGCCGTTGTGAAGAGGCGGTTGAATTTTATCGCAAAGCGCTCGGCGCGGAAATCCTGATGTCAGTGCGTTTCAAAGATGCGCCCGACAAAAACATGATCACGCCCGGCGCAGAAAACAAAATCATGCACGCGACTCTAAAAATCGGCGACACGATCATTCTCGCATCCGACGGCCGTTGCGAGAAAGGTTCAAGTTTTAGCGGCTTTTCACTGTCGCTGGCCGTTGAAACCGCAGAGGATGCCGATCGTTTTTTCGCCGCGCTGGCGGACGGCGGGCAGGTGCAGATGCCGCTGGAGAAAACTTTTTTCTCGCCGCGCTTCGGCATGGTCGCCGACCGTTTCGGCATTTCGTGGATGGTCATCATTCCGCAAGACCCCGAGCTTCTCAAAAAATATGGCAGCCAAAAGTAATCCGGCTGAAAACACTTCCGATCGTGAAATTGTCATTTCGCGCGAGTTCAACGCGCCGCGCGAACTGGTTTGGGAGGCGATGACGAATCCGAAGCATGTCGTGAATTGGTGGGGGCCGCGCGGTTTTTTGACGACGATTGAGGAAATGGATTTTCGCGTCGGCGGCGTATGGCAGCATGTCATGCGCGGGCCGGATGGCGTGAAGTATCCAAACCAAAGCGTCTTCAAGGAAATCGTGAAGCCAGAGCGCATCGTGTTTCAGCACGGTGGCAAACGCGAAAACGGGCCGGGCGTAAGCTTTGTATCAACGTGGACTTTCGAGGCGTTGGCGGCGGACAAAACGCGGGTGGCGATCCATATGGTTTTTCCGTCGGCGGCAGAACGTGAACGCGTTGTCAAAGAGTTCGGCGCAATTGAAGGCGGCAAGCAGACTTTGGAACGACTCGGCGAATATTTGGTGAAAATGAATCTCGTCCCGCGTGCTTGAGATTTTTTCAAAGCCACGTTAGTCTTTCTGACGCTGGAACGAATTCACGTTCCAGCTATTGAACGAAATTTATTTTATGAAACGCAAAGCATCGGCAGTCTGGTCGGGCGATTTGAAAAGCGGCAAGGGCAAAATCTCCACCGAGAGCGGCACGCTCAAGGAAACACAATATTCGTTCAGCACGCGCTTCGAAAACGGCGTCGGCACGAATCCAGAAGAATTGATCGCGGCGGCGCATGCGGGTTGTTTTTCGATGGCATTTTCCGCCGAACTGGGCAAAGCCGGCTTCACGCCGGAAAAAATTTCCACCACCGCGACCATCACGATGGAAAAAACCGACGCGGGTTTCACAGTCACCGAATCGCACCTGGAAATGACGGCGAAAGTTCCCGGCATTGATGCGGAAAAATTCACCGCCATCGCGAATGGCGCGAAGGCCGGCTGTCCGATTTCGCGTTCGCTCAATGCAAAAATTTCTTTGGATGCGAAACTGGAAGCGTGAGCGCGGGTTGCCGCTCACTTGAAAATTAAATCCGCCATCGTAAAACAAACGATGAACTTGCCCCTTTGCGCGCCAATGGGCATAGTGAGCGCGTTGGAAAATTGCGCTCGTAGCTCAGATGGATAGAGCATCTGCCTTCTAAGCAGGCGGTCGCGCGTTCGACTCGCGCCGGGCGCGCCATTAAATTTCCGATTTCGCCGTGCTAAAACTCGAACAACTCGCCGAACTGCTCGAAAAAAACCGTCATGCCGCGTCCGCGCGCGTGCGGGAATTTTCCATCGGCGGCACAAAATTCAATTTCAACTCGCAACCCGCCATCATGGGCGTCGTCAATCTGTCGCCGGATTCATGGTATCGCGAAAGCGTTTGCCTGTCGGCGCAAGCCGCAATTCAACGCGGAAAAATTTTGAGCGCGCAAGGCGCGGACATCATTGACCTTGGCGCGGAATCCACACTGGCAAATGCCGCGCGCGCGAATGACGAAGTGCAAAAATCAAAATTGATTCCCGTCATCAAAAAATTGCGCGCGGAAAAAATTCTCGTTTCGGTCGAAACCTATTCGCCAAAAGTCACGCGCGCTTGCGCTTGAAGCCGGAGCAAATATTTTGAATTTGACCGGAACGGCGGCTTCAAAGGAAATTTTCAAAATGGTCGCCGCAAACGACGCCGCCGTGATTATTTGTTTTGTGCAAGGCAAAAATGTCCGCGAAGTCGGCGATTTTGAATTGAGCGCCGATACCGATTGCAACGATGCGCGATTATTTTTCGCGCCAGATTGAAATCGCGCAGCGCAACGGCGTGGAAAAAATCTTCCTCGATCCCGGCCTCGGCTTTTATTATCGCAATTTGCAGGACAGCGCCGTGCGCGTGCGCCATCAGATGAACATTTTTCTGAACACATTCCGCCTGCGCGCGCTCGGTTTTCCGATCTGCCACGCGCTGCCGCACGCGTTTGAATTTTTCGGCGACGGAAGTCCGTTGCGCCGAGCCGTTTTTCGCCGTGCTCGCCGCGCTGGGCAAAACCGATTTGTTCCGCACGCACGAAGTTCCGCGCATCAAGGCCGTGCTGGATACGATGAAAACTTTTTAATCCGCAGATTTCGCCGATTAACGCAGATTTATTTTCTGCGGCAAAGAAAAACACCTTCTTCTTCTGATTTCGCGATCCATTGGCCGCAAATTTCCAAATTGTGTTCGGCGAGAATTTTACGAACGAGCTCCGGCGTGTAGCGATAGGAAAAGAAAAGTTGGATCGATTCGCCGGCGCGAAATTCAAATCGTTCGGATTCGATTTCAATCCGGCGCGCGCGGGTGAAATGGAATCGCGCGACAATTCGCTTCAAGCCAAAGCCGCCGGTTTCAATCGCAAATTTTAATTTGCCGTCGGATTTTTCAATCCCGAAATCAAGCAGGAAGGTCATCAGCCAGTCGCGCGTTTGCGGATTGTCGTATTGCGGCAGAACTTTTTTCATGCCGTCCGCGTAATTATTTCCAGGCGCAAGATTGGCGCTGAACAAAAGAAAATCCTTCGGGCGAACCAGCGACGCGAGCTTCGGCAAAATTTCCTGCGGCTCGAAATTCGGAATCATGCCGAAAAACGTGAATAAGCGACGGGCGATGGGTGACGAGAAACTTTTGCAAATCGTCCGCCGTTGCCAAATCGCAGACGAAGGGAAAACAATTTTTCTCCGGCAAAATGGCAAGCGCGGTTTGCCGCGCAGTCAAAACCATCGCGGCACTGACGTCGCACGGCGTGTAGAAAATTTTCTTGCCGCGAGATTTCAATAATTTCAGCAGCCGCGTGTCTTTTTGTCCGCCGCCGCAGCCGAGGCCGATGACGTGGACGCTTTTGGATTTTATTTTTCTGGCGGCGGCTTCAAAACTTTGTTCGTAAATCGCGCGGCAATTTTCATCGTTGCGCGAGGGCGAATAAATTTGATGCAGCGCGAGCCATTTTTGCGTTTGCTTGACGCTGTCGTAGTGAAATTTGTGGTTTATTTTCCGCGTGCGGAGCGATTCGAGCAGATCGCGCCGGACGTTTTCTGGAAACTGGCTTTCGTGGATTGAAATGTTTGCAGTTTTCACTTTTGCGGAAAAATCTGGTAGAGCAAAAGATAAACGATCACGCCGGTCACGGAAACATACATCCACAGCGGCCACGTCCAGCGCGCGATTTTTTTGTGCGTGTCAAAGCGTTCTTTTATTGCGCAGGCTCAGAGCGTGATCAAAATCATCGGCACGATGACAATGGCGAGAATTGTGTGCGTAATTAAAATCGTCAGATAAATCGGGCGAAACCATTGCGGATTCAGAAATCGCGTCGGGCCGCGATGCAAAACGATGGCGAGATAGCCGTGATAAGTGAGATAGCAGCCCAAAAAAATAATCGAGGTGACGAACGCCGAAATCATGCAGTTGCGGTGCGCGATTTTATTTCCGCGCTTGATGAAAATAAAACCGAGCGTGAGAAAAATCGCGCTCAAGCCGTTGAGCGTGGCGTTGACGGCGGGCAAATCGTAGATGCTCATGGCTCGCGTTCGAGTTGGCGCACGGTCGCAAGCAATTTTGGCTGGACGGCGTTCGTCCAGTCCACGCCTTCGCCGCCGGTCTCAAAAATGCCGCGCAGTTGCGCGTGTTTGTCCACGACGACAAAAATCGTGGTGTGGATGAACAGATCGGCGACGCTTTTCTGGTCTTCGAGTTTCACGGGCACGGCGCTCAATTTCAGACTGCCGCTGGCGAGATTGGCGATTTCGCTTTTCGTTCCGGTCAGAAATGTCCAGCGGTTGAAATCCGCGCCGAAATGATCGCCGTATTTTTTCATCACGGCGGGCGAATCGTAATCGGGGTCGGTCGTGAGCGTGACGAGTTTTGCGTCGCTGGTTTGCGGCAGCGCGTCCTGAAGCGATTTCATCTGGCCGGTCATGCATCGGGCACGGCCCGGCGCAGCGCGTGAAGATGATGTCGGCGACCCAGACGTGATTGGTCAAGTCGGCGAGCGTCGTGATTTTTCCGTCTTGATTCGTGAGCGTGAAGTCGGCGATCTGGCCGAGGACGGGCAGCGCGATTTTTTGGGCGCGGGTCATTTCGGCCAGCGAAACGAGATAGCCGAGGCCGAGCAATCCGAAGGCGAGGCTCAGGCCGAGCCAGAGGGTTCGCGGGAATTGTTTGGTTCTGGCATTTCAGTCAATGCCGCGTTTTCACAAACGCGGCCACGGTGAAAAATCCGCGCGCGGAAATTTATTCGGCGCTCTGGCTTTTCTTGGCGGTCTTGGAATTCAGCCATTTGTCGTAATCCGCCTGGGCTGTCAACCGTGAGAAATCCGCCGGTCATTGCCGCGTGGCCGCTGCCGCAGAGTTGCGCGCAGTTGATCTGGTAACGGCCGATTTTCGTCGGCGTGAACCAGCAGGGAATGCGCAGGCCGGGAATCGCGTCCTGACAGACGCGCATGGCGATGATTTTCAGCGAATGGATCACGTCCTTGGAACTGACATACATGATGACCGGCTTGTTGACGGGACATGGATTTCGTTGAGCACCTGGATGTCGTCCTTGCCGTTCGGATCGGACGGATCAACGCCGAAAACATTTGTCGGCGCTGACGAACTTCATGTCCTGCTTTGCCGAACATTCCGTCCGGCCCGGCGTAACGGGCGTTCCATGCGAATTGTTGCGCGACGATTTGGATGACGGTGGACGTCCTTCGCGGCTGGAAATTTATCCACGGCCTTCGCCCAAAGCGGCACGGCGATGAAAATCAGCAGCACGGCTTCGACCCCGGCCACGGCGAGTTCGATGTAGCTGGAAGCGTGATTGGTGACGCCGACGTAATCGGCCTTCGGATTGCGCGAAGCGCGGAAGCGCCAGACGGCGTAGAAAAAATAAATGATCCAGCCGATGAACAGCGCGAGCATCAGCCAGTGGACGTAGATGATGAGGTCGTCAACGTCCTGGCCGTTTGACGATGCCAGCGGCGGCATTCCCAGCAATTTGGCGAACCAGTCTTTCATGCTTTGGCTTCAGACAAATTTTGTTCGGCGGCGGCTTTCGCGGCCAGCGCGGTTTCTCTGCGAATGATGAAAACGAAAAAACGTCGCGATGGAACCGAGCACGGTGAGCGATGACGCCGAGCAGCGTCAAAATTCCCCAGATTCATGCCGTTGGCCAGCGGCGATGGAGGCAGGTTGGCGTTGGCACTGCCGCACGCGGCGCACGCGAACAATGGCGACGGCGCGAACGCGGCCAGCGCGACGAAAAATTATTTTCAAAAATTTGCCAGATGTTTTCATAGATAGCTGATTTTTTTCAGTTTCTTCAAAAAATAAATGCCGTAAATGATGACCAGGATTCCGGCAACAATTCCGAACGCGCCGAAAACGGATGTTCCCGGACGAAAAAGCCCACGCCGCGAAACCGAACGACAGCGTCGTCAGCAACGTCACAAAAATAAGATGGAAGGCTTTCAGTGACATTTTAGTGCGTCGGTGCCGGTCGGAAAATCCTGCATCGCGTAAAGCGTCAGTCCCATCAGTCCGGCGAAAAAGAACACGGTGAAACGCGAGCATCGTGTAGATCATTTTTTTCTCGGAAATCAAGTGCATGAGAAATCCGGCGACGACAAAGGCGTTGCCGCACGGCGACAGCAAGAATCAATGCCGACTTTCACCGCCCAAGTATAATGTTCCGGCAGAAACGAAATCCAAATCATCAGCGACGTCGCGCAAAGCACGGCGACGAAAACATAGGCACAACGGCGGATGTAACTGTTGAAATCAACCGGATGGTCGTGCGATTCAGTTTGCCCGCCGATGGCGCGTTGGTTGTTTTCAATTCGCTCATAAATTCGTCAGGTCAAATATAAGACCGGGAACAGGAAAATCCAGACCAAGTCCACGAAATGCCAGAACAGGCCGGAGACTTCGATGCGGTTGGTGAAGCGTTCGGGGTCTTTCTTCCACATTTTGCTGCCCGGCCCCCACAAATAGCCGATGACGATGCTGCCGCCGAGGATGTGCAGCGCGTGCAGGCCGGTGAGCGTGAAATAAATCGCGAGAAATGTATTATGCCACGGGCCGTAATTTTCCATCTTCACGATGTTGGCTGCGGGAACAGTGATTTCATCCAGCTTGATGTTTTTCTGCGAGCGCAAATCGTAAAGCAGATTTTCGTCGTTCACGATGCGGCCGTGCAAGGTGACTGTGCCGGTTTTTTTGGCGAGGTCGAAGTCGGCGGATTTTTCGACGAGATGGCCGTCCGCAAAAGTTCCGTCGGCCAGCTTGATTTCGTAGTGAATCCATTTGTCGTGATATTCATACATTTTCACGCACAAGAAACGTCAGCGCGAGCAGCAGCGTGCAGGCGTGGAAAAATTTGAATTTGCCGAACTGCCCGACTTTGCACGCCGACCCACGCGAGCAACGTGGTGATGGCCGAAAGGGCGAGAATAATCGTGTTGAGCGTGCCGAAGCGGACGTCGAGCCAGCCGTGCGGCCAATGCCCGGCGTCCGCGCCGACGCGCAGCAGAACGTAGGCGGAAAAAAGCCCGCCGAAGAGCATGACTTCGGACGCAAGAAAAAGCCAGATGCCGACTTTGGCGTTGTAAAGGCCGGTGTCCGGCCGGGGTTGAACTGTGTATGGGATTTCCATGAAAAAATTTTAGTGCGCGTGTGTGAGAATTTTCGGCGCGGCAGGCTTCCGGCGGTTCGTTTTGCGGCGTGAAATCGGTGGCGTGGCCGGGCACGCTGTATTCGTAAGGGCCGCGATAAACGTGCGGCGCATGCGTCGAAATTGCCGTGCGGCGGCGGCGTGGGCGTCTGCCATTCGAGCGTGGTGGAGTTCCACGGATTGTCGCCGACTTTTTCGCCGTGTTTGATGCTCCAGAAAAAATTGATGATGAACGGAATTTGCGCGATGCCCAGCGCGATGGCCGCCCAAAGAATCCAGACTGTGCAGCGCCATGATGTTGTCGCTCAAGCCGCCGATGACTTCCGCGCCGCGCGCGGCTGTTGACCGCGGCGGAATAATTCGCGCCGCCGTCCGACATGCGGCGCAACATGCCCGCCATGCCCTGCGCGAACATCGGCATGAACACGAGGTTCATGAAAATCAGCGAGCACCAGAAATGCACGCTGCCCCAGAATTCATTCATCATGCGCCCGGTCATTTTCGGATACCAATAATAAATTCCGGCGAACAGCCCGAAAATCGTCCCCGGCGCGACGACGTAATGAAAATGCGCGATGATGTAATAGGTGTCGTGCAGGTGAACGTCGCTGACGTTGAAGCCGAGCGGCAGGCCGGTCAAACCGCCGATGCCGAACATCGGCAAAAACGCGAGCGCGAAAAGCATCGGCGTGTTGAAGCGGATCGAGCCGCCCCAAAGCGAAATGAAAAGGCACGTCAAAATGATCACGGACGGAATGGAGATGATCATCGTCGTCGCCTGGAAGAACGTGGAGATTTTCGTGCCCATGCCGGTCAGATACATGTGGTGCGCCCAGACGATGAACGACAGGAAGCCGATGGCCAGCACCGAATACACGAGCGATTTATAACCCCAGATCGGCTTGCGCGTGTTGTTGGCGATGATTTCGCAGACGATGCCCATCGCCGGCAAAATCAGAACGTAAACTTCCGGATGGCCGAGGAACCAGAACAAATGCTGCCACAACAAGCGGGCTGCCGCCGCCGCTGACGTTCGCCAAGTTGTCCGCCGACGGCCAGGCCGGTCGGCAGGAAGAAACTCGTGTGCGCGACGTTGTCCATCAATTGCATGATGGCCGCGGCTTCGAGCGGCGGAAACGCGAGCAGCAGCAGGAACGCCGTCACGAATTGCGCCCAGACGAACAACGGCAGCCGCATCCACGTCATGCCCGGCGCGCGCAGTTGGATGATGGTGGCGATGAAATTGACCGCGCCCAGCAGCGACGAGGTGATGAGCAGAACCATGCCGATGATCCAGAAAAGTTGGCCGTGCGTCGGAATCGTCGTCGCCAGCGGCGAATACGAAGTCCAGCCCGCCTGCGCCGCGCCGCCGGGAATGAAAAAGCTGACGAACATCACGAGGCCGCCGAGAAAATACGCCTGATAGCTCGCCATGTTGACGCGCGGAAACGCCATGTCCGGCGCGCCGATCATCAGCGGCACGACGTAATTGCCGAACGCCGCGAACGCCAGCGGCACGATTGCCGAGAAACACCATGATCGTCCCGTGCATCGCGCCGAAGGAATTGTAAAGGTCGGGCGAAATCACGCCTTTCGCCGCGACCTGGCCGAGAACTTTTTCCAGCAGCGGCCCGATGAACGGCACCGGCGTGCCCGGATGCGCGATCTGCCAGCGCATCAGCATCATCAGGAAAAATCCGAACAACATGAAGCACAGCGCGGTGAAGCCGTATTGGATGCCGATGATTTTGTGGTCGGTGGAAAAAATGTATTTCGCCCAGAAGCCCGGCTCGTGATGCCGTGCTCGTCGTGGCCGTGTTCGTCGTGCGCGTGCGGCGCGTCTTCCTTGCGATACGGCGGAAATTGGTGAACGGTTGAGTCCATAATTTATTTCACTTTGTCCCAGACCATCAGCGCCAGCAACAGCGGCAGATAAATGATCGAGGCCAAAAACAATTGCCGCGCGCGCGCCAGGGTCAGTTGCCGCGAAAATTGGATCGCGCAAAACAAAAATCCCGCGCCCAAAACAATCGCGCCGACAAGATAAATCGTTCCCGCCATTTTGAAAACGAACGGGCACAGGCTCACCGACCAGCAGCGCGAGCGTGTTGCTGACGGATTGTTGCGCCGTGCGTCTGCCGTCGGCGTCAACATTCGGCAGCATCACGAAACCGGCCTTCGCGTATTCGTCGCGATACATCCACGCGATGGCGAAAAAATGCGGCAGTTGCCAGAACGCCAAAATCGCGAACAGCGCCCAGCCTTCGCCGCTCAATTCATTGCGCGCCGCCGTCCAGCCCATCAGCGGCGGCAACGCGCCGGGAATCGCGCCGATCGGCCGTGTTCAGCCACGTCACGCGCTTGAGCGGCGTGTAAATGAAAAGATAACTGACCAGCGTGACCGCGCCGAGAACGCTCGTGAGCAGATTCACCGCGAGCGCCAGATAAATCAAACCGGCGACCGAACTGACGCCGCCGAAAATCGCAACCGGTCGTCGGCTGCAAACGTCCCGACGGCAGCGGACGATTTTGCGTGCGGCGCATTTTCGCGTCGTATTCGCGTTCGAGCAATTGGTTCAACGCCGACGCGCCGGCCGCGACGAGCGCCGTTGCCGCAAGCGTGTTGAACAATCAGCAACCAATTCATCGCGCCGCTGCTCGCCGAGATAAAATCCGACCGCGCGTCGTCAGCAGCACGAGCGTCGTCAGCCGCGCCTTGACCAAATCGGCAGAAAACCGCCGTCCAGCTTTTTTCAGCGGCGGCGTTGCTTAAAATTTCTGCGGAAACTTCTTTCATTTCATTTGTTCGCCGGCAAAACGTTTGCACGTCCGAACACTGCGGCGTCACGTCTGCAAGTCGATCAGTGGCCGTCCGCCAGAACGGCCAAAAGCAATAATGCACCAGAGCGCGCCTGTCACGAGCGAAAGTGCGCCGACCAGGACGTGCGCCGTCGCGACATCGGCGGCTTTGTTCGTCCAGATCGTCGCGCGCCGAGCGCGATTTGCACAAATAATCAGCGCCAGCCAGAAAAATGCGAACTTCGTGAGCGAATCTTTTTTGCCAAGCCGTTTCGACGCCAAGCCAGCCGCCGCCGCGACGCCGAGCAAAAATCAAGAGCGCGACGATGCGATGAATCATTTGCAAAATGATTTGAAACGCGGTGATGGGATTTTCAGTTGTCGATTTCCATGCGTTCGCGCATTGTAACGCGCGATGGCATCGGCGACTGGTGTCCGGCCAGATTTTTCCGTAGCGCGAGCGGAAAATCAGGAATCGCCAGTCCGGCGTGCTGATGCCGCATCGTCGCGCCGAGAGCAGTTGCACAAAAATCAAAATCGTGACGAACAAAACATGGCTGCGCAATCCGCGCGGGACGGAAAAATTTTTTGCTTCGCCGCCAGTTCAATCCAAAAACGGCTGGTGAAAAGCGCAATGGCGCAGATCAAAACGAAAAATGTTTGCGCGACGACGCCGTGAAAAATTCCGAGGCTGTGCATTGTTCAATCGTCACGCGCAGTCCGCCGAGAACGCCTTGCGCGACGACGAGCAAAAATGCGGCGATACCGAGCCATTTCATCCATTTGCGCGAATCTTTGCGCCAAAGCCAGACGGCGAGAATGGTCGTCATCAAGCCGACGGCCGAAGCCCAGCAGCCGGTGCGTGTGTTCATAAAAAATGCCGCCGGTCCATTTTAATCGGAAGGCGAACATGTTGTAGCCGTAGCTGTTCGGCCAGTCGGGCACGGACATTCCGGCTTCGTGGCTCGTCACCAGCCCGCCCAGGCCGAGCAGCAAAAACGTCGCAACCGCCGTCAGCACGGCGAACCAGTGCAGCGGACGATTTATTTTTACCGGCGCGTTTGCGTTCATCTAAAAAACATCCGCCGCGATTTTTCAAATCGCAGCGGTTTCCCCAACTTAAAATTTATTTTACCACAAACGTGAAATTCACCGTCACGTTGCCGTCCTTGACTTCCACGTCCTGCGTCTGCGTGCCCGAGTTTGCGATGGCGGCGTCGATGGTGTATTTGCCGGGCGGCACATTTTTGATGGTGAATTTTCCGTCCTTGCCGCTCACGCAAAAATACGGGCTGATCAAAAACGCTGACCCACGCGAACATCCACGGATGCACGTCGCACTGGAATTTCAGAAACATTTCCGGCTTGGGAAACGTGTAGGTCAAGTCCGCGCCGCCGGGCATTTGCGCATCGTTGAATTCCTGGTTGCCGGCTACTGTGGGCATGGCATGAACGTTGTGGATGCAAGTATCGGAATTTTTGACGATGATTTTTTGTCCGGTCTGCACCGCCAAAATTGTCGGACGTATAAAGGCAGCCTTTTTGGTCGAGCACGGCGGGCGCGGCCGTGCGCCGGTGGATTTGCCGTCCATGCCCTGCAAATATACGATCACGTCGCCGAACTCGCCGTTCGGCCCGACGACATAAAAATGTGTCGTTGGCGTCGTCTTGTGCATCGCCACGCAATCGGCGTTATCCTCCATTTGCGTCAGCGGGATTTCCGCAGGCGGCGTGCCTTTGAATGTGATGGTGCCGACGATGTCCGCCGCGTGTGCGAGCGGGCATTGCCGCCAAAATCGCAGCCAGAAGAAAAAATGATGAGGTTTTCATAATCTGCGTTGTCAAATTTATCATCCGAAAATTCACGGTCAAGCGATTTGTGAAATTTTTCACAAGCGTTTTCTCGCCGCGAAATTATTCTTTGCGAGCCATCCGCAAAATCGTGATGCCGACAAAAAATCCCGCTTGCCCCAGAATAATTCCGAGCCAGCCCCAGTGCAGCCAAAACATCGTCACCGCGGAAATCAAAATGGACAGGGCTGCCCATATCCACGACGGTTCTTCTTCCATTTCGCCGCGCGATGAAAGAAAACAGCGAACGCAATCAAAACCAAAATCTGCGTGTAAGGGATGGTCATCATCACGGATTTTTCAGCCGCGCAAACTTTTCATCACCCGCGCCATTTCCAACGCCGTCTGCGCCACTTCCGTGCCGCGATTGTGTTTCTTGCCGAGGCAGCGGACTTTTGCGCTGTTTCACTTTTTCAAAAACGAACACGCCGTGGATGACGGGAATTTTTTGCTCCACCTGGATTTGCGCCAGCGCGTGCGTCACGCCCCAGCCGATGTGCTGCGCGTGGCTCGTCTCGCCCTGAAAAATCACGCCGAGGCAGATGATGGCCGCGTAGCGTTTCGGTTGCGCCAGCCGCGCCGCCGCCGCCGGAATCTCAAACGCGCCCGGCACGCGCACGATGCGGACGTGCGCCCCGGCGCGCAGCAATTCCTCGCGCGCCGCGTGCAGCATCGCGTCCACAAATTCCGCGTTGTAGCGCGACGCGACGATGGCGAATGTGCCGCCGCTGGCGCGTGCCGTTTTGGTTTTGATGGGTTTTAACATACCGAAATACTTCCGCTAAAGCCGTTGGAATACAATTCATTTGCTTCTTCAGCAGACAATTTAGGATAGAACAATTCAAGTATGCTATCTATTGCATCCACAGAGCGTTTCGCATTTTCAAGACTGATTTCCATTTCTAATTTTGATTGTGGAAACTCAAATTGGATTTTCTTAAAATCTTCTTCGCTCATTGTTTTATCAAAATTGATTGGCTCTGGCTTTGCGTGAGCAACTTTATTTCTAAATTTCATCAACCACAAAGTTGTCAGCCAAGGCTCTCTTTCAAAGTCGGGTTCAATGTCTAATCGTGAACAAATAATTCGGAGTTTTGCAATTGGACTAGCGCGTTCGAAATCTTGCCATCTGACCACAAGTTTTTCTCCAAAGGAATTTGTCAAAGCCTCAAGAGCCAGCGCTGAAAAGGTAATTGCGGTTAATTCGTAATAAAGCGAACCGAGGGCTTTGACTTCTGCGCTTTCAAACGCGATTTTTGCCGCACCGATTAAAATATCGTGCGGCGTAAAATATCTATCCCGTTGGACTCTATATTTTTTCTCGTTCACAAAAGGTGTCCCAGTTTTTCCCGCTTCGTTTTCAAATACCGTTCGTTGTGCGGATTGGATTTTATTTTGATCGGCACTTGCTCGGTGATTTTCAGGCCGTAGCCTTCCAGCCCGACGACTTTTTTCGGATTGTTCGTCAGCAGCCGGATGGTTTTCAGGCCGAGGTCAACGAGGATTTGCGCGCCGAGGCCGTATTCGCGCAGGTCCATCCCGTAGCCGAGCTTCGCGTTCGCCTCGACGGTGTCGTAGCCCTGCTCCTGCAATTTGTAGGCCTTGAATCTTCGGCGCGAGGCCGATGCCGCGGCCTTCCTGCCGCATATAAACAATCACGCCGCGCCCGGCTTCGGCAACTTGCTTCATGGCCTGATGCAGTTGCGGCCCGCAATCGCAGCGGCGCGAACCGAAAACATCGCCGGTCAGACATTCGCTGTGGACGCGCACGAGGACATTTTTCTGCCCGGCAATTTCCCCGCGCACGAGCGCGAGGTGATGCTGGCCGTCCACTTTCGAGCGATACAAATGCAAATCGAAATCGCCGTAGTCGGTCGGCAGTTTCACGACTTCGATCTGCTCGACCAGTTTTTCGCGCGTGCGGCGGAATTCGATCAAGTCGTCGATGGTGCAGATTTTCAGTTTGTGCTTTTTGGCGAATTTCAAAAGTTGCGGCAACCGCGCCATCGTGCCGTCGTCGTTCAAGATTTCGCAAAGCACGCCGATGGGTCGGCAGCCGGCGAGCGTGGCCAAATCCACCGCGGCTTCGGTGTGGCCGGCGCGTTGCAGAACGCCGCCGGGTCGCGCGCGCAGCGGAAAAACGTGGCCGGGCTGCACCAGATCCTCCGGCACGGCGGTCGGGTCGGCCATGATTTGAATCGTCTTCGCGCGGTCGGCGGCGGAGATGCCGGTGGTGATGCCGCGCGCGGCGTCCACGCTCACTTGAAAATCGGTGCGGAAACTTTCGCGGTTCTGCTGCACCATGCGGTCGATGCCGAGTTGCTGCAGCCGTTCGGCGGTGGTCGGCACGCAAATGAGTCCGCGCCCGAAGCGCGCCATGAAATTGACGGCGGCAGGCGTGACGTGTTGCGCGGCCATGACCAGGTCGCCCTCGTTCTCGCGGTCGGCGTCGTCCACGACGATGACCATTTTGCCTTTGCGGAAATCGGCAATGACGGATTCGATGTTATCGAACGTGTTTTTTCATTCGGCGAACGTAGCGTAACCTTTCGCCGCGCGAATTCCAGCCGATTCAACTTGCAATTTTGCGATTCGCGTCGCATCGTCGAATCACCATTTCGTTTTTGATTTATGTCATCCATTCCAAACGAAACCAGTTTATGGAAAAAGCCCGCGACAGGGGATTCGACGGCGACGTCCGTTGAAAAAATGCAGCGGCTCGACCGGCTGGCGAACCTGGGAATGCTTTCGGCGGGCATGGCGCACGAAATCAAAAACGGCATGGTCGCCATCAAGACGTTCGTTGACCTGCTGCTGGAAAAAAATCCGGACGCGGAATTGACCGAGGTGGTCGGGCGCGAATTGCAGCGCATCAATGTCGATCGTGACGCAGATGCTGCGGATCGCCGCGCCGAAGTCCGCGCACTTCACGACGGTAAAAATCCATGAGGTGCTGGATCATTCATTGCGGCTGTTGCAGCACCAAGTCAGCGGGAAATTGATTTCGATCAAGCGCGATTACCGGGCCGCGCCGGACACCGTGCGCGGCGACGACGCGCAATTGCAGCAGGCGTTCATGAACCTGCTGCTCAACGCGCTCGAAGCGATGGGGATGAACGGCACGTTGACCGTCGGCACGGAAATCGTGGATGGCGAAAACGGTGCGCGTTCGGTGAAAATTAAAATTCAGGACACGGGCACGGGCATCGCGCCGGAAAATCTGACGCACTTGTTCGAGCCGTTTTTCACGACGAAAAAAAACGGGACGGGTTTGGGTCTGGCGATTTCCCACCGCATCGTGCTCGAACATCACGGCACGATTGAAGTGCAAAGCGAAACAGACAAAGGCTCGACGTTCAGCATTTCGCTGCCGGCGAGCGCGTCGTAGAAATTTATTCTCCGACGAGACGATACGGTTCCACAGTGTCGTCGCCGAGATGCTGACGCGGATTGGCCTTGAGCGAGAAGGTGAAGGCAACGGTGAAATCTCTCGGCTGGCCGTTGCCGTTGTCAATCACGCGGAAGGTCAGCGCGCCGGTCCAACTGCGCATGTCGCGGTAGAGCGTGTAAAATTGCTGCTGCAAGCGGCCTTCTTGCGCATTGAAATCATGCGTCGCGCGGAAACCCCAGTTGTCGTTCAACCGGTAAAACATCGTGCTGGTGATGAGATTGTCGCCGCTGCCCAAAAATCCGCCGCGCAAATACCAGTAGCCGAGTCCCCAGCTCCAGCGGGTGTTCGGCGTGAATTAAGCTGCTCGAACGCAAAATTCAGATCGCCGCTGTTGATGGCATAGCGCGTCTGCGATTCGAGCGAAATCCAAGAACGCGGCTTGAACGTGAGATCGGAGTAAAGGTCGTCAAACGTTTTTTGCGGCTGCAAAAAAATTGCGTTCGTGCGCGCATTGGGCGTGAGATTCCAGTCGAGCAGGACATTCCAATCGAGCAAATTGTCGAGCTGCCCGTCGCGTTTCGTTTGCAACGTGTTGCGCAGGCCGAAGCGGATGACGTTCTGGCTGTCAATCGAATCAATGTCGTTGTAGTCGGGAAATTGAACCGGCAGCAGTTCGAGGCTCGGCAGTTGGGAATCGAACTGCGGCAATTGCGACGGCGGCGTGCTGGGATTCGGCACAAAAACGTAATTCACGGACGGCTCGATGATGTGGCGAAGGCCGTCGATTTCCAAAAGTGAATTCGTCGCGCCCGTCCAGAGTTGCGACGCTTTGAACGAAGCGCCGATGCCGGTGTTGAAAACGGTGCGGTATGCCTCGTCGTTCGTGCCGCCCGGCCCGCTTTCCTGGCTGTAATAAGTGAAACGTCCGCCGACGTGCGGCGTAAGATTCAGCCAGTTGAAAAATGTCCACGGCAGAAGCAGTTGATGAAACGTATCGGCGCGCGCGGCAGAATAATCGGGCAACGCGGGATTGTTCGTGTCGGCAAACATTTTCCGGTAATAACCCGCCGAACTTTCACTTTCATAATAAATTGGCGTGTTAAAAATCTGCTGGCGGAAGCCGGTGAGTTTCACGTCGGGCAATCGCTCCACCTGATCAAAAAAATCGTTGATGCGCGGCGTGGCTTCGGCGTCGAGACTCCAATTTTCAGAATATTTGTTGGCCTCGACAAAGGAGTTGGGCTGCGGATTTTGCGTGTATTCACTTTCAAAAAAATCGTGCAGCACCAGCGGGTCGCTCTGGTAATTCACCATTGCCTTGAGATTCAGGTTCGTGAACGGCGTTGCTTGATAGGCAAAATAAAAGCGCTGGCGGTTTTCGGGAATTGTTCCCAGAAGATTCGAGAAACTGGTCGTGCTGATGCTTTCGTTGGGATCGTGATCGTGGAGATAATAATAATTGAAAGTTGCTTCGCCCCACTGGCCGAGGTGCAGATTCAAATCCGGCCCCGCGCCAACGCCCCGTTTCTCACGATAATCCAAATGCAACTTGCCGTCCGCTTCATTGCCGAGAAACCACGAATAGGTATTCAGCAGGAACGGCCCGTAGGCGCTGCGATAGCCAGCCGTAAAATTCAGGTTGTTCGCGTGCGCGTTGAGGTTGCGTTTGTAATACGGAAAATAAAATGCGGGCACGCCGTCCAAAAACAAAACCGCGTTCCATGCCTCGATGTATTGGCCGGGAACAATTTTTACATGGCTGGCGCGAATACCGACGGCAGGGTCGCTCACGTCATCGGTCGTGAAAAACGCATGGCGGGCGGTATAGACTTTATTGCTCGTGTCACCCTGCAATTGTTGACCTTGAGCGAACACCGGCGTTTTGCCGGTGCGAAATTGTTCGCTGCGCATCTGGTGCGTTTTGAAATTGTAGTTGATATGTTCGCCGACCCAAATTTGATTTCCTTGCTCGATGCGAGCGTTGCCGTCGGCCACGGCCTCGCCGGTCTGCAAATTTACCGACGCGCTGTCCGCCGTCAGCGTTGTATTGCCGCGTATTACATAAACCCCGTCCGTGCCATACCACACGCCGTCTTTGCTAAATACGCTGCCAATTTTAGCGACGGGAAGGATTCGGTTCAGCGCGCCCACTTCCCACGACTCTTGTTCCTGTGCCAAAGAAATAAATGGAAATGCCGCTATAAAAAAAATAAGCGGGACAATGGCGGACAATTTTCTCATTCGGCGCTGGCAATTAAACAGAATGAATTGAAACTGCCAAGATAGTTTTCACCACCAGCCACAAATCAAAATTCCGAAAGCCGCTTCGTGTCTTGGTGACTTGGTTGTTAATTTTTTTGCGGCCAGAACGCGAACGTGACGGCGGCCAGAATGCACACGAACGCGGCGACGTAATTCCACCGGATTTTTTCGCCGAGATAAAAAATCGCGAACACGCAAAAGACCGCGAGCGTGACGATCTCCTGAATGATCTTCAGTTGCGTGACGGAATAAACCGAATTACCCCAGCGATTGGCGGGAATCATGAAAACGTATTCAAAGAAAGCGATGCCCCAGCTTACGATGATGACCAGCCACAACGGCGTGTCTTTGAATTTGGAATTCAAATTGCCATACCACGCGAACGTCATGAAAATGTTTGAACAGATCAGCAACACGACGGGCAGCCAGCGGGATTGAATTAGATTCGTCATAAAGCGCAAAAGTTTTTCGTGAAATTACCTTGCGCTGATTCTGGCGTGTTCGCTGAAAAACGCCAATGCGAATTTCAACTCACGGCGCGGGTTGGGCGTGGACTCGATAGAAGCGGCACACCGGCGGCGCGTTGGAGTCGGTCAAACTGATTGTGTCGCCGGTGCCGATGATTGAAACGGGCAACGCCGTCCAGTTGGTGTCAGCCATGGAATCTTTGGATTCTAACGTGTAAAGCAGGTTGGTTTGACTGTCGAACGAAATGGTGGCCATGCCCTGATCCACGCTGATGTCATTGATGTCGGGCGGCAAAATCTGGACACTTGCTTGCGGTTTGGACGCCTCCAGTTGCGATTGAACCAATGGTTGCTGAACCGCAGGCGAGACCCCGTCCGAAAAATTCGCCGTGAAAGTCAGATTCGATGTCATCGTAAATTCCAGCGTCGCGCCGTTGGTCGTCGCACTGCCCGTCCAATTCACAAACGTAATTCCAGACCCGGGTTTTGCGGTAATGGAATAGTTTTCTCCGATTTGCAGCAGCTTGCCGTTATAGTCGGGACTTATTTTGCCGCTGCCGTTGATCAGCACCGTCAAGGGCGCGGTCATGACATAAATGAAACTGACACTGTCGGTCGCCGACAAATTGCCGCTGGTATCCACCGCATACGCTTGAATCGTGTTCGTGCCCAACTTTGTCAGCGTCACATTCGCCATCCACTTCGCCCAACCGTCGGCCGTGGACGCGCTCGCCCAATGCGATCCATTCAACGAATAATACACTGCGGACACAGCCGCGTTATCCTTGGCCTTGCCGGTCAGCGTGAACACAGAACTCTTCACACCTTGTTTTGATTTTGGTGATTCGATGCTCAACGTCGGCGGAGCTATGTCCACAAAGTTCGCCGTGAAAGTCAGATTTGATGCCATCGTAAATTCCATTTTTGCGGCATTGGTCGTGATGCTGCCCGTCCAGTTGGTGAATACAAAACCTTTTTCAGGCTTGGCCGTCATGGAATAATTTTCGCCGATTTGCAACAGCTTGCCATTATAGTTCGGACTGATTTTGCCGCCGATTGTGGTTTGCACCGTCAAAACCGTCTTCAATACATACATAAAGCTGACGGTATCGGTCGCCGATAAATTTCCACTGCTGTCCGTCGCGTATGCTTGCAGGGTATTCGTTCCCGGCGTCAACGTCACATTCGCCGTCCAGTTCGTCCAACCGTTGGCTGTGGACGCGCCCGACCATCCAGTCCCGTTCAGCGAATAATAAACGTGGGACACACCCGCATTGTCACTGGCTTTGCCGCTCACTATAAATGCAGCGCTGGTGCTCCATTTTTCATGCGACTTCGGCGTCGTTATGCTCAATTTCAGTTTAACCGTTTCCGAGGGAACTGCGCCGGGCGAAGACACCGTCAAAATGGCCGTGGCGCTGGTCGCAGTTCCTGCAACATTGCTGACAATGACTGAATAATTGCCAGCCTGATTTTGCTGCACCTGACTTAAATTCAAAGTGGACGCAGTTTGTCCGCTCAAACTTCCGCCGTTAAAAAGCCATTGATACGTCATCGGCGCGGTTCCCGATGCGGTGACGGAAAAAGTGACATTGGAACCGACATTAATTGTTTGGCTGGCTGGTTGTGTCAAAATTTTCGGCGCCGTGTTGGTTACTGGAACTACCACAGTCAGAATTGCAGTAGTGCTCGTCGCGGTGCCAGCAACATTGCTGACGATGACCGAGTAATTTCCGGCCTGACTTTGCTGAACCGCACTCAAATTCAAAGTGGACGCGGTTTGTCCGGCTAAATTTCCGCTGTTAAAACGCCATTGATATGTCATCGGCGCGGTTCCAGACGCGCCGACAGAAAAGATAACGCCAGCTCCTACGTTGACTGTTTGACTGGCTGGTTGAGTCGAGATTTGCGGCGCCGTGTTGGTCACGGGAGATGCCGGCGTAGTAAAAGAGGCTATGCTGGAATAAGGTGAATCTCCCGCCGGATTGTAAGCCCAAACTCGATAATAATAAGTAGTCGAATATTGCAGTCCGCTGTCCAAATAATTGGTTGCAGGTGCCGTGACAGTTCCAACCTGTGTCCAACTACCGTTCGTTGATGTCGTTCGCTGGACACCGAATCCAGTCTCATTTGTGGAAGTATATGTCCAAACTAGAGAAAGATTCACTTGGGCCAAAGCCAATTGCTGCCACGCAAAAAAGCAAAGCACAAACGCGCTTATTCCAGCAAGCCGGACTCTTGAACAACAATTCATATAAACGTCTCATGAACGCACCGGTATGCCTTTCTTTTGCGCGAGATTTCCCCGCATCGCAAACGGCGCATTCCCCAAATTCGAAAACATTTGCGGCCAAAGCCGCATCGGCTGTGCCTTTTAGCAGGACTTATGCCACGGAGTTTCGAAACATTTGAGACACACTGTCTAATAATTGGGATGCTTGCGGATCTGCTGGCGTAAATGCAGAACGTCTCATGCGAAAAATTAAAATCAGCGAATCAGCGTTGATGAAAAGAGTTCAGAAGATTACCACACGAACGGCAGGAAAATGCTCGAACAAGTCAGCAGCACGACGGGCAGCCAGCGGGATTGGGTCAGGTCGTTCATAAAATTTATTCTTCGGCAGCAGTAAGATTCCGAACAAGTTCAACGGCGTCCTTGCCTTCAGCAACGAATGGAAGATCACGCGGATGCTCTTTGCACAGACTTGTTAGAATTTCTGAAAATGGTCGCGCAATTACGCCAAGCTCGCGCAGCAATTCTAATTCTTTTGGATCGGCAAGAACACCATGAACAAGTTCGTATTTCCATTCACCGGGGTAGAACAATTTGCGGATTGCGACAATGCGGTCACCCGTAAACTTTTTCTCCATCCAAAGTTTTATATCTGCTTGGAGATCGGCTTCTGACCGTTTTCGAGCATTCTGATTACTGAGATAACTGACAGGATCATAACTTACCTGAACTTCGACATGCTTTGCCTCGATATGACCGGTTGAAACCCTAATGGCTAAAACATCCCATTCATTATTTCCTTTGCGAACTCCTTGAATAGTTGCAAACCCCTCTCGGTTCAAAAATTCAGCAACATATTGTTCAGCGAGCTTTGCCATAAAATTTGTTCTACTTACAACCTCACCGGAATTTTTTTCTTCGCCAAAAACTGTTTCACGTCGCCCACGGTGAAAGTGCCGAAATGGAAAATGCTCGCGGCGAGGACGGCGTCGGCTTTGCCGGCGAGCAGCACGTCGGCCATGTGTTCCAGCGTGCCCGCGCCGCCGCTGGCCACCACCGGCACACCCACGGCTTCGCTGACGCGCCGCGTGATGACGAGGTCAAACCCGGCCTTCGTGCCGTCGGCGTCAATGGAGTTCAAAACAATTTCGCCCGCGCCAAGCGCCACCGCTTTCTTCGCCCAATCAATCGCGTCGAGGCCGGTGTCCTTGCGTCCGCCGTGCGAGAACACGCCCCATTTGTCCGGCGCGATTTTTTTGGCGTCAATGGAGACGACGATGCACTGGCTGCCGAATTTTTCCGCGCCCGCGCGGATCAAGATCGGGATTGGCCAGCGCGGAGGAATTGATGCTGATTTTGTCCGCGCCCGCGCGCAGCATCGTGATACATGTCTTCCACGGATTTAATGCCGCCGCCGACGGTGAGCGGCATGAAACATTGGTCGGCGGCGCGTTCAATGACGTCCACCATCGTGGCGCGGCCATGCGCGCTGGCGGTGATGTCGAAGAAAACCATTTCGTCCGCGCCCTGCTCGTTGTAGCGCAGCGCGAGTTCCACGGGGTCGCCGACATTGCGCAGTTCGCCCGCCTCGGCCTTGCCAAATTGGACGCCGCGCGTGACGTTGCCGTCGTGGACGTCGAGGCAGGGGATGACACGTTTTGCGATCATCCCGATAATTGAAAGCGCATTCGCGTATTAAAGCAATTTTTTCCGCGCAGGTTGAAACTTCTTTGCTTTGCCTTCCGTCATAAACAGAAGCCTTTTGCGGCGATTGATTTTTTTGAATGCAGATATATGGTTTAGTGTCGGATAAAAGAATTTTGAAATATGAAAATGCATAAACTTAATACGGTGGCTTTTGTGTTGGGAACGGCAGCAGTTGTTTTGACCGGTTGCGTGAATCCTGATGGCACCCCGAACAACACCGGCTCCGGCGCGCTTGGTGGCGCGGCGATTGGCGCGGCGAGCGGTGCAATCATCGGCGGACGAAACGCGGGCGCGGGCGCATTAATTGGCGGCGCGATTGGGGCGATTGCCGGCGGATTGATCGGCAGTTCAATGGACGAACAGCAGCGCGAGTATTTGCGCGAGCAAGCGCCGCAAACTTACGTTCGCATCGAACAAAATCAGCCGCTGGCTGTGGCGGATGTCAAGCCGCTGGCGCAGGCGAGAGTCAGCGACGATCTCATCATCAGCCAGATTCGCGCCTCGCACACGGTTTATCATTTGAGCGTGGCGGACATCATTGATTTGCGGAATTCCGGTGTGAGCGAAAAAGTAATTGATTTCATGATCAACACGCCGAGCACGATCGGCGGCACGACAGAAGTTTCGCCGGGAACAACAACGGTCGTTTCGGAATCGCCGCCGCCCGCGCCGGTTGACACGGTCGTCGTTGCGCCCGGCCCTGATTATATTTGGATAGACGGCGAATGGATTTGGAATGGCCGATGGGTTTGGCGTGCCGGTCATTGGGGTTATCCGCCGTATCTTCATGCGGTATGGGTTCGCGGTTATTGGGTTCGCGGGCCATATGGCTGGCGCAGGGAGCCGGGGCACTGGCGTTGATTTGCTTCAATCGTCGTCAAAATTTATTTACTTCGCGCGCCGCTGAAATATATTGGTCGTTCTTGGTGGCCGATGTGGCGGAACTGGCAGACGCGCTAGACTCAAAATCTAGTATTCGCAAGAATGTGTGGGTTCGACCCCCTCCGTCGGCACCATCTCGCAATTTTTCAAACGCGCATGATTGGGATAAAATAATCATCGCCGTTTTGCAAGTTGCATCGGCCCGCCTTGCAAATTGCTTTTCAAATATTCCCGACTGCAAAAAAACAAACTTCTTTTCTCTGGATTTTCAAACATTTCTCACTTTTTCCGCAAAATAATTTCTGGCACGCCAACAGCTAAAAGAAACCCGGAAGACGGCATTTGACGGTCCGGGAAATCACAACACAACAATACGACGCCTGTAACGTCAAAAAATTCCGTCTTCCTTTTCTGTTAAACGCGGCTAATGAAAAATACAAACAACAGCGAATCGGCGGCAAAGCCGGATGCTTGCCGGCGTCGGTGGCAGGAACTAATCAGGCCGCAACCGTCAAAACAAAATCATCTCGACGAATACAAATTATGGAAACTTGCTCTCAATGCAGGAATGTTTCAGACCGAACATTTCAAATAACCAAAAATGGCCGGACTTACAGGTTCGATTCTTTCGATTGCGCAATACAAGCGCTGGCTTCTGTCTGTCCCTATTGCCACTGCCGGATAATGGGCGTCGGCGTGCAAGCCTATGGAGAAATTTATTGCTCGCAGCAATGCGCGGTCTGCGACCAAACTTTGCACGGCGATTTCAATCCTTTCCGTTTTGAAAGCACAGTGAATTGCGCGGCATAATTCGGAAAAATTTCCCGTGGGCGGCTGATTCCTCTTGTTGCGCGGCCAGGATTTGAGACATTGATGGCTGATAATTGAACCAGCCGCATGGCTTTCAACAATTTCACAAAACAAACTCAAGGCATTCAATTGCTGCAACGCTCGCTGGCGCGCGGCCGGCTCGGCCACGCTTATTTGTTCGCGGGCGACTCGCTGGAAGAATTGGAAACGCTCGCGCGCACTCTCGCAAAAACTTTGAATTGCCAGAACCCGGTCAAAATCAAAGGCGCGGCGACCGATTGCTGTGACGAATGTTTGAGTTGCCGCAAAATTGAAAATGGCACGCACGCCGACATTCACTGGGCGCGGCCCGAATCCAAGTCGCGTATCATCACAGTCGAGCAAACGCGCGAGTTGATGCGCGAAATCCAACTCAAACCGACCGAAGCCGAGCACAAAGTCGCCATCATCGCCGGCGCCGACCGATTGAATCCGCAAGCCGCGAACGCGTTTCTGAAAACTCTCGAAGAACCGCCCGCCAATTCCGTTTTGATTCTGCTCTCGACCGAGCCGCAGCGGATTTTGGAAACCATTTTGTCGCGCTGCCTGCGTTTGAATTTTTCCGGCGACGGCAAACGCGAATTGAATCCGGCCGAAACGGAATGGCTGGAAAAATTTGGCAGCCTCGCCGTGTCCGAGCAAAAAAGTTTGCTTGGCCGCTATCGTCTGCTCGATGCGCTGCTCCAAAAACTCGGCGAAATCCGTTCGCGAACGGACGAATCGCTGGCCGCGCGGTCGCCGCTCGAAAAATACGACGACGTGGAAAAAGATTTGCGCGAAAAATGGGAGGATGAATTGACCGCCGCCGTCGAAGCCGAATATCGCCGCCGGCGCGCGGATTTGCTTTTGCTCGTGCAATGGTGGCTGCGCGACATTTGGCTGTGCACATTGGCTATCGGCGAAAACTTGCTGACGTTTCCGAAAATTTCCGGCGCGGAACTCGTTGCAAAAAAAATCACGCCGCGACAGGCCCTGGAAAATTTGCGAACATTCGAACAAACGCAACGATTGTTGCACTCGAACGTGCAGGAAGCGCTGGCGTTGGAAGTCGGTTTGTTGAAACTTAATCTCTGATTAAGAATTTTTTGGCGCGGCAAACAAAGATTATTTTCTTTCCAATTTCACGTCCAAGTCTTCGATTTCCAGAAAGCCGTGCAGTTGCCGGAGGCGCGTGGGATGGCGCATTTTGCGGAGCGCCTTGGCCTCGATTTGCCGGATGCGCTCGCGCGTGACGTTGAATTGCCGGCCGACTTCTTCGAGCGTGCGCGCATAGCCGTCGCCGAGGCCGAAGCGCAGTTCCAAAACTTTCCGCTCGCGCTCGTTCAAGCTGCAAAGCACGTCGCCCAATTTGTCTTTGAGCAAACTGAAACTGGTGATGTCGAGCGGGCTTTCGGCGGCCTTGTCCTCGATGAAATCGCCGAAGTTCGCGTCCTCGCTGTCGCCGACGGGCGATTGCAGCGAAATCGGCTGCTGCGCCATTTTCAGCACGGCGCGGATGCGATCGACGGGCATCTGCATTTCCTCGGCGATTTCTTCCGGCGTCGGCTCGCGGCCAAAATCCTGAATCAACCGTTTTTGCGACCGCATCAGCTTGTTGATGATTTCGATCATGTGGACCGGAATGCGGATGGTGCGCGCCTGGTCGGCGATGCAGCGCGTGATGGCCTGGCGAATCCACCACGTCGCGTAAGTGGAAAATTTATAGCCGCGGCGATACTCGAATTTTTCCACCGCCTTCATCAGGCCCATGTTGCCTTCCTGGATCAAATCGAGGAATGACAGGCCGCGGTTGGTGTATTTTTTGGCGATGGAAATGACGAGCCGCAGATTGGCCTCGACCATTTCCGTTTTGGCCTGGATTGAATGGGTTGAAAATTCGCGCAACTGGTCGAACGCCTTGAGATAATCGCCGAAGGGCATCCGCACGAATTCCTCGAGCGCGCGGATTTTGTATTTTTCTGCCTCGACCAGATGTTGCTGCGCGCTGGATTCGCGCTGGGTTTCGCGCGTCGGCGAGCGCGCGCAGACTGTATTGCAGTTTGTCGTGGATATTTTCGGCGACGAGCACCATTTCCTCGATGACTTTCTGCTTGAAGCAAAATTTCGCAAACGTAGCTTGCAACTTCCTGTCGGCGCGTTTGAATGCCGTCAGAGCGTGGCTTTTGGCTTGGCCATGGGCGTCCCGCCACGCATTGTATTTGGCGTCCACAGCCTGATCCATTTCCCGGACTTGCGCGACGAGTTTGCGGAGAGTGCGCAGGTGCGCGTCGCGGCTGTCCACCTTTTTCTCCAGAATGACGCGGTCGAATCGTTCGCGCGGCGGTTCGGCCAGCAATTTTTCCGCCAGCGCGATGTGTTCCTTGCCGGCGAAACCGAGGCTGTAAATGATTTTGCGGATTTCGGTTTCGGCGGCCTCGATGCGTTTGGAAATCTCCACTTCCTGCTCGCGCGTCAGCAACGCCACCTGCCCCATCTGCTTGAGATACATCCGCACCGGATCATCGAGAATGTCGAGTCGCGACGTGTCGTCTTCCTCGGTTTCAGGGGTTTTGACGCGGTCCACTTCCGCCTGATCCACGATCTCAATATCAAGGCTGCGCAGCTTGGTGAAAACCTCGTCCAATTTTTCCGGCGTGAATTCACTTTCCGGCAGCACGTCGTTGATGTCGTTGTAGGTCAGACGTCCCTGTTCCTGCGCAAGCCGGACGAGTTCCTTGATTGTTTCCGCCAAATCTTTGCCGCCATTCTGCAAAACGCCGTTGGCAGGCATGGATTCGGAGACCACCGCCAATGAAGTCGCAGATGCGCGCTTCTCTTTTTTCAAGCGCACATTTGCGTCGGGTTTGCGAACCTTCGATTTTGGCATACGACTTAAAACTTCCGGCCACTACCGAAAGCGGGCGGGAATATGTGAAGCCCGTGCAAATTCGTCAAGCGGCGAAACTTCATAACAGAAATCATTTTTCCGGCGCGAAATAAATCCCGCTGTCTTTCAGGTTTTCCAGAATCATTTCCACCGTCCGTTCCACCGCGCCCAGATTTTCGCGGACGACTTTCAACGCGTTTTGTCCCATCTCCGCGCGCCATTTTTCGTCCGCCAACAATTCGCCGAGCATTTTTTCCAGTTCTTCCGAATCGCGCACCTGAAGTGCGCCGCCTTGCCCAAGAAAGTTTCGCGTGACATCTCCAAAATTTTGCATATTCGGCCCGAACACCATCGGCTTGCCCAGCGCGCCCGGCTCAATCGGATTTTGCCCGCCAATGGCCGTCAGACTTTTGCCGACGAACACTACTGTCGCACATTCATAGAAAAACTTCAACTCGCCCGTCGTGTTGACCAGCAAACATTCCACTTCGCCCGCGCGCAATTGCGTGCCGGTGGAAATTTCATTGCGATAAACAAATTTCACTCCACGTTCACGCAACTGCTGCCCCACTTCCTTGCACCGCTCAAAATGCCGCGGCACGAGCACGAGAAAAAGTTTCGGAAATCTTGCCCTCAAACGTCGCGCCACGTCCGCCAGAATTTTTTCCTCGCCGTCGTGCGTGCTGCCCGCGACGAAAATTTGCGCATCTGCTGGCACGCCAAGCTGTCTCAACATCGCACTCACATCGAGCGGACGCCGCTCGTCCAGCTTCGCCGCGTCGAATTTCAAATTGCCGACAACACGAATCGCTTCGGGACGACAACCGATTTCACGCAAGCGCGCCGCGTCCGTTTCATTTTGCGCGCCCACGCAGGTGAATGACGCGAACAGCGGTCGGAACAGAAATCTAAATTTCTTGTAACGCGGAAATGAACGCTCGGACATCCGCGCGTTGACCAAAAAAAGCGGAATGCCAAGTTTATTCGCGCGCCAGATGAAATTCGGCCAGATTTCCGCTTCAACCAGCACAATGGCCTTGGGATGAATGACGGCCAGCGCGCGCGCGACAGATTTGCGTAGGTCAACCGGATAATAAATCTTGCTGATATGCGAAGGCAGCCGGTGGCGCAAATCGGCCATGCCGGTTGTTGTCGTTGCTGACACGACGATTTTGATGTTGGGCAAGCGCGGTTCCAGCGCGCGGATAAGTTCAATACAAACATTGACTTCACCGAAACTGACGGCGTGCAGCCAAAGCGATTGGCGGTTGGTGAGTGCCTGTTTAAGTTTGCGGTCGTAACGTCCAAAACGCTCCAGAAAACCGGCCAGCCAGTTGCCCCGCCGCCGCATCCGCCAAAAATAATACGGCGCGGACAGCGCGAAAAAAATCGCGAACAGGATGTTGTAAAGCGTGCGCATTCTGATTTCAAAACCGGCGACGAATTATTTTTCTGCAATTGGACGTTATGCGCAAAGTAAATATTCTAAAATCGTCAGCCGCTTTTCGATCACAATTAAAGGGCATTACTTGACGAATGCTTTTTTCGCTGCGAACTTCCCTGCGCTTGCCGCAAAACGCACCGTCGTCAGCGACAGACAAATTGCTCGCTGACATTCTGAAAACTCTCGCCGCGCAGTCCCTCGCGCGGCGATTGGAGAATGGCGGAGTGTTGCCTTGCCCCGGAATCTGTGCGTCCGCGCAGCCGTTTTTTGCCGCGCTCCTGCAAAAACTTTTTCCGCAACAGCCAATCGTCATCGTCACGCCCGACCTCAAGACGCAGGAAAATTTTCAGCAGGATTTGGAAACGTGGCTCGCTCAACTCTCAACTCCCAACTCTCAACTTCTTTTCTATCCGGCTTGGGAAATTTTTCCGCACGAAGGCAAACTCCCGCACGCCGATGTCATGAGTGACCGGCTGCAAACGCTCATCGCGCTTGCGGACAATTCAAAATTAAAAACTAAAAATTCAAAGCTCGTGGTGACCAGCGTCACTGCATTGCTTCAAAAAACTTTTCCGACCGGCGAAATTCAAAAGCGCACTCGTAGCTTGGAACGCGGCAACAAAATTGCGCCGCTCGATTTGATCGAATGGCTGGAGGAACAAGGCTACGAACCCGAAGCGCAAGTTTCGCAGAAAGGCGAAATCGCCTTGCGCGGCGGCACAGTGGACATTTTTCCACCGACGAGTCCGTGGCCGGTGCGCTTGGAATTTTTTGGCGACGAACTGGAATCATTACGCGAATTTGATCCGCTTACGCAAATTTCCCGCGAGGAAATTTCCAGCATCACGCTGCCACCTGCTGGTGAATTGGGAATTTTGAAACGGAGCGCGGACGGCTCGTTCGCAGGTTCATCCCCCAAGTTTGCCACGCTGCTCGATTATCTGCCAAAGGAAACAATCTTCATTTTGTGCGAACCGGAATCGCTTGCCATTCATGCCAATGAATATGAGTCGCAAATTCCCACTGCCGATCCATTTTTCATTTCGTGGGATGAATTCCAAAATGCCGCAACGAAAAAACAAATTTCTGTCGTCAGTTTAAGTGAAAGCGAAGCTGACAATTCAGAACTCGAAATTGGCAATCCGAAATTTGATTCGCTTGACGCGTTTCGTCCGCTGGCCGAACGCATGCCCGAACCGCAGATCGCCGAGGCGCAACGCCGCGAATTTTTCCAGCAACTGCATCGCTGGTTGCGTCAGGATTATGCCGTCCACGTTTTTTGCAACAACGACGGCGAGCGCCAGCGATTTCGACGGAAATCTGGAAAGAATATGGCTTCGTTCAGGAAAACAATCTTCCACATTCAAATCGGCTCGCTGGCTCGCGGTTTTATTTGCGAGGAGGCAAAACTGGTCGTCGTCACCGATGCGGAAATTTTTGGACGTTACAAAATCCAGCGTCCGCGCCGGCTAAAATCTCCGCACGCGCTGGCCGCGCGCTCGGCGCTGGACATTGATTTCACGGATTTGGAGGAAGGCGATCTGGTCGTGCATCTGCAACACGGCATCGGACGATATCTCGGCTTGAAAAATCTGCCGATGCGGCGCGGTCGGCAACATGCCGATCCCAACTCTCAGCGCGACGAACCGGCACGGAATGCCTCGTCATCGAATACGCGCCATGCGATGCCGCAGTCGAACGCGCCGAAACTTTACGTGCCCGTTACCGAGGCGCATCTCGTCAGCAAATATGTCGGCGCGGGCAAGGCGCATCCGCCGCTCAACACGCTCGGCGGCACGCGCTGGCACAAGGCGAAGGAGCAGACGGAACGCGCCGTGCGCGATGTCGCGGCGGAACTGCTTGCGCATTCAGGCCGTGCGCGAAACGCAGGCCGGCCACGCGTTTCCAGCCGGACACGCACTGGCAGCGCGAATTTGAAAGCGCGTTCATCTACGAAGAAACCGCCGATCAAGTCACGCGCCATCGCCGAAACCAAATCCGACATGGAACGCGCCAAGCCGATGGACCGTCTGATTTGCGGCGACGTCGGTTTTGGCAAAACCGAAGTCGCCATCCGCGCCGCGTTCAAGGCCGTGATGGACGGAAAACAAGTGGCGATTCTCGTGCCGACGACCGTGCTCGCGCAGCAACATTTCAATACTTTCCGCGAGCGCATGGCGGATTATCCGATCCGCGTCGAGTTGCTCTCGCGTTACCGCACGCCGCGCGAACAAAATCGCGTCGTCAAAAATCTCGCGGCGGGCGCGGTGGACATCGTCATCGGCACGCATCGCATCGTGCAGGACGACATTGTTTTCAAGGACCTCGGCCTGGTCGTGATTGACGAGGAGCAGCGTTTCGGCGTGTTGCACAAGGAAAAGTTCAAGCGCCTGCGCACGCTCGTGGATGTGCTGACGTTGAGCGCCACGCCGATTCCGCGCACGCTTTATCTCGCGCTCACCGGCGCGCGCGACATGAGCACCATCCAGACGCCGCCGCACGACCGCCTGCCCGTCGAGACCATCGTCACGCAATACGACGAGCGCATCATCCGCGACGCCATCCAGCGCGAACTCGACGCGCGGCGGACAGGTTTTTTTCCTGCACAACCGCGTGATGACGATCCACGACATGGCCGACCGCTTGAAAAAACTTTGCCCCAACGCGCGCATCGTCGTCGGCCACGGCCAGATGAACGCGGACGATCTGGAGGAAGTGATGACGAAATTCGTCAACGGCGAGGCGGACGTTTTGCTTTCGACGACCATCATCGAAAGCGGCCTGGATATTCCGAACGCGAACACCATCATCATTGACCGCGCCGACCGCTTCGGCTTGAGCGATCTTTACCAATTGCGCGGACGCGTCGGGCGTTACAAGCATCAGGCCTACGCGTATCTGCTGCTGCCGCGCCACGCGAGCCTGCTCACCGACGTGCGCAAACGCATCAGCGCCATGAAGCAATACTCCACGCTCGGCAGCGGATTCAAGATCGCCATGCGCGATCTGGAAATTCGCGGCGCGGGCAACCTGCTCGGCTCGGAACAAAGCGGCCACATCACCGCCGTCGGCTTTGAACTCTACTGCCAGTTGCTCAAGCAAAGCGTCTCGTCGCTGAAAGGCGAAAAAGTGAAACCGCGCGTCGAAGTCCGCATCGCGCTGGATTTTCTTGGCGACGCCACCAATCTGCCGGAAAATTACGTCACCGAACCGCAACATCGCATCGAAATCTACCGCAAACTCGCGCAGGCCAATGAAAAATCCGCGCTGGAAAATTTGTCGAAAGAATTGCGCGACCGTTTCGGCCCGTTGCCGCCGCCGGTGGAATTGCTGCTGGCCGATCGGCGAACTGAAAATTCTCGCCAGCGAAAAATCCGTGACCGCAATCGAAGTCGAGCGACGACAAATTAAAGACTCACGCGTCACGGCGATTTCATCACGCTCGGCGGCAAATTCCCGCGCCTCACCAAAAAAGAACCGAAAGCGCGGCTCAAGGAAATCAAGCGGCTGCTGCTGGCGATTTGATCATTCAATTCTCAACCACACCGTTTTCAAATACGCCGGTTCGGCGCGGCTGATGGGAAAATCCGGCGGTTGCGGGACGTAATGCCGTTGCAGAATTTTCCGCTTTGCACCGTGAACCGCTGCGTCCACGTCCGCGAGAAAATTTTCCGGCGGCCAGTCCGCCGCGTTCGTCGAGGCGAACAAAATTCCGCCCGGCTTCACCAGCGGCAGCGCGGCGGTGACGAGCCGTCCGTAATCTTTTTCCGCGCGGAACGCGCCGTGCTCCTTCGATTGCGAAAACGTCGGCGGGTCAAGCACCATGGCGTCGAACGCGCGGCCTTTCTTCGCCAGCCGCCGCAGCCAGTCGAATGTGTCGCCGTAAATGAAATCGTGCGACGCCGGGTCGAGGCCGTTCAGCGCGAAGTTGCGCCCTCCCCATTCGAGATATTTTTTTGAGAGGTCAAGGCTCGTCGTCCGCGCGCCCGCCTTGGCCGCGCAAACGGAAAAGCCGCACGTGTAGGAGAAACAATTTAAGATTTCCGGTTTCCGGTTTCCGGTTTCCGGTTTGAAAAGCGGGAAGTCTGCCGCGACGTGATTCGCCAAAAGACGCCGCCGGTTGTCGCGCTGATCCAGAAACAGGCCGACAGAATAGCCTTCGTTAAAACTCATCTCGTAGCGGACGCCGTTCTCCAAAATTTCAAATCGCTCCGGCCCAGCTTCGCCGAAAACGAGTTGCGGCGACGCTTCCGTCGTGGTCGAGCGACGAACCTGACGTGAAAGAGTTTTATGATACGCGCCGCGCGAAGAAAAAATTTTGGCGAGGCGCGACAATTCTTCCTTTTGCTTTGCGTCCAAAGGCGATTCAGATTGCGAGAGCAAAAAGTCACCAAGCTTTTCCACAAACCAGCCAGGCCAGCCATCGCTCGCACCATGAATCAAGCGAAAGGCATTTGTTAAGTCCGATTCAATGACGGCGGAACGCAAAGCGAGACGCGATTCGACATCGAAATTTACCGGCGCAAAAAACTTCACCAGTTTGCTAGTCGCCGGATGGGTGAACGCAATTTCGCCCGCGTGTAAAAAAACGCGCGACGATGCTGTGCCGCCGTAAAGTGTATCGCCGAGAATGGGAAATCCGCTTTCGGCGGCGTGAACGCGGATTTGGTGCGTGCGTCCGGTGAGCGGCTCGGCGTTGACCATTTTTAATCGCGAATTTCCGAATTTGGAATCGAAGATCGGAGTAAATTTTGTTTCAGCCAATTCCCCATCGGCGCGGCTCGCATATTTTTCGCCGCTGCGCAGCAGGTTTGTTTTTACCATGAATTCTTTTTTTGGAACTTCGCGGTCGGTGAGCAGAAGATATTTTTTGCGGACGTGGCGTTCGGTGAATTGTTCCGTCAGCGATTTGTTGGCGAGCGGCGTTTTGCCAAAAACCATCACGCCGCTGGTTTCCTTGTCGAGCCGGTGCAGAATGGCGAGCGATGACCAGCGCGGTTCGCGATTTTTCAGCCAGTCGTAAATGCCTTCGCCCGCGAATGGCGACGGCGCGTGCGTGTTCCAGCCGGTGGGTTTGGAAACCACCAGCAAATGTTCGTCCTCAAAAATCACGCATGGAACCATGCGCCATGAAACATTTTTCAACGCGCAAATGAAAGCGCGGAATCGGCGCGGGGTTGAAGAAAATTAAAAGCTAATTTTAATTTCCACTTTCCAATTCTGCGCGCAATTTTTTCAACGCCGCCAAGGCCGCGTCGCTCTCGGCGGATTTTTTGCTTTTGCCGCGTCCGCGCGCGAGTTCCACGCCTTCGTGCTGGACGATGCATTCAAACATACGGTCGTGATCCGGGCCGGTGGCGGAAACGGTTTGATATTCCGGCGCGTTTGGCGAACGCGATTGCAACAGTTCCTGCAACTCGCCCTTTGGATTTTCAATGCCGGACGATTCGGCCAGCGTGCTGAAATCGGCGGCGAACTCGCGCAAAATAAATTCGCGCGCGGCGTCAAAGCCGCCGTCCAAAAAAATCGCGCCGAGCAGCGATTCAAACGTGTCCGCCAATGCCGAGGCGCGTTCGCGTCCGCCGCTGGTTTCTTCACCGCGACTCAAAATCAGATTTGCACCGAGGTCGAGAGCGCGGGCGTGTTCGGCCAGCGTGCTGCGATTGACGAGTTTGGCGCGCGCCTTTGTCAGCACGCCTTCGTCGTGCGCGGGAAATTTTTCGTAGAGCTTTTGCGTGAGGATGAGTTGCAGCACGGCATCACCGAGAAATTCCAGCCGCTGATTGTGTTCGCTCGCCACGCCGCTTTCGTGCGCGACGGACGGATGCGTGAGCGCGAGGCGCAAAAGATTTTCGTCGCGAAAATTGTATGCGAGACGTTTTTGAAGTTCAGCAAGTGCGGACACGAAAATTATAATTCTGGAGTCAACAATCCTAAAATTAAAACGATAATTCCGATTGCGATTAAAATTTTTGCGAGCTTTTTGCGATATTTCAAAAGAATTATTCCGCAAACAAGAGTTCCAACCATTGTTTCAAGTATTGTGAGTCCGATCGTTTTATCGCCCAAACGTCCCCAACTTCCATTTATCCGCCAAATAATCATCAAAAAAATATAACTACACAAACTGATTGCCGCGCATGTAATTCCTGCGGCAGTTGTAATGCGAATCCAAATTGGTTTTGGATTTGTCGGATTCATGTTTGTTCAATTGGCGTTTCAATTTGTTCAGCAACTTGCGGCACATTTTCATTTTGAACACTCGGATTGACTCCCTGTTCCAGCAACATCGCCACGTCGCGCTGGACTTCTTCGAGTTGATCCAGCCGCAGGTTCGGGTCGGCGATGGTGAAGATGTCGCCGGTCTTCGGCTGCTCGTAGATGAACACGCGCTGGCCGTCGCGGACGATCTGTTCCTTCACCTTGAGGATGCGCTTGCGTTCGAGCATCACGGCGAGGATGTAACCGGCGGCGGCGTGGCGCGGATCATTTTGTTCGATCAATTTGCGCAAGACCGTTTCCGCCGTGTCTTTCTGGATCGCGTCCACCTGCGGTGCGGGCGCTTCGTAAATTCCCTGCCAGTGCGAGATGAAACCCTTGCGTTCGCGCGCGCCGTCGCTGAATTGATTCTGCCAGCATGCTTCGCAGATGTCCGAGCGGCGCAAATCTTCCGCGCGTTCGTCGAAGAGCAGCGTGTGGAAAATTTCGCGGTCGGCGAAATTTTTGCCGCAGGCTTCGCAGGCGTGGGCGCGGGACTGGATGTTCCATTCGTTCATGGGCGCGGAAATTAAACCACGAATGGACATGGATGAACACGAAGAAAATTTCAAGTTGTGACGTCTTGCGCGCAAGCGTGACGCGGAATAAACTCGGCGCGAAAAATAGCATGAACAAACAAAATTTCCGCGATTCGATTTTCGCCGGTTCAAACAAGATGACGCGGCGGCGGATGTTGAAATATTCCGCGAGCCTGGCGGCGACGGCGTTTGCGGCGACGTTGATGCCGCCGAATGTGCGCCGCGCGCTGGCGCAGGAACCGGCGCGCCGGGGTTCGTTGAAAGACATCAAACACGTCGTCATGCTGATGCAGGAAAACCGTTCGTTCGACCATTACTTTGGCACAATGGCCGGCGTGCGCGGTTTTGACGATCCGAATGCGTTGAAACTGCCGGATGGCCGTTCCGTTTTTTATCAGCCTGATCCGCAAAATCCCAACGGCTATCTGTTGCCTTTTCATTTGGACACGCACACGACGAGCGCACAAAAAATTCCATCCACGAACCACGGCTGGGTGACGCAGCATGAAGCCTGGAATAATGGTCGAATGGATAATTGGGTTCCGGCGCATCGCAAGGCCGACGGACCGAACGGCCCTTACACAATGGGTTATTACACGCGCGCGGATATTTCGTTTCAATTCGCGCTGGCGGAAGCGTTCACGATTTGCGACGCGTATCATTGTTCCATGATGGGGCCAACGGCGCCAAACCGGATGTTTTGGATGACGGGAACGATTGACCCGGAGGGCAGGCATGGCGGACCGATTCAGGCGAATGACGTGGTGCATGGCGGCTATCGCTGGACGACATACGCCGAACGGTTGGAAAAAGCGGGAATCAGTTGGAAAGTTTATCAACAGGAAGATAATTACGATACGAACGTGTTGGAGTATTTTACAAATTTCATGAAGGCGGACAGAAATTCATCTCTGCACAAACGCGGAGCATTTCGCGGACCCGAAGGCCAGTTTGAATACGACGCGATGAACGACAAGCTGCCCGCCGTTTCGTGGATCATGCCGACGGGTTATCAATCCGAACATCCTGATTTTTTGCCCGCCGATGGCGCGGCGTTTGTGGCGAGCAAAATTGACGCCATCGCCGCCAACCCCGAAGTCTGGGCTAAGACAGTTTTCATCCTGAACTACGACGAGAACGACGGCATCTTCGATCATGTTGCACCGCCTGTTCCACCGCCGGGCACGGAACACGAATTCATTTATGGCGTGCCGATTGGCGCGGGTTTCCGCGTGCCGTGCATCATCGTTTCACCGTGGACGGCGGGCGGCTGGGTTTGCAGCGAGCCATTTGACCATACTTCCGCGCTGCAATTTCTGGAAAAATTCACCGGCGTGCGCGAAGAAAACATCAGCGCGTGGCGGCGGCAAACCTTTGGCGATCTGACCTCGGCATTTCGCTTTGAAGACGAAAAGGCCGGGAAACCGACATTGCTAGACACCGCCGGCATTCTCGAAACGGCTCGTTACGGAGCGTCAAATCTGCCGGACCCGATTCTGCCCGGCACCAATCAAACAATGCCGACGCAGGAAAAAGGAGAACGCAAACGCGTCCCAACCATTGTAAAATAAATTCATTGCAAGCAAACCGCCGGTGCGCGAGGGAAATGTTTTTGTCAACTGGGCAGTTCTCACTCGCATTATGAGGTGACTTGACATTGTTGGCAGGCGCCGATTTTGGGATATTTGTCATCAAACATTTACTTCGCTAAAGATAAAATGCTTTGAACTTTTGCATAAACACCGGGCACCGAATTTGTCCACGGAAATTTTGCTCGGTAGTCATGAGCCTCTTGAATGTAGGTTGGAATTCCATTCTGCCTGTTTTTGAAGCATTCGTCACTGGCTGCTGTCGCCAGCAAACTGCCGTCGAGACATTTTTCAAGCATTTCCATTCCATCAACAGATTTACCTTCACGAAACCGCGTCAAAATTAATACCACACGATCCAGTTCTTGAGCATGATCAACATGATGCCAGTAAAGGTAGGAGTGCATCCATGATTTGCTCATTAATTCTTTGGTTCGGTGACAACCCAAAAAAAATCCGCCAACGAACGCAAGTGAAACAACCAAAACAATTATCAGTTTTATTTTCATAAGTGGATTCAGTTTTATGTATTGCCCGCCAGTAATTATTGCGTCCTGCCGAATTTTTTCTCCAGTTCGCGGTAATTCATTTCAATCAGCGTCGGGCGGCCGTGCGGACAGGTGTAGGGCATCGCGCAGCGGCGCAAATCCTCGACGAGATTTTCCAGTTCCGCGCCGCCGAGCGGGTCGTTGGCCTTCACCGCGTGGCGGCAGACGGTCTTGGCCACGGTGTGTTCGCCGAGCCGCGCAAGATTCACCTCGCGTCCGGCGGCGCGCAATTCATCCACGAGATCAAACACAAACCGGCGCGTGTCCGGCACCTTTACGAACGGCGGCAGCGCATCGAGCAAAAACGTCCGCTCGCCAAATTCGCTCAAGCCCACGCCAAGCCGCGTGAGCGCGGCGAGTTGTTCGCGCAGAAACTGCGCATCGCGCGGCGGCAGTTCAATCGTTTCCGGCAGCAAAATTTTTGTGACGGCGTGAAACCGCTTTGCTCCAGACGCGTCAGCATCTGCTCGTATAAAATCCGTTCGTGCGCCGCGTGCTGGTCGAGCAAGCACGAGTCCGCGATCCGATTCGAGCAGCACATAAAGTTTGCCGACGACGCCGACGAGACGCAGCGGGACATTTAGCAAAGGCGTGGCCGAAGAAGATGGCAGATTGGAGATGGGAGTTGGGGAAGCATCCGCAGATTTCGCCGATGGCGCGGATTTTGAAATTTCTAATTTTGGATTTGCGATTTGCGATTGCAGCGAAGTAGCAACTGTAGACACGGGCGAAAAGCCCATTTTCAACGGCGTTTGCGCGGCTGGAGAAATTTGCGACGGAGTTGACGGCGACGGTTTTAATTTCTCTGGAAAGTTCGGCAGCGCATGGCGCTGAAATTTCTGGTTGTTGAAATTTCGATCTCTGTGCGCTCTGTGACTCTGTGGCTAAATTTGTTTTCACCGGCTCGGAATGAAATGCGAGCAAAGTTTCTTTCACGGCCTGCGCGACGAATTTTCGGATTTCAAATTCACGGTGGAATTTCACCTCGCGCTTGGCGGGATGGATGTTCACGTCCACGGCGGCGGGATCAATTTCGAGGAACAGGCAGCAGACCGGATAACGGCCTTTCATCAGCGACGTGTGATAGCCTTCGATGAGCGCGTAATTGATGCCGCGATTTTCCACCGGGCGGCGGTTGACGAAAACAAACTGGCCGTCGCGCGTCGCGCGCGAAACGCCGGGCGAACCGATCAAACCCCAGACTCTGATTTCTGATTTCCGGTGTCCGGTTTCCGATTTTTCCGGCAGCGCGGTCTCGAAAGAAATTTCCGTTTCCTCGTGTCGAAAATTTTCTTCGAGCGACGCGGAAAAATTCACGGGCAAAAGTTTTTCGTCGCCGAGCAGCGCGCGGAGACGTTCGCGCAAGGCCTCAATGCGGCTGGAAGTGGCCGCGCCGGATTTTACGGCGGGCAGTTGCCAGACGTTGCGGCCATCTTTGACAAACGTGAACGCGACTTCGGGAAACGCGAGCGCGGCGAGCGTGAGATAATGCTGGATGTGCGCGGCCTCGGTTTCTTCCGTGCGCAGAAATTTCCGGCGCGCGGGCAGATTGAAAAAAAGCTGGCGAACTTCGATGCTCGTGCCGGTCGCGCTGCCGGCGGCTTTGACTTCGGAAATTTTTCCGCCAGCGATAATGATTTGCGTGCCTTCCGGCGAATTACCTTCGCGTTCGCGCGTGGTCAAGGTGAATCGGCTGACGCTGGCGATGCTCGGCAGCGCTTCGCCGCGAAAACCCATCGTGGCAATGGAAGCCAAATCTTCCGCGCGCTGGATTTTGCTCGTCGCGTGGCGTTCGAGCGAGAGCAGCGCGTCGTCGCGGCTCATGCCGAAGCCGTCGTCGGTCACGCGGATCAAGCTGCGCCCGCCCGCGCCGATTTCGACGGTGATTTTTTTTGCGTCGGCATCGAGGGAATTTTCGACGAGTTCCTTCACGACGCTGGCAGGGCGCTCGACCACTTCGCCGGCGGCGATCTGGTTGGCGACTTGTTCGGAAAGGAGTTTGATCCGGTTCACGTTGAAACGATTTTACGATTCAACGGTCATTTCGCCAGCGGCAAAGCAAAACAAAAAATTGCGCCGTGCTTCGGTTCGCTGCGAACCCAGATGCGTCCGCCGTGATCTTCGATAATTTTTTTGCAGATGGAAAGACCGAGTCCGGTGCCGTGGGATTTGCCGTGCGTGGTAAATGGTTGAAAAAGTTTGCCGGCGATTTCGTGCGCGATGCCGGGGCCGGTATCTTCGATTTCGGTGACGATTTCTTTTTCGTTGGCATGAAAGCGCAGGAAAATTTTTCCGCCGTTAAGCATCATGTCGGTGGCATTGTGAACGAGGTTGTAAAAAACACGGCTCAAGCGGCGCGGATCGAATTGGATTCGGGCTTCCGGCGAATCACCTTGAAGTTCGACGGACACATTCTTGAGTTCGGCCTCGGCATTCAAGTCGGGCAGCAATTCAAGGATGAATTCGCGGTAATCGGCAGGTTTGATTTCTGATTCTGTTTTTTTGCCTTCGGTGAAAATTAGAATGTCGCCGACCATGTCGCTGATGCGTTCGACTTGTTTTTTGATGCGCGATTGCGTCTTGGCGCGAATCTCCGGGCTGATGCCCTGCATGTCGAAAATTTCCGCCGATAGTCCGATGATGCTCAATGGATTTTTCAAATCGTGGACAATGCCTTGCGCGAAACGACCGATGGCGGCGAGACTTTCCGCCTGAACCACTTCATGAAGATGGCGCTGATTGAATTCGCGCAGGCGATGGCTGATTTCCTGCAAAAAATTGAACGCGAGGCCGGGTGAGTGTTGCAACAACGTCCGCATCTTTTCGCGTTCAATGAAGTAAACCTGCGTGTCCGTGAGAGCGACCGCCGTGGCCGAGCGCGGGTGATCTTCGATGACGGCCATCTCGCCAAAAATTTCGCCGGGGCCGAGTTGTGAAAAAATATGGCGCGCTTCTTCGCCGACCATGTGCGCGATTTGCACCAGAGCCGTCCTTGATAATATAAACGCCGTCGCCACGGTCGTCTTCGCGAAAAATCTTGCGAACCGCCCGGAAACCGTTTTTCCCGCGAAATTTCGCGCAAATCCAGCAGTTCCTTGTGGTTAAGGCCGCGAAATAGTTCGACCATTTCCAATTCGACCATGCAGACACTTTAAGGCAAAGCCCGGCGGCGTAAAGCCAAGAGTGACGGCAATTATGCATTGAACGATAACTTGTTGACAAAAAGTTGCGAAAACGTCACATTAGCTTCATTCGGGTAGCAGCACGTTTCTTCAGCGGGGTTCCCCACCCCCACCTCCTTGGCGTCTGCTGCCCGGATTTTCAAATCATCTGAATCAAAAGAATCAAAACCAAAACTTGACGCTCTGAAAATCTTCTTTTAATTTTCGTGTCCCCCTTCGCGGGGGTGTAGCTCAATTGGTTAGAGCGCTGCCCTGTCACGGCAGAGGTTACGGGTTCGAGCCCCGCCACTCCCGCCATTTTCGTTAACGTGACTGCTTGTGACACACAGTGTCAGAACATGACTTTTGCCAATGTTCGCAAGCACTTTTTCTGTTTTTACCCCGCAACCCGTTGTGCCACCCGATGACCCGTTTTGACTGCCCGCGACTAAAATCTGTGAGGCTCCTTGTGAGGGTGATTCGGTGAAGTTCGGCAAGACATCAATCGCCGTTTCAATTCCCAAAAGATTTTCGTCCGTGTAAATTTTGTCCGTCAGCTTGCCGTCGCTGTGACGCATCACGGACATTGCCGTCCGGCGCGGCACGCCTGCCTTAGCGAGATTAGTGCCGAGCGTTTTCCGCAATGCGTGAAAATCGGCAAAGCGCCCTAAGGCATCCTGATAAGGAATTCCCGCTTTTTTCAAATCCCGTTTGAATCGTTCAATGCGCGGGAACTGTTTGAAAACCAATTCTTCCGGCTGACTTTTACCTTTAATCTCACGCAAAGCTGCCACCAGTTCAGGATGCAGGCTCATTGGCGCAATCTTGCTGTTTTTGGTAGTGGAGGCACGAACCAGCGCAAAAGGTTTGGCTTCATCCAAACGCAAATCCGCCCATTTGAGTGAGGCCAGTTCCGACCGGCGCAATCCTGTGTGCGCCGCCATCAAATAAACGGCCTTGCGTTCGTCCACGACCCCGAGCAGACGTTTCACTTCATCCACGGTGAAAGAGCGCCGCTCGCGTGTCTGCCGCCCTTCGGTTTTAACTTTTTCGACTGAAATCAGCGGATTCACTTCCACCCGCCCGTTTTTAATCAGCCAGTTGAAAAAACTGCGGGCGGCTTCCAAATAATCGTTCACCGTCTTTGGTGAAAGTTCAGATTTGCCACGCCGCCAAGTCTGAAACGAATCGGCAGTTACCGCTTTCATCGTGTTCCATCGGCAATCTGCAATCAGCGTATCAACGCGAAATTGCAGATTTGCCAGATGCTTGTCCGATTTTCCGCGCCGGCGCATATCCCCGACAAAATCTTGCAAGTGATCCGCCAAATCACGTTGCGCCGCGTCACGCATGGACTTTGGCAAAATTATTCCATCCCGCTCATGCTGTTTCTCGCGGAGCCTTTCCGTGCGCCGTTTTTCCGCAACCTGCTTGTCCGACGTGTGCAGCGACACATCTTCAATTTTCGCATCGGCGGGTTGCTGGCGATATTTCCATCGCCAAATCCGCGAATCCTTTGGTTTGTAAATCGTGTTAATCATATGCCACCAACTTTTCCGTTTCCTTTCAAATAATCCAAGACCTGCGACCGCAAAAGCCGAGTGCAGCGACGAAAACGATACGCTTTCAACTGTCCGTCGGCAATCATCCGCCAAATCGTGCGCGAACTGACTTGAGAAATTGCCGCCGCATCTTTTATGCGCATGAATACATTATCGTTTTCTGATTTAATTTCTTCGTCCATTTTATTTTTCCAGCCGATGTTCGATGTAAGGCCGCGCTTTTAAGCGAGTTTCATAATCAATCGAAAACCATTTTTCTCGAAGCGTAACCACAGTATTCACCCATTCTGTTGGAAGAATTTTTTTCAATGTCTTATTGAGAAATTTATTTTTTATAGGCTCGGGAAGATATTTTTTTTCAAACAAGAAGTTTTTCATCCGGACAAGTTCGCTTCTTTCCCAATCGCGCGCGGCAGGTTCGATCATGTCAAAAAACAGATTCCAATTTTTCGCAGGGTCTTTAAGAGCCTTGTTGATGGTGACGCTACTCAATTTGATCCCCTGCTCCGTTTCCAGAAAATGGCTGATTGCCCGCGAACTCATCCGCTCCGATGCTCCAAAAATAAACGGGAACAATTCGACCACCAGCCCGCGCTTGGCGGAAAATTCCGCCGCCTTGGAGTGCGCCAGAAGTTTTTGACCGACCCCCGCCAGACCTGCTTCGTTTATTTCTTTAGTTTCCATAACGCCATTTAAGCTATCATTGTTATTGTAGTTGTCAACAGAGAAAACTCAGACCGGGGCAAGCGCAACGACTTTTGACCTGTTCGCTGCGACACAGTTCAAAAGACATTCCGCCGGGATTATTTTAGCGTGACCAAAGCGGGATTTCTATTCTCCGAAACACTGCGCGATTTCTCCGAACAGAAGCGCCGCTTCCGTCACGCAGGGCTGGCGCATACAGCACATGGCATAACGTGCGAATGTGGCCTAACGAAAAAAGCTGAGCCACCGCCGACTCGCGACGTGAACCGCGACAGCGGAACTGCCAGCGCCAACGGCGGTTGGCTCCGGCGACTGGTTAGGCCACGACCGCAAAATTCTCGACAGGTGAATAAACGTGATACCTAAAGCCCAAAAATAAAATGGAACAAAGGCCGCCATAAAATCAAACCAAAAAATGAATGCAAGCCAAGGCAAGATGATGGCAAGCAATGCTGCCAGACGCGGCAATCTGAAAAACACGGTAAAATTGGTAAGCCACGCACCAATCAAAACCACCCGGATGAAAATCTCATACGGCGTAAAGCCATCATCTATCGGAGGTCCGCGAAATAAAGGCATAAAAAAGGCCATCTGTGGTGTGGCAATAAATACGCGACAACCCCAAAACGGCTGTAAATAATCTCGATAATGCTCGCCCATCGTTGGCATAAGGTGAAAACCACCCGGCGGCATGATAAAAGAAAGCACAAACAACGTGAACTGAAAGCGCCAACGGCGGTTGGCTCCGGCGACTGGTTAGGCTGCGTCATAGCTCTCACTTCTGTTTTGGTCGTTTAATGACAATCTTGGCCATCTTCTCTTTCTGACCGCCTCCCAAATCTCGCTCGCTTACTGAAACAGAATCAACACTCCATCCCTGCTGCTCGTATATGCTCAACTGCTGCTTCCAAGGAAAAGCATACACATACCGATAAGAGTCGTCATTCAAACCAGGATAATCAAGTCTCTGAATGGTTTTGTATTCCCAAGCCGATGAATGCATGGCGCATCCCGAACCGAAAACCAATATGGCTGCAAGCAGCGTAGCCGGAACGAATCGTGTATTTGTGATGTTCATACGCTCAAGCAGCCTAACGAAAAAAGCTGAGCCACCGCCGACTCGCGACGTGAACCGCGACAGCGGAACGGCAAGCGCCAACGGCGGTTGGCTCCGGCGACTTGTTAGGCATCGTGGTCGTCATGTCAATTTGTGGCGTGGTGATACGTCTTAACCTCGGAGCTTCCTGCCGACTGAAAGCTCATGTCGCCGCCAGAAACCGAAAACTGATAAACGGTGGAATAAGTGCCGCGTGGCGTCACGACATCCAGCTTGATGTGCGTGGGATCAACCATCGTGTATGTCCCGCTCAAATCGCTGACAAGCTGTGCGCCTGTCTTCTTGTTTGGTGGCAAATTCTTCAGGGTGAAAGTGCCGTCTTTTTGGAGTGCGAGCGTCTCGCCGCTATCTGCGCTCCATGAGCCGGTCGGTGGACTCGCGCTGTGGTGCGAACAGCCGACGAGCAATGATGCCGCTAAAATCGCGGCTAACTGGATGGTGATGGTGTTTGTTTTCATAAGTGCGAACGATGCCTAACGAAAAAAGCTGAGCCACCGCCGACTCGCGACGTGAACCGCGACAGCGGAACTGACCGCGCCAACGGCGGTTGGCTCCGGCGACTTGTTAGGCCATGTTTGAGTCTTTATGTTTTCTGCGTGAACGAGCAAATGCAGCTCCAAAAGCGACAGTGCCCGAAACTATGGCTGTGACAATAATAGCAACGATGAGGCTGTGTCTTGGCATACCAACAAAATGGCAACAAATGCCGGTCAATGCCGTGCTGAGAACAAACGGAACGGTTGGTTTGATTATGGTTTTCATAAATTGGTGATGCAAAGTGGCCTAACGAAAAAAGCTGAGCCACCGCCGACTCGCGACGTGAACCGCGACAGCGGAACTGCAAGCGCCAACGGCGGTTGGCTCCGGCGACTTGTTAGGCGTCATTGTTTGATATGTGGATTCATTCCGATGCTCAAATCGCCCACTGACATCTGAAATGCTATGCCAGACCTAGTATGCGCGCTCATCTGCTGCAAGAGCTTGCCTGACTCTTCAACTCTCATGGATAACAAAACACTGCCGTCCTTTTGGATGGCTGGTGTAATAATGCAAACTCTGCCACCACCTAAATCATGCCGACTCTGTATGCCATCCGAAACTTCGACAACTCCCAAATCATAAACTTTCGGGACTGCTACTGATGCGTCAGGTAAATGCTTGGAACAACCGGCGAATGCCAAAGCAAGTAATGCGAGTGCGATTAGTGATGTGCGGTATTTCATATTCACAAGTCAAACAACGAACTCACGAAAAAGTTGCGCGCCATGACGCCTAACGAAAAAAGCTGAGCCACCGCCGACTCGCGGCGTGAACCGCGACAGCGGAACTGACAGCGATAACGGCTGTTGGCTCCGGCGACTTGTTAGGCGGCTGAATCGTCATAACTCAATGATAAATGACTGTGACGGCAAGAATATACCAAACGACTCCAACGGCAAGAAGCGCGGTAATAATCAATCCTATCACATGAACCGGGTCTTTCAGGTTAATACCTCCGGCATACTTAAACTGGTGGCCACACTTCGGGCAGGCAGCAGCCTCGGTGGAAACGTCTGCACGACAACTCGGACATTTTGTGAGCGATGATGAAACTGGTGCTGGCATCGCCGGAGTAAATCCCGATGGCATCACCCGCCGATTACGAACCGGAACCTCAATCGTCTCTTTGCAAGCAGGACAATCTACTAACTGTGCGGCCATCTCTTGCGGTGCATCAATCGTCTGACCGCACTTCGGACAATCAAAATGGATGTCTGGCATAAAAATGTGCGTAGCCGCCTAACGAAAAAAGCTGAGCCACCGCCGACTCGCGACGTGAACCGCGATAGCGGAACTGCCAGCGCCAACGGCGGTTGGCTCCGGCGACTTGTTAGGCCACGGTCTCATCTGGTCAAACTCAAATACTTCCTGCGATGGATAAACCCGACAGTCAGACAAATCCCGGCTGCTGGTAAAAATCCCCAAAGCAAGCCGCCGCCTCGCATGGATGGAAATGAAAGCTCCACTATCAAACCGATGGCCGCGAGCAGCAACATAAAAACGCCGACCGCTGTGTTGATGATAAACGAGAGTCTATAACCTCTCGCCTGTTCTTGTGGTGATGTGGTCATAAATAAGTAGGTGATCGAGTGGCCTAACGAAAAAAGCTGAGCCACCGCCGACTTGCGGCGTGGATTGCAACCGCAGCGCCAACGGCGGTTGGCTCCGGCGACTGGTTAGGCTGCGGCATCGTCATACTCGCTTCTGTCGTCCTGCTCTGTCCAAAACTACGCCACCGGCAAGCATAAGCAAAGCTCCGATGTAAAATGACGGGACGTGATGTATGAAATCCAACACAACGTCTCGAATGGCCTTCTGAACATCTTCAAGCTTGTAAGAATCCTGCTTTGGTATCTTGTCGTAATTCATTGGCACGACCGCGTGTGCAATCGGATAAATCGCTACTTGGCCAAAGCAAATCCAAATGAATCCTAAAACCAGCATGGCGTATCCAAGTATGCGCATAAACGTAGCAGCCTAACTAGTAATTAGGTTGCAAATTGCGGTTAATCACTTTTGCCATAACCACGTTTTATTTCAGACTTTCTTCGTTGTCAACAAGGGTTTATAAGTTTTTGGCACATGAATATTGAACCTGCAAAAGCCGCAGTCTGGCAGGCCGGATTCATCCCCAATCCAAAACTGAAGTTGCGCGACCAGTTTCACGAGGTGATGCGGTTCAAACATTTCAGCCAACGAACGGAGGAGGCATACTGGCAATGGGTTCTGCGATTTTTACAGTTTTACCGCCGGGGTCGGACGTGGCGGCACCCCAAGGACTTGCCAAAAACGGCGGTGGCAGAATTTTTATCCGATCTGGCAACACGATTGAAAGTGGCGGCGGCCACGCAAAACCAAGCATTTAACGCGCTGCTGTTTCTGTATCGGGACGTGCTGCACGTAGAGTTGGAGGAGATTGGTTCGGTCGAACGGGTGCGGCGTCCGGCAAGATTGCCGGTCGTATTATCGCGCGAGGAAGTTAAATCAGTTCTAGCGGCGGCGGCACCGAAATATCAATTGCCGCTGCGTTTGTTGTATGGAACTGGCTTAAGACTGATGGAGTTGTTGCGCTTGCGCGTGAAGGACGTGGATTTTGGCCGGAATCAAATCGTTGTCCGCGTGGGCAAGGGTGAAAAAGATCGGGTGACGGTGTTGCCAGAAAGCATGAAGGAGGAACTGCGGGTGCATCTGGAAAAATGGCGGCTTGAGCATCAACGGGAACTGGCGGCCGGACGCGGTGCAACATCTTTGCCGCCGGAGGTCGAGCATAAAAATCCCAAGGCAGCGACTGAATGGGTCTGGCAATACGTTTTTTCGGCGGATCATGTTTCACGAGCCAGAAGCGATTCCAATTTGCCCTTATTGCGGCATCATTTGCACGAGGATGCTTTGCAACGTGGGATGAAATCGGCTGTGAAAGCCAGCCGGATTTCCAAACCGGCAACCTGCCACACGCTGCGCCATTCGTTTGCCACGCATCTGCTGGAGGCAGGCTATGACATGCGCACTTTACAAGTATTGCTCGGCCACCAAGATGTGACGACGACGCAGATTTACACCCACGTCATGCAGAAGCCGGGTCTGGGCATAAAAAGTCCGGTGGATTTGATTTGAACTTCGCGCCAATCCCTTGTAACGCCAATCAAAAACGAGCAGTTGCCGAAGTCTCTGGTTTCGGCGATGATTTTCGCATGAGTGTTGCCGAATTGCCCATCCAGATTGATCGCAAGCAGGTTGCGCGCTTCTGCCGTGAACGCGGCATTCGCAAGTTGAGCCTGTTCGGTTCGGTATTGCATCAGGATTTCGATCCGCAGCGCAGCGACGTGGACGTTCTGGCGGAATTTGAACCGGGCGTGCTGAAAAAGGTCGGCTTCCAATACTTCGGTTATGGTGAGGAACTCGCGGCCATCATCGGGCGCAAGGTGGATTTTTGTTCACGGCTGCACCCGCTGATTTTTAGCCGCGTCAAGGACGAGCTGTTTCCCGTTTATGAGCGCGCATGACGCAGATTTGACCCTGCGGCAAATTGTCGAGGTTTGCGACAAGGCCGTTGAGTTGCGAAACGCGACGACGTGGGAGGAATTTCGCGGGGACTGGCGCAAGCAGATGTTGGGTGAGCGTTTGGTGGAAGTCCTGGGTGAAGCCGTGAAACGCCTGCCCGATGATTTCCGCGACCGGCATCGGAACCTGCCTTGGAAAAAGATTGCCGGCACGCGGGATTATATCGCGCACGGCTATGACAGCGTGGACTATGAAGTGATTTGGGGCGTGCTTGATGTTGAGGCGGGTAAATTGAAAACATCTGTGCTGGCAATTCTCGCCAAGGAATTTCCCGACCAGCCCGCGCGATAAAATCGCTTGGTCGCTCAATTGTTTGTGTTTGGCGGATGCACCACCAGCGCTTCTAAAACAGCGATGGCTTCTTGAATTTCTTTGTTCCGAACACGCGCCAGGAATGTGGGCATACCCTGGTTCAAATTCAAATCCGCCGCCTTGCGTGAGGGGAATACCACGCCTTCTAAATATTCGCCGATGATTCGCTTCTGCAAACGATACGCCCAGCGCGGACCGAAAAACTTTTTCATCTGCTCAATGCTTGTCAAACCATGCCGTCCGGCAAACACCGCTGTTTTTTGCCGCCACAGCCAGCCGTTATTCGTATTCCACGAAAACCGGCAGCAACCCCGCCGCGTCCCCGGCTTGTAACCGATGAATCGCACCACCCGCGCACCCTTGTCTTCCGGCAGCCGTTGCGTAACGTGCTTGGAAATATATTTACCAACATAACGCGCAATCCCTTCCGCGTTGGATTTCACCGGCATCAATTCGTGACGGCCAAAGCGATATTTCGGACAAGTCTCCCGCCAGAATGCCCACTCCGCGCGTAACGCAGAATTTGCCGAGCGGTAATCCTTGCGCTTAAAAGCGGCAAAATCCGCACCCGTCAGGATGTCTTTGTCCAACACCACGACCAGATGAAAATGAATGCGTCCTGAAGCGTGCCGTTCCCAAACGCCAATGGCGCGTTGATAACGCTTCACAATGACATGGGCGCGGAGAGAGCGGAACCGTTTCTGTGCTTCTCTCAAATCCGTGACATGATCCTTGAAAGTGAGCGTGAAAAAGCCGAGGCGTTCAAGGCCAAACTCATTGGCGAGGCATTGAATCTCGAAAGCGACCATGAAGGCGGTGCGTTTGTGCGCGCCAGTGAGGATGTTGAGTTTTTCATCCTTGGTGCAGATGTTACTAGATAGACAAGGAAGTGCTGGGGCGGGCGCGGCTGCGCCGCGCGCCGCCCCGGCGCTGTCCATGTCGGTGACTAGCTTGAGCTGATCGAGCGAGAATGATTTTTCAATCTCCCTCATGGCTGACTCCATTGGCACGCGCTGTCCGCACGATTGCGAGGACAGCCGCTTTTAATGGGTCAGTCAATGAAGGCCACGCCGAGGCAACTTCTTGAAGCTCGGCGATTATTTGTGAGGCTATTTGTGAGGGTGCAGCGGTTTCATCCCCATTTTTGTTGGCTTTGTGGCGGGTTCGAGCCCCGCCACTCCCGCCATAAGTCGGCACTGTGTTTTACGGGTGCCAGCAATCAAAACAAGCGGGCGCTGAATTGACGCGTTTTCACACTATTTTCAATTTAGGCAAATCCTGTGAATCCACCAAACCGACCGGCTCATTTTTCGCGTTCACGACGATGAGGTCGTCAATGTTCCGCTCGTTGAAAATTTTCAGGGCTTCGACGGCCAAGCGCATTTTCAGAAATACAAATCGGATTGTGCGTCATAAAATTTTGCAGCGGCTGCGAAAGCAAATTTTCATTCGCCGCCATGTGACGCCGAAAATCGCCATCGGTGAAAACGCCGGACAATTTTCCGCGCGAATTGACGACGCTCAAGCTGCCGGACTTCGCGCGCGTCATCACGAGCAAGGCTTCCTTCACGGATAAATTTTCATTTGCAATCGCATTGCGATTTCCGGTGCGCATAATGTCGCCGACGCGCAAAAGCATCGCGCGGCCAATCGCGCCACTCGGATGAAATTTCGCAAAATCTTTTTGCTTGAAACCGCGCGCCTGCAAAACAGCCATCGCCAAGCGCGTCGCCCATGACGAGCATCGCGGTCGTGCTGCTGGTCGGCGCGAGATTGAACGGGCACGCTTCCTTCGGCACTTTGACGTTTAACGAAACGTCGCTGTGTTTGGCGAGTGACGATTTGAGATTGCCGGTGAAGGAAATTATTTTGACGGAAAATCTTTTCAGCGCGGGCAGCAAATTCAGCAATTCTTCCGACTCGCCGGAATAGCTCAACGCGAGAATTACATCGCCGTCATTGATGATTCCCACATCGCCGTGCAATGCGTCAACGCTGCTCAATACCACGCTGGTCGAGCCGGTGCTGGTCAAAGTCGCGGCGATTTTCTGGCCGACGTTGCCGGATTTGCCGATGCCGACGATGACAATTTTTCCGCGTTGTGTCAGCGCAGCGATGATGGTTTCGACGGCGGCATCAAATGATTTGTCGAGTTGCGCGCGCACTTTTTTGAGCGCGGCAATTTCCACGTCAAACACTTCGCGGGCTTTGGCGAGATGATTCATGTTCAATCTGTGTTCGGATACGAGCCGAGGATTTTTACGAAATTGCAATGCTTGCCGAGAATTTTGATTGCGCCGGCAACTTTTTTCGTCCTGCGCGTGGCCGTCGCAATCAATGAAGAAGAAATATTCCCACGCCTTGCGCTTGCTCGGACGCGATTCGATCTTCGTCATGTTGATTTTGAAACGGCGGAACGCGGCGATGGCTTCGTGCAACGCGCCGACTTTGTCGGAAACGCTGACCATCAAGCTCGTGCGGTCGTCGCCCGTCGGCGGACTGCATTGGCGGCCGAGCACGAGAAAGCGCGTCGCGTTCGCGGCGTTGTCCTGGATGTCCTGCTCCAGAATTTGTAGTTCATATTTTTCCGCCGCAAGGATTCCCGTGACCGCCGCGGCGCTTTTATCCTTCGCCGCCAGTTCGGCCGAACGCGCATTGGACGATGTTTCCAAAATTTCCACGTGCGGCAGATGTCTGTTGCACCCAGCCGCGGCATTGCCGAGCGCCTGCGGATGGACGTGCAGGCGTTTGATATTTTTCGAACGCGCCGCATTTCCCTGCCAGACAGTGCTGGATCGGCAAAATGATTTGCGAAACGATCTTCAGATCGCTGTCCACGAACATGTCGAGCGTGTGCGTGACGACGCCTTCGGTGGAATTTTCCACGGGCACGACGCCGTAATCCGCGCGGTTCTTGGCGACCTCGGTGAAAACGTCCGCGATGGTTTTTTGCGACGCGTAACGCAGGCTCGAACCGAACCGGCGGATCGCCGCCTGATGCGTGAACGTCGCCTCCGGGCCGAGATACGCGATGGTCATGGTCTTTTCGAGCGCGAGCGCGCTGGACATGATTTCGCGGTAGATCGCGCGCAACTGCTCGTCGGTCATCGGCCCGGCATTGGACTCGCAGACGCGCTCGAACACGGCGCGTTCGCGATGCGGCGCATAAATCTCCTCGCCCGCCTTGAGCTTGATGTCGCCGATGGCGAGGACATGGCGCGTGCGCTCGTTGAGCAGCCGGACGATGTGCGCGTCCAGCTTGTCAATCGCCTTGCGATGTTCGGGAATGTTCAAGCGAAGGTAGAATGCATGAATTATGAAGGAAGAATCAAATCTGTTTCGCGCATGAAAAAATACGGTGAAAGCCACAATTTATAAAAATTGAATTTTTTTGCGGCTTTGAATGTCCTGCAATGTGAATTTTGCTTTGACCAATCCCAACGGGATTGAATCAATCAGCCCAGCGTTGACGCGAAGCGGCTACGCTGGGTGAAATCACAAATCGAAATCAACCCTGAAAGGGTTGAATCAAATCCGCACCTCACGCATCATCACGCCCATGCCGCAATCGCTCTCAAAAATTCTGGTGCATACGGTTTTCTCAACCAAAGACCGTCGCCCGTTTTTGCGCGACAAATCTCTGCGCGATGAATTGCACCGTTACATCGGCGGAATTCTGACCAACCTTGATTGTCAGCCAATCATCGTTGGCGGAGTCGAAGACCATGTTCATTTATTGTGCGCGTTGTCGCGCACATGCGACGCGGCGGAAATGGTCAAAGAAGTCAAACGCGGTTCGTCGTTGTGGATTAAAACCAAGAGCGCTGAATTGCAAGATTTTGCGTGGCAGAACGGTTATGGAATTTTTTCAATCGGATTTTCGCAAATCGAGCCGGTCAAGGAATACATTTCGGGACAAGAAGAACATCACCGCAAAATTTCATTTCAGGATGAATTCCGGCAATTGTTGAAACGATATGAAATTGAATTTGATGAACGGTATGTTTGGGATTGATTCAACCCTTTCAGGGTTGATGATTTGTTTTGACGATAACCCAGCGTAACTCGTTCCTCGCAACGCTGGGCTGATTGATTTCATCCCTTTGGGATGAAAAAAGAAAGTCGCCCCTAAATTTTAGGAGTTCGGCGGCGGCTTTATTTCACTTTCCGCATTCTGCACTTTTTCCGTTTCTTCCAATTTCAATTGCTCCGGCGCAGCCGTCGCCAAACCCGGATCAGCCGTGACGGGCGCGGGCGGTTTTTCGACGGGGATGCGGCGGAGTTCGTCCGCGGCGGGCAAATCTTCCAGGCCGCGCAGGCCGAAGTATTCGAGAAACAGCGCCGTCGTGCCGTAAGTGTTCGGGCGGCCGACGACTTCCGCGCGGCCGACGGACTCGACGAGGCCGCGTTCCATGATGGTCTGCATCGTGCCGTCCACGTTCACGCCGCGGATCTGCTCGACCTCGGCGCGCGTGATGGGCTGGCGATACGCGATGATGGCGAGCGTCTCCAGCGCCGGCTGCGAGAGCCGCGACGGACGGAGCTTCACGCCCACGAGCGCGCGCAGCCACTGGGAAAATTCCGGCTGCGTGACGAACTGCCACGAACCGGCGACGCACGCGAGCCGGTAACTGCGCGCGGCGGTCTCATGTTCGAGCGCGAGCTGTTCGAGCGTGGCGATCACGTCGTCGTCTTTTACTTTCTTGAACGCTTTGGCGGTGGCGTCGGCGTCCTCGTGTTCGGCGGCGCTGGCGAGGACGTCGCGAAGTTCTTTCACGCTCAAAGGTTTTTGCGCGGAGAACAGCAGTGATTCGAGAATGAATTTAAGTTCCATGATAAAAATTTAGCCTTCAATTGCCGGAGTAGATTCGCTGGTTTCAGTTTTCTTTTCAACTTTGGCGGGAATGGATTCTCTGGAGCGAAGTTTCCATAAATCAGTGAAAAGAAAATGGTCGAATGTCTTGATGTGGTCTTTCAAAATCGGCTCGGTCGTCATGTTCGGGCGGATGTCGCAATAATAAACGCCGTCTAGTGGATTTAATTTGACGGTGAATCCCTTGAAATGTCTGGGTAAAAAAGTGGAATTGATGGAATAATCCCGAAGGCTTTTGCCTTTTCTTTGAACGTCATTGAGGAAAATCGCGATATGCGGAATGTCCTTTTCCGTGAGCCGATGAAACAGAAATTTGTCCACGAAGATTTTTCCGAGCCGGTCCTTGCTGCTGGTTTTGACCGAACCGATGATTTTCACAAGCTCGCCTTCCTTCACGATCAAGTCCTGCTGAAAACTCATCTTGAATTCAGCGACGCCTTCAACCTTGATCGGCACGGAAACGACACCTGACGTGCAATCCACTCCGGCCTTGTTCAGAATCAGTTTTATGAGTCGCTCAAAAAGATCGCCGTTTATTTTTCGAGCGGTGTTCGACAGTCCGGCAGGCAACGCGTCAAGTGTTGCTCCGATGGATTGTTGAATTGAATAAATGGCACGGTTGACGAGAACGCGATTGGCTTTGGTATCAATTCCGTTTCCGCGCAGATTTTTGATTATGGAAATAAATTTAGCATCGAGAACTTTTGCCGAATTTGCATCGAACATCAGTTCGGAATTTATCGGGCGCGTGATTTGAAATCCGCCTTCTTTTTTGTATTGGAAGAATTGGTAATGCGTTTCCCTTTTCGCGACAATTTTCGCCTGCAAGTTCTCCGCAGTGTAGTCGAGATACGACTTGCAGAACGAAATATAGGTTTCAAGAGTTGTGAATTTCTCTTTATCCGAAGCGATTTGAACCAGTTTTTTCAGCGTCATCGGATGCCTTCCCGGCGCGCGGCTGTTTCCCGGTCGAATTTAATCCACGCGTCCACTGGTTTTTTGGGAACGGCATTCAGTCTGGCAATCGCCCATTCATTGTAAATGAGATTGCAGTCGCAACTCATCCAATGACGACCCAATTGTTCGCAAACAACCGCCGTTGTCCCCGCGCCGGAAAACGGATCAACGACCAACTCTCCGGGCTTCGATGCCGCAAGAACAAGCCGGCGCAATAATTCTTCCGGCTTCTGCGTCGGGTGCGCCGTTTTTTCGTTCATTCCGTTGCTCGTCGTCGGAATGTCCATCACATCTTTCGGCTTCGCGCCTTTGGGATGCGGCGTCCAATGTTCGCGCTCTTTTCCGTTGCCATTGCCGCCATACTGGCTCGTTTCGGCTTGCGGATGCACGGGATATTTCAATGTGTGTGCGCCATAGGGAATCCGAATGTCGTCAATGTTCAGTTGAAAATTCTTGCTCTTGCGAAAATGAACAATGCTTTCGTGCGAGCGTCCCCAATCGCTTCCGAGATTAGCTTTGTTTTTGTAGTGCCAGACAATCCAGCGGCAACCTTTGAAAAACGGCATTGCCGCAACCTTTATGTCGGCGAGAATTTCGGAAAAATTGCAGACGAAAAGTGTGCCATCCTTTTTTAGAACCCGCGAAGCTTCCCTGAGCCATTTGGTTGACCATTCGACATATTCTTCGTGCGAATCAAAATCGTCCCAATCCGCCTTTTTGATGTTGTAAGGCGGATCGGCAAAAATTAAATCCACCGTTTCACGCTCAAGACTCGCCAGCCATTTCAATGAATCGCCGAGGAAAAGTTTCCCCGATTTGTTTTCAAAATGAAGCTGAACCTGTTCGCTCGGCTGCGCGATAAAATGCGTCGCGCCTTTGGGCTTTAAGGCAAGCCCGGTCAACTCCATTTGCGGAATCGGCGCTGATTTTATTTGCACTGACATCGGCTGAATTTAATCGCAGTTAAAACTTCAATGCAAGTTTTCGGCGTCAGTTGATGGTTTTACCGGCTCTGAATTTTCCGCCGTCGTAACCAGCGCTGTGTTTTGCGCGCGGCGAATTTCTATTTCCGCAAACGCTTCGGGCTGGACGCAGACGAGTTGCTTGAGCCGGATCAATTCCAGCAGCGCGAGAAACGCGCAGATGACTTCCGCGCGGCTCGCGGCGCTCTCAAACAGTTCGGCGAAGCGCACGCCGCCGCGCTCGGCAAGGATTTTCAGGATGCTTTCGATCTTTTCGCTGACGGTCCATTTGTCCTCGAAAATTTCGCGCGCGTCGCCTTCGCGTTTTTTGAAGCGTTGCAGCACGCCGTTGACGGCGTTGAGCAGGTCGAAAATGGAAACGTCCGGTTTCGGCGCGGGCGCGGCGGATTCAAATTCCAGTTTTCCCGGCAGGCGCGGAAAAATATTTTCCTGCTCGGCTTCGCGCACCTGCAATTGCGCGGCGGCGTCCTTGAATTTTTTATATTCGACGAGCTGCCGGATCAATTCCCAGCGCGGGTCTTCGCCTTCGTCCTCGCCTTCGACGATGACCTGCTGGTTCACGGGCAGCAGTTCGCGGCTTTTGATATACATGAGCGTCGAGGCCATCACGAGGAATTCACCGGCGACTTCGAGATCGAATTCGCGCATGAGGTCAATGTGCGCGATGAATTGCGTGGCGAGCTTGGTGAGGTTGACCTCGTAAATGTCCACTTCCTCCTGCTTGATGAGATATAGCAAGAGGTCGAGCGGGCCTTCAAAGACCTCGAATTGAACTTTGTATTCAGCCATGAACTATGAAAATTCTAAAGTGCTTGCGCGAGGTTTGCAATGTTGGAGGGAAAGGTCTGCGGCATGTCACAATAATTTAACTATCCTTGCGCCCGCAATTCAGGCATCCTTTGTGCTTCAATTCGTTGGTTTATTGCATTAAACAATCGTAGAACAGTCATTATGTTATTTTTAGAACATTTTATATTTTGGTCCGCCGTCGGTTTTAGCGGCGGCGTGATCTTCTCATCCTTTTTTGAATGGACGTTGCACCGCTATTTGATGCACCGGCCATTTTGGAATTTCACCTACGCATTTAACGCACACGCAAAAGTGCATCATCACATTTTCAAATCCGACCACACTTATCATGTCATCCATGAGCCCGACAAAAAAATCATTCCCATGGCGTGGTGGAACGGCCCGCTGCTCATCTTTTTGGGAATGCTGCCGGTTCTCGCGCTGGCATGGAGCATTGGCCGCTGGGAATTAATGATCGGTTCGTTCCTTGCCTTTGCCGGATATTACGGCGCTTATGAATATATGCACTGGTGCATGCACCTGCCGAAAGCACGGCGCGTCGAACGTTCTTGGATTTTTTATCGACTTAACGGCCACCATCTGCTTCATCACCGTTATATGCACAAAAATTTCAACGTCGTGATGCCCTTTGCCGACCTCTGTCTCGGCACGCTGATGCTGCGCTCGAAAATCAAATTTCCCCAAGCACGCGGCGCAGCCGTTCCCGACGTGCAGCCGAAACTGTGCAAGCCAGCGCCGTCCCAAACTTGACGCGCCCGCCGGAAAAAACTAGCTTGTGACCGGTTGGTGGTCGTAGCTCAATGGTAGAGTCCAAGCTTGTGGAGCTTGTTGTTGCGGGTTCGAATCCCGTCGGCCACCCCACTTCAAATCGAAAAGTCGTCGGAGAAAATTTTCACGTTCTTCAGTTCCACAAAAACCTGTTCGCCCGCTTTCAATTGCAACTGTTGAAATTCCTCCTTGCTCAATTGCGCGGTGAACTGTCCGCCGCCGTTGATGCGCTCCAGTTCCAGATTTGCCATCGGCCCGGCGGCGTTACAACGGATGACGCGCGCGGGAAAAGTTTTCTGGCCGATCGCCTCGCGCGTGATGCGGATGTCGTGCGGACGCACGAACGCGACGGTGTCCGCGTCGGTTTCGCCCGCAGTTTCTGGAACGGAAAATTTTGAATCGCCAATCGTCACGCTGCCTTCATTGACACGGCCGCTGAACAGATTCACGTTGCCGAGAAAATCATAGACGAACGGCGATGCGGGATGATCGTAAATTTCCTCCGGCGTGCCGATCTGCTCAATCTTGCCATCACGCAGAATCGCCACGCGGTCGGCGACTTCCAGTGCTTCTTCCTGATCGTGCGTCACGAACAACGTCGTGATGTGGATTTCGTCGTGCAAGTTTTCGCAGCCACCGGCGCAATTCTTTGCGAACTTTTGCATCGAGCGCGCCGAACGGTTCATCGAGCAGCAAAACTTTCGGTTCAACCGCGAGCGCGCGCGCAAGGGCGACGCGTTGGCGCTGACCGCCGGAAAGTTGCGACGGAAATCTTTTCGCGAGCGGTTCGAGCTGGATCAATTTCAAAAGTTCGCCGACGCGCGCCTGAATTTTTTCTTCCGGCGGACGCGTTGTTTTTGGACGGACGCGCAAACCAAACGCGATGTTTTCAAAAACGGTCATGTGCCGGAACAATGCGTAATGTTGAAACGCAAAACCGGCCTTGCGCTCGCTCGCGGGAATTTGCGTCACGTCCTCGCCGTAAAATAAAACCTGCGCAGTCGCCGGCGTCAGGAAATTCCAAGCCGGCAATTGTGCGCAACAGAGTCGTCTTGCCCGAACCGGACGGGCCGAGCAGCGCGACGAGTTCGCCGGACTCGACTTTCAGGCTCACGTTGTCAAGCGCGGTGAAATCGCCGAATTTTTTTGTGACATTTTTGACTTCAACACTCATGCAAAATCTTAATTCTATTTTCTCCCAATCGGCACAGGCGTAAAAGCCGTTCCGCGCAGCGCGGTGTTTTTATATTCCACCCATGTTTTCAACACGAGCGTGACGAGCGCGAGAAATGTCAGCAGCGACGCCACAGCGAACGCGCCGGTGAAATCATTTGATTCATACAAAATCTGGACGTGCAGCGGAATCGTATTCGTCTGGCCTTGAATGTGGCCGCTGACGACCGAGACCGCGCCGAACTCGCCCATCGCGCGCGCGTTGCATAAAATCACGCCGTAGAGCAGTCCCCATTTGATGTTCGGAATCGTCACGCGCCAAAAAGTCTGCCAGCCGCTCGCGCCGAGCACGCGCGCGGCTTCTTCTTCGGTGCGGCCTTGCGCCTGCATGAGCGGAATCAATTCGCGCGCGACGAACGGAAACGTGACAAAAATCGTCGCGAGCACGATTCCCGGCACGGCGAAAATGATTTTTATGTTATGATCGGAAAACCACGAGCCGAACCAGCCTTGCGCGCCGAAAACCAGAACGTAAATCAGACCGGAAATCACGGGCGAAATCGAGAACGGCAAATCAATCAGCGTGAGCAAAATGTTTTTGCCGCGAAAATCGAACTTCGCGATCGCCCACGCCGCCGCGACGCCGAAAATGCAGTTGAGCGGAACGGAAATTCCGGCGGCGATCAAAGTCAGTTTGATTGCGCTCAATGTCAGCGGGTCGCGCAGCGTTTGAAAATAGAAGCCGAGACCTTGCCGCAATCCCTCCGCGAAAACGGAGACGAGCGGCACGACGAGAAACAGCACCATGAACGCGAGCGCGACGAAAATTAAAATTGCGCGAACCATTTTCGGTTCGCTCATGCGGTGCGGCGCGTTGATTTTTTCGGCGGCGGTCATGCGAGGTTGTTCGTGTTGTAACGGTTGCTCCACCATTGCAGCACGTTGACGGCGAGCAACAGCAAAAATGAAACGACGAGCATCACGACGGCCAGCGCGGTCGCCTTCGCATATTGAAAGCCGTCGAGTTCGTTCATGATGAGCAGCGGGACGATCTGCGTTTTCATCGGGATGTTGCTGGAAATGAAAACGACCGAGCCGTATTCGCCGAGCGCGCGGGCGAACGCGAGCGCGAAGCCGGTGAGCAGCGCGGGCGTGAGCGTCGGAAAAATCACGCGCCAGAAAATCTGCCAGCGGTTCGCGCCGAGGCTCGCGGCGGCGTCTTCGAGTTCGGGATCAAAATCTTCCAGCACGGGCTGGACGGTGCGGACGATGAACGGCAAACCGATGAACGTGAGCGCGACGAAAATTCCGAGTTGCGTGTAGGCAATTTTGATTCCCAACGGCGCGAACAATTGACCAATCCAGCCGTTCGGCGCGTAAAGTGTCGCCAGCGTGATGCCCGCAACGGCGGTCGGCAGCGCGAACGGCAAATCCACGAGCGCGTCCACGAGTTTTTTTCCGAGAAAATTGTAGCGCACCAAAACCCACGCGACGATCAGTCCGAAAATTGCATTCACAACCGCCGCGAAAAATGACGCGCCGAAACTCAAGCGATACGCCGCGAGCGCCTGCGGCGAAAAAACCGTGTGCGAAAATTGCGCCCATGTCAGCGTGCTGGTTTTGATGAAGACCGCCGACAGCGGAATCAGCACGATGAGGCCAAGATAAAACAAAGTGAAGCCGAGCGTCAGTCTGAAGCCCGGCAACACCCTCAATTTTTTTGCTCCGAGTTGTCTGGTGGCCACAAAGTTTGAGTTTAATCAGAGGTTCGGCGCGTAGGCGATGAATTTTCGGTATTCGAGTAAAATTGTTTGCAGCGCGGCAACAAATGCCGCTTCTTTCAAATATGTCGGCGGCGTGTTCGGTGTTTCCAAAATGATTTCAAACGGACGCGGGCGAACTTTTGGCGGCGCGGACAAAATGCCTTCGTAGCTGTCGCGGATGATTCCGTTGCGCGCACGAAAACCGTCAATGACCGGACGTTCGTCACGCGGCAGGAATTTTTCAGCGGCTTGCAATGCGGGTTTGATCAAATCTTTTGTCAGCGTCGCGCCGTTGACGAAACCGTAAAAGCCGTCGCTCGTGTCGTCGGTGTGCAGCGAGATGATTCCTTGGAATGAACGTGAAATGCAGTTCGGCTTGCAGCAAGCGGACTTCCGGCTCGGTGGAATTTTTCCAAAATTCGCGATTCAAATCTTTGCCGCGACGCGAAAACCGCGTCGCGTCCTCGAAGCCGGTCGGATTGCAGACCGGATAAAACGACAGATAATATCCGGCGGCGAGTTCGGGTTTGGCTTCGAGCAATTTGATGAACTGGACAATCGCGTGGACGCCTTCGGGTTCGTCGCCGTGGATGCCGGCGAAAATCCCGATGCGGATCGGCGTGTCGCCGCCGCGCGGGCCGACGAAAAGATAGCGCGGCAGTTCGTAACACTCGCCGTCCGACTTCAAAATGCGCCTCGTGATTCGCGACGAGGTTCGGCGAGGTCGCGGCGATTTTTTCCAGCGGCGCAAGCAGTTCGCCGATAGAACGGCGTTGTCGGCGCGGCGATTGCGTGGCAGTTTTGATTGGAGCGTCGGCGATTGTCATAGAATTTATTGCGATTGATAGATTTGGTCGAAAACGCCGCCGTCGGCGAAATGGGTTTGCTGCGCTTTTGTCCAGCCGCCGAATTCCTGGTCAACCGTGACCAGTTTCAACTGGGTGAAATTCGCGGCGTATTTTTCTGCTATGGTTTGATTGCGCGGACGATAAAAATTTTTCGCCGCGATTTCCTGGCCTTCGTCGGAATAAAGATAATTCAAATACGCCGTGGCAACTTCCGTCGTGCCGTGGCGTTTGGCATTTTTGTCAACAACGGCAACGGCCGGCTCGGCAAGAATGCTCAATGGCGGCGTGACGATTTCAAAATTGTCAGCGCCGAATTCTTTCAGCGCGAGATGCGCCTCGTTTTCCCACGCGAGCAAAACGTCGCCGATGCCGCGTTGCGCGAACGTAATGGTCGAGCCGCGCGCGCCGGAATCGAGAATCGGAACATTTTTGTAAAGTTTCGTGATGAAATCCTTCGCCTTCGCATCGTTCTGGCCGTAAGTTTCCAGCGCGTAGGCGTAGGCGGCAAGATAGGCCCAGCGCGCGCCGCCGGAAGTTTTTGGATTCGGCACGACGATAGAAACATTTGGTTTCACGAGGTCGTCCCAATTTTTGATTTGTTTCGGATTTCCTTTGCGCACGAGAAACACAATCGTCGAGGTGTAAGGTGTGCTGTTGTTTGGCAAACGCGATTGCCAATTCGCTGGCAACAATTTCGCCTGCTGCGAAATCGCATCAATGTCGTAAGACAACGCGAGTGTCACCACGTCAGCTTCAAGTCCGGCGATGACTGACTGTGCCTGTTTGCCCGAACCGCCGTGCGATTGAGAAATAACAACGTCGTCGCCGGATTTAGTCTTCCAGTATTTTGCGAACGCGGCGTTGTATTCGGTGTAAAGTTCGCGCGTCGGATCGTAGGAGACATTCAGTAGCTTCACCTCCTTGGCGTCTGCTGAAACGACGAACGAAAGAACCAATAAAATTTTCAGAAAAGTTTTCATGTTTTTTATTTTTAAGTTTCCGATTCGATTAAAATGCCAGTTGAATGCGCGTGAACAGAACATTTTCAGGCTGTTTTGTCACCGCAGTGGTTGAGCCGCTTACGCCATCGGTGAACGTCGTTCGCGAGAAACTTGTATTCACACGAATGTCCTTGTTCAAATACCAATTGAGACCGACTGACCACGCTTTCGCCTCCGAGGCAGAGCCGGCGGCGGCATACGTCGCCACTGTCGTAAATGCCGCATTATCTATGTCCAAATCCGCATAGCGCGCGACGATTTGCCATGCGCCCCATTGTCCATTGCGCGGATCAAACGGATGCTGCGGCGTGACGCCGGCATAAGAAGCATTTTCACCCGTCAATACCCAGCCGCCGGAAATTTCCCAAGCCGTGTTCCGCAAATCGGCGGAAACCAGCGGCGCCGTCGTGCGGCTGACATCCTGGTCGGAAATCACATACTCACCCAATATTCTGAACGGCCCGTAATAATAATATCCCTGCGGAGAAATTCTCCAGTGCGTGCCGTTGGCGACAACCCCGGCAGCGTAGGTGAAAAATTTTTGCTGCCCGTCCGTCGTGTAACCTCCCGTCAGGCCGGCGGCACCATTGCGATCATCCTCATAACTGCCGCCGACACCAAAACCCAGACCTTGCAACGCGCTTATTCCCGATGTCTTTAACGGTTGAAGAAAAATACGTCCGGCGAACGCCTTGTCATCGTCAGTATCCGTATTCACCGTCGTGCCCAAATAATCCGGAGCGCCGTCAAAAATTCCAGCGGCATAACTTGCAATGCCGCCAAACAAATCACCATGCAACTCAACGCCAATATCGCGATTCGGCACCAAATCATTTACGATTGAACGCTCATTGAACAACGTGACTGGATCAGATTGCAATTGTTCCAATCCGACCGGCGATTTGAATTTGCCCGCTTCCAATTGTAATTCGGGGTTGTAGTGATAATTGATATATGCGTCCAGGATTTGCACCGCGCTGCCGCCAAAATCCGGCGTGAAATTAAAATCAAAATCACGAAACACCGTGCCGGTGAAAATCGGACGCGCGCGACGCAGAAGAAAGGCATCGTTGCCCTTGGTTGCAGGATTGTCCTTGAAAAAACTCCGGCTGTCGGCCTGTATCAGGCCGTGCAATGTGGCGACGAAATTTGAATCCGCCGAACTGAAGCCAAATCCGCTCGCACCTAATGTAATGTGTGGCGCGGTTTTGGCCGCGTCCGCCGCCGCCTGTTGATCCAATTCGCGCTGACGTTCGATAATTCGGACCTTTTGGTCAAGGTCTTGAACCTGTTCCTTGTCTGCGCTGGCGGCAGTCTGTTGTTCCGCCTGATGCTGACTTTCGAGGCTCTCAACTTTTTGATCGAGTTCCCGGACTTCCTGCTTCAGGGCTTCAATCTCCGCAGCTTCCGTGGAATTGGTCGCCACGTCGTCTGCAAATGCAGCGAAAGTGAATTGCGCCCCGACAATTGTTGTAATCAATAACCAATTTAGTTTCATATTTATTTATTTTTAATAACGACTAATTTAGTCGTTATTTTCCACGAATTACTGGAACTGTCAACTGCTTTTTGAAAAAATCTTTTAGATGCCTTCTCCGCCCATGAAACCAGCGGAAACCTCGCGTTTTGTGACAGGCGAAGCTCTTTGCCACCTCGGCCAGCGTCGCTCTATCCATCACACCGGCCACATAATTCCGCGCGTCCAGAAAAACGCGCCTGAATTTGCAGACCGGCTCTTGCGAACAACGTTCGTAGCCTGTGACAGAAACACAATCAATTGGTGCTAAAATGCCGTCGAAATGTCGCACCACCTCGCCCATCGTGATTTTGGCCGGATTTTTTGCGAGCAAATAACCGCCGCGAATTCCCGCCGTGCTGTTCCACCCAGCCTTGCGCCTTCAGCTGAAGCATGATTTGCTCCAGAAACCGTTTTGGAACATCATTGCGCCGGGCGAGTTCGCGGATGGGAATCGGCGCGCCGCCGAAAATGATCCACCAGCGTGAACAAAGCGCGCAGAGCGTAATCGGTTTTCTTTGAAACCCGCATATTCTAAAAACGATAATACTAGTCGGATTTAAGTCAAACAAGCGATTTGCTTCTCGAAAATCCAGATTGTTCCAATTTCTTAACTGACGATACGACCGCCTTCATTAAGGAAGATGCCTTTGAAATTCATCTCCAGCGCCTGCGGATTGGTGGCTTTGGCCAGCGCTTCTTTTTCCGTAACGCGCCCGGCTTTGACCAGATTGAACAGCGATTGGTTGAACGTGATCATGCCGTCGTCCGCGCCGGTTTCAATGGCGGCGGCCAATTTGTCCAGCCGGTTTTCCTCGATCATTTTTTTGACCATCGGCGTGTTGAGTCAAGATTTCCAGCGCCGGCGTCATTTTGATTGTCCACTGTGGCAACCATGCGCTGGCAGATCACGCCGCGCAACGTGCCGGCAAGCTGGCGGCGGATTTGTTCGCGTTCTTCGGCCTTGAAAAAATCCAGGATGCGCGTGATGGATTGCGCCGCCGTCGTCGTGTGCAGCGTGGACAAGACCAGATGTCCCGTGTCCGCCGCGCTCATGGCCGCCGCGAAACTGATGTCGTCGCGCATTTCGCCGACCATGATGATGTCCGGGTCCTGCCGCAAAACATGTTTGAGCGCGTGATGAAAAGACAGCGTGTCAAGGCCGACTTCGCGCTGTTCGATCACGATTGATTGTCTTCAAAAACAAATTCAATCGGGTCTTCGAGCGTGACGATGTGTTTTTTGAAATTGCTGTTGATGTGTTCGATCATCGCCGCGAGCGTGGTGGATTTGCCGCGAACCGGTCGAACCGGCCACCAGCACGATGCCGCGCGGCGACTCCGCGATTTTTTTGATTTGCTGCCAGCAAACCAAGCTCCTCAAAACTTGGCACGCGCGTTTTGACATAGCGCATGGCCAGGCACCATTGGCCGCGCTGTTGAAAAAGATTCGTGCGAAAACGCCCGACTTCCGGGATGAAATAGGAAAAATCAATTTCGCGCTCCTCTTCCAGACGCTTTTTCAAATGCACCGGCGTGATGGTTTCGACAATTTTGTTCATCCATTCCGCCGTCGGATAACGGACATTCCACGGCGACCAGTTCGCGGTTGATGCGAAAAATGACCGGCGTGCCGATTTTCAAATGGATGTCCGACGCGCCGCCCTCGACGGCGGTTTTGAGAATGCGATGAAATAGTTCCATGCCCGCAAATTAACAAATTTTTGCGGTTGCGCCAGCCGAGAAAATCACTGGCGACTTTTTTCCGCGCAAATGCTATAAAATCGCGTATGGGAAAACATCGAAATCGGAATCATCGGCGGCACCGGGCTTTACAACATCGAAGGCTTCACCAACCAAAAATGGGTGAAAGTCAAAACGCCATTCGGAAAACCATCCGATGATTTGCTCACCGGCAAAATCGCCGGGCGCGAAGTGGTTTTTCTCCCGCGCCACGGACGCGGCCATCAAATTTTGCCGAGCGAGCTGAACCATCGCGCCAACATCTGGGCCATGAAAAAACTCGGCGTCGCGTGGATCATCAGCGTCAGCGCCGTCGGCTCGTTGCAGGAAAAATACAAGCCGTGCGACATCGTGCTCATCAACCAGTTTTTCGACCGCACCAAAGCAATCCTTGACGCACACATTTTTCGGGCGCGGCATCGTCGCGCACATCGCGTTCGCCGATCCCATTTGCGAGGAACTGCGGCAAATCATTTTGCAAACCGCGCGCGAGACCGAAAGCGACGGTTCACGACGGCGGCACTTATGTTTGCATGGAAGGCCCGGCGTTCAGCACGCGCGCCGAATCGCTGGCGAACCACCGCGCCGGTTACGACGTCATCGGCATGACGAATCTCGGCGAGGCCAAATGCGCGCGCGAAGCCGAGATCGCCTACGCCACGATGGCGATGGTCGACCGACTACGATTGCTGGAAAATGGACGAGGAACACGTCACGGTCGAAATCGTCATCGCCAACCTGCACCGCAACGCGGACACGGCGAAAAAAATCGTCGCGCAGGCCATCGCAAAAATTCCGACTGAACCGAACTGGCCGTGCCATTCCGCGCTGAAAAATGCCTTCCTGACCGACAAAAAATTCTGGCCGAAGAAAACCGTGGCTGAATTGAAACCGATTCTGGCGAAATATGTTTGAAAATCGAGAGAATCAAATGGACAGAAGCCTAAACGCAAAACAAAATCAAAAGCATTAAATGAATGCACAGTTGATTGACAATCTGATTATGCTCGCCATCGGCGCGGGTTTTACATTCGGTCGCAGCGGCTTCGTGAAACTGATTGCTGATCCACAGAAGAAACAAAAAGCCAACCTCATCTTTAAGTTCGCCGGGCCGATAATACTGGGATGCGGCATATTGCTCACCATAGGTAATTTAATCAGCGCTAAAGATGATAAAAATGATCTTAATAATGTAGTTCGTGCAATCAATGCAACTGCTCCAAAAATGGTTGATGAAGCGACGAGACTCGATGGCGCATCGACTGGACCTGGGCGGCTTCTGACATATAACCTGACGCTTGTTTCCCAGAAAGCACAAGACATTGACCGCGTAGCTTGGAAACAAAACGTCGTTCCGAAGATTCGAGCGAACATGATTCAAATGCAGGGAATGCACACATTGCTTGCCGCAGGCGTCACTGTTGTTAGTCGCTATTCCAGCAGTGATGGAGTTTTGATTGATGAGATTGTCATAAAGCCAGAGGATTTGTCCACGAACTGACAAGGACGAATTTCAAATAGGCCGTAAATTTTCCTTCCAACCGTCGGCTGATTTTTTCGCACGCACGAACAACTAATTCATTTTGTAGCCAGCCATTCAGCCATGAACAAACGCGCCATCATTAAAAAAATCATCGCCCGCCTGACGGACGAACTGGAAATTTATTTCCGCGCCGCAAAATTCTCCCGCGCCGAGGCCACGCACGAATCCAGCAAGGCCGAGAGCAAATACGACACGCGCGGCCTCGAAGCCTCCTACCTCGCACGCGGCCAGTCCAAACAAGCCGCCGAAATCGAAGCCGCCATCGCCGAATTTGAAAAGCTGCCCGTGAAAAAATTTGGCGCGGACGAATCCATCGGTCTCGGCGCGCTGGTGGAACTGGAAAACGGCCGCGAAAACCTGTTTTACTTCATCGGCCCGCGCGCCGGTGGCACGGACATTTTGCACGAGAAAAAAGAGATCCTCGTCATCACCCCGCAATCGCCGCTGGGCGAACAATTGTTCGGCAAAAAATCCGGCGACAAACTGCAATTAAAACTCGGCGGAGAAATCCGGGCGGCGAAAATTTTGAACGTGGAATAATTTGGTGGGGCGAGCGTCCCACCATTTTGATTTTTTCACCAATCCGTCTCGCGGTAATCCTTCAGAAATTTTCCCCAGACGTGTTCGCCGGTGTTGAAGCCGGCGATGATCGGGTCAACGATGCGCGCCGCGCCGTCCACGATGTCCAGCGGCGGATGGAAGCGATGCTCCGCCACCTTGCGCTCGGCGATGTGCGCCGGGTCTTCGTCCGTCACCCAGCCGGTGTCCACGGCGTTCATGTGGATGCCGTCCGCGTGATAATCGGCGGCGGACGTGCGCGTCATCATGTTGAGCGCGGCCTTGGCCATGTTCGTGTGCGGATGCCGCGTGGTCTTGAACTTCCGGTAAAACTGTCCCTCGACCGCCGAGACGTTGACGATGTGCTTGTCGCGTTCGGGCGTGCGGAGCATCAACGGTTTCAGCCGCGCGTTCAGAATGAACGGCGCGATGGCGTTGACGAGCTGCACTTCCAGCAATTCAACCGTCGGAACTTCCGCCATGAGCAAGCGCCAGGAATTGCGTTCGCGCAAATCCACCTGTTGCAAATCCTGGTCGAGTTTGCCTTCGGGAAACAAACCCTTTTGCGCGTCGAGTTCCTCCGGCAAGAGCGGGACTTGCGACAACGCGGCGGCGTGCGTAAGTCCGGTGAGGAATGTCGGAATGGTAGGGACGCGCTGCTGCGCGGCCTGGCTGACCAGCAGGTCAGCCCTACCAGCTTCCGGCAAAATGTGGTAGCCGCGCAAACCTTCGTAAGCGCCGAGCAATTTGCGCGCTTCTGGTGGCAGGTCATGCAATGACCCGTTTTCCGATTCCATCATGTGCTGGTAAAAATCCGGCGGACGACGCACGGTCTGGCACGCATTATTGATAATGAAATCAAGGCGATTTCGCGTCGCAAGCAAGTGACGGCAAAACGCTTCCACGCTCGGCGTGTGGCGTAAATCCAGCCCGAAAATTTCCAACCGATCTTTCCAATCTTTCAAATCCGGCTCTTGCGAATAACGCATCGCCGAGTCGCGCGGGAATCTGGTGCTGACAATCAAGTGGGCGCCGGCGCGCAAAAGTTTGATTCCGGCTTGATAACCGATTTTCACGCGACCGCCGGTGAGCAGCGCGACGCGACCGCGCAAATCCGCCGTCTCGGTGCGCTTGACCAAATTCAGCTCCGCGCACGTCGGACAAAGCTGGTCGTAAAAATGGTGGATCGTGCGAATAATTCTGTTTGCAGACGTAGCAATTCTGCGGCTCGACGACTTCGCGAAAATCGGGATTGTCAGTGATTTCCTTTTGCTGAAAATCTTTCGGCGGCAAAATATTCGGCGTGGTGAAAACTTTTTCGCGGCGCAGTTTGCGGATGCCCGTCGCATTCAATTTGGATTCGTCGCGCTGAAATTTTTTCCGCCTTGCGCTGGCGCACTTTCGCTTTTACAAGCTGGCGGCGCTCATTTACATCGGGACAATAAATCGCGCCCGCCGCCGTGAGCAACCTTGTCCGCTCTTCTTCCGAAAGCTCCGCGAGCAAGGCGCGATTGCCCACGGCCTTTTCCAAAATCTCGGCGGCGGCCTTCAATTGCGCGGTGGTTTTACCGGCGTCGGAATTGTTGTTTTTATGAGCGGACATTTCTTTCAGACGCGCAAGATAGCAGCCGCGCTTCCGGCGGGCGAACGAAAAGCAAGCCGCCGCACCTTGACGCTGGCGGACAAAAGCGACAGACTTGCCGCGCAATTTCTAAAATTATGGCAACCAAACAGATCATCAAACCCGCGAAATCGCCTACCGCCGTTGGTCCTTACAATCATGCCGTGCGCGTCGGCGATTTATTATTTTGCGCAGGACAAATTCCGATTGAACCGGCAAATGGAAATTTGATTTCCGGGGACATCAAAGCGCAGACCGAACGCGTGTTGGAAAATGTGAAAGCGATTTTGGACGATCAGAAATTGACGTTTTCAAACGTAGTGAAATCAACGGTATTTTTGACCGACCTCGCGAATTTTGCGGGCATGAATGAAATCTACGCGAAATATTTCACAACCGATTTTCCCGCGCGCTCGACGATTCAAGTGGCCGCGCTGCCCAAAGGCGCGAATGTGGAGATTGAAGTCGTCGCACATTTTTAATCATGCCCGTTGGAATCCAAATTTTAATCGCGCTGGTCGTAGGCGGAGCGTTTGGAATTCTTTTTGGATGGTTGAAATGGGGCGGCAAACGTTCTGATTTGCGATTGGAAAATGAATTGCGCGAGCAAATCAAGCAGCGCGAATCGGAATTGACGCAATTGCGCGGGCAATTTTCCGAAGCTGGCAATGCGCGCGCGGCGGCAGAAGCAAAACAATTTGCAGCAGAAAAATTATTGGCGGAACAAAAATTGTTGCAGGAAAAAGCGCTGGCTGATTTGCGCGACACGTTCAAGGCGTTAAGTGCGGATGCGTTGAAACAATCCGCGCCAGAATTTTTGCGGCTGGCGGAACAGACGTTCGGCAAATTTCAGGAAACGGCCAAAGGTGATTTGGCGCAGCGGCAGGAAGCAATTAAAACTTTGGTCGAGCCGCTCAAACAGCAACTCGAAGTTTATCAAAAACGTTTGCAGCAAAGCGAAAGCGCGCAATCTTCCACGCTCGGCGAGGTGAAAAAGCAGTTGGAACTTTTGTCGCAGCAAAGCCAGTCGCTTGCGAGCGAAACGCAACAATTCCGGATGGTTTTGAAATCGAATCAGGCGCGCGGACGCTGGGGCGAGGAAACGTTGCGGCGCGTCGTCGAGGCGGCGGGCATGAGCGCGCATTGCGATTTCACGGAGCAGACGATGGCGGGCGACAATCGTCCTGATTTGATTGTGAGATTGCCCGGCGAGCGCGTCATCATCGTGGACGCGAAAGTTCCTGATTTCGATTTTCTCAACGCGCTGGAATCTGCGGACGAAACAAAACGCGCGGAAGCGCTGGCGGCGCACGCGACGAAATTGAAGGCGACGATCAAGGCGCTCGGCGAAAAAAATTATCCCGGCCAGTTTTCAAACGCCTTGGATTATGTCGTTTTATTTCTGCCCGCCGAGTCGCTGTTCAGCGCGGCGCTGGAAGGCGATCACGATTTGATCGTATGGGCGGCGGAAAAAAGAATTTTGCTGGCGACGCCGGCGTCGTTGATCGCGCTGCTGCGTTCGGTGAGCGTGAGCTGGCAACAGCACAAGCAAACCGAGAACTCGCAGAAAATCGCGGAAGCGGCGCGGGAATTATTTTCTCGCGTCTGCGTTTTCACGGAGCATTTTGAAAAAATCCGCGAGGGTTTGTCGAAGGCGAACGAGGCGTTCAATCGCGCGACTTCAAGTTATCAATCGCGAATCCGTCCGGCGGGCGAGAAATTGACGGAACTTGGCGGCACCGCGCCGGAAAAAGAACTGGCGGACATTCAACCATTGGATTCGACTTTGCGTTTGCCGCTGCAATGAGTTTTGGCATGATTCGGTTCATGCACAAATTTTTTATTTTCGTTCTCGCGCTGGTTTTTTCATTCAACTCATTTGCGCGCGAAAGCACGTTGCTCGATTCGGACTGGAAATTCAAACTGGGCGAGATCGCCGACGCGGAAAAAACTAATTTCGACGACAGTCAGTGGCAGGCGGTTTCCATTCCACACAATTGGGGTTGGGAAGACGCGCAACAGGGAAAGGATTATTATCGCGGGCCGGGATGGTATCGGCGCGCATTGAACGTCGGCGCGCCGCAGCAAGGTAAACGATATTTTTTGCGGTTTGAGGCGGCGAGTTTGGTCGCCGACGTTTACCTGAATGGAAAATTCGTGGGCGAGCATCTCGGCGGATTTGGGGCGTTTTGTTTTGAAATTACAAAACAATTGTCTGATAGCGGCACGAATTTACTGGCGGTGCGCGTCAACAATGCGTGGCAGCCAGACATCGCGCCGTTGAGCGGAGATTTTTCCGTGTATGGCGGATTGTATCGTCCGGTGCATTTAATCGAAACCAGCGAGGAAAATTTCGCGCTCACTGATCACGCCGCGCCGGGCGTCGCATGGCTGCAAAGCAGTGTCAGTAAAAAGCAGGCGACGCTGGATGTGACGGCGCAAATTTCCAACGGGACGTTGCAGAAACAGCCGTTGACGCTGGTCGCTAGCGTGTTTGACGCGAAGGGAAAACTCATTGTCAGCAATAAAGAATCAATCATTCTCGCGCCCGATGGCACGTCGCCGTATTGGCTGCACATCATCTTGCCGCATCCGCATTTGTGGAACGGGCGTAAAGACCCGTATCTTTACAAAGCGATAGTCGAATTGCGTTCAGCAGATGGTGTGGTGGATTCGGTCGAGCAACCGCTGGGTTTGCGATTTTATCGAGTTGATCCAGACAAGGGATTTTTTCTGAACGGCCAACCCTATCCGCTGCACGGCGTGGACCGGCATCAGGATCGTTTCAACAAGGGCTGGGCGATTTCCGAGACCGACATGGATGAGGATGTCCGATTGATTTCCGAAATGGGATGCACAGTCGTGCGTTGCGCGCATTACGAGCACAGCGATTATTTTTATAGCTTGTGCGACAAGGCAGGCATTCTCGTCTGGGCGGAAATTCCACAAGTAAATGAAATCAATCAATCGCCGGAGTTTGAAGAAGTTTCACGCAGCCAATTGCTGGATTTAATCCGGCAAAACATTAACCACCCTTCGATTTTTACCTGGAGTTTATTTAATGAAATCGGTCTCATAAAAACTCCCGACCCGGAACGTGAGTTGGAGGATTTGAACAACGTCGCGCACAGCGAAGACTCGACGCGCCCGACTATTGGGGCAACTTGCACGGATCGGTTTCCTCAAATGAACAAAATTCCCGACCTGCTCGGCTGGAACTTTTATCCCGGCTGGTATTCAGGCTGGGGACCGATGGATGATTTCGGCAAATTATTGGACAAACATCGCAGCGACAGCCAGCACGGCGGATTTTGTGTCAGCGAATATGGCGCGGGCGCAAACATCACGCAACACGAACAAAATCCAAAACACCCGAAGACCGACGGACAATGGCATCCCGAAGAATGGCAGTCGTTTGTTCATGAAACGGCGTGGGCGGCGATGGAAAAACGGCCTTATGTTTGGGGCATGTTTGTCTGGAATATGTTCGATTTTGCCGTCAGCACGCGCCACGAAGGCGGCGTCCCCGGCCGCAATGACAAGGGATTGGTGACTTACGACCGCAAAATTAAAAAGGACGCGTTCTATTTTTACAAAGCGAACTGGTCAGACGAACCAACGCTTTACATCACCAGCCGCCGCTTTACCGAACGCACAAATACCGTAGCCGACGTAAAAATTTATTCTAATGCGAAGAAAGTGGAATTGTTAGTCAACGGGGTTTTAATCAGCAGAAACAGCAACGCAACCAATTGTGTTTTTATCTGGCGCAATGTGAAATTAAAATCCGGCGAAAATAAAATTGAAGCAAAAGCGAAACACGATGGAGAAAATTTAAGCGACAGTTGCGTTTGGAATTTGAAATCAGTGTCGCAATAAGTTGAAAATAAAAAGCCGGAGAAACAAATTCTCCGGCTTTTTTTGAAAGACTGGCGGCAACCTACTCTCGCGGAAGCTATACAACCACTACCATTGGCAAGACTGTGTTTGACGGCCGTGTTCGGAATGGGAACGGGTCGGACCACAGCTTTATGGCCACCAAATTGTTTTGCACGGTCTGGCCGTGCTAAATTTAAAAGATCGTTTCCGAAGTGGTTCGGCGATTCTCTGAAAACTACACACAGGGACATTATAGAGCCCACACAATTCGCGAGTTAAAACGCTATTCTTTCATCGTGTCAACGAATTTACATTCGCTGCTACGGTTGAAA
>CAVVAN010000004.1:0-1173261 GCA_963746345.1 uncultured Verrucomicrobiae bacterium
CAGGCTCGATATGCCAGCGAAAGCCGTCGGACGCGAACGCGTGAGGTGTGATCCGCCGCCATACCGGCTCAGGCGTCGCGGTGTTCAATGACTGGTACTCGATCTCGATGGATCGCCGCAGCCGTATCGCCCGCAAGACCGCGCGCAGAATCAACGGGTCGACTTTGCGTCGGGGATGGGGATGACGCACATCTCCGGCGGTCGGCTCAGCCAAGTGTCCTCTAGGTTGATGACTTCGGTTGCCAGTCCCGTGAGCTGAGCTAGATAGCGGTCGGCATTGGGCTTGATAAACCGCGGCTTGAACTCAGGTGTGGTCACGTAGCGCTTGGCGCTCAGGTCGTACTGCAGATTTCCAGGGGCCGCCTGCTGGTACGCCGTGAGGTCGGTCGATGCCTGTGGTGCAGACACGCCGAACCGATTGGTGATGTCCGAACGGTTGATCTCTCCCTCCCAAAAGCAAATAAAGTCAACAAATTCAAGCCTTTGTTCGGCGCCCCAACGAGGCTTGGGAGAGTCTTCAGACATGCACAGCTCCGGTGAGACAAGTTTCTTTGACGACTAAAGAAACTTAATGTATAACTAAACTCAAGTGATCTGACCGTAGCAGATATTTCGAACCCTGTGAAATGCGGTTACGGCGTCCACAGATTGCCCCGTAGCAGACTTCAGAGGAGTGAGCCGTGAGCACTGAAACACCGAAAGGGTTCTCATACACCATCAATGGGCGGGCGGCATCGACCGCCGACCGCACGCCAACCGGCTCCCAGTTGCTGTCGGATGCGGGTTTCGAGCCCGCTGATGACTTCGTCCTGATCTCACGCACGGCGCACGGCACCGGGGTCATCGCCTTGGACCAGGTCGTGGACATCGAGGCGCCGCCTGCGCAGTTTTTTGCTTTCGAAGGCGGAAAGGTCTTCGAGCTCACAGTCAACGAACACTCCATCTTCTGGGGCAAGTACAAGATCAAGATCGAGGAGATCCGTACCCTGGGTAACGTGCCCGAGACGGATGATCTCGTCTGGGTGCGCGATGCCCACGAGCCGGAGGTGCTGCCCAATCACGGAGACTTTCCCTGAGACGTGCAACGGGGTGGAACACCTGCGCACCAAAACTCGCCGCCAGTGCCACCATTACGTTTATTTCGTCGACACCGTCGAGTACAAGACCCCGAGCATGAGTCGCTCACCGGCGCGCAGATCACGGCAAAAGTCCCGGGTTGGAACCCGGAAAACACGCTAGTCCTGGAAGGCGAGGGTTCGGACCCGGATGAAGTGATCGTCTACCGGCGAGGCCGCGTTCCCGGCACCGAAGTAGAGGTCACCGTTGCTGTTGACCGAGGCGGTCGAGTCGACCGGCGGGCTCCCCGGGACCTCGATCCCGTTGACGCCCGTCGCCGGCGTCCCCCCGGAGGGGTTGCTCTCAGCAGCCCTGGCCCGAGCCGACGGAGCTGCCCGTCCCACTGCCCCGGCCAACCCGGCACGACCGAGCCGGTCTGGAGGTTGAGCCCGTACAGCTCGCCCTGGCGGTCGCCGACCTGCACCGCGGCGGTGCCGCCGTCGTTGAAGGCGACCGGTGAGGCCTCGGCCACCCCACACGGCGCGTCGTTGAGGATGGTGCCGGCGCCTGCGTTCCACGTCTCCGTGAGCGTCAGTGGGTTCGCCGCCGACGCGCTCGGTGCGGACACCGTCCCGAGAACGAGGCATGCCCCCGTCACGGAGATGCCAGCGAGGATGCAGCGGGCCGCCAACCGGCGGCCGGCGCCCGTTACCTTGCCCCAAATCTCTTGCCGAAGTGCCCCAAAGGTAGTCGTTCGCCATCCCCCGCGGGACCGTGCCCCACCAGAACGCGGGGGGCATCGCCGGTAGCATCGGGCGCCATGTCCGCAGGCCCCCCTCCAACCGGCGCTGCGGCCGACCCGGGCGAAAAGGGCGGGGCGGCGGACCCTGCGGCTGGCTGACCAGGCCCGGGGCTGCCGCGGCGTTGCACGAAGCCTCGCGAAACTGGCGCCCCAGGGCAGCGACGCCTGGAACTTCCTGGCGGCGTTCACGCATCTCGGCGATCGCTACGGTCCGTACCACCCCGGCGCCTCGGCCCTCTCGGACTCGCTCGCCCCGAGACGCAGTGACGTCCGGCGGACGGGGCCCCTCGACCGGCTGCGCCCGCGCCGGGACCGTGCCGGGCGCGCGTCCGAAGGCGAGAGGACCGAGCTCGAAGAGGCCATGAGCCACGTGGTCGAGGCGTTTCGCTTCCTGTCGGCCCGTGTCGACACGCTCGAGGCGAGGTTGGCCGCCCAGGACAGACCCGTGGAGGGCGCGGCCTGGATAAATATCGCTGCGAGTCGGGACCCTGGACCGGACCCGTCGTGGCCCACGTGCTGGGCGCGTACGCCGGGCGGCGCCATCGTCCATGCGGACTGTGGCGAGGGTGACCTGCTGGCCGCGCTGCGCCGGCGGGGCGCGGGAGGCGCACGGCGTCGAGCCCCGCGGTGCGGCGGCGCTGCGTGCCATTGAGCACGGCTGCTCGGTGACCATCGTGGAGGCGTCGGAGTACGTGGCGTCCCGTCCGGACGGGTCGGCCGGCGGGCTCGTGCTGAGTGGTGTGGTCGACCGGTTGCCGCTCCACGCGCTCCTCCCACTGCTGGCCCAGAGCCGGCGGGTGCTCCAGCGTGGGGCCCCGCTCGTCGTGATCTCCGAACCCGTCTCGGCCACGGCGGCACGGGATGCCCCCGCCGAGGATCTCGTCGATGGCCGCCCACTCCACGAAGTCATGGGAGCTGTTGTTGGACTGCTGGCCGGGTTCGTCGAGGTCGTGCCGCTGCCCGACGGGACCGGAGCAATACGTAAGTGAGCCAAAGTACAGGGCAGTAAACAAGCCCCCGTATTGCTAAGGGGTAAACTGTGAAGTCAAAGGAACCCCTGCCGGTGGTGCCGCCTACCGTACGGATGCTGAGAATGGCATTGATTTCCAGCCAGCGTTACGCGATGCTCTTGAAACTGAAAATTAAAAGCAATATCCTGCTCGTTGTCCTGTTGCTCGCGGTTGCCACCTCCGGTTGCCGACTTTTTGAAAAACATGGAACGGCGCCCAAGCCCGTCGCCGCGTCGTCGCCGGCGATTGTCACGCCGGATACTTCGCTCAGGCGAAAGTGTTTCGGTCAATTCGGTGGGACGTTTCGTCGTGTTGGGTTTTCCCGTCGGCCAGTTGCCTCGGATGGATCAGACGTTCTTCATTTACCGGGCGGGATTAAAGTGGCGGAAGTCAAAATCACCGGGCCTGAGCAGGACAACAATATCGTCGCGGATCTGGCTTCCGGGGACGCCCAAGCGGGCGACGCCGTGCGCGACCAATAGAGTCTGAAACGGCGGCGGACGGCGATTTTTCCGACGATCGGCTGACGGTCTTGGGCAGCGAATTTTTTTGTAGGGGGAGTGCAGATTGAAATAGATGCCGCACAACGGCCGGGCCTCGTCGCTCTGGCTCAAGATCACGGTCACTACCTTGTCCAGCGCGATTCCATGACGCAACCCCGCGCTAGCTTTCATAAGCTTGATGCCTTCTTGGTCAGGGAATTCAGGGCCGCCTCAAAATCCTCGGGTGTTTTCTGCGCGACGCAAATGACGAAATTTTCATACAGCATCGCTGATTTCCCGCTTAAATGTTTCCACGGTCATCGGGATAATAGAAATAAATCCCAAAAAAAGCCATAAAATTTGCAAGTCCGATTTTTGTGCTCCCGACCCAGTTCTGACCCTTCTCGACCGGGATCCAATCAGTGATGGGAACCGGCCGACCGGCCGGTTTCCGCGGCTTCGCGCTCATCCGCTGAGACGTTCACCGAAAAGGCCGTGCCAATCCGGACGATGGTGGCGCCTTCTTCGATGGCCACCTCAAAATCGCCGCTCATGCCCATGCTTAAATGGGGCAGGGGAAAGCCAAGGATTGTTTCGGACTCGATTTTCAATTCGCGCAGCCGCTGGAAATACGGGCGGGATTTTTCCGGCACGGTGAAAACGGCGGGATGGCCATCAGCCCATGGACCTCGATCCTCGGCAGCGCGTTCAGCTCCTTCATTTCCGCCAGCAGCTTTTCGGGTCCGTAGCCGAATTGCTGGCTTCGCCCGCCACATTCACTTCCAGCAGGATGGGCATCGTTTTCGCCGCCTGTCGGCGCGTTTGGAGATTTCCGCGCCAGGCTCAGGCTGTCCACGCTCTGGATCATCTCGAAAAGCTCTACGGCGTCGCGGACTTTGTTCGATTGCAGATGGCCGATCAAGTGCCAGCGGGTTTTGCCGGGGCAGAGCGGAATTTTGGCCCTGGCCTCCTGGACCTTGTTCTCGCCGAAGTACCGCAGCCCGCAATTGACCGCGGACTCGATGGTCGCGGGCGGATGGGTTTTGGAAACCGCGAGCAAGGTGACGGCGCCGGCGGGGCGCCCCGCCCGGGTGCAGGCGGCGCGAATCCGTTGTTGAATTGAAATCAGGTTTTCAGGCAAACTCACGGTGCAATCGTAAATCGTAAATCATCAACCGTAAATCGATTCCATGAATTATTGGCTGGTCAAATCCGAACCGGAGGCTTACGCGTGGCCGCAATTGGCCACCGACGGCCGGACCGCCTGGACCGGCGTCCGAAATTTTCAGGCGCGTAACAACCTGCGGGCCATGAAATCAGGGGACCTGGTTTTTTTTTACCACAGCGTCAGTGAAAAAGAAATCGTTGGAATCGCCAAGGTGGCCCGGGAATTTTATCCCGATCCCACGGCGGAAGAAGGTGACTGGTCGTGTGTGGAACTGGCGGCGGTCAGGCCCTGGACCGGTCCCGCTGGAAACCATCAAGAAGGACAAGATTTTGAAGGAAATGGCGTTGGCCAAACAGTCGCGCCTCTCGGTGACACCGGTCGCCAAGGCGCAATTTACCGGTTGCTCGGGTTGGCGGAAACCAAGGTGACGTTTTAGCCCGGCTGCCGGGGCGGGCCGGGCCTGATTTTCGGGACCGGGTTTCATTGTTAAATTGCTCGCCAAACCTCGGTTTTTGATAGGCTGTCCGGTCTAAATTAAAATCATGTTTACAGGTACCTATACTGCGATCGTCACGCCCTTTCGCGGGGGTCAACTGGACGAAGCCGCGCTCGAACGCTGATCAAATTGCAAATCAAGGGCGGCGTGGACGGCATCGTGCCGGTCGGCACCACCGGCGAATCGCCGACGCTCAATTACGAGGAGCACATCAAGATCGTCGCGCTTTCGGTGAAATTCGCCGCGGGCAAAATCAAGGTGCTGGCTGGCACGGGCGGAAATTCAACCAGCGAGGCGGTTTATTTGACGCAGGAGGCCGAGAAAGCCGGCGCTGATGCCTCGCTCCAAGTCGCGCCGTATTACAACAAGCCCACGCAGGAGGGGTTTTACCAGCATTTCAGGAGATCGCCAGGTCACCAAACTGCCGATCATTCTTTATAGCATTCCCGTCCGTTGCGGCATTGAAATCGCCGTGGAAACCGTGCGGCGGCTCGCGGCGGATTGCAAAAATATCGTCGGCATCAAGGAAGCCGGCGGAAACTGCGACCGGGTGTCGCAATTGCGCGCTGCCTCGGGCAAAAATTTTCAATTCTTCTCCGGCGACGATTCGCTGACGCTGCCGTTCATGTCTATCGGTGCGAATGGCGTCGTCAGCGTCGCGTCCAATGTCATTCCGAAACAAGTCCGCAGATGGTGAAGTTTTCGCGCGTGGCGACGCAAAAAGGCGACGGCGCTCCACGAGCGGTTTTATCCCTTGTTCAAGGATTTGTTCATCGAAACCAACCCGACGCCGGTCAAGGCGGCCCTCGCAATGATGAAACTGATCGAGGAAGAATATCGGTTGCCGCTGGTGCCGATGAATCCAAGAATTGGGACGTGCTGCGCACCACGTTCAAGCGGTGCGATGTGCTTGATTGAACCGCGGGAGGATGCCCGTCAGCCGGAAGCAGGCAAAGCCTGGCTTCCGGTTTTTGACGGGTGTTGGAAAATCTTGATTTCATGGCTGATTTTATGACCAAAGTCATCATCACCGGCGCGCGAGGCCGCATGGGACAGGCGCTGGTTTCCTGCGTCGAGAGCTTTCCCCGATTGGAGGTCGTGGCGGCGCTCGGCCGCAATGATGACCTGGCGGCAGTGATTGCCCGGAGCGAGGTGGTGATTGATTTCAGTTCGCCCCTGGTGACGCGGGGCTTTGTCGAGCTTCGGATCAAAAAAGAGAGTAGCCATCGTCATCGGCGTCACCGGCCATGCGCCCCCGGAAATGGCGGCTGATTCGAAAGCCTAGTTCCAAAATTCCCGTTATCTGGTTTCCAATTTTTTGGTGGGGCGGTAGACGGTTGGCGCGCGGCGGCAGCACGACGTCGGTGTGCCGACCCCGCGAAAAATTGGAGTGAGGAGAACGGTAATTTTGGAACTTGGCTTTAGAAACTACCTTTATTTCCTGGGGCGCATGTCCGGTGGTGCCGATGACGATGGCTTTTTGGTTTTTCGTGCAAAGTTCGACAAATCCCCGCGTGGCCAGGGGCGAACTGAAATCAATCACCACCTCGCTCCGGGCAATCACTGCCGCCAGGTCATCATCGCGGCCGAGCGCCGCCACGACCTCCAATCGGGGAAAGCTTTTCGCGCAGGAAACCAGCGCCTGTCCCATGCGGCCTCGCGCGCCGGTGATGATGACTTTGGTCATAAAATCAGCCATGAAATCGAGATTTTCCAACACCCGTCAAAAACCGGAAGCCAGGCTTTGCCTGCTTCAGGCTGACGGGCATCCCTCCGCGGTTCAATCCAGCACGTCGCAACGCTTCAAGGTCGTGCGCAGCACGTCCCAGTTCTTGGGATTCATCGGCACCAGCGGCAGGCGATATTCTTCCTCGATGATTTTCATCATCGCGAGTGCCGCCTTGACCGGCGTCGGGTTGGTTTCGATGAACAAATCCTTGAACAAAGGATAATAGCGCGCGTGGAGCGCCATCGCTCTTTTTGCGTCGCCGCGCGCGATGGCATGCACCATCTGCGAGACTTCTTTCGGGATGACATTGGACGCGACGCTCACGACGCCGTTGGCCCCCACGGCCATGAACGGCAGCGTCAGCGAATCGTCGCCGGAAAGAATTTTAAAATTCGGCCCGAGGGTGGCGCGCAATTGCGATACCCGGTCGCAACTTCCTCCGGATTCCTTGATGCCGACGATATTCTTACAATCCGCTGCGAGCCGCTTCACCGTTTCCACCGCGATCTCAATGCCGCAACGGCCGGGAATGCTATACAGCATGATCGGCAGTTTCGTGGCCTTGGCGATGGCTTTAAAATGCTGATACAAGCCCTCCGGGCGTGGGCTTGTTATAATACGGCGCGACTTGCAGCGAGCCATCCGCGCCCGCCTTCTCGGCCTCCTGCGTCAGATGAATCGCCTCGCTGGTCGAATTGCCGCCCGTGCCCGCGAGCACTTTGATTTTGCCTGCGGCAAATTTCACCGACAACGCCACGATCCGGATATGCTCCTCGCAATTGACCGTCGGAGATTCGCCGGTGGTGCCGACCGGCACAATGCCATCCACGCCGCCCTTGATCTGCAATTTGATCAGGCGCTCAAGCGCGGCTTCATCCAGTTGACCGCCGCGGAACGGCGTGACAATCGCAGTATAGGTGCCAGTGAACATGATTTTAATTTAGACCGGGCAGCATAGCAAAAACCTCCCGCTTGGCGAGCAATTTCAGGATGAAACCCGGTCCCGCAAGATCCGGCCCGGCCCGCCCCGGCAGCCGGGCTAAAACGTCACCTTCGTTTCCGCCAACGCGAGCAACCGCTCAAATTGCGCTTTCGCCAGCGGTGTCACCGAGAGACGCGACTGTTTGAGCAGCGCCATATCCTTCAAAATCTTATCGTTCTTGATGGTTTCCAGCGGGACGGGTTTGGCCAGGGCTTTCACCGGCGCCAGGTCCACACACGACCAGTCGCCTGCTTCCGCCGTGGCGTCGGGGTAAAATTCCTGCGCCACCTTCGCCAGTCCGACGATTTGTTTTTCACTGACACTATGATAAAAGAAAACCGGGTCGCCTTTTTTCATGGCGCGCAGGTTGTTACGCGCCTGAAAATTGCGGACGCCCGTCCACGCCGTCCGTCCATCCCTGGCCAATTGCGACCAGGCGTAAGCCTCCGGTTCGGATTTTACGAGCCAATAATTCATGGAATTAATTTACGGTTGATGATTTACGATTTACAATTGCACCGTGAGTTTGCCTGAAAACTTGATTTCAATTCAACAACGGATTCACGCCGCCTGCGCCCGGGCGGGGCGCGACGCCGGCGCCGTCACCTTGCTGGCCGTCTCCAAAACCCATCCGCCCGAGACCATCCAGGCCGCCGTGAACTGCGGGCTGCGGTACTTCGGTGAAAACAAAATCCAGGAGGCCAGGGCAAAAATCCCGCTCAGCCCCGGCAAAGCCCGCTGGCAATTCATCGGCCATCTGCAATCAAACAAAGTCCGCGATGCCGTCGAACTATTCGAAATGATCCAAAGCGTGGACAGCTTGAGCCTGGCCACGGAAATCTCCAAACGCGCCGCAGCGGCCGCGAAAACGATGCCCATCCTGCTGGAAGTGAACGTGGCCGGTGAAGCCAGCAAGTTCGGCTACCAACCCGAAAAGCTGCTTGCGGAATTGAAGGAGCTGGCCGCGCTGCCAAAAATTGAAGTCCACGGGCTGATGGCCATTCCGCCGTTTTCACCGCTGCCGGAAAAATCACGCCCGTATTTCCAGCGGCTGCGCCAGTTGAAAATCGAGTCTGAAACAATCCTTGGCTTTCCCCTGCCCCATTTAAGCATGGGCATGAGCGGTGATTTTGAAGTGGCCATCGAAGAAGGCGCGACCATCGTCAGGATTGGCACGGCGCTTTTCGGTGAACGTCTCAGCCGGATGACGCGCGAAGCCGCGTAAACCGGCGGCGGCCGGTTCCCATCACTGATTGGATCCCGGGTGGGAAGAGGGTCAGAACGGGGTCGGGAAGCACAGAAATCGGACTTGCAAATTTTATGGCCTTTTCACGCCGTTTAATTATTTTATCCGGATGACCGTGGAAACTTTTAAGCGCGAAATCACCGATGCTGTTAAAAATTTCGATCGTTATGTCGTCTGTCTGCAGAAAACGCCGGAGGAGTTTGAGGCGGCCCTGAATTCACTGATGCAAAAAGCCATCAAGGCTTATGAACAGCGTAGCGCGGGGTTGCGTCATGGTATCGCGCTGGACAAGGAAGTGACCGTCATCCTGAGCCAGAACGACGACGCCCGGCCATTGTGCGGAATCTATTTCAATCTCCACTCACCCTACAAAAAAGATTCGCTGCCCAAAACCGTCAAGCCGCTCGTGGAAAAATCGCCGTCCGCCGGCGAGTGAGAATCTACTCGTCCCGCACCGCGTCACCCACCTGGGCATCGCCGGAAACCAGGTCGGCGACGATGTTGTTATCCTGCGCCGGCCCGGTGATTTTGACTTGGGCCACCTTTAATCCAGCCCGATAAATGAAGAACGTCTGATCCAGCCGCGGCAACTGGCCGGCGGCAAAACCCAACACCACAAAACGTCCCACCGTATTGACCGAAATGACTTTGGCCTCCAGGGAGGAATCCGGCGTGACAATCGCCGGCGACGACGCGGCGACCGGCTTGGGCGCCGTTCCATGTTTTTCAAAAAGTCGGCAACCGGAGGTGGCAACCGCGAGCAACAGGACAACGAGCAGGATATTGCTTTTCATTTTCAGTTTCAAGAGCATCGCGTAACGCTGGCTGGAAATCAATGCCATTCTCAGGATCCATACGCGTGGCCGCCACCGGCAGGGGTTCCTTTGACTCACAGTTTACCCTTCGTGCTCGGCACCTGGCCGCTGATGCGTGGGTCGAGCTGGCGCGCGGCATCCACCGCGCGCGCGAACGCCTTGAACAAGGCCTCGACGATGTGGTGCGGTTCATCGCCATAAAGCAATTCCAGATGCAGGTTGCAGCGCGCCTCGTTCGTGAAGCCCTGGAAAAATTCCCGCGCCAGGCCAAACCGAAAGGCGCTGGAAACATCCTGGTCCTTTTCCGCGGCGGAGATTTTCTTCTGCGAAAACTTGTCCAGCCCGCGCCAGACCAGATGCGGACGGCCGCTGAAATCCACCACGCAACGCGCGAGGCATTCATCCATCGGCACATACGCCTCACCCGCGAGCGCCGGTGCGGCCTGATCCGCGCCGGATTCGGACGGGTTTTTGGATGGAAACCGTGGCCGTAGCGGCGGATGCCGCGCTTATCCCCGAGGGCGGTCGTGAAAGCCTGTCCGAGCGCGAGGCCGCAATCTTCCACGGTGTGATGGGCGTCCACCGCCAGATCGCCCTTGCAAACGAGATTCAAATCCACCGTCGCGTGTTTGGCAAACAGGGTCAGCATGTGGTCGAAAAAGGGGATGCCCGTTTTGATCCTGGATTTCCCTTTCCCATCAAGATCAAGCCTCAGGGCGATTCGGGTTTCCAGCGTGTGTCGTGAAATGTTTGCTTGCCGAGCTTTCATTGCAGAAATTTAAACAGACTGCGGTTTGAAAAACAAAGCGCAATTGCTCGCGCTCTAATGAACCGGAACCGTGGCGTTCGGAGCCGCGTTGGTCATTTCCTGTTTGGTGGCCTCAATCCGCACCTGCAAGATGCCGGGCACGCGGGAAACCGTCCTGGCCTTTTCAAACCAGTCAATGGCCGATTGCCAGTGGCCGGCCATGCGTTCCGTATCGCCCAATTGCGTGGTGATTTTCTCGTAAATGAAATTATTGGCCGCCACCTCATCGTCGCTGCCTTTGACGGGCTTCCAGTTCCGGGCGGCGGCAATCCAGACATCGCACGGCACGGTTGGTATCGTGGTTGCTTTCAGCGTAGAGCCGGCCTAATTCAAAAAGGATGTCGCAACTGCCGGGATTTTGGTGCAACCCTTCGAGCAACACCTGACGGGCCTCCTCGGTTCTGTGCATCCGCTCACGCAACCAATAAGCCGTCACGGTGTAATTCTGCACGTTCTGCGGATCCAGGTCGGTGGAAAGTTCCAGCCACGGCAGGATTTCGCGGACCTCGTCGCTGCTGCTCAAGTCATCGTTCGGCCCGCCTTCGTCCAAATGCGTATGCCGGTCGGGAAAGAAATGACGGCCAAAAGCATCAATCCAATCCCGCGGCGGCCCCATGAAATTTTCCTCTTCCCCGTGATTCTTGCTGTTGACCGCGCCGGTATCCTCGGCTATGTGCGCGGTCTTGAAAGCCTCGGTATGGTCAAAAATGGTCGGATAAAAACCGCTGTGGTAATAGGCATCGGCCTTGACGTAAAACTCATTGGCAAACAACTTGCGGCTGTCGCCGAGCAGGATTTTAAAGACGTCGCCGTCGGCACGGCTGCCGGGCCAGGCGGTGAATTTCGTCTGCAAATCCGCCGCGATCCCAAAGCTTAGAACCAGCAGCGCGGCCAGCAGCAAAAAATATGTCCGCGGCGAATTCATTTTAATTCACCGCTTTGCGCCGGAAAACCAGGCAGGCGCCGGTGAGAAAAACGGCGGCATAAGCCAGCGCGTAGAGAATGGCCAGGATATAATATTTCCAATGGATCAGCGGCCAGTTGTGGATGACCAGATCGCGCATGTCAAAAAATTCCAAATGCGGAATGGCATAATAAATCGCCAGGGTGATGCTGCGCGCCGGCTCGGGCAACGGAAGCGCCACCTGGTCCAGATGCCGGCCAACTAGCAAAATGCCGCCGATCACCACAAAACAAATGGTCGAGTTCGAGGAAGGCGCGGCGAAAACCAGCGAACCCAGCAGGGCCATGGCCACGACAATGCCCAGCATGAACCAGTGCAGCGTCGCGGCCTGAAAATAATCCAGCAGCGGCCACTGATGTTCACGGCTGGCGGCAAGGGCGCCGAAGAAAATATAAAAGCACAGCAGCGTCAGTCCGCAGGCGATCCAGCAGCCGAAAAATTTTCCAAGAACCAACTGCGTCCGCGTCACCGGCTTGGCCAGCAGCGGCAGCAAGGGTGCGGTTTTCCCGTTCTGCGGGGATTTGCCGCGCGGTCGTGGTGATGGCGATGACCAGCGAGGAAATCCAGATCAGCAACAGACAGATTTCCTTGAGGTAGCGGACGATTTTGTCGTCGTTGAAAATGTTGACCGAGGCCATGACGAGGCAGATCAAAATGGTCACGATGAACAGCACGTAAAAATCCTTGCGCCGGTATAATTCCTTGATGACGATGCCGGCGACGGCAAAAATATTTTTCATATTGCGGCCTCCGGTTGAAAACCGATGATTTCGAGAAAGGCTTGCTCGAGATTCGCGTGTTGCGGTTTTTTGATTTCATCCACGCGCCCGACCACTTTCAATTCCCCCTGATGGATAATGGCCACGCGGTCGCAAACAGTCTCCACTTCGCCCAGTTCATGCGAAGAAAAGAAGACCGTTTTGCCTTCATTTTTCAGCCGCTGGATGATTTCACGGACTTTCATGCGCCCGAGCGGATCAAGGCCGCTGGTCGGCTCGTCCAGAATCAGCAGATCGGGATTGTTGATGAGCGCCTGCGCCAGGCCGACGCGCTGCTGCATGCCCTTGGAATAGGATCTTGATCGGCCGTTTGCGGGCGTGTTCAAGTTCGACCAGTTTCATCAGGCGGTCAATGCGCTGGTCGGTCTCGCTGCGGGCCAGCCCGAAAATTTTGGCGTAGAAACGGAGCAATTCCTCGGCCGTGAGAAATTTGTAATAGTAAGTCATTTCCGGCAGATAGCCGATGCGCTGGCGCGCGATGGGCTGGCGGACGTCAATCCCGAACAAGCTCGCCGCTCCGCTGGTTGGCTGCACAAAACCAAGCAGGACGTTCATCGTCGTGGTTTTGCCCGCGCCGTTCGGCCCGAGGAAACCAAAGACTTCGCCGGCGCGGACTTCGAGGTCCAGGCCGGCGAGCGCAACCTTCGTCGCCTGACGCATTTCGCGGCTGCGGTATTCGACACGCAATTTGTCAGCTTTTAAAATTGTGGTCATTTAATTGACAGATTTGCAATTTTTTGGGACAAACTACTTAAATTTACCCAATAATTAAAGCAATAATAGAACCAGATTCGCGCGCGGCCTCAATTTGCCCGGAAAGATTCCCGCCAGGGCTGACGCTTCTGGTAAAGCTCCAATCGCTGTTGCATTAACTCCAGGTCGTCCACTTGCCCGATGGTTTTGGCCAGATTGATCGCCTGCATTTGAATCAGCGCGGCCGCGGCAAAATCCCCCTTCTCGGCATTACTCATCGCCAGTGCGTCGAAGGCGGCGGGCTGCTGGCTGTCGGTAACCATGACCGCTTTTTTCGCCAATTCGAGCGCTTCCTTGCCATCACGAAACCTGGGGTTTTCATCCGCCGCCAGCACGCTGGCGAGGTAGATGAGCATTTCGGGATTATCGGGGTCAAGCTCCGTTGCCTGGCGTAGTTGGATCAAGGCATCCGCATCCTGTCCACGTTGCAACAGTAGGCGCCCCATCAAAAAATGCGGCGGGGCGGCAGTGGGATCAACCTGCGCGGCATCGGCAAATTCCTTCAGCGCTTCATCCGGTCGTTTTAACTTCACCAAAATGACGCCTAAATTGTCGTAGGGCATCGGCGATAGCGGTTTCCGTTTGACCCCCTCACGATAATAGACCGCCGCCAATTCAAGCTTACCCTCGTCACTAAATATTTGGGCAAGGTTCCAATAAGCCAAATCCATATCGGGATTCAAGCGGATGGCCAAGATATAGTGCCTGGTGGCTTCCGACATTTTTTTTTGATCGTACAGTGTCGCCGCCAGGCTGGCATGAGCGGTCGCACTATCGGCCACGTCGAGTGAGTGACGGAAAAGGGTTTCGCTGTCATGCCAGTAACGCAGTTGGTTTTCCGTGATCAAAACACACGCCCCCAGGATTAAAACCGCCGCCAGCGAAAACCATTTTATCAGGAAACTGAAACGTTCCGTCAGAACCTGGGCCGAAAAGGTGGCGGCCAAAAAAATCCCGATCAGCGGAAAATAGGTGTAACGATCGGCCATGGACTGGGCGCCGACCTGCACCAGGCCGATGACCGGCACGAGGGTCACCAAAAACCAAAGCCAGCCGGCCAGCAACCACGGATGGGTTTTGCGTTCCAGCCAGACAAGGACGGAAATGCCGGTCAAGATGATCGCCGACTCTGCCACTAGCGACCACGCGATCGGCGACAGCAACGGATAAAATATGGCCAAATGCAGCGGCCAGATCATTTTCGATAAATAGCCGGCATAAGCGGTGACCGCATTTTCCAGCCGTCAAATTGAACGGCACGTTCAGCGAAGAGATCGCATGATGTTGCGCCAGAACCGTGACACACGCAGGAGGCGGCGGCGAGTAAAAAAAACGGCCATTTTTCCAAAATGAGTGGAATAAAAGCGGCAAAAGAGGAGGGCTGGCCCCCTGGCGACCCGGGACTGGCTCCTTCCAACCCGCTGGCGGCCAGCCGCTGCAACGGCCAGTAATCCAGCAGGAGCATCACCAGCGGCAGCGTTACCGGCATGGGCTTGGATAGCAAGGCGAGGACAAAAAACAATCCGGCAAGCCAAAAACTGCGGCGGCGGTTTTCACGCACATAACGCGCGTAACTCAACAGCGAGAGCAAGGTGAAAAACGTGCTCAAAACGTCCTTGCGTTCAGAAACCCACGCAACGGATTCCACATGAAGCGGATGCCACGCGAAGAGTGCGGCAACAAACGCGGACGGCCAGAGTTTATTTGTCAATTGAAACACCAGCATGAAAAGGAGTGCCGCGTTCGCCGCATGGAACAGGAGGTTGACCAAATGCGGGCCGGCCGGATTCAGGCGAAACAGATCGCAATCGGCCATGTGCGAAAGCCAGGTAAGCGGATGCCAGTTGCTCGCGTGCGCCCCGGAGAAAGCCCATTTGACCCCCGCCCAGGTCAGGCCGTTTTGGACAACGTGGTTATCCGTAACGTAATCCGCATCATCGAAATTGACGAAATGACAAGACGTGGCCGGCAGGTAAACCAGCAGCGTTAAAAGGCCCAGCAACAATCCGATGGAACGTGGCCGCAACATTCATGTTTGATACATGGTATGCGTTCCGAAATAAAGCCAAGAAACCCGGGATTTTCATCCCGGGTTTTGATGTTCAACCGACCGTTCAAGCCATTAAACTTGATCAAATGGGCAGAATGGCCAGATGGGTGGAATTAGTATTCGGACACGTCGGAGCATTCGTGACTACAAGAATATTGTATGCTGGTCCACTCGCACCTGACAGCGGGCAAAACGGCATGTACGCACCTGCACGACCGAGATAGGGAACAATGTCTGCTGAAACCGGCGCAGCACCTGCTGCCTGCCCGGTTTCCAGTGCCCATTCCTGCTTGGCCGAATCTATGATCCGAAGGTTATTGATACACGCATTCGTCTGCGTGGTTTGGCGGGCGCGGACGAAATTGGGAATTCCAATTGCCGCCAACAGCCCGATGATTGCCACGACTATCATAATCTCCACCAGGGTAAAACCTCCCTGAGGATGACCTCTTATCTTGTTCATAATGTTTCGTCTTTCTTTGGCGCGGTGGAACAAAGCAGACGGCGGGTTATATGATAACTTTTTTGTTCGCTGAATTGCCGGCTGCAACCGCAACCATGACTATCAGCACCCACTATGCCAATATTGACCGCCAGGGACCGCCGAAAGAACAGGCTTCATATCCATCATATCCATGACCAATTAGCACGGATCGCCCGAGCAAATACGCAGACTTTTGGCTGGCCCGCTGAGTGTGATTGGCCCAATGCCCGATCAGCCAGGCAAGTCGTTTGCGATATATCCCTTCCTCGTTACGCCAATTCCTGCTTATCAACCGCACGTACATAAAAAAAGAAGCCCGGATTGCTCCGGGCTTCGTGTGATTTTGATTACCCAAGGTTATTGGGAAAGAACTGCCTCATGAGTTGTCGCATTAGTATTGGGGCAGGTCGGAACCGCAGTTAGGGCATTGATATTGTATGCCGGAGAACCACCAGGGCTGAGGGGGCAAGACGGCATTACCGTGCCGGAACGGCCGAGGTAAGGAACGATGTTTGACGAGCCCGGGGTGGCAGTAGTAGCCTGGCCGGTTTCCAAAGCCCATTGCTGTTTCGCCGCGTCAATGATGCGGAGGTTGTTGATACAGGCGTTGGTCTGCGAGGTTTGACGGGCACGTACGAAGTTGGGAATCGCGATTGCCGCCAACAGACCGATAATGGCCACAACGATCATGATTTCCACCAGCGTAAAGCCGGATTTACGGATGTTTTTGATTGCTTTCATTTTTTGACTTTCTTGTTCTGTTTAGCGGTGGAACAGAACAGCAGGCGGGTTATATATGATAACATATTCGTTCACTTGATTGCCTGCTGCAACCGCGATGGAACTAGCTTAGCATCTGCAATGCCAGCCTTCACGGGATAAAAAACCTGAAAAACCACAAAGTTTCGCGGTTTTTTGGCTTTTTTGAGCTCTTTTTCCCTTTTGAAGCAAATTATCTGGTAAAAAGATATCCACATTTCCGATCAAAATCCAAAAACAGGACAGGCTGGCTTGTCCTATTAAATTGGGTATAATTTGCTGAATTCAGACCAGTTCCGTTACTAATTTTCCCCCGTTTGCGGTCACTGATAGTGGCACTGGATCGGACAATCATTTGCTAAAAATAAGCATGCCTCCAGTTATCGAATTTGGAAGATTTTTTGCCATTTTGAAGCCTGCTCGACCGGGCCAGGCCGGAAATAACCAAACTTAACTCTTTACTGATGTATAGCTTATCCATCTTGACCCACTCGAGGTCCGTTTTCAAGTCCGCCAGCCGCAGTATGGAAAATCCAACATATTGGGCAATCGTTAAAAATAAATCGTTTAAGAAATGCGTACAATGTGCACAAAATATGGACACGTGCAACTTATAGCTCGCAACTCGTAAATTGACAAACCAAACATAAAGAGCATTTGTCTCTTTCCTCTTCAATTGCGGCAGCCATCGTTCTTCCCGTCCGTTCAGACGAGGTTGGAGATCTTCAACTGAAAGTCCGCCCGCTAATCCCTGCCCCGCTTTTGTTACTAAGCGGACTCTTCTTCCACGATTCCCCTGGAGTCGGCTTTTGGGGTCACACTTTGGCCGATGGGCAAAGGCAGTTCGCCTCCCGACAGTTTGACTTTGGTCTCATCAATCATCTTGCGGGTTTCATCAATTTCGTGGCAAACCAGATCCCTTTGCTCAATTAATTTTTTGAGCTTTTGTTCCAGCAAGGGCAAAAACTCCTTCGCCGGCGATGTGATCGCTTCGCTCTGGTTTTCCATGGCAGGGTTATTTAATGCAAACAGTGATTTGCTTTCAACTGAATAATTGCAAATAAAGCCTTTGGCGGCAACCGAGTTTCGATTTCGAAGGCGCGCCCAACCGTTTTTCGAGGGAATAATGATTTTTCCCGTGCGGCATGCTTTTTCTGCAGTTCTTGACTAATTAAATGAATTGAGGATTTGCCGCTTGATGTTTCATCGCTATTCGCCGGCGTTGTCCTTAATGATCACCGAATGTGTGCTGTGATTGGTGATTTGCGCCTCACCCCGGAGAATATTTTCGGAAACCACCGCCCGGTTCACCGCTGCTTCCAATTCAACTTGCGGCTTGTCCCGGTGGAATTCGCAACCCCGTACCAGCACTGTCCCGCTTTCAGCCTGGATGGCCGCGCGGCCCTCGTTGTTGTGGTCCCAGTCATCGAAAATACAATCGCTGAATCCGACCGTCCCGCGTCCGGCTATTTTGGCGATCTGGTTGCAAGGCCCCCAAAATGCGCAGTTCACAAAACGCACGGAACCCACGTTATTCGTTCCGACAAATACCATGGTAGGATCCGGCCCGTGAAAGGAAGTGAATTCCCCGTTGGAAATCAACAAGCCAAACGGCGCGGAGTTATCCACTGAAACGGCCTGATTACAATCGTCAGCGCCGATACCGAGAAAATTTCCGTTGCACGCGCCGCGAGTGCCTTTGATGAATTTATAACCGATCCCATAACCAAAGCAGAAGGTATTATAGACATACTGCCAATCGCTGCGGGCGAAAATGAACGCCTCCCCGTGCTGTTCCTGCCAGTGGAACAGGCGCGGACGCAAACTCCACCAGGGATTGAAGTGAACGTCTTCAATGCGGCCAATATCATAAATCTCATCCACGAAAATGCCGCGGCGCAACGGCTGCCCCTGGACATCACGAATCAAATGCCGTTCATTTTTGGAGGCGTCAATTCCATTGTAGGGGTTGAGCAATTCCACGGCCATCACCGCCGGATTTTTCCCGCGCATGGCGATCGCCCACGGATAGGCTTGGGGTTCTTCAGACGGGTCTTGATCCGGGTAATAAAGCACCACCCCTTTCAATGTGCTGTCATCATGCAATGTGATAAAAGGTGGCCCCGCCTCATTTCCTTCGCCTTCGGTCACCAGAAAAGTGGTGCCATTATCCATTGGCCCGGCCGCGCCCTGGTCACGAAGGCCATTATGCGCCGGGACGGATTCCCACATGCCTTTCAGAGTGACGGCACGCGGCACATCCAGATGGCCGGAAAAAAAATAATTGCCGCGCGGCGCGTAAACCACCCCGCCCCCGGCTTGTCCGGCAGTGTTCATGGCTTTTTGAAATGCCGCGGTGTCATCGGTTTTGCCATCTCCTTTGGCCCCAAAATCCATGACTGAATAATGATCTGGATCGGTCCCAGCCGCAGCGAATGTGGTCATGCCTGGAAGAATAACCACACTAATAACCACGAATCGAACGAGGAGGCTTTTCATAAATTTTGGCGAATCATTGTAATAACGTCGTGAAACTGATGATTCTCGAAATCAAACCATCTGACAAATACTTAAAATGACTCGTTTATTTGAGATTCTCCATCTCGGGATGTGAAAACAAAAGATTTCTTATTCTATTCAATTAATTGACCGCCGGGTTTGAGAATCTTGAAGATAAAAGACGCCATGTCGTTGGAATAGCCAGAATCAATTTTTCATTTCAGTCGGGAGGTTAACCCCAAAGATCAATTGTTGCTGACTATTTTGCTGACTTCAGCCTTCAATCTGCCTCACCGCCATTGAAAAACCCTTGAAAAACGAAGCTTTTGACGTTGGCTCCAGAGGTAGGACTCGAACCTACAACCACACGGTTAACAGCCGCGTGCTCTACCATTGAGCTACTCTGGAACACAAACGGGCGCGTAATTTACAAATCCCGGGGCATAGCGTCAAATTCATTCGTCAAACTTTTTGACACTGCAAACAGAAGAAGGTGCTGCGGGCGGCCTGCACGATCCGCTTGATGGGCGAACCGCAACGAACGCACGGTTTCCCAGCCCGGTCATACACGCGCAAGCCGTTCCTCATAAAAATCCGGCGCGCCGGGCGCGCGGCCGAAATAAAAAAGCCCGTCTGATTTTGCGCCGGAAAAATTGACCGGAACGGTGCTGCCAAATTCAATCGCTTCCGCCAAAACCTCGCGGATGGCGCCGCAAAGTTTTTTTACCTGGGCGAAGGCCAACTGGTTGGCCGCGAGCTCCGGCGAAATGCGGGCGCGGAACAATGATTCGCTCGCGTAAATGTTGCCGACACCGGCGACCAGCGACTGGTCGAGTAATTTGATTTTGACGGGCTGGCGGGAACGTTTCAATTCGCGCGCGAACATTTCCGGTGAAAAATCCCCGGTCAGCGGCTCTGGCCCCAGTTTTTCGACCGCAGACAGGTCCAAGGTCAGCCGGCCAAAATAACGGGTGTCTTCAAAAATAAGATTCGTTTTGCCCAAATCCAAAATGACGGCGGCATGTTTCGGCGCCAGCTCATTTTTCATGGCCAGAAACATTTTGCCGGTCATGCCGAGATGGCCCAGCAACACCACGGTTTGGCGGCTGGACCTGGGCTGAAGTTCGAACAGCAGATATTTTCCGCGGCGCGAAACGGCCTTGAATCTGGCGCCGACCAGCACGGATTTCAGTTTCCGTTGGGAAGTTGGGCGCAGGATTTTGGCACGATTGACGCGAACGTCCCGAATGGTTTTTCCGGGCAGAGCCCGGCGCAGATGGCGGGCGAGAATTTCGACTTCAGGCAATTCAGGCACAATCGTTCAGATCGGATGGTTGGGGCTTGGATGGTGGTGCTTTGTCCGGGCCGGGCACCGGATGCGGTGCTGATTTCTAGCTGGTGACCAGCGTCCCGATTTTTTCGCCGAGAACAACGCGTTTCAGATTGTGCGGCTTGAAAAAATCAAAAACGATGATGGGCATCTTATTGTCCATGCACAGCGAGAACGCCGTGGAATCCATCACTTTCAACTGCTTCTGCAGGGCGTCAAGGTAGGAGATTTTTTCGAATCGCTCGGCCTTGGGGTTTTTCTTGGGATCGCAGTCGTAAATGCCGTCCACTTTGGTGGCTTTCAAGATCACTTCCGCGCCGATTTCGTTGGCGCGCAGCGCGGCGGCGGTATCGGTGGAAAAATAGGGGTTGCCGGTGCCGCCGCCAAATATGACGACGCGGCCTTTCTCCAGGTGGCGCACGGCGCGGCGGCGGATGAAAGGTTCGGCGACCTGCGACATGGCGATGGCGCTTTGCACGCGCGTGGGGGCGCCGAGTTTTTCCAGCGCGTCCTGGAGGGCGAGCGAGTTGATGATGGTTGCGAGCATGCCCATGTAATCACCGGTGGCGCGTTCGATGCCGCGTTCGCTGCCGGTCAGGCCGCGGAAAATGTTGCCGCCGCCGATGACGACGACGACCTGCACGCCGAGCTCGCGCACTTCGCAAATTTGTTCGGCCATATGCTGCACGGCCTCGGGTGAAATGCCGGTGCCATTCGCGTCACCGAGGGACTCGCCGCTCAACTTGAGGAGGATGCGGGAAAATTTGGGTTTTTTGGCGGTCGTCATAAAATAAGAAGCGCACAAGACATCTGGAAATTCTAAACCGCCGCTTGCAGCATCGTCAAATCAAAGACGCGGCCAACAAGGTCTAAATTTGAATTCGTCAAAAGCCAATACCGCAGCCAATGCCGGACTGAATTCCGCCCTTGCAAATGGCCGACGGGTGCCGGACGATGTCAAGGCTGCGTAACGACGCGTTCACGTTTATGACCGATAACCGCGATTCAAACCGCGACCCGGCACCGGGCACGAATTTCACCGATATTTTGTTCCGGCGCATGGTCATCATTTCCACTGCGTTGAGCCTGGCGGCGGCCTATGGCTGGCTGGCCTGTTTTGACCGGCAGCCGGGTGGAGATTTTAATTTTCACTGGCGCTGGAACGCCTGGTTGTGGGTTTTCATCGGCTTGGGCAGCACCCTGTATTTTTGGCGGAAAATCTGGCCGCCGGCAGACCGGCGGCCGCGACGCGCCGGGAAATTGTCAAGGGTTCAGCGGTGCTGGCGCTGCCGGGCTCATGGTGGATCCTTTTTCCCCTGCGTTTTTTGTCCGGCCAACACTTTTGGGACGTCGTGATTGGATTGGCGGCGGCGGCAGCAGTTTTGACCTTAGGCGCCTGGATGGTCACGCGGCTGATCAAGGCTTTTGAGCGGAGCGACCAGGAAGATTTGAATGCCTTGAACGCGGCCGACGCGGCCGCGGCGCCGACGGAGCCCAGAAAATAGTTTAGACGGCGAATCATTCAGCCCGGATTTAACCGTTAACCGTTAACTGTTAACCGTACCCGGCGAAATTTCTTTTTCAGGCGGCTGGAAAAACCTACACTCCTTCCATGGTTCATGTTGGCATTGGTTACGACGTTCATCAATTGGTCGCCGGACGCAAGCTGGTGCTGGGCGGCGTTGAGATCTCCCACACCCGCGGATTGGACGGCCATTCGGACGCCGATGCGCTGATGCACGCGATTTGCGACGCGGTGCTGGGCGCGATTGGCGAGGAAGACATCGGCCATTTTTTCCCGAACACGGATCCGCGCTGGAGAAATGTGCCGAGTAAAATATTTCTCGAAGAAGCCGCCGGGCAGGTTTCTCGGCGGGGCGGTAAAATCGTGAATGTGGACGCAACCGTCATCGCCCAGGCGCCAAAAATTTATCCCCATATCGCGGAGATGAAAAAGCGCATCGCCGCCGCCCTGGGCGTTTCGGAAAAGCAGATAGGTGTGAAAGCGACCACGAACGAAACGATGGGTTTCATCGGCCGCGAAGAAGGCATCGCCGCAATGGCCGTGGCCAGCATTGATTTGAATGATTGAATTACCGCCTCACGCAAGCATCGGCGCCGGTCGAATAATCCGGCGTTTTTAAAACCCCGTTTTAAGGTAAAACCAGTTTGACGCGGGTGGTGAGATGGAACCGGCAATTGAGGAACAAGCGAATCAGAATGAACCAAGACGAGAAATCGGAGCAGACAGACGTCCCGTCGAGCGCAAGTTCAACGGCCAAAACCCAGGGACAGCGCGGGTCGCCAACGCCCTGGTATGGCATTCCCTGGGATGTCGCCGGACGAATCGGGCTGCTCTTCACGGCACTTTGCCTGATCAAACTGGCGATTATGGTCAGATTTCAGAAGCATTTATATCATATCCACTGGCCGGTCGGCCAACCCACGGACAGTTGGTTAAATCAGGTTGCTTTTTACATTTTTATCGCCCTGGTGGGGTTGAATTTGTGGCGTCTGGGAAAAGGATGTGCCATCAGTGGCACACGCGCCGTCAGGGCGGCCAATGCCTGTGTGCTGGGGTTGGGAATTTTTTTTATTTTCCTGACGTTTCACGCAGGTGACAATAGTTATCTCCACCCGTTATTGGTCGGCACCTTGAAATGGTGGGATTTAAGTTCATATCTGAGCCTGGCCCTTTTTTTTCAGATGCCGTTTCTTGCGGTTTGGCTGTTCGTTTATACCCTGATTTATTACGGCTTGGCGCGCACAGGCCGGGAACATCTGGTTTTATACGTCACGTCCGTTTTCGCCGTCCTTTATCTGGCCTTTTTTTTGGAGAACCTGGCGATTTTTCGAGATGCCCTGCTCGTGGCGGATTGCCTTGGCTTGATCTGTCTGCTGGGCGCATCTTTTTCCCGGGGGCCGTTAAACTGGTTCTGCCTGATCCAGCCGTTGGTCTGGCTCGGTTTCTTTTTTTTAATCTTCCGCTCCCAGGAAGGCTCCATTAAGAATTTAGATCCGGATTGCGCGGTATTATCCGGCTGGTGTGTGGTTTTATTTGGCGGGCTTAGCGCGCTGGCCGGGCTACGAAAATTTTATTCCGCCTGGACCTGGCTGTTGCCGTTTGCTTTTGCCTCATTCCTCCTGCTGACGAACATCAATTATCCCGTGGCCGCCAACTTTCAGAATCTTTTCCTGCTGGGATTGACTTTGCCCCACTATTTCATGGGGGAGTTTTTCCTGGCCCTGGCGTTGCTGTGCCTCGCGACGTTATACCGGCACTGGCTGCCGCGCGGATCATTGTTGTGGCTGGATGGAATCAATGCTGCCCTGATCACGCTATCACTGGTTGATTTAAGGTTGTCACAAATCATGGGGGTACGATTTGATTGGCAGACGCTGGCGTTCGGCGCGGACATTAAAATGGTATGGTTAGTGGCCCGGCCATTCCTGCCAAAAGCCTTCGCCGCATTGATTTTCATCATGGTTCTCTATGCCCTTATCCTCGGAATGTGGCAGCGCGGCCCGTCTGCCAAATCCCTGCATTTTGGCCCCAGCGGATGGTTTTTGCTGGCCATCTTTTTGTCGCTGGGGTTTGCCGGAAGCTGGATCGCGCCAAGCGACAAGGTTGAAGGCGAAACCGCCATTTTGCTGACGGAAACCAGCCCTTTATTCAAATGGATGACCACCCCGATAATGGATAGAAAAACGCTGATGGACACAGCCCGGCAATTGGGCATGGAACAAATGTTCCAGCGTCCAGCTGGATCGCCGGCACGTCCGCCCCGCCGGCTGAACGTGGTGATGATTTTTCAAGAATCGTCCTACAATAAATATCTTTCCCTGTTTGACGGCAAGGTGGATACCCAGCCCCTGCTCACAAAATATAAAGACCGGATGGAACTTTTTCCAAATTTCTTCTCCAACTTTGCCGCTTCGATCAATGCGCGTTTTGCGGCATTTTCCGGACTTTATCCCGTGCGTGATTACAAAAAATTCACAATGGATCGCGTCAATGTAAAAAGTCTCTTTGATATTTTCCATCGAAGCCGGCTACCATTGTTCGGTTTTTGATTCTTCCTATCTTGACTATACCGGATTCCGTGAATTCCTCAATGGCCGGGGCCTCGAAGCCATGTATGATGCCGAGAACATGCCCGGGCAGGATCATAAAGCATCGGTCATCTGGGGCTTGAACGAAGATGAAACGATTAGAGCCATTCGAACGCAAATCGAAGAATACGCGACCAACCACCAAACCTTCTTCCTCACTTATATCCCGGTGGCGCCGCACAACCCGTTTGACGGTGTGCCCGGCCGATTCCAGAAATATAAATTGAAACAGATGGATGACTACACTCCTTTATACTTCAATGATCTGCTTTACATGGACTGTTCCATCACTTCGATTTTGGATCAGCTAAAAACCTGCGGCCTGTTGGATAATACGCTGGTGGTCATCACGGATGATCATGGTGAAATGCTGGGCGAAAATGGCGGGCCCATCGGCCATGGCTGGATGGCAACGCCGGAACTGACCAATATTCCACTCATCATCATGGATCCGGACAACCCCGGTTATCACATCAATGACACCTTCGGCTCCCAGGTGGATTTGCTGCCAACGATTCTTGATTTGCTGGGCATGCCCCTGCCCGGGGACCAAATCTACCAGGGTGTATCGCTTTACTCTCCCATGGCCCAAGCCGACCGGACCATCTATCTCAATACATTTCAACAATATGGAATCATTGAAGGACGCCGCTACGTTTGCGGAAACCGCGAAACCCAAACCGGAATTTCCACCGATGCTTTTTCATTAAAAACTTATGCCATCACCAACGACGCCGCGCGCACCGGGTTTCCCCTGACTCCCACTTCGGATAAGCCGGCGCCTTCCATTGACCAGTTTGATCAATTTCAGGAAAATTTCCTCAAGAACTATTCCACAATATTGCCAGATGATCCGGAATTAAATCCATATGCCCAAAGCTGAAATCAGTTGGAAACGCGTCACCGGGGACGGCGAGAAACTGCAAGTCTATGTGCAGCGCGTGAAACGTGAATGGCGTTTTTTTCACCGCACCCGGCGGTTTGACAACTGGCAGCCGGTGGCCGAGCCGCCACTGGAAGATTGGCTGGCATTGCTGGACGCCGTCCAACGGCTCATTACCCGCCGCCGTTACCAGCCGGATGATGAAGTCTTGTTGCGCCGCCAGATCCGCGAACATTTTCCCGAGGCGGAAATTTAACGGCTCAGATCCCGCGCGACAAATTCATCTCCAATAAATCCGCCGGCACAGCGGGCACCTCCAATTTGTCCCCGGGTTTATGGGGAGCAAACAGAATGTCATCCCGGCAGATACGGTCCAGGATGAAAACAACCGTCTGGAAAATGAGGAAACGCATCAATGTGTTCCATAATTCAACGGGCAAGTGCTTATAATAATCGTCTTCGTAGCGTTGCGTAAACGGACCGGCAATTGCCGTGATGATCGCCGCCGCCGTGCCCCACCGCCGATCCACAGTCAAAGTAAGCACCATGCACGGCAGCAGATAGAGCGGTAGCAAGTTCAGTTGGGGGCTGGTGATCGCATCAATCACCACCACGCCGGCGAAAAATAGCGCGGTGCCGATGATCACCACCCAGCGATCGGAAAACATGACCGCGGGACGGGGAGTACTTCCGCGCGAAAAAATATTATGCTCGCGGATGCGGCTGGCCAGCAAAACAATGATTTGAAACAGGATGAAACGCATGACCATATTCCACAACGTCACTTCCAGCGGCAGGAAATCAGGATTGAGAAGATGCCGCAGCAACGGTGGCATGAGCGCCGCTGCCGTGGCCAGCAGCGCCCCCCAGCGACGATCCAGTTTAAACGTCAGCCACAAACACGGAACCAGATAAAACGGAGTCAAACTGAGGCGCAGAGTCGAATGCCAGCTCGAGAAAAATTGCACTGCCAGCAATAATAAAAAGCCAAGCATGTTCGCTGAGACCATTTTCCACTGGCCAAAAAATTGCGCGCGCATTGAGGGTTTGACGACCTGCGAAAGCGTCGGTTCCCAAATCAGGTTTGACAATTGGGACAGGGTGAACTTGAACTGGCTCTGGACCGCGTTGCACACACTTTGATCAAGGCTGCCCAATGTTTTTTTTGCCGCGACCGATCCTGCGGAAACAGCAGGCTTCAATCCCCAACGGACGGCAAGCAACTCGTACAAATGTTCTGTCGTCTCCCGGCCTTCGACCGGCTTGACGACCAGTTTTTGGTGCAGCAGATAAGCGAGGAACAGTGGTTTGGTGATGTCCTTGATCCGGGCGGCGGCGGCGTAAATTTGAAACCGGGGTGATTGGAACAAATGTTCCACTTCGGCCGCCACGCGCTTTTCATGATAGCGTCTGGCGAGGATGGCGGTCTGGACGAAGAAATGAAACCAGTCCCAGCCGGGAATGCCTTGCATCTGGCCGCGCTCCCAATCAAAAACCTGCAAATTCTGCTGGCTGGTTGCACGAACGTTCCAGGGCGCAAAATCGCCGTGATGAATGGTGCTGTGAACTTTTTTCCCCGCCACCGCCTGGCTGAGCACCTGCCACATTTGCGGGTCAATGCGGGAAAATGCCGTCTGCAATTCGCGCCAGGAAGGCAGGCTATCCACCGGAACGGGCGCATGGGGGTTGAGCCAGGCATGAAATAATTGTTCCATGCCCTCGTCATTGCGCGGGCTGTCGCCGGAAAAATAAGTCGTGGCAAAGGCCGTGAGGGCCGGCGTGGCGATGCGGCCGGTCATATGGATGCAGCCAATCAGATTCGGCGGCAGGTGTTCCAATTGATTGGCCTCCTGTTCGGTCGCCTCCCATCCGTCGGGGTGCAGCCCCGCCCGGCCGCGCGGATTCAATCCCACTTTCAGCACTTTGACCGGGCGATTGGCCGCGTCGCACAACAGCATCACGAACCGCGCCTTGCCCACCGCGATCCCGCCGACCTTGATGGCCGGTGCGCGCAGCCGTTCCACCGGCACACCGGATTGCCGCGCCATGAATTGAACCAATTCCGAAGCCGCGTCCGCCTGAATCCGCACGCGCGGCAGCAGGGCCGCGGCCGGGGTTTTCAGGAGCAGCGGCAGCAAGGCGCGTTTGATTTTTGCGTGGAGCCGTTGCGCCGAATAAAGTTGCAAGGCGACATGCGGCTCCACAGCCGAGGTGGGCAACAATAAAAAGGGCCGGCCTTTGCGACGGATCAACCACCATTCAAACTCAACCGGCTGGCGGGGAGGCGCCTCGTTTAAAAACAGGTTTTTCAGAAATGGCGTGACGTCGTCAAACATGGCTTGGTGGTTCAGCGTGGGCTGCATACGTACAAAATGTCAACCGACCAATTATTCCAGATATTTTCACCCGCCAAAAACCGGTCGGTGGCCAAGGCCACATGACGCAACGGCGTCCGGTAAAACCGGGGCGGCCAGATGCCAAACCCCATTTTGCGCACAACCCGGAACCCGCTTTCCCAAAGCAATTTTTCGGTTTCTCCCGGCGACATTTCATTGAGCATGGCGTCGGATTTTTGCTTCCGCTCGCGCCAGCGACGCCAGACGATGGCCGGGTGCCGCAACGAGCGCGAATTGCCATGGATGTTCACCAACAGCCGCCCCTCCGGCCCGATCACGCCGCGAAGCTGGCTCAAAATCCGTCCGCGCATCTCCGGCTCCAGATTCAGGAGCAGGCGGAAACAGGTGATGATATCGTAATCCTTTTGCAATAATTCCGGGCTGGCCAGAATGTCACCGACTTGCAACCGGGCGCGGCGGCATTTGGTGCGCGCCACAGCAATCATGTTTTCGGAAATATCAATCCCGTCGGCAGTGTCCGCAAATTGTTCGACACAGGAAAGCACCCGTCCCGTTCCGCAGGCAAAGTCCAGTAATCGGCTTGGCCCGGTCTCGCAACTGGCGAAAATCCGAAAGAAATTTTTCAACCACCGGCCGTTGGAGCTGCCAGATGCTGGCGGAATAGCTCCCGGCCGCATACTCTTTGGCATCGTACGATTCTACCGCTTCTTTTTCCTGAAATCGCGCTGAATAGCTGATGGTCATGGCCAATTATCAAACCCTCTAAATCGAGTTCAAGCAGCAAACCAATACACGTTCAATGCCCGTTTGCTAAATTCTGGATTGAAATTCCGGTTTCTGAAACCTGCCCGCCTGAGCATTTGACGTTTATCGTACACCAAACGGTTACACATTTGTAATTAAAAAGCGCCGCCAGGGAAACCAAATTTTCATTTTTTGTTCCCCTCAAGCCATTCAAAGCCAATTGTTTGATTTTGCGCTGACATTTTGCCAAAAAGACTTTATTTTGGATACATGGCCAGGTTGCCATTCATGCCACTCATTTTAGTTTCGCCCAGCATCGAGAAGCGGGGCGTGGAATTTAACGATTTATCGAGCAGCCTCTCCATACGCTATGAACTCGCCATTCTCGCGGCGGGCGGCATTCCGGTCATTGCGCCGGCAACCACCGACCGCAAGGTCCTGGCCGAAAGCGTGCGCCGGACCGATGGCGTGCTGCTGACTGGCGGCGACGACATCAATCCCAAACTGTACGCCGACCTTTATGGGCATAAGCTGCCAGGAAAAATTCTCAAAACGGTGGGGCTATCTCCCGATCATGGCGCGCGGGACGCACGGGAATTGATTTTAATCGGGGAAATTTTCCGGCAACTAAAGCCGGTACTCGCTGTCTGCCGCGGCCATCAATTGATGAATGTGGCCTTTGGCGGACGCTTGATTGTGGACATCAAACAACAAGTGCCGAACGCCTTGAACCACCGGCGCATGGACAGGCCGCTGGATTTGGTGCATGAAGCAGCGTTGACACCGGGCTCGTTACTGTCCAAAATCTGTAAAACGCGTGTCTTGGGCGTGAACAGTACGCATCATCAGGCAATCGTGCAGCCGGCAGAACCGTTTGTGGCCACGGCGCACAGTCGTGATGGAATCGTGGAAGCGATGGAGTTGAAATCAGGCATGAAGTTGCCGTTCTTTTTGAGCGTGCAGTTCCATCCTGAGCGGCTCGTCCAAAAACACGCCCGTTATCGCGGGATTTTCAGGCAATTTGTCGCGGCATGCACAAAACAAATCATATCAAAAAATGAAAGGTAAAATTCTCATCGTTGACGACGAGCCGGAATTGCGTCAGTTGCTCAAGACCATTCTCGAGCCCGATTTTACCGTGGCCGAGGCGGAAAACGCCGCCGGGCTGCAAAGAAGTTTCTCGCTGGATGCGCCCGATGTCATCCTGCTTGACCTCAAACTGCCGGATGCGAACGGTCTCGACCTGTTGCCGCAGATCAAAAAAACCTGGCCGGACACGGAAGTCATCGTGTTGACGGGCGAAGCCACTTTTGAGGCCGCCGTGCAGGCGACCAAGCGGGGCGCGTATCATTTCATCAACAAGCCGTTCGATCCCCAGGTGCTGCAAGTCACCGTCGAGCGCGCGATTGAAAACCGCCAGCAAAAGGAAGAGAACAATTCACTCCGCCGCGCGCTCTCCACCATGAGCGGCGGTTCCGCCCCGGTTTTCCAAAGTCCGTCCGTGCAAACCGTCGTCCGCACCATCGAACGCGTTGCCCCCAGCGATGTCACCATCCTGATCACGGGTGAAAGCGGTTCCGGCAAGGAAGTCATCGCCGACCTCATCCACAGCTTGAGTTCCCGCGCGAAAAACCGGATCATCAAGGTCAACTGCGCCGCCCTGCCCCGCGAACTGATCGAGAGCGAATTATTCGGCTCCAAAAAGGGTGCGTTCACCGGCTCGAACTCCGACCGCGAAGGGCTTTTCCGCCAGGCCGAAGGCGGAACCCTTTTCCTCGATGAAATTTCCGAAATGCCGATTGATACGCAAAGCAAATTGCTGCGCGTATTGCAGGACCAGGAAGTGCGTCCCGTCGGCGGCACAACGAGTTACAAGACCAACTGCCGCATCATCGCCGCGACCAACCGCAAGCCGGAGGAAGCCATCAAGGATGGCAAACTGCGCGAAGATTTGTTTTACCGCATCAGCGCCATTTCCGTTTATCTCCCGCCGCTGCGCGAACGCCGCGACGACATCATCCCGCTCGCCAATTCATTTTTGCGACGCTACGCCGCGCAGGCCAACCGCACCTTGCGCGGTTTCACGCCGCAAGCCGTGGAACGTCTGACCTCCTTTGAATGGCCGGGCAATGTCCGCCAGTTGCAGAACGAAATCCAGCGCGCCGTGCTGTTGTCCGAAGGGCCGGAAGTCAACGTCACTGATCTTTCGATCAGCGACATCAAGTTCATTCCGACGGAAGGCCACGACACCGGCTTCACGCTGCTCGAAGGCGTGGAACGCAATGCCATCATCCAGATGCTCAAGGAAACCAACGGCAACAAGCTCGAAACCGCCAAACGCCTCGGCATCGGACGCCAGACACTCTATAACAAGATCAAGGCGTACGGGATTGAGACCTAGGAGTTGGCAGCCAAGTTGAAAACGGGTTGACGGCTTGCCCAAACGCTCGTCCCACCGGGGGCATCTTGGCTTTTTATGCTCCGCAAGCCTTTCAAACCGGTGATTAAATAAAACCGGACTGCCTCGTTTTCGGTGGTTTTCGGATTAGAGCATTGACAGAAAAGATGTAGCGATGAGCAGCGAGGATTTTGGGTTTATGGCGAGTGGTGCCGATCATCGGCCTTCCGCGAAGGCGCAGGTTTGAAAAACCCTGTAACTGAGCGGAAACGAAGCCAGAAACCCAAAAGACCGCTGTCCGTCAGGACCATTAGCCCATCGCTACAGCTTTGATGGAAATGCTCTAAATAAAACCGGACTGCGTCGTTTTCGGTGGTTTTCGGATTAATCAAAGCTTCTTCAATTCCGTCTCGGCCAGTTGAATCAAGGGTTTGATGGTGGCCGCGTCGAACTGGAATTTGCAGCCGGCGGCGGCAAACAGTTCCGGCAACGGGCGCGAACCGCCGAGCGCCAGGGATTTTTTGTACTCGTTCAACGCTTTGGTTTTGTCGCGCCTGGAATTGGCCCAGACCTGCAACGCGCCGAGCTGCGCGATGCCGTATTCGACGTAGTAAAACGGGTGAATGAAAGATGTGCAGTTGCCGGTGCCAGGAATGCGCGCGCGATTCCTCGTAGCCGGCCCAATCCACGTCGCCGCCGAAACGATCCATCAATTCCAAGTAGGCCGCCTTGCGCTCGGCGCGCGTGTGGCCGGGGTGCGTGTAAATCCAATGTTGGAAACGCGTCCACCGTGGCCATCCACGGGAAAAATCCAATGATGCTCTTCCAGATGCGTCTTGCGGCGCGCGGTTCGCTTCCGGCGCGGAATAAAATTCTTCGAGAAATTCGTTGCCGAGCAATTCCATGCTCATGGAAGCGACTTCGCAAAATTCAATCGGCGCGCTGCGATAGGCATACAAATCCTCGCCGCGCGTCGCCTGCGCGTGAAACGCGTGGCCGGCCTCGTGCAAAATCGTCTCCACGTCGCGCTGCAAGCCGACGGCGTTCATGAAAATGAACGGCACGCGCGACTCGGACAGCGTGGATTGATAGCCGCCGGGCGCTTTGCCTTTGCGATTGTCCAGGTCGAGCAATTTCAAATCCTGCATCTGCTGGAAACCCGCCGCGAGTTCCGCGTCCAGGTGATTGAAAATCTTCTGCGTGCGCGAAACCATCTCGCCCACTTCCGCGAACGGCTTCAACGGCGCGCGGTTCTGCGGGTCAACGGCCAGGTCCCACGGCCGCAATTGTTCCAGTTTCAACTGCCGCTTGCCGGTCGTTCTGCATTTCGCGCACGGCGGGCATGATTTCCTTCTCGATGGCGTCATGGAATTGCACGCAATCGTCGCGGCGTGTAATCGAACCGGCATTTCTGGCGGAAGGCATAGTCGCGGTAATTGTCGAAGCCCGCGTTCTTCGCGATCTGCGTCGCGCAACTTGATCAGTTCCTCGAAAATCTCCTCGCATTTGTCCGCGTCCTGCAAGCGGCGTTTGGCCACCAATTCCCAGGCCTCCTGCCGCAGCGCGCGGTCGGGTTCTTCCAGATAACGGCCCATCTGCACGAGCGTCTTTTCCTCGCCGCGAAAATTCACCGTCTGCGAGCCGATCAGTTTTTGATATTGCTGGCAAAGCTTGGCCTCCTCGGTTTCCAGCGCCACGTTTTCCGGGCGGAACAATTCCACGTGATTCTTTACGTCGCGGTCAAAAACCTGGAACCGCGTGTTGCGGACAATTTTTCGCGCTGCGGATGCGCGACGTAAATTTTTTCCAGCGCGAACTGGCGCGGCTTGAGTTGCGGCTCGACGTGCTCGACGAAATGCAGATAGGCCTTTTCCGCGTCGGCGTTGTCCGTGTGGCAGGTCATGGCGATGTAACGGCGCGAGGCTTCCTCGTCGAGCGCGGCGTTCAGTTCGCTCCAGTCCAGCAGCCAGCGTTCAAGTTCGGCGGCGGACTTTGGCCTGCGGCGGCGCGGCTTTCCAATTGATCGAACAGCGGCGCGATCTGCGGCCAGTCGCCCAGGTCAATGTTTTGCGGAACGAACGTGCGCGGCTTTCGCGGCGGGCAGTTTTCCAAACGGCAACAAATTCATGTGCCTAGTTTAGCGAAAGCCGGCGCGGAGAAAACCAAATTTACGGTGACGAAAAATAAAACCTATCACTACCAAATAATGGCTTGCATTGATTGGCGGCTGTTTTATGGTCAGGCCGAAATTCGCCCCAAACCCTGATAACTCCTTAGAGGAAACATGACCAATTATGTTTGGTCGGTTAAAGACCGATCGGGAAATAAAATCGTCAAAGAAGTAATCGCCGGAACGGCTGAGGACGCCAAAGCCATTTTATTGGCAACGGGATACACCGAATTGGAATTGAAGGAGGACGAGGTATGCGCCGTGGTCACCGCGGGCTTCTCCCAACCGCGAAAATTCCTGGGTGAGGAGATTAAAGTAACCGCCGAACAAAGACTAAAAGTCCGAGAAAATCCGACCGTCACTTTCGGGGACGTCATCTTAAATGGTTTAAACCAGAGCAAAGGACTGCTTTTTTTGATATTGGTGATCGGCGTTTACAACGGCTGTCGCGGCCGTTGGATTTCTGTATGGTTGCTGGTTGCGGCCGCCTTGTTATGGTTGATATTTCTGATATGCTTGGGTTCCCCTTCGGTGTATTACAGGAAACTGATATTGGCTGCGGATTGGTATCGGTGGAACGAAGTGTTATCTCTGGTTCAGACGTTAAAAACGATCGAGCGCATCAGCTTCGCCAAAGTTCCTGACACTGAACTGACCCGATATCGGGCAAAGGCACTGGCCGGCACAGGGCATTTGGACGAGGCACTGGCGGTTTACAAAGTTTGTGAAGGACGCCCGGATTGCCCGAGTTGGTTATACAAAATGTTTGTTGGTTCCCTCTATACCCTCGCCAAACAATATGACACGGGAATCGAATATAATCTGGCGTCAATCCAGGAAAAACCGACTTCGACCGGATGGTTCTGCACCTGTCCTATCGTTATGCCCGATACAAGCGTGATTCGGTAAAAGCGCGCCAGGCAATGCAGGAAGCGGAGAAGTTCACGATCACCGACATTGCGGTACCCTTTAAGACCCGCTGCCAGGGAGTAATCGCTTATTTGGAAGGCGATTATGCGACCGCCAAACTTGAACTGGAAAAAGCGATTACCCTCGTGGAAAAAATGAAATGGCGACCCTATCAGGATGCCCACATGAATATCACCCGGGCCTATCTCGCCTGCGTGCTGGCGAAGCAGGGAGATTTGACCGGGGCAAAGCAAAATTTTGCCGCCGCCAAAGAATACCTTACCGCCACCAAAGAGGACGAGTTGATCGCAGAATGCCGTAAACTGATCGGCGAATAGCGTCAGTTGTTCTTCTGCCGCCAGCGCAGGAGCCGCAACGCATTGCCAATGCCGATGAAATCCAAGAGGCCCAAGCCCGTCCAATATACCTATTTTGGGGCTCGAATGTTTTTCATCTGCCGATACCACCGACGGATATTCGGCTGCGATTTGGACAGTTCGTAATGACCGGAATACAGAAAATTGTCGAGCATGCCGATCAAATCGAAATCCACAAAATGCGGTCGGTCACCCAGCAGAAACAGGGTCTGCGACAGCATCTGTTCAAAGGGGGCGAGGCTGGCCGTGAGTTTTTTCAACCAATCGGCCTTTTGCGCGCGCCATTGGTCAATGCAGCCGCGCCCGAACTTGCGTTCCTTGAAACGGAGGTATTGCAATTCGTCGCTCGCGGGCATTTTGGCGCGGCGATAATTTTCCTGATAATAAATGTCGTTCAGCCGGAAGGTCGCGCCTTCCACGTCGTTCTCAATGTAATGCCAGAGAATGGCTTGCACGCCTTCCCAGCCCGCCGGGAACAAATCGAGCTTCAATTTCGCGTCGAGGTATTTGGCGACCACTTGCGAATCATCGCCCGTCTCGAACACGATCATTTTCCCGTCGCGCAAAATCGGCACGCCGTAATAGCGTTGCTTCGTCAATTTCCAAATAATGGAACGTTCCTGCGGCAGGACGCTGACCCGTTTGAAGGGCGCGCCGGAAAATTCCAGGATGCGTTGTTGGGGCAGGCAAAACGGGCTCCAGGGAAATTGAAATAATTCAATCATGCCTCCTTTCTGCGCCAAGACCGGGTCAATGACAAGCGCAAACCCGCTGCGCAAACCCGCTTTACTCTTTTGCGCAGCGGGATTAAAGTGGCCTTGTGCCTGGCGAATACGACGCAACGGAATTTATTGATACCGATTTCACGGCGAACAAACCCGCGTTCGCCGCGAACGCGCCCGCCCGCGATGACGTGGACCGCAAGGTGGTCGAGGCCCAGCAAAAACTCGTTGAACTCAAGCGCGCGCAGGAGGAACTGGAGCGCGAACGCGCCGGCCTCGAAGAGCTTCGCCGCCGCCAGAACGAATTTCAGACCGGCCGCCAGGAGATCCTCCACCATCTCACCCGCGGGCTGGGCCTGCTGGAGGAAGCTGAATTTGCTGCGCGCCGTGACGCCGACCAAATGGTCAAGACTGTCGGGGATTTTCGCACGGCGCTGGCCAAAATCCAGGCCATCCATGACGAGACCTGGACGAAGGATAATTTTCAGATCGAGCTTACGCGCGCCCTAACCACCCTCGAGAATGCCCGCATGGAATGGAATTCCGCCCGGCTTAAACTGCCCGCCCTGGCCGGCGAGGGCAAACCGGCCACGGTGGCGGAAAAGAATTCTCCCGCCGCCGCGGCGCCTTCGCTGGCCGAAATGAATTTTGGCCAGCTTTGCAAAATCGGCCTGGCGTTGACGTGGCCGCTCCTGTTCGTCGCCATCGCCGCCCTGGGAATTTTCATCGCCATTCTCTTGCGAAAGTGAGGTTGCATGGCCCCAAAAAAGCCAGACCTGATTTCTGACAAGGCCCGCTCGCTGGAGGCTGAAATCGCCGCGCTGGAGGCTGAAATCCAAAAGCTCGACTCCCAACTGCAACGTCCCCCCACCGGCCCCAAATTTCGCTCCACCGCCACGCCACAAGGTGAAACCATGTCCCGCACCGTGGAAAAACCCGCGCCACCACCGCCGCCAGCGCCCAAAGCCGAACCGGTTTTTGAGGAACTCAAGAGCAGTCCGCTCGCGCCGCGATCCGAGGTGGAGGTGCCGGAAATTTTCAACGAACTCGGCGTGCGCAAATACGATTTGCCCGCGCTCTGGAACCGCCTGCGCAATCATTTTCACGGGCCGACGACCAACAACCCGCGCCTCGTCAATTATCTGGCCGCCGGCGGCGTTCACGGCCTGCGCCCGCTGCGCTACGAAAAACGCGTGGCCCGCAATCGTTTCATTGCGCTGGTAATCGGTGTGACCATCGGGTTGATCGGATTATTCATGGCGTTCTGGCCGAGGCATTAAAACTCAAATGAAAACCGTTTTCGTTGAACTGCCGATCTCCACGCGCGATGGTGAATTCCTCGCGCACTATTCCGAAAAAGGGCTGGCCGGCTTGGATTTTCCGAAAGCAAAAAAGTCCGCCGCCCCCAATCATGCCGTAGGTGGGCGGGCTGTGAATTCAAAACAAATTCCGTTGCCCGTTCTCCAATGGCATCGCACCACCACCGACGCTTTGAAGAAGATTCTTGGCGGCACAGAACCAAAAGAACTGCCACCGCTGGATTGGACCGGCAAAACGGAATTTCAAAAAAGCGTTTGGAAAGCGATGCTCCAGATTCCGCCCGGGCAAGACCAAAAGTTACGGCGAAGTGGCCGCAGCAATCGGCAAGCCCAAGGCCGTTCGCGCCGTCGGCGGAGCGTGCGGGGCGAATCCGATTCCAGTTTTGGTTCCGTGCCATCGCGTTCTGGCCGCCAATAACAAAATTGGCGGTTTTTCCAGTGGCCTGGGCTGGAAATGCACTTTGCTCGAACGGGAGGGGGTTCAGTTTTAACCGGAACGGGGCGATGGCAACCTTCTAATCCCTGCCCGGTCAAATTGAACTGATATGATCTCAGGTAAGCGATTCTCGCACCTTCTTGGTTTGATCGGGTTTCTGGCACTCGCCAGCGGGCTCGGCACGCCCATCCACGCGGCAGTCACCACCAACTCCCAACTGCTGCAGGCCTTCGAAGCCGCGCTAAAAAACAAAGACAAAGCCGCCCTCATGGCACTTTACCATTGGGATGGCGTGCCCACCTGGATCAAAGAGAACCAAAGCGACGAAAGCGACGATCTTCTCACCCGGGATTTTGACAACGCCAGCCTCGTCCCCTTGCCAGCCAATTTCCCCACCGTCTTTTCCAACGAGGTTTTGCGCGCCCATCTCAATATCCCGCCCACCGGTTGGATTCAATTCGGATTCACCGACGGCTTCGGCACCGAGGTCACTTACGGTAAAGTGGATGGCGCCTACTATCTCACCAGCATCATCATCGAGCAAAACCCCCTTTCGCCGAATGCCACCAACGATTGGGCACGATTCACGTTCAATCCGCGGAAGGCCGACCGATGCCGCACCTCTTCGTTGACCTCGGCGGCCCCGATAAAATCCCCTGGCTCCATTTCCGAAAGCTGTATGGCGATGATTTTCTCACCGACGACCAGGGGCAAATGCGGATGCCCGCACCCGAAATGGGCCATTACCTCGTGGCGGCCAATGCGCACGGATTCGGTTTGCTTTCCCAACTTGAGCTGACCAACCATGCCGTGATGATCCTGCGGCCTTGGGGGCGAATCGAAGGTGTGTTAAAGAACCGAGACCGTGTTCTAACCAACGTGGCGGTCGAATTGGCCAGCGATCGCGCGTACTATTCGGGCAGCGTCAGACCGCCCGTCGCGGGCTTGGGCGAACGCACCACCACCGATGAACACGGTCGGTTCGTATTCGCATTCGTCCCGCCCATGAAACTAATCATCCAATCGGGCGATGATCAAACCGCCTACGGCATGCTACCCTGCCCGGTCTCCGTTGCCCCGGGCGAAACCAACCATCTGGAAATTAACGGCCATGGCCGAGGTAACCGGCCGGGTGGCCAAAGATCCGTCCCTGGTTGCCAACCTCGATTTGGCCTCCTGTTCCATGAGCCTGCGGTCGATCGCCACCGGACCAACCGCTCCCGAAAAGTACGTCCATTTCCGGCCGTCCAGCGATGGCACCTGGTGCGCCAGATTTGTGGAACCCGGCGATTATCGGCTCTCGGGGAATATCCAGACCAATTATACCGGGTTGGCCTATTTGGATTCCATGATCGTACACGTACCCGACATCGGTTCCGCTGCCGCGGACGCGCCCTTGGACGCTGGCGTGGCCACTCTCAAGCTCGCCGCGACGGTGGGCAACCCGGCACCCGATTTCAACATCACCGATTTGAATGGCAAACCGCTCAGGCTTTCGGATTACCGCGGCAAATATGTGCTGCTGGATTTCTGGGCCACCTGGTGCCGGGCCACTTGCGTGGCGGAAACACCGAACTTGAAGGCCACCCATGACGCCTTTGGCAATGACGCGCGGTTCGCCATGATCAGCCTGAGTCTGGACAAAGATGCGTCCGCCCCCAAGCGGTTTGCGCGCAACCATGACATTGCCTGGACGCAAGGTTTTCTGGGCGATTGGTCGGCCGACCAGGTCACCGGTACGTTTGGTGTATATGGCATCCCAGCCATTTTCCTGATCGGCCCGGACGGCAAAATCCTGGCCACGCAACTGCGCGGCACAAACATCCTGGCCACCGTCGCCGCCAACCTGCCGCATTAGCGTTTGAAGAAAAACTGTAGCCATGCGGAGCGAGGATTTTTGATGTCAGGTTCAGCTTGGACTTTTGGCGAGTGGTGCCGATCATCGGCCTTTGGCGAAGGCGCCACTTACTACGCCAGACGCTGCGTAAATTTCCCCTCGCCCCGCCCAACGGGGGGAGGGACAGGGTGAGGGGCCAAAACTCCATTTCATCGTCATCGTCATCCTCACTACGGTTAAACGCTTCTTCCAACAATCCAATAATCCAGCAAGCAGCATCCAGCCGAAACGAAGCCAGAAACCCAAAAGACCGCTGTCCGTCAGGCCAGTTAGCCCAACGATACAGCTTTGATGGAAATGCTCTAATTTCCTTTGGTCGCTCCGCGACTGACAACGGCATCAGCGCCGCGCCCGCCGCGATTTTTTATAGTTCACCGGCTTGGGGTTATCCTCCGGCTTGCCGCCGTCAAGCATTCGCTTCAATTCCTTGATCTGGTCGCGTAGCAGCGCGGCTTTTTCGAACTGCAAATCCTCGGCGGCCTTGAGCATTTCGCCTTCAAGTTCCTTGACCGTTTCCGTCAAATCCACATCCAATTTGGCGTCTTTCAAGACACCGGCAGCCTCATCGCGAGTGGATTGGTACACGGCCAGGCTTTCCTCCACGGCCCGGCTCACGCTGCGCGGGGTGATATTGTGCTCCGTATTGTATGCGATTTGCCGTTTCCGGCGGTACTCGGTGACCGCGAGGAATTTCTGGATGCTTTGCGTCATCACGTCGGCGTAAAGAATGACCTCGCCGTTCAAATGCCGCGCGGCCCGGCCGGCGGTCTGAATCAAGCTCGTTTCGCTGCGCAGGAAACCCTCCTTGTCGGCATCGAGAATCGCGACCAGTGAAACCTCCGGCAAATCCAGTCCTTCGCGCAATAGATTGATGCCGACGAGCACATCAAATTCGCCCTTGCGCAACGCGCGCAAAATCTCAACGCGCTCGATCGCGTCAATTTCGCTGTGCAAATAACGCACATTCACCCCGATGTCACGCAGGTAATCGGTCAATTCTTCCGCCGTGCGTTTCGTCAGGGTCGTCACGAGCGTGCGTTCCTTCTTATCGCTGCGCTTGCGGGCTTCTTCCATCAAATCGTCAATCTGGCCTTTGAGCGGCTTGATGGTGACTCGCGGATCAATCAATCCGGTCGGGCGCACGACGAGTTCGGTGACTTTGCCTTGCGACCAGCCGATTTCACGCGGCGAGGGCGTGGCGCTCACATAAATCGTCTGGTTTTGCAGCGATTGAAATTCCAGAAAATTCAGCGGCCGGTTGTCCAGCGCGCTGGGCAGCCGGAAACCGTGGTCCACCAGCACCGTCTTGCGCGATTTATCGCCTTCATACATGCCGCCGATTTGCGGAACGGTCACGTGGGACTCATCAATCACGAGCAAGTAATCGTTCGGGAAAAAATCGAAAAGCGTCGTCGGGCGCGAACCGGGCGGGCGGTTCGCGATGTGGCGCGAATAATTTTCAATGCCGGAGCAAAAACCCATTTCCTCCATCATTTCCAGGTCAAATTCGGTCCGCATCTTGATGCGCTGTGCTTCGAGTAATTTCCCGTCGCGTTCAAATTCCACGATCCGCGTCCGCAATTCCTCCCGGATGGCGAGCGCCGCCCGCTTCATCTTGTCGCCGGTCGTCACGAATTGTTTCGCCGGAAAAATCATGTTCGCCTGCAAGGTTTCAATTTTACTTCCGGTCAAGGGTTCGAATCGGGTGATTTTTTCAATTTCCTCGCCAAAAAATTCAATCCGCAAACCGTCCTCGCGCCCGGCGGGCCAGACTTCCACCGTGTCGCCGCGCACGCGGAAATTCCCGCGCTCGAACGCGATGTCGTTGCGCGAATACTGCAAGTCCACCATGCGCGACAACAATTGTTCCCGCGACAGCTCCTGACCAACGCGCAACCCGATCACCAGCGCCTCGTAATCCTCCTTGCTGCCGATGCCGTAAATACACGAGACGCTCGCAACCACGACCACGTCGCGCCGCGAAAAAAGCGAACTCATCGTCGAGAGCCGCATCCGTTCAATCTCCTCGTTCACGCTGGAATCCTTTTCGATGAACGTATCGGTGCGCGGAATGTAGGCCTCCGGCTGGTAAAAATCGAAGTAGCTGACGAAATATTCCACGGCGTTATTCGGAAAAAAACCCTTGAATTCGGCGTAAAGCTGGGCGGCGAGGGTTTTATTGTGCGAGATGACGAGCGTCGGCCGGTTGATGTTCTTGATGACGTTGGCAACCGTGTACGTTTTGCCCGAGCCGGTGACGCCAAGCAAAGTCTGGTGCTTCGCGCCGGATAAAATCCCGGCGGTCAACTTTTCAATCGCCGGCGGCTGGTCACCGGCGGGGGCGTAATCGGAAACGAGTTCAAACACAGACTCAAAAAATAGACGGGAATCGGGCGGTGTCAAATGGCGGGCGCATCCCATGGCAGCTCAACTTTACCAAAAAACTTGCGCCCGGTAAAAACGCCGGGAAGCCGCCGTTGCCGCCGGATCGGGAAAAATTTGCGGTCAACCCGGGGCATTTTCAAAATTGAAACTTTCCCGGCCTTGCCTCAGTCTGTTCCGATAAACCATGAAATAACTATGAAACTATTCTTTGCCCTGGCAACCCTGTTTGTGTCGCTCACCCTGTCCCACGCTGAAATGCAAAACCCCATCCCCCTCTGGCCCGACGGCGCACCCGGTGCGCTGGGCACCAATGATTGGGACATCCCCACGATCACGCCCTATCTGCCCGACGCTGCCAACGCCACCGGGGCGGCCATGGTGATTTGCCCGGGGGGCGGTTACGCGATGCTCGCGCCGCACGAGGGCAAAGATTACGCGCTCTGGCTCAATCAACACGGCGTTGCCGGTTTCGTTTTAAAATACCGGCTGGGCTCGCACGGCTATCGCCATCCCGTCATGCTCGAAGATGCCGCGCGCGCCGTCCGCTGGGTGCGCGCCCACGCCGATGACTACAAAATTGATTCCCACCGTGTCGGCATCATGGGTTCATCGGCAGGCGGACATCTCGCCTCGACGCTGTTGACCCATTTTGATGCCGGCGACACGAATTCGACCGACCTGATTGAACGGCAAAGCTCGCGCCCCGATCTGGGGATTTTATGCTACGCGGTCATCACGATGGGAAATTTTACCCATCAAGGCTCAAAACAAAATCTGCTTGGCGCCAATCCCCCGCCGGAACTCGTGCAAAATCTTTCCAACGAACTCCAGGTCACGCCGGAAACACCACCCTGCTTTTTGTGGACGACGTTTGAAGATACCACCGTGCCGCTGGAAAACACTTTCCTGTTTGCCGAAGCGTTGCGAAAAAATCATGTGCCGTTTGCTTTGCACATTTACGAAAAGGGCGGACACGGCATGGGCTTGAAAGACAAACCGCCGTTTAACCACCCGCATCCGTGGGCAAACGACTGCCTGTTCTGGCTCAAGGCACACAATTTCGTGAATTAGAGCGTTTCAACAAATAGTGTAGCCACTCATATAACGCTGGAAGAGGTCGTAATGCCATGATTTTGTGTGTCGCTGGACAAATGATTGCGGATTCGCAGCCGAAGAGATTTAATACGTTATGAACACGAAATGGAACCCCTTGGCCTGCTGCAGGTTTTACTCATTTGTCGTGGCGGCCTATGCCATTGCGGCGCTGCTCATTTCCTATAGCGCCCCGGCACAAAATTTGTTTGTAGAGGAATACGAACAGGTCGTTACCAATCATAAAGTCGTTACAACAAACAATATTTTTGAGTATGCCCCGGATGGGCTGGGAAGCACTTTTGCCTCGGGGTCGAATTATATTACCGCGCTGGCCTTCGACTCCGCTGACGATTTGTATTCGGCTGACACGTTGGGTGGCAACATTTATGAAATTATGCCGAACGGTGCAAGAATAACCTTCGCCACGGGATTGTATGAACCTCAGGGACTGGCCTTTGACAACGCGGGAGATCTCTTTGTGACGGACTTCGGTTCTCCTAATGTGAACACTGGACATATCTACGAGTTCACTCCGGGTGGCGTGAAAAGCACGTTTGCCTCCGGGTTGAATCCTGGTGGTTCTGGATTGGCTATCGACAGTACCGGCAACCTGTTTGTGACGGATATTGAGAACCAGACCATCTATGAATTCACGCCGCAAGGAGTCCAAACCACCTTTGCTTCCGGGCTGGCCCATCCCCAGGGACTGGCTTTTAATCGAGCTGGCGATCTGTTTGAGGCGGATTTCAGCAGCGGCGACGTCTATGAATTCACGCCGGGCGGTGCACAAAGTACCTTTGCCTCCGGGTTGAGTAATCCTTATGGACTTGCCTTTAATAGCGCGGGCAATTTGTTTGTAACGGATTTCAACGGCGGCAACGTCTATGAGTTCACACCGGGCGGTGCCCAAAGCACGTTTGCCTCCGGCTCACCGACAAATCACCTTACAGCACTGGTATTTCAAGGCGTACCTGCGCCGCCGGTACTGGTCCAATTGACTTTCCTGGGCAATGGCGCGTTCCAGTTTGGGATCACCAACAATCAGGGTGCGTCTTTTACCGTCTTGACCACCACCAATCTGATGTCACCTCTGACGAACTGGACGGTACTCGGTACGCTCACCAATACTGGATCGGGCCAATACGAGTTCACCGACCCAAGCGCGACGAATGCGGCTCCGCACTTCTACCGTGTCCGGTCACCGTAGCTACCCGAGCGGGGACTCATCCCCAAGCGATGCCGACATAAAAGTGACTCGCGATTTGATTCGTGCCGGTCAGCTCTTGAAAATCGAACTGGTTGACCATTTCATCATCGGCTTATGTTGAGTTCGCAGTAATGTTGAGTTGAGGCAGATTCTCCCAGTTCCCCAGCGCCGAAACGCTGGGGAACTTCACATTTTTGGGAGTGACAGCCGGGTATAAAATACCCCGGTTATGAAAAATAAATCCTACCTCAATCGGCGCCATTGCAAACAATCGGGTCGTTTCATCGCAGTCCCCAATGCCGTCATCAATGACTTTGTGGTCTGGTGTCGTCAGCGCGGGGTCTCGGCCATTAAAGTTCACAGATATTGTGACCATCTGCGGCGACTGCGTCCGCGTTTTCGATGGCGGCAGAAAGCAAACCTGCTCGACCTCACCGTGGACGACTTGGACGACATTCAGCGCTTCTGTCGTCTTCGGTCTCCATCGCTTGCACGCGGGATTGCTGTGTTTAGATTGTTTTTGCAAAGCACGGATCGCTTGGCTCCGAGCGAACCCGTTCGCGTGGTCAAGCCCCGCAGTTATCGAAGGTATCGGCGAGTGCCGATTTTCGGCCCCATCGTTGATGACTTCGTTAAATGGTCTTTGGGCCGCAAGTCGTCGCCCAGCACGATCCGAATGCACTTGCAGGTTTTAGGCTGTCTCGCACCCCGATGTATCCTTCTGGGCAAGCGAACTTGTCGTGATTTTGATCGCGATGATTTTAGGCGGGCACGGCAGTTCTTCCATGCGCGCAAGCCACGTTGGATGCCCGGCATCGTGCGTTTGGAGGACTATTTGGAGGCGCGTGGCTGGCTGAAGCACGGGCGTTGCAACCAACGTCGAACATTTTCCGAAAACACTCTCAAGAGATTCAGCGAGCATTTGAAAAGGGATCGTGGTCTGGCGGAGAGCACGATTCAGGGCCATGACAAGTATTTGCGCCGATTTCTCACGTTCACTGGTGTTGATCGAGGCATGGCAAGATTGCGTGAGCTGAAGCTGGCTAAAGTGCAGCGTTTTCTGCGGCAAGCTTCACAGCGGTGCTCGCGCCGGACCATGAAAGGCGTGGTGGGCATGGTCCGGGGGTTTCTACGTTTCCAATACATGAAGGGTGTCCTGCGGCAACCGTTGCACACACAGATCGATTCCGTTCGGGTTTATCGGGAAGAACTGTTGCCCCATCCGTTGCCTTGGTTGGAGCTTCAGAAGTTGCTAAAACGCATGGATCGTTCCACTCCTCTGGGTTCGCGCGATTTTACGATTTTACTGCTCGCGGCTTCCTACGGCCTGCGGCGGTCGGAGGTCGCGGCGTTGACACTGGATAGCATCGACTGGCGAAAACGCACCCTGCATGTTTTTCAGCCCAAGACCCGGCAGACACTGGCTCTGCCAATCACTGCTCCGATTGGCAGGGCCTTGGTGGACTACTTGCGCAAGGGGCGTCCAGCCTCGGAAGCGCGTCAGTTGTTTCTACGTCAGCGCGCTCCTGCCGGCCCCCTTGCGGCTCCGGGTGTAGCTTGTGCGTTGGCGCGTGCCGTCCGTTCCACCGGAGTGAAGATTGAGACTGCGAGTTTCCACGGTTTGCGGCACGCCTTCGCGTTGCGACTTCTTCGTCAGGACACCGCGCTCAAAAGCATCAGCGACCTCCTTGGTCATCGGGACCCAAATTCAACCGCCACCTATTTTCGGCTCAACGTCGAGGATCTCCGCCGCGTGGCATTACCAGTCCCGAACGTCATCATCACAGCCGCCAATCTCAATCAGCCTTCGATCCCAAAGTCAGTTGCAAAAGCTGCCCGTCGGCCGAAGGGGACATTAACCGATTCTTTTGGAAGACGTAGTTTTCTCGCCAAACCGATCAGCGACTATTTGGCCACGCAGCGTGCCTTGGGCCGGGCCTTCCATTCTGAAGAATGGATTTTGCTCACACTTGATCAGGTGCTGGCTGGTGATTTCCAAAAAGGACGCACCTTCACTGCTAATATGTTTACGAAGTGGGCGGAGGTTCACGCCATCGTTTCGCCAACCACCCGTCGGCATCGTATGCTTTGCGTGCAGAAGTTCTGCCGGTATTTGGCTCGATTTCGTCCGGCAACCTTTGTCCCGGATGAAAGGACATTCCCCCGCAAACTCGATCATCAAGCGCCCTTCCTGCTGACGAAAGCCGAAGTTGCCCGGATATTATTCAAGACCGCGACGTTAAAAGTCGGCTGGCAGAACTCCTTTCGGCGGCCAACCATGCGGCTCGCGTGGATACTGTTGTATTGTTGCGGGCTGCGACGCGGGGAGTTGCTCCATCTCCGATTGGCGGATGCAGATATGGACCAAGGCGTCCTGCGGATCAATGAAACAAAATTCCACAAAACCAGGCTGGTGCCTTTTTCGTCATCCGTGCGCAAAGAACTTCGCCGGTATCTCAGGCAACGCCGCCGCCAAGGTTTCCCGATGGATGTTTCCACGCCATTGCTGTGGAATGGCCGCCAGGGTGACGAGGGTGGACCGATCAGCCCCGCCACACTGACTTCCAATTGGGTCGGCGCTTGTCAGAGCGCCGGCGTCTTCAGTCATCATGGCCGAACTCCCCGGATTCACGATCTCCGCCATAGCTTTGCCGTGGAAGCATTGCGCCAAGGCTACCGCAGGGGTTCCGAGCCACAGGCCACGCTGCCGCGGCTCGCACGCTATCTGGGGCATGTCTCTCCAGACTTTACCCATCACTATTTGAAGTTCACCGAACCGCTGCGCATCGCCGCCAGCAAACGATTTCATCGCGTTGCGATTGCCTCGCTGTTTCAACCCGCGCACCGGCGTCATCAGAAAGGAGGTGTCGCGTGAAAAATCAAACTGCCACAACGCTTGGCCGGGCGCTGAAAAAGTTTCTGGGCGAATATCTCCCGCACCAGCGCGCTTATAGCCCAAACACCATTCAGAGTTACCGGGACAGCCTGAAGTTGCTGCTCCTTTTCATCGCCGGCAACCACGGCCACGTTTCAGGGCTGTCGGTCGCCGATCTCTCCCCAGCAAAGATCACGGCGTTCCTCGATCATCTCGAAGCCAAGCGGGGCAATGGTGCCGCCACACGCAATGTGCGCCTCAGCGCCATCCACAGTTTTTTTGATTATGTGGGCATGGAAAACCCCGAACACCTTGACCAGGCTGACCGGGTTCTGAACGTGAGATTCAAGCGGGTTGACCATCGTGCCATTGATTATCTTCAGGCGGACGAGTTGCGCGTGATTCTGGATGGCATTGATCGGTCCACCATCATTGGACGAAGAGATGGGGTTCTATTGACGTTCATGTTCAACACGGGCGCACGGGTGCAGGAGGTCGTCGCGCTGCGCGCTGCCGATTTTCGGCTGGTAACGCCTCCCAGCGTGCGGCTGTTCGGCAAGGGGCGTAAAGAGCGCATCTGCCCGCTCTGGCCGGAGACCGTCCAACTGTTGAAACAATACCTCCGCGATTCTGGCAGGGATGCCAACGATGACAGCCCGCTTTTTCGCAATCATCGGGGCAATTGCCTGACGCGATTTGGCGTGCGGCTGATTCTGACTCGGCACGTCGCCAACGCCGCAAAAAAGATGCCCTCCCTTAAAACCAAGCGTATTCATCCACACAGTCTCCGTCACAGCACGGCAGTCCATCTGCTCAAGTCCGGCGTTGATTTGAGCACCATTGCCCACTGGTTGGGGCATTCCAGTGTGACGACAACCCACAAATACGTCGCCATCGACCTGGAAGCCAAACGAAAAGCTTTGGCGAAAGTGAAACCAGTGACGGCAATGGCGGACGGAACGAAGCGATGGAACACGAGCGAGAACTTATTGAAATGGCTCGAATCTCTTTGAGTCGGTCGAAAATTTGCCTGCTATTGACGTGCTAAGCCGTCTTTCAAGCCCTGATATTGATGCCCACGAAGCCACTGCATTAACGTATAACAATATAATACTATCGTAAGACAAAAAATACTTCTTGCATTAAAGGTTTTTGGCGTTTATGCTGTGTTCGTGAATTCAACCAAAACCGCCACTCACACCTCATGAACAAAGGGCCGAAGATTCCGGCAGGAACAGGAATTTACCGTTTAATCTAACTAAGACTCGAAGCTCAAATATTTTATGAAAAACTTTCAGAACAAAACCAAAATCATCAAAGCCAGCAAACAGCTTCGGCGCGTCTTGCCCGTCTCGGACTAATTATTTGGGCCGTTGGCTTTGGTTGGATGTTTCTTGGTCATAGGCCGTGGCCGTCACTGACAAATGGTGGCAACGCTCAGGGCGATATATCTAAGTCTCGGGCGGAATCGTGGAAATGATTTTTGCGCTGATCATCAGTTTGAACTTCTTCCGCTTTTTTGACCGTTTGAAGAACGGTCGAACTGTTTGACGCCAAAACCGTCAGCCAATTGCAGCTCGCCGGTCGTCTGGTGGCTGGGTTATTGGGCTCTGGCAGACTTTTCTGTTTGGCATAGTTGGAAACGGATGCTTTGAAACCCAAAATGACATTCGCCTCTGGCCAATTGTTCGCCAGCTTAACATTGATCTTTGTCGCGTGGTTGTTGAACGAAGCGCAGGACTTCAGGAGGAACAGGAGTTGACCGTTTAAGTTTATGCCCATCATCGTCAATCTCGACGTGGTTCTCGCGCAGCGCAAAATGCGGCTGAACGACCTGGCGGAGGCCGTGGACATCACGCCGCAAAACCTGTCCATCCTCAAAACCGGCAAGGCCAAGGCCATCCGCTTTTCCACGCTCGAAGCGATTTGCGAAACGCTTGATGTCAGCCCGGTGAAATTTTGGAACACCGGCCGAAGGATTTGAAAATTTAAAGCCTTTACAGGCTTACGGCGCCCCACGCCGCCGGCGTGATCCGGTTTTTGATGAATCCATGCCGATATGTTTTCACAATCTGACACTGGAACCCAAACACGCTTCGTCAGGTCCATGCGAAATTGATTCGCGTTAATGTGAGTTCCCCAGCGCCGAAACGCTGGGGAACTGGGAGAATCTGCCTCAACTCAACATTACTGCGAACTCAACATAATCCCATTTATGTGGAGCTGCACATAAATCGGCAACCCCAACCACCAGAGCTTGAGGAGTCTTGGTTATTTTTACAGCTAACCGATCTCGGTTTCCGAGAAATCGGGGGACATTTTTCCACCATGTATCAATCCTCAAAAATTATTTGAGGGACACCCATGGTTTTGCCTTCAGAGTTCTTTGCGGATGGATTTCAATTCCCGCCGACGTTTCGCGGTGGTCTTGGGATAGGCCATCTTAAGTTCATTGAACGCATCAAGGACAATGTGGGAAACAATCAGCCGGGCATTCTCCTTATCATCGGCGGGAACGACGTACCAGGGCGCGTGATGGGTGCTGGTCGCGGTCAGGCAATCTTCATAAGCCTTCATGTAATGCTTCCAGTATTTCCGCTCGTGAATGTCCGCGAGGCTGAATTTCCAGTTCTTGTCCGGCTCATCAATGCGTTCGAGGAATCGTTTTCGCTGTTCGTCTTTCGACAGGTGCAGGAAAAATTTGATGATCCGTGGTGCCGTTGCGGTGAAGATGATTTTCCAAATCCACGATGGAGCGATACCGTTCCTTCCAGATGGTCTTTCTCGTCGCGCAACTCTTCCGGAAGCCCCTGACTGCGGAGAATCTCTGGATGCACGCGGACGACCAGCACTTCCTCGTAATAGGAACGATTGAAGATGCCGATCCGCCCGCGTTCCGGCAGATGGCGGTTCGTGCGCCAGAGAAAATCATGTTCCAGCTCGTCGGCGGTCGGCTGTTTGAAACTGAAAACCTCGCAGCCTTGCGGATTGACCCCGGACATGACGTGCCGGATGGCGCCGTCCTTGCCGGCAGCGTCCATCCCCTGAAAAATCAGCAGCAACGCATAGCGGTTGGAGGCGTAGTGAAGTTGTTGCAACGAGCTCAACTCCTCAACGTGTTCTTCCAGAAGTTTTTGATACTGCTTCTTCGACTTGCAAAAGGGCTTCACCTTCGTCGGCCACTTTTTGAGTTTGACCTTGGCTCCGGGTCGCACCCGGAAATCCTTTGAATTGATTTTCATCTTTATTCTATTTGGCATATCAGCTGCATGTGTTCGCGCCGGCTTATTTTTTGGTTTCCACTTCTGGAGTCTTTTGCTTCGCCTGCTCCGCTTCCTCAACGGCGCGAACATCCTCGCGCCCTAATTGCTCGTAAAATTCATGGACTCGTTTGACGAGCTGCGGTGACACCTCGACCGCTGGCTTCCCGTTCGTTTCAGGTTTGGTTTCCGCTTTGGCATCAGGCTTCGGCTCAACTTTGTCGGCTGGTTTGGCGTCAGTTTTAATGTCTGCTTTCGGCTCTGCTTTGACTTCGGACGGCGACGCGGCTTTGGCTTCGGGTTGAGGTTCGGCAGATTTGGTTTCAGGTTTAGGCTCGACTTTCGCTGCTGGCGTCGGCTCAACCTTGGCTGTCCGGTTTTGAATTGGTGTCAGGTTTAGGTTCAGCTTTAACTTCCGGCTGCTGACTCGGCTTTAGCCGCTGGTTTGGTTTCAGCCTTTGGTTCAGCCTTGGCTTGAGTTGCGCGAATCTCCTGTTCGGCCTTGTCCCAGTTCTGCGCCGATTGACCGTCCCGATGACCTTGGCGCTCGTAGAGTTCATAGGCCCGTGCCGCGATCTGCGGCGTCAAATCGGTCGCCGTCTTGGCTTTGGTTTCAGGTGTGGAGTTCATGTCAGGTTTGGTTTCGGTTTTAGGCTTTGCTTCAGAAGAAGCTTCCGGTGCCGGTGCAACTTTTTCTTCAGGTTTAGCCTCGGCCTTGGCATCAGTTTTCGTTTCGACTTTGGCGTCTGGCTTGCGGCACGGCTTTCGTTTCCGTTTGAGCATTGGCTTTGACCGGATCAAAAATCCGATACGCGAGCAGTTTGATGCGGTCGTTCACGAGGAACCACAGCAACGCATAGCCCCACACGAACCCGGCCCAACCCCAGCCGAGCGGCGTCATAAACAATCCATAAACCGCGATCAATGTCGCCACGATTTGCGTGCCGAGCACAGCCATCCACAAAATCTTCGCCGGACGGATGGACCAGAACGGGCCGCGCGTGCGCGTGAGGAAAATCGTCAGATGTCCCGCCACGGACAGCTTCAAATACATCATCGTCTGGATGTGCGGGCGGTCGAGATGAAAAACGCGCTCGCCGAGATAAAACAAGCCAAAGGCGGAGACGACCCCGATGACGCCCAGCACCGTGGAGATGCCCAGCACCATGCGCATGTTCCACGACTTCGGGCTTGTTCTTGTAATGAACATTGTCATAGGCGATGGACAGAATCGCGCCGTCGTTGAGCAACGCCAGCATCACGATCATCACCGCCGTCAACGGATAAAAATTGAAAATCAGAATCGCCAGCGTCATGAACAACAGCACGCGCAGCGTCTCGGCGATGCGGTAAATCGCGTAACTGTTCATCCGCTGGAAAATTCTCCGGCTCTCCTTGATCGCGTCAATGATCACCGACAGGCCGGGCGTCATCAGCACGATGGCCGCCGCCGCGCGCGCCGCGTCCGTCGCACCCGAAACGGCGATGCCGCAGTCGGCTTTCTTCAGCGCGGGCGCGTCATTCACCCCGTCGCCCGTCATGCCGACGATGTGGCCGCGTTTTTGCAGAACATCCACGATGTGAAATTTGTGTTCGGGAAACACCTGGGCGAAACCGTCGGCCTTCTCGATGGACTCGACCACCTCCGCTGATCTCTTGCTTTTTTGAGTCGCCCAGGCTGTTGGCATCAAGAATATTCGTGCCCATGCCCAACTTCTTGGCGGTTTCCTTGGCAATGGCCAGTGCATCGCCCGTCACCATCTTGATCTTCACGCCCATTGTCAGCGCGGTCGCAATCGTGGCCTTGGCATCTTCGCGCGGCGGATCGAACAGGGGCAACACGCCGAGAAACTGCCACTGGCCCGTCGCCCTCAGCCCGCGCCACGCCCAACGAACGAAAACCGCGCGCGGCAAATTCATTGACCGCTTTCTCGACGCCGCCGCTTTCACCTGCCCGGCATTGGCCGACAATGCCAAAATCACCTGCGGCGCGCCCTTCGTCACTTTGAATGTCTTTCCGTCCTTGCCTTTGACGGTGGCCTCGGTGCGTTTATGCACCGGGTCGAACGGCTGGAAATGAACCACCTGATAATCTTTCAACGCCTCTTTGTTTTTCAGTCCGCCCAGAACGGCCAGATCAATCGTGTCGTTGTTTTCCGCGCGCGACGCCAGCGCGGCCGATCAGAATGACTTGCTCGGCGGGAATATTGTTCACGCTGAACGGATCGCCCAGCGTCAGCTTGTTCTGCGTCAGCGTGCCGGTCTTGTCGGCGCACAGCACATCCACGCCCGCCAGTTCCTCGATGGCCACCAACTTGCTCACAATCGCCTGTTTCTTGGCGAGCAAGCGCGCGCCGACCGCCATCGTCACCGACAACACCGTCGGCATCGCCACGGGAATCGCGGCCACCGTCAGCACCAGGGCGAACTGCAACGTCGTCAAGAATCTTGTCACCGCGATAGATTGCGAAACCAATGATCACCGCCACCAGCGCCACCGCGAGGATGATCAGGTAATTGCCGATCTTCAAAACCGCTTTTTGAAAATGGCTGACGGTGTGCGCCTCCTGCACCAGTTGCGCCGTCTTGCCGAAATAGGTTTTCTCACCCGTGGCATAGACCAGCGCGCCGATTTCGCCCTGCCGGATGATCGAACCGGAAAACACCGCCTCCCCGGATTTGCGCGCGGCGGGCAACGATTCTCCGGTCAGCGCGGATTGATCCACCTCCACCTGGTCGCCGTCCAGCAAGCGCGCATCCGCCGGCACAATGTCGCCCAGCCGCAAGCGAATGACATCGCCCGGCACCAACTCGCGCGCCGGCGGGTTGATCCATTTGCCGTCGCGTTTCACGCGGGCCTTGATCGCCAGCTTGGCTTTCAGGGCCGCAATGGCGTTGCCCGCCTGGCGTTCTTCCCAGAATCCGACCACGGCGTTGGCCACCAGCAAAAGGAGGATGATGAAAAAATCCGGCCAGTGCCGGACCACGCCCGACAAAATCACCGCGATTTCAATCATCCACGGAATCGGCCCCCAAAAATAGCGAGAGGAATTTCAGGAGGAGATTGGTCTTCTTTTCGACAAGTTCATTCGGCCCATATTGGGTCAGCCGTTTCTGCGCCTCGGCTTGCGTGAGACCGTCCGGCGACGATTCCAATTTTTTCTCCACCTCCGCCAGCGGCAGCGTTTTCAAATCGTCCTTCGGATCGGGCTTTGCGTCCGGCTTGGCGTTTCAATTTACATAATCGCCCGGTTTGGTCTGCGGGCGCGGCGGGCGTGGGTTCTGCGGATGCACCCGGCTTTGGTTCGGGAGCCTTGGGCTGGTCAGTAGTTGTCATGCACTTGTTCTTTCCATTGCGGCAGTGTATTCGCCACGGCGCGCGGCGCGGTTGCATCTGGCGCGATGAAGCAGAGCTTGCTGCGCCGCTTTCACGTTGGCCTCTTTGCCTTGCCAGATTTCCAAAGCCGGTTGCTGGATGGCGCGGGCAAATGAAAACGCCAGCGCCCACGGCAATTGCGACTTGAAGCGAAGATTCATGGTATTCAAACGGGCCGAAGCCAGTTCGGCGGATTGGCCGCCGGACAGAAATGCAATCCCCGGAACGGCTGCGGGGACGGTTCGCCATAGACTCTTCACCGTGATGTTGGCCACCTCGTCCACGGATTCTTGCGTTGGGCAGGCCAATCCCGGCAGCACCATGTTGGGCTTGAGAATCATGCCTTCCAGCAGCACGCGCTGGCAATTGAGCTGGATGAAAACATTTCGCAGACTTCCTCCGTGACTTTGCGGCATCGCTCCAAAGTATGCTCGCCATCCATCAGCACTTCCGGCTCGACGATGGGAACGAGTCCGGCTTCCTGGCACAACGCGGCGTAGCGAGCCAGCGCGTGCGCGTTGGCCTCGAGGCAACTGCGGCTGGGAATGTCTTCGCCGATGGCGATCACCGCGCGCCACTTGGCAAAACGCGCGCCCATTTGAAAATATTCCGCCAGACGTTCGCGCAATCCGTCCAGACCTTCGGTGATTTTTTCGCCGGGATGAGCGGCCATGTCTTTCGCGCCAGCGTCCACTTTGATGCCGGGAATGATGCCCGCATCGGCGAGGGCTTTGACAAAGGGCGTGCCGTCTTTCTTTGCTGGCGGATGGTTTCGTCAAAAAGAATCGCGCCGCTGATGCTCTCGCCGAGACCGGGCGCGGTCACGATCAATTCCCGATACGCGCGCCGGGCCTCCAGCCGTTTGCGGAATGCCGAGCTTGGCGAAACGTTTGTTGCAGGTGGGATTGCTTTCGTCCATCGCCAGCAAGCCTTTGTCGTCGGCGACGAGCTTGTTCGCGGTATCAATTAAAATTTGTGAATTCATAACGATAATTTCCCGTTGGGTAAATGAGCCGTCAACTATTAGTTGCCCGCAGGTGCAGAAATCGGCTGCGGCGATTGCTGCGGCTGGCCATAATCCGCCATCGCAAATCACCGGTCACCAAATAGACCAGCATGGCGGACAGCATCACAATCACGCAAAACCAAATTCGCCAGTCCCGATGCGCGCGTCGCCAATAAGGCGGATGGCCTTGGTTAATCGGGCCGCCATTCGGATCTCCGTGCGACTTGTGATCGTGCTTTAATTCATTCATAATTTTATGCCTCCGCCAACCACTTCCGCGCCCCGGCGATGTCAGTGTGATCGAAGTATCGGATCGTCGCTTTCGTGAACGGCTTGCAAAATCACCGCCATGCCGTGCTGCCATTTCTTGTCACCGACCATCGCGAGTCGCTCAATGTCGGCAAAATGTTTGAGGTCAAATTTGATGTCTTCCCACGCCGCGCCTGCATCCCAGCCGGTGAAACCGGTCATGTCGAACAGCACGCGCATTTTTCCGTGTTGCCGGAGCAGTCGCTCGAATTCGGACACAAAGTCGGGCGTAATCTGCTTTAACCAGCTTGCCGCTGATGTGAATGACGAGAATTTTTCCACCGTTTTCTTCATTAAGTTGAATGGGCATTTTGGACTCCTTTCAGGTTTAATTCGGTTTTCCCCATTTCCAATTTCGGATTTCCGGCAAATCCTGGCCGTGTTTGTCAATGTAGCGTTTGTGCTCAATGAGCTTGTCCTGCATCTGCTGTTTCAGGTAGGCGCCCTTGGAACCTAAATGCGGCAGGCGGTCAACCACGTCCTGCACGAGATGAAAACGGTCGAGGTCATTCTGCACGCGCATGTCGAAGGCGTCGTGATGGTGCCTTCTTCCTTGTAGCCGCGAACGTGGAGATTGCGGTTGGTGCGGCGATAAGTCAGCCGGTGGACCAGCCACGGGTAGCCGTGAAAGCCAAAAATGATGTGCTTGTCTTTGGTGAAGAGCGAATCGTAATCCGCTTCGCTCAATCCGTGCGGATGTTCGCTCGCGGATTGCAACTTCATCAGGTCAACGACATTGATCACGCGGATTTTCAGTTCGGGCAGATGCTCGCGCAAAATGGAAACGGCGGCCAGAATTTCCAGCGTCGGCGTGTCGCCGCAACAGGCCATCACCACGTCCGGCTCGGAGCCTTGGTCGTTGCTCGCCCATTGCCAGATGCCGATGCCTTCCGTGCAATGCACGACGGCGGCGTCCATCGTCAGCCATTGCGGCAGCGCGTGTTTGCCGGCGACGACGACGTTGACGTAATGCCGGCTGCGCAGGCAATGATCAAAAACGGACAGCAGACAGTTCGCATCCGGCGGCAAATAAACGCGCACGATGTCGGCCTTCTTGTTGATGACGTGATCCAGGAAGCCGGGGTCTTGATGCGTGAAGCCATTGTGATCCTGCTGCCAGACATGCGAGGCGAGCAGATAATTCAAGCGACGCAATTTTCCGCCGCCACGGAAGTTCCAACGTGACCTTCAACCATTTGGCGTGCTGGCTGAACATCGAGTCCACGATGCGGATGAACGCTTCATAGCTGTTGAACAGTCCATGCCGTCCAGTGAGCAGATAACCTTCCAGCCAGCCTTCGCACTGATGTTCGCTCAACATCGAGTCCAGCACGCGTCCGGCGGGCGCGAGAAATTCATCGTTGTTTTACTTCGCGCGCGTCCCACTGGCGATTGGTGACTTCAAAAACCGCGCCCAAAAGATTGGAGAGCGTTTCATCCGGGCCGAAGATGCGGAAATTATTTTGATTCAATTTGGCCACATCGCGCAGAAATTTTCCCAGCACCATCGTATCCTGCCCGTGCCGACGGCGCCGGGCGAAGGCACATTCACCGCGTGGTCGTGGAAATCCGGCATACGCAAATCGCGCAGCAGCAATGCCGCCGTTGGCGTGCGGATTGGCGCCCATCCGCCGGTTGCCTTTCGGCGCGAGCTCGGCCAAGTCCGGAATTGAGCCGGCCATTTTTATCGAACAATTCTTCGGCCTTGTAACTTTTCATCCACTTTTCAAGTTGCTTGACGTGCTGGGGATGTTCGGCATCCACCAAGAGCGGCACTTGGTGCGCGCGGAACGTGCCTTCCACTTTCAGGCCATCAACTTCTTTCGGCCCCGTCCAGCCTTTCGGCGACTTGAGGACAATCATCGGCCAGCGCGGACGCGTGGTGTCTTTTTTGTCCCGCGCATTTGTTTGGATTTGCCGGATGTCTTCGATGGCTTTTTCCAAGGTCGTCGGCCATGAGTTCGTGCATTTTTTCCGGCTCGTCACCTTCCACAAAATAAGGCGTCCAGCCGCAGCCGCGAAAAAATTGTTCCAACTCGTCCGGCTCGATGCGCGCGAGAACGGTCGGGTTGGAAATCTTGTAGCCGTTGAGATGCAGGATTGGCAGCACGGCTCCGTCGGTGATCGGGTCGAGAAATTTGTTGGACTGCCACGCCGTCGCCAGCGGGCCGGTTTCCGCTTCGCCGTCGCCAACGACGCAGGCGACGATCAAATCGGGATTATCAAACGCCGCGCCGAAAGCGTGCGACAACGAATAACCCAGTTCGCCGCCTTCGTGAATCGAACCGGGCGTCGTCGGCGCGACGTGGCTGGAAATTCCGCCGGGAAACGAGAATTGCGTGAACAGTTTTTTCAGCCCGGCTTCGTCCTGCGTGATGTTCGGATAAACTTCGCTCCAGGTGCCTTCGAGATAAACGTTGCCCACAATCGCCGGGCCGCCGTGACCGGGACCGGCGACGTAGAACATATTCAGGTCATACTTTTTGATGACCCGGTTCAAATGCACATAAATAAAATTCTGTCCCGGCGTCGTGCCCCAATGTCCGACCACCAGCGGCTTCACGTCAGAAAGTTTCAGCGGGCGCTTCAGCAGCGGATTGTCGTAGAGATAAATCTGGCCGACCGACAGATAATTGGCGGCGCGCCAGTAGGCGTCCATCTTGTGGAGCAGTTCGGGAGTGAGAGTGTTGGTTTTCATAATTTAATTCTTTTCTTTTTTCTCAATTTTGCTGAATCCGACAATGCGGCATACCGAGCGCGCAATCATCAGTTCTTCGTCCGTGCGAATGACGCGCACGGTGACGCTGGCGTTGTTCTTGGAAATCACCGCCGCAGTCTTCGCGTTGCGCGCCTTGTCCAGTTCGATGCCGAGAAAATTCAAGCCCTTCACAGATGCGCGCGCGGACGACTGGCGCGTTTTCGCCGATGCCGCCGGCGAAAACGAGCGTGTCCAATCCACCGAGCGCCGCGGCGAAGGAGCCGATCCATTTTTTCGCCTGATAACAAAACAACGCCACGGCTTCCGCCGCCCGCACGTCCTGCTTTTCATGGTCGAGCAAGTCACGCATGTCGGAACTGGTTTCCGAAACGCCGAGCAGTCCCGACTCGTGATTGACCATTTTGTAAAATTGTTGCGTGGTCATTTTTTCCGTGCGCGCGAGATACGGCGCGAGGCCGGGATCCAAATCGCCGGAGCGCGTGCTCATCACCAATCCCGCCGTCGGCGTGAAGCACATGCTCGTATCAATGCTTTTGCCATCGCGCACGGCGGCCAGGCTCGCGCCGTTGCCGAGATGCGCGAGGATTACGCGACCTTTTTTTGCCGCCGGGTCGCCGAGGCGCGCGAGTTCTTCCATCAGATAGGCGTAGGACAATCCGTGAAAACCGTAGCGTTGAATTCCCTTGGCATCGAAGCGTCGCGGAATCGGCAGCAACTTCGCCACGCGCGGCATGGTCTGGTGAAACGCCGTGTCGAAGCAGGCCACTTGCGGCAGTTTCGGATGACGTTGGCGAAGCACCTCAATGAGTTCAATCTCGCGCGGCAAATGATCCGGGTCGTTTGGGCTGATGCGACGCAGTTCATCCAATAATTTTTTTGTGACAATCTCCGGCTCGGTATGTTTCATGCCGTGAACCACGCGATGTCCCACGGCTTTGACCGACTTGAAATCAATTTGCTTTTCGAGCCAGTCTATCAGGGAATTCGCCGCTGATTTGTGATCGGCGGCGGCAAGTTTGCGACTGGCCGATGGTTTTCCATCCGCATCAGTGAAACGTCAGATTTGTCCCGCTCAAGCCGATGCGGTCAACCGTTCCATGAAGCCCGCGCTTCAGCGGGTTGACCGCCTCATACAACGCGAACTTGATGCTCGACGAGCCGCCGTTGATGGTCAGGATTTTTGAGTTAGCGGGTTTCATGGATGACTCTTTCGTCGTTTTGCAATCCAAACGCAGCCAGTTTCGCGCAGGTGGATTTGTAATCCGTGTGAAGAATGCTGCGAATCCCAAAACCTTCCGCGATCTGGACAAACAGCGGCGTGTTTTCGAGATAGACAATCTGCCGCGCCGGTGTCTGGGCGATGTCCAGCGCCAGCTTGAAAATTTCCGCGTCCGGTTTTCGGAGATGAACGAAGCAGGAAGAAATAAAAGCATCCACAAATCCGTCCAGCTTGAACGTGCTGATGCGATGAGCGTTCAATTCGCGCGATTCGTTGCTGACGACGATAATCTTCAATCCATATTTGGCTTTCAGGTTGCGAACCAGTTCAATCATTTCGGCGTAAGGCTTCGACTGCGCGAACATGAAATGTCGAAACTCGGCGCGCGTGAACGGACGCTTTTCATAGAAGACCACACGGTCTAAATATTCGTCGAAAGTAATTTTATCTTCCTCGTGGGTTTCAAAGTTCAAGTCATGCCGCTCCTCCATCTCTGCCCAATCCAGCTTAAAATGTTTCGCCGCCCGTCGGCGGGCATGATGATCCCAGCCGTTGGTGAGCAGCACGCCGCCAATGTCCACAAATAATGTTTTAATTGGCGCGTTTTTTTTCATGTGGTCGTTCGCCAGTCAGTTCGGCGAAATCGGTTTTGTCATGGCCTGATACATCATTTCTTCGCTGAAGAACGGCGAGCCATATAGTTCGTAACCACTGTTTAATTTTTCGTTCACTTTTCGCGAAAGCTCGTCATGGGTGGCGGCATCGGCGTGAAATGGCACCGCAACGATTGTGTATTCGATTGGATTTTTCATGTGATGTTGCGTTACGAATTTCTTTCCCTTTTTCTTGCCAGCGACAACCAATTCGGTCGGCAGCGGCCAGCGATGTCCGGGAGCGAGCAACCTTGCGCGTTCTCCGGTCCCCAGGTGCCGGCGGCGTAATTGGGAAAATCGCTCGGTGCCGTGGCCTGCCACGCTTCGAGCACCGGCATCAGACAGTTGCCAGGCGGCTTCCACTTGATCGGCGCGCATGAAAAGCGTCGCGTCGTTTTTCATAACGTCCCACAAAAGTGTTTCGTAGGCATCGGGCGAAGGCGCGTCGAAGCTCTCGCGATAACTGAACCGCATGTCCACCGGACGCAACTGCATTTTCGGCCCCGGATATTTGGCCTGAAAGCCCAGCACGATGCCTTCGTCGGGCTGGATTGACAGGACGAGCCGGGACGGCTGCCAGCCGAGCGAGGCTTCGGGCGGAAACGACTGGTGCGGCACGGCGCGAAATTGGATGGAAATTTCCGACGCCTGTTGCGGCAGGCGCTTGCCCGTGCGCAGATAAAACGGCACGTCCTGCCAGCGCCAGTTGTCGAGAAATAACTTCAACGCCGCAAACGTTTCCGTTTTGGAATCAGGCGCAACGCCATCTTCCTCGCGATAGCCGGGCACTTTTTTTCCAGCGACGTTGCCGGAACCATATTGTCCGCGCACGGCGGATTGCGGAACGGCGTCGCGGTGAATCGGTCGCGCGGCGTGGAGCACGTCCACTTTTTTGTTGCGGATTTCGTCGGCCTGAAAAGAAACCATCGGCTCCATCGCCACGAGACAGAGCAGTTGCATCAGATGATTCTGCACCATGTCGCGGAGCGCGCCGGCGTGGTCGTAATAGCCGCCGCGATGCTCGACGCCCACGGTTTCGGCGACGGTGATGGTCACATAATCAATGTAGCGGCGGTTCCAGATCGGCTCGAACAGCGGATTGGCAAAACGAAACGCCAGGATGTTCTGCACGGTTTCCTTGCCGAGATAATGATCAATCCGAAAAATTTGGGACTCGTCAAAACTGGCGGCGAGAATGGCGTTCAACGCGCGCGCCGATTCCAAATCGTAGCCAATCGGTTTCTCGATCACGATCCGCGCCAATTCGCGGTCGCGCGCCAGTCCGGCCTTGCCGAGGTATTTTGGAATTTCGCCGAACATGCTCGGCGGCGTGGCCATGTAAAAAATGCGATGAGCTTTGGTGCCCCATTCCTTTTCCAACTTCGCGCATTGTTTGCCCAAAGCCGCGTAGGTCGCGGCTTTCTTGAAATCGCCTTGCTGATAATGGATGTGTTTCGCGAATTGATTCCACGCGGCGGACTTGGCTTTTCCGAAACGGGAGAATTGATTGACGCCGTCGTGCAACCGGCGGCGCAGCGCGTCGTCGCCGAGCTTGATGCGGTCAACCGCGATGATCGCAAATTGCGCGGGCAGGCTGCGATCTTGCGAGAGGTCGAACAAGGCCGGCACGAGTTTGCGCCAGGTCAAATCACCGGCTCCGCCAAAAATGACGAACACCGTCGGTTCAAGTTCGTCATTCGGTTTCTTACTGGTTAATTCAATTTTCATTGGAAAGTTTTCATCAATGTTGCCACAGAATTCGTGAGTCTTCCAAAGGAATTGCCACGCCGTCGCAGCGCGGCATCACTCGCGCCGTGTAATCCGCAGGCGGTCGGGTCGCAGGCACGGTTGCGCTGTAAGCGTAGCCGCCTGATTCGTCCGCCAGCGGGTGAAGACAGGTCATCTCCTGCCGCACCGGAGGGCTGTCTTTGATTCCGTCGGCATAAAGCTCCACCCGCACCGCCTTTGGGTCGAGGCCATGCAGACTGACTTGAGCTTCAATGATGTGTTTCCCGTCGCGTGTCTCCACTTTCACTGCGCCGAAGTTCAGCGTGCCCCATTTCTGATCCAAGTTGTGACGCCAATCCACCATTTGCTTCCCGACTGCGCCTTTATTGGCCACACGCGATTGGCAGGCTATAGCTGCCGGGAGATAATGTTGTTCGGTGTATTCACACACGGCGCGGTTGGCGGAGAAGCGCGGAGTCAACCGCGCCATGCTTTCGCGCATCCGTGCGACCCAGGCCGTGGGAATGCCTTTTTCGTTGCGGGTATAAAATTCTGGAATCACTTCGCGTTCGAGCCGTTCGTAGAGCGCCTCGGCTTCAGCCGCGTCCCACGATGGATCGCTGCCATGTTCCTGACCGTCGCCCAACGCCCAGCCCAGGTCCGGCACATAGGCCTCGGCCCACCAGCCGTCCAATTCCGAAAGATTGATGCCGCCGTTGACCAGCACTTTCATGCCGCTCGTGCCGCACGCCTCCCACGGTCGCCGTGGCGTGTTGAGCCAGACATCCACGCCCTGCACCAAACGTTCGGTCAAGTGCATGTCATAGTCGCTCAAGAAAATTGCGTGAGGCCGGACATCGGGTCGGCGAATGAATTGAATCCATTTCTGAATCAAGGCTTGTCCCGCCAAGTCTGCCGGATGAGCCTTGCCCGCAATGATGAGTTGCACCGGACGCTGTGGATTGGATAACAAACGCAGCAATCGCTCCGGGTCGTGCAGCAAAAGATTCGGTCTTTTGTAGGTCGCAAAGCGCCGCGCAAATCCTAGTGTCAATGCGTTGGGATCAAATAAATGTTTGGCATATTCAACCGTCTCTGACGATGCGCCAGCGGCGGCATAGTGCCGGGCCAAACGTTCACGGGCGTATTCCACCAGCGACTTGCTGGTGGCGAGGCGAAATTTCCAAAGGGTGTCGTCGGAGACGCGGCGAATGTCCTGCTCCAAAGTTTCCGACTTTCCCAGCCAGCGGTCTTTGCCACAGGCCTTCGTCCAAAGTTCATCGGCTGCCGCCGAATCCCAAGTCGGCATGTGAACTCCGTTCGTCACATGGCCGACGGGCACTTCGTCCTCCGGCCAGTGCGGAAAAAGCGACTCGAAAAGATGCCGGCTGACTTTTCCATGCAAACGGCTCACGCCATTCACCGAACCGCTGCCGCGAATGGCCAGATAAGCCATGTTGAAACTTTCGGTTGCGTCGTTCGGATTCTGGCGGCCCAAGGCCAGCAAGTCGTGAAGGGAAATTCCAAGTTTCTTCTCCGCATAACCGCCGAGGTATTGCTCGATGAGCGCCGGAGTGAAACGATCAAAGCCTGCGGCCACGGCCGTGTGCGTGGTAAAAAGATTTCCCGCGCGCGTGGCGGCCAGCGCGACTTCAAATGGCTGCTTGATTTCCTGCATGAAACTCGCGGGCGCGCTCCAACACGGCGAAGGCCGCATGACCTTCATTCAGATGACAGACATCCGGCTTGATGCCGAGCGCCGCGAGCAACCGCCAGCCGCCGATGCCCAGCAGCATTTCCTGCTTGAGCCGCAACTCCGGTCCGCCGCCATATAATTCGCTGGTGATGCCGCGATGCGCCGGAAAGTTCGCCGCGTCATTGCTGTCCAGCAGATAAAGTTTCACCCGACCGACTTGCACCTGCCACGCGCGCAGCCAGACCGAGTAACCGGGCAAGCGATTTCCAAACGCAACCATTCGCCGTTCGGCTGGCGCAACGGCGTGATCGGCAATTGTCCGGGGTCGTTATACGGGTAAAGGGCTTGTTGCGCGCCGTCCTTGTCAATCACCTGACGAAAATAACCTTGCTGATAAAGCAGCCCCACGCCGACCACCGGCACGCCAAGATCGCTGGCAGCTTTGAGTTGGTCGCCAGCTACATTGCCGAGGCCGCCGGAGTAAATGGGCAGCGCTTCGCTCAACATATATTCCATGCTGAAATACGCGACGCACTTCAAGGGCGACTGCGGATGGTTTTTCTGAAACCATGCAGGCGTCTCCGCCGCCTGCCGCTTGGATTGCAACAGGTCATCAATGTTTTTACGGAAAGTTGAATCGGCCAGCACGTTTTTGAGTTTGTCCTTGGAGACAGTCTGCAAAACCACCCAGGGGTTTTGCGTGAGTTCCCACAGCGCAGGATCAAGTTTTCGCCACACTTCGTCGGTGCAATGATTCCATGACCAGCGCAGGTCCAGCGCCAGCTCGGCCAGGGAATCGAAGCCTTCGACATCCATGGGTAAATTGCAATAGTTTGGTTTGATGACAGATGTTTGTTCGTTCATGGCTTTTTCTTTCGTTTTGGTTTGGACGGAATCCCCGGCTTCGATGGTGACGCCGCCAAAGCATCGTTGATGATTGTCTGTGCCTGCTTCAGGATGCGGTGCAGATGGTTCGCCCCTTGGAAACTCTCCGCGTAAATCTTATAGATGTTTTCAGTCCCGGATGGACGCGCCGCGAACCAGCCGTTTTCGGCCACCACTTTCAACCCGCCGATGGGCGCATCGTTGCCCGGCGCATGAGTGAGGATGGTCTTGATTTTTTCGCCCGCCAACTCGGTGAGCTTGACCTGCTGCGGTGAAAGTTTCGCCAACCGCTTCTTTTGTTCCGGCGTGGCTGGGGCATCAACACGGTCGTAGACAGGCTCACCGAACTCGCGCGTGAGTTTGTGGTAAATTTTTCCGGGATCGTGGCCCGTTCGCGCGGTCATTTCGGCGGCGAGCAAACAGGGGACAATTCCATCCTTGTCCGTTGTCCAGACGGTTCCATCCAGACGAAGAAAAACTGAACCGGCACTCTCCTCTCCGGCAAAGCCCAGCGAACCATTGAGCAAACCATCCACGAACCATTTGAAACCAACCGGCACCTCGAAAAGCTTCCGGCCAAGTTTCGCGGTGACGCGATCAATCATCTGGCTGCTCACCAATGTTTTGCCGACCGCCGCTGACTTGGACCATTTCGGACGGTTTTGAAAAAGATAAAAAATCGCCGCGCAGAGGTCGTGATTCGGCGGCAGCAATCCTTCGCCTTTGGTGACAATCCCATGCCGGTCGTGGTCGGTGTCGCAGGCGAACGACAGATCAAAACGATTCTTCATCCCGATCAGCCGTTGCATCGCGTAGGGCGAGGACGGGTCCATGCGAATCTGGCCATCCCAATCCACTGTCATAAAACGAAAAGTCGGATCAACCGTCTCGTCAACCACCGTCAGGTTCAAACCATGTCGCTCCGCAATCCGCGACCAGTAATGAACACCGGCACCGCCCAACGGATCAACACCAAGACGGAGTTTTGCGTTGCGAATAATTTTCATGTCAACGACGTTGCCGAGATCAGCAACGTAGAGGTTGAGATAGTCGTGCCGATGCGTCGTCGCGGCGCGCAACGCTTGCGCGTGGGAAATTCGTTTCACTCCTTTGAGCCGGGCTTCGAGCAGCGCATTCGCTTTTGTTTCAATCCAACTCGTGACGATGTTGTCCGCTGGCCCACCACTCGGCGGATTATATTTGAAGCCGCCGTCATGCGGCGGATTGTGCGAGGGCGTGATGACAATTCCGTCGGCGAGTCCCTTTTTGCGCCCGCGATTGTAAGTCAGAATTGCATGAGAAATCACCGGAGTCGGCGTGTATTCGTCTCCTTCAGCGAGCATCACTTCAACTTCATTTGCCGCCAGCACTTCAAGAGCGGTGGCGCAGGCCGGAACGGATAGCGCGTGCGTGTCAATGCCGAGATACAACGGGCCGGAAATATTTTGCCGCTTGCGATACATGCAAATCGCCTGGGTGATTGCGAGGATGTGCCATTCGTTGAAAGCCAGCTTGAACGACGAGCCGCGATGGCCGGACGTGCCAAACGCCACTCGCTGTTCCGGCACCGAAGGATCGGGAATCCCGGTGTAGTAGGCCGTGACGAGCTTCGGCACATCCACGAGTATTCCAAGTGGTGCGGGCTTTCCGGCCAGTGGACTTATTTTCATGACGTCATTTTCAGTGGCGCGTTCGCGTGGGCAGAGCCATCACGATGCGGTTCGGCACTTCCAGCGCGCCTGGACAACGGGGTAAAAAGATCGGGTGACTTCATAAATTTTGCCAAAAAGACATTGTCTCTTTTGACAACTGCACTCAATGGGGTGTTCACCCCATTGCAGACGGAAAAACTGCATTTTATAGCTTGTGGCGTGACGAATAAAAAATATTTTGACTAAAAACAATTTCATCTTTGCGATCTCATGAAAAATAAATCACAGAAGCAACTCGGCATGGTGGGTTTGGGCCGCATGGGCGCCAACATGGTTCGGCGGCTGATCAAAAACGGCCACCGATGCGTGGTCTTCGACCAGTTGCCTAAAGCAGTGAAAGATTTGGCCAAGGCCAAGGCGGTCGGGGCTTCTTCACTCGCCGATTTGATCAAGAAACTCGCCAAGCCGCATGCCATCTGGCTGATGGTGCCAGCAGCCGTGGTGGATAAAACCATTGCCGACCTCCTGCCTTTTCTTGAAGCGGGCGACACGCTCATTGACGGCGGCAACTCCTATTATATTGATGACATCCGGCGCGCGAAAGAACTCGCGCCAAAAGGAATTCACTATGTGGATGTCGGCACGAGTGGCGGCGTGTGGGGATTTGAACGTGGTTATTGCATGATGATTGGCGGCGATTCAAAAGTGGTTCAGCGTCTTGATTCTATTTTTGCCACGCTCGCGCCGGGCATCGGCAACATCGCGCGCACGCCGGGACGCAAAAAACTCGGCGGCACTTCCGAGCATGGTTATCTGTATTGCGGCGCGAACGGTGCAGGACATTTTGTGAAGATGGTTCACAACGGCATCGAATACGGAATGATGGCTGCGTATGCCGAAGGCCTTGGGCATTTTGCGCGGAGCAAACATCGGCAAACAAAAAAATGAAAGTGATGCCGAGACCACGCCATTGCGCGAGCCTGAAAATTATCAATACGATCTGAACCTCGCCGACATCTCGGAAGTCTGGCGGCGCGGCAGCGTGATCGCCTCGTGGTTGCTCGACTTGACGGCAGATGCGTTGGCCAAAGATTCCGCACTCGCAAAATTTGCCGGACACGTCTCCGATTCGGGCGAAGGCCGGTGGACGATGAAGGCGGCGATTGATGAAGGCGTGCCCGCGCCGGTGCTGACCACGGCGCTATACGAGCGTTTCAGTTCGCGCGGCGACGCCGACTTCCAAGACAAGTTGCTATCGGCCATGCGTTACGGATTCGGCGGACATTTGGAAAAATCCGCGAAGTGAGGGCGACAAAATGATTGGGTCTGACTTTTATTGCTTCACCAAAAGGATGGGGTTGCTTGGAAAATTTATTCGGTTCTGAAAACCGTGAACTTGAGTGAGCTTGCGTTCCGCGAGCAATTGCGCCTCGGCTGCCAGCCAGTGCTGAACTTCATGCCCCTGCGGTGAGTTGCGGCTTACATATCCCGCGCTCAAATTTCTTTGAGTCGCAATCACTGAACGCACTGCAAAATTTTTAGTTGACAATTGTATTCAGTAAGATACCATGTAAGAAATATGGGATTCATTGAGTTTCCATTCATCGAGGTGCCGAAAGATTTGCGCAAGATTGTCGGCGAGCCAACGCCCGGCACGCGCGCCTACCGCCGGGAGGGGACGCACGCCGAATGCGGCCAGTGGATTGAAGACCTCGGCTTGCATTACAATGGAGACGTGGGCATCTCGCCCGCCGGTGTTACCATGTTCGTGCCCGTCCAACGGGCGGCGGTTCACAAACGCATCAAGGAAGGCAAGCTGACCGCGTTCTTCTTTTACATCACCCGCGTCGAAGACACTTTTTTTGGCACCAAACGCAAAGTTAAACTTCGTCCCTACATTTTGTTGTCCATGAGCGAATGTAAAGCGTGGGTGGCGGAAATGAAACGCCGGATGGGTTATGTGGATGAACCGGACGAAAGCCTGATGGAGCAGCGAAAAAAGCTCAAGCCGGCAGCGGTAGCGGACGAGCCAAAAACTAGCAAGGAGGTTGAGGAAGCCGAAGAATTTGCTGACCACAGACCCGAAGGACAAGGGCAATCGGAAAATCAGGTATGAGGAAGTTCCCGACACAGAAAACCGGCAACAGGATATGTTTTTGCTGCTGGCGGAAGCAATGGCGGCAATGGCATCCGACAAAAAGAAGGCTGAATTTTATCGGAAGCGGCTGGAAAAGGGAATGGAGTGGGACAAAAAAGCGAAGAGATGGAAGTGGAAGGAGGATTGAGATGCAGCCGGAAGATTACAAATTCAATGATCGTTTGATACGGTTGCCGGAATTGGAGAAGATATTCGGTGTGTGCAAGCGGACGGTGAGACGGAAGGCGGAATCCGGTGAGTTGCCACCTTTGGTTCGCAGCGGCGGCGTGGTGGGAATGTTGGAAAGTAAAGTTAAAGAATATTTTCGACGGTTGAGCGGGCAAGGTGCAAATTGACGAAAGGAGAAAATAAAAATGATTGCTTACATTTATCGGCCAAAACGTCAGCGCAACGGCAAACTGGTTTTCAATCGAATTTGGCGGGCGCGGCTCAAACTGAATGGTGACGCCAAGGCGCGGGACATTTCGCTGAATTGTGCTGACAAACAAACCGCCGAACAAAAACTGCGGGACAGCATCCGTGATTATGAAAGGACGGCGGTTGGTTTGCTGTCACCAGCAGCGCAGCGCGAGACGTTTGAAAATCCAATGGAACGGCTGGTGGACGGCTATGTGGCCGATTTGAAGGCGTTAGGACGTTCCGCCGATCATGTCCGCCATGTGGACAAGCGTTTGCGTCGGCTGATGCGGGAATGCAAATGGCAAAACCTCCGCGAAGCCACGGCAGACTCATTCCTGCGCTGGCGAGCCGGACAAAAGAAGACACCCAAAACCATCAATGAATATCAGGCGGCGTTGTCGGCGTTGTTCACTTGGCTGCGCAAGCAAAACCGCGTGACGGCCAATCCGTTTGAACTGGTCAGCAAGGTGGATGCACGCGGCAAGGAAAGTTTCCATCGCCGGGCATTGAATGACGATGAAGCCAGACGATTGCTGGCGGGAGAACGCAAACTGCTTTATCTGCTCGTTTTGCATACGGGTTTGCGACGTGGTGAAATCAACGCCCTGCATGGAAGCGATTTTCACTTGGACACCGCCAATCCGTTTTATGTGGTTCCGACCGCCAAGAGTAAGAGCCGCAAGGAACAACCACGTCCGTTACATCCCGAACTGGTGCAGGAATTACAAAAATTGAAAACTGCCGGAAAACTGAAACCGGAAGACTTGCTATTCCCTGAACGAGTGCCGCCGATGAAAGTGATTCGCGGCGACTTCAAGGCGGCAGAAATTCCGCTGACGGATGAACGAGGCTATCGCGTGGACTTCCATGCGTTGCGGACGACCTACATCACGCGCCTGCAACGAGCGGGTGTATCGCCGCGTGAAGCGATGGAATTGGCGCGGCACAGTGATATGCGTCTGACGATGAAGACCTACACAGACGTGGGGCAACTGCCATTGGCGGCAACCGTTCGCGGATTGCCTTCGATAAGCGACTCACAAATAGACTCACAAACTTTAGTCGCCGACCGTCCTACCGTGTCACCTGCCGTCATTGGGTTGAAGGCCATAAAAGTAGGTAAAACCATTGATAACATTGCTGAAAGTCGCAGCTTGACTCCAGTTGTCGCACTCTGTCATTCTGAACAATTAAGCGGCGATACGGGGTTCGAATCCCCCTCTCTCCGCCACTTTTTATTGGGAAATCGAAAGATGACTCCCGAATAGACTCCCGAAATTCAATCCCTTCCTGTCCCGACCTGACACGAATTGTCACGGCTTGGGCAAAACTTCCGGCACCACTCAAAGCAGCAGTTCTCGCCATCATCAATTCAGCGGAGGGCCAGCCATGAAGCTAAATCCGGCTGACGTGCTGAATCCCGTGTTCAACGCTCTGGACGCCCTGATCTCAAATTACGGCGTTTATCTTTACCTCGTGTTCGTCTGGCTGTCCCTGGCAGTGATTGCCTGGGTGTTGGGCGGCGGCTTGCGGCGGAGACGATCACAGGGAAACTCCGCCACGATCATTCCTGGCATCATTTTTACGATGCGACCGCCGAATCAATCACCGCCGCCAACCGTCATCACAGTGATTCACCCGGTGCAAAATGACGACAACGAAATAATGGACGAACCATGATCATATTTCATTCCCAGCAATCAGACTGTGCCCGGTGCCATCGCAAAAACGAAAATGCCGCCACGTTCAATTTCACGTCACAAATTGCACCATCAAATTTGCACGGTCATGTTCACGAAGCGCGAACAATCGTGATGCAACAATTTTCAAGTCGCAGTGCAGTCGCACGTCATGTGAATTGCCCCTTTATAGCAAAGCAAGCCTTACCCCTTAACTTTGTAAGGTTTTTACGACTCGCCATTCGCTCGCCGAAGATTCAGCGGAGTCCCGCGAGACGGTCACGCAATGTCCGCGAAACATCCGGCAAGAAATCCGGCGAAATGTCTCGCTCACTTCCGCACAATGTCCCGGCAATGGCCGGGCAGTGGCAATCGCAATGCCGCCGAATGTCCGCGCGGGTGACTCGCAAGACAACTTCGCAACATGGCGCGCAACGCCCGCACCGCAGTCCGCGCAACAGACAACGCAATAACCAGTGAAACATCTCGCAAGATGGCTCGCCGAAATTTTGTCGTCACGCTTTCAACCATGACTCCCCAAAATTATGAACACATCACCATCAACACCCAATCTTGAATTGCTGCGCAAAGCGATTCAGGAATATCAGCCCGATCCGAGTCGCATTCCATTCAGCAATTTGAAACCGTTCCATGATTCCATCATGGAATTGCGGGGTAAAAATGCGTCCTACGCTGCCATCGCTGAATTGCTGAAACAAAATGGTGTAAAGACCAGCCGGGCGCGTGTGGCCGAATACGGCCGCATCGTCTTGGAAGGCGGCAAACGGCGCAAACGACGGAAGCGCGCCCAGACCGCGCCAGCCGTCAATATTCCTGCTGCGCCTCAAAGTGCGCCGGCCGTGGCCAAAAAAACAGTGCCGACCGCTGCGCCGACTGTTACGAGCAATGCTCCGGTTCCACCAAGTGAGAATTCTCCATACAGGTCACGCGGGCCGCACATTGCCAAAGTGGAATTGTTGCCAGCCGGTGAATTGGATTATTAAACTCCGGCCAAAAGCCGTAAAAACCGGGCAAATCAACCTTCCGCTTGACTGGCATCACCTGTGATGTCATTTTATAGCGCATGGAAATCGTGCAAGACACCAATGTTTTCGTCGCCGCCCTGCGCAGTCAGGAGGGCGCGAGCGCGGAAGTGTTTGATCGCTGTCTGGCGCATGACGATCAAGCCGTCATGGGTGACGCCCTGTTTGCGGAATACGAGCAACTGGTGCAGCGGGAAAGTTTGTGGCGGGGCGTGCCGGTGACGGTGGCGGAACGTGAAGCGTTGCTGGACGATTTCTGTGCGGCGGCGATCTGGCAGCCAATTTATTTTCGCTGGCGGCCAAACCTGCCGGATGCGGACGACGACCACGTTTTGGAACTGGCGATAGCCGGTGGCGTGGAACATCTGGTCACGCACAACACGCGCGACTTTGGGCGGGGCGAGCTTAAATTTGCCTCGCCGCGCGTGGTGACACCGGCGCAACATCTGAAATTTGTAAAATGAAAACCATTCCTTATCGTTGTGACAACTCACGGCACAAGGCGCTGCTGGGCGTGGCGCGATCCACCGGCACGAGCGTGCAACGGCTGTTTGACAATTTTGTCACGCATGTCATCACCGAGCGCCAGGCGGAAGCCCGCTTTGTGGTGCGCCAAAAACGCGGCAATCCGGCGCGCGGGCGGAAGTTGCTGGCTGAAATCCGCCAGCGCATCGCGTCTCATGCCAAATAATAACGCCGGTTCGCTGGTAGAAATTTCCCAACGACCGTGATACTTCCAGCGTGAATCCTTAATCGCCATCGTTCTTTGGCGAAGCGGGCGTAGTCACAGGTGGAGGCCGAAGGCACAACCTTGACGACGCGCAGCGAGCCATACCATGAGACGGCGATTCACGCGGAGTCAGTTTGAAAGATGCGAACATTCGCAATATGGTTGGCAATAAGCGAGGCAACATCCGAAGCAACAGGGTGTCAACGGACGGTTAGCACAAACGAAGCATTTCGCGCAACATTCGGCGAGATTTTGGCGAGCCGTAAACACCTTGTTAAAATAAGGGGTAACGCGTGCCTTGACTAATTTCCACTTTTCGCCGCTCCCTTGCGTTTGTCCTGGGTGTGACTTGGCCGGATGATTCCAGCAGCATGAACGACTGATGTTGAGCCGTGTTGAATGATGTTTGATTGAGTTGAACTTGTTACGCAACAGTTGCGCAAATTTCGCGCAACATTTGCGGCGGCGGTCATAGCCTAAAGCTGTGCTAAGGGAAGATGTCTGACGGAAAATTGCCTCGTTTCCTTCATCAGTTCCGCCGTGTGTATGACTGCTGGCGGCAAAAGGCGACAACTAGCGGCAAATTGCCAGCGACAAAAGGCGTCATATTGCGACAAGTTCGTTGCCGCCTTTTATCGCTTTTTGTCGCTCCGGTTTTGCCCCGTTTTTTCCACAACGATTTTGTTAGGGGATGGTGTCTTCCAAAAATCTACGCTTTCTAGTTTCAGAAAGCCGCCACAAATTCCGTTCGATTGAACGTATCAAGTTGGGTGAAGATGAACACAGTGAAAGTCCGCTTCTGAAATCGGAGCGCACCTAACGGCTCTGAAGTCGCGGGATTTTAGAAATGAACCATGACTGCGCTGCCTGTGGTTTTTATTTCGAGGTGGTTTTGTCTGGCCGGTTTCGGAGTCCGTGGGGTGTCGACGCCGTCCCTAACGTGAAGTAAAAGCCAAGCAGATTTCACCAACTCCACGTTACACCGCCGTAAAAGGAACGTCCATCGCCCGGATGAAAAACCTGCGGGTTACCTGGGACTTGTGCATTGGGGATCGGATCAACCGAGGCGGCATAATTTTCGTCCGTCAAATTTTTTGCTTCGACAAAAACTGAAACCTTTGATCTTCCCCACTTGAAGGCATAACCGGTCTTGAATCCGAGCAGCGCATAAGCGCCGGCATAAAGCGTGTTTTGCTGGTCAACCGGATAGCTGGAGAGATTGCATTGGACATTCGGCCCGGCGTAAAAACCGCACGGCGATTCATACATCAATTCCGCCTCATAAACATGGATGGGAATTGCAGCAATACGATTGTTGCCATAAACCGGATCGTGGTCGAAGTGAAAATCGTTGAGCGTGTAGGTTTGGTTTAATTTCAACGATTGTCCGTCCTCGGCGTTTATCTTTTTTGAATTCCACAGTTCGATGCCAAGGCCGGCTTCAATGCCCTGATGATAGGAGCGCGCGACGTTGACATCGCCGCGGTCCTGATCCTCGGCATCGTAAAGATCCTGAAGTTCGTCCCGCACCCATGAATGATAAAGTGCCAAGTCCCAATCGAAACGGCCTTGCTTGCCGCGCGTGCCGGTTTCAATCGTCCACGCGTGTTGCGGTTGGAGCGGCGTGTAGACAAGACTGACGCCGGGGCCATCGTCAAAAGTAACCATGTTGTCGAACGACGGCGGCTGAAATGTGCGGCTGAAATTGATGAATGCGTGGCTGTCGTCGTTCAATTCATAGAGCAAACCGATTTTAGGATTCAAACCGAAATAATTATTCTCGTGGGACTGGTCGCCGTCAACCGTGTCGTTGAAGTAATCATAAAAATGCCGCAGCACATAAATTCCCTGCAAGCCGGTCAGCAGCGAAAGTTTTTCCGTGAGATAATGCTGGTTTTCCAGATACACCGGCACATTGACCGACAGTTCCAAATCCTTCGCGATGGTGTCTCCCTCTGCACCACCGATATTTGCGTAATTGTGATCCTGCTCGGTTTCAAACGCCGGACTTGCTCCGATTGTGAGAATGTTCTGCCTCCCGAAAAGTTCGCTGTGTGTGACTGAATTCAAGTTGATGCCGCCGTCGTCCGCATGATAGTTCTGGATGCCCTGTTCGTAATCATTTGGATCATAAAAACCTTTCTCCAACAATTCGCGATGCCACCAATACACGCTCGCATCCAGTTCCTGTCCGTCCTTTTCGTAACTCATTTTGTCGGCGAGCCGCACATAATACCATTGCTTGCTGTAATCCTGCGGCGCGGCCAGCGGGTCGGCCTGTTGCGGATCAGCCTGCATTTGCGATTGCGTCAATCCACCGGGCAACTGGCGATTCTCCTGATCCACGGTCAGATAAAAACGGTTTTCAAGGTTGTCGCTGATTTTGTCTCCAATGTCGGCGAACAAAAGTTCGGTGTTCTCCTGACTGTGTGCGCGATAGCCGTCGCGGTAACGCGCTGACAACGAGGCATAATAATCAATTGGCCCGTCAACACCAGCGGCGCTCGCCTCGCCTCGCACAAAACCATAACTCCCACCTTGCATCTGAATTTGATAGGGCGGCGCATCATAACCCGTGAACGGAACGAGATTGATCGCGCCGCCCATCGTCAGCGAACCGTATTTGAAAGCAGTTGCGCCGCGATACACTTCCGCGTATTTCAACGTGCTCACGTCAAAGTCCTCGATGATCGTTTCGCCGTCGCCTTGGTCGAAACTGATTCCGTCCAGCAAAAATTCCACGCCCAACGGCTCGTCGTCAGATTCAATTCCCGAACCGCGAATCGAAACCTTGGACATTTCAACGCCATTTTCACTTTGCATGAACAATCCTGGCACACCCTGAAGCAAATCCAGAAAATTTGACGTGCGGCCTTTTTTCATTTCATCCGCCGTCTTGACAGTGAAACCGCCGGGAATTTCCTTGTTCTGCTCGGCAGATTTTTCAGCGGAAGGCGAAGTGAGCGAATCCGGCACAGGATGCCCAACCACTGTAATTTCAGGAAGAGTTATCGGGGAATTCGTGTCGCTGGCAGCGGCTGGCGAATTGGTGGGGGCAATCTCCGCCGATTTCAAAACCGGCGATGCTAGAAGCTGAGCGGCAGCAAGCATCATCGTTGCGCTGAAATGCAAATTCGGGCGAAATTTCATAGACGACTGATTTCGATTCATTAGCATCAAGTTTAGGTTTTCATAGTGCATCGGGCACGGCGACGACACCCCACGGACTGCCGGGCGATTTGACGCGCGCGATTTCCTTTTCGGTCGCGAGGTCAACCACCGAAACGTCGTCCGACGGGCCGTTGGCGGCGAACAGATATTTTCCGTCCGGCGAAAAGGTGATGCCCCACGGACGCTTGCCGACCGGAATCGTGTTCAGCACTTCGTAAGTGTTCGCGTCCACCACGACCACCGTGCCGCCGCGCCCGGTGCTGGCATAAACTTTTTTCCCGTCCGGCGAAACCAGGACGCACTGCGGGCGCGAACCTTTCGGCAGCGTGATGACTTGCAAAAGTTTTTGGTTCACGGTGTCAATCACATTGAGTTCGCCGACGGATTCCGACGGAACGAACGCGCGCGAACCGTCCGGCACGAACGCAATGCTGCGCGGGCGCGGATGAACGACAATGTGGCCGATGATTTTGAAAGTTTCCGCGTCAATGGCAAAAACATCACCGCCGGTTTCGCAGGTGATGTAGAAAACTTTTCCATCGGGACGCACGCCCGCGCCTTCGGGTTCGCGCGTGACGGGAATGAAGGTCAGATTTTTTCCAGTGTCGGCATCGAGAACCGTCGCCGCGCCGACATCTTCATTGGAAATGTAAATGTGCTTGCCGTCCTTGCTGATGGCGAACTGTTCGGGGTCGGAGCCGACGGGGATTTTGCGCAGGAATTTTTTCTGCACGGCGTCAATGATGCCCATGCCGTCGGCGGCCTTGTCGGATTTGGCGTTGTCATCGTCGTCATCGTCGTGGCCTTTCACAAAAATCGGATTGCCGTTGGCATCAAGTTTCGGCGGCGCTTCAATCGGCGTGCCGCTCAAGGCGACGTAGACGGTCTTGCCATCAGGGCTGGCATGGATGCCGCGCGGACGTTTGCCAGCGATGATGGTGTCGGTGACTTTGAAATCCGCGCCGTTGATGACGGTGATCGTCCCGGAATGTTCGTTGGACACAAATATTTGATAGTTACCGTTCGTCTGACCTTTCAGCGCAGCGGTGCAAAACAGAACTGCACTACAAATGAAGGCGGTGAATGGTATTTTTTGAAGATTGATTTTCATGCTTAACTATTTTGTTTTTTTGCCAAAAATGATAAATACGGTAGAATTGAATATTATGCACGCAATCAGCATTTTACTAGCCAGACGATATGCAATAATGCAATCGTCATATAAACAGCAGGTTGCACAAATTGGCTATCAACTCGGAATAATGAAACGGAATAGTTATTGCTCGTTTAGGGGTTAGTAATGTATAAAAAGTATCCGTGCATCATCGTCATTGGATTCGTATTATCGGACCACTTTTGCTCTTCGCGGCGGTTGGAACCGTTGGGATTGTCTTATTGCTCAACTCGGCCTTTCAACGCCAGTCGCATTCCGAATTTGTGGCGCTGGCCGAACTCAATGCGGATTATATCCGCGACTCCATCGAAGCTAAAAATCAAGAAGCTGCCGCAGGAATTCCGGCCAAGGCCAGCGCTAATTTCATGCGCGACGCCCACTCTTTCCAAACCGAGTTTCTTGCGGATCATCCCGGCCAGTTGCTCGGCGTTGAGGTGCAGTTCCAACGCGTGTCAGCACCGGATGCCCGCCATGAAGCCGTGACTGTCCCCATCAATTCGGGAGCGGAACTGACTTTGATCCGCGAACGCCCGCGTTTGCGCGATGTGCTGCTGCAACCGATCTCCCTGGGTGCGTTGACGGCTTTTTGGGCGCTCTGGTTTGCCCTGGCTTGGGCGGTGACACTTCCCTCGCTCGACGCCCAACGCTTTGGATTGCTCGGCTCAATCGCGACTTCTCTGGCGCACGAGATTCGCAATCCCATTGCCGCCATCCGGCTGCACGGTCAATTGTTGGAACAAAAAGAGCCGGTCAACGCGGGACTGATTGTTTTTGAAGCTGCAAAAATCGAGGATATGCTCAATCAATGGATGTTTCTGGCCAGACCGGAACCGCCTCGAAAGACAGAAATTGTTCTGGTGGAATTGATCGCTCAAACCGTGCGAGTGCTCGCGCCCGCCGCTGATCATGCGAAAGTCCATATTGAAGTAACGGCATCGCCCTATCGGCGCGTCCAAGCGGACATTCACCGCCTCGGCCAGGTTTTTCACAACATCATCCTCAATGCCATCCAAGCCATGCCTGAAGGCGGAACACTTTCCATCACCGTTTCGGAAGAGGAAATTTGTTTTGCCGATACCGGCCCCGGTTTTTCGCCGACGGCGCTTCGGCGCGCGGCGAACACGCTGTATTCGGAAAAGGAAGGCGGAATGGGACTCGGCCTGAACGTGGCGCAGAAGATTGTTCGCGCCCATGACGGACGGCTGGTCATCGGCAACCGGACGGAAGGCGGCGCGGTCGTGCGTGTCATTCTATGACGAATCGGAAAATATTGATCATCGAAGACGAGGCTGCGCTGGCCAAGGCGCTGGCCACGGTTTGCGAACGCCTTGACGCCGAGGCCACGTTGTGCGCCTCCGGCCAACGCGGCCTGCAAAAATTGGCGAAGGAAAATTTCTCGTTGGTCATTTTGGATCTTGGCCTGCCGGACATCAGCGGATGGCGCGTGCTGGAGACTGTCAATCAATCGATGGCGCGCCCGCCGGTGCTCATCATCACTGCGCGCGGCACGTTGGATAACGCGGTCGCCGCGCGACAACTTGGTGCCGCAGCCTATCTGGTCAAGCCGCTTGACCTTCGCGAACTGGAAAGGACGATACTTGATCTTCTGGCCGAAGCCGCGCCAGCCGTTCCAGCCACACCGCCCAACACGGAGGTTGGCGCGTTGCTCGGCGGAGCCAGCCCGGAGATGCAGCGCGTTTTCATGGCCATCGCCCGTGCGGCCACGACCGATGCTCCCGCCCTGCTCACGGGGCCGACCGGCACTGGAAAAACTCTGGCCGCCCAAGTTATCCACGCCAACAGCCGCCGTCGCGATGCTCCATTCGTCACCTTGCTCTGTGGCTCGCTGCCCGAACAACTGTTGGAAAGCGAACTTTTTGGACATGAGAAAAACTCCTTTACCGGCGCGGGCGAAATGCGTCCCGGCCATTTGGAACGCGCGGCTGGCGGCACTTTGTTTCTGGACGAAATCGGCGATGTTCCGCTGGCGATTCAAGCCAAGCTCCTGCGCTTTGTTGAAGAAAAGACCTTCAACCGGGTGGGCGGACGTGAAGACCTCCGCGTGGATTTGCGCCTGATCACCGCCACTCATCGTAGCCTGCGCGATGAAGTTCAGGCGGGGCGATTTCGTGAAGACCTTTACTACCGGTTGCATGTGCTGGAAGTCGAAATGCCGCCTCTGGCCAAACGCAGCGAAGACATCCCGGCTTTGAGCGCGTTTTTTCTAAACCGGCTTTCGGCAGGCCGCGAGTTGGCATTTGGCTCGGACACCAGCCGGCTGCTCCTGAATTATAGCTGGCCCGGCAATGTGCGTGAATTGCGCAACGCCCTCGAACACGCCGTCGCCGCCTGTTCCGGCAAAATCATCCAGCCCCATCACTTGCCCAAGGCCGTTGGCCTGTCCGCCGACCAGCCTGCGAACATTGATCTCAACGGAGTCCTGCAACGCTGGGTAGCATCCAAGGTTCAGACCGGGGCGTCCTACAAGGAACTCCATGCCGAGGTGGAATCAACCCTGCTAAAACATTTGATGCAACACTTCGAGCAGAAGCCAACTGTTCTCGCAAGGTTTCTCAAAATGAACCGCGCCACTCTTCTCAAAAAACGCCGTCACTTGGGCTTGGACTCCGAAAAAGCAGAATGAATTTTAAGCAGGCGCAGTCTGTTTTTGGCTATGGACATTTATGACGTGGATTGTGGTTTCTATTGCGGCGTTAATTCAAAACGCACCGGCACTTCAATTTCAGATTCCAGCGCAAGCGAACCGATGCGGGCGGGTTGAAATTCCCAATCGCGCACGGCTTCCACGGCGGCGTTGTCGAGCAGCGAAAAGCCGGAGGATTTTTTTATTTCAACGCGCTCGGCGCGGCCTTGCGCAGTAATTTTCACCGCCAGCAAAACCAGACCTTCCTGATGCCGCCGCCGCGCCAATTCTGGATAAACCGGCTCTGGATTTTTCAGGTAGTTCGGTTTTGCCTGAATGTCCGGCTGCGCTTGCACAGTGATGGCATCCGTTCCCGGCTTCGGAGAACTCGCGTTGCCCTGAAATTCCGTTTGCGAAACCGGCTTCGCGACGACGACTTGAACTGGTTGCGGAATCGGGACAATTGGTTTCGGTTCAGGCGGCGTTGGTTGTTTGAGCGGTTCGATGGGTATCGTTTTCTCCACTGGCTTTTCCTGCGGCAACGGCTGAACGATTGCTGGCGCGACAACTTTGACAACCGGTGTGGGCGCAGCAGGTTCATCCGGCGCGGCAACCAAAGTCAGCGTGACGAGATCATCTCCCTGTTGAAGCGCAGACTTGCTCGCGTTGAATCCGAAAATTGCATACGCACCAAGCACCGCAGCGTGAAACAAAATCGAAACGCCGAAACTAATCTGTAGCGGGGTTGGCTTTTGCATACGTTGCCGATATTGGTTTGCTGACGGCTAACTTAAGCAAGCATCGGTAAATCGCAAGCGACATTCTTGGCCAGTAATTGTTTTATTTGCTCGTAACCGTGAACCAAACGAAAGCCCGTCTGGAGAATATCTTCGCCAGAAATTTCAAAAATACGATTCTCACGCACGGCGGCTAAATTATTCCAGCCATGTCGTGCTGAAATTTTATCTGCTTGCACCGGCTTACCGCACCAAGAAGCAGAAATAATTTCAGGATTGGCCTGACAGATTTGTTCTGGCGAAACGACACGCTCCGGCGCAGCGCGTTTATTTCGCAGTTCAGGAAAAATGTCCTCACCACCGGCGCGCTCAATCAGTTCGCTCAACCCGCACGCCGTGCATGGAGACGCGCTGAAAATACTCGTTGCACATCGTCAACAGACTTATCACTTCGTAGCGATCATCTTGCAAAATCCGGTTCAGCACCAAGGCGGAATCCTTGCCACCGCTCCAGCAGAAAACAATCTTTTCCTTTTTCATTTAGTGCAGCGGCGCGGTGATTCCGCGCTGCTTCTGATACTTGCCATTGCGGTCGGCGTAGGAAATCTCGCACACTTCGGCGGCGCGGAAAAACAATACCTGCGCCAATCCTTCATTCGCATAAATTTTCGCCGGCAGCGGCGTCGTGTTGGAAATTTCCAGCGTGACGTGGCCTTCCCATTCCGGCTCGAACGGCGTCACGTTCACGATGATGCCGCAGCGGGCATAGGTGCTTTTGCCGAGACAGATAGTCAGGATGTCCCGCGGGATGCGGAAATACTCAATGCTGCGCGCCAGCGCGAACGAATTGGGCGGCACGATGCAAACATCCGCCTGCATATCCACGAAGGATTTGGCGTCGAAGTTCTTCGGGTCAACGACGGTGTTAAAGACGTTGGTGAAAACTTTGAACTCATCGGCCACGCGCAAATCATAGCCGTAGCTCGACAGTCCGTAACTGATGGCGCGTTGGCCGTTGTCGAGTTGCCGAACCTGCCGCTCAACGAAAGGTTCAATCATTTTTGCTCGACGGCCAGACGGCGGATTTCTTTGTCGGATAAAATACTCATGTCTTTTTAGATCACCAAGCGAGCGAGCCGCCGGTTTGATATTCGGTCACGCGGGTTTCAAAGAAGTTTTTTTCTTTGCCGAGGTCAATCGTCTCGCTCATCCACGGAAAGGGATTTTTCGCGCCGAATTTCACGGGCAAGCCGATGCGTTCAAAGCGGCGGTCGGCGATGTGCTGGACGTATTCGCGGAAGATCCCGGCGTTCAAGCCAAGAATGCCGCGCGGCAGACAATCTTCCGCATAGGCGATTTCCAGTTCGACCGCTTGACCGATGAGTTCCTGCAATTCGGCTTGAAATTCCGGCGTCCAAATTTCCGGGTTTTCGGCCTTGATGCCGTTGATGAGATCAATGCCGAAATTCAGGTGAATGGTTTCGTCGCGCAGAATGTATTGAAACTGTTCGCCGACGCCAGTCATGCGATTCTGACGATGAAACGCCAGCATCATCACGAAGCCGCTGTAAAAGAAAATGCCTTCCATGATGACGTAAAAGCCAACAAGGTTTTTTACGAAGCGTTGCATCCCGGCAACCGTGTCGGTGCTGAAATCCGGTTGAAGAATGTCGCTGGTCAGTTTCATCTCAAAAGTATCCTTGTCGCGGATGGAATTGACTTCGTGATACATGTTGAACACTTCACGTTCGTCGAGCGCAAGCGATTCGCAGATGTAATGAAAGGTATGCGTGTGAATCGCTTCCTCAAAAGATTGACGGAGCAAATACTGTCGCGCTTCGGGATTGGTGATGTGCTTGAAGATGGCGAGGACGATGTTGTTGCCGACAAGACTTTCCGCCGTGCTGAAAAAACCAAGATTGCGCATGATGACCTGGCGCTCATCGGCGGTGAGTTTGTTGGATTTCCAAAGCTCGATGTCCTTTTGCATCGGCACTTCCGTCGGCATCCAGTGATTCGCGCAGCCGTTCAAATAATGTTCCCACGCCCATTTATATTTGAGCGGCATGAGCTGATTCACGTCCACGGCTTTGCAATTCAACAGCCGCTTGTCTTCGGCATTGATGCGCTTGGTCAAATCGTGAGCCGTTGGAAGTTCAGTGGTGGAATTACAGCAGGACATATTTATGTTGGGTTATTGGTTTATGTTTGGAAAAATGACCATGCCAGAGCACACGTCCTTGCCCGCCGAAGATCAGTAAGGCGGACAAGTTCTTTGATGGACGACGTTGTCAATGGCATGGTCAAATCAGGTTGAATCAAATTTTGGCGCGGGCTTCGCGGGCAGCAGCGACGAGATTTTGCAAAGCCGGTTTCACTTCCTCCCATCGGCGAGTTTTTAATCCGCAATCGGGATTCACCCAAAGGCGTTCCTTCGGAATCACCTTGGCGGCGGCACGAATGAGGCCGAACATTTCTTCTGCGGACGGCACGCGCGGCGAGTGGATGTCCCAAACACCCGGTCCGATGTCGTTGGGATATTTGAACTGCGCGAATGCGCCGAGCAATTCCATGTTCGAGCGTGATGTTTCAATTGAAATAACATCGGCGTCCAACGCGGCGATGCTGTCGAGGATGTCGTCAAATTCGCAGTAGCACATATGCGTGTGAATTTGCGTCTCGTCCCGCACATCGCTGGCCGACAATCGAAAGGCGTCCACCGCCCAATTCAGATAAGTCTGCCAATCGGCGCGACGCAACGGCAACCCTTCGCGCAACGCCGGTTCGTCAATCTGGATGATGCCGATACCAGCACTTTCGAGGTCGTGGACTTCCTCGCGCAATGCGAGCGCGATTTGTTTTGCCGTTTCGCTGCGCGGTTGGTCGTCGCGCACGAAACTCCATTGCAAAATGGTGATCGGGCCGGTGAGCATTCCTTTCATCGGCTTCTTCGTGAGCGATTGGGCAAACCTTGACCAGCGCACGGTCATCGGTTGCGGACGCGAAACATCGCCGAAAATGATCGGCGGTTTGACGCAGCGTGAACCGTAACTTTGCACCCAGCCGTTTTCGGTGAAGGCAAATCCGGCAAGCTGTTCGCCGAAATATTCCACCATGTCGTTGCGCTCGAACTCGCCATGCACCGGCACGTCAAGGCCAGCTTCTTCCTGCCAGCGAATGCACTCGGCAGTTTTTTGTTCGAGGAATTTTTCGTAATCGGCGGCTGACAATTCACCTTTCTTGAAGCGGGAACGTGCAGAGCGCACATCTTCGGTTTGGGGAAACGAGCCGATGGTGGTGGTCGGAAATGCGGGCAGCTTCAAACGTGCCTGTTGTTTCGGCTGGCGTGTGGCAAAATCATTTTGCCGATGCAAGTCAGCAGGAGAAACCGCTTCGGCTCGCAATTTGACGACTGAATCATGGATGCGCGGACTGCTCCGGCGGCTGGCGATGGCTTTGCGATTTTCCAGCAAGGCTGCGCTGTCGCTGGTTTGGTTCACCAGTTGCGCCAGTAAGCCGACTTCCGAAAGTTTTTCTTCCGCGAATGCCAGCCAGCTTTTGAATTCAGCGTCCAATTTCGTTTCATGCTTCAAACTCACCGGCGAATGAAGCAGTGAGCAGGACGGCGAAACCATGAGCCTTTCATTGCCGATGGCCTTTGCCGCTTGGCGCAGTAATTTCAATGAGCTTTCAAAGTCATTTCGCCAGATGTTACGTCCGTCCACGACGCCGAGCGAAAGCTGAATCGTCGTCGGCAACTCGGCGAGCAACCGATCCAGTTCGTGCGGGGCGCGCACGGCATCGAAGTGAATCGCATCCACCGGCAACTGGCAGGCCGTCGAAAGATTGTCGCGCAAATCGCCAAAGTAAGTTGCGAGCAAAAATTTCAAACCCGGCGCGGCTTCACGGAGTTGCTTGTAAGCTGTGGCAAATGCCGTGCGTTGATCCGGCCTCAAGTCGAGACAGAGCGAAGGTTCGTCCAGTTGCACCCATTCTGCGCCCAATTTTTGAAGTCGTTGCAAAATCTCGGCATAAACCGGCAACAGCTTCGGCAAAAGCAAAAGCGGGTCAAAATTTTGTCCGCGAGTTTTGGCAAGCAACAAAAAAGTTAGTGGCCCGATAATCACTGGCACGGTGCGGATGCCCAGCGCCAACGCTTCGGCAAATTCGTCAAACGGTTTGGTGGACGAAATCTGGAATGTTTGACCGGCGTGCAATTCGGGAACGAGGTAATGATAATTCGTATCAAACCATTTGGTCATTTCCATCGCCGTGGTTACGTTGTTGCTGTTGCAAGTTCCGCAATCATCGGCTTTGCCGACGCCGCGCGCCATTGCAAAATAAGTGGCAAGGTCAACTTGCCCGCCTTTCCAGTGGAATCGCTCCGGCACTGTGCCGACGAGCGCGCAGGTGTCGAGGATTTGGTCATAAAAACTGAAATCATTGGACGGAATCAGGTCAATTCCGGCTGCTTGTTGTATGCGCCAATTTTCCACGCGGATGTTTTTTGACGTTTCGAGGAGCTGCGTCTCACTGGCCTTGCCAGCCCAAAAAGATTCGAGAACGCGTTTAAGTTCGCGCTTCGCCCCGATGCGAGGGAAGCCGAGGTTATGTATTCGTATGTTTTGTTTCATTACAGTTCCCATTCTTGCGATGGGTCGCTTTCTTGTTACGGTTGAGAAACGGGTGTTCGGACTCCGAGTTTGTGAAGCTTTCGCCTCGCCTTCTTCCCGCCTTCACCCCCGACCGGGTTGGAGATTGGCTTTGTTTTCAGCGCATCAAACAGGATGCAACTGAAATGGGAAGTTGTGACTCGTTACCGCAGCGCGACTGCAACCGGCTTTCACGGTTTTCCCCGCGCTCTCAACCAAAATTTTAGTTCATTGACATGATTCGCACGCCGGATCATTTATCAGACACGCCTTCACCGGCGCGGCTTCGACAGAAACCGTTTCGCTCTCCCGCTGAACCTGAACGTCCGCGCTGGCAGATTTATTTTTCATCCACTTCGGTTGCAGCCCGCGCCGGTTCGTGTCGGTCGTGGATTTTTCAATCTGCGTCGCCGCGAGCGAGCGAAGATAATACGTCGTCTTCAATCCTTTTTCCCACGCGAGCAGATACATCTCGCTCAATTGTTTCCCATTGGGCTGCGCGAGATAAAGATTCAGCGATTGCCCCATATCAATCCATTTTTGGCGACGGCTCGCGCATTCGATGAGCCAGCGCGGTTCAATTTCAAAAGCCGTCGGTAAAGCGCCTTCAATTCAGCCGGGATGCGGTCAATCCTGGTGATGATGCCGTCGTGGTATTTCAAATCGTCCACCATTTCGTCGTCCCACAAACCGCGCACTTTCAAATCAGCAACGAGATAAATGTTTCCACTCGTAAAATCCCCGCTCAAATTCGCCTTGGCGAATAGATGCTTGTAAGTCGGTTCGATGGATTGGGCGACGCCGACGATATTGGAAATTGTCGCGGTCGGTGCAATCGCCATTGTGTTTGAATTGCGAAGGCCGTGCTTGTTTGATTGTTTCGCGGACGCGCTGCCAGTCGAGTTTTGCCGCGCGATCCATGTCGAGCGAACCGCGTTCCTGCGCGAGCAATTCAATCGTGTCAATCGGCAGCAAGCCTTCGCTCCATTTTGAGCCTTGAAATGTCGAGTATACGCCGCGTTCCTTCGCCAGTTCAGCCGAAGCCAGCAGCGCATGATACGAAATCAATTCCATGCTCGTGTCGGCAAATTCAACCGCCGCTTCACTCGCATACGGCAGACGCAATTTGTAAAGCGCGTCCTGAAAACCCATGATGCCAAGCCCAACTGGACGATGTTTTAAGTTCGCGTTCCGCGCTTCGGGCGTCGGATAAAAATTGATGTCAATCACATTGTCTAACATCCGCATCGCCGTGCGAATCGTGCGGGCAACCAAATCGCCATCGAGTCCTTGGCCGTTGCAATGCGCCGCAAGATTGATTGAACCGAGATTGCAGACGGCGGTTTCGTCGGCGGAAGTGTTGAGCAAAATTTCCGTGCACAGATTGGAACTGTGAACGACGCCGACATGAGTTTGCGGGCGAGCGGATGTTTGACGGGTCTTTGAAAGTGATCCACGGATGGCCGGTTTCAAACAGCATTGTCAGCATTTTGCGCCAGAGCGCAACGGCCTCGACGCGCTTGAATAATTTGATTTTGCCCTCATCGGCGAGTTGTTCATATTCCGCGTAACGCTTCTCGAATGCCGTGCCGTAAAGGTCGTGCAAATCGGGCGTATTATTAGGACTGAAAAGCGTCCAGTGTGCGTTGGCTTTCACGCGTTTCATAAACAGGTCGGGAATCCAGTTCGCCGTGTTCATGTCGTGCGTGCGACGGCGTTCGTCGCCGGTGTTTTTCCGCAACTCCAGAAAATCCTCGATGTCGAGATGCCACGTTTCAAGATACGCGCACATCGCGCCTTTGCGTTTGCCGCCCTGATTGACGGCCACAGCAGTATCGTTGGCGACTTTCAGAAACGGAATCACGCCCTGGCTCGTGCCATTCGTGCCTTTGATATGTCCGCCCGTGCCGCGCACATTCGTCCAGTCATTGCCCAAGTCCGCCCGCCCATTTCGACAGCTTCGCATCATCGCCAATGACCTTGAAAATATGGTCGAGATCGTCCATGACGGTGCTTAAATAGCACGAACTTAATTGCGGGTGCAGCGTCCCTGCATTGAACAATGTCGGCGTGCTGCTGACGAAGCGAAACGTGGAAAGTGACTTCGTAAAATTCAATCGCACGCTCGTCCTTTTCGGTCGCCTTCATTGATCGCGAGTCCCATTGCCACGCGCATCCAAAAATACTGCACCGTTTCCAATCGCCGTCCTTCGTGATGAATCAAATAGCGGTCGTAAAGCGTTTGTGCGCCCATGTAGGTGAACTGCTGATCGCGGTCGAGACGTAGCGCGGCGGCGAGATTTGGCAAATCAAACTTGAGCAAGTCAGGCGTCAGCCGTTTGACTTCGATGCCACGCGCAATGTAATTCGCAAAATGGTCGCGATGTTGTGAAGCCAAATCGCTGACGGTGTTGAACGCTGGAAGTGCTTCACGGTAAATTTTTCGCAGCAACAATCGCGCGGCGACAAATGTGTAATCTGGTTCGCGTTCAATGCGGGAACGCGCGGCGAAAATCATCGCCTGCTCGATTTCATCCGGCTTCACGCCGTCATAAAGATTTTTCAACGACTCTTCTGCAAGGTCGCGCGCGGAGCAATTTTGCTCGATGCCACGGCACGCACCGATGAGCCGACGACGAATGCGTTGCGGATCGAGCGGTTCGCGCTGAATTGTCCGGCAGGGTGACAAACAATTGCGCTTGTGGTTCGCCTTCGACGGTGCGCTCACCACGCAAGGCGCGGGCTTTGCGGCGGTCTTCGCGGTAAAGAATGTAGCGACGGGCAATGCTGTGATGCCCGGCTTCCATCAATTGCGTCTCGACCAAATCCTGAATGAATTCGATTTCGAGCGTGTTCCGCCTTTTACCGCGCGAGAACATGGCGGCGTGAATGACGGCATTGGCGACGCGGATGGCATTGTTTTGTGCCGCGAGCGGGCAATGGCTGGTCGTGATGCATTCCCGCATCGGCCTTGAATGCGGCTTCGATGGCAAGTTGGATGCGTGTTTCATCGAAGGAGAACGACGCGGCCGTCGCGTTTGCGGATGGAAAAAGTTTGGCCCTTGAAGCGGGTCGAGCTGCGCCAGCCGGGGCTGGCCATCAATTTGTTCGTGCATCATACCGGGTGATTTCATTTTGCGGCTGCCACGCCGCGTTTTCGCATTTACGGAGGAAATCACTCGTGCGCAGAACGCGGGGACAAAAATCCCGCGCCCACTCACGAGGGAGTGAAGGCGGGCAAACAAGCTCGACTTTTCCCTCATCCTGTCTTTGGCGAGACAGTTGCCCGCGTCACAGACGCGGGACTTGATGAGCATGAACAAGCAGGTCTTCTGACTTCGAGGTCGTCCTACTGGCTTCGCCTTACCGCATCAAAATGCAGTGGCTCGTGAAGCGTTCGTCACTCGTTACAGCGGCGCTACCGTGCGGGATTTACACCCGCTTCCCTATTCTCCTCAAACCGTGGTTTGAGGGCACTTGTTCACCTTGCGACACACTACCTGTTGTGTCGCATTCAAAGAACTATACAGCTTATAGATTATTTGCTGCCGTTATGTCAAGACAACATTTCAAATTTTTTGATCTGGTTCAGTCCCAAAAGGGCAACGAATAACCAGCAGTGGTTCTCCCAACTTTGTCAATGATTGGCGGGCGGTAAAATTCCGAGGATGGCCACGACGATAACAATGGCGATGCCAAGGAATAATTCCGCATGAACATTGAATTGCAGTTGGGCGACGGTCGTTTCGGGATTGTCCGTTTGGACATTTTTTATTTCGAGGCGCGGTTTGAGCCGCAATAAATTCACCGCGCCGATGGCCACGGCAAAACAAAACAAAATGATTTTAGCGAGCAGCCAGCGTCCGTAAGGTTGTTCGAGCAAGTTGGAAAATGAGCCGACCAAAAACCAACTGTTGATAAAGCCCGTCGCCGCCAGCAACGCGACGCTGCCCAAACTCAAAGCCGAGAAACGGCGGACGAGTGCGGCAATTGGAAGCATCTTCGCTGGTTCTGGCGTTTGGCGCAGTTTTCGCAAAAGCAACGCAAGCGGCAACAATCCAGTCGGCCAAAATCCGGCGACAAGCAGATGCAAAACATCGGCGAGCAAATGCCAGACGGAAGTTTCCTGCCCGTGTCCGGCCCATGCCAGACTGCCGAGCAAAGCGCCGCTGAAAGACAACGGAAGCCAAACTAGAAACTTTTGAAACGCAGTTTGTGATTTTGAAAAATGAAAAAGGATTGCGACGGCTGTGGCGGCGAACCAGAAAATCAAACGCCATTTCCAGACCGTCCCGAATTGCGTCTGCGTCCAGACGGTTTTCAGAATTTCATTTGAAAGCGGCTGGCCGCTCATGCTCATGGCGACCAGTGCGAGCCATGCGAATCCCGACAGCAAAATAATCGGCAGCAAGATCAGGTTGAAAAATCGGATTCGCTTTTGCCAATAATTACCAATTTCGGTTTTGCCGCTGGCAGAAATTGCCGTCGCCACGAAACGGTCAAAGGCAAAGATGCCAAAAAAGAGCAGGCACGCGCCGATGTGAACGGCTCGCGCTAAAATAAACCATGTCGTCGTCATGCCTGCTCTTGTGTTATTATTTGATGGTGAAGTGAAAAGTGCCTTGCGTCTTGTGCGTGTCCACCGAGACGGCGTGCCAGATCACTGTGTAAGTGCCAGCCGGAAGTTGCGGCAGCGAGACCAGAAACAGCGATTTGTCCTTGTCATCGAGATGCGCGTCTTTTTTGTCCACTTCCTTGCCTTGCGCGTCCTGCACTTCGAGTGTGCTGAAAGCCGGTTCAAGATTTTGCGTGAACCAGATTTTTATTTCGGTCGGTGAATTTGTGACTGTGCTGCCGACTTTCGGTTCGGCATGATCCAAAAACGCGTGCGCCCATGCGTGCGTTTGCAATGCCAAAAATAGAACTGCCATGAGACTCCAATGTTTGATTGAATTTGTTTTCATAATTGTCAGAATTTTTTTGTTTTTCAGTTTTAAGATTTTTATTTATCACTGCCGATGAGCGGATGGCCGAACCATTTTGGCCAGATGTCATCAAGGAAGATTTGCAATTGAACAATCGCGCCAACGTCGTGGCCGCTGGCACTGTTGACCGGAATGATCGCTTCCGCGCCGATTTGAAAGTATTTCGTTTCATAAAGGATGCCCGGATTGATTGTGCCGGTCGTTTCGCCGCCGCCGCGATTTTGCGGCGAATCAAATGAAAATTCCACCAGCGGAATCATGTTTTTGAATGGTTCGGGCAGGCCGATGTCCTTCACCTGCGATTGCAGATAAGGCAGGCTGTATTCCAGCGCGAAACCCCATTCCAGACTGTTCGGTTCGGCGCTCGTTGGCAAATCTTCGCCGAGCGTGCCGGTGATGGCGAATGGTTTCGCATATTTCAACGCATCCGGCAAATCGCCGAAGCCTTTGCCGAAATAAATCGTCGGCGTGAACGTGCTGGCGGAATCCGCGCCGACCTGTTTGCTGCCACTGCCGCCGATTTCCCATTCACCGCCGATGGAAAAAATGGCTTCATGCGCGTCGTTTTGCCAGAGCTGATATTTGGCGCTTAATGTGAAGTTGTCAAAACCACTGGTCGTCGGCATGCCGTCCTGTTTTTGATTCAACCAGTCTCCCGAAATGCCGAGCGCGAACTTCGGAAAGATTTCCTTGTCGAACTCGAAACCGACATCCGTTGTGCCGACTGGCGGACTGTCGGAGCTTTTGGAATACGAGACGGACGGCAACAACAATTCATCGGTCGCAAAGGGATCATCCGTGGCAATCGTCGGCGGGAAAAAACGGTCGCCGACAAAGCCGTGCGCATGAACGGTCGCCGCTCCCAAGCCAACAACTGCCATAACTGCGCCGGAAACAATCAGCGGATTGCGTCCAGTTTTCAAAACTGCAAATTTCTTTTTTATATTCTTCATTTTCAAAATTCAAGTTGCGAGAACGCGCAATGGCGCTCTCAAGGTTAAAGGGAAATTTTTCGCCCGCGCCAACACGACGCGAGCAACCAAACTGCGATTGAATCAGACGAAGAATCCGCGCGGCGGCTGAAGCAATGGTTTTTGAGCGAAGGATTTTGCGGAGGAATTTTCCAGCGGCAAAAGTTGAAATTTCGACGGTGCAATCAAGACAAAGTTTTCTTTGAGCAGGTGGAAATTCGAGCTTTTGCGATTTGCGCCGTGAAAACTCGGTTTTCTTTTCTGATTTTTTCCCGGCGGCGATTGCTTTGCACAGACAGCAAGGATGTTTGCCGTCGAAAGTTTCCGTCACGGCCTCTTTGACGGAGTGGGTGCAAAGATTGTCCGCGAGCATCGTCGTCCACGCCACGGTTTGCAGGCCGATCCAGTGCAATCCGGTCGTCGCGATGAGAGCGACTATCACGCAGAATTTGCCGAGGCGGACGAACACGAGAGCATTCTTGTGAATGATTTTACAAAATCAAGTTGAAATACGCTCTGAAACGCCCGCGATCAACGCACGTTCCGCTGCGGCGTAACGCGCGCTCGTCGCGGACGAAAATGGAAAAACGCAGTCGCGTTGCGCTTCCGTCAGCGGCACGGCGGCGGTCGTTGCGCTCCGGCTACATTCCAGCCGTCTCTCCGCCTACGCTTCACTTATCCGCTCGCCGAACCGCTGACCGAAGCAAGATGCGGTGATCCGCCAGCGACGAAATAAATTCAAAATAAGAATGGCGCTCAAAGCTCGCTCAATTGCACGAGGTGTAAAAATTGGGGCGCGATGGCTCACCAAGAGCAATCATATGACGACGGCTAAAGCGTTAGGATGTTCTATGGTTCGTAAATGATATTTTGGAAAAAACTGTTTACATAAAAATGCACCCGCAAAGAGCAACTCCGGCGCGCCTTGTTTCGTCCATTGTATGCTCGCCTGCCCCTGTCAAGGTTGTCCAAATAAAACGAGACGCTTGGGCGTGGGTTTTCTTTTTGTGGCTCCACATTGACAGGCGCAGGCAAGCCGGGGACGTGGCTGGTTAGGAAGGCGCGTCGGGATTTCCAGCCGGAGATTCCTGCAAGCACGTTCAACCGCAAGTTATTTGCAAGATGAAATTCAAGCCGATGGCGGAAATTCAGGAATACAGCTTCAAGATTTATGGTTGACAACTGTATCTATTACGTTACCATAGGGAATATGCCTTTTATTGAGTTTCCTTTCATCGAAGTGCCGAAAGAACTGCGCCCGCTGGTTGGCGAGCCGACGCCCGGCACTCGTGCCTATCGGCGTGAAGGGTCGTTCAAAGAATGCGGCGAGTGGCTGGAAAAACTCGGTGAGCATTACAAAGGGGACGTGGGACTTTCAACCAGCAGCGTCGTTCTATTCGTTCCCGTCTCCCGCGCGAGCGTCTATAAACGCATCAAGGAAGGCAAATTGACGGCCTTTTTCTTTTACGTCACTCACGAGGAAACCAGGTTGTTCGGCGCAAAGCGCAGAGCCAAGGAACGTCCTTTCATTGTCGTGTCGGTCAGTGAATGCAAGGCTTGGGCGGAGGAAATAAAGCGCCGAGTCGGTTTTGTGGACGACCCGGATGAGAGTTTGTTTAAGGAAAGTGAACGCCTGTTGCAAGCGGGCGGCGGGGATGAACCGACGGAGCAAGAAGCCAATGAAGCCAGAGAATTTACCGAACGCGATCCGAAGGATAAGGGCAATCGGAAGGTAAAGTATCAAAAGGAACGCAGCACCCTATACGAGGACTTTAAGCAGCAGGATATGCTTTATCTGCTGACAGAATTGAAGGCGGCAATGGCTTCCCCCGAAAAAGCCGCTGCTTTGCGGAGACGGCTGCGAAAGGGAGTGGAATGGGACAAGAAAAACAAGACTTGGAAATTAAAGGAGGAGAAATGATGTTTTATGACAACGGAGTATCAATTTAACGACCGTCTGATACGGTTCCCGGAATTGGAGAAGATTTTCGGCGTGTGCAAGCGGACGGTGAGACGGAGGGCGGAAAGCGGCGAGTTGCCCCCATTGCGGCGCATCGGCCGGGCGGTGGGAATGCTGGAAAGCCAGGTCAAAGCGTATTTTCAAAAGTTGAGTCAACCGAGTAATTGAAAGGAGTATGAAATATGGAAGCCAGAATCTATAAAACAAAACGATTGCGAAATGGTAAGCGCGTGACCGCCCGATTATATCGGGCGCGCGTGAAACTCACCGGCGACAACAAGGTGCGCGACATTTCGCTCGGCGTCTCTGACAAGCAAGTCGCCCAACAAAAATTGAACAAGCTCATTCAGGAACTGGAACATGAATCGGCAGGACTAATTCCGGCCAAAGCAGAACGAGAGGCGGCGCAAAGTCCGTTGCTTGACCTGATTTCAGAATACGTTAATGAGTTGACCGTTTTGGGACGGTCGGCAGATCACCTGCGCCATGTGAACACGCGGCTGCGGCGGCTGGTGCGGGAATGTCGTTGGATACGGCTGGCGGACGTGACGCCCGTCTCGTTTCAATCGTGGCGCAAGGAGCAAGCCGCCAAAGCACCCAAGACATTGAATGAATATCTGGCTACGCTCTCGGCATTTTGGACGTGGCTTCGCAAGCAAAGCCGCGTCAGCGTCAATCCCTTTGAACTGGTGGAACGGACGGACACACGCGGCAAGGAACGGATTCAGCGGCGGGCGTTGTCAGATGCACAGGCCATCGAGTTGTTGCAAGTTGCGGGCAAAAATCAACTGGCCTATATGCTGCCCCTATATGCGGGTCTGCGGCGGAATGAGGCAAAGACGCTGCATTGGTCTGATCTGGTGCTAGGCGAGTCCGGAGGATTGCTGCGCCTCCATGCCGCCGTGAACAAAAACCGGAAGGAACAGTCGTTGCCGTTGCATCAGGAACTGGCCAAGGCATTGCAACAGCAGAAACCGACGAATTGCAAAGCGAACGATCTGGTGCTGGTCAACGGCGTTCCGAAGATGAAAGAATTCCGGCAGGACTTGAAAAAGGCGGGCATACCGTTTCTGGACGAACGCGGACACCGCATGGATTATCATGCGTTGCGGACGACATTCATCACGCGGCTCTCGACCATGAAGGTGCATCCGCGACTGGCGATGGAACTGGCGCGGCACAGCGATATGCGGCTGACGATGAAAACTTACACGGACGCCGGGCAGTTGCCGTTGCGCGAAGTGATGGACACGTTGCCGGGTTTTGGCGGGCGGACTGACTCCCGAATAGACTCCCGAAATTTAGGCGCGACGGGTCAAACGGTGTCACAGCCTGTCACTGAAACGAGGGAGTTCAAAACTGAAAACAGCATTGCAAACAAAGGTGGAAGTCACGACTTGACTCTGGCTGTCGCAACCTGTCACTCTGAACATCAAAGCAGTGTTGAGGGCGTTCGAATCCCCCTCTCTCCGCCATTTTCGTTTTTGTAGCCGTTGGTGACAACAAGTGACGGTCAGCGACTAAAATTTGTGAGCGCTAATCGCAGGTAATCTGCGGACCAACTCAAACTGAAGCGGCGATATCCGTTGTCCACGAATGTGGGAATTCATTGTTTTTCCGCGCTGGTTTGATTTATCTTGTTTGAGTGTCGAAACCGGGCTTTCTTTTCAAAAAATCTGCGGCCAATCCGCGACATTGGCTGCTCGACCCAAAGATTATTTTTTTGAACCACGGCGCGTTCGGCGCCTGCCCGCGCCGCGTTCTGGAATTTCAAGGCGAATGGCGCGCGCGGATGGAGCGGCAGCCGTTGCAGTTTCTCGCGCGCGAACTGGAAACTCATCTCAATGCCGCGCGTGAATCTTTGGCGCAATTTGTCGGCGCGGAAACTGACGACCTCGTTTTCGTGCCAAACGCGACGTGCGGAGTGAACACTGTTTTGCGCTCGCTCGACTTTCAACCGGACGATGAACTGCTCACCACCGACCATGAATACAACGCCAGCCGCAACGCTCTCAATTTTGTGGCGGAACGTTCCGGCGCGCGCGTGGTCGTCGCAAAAATTCCATTCCCGTTTCAAAATGAAAATGAAATCGTCGCGCCGATTTTGGAATGTGTGACGGCGCGGACAAAACTTGCGCTCATTGACCATATCACAAGCCAGACGGGAATCGTTTTGCCCATCGCCGAAATTGTGAGCCGATTAAATGCGCGCGGCATTGACACGCTGGTGGACGGCGCGCACGCACCGGGAATGGTTCCGCTGGATTTGAAAAAAATCGACGCGGCGTATTACACCGGCAACTGCCACAAATGGCTGTGCGCGCCAAAAGGCGCGGCGTTGTTGCACGTCCGGCGGGACAAACAGAAATTCATCCGTCCGCTCACGATCAGCCACGGCGCGAATTCGGCGCGAAAAGACCGTTCGCGTTTTCTCATTGAATTCGGCTGGCAGGGAACATTAGATCCGTCCGCAGTTTTGAGCGTGCCGGAGGCAATCCGTTTCATCGGCTCACAAATGCCGGGCGGCTGGCCCGAAATCATGGCGCGCAACCGCGCGCTGGTCTTGGCCGCGAGAAAAATTCTCTGCGCGAGTTTGGGGATTGCCGAGCCTTGTCCTGAAGAATTCATCGGCTCGCTGGCGGCGATTCCAATTCCAGACGCCGCAAAAGGTGCGTTGCCAAAACTGCCGTTCAACGAATATCCATTGCAAGATGCGCTGCGCACGAAACATCAAATCGAAGTCCCCGTCATTTCCTGGCCCGCGCCGCCGCAGCGACTATTGCGAATTTCAGCGCAGCTTTACAATTCGCTGCCGCAATATCATCGGCTGGCCACGGCTTTGACGCAGGAATTGCCAATGGCTTGAGGAGTCGGAAAACGCCGACCTGAAATGTGATTAATTTGCCTTCTTCAATTCAGCGGGCGCGGCGAGTTGCGCCATGACTTCTTTTTTCCATTCCGCGCCAAGTTCCTGCACGGTTTTGCCGGTGTGTTGTTTCCAGAAATCGTCGGTGTATTTGTCTTCGCGCAACACCACGTTCACTTCGGTGACGATGTTTGTGTCATATTTTTCCGTCACCCAGTTCAAGAAATTGGCTGTGATGCGATATTTGTCATCGTAGCGGAAGTTTTTTCCCACACGCCGCATATAAACAATATCCGCTCCGTGACTCTGCGGCTCGTAAAGGAACCAGCGAACGTAATCGGCCATGCCTTCAACGATCCAACTCGGCGCATCGCCAAAATTATACTGCTGGACGACATGGACGGATTCATGCACGAGCGATCCGACCGCTTCGTTATTCATTTCGTCTTCTATCCATTTTTTGCTGACCGCGACGCGCGTGCCGGCGGTGTAAGCCACGCCATCCATTGGCTTGATGGTGATCGAGTAATGTGTCGGCGCGGTGAACCCTTCGCTGGGCAGCAACGCCACGATTTTGGGATACCACTCGGCCAGCACGGGAGCCAGTTTCTGTTCAGCCCAATCTTTTAATCCGGGCGCAGCGGCGGTGTTGACGGTGATTTCGCATTTTCCATCCACCGTCTTGAAGGTGAACGATTCGGACGGAACGGTTTGGGCGATTGAATGTTTCGCAGCCGCAGGCGCGTTTGCGTCAATCACGTTGATCTCGCTGAAAAAAGTGTTGCCGAAATCATCGTCACTTTCGGTGCTGGCGATGTCAAACAACAGGTAACGGTATTTTCCAACGGTGCCGTTCGTGTCGGAAATGCTCACGCCGTATTGGCCGCCATTGTCATCATCGTCTTTTGCCTTTGTGTTGACCGTGGCGATCAGCTTCCAGCCGCAAGTTTCGGGATTCACTCCATTGGTCGGCGCGACATTGAAATCTTTCGACGCGCCGTCGCTGGCGTATAATTTATACACCTGCGGCCCGCGCGTGTTTGAATGCCACGAGTAAGTGTTGATTTGCTTGATGCCAATGACGCCGCCCAAGTCCGCTTCCAGCCGACCGCCGGAAGTGCCGGCGTTGAAGAAGAAATTTTCATCTGGCTGATCTTCTGTGTCGGGAAGTTTGCCGTCATTGAGCTTGGACAGGTCGCCGCTGTTGGGATCAATGTCGCCGTCCACGATGGTGAATTTCGCGCGCATGGCCGCGTTGCCGGCGGACGGGGACGGAACATTTTTGAATTTGAACGCCGCCGTGGCGTCGTCGTTTTGGTTGTGGCCGACCGTCACCGCAACTTCGGCGTGAGCCAACAGCCCCGCCAGCAAAAAAATTCCGGCGGAAACAATGGATGCGTGGTTTTTCATATATGTTTGAGATTTTTAGGCGATCAAAATTTTCTTCCGGCACCGGTGAAGCTATTCAGGCATCACCGGGTTGGTTCCCCACTGGCTTGGCTGCGCGCCCATGACAAATTCAATTTTCCCGCCGTTTTTCAACTCGCTGCAAGGCAGAAACGGCGAGTTCCAATCCTTGCCGTTCAGTTTGACGGATTGGACATAGATGTTTTTATCCGAAATGTGTTCCGCCGTCATCGTGAATTTTTTTCCATTGGAAAGATGCATGACGGCCTTCGGAATTTGCGGCGCGCCGATGACGTAATAATCACTGGCCGGGCAGACCGGATAAAATCCCATGCAGGTGAACAAATACCACGACGACATCTGGCCGCAATCGTCATTGCCGCAAAGCGAGCCGGGCTGGCTGCCGTATTGCGTGGTGACGACCTGATGCAAACGCTCCGCCGCCTTCCACGGCTGGCCGGCGTAGCAGTAGAGATAAATGACGTGATGGCTCGGCTCGTTGCCGTGCCAGTATTCGCCAATGCAGCCGCGCAGGTCGTTCGCGGACAAATCTTTTTTGAACGCGTCAGTCTGATTGGCGTTGAAAAGCGAATCGAGCTTCTCAACAAATTTTTCCTTCCCGCCCATCAGCGCGATCAAGCCCGGCACGTCCTGCGGCACAAACCACGAATACTGCGAACTGGTCGCCTCGGTGACATCGTTGCTGTCGCTGCCGCCGAAAATATGCGCGTCAAACGGCGCGCGCCAGTTGCCCTGCGAATCTTTTGGCCGCATCCAGCCGATTAACGGATCGTAAATATTTTTGTAGCTGGCCGAGCGTTTCATGAAATAATTGTAATCATCCGTTTTGCCGAGCGCCTTGGCCATTTGCGCGATGCACCAGTCGTCGTAGGCGTATTCGAGCGTTTTGGAAAGCGATTCGTCTTCCTGATCGCACGGCACCCAGCCCAATTTCGCGTAAGTTGCCGCACTGTCGTAATCAGGATTCATCGCCGTGGTTTTGATGGCGTCGTAAGCGTGCTTCACGTCAAATCCTTTTACGCCTTTGAAATAACCGTCCACGATCACCGGCACGGCGTGGTAGCCGATCATGCACCACGTCTCGTTGCCTTGCAGTTCCCACATCGGCAGCAAATGGTCAACGCTCTGGTCGTAATGCGCCAGCATCGTGTTGATCATGTCCGAGTCGCGCGGCTCCTGGATCAGCGCCAGCAATGGATGCTCGGCGCGAAACGTGTCCCACAACGAAAACACGGAGTATTCGGTAAATTTTTTTGTCCGGTGAATATTCTGGTCAAAACCGCGATACTCGCCGTTCACATCCTGATAAAGATTCGGCGCGAGGGATGCGTGATACAGCGACGTGTAAAAAGTTTCTTTTTGCTCCTCCGTGCCTTCGATTTGAATCTTGCTTAAGTCGCGGTCCCATTTTTCGCGCGTGGCGGCCAGCAGTTTTTCAAAATTCCAATCGGGAATTTCCGCGTCGAGATTTTGCAGCGCATTCGCCGCGCTCACGGCGGAAATGGCAACCTTTACTTGAATGACTTCGCCCGCGCCCGTTTTATATTTGGCGATGAATTGCAGGTTCGTCCCCGCAGCTTCGTTGTGGCTGCGGAAACGATAGGTGTCGTAAATGACGGGTTTGTCGGCGCTGATGATTTCCGCAGAATCAAACGGACGTGAATAGCGCGCGGCGAAATAAAGATAACGTTCCTTTGCCCAGCCGTTGACTAAATGAAATCCTGTGATGGTGGAATTGTCCTCGATGCGCACGCGCGATTCCGCGATGCGCCAGCGGCCACCGTTGATGACGTGGCTCAAGTCTGTCATGACGGACGCCTCGTCGCTCGCGGGAAAAGTGAAACGCAAAATCCCCGCGCGTTCGCCGGCTGCGAGTTCGGTGACGACGCCGGATTTTTGCAGCTTCACTTTGTAGTAGCCCGCTGAAGCTGATTCGTCATCGTGAGAGAACAGCGATTGATAACCTTCTTCAGGATGATCTTTGGAGCCGACTACGAATGCCGGTTCGCCAACTTGCGGCACAAATAAAAAATCGCCGAGATCGGGACAGCCCGTGCCGCTCAAATGCGTCAGGCTGAAACCTTGAATCGTCGGGTCGGTGTATTCGTAACCGGAATCCGTGTCCCAATTCGTCGTGTCCGTGTCCGGGCTGATCTGCACCATGCCGAACGGCGCGGATGTTCCTGGAAAAGTGTTGCCCTCGCCTTGCGCGCCGACAAATGGACGGATGTAATCCGACAGCCGGTTTTCGCCGGCGGCGGACAGAACAAACCCGATGAGCGGCAGCGCGGCCAGCAAGAGATGTTTAGTTTTCATATTTTATTTGGCGGCGAGTCGAATGGTTGGCCGCTTACATTCCCGGTGGACGATCCTGCGGAGCGGAGCCGAAATTTTTATTGGGCGTCGGCCCCATCGTCAACACCAGCTTGCCGCCGGAAACAATATCAGCCTGCGAAATCCAGCTTCGCGTGATGGGCTGGCCGTTGAGCGTGGCCGACTGGATGTATGGGTTATTGGCCGAATTATTTTTGGCGACGACGGTGAAGGTTTTGCCCTTGGCGAATTTCGGATTGAGCTTGAGCGTGAGCTTGTCGAACAATGGGCTGCCCAGAACATAATTGCCGCTGACGGGGTCAACCGGATAAAAACCCAGCGCCGTGAAGACATACCAGGCCGAGATTTGACCACAGTCGTCATTGCCGCAGATGCCGCCGGGCGTGTTGGTGTAAAGCGTGCTGGCGACCTGGCGGACGCGCGCCTGCGTTTTCCACGGCTGGCCGGCGTAGTTGTAGAGATACGCGACGTGATGATCCGGCTCATTGCCGTGCGAATACATGCCGATGACGCCGGTGACATCGGGAATCATGTGCAGATTTGGAATTTCTTCCTGCGTGTCAAACATCTCGTCCAGCCGGGCGACAAATTTGTCATCGCCGCCGAGCTTGGCGATCAGCCCGGAAACATCCTGCAGCACGAAGAAGTTGTATTGCCAGGCATTGGCTTCGGTGTATTCGTTGAAGTTGATGCTATTTTGTTCGTTTTCACCGAACGGTGTCACCCAGCTTCCATCGGCGTTTTTGCCGCGCATGAAACCGGTGGACGGATCAAAAACATTTTCCCAATTTTGCGAACGCTTGAAGTATTTTGCGGCGACATCATCCTTGCCCAGCGCCTTGGCGAAACGGGCAATGCACGAATCATCGTAGGCATATTCCAAAACCTTTGAAACACTCTGCACATTGTTGCCGGTCGGGATGAAACCTTTGTCACGATAAGCTTCCAGTTGCTCGCGATTCCTGTCGGTGGACGCGATCATGTCATTCAGTGCTTCGTCGGCGTCATAATTGCGAAATCCTTTCAAGTAGGCGTCAGTGATGATGGGAATGGAATGGTTGCCGATCATGCACCAAGTCTCCTTGCCGCCTTCGGGCCAGACGGGCAGTGTGTTCTGGCCAAATATGGTGAAGTGCGCCAACATCGTGTCCACAAGGTCGTTCACACGGCCGGGCTGGGTCAAAGTCAGCAGCGGACTTTCCGCGCGAAAGATGTCCCATATGGAAATTTCGGTGTAGTAGTCATAACCTTTTGTCTGATGGACATTCCCGTCGGGGCCGCGAAACTGGCCGTCCACGTCGCTCAACAGCGTGGGCGCAACCATCGTGTGATAAAGCGCAGTGTAAAAAGTTTGCTTGAGATTGTTGTCCGGCGTTTCAACTGCGAAGACGCTCAACGCCTTATCCCATTGTTTGCTCGCGGCTTTCGCGACGGCGTCGAAATTCCAGTTCGGAATTTCCGCGTGCAAATTATTCCGCGCACCTTCCACGCTGACCGTGGACAAACCAACCCGCACTAGAATTTGTTCTCCGGCCTTGGTCTTGAAATCAAAATGGCCTTTGGTTTCCTTGCCGATAGTCTGCTGGCCAGCCACATCTTTGTCGCCTTGCGCCACGCCCGCCGAATCAAACGGACGGGAAAATTCCATCACGAAATAATAAGTCTTGTTGCCGCCCCAGCCGTTGCTTTTGCGATAACCGCTGGCCGTGTGGTTGTCCTCAATCGTAAGCTGCGCCTTCGTCGTGTTGTTGCCGATACCGTGCTGCAAGTCCAGTATGACGTGGCCTTCGGACGTTGCCGGAAAAGTGTAACGATGAAATCCCGCGTGTGCCGTGGCGGTCAATTCCACCTTCACTTTATAGTCCGGCAGCAAAACGGAATAGTAGCCCGGACGGGAAACTTCGTCCGCGTGGGAAAACCGGGCGCGATAACCGTCACCCGGCCCGTCTCCGGGAACCAGTTTCAAATCGCCCACGGTTGGCATCAGCATGATGTTTCCCAAATCTCCGCAGCCGGTGCCAGTCAGGTGATTGTGCGAAAAGCCCATGATGCTGTCGTCTGAATAATGATAGCCGGAAGTGCCGTCCCAAGTGCTGTCGCGCGTGTCCGGTGAAAGCTGCACCATGCCAAACGGCACGGTCGCCCCGGGATAAACGTGCCCGTGTTCCGCCGTGCCGATGAGCGGGTTCACATAATCCACGGGTGATTTTCCATAACATGCCGCGATCGCCAGCAGGAAAGTCATGCTGAAAAAGAGCCGCAGAGTATGAGTATGAAACGTCCCAATGATTTTATTTTTCATAGTTTGATATGCTAAAGTTTACGCGATGAAATTTTTGATTTCTAATGATTTTTCAGGACGCGCGTCGCCCAATGGCATCAGGGTTCGAATTCAGTTTGTGGGAAATTTGTAGATGATGGTGTTGTGATAGGTTTCACCCGGATGCAGCACCACCGACGGGAAATTCGGATGATTCGGTGAATCAGGATAGTGCTGCGGTTCCATGGCGAAGGCATTTCGAAATTGATAAACACGACCGCCTTTGCCCGTCATGGTGCCGTCCAGAAAATTGCCGGAATAAAACTGAAGTCCGGGTTCGGTGGACCAGACTTCCAACACACGGCCTGTCGTCGGTTCTATCACGCGGGCGTCAAGACCGAGTTTACCCATTGGATGATTCATGATCCAATTATGATCGTAACCATTGCCGAATTTCAACTGCTCGTCGTTCTGACCGATGCGCGCGCCGATCGCCGTTGGCGTGCGGAAATCAAACGGCGTGCCGTCCACAGGTTTCAATTCGCCGGTCGGAATAAGCGTGCTGTCCACGGGCGTGAACTTGTCGGCGTTGAGATAAACAACATGGCCGAGAATGTCGCCTTTTCCGGCGAGGTTGAAATAGGAGTGCTGGGTCAGGTTCACAATCGTGTCCTTGTCGCAGGTGGCGGTGTAATCCAATCGGATGCCGTTGTCGTCCGTCAATGTGTAGACAGCTTTCACCGTGAGCGTGCCGGGATAACCTTCCTCGCCATCGTGACTGACGTAAGCCAGTTCCAGCGTCTGCCCCAAATCTGAATGACCGGGCTTGGCCTGCCAGATGACTTTATCAAAACCGCGCACACCGCCATGCAATGCATTTGGACCATTGTTGACGGCCAGCGTGTAGTCCACGCCATCCAAAGTGAAATGACCTTTGGCGATGCGGTTGCCGTAACGGCCAATCAGCGCGCCGAAGTAAGGACTGTTGGTCAAATAACCATCCAGCGTGTCATAACCGAGAACCACATCGCTGAGATTTCCGTTCTTGTCCGGCACTATGAGCGACTGGATGATGCCGCCGTAATTGAGAATCCGCGCTTCCATCCCGTTTTTGTTGCGCAGGGTGTAAAGCATCACCGGCGCGCCGTCTGGCGCAGAGCCGAACCGCGTCGGCGTAATTTGTGAGGAGGATTCGTGGGTGGCGCAGCCGCTGAACAAGGCAACGGCCAAACCGGCGGTCAACACCGCCACATTTAATTTACAGGTTGCATTCACATTTTTCATTTTGGTTTTTGTTTGATGGTTGTCATTGATTTGTCAGTGTTCTGTTGAATCAGCTTAACAAAGCTGGGTTATGAGTAAATGTTTTTAGGACGAGTTCGCCGAAAATCGTGTTGGCCCACGCAAACCAGGAACGCGTGAACTTGTTTGGATTGTCCTTGTTGAACGCCTCGTGCATGAAACCGGTTCCTGCGTGAGTTTTTTGCAGCGTGGCCAGACACTGGCGAATTTCCAGGTCGTTCGTGCTGGTCAGCCCTTGCACGATCAAACCCAGCGGCCAGATCATATCCATTCCGACGTGCGGCCCGCCCTGACCGTTCGCGGCCTTGCCCTGACAGTAATATGGATTTGCATCGGACAAAACAAGCTGGCGCGTGTGCTGATAAATTTTGTCGCCCGATTTGACCGCGCCGAGATACGGCAGCGAAAGCAGGCTCGGAACATTGCCGTCATCAATGCAGTAATAGTTTCCGTAAGCGTCAACTTCGTAGGCGTAGACCGATCCAAATTTGGCGTGATGGACAATGGCATATTTTTGCAACGCCGATTCCACTTCATCGGCCAATGCGCGGCATTGGCCGGCGAGCGCCGCGTCGCGAGAAATTTGTTCCAGCATTTCCGCCGCCTGTCGCAGGCTGACAACGGCAAAGAAATTCGCCGGCACCAAATACGGAAATACCGTGGCATCGTCGCTCGGACGGAACATCGAGCAGATCAAGCCCACAGGTTTTCCGGGATTGCCGTAACCGCGACCGGGCACGGTATCGGTCTGCCATTCCGTTCGGCGCATGAAATGATACGGGCCATGACCGTCCTTGCGCTGCTGCTCGCGAAATGTCTGGACGATTTTTGCAATTGCTTCACGCCACGCATCATCAAACGGCGTCGGCATCCTTGGAAGTTTTCCAGTAACCATAGGCCAGCCGGATGGTATAACACAGCGAGTCCACTTCCCATTTGCGCTCATGAACGCCGGGTTTCATGTCAGTGAAATCACTTTTCCACTCGCTCACCTTGTTTTCGTCTTTGTAAAAAGCGTTCGCGTAAGGATCCAAAAGCGTGTTGCGCGTCTGGCGGTTGATGACGCCGGCAATCAATTGCTGCAAGCTGAGCGTCTTCCGACATGAGCGGCAGGTAAGGCCAGACTTGCGCCGAACTGTCGCGCTGCCACATCGCGTCAATGTCGCCGGTGATGACGTAAGTATCGGGCCGGCCGTTGACTATTTCGAAATCCACCGTCGTGTCCAGCGTGTTCGGAAAACAATTGCCGAACATCCACGCCAGTTCCTTGTTGCCGATGGACGATTGGACTTTTGCAATGGTTTTCTCGACGGCGGCGCTTTTGAATTTTCGTTTCGCCTCGGCAATGCGCACGACGGGAAAGCTGGTTTCCGCCGCCAAACTCAACGAAGGCGCGAGCATTAAAGTTGAGGCGGCCAGTGTTGAGTTGCGAATGAATTCCCGACGGTTCATTTTAATAGGTTATAAATATTACTCATTGATGTCAGGTGACCTTGGTCTCGGCGCAATCATGTCCGACGAGGCATTTGGCGGTGACGCCGTCATTTGTAAAGCTTCCAGCGAGGCGATGCAATCCCACGAATGTAAATTTGTTCCTGTCGGCGTTTGCTGCCGCCATTGGCACCACGACAAGCCGTCTGTGGTCCGCCTGACGTTCCAAGCCGCCTCGGCGTTGGCCTGCAACCAGGGTTCGTAGGTGTTTTGCAGTCCGTGATCCCTCATGAATTTGGCCATCCATCGAAAAAAAATGGCATTGAAGCCGGAATTGTTACCCGCAATGCCATATTGCGGCAAAATCCCGGAACTGGTCATGTGGTTCTTTGTGTAATTCGCCGCCATTAGCGCGTCATTAGTCTCGTCCAGAAAATTCGCCAGCCCGATGAACGTGCCCTGGTTGTAGGTCGAGGTCCAGGAATGGATTCGACCGTGAAGGCCGATGCTGTCAGCCACCGCGCCGGTATGAGGATTAAACAGGATTGAACGTTCCCATTTGAAAATGTTGCTCGCCTTGGTCAGATAGGTGGTATCTCCGCATATCTGATAAAGCAGACAGGCGGCGATGCCGCCCGGGCCGTTGACGCAGGCGTTTTTTGTGCGATTGGTGGTTGTCCAATACAAACCGCCGCCAAGCTTGCTGTCCCAAGCCCGTGCGAACACCATGTCAAAATTCCATCGGGCAATGTCCCTGAATCTTGGGTTTCCGCAAACCAGATATCCGCGTGCGAAAGCAATGCTGGCCCACATGCAATCATCGTTGTAAATATTGGATGACCAGTTGGTGCCGTTATGTTTTTCAAACCCGTTGAGCAGATTCATGATCATCAACTTATAGCTCGCATTGGACGTCCGCTCGCAAGCATCAATGACGCATTCGATTTCTTCCGCCTGCATCCAAAAATCAGCCATCCCTCCTGCTTGATCACTCTTGAAATATCCGTTGGTGCCGTCCAATGAATAAAAAGCCTTGGCATATGAGTTGAAAATCGCGCCGGCGTCGTTCGTGGTGAAAGCGAATGCCGAAATTCCGGCAAACATCCAAACCGCCAGACAGACAAGAACCGCACGGCCCGCAACTCCAATGGCAAATAATGATGGCTGGCGATAATTCATCGGGTTTATTTTAGTATTGCACCGCCAATTCGCGGGGAACCGCGTCGTTCTCAAAATGGATCCAAAGCAGCCGCTCTTTCGCGGAATATTCAAACGTCGCCAGCTTTTTCCCGTCCAATGTCACGGCGCGCGGAGCTATGGGTGATTCCAAAAGCATTATCGCCGGTGTTTCTCCCACGCCTTCGACCGCGAAACTGATTCCGTCGAGTGTTTGTTTTTCGAGCACTGACTTGCAGGCGGACGCGAGTAAATGAGTTTTGCCATTTCGGACGGAATTGAGGTCGAGCAGAAACCAGCGCGAACCGGAATCAAGCGTCACATTTTTTTGCACGCGCAATTCCGCGTCGAAAAGATTCACAAAATGTCCGCTCAATTCGCGCGACGGCGCTTCGATGGATTCGTCCAATCCGGCGGCGACGACGTAAGGTCCGCGACGCAACAATAGATAATTTTTCTCAAGCCATTCTGCACCGGTTGATTTCGCGGCCAGTTTTGTCGCAGCGACAATTTTCTCCGCGCCTGCCGCGCTGGTCGTCAAATTTGCCGGACGCTCGCGCAGCCAAATCAAACCGCCGTCGCCAATTTTGACAAATTGGTTTGTGACAACAGATTTGTCCAGGCCGAGCAATTGGAAAAGATGTTCGCGCGGCGTCGAATAATTTTGTCCGTTGCTGTTCCACCATTCGCGCACTTTCAAATATGGATCGGCATCCGCGTCGCAAAAAATCAAAACGCCGCCGCGTTTCACCCAATCGGCGAGCGGCGCGTGAACTTCTGGCGAAAGCGGTTTCTGTCCGTCGTAACTCAACAGCAAAATTTTGAAACTGCTCAAATAATTTGAGATGACGACATTTTCCAATTGCACCGGCGTGACCGGCAGTCCGCGTTTGAGCAACGGCATGGCGAGTCCATAAAAATTTCCGAGCCACGGATCGCTCGGCGTCGGCTGGCTGCGCTGGAACATGAGCGAGTCGCTGACGATGACGCCAATTCCCGTCGTGCCGCAATCCCATTTCACGTCCGGCTGTTTCATGTCGTTCAACGCGTTGAAAACGGTTTGCAATTCCGTTGCGTAAGCTGGCGGAATTGATTTTCTATCTTCCGGCGCGGCAGAACGCGGAAAGCGTCCGTTGAAAACCCGTTCCGGCCACGGCGCGACTTCGTATTGCGAAACTTCCGGCTGAAACAGCGATGCCGTCAAAGTGGATTCCCAATTTTTTTGGTAATCGTTCCAGTCGTGATTCGGATTGTCTTCAATCGGGTCGTTCAAATACCAAACGGAACGGCCTGTGGCGCGAACGAGATTTTGCATCGCGCCGTATTCGAGAAACGCGGTCTCAAACGTGCGTGAACGAACGTCACCGCGAAATTTATTCGGCTCGCGCGACGTGCCCGTCCAGACTTGGGCAATGTAACCATCGCAACCGTTGAGTTGCGCGAGGCTGGATTCCGGGCTGACGATGCACCATTGCGCGTAATTCAACAGACTGTGCGTCGGCACATAGCAGCGGACATGGTGTCCGGTTTGTTGATTGAAGTTTTGAACGTAATCGAACACTTGTTGCAACGCGCGACGATAGAGAAAATATTTCAACTTGCCCGTACGCCAGCGCGCGTCCACGGAACTGTCTGGCGGCTGCCAATCTTCGCCGTAATAATTTTTCCATTCGCGCTTGAAACCTTCCTCGTAACCGGCGCGATCCCAAAATTCCGGCTCTTCGAGATGAATCGCTTCCGCGCCCGCATCGAGCGCGCGCTGAATGCCGACGCAAAGAAATTTTCCATAATTCGTTCCGGGGCACATGTAATAAACATCGCCGCCGTGGCCGATTTTATTTCCGTTGCGGTCGGTCTGCGCCTCGTCTTCGTGATTGATGCCGTCGAAACGTCCGTAGAAATAATCCTGATACTCGCCCCACGCCGCGCCGGTCATGACGTGGATGCGATAACCGTGTTCGCGCCATGATTCGATTCGCGACGGCAAGTTCGTATCAATGCCATAGACGATGGCCACGTCGGAACGCAAATCCGTGCGCGGACTCCACGGCTTGCTCGTTTGAAAACAGGTGCGTTCGAGAACCTGATTGGTGTCGGTCGAAAATGGCGGTAGATTTTCCGCCCCAAACAAGCAAAAAACAGTTGCAAAAAAAAATGCCGGAGCAAGCCGATATGCGTGAAAAAGTTTTCGCATCGGCAGTCAATTATTTTTGCACGCAGACGAATACCAAGTCCATGTATTGTCCGGCGTTAAACGACGGCTGCATCCAGCCATCCGCCGGCTTGGCAATGGTGTAGCTCCAAATAGCCGGCTGTTGATCCGCCGCCGGAACCAGTATCGTGATCGTTGGCGGTTTGGGCATCGGCGCCCAGTTCGCCGCCTTGGTTTTGTCGCGCGCAGCATATTTGTGCCAGACTTCCTTGTTGTAGAGCATTTGCAGGAAAACCCCGCCGACGACCGGGCGCGCGTCAAAACCGACTTTTCTAGCGGTCTTGGTCTGATACCAGTCCGTCATCGGCGTGCGGTCCGGCGTGGCGTTCAGGAAGGCAATGATCGGAGCAATCAAGGCTTCAAAGTCGTCACGATTTTGGGTGAGCGTCGCCGTCCAGGTAATCCAGTCGAGCTTGGTGTAAGTTTCGCGGTTGTCGAGCGGCAGGCCATATTGGTTCTGAATCTTTTTATAAAAATCCATTTCCTTTTGCTTCACTTCGGCCGGAAATAAATTCAATCCAAGGATGCGATCCCAGACCAAATTATATTTTTGACTCCAGGTGCCGGGCCGGTCGAACGCCAGTCGGAAATGGTCGCCGTCATCGGCTTCCTTGACCCAGCGTGCGGCGCACTCACGCGCCAGCTTGTAATACTCATCCGCCTTGGCTTGATCGCCGCGCATCTCACACAGTTTTGCGAACGAGCCGAGACCGCAAATCGCCTTTGCGGACAGATTGACGTTGTGCGCGAGGTGGCCGGCAAAATCATCCGTGCAAAGTTGTTTCTCCGGATCAAAACCTTTTTCTTTCAGATACGCCGCCCATTGCTCAAGCTGCTTCCAATAAAGTCCGGCAAATTCCGCGTTGCCTTCCATTTGTGCGACGGCGCCAAAAAGACAAAGCAAGTTGCCGCTTTCTTCCACCGGCATTTGGTTGTTCACCCCGCGCTCGCCGTCGCCATAAACCTGACCATTGGCTTTTGGATACGTTCCCAAATCGTGCGGCGCAAAAGGAAATTTCCAGCGGTCGCTCGCCGCGTAATTCATGAACGGCACGATGAACGACTTGGCCAGCGTCGGACCGAAAAGCAAAAACTGCGGCGACATCGGATAAAACACGTCGGACGTGCTGATGCAGCCGTTGGAATGGTTCTCCTTGCAGAATTGCAGCGGCTGGCCATTTTCGTCGGCGACAAATTTTCCGGCGGCAAAACATTGCCGGTAGGCCAGCGCGCCGAGTTCCGCGTAGTTCTCGCCGCCGGCATTGCGCAAATCCGTCATCAATTCGTTGTCAAAGGCCACGCAACGTTTCTGCAATGACGCATAATCATGTGCCGCCGCTTTCAAAAGATCCGCCGCTTCCCAGCCGTTGCGCCGCCAATACGGTCGCAGATTCTTCTTCATGTATTGGATAGAATACAGATCGTCATACGCCAGCATGAGCCAGCAGGAAACCGGTTTCGCCTGAATGGTTCCAAGATTCACCGTGAAGGCGATCACGGAATCATTTCGCGCGCTGTTTTGCAACGATGCTTCGCTGGCGGGTTTGGGCAAACTGCCATTCGCAATGAATTCAGCGCGCGCGGCTTCAGCAGAATTGACGGCAGAACCAGCGCGCTTGTCTTTGGCCATGGCGACGTAAAAATAGCCCCAATCAATCCGTAGGTCGTCACCCTTTTTCTGCAAAACCGGTTGTTCCACCGAACCCACGCGCCAGGCTTTAATTCCCGAAACATCGGCGTTTTGGAAATTGACTGGCTGGTTCGGCGTGTTGACGGCAATCTCCGAACTGGCATCAAGATAAACCGACACCTTGTGTTTCTGCGCATCCGTGGATTGCGCCTGCCAAGTCAGATAGGTGACTGGCCGGCACAGCACATTCAAATCTTCCGGCAGGTCGGCGGTCATGAACGTGAGCGTGAGCTGAATGTCCGCGCCACCAAACGTATAAATCGTCCGCGTCGGCAAAACTTCAAGCTTGGTTTGCGGCAGCGCCGGAACCTCCGCTGGTTCCGCGCCCATGAGCCGGAACGTTTTTCCATCAATCCGCACCAGACTGATGAGCCGTTGCGCTTTGCCCGTCCAATGCGTCGTGTCCGCGTCGGTCAACTTATCCGCCGGCGACCAGATGCTGAAGTAAGGATCGCACGCCACCAAAGGCACCGATGGTGGACGCAGGGTTTCGGCATGGGTTGCGATAGGGGCAACCATGGAGATAAATGTTAACAACAAAACAACTATTTTTCGGCAGTTTTGCATGTGGGTCATAACGAATTAAAATACAGATATATCACCAACGCAATCCGGGAATGATTTTATTTGCCGCCGGTTGGGTGTTGTCCTGCTGGATTGGTGAGGGATTATTTTATCGTCGTGTCATTCCACCATTTCCACGCCACAAGACTGCGATGATAAAATACAACGGCCATCTGCTGCTTACCTCGAAAATTGAATTTGCTCTCGCTGGCTGCGGTGAAAGGTGTGATTTTAATGCGACTTGTCTCCACAATTTTCGCCACAGTTAAATCGTGAACCATTGCCAGTTTTCATTCCTATAGCGCTGAAATCGCTTCATTGGCCGTCAGAGAATTTTTTGAAAATTTGTGTGGCGTATTTAATTTTGTCTGCTAGATTCCCGCGCTCTTGACGAACCGGCATTATTGCCGAAAATTATTTTAATGTTGTGACAGCGAAGAAAAAGGAAATTAAAAAGTCCGCCGCCGCGCGGCAAATCGCAGGCGTCCGCCACTTCGGCGTCCATTCTGGGCCGTCCGGTGTCAAAAGCCAACGTGCACCGCCGTTGACGCGAAGAAAATCAAGGCGCGAATGGCAGAAGTATTTACAACCATCTGCTGGAATTGCGCGAACAGTTGCTTGCGCCAGATGAGCGGCCTGGCCAAGGAATCGGCCCAGGAAATGCCCGGTTACAGCCTGCACATGGCGGATTCCGGCACGGATAATTTTGACCGCGATTTCGCGTTGAGCCTGCTCTCGGCGGACCAGGACGCGGTTTATGAAATCGAGGAAGCGCTCAAGCGCATCGAGAAAAAAACCTACGGCATCTGCGAATTGACCGGCAAGACCATTCCCAAGCGCGCGGCTGGAAGCGATTCCCTGGACCCGTTTCACGGTGGAGGCGCAGGCGCAATTGGAACGCGACGGCGCGTTGAGTCAGCGCCGCCTCGGCGCGCTCGGCACGGTTGACAACGTCGGCGTCACGGAAGTTGAAACGGACGACGACGAACAGCCGGAAGAAGCAAAAGCCGTCAAAGGAAAAGGAATAATTTATGGCACGCGAAATCATCACCATCGAATGCACGCGAAGCGCGCAAGGAAGGCAAGTCGCCCTCGCGCTACACCACCACGCGCAACAAAAAATTGAAGACGGAAAAACTGGAAATCAAAAAGTACAATCCGGCTCTGCGCCGCCACACCCTGCATAAGGAGATCAAATAATTATGCCCCGCAAGACGAACACCGAAAAAGACAAGCGCGGCAACCGCCGCCCGACGGAGAACCGCACGCCGCGCCCGAAGCCGAAGATTGACTTCACCGAGGACGCGCTGGATTTCAAGAACACGAACTTGCTCCGCCAGTATGTCACCGACCAGGGCCGCATCCTGCCGCGCAAATACACCGGCATGCCCGCGCATTACCAGCGCCGCCTGACGAACGCCATCAAGCGCGCGCGCCAGATGCTGCTGATGAAGTAATCTTTGCAATCGTGAATTGAAGCGGCGGTCAATTGACACGCCGCTTTTTTGGTTTTAATTCGCAAACGATTTGCAATGAGACTTGCTTTCGTGAACTGCCGGTGTAATTTTCGAATCGAAATGAAACCGCACGCGCACAAACATTCGCACAAGCGACAGGAAATGTCCGCGCTGACAAACCGTCTGCGCGGGCAGTCGCGCAAAATCACCGGCCCGCGCGCGGCGATTCTGGAAATTTTGCGCGCGCATCCGCATCCGCTGACGAACAAGGAAATTTTCTCCGAAATGCCAAAAGGCAGTTGCGACCTGGCGACGATTTACCGTTCCATGCACCTGCTCGAAAAAATGGGCATGGTGAAGCGGTTTGATTTCGGCGATGGCGCGGCGCGGTTTGAACTCGTCGGCGAAAATGACGACGGCCATCACCATCATCTGGTTTGCACGCAATTGTTCGGAAGTCGTGGAGATTGAAGAATGTTTTCCGGAAAAAATCGAGAAGCGCATCGCCGCAAAAAACGGGTTCAAAGCCGTCACGCACAAACTGGAATTTTTTGGAATCTGCCCGGATTGCCAGCGGTGATTTTTCCTGCGAACCAGTTGCGTCTTAGCGAAACAAGCTGGCACTTTTTGAACAGCTTGAAAAAATCTGGACTTACGCCAATTCTTCGGCCAGCCAATCTCCAAGGTGCAGATATTCTTTGATTTTTCGGCGCTCGTAACGGTTTTTCAGCGATTTTTTGGGTTGATGTTCCGCTTTTGCGGAACGGATGTTTTGGATTGCGGACCGCCTCGCTGATGGCTTCCATTGTTTTCATCATAGCTCATTTCCTTTCTCCTACCTCATTACAGCGTAAATGATGCCAACCGTCGCCAAACTTGTTTCAGAACCGTTTCTCAATCGTCACACATAAGACGCGCACATCGACGTCATTCGTTCAAAAATTTTTTTACGCAAAACAAACGAACCTGAACGCCATTCATTTCACTTTTTGCCGAAGCCAATTTCAATCCCAAATTTTCAAAAGCCATTTGCACTTGTGAAAATTCCGATCTCAAAATTCCCGCCAACACCAGTGTTCCGCCGCGTCTCAACTGCGTTCGACAATTCGTTTTCGCTCCGCGATGAGCAGATTGGAAATCAAGTTCGCGCAGACCAGATCAAATTGTTCCTTCGGCCTCGTTGGAAATCGGGTCACGTCGTCGCAAATGATTTGATTTTTTTCAAAATGCCGTTCACGCGTGCATTCGCCCGCGCGACGCGAACGGCTTCGAGGATCAAAATCAATGGCACGAACCGGGTTGTAGCCGAGCTTTGCCGCCGCAATCGCCAGAATTCCCGAACCAGTGCCGATGATCCAAAAAGGATTGTCGGCCTTTTGTTCCGGCGTTTGACGATTTCTTCAAGGCAAAAAGCCGTCGTCGGATGCTGGCCGGTGCCGAAACTTAATCCGGGATCAAGCACGACGACTGCTTGATTTTTTCGCGGGTTTTTTTTGCTCCAACTCGGTTTGACGAGCAATGAACCGCCGATTTCAATTGGCTTGAAATGTCGTTTCCATGATTCCGCCCAATCTTCACGGCGTATTTTGGTAATTACGATTTTCCCCGAGCCGATTTTTAATCCGCAATTGTTGATTCGATTAAGTCCGGCGGAAATTTCTTTGCGAACAATTTCAGTCGGCTTTGATTCGCAGAAGACTGAAATGACGATCGTTTGCGTTTGAACATTGGAATAAGACGAAGCGCTGCGATTAAAAATCATTCCGAGCAATTCCTCCACCGCATCCTCGGCTTCGAGCGTCGTGGCGACGGAAATTCGCCAAAGCGGTTTTTGTTTCATGCGGCCAAATCGCGCCATGGCGTGAAATTGAGCAATTCAATTTCGTTCAAGTGCGGGTGCATCGCGATTTGCGTGACGCTGGTGTATTCGATTTCAAACGCAGCGGTTTTCGGCAGTGGCATGTCGAGCAGGAGTGCGAGCATCATGCGGATGACGCCGCCATGACAGAAAATGGCGACTGTTTTGCCACGATTTTTTTGGATGATTTCGCGCAGGCAAGGTTCGACACGCCTGCGGAAATGCACGGTGCTTTCGCCATTCGGCACGACGCCGAGTTCGATTTTGTCGAGCCATTCGTAAGGCTGGATGCCGAATTTTTCGCGCACAGTGTCCCAGCCGAATCCCGTCCAGTCGCCAAAATCAATTTCCCGCAAGGTCGGGAAAAATGATCGGCTTGACCGGATGATGTTTGCGCGACGGCGCGAAAGTTTGCTGCACACGCTTCATCGGGCTGGCATAAATGGCGTCAAATTTTTTGTCGCGCAGAAATTTCGCGAGCGTTTTCGCCTGCACATGGCCGCGTTTAGAAAGATTCATGTCAATGCGCCCGCCGAAAACACTTTGATAGCGCAGTTCGACTTCGGCATGACGAATGAGCAGCAGGCGTGTCGGCTGCGATGATTTGACTTTTTGCCGCAAGGATTTGGAAGACGACATGGTGAATTTACATCAGCGCTTTTTCCTGCGCGACCAGCAATTCGCGGATGCCGGATTTGCCGAGCGCGAGCAAATCGGCGAGTTGGGATTCGGTGAACGTAGCTTCCTCGCCGCTGCCTTGGAGTTCGATGAATTCTCCGGCGGAATTCATCACCAGATTCATGTCCACTGTCGCGGCGACGTCTTCGGTGTAACATAAATCCAGCAGCGGCTGGCCGTTCACGATGCCGACGCTCGCGGCAGCGACGGGTTTCAAAATCGGATTCTCCAAGATTTTTTTCTCGGCAATCAATTTTTTCACCGCGAGCGAAAGCGCGACAAACGCGCCGGTGATGGCGGCGGTGCGCGTGCCGCCATCGGCCTGCAAGACGTCGCAGTCCACGCAAATCGTCCGCGCGCCGACTTTTTCCAGGTCAATCGCCGCGCGAATGGAGCGGCCGATGAGCCGCTGGATTTCCGACGAGCGGCCGTCCAGTTTTCCTTTTGAAATGTCGCGCGGTTTGCGTTCCAGAGTGGAGTAGGGGAGCATCGAGTATTCCGCCGTGAGCCAGCCGCCGGAGACTTTTTGTTCCTTCATCCAGCGCGGCACGGATTCCTCGACGGTCACGCCGCAGATGACGCGCGTGTTGCCCCATTCGATGAGCGTGGAGCCGGTGGCGTACGGCGCGATGTGGTTTTGAAAACGCAGCGGGCGAAGTTGGTTTGCAAGACGACCGTCAGCACGCGAAGAGTCAGCCATATTTTTATCATGCTAAAAATTAAACGCGCCCGGAGCAACGACGAAAATTCGCGCGCGTTTTTGCTTGAACAAATGGCGGGGTTGCGTATCTAACAGTCATAATCAGTTCCGAACTGATTGATTTTGGCGTGCGAGCAGTTGGCGCATGATGCCAGAATAACTCAAACCGAATGAACATTATGAGCAGAACACAAAGAACATTACTTGTTGCGGCAGCGGTCACTGGCTTGATGACGGGTTTTGCGGTCAAAACCCTCGCGCAAGACAGCACCAACGCGCCCGCCGGCACGAACGCGCCGAGCGGCGACACGGGCAAGCACGATTGCGCGGGCAAAAATAGTTGCAAAGGGCAGGGCGGTTGCGGTGCCGACAAAGGCAAGAACAGTTGTTCCGGCAAAGGCGGCTGCAACACCAAGGGCAGTTGCAAATCGCTGAATTCCAAAATTGTTTGTTCAACAAATTCATTTCAAAGAGTGAGACCGCAAAAGTTTCACTCTTTGATTTTTTAATCATGCCCGCCAACGCTTTCAACAATTTCACCGATTACGGCATCGGCATCGGCCTGCGCGTGCCGCATTACGAGCACATTCTGTCGAAGAAGCCGACGGTGGATTGGTTTGAGATCATCTCGGAAAATTTCATGTGCGACGGCGGGCGTCCGCTGAAGGTGCTGGACCAAATCCTCGAACAATACCGCGTCGTGCAGCACGGCGTCTCGATGTATTTCGGCTCGGCGGAAAAATTGAACCGCGAGCATCTCAAAAAACTCAAGCGCCTGGTCAAACGCACCAAAACGCCGTGGCTTTCCGACCATCTTTGCTGGGGCAGCGTGGACGGCCGTTACACGCACGATTTGCTGCCGATGCCTTACACCTTTGCCGCCGCGAAAGTCACCGCGCAACGCATCCGCGAGGCGCGCGATTTTCTCGAAGTGCCGATCTGCGTCGAAAACGTCAGCAGCTACGCCGAATTTCACGTTTCGGAAATGACCGAGTGGGAATTTCTCAACGAAGTCGTCGAGCGCGCCGATTGCGGAATTCTGCTGGACGTGAACAACATTTATGTCTCGTCGCACAATCACAATTTCAATCCGTTCGATTATGTGAACGGCATTCCCGCGCATCGCGTCGCGCAGATCCACATCGCCGGCCACATCAAATTTCGAGAAATACATTTTCGACACGCACGACCATCCGGTGATTGATCCGGTCTGGAAACTTTACGAGCGCGCCATCCAGCGCACCGGCAAAACCGCCACGCTGCTGGAATGGGACGACCGGATTCCGTCGTTTCGACGAAGTCCACGATGAAGCGCTCAAAGCCGAATAAATTTCTCAAACGCCTTGAAAACGAAATTGCCACCAGCCTAATCGCCAGACGAAGCGCGAATTTCACGAGTTGCAACGGCTCATGGCCACGCGCCGTCATGCGTCCGCTCGCTCGCGGCGACGCGATGCAGCGCAAATGGATCGATGGCCGCCCGACAAAAAAAATCGCGGAAAGTTTCATCAAGCCGAACGACCGGCTGACTTCTTTCGAGCGGTTGGAAATTTACAACCGGCAATACTGGTTTCGCGTCCGCGATTGTTTTTACGAGGATTATCCCGGCCTGCGCGCGATTCTCGGCGACAAAAAATTCGAGCGGCTGGCCGACGCTTATCTCGCAAAATATCCGTCGCAATCTTACACGCTGCGCAATCTCGGCTCGCGGCTGGTGAAATTTCTGGAGGCGAATCCGCGCTGGACTTCGCCGCATCCGACAACTCGCCCTCGACATGGCGCGGCTGGAATGGGCGCACATGGAAGCCTTCGACAACGAAGCCAAACCGCCGCTCAAGACTGACGATTTGATCGGCTTGGACGCGGCGAAAATCCGCTTGCAATTGCAGCCGCATTTGACGCTGTTGAAATTGGAAAACGAAGTGGACGATTTTCTGATCGAACTGAAAAAAAATTCCGGCTTGCGCAGCGAGGCCAGCAACGCGATGGAACAAAACCAGCGGCGCAAAAAAACGCAAATTGCGCACGCGACTGAAACGCAAAACAAATTTTCTGGCCGTGCATCGTTATCAGGATTTGGTTTATTACAAACGGCTGGAGCCGGGACAATTCCGGCTTTTGTCCGCGTTGCAAAACGGCGCGACTTTGGAAAAAGCCTGCGCGGAATTGGCCGGACTTGAAAATTCCCGGCAATCTCGGCGAGACAATCAAAAATGGTTTTCAAGCTGGGCAGCGCTCGGCTGGTTTTGCGGTTTGAAAAATTCGGCAAAATAAAATCATGAAAATTCCCGAAAAATTTTACCGGCTCTTTGTCAAAACTGCGGCCTTTTTGCAATCGCCATTCCTGCTGGCAATCCGGCTTTATTGGGGCTGGCAGTTTTTTCAAACGGGCAAAGGTAAATTGCAGAACATCGACCATGTCGTTCAATTTTTTCAAGTCATTGAACATTCCGATGCCGGAAGCGAACGCCTGGATCGTCGCCGTCATGGAATGTTTTGGTGGGCTGCTGCTGATGGCGGGACTCGGCTCGCGGCTCGTCGCGTTCGCGCTCGCGTTCAACATGGTCATCGCTTATGTCACTGCGGATTCGGACGCGCTGAAATCCATTTTTTCCGACTCGGACAAATTTGTTGGGGCCGCGCCGTTCCCGTTTTTGCTAATGACGTTGACAGTTCTGGCATTTGGCGCGGGCATTTTTTCGCTCGACTGGTTGATTGGTAGAAAATGTTTCCTCAAAACCAAAAACGCCTGAAACGATTCGTTCATTGATATGTCTACATCCAGCTTGACGTTTAACGTATTCTTGCTTATGATTTTATGCGAAGCGGGCTTGAAACAAACCAATGGATAAGGTGGTCAAAAATGAAACTTAAAATTAAAATCGTTGCAGGCGCCACTGTGTTGGTGTTTTTAACTTTTGCTGCCAGCCTTCGGGCACAACTGACAAATGTTCTTTCGATTACTGCAACCGTTTCGATGCAAGGCAATCCTAGTGACAATGGCACCGTCAACACAACAGCGTCTGTGAAACGCACGATTAACATAAAACAAATCCTCGCATGGCTGGCCCAGGATGAATTTGCGGAGGGAAATTTTACCTCAAACAGTTTTCCCCCCGGTGCGCAGTTGGTGTATGTTGGTATAGGTGTTGAACCTTTTCAGGTCATAGACAGGGAAATGCTTTGTAGAAACCTTTTAATTTCTGGTGCGTCTGTGGTTGGATGCAAGTGAAAGGCAAAAGCAAGACGACGGTGGAACGGGTGGCGGAACTGGCGATGAAGCTTGGCGGGAAGCATCTGGCCGATTATGGGTCGGCGCGTAGCCGGCATGATTTCACGCAGCGGCAGCTGATGGCGTGCCTGATTTTGCGGGCGTATTTGAAGACCACCTACCGGGGCGTGTTGGAGTTGCTGTCCGTCAGCCCGAACTTGCGGGCAGCGTTGGGCATGGCGGACAAGCTGCCGCATTACACGACGCTCCAGAAGTTCAGCGCCCGCAGCCAGGTGCTGGCGATCGCCGATGCGATGATCCGGACGATTGGGCGGGCGGCGGGCGCGTCGAAATTTGCCAAAACTTCGGCGGCGATGGATGCGACGGGTTTGGAGACGACCACGGCCAGCGCGCATTTTCAAAGCCGGGCGGGCCGGACGCGGCGCAAATGGGTGAAGGTGTCCACGATTGTGCTGTGCGGGAGTTTGCTGCCGCTGAGCCTGGTGTTGGGCTGGGGGCCGGGCAATGACAAGAGCCAGGCCAAGGAGTTGATGACCAAGGCCAGTAAAGCGACGCTGCCGGCGACGTTGTATGCCGATGCGGGTTACGATGCGGAATGGGTGCATGACCAGTGCCGGCTGGACTGGGGCGCGGAAAGCGTGATCAAACCGGCCAGACAACGGGCGGATGGAACCCGCGGTGGCTTTTGGCGGAGCCAGATGAGTAAAAAGTATCTGGCACGGAAAGGTTATGGTTCACGGTGGGCGGTGGAATCCTTTTTTAGCGGGCTCAAACGGACGATGGGTTCGACCCTGACCTCACGCAAACCGAGCCAGCTGCTGGCCGAAGCCGCCTTCAAAGTGCTGGCTTACACTCTCCGCCGTTAGGCGAACCCATGCAGTCACGGATGTTTTCAACAGAGCAATAAAGAAACCAATTCAAGTAAAGTTACAGACGCCACGGGTGAAGGAACTTATCAAAATACTCCTTTTGTCGTTTCTGGCAGCTTGAGTTCATCCGGAAAAGGGACTTTAACAATTGCACCGGGTAATGTTGGATCGCCCGGTGGATCTGGTGGATTTATATTGAATGGCGAAGACTGACTGCAACAGGAAAGCGACCCTTACAGCAGTCATCGCTTTTCGGCTTCAATTTCTGCAAATAAATTTTCCAGGCTGTTGAGTCGCGCCTGTTGCGTCTCATTTTTGATGTTCAAAATCTGGCGCAGATATTCCACGCCATCAGGAACATTGCGGACGGATTTGGGCAGAATCGCGCCGGCGGCGTTGGCGTGACCGCCGCCTTGAAATTTTTCCGCCGTTTTGAGCGCCTCGCCGTTGCGGCTGCGAAAGCTGGCGAAAACGGCGTTGCCGCGTCGGAATAATGTCACGAGCACGGAGTATTTTGTGGCCTGCTGTTCGAGCAATTGGTGAATGATGAGGTTGTTGTTGCCGATGATGGTGTCCACGAAGCCGATGGTCGGACTGATTTCCGTGATGTTTTTTTTGCTCCACTCGAAGCCGATTGGATTTTCTACGCGCCGTTTGACGGCCATGACTTCGAGCAGCGGATGGTCGAGAAGTTTTTCAATGTCGCCGCCGATGAGCGTGTATAAATTCCAGAACTGATAAATTTTGACGAGGTTCGCGTAATCGCAGGCGATGACGAAATCGGGATCATCTTCGAGAAACAAGTCGGCGACATTATTCAAATGCACGAGCCGGTCGAGCGCGGGCGAACTGATGTCGTGTTCCTTGCAAAGTTCGTAGCAAAGAAGTCCGGCGGATTTGTTCACATCATGGATGAGGCGCGCATTTTTTGGCGCGACTTCGGTGACGTGATGGTCAATGACGACCCAATCCTCCCTGTCCATGCGCAGTTCGAAAGTGAAATCCGTGACCCACGCGGCGCGTTCGCGCAGTTCGCGTTGTTTCCAAAAATTGTAATGATGCGCCTCGAGCGGTGTCTCCGTGCCGAAAAGTTTTTTGGCGAGCTTTTGCAGCAGCGCGCCCGCAAGCAATCCATCAAGATCGCTTTCATGGGTGAGAATCACATCGGGTTTTGGCAGTGCTACCATGGCGACGAAAATTTAACCAAACGGAACGAACATGGCGAGCCGGGAATTCGTGAGGCGATTTTGATTAAAATTTCGCAATGCCAATCCAATCAGCCATTGATTGTGTGCAAAGGCAACTGTTCATTAAAATAATGAGCGGCGGGCATGGGCGAATCAAATCCGTGCCGCGCTTGATTGGCGGGAGCATTGGCGAAGTCGCGGTAAAGCGTGATGGCGACGTGTTCGTTGCGGCGGATGCAATCCTTGATGGCTTCGTAATCTTTCTCGCAATGGATCAAGCGTTTTCCACGAGTAAATATGTTTCGGTTTGTGGAAATCGCTGTTGGCGATGAACGGCAATCGTTTCAGGCCGATGTCGTTGAAAATATTATTGCGATTGGCGATTTCCCACGCGTCGAGCAGCGGCGCGAATTTTTCCTGGTTTTCCCAGAGATAAAGCGTGTTCTTGCCCCATTCGCTTTTCATGATGTGCGGATGCGAGGCAACGGCCAGTCCGCCTTGCGCATGAATTTTCGCGATGATTTCGGGAATGTCGAGCGACGCATCAATCGGCGACTTCAAATCAATGCCGAGCAGATGCGCGGAAGTTTTTTTGGTGTAGCCGTCCTTGTTGAATTCGATGCCCGTCATCACGAGCATTTTGTAACGCCGCCATGCGCGCTGGCGTTCGCGCTCGATGACGGCAAAATATTCGCCAACTTGATCCTGCGCCGAGCGTCATGTTCGCCAGCTCGGATAATTTTCCGATCAACCGTTTCGGGTCGGCCAAATGGTCGGTGATGCAGATGCAATCGAATCCGCGCTCGCCGTAAAAATCAATTATTTCCGGCACGGATAATTTGCCGTCGGAATAATTCGTGTGGATGTGAAAATCGCAAAGCAACATTTGCGCGATGCTCGCCGTTTCCGTTCGTCGCTGGCGCGGGACGCATGACACGCGCGGGCGCGGTCTCAAAAAGTTTTACGGATTTGCGTCCAGGTTTGTCGTGGTCGGATTCTTCCAAAATCAATTCCGCGATGTCGCGCGCTGCATCTGGTTTGCTGACTTTTTTCAAGTTCGCACGCCATTCGTTCCATTGCTCGGCGCGTTTGGCAAAGGCATTTTCGACAAGCTCGGCGACTTCCTTGTTTTTTTCCGCGATCGCGCCGAGACCGCAATGCCAAATCAATTCCGCGTTGCCTTCTTCCTGGCCGGGAATGACTTGATTGACAATCATCGGGCAGCCGCGCGGCAATGGCCTCCTGCACCGTCGCGCCGCCGGCTTTGCTGATGATGAGATGATGCGACATCATCAGTTCAGGCATCTGGTTCGTCCAGCCGAGGACTTTCACGCGGTCTTCAAACTTGCGCGTGCGTTCGATGAGTTCCGCACGCAATTCGGGATCACGTCCCGCCGTGATGGTCAAATGCACGTCGTCAATTTCGAGCAGACGGTCAATCGCCTTGCCCGCTTTTTTCTTGCCGGTGTTGATGACGTAAAGCACGCGGCGCGGTTCGTCGGCGACTGGTGCGGGCAAATCATTTGGATTTTCCGCGAACAGCGGGCTGACGGGAAATCCGAGAACCTTGATTTGCTCTTCGGCGACGCCGCCTTTTTTCAAAACCTCCGCCGTCTCGTCGTTGGCGACACAGAAAAAATCGCTTGGCGCGCGGAACCACGAGGAGTTGACGGTGATGGAATCCGTGACGACGGTGATGAAGCTGAATGGCCGCTCGTGGTGGTTGGCGTAAATCTTTTTGATGACGTGGCCATAAACCGGATAAGTGGAGACGACGCAATCCGGCTGCGTCTCGGCGAGGATTTTTTCCAGAGTGTTTTGCAGGCGCGTGAAACCGCCGAGTTGTTTCTCGACGAATGGATGTTCCAGCATCGAATAAATTCCGCCCCAGAGTTTCGGCGCGTATTGCACGATGCCGAGGTAGCTTTTTCTGGCGAAGGTGTTGAACGCGCCGTAGCTGTCGGCGAACAAATCCACGACTTCGGCGCGCGCGTCCTCGTCGAGCATTTCAATCGCGTCGCGCAAACTGCGTGCGGCGGCGTTGTGCCCGTCACCGAATCCAGCGGTCAATATAAGGATTTTTTTCACGGACAACGAAACACTAATTTAAGCACGTTACGTCCGTGTGACGAACAGGTGAAGTTCTATTCACATTTTCTTCACAACTTTTTCACTGCGAAGAAACAGCCTATTTGACAAGGCTTTTGCAGAATTTTTCGATTCGTTCCAAACCTTTTTCGATGTTCGCCATGCCCGTCGCGTAGCTCAAACGGATGTAATCGTCCGCGCCGAACGCGATGCCGGGAACGGCGGCGACTTTTTCCGCTTCCAACAATTTCGCGCAGAAGTCGGCAGACTTGAGGCCGGTCTTGGAAATGTTCGGGAACAAATAAAACGCGCCTTTCGCGTTCACGCAGGAAATTCCGGGAATGGAATTCAATTTCGTGTGCGCGTAGCGGCGGCGTTTGTCGAATTCCGCGAGCCATTTCGGCAGATGATCCTGCGGGCCGTTGAGCGCTTCGACGCCGCCTTTTTGCGCGAACGAACACGGATTGCTCGTGCTGTGGCATTGCACGGCGTCAATCGCCTTGGCAATCGGCTCCGGCGCGGCGAGAAAACCAAGCCGCCAGCCGGTCATGCTCCACGCTTTCGCAAAACCGTGGACGATGATCGTGTGCTCGAAATGCGCCGGCGAAAAACTGGCGACGCTTTTTACTTTCGCGCCGTCGTAAAGCAAGTGCTCGTAAATCTCGTCGCTCATGATGAGCACGTTTTTCTCCACGCAAATGTCGCCGAGCGCCTTGATTTCTTCGGGCGTATAAACGCTGCCGGTCGGATTGCTCGGCGAATTCAAAATGAACAGCCGCGTGTTCGGCGTGATGGCGGCGCGCAATTGTTCCGGCGTGACTTTGAATTCCGTTTTGTCGCTCGTCTGCAAAATCACCGGCTTCGCGCCCGCGAGTTTGACCATTTCCGGGATAGCTCAACCAATACGGCGCGGGAATGATGACTTCGTCGCCCGCTTCGCATGTCGCGAGGATGACGTTGTAGCAGGAATGTTTGCCGCCGCAGCTACACGATGATTTGCGACGGCTTGTAAGTCAGGCCGTTCTCGCGTTTGAATTTTGCGGCGATGGCTTCGCGCAATTCGGGAATGCCGCTGCTCGGCGTGTATTTGGTGAAACCGGCGGCGAGCGCTTTGGCCGCGGCGTCTTTGATATGCTGCGGCGTGTCGAAATCCGGTTCGCCCGCGCCGAAACCGACGACGTCTTCGCCCGCGGCTTTCATCGCCTTGGCTTTTGCGTCAATGGCAAGCGTGAGTGACGGCGACAGCGATGCGGCGGCTTTAGAAATTTTGTAATTCATTTGCGGCGGAGAATTTACGCGCGCCGGAATGAAATTCAAGAACTGAAATCGCTTCGCTATTTCATTAAATAATATTTTTCCGCGTATTCCTTGACCATGCGGTCGGTGGTGAATTGCGGCACGAGCGTGACCATCGCGCGGCGGATGCGCTGAATCCAATTGCGCGGAATGCCTTGTTCGTCGCGGTCGAAAAACATCGGAACGACCTGTTCGGTGAGTGTTTTGTAAAGGTTCGCGCTGTCCACGCGGTCCTGTTCGTCGACGTTGTTGGGTTGCGAATCTCCGCCGATGGCAAAGCCATTCGTGCCGTCGTAACCTTCGCGCCACCAGCCGTCGAGGATGCTCAAGTTCATGCAGCCGTGGCAACTCGCCTTCATGCCGCTGGTGCCGGAGGCTTCGAGCGGGCGGCGCGGATTGTTCAGCCAGATGTCGCAGCCGGCGACCATCTGCCGCGCGACGTGGATGTCGTAATTTTCGATGAACACGAGATTGCCCGCGAGTTCGCTGTGTTTGCTCAAATGAATGATCTGCTGGATGAAGCGTTTGCCGTCGTCGTCGCGCGGATGCGCTTTGCCGGCAAAAATAAATTGCACCGGGCGCTGCTTGTCCTTGCACAAGTTTCACGATGTTGTCGAACTGCTGGAAAATCAGCGGCGCGCGTTTGTAGGTGGCAAAGCGGCGCGCAAAGCCGATGGTCAGCGCGTCGGGATTCAGCAAATGGTCGAAACGGATGAAATCGCCCTGGCGTCAACGCGCTGGTTTTGAAGCAGCAAACGGCGGCGGGCAAATTCAATCAATTCGCGCCGCAGTTTGTAACGCAACGCCCAGAGTTCCTCGTCGGAAACAAACGCCGGGTCGGCCATCTTTTCCCAGAATTCGCAGGAGTTGAACCGCCGCCGCCCAGTCGTGCGCCGAATTTTTCGTGCCACATTTTCGCCGGCGCCGTTGCCGCCATCCGTCAATTTTTTCCGCCAGAATTGGCGCACCGTGCCTTTCATCCAGCCGAGCAGATGGATGCCGTTGGTGATGTGGCCGATGGGAACTTTGTCTACCGGCATGCCGGGATAAAGCGACTGCCACATGTGGCGGCTGACCTGGCCGTGCAATTCGCTGACGCCGTTGGCGGCGCGCGAAAGTTTCAGCGCCAGCACGGTCATGCAAAACGGTTCCTGCGCGTTCTGCGGATTCACGCGGCCCAGCGCCAAGAATGTCCATCGAACGGCACGGGCAGTTGCGCGCGATAACGCTGCAGCGCATAATCCATCAAGTCCGGCGTGAAACGGTCGTGCCCGGCCTCGACCGGCGTGTGCGTGGTGAAATGACATTGCGCCTTTGTCTGCGGCAAGCGCGTCGGCAATAGTTTTCGCCGGCGGCCATTTTTTCGCGGATCAATTCCAGCGTCAGAAACGCCGCGTGACCTTCGTTCATGTGAAAGACCGACGGCTCAACGCCCAGCGCGCGCAGCAACCGCACGCCGCCGATGCCCAGCAGAATTTCCTGCATGATGCGCGTGGTGCTGTCGCCGCCATAAACGCGCGGCGTCAGATCGCGGAAATGCTGCTCGTTCTCCGGGCAGGTTCGTGTCCAGCAAATAAACCGGCACGCGGCCGACGTTCACGCGCCAGGCCTGAAAGACGACACGGTTCATGCCGATTTCCACGCTGCAGACCAGCGCGCTCGCCCTTGGCGTCCAGCACCGGTTCGAGCGGCACGTTCTGCGGGTCAACAGGATTGTAAAATTCCGTCTGCCAGTTGTTCGAGTCAATCGCCTGCTGAAAATAACCTTCGCGATAAAACAAACTGATGCCGACAAAACCGAGGCCGAGGTCGCTCGCGGATTTGGCGTGGTCGCCCGCGAGAATGCCCAGGCCGCCCGCCGAGATCGGCAGCGATTCGTGAAAACCAAATTCGGCGGAAAAATACGCGACGGGATTTTTGTGCAATTGCGGCGCGTGCTGGTGGCCCCAGGTGTTTTGGTCGGTGAGGTAGGCTTCGAAATCGTGCAGCACCGCGCGCGCGCGTTGCTCAAAATCCGCGTCCTGCAGATGCACGCGCAGTTCGTATTCCGACACTTCGCGCAAAACGGCGACGGCGTTGTGAAAAAGATTCTGCCAGCCGCGCGGCGAAAGTTCCTGAAACAAATCCTGCGCCTCCTGATCCCAGCACCACCAGAGATTGCGCGACAACTTGTTCAGACCCGCGACCAATTCATTCAATTCAGCGCCCGTCAGTGGTTTTTTCATTATAGGTTTTAATGCTTGGCTTCCTTAATCAGCCGGTTTGCGTCCGACCTTGCGCGGACACTAGCGTAGTGAAAAAAAATCGGCAAACAAAATTTCAAGCGGGAAAGTTTTGAAAAACGGGTGATTATTTTGGCTCTGCAAATGCTTTGTCAGAACTGTGCTTATTATACAGACCAACGATAAGAAGCAACGTGCTCACAATCAGGACACGAATCGTCTGAATTGTGGACGCAATCAAATTTTAGAACGCGACGTTTTGTATCGTTCATGCAAAGGAGGCTTCTATGACTTTGAATTTTCATGAGGTTATGAGTTTCACGGCCGGTGCGCTGCAATTCGTCGTTGCCGGCTACGCATTGCGATTGAACCGGCTTTTTGGGACGACGCGCGTGGGCTGGTCGCTGTTCGGGGCATTTTCGCTTCTGGCAATACTTCACCTGGTTCAATCCTTGATGCCATCCAATGACGGCGCAGAGTTTGGAGTAAAGATCGAAGTGGTATATTCGCTCATTTCGCTGATGTTGCTGACGGGCATGACCCACATCGAAACCTTGCTCAAAGAACGTTTGCGGATGGAACAAATGGAAAAAAATTTACGCGGTGAATTGGAATCACAAGTCAAAGAAAAAACGGCGCACCTGACTAAAGCCATTGAGGAATTGCAATCGGAAATTGAGCAGCGCAAACGAATGGAGACGGAAATCGAAAAGACACACAAGGAACTCCTTGTCGCTTCCCGTCAGGCGGGAATGGCAGAGATAGCCATCAAAGTATTGCATAACGTGGGCAACATGCTCCAGAGCGTCAACATCTCCGCAAGTTTGGTTTTTGACCATGTGAAACAATCCAAAATTGCCAATGTGGTCCGCGTCGGCGCGTTGATACGCGAGCACACTGCGGATTTGGGCGACTTCATGAAGCACGATCCGAGAGGGCAAAAATTGCCTGCGTATATTGCGCAACTGGCCGAGCACCTGACGAATGAACAAAAAGTTCTCTCAACCGAATTGGAATCCTTGAGAAAAAATATCCACGAAGTTTTGGCAATACAGCAAAGCTACGTCAAAATCTCCGGCGTGACTGAAATGATAAAAAACCCCACGGCTTCGGTCGAATCCTTGCCCGACATGAATGATGTGCACAATTTGACTTTTTTGGACGAACCGCTTGTAAGTTCCCGCTGATGGCGTATGTTTTGCGCCGCAATTTTTTTTGCAAAAATATGAATAATTTAACCGCGCTATCGCGCGCGATAGCGTGGGTCATTATTGTTCTCTGTATAATTGGCGCTGTTCATTCGGTTCAAGGCCAGACTGCAAACAATGACTTTTATATCGCCCCGGCGGGATCGGCATTTTCGGTGTCTGCGCCGGGCGTATTGGCCAACGATACTGGTGGAGGCTTGACGGTGGCATTAGTCACGGGGCCGACGAACGGCACGGTGACATTGAATGCAAACGGTGCCTTTATCTACACGCCAGAAACCAATTTCACCGGCGTGGATGGTTTTATTTATCAGGCAGTCAGAGGTCCGCACACTTCCAGCGTTGCAACCGCCTCTATCATGCTGTTGGCGCCGGGTGAACTTTTCTATGATAATTTTGCGCGTCCAGGAAATTCCGGTGCCATTTTCCCTTGGTTGTTGGAGACTGGGTCAACTATAGCGGGATCTTGGGGGATATCCAATAGTCTGATGATCGGCACCAGTGCCATCAACAACTATGGTTACGCTTACTATCAGAACAGCAGTTGGACGAATTATTCGGTGCAAGCGCAAATCCGGTTTTCCGCGAACAATGCGGCGAGCGCGGGCATTCTTGGGCGATTGAACCCGGCGACCGGAGCGCACTATGCTTTGTGGGTTTATCCGGAAGAATCTCCTGAATCATCTACACAATTCACGGCATCAACTAATGGATCAGCATTGTTACGCTTGTTCAAATATGAACAATGGGTTTGGCCCTATACCAATATGGGAAATACGATGATCCTGCCGGGAGTCGGCGTCAACTGGCACACGGTGAAGCTGACATTTCAAGGTAATAACATTTCCGCGTATTTCGATGGCAATCTGGTGACGAATGTGACGGATAATGGCTCCATTGATGGACAGCCCGCGTTTGCAAACGGAGGGATTGGCCTGAACCTTTGGACGTTGCCGCCCGCAGCTTACGCTTTCTCGGTGGACAATGTGATCGTGAGCGCATCCAATTCAATTGCCAACTACGATACCTACAATGCCGCAACGAACACGACGCTGCAGGTGGCCGCGCCGGGAGTTCTGGCCAACGATGTCGGAAACGGGAACTTGACCGCCATCCTTGTAAGCGCACCAACTGGCGGCAGCTTGACATTGACCAACAACGGCGGATTCAGTTATACGCCAACAAATGGTTTCATTGGAACGGACAGCTTCACTTATCAATGCACCGATGGCCAGACGACTTCCGGCGTGACGACGGCAACCATCAACGTGAATAATTCCGCGTTTGCCAATAATGATGCCTACAACGTGGATACAAACACGACCTTAAATATGGCACAACCTGGAATCCTCGCAAATAATCAGGGTGGCAACGGGCCTTTAACCGCTGTGTTGGCAACCGGGCCCGCCGACGGCAATTTGACATTGACCAACAACGGCGGGTTTAGTTACACGCCGGGAAATAATTTTTCCGGGACAGACACTTTCACCTATCAATGCACCGACGGCCAGACAACATCCGCTGTGGCAACAGTCACCATTTCAGTAACGCCGCCGACTCCGCCGATAATTACTGCAATCAGCTTGACCAACAACATGGTCATGCTCACATGGAGTTCGCTTGCCGGAGCCAAATATCGGGAACAATACATTGACAGTCTGAATGGCACTAATTGGAACAACGTTTCGCCGGACATAACGGCGAATGGCTCAACCATCACGCAAACCAATATCCTTGGCGATGCGCCGCAACGATTCTGCCGGGTGTTGGTCGTGCCGTGAGCAGCCGGCATTTTACAAAAAATTTTCCGTTCGCATTCCGATTTTTTACAGCTAGATTTTCAGCCGCATTCGCGAATGAAAAAATATCTGCACGTCATCGGCATCGGGATCCAGAACAACCTGACGTATCGCTTCAATTATTTGACGCGGACACTGTTCAGTTTCATCCCGCTCTTCGCCATGCTCTCGCTCTGGCGCACGATTTATGCGTCAAAGGACGGCAGCAGTTCGCTCTCCGGCTACACCGAGGCACAGATGATTTTTTATTACATCATGGTCGCCATCGTGGATGTGCTGACGGCGGTGAACGAAGACGACTGGCAGATCGCCGCCGACATCCGCGAAGGCAACATCAGCCAGTTCCTGCTCAAGCCCGTGGATTATCTCTGGTATCGGCTCTGCCTGTTTTTTTCCGGGCGCATCGCGTATATCTCGATGGCGTGCATTCCGCTGGGAATTTTTATTTTCTGTTTCAAAAATTATTTTGTTCCGCCCGCAAGCGGAATGTCGCTGATTGCTTTTCCAATTTCACTCGTGTTGACGGCGCTGCTGCAATTTTTCCTGTCCTACTCGATGGCGATGCTCGCGTTCTGGATTTTGGAAATCTCCACGTTCATCTTCATCCTGTTCGCGTTTGAATATCTCGCCAGCGGCCACATGTTCCCGCTGGATATGCTGCCGCCCGTGCTTCAGCACGCGCTCGCATTCACACCGTTTCCTTCGATGCTTTACGTTCCCATCAGCATTTACATGGGCAAAGTTTCCGGCAACGGCATCGCGTTCGGCCTGCTCACGCAACTATTCTGGGTGGCGATGATGTATGCGCTCGCCCGCTTCATGTGGCGGCGCGGCATAAAAAAATACGCGGCGTTCGGCGGATGAAAAATGTCGCACTTGTATTTTCAATGATGATTTTGTAAGAACTATGCATTGAAAACTAAAATTCTAGTTTATTTAACGAGTCTCATTATTTTTTCCGGTTGTTCCAAGCAACAAAATCAAGCCGCCGAGGTGCAGCCGGAGGAAAAAATTGATGGCAGTGCCTTTATTGTCACGGAAGGAGCAGAGAGCATTAAACTTGGCCTTGTGACAATCGCCTTGTTTAATGAGGAACAAATCACGCCAGCTCTGTTAAAAGCAGCTATTCTGCGATAACAAAAACGAAGGGGTAAGGTTTGGTTCGGTAATTTATAAAAAACTACAGGATGCCGTTGGTGAGGCAATAGATGATTGCGAGGAGATGATCCCGTTCAAAAAGCGGTGGCCTTATAGATTTGAAAAAGAATTTCGAGCCATTTGGATTGGGAATAAAAATCATTATGAAATTAAGATTAGTGATCTCACAATCATTACGAAAATTACAATTAGTCATAATATGTCAAACCACACATTCGGCACAAATCGCAAGCGTTTGACAAAGCTCGGGATTCCAAGCGAAATAGTAAATCGTTCCACGATTTATGAGAATAAATGTTGGATTGGTAAATTTAAGAGGAGGTGGCCCTGCCCTGGATTTGGTGTCGTGACAGTTTAAGCCAAAACGATGAATTTCAAACGCTACCTCACCATTTACGCCGCGCTGTGGAAAAATTCCGTCGCGCGCGAGATGTCGTTCAAGGGCAATTTCCTTTTGTGGATCATCGTGGAACTGCTCTGGTTCGGCTTGCAATTGAGTTTCGTCAGCGTCGTTTTTTCGCAGACCAAAATCGTCGGCACCTGGACGCAATGGCAGATGGTGCTGCTCGTCGGCGCGAGCAATTTCATCCAGCAGGTCTATCAGGCGTTCTTCCTCGTGAACTGCACGAACCTATCCGAACTCGTCCGCACGGGCAAAATGGATTTCCTGCTGCTGCTGCCCATCAACACGCGCTTCATCGTCTCGCTGCGGCAGGTGGATTTGGGCGCGTTCGTCAACGCGCTGTTCGCCGTGGCCGTGATGCTCTACGCGGCGGGGAAATTGAATTTGCATCCGACGTTTGCGCAACTCGCCGGCTTCAGCGCGTTGTGCGTCGTGGGAATTTTGATCCATTACTCGCTGATGTTCATGCTGGCGGCGATCAGCTTCTGGACGGTGCGCGCGCAGGGAATTGTTTATGGTTATTACAATCTGTTCAATATCGCGCGGATGCCGGACGAGGCGTTTCACGGCGCGTTCAAGGCGGTGTTCACGTTCGCGCTGCCAGTTTTGCTCGTCTCAAATGTTCCCGTGCGCGTGCTGGCGGATAAAATCTGCGCTGCCGAGTTCGTGGTTGTTGCTGCTCGGCTTGGGAATTGTCTGGGCGATGATTTCGGAATGGTTCTGGAAACTTTCTGTGCGCCGCTACACGAGTGCGAGCACATAGAGGGACGTCGCAAAATTCTTTGAAAAAATCATTGCACGGAAGAGTATAATTGATATATTCCGCGTCCGCTTTGAAAGTTCAGGCGGAAAAATTTAACACAACCATAACTATAAAATTGTTCTTTCTATGGCTGCACAACGCATACGAATTCGACTCAAGGCCTATGACCATCGTGTCATAGACCAGTCCGCGCGCGAAATCGCGGACACCGTCAAACGCACCGGCGCTCGCGTCGCCGGCCCGATCCCGCTGCCGACCCGCATCGAACGTTTCACCGTCCAGCGCTCGCCGCACTCGGACAAAAAATCGCAGGAAACTTTCGAGCAACGCACCCACAAGCGGCTGATTGACATCCTCGACCCGACCGCCAAGACCGTGGACGAATTGAAGAAACTCAATCTGCCCGCCGGCGTGGACATCACCATCAAAATTTGACGCGGCATAACCATTTAACTTTTAACGATTCAATTTATGCCACTCGGACTTTTAGGAAAAAAACTCGGACACACGCGCGTCTATGACGCGACCGGCAACGTCGTCCCCGTGACGGTCGTGCTCGCCGGACCGAACCGCGTGCTGCAGGTCAAAACGCAGGCGGGCAAGGACGGCTACAATTCCGTTCAACTCGGCTTTGACGACCAGAAGGAACAGCGCCTGACGAAGGCGTTGCTCGGCCACATCAAAAAACAAAACGGCGCGGCGGTGAAACGCATCCGCGAATTCCGCGATTTCTCCAAGGAAGTGAAGCCCGGCGACATCGTCGGCCCGACGTTGTTTGCGCCCGGCGATTTCATTGACGCCATCGGCGTCACCAAAGGCCGCGGCTTTGAAGGCGTGGTGAAGCGCCATCGTTTTGCCGGTGGCGATTCGACGCACGGCGCCAAAGGCTGGCATCGTCGCAGCGGCGCGATCGGCCAGCGACTTGTTTCCCGGCACGGTCATGCGCGGCATGCGGATGCCCGGTCACATGGGTCAGGACACGCGCACGACGCAGAATCTTCAAGTCATCCAGGTGCGCGAGGCGGAAAATCTTTTGCTCATCAAAGGCGCGATTCCCGGCGCGGAAGGCGATTACGTCGTCATCCGCGAATCCAAGAAACGTCCGAAGGGCTGGAAACCGCCGGTCAGCGTCTCGATCAAGAAAAAAGGTGGCGATAAAAAAGCCGAGGCCAAACCCGCCGCCGCGCCCGCTGCTGCCAAGAAATAGCCGAAGCCAAGAAGTAACACTTTGCGCAAATGAAAATTGCCATTAAAAATCTCGAAGGAAAAAATTCGGGCGAACTCGAAGTGAAGTTCGCGCTGATTGAAAACGGAAAAGGCACGCAGGCCGTCCACGACACTGTCGTCGCGCATAACGCGGCGCAACGCAGCGGCACCGCCTGCACCAAGACCGTCGGCGAAGTCCAGGGTTCTAACAAGAAACCGTGGAAGCAAAAAGGCACGGGCCGCGCCCGCGCCGGTTCGTTCCGCTCGCCGTTGTGGGCGGGTGGCGGCGTGGTCTTCGGACCGAAGCCCCGCGATTTCACCAAAAAAGTTTCCAAGAAAACCCGCTCGCTCGCGTTGCGCAAAGCCTTGAGCGAACGCCTCAAGGCCGGCGACGTGGTCGTCGTGGACGATTTGAAATTGTCTTCGCCCAAAACGAAGGATTTCATCGGCGTCATTTCCGCGCTGGAATTGAAAGGCACGACGCTCGTCGTTTCCTCCGGCATTGACAAGAATCTGACGCTCGCCTCGCGCAACATCGAGAAAGTCGCGTTGACGACGAGCGATTCGCTCAACACTTACGACGTGCTGCGTCCCGACAAATTGTTGTTCACGCGCGAGCGCGTTTGAAAAAGTCGAGGCGCGGCTGGCCAATGATTAATTGCCGATTCAACGATTTAACAATTCACGATTCAACGAACCATGAACGCTTTTGAAATCATCAAGACCGTCCGCCTGACGGAAAAAGGCACGCGCCAGGCCGAAAAGTACAATCAATACACCGTCGTGGCCGACCGCCTCGCGACCAAGCCGCAGATCCGCCAGGCCGTGCAGGAACTGTTCAAGGTCAAGGTCACCAAAGTCAACACGCTGAACGTGCGCGGCAAAGCCCGCCGCAAGCGCACATTGCAGGCCGGCCGCACAAGCGATTGGAAAAAAGCCATCGTGACGTTGAAAGACGGCGACAAGATTGTTTTGACTTAATTTGTAGCGGCGCTCTGTGAGCGTCGCTGAAATTTTCGGCGGTCACAGACCGCCGCTACAAGGCGCGAAGTGAAATTCACTTCGCGCTTTTTTATCGGGAGTATGTAGATAACGCAAATCAGGTCAAAAGCGGCAACTGGCTTTAACTGGCTGTCCCTTTTGCCGGCGCATCAATCAACACGATTGCCCGTTTTCAAAAACAAACCTTTTTTGCAGACATCTCCAATTTGCGTTATCTACATACTCCCGTTTTTTATTTTGCTTGGACAGCTTTTGTCCGTGCCAGCGTGCGAAGATTTGACACGGAACAGATTTAGGTTCAATTAGAGTTTGCCCGTGAACGTAAAAGCGCCCAACCGGATTTTGCATGTGGATGGCGACAGTTTTTTTGCGAGTTGCGAGATCGCGCTCAATCCAAAATTGCAGGAGCGCGCCGTTTGGGTCGGCGGCGGACGGCGCGGTGATGGAATTGTCATCGCGGCGAATCGCGCGGCGAAAAAATTCGGCATCAAGACCGGCATGGCGTGTTTCGAGGCGAAGCGGCTTTGTCCGCGTGGTGTTTTGTGCCGCCCGCATTACGATGAATACCGCGAGCTTTCCGCGGAAATGTTCCGCGTGCTTGAACAATATTCGCCGACGCTCGTGCCGATCTCGATTGATGAAGGCTTCCTCGATTTCACGACGATGGACAAGCACGTCTGGCGCGACACAACGCCGGAAAAATATGTGCAGGAGATCTGCGCGCGGATTTGGCGTGAAGTGAAGATGCCCGTGTCTGCCGGACTCGCCAATTCCTCACGGCTCGCCAAACTCGCGACGGACGCGGCCAAGCCCGGCTTCATCGAAATCAAATCCGGCGACGAAAAAGAATTTTTGAAAGACCGTTGCGTGCGCGAACTTTCCGGCCTCGGCAAAAATCGTCAGCGCGCGCTCGCCGCGCTCGGCGCGCAGACTTTTGGTCACGTCGCAAAATTGCCTTCCACGCTGCTGAAACAAAAATTTGGAATTTGGGGACAGCAGCTCTGGCTTTTTTCCAATGGACTCTGGAACGAGCCGCTGCTGCTCGAAGTCAAGGATCGCACGACGATTTCCAGCAACACGACGCTGCCTTACGACGAACCGGATTACGAGGCCGCGCTGACGTTCACGTCGAGCGAGGCGACGCGGTTGGTCGGCCAGTTGCGCCGCGAGCAATTGCAGGCGCGCGAACTATCGCTGACGATCCGCTTCAATGATTTTTCACGAAGTCGGCGGCAGCCATCGTTTTCGCGAGCCGCAATTTTTGAATTCAACTTTCAACGCGGCGCTGGAGGAAATTTTTCGCGGCGTCATGGGCGGGCAATTCAAACCGGTGCGGCAAATCCGCATCGCGTTCTGGAATCTGGCGCGGCTGGACACGCAGCCGACGTTGTGGGGTCGCACCGACGCGGAACGCTGGGGCGCGCTCGACGACGCGGCGCACAAATTGAATTCGCAATTCGGTTCGACGGCGATCATGACCGGCGCGCAATTGGCGTTGCGCGAAATGGAAGACGCGTTCAAAAATCCGAAGGCGAAATGTCCGTTCGTGCCGCAGCGCGAGATGGTGAAAAAACTCTGGGGCACGGACGCCGACCCGCTGGCGCACAAAGGCGATTGGGAGAAACGTCTGGCCAAAGTCAGCAAGCAATTGCAATTTCGGCATTGAAACGGTCGCTGTTAATAAGTCTTACAAAATAGTTATTGCCTTACATTTCAATCTGTGACAGAATTTCTGTGAAATGCAGAAATTATGAATACAGCATACGTCACATCCAAAGGCCAGTTGGTTGTTCCATCGCGCATCCGGCGGCGGTTCGGCATCAAGCCCGGCACGCGCATCAATTTCGTGGAAGAGGGCGAGCGCATCATCTTCCAGCCTGTCACGCGCGAATACATTGATTCCTTCTGCGGCATCTTCAAGCAGAAGCCCGGCGAGAAATCCGTCGTGCAGGAACTCATTGAGGAACGCCGCGCTGAGAAGGCAAAGGAAGACCGCGAATGAAAATCACGGTGCTGGACGCCTCCGCGATGCTGGCCATGTTCTTTGGACAGCCCGGCATGGAAACCATGCGCGACCTGTTCCACAAGGCCTCCGAAGCCGACCGCCCCGTTTATATTTCGGCGGTGAACTGGGCGGAGGTGCTTTACAAAATGGAACGCAAGCACGGCAAATCCGGCTTGGAAACCGCGCACCAGTTTGAGCGCACGACACCATTGGAAGCCGTGCCGGTTGACCGCGAACTCGCCGAGTCCGCCGCGCATTTGAAGAATGAATATGACTTGGGACTTGCCGACGCCTTTGCCGCCGCGCTTGCCAAGCACAAGAAAGCCGAACTGGTGACGGCTGACCATGAATTCAAATCCGTGGAAAAGGAAATCAAAATCAACTGGCTCGCAAAACAATAAGCGGCTGGCAAGATAGGAGGAACTCATGGACATCCCGCGCCCCGAAAAAATTCTAGTTGCGATGTTTCAACTTTCCGACGGCACGAACAAGCCATTGGAATACGAAGACATCGTGGTCAAATCTTGGGAGCTATTTCCCGATGAGTTTGGCTTGCGGAAATATGTTCACAAATACCCTGACTCATCCGATCAGCACAAACCGCTTTACGGACCGCTTAAAGACAAAGGATATGTCTTGTCTGGAAACAAAAAATTCAGGCTGACAGAAAAAGGCATCGCCTATGTGTCGGAATTGGAAAAGGCGTTGAAGGGCAAAATATCGGGTGGCGAAAACTCTGGACGATTGAGCCGGAATAATGAGACTCAATTAAAACGAATTTGCGAGACCGATGCGTTTCGTCTTTTCTCGAATGGACAAAAGGAAAAGATTCTCGACACTGATTTTTACACTTATCTTGGTGTCACAGTCCGAACCGAACGACATGAATTTCTCGGAAGATTAAAAACAGTGGAAGATGCTGTTGCGGATGCGTCGCGTATTTTCAAATCGTTGTTGACCACGAGATTTGAACAACAACTCGTTCTTTGCGCGTGAACTTCAGGCTGCTGGATAATGGATTGCGGTAAATGTCGTGCATCGGCAAGTCGCGAAAATTTTTGACGACAAATAGGAAGAAGCGTTCCGACAATGACGAAGCCACGTCATATTCTTTTGGCGTCAGTGCGAGACTTCCAGTTCGGTCTTGCAATCCTTTTACTTCAACTGCCAAAAATTTGTCATCTGATTTGCGTGCGAGCCGGAAGTCATAGCCACAACCAAGCCGCGTTGTGTTTTCAAGAGTATAGTCCTTGAATTCTGGCAGCTTCGGCTGAATCGCTTCAAAATAATGTTCGGCAGCCAATCCGGTGATGAGTCGTTTGGCAAAAAACGACCCGCCATCTTTCTTTTCTTCTTTGCTCTCGGTAACGCTTAATGCGTTTTCGTCGTAGTCAACGAAGGATTTTAGCAAAGCTGAAAAAGTTTCAAGGTCTAGGTCTTTGTATTTTTTATAGATTTCAATGCAGTATTCGCGTCTTGGGCGTTTGTGCCAGCCTTGACGCTTGTTTGGAAAAAGCGGATCAAATTCGTCGCGATAATTTTTTATCGAGGCCGGTCTTGAACCCAGGCCGTAACCAATGACGTTGAATGCTTCCTGAAAACTTTCAAAGCCGAGCTTTTTCAAACCAAGCGAATCGTATTTTGACAGATATAATCCGGCGAGAATGAGTTTTTCTCTTGAACCAATTCGTTGGGCGTCGAGGAGCATTTGGTTTAATTCATTTCTGCCGCGCATCATATTCAATCAACGCCGGAGCGCAATTTCCAAAACACGATTCGCCGACCGAACTTGGCAAGCCTCAACTGCATTGATATTCGCGGCGACATCGGAGTCATCGGCTCATATCGCATGAACGAACTCGGTCACGTCAAAAATTTTACCGAGCCGGAATTTATTTATGGCGAATGCTCATGCCCAATCTTGGAAGACCCAAAAGAAGATTGCGTGCGGAACGACCGCGAAAAATTGGTGGACACCGACAAGACGCTTGCATTGCTGGAATGGATTTGCACCAAGGTTAATGAGTTGGCCGACAAAATGGCTGAAAAATCCATTGAGAAACAACGCGTGGAAGAACTTCGGCAATCCAGCTTCTTCAATGAATTTCTTAATTCATGGATGAGAAAAAATAAATTTTGGGAGAAATTGCGCGGTGAAATTTTTGGCGGGCAAGACGAAGGCAGTTCTTTTGGTGGAACTGGCGGCGGTGGAAGTGCCGGAGATAAATCAAATAATGGTGACGGTGGCGATCCAAAATCCGGCGACGATGGCAACGACGGCGGCGGCGCAGGAGACAAGAAGCAAAAAGGGCCGAAATTTCCAGATGTTCGGCTGTCAGATGTTGACTCCGACCCGCTCGGTCTTTGCGAAACGGTGCATTGCGACCCACGCCATCCACTCATCTACCAACGAGCCGAAGATGTTGCTCAAAGCATTTATTGGATTAACTCCCAAGCTCCGTTCGCACGGAAAATATTGGATCAATACGGCTCGGAACACACCCGATGGCGTGAATATATGTTTCAAAGACATATTGATATTTTGGTGAAGCAATCTGTTTATGAAATGGAGCGGCGCGAACCTCAACTTTCGGCGGCGCGCATTGACAATGAAGTTTTAGATCGCGTCACTCGGCGCATTTATGAATCTGCGGCTGAAGACACAAGCCTCGGCTCATTTCTTTTTACGGAAAGTCTCGCAGGTTTGAGCCGGGCTGAACAAGACGCGCAAGTGTCTTCCATACCGCAAACGTGAGCGAGTTCCGTATGTTTCGATTCATCGACCTTTTTGCGGGTGTCGGTGGGATGACAGAAGGCTTTCGCGGTGCAGCCGCGCCCGATGGAAAGCGTCTTTTTGAACCCGCCTTGCTCGTGGACTGGAATGCTCCAGCCAGAGAAACGCACCTTCGCAATTATCCAAAAACAAAATATCTTTTTACGGACATCGCAAACCTTTCGGCAAAGGATTTGTTGAATTCAGCTCAAATCAAAACTTCCGATTTGGATATATTAATCGGCGGTCCGCCTTGCCAAGGATTCTCAAGGCTGAATAAATCTACTCGTCGGATGTTAGAAGACCCGCGCAATGGATTATACCGAAAGTTTTTGGAGCTTGCCCGCGAACTCCAGCCAAAATTGGTGCTGATTGAAAATGTCCCCAACCTGCTTGATTTCGATGGCGGCAAATATCGTGACGAAACATTTCAATATCTGGCGGAATCGGGCTACGAAATTAAGGCCGATGTTCTTTCGGCAAACGAATATGGAGTTCCGCAACTTCGGAAACGCGCGTTTGTTGTCGGGTTGAGACGTGATTTGGGTTTCCGTGAATTTGATTTTCCAAATGGCAATTTTGCTCCGTTGAGAACGGCGCGTGAAGTTAATGCCGCAATCCACGGTAAAGAAGATGTTTTCTTTTCGCTGCCATTCGTTTCAGTGGAAGATGCTATTGGCGATTTGCCGATTCTTCATCCGGGGGAAGATGTAATTGCATATTCAAATGTGCCATTCAGCGACTACCAAGCGGCGCGGCGAAAAGGAGCGCGAATCCTTACGAATCACTCCGCTCGCGAACACGACAAAGAGTTCGTGGAAAAAAAACTGAAAAAAATTCCCGAAGGTGGAAGCAATCAAGATTTAGACGGGCGCAGTCGCTTCGACCGTGGACGAGAAATCAAATATTTGAGCCAAGCATACGGACGTTTGCATCGCCACGGAATCGCGCAAACCATCACCGCCAATTTTTCCAATCCCGGCTCTGGTAGATTCATCCACTATCGAGAACACCGTAGCATAACTGTTCGCGAAGCTGCGCGGTTTCAGGGTTTCGACGACACATTTATTTTTTGCGGCCAGCGCCAAGAGCAGCAACGTCAAGTCGGCAATGCCGTTCCGCCTTTGCTTGCGCGCGCTTTAGCGGAACATTTTGGAAAACTGCTGCTAGATGTTGAGCAAACCAGAACTGCCAAACTTGAAGCCGTGGCTTGATGGACACACTCACCCAACGCGAGCGTTCCAAACTCATGGCGAAAATTCGTTCGCGCGGGAACAAGAACACAGAAGTCGCGCTGGCAAAATTATTTCGCCGGAACAAAATCACCGGCTGGCGGCGGAATCGAAAAGTCTTCGGCAAACCGGATTTCATTTTCCAAAAAATCAGGCTCGCGCTTTTCGTTGACGGTTGTTTCTGGCACGGTTGTCCCAAACACGGAACGCAGCCAAAAGGCAATCGCGTGTTCTGGAAAAATAAATTCGCCCGCAACAAGGCGCGCGATGTTTTGGTGACGCGGACTTTGCGGTCGGCCAAGTGGCGCGTTCTTCGGATTTGGGAGCATGAATTGGCGCGAAAGAACGAAACGTGTTTGATTAAGCGGATTCAACGGTTTTTGCAGGATTGAAGCATCCCAAAAAACTTCAAAAAAGCGCTTGCGTTCTATTTTGCGTCTGATAGTTTACGCGCTCCTCGTCGCCCGTAAGGTCGTCAGGACAGCATGTTTGCGGACCGATAACTGATTCCCACAGGGACAGGATTGATGGCTCGCCGACTTCAAAGTTGCTGATAAAAAACTTTTAGTATTTATGCCAGTTAAAACATTTTAGACCGCTAACGCCGTCCACGCGATACATCACGATCGCGGACTTTAGCGACATTACGAAGACGACGCCGGAGAAGTCGCTGGTCGTCATTCGCAAGAAAACCGGCGGCCGCAACCATTACGGCCGCGTGACCGCGCGCGGCATCGGCGGCGGTCACAAGCAGAAAATCCGCCTCGTGGATTTCAAGCGCAACAAGCACGGCGTCGAAGCCGACGGTCGCGGCGATTGAATATGATCCGATGCGTTCGGCGCGTCTGGCGTTGCTGCAATATACGGACGGCGAGAAGCGTTATATCATCGCGCCGGTCGGCATGCGAGGTCGGCGCAAAAATTTCCAGCGGCCCGACGGCTCCGCCGGAAATCGGCAACGCGCTTCCGCTCAAGGCGATTCCGGTCGAGCATGGCGATTCATAATATTGGAAGTCACTCCCGGTCGCGGCGGACAGATGGTCCGTTCAGCGGGCGGCGCGGCGACGTTGATGTCGCGCGACGAAGGTTACGCGCAAATCCGTTTGCCTTCGGGCGAAATCCGCAAGATCAACGAAGAGTGTTACGCGACGATCGGCCAGGTCGGCAACACGGAGCACGAAAATGTCATTTTAGGCAAAGCCGGTCGCTCGCGCCATCGCGGCATCCGCGGCATCACGCGCGGCGTGGCGCGCAACCCGGTGGACCATCCGAACGGCGGCGGTCAGGGCAAATCCAAGGGCGGCGGCGGCTGGCAGCAGTTGATGTCGCCGTGGGGCTTGGTCGCCAAGGGCGGCAAGACGCGCGCGAAATACAAATCCTCAAACCGTTTCATCGTTGTTCGACGCAACGGACTGCCGATGAAAAACAAATAATTTTATGGGACGTTCGATTAAAAAAGGTCCGTTTGTGGATTTCAGCCTGCTGGACAAAATCCAGAAGGCGAAGGCAGCGAATCAGAAGACGCCGATCAAGACGTGGTCGCGCCGCTCGACGATCACGCCGGATTTCGTCGGCCTGACGTTCAACGTCCACAACGGCAAGATTTTCAACCCGGTGTTCGTCACGGAAAACATGGTCGGCCACAAGCTCGGCGAATTTTCACTCACGCGCACGTTCAAGAAACACGGCGCGCACACGGCCAAGGCGGAGGCCAAATAGTTTTATGGAAGTTTTCGCAATCACGAAAAACGTGCCGATGTCCGCGCAGAAAATGCGCGAGGTCGTGCGGCAGATCCAGGGGCTGCGGCGCGCTCGCAGGCGAAGGCGGTGCTGGCATTCGTGCCGCGCAAAGGCGCGCGGCTCGTCGCCAAGACGCTGAAGTCGGCCATCGCCAACGCGGAGAACAACAACAAGCTCAAGCCGGAATCGTTGCGCGTCAAGGAAGCGGTCGCCGGAACCGCGACGACGCTGAAACGTTTCACACCGAAGGCGCGCGGTTCGGCCGGACCGATCCTCAAACGCCGTTGCCACATCAAAATCACTTTGTCCGACGAATAATCTATGGGCCAAAAAACAAATCCAATCGGTCTGCGCGTCGCGGTCAACAAAGACTGGCGCTCCAAGTGGTATGCCAACAAAAAAGAATTTGGCGCGCTGCTGACCGAAGACCGCAAAATCCGCGAGTTGCTGAAGAAGAAACTCGAAGGCGCCTCCGTGCCGAGGATTTTGATCGAACGCGCGACCAACCGCTGCCGCGTCACCATTTTGACCGCGCGTCCGGGCGTGGTCATCGGCCGCAAAGGCTCGGAAATTGACAAGCTCAAGGAAGAATTGAGCAAGATGACCGGCAAGGAAGTTTACGTGGACATCGTCGAAGTGAAGACGCCGGAACTCGACGCGCAACTGGTCGCGGAAAACATCGCGTTGCAGCTCGAACGCCGCGTTTCGTTCCGTCGCGCGATGAAAAAGGCTTTGCAGACGGCGAAGGATTTTGGCGCGGAAGGCATCAAGATTCGTTGCGCCGGACGTCTGGGCGGCGCGGAACTCGCGCGCGTGGAAATGTATCACTGGGGCCGCGTGCCGTTGCACACGTTGCGCGCGAACATTGATTACGGTTTCGCGGAAGCGTTGACGGTCTATGGCAAGCTCGGCGTCAAATGCTGGATTTGCAAAGGCGAAAACAAACCGCAGAAGAAACAGGAACCGCGGCCGGCCGAAGCCGATTCCGGCCGACCGGCAACTGATTTGATTTTAGAAAGAATTTTATTATGGCAATGCAACCAGCAAGAGTGAAGTTTCGCAAGATGCACCGCGGCAGCCGCAAGGGCACCGCGCGCGCGCGGCCACACGGTCGCGTTCGGCGAATACGGCTTGATGGCGCTGGAACGTTGCTGGATGGATGCCAAGCAGATCGAGGCCGCGCGCGTGGCGATCACCCGCAACATGAAGCGCCACGGCAAAATGTGGATCCGCGTTTTCCCGCAGAAATCTTTTACGAAGAAGCCGCTGGAAACCCGAATGGGCAAGGGCAAGGCGCCGCTCGAAGGCTGGGTGGCGGTGATCCGTCCGGCGAACGTTTTGTTTGAAGTGGACGGCGTGACGGAAGCGATCGCGCGCGAATCCATGCGCCTGGCGGCGACCAAAATGCCGATCAAGACGAAATTTATTTCGCGGCATCACATCGCGAGCTGAATTGTTTATGAAATTTGCAGAATTAAAAGATATGACGCTGGTGGAGTTGTCGGCCAAGAGCCGCGACTTGCGTCACGAGATGTTCAACCTGCGTTTGCAGCAGGCGAGCGCGCAGTTGGAAAAACCGGCGCGCCTGCGCACGTTGCGCAAGGACATCGCCCGCGTCGAAACGCGCATCTCGCAACTGCGCAACAAGACGAAGACGGCGGCAAAATAATTTTGTATGGCTGAAGAAACCAAAAATTTGACGCGCGCACGCGGCAACCGCAAGGAACGCGTCGGCGAAGTCGTCTCGAACAAGATGGCCAAGACGATCGTCGTCCGCGTCGAGCGCCGTTTTCCGCATCCGCAGTACAAGAAGATCGTCACCGCCTACAAGAAATTTTACGCGCACGACGAAAAGAGCGAGGCGAAGATCGGCGACACCGTGCGCATCGAGGAAACGCGGCCGTTGTCGAAGTTGAAACGCTGGCGGCTCGTCGAAGTCGTCGAAAAGCGCGGTGCAGGAAACATCGGTGGCGGCTTAATAAGATTTTATGTTGCAAGTTCGTTCCAGTTTGGATGTCGCGGATAACACCGGCGCAAAGATCGCCTGGACCATCGGCGTGCTGGGCCGCAACCAGCGTTACGCCGGCATCGGCGACGTCATCAAGGTGCATATCAAGGACGCCGCGCCGGATGGCACGGTGAAAAAGGGCGAAGTGCATGACGCCGTGGTCGTCCGCACCCGGCAGATCATCCGCCGCAACGACGGTTCGTATCTGCGTTTTGACAGCAACGCCTGCGTGATCATTGACAAGGAATTGAACCCGAAGGGCACGCGCATTTTCGGCCCGGTGGCGCGCGAATTGCGCGACAAGAAGTTCATGAAGATAATTTCGCTCGCGCCGGAAGTGATTTGAAAGTTTATGTCAAAATTTCATGTTAAAAAAGGTGACGAAGTGGTCGTGCTGGCCGGCAAGGAAAAGGGCAAGCGCGGCAAGATCATCGCCGTGCTGACCGAAAAAATCAGCGCGTCATCGTCGAAGGCGTGCAGATGATCAAGCGCCACACGCGCAAGAGCCAGCAGCATCCGCAGGGCGCGATCGTCGAGCGCGAAGGCACGATCCACATTTCCAATGTGATGAAAGCCGAGCACGTTGAACAACCGGCGGAAGCAACCGCATAAATAATTTGTCACGGCAAAATCCGTGACGCAAAAAAATGAAAGCCAGACTTTACGAAAAATACACGAACGAAGTCGTGCCGGCGCTGAAGGAAAAGCGCAAATACACGAACGTCCACCAGATTCCGAAGATGGTGAAGATCGTCGTGAACATGGGCGTGAGCGCGTCGCTGGAAAAAGGCGCGATCGAAGACGCGGCGAAGGATTTGTCGCTGATCACCGGTCGCAAGCCGGCCATCAGCAAGTCGCGCCACAGCATCGCGCAATTCAAGCTGCGCGAAAACCAGCCCATCGGCTGCCGCGTGACGTTGCGCCGCGACGAGATGTATGAATTTTTTGACCGGCTGGTCGCGACGGCGCTGCCGCGCATCCGCGATTTTCGCGGATTGTCGCCGCGCAAGTTTGACGGGCGCGGCAATTACACGTTCGGCGTCGGCGACCAGACGATTTTTCCGGAAATCGAACTGGACAAGATCAAGCGCACGCAGGGCATGGACATCACGATTGTGACCAGCGCGCCGACGAATGAAGAGGCGCTGGATTTGTTGAAGATGATGGGATTTCCGTTCGCGGAAAAATAATTTAATCTTATGGCCAAGAAATCATGGTTGGAGCGCAACAAGCGCAAGGCGGAAACGGTGAAGAAATACGCCGCGCTCCGCGCTGAATTGAAGGCGAAGACGCGATTACGCCGGCCTGGCGAAGCTGCCGCGCGACGCCAGCCCGACGCGCCTGGTCAACCGTTGCGCGATGAGCGGCCGCCGCCGCGGTTATCTGCGCAAGTTCGGCGTGCTCGCGTCTGACGTTCCGCGAAGCGGCGTTGAACGGTTTGATTCCCGGCGTGACCAAGGCGAGTTGGTAAGTTAATTTTGATTTTAATATGAGCGATCCGATTTCAGATATGTTGACCCGCATCCGCAACGCCGGCCGCGCGCTGCTGCCGGCGGTGGAATTGCCGCACTCGCGGATGAAGGAAAGTCATCGCGCACATCTTGAAGAACGAAGGCTACGTCGCCGAAGTGGCCGTGGAAGGCAAGACGATCAAGAAGATCAAGATCCAGCTCAAGTATCAGGGCAAGAAAAATGTCATCGAAGGTTTGAAGCGCATCAGCAAGCCCGGTTTGCGCAAATACGTCGGCGCGACGGAAATTCCGCGCGTGCTCGGCGGCTTGGGTGTTTCGATCGTGTCCACGTCCGAAGGCGTGATGACCGGCACGCAGGCGCGCAAGAAAAATCTGGGCGGCGAATTGCTCTGTTACATCTGGTAAAAATTTTATGTCGCGAATTGGAAAACAACCGATTGCCATCCCGCCGAAAGTCAAGGTGGAGGTGAAGGGGCAGAAAGTTTTCGTCGAAGGCCCGAAAGGCAAGCTCGACTGGGAATTGCCGCAGCGCACGAGCCTCAAGGTTGACGGCGGCAACATCGTCGTCAGCCGCGACGGCGAGGACGCGCAGGCAAGGCGTTGCACGGCTTGAGCCGCGCGCTCGTCAATAACATGGTCAAGGGCGTCGACCGAAGGTTTCGTCAAGAAACTGGAAATTCAGGGCGTCGGTTTCAAGGCCGCCGTCAGGGCAAGGTCGTCAATCTGTCGCTCGGTTATTCGCATCCGATCAATTACGACATTCCCGACCAGATCAAAGTGACGGTCGAGGAAAACACCAAGCTGACGATCGAAGGCCCGGACAAGATGATGGTCGGCCAGGTCGCGTCGGAAATCCGCGCGTTCTATCCGCCGGAACCTTACAAGGGCAAGGGCGTGCGTTACGTCGGCGAACACGTCGAGCGCAAGGAAGGCAAGACGGTCCAATAACAATTGAATTTGTTCACGGCCAAATCCGTGGACGCAAAAAAATGAGAACGGAAAAGAAACAAAAATTGAAGCAACTGCGCCGCTGGCGCATCCGCAAAAAAGTGACCGGCACGAAGGAGCGTCCGCGCATGAGCCGTGTGCTTCACGAACGAAAACATCCACGTCCAGTTCATTGACGACGAGGCGGGCAGTGACGCTTGCGGCGGCCTCGACGGTCAGCAAAACCGCGGCGAAAGATTTGTCGGCCAACGTGAACGGCGCGAAGACCATCGGCGACACTGGCGGCGAAAAACGCCTTGGACAAAGGCATCAAGGAAGTCGTGTTTGACCGCGGCGGCTGCGTTATCACGGCAAGGTCAAGGCGCTGGCGGATGCGGCGCGCGAAGCTGGATTAAAATTTTAACCTGAAAAAATACTGTGGCTGAAATCAACAAACCTGGTGGTGAAGGACAACGCGGCCCGCGCGGGCAGCGGCGGTCGTCGCGCGGCGGCCGGTCGATCGCCGGCGAATGCTCCTGAAAATAAGGCGGCGGCGAAGAATTGATCGAGAAGGTTGTCTTCATCAACCGTTCGGCCAAAGTCGTCAAAGGCGGACGCCGTTTCAATTTCAGCGCGCTGGTCGTCGTCGGCGACAAGCGGGGCACGCGTCGGCTATGCGCTTGGCAAGGCAGGCGAAGTGGCGGACGCCATCAAGCGCGGCGGCGAACTCGCGCGCAACCAGATGGTTTCCGTTTCCTTGAAGGACGTGACGATTCCGCACGAAGTTTATTCGCATTACGGCGGCGCGAAAATTTTGCTGCGTCCGGCCTCGCCCGGAACGGGAATCATCGCGGGCAAAACGGTCCGCGCCGTTTTGGAATCCGCCGGCATGAAGGATATTTTGAGCAAATCGCTCGGTTCGAACAACGCGGCGAACGTCGTGAAGGCGACGCTGAAGGCGTTTGTTGAGCCTGCGTATGCGCGAAGAGATTTACAAAGGCCGCGGTTTGGAAATCAGAAAAGTCAAAACGCCAGAACCGCCGTCGGCGACTCCGCCAACAGCCTAAAATTTTTATGCGACTACACGATCTTAAACCTCGTCCCGGCGCGAAGCATCGCACCAAACGGCTTGGTCAGGGCGAATCCAGCGGCCACGGCAAAACTTCCGGTCGCGGCGGCAAAGGCCAGACGGCGCGTTCCGGCAGTTCCATCCGCATCGGTTTTGAAGGCGGCCAGATGCCGCTCATCCGCCGCATTCCCAAACGCGGTTTCAACAATGCGCGGTTCACGACGCAATATCATCGGCGTGAACGTCGGCGATTTGAACAAATTTGACGACGGCGCACGAGTGGACGAAACGGCGTTGCGTTCGATTGGTTTGGCCAATGGACGCGCGCACGGAATCAAGATTCTCGGCAACGGCGAGTTGTCCAAAAAACTCACGGTCATCGTGAGCGCGTTCAGCGCCTCGGCAAAAGCAAAAATTGAAGCCAAAGGCGGCGCGTGTGAAATCGTCACCCGCAAACCCGGCGCGCCGGCGAAAGCCTAGGCGCGGCGTCTAATTCATGTTCCGCTCCATCTTCAACACGTTCGCCAACTGCTTCAAAATCCCGGAGCTGAAGTCCCGCATTTTGTTCACGCTTGGCGTTGCTGGCGGTTGTGCCGGTTGATGGCTTACATCGTCGATTCCCGGGATTGGACGGGCACGCGCTGGCGGCATATATCGACACACATTCGCACGGCGCGGCAGGTCTGCTGGGCATGTATAATACGTTTGCCGGCGGCGCGCTATGGAAATTGCGCGATCGGCGCGCTGGGCATCATGCCTTACATCAGCGCGACGATCATCATGCAATTGCTCACGGCGGTCTGGCCGCGATTGAGCAAACTGGCGCGCGAAGAAGGCGGCCGCGCGAAAATCATCCAATACGGCCGTTACCTGACGGTTTTGCTTTGCATCGGCCAGGGACTTTATTTACTGCGAGCAGCTGGGAAAATCCTGGCAAAAGTTTTCGGGCTTGCATCGGCCAGCTTGTGCTTGATCGACAATCACATTTTGGTATTTATTTCAGACGGTCATCATCTATGACGACGGGCACGATGTTGCTGATGTGGCTGGGCGAACAGATCACCGAACGCGGCATCGGCAACGGCGTTTCGCTGATCATCACCATCGGCATCTGGCGCGGCTGCCGCATGGCGGCGCGTGGCGTTCAAGGACATGTTTTTCCCGGCGGCGGCGACGAAGCCAATTATCATATCATGGGCACAGGCATCGTTGCTGCTCGTTTTGCTGGTCGTGGTCATCGGTGGAGTCATCGCAATCACGCAGGCGCAGCGGAAAATTCCGGTGCAATACGCGCAGCGCGCCGTCGGGCCGCAAAATGTATCAGGGCGGCACGTCATTCATGCCGTTGCGCGTGAATTACGCCGGCGTCATGCCGATCATTTTCGCGCCGTCCATCTTGATGTTTCCGCCGATGGTTTGCCAGTGGCTCGCGAGTTCCAAAGTGCCGTTTTTGCAGGACCTTTTTCAGCGGGCTGGCCGATTCAATTCAACGTACGGGCTCGTTTTTATATCTGACTATTTATGCGCTGATGATTCTGTTCTTCTCGTATTTCTGGGTGGCGACGCAGTTCAATGAAATCCAGATCGCCGACGATTTGAAGAAAAACGGCGGTTACATTCCCGGCGTGCGTCCGGGGCAGGGCACCAGCGATTATCTGCACAAGGCGATGAGCCGCATCACGCTGGCGGGCGCGATTTTCCTGACCGTCATTGCCGACGATCCCGATCATTTTGTCGCAGGCAATTGAACATTCCGCCAGAACGTCGCGCAGTTTTTCGGCGGCACGAGCATTTTGATCACGGTCGGTGTTTTGCTGGACACGATGCGGCAGATGGAATCGCATCTGATGATGCGCCATTACGACGGCTTCCTGAAAAAAGGCCGCGTGCGCGGGCGGTTCTAAGATTTTGTGGCCGGAATAAACTTAAAGTCCGAGGACGATTTGAAATTGATGCGTCCGGCGTGCGCGGTGGCGGCAAAAGTTTTGGATGAAATCGCCGCGTTCATCAAGCCGGGCGTGACGACGCGGCAGGTGGATGAATTTGCGGCGGAGCGGATGAAAGTTTACGGCGCGAAAAGCGCGTTTTTGGGTTATCGCAAGTATCCGTGCCACACTTGCATTTCGGTGAACGAAGAAGTCGTTCACGGGCTGGCGGGCGAGCGCGAATTGCGGTTCGGCGACATCGTCAGCGTGGATGTCGGCGTGAGTTACAAAGGTTTTATCGGTGACAACGCGCGGACGTGGCGGTGGGCGGTTGCGGCGTTGCAGGCGCAGCGGCTGATGGACGTGACGGAGCAGGCGCTTTATAGGGAATCGCGGCGGCGAAGCCGGGAAATCGCGTGACGGATATTTCGCGCGCGGTGCAGGATTATGTTGAGGGCAACGGTTTCAGCGTCGTGCGGGAATTTGTCGGCCACGGCGTCGGGCGGACGATGCACGAAGAGCCGCAAGTGCCGAATTTTGTTGACCGGAAGATGAACGACAAGCTGCGTCCGGGCATGACGATCGCGATCGAGCCGATGGTCAACGCCGGGCCGGCCGGAAGTAAAAATCTTAAAAGATGGCTGGACAGTGGTCACGCAAGATGGTTCACTATCTGCTCATTTTGAGCATACGGTCCTGATCACCGACGGCGAACCGGAGATTTTGACATGGCCGGAGACGACGCTTTCAAAGTTGAAGGTCGCGTGACCGAGGTTCTGCCGAACGGCACGTGCCGCGCGGAACTGAAAAACGGCCACCGGTTGACGGCGTTCGTCGCGGGCAAAGCGAAGAAGAATTTTGCCGGGCTGAAATCCGGCGACAAAGTGAAATTGCAATTGACGCCTTACGATTTAAGCGTGGGGCGGATTTTGGTTGAAACAAAAAGATTTAAAATGAAAGTCAGAGCATCAGTCAAAAAACTGTGTGAACACTGCAAAGTCGTGCGCGCCGTGGCGTCATTCGCGTCATTTGCTCGAACAAACGTCACAAGCAACGTCAAGGTTGATATAATTTTATGGCACGCATCATTGGTGTTGAAGTTCCGCCGAACAAGCGCATTGACATTGCGCTGCGCTACATCTACGGCATCGGCCCGGTCAACGCGATGGAGATCCTCGAGCGCGCGAACATTGACCGCGCGATCCGCGCGAAGGATTTGACCGAAGCGCAGCTTTCGCAGATCGTCCACGCGATCCAGGAAGGCAAATACGTCATCGAAGGCGATCTGCGCCGCGAACTCGGCATGAACCTCAAGCGCCTGCAGGGCATCAAATGCTATCGCGGCGTCCGCCATCAGCGCAGTCTGCCCGTGCGCGGCCAGCGCACGCAGACCAACGCCCGCACGCGCAAAGGCCCGCGCAAGACCGTCGGCGTGCAGCGCAATCCGAACGCCAAAGACCGGCATCACCTGATTCATTTTTAAAATTTCGATTTATTATTTATGGCTGAAGAAACAAAAAAGAAACCCGCCCCGAAAAAAGAAGCGAAAGCCGGAAGCCGCTGCGAAATCAGCCGAAGAAAAGCCGCGGCAAAAAAGCCGCCGCGACCGCGGCGGCTGAAGCCGCGCCGCCCGCGGAAACTCCCGTTGTCGCCGCGCCGACCGCCGCCGAACTTTTGGGCGAGGACGCGAACGCCAAGAAGATCGTCAAGGCCAAGCACGCGAAGAATGTCGTCGTCGGCGTCGCCAACATTCTGGCCACTTTCAACAACACGCAGGTCACCATCACCGACATGCAGGGCAACCTCATCGGCTGGTCCAGCGCCGGCCGCGTTGGTTTCAAAGGCTCGCGCAAAAGCACCGCTTACGCCGCGCAGCAGGTCGCGCAGGACGCCGCCCGCCAGGCGATGGCGCACGGCATGAAGGAAGTCGAAATCCGCGTCAAAGGTCCCGGCTCCGGCCGTGAATCCGCCATCCGCGCGCTTCAGGCCATCGGCCTGGAAATCACCACGATCAAGGACGTGACGCCGGTTCCGCACAACGGCTGCCGCCCGCGCAAAAAACGCCGCGTCTAAATTCATCAATCACAATTTTTAATCACTAATTTATGGCTCGTTATACAGGTCCCCGCGTTCGCATCAGCCGCCGTTTCGGCGTGCCGATTTTCGGCCCGACGAAATATCTTGAACGCCGCAACTACGGTCCCGGCGTCCACGGCCCGAAGTCCCGCCGCAAGCACACCGATTACGGCCTCGGCCTGATCGAGAAGCAGAAGCTCCGTTATTACTACGGCCTGATGGAACGGCAGTTTCGCGGCGTTTATGAAAAGGCGCTGCGCCGCCGCGGCGTCACCGGCGAACAGATGCTCCAGATTCTGGAGACGCGCCTGGACAACGTGGTTTATCACCTCGGCTTCGCGCAACACCCGCGCCGCCGCGCGCCAGATGGTCGGCCACGGCCACATCACGGTCAACGGCCGCAAGGTCAACATCCCGTCGTATCGCGCTGAAAGTGAACGACGTGATCGAAGTCAAGAATCACAACGTGTCGCGCCAGCTGGCGACCAAGAATTTGGAAGTCTCCACCAGCCGCGCGGTGCCGGATTGGCTGTCCTTGAACAAGGAAGAGTTCAAGGGCACGGTCATGCGCATTCCGACGCGCGACGAGATCCAGCCGATCGCCAACGAACAGGCCGTCGTCGAATTTTATTCCCGCTAAACCAGTAAACATAAAAAAACAATTATACGGGTTTCTCCGGGCCGGGAATAAATTCGCCGGGAAAGTCAGATTAAAATTGTTGAAAGGAAAATATGCCAGTTCGTCTCGGACGTTTCGAAATGCCCAAGCGGTTGCAGAAGGAAGAATCCACCGCCACGGCCACCTACGCCAAATTTGTCGCCGACCCGTTTGAAACCGGTTACGGCCACACCGTCGGCAACTCCCTCCGCCGCGTGCTGCTCTCCTCGCTCGAAGGCGCGGCCATCACCTCGCATCAAGGTGGACGGCGCGATGCACGAATTCGCCACGATTGACGGCGTCGTCGAGGACGTGACCGACATCGTTTTGAACCTGAAGAAGGTCAAGTTCAAGGCGCACAGCGCGCGATGCGCAGACGCTCTTGCTCTCCGTCAACAAGGAAGGCGCCGTCACCGCCGCCGACATCCAGCTCAACCAGAACGTCGAACTGGTCAATCCCGACCAGCTCATCTGCACGCTCGACAAGAAGAAGAAATTCGAGATGGAACTGAAGTCAAGGTCGGCCGCGGCTTCTGCCCGAGCGACGAAAACAAGAAGCCCGACCAGGCCATCGGCGTCATCGCGATTGACTCGCTCTTCTCGCCCGTCACCCGCGTGCGTTACGCCGTGGAAGACGCCCGCGTCGGCCAGCGCACCGATTACGACCGCTTGATCCTGGAAATCTGGACGGACGGCCGCCTCACGCCCGACGACGCGCTCACGCAGGCCTCCGCGATCCTGCGCGCATCATCTCGACGTCTTCGTCGGCTACGACAAGAACGCGGTCGAATTCGAGGAAGCCGCCGACAAGCAGGACGAGGAGAAGGCGAAGCTGAAGAAGCTGCTCAACATGAGCGTCAACGAAATCGAGTTGAGCGTCCGCGCGGCGAACTGCCTGAACAACGCGAACATCACCACCGTCGGCCAGTTGGCCATGAAGACCGAGCAGGAAATGCTCAAGTACCGCAACTTCGGCAAGAAATCGCTCAACGAAATCAAGGACAAGCTGACCGCGCTCGGCCTGTCCCTCGGCATGAAGTTCGAGCCGGGCTTGATTGACAACACGCCGAAGGAAGAAGCCGAAGGCGGAATAAGGAATTTTATGCGCCATCTTAAACGAACGGCCAAACTGGGCCGCACCTCCGAGCATCGCAACGCGATGCTGGCCAACCTCGTTTGCAGCCTGATCAAGCACAAGCGCGTCACGACCACCCTGGCCAAGGCCAAGGCCGCGCGTTCCGTCGCCGAAAAAATGGTCACGCTCGGCAAGAGCGGCACCCTGCACGACCGCCGCCTCGCGGTGGCGCGGTTGCACCAGGAAGACGCGGCGAAAATCCTGTTCAAGGAGATCGCGCCCGCGTTCAAGGACCGCAACGGCGGCTACACCCGCATCATCAAGATGAACCAGCGCAACGGCGACGCCGCCCAGCGCGCGATTCTGGAATGGGTGGATTCGTGGCGGTTGCCGCTCCGGTTGAACCTGAAACTGCGCCCGCCGCAGAAGCAGCCAAGCCGGAAGAGAAAAAGTAATTTTGAAATCAAACACAAAGCCCGCTCAAATCGAGCGGGCTTTTTTGTTATGGGCAAAAGAACCGTAGTGACTAATTTGGATTGCCCGAAACGATATTAGCAATGTTGAATATGTGAAAAACATTAAAGACCGAACCAAATAAGGGTTACCACAAAAATTAACAACAAGGCAAGCCCCACAATTATCCTCTTTGGCGTAATCTTCATGTTGTTCCTTCACCCCGCCGCGCTGGCGTATTCCTCGTCCGTCCTCAAATCGAGTCCCATCAAAATGTAATCGTGCGAGATCGCCTGCATGTCCTTGACGTAATCTTCCTGTCGCATGAGTTCGCTGAAGCCGAGCATCGCAAACATTTTCATGGCCGTCTCCTGTTCGCCGATGAATTCCGCCTCGACGCGTTCCAGCCCCGCGCCCCGCGCGATTTCCAGAGTCTCGGCGATGAGCGCGCGCGCCAGCCCGCGTCCGCGAGAATCGGGATGCACCGACACGCTCACGCGCCCGATCTGCCGCTTCCAGCCGCTCAACTGCTGGTGCAACGTCGCCACGCCGGTGATTTTTCCGCCGAGCAGTCCGACGAGCGGCAGGTTGCGCCCGTAATCGAGATTCTGGCACCAGTCGCGGATAACAGAAATTTCCGTCACGCGATGCTTGATGAACATCCGTTCCGGTTCGGGAATGCCGAGGAACAACTGGTGAAAATCCTTTTCATCGTCTTTGCGCAGCGGACGCAGCGTCGCCTTCGTGCCGTCCTTGAGCATGACGGTTTTCGGAAATTTCTGGAGTTCAAGTTCAATGTTGTATGCCATGGATTGCTTTCTGGTTGAAACGGAATCTGCGGCAAAATTTCCGCGCCCGCAACTAATAAAGTTGGGACAATTCGCCCGCCGTGCCGCTGGCCTGATCCAGCAAATGCTCGTCAACCGTTGCCGGGTCAAGACTCCAGCGCGCCGCGAGAGCCGCGACTTTTTCAAAATTCATCTCGGCGATTTCATTCGTCACGCAATTGTCGCCGTAGGCAAAACATTTCAGGCCGAGCTGGATTTCCGGCATCGTCTTCGCGCCCTGATTCCAGACCGTTTCGTCCGCCCACGCATACGCGCGCGTCACGCAGCCGTCGTCCAAGCGCGCCCATGCGTGATGATGCGAAAATTTCTCCGCATGAAAAAACTGGACGTGGCCGAGCTTGCGGCTCAACGCGGTCAGAAAAAGAAAGCACGCGTCCACATCGTCGTCGGGAGCCGGCAGCGCGAGGCCGGTGACGATGACCCAGCCGTTCACGCGAGGGCTGATGAAAAATTCGTGCGCGCCCGCCATGCCTTCTGACCACGAGCAAGGAATTGAACGATTCAAACCCAACGCAACTTGAACCGCTTCGGGAGTCGCGGAACGGATTGCCAGCCAAGTTGTCGGGCGTTGAGGAAAAACCGGCGCGATGGAAATTTGTTTTGGAATCTGCGCTGCGATTTTTTCAAACCGTTGCGCGCGGCGATGCAGAAAAATCATCCAGAGAAAAACCATGACGGCTACTCCCAACGCCAGAAAGTGCCACGTCAGCAACATCAACGTCGTCGCATCGCTCTGATTCACAGTTTGAACCATGGCTCGAATTTACGCTTGCACTGTGCAGGTTCAATAACAAATTTTGTAGCGGCGGTCTATTGACCGCCGAAACTTGAACTCAACCATGCGGCGCTCACAGAGCGCCGCTACAATTTGATTCGAGCCAGCCCAGATATTTTTCGCTGCCAGCGCTTTAATGGCAAGACCAGAAATTCCGGCGTGTCGTAAGGATGCTTGGCGAGAATCAATTTTTCCAGCGCAGCCAGTTTTGATTTCTGCGTTTTCAAAACTAGCAAAATCTCCGCGCTCGATTCGATTTTTCCCTGCCACCAATAATGTGATTCAATTTTTGGAATCAAATTGGCGCAGGCAATCAAATTTGATTGCAGCGCGGCTTTTGCCAGTGCGCGCGCCGTTTTCAAATCCGGCGCGGTAACCAGAATAATTGAAAATTTCGCGGCGGATTTCACCGTTTCAAAGTTTGATTTCTTTCCCCGTCTGCGCGGATTTGTGCGCCGCGTCCAGAATTTCCACCACGATCATGTTCACTTCCAGTGACGCGAGTCCGGTTGGTTTGATTTCTTTTCGCACGACGGCGGCGAAATATGAAAGCGGGTCGTCGTTTGGTTCGATGAGCGCCGACGGCTTGATTTTGATTTCGTCGGAATCTTTTGCGCGCCGCACTTGCATCAAATCGGGCTGCGGCACGAGCACGTAGCCGGTTTGCCCGTAAATCGCCATGTCCTTCAGATTAAGCGGCCAGTTCCACGAAGGTTCGAGAATCACTTCGGCTGCGGGATAATTCAGCACGATTGTCGCGTCGTCTTCGACTTTTGGATAAACGTCCGGTTTGAAATGGTTCGCGACGGCGAAAACGGAAATCGGTTTTTGCCCGTCGAAAAACCACGTCGCCAAATCCGCGCCGTAACAGCCGAAATCATTGATCGCGCCGCCGCCGTTGAGAATCGGGTCGGTCAACCACGCGAGAAAATTCGTCGAGCAGCCGATTTCCTTCGGCCCGAAATGGCCGTCGCGGACAACCATCCGCCGGATGCCGCCGATTTGATGCTCGTCGTGAACCATTTTATAGGCGGCCTGATTTCCCGGATACCAACTCGTCTCATAATTCACAATCAACTGAATGCCGCTCTTTTTCACGGCGTCGGCAATCGCGCGCGCCTGTTTCATGTTCGTCGCCAGCGGTTTTTCCATCATCACATCCACGCCGTGCGCCGCGCAAATTTTCACGACGCGTTCGTGGTCATAAATGCTGGTGAAAATCGCCACGGCCTGTGCGTTGGTTTTGGCAAAAAGCGCGTCGAGGCTCGGATAAAATAAATTTGAATCGAGATGAAACCGCTTGGAATAGCGCGCGATCAAATCTTGATTTGTCTCCACGATGCCGACCAATTGCACATCCGTCCGCCCTGCAAAGCGCGGAATAAAACCAAGCGCGTGGTCGTGGGCAAGTCCCGCAATGGCAATTCGCACGGGAGGTTTTGCATCTTGGGCTAATAAATTGCAGGTAATAAAGACCAGACTAAATAATACGAGAAGGGTTTTTTTCATAACAGGATTGAACTGAATTTTAATTTGGCAACCTGGCAAAAGCGAGGACGAATTTTGTGGAGGGTTATATTTTTGGCACGTTAGTTTGTCTTCAAATTAGGTGTAAATGTAACGCCAATGCTTCCAACGGAGGCGGAAACTTTATTTCCGGGGATTGCACCAATTCGCGGCATGGCGATTTGCTTCACATTGCCATCGGCATCTTTAGTCTCGATTACAAGATGAATATCAATCGTCTTATAAGGCGTTGCATCAAATGTGACGATGCAATCTTTGCCATCACCAAGATCATTAGTTTGCGACTCGTGATTTGAAAGCTCAACGACACCGAGATCTGTTACTTTTGGTTGTGAAGACAGTGTTTGCCTGGGCGCGCTTTTCGAGCAACCTGCCGCGAATAATCCGATTGAAACAGCGAAGATTATTGCATGGAGATTTTTTATATTCATTGATTTAGAAGTTTGATATCGAATCCGATTTATTTCACGCCCAATTTCTGTTTAAGTCAAGACATGGACGCCGCCTTGCCGCCGCTCACCGCCAGCACGCTTTACCTCGTCGCCACGCCGATTGGCAACCTGGAGGACATCACGCTGCGCGCGCTGCGCGTCTTGCGCGAGTGCGACGTGGTCGCCGCCGAGGACACGCGGCATTCCGGGCAATTGCTCAAACATTTTCGGCATCTCCAAACCGCTCTTGAGCTATTTCCAGTTCAACGAGGCCAAGCGCAGCGAGGAAATCATCGAACGTCTTCGGCGCGGCGAGAAAGTCGCGCTGGTCACGGACGCCGGCAGTCCCGGCATCAGCGATCCGGGCGAACGCGTTGTGAAAGCGGCAATTGCAGCCGGCTTTCGCGTCGAAGTCAATTCCCGGCGCGTGCGCGCTCGTCGCGGCGACTCACGGCGAGCGGATTGCCGACGGATGAATTTCATTTCGTCGGATTTCTGCCGCATAAATCCGGCCAACGGAAGAATAAATTGGAATCGCTCAAAGCGATTTCCGGCACTTTGGTTTTTTACGAATCGCCGTATCGAATTGAAAAACTTTTGGGCGAACTGAACGAAATTTTCCCAGAACGCGAAGTTGTCCTCGCGCGCGAGCTGACGAAAAAGTTCGAGGAATTCCTGCGCGGCAAACCAGTGGAATTGCTGGCACAAACACAAAAACGCCCGTTGAAAGGCGAATTCGTGGTTTTGGTCGCGGGCGCCGAATAATGGCGCGCGAAACTTCTATTTCGATTTTGCGGCGCGGACTTTCGCCCAGCGTGCTTTTGCCGCCAGGGAAATTTTCTTGCGTGCTGCGGCGCTCATCTTACGAGTTTTTTGAGGCGCTTTTTTGGCCGCCGCTGGCGAGGTATTTGTCGCAAACGCTTCCAATTGTGATTGGAGGCGTTCGATTTGTGACTTCAAGGCCACAATGCGTTTTAGTTTAGCAGATGGTATATTAAGAATTTCTTTCATATTCACGCAGGGATTCTAAAAAATCGGTTCAAAATGTCAAAGTATTAAATTTGCTGGCCTTTTAGATAAATTTTCAAGATAGAAAACATCTGTGGCGGCCCGTTTTGAAAATATGCTTGAGTTGAAACTGAAAAGAATTAAGTCGAGCGATGAACAAGGCGCAAAAAATTTCAGACAAATTTTCCGGGATTCAAAATGCCGTTCGGATCGAGCGTTTGTTTCAACGAGCGATGCAATTCGCGAACTTCCTTTGAAACCGCCAGCGGCCACCAGCGTTTTTTGGCCAGGCCGATGCCATGTTCGCCGGTGATCGCGCCGTTCCATTTCAAAATCTGCCGGAACAATTCGTCGAGCGCGGCTTCGGCGCGTTTGACGGCGGCGGAATCACTGGCGTCGAGCATGATGTTGACGTGGATGTTGCCGTCGCCGGCGTGGCCGAAGCAGGCGATTGGCAATTTGATTTTCTTTTGCAGTTTTGCGGTGAATCGAAATAAGTCTTCCAATCGTCCGCGCGGCACGACGATGTCCTCGTTCAATTTCGTCAGGCCGGTGTCGCGAAGCGCGTAGGAAAATTCGCGGCGGATTTGCCAGATTTTTTCGCACTCGGCATCGCCAAGCCCGCGTTCGACGAAAAGCGGCTTGTGTTTGCGGATAACTTTTTCGATTTCCGGCAATTCGCCGCGCACGGAATTTTTCTGTCCGTCAAGTTCCACAATCAGATGCGCTTTGCAAATGCCGAGGCGTTTGCTGCCGGTGTGTTTCGCGGCGGCGGCGAGCGTGAATTCGTCGGCGAGTTCGAGCGCGCAGGGCAAAAATCCGGCGGCGAAAATGGATTGCAACGCGCGCGACGGCGTTTTTCATCGAATTGAAACCGACGGCGAGAGTTGCGCGAAACGGCGGCAGCGGAATCAATTTCAAGGTCGCTTCGGTGACGATGCCGAGCAAACCTTCCGAGCCGACGAATAACTTTGTCAAATCGAAGCCGGTTTTGTTTTTATGCGTGCGTCCGCCGACGCGGATGATTGTGCCGTCGGCCAGAACAACTTCGAGGCCGAGGACGTAATCGCGCGTGACGCCGTATTTCAAACAGCGCGGGCCGCCGGCATTGGTGGCGATGTTGCCGCCGATGAAATTGTGCGCGCGGCTGGCGGGATCGGGCGGATAAAACAAATTCAGCTTTTCGACGGCGTTTTGAAATTGTTCCGTGATGACGGCGGGCTGGACGACGGCGACAAAATCTTTCGCGTTGATTTCCAGAATCCGGTTCATGCGTTCGAGCGAAAGCACGATGCCGCCGCGAATCGGGACGCAGCCGCCGACGTAGCCGTAGCCGCCGCCGCGCGCCGTGACGGGAATTTTATTTTTGTTTGCGAAGCGCAAAATGGTGGCGACAGATTTTGCAGAGCGGGGCAGGGCGACGGCGTCGGGCTGGTGCGTGGCGAACCATTTGTCGCCGGAATAATTTTTCAAGGCGTCGGCGTCAAAAATAATTTCGCCCGGCAGGATTTTTTTGAAGTGCTGCAGAATTTTTAATTTTGCTGGAGTCATTTGGCGGGTGCGTTTGAGAAATTCTTTTGCATCGGCGGCTTCTGCTTCGGGCACTTGGACGAAAATGTTGGCGAGCGGGGAATAGCCAGCCGAGCCACGACGCCGTGTTTTCATTGGCTATGAACGGATGAAAATTCGCCGCCTCAAGCCGCGAACGCACAAGTTGTGCGTCGGTTAGATTGAAAGCGGTGAAGACGGTGACGAAGTCCATGAAAGTTCACTTGCTGATAAAAGTGGTGTCGGTCTTGGCAGCGACGCTGCGGAAGTCGGCAAAAACAATGATGCCAGCGCCGGTTTGGAGCGGAGCTTTGCACTTGCGCTTCGACCTGCTGGCCGACGTGTGGCTGGCCGTTGTTGACGACGACCATCGTGCCGTCGGGCAGATAGCCGATGCCTTGTCCCTTGTCCTTGCCTTCGCGCACGATTTTCAATTGCAACATTTCGCCGGGCAGCAGAATCGGCTTTCAGGCATTTGGCGATTTCATGGAGATTGACGCAATTGACTTTTTGCAGTTCGGCGACTTTGGCCAGGTTGTAGTCGTTGGTGAAAAGTCGGGCGTTGAGATTGCGCGCGAGGCGGACGAGCTTGGTGTCCACGTCTTTTTCTTCGGGAAAATCGCCGTCATGGATGCTGACTTCGATGTTGGTGTTGCGTTGGAGCGGTTGAGCATTTCGAGTCCGCGCCGGCCGCGTGCGCGTTTGATGGGGTCGGCGGAATCGGCGATTTGCTGAAGTTCCTTCAGCACGAAGCGCGGGACAACGATCAGCCCTTCAAGAAAACGTATTTCGATCAAATCGGCGATGCGTCCGTCAATGATGACGCTCGTGTCGAGCAGCAAGCAGATTGTCCGGCTTGTTTTGCGGCGAAAAACGGACATAAGGAATGATGAGCGAAAAATCCTCCTTGTTGCTCCGCATGGCGAGAATGATGCCGATGTAGCCGAAAGCCCAGAAATAATCCGAGCCGGATGAGCCAGCGGCTGTTTGTCATCGGTGTTGTCAAACAAGCCGGAGAAATTAATCAATAACGCGACAACAATCCCAAGCAGCAAACCAAAAGTGATGGCGGAAAATGCGCGGAGCGAAAAACCTTTGAGCATTTCGTCAATGGCAATCAGCAGCCCGCCAAAGCCGAAGCCGATGAACATTCCGTAAACTGCGCCGTTGCTCATGCTGGTGAATTCAGGCCGCACCTGGCTGATGGCATAACCGCCTATCGTGCATAGACTCAAAAACAAAATCCGAATGATCCAAAGCGGTGTCATGTTTTAATGGGATTCGGCTGATGGTTCGTTTGGGGGCGTCGGTTCGCGATGCCAGAGAAAATGCCACAAGCCGAGGCGATTCAGATTGCTCGACGTGATGGCGAGATTGTTGGCGATGGCTTGGACGTTGGTGGCGAATTGTTCGTTTTGCAGCAATGTTCCGGCAAGACCGTTGCCAGATTGCAAATCGTCCATGACCTTTTTCAAAGTTTCCGTTGAAGACTCGACGTTTTTCACCGCGTTGGAAATTTCCACTCCGTTTGTTGTCAGAAGGCCATCGGCGGAATTCGCCAGTTGATTGAGTTGCTGTGAAAAAACCAGCACATTGCTGACGGCGAGGTTGATTTGCGAGCCGTTGGTGGCGATGAGGCCGTTGATGTTGCTCACTGCGCCGGATGCCTGCTCGGAAAACGCGCGCAGATTGACGACGGCAACAGAAAAATTCGTGAGCGTTTGCCCATTCAACACGACTCGTTGCAAATCCGAAACCGAGGCGTCCAGTTTTTTGGCCGTGTCATCAATGCGTTGGATGAAGCCGGACGCCGACCGCGCGACTTCCTGCAAGTTGAAAGGTTCCTGGCAGTCCACCACATCGCCGTTCACAAGCAGCCGGTCGTTGTTCGCCGTCGGAATGACGGAAACATATTGGTCGCCGAGGAAGCCGGCTTGCTCGATGACGAAACGCGCGTCGTGATAGATTTTGAACTCTTTGTAAATTTTCAGAAAGATGGTCACGCTCTTGCCATCCTCGGCCAGCTTGATGTCGGAAACGTTGCCGACCTGCACGCCCGCGAGCAGCACACTCGCGCGCGGCTTGAGACCGCCGACATTGACCGCATGCAGATGCAAATCGTAAGTGCCGCGAAAAAGGCTCGTGCCTTTGCTGAATTGAATGATCAGCACCGCCAGCAGCACCAGCCCAATCAGGACGAACAGACCGACTTTGATTTCCAATCGTGATTTTTCCATGACTTAAAATGTATTTTCCATCGGATCGGCGACACCGTCAATGAATTGCCGCACAATCGGGTCTTGCGACGCAAACAACGATTCCGGCGTGCAGTTCGCATAAATTTTTTTATCGTGCAGCATCAGCACATGATTGCCCACGCGCCGCGCGCGTCCGCATATCGTGCGTGACGACGATGGATGTCACTTTCAAATGATCGCGCACGCGAATCATCAACTTGTCAATGCTGTCGGACACAATCGGGTCAAGGCCGGTCGTCGGCTCATCGTAAAGCACGATTTGCGGTTCGTAAATGATTGCGCGCGCCAATCCGACGCGCTTTCTCATGCCGCCGGACAGTTCGGCGGGATTTTTATTTTCCGTGCCGGGCAAATCCACCATTTCAAGCGCTTGAGCCACGCGCCGGGCGATTTCCGCCTCGGTCAAATGTTCATGCCGGCGCAATCCGAACGCCACGTTTTCCGCGACCGTCATCGAATCAAACAACGCCGCGCCTTGAAACACCATGCCGAATTTTCTGCGCACGCGCAGCAATTGGCGTTCGTTCATCGGCTCAATATTTTCGCCGTCAATCAAAACCTCGCCCGAATCCGGCTTCAGCAAGCCGATCAAATGCTTGAGCAAAACGCTTTTGCCGCCGCCGCTGCGACCGATAATGGCAACGGATTCGCCATTTTCAATCCGAAAGCTGACGTCATCCAGAACTTTTTGCGCGCCAAAACTTTTTTCCAGATTGCGGGCTTCAATCATAATTGCCCCACGAGTTTGCCCATCAGCCATCGTCAGGAAAAAGTTCGTGATCAAAATGGTGATGGAAGAATACACCACGGCTTCGGTGGTCGCGCGCCCGACGCCTTCCGCGCCGAGTCCGCACGTCATGCCTTTGTAACAGCCAATGAGCGCGATGATGCCGCCGTAAATGAACGACTTGATCAAACCCATTGCCAAATCCACGTCATGCGTGAAATGCAGCATATTCACCCACAAATACGTCGGCTCAATGCCGAGAATATGCACGTCAACCAGATAACTCGCGCCAATGCCGACCACGATGGATTCTAATGTAAGCAATGGCAGCGCAATCTGCGCGGCAATCAATCGCGGCACGATCAGATAATCCACCGGATGCGTCGCCAAAGTTCGCAGCGCGTCAATCTGCTCCGTCACGCGCATCGTACCGATTTCGGCGGCGATGGCCGCGCCGACGCGACCGGCCACCATCAGCGCCGTCAATACCGGGCCGAGTTCGCTGCACATCGAGACGCTTACGACCGCAAGCGTGGCCGTGTCCATTTTCACTTTGTGAAACTGAAAATAAGTTTGCGCGCCCAGCACCATGCCCGTGAATCCGCCGGTGATGATGCACGACCGACTGCGATTTGATGCCGATGAAATAAATTTGATACAACAGATCGCGCCACGCGACCTTGAACGTGAACGCCGACACGAGGACTTCCTTCGTCAGCATGGCAATCTGCCCCAATTCAGTCAGGACATAAGCGACTCGTCTGTTGCCAAAAAAATTCATCCGCTGCAAAATAACAACCGGCGCGGAATTTGACCAGCGTTGGATTTCTTTTATACTGCCAGTTGCCGTGCGTCAAAAAAACTGCCATTTTCAGGCGGAGTGATTCGGACGCTAAAATTTATTTTCAAAATCGGCTTCGCGCTTTTCGTTTTGCTGCTGTTGCTCGTCACTGCCGCAACTGTTTTCCCGCAAAAATTTTTGTGCGTGGACAGCGGGCCAGTGAAGGCCGACGTGATTGTTGTTTTGGGCGGCGGTTCACATGAACGTCCCGAGCGCGCGGCGGAACTTTTCAAGCAACGCATCGCGCCCCGAATCATTGTCAGCGGCTTTGGCGATTGCGAAATAGACCGTCGGCTGTTGATGGAAACGGGCGTGCCTGCAAATGTGATCGAAATGGAAAATCAGTCGCGCACGACAAAAGAAAACGCGGAGTTCACCATTAAATTGCTCCGCAAAGAAAAATTAAACCGCGCCGTCATTGTGACATCGTGGTATCACTCGCGTCGCGCATTGAAAACGTTTCAGCATTTTGGGCCGGATATAAAATTTTATTCGCGTCCTTCTTACTTTGCATTTGTCCGCAAGGATTGGTCGCGCAATTTTGCCAAACGCGTTTATCTGGAATATGCGAAACTGCCTGATTATTGGATTCGTTACGGCGTCTGCCCATTTTGATTGAGTTGAAATGTCCGGCGAAATTTCTTGCGCCACATCAATAGGTAGGACAAATTGACTGTCCACTTGGATCGCGGGGTGGAGCAGCCCGGTAGCTCGTCAGGCTCATAACCTGAAGGTCGTTGGTTCAAATCCAGCCCCCGCAACCAATTTACGGCCGTGAAATCCTCATTTCATGGCCGTTTTATTTTATAGTTTTGCAAATTTTGCAGAATTGACACAGACCAACTACTTTTCTAATTTCTTCCGGCAAAGACCAACGCGCTTTGCCCCGAACTCACATTCGGGGATTTTTATTGCACAGGCACAATTAATTTATGGCAAACACAATTCTGGTCGGCGCCCAGTGGGGCGATGAAGGCAAAGGCAAAATCATTGACGTGCTCACCGAGCAGGCGGATATCGTCGTCCGCTATGCCGGCGGCAACAACGCCGGCCACACCGTTTATCTCGGCGCAAAAAAATATGTCCTGCATCTCGTGCCGTCCGGCATTCTTCGGAAAAATAAATTGTGCGTCATCGGCAATGGCGTGGTCGTTGACCCGATCGGGCTGGTCGAAGAAATTGACGGCCTGCAAAAAATCGGCGTCAAGGTCAATCCGAAGAATTTTGTCTTCAGCGAAACAGCGCACGTCGTTTTCCCCTATCACCGCGAACTCGACGCGCAGCGCGAAGTGCTCAAGGGCAAAAATAAAATCGGCACCACCAAGCGCGGCATCGGCCCGGCTTACGGCGACAAGGCGGCGCGCGTCGGCTTGCGCGTGAATGATTTGATTGATCCGGTTCGGCTCGAAGGAAAAACTTTCGCGGCGCATCAAGGAAAACAACGCCGTCCTCAAATCACTCGGCGCAAAGCCGCTCTCGTTCAAAAAAGTTTTTGCGGAATACAACAAGGCTGGAAAATTTCTCAAGCCGTTCGTCCAAAACACCGTCGTTCTTCTGCACAACGCGATGCGCGAGCAGACGGACATTTTATTTGAAGGCGCGCAGGGCACTTTTCTCGATATTGACCACGGCACTTATCCGTTCGTCACGTCATCGAACACGACGGCGGGCGGCGCTTGCACCGGCTCCGGCGTTCCGCCGCATCGCATGGATCGCGTCGTCGGCGTGATGAAGGCTTACACGACGCGCGTCGGCGAAGGGCCGTTGCCGACGGAGAACGCGGAGATTTCCGACCTGCTGCACGGCATGGGCCGCGAATTTGGCGCGACCACCGGGCGCGCGCGCCGCTGCGGCTGGTTCGATTCCGTCGCCACGCGCCACGCGACGATGGTCAACGGCATTGACGACCTCGCCATCACGAATCTCGACGGCCTCGACACGGTGGAGACGATCAAAGTTTGCGTCGCGTATCGTCACGGCAAGAAGCAATACGACTTCGTGCCAAACGACGCGCAGGTGCTCGCCGAATGCGAACCGGTCTATGTGGAATTTGAAGGCTGGCGCACGCCGACGGACAAGGCGCGCAAGTTCGCCGACTTGCCGCCGAAAGCGCGCGCGTATTTGAAGGCGATTGCGGAACTGACGAATGCGAAATTGTTCATCGCGTCCATCGGGCCGGCGCGGGAGCAGACGATTTTTGTTTGAAAATGAAAATTTGTTTTACAAAAGCGCTCGTATTTTTCACAGCCATTTTTGCAATAGCTTTTTCTTCCTTCGCTGATTTCACTAATTCGCCAGAAAACTTTTCGCCGCACTTTTCTACAAATACCGAAATTGTATGGCAAGCACCGACGAACAATCTGCCGAAAAGTTTTTGGATTTATAAAAGACTTCCAGCGCATCCATTTTCGGCAACAGTCATTTCCAATGCCATTGTGCTTGCTTCGCTCCAAAGCAAAGGATTTCCAAAACCCTCGACAAATGACTTTTTTATCACGGAGGATAAACCTGCCAATTATCCTGGCATGATCCCTGTAATTTTCAGCATCAGTCCTAAATCTTCAACATTGTTTTTTGGAATGCCGCATCCTTCAACGAATACGGTTGGAATTCCCGCCGATGAAATCATCTCGCAACGCGCTTGGGCTTGCGCTGCACAATTGGGCGTTGATCCCACGCAAGTCACGTTCAAAGAAATGACTTCGCGTTTCAATCAAGATGAAAACTACAATGACTTGACGAATCAACTGTGCGGGCGGGGTATTTTTTTATCCCGCAAACTGGACGGAATTTTATTTTGGAGCATTGGAACAGAAGATGAAAGTGTTGATGGCTTTTGGATTGAATTTGGCAGTCGCGGACAAATCCATGCTTTTTCGCTGGTCTGGCCGGATTTGAAGCGAAGCGAACGTCAACAAATTGCCACTCCGCAACAAATCATCGCCTGCATCAAAGCGCAAAAAACAATCGTGATTCCCAACAAAAACGAGGAAACATATTTTCAGCGAATCAGGACGGTAGCCACTGCCAAAAAATTTATCATTAAAAAAATTACGCAGTATTACATCGAAGGCAGATTTGGAGAAACGCCTACAAACGACACGCCGCCAGAAATCATTGAGCCGATTGCCGATCTGGAAGCCGTCGCGGATTTCGGCGACAGCAATGTAACTGTCCGATTGATTTCTCCGATTATTTCTTCTGAAGTGAATAGGTTGATCAAAGCAAAATGATTTTTTATTTTTTGAAATCCGCGCAATCCGCGTAATCTGCGGACAAACAAAATGAGTTCCGCCACATCCCATTTGAGCGCCGAACACAAATTGACGCTGCCCAAATTTTCGATTAAATTCCTGCCATGAGCATTACGGCTGTCATCGAAAGAGGGACGATTAAACTTCCTGCGGATGTTCCGTGGAAGTCGGGCACGATCGTGCGCATCGAGCCGGTGGACGAGCAATCGCCCGCGCTTTTGGACGCGCTCAAGGAATTTGACGGCATGGCGAATGATTTGCCCGCCGATCTCGCCGCCAATCTTGACCATTACGTCCACGGTCATTCCCGGCCATGAACGTGTTTTTTGCCGATGCCTTTTATTTTTTGGCGCGGCTGAACCGGCGCGACCAGCATCACGAGCGTGTCTTGAAATTTTCCCGCGACTTTCGCGCGCATATTTTGACTTCCGACTGGGTGCTGATGGAAGTGGCTGACGCGCTCGCCGAATCTGAATCCCGTTCGCGCGTGCGCGACTTCATCCTACATTTGCGCTCGACGAATGCTTGTGAAATTGTTCCGGCTTCCCGCGAATTGCTTGACCGAGCGCTGGAACTTTATCATCAGCACGCCGACAAAAAATGGACGCTGACCGATTGTGTTTCCTTTGTCGTCATGCGCGAGCGAAACGTCACGGACGCGTTGACCGGCGATAAACATTTTGAGCAGGCGGGATTTACTGCATTATTCAAATGAGTTCCGCCACATCCCATTTGAGCGCCGAAGCCCGCGCGTCGTTGCCGCAGCACGTCGCCGTCATCATGGACGGCAACGGCCGCTGGGCGAAGCAGCACGGCTTGCCGCGCGTCGAGGGACATCGCGTCGGCGCGGAATCAGCGCGGACCATCATCCGCACGGCGGGCGAACTCGGCATAAAGTATCTCACGCTCTACGCTTTTTCGGCGGAGAATTGGAACCGTCCCAAGGATGAGGTGGACGCGCTGATGAAATATCTCATCCACTATCTCAAAAGTGAAACGCCGGAGTTGAACAAAAGCAACGTCCGCCTCGAAGTCATCGGCCAGATTTATCGCCTGCCGGAAAATGTGCAGGAACATCTGCGCAAATCCATCGCGACGCTTTCCAAGAACAACGGCCTGACGCTCGTAATGGCGTTGAGCTACGGCAGCCGGATTGAAATCGTCGAGGCCGTGCGCGCGATCGCCGAGAAAGTGAAATCAGGAAAACTTGAAACGGCGGACATCAACGAGAAAGTCATTTCTGATAATCTTTGGACGCGCGGAATTCCCGATCCTGATCTGCTGATTCGCACGAGCGGCGAGATGCGCGTGAGTAATTTTCTGCTCTGGCAAATTTCCTACGCCGAACTTGTCATCACGCCGACGCTCTGGCCGGATTTCCGCAAGCCGCAATTTTTCGCCGCACTGGAGGAATACGCGCGGAGGCATCGGAGATTTGGCGGTGTGTGACAGCAAAAGATGGTGGAGCCTAAGGGATTCGAACCCTTGACCCCCACAATGCCATTGTGGTGCTCTACCAACTGAGCTAAGACCCCATACTAAATGCGTGTGGCATTTTAGGAACTGGCTCCCAATTGTCAAAGTGTTTCTCTGTTGTGATTACCAGGCGCTCGCGGGTAATGTAACAAAATAGTTGCCCGCACGGTGTTGTTTCGGATATGGTCGCACGCTTTTTCATCAGAATTGTCTTGGTTGCCGGAAATCGTGCCGGCGCAAACTTAAGGTAGCAAGATGTCATTGAAGGATATTGGCCGAAAAATCTACCAGCGTATTCCCGACGGAGCCTTCCGCCGCCACGCCGCTGCTTTTGCCTACCGCCGCTTCTACGGGGCAGCGTTAGCCGATTGCGCTGTCGAGGAGGGAATCTTTACAGTTCGCACCAATGATGGCATTGTTGTTCGCAGCGTCCGAGATTTTGATCCCGCGTCGCTGGTGGCGGACTTTGTGGATGTCACGCTGCCGACTGGCGGTGTCGTGTTGGATATTGGTGGCAACATTGGAGCTGTCACGTTGTATCTTGCCGCGAAGGTCGGCTCCGGTGGTCTCGTTGTGGCCTATGAACCGGACGCGTCGAACTTGGATATTTTCCGCCGCAACTTGACAGTCAACGGCTCGCCTAAGCAGGTGCAGTTAGTGCCGAAAGGAGTTTTTGATCGGGAGGGCGTCCTTGAATTTTTCGCCGGTGGCAACTACACCTCGTCATTTTTGAAGACCAATTATGTGGAGCGCGGGGCGAACAAATACCATGTCGTCAATATTCCCGTGACCACGCTTGATGCCGAGGTCGAGCGGCTCGGCTTGACGCGGCTGGATTTCGTGAAGATGGATGTCGAGGGGGCCGAGGTTGCGGCATTGCGCGGCGCACGGCAAATGCTGACACGCTTCCATCCGCAGATCATCGTTGAAACGCATCTGGTCAACGGTCAATCCACGGCTGGCGAAGTGGAGCAGTTTCTTCAAGACTGCGGTTACCGCCAGTTCGATCGGCAGAACTTGGCCGAGACTCCCGCTATCCGCGCTACCGCTTGAGAAATCTTCAGCCGAAGGGCGATTGAATCCTTTACCGTCGTTAAGGAGCAAGTTATTATTCGTTTTATGCGAAAGGCGCTCATTACGGGAATCACTGGGCAGGACGGTTCTTACTTGGCAGAATTGCTTGTGTCGAAGGGCTATCAGGTATATGGCATAGTGCGACGAGTCGCTCTCGAGGATCCGGAGCACCATCTTTGGAGGATTAGGCATCTGTTGCCGAAGCTGATGTTAGAATGCGGTTCGATGGAAAGCTATCCCAGCCTGCTACGCGTAGTCGCCAAAGTGCAACCCGATGAGTGCTATCATCTCGCAGCGCAAAGTTTTGTAAGCTATTCGTTCGAGGACGAATTTTCGACCATTAACACCAATATCAACGGCACACACTACATGCTCGCTGCGATAAAGGAACAATCGCCAAAGACGCGTTTCTATTTTGCTGCTTCCAGCGAAATGTTCGGTCAAGTCCGCGAAGTGCCGCAGACGGAGGACACGCCGTTTCATCCGCGTTCGGCCTACGGCATCTCAAAAGTGGCCGGGTTCGATCTGACGCGTAATTATCGGGAAGCCTACGGATTGTTCGCGCTCTCTGGCATACTTTTCAACCACGAGAGCTCACGACGCGGCTTCGAATTCGTCACCCGCAAAATCACCAGCACCGTCGCCAAGATCAAACTTGGGCTGGCCGACAAACTTGCGCTTGGCAACCTCGACGCACAACGCGATTGGGGCTTTGCCGGTGATTATGTTGAAGCGATGTGGCTCATGCTCCAGTTGGAAAAACCGCAGGACTATGTGATTGCCACCGGCGAAACTCATTCGGTCCGGGAATTCGTTGAACTTGCCTTCCGGCACGTCGGGCTTGATTGGGAAAAACACGTCGTTATTGACAAAATGTTTTTCCGGCCGTCGGAAGTCAATCTGCTCCTCGGCAATTCCGCCCGCGCGAAGCGCGACTTCGGTTGGCAGCCAAAGATGCTCTTCTCAGATTTGGTTCACTCGATGGTGGATGCCGACCTGAAACTGGTCCAGCGCAATGCCCGTGCATGAGTTCGCCTCCCTTGCGCATTCTCGTCGTCAATCATCGTGACTGGCGCAACCCGCGCGCAGGCGGCCTTGAAGAACTTGTCGCCCAAACCTGCCGATATTGGTCGAAGTGGGGTCACGACGTTACTTTGCTTTGCGCAGGATACTCTGGTGCGCCATGGGAAAAAGCGATTGATGGTGTGCGAATCATCCGCGGCCCGAACGAATACATATTCAACTGGTGGGCACCGTTCAAAATCCGCGCGATGGGTGCTGGCCAATACGATATTATTCTCGAATACATCAGCAAGGTCCCGTGCTTCATCCCGATGTTTGTTCGCCACACGCCTGTCGCTGTCATGGTGCCGCATTTGTTTGGCAAAACCGCATTCAACGAACTCGCGTGGCCGCTCGCGGCTTATGCGTATGCTCTGGAACAACCGATTTCCAGCGTCTATCGGCGCTCCTGCTTCTGGGCACTGTCGAAATCCACAGCCGCCGACCTTTGCAACCGTGGCATCGCGCGCGACCGGATCACCGTTATCTATCCCGGTTTCAACGAAGAATTGCTTGAACCTATGGCGGTTGAAAAAACGCCCCAACCAAGTCTCATTTACGTCACGCGTCTCAAGCGCTACAAACGCGTTGACATTCCGATCATCGCCGTCGCGCGGCTTCGAGCCGAATTTCCCGGCCTGCGTCTATTCGTGACCGGCAGCGGTGATCATGAAGCCGCACTTCGCCAACTCGCCGCGTCGCTTGGTGTCACGGACGCAGTCGAGTTCACAGGATTCGTCAGCGAAGAACGCAAACACCAGCTTCTGCAACAAGCGTGGCTTGGCGTCCAAACCTCGACCATTGAAGGTTGGGGGTTGGGAGTTATCGAAGCTGGTGCCTGTGGCACGCCGACCATCGCCAGCAACTCGCCCGGCCTGATCGAGTCCGTGCGCGATGGAGAAACCGGCGTACTCGTTCCGCACGGTGATATTGACGCTTTGGTTGCGGCGCTGCGCCGCTTGCTTGCCGATCACGCCGAACGGCATCGTCTTGGCGCGAATGCCCGCGAATGGGCTCGCCAGCTTTCATGGGAGAAAATGTCGGAACGGGCGCTGACATTTCTTCGGGAAGCAGTGCAGAAAAAATGAAAGTCTACATTTTTCCACGCTGGCGGTTCGCCTCATAAAGAAAAACCGCCGCCGCCGCGCCGACATTCAGTGAATCAATGGTTGGCGGCATGGGAATTGCCACGGCTTCATCACAGCTTTCCAGAACGGCTTGGGAAACCCCATCACCTTCGCTGCCGAAGACGATGCAGCAATCTTTTGTGAAATCCGCTTGCGAAAGCGTTTTGCCGTCCGCGCGCGGATGCGCGGCGATGCACCGGATTCCGCGCGCACGCAATTCGCGCAACGTTTCCGCCAGCGTTGGTTTTGTTTCGGGCGGCGGGATTCCGCGTGCGCGTAATTCATTTTCAGATTCGTGTGGCCCGCGCGTTTGTTTCAATTCCACGACGGGCAGTTGGAAAATCGTGCCCATCGAGTTTCTCACGGCGCGGCGCAAGAATGGGCTGCTGCTCGTCTCGCCGACGATCAGCGCGTGCGCGCCGAACGCCGCGCAGTTGCGCATGAGTGCGCCGAGATTTTCCGCGTTCGACAGCGAATCAATCGCGACGAGCAGTTGCGGCCTCGGGCTGCGCGCCAGAATTTCTTCCAGTGAAATCGGCGGGGGAATTTTTCCGACGGCGAGGACGCCTTGAAACAGCGAGAAACCGGTGAGCGTCACCAGAAACCGCCGTTCCGCGAGATAAACGATGACATTTTCCGGGCGCGCCTCGAGCAGCGGGCGAAATTCCTCCAAATGCTGCTCGGAGAACACGACGGAGACGACGGTGAACCGGCTTTCGAGCAGGCGGCGCACGACTTTCTCGCCCTCGGCCACGAAGATGCCCTGCGCCTCATGTTCCGCCGAGCGGCGCATCGTGCGATACGGCGCGAGTTCAGGCTGGTCGAACGAGGAAATTTTTTCGATGCGGAACACAGCTAAATCTTTTTTCCCGAAGATTGAAATTCTTTATCCATCGTTGCCAAAGCGAGAAATGCTTGAGCCAATTTTTCCACAGAACCTTTGTCGAGATTGGTTGTAATTTTATTTTCAACAATGTAATCCCACAATTGTTCTTCTCGGATGCAATGGGCACTTCCGGTCTCGCCCCATTTGGCATCAACTCGCGCTATAGGAAAAACCAAAACCGCTTTGAAAAACGGATCCAGATTACAAAGCGTTTTAATTTTCTCTTTTACGTTCATCATTCTAATCACAAATGGCTTTGACGTTGGCTTGTCAGTCGGTTTGCCATTGAGCAGCAATTCGCCTTTGCCGTCGGCAGAAACAACTCCTTTCCAGTTTTTCGTGTCGAGGATATAAACGCCAGTCGGTCCAATGACAACATGGTCCAGGTCTCCGAAAGGAGTTGTTAAGCCATTGATGATGCAAAAATCTTCAGGAAAATCTTTTAGTTTTTGTGCGACGATATTTTCTCCGGCTGCGCCTTTTCTCATCGCTACGCGCCTTTTTTCTATTTCGTTCAGCTTGCGAAAGCCAATTCGGTCAACCAAGTAAATGATGCAGAACAAAATTAAAAGAATGGCTGACGTTGTGATGGAAGAAAATTTGCGAATCTGGAGTTGAAGACACAAAAGGTATCCCAAGACTCCGCCGAGAATCACCATTACAGAAATTATGAGCAGGAAAAATCGCCGGAAATTTTTAATTTCCTCTTGGCTCGCGTAGCGTCCTGATTCACCCAAAACTTTTGCCATAAAAGTCGCTATAAATTTCCAATGAGGCCAAATTTTGCAAGACGGCTGCGGATTGCGCTCGGTTGACGTTTCACTTGGTCGGCAATTGCTTTTGCGTTTGAACCAGATTGAAACAACCTTTTTAATGTGGCGTCTTCTTCGCTGCTCCATTTTTCGTAGGCTCGTGGATGCGCCTGACGAATTTCTGCCATGCGTTGTTCGTAGGAACTTCCATATTTGAATTGTTCGACAACTTCAAGCGCCTCGGCTGCTGCTTGAAATATGTCGAGGTATTTTATGTTCGGCTTCTTCTGGAGAATTTGGTCGTATGAATATCCTTCTGCAATCAATTCTAAAATCGTTCGAGATTTTTCATTTAATTCGTTCATGTTTTTGAATTGTAGAAAGAATTGTTTTTGATTCAAAGTTCCAAAGTTTCACAAGGCACATCCTGCGCGGCGAGCTGGAGCCGGACGTGCGTCGCGCTTGTGCAACTTTCAATACACTTCCTCATGCGAGCCGATGTTGACCAACAGCAAAACTTCCGCGCCGGATTTGGGATGTTTCTGTTTTGCAAAGACAATCCGGCAATCGTAGGCGGCGGAGCAGGCGTGAAGTCCGGCTAGTTGCCCGCTCAAGTGGTGGGTTTTCAATCGCGGATCGTCGAGATTTTCCGCCATGCGCCGCAAAGTCGTCTCGATCTGCGGTTGCAACGCGGGATTTTTTCTGGCCAGGCGACGGAATGCCCGTTCAAATCTCGGCGTGAGGACGAGTTCGCGCATGGCTTACTTGCCGTTGCGCAACCGGGCGATGATATTTTCTGCGGGCTGGCCTTTGACTTTGAGTTTGCCGGAGCAAAAGGCTTTGAGCGCGCTTTTTGCCGCCGCCGCCGTTTCCTGCCGCCATGCTTCAATGCGGCGCTGACGCAGCAAGCCTTCAAGCATTTCCTGCTCGTCGGCGGGCAACGCTTCGGCTTCGGTCAAAACCCGGTCTAAAGTCAATGTGGCCATAAATCGTTTGTCTCAATTTCCATTGTTTCGGGGTCATTGCCAAGTGATTTTTACGGCTAAAACAATTTCATTCACAATTCCAAAGTTTCACACGGCACGTCCTGCGCGGCGAGCTGGAGCCGGACGTGCGTCGCGCCGATGTGATGGAGTTGCTCGGCCATGACGTGTTGCGCGAGTTCGGGCTTGTTGCATTCGCGGCTCAAGTGGGCGAGGTAAAGATATTTCAATTCCGCTGACATGATTTGCGCGGCGGCTTCGGCGGCGGCGACGTTCGAGAGATGGCCGTGGCGGCCGAGGATGCGCTGCTTGAGCGGCCACGCGCGGCGCGGGCAATCTTGCAGCATCTTCACGTCGTGGTTGGATTCGAGGACGAGGACGTTCGCGGCGCGGATGCGGTCGAGCACGAGCTTGGTGGTGTGGCCGAGGTCGGTGGCGAAGCCGATGTTGCCGCGCGCGGTGCGCAGAAGAAATCCGACGGGGTCTTGCGCGTCGTGCGGGATGGAAAAGGTTTCGATGAGGACGTCGGCGATCTCAAAGCTCGCGCCGGTCACGAACAATCGCCATTCGAGTTTGGCGATGAAATCCGCAGCGGTTTTTTCGACGCCGTTGAAAAGCGGGTCGCGTTTGCCGTTCCATTTTTCCTTGAACGCCCAGGCGGTGGCTTCCTGCGTGTCGCGATTGCAATAGATCGGAATTTTTAATTTGTCGGCGAGTCCGAGCAGGCCGGAGATGTGGTCGCTGTGTTCGTGCGTGATTAAAATGGCTGTGAGATTTTCGGGCGTGCGTCCGATTGAAGCAAGGCGCGTGCGGATTTGGCGCGGGGAAAATCCGGCGTCAATCAAGACGCGGCAATTTTCAGTTTCGACGTAGGCGCAATTGCCGGACGAGCCGCTGCCGAGGATGGTGAATTTGCAAGCCACGCAGCGACGTTAACGCTACGCATAAAAACGGGCAATTTTTTTCGTTCTGAAAATCAGGTGATGAATGGATTGGTTTGTTGGCGTCCAGCAGAATTTTGAAATGAAGGAATGTGAATAACAAAGAATAACTTGTTCTGGACGGGAACGGTGTTCGATGTAGAGTCGGAAGCAATCAGAGTTGTGACCTGTCAAGCAACCGATAGCGGCGCGATGTTAAAGTTGCGCCGCTATTTTTATTTGCATGCTGGCGCGCCGATAAAATAGCATGATCGCGTGGCCGATTTGCTCCAGCGCGTCGAAACGTCAATTCAAAACCGGCGATTGCTCAAACGCGGCGAAAAAATCCTCGTCGCTGTTTCCGGCGGAATTGATTCAATGGTTTTGCTTCATGCGTTGAAAATTCTTTCCGCAAAACAGAAATGGAAAATCGTCGTCGCGCATTTCAACCACCAACTGCGCGGTCGCGCCAGCGATGCGGATGAAAAATTGGTTCGTAAAACGACGGCGAAAATGAAATTGCCGATTGTTATTGAAAGCGCGGACGTAAAATCATTTGCGAAAAAATCAAAACTCTCGATTGAAATGGCCGCGCGCAAATTGCGCCATGAATTTTTTGCGAGAATCGCGCGCGAACGAAAAATCAAAACAATCGCGCTCGCTCATCACGCGGACGATCAGGTCGAACTTTTCTTTTTGCGATTGCTTCGCGGTTCCGGCAACGAGGGTTTGGCCGGAATGAAATGGCAATCGCCGTCGCCTGCGGATAAAACGATTTTGTTGATTCGCCCGCTGCTGGATTTTTCAAAAGCCGAGATCATCCAATTCGCGCGCGAAAATAAAATCCAATTTCGCGACGACGCGACGAATTTCTCTTCCGATTTTTTGCGAAATCGGATTCGCAACGAGCTTTTGCCGCTGCTGCGGAAAAAATATCAATCCGGCCTGGACAAAACAATTTTACGTTTGATGGAAATAGTTGGCGCGGAATCGGAATTTGTCGGAAACGTGGCGTCGAGCCTGCGGCTTGATTCAGTTCGGCCACAGGCCGAACGCTACAACTTCGATGATCTACCGACTGCGATCCATCGGCGCATTTTACAATCGCAACTCGTGGAACTTGGTGTAGCCGTAGATTTTGATTTGGTTGAACGACTTCGTGAGTCACCCGGAAAATTTGCGAGCGTCGGTTCGGGTTTGTCCGTTTCGCGCGATGCAAATGGCGCGTTAAAATTGCAGGAGCAGCAATCGGCGCAGTTCAAAGCAAGTAAACTTGAAGTGAATTTGTCGGGCAGGGCAGGGGATGTGAATTTTGACAGCGTAAAATTCAATTGGAGTTTTGACAGTGGCTCGCGGAGACGCTCGCCCCATCAAAAACAAATTGAATTTTTCGACGCGGATAAAATCGGCGGCAAAATCATTTTACGCCATTGGCGCGCAGGCGACCGTTTTCAGCCGATTGCTTTGAAGTCGCCGGTGAAGTTGCAGGATTTATTTACGAACGCAAAAATTCCGCGTGAACGCAGGCGCAACTTGGTTTTGGCGACGACTTTGGTCGGCGAAATTTTCTGGGTTGAAGGTTTGCGGATTTCTGAAAGTTTCAAAATCACGCCACGAACAAAGCGGCAATTGCGCTGGAGTTGGCGGAAGTAACCGAAATTATTTGGCGGCGTCTGATGATGTGCGATGACATTTTTCCGAAAATTTGCGAACAGGAGCCGCCACGCATTCACTTTGATTGAATTGCTGGTGGTCATCGCCATCATCGCAATCCTCGCGGCGATGCTGCTGCCGACGCTGGCGCGTGCGAAGGAAAAAGGGAAACAGATTTTTTGTCTCAATAATTTGAAACAATTGGGGCTTTCGCTTCGGATGTATGCGGATGATAACAAAGGTTTTTATCCGCCGCATAATGAAGACCCGAGTCGCTGGCCGGGTCGTATGTATGACTATTACAAAAATGTGAAGATTCTTCTCTGCCCGACGGACGTGGAAACCCCCGATACTTTTGGCAGCACAAATATCATCGCCGACGGCGCGCCACGCAGTTATCTCATCAACGGCTGGAACGATTATTTTCGCGATGTTCTTGGCGTGGCGGATTTTCAAAACATTTATCTCGCGGACAATTATCCGCAAGGCTTGAACGAAGGCGTCATCATTCACCCGAGCGAAACGGTCGTCTTCGGCGAGAAGCAATTCGATCGCGGCGATTTTCACATGGATATGTATGAAGGCATGGGCGACGATTTTACGGGCGTGGTGGAGCAAGGGCGTCATTCCGGACGCGGGCCAAAAACCAACACAGGCGGCTCGAATTACATGTTTTCGGATGGCAGCGCGCAGTTTATGAAATTCGGAAAGACCGTTGATCCGATCAGCCTTTGGGCTGTCAGCGATACGAATCGCATCGCCAACGCCATTCATTATTGAGGCTTTTAGCCTGCGGAAACCTCTTTACACTCAAGACTTGGTTCGTTAAATTCCCACTCTCATTAATTATGGAAGCGAAGACAAAGACGATTGAACAATTTAAGACGCACGCCAAGGACACAGGTTCGGCGGATGTGCAGATCGCGCTGCTGACGCAGCGCATCAACCATTTGACCGAGCATTTGCAGACCAACAAGAAAGATCACAGCTCGCGCCGCGGGTTGCTGATGATGGTCGGCCAGCGCCGCCGTCTGCTCGATTATCTGCAGACGATGGACTTGGGCCGCTACCAGGCGGTCACCAAGAAACTGAAGCTGCGCCACTAAATTTTTGCGGAGGCGCGGTTTTTCTTTTCAACAGACTGCGCTTCGCTTTCAGATTTGGGCCGGAAACGCGAACGGCCCGATTCTTCAACCAAACAAATTCGCGAATAAAAAATTCCGTTGCCTCCGGGTAATTTCATTCAGCTCCCGAAACGTTCGGGGTTCACTGAAGTTCCTCCGGCGGCAGCGGGCAGATTATATATGTCCAGAAAAAATAACCGCCCCACTCGGCGACAAGCAGATCATCATTGAAACCGGCAAACTCGCCAAACAGGCCGACGGCGCCGTGACCGTCCAACTCGGCGAAACCATCGTCATCGTCGCGGCCGTCGCCGCCACCAAAGCCAAGGCCGGCCAGGATTTTTTCCCGCTGACCGTGGACTACCGCGAAAAAGCCGCCGCCGCCGGAAAATTTCCCGGCGGTTACTTCAAGCGCGAAGGCCGTCCGACGGAAAAGGAAATTCTCACCTGCCGCCTGACCGACCGCCCGATCCGCCCGCTGTTTCCCAAGGGCTGGTATAACGAAGTGCAGGTCCAGACCGTGCTCTTGAGCGCGGATGGCGAGAACGATCCCGATATTTTGAGCATCATCGGCGCGAGCGCGGCGCTGATGGTCAGCGATATTCCGTGGGCCGGCCCGCTCGGCGCGGTGCGCGTCGGCCGCATCGACGGAAAATTCGTCGCCAATCCGACCCACGCGGAAATGGCCGAGAGCGATCTGGATTTCGTTTATGTCGGCAACGACAAGGACATCGTGATGTATGAAGGCGCGGCCAAGGAAATTTCCGAGGCCGATTTCAACGCCGCGTTGAAATTCGCGCAGGAAGCCATCCAGCCGCTGATTGCCGCGCAAAAGGAACTCGCCGCCAAGGCCGGCAAAAAGAAACGCGAAATCACGCTCAACATCGTTCCCGACGAAATTCTGCACGAAGCCAAAAATCTCGCCGGCGACCGTTTCGTTCCCGCGCTGCTGACGCCCGGCAAACTCGCGCGCGAAGCCGCCGTCAAGGCGATCCAGGACGAAGTCGGCGCGAAGCTCGTCGAAAAATTCGGCGCGGAAAAAGTCACCGAGTTCGTCATCAACGACGCGTTTTATTACATCCAGAAAGAAGCCGTCCGCAGATTGATTTTGGAAAGCGGCAAACGCCTGGACGGCCGCACCTTTGATGTCGTCCGCCCGATTTCCAGCGAAGTCGGCATTCTCCCGCGCGCCCACGGCTCGGCGATTTTCTCGCGCGGCGAAACGCAGGCCGTCACGCTCGCCACGCTCGGCACCGGCGACGACGCGCAGGAATTTGATTCCTACACCGGCGGCGAGACCGAGAAGAAATTCATCCTGCATTACAACTTCCCGAATTTTTCCGTCGGCGAAACCGGCCGCATCTCCGGCCCCGGCCGCCGCGAAATCGGCCACGGCGCGCTTGGCCGAACGCAGCATCGAGCCGATGATTCCGACGAAGGATTATCCCTACGCCGTCCGCGTCACCAGCGAGATCATGGAATCCAACGGTTCCACTTCGATGGCGACGCGTTTGCGGCGGCACGCTGGCGTTGCATGGATGCGGGCGTTCCGATGATCCGTCCGGTGGCCGGCATCAGCGTCGGCATCTGCACCGAATACAGCGGCGATAAAATTTCCAAGTACCAACTGCTCACCGACATCATCGGCTGGGAAGATCATTACTGCGACATGGATTGCAAAATCGCCGGCACGGAAAAAGGCATCACCGGCTTCCAACTGGATTTGAAGTTGAAAGGCATTCCGCACGCGATCATGGCTGAGGCGGTTGAAAAAGCCCGCGTCGCCCGCATGCACATCCTCGCGGAAATGGCCAAGACCCTCGCCGCGCCGCGCACGGAATTGAGCAAATACGCGCCGCGCATCGAGATCGTCAAGATCAATCCGGAAAAGATCGGCGCGCTCATCGGGCCGGGCGGCAAGAACATCAAGCGCCTCGTCGAGGAATCCGGTTGCGAAATCAACATCGAGGACGACGGCACGGTGAACATCTTCTCCGTTTCGGCCGAAGGCATGAAGATCGCCCAGGACGCCATCACCGGCATGACGGCGGAAGCCGAGATCGGCAAAATTTATCGCGGCAAAGTTGTCACGGTGAAGGAATTCGGCGCGTTCGTCGAATTCCTGCCCGGCAAGGACGGCTTGGTTCACATCAGCGAACTGGCCAATTTCCGCGTCAAGAACACCGAGGACATCGTGAAGATCGGCGACGAAATCACGGTCAAATGCCTCGGCGTGGACGAAAAAGGCCGCGTGCGTCTGTCGCGCAAAGCCGCGATGGAAGACCGCGACAAGGAAATGGCTCCGAAGCCGTAATAGTAAATTTAATTCATCAAGCGCGAATGGCGAAAGCTGTTCGCGCTTTTAATTTGGGGCTGTCCTAGATAACGCAAAGAATGTGTTATTTAAGGTGGCATGAGAAGGAGTCGAATTAGTAAAACGAAGCAAGCGAAGTTGGTGGAGCATTTCGTGGCTGGCACGACGGCACGCACGGCAGCGGGATTGGTGCGAGTCAACAAGACGACGGCAGCCTACTATTATCACCGGCTGAGGGAGTTGATTTACCGGGCGGTGGCCGATGCGACGCCTTTTGCCGGGGAGATTGAAGTGGACGAGAGTTACTTTGGCGGTCGTCGCAAAGGCAAGCGCGGGCGTGGCGCGGCGGGAAAGGTGCCTGTTTTCGGCCTGTTAAAACGGGGCGGCAAGGTCTATGCCGTAGTGATCGCCAATGCCAAAGCCACGACGTTGCTGCCCATCTTGAAGCAACGCATCGTGCCCGACTCCATCGTCTATAGCGATTCGTTGCCCAGCTACAATGCATTAGATGTTTCAGGCTTCCGGCATCTGCGGATCAATCACTCAAAGCTCTTTGCGGAGGGTCGAAACCACATCAACGGCATTGAGAACTTCTGGAACCAGGCCAAGCGTCACCTGCGTAAATTTAACGGTGTTCCCAAAGAGCATTTTCCATTATTCTTGAAGGAGTGCGAGTGGCGTTTTAACAACCCAAACCCAAAAACACAATTGAAACAGTTAAATCAATGGGTTCGTCAGTCCTTAACCTAGTTATCTAGGACAGCCCCTTTAATTTTAATTGAGCCGTCCTAAAATTTCTGTTCCGCTATTGCGCGAAGCCAAATGAGCAGCCGTCGTCAAAACGAAAAGAAATTCGGTCAATGGGAAGAATTGCCCGGCGGCGGACGGCGTTACCGGCTGAATGTGGCCGGTCGTTTGGGCTGGCAGGCGCGCTACCTGAAGGAAGTGGATGCGGATGAAATCACGGTGCGTTTCTGGCAGGAGATTTACGACGACAAGGGCAAACTGGCGGAGACGCATGAAAAATTCCCTGTGGATAAAGGACACAAGAAAGTGTAGGATGCAGCGATGACGATCACGAAACAAACCGTTGCCGATAAAATCGCCGCGTATCTTCACCATGAGATGACGCTCACGGAGTTGGTGGATTGGGCGGAACGCGCCTTGATGGACGGCGAACTTTCCGAGCGTGATATCAAAATACTTTCGTCCGTCATTGCCCGGCTCGGCGTGGCCGACGTGCGCGCCTTCGGCCTTGCGTGGGACGATTGCGAGGAACTTCTCCACAAGCTCGGTTTTTCTCCGCGCGTGGAAGTGGTGGCAGCCTGAAATTTGAATTCATCAAGCGCGAATGACGAAAGCTGTTCGCGCTTTTTTGTTTTTAGAAATTGAAGTGTATTTCAATGTTGAGGATTAATATCCTATTTTAATAACTCATATGCCAACATAACTAAATGAAAGGAAGGCCATGAATCCAACAATCCCGCTAACCACAATGCCAAATACAGCTATCAATTTGGTAAGAATGCTTTCTCCAAATAAACCAAACACTCCCATTACCAAGCTGGCAACCTGAGTGATGAACGCAGCACCCGTGATGAACTGACCATACATAACGTATACTTTGTCATTGTCTGTTGATAAAAATAACACCAACGAACCTAGCCAAACAATACACATGGTAGCAAATGGAGCGATGATGCTGAACCAAGCTGCTTTGCGATAAAACACGCATTTTGAGCCAAGTATTTTAGTCGTATTGTGCATGGATGTTTAACGTTTATCCTGAATTTAAGTTTGCATCCGAAAAACATTTTGTCGAGACGATTTTAATTTTAACCGAACTGTTACAACAAGTTTGACTCAATCAAGCTGCGAAAGTAGATTCAGGCGAATGCTGGCTGCTGAATCAAAGGTGGCGAGGCCGGACTCAAACGGCCCGCCCAACGACAACCCAAATCGTTCCTGGAAACAAATCACGGGACACGTTGAGCCGTTTCTGCAGGCGGTCAACGCAGCATTTGATCCGGCAGGCGCACGAATTCGATCCGCAGATCGTTCCTTACGCGCAACACGCGCTCAACGGCAGCGGCAAGCATCTGCGCCCCACGCTCGTGGCGCTGGCGGCGAATTCCATCGGCAAAATTTCCGACGCGCACGTCACGGCGGCGGTCATCATCGAAATGGTGCATCTTGGCCACGCTCGTCCACGACGATGTGATGGACGAGGCGGAAATCCGTCGCGGCAAACTGACGCTCGCGGCGAATTGGGGAAATGAAATCGCCGTTTTGTTCGGCGACTGCCTGTTTGCGCAGGCGTTGAAATTGGCCGCCAGTTTTCCGACGCCGGAAGTTTGCCGCGCCGTCGCGATGGCGACGAACACGGTTTGCACCGGCGAAATTTTGCAGACGCAGCATCGCCGCAATTTTCGCAATTTCACGGCGCGAGTATTTTCGCGTCATCGAAATGAAGACCGCCGAACTTTTCACTCTTTCCTGCGATTTGGCGGCGTTTCTCGGCGGGGCAAAACCGGAACAGCGCGCGGCGTTGCGCGAATTCGGCGCGGCGTTCGGCACGGCGTATCAGGTTTATGACGATTGCGTGGATTTGTTCGGCATCGGAAGCGGAGGCCGGAAAATCGCTCGGCACGGATTTGGCGAAGGGCAAATTGACGTGGCCGCTGCTGCTCGCGTGGGAACGCGCAAATGCAAGTGACCGCGCGCAATTGGAAACGATTGATTGAAAACTGGCAGCCGGAAAATTTTTCCGCCGTCAACGAATTGCTCGCACAATACGAGACATTTGAGCCGTCGCTGGAAGTAATCGCGAAATTATTTGGAACAGGCGCGGCGGGCGTTGAAAATTTTGCCGGAATCGGACGGACGCGCGGGACTTTTCGGATCTGGCGGATTTTCTGGCGCAACAAACCGGCGCTTTGGCTGTTTGTATTGGATGACCATGATTATGGCCGAACCAGTCGAACGCACGGAATCGGAATCACCCGAACCGGAAGCACGGAATGCGAGTTGGTGCGCCGCGCGCGCGAGGGCGACTTGCAGGCTTACGACGATCTCGTGAAGCGTTATCAGGAGCGCATTTACGCGACGATTTATCACATGACTTCCAATCACGAGGACGCCAATGATCTCGCGCAGGATTCTTTCATCAAGGCGTTTCAGGCGTTGAAATCTTTCAAGGGCGGCTCGAGTTTTTACACCTGGCTTTACCGGATCGCGGTCAACAAAACGATCAATTTCCTGAAACAGCGGAAAAACCGACACGCACATGAGCCTGAACGACTTGGATTTCAATGCCGAGCATGACCCGGATTTGATGGCGTTGATTTCCGACAAAACGCCGCGCCGCGACGCCGGTTTGACGGAGTTGCAGGAAAAATTGAACGCGGCGTTGCTGAAGCTGTCTGAACCCCATAGAATGGTCGTGGTGTTGCATGATGTGCAGGGCCAGTCGCACGAAGAAATTGCGAAAGTCATGGATTGCAACATTGGCACGGTGCGGTCGCGGCTGTTTTATGCGCGGCAGCAATTGCAGGCGTTATCTGACCGATTATTTGAAACTAGCCATGAACGAAAACGAAAACAATTTTGAATCGTTGCGCCGGTTGCTGACGCTCAAGCGGCATGAAATTCCGCCGCCCGGATATTTCAAGATTTTTCCAGCGCAGGTGATTTCGCGCATTCGGGCGGGCGAAGCCAATGCGTCTGCCAGCATTTCCGAACGGCTTTTTGCCGAAGCCCCGTGGTTTTCAAAATTGGTTCAGGCATTTGAATTCAAACCGGCGTTCGCGGGTGCGTTTGCCTCGGCGCTTTGTTTTGCTGCTCGTTTTCGGAATCGTTTTTGCGGAGCGACCCGACTCCGCGCCGCAACCGTTTTTGCAGGCGATGACTCAAAACAGCGGCAGCGCGCCGTCAGCTTGCCGCTGTGTCACCGATTGCCATTGCCGCAAACCGACCAGACCGGAATCATTGCCACCACCAATCCGGTGCTGAACCTTCAGCCGGTTGCGACGCTTTTTGGCCAGCAAAATCCGTTCGCTCCAGCAAGTCAGCTTTTCACCGTCCGGCAACTGACGTAGAATTTTCGCTTCTGAAATTCGCGGTGCGCGCTTGAAACGCCGCCGCGTTTTTCATTTAATCAGCGAAGTGCCAGCCAAAGTCATCGCCGTCGCCAACCAAAAAGGTGGCGTGGGAAAAACCACCACCGCCGTCAATCTCTCCGCCTGCCTCGCCGCGCTCGGTCAGCGCGTGCTGCTTTTCGATCTCGATCCGCAGGCCAACGCGACCAGCGGCGTCGGCTTGGAAAAAATCGAAGGCGCGAGCGCGTATCGCGTTTTGCTCGGCGAAGGGGGTCTGCTCGAAAAAATCAAGCCGACGGCTTACGAGCGGCTGGAAATAATTCCGAGCGAAGTGGATTTGTGCGCCGCCGATCTGGAAATGGCGCGGATGGAAAATCATTTGCAGCGCGTCGCGCAATCGCTCAAGCCCGTTTTGGACAGCGGACGATTTGACGTTGTGCTGATTGATTGCCCGCCGTCACTGGGCATTTTCACGCTGAATGCTTTTGCCGCGTGCGATGGCATTCTCGTGCCGCTGCAATGCGAGTATTACGCGCTGGAAGGCATCTCGATGATGAACCGCGTGCTCGGCCAGATCCGCGACGCGGGCGTCAATCCGCGCCTGGAGATTTTCGGCGTCGTGATGACGATGTTCGATGGCCGCACGAAATTGTCCAACGAAGTCGTCGGCGAAGTCCGCAACCTGCTCGGCGCGAAAGTTTTTGAATCCATGATTCCGCGCACGACGAAACTGGCCGAAGCGCCAAGTTTCGGCCAGCCGATCATCCATTACGACAAATACAGTTCCGGCGCGGCGGCGTATGAATTATTGGCGCAGGAAGTTTTGGAGCGGCTTATAATTTAAGCATTTTTCTCATTCTTCTTGGTTAGGATTTTCTGTGCGCGTTCAAGTGAATTATCAATGTCGCCGCAGATGTTTTCCATGCCGAGCCGGTCAATGAAACCCGCCCGCGTCAAAGCAAACAAGGGTTGCGAATGTGGCGCGCACAAAATCAGTTCCTTTTTGTCCTTCCGCAATTTTTCCAGCAAATCCTCAAGCGCGTCCAAGCCGGTCGCGTCGAGCGCGAGCACGTCGCGCATCCGCAAAATCAAAACGTCAGGCAATTGTCCTGCGCGCCGCAACGACGTTTCCAATTTGTCCGCCGCGCCAAAAAAGAATGTGCCAAAAATACGAAACACCATCACGCCTTCGGGAATTTTTTTGCCCGCGACGGTTTGCCCCGGCGAACTTGCCTGCGCGAGTTCATCGTTCACTTGCGTCGCTTCGGAAAGCCGTTTCACTAAAAGCGCCGATGCCAAAATCAGCGACGCGCCGACCGCTGTTGGCAAATCCACTGCGACTGTTAAACCAAATGCACACAAAAAAATTGCCATGTCACTTTTCGGCCAGCATTTCAATCGAGCGAACTGATGCCACTCGCCCATTCTCAGCGCCACGACGACAAGAACTGCGCTCAACGCCGCCAGTGGAATATTTTTTGCCAGCGGTGCGGCCAAAAGCAAAATGGCCAGCAGCGTGAGTGAATGAATGATTCCCGCGACCGGCGTTTGCGCGCCGCAGCGGATGTTTGTCGCCGTGCGCGCGATGACGCCAGTCACTGGCATTCCGCCAAAAATCCCCATCGTCACATTGGCGATGCCCTGTCCCATCAATTCCTGATTCGAATCGTGCCGGTCGTCAATCATGCCGTCGGAGACCACCGCCGAGAGCAGAGATTCAATCGCGCCCAAAACCGCAATCGTCATCGCCGCCGGCAGCAACGCGCGCCATTCGTCGAACGGCAGCGACGGCCAATGCGGCATCGGCAAGCTGCGCGGCATTTCGCCGAACGCCGTGCCGAGCGTTTGGATTCCAAATTTTTCGGTGAAATGAAAAGTTACCGCCGCTGCCGCCGCAAGAATGACAATCACAATCGAGCCGGGAATGTGACGGCCGATTTTTTTCGGCCAAAACCAGATGGCCAACGTCGCCGCAATTGCCAGCAAAACCGTTGGCCAGTTCGGTTGAAAATTTTCCGCGAGCGTTTGCAATTTTCCGATGAAGTCTGGCGGCAATTTATTTTGCAGCCCGAAAAAATCGCGGATTTGCGTGCTCATGATAATGATCGCAATGCCGCTTGTGAAGCCGGTGACGACGGGATACGGAATAAATTTGATGAGCGTGCCCAATTTGCTCGCGCCCAGCACAATCAGAATCACACCCGCCATCATCGCGCAGACAACCAATGCTTCCGGCCCGTGCTTCATCACAATCGGCGCGAGCAGCGGCACGAACGCGCCCGCTGGCCCGCCGATTTGCACGCGCGACCCGCCAAGCGCGGAAACTAAAAGTCCGCCGATGATGGCTGTAAAAATTCCGATTTCCGGTTTTAGGCCGGACGCAATCGCCAATGCCATCGAAAGCGGCAGCGCCACGATGCCGACCGTCAAACCAGCCATTGCGTCAGCATAAAATTTCTGCGCCGAATAATCTTTCAGCGTATCAATCAGTTTAGGCCGGAATGAAATTGGAAAATTCATAAGGAAAAATTCCTTGAGTTTGATTGTGCAAAAGCCGCAGCGGAATACAAATCAATTCAAACTCTTCGGCAACAACTTATTTGAAGTTGGATTTTAATTTCCGCTTTGCGCGACAAAACTTGCTGGCATTCGGAAAATTCAATAACTTTTCCGCGCGCGTTAAAAATTTTATGGCCAAAGAAATTCTCGAAATGCCCATCGAAACGGCGGATTGGGAAGATTACTTGCCTGAAAAATCAAACGGTCGTATTGTTTTTCCATGAGCAAAGAGCGCGCTTACCATTCCGACCCGGAAATTCTGGGCGGCACGCTGGTCTTCAAAGGCACGCGCGTGCCAGTGCAAAGCCTGTTCGACCATCTCAAGGCCGGCGATTCCATCGAGGATTTTCTGGAAGGTTTTCCGAGCGTGAAGCGTTCGCAAGTCCTGACTGTGCTCAACGAAATGGAAACGGAAGTGCTCGCCCACGCCTGACGTGAGAATTCTTCTGGATGAAAATCTGGATTGGCGGCTGGAGAAATTTCTTCCCGGCCACGAAGTCAAATCCGTCCCGCGAATCGGCTGGGCGGGATTGAAGAACGGAAAACTGCTCGCCCGCGCGGCGGAAAATTTCGACGTTCTCATCACGATGGACGGCTCGATGACGAGCCAGCAGAATTTGTCCAAATTGAAAATTGCGATTGTCGCCTTGCGTGCGCCGTCAAATCGTCTGGCCGATACGAGTCCCTTGATGCCGAAAGTTCTCGCGCTACTTCCGACATTGAAGCCGGGAAAAGTTGTCAAAGTTTCGCCGTAGTTTCAATTTGTCGCGGTTCGATAAATTCATTAACTTTTCCCGCGCGTTAAATTTTTATGCCCAAAGAAATTCTCGAAATGCCTATCGAAACGGCGACGATGGAATTGCCCGACACCAAAACCATCCGCCTCAAATGGCCCGACGGCCACAATCCCGATTTCAAGACCGGCCAGTTCATCACGGTCTATTGGCCGGACACGACGAATTACAAGCGCGCCTACTCGCTCTCGTCCTGCGCGCTGGATCGCGGCTTTTACGAAGTCACCGTCAAGCGCGACGGCAAGATGGGCACGCGCATCGTGGATTGGGCGAAGGCGGGCGACAAAATGTTCGTCATCCCGCCCGTCGGAAAATTTCTGCCGGTTTATGAGCCGAACAAGCATCTTATCTGCATCGCTGGCGGTTCGGGCGTGACGCCGTTTCGCGCCTACGTGCGCGAAGCCACGCGGCGCAAACTGGAAACCAAAATCACCGTGCTTTATAGCGTCCGCCAGCCGAAGGACATTATTTTCAACAACGAATTCCGCGAACTGGAAAAGGAAAATCCGAATTTCAAATTTCACGTCACCTGCACGCGCGCGACGCCGGAAGACAATTGGACCGGTCGAACCGGACGCATTGATTCCGCGTGGGTCAAATCGCACGTCACGGATCTGGCGAACACGGTTTTTTACGCGTGCGGCCCGAACCTGCTCGTGGAATTCGCCGAAGCACTCGTCTTTGAACTCGGCGCGCCGAAGGAGCAGATGAAGACGGAGAAGTGGGGATGACCGGAAAGGCAGAAGGAAGAATGTAGAATGCAGAAACAGTCGCTTGATATTTGGCGGTCTTTCTGGCTTTCACTTCTTCATTCTTCATTCTAACTTCTTCATTCATGCTCAAACGCACCGCACTTTTTTCCGCGCACCAGAAACTCGGCGCGAAGCTGATTGATTTCGGCGGTTGGGAAATGCCCGTGCAATACACCAGCATCACCGACGAACATCTCGCCGTCCGCAACGCCGCCGGGATTTTCGACATCTCGCACATGGGCGAAGTCACCGTCAGCGGCGCGGCGGCGGAAGAATTTCTCAATTATGTCCTGACCAATGACATCCGCAAGCTCGCGCCCGGCCACGGCCAATATACTTTGATGTGCAACGAACGTGGCGGCGTGGTTGATGATCTTATATGCCTACCGGCTTTCCAGCGAAGTTTATCTTCTCATCATCAACGCCTCGCGCATTGAAGCCGACGTTGCATGGTTGGACGCGCAGGCTGCAAAATTTCCCGCGCCACAGTGAATTGAATTTGACTGACGCCTCGCACAATTATTCCGCCGTGGCTGTGCAAGGCCCGCGCGTGAAAGAATTCATCAACGACGTGATTCCCGGCGCATCCGTTTCCGCAATGCGCGTCGAACTGCGTGAGCCGATTTGAAGAAAAATCAGATCGGCGGATTCAAATTTGAAAACCAAAGCGTTCTCGTCTCGCGCACCGGCTACACCGGCGAAGATGGATTTGAAATCATCGGCGGCGACGAAGCAATTCTGCACGCTTGGAATAAAGTTTTAGAAATTGGAAAACCATTTGGCATCAAACCTGCGGCCTCGGCGCGCGCGACACGTTGCGCACGGAAGTTTGCTATCCGCTTTACGGCCATGAATTGGACGAAGAAACGACGCCAATTGAAGCCGGGCGTTGGATTTTTTGTATCGCTCGACAAGGGTGAATTTAATGGCCGCGAAATCCTGGCAGAGCAAAAGGCAAATGGCGTTACAAAAAAATTAGTCGCGTTCAAGATGACCGACAAATCCGCGCCGCCGCGTCCGCATTATCCGATTTGTTCAACGGCGACAAGAAAATCGGCGAAGTCGTGAGCGGCACGCAAAGCCCGTCGCTGAACATCGGCATCGGCATGGGCTATGTGTCGCCGGAATTCGCCAAGCCGGACACGAAGATTGAAATTGAAATTCGCGGCAAACGCTTTGCCGCCGTCGTTGTGCAAAAACCGATTTTCCGCAAGAACTCATAAATTTATGAAATGGATCATCGCAATTTTTATCACGGGCATTTCACTCGCCTTGTTCACCGGCTGCCAAACGGAAGAAGAGCAGGTGGGACATACGCAAGACCGCAAGCAGGAAATGCTGATGAAGCAAATGCAAAAGGAACAAGAACAGGCGCAAAAATTGAGTCAATGATTCCCGTCCAAAAATTCTTCTTTGCGTCTTCGCGTCTTGCTGGTGAAATATCCGAAATTTATGAGCAACATTCCTTCCGACCTGAAATACGCCAAATCACACGAATGGATCCGCGTCAGCGGCGACACCGCGACCGTCGGCATCAGCGACCACGCGCAGAGCGAGTTGACCGATGTCGTTTTTGTCGAGCTGCCCGAAGCCGGGCGCAAGGTCAAGGCCGGCGAAGCCTGCGCCGTGGTGGAATCCGTGAAGACCGCGAGCGACATTTATTCGCCCGTCAGCGGCGAAATCGTGGCGCTGAACAAACCCGTCACCGACAATCCCGCGCTGGTGAACATCGATCCATACGCGGGCGGCTGGTTTTTCAAAATCAAATTGAGCAATCCCGCCGAACTGAACGCGCTGCTCTCGCCGGAGGATTACAAGAAGCAGATTGGCGGATAAAATATTTTCAAATCTGAAAAATCTATGAAAACATTGCGAACAGTTTTTCTCATCGGGACTGTATTTGCTTTGGCTTTTCTCACGCTGCCATTGGTTCGCGCGCAAGGTTTCGTCTATCTGTCCAACACCAATCAAAACGTCACCGACAATAGCTCGGCAGGAAATAGTTTTGGAATAGGATTTACGACTGGCAGCAACTCGTCCGGCTATTTGCTCAATTCAATAACGGTATTATTTGCCGATAATAATACTCCAGTTTTGACAAGTGCTGGACTCGATAATTACAGCACCATCACATATTTCCAAGACGCGGTAGAGGTTGGCACGGCTGGCTATTATACTTTTGCACCAAACTCGCCGCTCTCACTCACCGCTAATACGCCTTACGCAATTTTATTTTTTGCTGATGATCCTGAAGTGAATATAAATTTGAGCTATACAACTTCATCCACGTTTATCAGCAGTGACAACTGGAATATTCCGGGATTAGATGGTTCTGACGAACCATTATTTGCGATTACGGCAACGCCCGCGCCAGAGCCGACTGTGGCATCTTTAGTTTGCACAAGCGTTTTTATTTTCATTGCGCTTCGGATAAAAAGGCGCGGCTTAAATCAAAAGGCAAAATTTTGAAAATCCGCTTATTCATCAAGCCGTATTGCGGTTGGTGTCACAAGGCGATGCGCTGGCTCGACGACCACGACATCGCTTACGAGAAGCTTGACGTGATCGCGGACGACGCGGCGTTCGCCGAGATGGTCCGCCTTTCCGGCCAGGAACTCGCGCCGGTGCTGGACGTGGACGGAAAAATCCTGGCGGATTTCGGCCCGGAAGAATTGCCGGGATTTTTTGAAAAACTTGCTAAATGAAACCGCGGATTACGCGGATTGAAAAAGATTGGATTTTGTTTTTTTGTAATCCGCGTAATCCGTGGTTAAAATAAATTTGTGACTGCAACTGAATTGAAACCGCGCCCACGTCTTGCCCGAATGGCTGCGCATCACGCTGCCAACGTCGGACAGTTTCGCGCGCACGCGCGGGCTGCTCGACGAGCTGAAGCTGCACACGGTCTGCGAAAGCGCCAAGTGCCCGAACCATTGGGAATGCTGGAGCAAAGGCACGGCGACGTTCATGATCGCCGGCGACCGCTGCACGCGCGCGTGCGGTTTTTGCGCGGTCAGCACGGCCAAGCCGCTCGCGCTCGAAGCGGACGAACCGGCGCGCGTGGCCGAGGCGACGCGGCGGATGAAATTGAAGCACGTCGTCATCACGGCGGTGGCGCGCGATGATTTGAAGGACGGCGGCGCGGAACATTTCCGCCAGACGATCGAAAAAGTGCGCGAACTGAATCCGGGCATCGTCATCGAAGTTCTGGTGCCTGATTTTTTGGACAACGATGCGGCCATTGAAAATGTCCTCGCGGCGAACCCGCACATTTACAATCACAATTTGGAAACGGTGCGCCGTCTGACGCCGAGCGTGCGGCATCGCGCGACTTATGACCGTTCGCTGAGCGGTGCTGAAAAAAGTTAAGGAGAAACGCGGCGACACGATTTACACAAAGTCCGGCGTGATGCTCGGCTTGGGCGAAACGGAGGAAGAATTGTTGCAGGCGATGCAGGATTTGCGCGCGTCGAATTGCGACATTCTCACGCTCGGCCAGTATTTGCAGCCGACGTTGAAGCATTTGCCGGTGGTGGAATTTGTGACGCCGGCGAAATTTGCCGAATACAAAGTGCGCGCGGAAGAAATGGGCTTTGTCCACGTGGCCAGCGGGCCGATGGTGCGCAGCTCGTATCACGCGGATGAATTTGCTTTGCCGTCAATGCGGTGAAAGTGGGTTGTGACGGACAAAAAGGTAAATCGCAACGCCGAAGGAAAGAATTCCAATCGCAAATCCGATGACGGTGATGATGGTTTTGATGCGTGTGGGCTTGCTCGGCGACGCGGTCGGTGTCGCGTTTTTCGGCGGCCATGAATTGTGCGAATTCTTTTTCGAGCGCGGCAGTGATCGACGTCTTCGTTTTTGAGTTGAAAAGTAAGCCAGCCGCCGTCGAATTCATTTTTCCATTCGGCGGGCAGACGCGGCAGGATTTCGGCGGTCGGCGGTTGAAAGCCAAAACTTTTCCAGAACGGCGAGCGTTCCTGCGTCCAAAGCCGGAAGACGCCGTGATTCGAGGCAAGCGTTTGAATGCGAATCCCAAAACAGATTTCGCGCGGCGTCGGCGAGGGAAAAATCGGCGTAGCCTTCGCTGTGGAGCAAGACATGTTGACGGACAACATAAACGCCAATTGCGCCGACGATTTCGCCGCCGGCGATTTCGGCGATTTGAAATTCGGTCAAACGTTTTTCGAGATCGTCCGCCGGAAAACGCATTGTTTCCCAGATTTTTTTCAGCGCGGCCAGATCGTCCACGGTCGCGCGGCGCACGCTTAATTGCGTCGGATTCATCGCGCCGAGATTACTGCACTTGGAGCAAATAGAAAAGCGGCGACTGGCCGGGATTAACCGGATTGGTGAAGATGAAATTGCCGCTGGCGTCGAATGGATTTGTGGAAACACGCAGCCAATTAGTTGGCGAGAGAGCGAGGTTGGTGCTTGTGAGAATGTAATAATTTCCGTTCTTCATTCCGTTGGTGCCGCTGACGATGAGATTGTTTCCCGAAAGCGTGACGGTGTTGATGATGGGCGCTGAGTTGGTCGAGATGATTCGTTGGATGATGGAGTTGTTGCCGCTTTTTAAGTTACAATAAAGGACATCGCCATTGGCCGGGTCGGTGCCAAATGCTGAAATGCCGGGGTCGGCGAATAACTGCTGCGGCGTGGTCGCAGTCGTGCCGTTGTAGGTCAACCGCCAGATATTTCCACTGACATAATCGCCGTAAATATAAGAATTGCGAAGCTGCGGAAAACGGGTTCCGTGATAGACGACACCGCCGATAACGCAATTCCCCGGGCCGCCCAAACTGGAATGAGCATAGGTGACAAGCGGGAAGATGGGGTTTAACGGCACTGGCTGCCCATTTGTCGAAACGCCGCTCGGCGGGCTGTTGGTTCCTTCCCAAGTCGCCCAGCCGTAATTGCCGCCATCGGTAATGATGTCAATCTCCTCATATTGATCCTGGCCGACGTCGCCGCAGTAAAGGATTCCCGTGGCAGGGTCGAACGAAAACCGCCACGGATTGCGCAAACCAACGGCCCAAAATTCCGTTCGCAACATGTTGGTGTTGACGGGCAGATTGTCAAAGTTAGTCGTGCCAACGAACGGATTGTCCGGCGGCACGGCATAATTGGTCGTTACGGCAAATTCGGCATTGGGATTCGGAGGCAAACTGCCGGGAAGCTTATTCACGTCTATGCGTAAAATGCCGGAAAAGAAATTTATATCAATATGTTGAGCATTCGTAAGCGTGTTGTATTCATCGCCTTCATCGCCAAGCGAAACATAAAGATAGCCGTCCGGTCCGAAATGCAAATCACCTCCGTTATGATTGCTGGCGCGATCATATTGCACAATGAGGCGAGTCTCGGAATTTGTATCGCCTTGATTTGCATTCGTTGAAGAAACCTGAAAGCGCGATAAAATGTCATGAAGTTGCAAACTGCCGGAGCCGTTCGTCGCCTGGCCGGTATAAAAAACATAGAAGTAACCGTTCGTCGCAAAGCCGGGATGAAACGCCAGACCAAGCAAACCTTCCTCGCCGGAAACGTCGCCGGATTCGCTCGCAGTATCCACGCTCACGCGACTGGAAATATCCATGAAAACCGTGCGTGTCGGATTTATGAGATTTGTGATGACGATGATGCGCCCGTGTTTTTCCAAAATAAAAAGCCGGTTCGTTTCGCCCGGCGGTGACGCGATGCAAACTGGATTTGAAAAGATCAAACCGGGAAAGGCATTTGTTGGAAAGTAGCTCCATGTGGTGGCGGCGCTGGCAGACATTGTCACGGACATTACGCCGCAAATGGCGCAGTATCCCAGAAACCATGTCCAAAACGATTTCATACCGTCGGAACAATGGCTCGCCTCCGGCAAAAAGTCAAAGCGCCCATGCAAAATTATTTCAGGCGCGGAAACGTTTGATTTTATCCGGCTGTGTGTCAATTTCAACACGAACAAACTTTGTTTTGGATTGTTAAAATATGACGAATGAACAATTGCTTGAATCGCTGAATTGGCGTTACGCCACAAAAGTTTTTGATCCCGCCAAAAAAATTCCCGCCGACACCTGGCAAACTCTGGAACACGCGCTTGTGCTGACACCGACTTCCTATGGTTTGCAGCCGTATAAATTTTTGGTCATCAACAATCCGGCCAAACGCGCGGAGTTGCTGCCTCATTCGTTCAACAATAAAAGTCAGGTCATGGATGCCTCGCACCTTGTCGTTTTCGCCGCGCGCACAAAATTGGCCGAAGCGGACGTGGATTATTGGATTCAGCGGCTTGCGGAAGGTCGAAACATTTCCAGCGAATCGCTTTCTGCCTATCGCGGCAGGATGCTCGGCGATGTTGTGAATGGCCCGCGCGGCAAAATCGCGCACGAATGGGCGACGCGGCAGGCATATATCGCGCTGGGAAATCTGATGACGTGCGCCGCCGTTTTGAAAATTGACGCGTGCCCGATGGAAGGCATCAATCCGTCGGAATACGATCGTATTTTGAATTTGAGCAACAGCGACTATGCGACGGTTGTGGCGTGCGCGCTGGGCTATCGCTCGTCTCAAGACAAATATGCCAACGCCGCGAAAGTTCGTTTTGAAACAAAAGAACTCGTTCAGCAAATCTAAAGTTTCGGTTTGCCGGCTTCCATCGCAAAAACAATGCGCAACTTATGAGGAAACTGGAACGAATTTTGAATCATAATCGGACCAGGCAAAATGAATCGCCGGAGATTTCGACTGATGAGCAGCCGTTGCGCGGCGAATTGTTGAGCATTGATTTGCTCAAACAATCCGCGCGCAATCTGGCGCAGAATCGCCGGGTGGAAAATGTAAGCGGGCCAAATTTGCTGCTGCCGCGACTGGCGTCCAATGAAAAAATCCTGCGCCATTACAATGAACGGACTTTGGAGGTGGAGAAAAACCGCCGCATCACGCCGGCGGCGGAATGGTTGCTGGATAATTTTCACCTGATCGAAGAGCAAATCCGCACGGCGCAACGCCACTTGCCGCGCGGCTTCAACCGCGAACTGCCGCAATTGCTCAATGGCCCATGGAAAAATTATCCACGCGTTTATGAAATCGCGCTGGAAATTGTTTCTCACACAGACGGACGAATTGACGCGTCGCATTTGACAAGTTTTGTCGCGGGCTATCAGGAAGTTGTGCCGTTGAAATTGGGCGAACTGTGGGCGCTTCCCATCATGCTTCGATTGGCCTTAATCGAAAATCTGCGTCGCGTGGCGGCCCAGTTAAACGCGGTGCGAAAAGATCGGGATGCGGCGGAAAACTGGGCGAAAGAAATTTTGGATGTGGCGGAAAAAAATCCGGCGCACTTGATCATTGTCGTCGGCGAAATGGCTCGGTCACGGCTGGTTTTGAACCGGGCGTTTGTGACGGAGTTTTTACGGTGCATCCAGGAAAAATCGCCATCGGTAAAACTGGCGGTCGGCTGGATTGAAGAGCGGCTCGCCGAGGAGGGCCTGACGGTTCAGCAATTGGTTCAAAGCGAAAGTCAATATCAGGCGACGACGCAGGTTTCAGTCGGCAATTCCATTGGCAGCCTGCGTTTTCTGGATGCAATGGATTGGCAGGAGTTCGTGGAAGGCCAGAGCGTCGTCGAACAAACCTTGCGCGCTGATCCGGCCAAAATTTACGCGCAAATGGATTTCACGACGCGTGATTTTTACCGGCACACCGTTGAACGCATCGCGCGCCAGAGCGATAAAACGGAATTGGAAGTAGCATCTCTGGCGATTGGCCTCGCGCAAAAAAACCCAAGTGATGCCGACGACCGTCTGGCGCACGTCGGATTTTTTTTGACCGGCAAAGGCGTGAAAATTTTGGAACGCGCCGCAGAAATGCGGATTTCCATCCGAAACATTTTGCCGCGAATCGCCCGGCGATTTCCGCTCGCATTTTATCTCGGCGGCATTTTCGCCGTGACGCTGGCAGTAACCATTCCGTTATTGCAACGCGCGTCGGCAATGGGAATTTCAAACTGGCTGCTTGGCGTAGTCGCGCTGCTGACACTGCTTTGCATCAGTCAATTGGCCGTGTCACTGGTAAACTGGTTCGTCACCATTTTCGTCCAGCCGTCACCGTTGCCGCGCCTGGATTTTTCCAAAGGCATTCCGGCGACGGACGCGACGCTGGTGGTCATTCCCACAATACTTTCCGGCGTGCGCGGCGTCGAGACCCTGTTGGAATCGCTCGAAGTCCGCTATCTGGCCAATTGCGATGACAATGTTTTTTTTGCGTTGCTGACCGATTTTCCCGACGCACCACAAGAACATCTTCCCGGCGACGAGGAATTATTGAAGCGCGCCGGCGAAGGCATTCAGGCATTGAACCAAAAATACAAAAGCGACCGGCCCTGCATTTTTTATTTTTTCCAACGTCCGCGCCGCTGGAATGAACAGGAAAAAATCTGGATGGGCTACGAGCGCAAACGCGGAAAGCTCGCCGATTTGAACCGCTGTCTGCGCGGCGGCAGGCGTGGAATTTTTTTCGCAAGTCATCGGAGACCTCGCGGCGCTGCCGCATATTAAATATGTCATCACGCTCGACACCGACACGCAGCTCCCGCGCGATGCCGCCCGCCAACTCGCGGCGACGATGGCGCATCCCTTGAACCGCCCGATTTACGACACGGAAAAGGGATTGATCGTCGAGGGTTACACAATCTTGCAGCCGCGCGTCGCCGTCAGCCTGCCGAGCGCGGGACGTTCGCGGTTCGTGAAATTATTTTCCGGCGATCCGGGAATTGATCCTTACACGCGCGCGGTCTCGGACGTTTATCAGGATGTTTTCCACGAAGGCTCGTTCATCGGCAAGGGCATTTACGACGTGGACGCGTTTGAACGTGCCGTCGGCGGAAAATTTCCCGAGAACAGGATTTTGAGCCACGATCTTTTGGAAGGCAGCTACGCGCGCTCCGCGCTGGTCAGCGACGTGCAATTGTTCGAGGAATTTCCGTCGCGTTACAGCGCCGACACGCGGCGGCGGCATCGCTGGATGCGCGGCGACTGGCAGATCGCGACGTGGCTGCTCCCGCGCCTGCCCGGACTCGACGCGCGGCGCGTGCAAAATCCGCTGACCGGATTATCACGCTGGAAAATTTTTGACAATCTGCGCCGCAGTCTCGTTCCGTTCGCACTGGTCTTTTTGCTGTTGCTAGGCTGGATACTGTTTCCGAAAAACGCCGGCGCGTGGGGAATTCTGATTTTGTCCATCATCGTGCTACCGTCGCTGCTCGCGGTGCTCACGGAATTTTTGCGCAAGCCGAAAGATCTGCCCTTCTTTTTGCATTTCAAAAATGTCGGTCAAACTCTCGCGCGACAAATCGGCCAGGCAATTTTGACGATTGCTTTTCTGCCTTACGACGCCGTCATCAGTCTGGACGCTGTGACGCGCACATTGTGGCGGCTATTTTTTTCGCGCCGCCATCTGCTGGAATGGCAAACCGCCAACGAAGTTGAATCTACGGACGACGGCGCGCTACAAAGCTTTTTCGCCGCGATGAGTTGCGCGCCGGTGCTGGCGGTGGGCGCGTCGGCGTTGTTTTTTTTCCTCGGCAATCCGCCATCGTGGGTCATCTTTGGATTTTTTTCGCTGTGGGTGGTTTCGCCCGCCATCGCTTGGTGGATCAGCCTGCCCATCGCGGAAAAACATGTTGAATTTTCCACGGAACAAGTTTTCCAACTCCACAAACTCGCGCGCCGCACATGGAATTTTTTTGAAACGTTCGTCACTGCCGAAGAAAACTGGTTGCCGCCGGATAATTTTCAGGAATATCCACACGCCGTCGTCGCGACGCGCACGTCACCGACGAATATCGGGCTCGCCTTGCTGGGCACGCTCGCGGCGCACGATTTCGGTTACGTTTCGTTGCGCGGCTTGACGGAAAAAATCGCGCGCACGTTGGAAACAATCGAAAAATTGGAACGCTATCAGGGCCATTTTTACAACTGGTATGACACGCGCACGCTCAAGCCGATGGCGCCGCTCTACATTTCCACCGTGGACAACGGCAATCTCGCCGGCCTGTTGCTGACGTTGCATTCAGGCTTGCTTGAACTCGTTGATCAAAATTGGAGCGCAGAAAAAATTCTCGCCGGACTGCGCGACACGCTCGGCGTTTTGAAAGAGCAATCGCGAAATTCGGGAACGACACAGAATTTGGAAATGCTGGAAAAATTGCTCGCGGAAAATTTGAAATCGCCGACGGAAACAATTCAACTGCTCGACAAGGCGATTGAGGCGGCAGCGAAATTGGCCGATGCAAAAAATGAGTCGGCCAGCGAATTTGAAAACTGGCGGAAAATTTTCGAGCAAACATGTCGCGAACAGCGTGAAGAAATGCTCGCTCTTTTTCCGTGGCTGCATTTGCACGAGCCGCTCAAAGCGCATTTGAACAAAGAATCGGCGAAGGAGTTAAAAAAATTCTGGGAAGAATTAAACGCGCCGATGAGCGTGCGCCGACTCGCCGATGAAACGCAAAATTGGCTGGCGAAACTGGATGAGTTGCGCGACGACGCGCGCACTTCGCCGGAAAACGCGGAACTCGCGAAACTGTTACTGGACTTGCGTTCGTTGCTCGATGCCGCCGGGCAAAAAGCATTGACAACATTGAACGAATTGGAAGATTTGGCGCAACGTTGCGACGAACTCGCGCGGATGGATTTCACGATCTTATACGATCAGGCGCGCGAACTTTTTTCCATCGGCTACAACGTCAGCCAGCATCGGCTCGACACGAGCTGCTATGATTTGCTCGCGTCCGAAGCGCGGCTCGGAAGTTACGTCGCCATCGCGCTGGGACAGGTCGAGCAAAATCATTGGTTCCGGCTCGGTCGGTCGTTGACGTCGGCGGGCGGCAAGCCGACGCTGATTTCGTGGAGCGGTTCGATGTTCGAATATTTGATGCCGATGCTCGTGATGCCGACTTACGAAAATACGTTGCTCGACCTTTCCTGCAAATCCGCCGTCGCGCGGCAGATCCAATACGGCCGGCAAATAAAAGTTCCATGGGGCATTTCCGAATCCGGTTACAACCTGCGCGACGCCGATGCGAATTACCAGTATCGCGCGTTCGGCGTGCCGGGACTCGGCTTCAAGCGCGGCCTCGCGCATGACGTGGTCATCGCGCCTTATGCGACGATCATGGCGTTGATGGTCGCGCCGGAAGAAGCGTGCAAAAATCTCAAAACACTTCGTCTCGAAAAAGCGGCGGGCAAATTCGGTCTTTACGAAGCGCTGGATTACACGGCGTCGCGCGTGCCGAACGGCCAGACGCACGCCGTCGTGCGCTCGTTCATGGCGCATCATCAGGGCATGAGTTTGCTTTCGCTTGCCTACGCGTTGCTGGATCGTCCGATGCAACGGCGGTTCGAGGCGAATCCACTTTTCAAATCCGCCGAACTGCTTTTGCACGAACGCGTGCCACGCGAAACTTCCGTGCTCTATCCGCATGAACTCGAAGCCAGCCGCGAACGCGAGTCCGCGCCCGTGATTGAGGCGACGATGCGCGTTTTCACCGAGCCGAACATCGGGCCGCCGGAAGTGCATCTGCTGTCCAATGGCCGTTATCACGTCATGGTCACGAACACCGGCGGCGGTTACAGCCGTTGGAACGACACCGCAATGACGCGCTGGCGCGAAGATGCGACGCGCGATAATTGGGGCACATTTTTTTATCTGCGCGATGTGGACAGCGGCAATGTCTGGTCGCCGACGCATCAGCCGACTTTGGAAACGAAATCCGGTTACGAGGCGATCTTCAGCCAGGGCCGCGCGGAATTTCGCTCGCGCCTGCACGAAATTGACACGCACACCGAGATTGCGGTCTCGCCGGAGAACGACGTGGAAGTCCGCCGCGTCACGTTCACGAATCATTCCGACGAACCGCGCAGCATCGAAGTCACCAGCTACGCGGAAATTGTTTTGAACACGCCGGCGGCGGACATCGCGCATCCGGCCTTCAGCAATCTTTTCGTCCAGACGCAAATTATTCCGCAGCAAAATGCGATTCTTTGTTCGCGTCGTCCGCGCGCGTCGCACGAAAAATTGCCGTGGATCGGTCACTTGCTATTGGTGAACGGCAACGAAGTCGGAACCGTTTCGTTTGAAACCGACCGCGCGCAATTCATCGGGCGCGGCGGAAATTTATCTTCGCCCGCTGCGCTGAAAAATTCTGCGCCGCTGTCGAACAGCGAAGGCTCGGTGCTCGATCCAATCGCTTCAATCCGTCGCACGATAAAACTTGAACCGAAAGAAAGCGCCACGGTCACGTTGGTTTCCGGCATCGCGCCGACACGCGAGGAAATTGTCGGCCTCGTCGAAAAATATCAGGACCAAACCATCGCCGACCGCTGCTTTGAACTCGCGTGGACGCACGGCTTGATCATGTTGCGCCATTTGAACACGACCGAAGCTGAGGCGCAACTTTACGGCCGGCTCGCGGGCGCGCTGCTTTACAATCAAGCTGCGCGCCGCGCGAGTCCAAGCGTCCTCGCGCGCAACCAGCGCGGCCAGCGCAATCTTTGGAGCTTCGGCATTTCCGGCGACCTGCCGATCTTGCTTTTGTATTCGACGAACGTTGACCGCATTGACCTCGTCCGGCAAATCGTCCAGGCGCACGCTTACTGGCGCTTGAAAGGTCTCGCCGTTGACCTCGTGATTTTGAACGAGGACGATTCCGTTTATCGCGCGGCGTTGAACGAGCAAATTTTGAACCTCGTCGCGGCGAACAGCGGCACGCAGTTGCTCGACAAGCCCGGCGGAATTTTTCTGCGCCGCGTGGATCAATTTTCGCCGGAAGATAAAACTCTCCTGGAAACCGCCGCGCGGATTGTTTTGCACGACGACAAAGGCACGCTGCTCGAACAATTGTCGCGTCGCGCTCGGCCTGAACCGCTACCGCCGCAATTGCGTATTCGTTCGAGGCCGGAAATTGAAACTGCGTTTGAATTGCCGGAGCGCGACCTTGTTTTCTTCAACGGCCTCGGCGGATTCACGCCCGACGGACGCGAATACGTCGTCACGCTTCTGCCCGGCGCGACGACGCCCGCGCCATGGGTCAACGTGCTGGCCAATCCGAATTTCGGCACGCTCATTTCTGAAAGCGGCGGTAGTTATTCGTGGAGCGAGAATTGCCATGAGTTCCGCCTGACGCCGTGGAACAACGATGCCGTGACTGACACGAGCGGCGAGGCATTTTATATCCGCGACGAACAGACCGGGCAATTCTGGTCGCCGACGCCGCTGCCCGCGCGCGGCGATTCGCCCTACGTCGTGCGCCACGGTTTCGGCTACAGCGTTTTCGAGCACACGCAGGACGGCATTTCGTCCGAGCTGTGGATTTATGTTTCCATCCATGAGCCGGTGAAATTCGCCGTGCTGAAATTGAAAAATAATTCCGACCGCCGCCGCCGCTTGTCCACGACCGGTTATTGGGAATGGGTTTTGGGCGAACTGCGCGCCAAAAGCGCGATGCACGTCGCGACGGAAATTGATCCACAAACCAGCGCGTTGTTCGCGCGCAATTCCTACAACACCGATTTTGAAGGCCGCATCGCGTTTGTCGCGAGCAGCGAACTCGCGCGGTCCTACACCGCCGATCGCACGGAATTTTTGGGGCGCAACGGAACGCTCGCGCAACCCGCCGCGCTCCGGCGCACGCGGCTTTCGGGAAAAACCGGCGTCGGCCTCGATCCGTGCGCGGCGTTGCAAGTGCAGGTCGAACTGGAGCCGGGACAGGAACGTGAAACCGCCTTCATCCTCGGCGCGGGACAAAATGTGCAGGCCGCGCAGGATCTGGCGCGGCGATTTCAAAATCTCGGCGCGTGCCGCGAAGAATTGCAAAAGGTCTGGGATTTCTGGGGCCACACTTTGAGCGCCGTCCATGTGGAAACGCCCGAACCTGCGTTGAACCTGCTCGCGAATGGCTGGCTGCTTTACCAGACGATTTCCTGCCGCTTGTGGGCGCGCACGGGATTTTATCAATCCGGCGGCGCGTTCGGTTTTCGCGACCAGCTTCAGGATGCGATGGCGCTCGTCCACACGCGGCGCGAATTGTTGCGCGAACAATTGCTCCGCGCCGCCGCGCATCAATTCCGCGAGGGCGACGTGCAACATTGGTGGCATCCGCCGACCGGTCGCGGCGTGCGCACGCATTTTTCCGACGATTATCTGTGGCTGCCGTTGGCGACCTGCCGTTACGTCGAAACCGTCGGCGACACCGGCGTGCTCGACAGCGAAATTCCGTTTCTCGAAAGCCGCGCGCTGCGACCGGATGAGGAAGCGAACTACGATCTGCCGCAACGTTCGGCGGAATCCGGCACGCTCTACGAACATTGCGTGCGCGCGATCAAATATGGTTTGAAGTTCGGCGAACACGGTTTGCCGCTGATGGGCTGCGGCGATTGGAACGACGGCATGAACCTCGTTGGCGAAAAAGGCAAAGGCGAAAGCGTCTGGCTCGCATTTTTTCTTTACGACGTGCTGAAAAAATTCTCCGCCCTGGCCGGAGTGCGCGGCGATAAAGTTTTTGCCGAGCTTTGTGAAGCGCAGGCAAAAACTTTGCAGGAAAATATCGAGAAAAATGCGTGGGACGGCCAATGGTATCGCCGCGCGTATTTCGACAACGGCGAACCGCTCGGCTCCGCTACCAATCCTGAATGTCAGATTGATTCGCTGCCGCAAAGCTGGTCGGTCATCTCCGGCGCGGGCAGCCAGGATCGCGTCCGCACCGCGTTGGACGCCGTCGCACACCGGCTCGTGCGGCGCGAGGCCGGGCTGATCCAATTGTTCGATCCGCCGTTCGACAAATCCGCGACTGGAACCTGGCTACATCAAAGGCTACGTTCCCGGCGTCCGCGAAAACGGCGGCCAATACACGCACGCCGCGATCTGGACAGTGATGGCCTTCGCGCTCGCCGGCGAAAATGCGCGCGCGTGGGAATTGTTCCGTCTCATCAATCCTATCTTGCACGCGCAAACGCCCAAGGACGTGGCGCGTTACAAGGCCGAGCCGTATGTCATGGCGGCGGATGTCTACAGCGTTGCGCCGCACACGGGTCGCGGCGGTTGGACGTGGTATACCGGCTCGGCCGGCTGGATGTATCGGCTGATCACGGAAACATTTTTAGGTTTGGAGATTGCCGTGGATGAATTGCATTTCACGCCGCGCGTTCCTACAGACTGGAAATCTTTCAAACTCGATTATCGTTTTCGCGAGACGATTTATCACATCACCTGTATCAATGTTTCTGGCGCATGGAAAGGTCCACCAAAGATCTCGCTTGATGGAGCCGAACAACCGAATGCCGCGCTGAAACTCGCGAATGATCGCCGCGAACACTTCGTGGAAGTAAAATTTCAATTATGAATGAATTTTTTGAATAAAAAATCAAGGCGGACACGCTGGTTTTAAACAGTTCCGTGTCCACCCGTTTTCGCATTTTGGGGAATGCGAAAAATCATTGGCAACGTCATTTGGCGGCAAGCCGGACAATCAACGACACCAAAAACAAAACAATAAAAATAAAGAATAAAATTTTCGCGATTCCCACCGCCGCACCGGCAATGCCGCCAAAGCCCAGCACGCCCGCGACCAGAGCGATAATCAAAAAAAGTAGTGTCCAGCCTAACATAATATTTCCTGCTTTGTTTGTTGCTGGAATTATATTTGCAAAACTCATGCCAACGAAGATTTTCGGCAGAATCAGCCTGTTTCACGATTTCAAGATTCTTGAACGGAAAAAATTTATGCAAAATGCGGAGACAGGCTTATCTTTTGTTTGCAAACCGCAATTCATGCCAGCGTCGCATCTGAACCAAAATTTTACTTTCCAAAAAAATTATTCCTGACCCGGATGCAATCCATACTGAATCAATTTCTCGCGCAATGTCAGCCGTGAAATGCCCAGCCAGCGCGCGGCTTTGGCCTGGTTGCCGTGGGCCAGTTCGATGGCGCGGCTGAAGATGCGCGCGTTCGGCGGTTTCGTGCAAACGCGCGTGGGCATCCGCCAGTTCGCCGCGTTGCGCGGCGGCGAGCAATTCATCCGCATAAGCCTGCAGGGATTTTTCCACGGAAGGCGCCGGCGGATTCACTTTGGCCAGCGCCGCGCGGACGTGTTCGACGCTGATGGTGTAGCTTTGCGCCAGCAACAGCATCTTGCGCGTGACATTTTCCAGTTCGCGCACGTTGCCCGGCCAGGTCTGCGCTTGCAAAAATTCAACCGCGTCGGGAGTGGATGGACGGATTTTTGACGCTGAACTCGACGCCGTATTTTTGCAGGAAGAATTTCGGACCAGATCGGGAATGTCTTCCTTGCGTTCGCGCAAGCGGCGGCAGGTCTGAGCACCACCACGCTGAGGCGATAGTAAAGGTCCTCGCGAAATTGGTTTTGTTTGATGGCCGCCTCCAAGATCGCGATGCGTGGCGGCGATCACGCGCACATCCACGGGAATGGTTTCCTTGCCGCCGAGCCGTTGCAAGGTATTTTTCCTGCAACACGCGCATCAGTTTGACCTGCGTGCCGGGCGTCATGTCGCCGATTTCGTCGAGAAAAATGGTGCCGCCGTCCGCCTGCTCAAATCGCCCGATGCGCCGCGATTCCGCGCCGGTGAACGCGCCGCGTTCATGGCCGAACAATTCGCTTTCGAGCAAGGTTCCGGGAATGGCGGCGCAATTGATGGCGACGAACGGCGCGTTGGCGCGGTCGCTGTGCTGGTAAATGGCGCGGGCGATCAGTTCCTTGCCGGTGCCGGTTTCGCCGCGGATCAAAACGCTGACCGGCTTGGCGGCGATGCGCCCGATTTCCTTGTAGATGGACTGCATGGCGCGGCTGTTGCCGACGATGGCGTCGCGCGCATGCGCCCGCCGTGCCGAGTTGCACCGGTTCGGACATGAGCCGGCTGGCGGCGACGGCTTGCTCGACCAGTCGCAACAGTTCCGGAATGTCAAACGGCTTGAGCAGATAATCGTAGGCGCCCGATTGCGTCGCTTCGATGGCGGTTTCCGTCGTGCCATGCGCGGTCATCATCAAGATCGGCAGGCGCGGCCGCGCGGCGTGCAATTCGCGCACGAGTTCCAGTCCGCTCAGGCCCGGCAGTTTCAAATCCGTGATGACGACATCGAATGAATCGGCTTTCGCGCGGGCCAGGCCGGCGTCGCCGCGTTTGCTCGATGGTGACTTCATAACCTTCGTCGGCCAGCACGCGGTGCAAAGTGGTCACGATGGCGGAGTCGTCTTCGACAAGCAGAATTTTTGGCGGTTGATTCATGTTTTATGCAAGGGAAGAATGATTCCGAAAGTGGTGCCAAAGCCGGGTTGGGTTTGATATTGAAGCGCGCCGTGATGTTTTTCAACAATGCGCGCCGCGATGGGCAGGCCCAGGCCGGTGCCGAAATCCTTGGTCGTGAAAAACGGGATCGAACAATCGCTTTTCAGCTTCCGGCGGAATTCCTTTGCCGGTGTCCGCTGACTTCCAAAATCACCACGGTCATCAGCCGGCTATCAAGCCATTTTTCCTCGCGCCGCGCGCGCAAGGTCACGGTTCCGTTTTCGCCGATGCTGTCAGCGGCATTCTGGATCAAATTGATTAAAACTTGTTTAATTTGCTGCGGGTCAACGCGGATTTGCGCCTGCACAATTTCTTCCAGCACGAGTTTGATTTTTGATTTTTCAAGGTCCGAGTTCCATCAATTTTTGAACTTCGCGCAACGGTTTTTCTGCGGAAATCACGGCGAATTGCGGTTCCGACGGGCGCGCAAATTGCAAAAAATCTTTAACGATGCGCTCAAGCCGGTCGATTTCGCCGCCGATGAGTTCGGCGTCGGCAAATTCCGGCGTGCCACGGCGTGAGATGTTTTTGCTGCAAATAAAGCCATGCCTTGATGGCGGTGAGCGGGTTGCGGATTTCGTGCGCGACGCCAGCAGCCAACATGCCGAGTGACGCGAGCTTTTCCTGCCGTTCCATAAGCTGCCGGCTTTCCACCAATTGCACGCGCAACGGCGCAATCAATTCGCGATAGACGACGATGGCCAGCCAAATGCCGCCAATGAATAACAATGTCAGTGAGCCAAGCAATCCAAACCGCAAGACATTGAGCGACGTGATGATTTGCGACTGGACCAAATCAATGGATTGCTGGTGTGCCTCCGACAATTGGATGCCGAGGTCAAGAATGCGCTTGGATCGCTTTTCCAGATCGGTGAATTCGACAACACGGGTGATGGACTGATGTGTGGCGTAAATCTTGGTATTGATCGCCATCGCTGCAACCATGTAGTCCTTGTAAGCTTCATTTATTTGGTCGAGTAACGGGCGTTCCCTTTGCAAGGATAAAAGCGGCTGCTGCTTATTGATCCAGTGGCCGAGCTCTGCGCTGGCCGCATAAAAATTCGTCCAGTCGTTGTCATCCCGATAAGCCGCATAACGTAAGATCGTATTATCCAAACTGAGAATGCTTTGCTGCAAATGGTCGGCAATCTGAAAACTTTTGTATTGTTCGTCCGAGAGCTGTTTAAGCGACTCGCCCGTCCGCCGCCACGAAGCGTGCGCCGTCCAGCCGATCAGCGCCAGTAACAGCATGACCGTCGCAAAAAAAATGGTGAGCCTGAAAATGATACCCGGATTCATAGCAATGCTTCCAGCCAATCGGCTTCCCCAAGCGGGACGCGCAAAATATACTAAATCCCAAAAAATCTCCAAGAAATTTGCCCCGGTTGTGGTCAGCCAATTACCAACAATTCGAAAAATTTACCATTCTCAAAGGAATGACTGGCTTTTTAACTGCGAAAATTCGATGGAAAATGTAGTGAAACCGAGTTTTCAAACATTGGCACGTTTTGCGCTAAAGCTCGTTTGGAGAGCGAACTTGTAATCCATACAAGTTGTTCCTGAAAATAAAGTTAACAATGTGAATAAAAGAGCGCTTTTTTTCATCAATTGAAATCCATGACATCTGCAAAACGTAAAATCCTGCTAATTGACGACGATCCCGCCATCAGACAAATCCTGCTTCATATTTTGGAAGAAGAAAACTACTTCGTGCGTGCGGTGGCCAACGGGGCTGAAGTGTTCGCCCTCGCCGAAACCACAAAGTTTGATCTTGTGCTGCTGGATTTGAATACGCCCATCAAGGACGGCTGGGAAACATTTGAACAACTTTCATCAAAGAACCCTCTGTTGCCGATTATCCTGATTACCGCTTATCCCAATCAATTTTCCTTCGCGCTGGCTTCAGGCGCCAGAGCATTGCTGGAAAAACCGCTGGATTTTGTGCAACTTTTCTACACGATTCGCCATCTTTTGGAAGAACCGGCTGAAGCGCGTCTGGCAAATTTCACGGGGCGATATTCTACATTTCCTTCCATTCCGCCGAAGATGGACAGGCCGCGGATGGAAGGTGAATTACAATGAAGGCTGACAATATGAAGAACGTGATGCTGCGGCCACGACCAAAATGCCCGGCTAATTCTCTGTTTCAACATTATCTCCGTGTTTTTTCAAACCGGCAATGTGAAATAAAAACACGAGCCGCCCTCCGCGCGCGGTTCATATCCACAACCGCCGCCTTGCAATTCAACGAGCCGTTGGACAATGGATAAACCCAATCCCTGCGCCGCATCCGGCTCATGCAACAAATCAAACGGCTGAAATAATTTATCTCGCTTTTCCGTTGGAACGCCGCCGCCATTGTCACAAACCCAGAAACGAGATCTTTCTTTTTCCTCCCGCCAGCCGAGTTCGATGCGGTCGTTTCCATATTGCAAAGCATTGGCGATTAAGTTCCACCATACGACTTCCAGACAGCCGGAAACTCCGTTTACATCCGGCCATGAAGAGGGTTCGGACACTGCCGCGTTTTTTTTAAGAATTTTGCTTTCCAGGCGTTGCAGCGCTCTGAAAACGGCTTCGTCCATTTTCATGCGTTTCTTGAAAATCGGATTTGCTGACGCCTTCAAAACAAAACTCACTCGCTCAATGAGTTTGCTCATGCCGTCCACTGAATTCAAAACAGGACTTACAAGTTGTGCGGATGAAGGATTTTTTTCCGCAAGAATTTCTTTCAACATTTCACTCGTGGTAATGATGCCGCCCAATGGCGTCCGCAAATCGTGACTGATGCGTCGGGCCACAGTCAGCAAATCGCCGCGCAGCCGCGCGTTTTCCCGCAAGAGTTGATCCTGTGTGTCATTGCAGGTCGTGTCCGGTTTAATCCGCTCTTTCATTCCAAGCCGATTTTTTTTCGTTTGCGATAGAGGGTGGCCTGGTCAATGCCAAGAATTTCTGCGGCTTCTGTCAAACTCGGAGTGCGTTCCAGAATTTTTCGCAAATGCGCCTCTTCAAGTTTTTCCAGTGAAATCAGCGAGCCGACCTGCGGCAAATTTTCTGCGGCAGTCGTTACCAGCGTGCTTTGGCCGCGCAATTCGGCTGGAAAATCTTCCGGCAAAAGTTTTTCGTGCTTGGCCAGAATGACGGCGCGCTCGATGGCGTTTCGCAATTCGCGCAGATTGCCCGGCCAGGCATAAGCGCGGATGCAGGCAACGGCTTCGGGCGAAAGCCCTTCGAGTTTGCGCCCGCATTGCTCCGCGAAAAATTTTTCATAGTGCTCGGCGAAGCGGATCAGGTCTCCGTCGCGCGAACGCAGCGGCGGCATTTCCACGGCGATGACGTTAAGCCGGAAATAAAGGTCTTCGCGGAACAAACCTTCGGCCACGCGCTTTTTCAAATCGCGATTGGTCGCGGCGATGACGCGGAGGTTGGCCTGCCGCGTGACATTTTCGCCGAGCCGTTCATATTCGCGCTCTTGCAGCAGGCGCAAAAGTTTCGGCTGGATTTCCATCGGCAGATCGCCGATTTCATCGAGAAAAAGCGTTCCGCCTTCTGCAGCCTTGACTTTGCCCCAATGATCTTTGATCGCGCCGGTGAACGAACCGCGGACGTGGCCGAAGAGTTCACTTTCCAGCAAGTTCCTTGGAAAGACTCGGACAACTCACGGTGACAAACGGCTTGTCGGCCAGATGGCTTTTTTCGTGGACGGCGCGCGCGGCGACACTTTTGCCCGTGCCGCTTTCGCCGAAAATGAGAATGGATGCGGGCGTTTTGGCGGCGCGCAGCAAAACGTCCATCGACCTCGCGCATCACCGGCGTCGTGAAATCAAAAATGGGTTCGAGATTTTGCGATTTAGTTTCGGTGACTTGCTGTTCCAGCCGTTCGATGCGCTGGCTCATTTGTTTGAGCCGTTGCAAGCGCGCGAGCACGGTCATGAATTGCTCGCGCTGAAATGGTTTTTCGAGAAAGTCCACCGCGCCGCGCCGCATGGCTTCGACGGCGACTTTTATGTTGCCCTGCGCCGTGAACATGACGACGGGAATTTGCGGCTGCCGCTTTTGAATTTCCGTCAGCACTTCCAGGCCATTTTCACTTCCCAGATTCAGATCCAAAAGCACGGCATCGAATTTGTCGTCTTTGAGCCAGTTCAAGCCGAGTTGGCCGGAGTCAACGCCTTCGGCGTAATGCCCGGCTTCTTCAATCAAGAAACAGGTCGCATCGCGAAATGTTTTGTCGTCATCAATGACTAGAAAATCCATAAAATAATTTTATTTTTTTGAATCCGGTCGCGGCAGCCAAATCGTAAAAGTTGCGCCGCTTCCCGGATTGCTTTCACATAATAATTCACCGTTCATCGCCTGCACCAGTTTGCGGACGATGCTCAAGCCCAGTCCAGTGGACGGTTCGCCGCCGGTTGGACGCGCCGAAAGCCGCCCATAGCGGCGAAACATCCGAGCCTTGTCTTCGGCGCTGAAACCCGGACCTTCGTCGCGAATCAAAAATTCTGTGCGATTGCCCTTGGTTTGGCGGACACTCACAAAAATTTTTTTGTCCGGCAACGAAAATTTCACCGCGTTCGAGAGCAGGTTATCCAGCGCTTGATTCAGCGCCGAAGCATCTGCAAGCACATTCATCGCTGCGTCGGGAAAATCCGTTTGAATTTCCAACCGCTTGCGATGTGCTGTTTCCTGATATTGCTGAACCACCGCGCCGGCGATTTCCACAAGATTCACCACGCCCAATTTGGGGGTGAAAATGTTATCTGTCGCGACGTTGGCAAGAAATTCCTTCAAAAACGCGAGCAATTGCGCGCTGGAACGCAAAATATTTTCCGACAATCGCGTGAGGCGCTCGTCGCGAAAATGTTCGATGCGGTTGCGCAGCAATTCGGCGCTCATGTTCATGCCGCCCAGATGATTTTTCAGATCGTGCGCAAGAATGCCGAGCAATTCATCCTTGTCTTCCGCCAGTTGCTTGAGCTGGTCGCGCGCGGTTTTCAGCGCCAGTTGCGTCCGCACGCGCGAAATGAGTTCCGCCTGATTGAACGGCTTGGTGATGTAATCCACGCCGCCGGAATCCAGCGCGCGAACGATCAAATCCTTATCGTCGGCGGCAGAAAGAAAAATGACCGGGATGTCCTTCCATTCTGGATTTTCTTTCAGTTGCACGCAGACTTCGCAGCCGCTCATTCCGGGCATCAGCAAATCCAGCAGGATCAAATCTGGCAACCGCAATGCGACTCGTTTCAAGGCGGTCGCGCCGTCCGAGGCGGGAATAATTTCGCAGCCCAGATTACCAAGAACCGCGCCGACGATCTGGAGATTCGCGGGTTGGTCATCCACGACGAGAATGCGCGCCGATCCCATTTCGTTGGACGCTTCAGGAACCGGCGCGACGGAATTTTGTTCCGCAGGCTCGGCCATTTGTGCAGTTGCGTTCATGCTTGTGTGTCTAGTTCTTCCACCAACGCGGCAAATTCGCCCAAATGTTTTTCCAGATCTGTCACGGCATAATTTTCCGCGTCATTGAGCAACTTTTGCGCGTAGCGAACCAACGGTTCGCATTGCCAGCGTTTTCCCAAACCTTCCAGTCCTTGCGCAAAATCTTTGCTCTCATTGACGGCCACACTGTCGCGAATGGCCGGCCACGGCTCGATGATCAACAGGCGCAGTTGAGAAATCAATTCCTTCGGCGCCGGAACAAAAGTTTCAGGCGCGGCTTTCGTCTCGTTCGAATTATTTGTTTCGTTTGACGATTCAGTTTCGGAATGTCGCGGTAAAAAATCCGACAATTCATCGAACAGTTCGCGTTTGGAAAACGGTTTGCGCACATAACCGCTGAATCGTTCTTTCAGCGAATTTTCCTGATGCAACAAATTGGAGGCGGTCACTGCGATGATCGGCAAAAATTCCAAGCCGGGAGTTTTGCGGATTTCCGCCAACGCTTCGTCGCCGTCCATTCCGGGCATACGAACATCAAGCAGAAGAATGTCCGGCTTAAGCTCGCGGGCTTTGACCACGGCTTCTTCGCCGCTCGAACCGAAAACCAGATGATGGTGTGAACCGGCAAACATTCCGGCAATCAATCGGCAATTGGTTTCATTGTCATCCACCACCAGCAAAGTGGCCGGACGCAATTCATTAAAATTTACTTCTGCGGTCAAAGATTTTTTTTCAGAAGCGGGCAGTCGCGCCGAAATGGGCACGTTTGGAAATCGCAAATGAAAAGCAGAACCTTGCTCCGATACGCTCGCCACGGTCACGGTTCCGCCCATGATTTCAGTAAGCCGCTTGACGATGGAAAGTCCCAATCCCGTGCCTTGTTTTTCTTTTTCACGATGCGCGCCCGCCTGCACGAATGGTTTGAAGATTGCGTCCAGCTTGGACTGTGGAATGCCCACGCCGGTGTCTTGCACTTCGATAACGAGCGTGACGCGGCTGGTGGTCGGCTGCTTTTCCCAATTGACTCGCACTTCCACGCCGCCTTTGTCAGTGAACTTGACCGCGTTGCCGACCAAATTGATCAAAATCTGCCGCAGCCGGATGCGATCCAGCAACAAGGCATGAGGCAGATTTTCGACGACATGACATTCCAGCTTGAGTCCTTTTTTGACCGCCGGTTCCGAAAAAAGCGTTTGGATGAAATCGCAGATTTCGCGCAAGTCGGTTGGTTCAGGGTGCAATTCCATCACGCCCGCTTCAATTTTTGACATATCGAGAATGTCATTGATGAGCAATAGCAGCGAATCGGCGCTGGCGCGGATGGATTGCAAATATTGTCGGTGCTTCGGCTCGCGCAAATCGCCTTGCAAGCAATTCGCTGAAACCGAGAATGGCGTTCATCGGCGTGCGAATCTCGTGGCTCATGTTGGCGAGAAAAATGGTTTTTTCCTGGTTGCTGTGCTCGGCTTGAAGCTTGGCTTCCGTCAACACGCGTTCGTGTTCCTGATGTTTTACAGCAATGTAAGACAACCACAACGCCAACAATCCCGCGCCGATTCCGAAACCTCCCGCGACGAGCGTGACCAAACTGGCATGAAACACGCGGCTGAAAACTTCCTGGCGGTTGAATAATTGTTTGCTTCGATAAATCTCGTCCAGTTTCTCAATCTGCGAGCGCATATCATCCATCATTATTTTAAGCTTGCCCGTGGAAACCATCGTCACGGCCTTGTCGAAACTTTTTTCGCGGAGATCAATGACCTGATGTTGCCAACTAATGCCAGCCTCGGCATCCGCGCGCAGCTTTGTGACGCTCTCCAGCATTGGAGGATCGTCGTGAACCAGAAGCACCAACGAATCAAATTGCGCCGGCAGGTTTGTTTCGGCCCCGTTGAACGGTTCGAGAAATTTTTTATCGCCCGTGATGACGTAACCGCGCTCACCGGTTTCCAGATTCAGCAGCGATTGATAAACCTGATGCAATTCATCCCGCGTCGCCGTCACCTGTCTGCCATAGTTCATCCGCGCGGAAAGTTGATGCCACGAGACAAGAGCCAGCACCACGCTCCCAAGAGAGAACGTCAGCCACGCGACCACGACCAGTTTGTAAAACTGTTTTCCCGCCTGTAACTTCATGCATTCCCCCGTTTTTTGTCCTAAATTACAGAACAATACTCTAAATCCTGGCCAATTTATGTCTCGAATGATGGGGTGTCTAGTGATAAAATTTTACGTCTCTCGCCGCCGGGAACGAATCCATCGCCACAAAGACGTTCCCGCCTTTGCGCCGTTGAGCAACGTGGAAATCCACGAAGGCTTTTCGTCTTCATCGCGATGAGAAAATGCGCGGCCTACTTCGGAAAACGCGCCCGCCACTTTTGTCGCCAACTCGGCTGTGGAAACAATTCCGCCCACCTGATGCTTCAGGCGTTGGATTTCGCTTTTGAAATCACGCACTTCGTTGACCAATTGCACGCGGTTCAATTCGCTTTCCACCAGCAACAATTGTTTTCTGGTTTCGAGCGGTGTCAGTTGAGATGTTTTTCCAGACATTCGCGGTCCTTTCGCAATTGATCAAGCGTGGTGGGGAGTATTTGCCAATCGCGTTGCAACCGTGTTAAGCGCGTGTAAAGAAATACGGCGGCGATAGTGAAAAGCGCAGTCAATATCAAAAGTGCAACAGTCAAAAATTGTTGCGGCAGCGCAATCACAATGACGACCGTCAGTGCGATGCCTGCCAGCAAACCAAACGCCGCCGCGCCCAATGCGAGCCACATCGCACGCAAAATTCGTTCGCGTTCTTCTTGGACTTCCACCATCAACAATTCGAGGCGATTTTCGCAAATGACGAGCGCCCGTTGCGCCAGTCGTTTCGACGCATCCGCTAGGTGGGGTTCGGTTTCCGTTTGCGTTTCCATGGCATTGATGAATCAATCGCGACGACGCAGCAAATAACCAATGATTGCACCCACGCCCAAGGCAATGCCGAGGGCTTTATAGGGATTGTCCCGGATGACTTGATCCGTGGCTTTGGCCCCGGCAATCGCTTTTTCCTGAACAAGGTTCCATGTTTCTTTTCCTTTTTCGATGGCCGCTGTAAGGCGTTTGCGGGCTTCCACAACTTTTTCTTCCGCCACATGAGCCGTGGCCGAGAGTAATGCCTGCGCGTCTTCGATAAGATGTTCGCCAGCTTCTTCAGTTTGATGTGCTTTGTGAGTTATATGTTGCGTCTTCATGATGATATGATTTTGATTTAAGATTTTATTTTGTCGTTGTTAAAGTTTTCTGCCTTGGATGAGCCGCACCAGAATCATGATAATGGCGACGACTAAAAGGATGTAAATGAAGTTGCCCATTGTGTAGCCAGAAACCAACCCCAGCAGCCACAGAATGATTAAAATTAAAGCGAGTGTGTATAGCATTGAATTGATTTGTTGTTATTCACGATCTGCCTTTCAAAATTTAGCTGGCGGCGTGCCGAGATGATTTATTTGTGAGTTTCATTGCAAATTCGGCATTCGCCGAAAACTGAATCAAATTGAGAGCGTCGCGAATAATGCAACTTGCAAACTGGCGAATCGAAGGGTTGCAAGTTGCAAATATTTTCGGATTTTATTTTTCAATGGAGGTTTGGCCGGACAATCAAACACTTGGTTTTGCGGAAAAATTATTTCTTAAATCGTGCGGCACGCCACTTGCAAAAAGAATTCGCGTCGCCCGAATCACGCGGCAGAAATAAAAACAAACAAGAATCTGAATCTATATGAGCACTCTTACCGCCAAAGGAAACTGGAACATTGCCAAGGGCAAGTTGAAACAAAAATTTGCGCAACTGACGGATGATGATTTGCAATTCATCGAGGGCAAGGAAAATGAATTGGTTGGCCGTATACAAAAACGCACTGGCCGCGCACAAAAAGAAATCGAACGCGCCGTGGACGAATGCTGCGGTTGCAACCACTAATGAATGCGGCAAATGAAATGATCTGTGAGCCTCGTACATTCAAAAGGCGGATCCGCGTCTTTTCTTCGACAAGGAGAATAGACGTTCGGTTTATCGCCATTGACCCATTTCAACTCAAAATTAAACATAACATGAAAATTTCAACTTTGTTTCAAAATACGCCGGTAATTCCGTCACTATTTCACGTTGCCTCGCCCGCTCAAGATTTTGCTCCCGATGCCGTTTCAAAATCCACGCCGCCGCTGGAGCAGACACCTTTTGTCGAATTGATGTTGCACCCGGAAAAATTGGAAGCGGCATTAAAAATCGCGAAAGTCGAGAATGATGCTTTTGACGCGGCGCGCACATTTTCCGTCAAACGCGCAACGCGAAGCGCTTCCAAAAATCGCAGCAGCGTGGGCAGACCATCCAATCGTTCATTGGTTGAACTCAAGCCAATAGAATTTCATGTGCAGGCGCCATCGGCCCGTTCAGTCAAACTGGCGGCGGATTTCACTGATTGGGAAAAATATCCGCTCGACATGATTAAATCCGAGGACGGCGTTTGGTTCACGAATGTTCCATTGTCGCCCGGTCAGTATTCGTATCGCTTCATTGTGGACGGTCAGTGGTGTGATGATCCGAGGCCTGTTCAACGCGTGCCCAATCCTTTCGGCACGGTCAACGCGTGGTGAACGTGACTTGATATGAAAACTCTACAAGATTTCGACGCTTTTCAGAAGATTGCGCGATTCAACGTTCAGGCAATTGGACATGTTTTTACGGCTGGTTTGGTTGTCGTCTTGGTTTTGGCATGGGCGCTCACCGGTCCATTTTTTCAGTTAAATGAATGGATTGCACAAAGAAGAGAGTGGAAAACCGGAAAACAAAAATGAAAAATTAAAAAAAGGAAAAATTATGAATCGAGGAATAGGCATAGCATTGCTGGTGATTGGCATCGCATTGATCATTTATGGTTCCAATGCGTCGAATTCGGTAAGCTCGGATGTGTCGCGCACTTTCACCGGCGCTCCGACAAACAAAGCCATGTGGTTGTTGTGGGGTGGCAGCGCGGCGGCCATCATCGGCGCGGTGATGACGTTTCGTCCTTCAACCAAGGCCAAATAAAATTTCAAAAGAAGTTCAATGCAAAGTGCAAACTTCCTATGCGTGCTGCAATGAAATTTTTTTGCTTCGTCATGCAACTTGAAGGAAAACATGTTCAAATCCCACTGAAACCAGCGCTGGCACACACGAAGCTAAAGTTTTTAACGGCGCATTTCAAATGATGAAATCGCCATGCGAAAATAAACATGAAAGGAAAATTCTTATGAAAAAATGGCAACAATATCTGACGGTGGCGGTCTGCGGAACATTGGGCGCGGTTTATTGCGCCAACGCCCAGGATTCCACGGCTACGACTACAACCACCACGACCATTGAACAAAGCGCAACTACCGACACCCTCTTTTACCGGGCGCATGAATTTTCAATTGATGCGTTTGGAAGCGCTTCATTGGATGAGCACACAATTGCTCATCTTTCCGGTGACAGAATAAACCAAAACGGACGGCTGGGTGCCGGCGCGGGTGCGAATTATTTTTTCTGCCGTTACATCGGCGTTGGCGGCGATGCTTATACTGAAAACACTGCTCATGATTTTATTGATAGCGCGTCGGGAAATCTGATTGGACGGTTGCCCATCGGCAACTCTGGAGTCGCGCCTTATATTTTTGGCGGCGCGGGGCATCAATTCGATGAAGTGGAACAGACATTTGCGCAGGCGGGCGCGGGCATTGAAATCCGATTTGCCCCGCATATCGGCTTTTTCGTTGATGCGCGCTATGTATTCCCAGACAGAACCGAGAATTATGGCCTGGGTCGCGCGGGATTGCGGTTTAGTTTTTGAATCCTGTTTTTTGCCGGAATTAACAAAAGGAAAAATATGAAAATTCGAGCCAACAGTTTGTGCCTCGCAATGTGTTTGACTCTTTCAAGCACAGCGGTCGTGGCCACATTCAGCGGTTGTGTCGCTGGTGACCGCTACAATCGCAGCACGGGCGAGTATATTGACGACAGGTCGGTGGACTCGCATGTTAAAGATGCCTTGAATGACAATCCTGAATATAAATTTGAAGATGTGAATGTCGCTTCGTTCAAGGGCACAGTGCAATTAAGCGGTTTCGTGGACACTGACTCGCAAAAATACTCGGCTGGCAGCATTGCGAGGCAAGTTCAAGGCGTCAAAGATGTCGAGAATGACATCACCGTCAAAGACCAAAGCGAGCGCAGCACTGGCGAATACGTTGATGACAAATCGCTAACCTCTCGTGTCAAGGACGCCTTGCATGACAATCCCGAATATAAATTCGATGAAGTGAGTGTCAGCACCTACAAAGGCACGTTGCAATTGAGCGGCTTTGTCAACACTTCCGATCAAAAAACAAAAGCGGGCGACATCGCCAGGCAAGTTCAAGGCGTCCAGGAAGTCGTGAACAACATAACAGTCAAAGACAAACTATAAAAATAGTTCCGGCAAAAGTATGTTCAGCAACGTTCTTTTGCCTTTAATTAAAAATTAAAACTATCAATGCCATTATGAAAACGATCATTCCTATTCTAGCTATGTTGTTTCTGGTTGGCTGCGGAAACAATTCGAATCAATCGAACGCCACCAATTCGACGGCCAGTGAGCCTTCAATGGGCACCAACAGTCCGTCCACCAACAATGATAATGTGGTCAACAATGTCCCGCCGATCCAGGCGACCAATACTCCTGCCATTACCAATGGCGCTGATACGAACTTTCCGGCGACAACCAACCAATAGCAAATTCTTACATTAAGCTCCTATGAAAAAATCAGCATTGCTCAAGATGGCGCTGCTAATTTGCGTGACTTCGTTCTTCGCATCTGGATGTGTCGTCTATCCCGAAGGGCCAACGGCGACTGTGGGAGCGGAAGTTGATGTCGCTGGAGAACCGCCACCGCCAATAGTCGAAGAAGTTGCGCCTTCGCCGGGGATTGGTTTTGTTTGGATTGGAGGCGCGTGGGCATGGCAAGGTCGTTGGGTGTGGGAAAGAGGTCATTGGGATCGCCCGCCGCATCCGGGCGCTGTCTGGGTTCCGCACCGATATGTTTATCAAAATGGAAGACATGTATTCGTGCGGGGCGGGTGGAGATGACGCTCTGATTACGAGGCATCAATAATTGCGTCAACATAGTTTTCAGTTGGCGATTCGTCACATTGTTTTAAGCCAATCAAATTCCAGATGCTTTTCAGCATTTGAGATTTGAATAGCTGCTTTCGATTGAATTGCAAAAATATGCGCGCAGGATTTTCACTGGAGACTACACTTGAGCCGGTGCCAGCACCAAAAAAGAAGAAGTTTGGTTTCGTCACCAAAATTCCCTATGATGAAATTACATCGGGAAATATGTCTGTTTTAAAAAAATCTGCGCTGCGATGGCTCTGCACCGGCGAAGAAATTTTTCCAGAAATGTTGGAGGCAATCGGACGGGCGCAGAAATCAATCCAGCTGGAAACTTATATTTATTCCGACGGCAGGCTGGGTCGGCAATTTCTGGAAGCGTTAATGGCGGCGGCGCGGCGCGGCGTTCGCGTTCGCGTGTTGGTGGACGCCGTAGGCTCATGGTTTTTGCCCGACAATTTTTTCGATCCGCTCGTCGCCGCCGGGGCGGAGGTGCGCCGTTTCAATCCACTTCACCTCTGGCGGTTTGGCGTGCGCGACCATCGAAAATTATTGATCTGCGATGAGTCCGCTATTTTTATCGGCGGATTTAACATCGCCGATGAATACGATGGCGACGGCGTGACACGCGGCTGGTGTGATTTGGGCTTCGAAATTGAAAATCCAATGCTCGCAAGAGAGCTTGCAGTTTCATTTGAAAAATTATTCATGATGTCGGATTTTCACCGAAAACCGTTGCTGCGGTTGCGCGCATTCAAACGCCGGCGCAAATCTCAAAAACGAACGGCAGGTGAATTATTGTTAAGTCATCCCGGCCGCGGTGCCAGTCCATTTCAAATGGCGTTATATCGTGATTTGGACAACTCCCGCGATGTGCGGATTATCAGCGCATATTTTCTGCCGACCCGGCGACTGCGCCGAAAATTGATGCGAATCGTCCGCAGAGGCGGGCGCGTGCAATTGATTTTGTCCGGCAAATCCGACGTGCTGGTTTCGCAATTGGCGGCCAGAAGTTTGTATCATCGCCTGTTGAAAGCGGGCGTGGAGATTTACGAATATCAGCCGCAGATTTTGCACGCCAAACTGTTTCTCGCCGATGATTTTGTCTATGTCGGCTCTTCAAACCTCGACGTGCGCAGCCTGAATTTGAATTACGAACTGATACTGCGATTCGAAGACAAAATAATTGCTACTGAAGCGCAGGAAATTTTTGAGCGCGCGCTCAAACATTCAAAAAAAATCGAATTTCGACAATGGCAAAAGGCAGAAACTTTCTGGCAACGCTGGAAAAATCACTGGGCGCATTTTTTGTTGGCGCGGATTGATCCTTTTGTCGCCCTGCGGCAATTCAGGACGATTAAAAAATGATTGCTAAAATGGCGCGTTTGCATTTCGCAACGCAAAAACATCATGGCTTTTGCAATTCGCAATTTCTGATTAGCCCAAAGCCATTTTCCATTTGTAAATCATCGCGGCATAGCATTTGCACCGCAATGAAATGCGCAATCATTTTAGCTGCCGTTTCACCAACGTATGAATGAATCTGCAAACAAGACCGGAATTCAAAGCCTCGCCTACGTCGAACAGTTTTACGCCGATTACCGGCGTGATCCCGATTCCGTGCCGGCGGAATGGCGCGAGTATTTTGCTGCTTCCGTCAATGGCGCGGATGCGACGGTGCAACTTGGCCCTTCGTTCAAATCGCGCAGCGTGTTCAATCCAATTGAAACCCCGGCTCAGCCGAAACGAATTTCAATTCCCATCCGATCCGCGCGCGGAAAATTTAAGCGAGCGATTGCACCAGCTTGTCCGCAATTATCGCGGACGCGGCCACATCATCGCCGCCGTAAATCCGCTGGGCGAAACAAATCCGTGTCCGCCGGAATTGGAATTGGATTTTTACGGTTTCTCCGAAAGCGAACTGAAATGCTCGTCAATTTTCCCGACGCTGCATTGCGAAACGCCGCTGACCGTCCGCGAAATTTTCCAGCGTCTGCGCGACACTTACTGCCGTTCCATCGGCGCGCAGTTCATGCACATTGACGATCTGGCCGCGCGGCAATGGCTTCAACACCGCATGGAAAGTTCGCAAAACCGCCTGGCAGTTTCCCGCGACGAACAACTCCGCATTCTCACGCGGCTCACGGACGCCGTGGTTTTCGAGGAATTTCTCCGCACAAAATTTCTCGGCGCGAAAACATTTTCGCTCGAAGGCTGCGAAACGCTTTTGCCGTTGCTCGATCTCGCCATTGAAAAATCCGGCCATCAAGGCGTCAAAACAATCGTCATCGGCATGGGCCATCGCGGCCGGCTCAACGTGCTGGCGCACATCGTCGGCAAAAATCCCTGCGAAATTTTCCGGGAATTCACCGACGCCAAGCCGGAATTGTGGCCGGAACGCGGCGACGTGAAATATCATCTCGGCCACAGCGGCGATTGGACGATGAGCGATGGCCGAAAAATTCATCTTTCGCTTTGCTTCAATCCGAGCCACTTGGAATTTGTGAATCCCGTCGTGCTCGGCCGCGTGCGCGCGCATCAGGATCGTTTTGGCGACCGCGATTGCCGGCAGGTGCTGGGCATTCTGATTCACGGCGACGCGGCGTTTGCCGGCGAAGGCGTCGTTCAGGAAACGCTCAACCTGAGCAAACTTTCCGGCTACACCGTCGGCGGCGTGCTGCACATCATCGTCAACAATCAAATTGGTTTTACCACGCCGCCGGACGAAGGGCGCTCGACCATTTACGCGACCGACGTGGCGCGGATGTTGCAAGTTCCGATTTTTCACGTGAACGGCGAAGACCCGGAAGCCGTCGCGCAAGTCGTGCAGCTCGCGATGGATTTTCGCGCGGAATTTCAGTCGGACGTTTTCATTGACATGTATGGCTATCGTCGCCTTGGCCACAACGAAACGGACGAGCCGACGTTCACGCAGCCGGTGCTTTACCGAAAAATCGCCGAGCGAAAAAATGTCCGCGAAGGTTATCTCGAACATTTGCTCGAACTCAAAAATGTCTCGCGCGAAGAAGCCGATAAAATTTTGGCCGAATGCCACGCGAAACTGGAGCAACAATTGGAAGCCGCGCGCGCGGACAAATGTGAGATGATTCCTCGAACGCCGCAGCGTCTGGGAGAATTATATCGGCGGACCTGAACCGGCGGCGAACCGGAAACCGGCGTGGAAATAAAAAAACTTTCCGAATTGCTCCACAAACTTGCCGAGTTGCCAGACGGATTTCACGTTCATCCAAAATTGAAACGCGGCCTGGAAGCGCGGCGCGAAATGGCCGACGGCAAACATCCGCTCGATTGGTCCGCCGCCGAAGCGCTCGCGCTCGCGTCGCTGGCGACAGCAAGGCGTGCGCATTCGTCTGACCGGACAGGATACCGGACGCGGCACGTTCAGCCAGCGTCACGCGATTATTTACGATCAAGAGGACGGACACTCCTTTCGTGCCGTTGCAACATCTCGCGCCGGAACAAGCGCCCGTGGAAATTTTCAACAGCCCGCTTTGCGAAACCGGCGCGCTCGGTTTTGAATACGGCTACAGCCTCGATTGCCCGAAATCGGACTTGTGATTTGGGAAGCGCAGTTCGGCGATTTCGTGAACGCCGCGCAGGTCATCATTGATCAATTCATCACCAGCGCGGAAGACAAATGGCGGCGGCTGTCGGGACTCGTGCTGTTGCTGCCGCACGGATTCGAGGGCATGGGGCCGGAACATTCCAGCGCGCGGCTCGAACGATTTCTCACGCTCGCGGCGGAGGACAACATCCAGATCGTCCAGCCGACCACGCCCGCGCAGTATTTTCATGTGCTGCGGCGGCAGGCGATCCGCAACTGGCGAAAACCGCTGATCGTCTTCACGCCGAAAAGCTTGTTGCGTCATCCGAAAGTGATTTCGTCGCTGGAAGATTGTGCGCGCGGACAATTTCAACGCGTGCTTGCCGGACGAATTAAAATCGCAAAACGTAAAACGCATTTTGCTTTGCACGGGCAAAGTTTATTACGATCTCGCGGCTTATCGCGAAGAACACAAACGCAATGACGTCGCCATCATCCGGCTCGAACAGCTTTATCCGCTGCACGCCGGGCTTTTGGAAGACGCGCTGAAAGCTTATGCCGAACACACGCCCGCGCTTTGGGTTCAGGAAGAACCGGCGAACATGGGCGCGTGGCGTTATCTGCACGAAAAATTCGGCAAGCATCTTTTCGGCAGATTTCCGTTCGCGCCCGTCAGCCGTTTTGAATCGGCCAGTCCGGCGACGGGTTCTTCGCACGCGCATAAATTGGAGCAGGAAAATCTGGTGCGCCGCGCGTTTGGCGAAGCGGAAACAAAATTTCACGAAAACGAAAACAACGAAAACAACAACCAGAGAAAGGAAAATTATGAGAGGATTTTTCAATGGACTGGTGATCGGAATTATTTTGGGCGCGGTCGGTTTTTGGTTTGTCCAAAAAAAGGCCGCTGAACATCCCGAAGCGCAACAGCGTTATGAACAGGCTGCCGCCACCGCGTTCAGCAAATGCCAGCGTCGCCGCGCGTCAAATACGTCGGACGCGTTGCGCGCCAAACTGGACACGTTGGATTTGCACGGCGACCAAATCAAAGACGAACTTGCCAAGACCGGCGAAGTCATCCGCCGCAAGGCGCATGACATCGGCGATGCGGCTGCGGACGCCGCTTCGGACGCGCGCGCGGTGACTGAAATCAAGGCCAAATATGCCGAGGATTCGACGCTTTCGGTCGTGGAAAATTTCCGTCGAGTTGCGATCAAGGCCATGTGACACTTTCGGGAACGGTTTCATCGCCGGACGACATTGGCAAGGCCGTTGCCCTCGCGCTCGACGCGGATGGCGTGCGCGATGTGACCTCCACTTTGCAAGTGAAACCAAGCCAATAAATTTCCCATGCCCATCGAAATTAAAATTCCAGCCGTCGGCGAATCCATCACGGAAGTTCAAATCAGCGAATGGCTGAAGTCCGAAGGCGACAGCGTCAAACAGGACGAAGCCGATCGCGGTCATTGATTCCGAGAAAACGACTTTCGATCTGCCCGCGCCGCAAGCCGGCAGGCTGGCGAAAATTTTGCACCAAGCCGGGGAAACCGTGAAAGTCGGCGCGGTCGTCGCGCAAATTGAAGCGGAAGGAGAAGCCGGCAAATCCGAATCTGGAAACAAGCATCTGCAAAGCCCGAAGCAAAAATTGCCGACAAATCAAAAAACTAAAACTGAAAAGCCGGAGCCGGCTGAAGAATCCAAAGCCGGAGAAAAACCAGCAAGGAAGCTGACGGCGAAAAATCCAAAGAAGAAAAACCTGAAGTCGCCGAACCTGAAAAAGAAGATTCCAAGGACGACGAAAAAAACCTGCGCCCGAAGAGGCAACGGCGGAATCCAAACCGGTTTCAAAAACTGAAACGGAAAAGCCTGCCGTCAAATCAGCCGAGTCGCAATCAAAGCAAAAACTTTCATCCGGGCGCGAAGAAGAAATTGTGCCGATGACGATGCTGCGCCGCACGGTCGCCAAACATCTGGTTGAGGCGCAGCAGACGATGGCGATGCTGACGACGTTCAACGAAGTGGACATGTCCGCCGTGCAGGCGTTGCGCAAGGAACATCAGGAAGCTTTCGAGAAACGTTATCAGGTGAAACTTGGGTTTGATGTCATTCTTCGTGAAAGCGGCGATTGATGCGTTGAAACAATTTCCGCAACTCAACGCCGAAGTTCGCGGCAACGACATCGTTTATCGCAATTATTTCGACATCGGCGTGGCCATTGCGACCGAGCGCGGACTTGTCGTGCCGGTGTTGCGAAATGCCGAACGTTCTGAGTTTTGCGGAATTGGAAAAAGCCATCGGCGATTTTGCCAAGCGCGCGAAGGATGGCAAATTGAAGCCCGACGAATCTGGAAGGCGGCACGTTCACCATCACCAACGGCGGCGCGTTTGGTTCGTTGCTTTCCACGCCGATCATCAATCCGCCGCAGACAGGAATTCTCGGAATGCACACGATTCAGGAACGGCCGGTCGCGGTGCAGGGACAAGTTGTGATCCGCCCGATGATGTATGTGGCGCTGACTTACGACCATCGCATCGTGGACGGTCGCGAGGCGGTTTTGTTTCTGCGCCGGATAAAAGAGGTCATTGAAACGCCGTCGCGGATGTTGATCGAAGTTTGAGAAACAATTCCGATCACGTTGGCATTGAACTTTTTAATTATTTGCAAAGCGCATGGCTTTTCTTCCAATTCCGTTGCATTTCGCATTAAAAATCACCGCCATTTTACAATTCTCAAGCATGGAATAGAAAATTTAACGCGGCACATTTCCGGCTTAATAATCAGTAGCTGTTAAAAATTTAACATCATGAAAATTATGAAACCGATTATTTGGAAAAAAATTGTTCTTGCGCTGGGCATCTCCAGTCTGGCGATTCCGGCATTTGCGGACGACAATTCACCCACGAATCAACCGCCGCCGGTATTGACATCCCAACAATTTGTTTCGGATGCGGCCGTGGGTGGAATGAAGGAAGTTTTCTTGAGTGAGGCAGCTCTTGATGAAAGCACAAACGCGGACATAAAAAGTTTTGCCAATCGCATGGTGAAAGATCATAACGCGGCAAACAAGAAGCTGATGAAAATCGCGCAAAATGAAGGATTGAGTTTTCCGCCCACCAATACGTTTTCGGCGGATGATCCGAACTGGAGCAATCCGTTGATCACAAATCCTGAAAATGTCAAAGGCGCAGAAGCGCTGACGATGACGAATTTTCCATACCGGACGGATTATCTGGACGTCAAGCGTTTGCAATCGCTCAACGGCGACCAATTTGACCAGGCATATTTGAGCAACATGGTCAGCGATCATGCGCAAGCAGTCAGCGAATTTGAAACGGCGTCCCAAAGTTTGTCCGACCCGAAACTCAAAAAATTCGCCGACAAAACGCTGCCGACTTTGCAAAAACATTCCAAGATGGCGCAGGAACTCAATGACAAATACAACGTGCCCAGCGGAACGAACACGACAAACGCGCCGGGTTCAACGACAAATTCATCACCTTCGATGTGAAACATTTCGGCTTTCCGAAATTTTGAAAGGTGTTGTTTGTGAAGATACTGTTCATTCTCTTGATTTTGTCCGCCAATGCCTCGGCAATGGATCGCTGGGCCGCGCTCGCCATGTTTGAGAGCGGTGACAATGATCGCATTGTCGGGCAAGCGGGCGAAATTTCTCGCTATCAAATTCGCCGTGAACTGTGGCCGAACGGCAATCCATTGGATGCCTGTGTCGCTCTGGCAAACGCGCAGCGCATCATGTCGTCGCGTCTGGCCACCTTTGAACGCACTCATGGCCGGACACCGAACGATTTTGAATTTTACATTCTTTGGAATGCGCCCGCTCAAATTGATCATCCGCATTTCGTTGTGGCGGAACGCGCCCGGCGATTTGTGAATTTGGTTGTTGAGGCAAATTAAGGTTCATTGCTCTCGACAAGAGCGCGAAAAGTTCCATCGTCTTCATTGAGACTTCAAGGTTTCTAAATTAGTTGTGTCCGCCTGCATGTGTTAATGAAATAAAAAACAGTCGAAACACAGGCAGTTCCGACTGTTGGGGAAGCAGGGCGCAAATGTCGTGGGCACCCCGGCAAGATGAGGAACATTTAGCAACGACTGTGCCGCGACGCGCTTTTCAGAAAATCCAAGCTATTGCAATGGTTTTTTGAAAAATCGGAAAATTTCGTTTCGGAAAAAAATTGCAGAGCGCAATCTTTCATAAAAAATCGGTTTGCAAATTGCGAGGCAGAACCACAAAAGCGACCTGCTCGACAAATCGCATCTGTCAGTTAAGGTTTAATCAAAATGAAAGGCGAAGTTGTTTATCTTTACGCATTTGACGTGGCGAATGAAATCATCACATCGCGCGTGCAGGAAATCTTGTCGGAAAAACCATTTCCGTTTGAAATCCGCATGGACAGAACGTTGCCGAAAGATATGCCGCTTTACAAACCACTTGCCATTGAGCCGTCCGCGCTGCCTGCGCGATTGAACGTCGCGCCCGTTCGCCTGTTGATCCGCATTTATGACGTTGGCGTGGTCACGGTAATGATGCGCGTGGCTTTTGAAACGGATACGCTCAACAATTTGATGCCATTTCATAATCCAAAATTGGAGAATGGTTTGACGCTTGACGCTGTGGCGATGGATTTTTGCGCGAAAGTCTGTGACAACCTCAAGGATTCCATTGTCGGTCGCGCGGAATTTCCGCCGCCCGAAGCTTACACGGTTTTTTGCCTCACTGATTTGGACGGCGTAAAGGACGCGAATGTCTGGCTCGGCGAACACCGGCGGGAAGCAGCGGGATTGCTCACGGAAACGGCGGCGGAAAAATTGAGTGAGCCACAAGTGAACGAAGTGTTGCGCATCCAGCGCTCATTCGAGAACACGGATTTGGCGGTGATTGATTGGGACGCGGCGTTGGTGGTGGATTTGACGGGTTATGTGGACGACGTGTTGTATGCGCTGGAACTGGCGAATCTGCAATTGGAAGAATTCCGCGTGATGGATGCGCGGCTGGACAAATATCTCGACCGCGCCTACGCGGATTTGGAAAAACGGACGATGTCATTGTTTGGCGCAACGAACAGAGTTTTGCGCCAGTTGCGCCGCTTCCGCGTGGATGTGGCCAAGCTCACGGATGAAGTCACGCACATCACCAAGTTTTTTGGCGATTGGTATCTGGCCCGCATTTATCTCGGCGCGCGCGACCGTTTTTATTTGGATCAATGGCGTGCGAGTGTCGAGCAACGCCTCGCCCAACTTGATAAACTTTACAGCGTCGTTCACGCGGAAATGAATGAACGGCGGATGTTGTGGCTGGAAATTATCATCGTGGTTTTCTTCGCCATAGATTTGCTGATTCTTTTGCGAGTCGGACACTGATGGTTGGTTTGATGAAATGCAATTTGCAATTCACGCTTTCTGATTTAATTGCAATTTGCAAAATATTTTTGAGAAAAATAGGTGGCGAAAAAGGAAATTATTCTCGATCGGAACTTTATTTTTATCGCTATTCCTCGGCTTCGTGATGAATTTCAAAAGCTAAAATATTTTGGCATATTTTTTGCGAGATTTTAGCAACTTTATTCGAATCGGAAGAATCCAATTCCGTTTTTTTGAACAGGTAATCAGGCTCGACAATCATAAGTAACGAGCAGTAACGGAACGGTAGGATTCGGTCAGTTAATTTTTATTAAATTATTATGAAGGCTGCAACATCATCGCCAGTCGGTCTCCGCACAAACGGAATGATTTTGGACGGAGACGATTTCAAAAAAAAGCTTCTCAACGTGCTGGCTTCTCTCGACGAAGGCGATTTTTCCGCGCGCTTGCCGGCGGACTTGACGGGTCTTGATGGAAAATTGGCGGACACTTTCAATCTGGTCGCCGCGCGCATGGAACGCTTTGGCGAAAATGTCTCGCGCTTGCGCAACGAAGTCGGTCGCAAAGGAAAAATCGCCGAACGAATGCCGATGGGCGATGCCGTCGGTGAATGGTCGGAGCGAATCGAATCCATTAATTCGCTCGTGGACGATCTTTCGCAGCCGACTGCTGACATGGCCCGCGTCATCGGCGCAGTCGCAAAAGGTGATTTGTCGCAATCAGTTCCTTTGGAAACCGCCGGACGTCCGCTTCAAGGCGAGTATCTTCGCACGGCAAAACTCGTCAACGGGATGGTGGAACAGCTCGCCGGATTTTCCGTCGAAGTCATCCGCGTCGCGCGCGAAGTCGGCACGGAAGGAAAACTCGGCGGTCAGGCGCAGGTCAAGCGCGTCTCCGGCGTCTGGCGTGAATTGACGGAATCGGTGAACCAGATGGCGGGAAATTTGACCGCGCAAGTCCGCAACATCGCCGACGTGACAATTGCCGTGGCGAACGGCGACCTTTCCAAAAAAATCACCGTGGACGTGCGCGGCGAAATTTTGCAACTCAAGGAAGCGATCAACACGATGGTGGATCAACTGCGCTCGTTCGCGGCAGAAGTGACGCGCGTAGCGCGCGAAGTCGGCACGGAAGGAAAACTCGGCGGCCAAGCTGCCGTGCCGGGCGTCGCAGGAACGTGGAAAGATTTGACGGACAACGTAAATTCGATGGCTTCAAATTTGACCGCGCAAGTCCGCAACATTGCGCAAGTGACGACTGCCGTTGCGCGCGGCGACCTCTCTCGCAAAATCACGGTGGACGTGAAAGGTGAAATTCTCGAACTCAAGGATACGATCAACGTCATGGTGGACCAACTCAACGGATTTGCGTCCGAAGTCACGCGCGTCGCGCGTGAAGTCGGCACGGAAGGAAAACTCGGCGGTCAGGCTGTCGTGCCGGGCGTCGCCGGCACTTGGAAAGATTTGACGGACAACGTCAACTCGATGGCTCACAACTTAACCGGACAAGTCCGCAATATCGCCGAAGTCACGACGGCCGTCGCCAAAGGCGATTTGTCGCGCAAAATCACCGTGGACGTGAAAGGCGAAATTTTGGAATTGAAAAACACCATCAACACGATGGTGGACCAGTTGAACGGTTTTGCGGCGGAAGTCACGCGCGTCGCCCGCGAGGTTGGCACGGAAGGAATTCTTGGCGGTCAGGCGGAAGTTCCCGGCGTCGGCGGCACTTGGAAAGATTTGACGGATTCCGTCAACGCGATGGCGACCAATCTCACGGCGCAAGTCCGTAACATCGCCGAAGTCACGACGGCTGTGGCCAAGGGCGACTTGTCGCGCAAAATCACGGTGGACGTGAAAGGCGAAATTCTCGAACTCAAGGACACCATCAACACGATGGTGGACCAGTTGAACGGTTTCGCCTCCGAAGTCACACGCGTCGCACGCGAAGTCGGCACGGAAGGAAATCTCGGCGGTCAGGCGGAAGTTCGCGGCGTTGCCGGAACATGGAAAGATTTGACGGACAATGTGAATTCGATGGCGTCCAATTTGACTTCACAAGTCCGCAATATTGCCGAAGTGGCAACGGCCGTCGCGCGCGGCGATTTGTCGCGCAAAATCACCGTGGACGTGAAAGGCGAAATTCTTCAGTTGAAAAATACCATTAACACGATGGTGGACCAATTGAATGGATTTGCCTCCGAAGTGACGCGTGTCGCGCGCGAAGTCGGCACGGAAGGCAAATCTCGGCGGTCAGGCGCAAGTGCGCGGCGTCGCCGGCACGTGGAAAGATTTGACGGACAACGTGAATCTCGATGGCCGCGAATTTGACCGGCCAGGTTCGCAATATCGCCGACGTGACGACCGCCGTCGCGAAAGGCGACTTGTCGCGCAAAATCACCGTGGACGTGAAAGGCGAAATTCTGGATTTGAAAAACACGATCAACACGATGGTGGACCAGTTGAACGCGTTCGCCTCCGAAGTCACCCGCGTCGCGCGCGAAGTCGGCACGGAAGGCAAACTCGGCGGCCAGGCGCCGTGCCCGGCGTGGCCGGCACGTGGAAAGATTTGACGGACAACGTGAATTCCATGGCGTCCAACCTGACCGGCCAAGTTCGCAACATCGCTGACGTGACCACCGCCGTCGCGAAAGGCGACTTGTCGCGCAAAATCACCGTGGACGTGCGCGGCGAAATTTTGGAATTGAAAAACACGATCAACACGATGGTGGACCAGTTGAATGGCTTTGCGTCCGAAGTCAGCCGCGTCGCGCGCGAAGTCGGCACGGAAGGCAAACTCGGCGGTCAGGCGCAGGTGCCCGGCGTGGCCGGCACGTGGAAAGATTTGACGGACAACGTGAATTCGATGGCTCACAATCTGACCGGGCAGGTCCGCAACATCGCGGAAGTGACGACCGCCGTGGCGCGCGGCGACTTGTCGCGCAAAATCACGGTGGACGTGAAAGGCGAAATTCTCGAATTGAAAAACACCATCAACACGATGGTGGACCAGTTGAACGCGTTCGCCTCCGAAGTCACTCGCGTGGCGCGCGAAGTCGGCACCGAAGGCAAACTTGGCGGTCAGGCGCTCGTGCCGGGCGTTGCAGGAACGTGGAAAGATTTGACGGACAACGTTAACTCGATGGCATCGAATTTGACCGGCCAAGTCCGCAACATCGCCGAAGTGACGATTGCCGTGGCGAACGGCGACTTGTCGCGCAAAATCACCGTGGACGTTCGCGGTGAAATTTTGCAGTTGAAGGAAACCATCAACACGATGGTCGAGCAGTTGCGTTCGTTCGCGTCCGAAGTCACGCGCGTGGCGCGCGAAGTCGGAACTGAAGGCCGACTTGGCGTGCAAGCTGTCGTGCCGGGCGTCGCCGGAACATGGAAAGATTTGACGGACTCGGTCAACGCGATGGGCGCAAATCTCACGGCGCAAGTCCGCAACATCGCCGAAGTGACGACCGCCGTCGCGCGCGGCGATTTGTCACGCAAAATCACCGTGGACGTGAAGCGGCGAAATTTTGGAATTGAAAAATACCATCAACACGATGGTGGATCAGCTCAACGCGTTCGCCGCCGAAGTGACGCGCGTCGCGCGCGAAGTCGGCACGGAAGGCAAGCTCGGCGGCCAGGCGCAAGTGCCCGGCGTCGGCGGCACTTGGAAAGATTTGACGGACAACGTGAATTTCATGGCGGCAAATTTGACCGACCAGGTTCGCGGCATCGTGAAAGTGGTGACGGCGGTTGCGAACGGAAATTTGCGCCAGAAACTGACCGTCGAAGCGAAAGGCGAAGTCGCCGCGCTCGCGGAAACGATCAATAACATGACGGACACGCTCGCGACTTTTGCCGAACAGGTCACCAACGTCGCGCGCGAAGTCGGCGTCGAAGGCCGACTGGGTGGACAGGCGAACGTGCCGGGCGCGGCGGGAACGTGGAAAGATTTGACGGGCAACGTGAATTTGCTCGCGGCGAATTTGACGACGCAGGTGCGCGCGATTGCCGAAGTCGCGACGGCGGTGACGAAAGGCGATTTGACGCGTTCGATTCAAGTTGAGACGCGCGGTGAAGTCGCCGAACTCAAGGACAACATCAACACGATGATCGGCAACTTGCGCGTGACGACGGAAACGCAATCAGGAGCAGGACTGGTTGAAAACGAACCTCGCGAAATTTACGAGCATGTTGCAGGGACAGCGCGATTTGTTCACCGTCGGACAAATGCTGCTTTCCGAACTCGCGCCGCTCGTCGGCGCGCAGCAGGGCACGATTTACCAGATGGAAGCCGGCGACGACAACAAATGGATGCTGCGGCTGCTCGCCGGTTACGCGCAACGGCCCAGACCAGCCGCAGCGCATTCTCGTCGGCGAAGGTTTGGTCGGCCAGTGCGCCGTTGAGAAGGAGCGTATTTTGTTGAGCGACGTAAAATCAGATTACACGCGCATTGAATCCAGCCTCGCCGACGCGCGTCCCGCGAGCATCGTCGTGCTGCCGGTGTTGTTTGAAGGCCAGACGAAAGCGGTCATCGAACTGGCGTCGCTCAAGCCGTTCAACGTCACGCACCTGACTTTTCTGGAGCAGCTCACGCAGTCCATCGGCGTCGTGCTCAACACGATTGAAGCGACGATGCGCACGGAAAATTTGCTGCAACAATCGCAGCAACTCACCGGCGAATTGCAGTCGCAACAAAAGGAATTGCAGCAGACGAACGAAGAGCTGGCGCAAAAAGCACGGCAGCTCGCCGAACAAAACGTCGAAGTCGAACGCAAAAGCCAGGAAGTCGAGCAGGCCCGTCGCGCGCTCGAGGAAAAAGCGGCGGAACTTGCGCTCACGTCAAAATACAAATCCGAATTTTTGGCGAACATGTCGCACGAATTGCGCACGCCGCTCAATTCCATTCTGATTCTCGGCCAGCAACTGGCGGAAAATCAGCGGCGGCAATTTGACGGTCAAACAGGCGGAATTTGCGCGTAACATTTATTCTTCCGGTTCGGATTTGCTGAACCTGATCACGGACATTTTGGATTTGTCGAAGATCGAATCCGGCACGGTCACGGTCGAGGCAGAAGAAATCGGCTTCACTTCGCTGCGCGATTCCGTCGAGCGCAACTTCCGGCACATCGCGGATCAAAAAAATCTTCCGTTCCACGTCGAATTCGATCCGCTTTTGCCGCGCGCGATGACGACCGACCCGAAACGGTTGCAACAGATTTTGAAAAATCTTTTGTCGAACGCGTTCAAGTTCACCGCGCACGGACACGTCACGATTCGCGTCGGACTGGCGGCGACCGGCTGGACGCCGGAGCATCCGTTGTTGAGCCGTGCGCAAAACGTCATCTTCTTTGCAATCCGCGACACGGGCATCGGCATCGCGCCGGAAAAACAGAAATTGATTTTCGAGGCGTTCCAACAGGCCGACGCCGGCACGAGCCGCAAATACGGCGGCACGGGTCTGGGTCTGGCGATTTCGCGCGAACTGGCGACGCTGCTCGGCGGCGAAATCCGCCTGGTCAGCATGCCGGGCGAAGGCAGCACGTTCACGCTTTATTTGCCGCTCGGTTTATCCCGGCGGCGCGGCGGCGATTTCGCGTCCAGCTTTCGGCGACGCCGATTATTTTGCCTGCGCCGCGCGAAGAAAATATTCCCGACGACCGCGATTCGATTCAAACGGGCGACAATGTGCTGCTGATTGTCGAAGACGATCCGCATTACGCGCGTGTGCTCGTCGGTCTGGCGCGCGACAAAGGGTTCAAGGCGATTTCCGCCACGCGCGGCCATGCGGCGATTGCGTTGGCGCGGCAATTTTTGCCGACGGCCATCACGCTGGACATTTTCCTGCCGGACATGCTCGGCTGGACGGTGTTGAACAATTTGAAACTCGATCCGGCGACGCGGCACATTCCGGTTCAAATCATTTCCAGTTGAGGAGGAACGCCAGCACGGTCTTTCGCACGGCGCGTTTTCCTACACGATCAAGCCAGCGACGACGGAAGGTTTGGTGCAATGTTTCGACCGCATCAAACAATTCGCCGGGCCGCGCACGAAACGGCTGCTCGTCGTCGAGGACAACGAAGTGGAACGCAAGAGCGTCGTGGAATTGCTTGGACACGACGATATCGAAATCAGCACCGTCGGCACCGGGGCGGAAGCGTTCGACACGTTGCTCGACAAGCCGTTTGATTGCTGCGTGCTCGATTTGCGCCTGCCGGACATGAGCGGTTATGCGCTGCTGGAAAAAATGCAGACCGAACCGAGTTTGCGCGAAGTGCCGGTCGTCGTTTTCACCGGCAAAGAATTGGAAGCCGACGAGGAAAAACAATTGCGCACGCTCGCGAAAAGCATCGTGCTGAAAGATGTTCAATCGCCAGACCGATTGTTTGACGAAACCGCGTTGTTTCTGCATCGCGTCGTCGCGAACCTGCCGGAAGCCAAACAGCAGATGCTCGCGCGGCTGCACAATTCCAACGAGGCATTGCGCGGGCGCAAGGCGCTCGTGGTGGACGACGACGCGCGAAACATTTTTGCGCTGACGACGGTTTTGGAAAATCACGAGATGGAAGTCGTGAGCGCGACGAACGGGCGGCAGGCGATTGAAATCATCAAGAACGATCCCGATTTGGGCGTCGTGCTGATGGACATCATGATGCCGGAGATGGACGGCTACGAAACGTTGCGCGAGATTCGGAAAATTCCGGAATTCCGCTCACTGCCGATTCTCGCGCTCACGGCCAAGGCGATGAAAGGCGACCGCGAAAAATGCCTGGAAGCTGGCGCGTCGGATTACATCGCCAAACCCGTGAACACGGACCAATTGGTTTCGTTGCTGCGCGTCTGGCTTTACCGCTGAAAAAAATGGAAACGCTTGAAAATATCATTGAGATAAAACCTGTCGGCAAAAAAGCCGCAAGCGACGTCGTCAACGTTTTGCTGGTGGACGACGAGCCGCGAAATCTCGACGTGCTGGACAGCATTCTGGCATCGCCGGAATTGAATCTTGTCCGCACGCAAACTGCCGAAGAAGCGCTGCTCGCGGTGGTGCATCACGAATTCGCGTGCATGGTTCTGGACATTCAAATGCCGAACATGAGCGGACTGGAACTGGCGCGGCTCATTAAAACGCGCAAACGCAACCAGCACGTTCCGATTATTTTTCTGACGGCCTTTTTTTTGGAGGAAAAGGATATTTTGGAGGGTTATGGCGCGGGCGCGGTGGATTATTTGACCAAGCCGATCAATCCGCAGATTCTCAAATCTAAAGTCGGCGTGTTTGTGGATTTGTTCCAAAAAACACGCGCGCTTGCCGCCGTAAATAATTCCCTCGAAAACGAAATCAAGCAGCGCAAAATTGCCGAGGAAGCGTTGCGCGAAGCGAACGATGAATTGGAAGAACGCGTCCAGAAACGCGCTGCGGATTTGTGGCGATTGGCGGCAATCGTCGAATCTTCCGACGACGCCATCATCGGCAAAGACGTCAATGGCTTCATCAACAGTTGGAATCACGGCGCAGAGCAGACTTTCCAATACACCGCCGCCGAAATCATCGGCAAGCACATCACAACTTTGATTCCGCCAGAGCGTCATGCTGAAGAAGAGGAAATTCTCGGCAAAATCCGTCGCGGCGAGCCGACGAATCATTATGAAACCGTGCGGCAACGCAAGGACGGAAATTTGATCAATGTTTCATTGACTATTTCGCCGATCAAAGATGCCAGCGGAAAAATCATTGGCGCGTCAAAAATCGCGCGCGATGTCACCGAAAGCAAGCGGAGCGAAAAACAACAAAAAGTTTTGTTTGAATTGGTCGCGACCGTCAATCGCACCTCGTCCTTGCCCGAAGTTTGCGACGCGGCGCTGGACGCGATTTTTCAATGCCAGAACGCCGACCGCGCTTCGATTCTTTTGTGCGATTCCGAAGGCGTGATGCGCTTCACGACGTCGCGCGGACTTTCGGAAGATTATCGCCGCGCGGCGGACGGACATTCTCCGTGGAAATGCGACGAATCGCAGCCGCAGCCGATTTTCATCAATGACGTGCGTCAGTCAAAACTCGACGAGCATTTGCGTTCGGTGATCGAACGCGAAGGCATCGGCGCGCTCGCATTCATTCCCATCACTTACGAAAATCGTCTGCTCGGCAAATTCATGATTTATTTCAATGCGTCGCATGATTTTACCATTGATGAAATTCGCCCCGCTCAAACCATCGCCTCACAAATCGCTTTTGCCATCGAACGCCAGCACGTTCTGCAAAAAATGAAGCAGGCGCACGACGAAGCGCTGGCGGCCTCGCGCGCGAAGGACGATTTTCTGGCCACGTTGAGCCATGAATTGCGCACGCCGTTGAATCCGGTTTTGTTGATCGCCAGCGACGCCGAACACAATCACGACTTGTCGCCGCGAACGCGAACCGATTTCAACACCATCCGTAAAAATATCGAGCTGGAGGCGCGGTTGATTGACGACCTGCTGGATTTGACGCGCGTCACGCGCGGGAAAATCATCCTCGAAAAAAATTCTCTTGATGTTCATCAAATTCTGGAAGACGCCATCGCCCACGTGATTGATGAGATGAATCAAAAACAAATTTCTCTCAAAATAGATTTTAAGGCGGAACAACACACTGTTTTTGCAGACGCTGTGCGATTGCAGCAAATTTTTTGGAACCTGCTGAAGAACGCGGTGAAGTTCACTCCAAACGGCGGACACATCGCAGTTGAAACCGCCGCGAGCGAAAACAAACTGGCCGTCAAAATCACAGACACGGGCATCGGAATGACTGCTGATGAAGTCAGCCATATTTTCAAGGCGTTTTCGCAAGGCAATCATGCGGACGATAACAACGGCCACCGATTTGGCGGATTGGGATTGGGACTGGCGATTTCCCAAAAGCTGGCGGAATTTCATTCCGGAAAAATTCTCGCCGCAAGCGAAGGGCGTGACAAAGGTTCGACGTTCACCGTCGAATTGCCGCTGGCGCAACCGGCGGAAAAAACTGAAGGCGAAATTGCAAGTCCGCCGGAGTTAGCGCCGGATTTTCCGGTCAAGACAAACGGCATCCGCGTTTTGCTCGTCGAAGATCACGAGCCGACGCGCACCGCGCTGACGCAATTGCTCATGCGCCGCTCTTACAAAGTCGTAACCGCAGGTTCGATTGCCGAGGCGCGAGTTGTGGCCGCCGGGCAGAGTTTTAATCTTGTCGTGTCCGACATCGGCCTGCCCGACGGAAATGGTTATGATTTAATGGCTGAACTCCAAAAAAATGGCGCGGTCAAGGGCATTGCGCTGACTGGCTACGGCATGGAACAGGATGTGGCGCGCAGTCGCCAGGCTGGCTTTGTGGCTCATTTGACCAAGCCTATTTCAATCCAATCTTTAGAAATAGCCCTTAAGGCTGTGAACAATTCGGAAGCTGCTGTTTGAACTGCTGCGATTTGGCTGGTTGCGGAAACTATCGTGCTGTCCCACGATCAATCAACTCCAAGGGATTCAATTTGCAGCGCAGTTTTCCATATCGCCGATTCGTTCAGAAATTTATGCCCGTCAGAAAACTGCAAAGTATTCGTTTGAACTTCATTACTTTGTTCGTTTTTGCACATGCCCGGAATTGAATCACTCATTTCGCGACTGAAGATTTCCACCGGATAATATGATTTCGCCATAACTTTATTTTCCACAGTTTTGCCTTCTCAAAAGCGTTTAAATTCGACTGAAAGCCCGCACTTCATGCCTTCCATTTTCTTTTAGCTTTACGCGTGCCAGTTCTGATTTTTTCTCGCAAGCTTCTGATTGTTGGAAATTTGAAGAACGCATTTTGCAGTGACAAAAATTTCAAAAGCAATTTGCAAGACGCGCCGATTTGAAAATGCTTTTTGCAATTCCGGTTTACAAATTTGCCGTGTTTGTATTTGAGGTTGATGGCGGCGCGTTTGTAAAAGTTGGATTAGCGGGAGGCGCAATAGCTGGCGGCGAATTTGTGGATGGAAAATTCATCAGGTCATATTGCGGAAACCAGGTTTGATATTGTCCCGCCTTTTTCATGGTCTTTTGCTTTTCGGGAATATCCGTGCGAATCCATGAAACAAACAGAAGTTTGTAATGTGTATCGTGGGATTTGCCATCCAGCGGGCCGCTCGAATAAACATGCGCCCCTGATTTTCTTGCGAAAGCGAGCAGCGCGATTTTTGCGGTCGAACATTCCTTGTCCGACTTGTAAAAAGCCAGTTCGGGAATTTGCAGCGCACCCGCCAGCGGAACCGGCACGGCCATGTTGGGAATGCCAAAGAGCAGAACCGTGCTGTCAATCGAAAGCGCGCCGCTTCGCGCTTCGACGATGACGTCGCTGTTCGTCACATTATCTTCCATAAGAGCGCCCGCGCGGCTCAAAGCGTCGCGTATCGTGCCTATGGCGTATTTGGAATCGTAACTGTCAAAATAAGCTGTATCCAAAAAAACTTTTTGATTTGCAAAAGCCGTGAAATTTGCGGATTGCAGCGCGCGATCCGCCGCCGTGCTTAAAAGCAGTTGTTCCGTGGCCGTTCGCGCCGGTTCGGTGGTCCTATTCGTCACGCATCCGCCCAATAAAAATGAACCGATGAAAAGTATTTCTACTGGAATTAATTTTTTTGACATCCACATAAGCAAAAGCTTTTGCAAATTTGATGCCATCATGTCGCGGAAATTGGCTTGGCATAAATAATAGATTTCGCTCACGCCTTCATGAATTTATGAACACTCGCCATATGTGCAAAACGCAAAATCCACTGCGAATTGCAAATTTTACAGGTCAATTTTTGCGCGGGAACTTCAAAATATCATGCAATGATTCTGTGGCACGATTATAGCGGGAACTTCTATTTGTTATGAAAACAAAATTAATTGTTTCGATATTATTTGCGGGCGTGACAATGATTTCCGCGCAAAACGTCGCGCCCATTCAACTTTCATTGACACCGAATATTGCATTGGAATCGCGCGAAACAACCATCAATGGTTTATCGCTGAACATCTGGGGCGAAAACCAACAACATAGTCTGACGCTTGGCATCGTGAATGGCAGCACGGGCGACAGCACGGGTTTTAGTTGGGGCATCGTCAACTACGACGATGTCTACCATGGCGTTCAATGGGGCATCGTCAATGTCAGCAAACAGGAATTCGTCGGCTGGCAGCGCGGCTTTGTTAATTTTGATCAGGGAACTTTCACCGGTTTTCAGGACGGTTTTGTGAACGTTGCAGAAGATGCGCGAGGCTTCCAACTGGGTTTGGTGAACTACGTGCAACAGCTCAAAGGCTTGCAGATTGGAATCCTGAACGTCGCGTTAAATAATCCGTGGTTCAATGAATTTCCAGAAAAACTTGCGCCGGGATTTCCGATTGTGAACTGGTCGTTTTAATCTCATTCGATTAAACAAATTCATTCCAGCTTGAAAATCGCAACCGACTCCGGCGGTAAAAATACACTTCCGCTGGCTGCATTCACGCCCGGCTCTGACGCGAGCAACGTCCTGTGTTTCCACATGCGCAACGGAATACTTTGTAAACGATTTGCGAAATTGGAAACCACACTGATGTCACCGCGCTCCATCACAAGCCAGCGCGCAAGTTCATCATAATGAATTTTTACACAATCCAATCGTCCATCGGACAAATCCGCTTCGTTTCGGCGCAATTGGATCAATTGCTTGTGCCATTCCAAAATTTCTGCGTGCGGCGCGCGCGAAATTTCCGGCCAGTTCAATTTTGATTGCTCAAAAGTTTCACGCGCTTGCGGATCAGCCGTGTCTTCCGGCTTCCAGCCGAACGCGGCAAATTCCTTGCAACGGCCTTCGCGCACCGCGTTCGCCAGTTCCGGCTCCTGATAATCCGTGAAATAAAAAAACGGCGTGCTCGCGCCCCATTCTTCGCCTTGAAAGAGCAGCGGCACAAACGGCGAAGTCAAAACCAGCGCCGCGCCAATTTTTAATTTTCCCAAGCTCATCAATTGGCTGCTGCGCTCGCCGCGCGCGCGATTGCCGATTTGATCGTGATTTTGCAAATAGCCAAGAAATTGATGGCCGCTCAAATTTTCAATCGAGCGACCGTGAACGCGCCGGCGATGTGCTGAAAATTTTCCGTCATAAACAAACGCTTCTCGCAATGCTTTTGCTAAATCAGCAAATCTTTCCGAAGTCGGAATAATAACCCGTTTGCTCGCCGGTCAAAACCGTGTGCAACGCGTGATGGAAATCGTCGCTCCATTGCGCGTCCAATTGAAAACCGCCGCGTTCGCGCGGCCAAAGCAAGCGTGGATCGTTCAAATCGCTTTCGGGAATCAAAACCAAATGGCGGCCAAGCTGCGCGGAAAGTTTCTCAACTTCCATTTTCAGTTGCTCCAAAATATGCGTCGCCGAGGTGTCAACAATTCCGTGAACCGCATCCAGCCGTAGTCCGTCGAAATGAAAATCGCGCAGCCACATCAGCGCGTTGTCGCAAAAAAAACGGCGCACTTCGTCGCTCTCCGCGCCGTCGAAATTGATTCCTTCGCCCCACGGCGACGCAAATTTTTTCGTGAAATACGGCGCGAACTTCGCCAGATAATTTCCCGACGGGCCAAGATGATTATAAACCACGTCCAAAATCACCGCGAGACCGCGCGCATGGCAGGCATCCACCAATTTTTTCAAATCGTCCGGCGCGCCGTAGTGCGTGATGCGGCGCAAACAAATCCACGCCGTCGTAACCCCAGCCGTGATTGCCGGAAAATTCCACGACCGGCATCAATTCGACGTGCGTGACGCCGAGCGCGACGAGATGATCCAGTTTTTCAATCGCGGAAAGAAAAGTTCCCTGCGGCGTAAATGTGCCGACATGCAATTCATAAATAATCGCCGACGACAGCGGCGGCGCTTGAAATTTTTCATCCGTCCACTGAAAGGAATTTTGATCAACCAGTCGCGACAATTTGTGAACGCCGTTCGGTTGCGATGGCGAACGCGGATCGGGAAACGGCCCTTCGCCGTCCAAAATAAAACCATAATCGTCGCCCGTCTTTGCCGAACTGATTTCCGCCGTCCACCAGTCATTTTCACCGCGCGTCATCGGGAAAATTTTTCCGGCGACTTGGACTTCAACTTTTTTTGGCAATGGTGCCCAGACGCGAAATGTGTGCATCAGCCGTCCTCCTTTTTGGCGAGCAGCGCGACAGGAAATTTTCGGAACAGGTTTTTCGCGCGGATTTCGCCGGTGAAATTTTCCCCGGTGAATTCATTGCGCCAGTTTCCCGGCGGCAATTCCAGCGACGTGTTTTGCCAATCATTGTTTAGCTCCAACAAGAATCGTGGAACAATCGTGACGATTTTTCCGCTGCGCGAAAAGGCGACGATGTTTTCCGCCTTCACGCCGCGCGCCAGAACAGGTTCATAATTGAGTTTGGAAAAATCTGAAAACCCTTTGCGCAACTGCAAAATTTTTTGGATCAGCCACAACTTTGGCAGACCCTTCAGCGCGCCGTTTCCAAATTTCTTCGGCGGAAAGATTTTGGATTTCCGCGAGCAACTTTTTTCGCGAATTCGAAATCAACCGGACGGCGATTGTCCGGGTCAACGAGACTGAAATCCCAAAGTTCGTTTCCCTGATAAATGTCCGGCACGCCGGGCGCGGTGAGTTTGATCAATGTTTGCGCAGCGAATTGATTTGCGCGGCTTCCGTCAGTGGCGAAATAAATTTTTCCAAATCGCTTTTGAAATTTTTGCCGCTCAATGCCGCTGTCACAAAATTTTTCAAAGCCGAATCGTATTCAGAATTGCGCTCGTTCCAATCCGTGTGCTGTTTTGCCTCGCACGAAGCCTTTTCCATAAAAGCCAAAATGCGTTCCAGCGAAATCGGCCACGCGCCGACAAGCGTTTGATAAAAAAGATATTCCATGTTGCGGTCTGGAAAATTATTTCGACGGTGACACTCGTTCATTTTCGACCAGCGCAAAACGGTTTCGCGCCATTCACTGGGAATTTCCGAAAGCAGATTCATCCGCGCGCGAACATCTTCGCTGCGTTTGGTGTCGTGCGTGGAACTGGCGAGCATCGAGTGCGGCCAGTGTTCGTTGTTGCTTCCGGCAAAAATCGTGAAATTCTTCAGTGCTCACGCCGAATTTTCCCGGGTCGCCGCCAACTTCATTGAGTGAAGCAAAGCGATTCGAAGCAATAAAATGCCGTATCCTCGACGCCTTTGGCCATTACCGGGCTGGTCAATTGCTGGAAACGCGCGACAAACTCGATTTCCAGTTCGTCGCGAAATTTCAAGAGCGACAAGCTGCTTAAAAAATCAGGGAGTTCCGGCGGCAAATCAGTGCGAAATTCTTTCATTCTTGCCGCAGCCTCTCTGATGAAATGAAAATCGTTTTCGCCGACAAAATTTTCGTCGGCGCGAACATAAGTCCGATAAACCGGAAAACTCGCGGCGAATTCGATCAATGCTTCACGAAATTGTTCACGCGAAATTTTTTGAATTGAATGGCACGGCGCGATTTGGATTAGTATTTTTGTGAGCCGACTTACTTCGGTCGCGAAAAGAGTTTTGAGGACGAGTTTTTTCTTTTCTTGAACCAATCGGCTCGTGTCCGTCGGTTCGCCGGTGAATTTAGAATAAAAATCAGTCAAGTTTTTTTCATTGGTGGAATCAATGAACAGGCCATTGACTTGATTCAGAAAATCGTAGCCAGTCGTGCCTTGAACTGGCCAAGAATCGGGCAATTGTTCTTTCGACTGCAAGATTTTTTCGACGATAATCCATAAATCCGGCGCGAGCGCGCGCAGGCGGCGTAAATAATTTTCCGGGTCGCGCAGACCGTCGGGGTGATCAACGCGCAAGCCGTCGAGCCAGCCCTTTTCAATCCATTTGCGAAGCAGCGCATGAACGTCGTTGAAAACTTTTTCGTCTTCGACGCGAATCGCAGCCAAAGTGCTGACGGCGAAAAAGCGGCGGTAATTCAATCTCAAATCGCCGTCGCGCCAGCAGGCGAGGCGATAATTTTGTTTTTGAATCAATTTGTCCAATTCGGCGCGATTTAGATTAACCGCGGATTTCGCGGATTCTATTTTTTGAAATCCGCGTAATCCGTGGTTAAAAGTATTTGGCGCGAGCGGAAATTTATTTTCAAAGTAGCGCAAAAGAAACTCGTCATTTTCTCTTTCAATTTTCAGTTCGCCGCGTTCAAGAACTTTTTCATAATCATCGCCGAGAATTGGAACCAGAATTTTGCCGCGCAATTTTTCGTCGCTGCTTTCCCAATTGATGTCAAAGTGATTTGCAAATTTGCTGGGGCGGCCATTCTTCAAAACGTCCCACCACCACAGATTTTCCGGCGATGCGATTCCCATGTGGTTGGGAACGATGTCGAGAACCAATCCCATTTTGCGTTCGCGCAGCGCATTGACGAGTTTTTCCAAATCGGCTTCGGTTCCGATTTCAGGATTCAACTGGTTGAAATCGCAAACGTCGTAGCCGTGGACGCTGTGAGGCACGGCTTTGAAAAGTGGCGAGGCGTAAATGTGCGAAACGCCAAGTTCGTGCAAATACGGGACGAGCGCGAGCGCATCGGGCAGGCGAAAATGTTCGTTGAATTGCAGCCGATAGGTCGCGCGCGGGATTTTTGCGTCGGCGGACATAAAAATTTCATCCTGAATTTCCATTGACGTGAAAACCGAGTTTGTCGCCGAGCGCGCGGAATTTTTCAATCCACGTTTTATTTTTTTCGTCGTCGCGTTTTTTTATTTCAGGCAAAACAGTTGTGAGCATGACGTAATAATTATTTTGCGTTTTCCACAAATTGACCTCGAACGGCAAAACGTGCAGCAACGCGGCGCTGTCGGAAATGCGCTGGAGCAATTCCAAATCGTCTGGCGTTTTGAGAAATTGATCGCTCAATTGGTCGAAATGTTTTTTCACGGCGTAGGCGAGACTGTCGGTTTCAAATGAGATTTTCGCGGCGCGAGCCTCGGCGATCAAACTCTTGACTCGTTCAACGTCGGTGTGGCCGTTCTCAAACTGGCGGCGGATTTCGCTGTTGAGGACAAATTCCATCGCAGGTTCGAGCGATTTGAGCGGCGGCACATGGATGTCGGCGAGAAATCGCGTGAGCGGGCCGTAACGGTCGGTGATGAGGCGGTAGGTGTTGTGGATTTCGTCGCGCGTGACGGCGAGGATTTGATTGAGAACTTTTTGCTGCTCGTCGCGGAAAAGATTTTTCAGCGAGTAATGCGTCTGCCCGAAATGTTTGTCAACGAGCCGGATCAACGCCGGAAAATCCGCGCACTCAAAATCCGCGCGCATTTCCTCGACCATTTTCTGATAGGCTTCCAGGTCGCCGTCGCGCCGGACGCCGCAGCTCAAATTGTGATCGCCCATGTGAACGACGACGTAAATTAATTCGTCGCGTGCGCGCGTGACGCCAAATGTGACTGCGATGCGGCCAACGGCAAGCCGCGCGTTACCGGTCTTGAAAAGCTGGCGATCTTCCTGCTTGATGTTGAACGAATAAATTTTCGCCTCTTCGGGATACGATTCAAAAAGCGAGCTGATGGCATAATGCGCGCCGACGCCTTCGCGCGTCATCACGGCTGGCTTGGCGAATTTTTCATAAACGACGCGGCCATTTTGATGTTCAGGAATGTTGCTTTTCGCCTGCTCCAGAATTTCCAGAAAACCGGGTTCAAAATTTTCCGACGACAATTCGTTTGCGAGCTGCAATGCGCGCGCGGCGTATTGGATGACCTGAACAGTTTCGATGCCGGAAATTTCGTCGAAAAACCAGCCGCAACTCGTGAACATCAGCATCGCGTGTCGTTGCATTTCCAAAAGTCGCAACGCGGCGATTTGTTCGGCCTCGTTCAATTCGCGCGGCGCGTGCCGGCTGAAAAAATTGGCCACGTTTTCCGGCGAACGATCCAAAATGACGGCGATATAATCATCGCGCGCGGCCCACGGGTTTTTCAAAAATTCCTTCGCTTTCGTTTCGTAAATCGGCGCGAGTTTGTCGCGCAGCCAGTCGAGCGCGTGGCGCAGCGGCTCGCGCCATTGTTGATTCCAGCCTTCGTGCCCGCCGGAATTGCAGCCGCAATCGCGCCACCATCTTTCGACGCCGTGCGGACAACTCCACGCGCTGGGCTGATGAATTTCCACCTCGTGCGTCGGCGGAAATTTTTCGAGAAACTCGGCGTAAACCGTTAATTTCACCTGCTCATTTTTTTTGATCAAATTGAGCGCGTAAGCCAGCGCCATGTCGCCGTATTGAAAATGGTGGCCGTAAGATTCGCCATCGGTCGCGACGTGTGCGATTTGAGCGCGATTGCGATTATCGTCGAACGCTTCCATCAGGCGATTGGCAAAATGTTCGCCGTTGTCGAGCAATTGCTCGAACGCCACCGCCTTCGCAATCGGCGCGTCGTAAAAGAAAACGGCGATTGAACGGCCGGATTTTAATTTCACCAGATAAGGCATCGAAGGATCAATTTTTGCGCCATTCACGTCCTGCCAATGATTTTCGTCGCTGTCGTTCAAAGGCCGACCGCGATTCGCCTGAAACGGCGAGAGAATCGTGAATTTGATTCCATGCTCGGCAAGAACGTCGAGCGTTTCATTGTCGGCGGCAGTTTCCGGCAGCCACATTCCCTCCGGCTTGCGACCAAAGCGCGATTCAAAATCGCGGATGCCCCAAATGACCTGCGTGCGTTTGTCGCGCGCGTTCGCCAGCGGCATGATGACGTGATTGTAGCATTGCGCGAGCGCGGAGCCGTGGCCGGAAAATTCTTCGCGGCTTTTTTTGTCGGCGGCGACAATCGTTTCGAGAATGTCCGGCGCTTTTTCCTTCATCCATGAGAGCAGCGTCGGGCCGAAATTGAAACTGATCTTGGAATAATTATTGGCCATGCGCTCGATGCGCCCGTCGCCGTCGAGCAGCCGCGCGTGGGCATTTGGCGCGTAACATTCCGCCGTCACGCGCTCGTTCCAGTCGTGATACGGAAACGCCGAGTCCTGCAACTCGACCGCTTCGAGCCACGGATTTTCGCGCGGCGGCTGATAAAAATGCCCGTGGATGCAAATAAATTTTTCCATGATCATTTCGTTTCTTTGGTGGTTGATTCTTTGGTTGCCGTTGCGGCGGCAGTCTGTTCGCCGATCAAATCCAGGATTCCTTGCAGCGGAATTTTCACCCAATCGGGACGGTTATTGAGTTCGTAGCCGAGTTCGTAAATGGATTTTCGCAGCAGAAAAACTTCCGTCATCATTTGCAGATCGGATTCCGTCGGCGGCAAAAATGTCGAGCCTGACGCGGCCTTCAAATACGCCTTGTAAAAAATCGCGCTGACCCAGCGCGCCCAAAATCGTGTCCACAAAATCATTTGCTCCAATTGTCCCTCGACCGGCGTGCCGCGTTCGATGTGTTTCAAGAGCGCCGCATAAGCCGCGTAGTGAAATGAGCGGATCATTCCGGCGACGTCTTGCAACGGCGAGCGTTTGAGCCGCCGCTCGCTGATGGAAATCGCCGGTTCGCCCTCGAAATCAATGATGAGAAAATCCTTGCCGGTATAAAGAACCTGGCCGAGATGATAATCGCCGTGCTGTCGGATGCGCGTCGCGTTAAGCGGCCGCTCGTAAATCTGGCGGAATTTTTTAAGAATTTCCGGTTCGAGCGCGAGAACTTGCTGCGCGCGCGTCTGGATTTCCGGTGGAAAAGTTTTCAACTGGCGGCTTAGCAGTTGGAAATTTTGCCGCGTCAAATTCCGCATGGATTGGAAAAGCCCGCGCTGCGCGTGCGGCGTGAACGGTTCGGGGGCGAAAATGCGATTTTCTGTTTCGCTCGCGAGCGCAAGGTGCATTGCCGCCGTCCGCTCGCCAAGCAACCGCGCGCTTTCGATGTAAGTGTCAATCAATTCGCGCGCCTGTTCGGACAATTCGGTCGCCACGAGTTTTGTGACGCTGGCAACGGGCATTTGCGGCGCGCGCTTTTCCGGCGGCAGCGTCTGCACGCGCTCGTAAAATTTTCCGAGCGAATCAAGCGTGTATTCCCACGCGTCCTTCGCCTTCGGCACAAACGACGTAAGAATCGCGACCGTGTTCAGCTTCATCCTTGCCGATGCGATATTCCAGCGCGCCCGCGAGCGTCGGCGCGCTAGGGAAATTTTTGCGCGGTCAGAAAATTCAAAATCTCCAGGTCAGGATTGGTCCCAAAATCAAGCCGGCGGAAAAATTTCAAAATCAGTTTTTCGCCAAAAATGATCGAGGAATTGCTTTGCTCGGCCTTGGCGACGGAGGGTTCGAGCGGGCCGCCGTTTTCCGCGAGAATTTTTTCAAAGTCGGAAGTATGCGTCGCTTCCAATTGTCCGAACTTGCCGTCCAGATTTTTCTGCGCCGAAAAAAGCTCAAGCAGCGCGCGGCAAAAATCCTTGCTGGCGACGGCATCGTAAATCACTCCAGTTTGGCCCGATTGATTGAAATTCAAGCGCGCGATGACGAACGGCGCAGAGTCGCGCGAGACGGTTTCCGCCGGTTCGCCAACGGCGCACGCGAGCGGCAAAACATAAATGTCCGGCTCGGCCTGGACATATTCGACCTGCAAAAAAACAAAAAACGCCTTTTCCGCGCCGAGCGGAACACGGATCGTTTCCTGCACGCGCACATATTTTATGGTTTTGGCCTTGCCGCCAAACCAGCGACGCGATGGCAGCCAGCTTTGCAGCGCGCGTTCCAGTTGAATGTGATGCCGCTCGTCAAAAATTTCTTCCCAATCTTCCTCGACGTTCAAAATCGTCCGCGCGTCGGCACTGACGGGCGCACCTTTCGTTTCGAGCGGCGTTTTTGTTTCGAGCGAAAACCAGTAAAACGCGTGTGGGCCGAGCGTGAGCGGATAAGGTTTGTCGGTGATTAGCGGAAATTCCGCGCGGCCAAAAAGTTCAACGGGCACGAGCGATTGAAACGCAGACAAATCCAATTCGACCGGCTGAACGAATCGCGACAGATTGGCGACGACTAAAATAATTTCGTTTTCGTAACGGCGGATGCAGGTGAAAATTTTCCGGTTTTCGGGATGCAGAAATTCAATCGTGCCGCGACCAAACGCATTTTGCCGTTTGTAAAGCGCGATGACACGCTTCATCCACCAGAGCAGCGAATAATTATTTCGCTCCTGCACTTCGACGTTGACGGCCTCATAATGATTTTCCGGGTCGAGATTGATCGGCAGAAAAAGGCTCTGCGGATTTGCGCGCGAAAATCCGGCATTTTTATCCGCGCTCCATTGCATCGGCGTGCGCACGCCGTTGCGGTCGCCGAGATAAATATTTTCGCCCATGCCGATTTCGTCGCCGTAATAAATCACCGGCGTTCCGGGCAGCGAAAGCAGCAGCGCGGTGAGAAGTTCAATTCGCTTGCGATCATTGCCCAACGAGCGGCGCGAGGCGGCGGCGGATTCCCAGATTCAATCGCGCCTGATGCACGTGCGCATACATCCGATACATATAATCGCGCTCTTCGTCGGTGACCATTTCCAGCGTGAGTTCGTCGTGGTTGCGAAGGAATAACGCCCACTGCGCAGTTTCGGGAATCGGCGGCGTCTGCTGCAAAATGTCAACGATGGGAATACGATCTTCCATGCGCAGCGACATGAACAATCGCGGCATCAGTGGAAAATGAAATGCCATGTGGCATTCGTCGCCTTTGCCTTCGCCAAAATAGGCGACGGCGTCTTCCGGCCATTGATTCGCTTCGGCGAGCAACATTTGGTCGCCGTATTTTTCGTCAACGTGCGCGCGCAATTTTTTCAGATACTCGTGCGTCTCCGGCAAATTTTCGCAGCTCGTGCCTTCGCGCTCGTAAAGATACGGCACGGCGTCGAGCCGCATTCCGTCCACGCCCATGTCGAACCAGAAATCCATGACCTTGATCATTTCCTCATGGACGGCGGGATTGTCGAAATTCAAATCCGGCTGGTGCGAAAAAAAACGATGCCAGTAAAATGCTTTCGCCAGCGCGTCCCAAGTCCAATTGGAGGCTCGGTGTCTTTGAAAATGATGCGCGTGCCTTTGTATTTTTCCGGCGAATCATTCCAGACGTAATAATCGCGAAATTTGCTGCCGGGCGGCGAACGGCGCGCGCGTTGAAACCACGGATGCTGGTCGGACGTGTGGTTCAAAACGAGTTCGGTGATGACGCGCAATCCGCGTTTGTGCGCCTCGCGCAGAAAAGTTTTGAAATCCGCGAGCGTGCCATACATCGGATGCACGCCGTAATAATCCGCGATGTCGTAGCCGTCGTCCTTGAGCGGCGATGGATAAAACGGCAGCAGCCAGATCGCCGTGACGCCGAGGTCGCGCAGATAATCGAGCCGCGTCGTCAGCCCGCGAAAATCGCCCGTGCCGTCGCCGTCGCTGTCATGAAACGCGCGGACGTGCAGTTCGTAAATGATTCCGCCCTTATACCACATCGGATTTTTTTCCGGCGTGCGGACGGGTTTTTTCTCCGTCGCTTTTTTTATGATTTCGGTTTCAAGGCTCATAATTATTCAGGCGAAATAATCAAAATCGTGTTCCGTGCGGACGTGCCGTCGCAAACGAAAAATATGCGCGGAAGTTTTTTCCGGATCCAACTCGACGTAATTTTTTTCGCCGTTCCAAAGGTAACGGGTGTCTGACAGCAAGTCATGCATCTGATAAGTTTTTTTTGCGTCGAGACCGAAATCTTCCAGCGACAATTCCAGCCAGCCGCTGTGCGTGTAATGCGGACTCATATTCACGACGGTCAAAATCGTGTCGCTGCCGTCGTCGGTGGATTTTGTGTAGGCGATCAATTCAGGATTGTCCGTGCGATGAAATTTCAGATTGCGATTCGATTGCAGCGCGGGATTTTCGCGGCGGATTTGATTCACGCGCGCGATCAGATTTTCCATCGGCTGTGCATCGGCAAGATTCCAGCGTTTGATTTCGTATTTTTCGGAATTGAGGTATTCCTCGCTGCCTTGCTCGCGCGGCGCATTTTCGCAAAGCTCGAACGCCGGGCCGTAAATGCCGTAACTCGCGCCAAGCGTCGCCGCGAGAATGAGACGAATCGCAAATGCCGCACGTCCTCCAGCCTGCAAAAATTGCGTGAGAATGTCCGGCGTGTTCGGCCAGAGATTCGGGTGGAAAAATTCTGCGATGGGCGAAAGCGTGAGTTCCGCGAAGTATTTTTCCAATTCGTCCTTTGAATTGCGCCACGAAAAATAATTGTAGCTTTGCGTGAAACCGATTTTCGCCAGTTCATACATCGGCTTTGGGCGCGTGAACGCCTCGGCCAGAAAAATGAGTTCGGGATTTTTCGCCTTCAATTCGCCAATGCACCATTCCAAAAACGGAAACGGTTTCGTGTGCGGATTATCCACGCGAAAAATTTTCACGCCTTGCTGAATCCAGAAATCAAAAATGCTTTTCAGTTCCTGCCAGAGATTTTTCCAGTCGTCGCATTCGAAATCGAACGGCACGATATCTTCGTATTTTTTTGGCGGATTTTCGGCGTATTGAATCGAACCGTCGGGCCGATGCCGGAACCAATCAGGATGATCGCGGATGTAAGGATGGTCAGGCGAACATTGAAACGCGATGTCCAACGCGATTTCGATTTTGAATTCTTTCGCGCGCGCGATCAGATTTTTGAATTCCTCAAGCGTGCCGAGTTCGGGATGGATGGATTTATGGCCGCCTTCGCTTGAGCCGATTGCCCACGGACTGCCCGGTTCTTCCGGTGCGCATTTGACGCTGTTATTTTTCCCTTTGCGAAATGATTTTCCAATCGGATGAATCGGCGGCAAATACAAAACGTCAAAACCCATTTTGGCGATTCGTGGCAATTGTTCTTCGCAACCCTTGAAACCGCCAAACGAGCGCGGAAACATTTCATACCATGCGCTGAAACGCGCGCGTTCGGGATCAACGGCCACGCGCAACTCCTTTTGGTAAATCGTGGAAAATGGACGGCCAAGATAACGGCACGTCATTTCCGTCAAATCCTTGTCCAGCGCACGCTTTTCAATCGGACTGCCAGTTACGCTTTCGCCGGCGCTCAATTCTTTTGCCCATCTCAAAAGATTTTCGACGTCGCGCGCCGTTGCGCGTTGCGCCGCAGCTTCGATCCATTTTACGCCCGCTTGCAACTCGGTGGAAATACTTTGCCCGGCCGCGATTTTTTTTTGAAAATTTTTCTGCCACGTTTTGAATTGATCCACCCAGGCTTCAATCGTGTAAAAATAATTTCCTAATTCCGTGACGCCAAATTCGCCGCGCCAGCGGTCGTTGGCCAGAAATTCCATCGGCACTTCGCTCCATTCCGAATTTTCTGCCGCGCGGAATTTCAAAACCGCCGCCAGCGAATCGTGTCCATCGGCAAAAATATCCGCTTCAACCACGACGCGCTCACCGACAACTCTTTTGATGGCAAAACGTCCGCCGTCAATTTCCGGCGCGACATTTTCAATGACCACGCGGCAGCGGCCTTCTCGTTCGGGCAATGTTGGGTTTTCATTCACGGGCAAAATAATTTCTTTTGTTCCGGCGACCACATTGATCTGGCGTAGCAGCCGACATGGCGAAAACTGGATTCAAATGACGAGAATAAATCGAGGTGCTGTTCCAGAAAGCGCGGCATCAGAAATTTTTGACGGACGCTTTCCTTACCCGCGCGCCCGATGCGTTCGCGCAGGCGGCGGTCTTTCAGCAATTTCACAATCTGGTGCGCGCATTCTTCGACGGACGAGACGAGAAAACCGTTCGTGCCAGTTTTGAATTTGATGAGGAATGCCGCCGACATTTCCGGCGATGACCGGCGTGCCTTTCCACATCGCCTCGGTGACGGTGAGACCAAAACCTTCGCGGATGGATTTTTGCAGGATGACCGCCGCGCGGGTTTGAATCGTGTTGACGAGCGCGGTGTCGTCGCCGTTTGGCAGAATCAAAATGCGGTCTTCGCGATGCGCGAGCAGCGATTCGTAAATTTTCGTGCCTTCGGGATCGTCGGAAGCGAAATTGCCGAGCAGCACGAGCGTCGAGTCAACTTTTCGTCGCGCGAGCTTGAATGCCTCAATGACACCGAGCGGATCTTTCCAGCGGTCGAAGCGCGACACTTGTGCGATGATGGGCAGGTCGGTGGGAATTTTGTAATGCGCGAGCCGCCCGTCCATTTCTTTTTTTGACAGCTCGCGATTTTTTGTGCTGAACGGATCAATGGCTGGCAAAGAAAAAATTTGTGGCGGTTTTGTTTTGCGCGCGGATTCTTTGGTGCTGAAAATGACGGCGTCGTATTGATTGATGAAGCCGGACAAATAATCCCACAATTTGCGATGCCCCGCAGTGAGGTCAATGTGGCAGCGCCAGACCCACGGACATTGCTTGCGATAATGCGCGATGAGCGGCAGCGGCTGCGGGTCATGCACGACAATCATGTCAAAATGATCGCGCTTGAAATGGTTGAACAACGAATTCTGGAAGATGACCGATTCGTAAATCTGCCGTTTGAGCGGAGTGAAATTAAAATCCATTCCTTGAAGCGCATTGTGCATCCGCTTGGTGATGCCGAAAAAATCCGGCGTTCCTTGCAGCAGCCGCCAGCCGGCCTGAATGCCGAGTCCGTTCAACAGCAGCGTCAGCGGCGAGAGCAGTTCGGCGACGCCGCCGCCGTTGTAAGTGGAATTGATATTTGCAACATGAAATCCCTTCAGCGTCTCGGCTTTTTTTAGAATGCGTCCGACCGTTTCCGCACCGACGAGCATGCTCGTAGTCTTCGATTCGAGGCGGTTGATATTTTGTGTTCACGATCTTCCGAAATTTTCGTTTGGTTTTTATTGCACTTCGAATCCTGGAGGTTTTTGAGCTATTGATATGCCACGAACGAAAAGAAGATTTTGCGGAGAAAGATTGCGTTCACAAAAACTGAAAATGATGTGAACTGCAATCTGCACGAAGCGTGCAATTAAACGCTGCGATTTGCACGGGCTTTCAAAATTATGAATCTACAATTGCAAGCGTCGTGCACGGCATTTGGTTTGCTCAAAGTTGATCGGATGCTGGAATGTTGAATTGGGCTGGATATGAAAACGAGCAAACCGTTGTCGCTGCGGCGAATTTTAGTGCCGATTGATTTTTCCAAGAACGCCCGGCAGGCGCTGCATTATGCGATCCCATTGGCGACACAATTCGGCGCGCGCATTACGCTGTTGCACGTCGTCCAGCCGATAGTTTATCCGACCGAAATGGCAATCGTGGTCACGAATGAAAAAATTGTCGTCAATGCTTCACGCCATCATCTCGCCGAACTGGAAAAAAAATTTCTCCCAAAAAAATTGCGCGGGAAAATGATCGTGCGCGGCGGCCAGCCGTATTTTGAAATCGCCGAAGTCGCGCGCGAAATTAAGGCGGATTTGATTGTGCTGACGACGCACGGCTACACCGGCATTCAAAGAGTTTTGCTTGGCGGCACTGCGGAACGGATCGTTCGTCACGCGCCGTGTCCAGTGCTGACGGTTCGGATTCATTAGCCGCAATTAGGAGGCTGTATGAAAACGAATGCACCGACGCTGCTGGACGAGATATTCAAAAATACGCAGGTCTCGGATTTTTGGCACAATTCATCGCCGGCAATCCACATGATGATTATCGCAGGTATCGCGCTGTTCGTTCACATCGCGGTGAAAATCGTCCGCCACATCAGCGAATGGTTTATCAACAAAGACCACGCCAAAAAAAATCCATTCGGATTTGTCACGCAACAGCCGAAGTTCATCACGCTGACGCGATTGATTGTAAGCGCGGTGACATTTGTGATTTATTTTCTGGCAATCGGATTTGTCTTGGTCGAGGCGTTTCATGTCAATTTGACCACTTATCTGGCGAGCGCCTCGATCATCGGGTTGGCGATCAGCTTCGGCTCGCAAAGTCTGGTTCAGGATTTGGTGACGGGCGTGACGCTCATTTTTTCCAATGCGATGGACGTCGGCGACATTGTGGATTTGTCGGGAGTCATCGGTCGCGTGGAGCGAATTGGGTTGCGCTTCACCAAACTGACTAATTTTTACAATCAAGAAATCTTCGTGCCAAACAGGAATATCGCCAACGTCAGCCGTTTTCCGCACGACGGCGTTTATGCCTACGCGGAAATCCAGATTCCAGCGCAGGCCGATCAGCAAAAAATTGTTCAGAAAATCGAAGAAGTCACGAAAGGAACGTGGATACAATTCGGCGGAATTATTTTGGCCGAACCGAAAATGGGAAAAGTGGAGGCGACGGAACCGGGCGGCTGGAATTTTTTGCGCGTGCAATTCAAAATCTGGCCCGGCCAGGGAAAGTTAATCGAAACTACTTTTTGCCAGCAAATGACTTATGCGATGAAGGCGTTCGATCCAAATTATGCCGACTGGATGGTCACCGTCACATATCGAACAATCAAAGCAGGCTGAAATTTATCAAATCAGATTGAGCACCAAAACTTGCAGAATAAAAAAACCGGATCACAGGCAGAGATCCGGCTTCTGGGGAGACTGGCACCGCTGTAGGCGCCGGTAAGATTTTATCAGGACCGCGCTTCCATCCTTTCAGTTTCTTCAATTCCGTTTTTTGCCGCTTCGTTGCATTCCTCATCTGCAAGTTCGCTCAACTTGGCATCCGCCGCTTTTTCCTCGTCCAGAATTTCATCAAGGATGTCTGAAGCTTCCTCATTTTCAAGCACCTTCGCCCAATCGCGCAACCCTCCATACGATGCAATTTCATAGTGTTCGGCCTTTTGTCCCGCAAAAATGAGCGCGGCATTGATCGTCGGCGATTTTTTATTTTCCGATGCAATTTCTTCAGCTTCCTTGATGATGCCCAAAATGGCGGGGCATTTCTTGCTCTTGGCTTTTTTGCCAAAAGCGTCAAAAACTTGTTCCAATTTATGGATGTGGCCTTCGGTTTCAGTGAGGTGCATTTGAAATGCGAGGCGCAAATGCCCGTAGGTTGCGGCCTTGGCCATTTCAGGCAGCGCTTTCGTCAGCTCGTTTTCGGCGTAATACATGTCCGCCAATGAATCTAAAAAAAGGTCTTCAAGATTCTTCATAAAATGTTTCGGTTGATGATTGATTTGTCCGCTTTGCAGGATTGAACGTGCTTCCTTGGTCATCGAATCAAACGTGCATGTTTCTTTTTAGCAACGAACGTGCCGCGCGGAAGATGCCCATAAATGCAATCATTCGGGCAAATGAGGAAAATAAAACCAAATTCAAAATTGCAATGCGCAAACTTCAAAGAAATCGCAATTGCAGCTTGCAATTGGATTGGCAGAATATTTTTTCACAAAAAAGTCGCCAAATTGACGGTCCATTCGTGTCAAAAACTGGCGGAGAGAGTGGGATTTGAACCCACGGTAGTTTTACCTACGCACGCTTTCCAGGCGTGTGCCTTAAACCACTCAGCCATCTCTCCATGCCGTTTATTTTCAACTACTTGCGAATCGAAAACCGATTCAAATCTGATGCTACAGATACCATAATATGATACTGGTTTTTATGAAAGAGAGTAAAAAGTATCAAAAAATATCTGACAAAAACGCCAGTGCCAAACCTAACCATGCTTCATTTCATCGGGCATATTATTCGCCCGAATCCGCGTTGGGAGCAAGCTGATTCGTCGTTCACCTTGTCTATTAAATCTTAATCAGGTGGTCACCGACTAGAAGGGGGTGCAATTTAGTAATCGCGCTTTTCTGCGGATTATTTTTTCGCCGGCGGCAAGGTGGACAATTTCATGCGCTGATAAGCACCGTGTTTTTGATCTTCTGGGTGCGGCTCAATTGCCAGCACCGTGATGTCCCGCTTGTCGGGCCCGTAAGCCCAAAACATCCGTCCGGCTGACGGCGTATTATTTTCGAGATATGATTGGAAAATCTTGAATCCGTATTTGCGCGTCAAATCGTCAATTTCGTGCGAGGCCAGACTGTTGTGCCGGGGATTTTCAGAAAGATAGCCGAGAGATTTTACCAGTTTCTTGAAAAACTTTTCTTCGTCCTTGTCCAATTTGCCTTGCTGCTTGCGAGTCGAAAGATCGTTCCACAATGCTTCCATCTCCGGCAATCCCATGCGGATATTGAAAGCCATTTGAATCCTTTCAAGCCTCGGCGAAGGCAGACAAATCAATCGGCGCGGACGCCAGCCCCTTTTTCAGATTGGTCACGGACTTGTCCAGCATCTTCAAGGAACGGGCGGAAATGGCTTGGGGCGACACCAATACACGCGGCTCCAGATAAAAGCCGCCGTTCGACAATGCTTGGACGTGAAAATACTTTGTCTTGGCGTTGCGCAGGCTGATGCGCTTTTTGGCGTCGGCGGCAACGTCGTAATCTTCCACGACTGTCGGGCGTTTTTGTGTCAATGTCGGCATGACTTCACTATGGTGGGATTTCCCACTGTTGTCAAACCGCATTTTTGTCAAACATTCGGGCGATAGAACGTGGTCGTCCGTAAAGTTTAATCCCTTGTTTTAGTTTCACGCGCCGCATTCTTCCGGTTGATGATGACCCTCACTCTCTCAAACTAAATGCCAGAGTCGCGGGATTTTGGAAAAGGACGTTGACTGCGCTGCCGTCTAGGTTCAGTTAAGAGGCGATTTGATACTCCCTTCAAAGCCCTTTGGGTTTTTAGTTAGCATTGGTGCAGGGCGGGGAAGTGCAACGAACACTTCCCCGCGTAACCAAACGTATAACCCGGGGTCTTGCGATCCCACAACGAATGATCGCCATGAAGTATTACACGTCCACTACTCAGTTCAACTGCGGAATCGACCTCCATGCCCGCCAGATGTATGTCTGCGTCATGGATCGGGACGGCAAAAAGCTCGTTCACTCCAACATCAAAAACAACGACTTTGAGTTTTTCCTCAAGCTCGTCGCACCTTATCGCCACGACCTGACTGTCTGCGCCGAATGTATGTTCGGCTGGTATTGGCTGGCGGATGCCTGCCAGGCAGCGGGTCTGCACTTCGTCCTGGCCCACGCGCTTTACCTCAAGGCCATCCACGGCGGCAAGAACAAGAATGACCGCATTGACTCCGAGAAGCTGGCCCACTTGCTGCGCACCAATCTCATTCCGCCGGCCTATGTCTATCCCGCCGAGAAACGCCCCTTGCGAGCGTTGCTGCGCCAGCGCCTGCGTTATATCTGGAACCGCACTGAACTGCTGGCCCGCATCCAGTCCCATCAATTAGCTTACAACCGACCGATCCGTCGCCAGCGGCCTTACAACCGTGAGGCGTGGAAAGAACAACTCCTCACCTCGGAACCCGATCCCGTCCGCCAGCTTGCCTTGCAAAACGACCTGGCCCTCATCGGACATTTCGACGCGCAGTTGGCGGTCTTGGAAAAAGACCTGCTCAAGCTCACCAAACGAACGGCCAGCCGCGACTTCGCCTTGCTCCGAACCACACCTGGCATCGGCGATTACATCGGCTTGACCCTGCTCCATGAGATTGGCGACATCGCACGCTTTCCCACCGTCAAAGATTTTCTTTCGTATTGCCGTTTGGTCAAGGGCACGGTTGCCAGTGCCGGCAAGATCAAAGGGCTGCGGGGAGCCAAGCTCGGCAACCCCTATCTCCGGTGGGCCTTTGGCGAAGCGGCGGTGGTGGCCAAACGCGATGCCCTCCTGGGTCCGCTGGCGCAACGGCTAGAGGCACGGATGAATGGCAACAAGTTTAAGGCCAATGCGGTGCTGGCCATCAAGCTGGCCCGCGCCGTCTATTTCATGCTCAAAAATAAAACCGCCTTCGATCCTGACCGGTTGGTGGCGGCCTTGAGCCCGAACTAATTTGGCCCTGGCGATCGTGAACCGACGGACAGACTGGAGCCGATTCCTCCCCGAGGCCCGAATGAGTCACCGGCAAAACTCCCTGGTGCTGGAGCACCGCCGACCGGTGTTGGGCACGGCAGGACTCCGCCGATTTGATTGGGCACGGTCGCCAGCGGCCACACTGCGAGTGATTCGACCGCCGACGGCGCGAGCTAATGGCTCGCTTTCGCCGTCGGCTCGTTTAACTCGCAGCCATAACCAACAAACGAAAATGAATTGGGCGATTCCGCCCCAACCGCACGTCTGCAAAAAACTGGAGCCCAGGTGGGCAGCCGACTTCGACTTGAATGGATAGCGGATGGGTGAACTGCAGAGTGTTTCTGGACCGGGTCGCGGCGTTTGATCGCGACCCTGGAAAGCAAGTTGAGGTTCGGCCTTCAGGGCCGGACTCCGGCCCGCTCGATTGAGTCCGTATAGGTGTTTAGCCGGACACGCCGTCCGCGCTGCCAATTGAAATCAAGCCGGAACGCTGCGTTGGTTGGACGCTAAACGGAAAAATACACTTTTCCGGACAGCAGCCTTTTTATCTATTGACCTGTCGGGCTTAATAGGTGTCTGTCCGGTTTCCTCCGCTGTCAGCAGGAAAGCGGACAGTCAAAGCGCCGGACTGAACAGCAATTGATTTTAGTTTTGGCAAATTGAGTCCAATTGCTCTTGGGTTGGAACCTCATGATCCTACCGCATAAAAGGACTTGGTTGCGATTGCCAACTACCAAACGGCTGATGGTTTTGAGAATGTTTTCCACCCGCAGCCTGAATTAAAGCAGCCACGACCTTTTGTCCTTCGCGCCTCGTTTGCAATAAGTTCGCCGGCGACTGATTGATGCCGAGGGGTTCCATTACTTCGAGAATGCTGCGCTGAACCATAATAATATTGAGAGGATTCATCGGCATACCTTCGGCTAAATCCAACGGTGTCAGCATGCGTTCGTTGGCGGCATTAACATCCGCCCCGGATTCTAGGAGCGATGAAACCACATTGGTCTGTCCGTAAAGTGCAGCTAAATGCAGTGGCGTGTCTCCAAGCAATAGTTGCTGCCCCGGCCCAAAGAATAAGCCGTGTCCAGCATCAACTCGAACGATAGCTTTGTTGGCATCCGCATGGTGCTTGGTTAAAATGGCAACGGATTCCTTTGCCCCTCGGATTGTCGCCCAGTGTAATGGCGTGAAGCCTAGCTGATCCGTTTGATTGACGTTTGCTCCTTCACGGATAAGCAAGGTCAAGGTATTTGTCTGATTGTAAAAGGCCGCCAGATGGATTGCATATTGACCAACCCCGGTAATGGTGCGGTTGAACGAGGCACTTTTTAGGAGCAGTTTTAGAATTTCCGTGTGGCCAGTGGCGGCAGCAATGTCCACCGCCGAGTTATTGCTGTGATTTAGTGCGGAAGCTGCTGACTTATCTTTTGCGAGTAAGGCCGTGACGGTCGGCAAATCGTTGGCGTAAACGGCATCAAAGAAATTTTCGTTGGCACCGTGTTGGAGCAGCACTTCCTGCACCTGCTTATTTTTTGTGATCAGCGCATATCCAAGCGGTGACAAACCCCAATTATCTTTGGCCTGCAAGTCGCAGTTCGCGGCGATTAGTATTTTGACCATATCCACATTACCATTGGCGGCAGCGATGTGAATCAAGCCTTTGCCAAAGAGCATGGTGCCGACGGCGGATGGATTGTTCTTGAGAATGGCCTGGAGTGCATCAGTTCGTCCGGCTAGGACTGCGGAGGCTTCATCCCAATTGGCACCCTGTCTTTCCAGGAATCCGATCATGTTGGTCTGATGCAGTGTGACGGCCAAAAATAGCGGGGTCTGTTTGAGTTGGTTGGTTTGGTTCACAAGTTGGGGATCGGCATTCAGCAGCCGGGCAGCGGCATCAACTTTACCTTCACGGACGGCCTGAAAAATATCGGTCTCGGCGGACTGTGCGCTGGGCATGGCAAAGGGATTTGGATTTCGGGCAGACAAAATTCGCGGTGTTTCGCCCGCGTTGTTGGTTGCATCTAAATTTGCCCCTTGCTTCAGCAGCCAATCGAATACGTCATGGGTTCCAGTCTTGGCCGCGATGAGCATCGGCGTATTGCCGTCGTTGTCGCGCACGTCAAAATCCACTTTCGCCGCGACAAAAATGTCTCCAATGCCGCGCATGAAAAACAAAGGCTGCTGATTTCCCAAAGCCGCCAGACAATGCAGCGGCGTTTTGCCTTCATCATCTTTGGCCGACAAGTCCGCGCCGGCTTTCACAAGCATATCCATGCATTCCGCCGACTCTGTCCACGGCCATTTGCCGGACAGAAAAAGATGCGCCGGGGTGCGGCCATGCTTGTCTCGCAAATTGGGATTGGCCCCGGCGTCCAGAAGCGCGCGGGTGGCTTCCCGTTTGAAGGACGAATCGCTGTAGGCCAATATATGCAGCGGCGTCAGTCCTTCATTGTTCTGGGCATTCACATTAGCCTTGTGATACAGCAGCAATTGAAAAGGCTCGTTGACCGGCGGATCGTTGCCATCCCATCCGCCGATATTGCCCGAAGCCAAATGCAGGGGCGTTTGCCCTGAATGATTTGTTGCGTTCACATCTGCGCCGCTGGCAATAAGACTGGCCATTCCATCAACCTTGCTCACGTCGTAAAAACCGGTGCATAACCGGTGCAACGCCGTGTTGCCGTCGGCATCCGTTTGATTGATATTGCCGCCGCCGGAGCCGAGAAGTTTTAACAGTGCAGCCTGATCGTCTTCAAAGAAAAAAATGTAGCGCGATATTTTTCCATCGGTCACCAACTGGACTGCGGTTTGCCCGGCATTATTGGTGGCCTTGGCATCAAGGCCGCACGCAAGCAGAAAACTCGCGGCTTGCAATACTGGATTCTGCCCTTGTTCGTTTTGCCCGACGGTCAGGTATTTCGCATAAGTGTTTTTGCGCGGGTCGTCACCCAAGCGGTCCAGCCAGTTTGTCGGCGGACGGTCGCGCACATAAAAATTTCGTTCTTGCAAAAGAATCTGATGCAACAGCGTGTTGCCGTCGGGATCGCGCACATTCACATCCGCGCCCCGGTCCACGAGCAGCGCGGCTTCGGCGAAATGTCCGTTCAACACTGCCACTTGCAATGGCGTGAGTCCCAGTTCATTCCGCGCTTCAAGATTGTTGGTCGTCTCTGTCAACGCCGCGAGCGCGCCGAGGTTGCCGCTCGTCGCGGCCTCGTGGAGGGATGTCGCAATGGCGCGGTCAGGCGGCGGGGTTACAGACTTGTTGCTCAACAACAAACGAATCGCCTCGGTGTTTTGTGAATGTTCTGCCGTATCAAGCGGCGTCCAATTGTTCGTGTCGCGCATGTCTGTCGGCGCGTGCGCGGCGAGCAATAATTTCATGTGTTCGACCAGATTTTTCCCGGCGGCGATGTGCAGCGCGGTTTGCCCGGCAAAATTGGTCGCAGCGGGTGACGCGCCGGACTGCAACCAGAACTTCGTCATCGGAAGCTGGTCATTTTGGACCGCCCAATACAACGGCGTCTGCCCGTCTTTGTCCGTGGCCTGCGCCAGATTTTTATCTGCGGATGTAAGTTGTCGCGCCTGTTCCATGTCGCCCATCGCCGTGGCGGCAAACGCATCGTAATCCGCGCCGTTTTTGATGAGCAGGTCGCGGATTTGCCGCCAGCGGTTGGTTTCAAAATTATTTCCTCTGGCGACCGCCGCTTCGGAAAGGGCAAAGGCTTGGAACAATGGATAGCCATCTGGAGAATTTGTTTTGGCCGATACGCCAGCCTTAAGCAAGGCTTGGACAGCTTCAAATTCACCGCGCTGCGCGGCGGCGGCCAGCCAGCTTGCGCCATGCTCGACAAGAATTTCAGCCGACGTTTTAACAGGTCGGCCCCTGAAATTTAGCGACAAATTCTTCACCACCGCCTTTTTTCCCAGAGGATGTTGGCGATCCTGATCAAGCATCTGGGCAACAAGCCTGCCGTCGGCGCGGGTAATGTCGAATTCGACCGCCGTGTCTTTATTGTAGCCAGCCTCTAAAAATGGATTGGCGCCATAATCCAAAAGCAGGCTGACAATCTGGTTCAGGTTGGTTTGTGCGAACGGATTGTTGAAGGCAAAATGTAACGGAGTTTGTTCAAACGGAGTCGGCAGGTTGGGATTAACGCCAGCTTTCAGCAACAGTTCACAAATTTCGAGATGGCCGAATTGCGCCGCGACATCCAACGCGTTCATTCCGGCACCGGCGCTGCTCAATGTATCGCCGTTGGCATGAATATCGGCACCCAGTTCGATCATGCGTTTTACAAGCGAAACATTTCCCGCCTTCGCCGCTTCAAGCAAAGGCAGCTTGCTAAAGTTGTCGCGGGAGAAAACAAGATTGGTGTTGCTTTCCAGCAATTGACTGGCGGTGTTGGTGTCGTTTTCCGCAATGGCATCGAAGAAATTTTCAACCGTCTGGTAATCCGGCCTGCCTTGCGCGAACACGCTGAAATGGGTCTGGAAAAAAATCAGACAGAAAAAAATGCCGAGACAGCTTCCGGTGCAAAAACGGATTCGGTTCGGTTTCATGGAAACATTTTAACCAAGGCATTTCCGGCTGCCAGAAAAAATTAGCCGCAGGTTTTCAATTGTCATTTGGCGGCGGGTCATCAAAATAGCGCCATTCATGAAAATTGTGGCCGCAAGTTTGCTCTTGAGCCTGGCGTCTGTCTGTTCCTGTGTGGCGGAATTGCAATTGCCGGAGCCGCCGCAACAACACAAACCGTGGCACGCCGACGCCAGTATTCCCACCAACATTGTTTCCGCCGCCGAAACTTTGTTTGCGCAGGGCTTTCCCGATCCGCGCGGCTGCGAGTATCGCGAGATTGAAGTTGAGGTCAGCGGTGTCTGGGACGGAAAAAGTTCCATTGTGAAAACTCGCGGCTGGGTGCTGCCTAAAAAATTCGGGACAAACCAGTTTGCGATTTGCTGGAACGGTTTGATTTATCCAGTCGCAAAAATTTCCGCGCCCGCCGACCTTCATACAGAAACCACCAATGCCGTTTCGCCGGGACGTTTCGGCTGGCGCGGCAACTCGGCGGCGGGCGAAGCGCAGACCGTCATATTTGGCGGCGCGCAATCCACTCGTGTTTTGTTGTTGCTGCGTTGCGGCGAAATCGCCGCCGCTTTGACAAACTTGTCACCGAACCAACAGATCATGTTTGGCGGTGGTGGTCGGCGGCCAGTTCAAAACAATGACCCGTATCTGGAATTTGCCGGCGACTGGGCGTGGGCGATGTTCGACCGGACAATCTGCGCGCACATGAGCGGCGATGAAGCACTGTCACTGGCCACCGCCCGGCAACTCGCAGCATTGCAGCCTGAAATTGAAGCAGAATGTGCCAAACGAGGTTTTCCGCGCCAGCCATATTATGACAATCAGCGGCAAAATCAGCAAAGACCTTATCTCGACTTCCTCGGCCAATTGCCGCAATTGCTGGCTGACTTGGAGCGCCGCGAAAAGGAAGGCAATCGTGTCAGCATCGTTCAAAGCGGCTTGCAAAGCATCACCAACCAAACCGAACGCATCGCCGCGCTCATCCGCGATTTGGATTTGGTTCAAGCCCGGCAATGGAGTCAGCCGGGCTGGGTCAATCTGCCGGAAGACCAGATTGTGTCTGCGCTCATTCAAGAAGGTGATCCGGCGGTTGAACCTTTGCTTGATTGCCTGGACAACGACAACCGACTGACGCGCTCGGTCGGTTTTGGCCGGGACTTTTTTCGCGGTCGCACTGTAATTCCAGTTCACGATGCCGCGCGGGTTGCAGTGCTTTCCATTCTTCAAGCAGGCTTTGGCGATGGGACTGCGGAAATCCGGGCGTATTGGAACAAATACAAAGGCATGAATCTTGACGAACGCTGTTACGCGATTCTTCAAGACGATTCAGCCCGCAACCGGTGGCCGGAAGCGGCGGCGCACATCACGCAACCGGAAAACGTGACGACTTTTCCCGGCGGCTTCAGCATGGCCAGACCGGCATCGACCAATGCACCAGTTCGTTTGCGCGGAGAAAATTTACGCAACAAATCCAATCCGTCGGTATCCGAATTGATGGCGCGGCGCGCGCTCGAAGTCCCCGAATCTGATCCGAACACTTACGATATTTCAGCGGCGTGCCAGATGGGGTTGTATCTGGCGGCGTGGGACGCGCAGGCGGCCGGGCCGGTGGTCAAAACTTTGTCGAAACGCAGCCGCACCGTGATGGAATATTCCGGCGCGCAACTGGGTGGATTGCTCACCAAACTTTCGCTCGCCCGCGCGCAGGCCGGCGACGCCGATGCGTTTGAAGATTATGCGGCATGGTTGCCAACCACTTCGCCGGAGCAGATGGGCTTTTCCATTTCAGAATATTTGGAGCCGCTGAAACAGTTCCCAACCAACACAGTTCTGGAATCAGCAGCGGAAAAAATGTTTGACGACACCAATTCCGCGTGGGGCAGATTGCCGTGGCCGCAAAACGGCTCCGACAACCCTGTGTCTTCCGCGCTGGTCAATGTGCCAGCCTTTCGCCGACTGATCCTGCGTGAGCTGGATCGAAAAGAAGTTTGCGGCTCCGTTTCATGGCAGTCATCAGGCATGGTCAATTATTCCGTGAACGATTTACACATGAATGGCAGTTTCATGTATTCATTCCCTGAATCAAGCCAGACCACCAATGGCACCAGCGTGAAACTCCGCTGGTGTGACTGGATTGCCCTGTCGCTGGCAAATGGAAAATATATTCCTCCCTTCAATCCATTTGCCTCGGTTGAAAAACGCAACGATGCCCTAGAAAACATAAAAACATTGTTGCGTCAAAAATAGCCGATACCGCTTCACGCCAAGATGTATTACTCAAATATTCGGTCGCCACAACCGAACGCGTAAATGATTTAAGCATCCTCGGTGTGCAAGCAAACGATTCGGGTTGGACTATTCTTACTGTCCCTCTTCATGCATCCGATCATCGCCTCGGTGCTGGCCTTCGTTGCTGGCAATGGCTTTTATTCACTGCACAATCCCCTCTGTTATATTTTGCCAAGCCATATGGAATGTCGATGCCGGTTGATTGCGACTTGGAGCCGATCAAAAAACTCTGGCGATTTTTGATTTAGTAAGACTTTTTAGGATTTCGATGGCTTTTACACTTTTCCTGTAATAACCACGACTTTTCCGGTAATTCATGTGGATACGATATTCCCATGAGCAGCCTGACTTCATCTAGTAAAGCACCCCGGATTTTTCCGCACACGCGATGGCCGCTGATATTGGCGGCCAAACGGAAGGACGCGCTGGAATCGGCGGCGACATTGGAAGCCATCTGCCACGCCTACTGGTAAAGGGAAGGGTTTAGAGCCGTTGTGCGATGCGCTGGAACGGCTCGCCGTAGAACGGATCAGGTTACGGCCCGAAAAATATCAAGAGCCTGGCAAAAACGAAGGGGTTATTGAGGACATTGAAATTAAAAATTTGGCTGGGAATGAATGAGTTTTTCAAAAGGAAAATCTGATACTGCAATCTGATACTGTTTGCCGTTTTTAGGTCATCCCACAACCTGGTAGGACAAAAGCAAAAATGTGTTTTAGTCAATAAAGACGCGGTTTTTGTCATTAGGTCACGTTAGGTCAAATCAGGACAAAAGGACGTTTTACATTTTCCAGGCGTGTGCCTTAAACCACTCAGCCATCTCTCCACCGAAACATCAATGTGGCCGAGCACGCCGCGCTTTTCAATTCAAAACTCTGTAGCGGCGCTCTGTGAGCGCCGATTCGACGGTCATAGACCGTCCGCTACAAATTACAGCGACTTGCCGCCGCGCGATTTCAATGGCAACATTTCCGCAGATGAAAAAAAATAAATCCGCCGATTCCTTGCGCCCGCACTCCAGCCTTCTGCTGGATGGCGATGAACGCGCCGCCGCGCGCGCCATGCTTTATCCCGTCGGCTTCACGAAGGAAGATTTTGCCAAGCCCATCATCGGCATCGCCTCGACCTGGAGCAAGGTCACGCCCTGCAACATGCACATCGACAAGCTCGCGCTCGAAGCCGAAAAGGGCGCGAACGCCGCCGGCGGCAAGGCGATCATTTTCAACACCATCACCATTTCCGACGGCATCTCGATGGGCAGCGAAGGCATGAAATATTCGCTCGTCTCGCGCGAGGTCATCGCCGACTCGATTGAAACCGTCGTCGGCTGCGCGGGCATGGACGGCTTCGTGGCCATCGGCGGTTGCGACAAAAACATGCCCGGCGCGCTGATGGCCATCGCGCGCCTGAACCGCCCCGCCGTGTTCGTTTATGGCGGCACGATTCTGCCCGGCTGCATCACCGGGCGACACAGCGCAAGCTGGACATCGTTTCCGTGTTTGAGGCCATCGGCGCGCACGCGAACAAAAAAATTTCCGACGCGGAATTTCAGGCCGTCGAGCAATGCGCCATTCCCGGTCCGGGTTCGTGCGGCGGCATGTACACGGCCAACACCATGGCCAGCGCCATCGAAGCGCTCGGCATGAGCCTGCCGAACAGCTCCGCGCAAAACGCCATTTCGCCCGCGAAGATGGACGATTGCCGCCGCGCCGGCGCGCGCCGTCGTGGAAATGCTGCGGCGCGGCATCAAGCCGCTCGACATCATCACGAAGAAGGCGTTTGAGAACGCCATCACCGTCGTCATCGCGCTCGGCGGTTCGACCAATGCCGTGCTGCATCTGCTCGCCATCGCGCACGCCGCGAAGGTGAAGCTGACGCATTGACGATTTCACGCGCATCGGCAAACGCGTGCCCGTGCTCGCCGATTTGAAGCCGAGCGGCAAACATCTCATGTCCGAACTCGTCGCCATCGGCGGCATCCGGCCGCTGATGAAAATGTTGCTCGACAAAGGATTGCTGCACGGCGATGCCTGACCGTCACCGGCGAGACGATGGCCGAAACGCTGCGCGACGTGAAACCGTATCCGGCGCATCAGACCATCATCCAGCCGTTCGACAAGCCGATCAAAAAGGACAGCCATCTCGTGATCCTGCGCGGCAATCTCGCGCCCGAAGGCGCGGTCGCAAAAATTTCCGGCAAGGAAGGCTTGCGATTCACCGGGCGCGCGCGCGTGTTCAATTCCGAGGAAGCCGGCGATGGCAGCGATCCTCGACGGCACGATCGTGAAAGGGCGACGTCATCGTCATCCGCTACGAAGGGCCGCGCGGCGGGCCGGGCATGCGCGAAATGCTTTCGCCCACCTCCGCCATCATGGGCAAGGGACTCGGCAAGGACGTGGCGCTCATCACCGACGGACGGTTTTCACGGCGGCAGCCACGGCTTCGTCGTCGGCCACATCACGCCGGAGGCTTACGTCGGCGGGCCGCTCGCGCTGGTGAAGAACGGCGACCGCCATCACGATTGACGCCGAGAAACGCGAACTGACGCTGGAAGTTCCCGCGCAAAGAACTGAACGCCCGCCGCAAGGCGTGGAAGAAACCCGCGCCCCGCTACACGCGCGGCGTGCTGGCGAAATACGCCGCGCACGTCACGAGCGCGTCGCGAAGGCGCGGTGACGGATAAGGATTTGAAGTTGTGATTTGCAATCGAACAGACCTTTGCTAGGTTAAAACCATGAGCGACAAACAACTCGTCGTTGAATTGCTGAACCGGCTTCCTGCCGATGCCAAGTTGCAGGACATCGGCAAAGAGATCGAATTCCTCGCCGCCATCCGCGAAGGCGAAGAGCAGGCTGACCGGGGTGAAGTTGTCCCGCACGAACAGGTCAAAAGGGAGTTTGCGTCGTGGATTTCAAAATAGTCTGGACGCTCCGCTCACGCGAGGACTTGCGCGACATCGCCACGTTCATTGCCAAAGACAATCCTGCGGCGGCGCTCAAGCTCGGCGATTTGATTTTTGCCCGCGTGGACACATTGGAGAAATTTCCCGAGCTTGGCCGCGTTGTGCCGGAACGCAATCAGCCAAATATCCGGGAGATTGTAATAAAAAATTACCGCATCGTTTATCGCGTCCATCAAAAGGAAAAGTTTCTCGAAATCCTGCGCGTCTGGCACGGCGCGAGAGGCGAACCGGAAATTTGATATGCCAAAGATTTATTGCAACTGCGGCGTGCTGGCGAAATACGCCGCGCATGTGACGAGCGCGTCGGAAGGCGCATGACGGATAAGGATTTGAAGTTATAGTTAATACGAAATTTGATTTTCGTTTTTTAATTTATGAAGACACCAATAAAAACCATGTCCTTGCTGGCCGTTTTATTTTTCATCGTATCTTCTGCTTTTGGCGATGATACAAACGATTACAATGACAGCGGCCACACGAAATATATTAAAGGTGATTTGGACGGCGCACAGGCCGACTTTACAAAAGCCATTGAACTCAAACCTAACGATGCTGACGGCTATCTCAATCGTGGCGTTGTTAAACTAACAAAAGCAGATTTGGACGGCGCAATTACTGATTTCAATAAAGCCATTGAGCTTAACCCTAACGGTGCAGACGCCTACAATAGTCGAGGCAGTGCGAAGACTGACAAGGGTGATTCGGATGGCGCAATTGCTGATTTCAACAAGGCGATTGAACTTAAACCCGACTTTGCTGAAGCCTATCACAATCGCGGTCTTCAGAAGGAAATGAACAATGACATAGATGGCGCACTTGCCGACTTCAATAAAGCCGTCGAACTCAACCCAAATGTGGCTCCTCCTTACTTTAATCGTGGAGCTATGAAATACAAGAAAGGAGATTTAGATGGTGCAATTGCTGATAACACGAAAGCCATTGAACTCAAACCCGATTTTGCCGGAGCTTACAACAATCGTGGCTATTTCAAACTTGCCAAGAAAGATTTAGATGGTGCGCTGGCAGACTTCAATAAAGCGATTGAACTCAAGCCTGATTATGGGGCTGCTTACATTTATCGTGGCAATTTGAAGAAGGAAAAGGGCGATTTAGATGGTGCGCTATCGGATTATACCAAAGCAATTCAACTGAATCCCGATAGTCCTTTTCCCTATTACTATCGCGGCGTTGCGAAACGAGCCAAAAATGATTTCAAAGCTGCTTTGGCTGACTTCAATAAAGCTATTGAATTAAATCCAAAATTGCGTGAGCCAATTGAAGCAGAGGGCGATTTAACGAATTCAATGAACGGAACAAATTCAAATTGATTCGACCGCTCATGAATCCCAATGGGATTCAATCTATCAGCCCAAGGTCTGCTCGCGTTGAAAATAAAACTATCTATTCCACGCTTCGGATTTAGCTTGGTTTTATATGGACACAAAATTGGATGCGCTTCTTAAGAAATTAAAACTTCTCGAAGACGAGTTGCTCGTCGAGGTTCAAGCGAAGGAACAGCAGTTCCGTTACGAAATCCGCAAACGCAAAATCCATTTCACCCAAGCGGCGACGGCGCAACACCAGAAGCTGGCCAAGAAAATCCATCATTATCTTTTTGACGCGAAGTTTTTGAGTTTCATCACCGCGCCGGTCATCTGGTCATGCGCCGTGCCCGTCGTGTTCCTCGATGTGTGGGCGACGGTTTATCAATTCATCTGTTTTCCGGCTTATGGCATTCCCAAAGTGCGCCGAAGTGATTATGTGGTGATGGATCGGCGGAAGCTGGCGTATCTCAACGGGATTGAAAAGTTCAACTGCGTGTATTGCGAATATGTCAACGGCCTCATCGCGTATGTGCAGGAAATCGCCGGGCGCACGGAGCAGTATTGGTGTCCCATCAAACACGCGATGCGGCTCAAGACGATGCACAGCCGTTATCCGCGCTTTCTGGATTACGGCGACGCGGAGGAATATCGCAAACGGCTTGAACAAGTGCGTCGCGATTTTGAAGACGTGAAGAAGCAGGAAACTGTTTGATTATGCCGACAATCCGCCCGCGATGTATTGCTCCATTTGCGCAATCGTCGCGTCTTGCGCCGAGATGATCCAGTTCACGAGGTCGCCGATGGAAATGATGCCGAGGACTTTTCCGCTTTCCACGACCGGCAAATGGCGCACGCGATGTTCGGTCATCAATTTCATGCAGCTTTCGACCGAATCATCCGGCCTGACGAAAATAATTTCCTTGGGCATGACTTCCCAAACTTGTGTTTCCTTGGAAGTTTTTCCCTGAAGAGCGATTTTGCGGGTGTAATCGCGTTCCGTGAAAATGCCCACCAACATGTCGCCGGATAAGACGAGCAGTGAGCCGATGTTTTGGGCCCCCATGAGCTTGATGGCTTCAAACACAGTCGCGTCCGGCGCGATAGTCCACACTGTCGAACCTTTATGATGCAACAGCGAACTAATGGGAACGCTGGTCTTCATGGGCTTCTACTCCTTTTATGCTCCTATGTGCGGCGTAATGCAAGTGTTTTTTTCAATCGAATAAAAAAAATAATGATTGTGACCGCGACGCACGACCAGCCGAACCAATCGCCGTGACGATTGTAAAAAGTTGGCGCGGATTTTTCAGAGGGCAGGGGAATCTGCACCGTCATCACGCCAACGCCATAAACGCCGCCGTTTTGATCTTTGAAAATTTCACGCACGCTGCCGTAAGAATCAATCCAGCACGTCACGCCGTTGTTTGAGCAACGAATAAGTGGCACGCCGTTTTCGACGGCGCGAAAAACGGCGTTGGCCATGTGCTGCCATTGCTCCGCGCTCTGGCCGAACCAGCCGTCGTTGGTCAGGTTCACGAGAAAATCCGTGTCATCTTGAACCGATTTGCGCGCGAGTTGCGGAAAAGTATCCTCGAAACAAATCAGCGGGGAAGTTTTGACCGTCTGGCGCGTTGAAGCTGCCGATGCAATGTTGTTCACTTCAATGATTGGCTCGCGCGAAGTGCTTGCCAGATTTATTTCAAATTGCACAGGAAAATTTCCCGCTTCATAACCGCCGGTGATGGGCGTGAACCATTTCACGAACGGCAGCCAGCGCACGAGCGGAATGTATTCGCCGAAGATCACGAGTTTCTGTTTGTGATAAATCGCCGCGCAATTTCCGTCCGGGTCAAAAAGAAATGCGGCGTTGAAGGAATCATACTTGTCGTCGCCGCCCGGATTTGCCTTTGGAAGATAGTCGTCGGCATTAAAAATTGCCCATACGCGGTGCGTCTGGATCAGATTCGTGATGGCGGTATAATTGGCCTCATCAGATTCAAATTCCGGCACGGCAGATTCCGGCCAGATGAGCAGATCGGTTTTGTTCGTTAGTGCTCTGTCAGAAAGCGCAAGCAACTGTTGAAAGCGATTTGAATTTTCATTTTCATCCCACATCAGCGTTTGCGGAACGCTCGGCTGAATCAACGTGACGCGCAGATTCGATGTCGGCGGAATTTGCCCGTGCATCTTGAAAGAGCCGCACGCAAAAATGACGGCGACCGCGAACAACGGCAGAAAAACTTCCGGCTGCCACGCAAAGCGCGAATTCGGTTTTGAAAAAACCGCCAGCGCCGCCGAAAGCAGCGACAGCGAAAACCACACGACCAAAAACGAAACGCCATATACGCCAGTGACCGATGCGATTTGGATGAGCGGCGTCATTTGATATTGCGACGCGCCGAGCAAGCTCCACGGAAATCCGCCGAGGAAACGCGCGCGTATCATTTCCAGCGCCACCCAGATTGCCGCGCCTGCCAGCAGCCACAAATTTCTTTGCGCCCAGTTGCCTGCGCCGATTTTTCCCGCGAGCAGCCAAGTCCAGATTCCGAAATAAAGCGCGACGAACGCGCTCAACGCGAGCCAGCCGAGAATCGGATAACCCGCCACGGGAATCAGCAGCAGCCAGTAAAGCGACGCGAGCCAGAATGAAAGTCCGCCGACATACCCGACGCGAAAAGCATCACCAGAATTTTTTCCACGCGCCGCAAACATTATCAGTCCCGGCGCGATCCACGCAAAACCGGCGATGCCGATTTTTTGAAACGCAGCCGCAAGCAAAAGTCCGGCAAGAATGGCGATGAGATAACCGCTGCGGATAAAAAACTCGTTCAGGAAACGTTTGAGAATGGCAAACGGCGAATAATTTTCCTCAAACGTCGCGGCGATTTTCGCGCAGTCGGCGGCTTGCTTCAAAACCGTCTGGCTTGCGTTGACGACAATCGCTTCGCGCGCGCCGCGCCACACGGCAAAATCTGCCGACGAGTTTCCGGCGTAATCAAATCCGCGTTCGCCGTATTTTGCGACGAGCGCTTTGAGTTTGTTCGCGCTGCGCAAATTCGTTTTGCCGTCGCTTGCGATAACTTCGTCAAAAAGCCCGACGTATTCCGCGACGGGCAAAGCCATTTGCAAATCAGATGCGGTGGCCAGAACCAGTCTTCGTTCGCGAGATTTTTGTTCGCGCAAAAAATCCAAAAACTTTTCATGATAGGGCAGGGTGGATGGCTCAATTTTGACTCGCTTGGCGAGCTGCCGTTTCAAAAAAGCCCGTCCGCGCGTCCACCAAAATAAAATGGGAAATATCCAGAATGGATTCCGCCGCAACAATCGCGCGAGAAATTCCCACAGCAAATCCGTTTTGATGAGTGTGCCGTCCAAATCCACGACGAGCGGGATTTGATTGTTTTGGGGCGAATCGGCACTGGACGGCATGACTTTGATTAGCCTTTGAGCGCGAGTCGGGGCAAGATTTTTCGCAAAAAAAGCCGGAACAAGAACATCTTTCGGTTTTAAGAATGTGAACAGAATGTGGAAAACTTCTTTTTGACAAGAGCAGAGGTCGGCGTAGGGTCGAGATTAATCAGATAGCGTCTCATATCTGACAGTCAATCAGGCTGATTTTCAAACTACTTGCAAAAAAGCCATGGATTTTTTGGGAGCATTTTGCGGGAATGGCGAAGGCGGCCTGGCAAAATCAACAAGTGAAACCCAAAAAATAAAATGAAAATCTATCCTCAAACCAAATTGGTATCGTATTCAGTCGCAGCGTTATCGCTGTTCACCCGCGCAATGTCAATCAAAGGGCAAATTCCCATCCGCAACAATGGCGCAATCGCCGTGCTTCTGAGTTTGATAGTCGGCACAGCCCGGCTGGCCTCGGCCCAGTTTGATCCGTCGGCGCAGTTCTCTCCAATCAACAATCCCAACGGTGTTTGGAGCTACGGCTTTGAATCCGTTCCACTCGGCTCCACTTTTAATCTATTGACACTCTCCGCTCCAGTTCCCTCATTACCAGGCCCAGCCATTGATTCCTGGCAGTCTGCGCCGTTGGGTAACTTCATGGGTATCTTTCATAACGGAACAGCCGCTACCCAAATCGCAACCACCAGTGGAACGGAAATCTCGCAATTCGATCCCGGTATGCTGGCGATGAATGCCGGGCCAAACGATGAGTATGCCATGGTGCAGTTCAGCGCTCCAGTGAACGGCTTTTACACGATTCAGGGTGTGTTCGAGGGCATTGATACCGCCGGCACAGTCAGCAGCGTGTATCTTTTGTGGAACAACGCCGTGGTAGCCAGTGGCAGCGTGCTTGGTTTTGGGCCAGGAAGCGATGTCCCGCTTTCATCTGGACCGGTCCTTCTCGCTGCGGGCGACACATTGACTTACGCTGTCGGAGGCGGGACTCTCAACAGCATGACGGCATTGATTGGGGCTCAAGTCGCCGCCGTCGCCGTCCCGGAGCCTTCACTGTATGCGTTGCTCGGTCTCGCTCTTGTCCCGCTCGCCGCGCTTGTCTGCAAACGCAAGACCGCAATCGCCTGAATAAAGTTCGGCGGCAAGTTCATAAAAAAGCCGGAACAAGGTTAATTGCTCCGGCTTGCTATTCCCTCACCCCGTCCCTCTACCCAAGTCACGCGGGGTCTTCTGAACTTCCGCAATCACTGGCGGTTTCACTTCGTCCGGCACCATCACTTTATTTTCCGAACCCGTAGCTTTCAAAACCTCGGCAACTTTTGGCGCCTCCGTAGCGAGCTTGACTGGCGGGGAAGTCGGTGATTCAACCGTTGCTACACTTTCACGCGACTTTGCCAATATCGCCTCCACGTCCGCTCTTGCCATGCCATATTTATTTCTCGAACCCGTGATGACCTCCTGCCTTCGAATTGCAGACATGGCTTTGTCCGGCTCAACGGGAAGCGGAACGCTCAAATTGAAATCGAAGTCACTGCGTTCAACGCGAGCGATGGCTTGCCCGGTTTCCAAGTTCCGAAAATCGCGCGCCTCGAAATATGAGAATCCCTCGGCCAATTTTTTGGCATCGTCATCTCCTACCCTGAAAACAATCCGTGTGAATGGATGAGACATGTCATAACCATCAGTGGCAAGCCAGTCGTTCGTGTTGTAGCTGGAACTGGTCGTCGAAATGCCGCTGACACTTGAAGTCCGGTTCGTCCGATTGCCTACGGCATCATATTGATAACCAAGCGTCCCTGTAGGCGCAGTTGTGCTCAAGGTTTCATTGGTCAACCGATACAGCGCATCGTAGTTCCACGCATAACCATGGCTGACGTTGGTGAGCGTCTCCGAAAGTGCCGTCCGATTTCCGGTCAGGCCGAGTGTGTAACCAAAGCTGGCCAGACTGGTGGCATTCAGCTTCCAAAGCACATTCGTCATCCGGTTTAACGAATCGTATTTATACAGATTAGTGACGCCGTTCGGATATGCCGTCTTTGAAGACAAGGACACGCTCGTGGATTGGGGTGTCAAGACGGTGCAAGGGAACAAGAACGCCAATTCACTCGCAAAGGTGGAAGAATTGATCGCTTATTATCAGCCGAACGTGCTGGTGCTGCAAGATACTGAAGGCTCCCGGCGATCTGCGCGTATAAAGGCATTGAGCCGAAAAATCATTGCCCTGGCCGCAACCCGCAAGGTCAGTGTGAAGTTATTCTCACAAGCACAGGTGCGGCGGACCTTTTTTGCCGATGGGAAAGGGACAAAGCACGCTGTGGCTGAAATCATCGCTCAACGGTTTCCAGAGGAACTGGCCTCCCGCTTGCCGCCCAAACGCAAACCATGGATGAGTGAACATTATCAGATGGACATTTTCGATGCGGTGGCGTTGGCTGTGATGTTTCAGTCAAAAAAAGTAAGATGAGCATGATTTCAAACTTCTGATTTCCCATTGCCCCGTTTCGGTCACGATGACATTCTTTAATTCACAGAGCTGGGCAGTCGCATTCATGACCGAAGACGATCCAGGTGTTGAGAGTGAAAAAATCTCCGACAACATTCTTGGTTAACCGGGACAACGCCACAAGGCGGGCACTCGTCAAGCCGTAGCTTTAGCGAAGGCTGAAGGCGTTTGGATGTTCAGTCTGATGTAGGTGAGCTTTCACTTGGTTCGTAGCCGAGAAGCTGTTCCAGCGTTCATTTTTCATTGGCACCACGCGTGCTATGGTTGGCGTGTAGAGTTCATTTTCCCCGTTAGGAGTAGGGCGTCCCACATGAAAATGGCAGTCTAATTGTGTCATTTCTGGTTCGGGAAATAATAGTTTCTGACGCTAGGAGCTTTCCACATATAAAAGGCAACTGCAAAAGGGATTCCCATTTCTATCGGAAACGCGAGAAACATTTCCCACCACGGCCCACTGAGCCAGAGGTCTATAGATACAAAAACTGTAAGTGGAATGATTATCGTTGAAAAGACTACCAAGATGAGTGAAATTTTTGAACGGATGAAGGAGGCTATAAGTGCAACACTACTTAATGTGACAAAGCTGCCTAAAATGATTTTGCCACTTACCGTCCCCAGCGAAATACTTATCATCCAATATTTTCCAAACAGCCATATAACTGCGCAAAAGAAGAATCGAACGCACCAAATGACAACTTGTGTCCGCAGGGCAGACTTTAGTTTTTCGTTTCCCATAATTAATAATTTCGCTGCAACCAATCGGCGAATGCCTGGTTACGATTCAAAAGCGCTCTTGCTAAAACTACTCTATTTCCAGGAGTATTAGCAAATGAATCCGGAACTGGTAAAGGAGTCCATATACCAGTGCTCAATCTGGCAAGTAACTCTTTACCACCGCTCGGCAGCCCTTCAAGATTCCAAGGAAATGATTCAAATAAATTCGCCGCCTTCTGAAACGTTCCACCACCAGGAAGAACCATCCCCAACTTACCTCCAACAACCAAATTTTCCTGTTGAAAAGTAATGTCTCCGTCGCTGTCAATGATTGCCTGCAACTTTGCCACGGCCTCATTATTTTGTGCTATGGCTGCTGCTCGGTCTTGAGAGCTAAGTCCGAAGTATTTTACATAATTCACGCTGACTTGAGAGACAAGTAAAGTGTCTATGGTCACCCCGATTGCTATTGCACTCAAAGTTAACACCAAATCATCATGTCCTGATGGGTCTATCCGATTGACAGGGTTATCGGCCCCGAAAAGCCCAGTGTGTGCTTCCGCCCCACCTTCAAAAATTCCGGTATATGCGGTTTCTTTGGTGACAGTGACAGCGGAAGGAATGACGGAAGTGTTGGCGGTGATCGCGTGAGCGGGCCACGCCAGCCCAGCGCACAGCATTACGGCTAAGAGACAAGCCCCCAGCGGTTTCAGCGACGATGCCCAGGCCGTGCGCATGATGGCCAGAGTCTGCCAGTTTTTCCGGGCGGCTGCAACATCAGCTTTCAAGTCCTTGCTCACGCGGATGGCACTGGCGGTGCGCCTCTTTCAAATCGGTGATGGTCAGGTGCAGGTAACGCTCGGTCGTGGACAGGTCGCGGTGGCCGAGCAGTTCCTGGACGTGCCGCAGGTTGGCCTTGTTCTTCACCAGATGCGTGGCGCAACTGTGCCGCCAGATGTGGCAGGTGACGTGTTTGCTCAACCCGGCCTGGCGCGCATATTTTTCCACCAGTTCGCCCAGCGCGTTTTTGCTCAACGGCGCTGCCCGCTGCGAGATGAACACGCGGTCGGAGCCGCGGCCTTGCAGCAACGCGGGCCGGATGGCCTTCAAGTAGGTTTCCAAAAACGAGCAGGCCAGCCGGGTCAACGGCACCACGCGGTCTTTGTTGAACTTGCCGCCGTTGATGCGCAACACGGTTTCTTCCAGGTTCACATCGTTGACGGTCAGGTTCATCAACTCGCTTTTGCGGATGCCGGTGGCGTAGAGCGTTTCCAAAATCGTCCGGTCACGGTAGCCAAGCAGACAGCCGGTGTCCGGCGTCTCAATGACTTTGCGCGCTTCCTCCGGCGTGAGGATGGTTCGGGGCAATGTGTGCGGCGTGCGGGCCAGCGGCAACGCCCCGGCCACGTCCTGCGCGACATAACCTTCGATTTTCAGGAACCGGAAGAAGCTCCGCAGCGCGTGCATGGCCTGGTTCTGGTAACTGACGGAACGGGCCGTGCCCCGGCTGGTGGGCAGATAAAACAGGTCGCGCTGGTGGTCGGCCAGCGTGCCGCTGGTGATGGTCGCAACCTCGGTGATGTTCTGCTCGCCCAAAAATTTGGCGAAGCGCCGCAGATGCAGCACGCGCCCGACGATGGTTCGGGGCGAGAAGTTGAGGATTTCCAACTCCTGCCGGTAACGCTCGATCAGGATTTCGATTTGGGTCGCTTTCACGGCGTCTTGTAGTGATAGGGCGCGCGCATTTTCATCGGCAACGATTGCAGCGGCGCGTGGGCCGTTTCGATTTCCGTGGGCGACGGCTCGGCCTTCCGTGGATGGGTCTCGGCGTGGGTGACTTTGATTTCGGGCACGCTGACGCGCGTGTAAATCTGTGTCGTGCGCAACGTGCGATGCCCCAAAAGCAGTTGCGCATAGGCGATGTTGGCCCCGTTGCTGACCAGGTGCGTGGCGCACGTGTGCCGCCAGACATGCGGGCTGACCGATTTGGGAAGACCAGCGGCCTTCGCATAGTGACGCGCCATTACCGCGATGACTTGCTTTAGGATGGGCTGATGCGGCCAGCGCCATGACAGCCACAAGGCGCGTTCGTCCGGGTTGTCCCTGGCCCACTCGACACGGACACGCTCCAGATATTCGCGCACGCAGTCGGCGGCGGTGACGCCCAGCGGCACAACGCGGTCTTTGGCTCCCTTGCCCCGGTTCACGCGCACATAGCCGGTCAAGTCCACGTCGTGAACGGTCAACCAAGCAGGGCAAGTCGGCGCTGCTCGTGTCGCCAACGTGGTCGGAGATTGACGCGGTAACAGAGAAGGTGCGTGAAGCTCTCAAAGCCGATGGTGTCGTCAGTAAAGATGAGCAGACGCTTTGCGTCTTCGATTCGCTCTCGTGGACGGAAGCCCAAAAGAAAAACGCCAGCCAGTTTGAACCTGGCCAGCGCCTGCGCTTCGTCCGCAAGACTCGCAAGTTTGAACGGGGCGAGACGGTTGAAGTCGTCGCCATCACCGAAAACGGTCTGCGCGTGCGCCGTCCCGATGGATTGGAAGTGGATTTTATTCCCAGCGGTTCCGCCGCCTCCTTCGATGTGGGCGAGGCCCGCGAGTTGAAAGTGGCCGCTGGTGACTGGTTGCTGTTGCAGGCCAACCACGGCAAAGAGTTCATCAACGGTGAGCGGGTCCAAGTCCGGGAGATCCAAAACGGCCGCATTGCCCTGGCTGACGGTCGCCAACTCCCGGCCGGATTTAATACTTTCACCCACGGCTACGCCGTCACGTCGCATTCGTCACAGAGCAAAACGGTGGATGACGTGCTGCTGGTCGCGTCCTCAAAATCGTTCGCCGCCGTCAACCGCGAACAGTTTTACGTCTCCATTTCCCGTGGCCGCGAGCGCGTCCACGTCTTCACCGATGATGCCGATTTGCTCGCCCGCCGCGTCACCGACTCGCACGAACGCAAGGCCGCCGTCGAACTGCAAGCCCTCCGCGATGACCTGGCCAAACTCGGTTTCATCCGCAAGGAACGGCTGGAAGAAAAAGCTGCTTCGCCGGTGGTGGCCGTCCGCAAGGACTTTCGCACGGTGCGTCCCATGCGCCAGACGCGATTGCAGCGTGTCACCCGCCTGGCTCCGGTGCAACGCCTGGCTCAAATCGTCGAGGAACTGCGCCGCTGGTTTGCCGAGCGATTGGGCGTTGAACAAACCGAGGTGGCCAAGCCGGAACAAAAAATTGCCGAGTCGGTCACACAGGCCGAAAAGATTGCGCCCGCCGTCAAGGAAACACCCGGCCAAAAGCTGCGCCGGGATTTGGAACGGATTCGCCGGGAGCAGCAACAACAACGCCGCTCCGGCGGCATCCACATGTAACGCCTATGCCAAACTTCGACAAAGATTCCTGTTACGCCGCCTCCGGCAAGTATTGCGCCTGCATCGAGTTCCATCTGGCCGAAGGCAAGCGCCGTGGCTTTCACACCAGCCAGTTGATCGAATACACGCTGGAACCAAACCCGGACGCGGGCGACGACAAGAACGCGCCGCCGCAAAAACTTGCCCTCGCATTTTCCACCGCTGACGTGGTGGTGCTCGGCTGGCGGCTCGGCCTGCTGGCCGACAAGCTCCAAGAAAACGACCTGGCCGCAGTTCGTGCCCTCGCCAAACGCTACGCCGACGTTGACCGCCACACGCCCTTTGTCGCCTCCATCTCCATCACGCCCATTGAGGCCGAAAAAGCCCGAAACAACCCGAAATAAACCGAAAATCAAAGAGTTGTGAAGTATAGACCCTTATCCCGCGCGCCCCAATCCTCCTTATTTGTCTATTTGGGCGGAAGAGATGACCGTATCGCTAGGCAACTGATGCTGGATATAACTCAAAACTTCTTGGCAATCAGAGTGTGCCCCCAAGCTTCCTAGCTGTTCTCCAGATGCCACTCCATTCGTATCAATCCGAACGACAAAAACGTTTCCCTTTGCCCGAATGAACTCTTGCGTCCCAAGCATAACAGTGTCAGCCTGCCGGTCCCAATGGATTGAAGTAGTAAGCTGCCCGTTTTCAGTGCCCCACGTGTGGTTTATGGTCGTGATATATTTACCGAAATCATTACTACTATTTGCTCCATGCTGCTGATAGCTCCGAGTGAGAAAGAGCAAGTAAAGCAGATGCTGTTCATTGACAACCCCCGTGCTTTTAGCCGAGGCGGTTTCATACCCCGTGACAATATCGATTCCACCAACGGGTGAAACTAGAGAATTAAACGTATCACCCGTTGTGATAAAGCGTCCTCGTTGAACATTGCATCCTGTCATTCCAAGCATTAGAACTAGGAGAAATGAGCCATATCCCCAAATGGTGTTTTTTTTAAGATAACACATACCTGCATTCTATTAAAACGGAAAATCTACATTGGGTTCCACTTCGCCGATACCTGTCAATCCCAGAAAATGCTTCTGCTGAAAATCATAAATTTGCTTCCCGTTTACTTGGACATTGTAAGACGGGAATTGTCTATGATACCCGGACAAGTGTCCCTTGTGTGTTACAAAGTTTAGGTCAACCTCAAATTCATAGCGTATGCTCAGAACTGGAGGAAGAAATGCGGAATGTGCCTTTGCACCCATATAGACGGTTACGTCATCAGGATTGTCGCCACCCGCCCCTTGGTCAAATGAGCCAACTCCCGTGTCAACAATGTATTTTGTAGCCGTAACGCCAACAAAACCAAAATTACTGACGAGTTTCCCGTGGCTTGATACGACTACACCCTGTTTTGTTTTCACACCGGGTTTCGGGCCGCCAGGGCGAATCTCGGTTGTAACCACTATTTGCGCTTTTTCAATCGGAACCAACGCTTGTTTTACTGTCACAAGGTTCGGGAAAGCATCAAAACTAGAGAGAATGTCTCCCACATCCAACGATTCAAAGTCATTTCCGCTGGGGTCATCGTTGTCCACGGGATTATCGGCCCCATAGAGGTATTTGTGTAGACTCAACGGATCTTCATTGTTGCCGTACCCTTCACCATCACTCGTGAAGAATCTGCCTGTATTTGGCAGCCATGTCCTTGCTCGATTATAATATTGCCCCAAGTCATTATCCCATTGTTGGCCAGCGTAGAGATAGTTGTTCGCCGTTGTCCCACTTGTGGCAATCAAGTTCCCAAACGCATCATAAACGTAAGTGTCCGTGATGCCGCCTGATGTATTCAGCAGAAACCGAGTGCTGGCATGTCCATCGTAACCGTAATAACTGACTGTGCCACTCGACACTTGTCGTTGTGAAATCAGATTAAGCCCATAGTTATAGACCTTGCTCAAACTTGAGCCCTGATATTCTTCAAGCACCTGGACGTATCCACTCGGATTTCTATCGTCGAGCAGATAGTAAGTTGTCGTGCCGCCCACTTTCTTGCTGACTCTATTCCCATCACCATCATAGGTAATCAGAATCGTACCGCTGTTCACATTCGTAATGTGATTCATTACATCATATTGATAATAATTCCCGCTTGAATTCGTCGTGTTCCCGTTATTGTCGTAGCTGTCGCCCGTCAGCCAGTCATTCGTGTTGTAAGTCGGCGTTTGACCGGTTAGACCGGAAACCGAGGAGGTGCGGTTTGTCCTGTTCCCAACGGAATCATAACCATAGCCCAGGTTGCCCAACGCACTGATATTCTCGTTGGTCAGCCGATACAAATTGTCATATTGCCAAGCATAGGTCCGCGTAGTAGCCCCAATGCCAACTTTTTCATTCAAATTCGTCCGGTTGCCAGACGGTCCAAGCTGGTAATAAAAACTTCCCAGCGTTGTCGTCGTCAGCTTCCAAGTGAGATTTGTCAAACGATTGAGCGAATCGTATTGATAAAGATTGGTGACGCCGTTGCCATACTGCATGGCCTGAAGATTGCCGGCATTGTCGAAAGTGTAACTGGCTGCCACACTGCCATCGGCCTTCACGTTCGTCAACCGGTTCAACGCGTCGTATTGATAATTATTAGTCACGCCGTTGACCGTGCTCGACCAGAGATTCGTCACGTTTCCATTGGCGTCGTAACTGTAATTCAGCAACACCGTCGGCCCATTCGACCACACCACCTCCTTGAGCAACAACCGGTCGCGATTGTCATAGCTGTAAGTGGTCAGGCCGCTTGTGTCGGTCATCGTCGCGCGCTGGCCGGTTGGCGTGTAGGTGTAGCTGACCTGATAACCGTTGGTGGAAGTCTGGTCCGTCAGCCGGTTCAGCGCATCGTATTGGTTGGTTATGATCACGCCGTTGAAATTGGTATCATAAATCATGTTTCCCGCCAAGTCATAACTGAACCGTTCCACCAGGGCATTGGTGGGCATCATGTGGGCGATACGACGGCTCATGCCATCATAGACAAAACTGTTCGCCCGGCCCAGTGCGTCAATCTGCGCAATTTCATTTCCGGCTTCGTCGTATTGATAGCTCGTGACTTTGGAGAGCGCATTGGTCACAGAAATCAGCCGTCCCGCGCCATCGTAGCCAAACCAATTGGTTATGCTCGCCTGATCCACGCCATCAATCCGACGGCCATCGGCGTCATAACCTGTGAACGTCTTGGTGTTATCGTAATAATCCACTTCCACCTGCCGGTTCAAGGCGTCAAACACATTCGTGGTTGTGTGATTGTTCGCGTCGGTGAAGGTGAGCTGATTCCCGTTGGCATCATAACTGTAGCTGGAAATGTTTTGCACCGCCGTGCCAACGGCATTGGTCACAGCCAGTCGTCGGCCTGCCACGTCATAGGCAAAGGCAGTGATTGTCCCTCGCGCGTCAATCGTCTGCGCTATCCGGCCAACGCCGTCATAAACCGTCGTGTTCGTCGTGTTATCTGCGTAGACAGTATTGGTCATGCGGTTCAACGCGTCGTAAGCGTAAGTCGTCACCCGATTCAAGCGATCCACGCTATTGGTGCGATTGCCATTGGCGTCGTAGGCCGAAGTCTCCATGGTTGTGTCAGGATAGGTTGTTTGGATGAGGCGTCCTTGCGGGTCGTAGGTGTAACTTGTCGTGCGCCCCAGCGGATCAACCGTGGATTGTTGTTTGCCGGTGGGGTCATAATTAACCGTGTTCGTCCCGCCATTGGGACCAATCGTTTGAGTGACGCGATTCATTGCGTCGTAAATATTGGTCGTGGTGGCGGATGTCCATGAGCCGCTAACCCTGCGCCAGACGGTAGAGGTAAGGCGATTATCGTCGGCATCGTAAGTGAAGGTGTTACTGCTTAAAATCGCGCCTGATAGGTTAAATAAGGCACTGCCCGTGAGATTGTCACTGGAATCGTAATAATTGACGTTGGTATTCCCCAACGGATCTATCGAACTAGCCAGCAGTCCGGCATTATTGTAGTTGTTGATGGTTTTATTGCCCAGCGCATCACTGGTGGAAGTGAGATTACCAGTGTTACTGTCATAAGTATTGGTCGAGGAATTGCCGCGCGCATCCGCGCTGATTAACAAATCACCATAGCTGTCATAAGCAAATCCATTTGTATGGCCAAGAGGATCGGTTGAAGAGAGCAATTCGTTGGTCGTGTCATAAACATAACTGCTGGTGGCGTAAGACGAACTGCCCAGGAAAGTGACCTCGTTGGTCTTGTTGTTGTTTACGTCATAGGCCATGGTTGTGACCTGATTGAGTGCGTTGGTCTGGGCAAGGACATTGCCCCGCGTGTCATAAACATAAGTGTTGGTGTTCCCCAGCCGGTCAATGACGGTTTGAGTGTTGTTGGTCGTGTTATAGCCAAACAAAGTCCGGTTGCCGTTGGCATCGTCCACTTCAGTGAGCTTGCCACTATCGTCGTAGATGTTTTTGGCCACCTGCGTGCCGTCAGCATTGATGATGCCGGTGATGTAGTGCGGGAAATTGACGTTGGTATAGGCGAACGAATTGGTCACATACGCGCTGGTGCTCCGATTCACGAGATTAAGCACGCTGATCAGATTGTCCTGGCTGTCGTATTGATATTTGACGGCAGCCGGACCATTCGTCATTCCACCAGAAGTAAGCCCGTTGGGATCGCTGATGGAACTGATCAGGCCATCCGCATTACGCTGGAACACAATCTGGTTGGTCGCTCCGTTGGTGTAAGTATGGACAATAGAATTGGGATTGATCGTGATGACGTCGCCGGAGCGTTCCTTGATTTGAGAGAGATAAGGCGTTCCGTAGGTTTCGGTCAACCAGTCGCCGCCTGAGCTGTCACTGTGAGACCCCATGTCGGGACGATCAATGTAATACAGGGTGCCATCTTGATTGGTGAGAACGAATCCCTCGAAATCAAAATTATCATAAGGCACATCTTCTGATTCATTGTCAGCCTCCGTCCAAGTGAGTTGGCCACTAACCAAATTCTGATAAAGCACGGGGTTGCCTTGTACCCCAAGTGTGGCGCTCACCCCCGGCGCAGCCTGCCATTGAGGTTGATAAACACCATAATCGCTCGTCGGAGACAGGTAGTAATAGAAAGTGGTTCTCTGGCCGTTGGGCAAGGTCAAAGTCACGTCACGTCCGCCGCTGGTGAGCATACTGAAGTCACCACCGGGAAGGTCGTCACTCCCGTCCCCGGTCACATCAGGCGTATTTTCACGTGATTCACCCAAGTTCACGTCCATGCTATCGAGCGAATAAGTCCAGCCATAGCCGAAATCACCCTTGTCAGGATTGATCGAATTGTAAGTGCGGGTGACGGTCAATGGAATGCCGTTGACCGGAATGATGAGGTCTTGCTGGCTGAAACTGAACTGGCCGAGTTTAAGGCCGGATTCGAGGATGAAGGGGACATCGGTATCGGTTTCAATGTAATCACCGATGACACTCAATCGAAGTTGGTAGACACCATTAACCAGCGTGGAAAGATCGCAGGTCGCAAGCAAATTGGTGCTTGAAGATGAACCGACAGTTCCAGTGGTAGCGGGAGTTAGGTTGCGCAGCAGGGTTGTCCCATCCGCTGTGTAAACGCCCAACTGCCAGATCACGTTGCTGCCTTGGGGCTGATAAGCCTGTCCGAAGAGGTTGAAGACGCCATCACGAATCGTCACATAATTTGTAAACGGAACTGTGCCACTGGAATTAGTATAATAGGCCAGGGTTGCGATGGAATTGGATACTCCGCTCGGAGGAGTGACGGTGATACGGATTTCCGACGATGTGTTCACCTGCCCAAAGATGTCCGTGGCTTGAGCGGTGAAACCGCAGCCGCATGTATTGTCAATGGCTGTCCAAAGGTTGGTGTAAAACCCATTGGGACCATTGGTCACTTCACCAATCAAAACCTGTCCCTGATAAAAATCCACTTTGGCGATATTTTGGGAGGGGGTGACCTGCGCGATCAGGGGATCAATCGCACCGGCATTAGTAGTGTAAGCGACGGCAGTGAGAGTTACGGATGGTTGGGCGCTCGCATAAATGGTGATGTTAATGCCCGCTTTAGCGGTGCCGCCCCGACCATCTGAAATATAGTAAGTAAAGCCATCGCCGCCTTGAATTCCATATGGCGGCGTATAACTGATGGCTTGGCCATTGTTGATGATGGTGGCCGTGCCGCCATTGTAGGTGTTGATGGACGAGGCCGTCACTCCTAAGGATGAAAGTGAAGTGATGGTCAAAGGAGCGCCATTAGGGTCCGAATCGTTAGCCAAAGGATTAAGGACATTATTGGTGCTGCTGGCCGGCACCGTGAATTGATCATTCACAGCCACGGGCGGACTATAGGCAGTGGTTGAAATTTGAACGGTTACAGGGGCGGAACTACCGAGTCGTCCGGCAGTATCAACGGCTGTGGCAAAGAGCGAATAGCTGCCGGAACTGATGGCGGGCCAACTGATGTTGTAGGTGCCATTGTTGGGACTGGTTTGATAGCCCAGGAAAAGCTCTCCCCAGGGAGAGATTGCGTAAAAGTTCACTTGAGCGATAGAGCCGGTCGTGAGAGCGGTAGCGGACACTGGAATGGTGGACCCTACCGGGAAGGTCGAATTATTGGTCGGAGCAACGATGTTGACCACTGGAGGAGTGCCAGCAGCATTTACATACGCGACAAGGTTCAGTGTGAATGGAGAGTTGTTGGGCGTGTTGTTGGTGAAGGTCAACATGCCGACCTCGGTCCCATTTGTGCTCGCGTTACATTGCACTGTCAAAATGGTCGAATTGCTCGCAGCGATGAGAGAGACAGGCGCAGTGATAAGGCTAAAATCTCCCGATAGTGTTAATGATCCCAAAGTAAGCGGTCCCGTTCCCTCATTGGTGATAATGAACGTTTGATCAACCGGCGAACCCACCAAAGTCATGCCAAAGTTGACGGTGGTGCCGTTGGGGAAAGACTGACCGTTGGTGGACAGAACAATGATGTTTGGTGTTCCGTTTGTATAAGTATAATCACAGGACAAGGAGACGGTGTATGCGCCCGTTTGGTTCGTCAACGGAGAAGCGACTTCAATGATATAAGTGCCATCAGCAGGCAATGTATAAACGATTTCAGAATTTGTGCTGATGTTGGTGTAAGATACAGGGTCAACTTCATCGTCGTCCTCTGCCAAGATTTGGTATTGGCTGTTGCGGATAGCCAAATAGGTGTCAAATGCAGCATTGGTCGTGGTGATCGTCACTTGTTCACCGTTATAGCCGCTGAACTGATAATAATCGGCATAGCTGTTGGTAAAGGAGATGGAACGGAAGCTACTTGTCGTCAAAGTTCCATTGTTGGTTGTGTCGCATGATATGGAAGTGGGATTGATCAAAACCGTAACGGTGACATCTGATGATACCGTGGCCTGCCCGTCACTGCCGGTCAGTTGCAGGACATAAACGCCGGGGACAGTAAAGGCGGCGGTGGTGACCGCTTGTGTGACATTGCCAAAAGTCACCGTTCCCGGTCCGCTCACAACACTCCAATTTGTCGTCACGGTTCCGTTTGGCAGTCTATCGTCCGTGATGCTGCCGTTCAAGGTCGTGCTTGTGGTGGTCAGCGTCTGATTTGGTCCGGCGCTGACTATTGGCGACTGATTTTGCATGATCGAGACTGCAACATCAGCCACATTAGTCAGTGCGTTGGTAACAGCCTGGAACTGGAATACATAATAGCCCGGATTGGTAACGGTGACGGTCGGATTAAGGGAATTGGAATTGGACATGGAATAAATAGGTGGCCCGGCAATTTGCGACCAATTGATATTGGTGATGCCGGAGGGCGAAACACTGCCCTGAAGAGTGAATGTCGGCCAAGCCCAAACATTGGTTGCAGTGGCTGTGCTGGCTCCTACAGATGCGGTGATGGTGTCTAGTCCAAAATTAGTGCCGGTGTAGAAGTAATGTGCCAATCCATTCTGATCGCTGTAAGCAAATCCGTTGAAGGAATTGCTGCCGCTGACGGAAAAATCAACACGCACGCCTGGAAGTGGCTGATTATTTGCGTTGGTGACGCCAGCAGTTAATAGAATTGTTGAGAAAACCACATTGGTGGCAGTTTGAGGACTTAATGTAAGAGAGCTTACGCTGGCAACAGAACCCAATGACATCCCTCCCGGATAACTGTAACTGCTCCAGCCTGACACTCCATAGTTGAAGACTGCGAATGATGTAGTGCTGCTCAAATGGTGAAATCCCGGAGTTATTTGAAGTTGTGCAAATGAAAAACTCGTGCCAGAAATGTTGGTAAACAGCGCGGAACTCAGGTTAGTATTATCAAGAAACAAAGAATTAGTACCCCCGTTAGCAATCGCGATGTTTACATAATTAGTCCAAACAACCGGCTGCGAAGGAGGAGATTGAACAATGTCAACATTTGATAATAATGTGGGTGTCCATATTGAATAAGCCGCTTCAAACTGATTGACCGGAGGCACCAACATCATTGAAGGAGCACCCCAACGATCATTGGAACTGCCAGATGGATAAAAAAATTGTGCTCCGACTGCATACTGAGCAACCAGAATTGGCCGGGTAGATGTAATTTCGCACGGCTGAGAATTTGTAAATTCAAACACTTGGTTATTGGTCATGCCAGCTACCAAGAGGTTGCCATTTGTATAAACGCTTGTATTATTTACATCTGCAACAATTTCAAGCATGTCGCCAGACAGGTACCTCTCTAGCGGAACTACAACAAATGCCGATCCCCATGTATTTGTAGGAGGCATTTGCTCATCCACGAAAGACCCATACCCACTTTCCGATGGTATGACTGCATTTTCACTTCCGCCAAATACGGCAATGGGCTGAGTCGAGTTAATAACTGTGCCGGACAAATCTTCGTCTACAGCCTGCATTTGAAAGACCTGGCCTTCATTTAGATTTGTGGTGTAGGTTGTTCCAGCGCTTAATGAATTAAAGAAATCAACAGGACCATTTGCGTACGGGTCATCAGGTATTGTCGTGTCCACCGATGGAGTGAATGTAACAGAGGTGTTTTTGACGGTGCCCACAATCAATAACTCGCAATTAGGAGTTCCCACTTCATAATCGTAACTTCCTGGACATGCAAGGGCGACGTAATTGCTCCCAAGAGCATTCAGAGGGAGTCCGCAATAGCCATCTACAGAATCAAACGCAAAATAATCAGGTTCATAATAAGGCAAGTAGTCAAACCCAGATACAGAGATATTGTCTTGCGCAACTATATGAATTCCTTGCGCTTCTTGTTGTTCGTCGATGAGAGCTTCCGCTGTATATGGAATGGTAACTACTGTCCCCACTCCGGCTATTACAGTGCAATTTGTGTAAAAACCAATCCCAGGAGCCATCACACTGACAAAAGTATTTGTTTCACTGGAGATGAAGAGTGTCAAAATAGTATTTGTGTAGCTATCTTGTATAGCAAACGCATTTGCTGGAAACCCCAGCCAAAATTCTTTCCCTTCACTGCTGATAATGTCTTGCGACGACGCGGCGTAAACGGGGTTATTCGTTACAGAATACTGTGCAGGCAAAATAATTGTCTGATTGGTTCCGGCATTGACCGTAGGCGCAACAGTCGATGGCAAGACGGTCACTATATTGGTGCTGTAAGTGGTGTATTGACCATCGCTGGCCGACAGTCGGTTGGTATAGGTTCCGGTTGCCCAAAAATGGACGCCCGAAATCGGCACATTGGAACTGACGAAGGTGACATTGGTTCCTCCGTTTAGATTGGTCCATGTTGTTGACAAAGTCCCACCCAAAGGCAGGCCGTCGTCCGAGGCAAATCCGCTCATCTGAGTAATATTGGTCGAAAGGTAAACCGTTTGGTTGGGACCGGCATACACAACCGGAGCAAGATTGGTCGGTTCAATCGTGATGACGACCGGGAAGGAAGAACCGCTCAAGCCCGTGCTATCTGTTGCCTGGGCTGTCAAGGTATAGGTTCCGGCAGCAACATTGCTCCATGTGATACTGAAAGGAGATGACGTTTTGGTGCCGATTTTATTCGTGCCGCTATAAAACGTTACATTGGTGATCGTGGCCCCATCAGGGGTCGCTGTGGCACTGATGCTGATATTGGTCGAAGTCATCGGCGAGACCAGAGAAAAAGTCTGGCTATTGGTCGGGTTGGTGATGGTGACTGCAGGCACGCCTCTGACATAGATGGTCACCGCACTAGAGAGCACGTTTGATCCGCGACTGTCCATCGCCAGTGCGGTCAAAACATTCGTGCCGCCAACCGGAGGTATCCAATTCATCTGATACAATCCGCTGGTGGGCGTAACGGCAAACCCAAGACTGTTTGTGCCATTGTCAAAAAATTCCACCCAACTGACGGTCACGCCCGGAGTCGTATTTGTGGCAGTGGCGCTAATGGTAAAGTTCGTGCGAGCCAGCAGCATTTGGTTATTGGTCGGGCTGGTGATGCTGACGGTCAGAGCCGAACTGCCGCGACAGATGGAAGTGGCGATCAAATTGTATGCGTTGGTAAGTTGTGCGGAATTGGTGGCGTAGTAAAAATCGTTAGTGGAAGTAGCCATCAGGCGCATGAAATTGGTGTCCGCATCGGTGCCTACGGCAATGGTGATCAGGCGCGTGCCGGTCGCTTTGATCTGGGTGGCCGTATTTAACACCAGGTTGCTGGTGGCGACAAAATTATTGGCTATGTCGTTGGGATCGCCATCCGATAAAAAAACCATGACAGGCAGGGCGTAAGCATGATGGCGAGTGCCGGTTAATTCTGCCTGGGCGCTTTGAAGTGCGCCAGCCATGTAGGTCTGGCCGCTGGCATTGGTTATTGTGCCAATCCCATGTAGGACAGCAGACTGGCTGTTCGTCAATGTTTGGTTGGTAGTGACTGTATCATTGAATGAGAATACCGATGCCTGATCGTTGGAGAAAACAAGATTTTGCGCGAAATTTGTGGCGGCGATTCGGATAGCCGCCAGCTTGACCGTCCCATCTGAAAGTTGGTTGCTCATGGAGCCGGAATGGTCCATGACCATCGCCACATCCAGATTAGCAGAACATGTCTCGACATCCAGCAAAGCACTGGTGCTGGTGACTACGCCTTCACCATTGGATACGGTAACGGAATAATTGCCGGTATTGGTGCTTTGAACATTGGGCAGAAGTAAGATGGCATTAGTGCCACCAGTGATGGCGTTCGTTCCATTGAGATACCATTGATAACTTAAAGGCTGCGAACCCGTGGCCACGACCATGAGGGTCACTGTTTCGCCCACGATGGCTGTCTGACTCGACGGTTGGGTAATGATGGTGGGTGGCAGCAAGCATTTTCCAAGTCCGTTGGTCCCCGCAGCGTAGATGGCGAGGATTTCGTTGGTAGACAAGGCACGGTTATACAGGGAAATCTCGTCCAGACTTCCCTCGAATCTGGCATCCCAGTAGGAAGGCTGGCCTGAACTTCCAATGAATAGCGGTTCATTGCCATAGTTTTGAGCAAAGCTAACAGTGGCCCGACTGGTCGGTTGTCCATTTACAAACAACTGTATGTAATTCGATCCCCGTTCGGCAGCGACGTGGTACCACACATTCGTCTGAATGCTTACTGATGAGGTCACATAAACCTGTGTGCCGTTTGTCGAGTCAACTTCAAACTCAAAGTTATCAACGCTCCCGTTCCGATACTTATAGAGAACATAAGCTGATTGATAGGGATTAACTTGAATATTTGGTTTTGTCACAATGAATTGCTCGCCCGCTGGCGGGCCGCCACCATACGAACCATATCTTTGAGAATTCAAAGAACTGAAACGCACCCAGGCTTCAATCGTCAGATTGGTTGGGTCTAAATCCGGCGCATCAAGGATTTGGATGAAACCATTGGTGCCGTCAAAGTTGAAAGCCGTGCCAAGCTTTCCAGCGGTGTAAGAGACCCCATTGGTCACAATGCCGTTGTCGGTCCCGGCGCTGTCCAAGGCATTGCTTTCTGCCTGCCACCAACCCACCAAACCGGATGGCGGCCCATCACAAGTGAGCGTGAGTGTCGCTACCGAACTGGTCAGGCTGCCCGTAAAGTTGGTGACAACCAATTGATAATTGCCTTCGTTCGCCACTTGAACATTGCTGATTGTGATCGAACTGTTGGTTGCCCCACCCAGAGCGGTTCCATTGAGATACCATTGCAAGTTCAAAGGGGCCACGCCTTGAACGTTCGCGCTGAAAGTTACATTGGTACCTTGTGGCACAGTCTGACTGACCGGCTGGGTCAAAATTGCAAGACCCCAGTTGGTTTCGCCGTTGTCCACAATTCCATCGCCATTGGCATCCTCCACGTAATCCGGGATACCATCACCATTCGAATCCAATGGAATTCCGTTTGTGTCGGTCGCAACATAGTGGTAGCCGATGTCCACAGTTGAATTAGTCTCCGGCACCTGATTGGTCTGGGTCGTGTAGTGATACAATCCCAAGGCACTGGCATTGGTGCTGCCCATGTCAATCAATAGACTGGTGGACGGTTGATAAAAAGTCCCCAGCCAACTGGTCTGGTAAGCCAGGGTGTTAGTCGAAAATATGTCCGTCGTGTTCGTTGGACTTAAATAACCGCTGTAATTGAGGTAAGCATTATATCCGTTGGTCAGCGTTGAATTGGTGATCGTTGAGGAATCAAAGTCGTTGTTGTATGCATACCACTTATTGGTGCCGGACGGATTCAATTGCGCCAATGACGCTCCCCATACCAGATTATTGGTAAAGGACAAAGACCCGGAACCGGCAGCGCTGATGACCGAACGGGCAAACAAATTATTATTCAGAGTCAGCACCGCGCTATTGGTGCCGCCAAGAACATTGGTGCCGCCCCAGAATTCACATTCCTGAACCGTCAGGTTGCTCAAGGATGAAGTGTTGTAATCGTAAAGATGGATTCCACCCCCAGCCGGACACGCAAATTTGGTGAACTGATACTGTGCGTTGGGCATTACGCTGGTGTAGGTAGGAATGACATCTACTCCGCCACTGTTTGTCCCATGCAGTGAAACGGACTGTTCTTGCACCGAGGAATAGCGGACAAACCAGTTGGGATAAAGCGGGCTGCCAGTGGAAACCATCTTGCTGCCACGCTGCAATTGAACTCCGGCTTCATTGTAAGAGGCGATGGCCACGCCATTGGTCAGGGTCAGCGTCGCGTTGGTGACCGTATACAGATCGGCAATGTAATCAATCGGATCGTAATGATAACCCAAGGTGGGACTGCTGTTGGTATCCCGCTGTGCCTGCGGATTGAAGTTAGTGTTTACGGAAAGTGTCTGATTAGTCAGGAACAACGGCGGATAAGTTGTCTTCTGCTGCAAATTGGACAGCAAGGTCGGGTCTATACTAGATGTGCCTGCGTTCGTAAAAGCGCAGCCGTTGGTCAGGTAATAATTACCAGCGCCTATAGGTTTAAACGGATAGAATGTGTTGGTCTTTGTGTTCGTTCCAAATGACGGACTGTTGTAAAAGCCGTTGTGATCACCTGAGAAACTCGAGACAGCACCATTGGTAAGGCTGGTCACATTGACCAAGATACAGTTGGTGAATACGGGGCTATCATAGTCTGGACCTTGTATCATGCAAGCACTGCCGCTAAAGGTTGAGTTCTGCACGCTAAAATTATTGGCATCAAGGTTATTAAAATTAGTCTGGACATTGGCAAAGAGCAAGTTTCGTACATTCATGGTGCCATACGAAAAAGTGATCCCGTTCAAACAATTGACCAATTGGCCGTGATACAAAGAGGTTGTCGTGAAAGTGCCAACGCTGATGGCCTGACTGGCCCAAGCAATCCGAAAATTTGATACACTATAAGTAGGGGCGCCACTATTAAAATTTAACGCCGGATTCGCATAATAGTTAGTGGGACTGCCGGTTGAACCGCTAATGCTATCACCCACGCTATTGTCGTCCTTGGCTGTAAAGATCACGGGACGGTAGGCGGCAGCGTTCCAATTGAGTACGGTTCCACTCTCCAGATTGACTGAGGCATTGTTGGTGTATTTAAGCACAGCGCCGCCTTCAAAAGTATTTGTTTGATACAGATTAACGGCGCCACTGATGTAATAAGTGATGTCTCCCCGGAACGTATAGTTGGTCTGCGAGGTCATCGTCACATAATCCAGCACCAAGCCGCGTGATGGAGGTGGGGCTTGCGCCAATTGCATCGGATGTTTGTTGGGAATCGTTGCCATGCGCTGTGTCGGTAACAACCGTCTGTTTGAAACGACATTCAAGGGAGGATTGGGCTGGATGGAGGTTGTTTGGGGCAAAGGCAACTGTTTCAGTTCATTGTCAATTGAAACGACTGGCACTTCTTCCACCAAAATCTGTCGTCCGTCCAACATCAGCCATTGTTTGTTCACCCCTACTGAAGGTGTAGTTGCTCCCAACAGAAACGCTTTGCCCGGTATCATCTGCATCACGCCGAAATCCAAAAAGTCATCCTCCAGATTGCCCGCGTCAGTTGGGATGGTGTTGGCTGTTACCGTTGGCTGGGGTGGATTGAAGAACTCCGTCAGGACTTGAAGCGTGGTCGTATCGGGATTCAACCCAAATGATGCCGGCGATGGGGGCTGTTCCCTCAAGATGATGTCCTGCTCAAAGCCCGCCTTCGTGTAGGTGTATCGAATGTCTGCCTTAAAATCTGTGAAGGCATTGGCGTAAATTACCTGATTGTTGCCCACCACTTGCCCTGTGCTGTTGGTCAACTCCGCGATCAATACACTGTTCGTTCCGTCAAAATAACTTAAGCCGACCGGACGGCTGTAGAGTTGTTTTCCATCCGGTGTCACCAGTTCAATCTGGCCGCTGTAAATATCACCGGGGAAATACGCCTGATGCTGACCGTTGGTGGCTAATGCGCTATTGCCGTCAGCCGAAATGTCGATTTCTTCCTTCGATGCCACCCATTTCCCATTGATCAAGTGGTTCAAGCCTGTCGCGAGCTCCGTGTAGGCGTTGTTGGTCTGGTAGGTGACATTGCCTTGAGTATCAGTGATCTGAACGATCTTTTGCCATACGTTTTGGTTCGCCCCTTGTGTGCCTTGCTGGTAGCCAATAATGGCCTGACTGGAAGAATTAGTCGTAGTTACATTGGCATCCAACGATTGCGTTTGAGCCGAAGCAATGGTAATGGAGCACAATAGGAAAATGAATGTTTTCATAAAAGGGACGCTGCCGGAATAAGTAAGTTGAAGAAAATGCTCCGCTTCAGCTTTAGGAACTCATCAGCCCTGCGAAGGAACTGCCAATTGGATTTCATGTTGGACATCCCCTTGCTGATACAAACTTGCGAGGTGAGAACGTTTATAAATTACGAATTAAAAACATTCAAGAACTTTCGGAACAAAGTTAGTCACATTGTTGAATCGTTGAAGTGACAAGCAGGTTACACACAATGAGGAACGCCCCGCCTGGCATTCACTAAAAGATTGCGTGGCAATGAAAAACTGCCACAGCGGCATTAAGTATTTTCGGGGTTTGAACTTAAGTGCAAAAAACCAGCCAAAATTTGCCATTCGGCTTGTGATGGAAGGGAACGCCCCCGTTCCCAGCGACCAATCCAATGCCGGTGTATGCCTGACATTTCCCCCAGTTTTTCCTGCGTCAAACCGATTTTCTTACGGGTGGCACGAATTGCATTGCCCATGCTCCAATGCTTCTCTCGAATTGAAATCCTTGATTTTAGAGGCAATATGATATGTATTGTCCGTTGTGTAAAAGTCCAGTGCGCCAAACACCGCGCTGGAGCCAACGGCGGCTATTCTTGCGTTCGGAAGTTTGTCACAATTCCACGCTTGCGGTTTTTCGCGCCGTGGCTCAGCTTTGGATCGTTAGGCCACATTACGCGTATGAACAAACACATCATCATAATTATCGCGCTGGGGATTTTTTCTTGGTTATGGCTTTGGTATATGATTGCCAGACCGAAGCAGTGGTCTAGCTTCGTTGACAAAGAGAATGATTTCTGGTTGAAGCGAGGCATCGTTTCAGCATCTTTTTCAGAGCGTTCTAGGAGGTTTGAGAAGGGATTAGGACAGAAGATTCTAGTTGGTAGCACTGCCATATTATGCACTGTTGGATTACTCATTATTCGTTTTTTGATTTGGAAGCACACACACAGATGACCATGTGGCCTAACAAGTCGCCGGAGCCAACCGCCGTTGGCGCTTGCAGTTCCGCTGTCGCGGTTCACGTCGCGAGTCGGCGGTGGCTCAGCTTTTTTCGTTAGGCCACTTCGCACTATGCTAATTTGGGGCGCGCTAGTTTGTCTGGCAGTCTATGCTGTGGTGTTTGCGCTTCGAGCGATGTTCCCCGGCAGTGAGCAGATTTGGTCAGTTTTCAGGGTGATGGATTATCCCATGATTCTGTTGTGGGACGCGTCAGGTCTTCTCGCGCATGATGCGCCGAGGTGGAACTTTTGGGGCGATGTCAGCACGCTTCTGTTTTCAGTTATCGTTGGATTTGGAATTGGTGCTTTGATATACAGGATTTTTGTTTCACGATGATTACGCCTAATACACTGTTAGGCGGCAGATGGATTCCTTCAATATTTTGACTGCGTCTCTCACCAAACAACCAAACAAAAAAGGAAAGATTATGACAGAGCAAGAATTGAACAAAAAGGTGGTCGTTGACTACTACCAGACCGCATTCCGTGGCAATCCAGAGAAGGCCGTGGCGGATCACTTCGGCGACCGCTATGTGCAGCACAATCCTCAGGCGAAGGATGGTCCCGAGGCCTTCATCGGATTTGTGAAGTGGCTTCGCGGCGATTATCCGAAACTCAGCCTCGACATAAAGCGGGTCATCGCTGAAGGCGACATGGTTGCCACGCACTCGCATCTCATCCTCGTGCCGGGGGAACCGGGCCGGGCACTGGCCGATTTCTTCCGCCTGGAGAACGGCAAGGTTGTGGAACACTGGGACGTGATCCAGGATGTTCCGAAATCCTCGGCCAATGCGAACGGTATGTTTTAGTCGCGCCACAGAAATCGCCAGCATCATCTGGCCGCTGCCGCGTTATCGGACAATTCACGCCGCGAGCTGGCGGTGGTTCAGATTTCTATGAGCTGGTGCTAAATGAAACACACGCCAACCTCAACCATGGAGCGCGCATTGGAGCAAGGTTTTTTCGCGTTCGCCGTAATTTAATTTCAATGCCTCGGCGCGAGCGGCCTCGGTCATTTTCTGCCAGCTTTTTTGCAAAGCGTTGATGGTTTTATCTTCGGCGGTTTTGGCAGCGAGTTCGGCAAATTGGAATTCAAGAAACACAAGACAGAGCGCGTCTTCGAGCGTGCGCGTTTCGGAATCGTCTGGAAATTTTTTCTTGAGATTTAATTCCTGCACGCGCCAGACGGTTTTTTCATCATAGCCGACATCGCGCAAAATTTCGCCGGATTTTTCCGCGTGGAATTTTTTCAAGTCGGCCCGCCATTTCAAATAACCGGCCCGCGTCATTGGATAAGAATTGCGCGGAATTTCCCAGCGGCAAATATGCTGGCAGCGCGCGGCGAGGCGCAATTCCTCGCCCGCGTTCGGGCAAACGCGCAAAACCCAATTCGTCAACCGTTGCGCGTATAGCAATTCGCGTGGATGCGAAATACCGCCGGCAATTTCTTTGTTTGGATCGCGGGAATTTTCCTCGTCGAAGCGGCGGATGGCGGCTTCAAATTTTTGCAGGTCGCGCGGTCGAAAGTTTTCGGTCACGCGGAGAGTCTCGCGGATTTGCGCGTAGTTGACAAAAGGATATGTTGTGAGAAGCTACGCGCCCGTTTGAGTGCCTCGGTAGCTCAGTTGGTAGAGCAGTTGACTCTTAATCAATTGGTCGTGGGTTCGAATCCCCCCCGGGGCACCAATTTTTCTGCGCGATTTAATGATCGTGACAGCCGCAGCCGTGACCGCACGAACCGTTTTCTTTCAAATCCGCTTCAACAGGGATGCGGCCCAACTCAAGCGTTTTGGAAACGTATTTTTGAATCGAGTGCTGCAACTCGTGAAGTTCTTCCTGCGCGTCCAGAAAGCCGCGCGCCACAGGATTGTTCAACAAGGCCTCGCGATGTTTTTCAAATTCGGCGATTTCTGTATTGTCCAATGGCAATGAACGCGATTGTTTTTCCTGAAGCGCCTGACCTTTGGTTGTCACCGTTTCGTATTGTCCACGCGCGACGGTGTTTGACATGAAAGCATCAATGCGTCCGCGAATGGACAACATTTCCGGCTGCTCAACAATGGCCTGACAAAGCTCCTTGGTTTTTTTTCCGATGACATTTTCTTCAATTTTCATTTTAAGTTAAATAAATCATGAGCTTGATAAGTCAAACCGAAAATCATTTTGCCGAAAACTGATGGATGATCGTGTTCTGATAAATTTGTCCCGGCTTCAATTCCGTTGTCGGGAATTGCGGCTTGTTCGGCGAGTCGGGAAAATGTTCCGGCTCGACGCAAAACGCCGACTGCGGCTGGTAAATGTAGCCACTTTTTCCAGTGATGTTGACGAGATGGTTGGCCGTATAAAATTGCATTCCCGGTTCGCTGCTTAAAATTTCCATGACGCGACCTGTTGTCGATTCATAAATGCGCGCAGCCAAAACAAGTTCGCCTTGTGGTTTGTCAATGACCAGATTGTGGTCGTAACCGCCGGCCAGTTTGAGTTGTTCATCGGCTTCATTGATTCGCGCGCCGATTTTTGTGGGTTTGCGAAAATCAAACGGCGTGCCGTCTACGGATTTCAATTCACCCGTTGGAATGGACGCGGCGTTTATCGGCGTGAAACGGCTCGCGTTGAGATAAAGTTCGTGATTCAGCACGTCGCCTTTGCCGGCGAGATTGAAATAAGAATGGTGCGTCAGGTTGCAAACGGTCGGGGCATCGGTCGTCGCGGAAAATTCTATTCGCAATTCGTTTTCGTGCGTGAGCGTATAAATGGCTTTGACCGACAAGTTGCCGGGAAAACCTTCCTCACCGTCTTTGCTCAAATAATCAAGTTCGAGCGCGGGACCTTTGGCTGTTTCAATCGGCTTCGCCTGCCACAGAACTTTGTCAAAGCCTTTGAAGCCGCCGTGCAGACAATTTTCCCCGTTGTTTTTCGGAAGCGCAAAGGTTTTGCCTTCGAGCGAAAATTTTGCGCTGCCAATTCGATTTGCATAACGTCCGACGAGCGCGCCAAAGCAGGGATTATATTTCAGATATTGCTCAAGATTATCATAGCCAAGAACAATGTCGGCAAATTTTCCGTCGCGATCAGGCGCGGTAAGTGACACCAAAATGCCGCCGTAAGTCATGATGCGCGCCTCCATGCCGTTGCGATTGCGCAGCGTGAAAATTTCGACAACCGTTCCATCGGCAGTGCTGCCAAAAGGCGTGCGAATGATTTGATTTGAATCAGACATTGGCTGCGCAAAACTACAAAACCAGACGCGGACAGTCCAGTTCCGGTTCGATTCTCCGCAAACTTTTTGAAGGCCATGAATTGGAGCTTTGTAAATAAACGAAAGTAATTTAATTGACTTTATTGATTCAAGTTGCTAAACCCTCCGAAAATCTTATGCAACCAATTCACCTTGCCTGGGTTGATTACACGATTCTCCTCGCCTACGTCGCCTTCGTTATTGGCATCGGCTGGATGCTCGCGCGCTACATGAAAACGTCGTCGGACTTTCTCACGTCCGCGCGCTCGATTCCGACGTGGGTCACCGGCCTCGCGTTCATTTCGGCAAATCTCGGCGCGCTCGAACTCGTCGGCATGGCCGCCAGCGGCGCGAAATACGGCATCGCCACCGCGCATTTTTATTGGGTCGGCGCGATTCCGGCGATGATCTTTCTCGCCGTGTTCATGATGCCGTTTTATTACGGCTCCAAGGCGCGTTCCGTTCCTGAATATTTGAAAATGCGTTTTGACGAACGTGTCCGGGCGCTGAATTCCATCGCCTTCGCGGTGATGACCATTTTTGCCTCCGGCATTTCCATGAACGCGCTGGCGAAATTGCTGAACCAATTGCTGGGTTGGAATTACAATATCGCCTTGTGGATTTGCTCCGGCGTCGTGTTGATTTACGTTTTGAAAGGCGGACTGACCTCGGCGATTTACACGGAAGTGCTGCAATTTTTCATGATCGTGCTCGGTTTCGCGCCGGTCGTTTATCTTGGACTTGAAAGACGTGGGCGGCTGGCACGCGATGAATCAGTCGTTGCAAACCGTTGCGACGAATCAATCGGTTTTGCCGCCGATGCCTGGTCGAGCGCATGGAAGCCGGTGCTCGCCGGTCCCGGCGCACAATCCGATGGGCGTGGATATTTTTGCGATGGTTTTCGGTCTTGGATTTGTGCTTTCGTTCGGTTACTGGTGCACCAATTTCCTGGTCGTCCAGCGCGCGATGGCGGCAAAAAACATGACCGCCGCGCGCAACACGCCGCTCGTCGCCGCCGTGCCGAAAATGTTTTTCCCGTTCCTCGTCATCGTGCCCGGCATGATTGCCGTCGCGCTGACCTCGAATGCCCGACAAAAATTATCGCATCCCGCCGCCGATTATTTCGCCGGCAAATTACGATAAAGCCGTTGATGCGGTAAAAAGCGCGAATCCGGCGCAAGCCGACGCTGCGGTCGCAAGCGGTAGGTGACGCGCTCGGAGAAAAAGTGGATGCCGCAAAAATAACTTCGCTTGTTGCCGCCGACATGCGGCGAAAAACTTTCCGACGAGCAGATCAAGCAGGGACTTTACAACAGCATTGCCGAAAATGATTACGATGGCGTCATTCTTTCGCTGGTGAAAAAATATTGTCCGCCCGGATTGCTCGGCCTGGCGCTGACGGCATTGCTCGCTTCATTCATGTCCGGCATGGCCGGCAACGTCACCGCGTTCAACACCGTATTCACTTACGATCTTTATCAGAGCACTCGTCGTAATCTTGTTGATGTGCCTCGTCCGCATACGATTCAGTATTCGGACGGGCGAAAGGAAAGTGTTGTTATTACTCTTAACGAACCGAGTGACCGGCATTTTTTCTGGATGGGCAAATTCATTACAGTCGTTGGAATTATATTGAGCATCGGCGCGGCGTATTTTGCCTCGATGTATAACAACGCAATGGACATCATCCAACTCGTGTTCGGTTTTGTAAATGCGCCGCTGTTCGCCACGTTTTTGCTCGGCATGTTCTGGAAGCGCACAACCGGCACGGGCGCGTTTTATCGGTCTTTTTTGTGGCATCGGCGCGTTCAGCAGTTATTCATGGCCTTACAGTTGCAGAAGGCAAAGGGCGGTTGGCTTGGACACAAGCTATATGAATTTCCTTCATCAATGGCGCAGAATTTCTGGCTCGCCTCGTTCGCGTTTACCATCTGTTTCACATTCACGCTGGTGATTTCACTTGCCACCCGGCGCACCAAGACCGATGAACAATTGAAAGGCCTGGTCTATTCGCTCACGCCGAAAATCGTGGACAACAACATCCCGATTTATCAGAGGCCCGCCGTCGTGGGCGTCGTGTTGCTGATTGTTTGCGCCATTCTTAACATTATTTTCTGGTGAACCTGAACTACGAAAGGAACTAAATTTATGGGACTTGATATTCGCTGGCCGATTGGCCTCATGTTCACGCTTATTGGCGTGCTGCTCCTCGGTTACGGCACGCTCAACAGTTCCGGTTCTCGTCTCGCTCGGCATCAACATCAATCTCATCTGGGGCATCGTGCTGCTTGTCTTCGGCGTGTTGATGCTGCTCGGCGCGATGCGCGGAAAGAAAAATCCGCCATCGAAGCCTGAAAAATTTAATTTTTCAATGCGCCGGAATTTTGTATTCTCCGGCGCAATTTTATTTTTACATGAACCTTTCCGAACTCTCGCGGCGCATCGCCGCAACAATTTCAAAAAACTTACGGGCGACCGCCGCGCTGGATCGTCGCCGCGCCCGGCCGCGTCAACGTCATCGGCGAACACACGGATTACAACGACGGCTTCGTCCTGCCGATGGCCATCGAACGCTACGCCGTCATGGCTGCTGACACTGCCGCCGCGCCCGGGAAAATTTCCATTTACGACGCACAGTTCAAGGAAACTGCTGCGATTGAAATTTCCGCGCCCGTCACCAAAGGCTCAGCCGAAATGGTCCAATTACATTCGTGGCGTCCTCGCCGGTTTTCAGAATCGCGGGCAAAAAATTCCCGCGCTGGATGTCGCGTTGCATTCCACCGTGCCGCTGGGCGGCGGATTGAGCAGCAGCGCCGCGCTCGAAGTCTGCACCGCCACTTTGATTGAAGCCGCGACCGGCAAAACAATTGATCCCGTCGAAAAAGCGTTGCTCTGCCAGAAGGCCGAACATGAATTTGCCGGCGTTCCGTGCGGCATCATGGACCAATTTATTTCCGTGATGGGACGCGAAAACCATCTGCTGCTGCTCGATTGCCGCTCGCGCAAGACCGAACTCGTGCCGATGAGCGATCCCTCCGTCGAACTGCTCATCATCAACACGAACGTGAAACATGAGCTGAGCGGCGGCGAATACGCCCAGCGCCGCGCGCAATGCGAAACCGCCGCAAAAAATCTGGGTGTTCCGTCCTTGCGCGATGCGACGGCGGCCATGCTTGAAAACGCCAAAGGCAAAATGGACGAAGTCGTTTTCCGCCGCGCGCGCCATGTCATCGGCGAAATTGAACGCACCGTTCACGCCGCCGAAGCGCATTCGCGCTTCAGACTGGCCGACGGTCTGGCGAATTCATGTATGCGAGCCATCGATTCGCTGCGCGACGATTACGAAGTGAGTTGCAAGGAACTGGATGCGGTCGTGGAAATCGCCGAAGCCATCGGCGTCAAAGGCGGAGTTTATGGCTGCCGCATGACCGGCGGCGGCTTTGGCGGCTGCGCGGTGGCGCTGGTGAAAACGGAATCGGTCGAAGCCATCTCCAAAAAAATTGCCAGCCGATTACAAAACGAAAACCGGAATTGAAGCGACCATTTTTGTTTCGCGTCCGGCGGCAGGAGCGACGGTAATCAAGAGCTAAAGCAGGAGGGCAACAGGCAATGCAAGAAGGGAGCATCGCCTGTTGCCTCATGCCATCACATTTTACATCACCATGTGGCTGACAGGGTCACTCCAATCGGAATAACCCGTGCTGCCGCCCACGGCGCGGATTTGACAAGAAAAGCACTCCTCTCTTGATGCACCTGATACTCAAAAATTGCTTGGCAATTTAGCCGCGCTTTCATCACCAAAGACGCCGCGGCAAAACAAGCACCCCTATTATTTCACCGTTTTGATGGGATGCGAGACGTATGAACAGACTTGGGCGAACGCTTTCGGCGTGACATTTTCTGCAAATGGGACTGCGGATTCTACTGCCAGCTATGTAAATGTAGGCAGACAACCGAATGCCTTTGTCGGTTGGACAAAATTGATTTTTCTACCAGGAGGCGCTGATGTTACTGGATATTACCACACTGAATATGCAAATGTTGTCGGAACACTTTTCGGAGATTGGATGGCCGGATACTCGCTTAATTCCTGTATGGATGATTTTAATGCTACCGCGAGTTCGTATGGATTCACAGGATCAGATGGCGCAGATGCATGGAAAATTTCTGGATGTTATGATCTTCAAAAACCGTTCTAACAACATTCCGAATGGCGATGCTCAAAATCCCAAGCGACCGTCGCTTCATGCGCCTATTCGTTTTATTGTAGCCCTAATTCTTCAATTAGGCTTTTTGGTTTATTTTACGATAGGAGGCGGTGGGTTAGAAGCAGGTCTGGCATTTAGTGATACGGTGAAGAAATTCTTATTTATTTTCATTCCAATCGTTACCATTTTATTTTTGCTGCCCGTAATCATTCGCGGATCATATCCTCAAAAAATTGTCGCCATAATTCTTTCATTGTTTCCGGCTTGGATGGTCTATTTCGGCTGGAAGGAATTGATTAACCACACATGACAAATTCAGTTGATACATTAGCCGCAATCGCAGCCGCAAAAGGAAAACTCACCATTACTGCGGCATATAAATTTGTGGCGCTGGCAGTCATGCTGACGAACTGCAATCTTTTCGTCCAACAGACACAATTGCCGTTAGATCAGCCGCTCACATTGACCAACATCATGTTATCACGATGCAGCGTTACTCCGCCTCGGCTTTTGGGTTTTAGCGGAGGCGTTCAAACTGAAAAATACTTTTTTGGTTTTGGACACGACCATCTTGCTAATTTTTGGCAATGGGAATTTCGACCGCAGGACAATATAAGGCAGCATCAAATTGAATGGGCGCAAATGATTTCACATATTGATACGAACCAAGTTCATACGCTCGCAATTTCTTGGCTCAATAATCTGGGCGTGGATACGCAGACGATGGAACAAAAATATCCATGCAATATCACGCAAAAGTTTTATTACAAAAATTCCGATGGCAGTCTGACGCCCGTGGACAAAACAAAAGTGCTATTGCCGATCTATGTAATCTCATGGGGGTCAATCCCTCTTAAAACACGCCCTGAATATAGTATGCCCGCAGTGACGATGACAATTTTTGGCCCGACCAAAGAACTTATTGAATATCACCTGCTCGACGATTCTTTGATGCTCCGGCAAAAAATAAAAATTGAGAACGTTGATAAGCTGCTGGCGATTCCTGATTCGGATTTCAAACAATATGACGAAGCACAAGGAAACGACTTGATAAAACAATTCATGCCGTAAAAAGTGATGGGGCTACAGTTAATCTCCCAAACAAGTCCCGACGTGCCGGGCGGTTTCAATCCACGGATGGTCGGGCGGGACGATTTTGCGTTTGCCGGCGACTTTTTCCAGCGGCACGGGTTCCGTGCCGTCGCCGCGCGCGGCCACCATCACGCCAAAAACGCCTTCGTGGATCAAATCCGCGCACGCGCTGCCGAGCCGCGTGGCGAGCAGACGGTCGGCGGCAGAGGGCGTGCCGCCGCGTTGGACATAGCCGAGAATCGTGACGCGCGATTCGAGCTGCGTGAGTTCTTCCAGTTGTTTCGCCAGCCGCATGGTGTTGCCGGTGTGCCGTGACATTCCAGCGCGGCGAGTTCGACCTTCGCCTCTTTTTTGTCGTGCAACGTGCGGGCGCGTTCCGATTTCTTCTCCGCGGCGGCAAAAGCGCGCGCGCGTCGTCAATGCTCATCGCGCCTTCGGCCACGGCGACGATGCTGAAATTCGTTCCGTGCCGGCTGCGCGGTTTGATGGCGTCGGCGATTTTTTCCACGTCGTAAGGAATTTCGGGAATCAAAATCACGTCCGCGCCGCCCGCGATGCCCGCGCCCAGCGTCAGCCAGCCCGCGCGATGCCCCATGATTTCGGCGACGATGATGCGATGATGGCTGTGCGCGGTGCTGTGCAGCCGGTCAATCGTCTCGGTCGCGATGTCCAGCGCGGTGGCAAAACCAAAAGTCGCATCGGTCAGCGCCACGTCATTATCAATCGTTTTGGGCAGCGTGATGATGTTCAAGTCCGGCCTCGTGCAGGCGCAGCGCATTTTTTTGCGTGCCGCCGCCGCCGAGGCAGACGAGCGCGTCGAGCCCGTATTTTTCGTAATTTTCGACAGATGACGTTGGTCATGTCGCGCGTGCGCCCGTCAATCAGCATGCGGTGCGGCTTGTCGCGGCTGGTGCCGAGGATGGTGCCGCCGACGGTGAGAATGCCGGCGAGCGCGGACTTATCGAGTTTGAGCCGCCGGTCTTCGACGAGGCCGCGAAAGCCGTCGCGAAAGCCGATGATTTCCATGCCGTAAAACCCGAGCGCGGTTTTGCCGACGCCGCGAATGGCGGCGTTGAGGCCGGGGCTGTCGCCGCCCGCCGTGAGAATGCCGATGCGTTTGGTTTTCGCCATTTGCGCTATTTGAAATGAGGGGAAAAAATTTGTCGAGAACAACTTTTGGAATCTTTAATTTTTGCTACGGATATGTTCCCGAAAGCCGCGAGAAAAACGAACGATGCCGCGCGACAAAGCGATAAGCGGCTTCCGAAAGTTTGGTGAACGCGCGCGATTTTTTATACCAGCGCAAAAATCTTTGGCGCTTCGGATTTTTTGCCAGTGCGCGAAAGACCGCTTCCGCGCCGGAAAAAATCTCACCACTTGTTTCAATCAATTGGACGGCTGTGTTGAATTGCGCGCTCGGGATTTTTGGAAATTGTTCCGCGATTTGTGAATCTTGTGATGGCAGATAATCCACGGTATCGCCGGTCAACTGTTGCCAGCGGCGAATCCACAACTTGCAGAAATTGCAATCGCCGTCGAAAACCATCAGCGGTTTGGACGGCGGATTTGCCACGTGGTCTTGCACAAACCTAATTGAAGCGCAGAAAATACGGCGGTCAAATTTGTTTTTGTGGAATTTCGCAATGTCGCTAGACTTTTCGGCCATGAACAATTTCCGAACTGAATCCGATTCGATGGGGCAAATGCAAATTCCCGCCGACGCTTATTACGGCGCGCAAACGGCTCGCGCGGTCGAAAATTTTCCCATCAGCAATTTGCGCTTTCCGCGACAATTCATCCGCGCGCTTGGCTTGATTAAAAAATACGCCGCCGTCGCAAATACATCGTTGGATTTGCTGCCGAAACATATTTCCGACGCAATTCAAAAAGCGGCGCAGGAAGTCATTGAGGGAAAATTGGATTCGCAATTTGTCGTGGACATTTTTCAAACCGGCTCCGGCACTTCGACGAACATGAACGCCAACGAAGTGATTGCGAACCGCGCGTGCGAAATTTCCGGCGGCAAGCGCGGCGACAAATCGGTTCACCCGAACGACCACGTCAATCGCGGGCAATCGTCCAACGACGTGATTCCGACCGCAATTCATTTGGCCGCGCTCGACGGCATCGTTCACAATTTAATTCCCGCGCTGGAAGAATTGCATTCATCGCTCGACAAAAAGGCGAAGGAGTTTGATTCGATTTTGAAAATTGGCCGCACGCATTTGCAGGACGCGACGCCAATTCGCCTCGGCCAGGAATTTTCCGGTTACGCGAGTCAGATTGAACACGGAATCGCGCGGTTGAAATCTCTCGAAAAAAATCTGGGCGAATTGCCGCTCGGCGGAACGGCGGTTGGAACGGGAATCAACACGCATTTGGAATTTTCACGACGCACAATTGAAGGAATCGCGCGCGAAACGAAATTAAATTTGCGCGAGGCGACAAATCATTTTGAAGCGCAGGGCGCGATTGACGCGCTCGTTGAAGCAAGCGGCGCATTGAAAACCGTCGCGGTAAGTTTGATTAAAATTGCGAACGATGTTCGCTGGCTTGGTTCCGGTCCGCGCTGCGGCTTGGGCGAAATCAAATTGCCCGCGACGCAGCCGGGTTCTTCGATAATGCCGGGCAAAGTGAATCCGGTGATGTGCGAAATGGTGATTCAAGTCGGCGCGCAAGTCATCGGCAACGACGCGGCGGTAACGTTCGCGGGCACGTTCGGAAATTTTGAACTGAACACGATGCTGCCGGTCGCCGCGCACAATTTGCTTCAGTCAATTGATTTGCTGACGAGCGCGAGCTGGGTTTTTTCGCGCCGCTGCATTTCCGGTTTGGAAGCCGATGGGCAAAAGTGCGAAAGCAACATCGAGAAAAGTCTGGCGATGTGCACGTCGCTTGCGCCGGAAATCGGCTACGACAAAGCGGCGAAAATCGCAAAGGTCGCTTATGAAACAAATCGCACTGTGCGCGAAGTGGCGCTGGAAATTTCCGGACTGGATAAAAAGAAAATTGACGAGTTGCTCGACCCGAAAAGTCAGACCGAGCCGGGAACGGGAGTTGGAATGGCGGCAGGCGGCTAAAATTTCCAATTCCATTCGCGCGTTGCATATTTTTCTTTCGCCAATTTGGAAATTTTTTCCAGTGGCGGATTTTTCAGAACCGAATCGGTTTTCCAAAATATTTGCATCGCGGCTTTAACGGCGTCGGCGGACAAGTTTAGATTTTTCAGAAAATTTTCATGGCTGCGGCTTTGGCGATAATCCGGCTGCTTCGACGGCATCTTCAAAAAATGTTCGACGAGCGCAAGGTTGAAATCCAAAAGAAATGTTCCATGGAAAAGCAGGAAGTTTTTTTTGCGGCGCTGCGAGTTGCCGCTGAACTTGTTGAAGGTTGAAGGTTGAAGGCTGAAGGTTAAATCCGTATGTCCACGAATTGAAATTCCGGCTTCTGACTTCTGGCTTCTGACTTCTGACTCAATCGCTTTGCGATTTTGTTCCATGATGAATTGGTTTGCGCTGGAAATGCTCGCGAGCGGAGAATTTTCGGCGATTCGCAGAATGAGTGCGTAATTCAAGCAGCCAGCGCCTTGCAAAACTGTTCCGCCGCCGGAACAGCGCCGGAAAATCGGGATTTGCCTTGCACGGCAGTTTTCAACATTCACTTCCGTCGCAATTTTATTCGCATAGCCGACGACGACAAAAGTTTTAGACGATTCCCAAAAACGCAGGATTTCTTTGCCGCCATTTTCCTCGCACCAATCAAGCAGCGCCTCGTCGCACGCAAGATTTTCAGCGGGCGAGGGGAGCGTGAGGTCGAGATGCTTCATTTTTGCGGCGTTGATTTGACTGGCATTGTCGCTCAAGTTGGGTTTTATTTATCTGCGCGCTTTTGCGTGCCAGAAAGAATTGATTAACACAGTGAACATCGAGAAAAAAGAAATTTACGGTTCGCGCTCCCACTCCGCTTCGCCGTCGGGCAACGGCAATGGCGACAAATGGGGCGAATCGCTGCAATCGGTTTTTGAACTTTCTTTGCAAAGTCAAGGGCCGGAACGCACAGCGCAACTGCTCGAAAAACTCGCGGATCAATTGCGCTCGGTGCCGCGCCCGTCGTCAGGATTGACAACGCCTTATCTCAACACGATTCCAGTCGCGGACGACAGCCGAAATATCCCGGCGATTGGCGCGTGGAACGCCGCATCAAGAGTTTGATGCGCTGGAACGCGATGGCGATGGTCGTCAAGGCGAACTCCACGACGAATGTCGGCGGACATATTTCCAGCTATGCCTCGGCGGCGACGCTTTACGAAATTGGCTTCAACCATTTTTTCCGCGGCGCGTCGGAAAATTTCACGGGCGACATGGTTTATTTTCAAGGCCACGCCGCGCCGGGCATTTATGCGCGCGCCTTTCTCGAAGGCCGATTGAGCGAGACGCATCTGCAAAATTTCCGGCAGGAACTCGCGGAAGGCGGCGGGCTGTCGTCGTATCCGCATCCGTATTTGATGCCGGAATTCTGGCAGTTTCCGACCGTCTCGATGGGACTTGGCCCGATCATGTTCGCTGTATCAGGCGCGGTTCAACCGTTACCTGAAGGCGCGCGGCTTGATTATCTGGACGAAGAGCCGAAGGTCTGGTGTTTCGTCGGCGACGGCGAATCGGACGAACCGGAATCGCTCGGCGCGATCACGCTCGGCGCGCGCGAAAGTCTCGATAATTTGATCTGGGTCATCAACTGCAATTTGCAGCGGCTCGACGGCCCGGTGCGCGGCAACGGAAAAATCATCCAGGAACTCGAAGGACTTTTCCGCGGCGCGGGCTGGAACGTCATCAAAGTGATTTGGGGCAGCGAATGGGACGAGATCATCGCGCGCGACAAGTCCGGCCTGTTGCTCAAGCGCATGGAAGAATGCGTGGACGGCGAATATCAAAAATATTCCGTCGAGCCGGGCAGCTACACGCGCAAACATTTCTTCGGCAAATATCCCGAACTGCTCGAACTGGTGAATCATTTGACCGACGAGCAGATTCACAAGTTGCTGCGCGGCGGCCATGACACGAAAAAAGTTTATGCGGCCTACAAGGCCGCGATGGAACACAAAGGCCAGCCGACGGTGATTCTGGCGAAGACGGTCAAGGGTTACGGCCTCGGCGAAGCGGGCGAAGGCCGCAACATCACGCACAACCAGAAAAAAATGAACGAAAAGGAACTGCGCGAATTTCGCGGGCGTTTCGACATTCCGATCACCGACGACGTGATTGCGGAAACGCCGTTTTATCGTCCGCCGCCGGACAGCGCGGAAATCAAATATCTGCTTGAACGGCGCAAAACGCTCGGCGGTTTTCTGCCGGCGCGCAAATTCAAGCCCGTCACGCTCGACGTGCCGAAGCTGGATTATTTTGCCGACTTTTTCAAAGCGTCGAACTCGGAAATCTCCACGACCACGGCGTTTCGGCAACGTGCTGCGCGCTTTGCTGCGGCACAAAGGCATCGGCCGGAATATTGTCCCGATCATTCCCGACGAGGCGCGCACGTTTGGCCTGGACGCGTTGTTCCGCGAGATCGGCATTTATTCGTCCAAAGGCCAGCTTTACGAGCCGGTGGACAAGGAATCGCTGCTTTATTATCACGAGGCGAAGGACGGCCAGATTCTGGAGGAAGGCATCAGCGAGGCCGGTTCGATGGCGTCGTTCATCGCCGCGGGCACGAGCTACGCCACTCATGGCGTGCCGATGATTCCGTTTTACATTTATTACTCGATGTTCGGCCCGCAGCGCGTCGGCGACCAATTCTGGCTCGCCGGCGACATCAGGGCAAAAGGCTTTTTGCTCGGCGCGACCTCCGGACGCACGACGCTCAACGGCGAAGGTTTGCAACATCAGGACGGCCACAGCCTGCTGCACGCGAGCACAATTGCGACCTGCCTGCCTTACGACCCGGCGTTCGCGTTTGAACTCGCGGTCATCATCGCCGACGGATTGCGCCGGATGTATGTCGAAGGCGAGGAAATTTTCTATTACCTCTCGCTCTACAACGAAAATTACGCGCATGCCGCCGATGCCTGCGGGCGTGCGAAGACGGCATCTTGAAAGGCTTGTATAAATTCAAGCCCGGCGCGGAAGGCAAAAAAATCAAGGCGCACATTTTCGGCAGCGGAACCGATCTATCAATCCGCGCTGAAGGCGCAGAACATTCTCGCGGAAAAATACGGTGTGAGCGCCGATGTCTGGAGCGCGACGAGTTACAAACTGCTCCGCACGGATGCCATTCGCTGCCAGCGTTGGAACATGCTGCACCCGACCGAGCCGCCGAAAAAAATCTTACGTCGAAAATCTTGCTGGCGAAAGAGCAGGGCGCATTCGTCGCCGTTTCCGACAACATCCGCACCGTGCCCGACCAGATTGCGCCGTGGGTTCCCGGCGGATTGTTCACGCTCGGCACGGACGGCTTTGGCCGCAGCGACACGCGCGCGCGGCTGCGGCGGTTTTTTGAAGTGGACGCGGAAAGCACTGTCATCGGCACGCTTTACGCGCTGGCTGAAAAAAATCTCATCGGACGCGAAGTCGTCGCGCAGGCGATCAAAGACCTCGGCGTTGACCCGGAAAAAATCCAGCCGCAGCTTATTTGAAGGGTTCGCGCAGCTTCTTCTTGAAATTATTTCTGGAAAGCAGGGATATTTTTCTGCAAGCTGTCTGCTTGTTAATTTATGGATGTAAAACTTCCCAAGCTCGGTGAAGGCGCAGATTCGGGCGTCGTGGTCAACATCTTCGTCAAAGAAGGTGACACGGTCGCGAAGGACCAGGCGATTCTGGAATTGGAAAATGAAAAGGCCGTCGCCTCGATCCCGTCCACGGGCGCGGGCGTCGTCGCCAAGGTGCATGTGAAATCCGGCGACCGCGTCGGCGTCGGCGCGAGGCTCATCACGATCACGGAAAGTGGCCAGCCCGCTGCGGCACCGGTGGCCGCGGTTGCGCCAAAACCGGCGGCGAAAAAAGTTGTCGCGCAGGCTGCGCCGGAACCGGAAGAAGTCGTCGAGGAATCTGCCGAAGTCGAAGAAGAAATTTCGGATGAAAATGTCGCTGCGTCGCCGTCCATTCGCAAAATGGCGCGCGAGCTTGGCATCAATCTCGGAAAAATCCGTGGCAGCGAAGCGGGCGGACGCATTGTCGTCGGCGACGTGCGCGCTTACATTCAACGCCTCGTTAAAGCGGCGTCAAAACCAGCGACTGTTGCCGCAAGTGCTGCTTCGGCGAAGCCCGCGCCAGTGCAAATTGATTTCTCGCAGTGGGGGCCGGTCAGCAAAAAGCCGGTCACGCCATTGCGCAAAGTCATCGCGCGGCGCATGGCGGAAAGCTGGAATTCCGTTCCGCGCGTCACGCAGTTTGACGACGCGGACTTCACGAAGCTTGGCGAGTTGCGGAAAAAATTCGCGGCGGCTTACGAGAAGAAGGGCGTCAAGCTCACGCTCACGCCGTTTATTTTGAAAGCGGTCGCGGAAACTTTGAAGAAGCATCCGATTTTCAATTCGAGCCTCGACGAAGTCGCGAACGAAATCGTCATCAAGGAATACATTCATCTCGGCATCGCGGTGGACACGGATCAGGGCTTGATGGTTCCGGTCATCCGCGACGTGGACAAAAAATCCATGCTCGATCTGGCGAAGGAATTGGAATCGCTCGCCGCAAAAGCGCGCGACCGGAAAATCTCCGCCGATGAAATGAAAGGCGGCACGTTCACCATTTCCAATCAGGGCGCGATTGGCGGCGCGCATTTCACGCCGATCGTCAATCTGCCGGAAGTCGCGATTCTCGGCCTCGGTCGCGGCGCGCTGAAGCCGGTCGTGCGCGACGGCAAGGTCGAAGCGCGCATGATGACGCCGTTGGCGATTAGCTACGATCATCGCGTGGTGGACGGCGGCGCGGCGGCGCGGTTCACGGTGGATTTGGTGAAGGCGTTTGAAAATTTCGACGAAGAAGTTGTGAAGATTTAATTTGTATGGATTCGATCAAAACAGAAATCGTGGTTGTTGGCGCCGGCCCCGGCGGTTATGCGGCGGCGTTTTACGCGGCGGACCTGGGCAAAAAAGTCATTCTCATCGAGAAGGAGAAAAAGCTCGGCGGCGTCTGCCTGAATCGCGGCTGCATTCCGTCGAAGGCGCTGCTTTACGCGACGCATCAGATCGTCAACGCGCGCGAATCGGCGCATCGCGGCATCACGTTCGCCGAGCCGAAAATGGAAGTGGACAAATTGCGCGCGTGGAAAGATTCCATCATCGCCAAATTGAGCGGCGGCGTGGCGACGCTCGCGAAAATGCGCGGCGTGCAGGTCATCGCCGGGCGCGGTTATTTTGAAGGCTCGAACAAATTGCGCGTCGAGACGGAGCAGGGCCAGCAATTCGTCGAATACGAGCAGGCGATTCTCGCGGTCGGTTCGATTGCCCGCGATGCCCAAGGCGTTTGACCTCGGCAATCCGCGCGTGATGACTTCGACCGAGGCGCTGGAGATCGAAGACATTCCCGAAAATCTGCTCGTCGTCGGCGGCGGTTACATCGGCATGGAACTGGGCACGGTTTATGCCGCGCTCGGCAGCAAGATCGTCGTGGTCGAGGCGATGGATGCGATTCTCGCCGGCGCGGATCCGGATCTGGCGCGGCCCGTCGTGGCCAACGCAAAAAAAATGTTCAAGGAAATCCGCCTGAAGGCCAAAGTCACAAAAATGGCCACCGTCGGAAAACAGATCAAAGTCGAATCCGAATACAACGGCGAAAAATTTGCCGAACTTTACGACCGCGTTTTGGTTTCCGTCGGGCGCGTGCCGAACAGCAAGGACCTCGGCCTGGAAAACACGAAGGTCGAACTCGACGAACGCGGTTTCGTGAAGGTCAACGCGCAGCAGCAGACGAGCGACCCGGCGATTTACGCCATCGGCGACATCGCGGGCGGCATTTTGCTCGCGCACAAGGCGCACAAGGAGGCGCGCATCGCCGTCGAAGACATCACCGGCGAGAGCAGCGCGTTCGACAGCGTGATTCCCGCCGTCGTGTTCACCGATCCCGAAATCGCCTGGTGCGGTTTGACCGAAACCGAGGCGAAGGAAAAAGGCGTGAAATACGAAGTCGCGAAATTTCCGTGGTCGGCGTCGGGCCGCGCGCTGACGTTCGACCGCACGGACGGCGTGACGAAAATGATCGTTGATCCCGAAACCGACCGCGTGCTCGGCGTGGGCATCACGGGCGCGGGCGCGGGCGAACTGATCGCCGAGGCCGTGCTGGCCATGGAAATGGGCGCGACGGTCGAGGACATCGCGCTGACCATCCACCCGCACCCGACGTTGTCCGAGACGTTGATGGAATGCGCGGACGCCTATTACGGCCACGCGACGCACATCTTCACGAAGAAAAAAATAGCGGAATGATTCGCGGAAAATTTAGAAACGAAAAATGACGTGGTGATGAACCACGCCGTTTTGTTTTTTGAATGAATCAGTTTGGCGTGAAAATTTTCAAAGCTGGACTGGACTACAATTATAATGGCCGAACTTCTTCGCTGTAGATTATATGCGGATGTCCATAGGAATAATATGATGAGCCATCTAAAAAACTAGAAGGCACTGGATGTTTGGCAGCCGTTTCAATGGCCTCTTGGCCTGTCAACCGCTCTTCGACAATAAATTTCGCCCTCCAAACACCATCTTTCGGCAACGAGATTTTCTGCGCTAGCAATTTGCCATAACCTGCTTCGTGAGGCGTTAGCCAGCCCACATTGCTCTTGTTTTTTGTGTGCATAAAATAGAGCAGCCTCGGACCAGGCTCTGTGGGTTCAGAATAAACCTTCCATTCAGAGCCTACTTGCACCTCAATCTTTGAGAGCGTTAATGACAAGGTCTTATCAGTATTATTGGTTATCAAGAAGGCTTGGTTGTGGTCGGGAGCGTAATTAACAATAACCGGCTGGGACTGCGATGCGGAGTCTTTCAAATCGGTTTGCGCCCACGCCTGAACTGATGCTAATCCAAAAGTAAAAGCTGCAAACAAAACCAAGGTTTTCGTTTTCATATAAGCATTGGAATGATTCAGCATAAAACTGTTCAAACAAATTAACTGAATTTTTACGATTTCCTGGCAACCTTTTCTATTGCAAACGAACCGGCGGCACGTTCGTCGCGGGCGTTTCAAATCGAATCACCGTTTCATCCGGCCTGGCGTAGCCGAGTTTTTCGCGCGCCAATCGCTCGACGGTTTTCGGATCGTTGCGCAACGCCTCGATTTCGGCCTGAAGCTGCTTGGATTTTTGCTCTTCCTGTTGCAATTGCTGATCGAGTTGATAAATGTCCGCGCGCATCCGCTCGTTTTGATGGATGAGCGGCAGGTAGCACATGCCGATGAGCAGCAGAATGGCGAGCACGACGAGGCCGACGACGATTTTCGTCAGCGCGCTCCAGATGCCGAGGTTCACGTTCACGGCGTCAGTAAATCACGCGCGCGGTTTTAGCGAAAGCGGATTTTATTGCCAGTGTGCGAATGAGCGATAAAATCCGTTTGTGGAAAATTCGCTCGAAAAAAAGTTGCTGAACGCGCTGATTGAATTGGCCGCCGCCGTCAAATCCATGCCGACGGCGAATCCAAAACCGAATCTGCTGCCGATTTTTTCGCGTCTGGATGAATTGACGAGGCAATTGCCGCGCGAAACTGATCCGACATTGTTGCATTATCTGCACAAGAAAAGTTACGAAAAAGCGCGGCTGTTTCTCGAAGGCCGCGACGCGGAAAATCAGATTGGAAATTGCCGCCATGTTTGACGACACAATCGCCGCGATTGCCACGCCGCTCGGCGAAGGCGGACTGGCCGTCGTCCGCATTTCCGGCGCGGAAGCATTTGCCGTCGCCGATAAAATCTTTCTGTCCGTCGGGAAAAATTCCGTCAAACCTTCCGCCGCGACTTCGCACACAATTCATTTCGGAAAAATTGTTCGCGCGAAAAATAGTGGGACAGGCGTCTCGCCTGTCAAATCACCAGACAGGCAAGATGCCTGTCCCACTGACGAAGTGATTGATGAAGTCCTGCTCGCGGTTTTGCGCGCGCCGCGCACTTTCACGCGCGAGGACACAGTCGAGATTTCCTGTCACGGCGGCATTTTGCCCGCGAAACTTGTGCTGGACACAATTTTGGAAAACGGCGCGCGGCTCGCCGAACCCGGCGAATTCACGCGCCGCGCATTTCTCAACGGACGCATTGATCTCGCGCAAGCCGAGGCCGTTGCCGATTTGATTCACTCGCGCACGGAACTTGCACTTGCCGCCGCCAACGAACAACTCGCCGGAAAATTATCGCAGCGCATCAATCAACTGCGCGACGACTTGATGAAGACGCTCGCGCATGTCGAGGCGCACATTGATTTTCCCGACGAAGACATTTCGCCGGACACGAAGGCGCAATTGCTGAAGCGTCTGGAAAATGGAATTGCGTTCATGGACGAATTGTTGCGCACGGCCAACGAAGGACAGATTTTGCGTCGCGGCATTCGCGCGGCGATTGTTGGCCGTCCGAACGCCGGCAAATCAAGCCTGCTCAATCAATTGCTCGGCCACGACCGCGCCATCGTCTCGCCGATTGCCGGCACGACGCGCGACACGATTGAGGAGACGGCGAACATTCGCGGCCTGCCCGTCGTGTTCATTGATACCGCCGGTTTGCGCGAGGGTCGCGACGAGATTGAAGTCGAAGGCATCCGCCGCAGCCGCGAGACTTTGGAAAAGGCGGAATTGATTTTGCACGTTCTCGACGCGAGCGAACCGCTGACGGGCGCGGATGAAATTTATCTCGCCGAATTCGCCGCGAAGAAACGGATTCTCGTCCGCAACAAAACCGATTTGCCACAGAAATTAAATTTATCAGATGGTGGGGCGAGCGTCCTCGCGAGCCAAAACGAACGGCTCGTCAGTAGCCTCGCCCCACCAACCGTTGACGTTTCCTGTTTGAGCGGGCAGGGGATTGAAGCGTTGAAGGACGCGATCAAAAATCTGGTCTGGGCGGGCAAGATCGAGGCCGGGATGTTGCAGGTGATGATCAACTCGCGGCATCAGGAGGCGCTCGGTCGCGCGCGCGCGGGCGCGTTGCGCACGCTCGACGCGTTGCGCGCGGACGCGACGCTCGAACTGGTGGCGCTGGATTTGCACATCGCCGTCAACGCCGTCGGCGAAATCGTCGGCAAGACGGCGACGGAAGATTTGCTCGACTCGATCTTCAGCCAGTTTTGCATTGGCAAATAGTCGCTCGAAAATTCAAGTGGCAAACGCGCGCGGAAAATGGTAGTTTTTCCAACGAAGTTTATGGCACAGCCGTTGAACATCGAGCCGGAAAAATTGAAGCCCGTGCTGCACGAAAAAATCGAGCGCATGGACGCGGAGCATCTTTCGCTGCTCAATCGCGTCTTGCTGCAAGTCGAGGCCGAGGAAATTGCCGACCGTTTGAATGAATCCTTCGACAGAGACCGCGAACAGGGCAAGTTTCGTCGCATTTCTGAATTGGTAAAACAATTTCGCGCGGAACATCGTTACGCATGACCGTTTGTCTCGACACCGGCGTCTTTCTTCAAATCTTTGGCCGGAAGCAGCCGTTTCATCCGATTCTCCGCGCGCTGCTCGATGGCCGGATCACGCTCGCGGTTTCCACGGAAATCCTGCTCGAATATCAGGAAATCACCACGCGGCTTTCCGGCGCGGAACGCTGGCGCGATGTCGTGGCGCTGCTGGAACTGCTCGCGCAACTTCACGGCAACATCCGCCACGTCGAACCGCAATTCCGTTTCAGCGTGATTTCAACTGACCCGGACGACAATAAATTTTGCGATTGCGCCATCGCTTCCGAGGCGAACTTTGTGGTCGCGGAGGACAATCATTTCGACGTGCTGAAATCCGCCGGTTACAAACCGAAGCCCATCAAGCCGGAAGAATTCATCCGTCAATGGTTGCAACCGTGACACGCGGCAAAGCGGCGACGGAAGATTTGCCCGACTCAATCTTCAGCCAGTTTTGCATTGGGAAATAATTTATTTTGCTGCGGTTGGTGGCTTCACTGGTAATCCCTTGCAAATAAATAAACCTATGCACCAAATTGCTGGGAATGCCAGATTAGTCAGCAAGTAATAAGTTGGTATTCTTAATCTTTCTTCGCTGCTTTTCTTTTTAATTCTGTCTATGTCTTTCTCAAAACGATGTTCTGTATCCGGTGGCTGAATCGTTTCTCCAAAATCCCTGCTTACGTCTTCTGCGTGTAACGTAGCCGCAATGTCACTATCTTCTTCTTGATGGCTGTTTATGATGAAGTTTATTGCAAGATAAATGGTAATTATCAAGCAAGCGGTCTGGACAAGAATAAATAGTCTGCCCCACCAACTGTTAAGAAGCCATTTCAAGTATTTCATAAATTCATTTTTTCCTTAAAAAAATCACTCTTACGACATCGTGGCGTTTTGATTTCGCTTCGTGTTGGTGAATTTTGTCAGCCGCTTCACTCCAATTTTCGACAACAAACTCACCTTGATACATCCATTTGTTAGTGGCTTGTTTGAGATATACTTCAAATGCGATATTGCGATCTTGTTCACAAAGCATTCTTGCCCACTTCTCGCGTAACGGACCTTGACCGACTAAAATAATTTTCGGCGCGTCTGGATTCAGTTCGGGTTTCAAGTTTGCACAAACAACATGGCCATTTTCAAATCGAACGTAGCCATGACCTTTGCCCGGAAGTTCTGACCATTGATAGCATTGTCCGATTCGCAGCATAGAAAATTATTGTTTGCCAGAGTTATGCTTTGTCGAGAAAAATTGCATTCAACATTTCACCAAACTTCCACCGGCCCTTTCGGCACGGGAATTTGTTCGCGTTGAGTTGAAGCGGGCCTTCGCTCCGCTTCGTCCCCGCAAGCCGGTTCATCGCGCATGAAGGACGCAACCATCGGCGGCTGTTGAAATCGGGGAAGCAATTCGCCGTGCGCGTCGAGAAATTGCCGGCGCCAGCGGATGTAATTTTCCAGAATTTCCTCGAATTGCGCTTTCGTGGAAACTTGCACGATTTTTTTGTTGAATTCGTGGCAGGGGCCGAATCGCTTGGAATACCACGGCGCGACTTTGCGGAACATCCGGCAGCCGAGTTCCTCGCCAAAAACTTCAATCATCAAATCCAGATGTCGGCACATGATGCGCGTGCGCTCGGAGAACGGCGGTTCGGGCGGAAGTTCGCCGTTGGAAATGAATTGCAGCGTGCGTTTGAAAATCCACGGGTCGTAAAATGCGCCGCGCCCGATGCTCACGCCGGCGCAGCCGGTTTCGTCGAACATTTTTTTCGCGGCCTGCGGCGTGATGATGTCGCCGTTGCCGATGACGGGAATTGTTTTCACGGCTTCAACGACTTTGCGGATTCCGGATAAATTTACCGTGCCGCCGAATCCTTGTTCGCGCGTGCGGCCATGCACAAAAATCGCGGCGACGCCGGCGTCTTCCAACGTGCGTGCCAAATCGGGCGCGGTCAGATTATCGTCGTCCCAGCCCAAGCGCATTTTTGCGGTGACGGGAATTTTCACGGCGTCGACCATGTCTTTCACGAGCGCGGCGGTTTTATCCAATTCAGTCATCATCGCGGAGCCGCCGCCGACTTTGCAGACTTTTTTCACGGGACAACCCATGTTGATGTCAATGGATTGAACGCCGAGATTTTCGAGAATGATTGCCGCGTCGCGCATTTCTTCCGGCACGCTGCCGAAAAGTTGCACGGCGAGCGGAGAGTCTGCTGGGCGCGTTTCAATCAGTTTCAGCGCCTTGTGATTTTTTTCGAGAAGCGAGCGGGCGTTGACCAGATCCGTCGTGCAAAGGCCGACGCCGCCGACTTCGCGCACGACGAGGCGGAAGGGCAGGTTGGTGTAACCGGCCAGCGGCGAGAGAAAAAGATTGGATTTGAGCGTCAGCGAGCCGAATTGCATCATGGCCAAGATAGCAGAATTAGCTGATTGCGAAAGCGCCAATGCCATGTTAGCTTGCCGTGCAAAACAGACATTATGTTTGACGAAAATGACAACAAAAAAGACGATCGCGGGCAGAAAAAACCGCCCGGCGGTTTTAAGATTCCGCCGTTCACATGGCTCGCATGGATTGCCATCATCGGCAGCATTGTGGCGTTGATGTTGGTGAAAAATTATCATGCGATCCAAAGCAACAACACGTTGTCGCAATCGGAATTTTTGCAAAAATTTGAGTCCAACCAGATCGCGCACGCGACGATCAGTTACAATCCGCAATCGCTGCCGACTCGACGCAACATCACCGGCACCTATTTTCAAGACGGACAAAGACGGGAGTGTTGTCAAGCAACCCAATGGCAAGCCGGTTGAAGTTCAGTTCACCGTCCCAAATGCGCTGCTCACGGAGAAAATGCAAGATGAATTATTGCCGTCGAACAAAATCGAGGTGAGCGCGCCAAATCCGTGTCTGGACGAGTATGCTCGTAACCATCGTGCCGATTTTGGTGCATCGGCGTTTTGTTTTGGTTTTTCTTCATCCGGCAAATCAAGATCGCGGGCAAAGGCGCGTTGAGCTTCGGCAAAAGCAAGGCGCGGATGCTCGCGAAGGATCGGAACAAAACGACGTTCAAGGACGTGGCGGGCATTGACGAGGCCATCGAGGAAGTTTCGGAACTGGTCGAATTTTTGAAAGATCCGAAAAAATTTCAACGGCTCGGCGGGCGCATTCCGAAAGGCGTTTTGATGGTCGGGCCGCCCGGAACGGGCAAAACGCTTTTGGCCAAAGCCATCGCGGGCGAAGCAGACGCGAGCTTTTTCAGCATCAGCGGTTCGGATTTCGTGGAAATGTTTGTCGGCGTTGGCGCGAGCCGCGTGCGCGATATGTTCGAGCAGGCGCGCCGAAACACGCCGTGCCTGATTTTCATTGATGAAATTGACGCGGTCGGCCGTTCGCGCGGTCATGGTCTTGGCGGCGGCAACGACGAACGCGAACAAACTCTCAATGCGTTGCTCGTCGAGATGGACGGTTTTGACACGCAGGAAGGAATCATCATCATCGCGGCGACAAATCGCGCCGACGTGCTTGATCCGGCGTTGATGCGTCCGGGACGTTTTGACCGCCAAGTCGCGGTGAATTTGCCGGACGTGCGCGGGCGCGAAGGCGATTCTGAAGGTTCATTCGCAAAAACGTGAAGCTGGAGCCGGCCGTGGATTTGTCAGTCATTGCGCGCGGCACGCCGGGTTATTCCGGCGCGGAACTGGCGAATTTATTGAATGAAGCGGCGTTGCTCGCCGCGCGCTTGAACAAAAAATTTGTCGGCATGCCTGAATTGGAAGAAGCGCGCGACAAAGTCCGTTGGGGACGCGAACGCCGCAGCCTGGCGATGACCGACGAGGAAAAGAGCGCTACTGCCTGGCATGAAGCCGGCCATGCGCTCGTAAATGTTTTGCTCGAGCACACGCATCCGTTGCACAAGGTCACGATCATTCCGCGCGGTCCGTCGCTGGGCGTCACGATGTCGCTGCCGAAGGAAGACATGTTGAATATGCGGCGCAAGAAGGAACTGCTTGACACGATCATCGATGACGATGGCCGGACGCATCGCGGAAGAATATTGTCACGGACGATATTTCCACCGGCGCGGCGATGGACATCCAGCAGGCGACGCAACATGGCGCGCGCGATGGTCATGCCACTGGGGCATGAGCGAAAAACTCGGCAACGTCCAATACGGCGAGGATCGACGAATATGTTTTTCTCGGTCGTGACATGATGCGCGCGCGAAGGATTACAGCGAACAGACCGCGCAGGAAATTGACGACGAAGTCAAACGCATCATTGACGAAGCTGATACAAAACGCGCGAAGGAATTGATCAACGCGAATCGCGACAAACTTGAAATGATCGCCAACGCGCTGCTCGAATACGAAACACTTGAGGGCGGCCAGGTTGAGGAAATAGTCCGCACCGGAAAGTTCACGCCGCCGCCCAAGCCGCCGACTCAAGTCGAGCCGATGATGGGCGCGCCGGCCGGAACGCCGTTGCCGGAAGCGCCGCCAAAACCCGCGCCGCCGAAATTGCCCGGACTCGGCACGCCCGCGCCTGCGGCGGCTTGAAGTTCTGATTATTTCGAAGCGCCAGCTTGAAGAATGACGCGGAAGCCGTAATCATTTTTCTTGTCGCCCGGCTTGGCGTAATTTCTGAAATTCAATTCTCGAACTGGGTTCGACAGCCGTGTCCCACGCGCCGCCGCGCAACACCCGATAGGATGGATCGTGCGAATCAAGGCACCATTCCATGACGTTTCCGCGCGTATCGTAAAGGCCAAGACTATTGGGCTTCAAAGTGCCGACGGGTGCGGTGGACGAATAATGATTTGGAGGCAGGTTCATCACGGCGTCATTCAAAGACGCGCCGTCAGCCAATTTTGCCCATTGATCCTCGGTTGGCAATGAGTAGGCGAAACCGTCCGGCAATTGATCGTCGCCTTGCTCCATGATCGTCAGTTTTTTGCAAAAATCCATGGCGTCATTCCAACTTACCGAGTCCACCGGTCTGTTGTCGCCGCCGAAGGCGCTGGGATTGCTGCCCATCACTTTTGCGTAGGCCTTTTGGATCATTTCAAATTTTCCGATCCAAATTCCGGGAGAAATTTTCACCAGCACGATGCCGACGGTGTTGGTGACGACATTGTTGGTGGCCATCAAATCCTTGAGTTTCAGAACATCATTGGTCGAGCCATCTGAAGTCAGATCGTCTTGCGCTCGGCATAACAATGGCAAAACAGCAATCAAAGCGGCGGTCAAAAAAAACGAGATTTTCAGCTTCATTTTCATCACAATAAAGCCGATTTAATAAAGCATCTCGCCATGCCGTCACTGGCATTTTTTGAGGTTCTTCAAATCCTCCGCCAGAAACTGGGTCACGTCCTTGAATCGCGCGACATTTTCCGGATTCACCGCCATGAGCGTCTGGTGCGCTTCCAGGCTGGTGCGCGTGATTTGCTCGTGAGTAGGATTGATGGATTCGGGCGTGCAGGTTTTCACGTCGTCGGGCAATTGCAGCGTGCCGATTGATGACCTTGAAACAGTTGCAACGCGCCAAGATTTTCAAGCAATTCCGTGACGCGCGTGTTTGGATTCAGCAGTTCAATGCCGCGTTTGGCCGGCATGCTGGCTGGATTCAATTTCAACCCAAACTGCGCCAGCACGCCGAGAAACGTGCTGTCCATCAGCACGCATTCCGACAGATCAATGATGAAATGCGCGTAGCCTTTTTGCATAAGTTCTCCCAGCAGCGTCTTGAAATCAGGGCTGAACGTGAAATTGGCGCGGCCCGGCGATTTTCACGCAGGCGAAATTTTTCCCGACCAAAACCGACAAATTTGCCGACGACGTTGCCATTTTCTAAGAAATAAATTTTCGACTTTCAAGCCGCGACCGCCTGCGGCGCGACAATTTGCACCAACGTCTGCTGCAACACCAGCGCTTCGTCCAGCCCGCTGGAAACCAGCCGCTGGTTGCAGCGCAGCAGCAAATCCATGGCGCGAACCAGTTCGCCCTGGCGTGTATTTTTTGACCTGCGGCAGCGCTTTGTAAAGCACATAAGGATTCAGCGCCAGCGGATTGAACTTTCTGTCCGCCGGCAATTTGTCCGCCGGCACGCGCTCCAGTTGCGATTTGAAATGGTTGTAATCGTTCGTCGGCTTGATCCAGCCTTCGCGCAACATTTCCTTGAGCAACAACATCGCGCGCACTTTTGCGATCAAACCGTAAAGCAGGCCGATTTCCGATTTTCTGTGAATCAAATTTCATTTCCCATAATTCTTCGTCCAGCCGTTTCAGCAAGCGCGGCAAATCGCGGTCGCCCAGCGCGTCGCCCAGCGCAAACGCGCGCGCCGTTTTGTTGCGCGAACAAATCGCGGCAACATCGGCAAATTCAATTTTTTTCCGGTCGCCGGCAAACAAGCACAGTTTTTCAATTTCATTTTCCAGCTGCCGCGCATTGGGGCCGACGCGGCTGACCAATTCAGCCAGCGCTTCTTCGGAAATTTCCTTTTTGCGTTCGCGAACCGCCGTTCGCGCCGCCATTTCCGCGCGTTCGGCCCAATCCTTGTCGTCCGCCGAAAGCGCCGCAAAATTTTCAACCGTTCCGATTTTATCGAGCGTTTTGAAAAAAGTTTTGCGCTTGTCCACTTTGCCCGCGCTGATCAGAAGCCGGACGTTTTGCCATTTGAAATTTTTCAGTTCGTCGGCCAGTTCGTCAAGGTTTCCGTGACGGCCTGCGCGGAAGCCGCGCGTTCTTCGCCCAGAAAATTGCAGTCGCGCAGCCAGACGACTTTGCCGGAGCCGAAAAATGGCAGTGTTTGCAAGGCTTCGCGAAGTTTTGCAATGGCGTTCAGCGCGTCGCCGCTGTTGGAAACCGAGGCGTCAATGATTTCATGGTCCATGCCGCCGAGTTCCTCGGACCATTGCTGGTAAATTTGTTTGGCGCGTTTTTTGACGGCGAATTCGTCGTCGCCGCAAATGAGCGCGAGTGGAGGAACTGATTTTGCGGCGGGCATTTTATTCGGCGGCTTCGCTGCCGGATTCGTTGATGCGGTTCAGCACTTCGCTCATGTCCTCGACCTGATCAAAAAGCGTGGATGCCACAAAAATCGGTTTCTTTTGCGCGGCGGCGATGGCGAGACAATCGCTCGGACGCGCGTCAAGCTCGACAATTTTCCGCGCGGTGTGCAGTTCATTTTGCTGCTGCAAAATCAGCCGCGCGAAGTAGGTGGAATTTTTCAGATCGGTGATGACGACGCGCTCGACGCTGATGCCGAAGCCTTGAAAAACGCGATTGATCAGGTCGTGCGTGAGCGGGCGTTCCTTCGGCGTCTGGCGCAAAAACATCCCGATGACCGCGCCCATCTGCGGCTCGACGTTGATGACAAAAACTTTCTGGTCATTGCCGACAAACAGCGCGCAGCCGCTGTTGGCGGGCAGGATTCCGCGAATTTGAACGGGCACGACTTCGTTCTTCATGCCCCTAATTTAAGCGGCGCGGCGTGAAAAACAAGTCCGCGTTGGAATCAAATTTGCGGCGGCAGTTCGACGGTTTTTGACAGGAAGAAATTTTTGATGAAGGTGGTGTAGTAGGCATCCTTGCGCGGCGCGTTCAACAACCCTTCATATCGAAAGCCCGGCACATTGTTGAAGCAAAGCGTCGGCACGTTGCGAAATTTGATGTAAAGCTGGCGAGCGCCGGTCACATAGCCGACCGACTCGAACAAGTCGGCTTCCACCGGAATCATTTTTACTGCTGGAGTTTGGGTTGGCATGGAATCCTTTCCAAGTGTTGGTGCTTTATAGGCGCGGGCGCAGTTCACGTCCAGCACTTTTTCAATGAACCAAACCGCACGCGCACGCACTTGAAGAAAGATTTTTCGTCGGATCATAATTCAGCCACGGTCCGAGCCAGCGTTCCACTTCCTGCAATGTCATTCCTTTTCGCAAATGATAATCGAGAATCTGGTCGCGACCGAGTTTGCCGACGGCAAAATATTTTGATTCGGGATGCGCGAAATAAAGTCCGCTCACCGAACTGCCCGGCCACATCGCAAAACTTTCCGTCAGTTTGATGCCGGCGTTCTTTTCCACGTCGAGCAATTTCCAGAGAATTTCCTTTTCCGTGTGGTCGGGACACGCCGGATAACCCGCCGCCGGGCGGATGCCGCGATATTTTTCCTCGATCAAATCTTCGGGCTTCAGATTTTCACTTTTGCCAAAGCCCCATTCTTCGCGGACGCGTTTGTGCAGAAATTCCGCGAACGCCTCGGCCAGCCGGTCGGCCAGCGCCTCGGCCATGATGGCGTTGTAATCGTCGTGATCGGCTTTGAATTTTTCGACCAGTTCTTTCAAGTCCGTGTCCGCTCGGTGACGGCAAAGCGCGCCGATGAAATCCGGCGAACCTTTTGGCGCGATAAAATCCGCCAGGCACCAATTTGGCGTGCCGTCGCCTTTTTCGATTTGCTGGCGCAGAAAATGGAACGTCGTCAAAACCTTTGAGCGCGATTCGTCGGTGTAAAGTTCCACGTCGTCGCCGACGCGGTTCGCCGGGAAAAATCCATAAACCGCCTCGCGGCTGGAGCAATTTTTTGCTGACGATTTCATCCAGCAATTTTTGCGCGTCGGCAAAAAGTTTGTCGCTTCCTCGCCGTGTTTTTCGTGCTGAAGAATTTTCGGATAAACGCCGCGCAATTCCCAGGTGTGGAAGAACGGCGACCAGTCAATGAACTGGCACAGTTCGGCGAGCGCAGGCTCAATCGTTTTGCGCGCCGGTAAATTCCGGTTTCGGCAAATCGTCAAACTTCAACTTCGGCGCGTTCGCGCGCGCGGCTTCGAGCGACAAGCAGTTTCGCCGTCTGGCTGCCGTGTGTGCGCGCGGACGCTTTCGTATTCTTCGCGGATTTGCGCGGCGAACTTCGGCTTTGTGTTCCGCGCTGATCAAACTGCTCGCCACCGGCACGGCGCGGGAGGCGTCGAGGACATGGACGACCGGTTCGTTGTAATTCGGCGCGATTTTAACCGCCGTGTGCGCCTTGCTCGTGGTCGCGCCGCCGATGAGCAGCGGCAGCGTCAAACCGTTGCGCTCCATCTCGCGCGCGACGTGCACCATTTCGTCCAGCGACGGCGTGATCAGTCCGCTCAAGCCGATGATGTCGACCTTCTCGTCATGCGCGCGTCTGCAAAATTTTTTCGCACGGCACCATCACGCCCAGGTCAATGATCTCGTAATTATTGCAGCGCAGCACGACGCCGACGATGTTCTTGCCGATGTCATGCACGTCGCCTTTGACCGTCGCCAGAAGAATTTTCGCGCCTTGCGGCTTCGCCGCGCGCCGTCGCGGCTTTTTCCGCTTCCATGAACGGCTGCAGATACGCGACGGCTTTTTTCATCACGCGCGCGGATTTGACGACTTGCGGCAAAAACATTTTGCCCGCGCCGAACAAATCGCCGACGACGCTCATGCCGGCCATGAACGGGCCTTCGATGACGAGCAGCGGCTTGCCATATTTCTGGCGCGCTTCCTCGGTGTCGGCGTCAATGAAATCCACAATGCCTTTCACGAGCGCGTGCGACAGGCGTTCCTCGACCGTGCCTTTGCGCCATTCGTCTTCGACGACTGTCGACTTTGCCCTTTTGCTTCACCGACTCGGCGAATTTGATCAGCCGTTCGGTCGCATCGGGGCGGCGGTTGAGCAAAACGTCCTCGACCAGTTCCAACAAGTCCTTTCGGAATTTCTTCATAAACTTCCAGCATGCCCGGCGTTGACGATGCCCATGTCCAGGCCGGCGCGGATGGCGTGATACAGAAACGCGCTGTGCATCGCCTCGCGCACGGCGTTGTTGCCGCGAAACGAAAATGAAATGTTGCAGATGCCGCCGCTGACTTTCGCGTGCGGCAGATTTTCCTTGATCCAGCGCGTCGCGTCGATGAAATCCACGGCGTAATTATCGTGCTCCTCCATGCCCGTGCCGACGGTCAGGACGTTCGGATCGAAAATGATGTCCTGCGGCGGAAAGCCGACTTTCTCGACGAGCAGATCGTAGGCGCGTTTGCAAACTGCAATTTTGCGCTCAAACGTATCGGCCTGGCCTTGTTCGTCAAACGCCATCACGACGACCGCCGCGCCGTAGCGATGGACGAGCTTCGCCTGATGCAGGAATTTCTCCTCGCCTTCCTTGAGGGAAATGGAATTCACGATGCCTTTGCCTTGAAGACATTTCAGGCCGGCCTCGATGACTTCCCATTTCGATGAATCCACCATGACCGGCACTTTGCAGATGTCCGGCTCGCTGCGCGATGAGGTTGCAGAAAACGCGTCATGGCGGCGACGCCGTCAATCATCCCTTCGTCCATGCAGATGTCAATGATCTGCGCGCCGTTCTCGACCTGCTGGCGCGCGATGGCGAGGGCCTCCTCGTAATTGCCGGCCTTGATGAGCTTCGCGAATTTGGGCGAACCGGCGACGTTCGTGCGCTCGCCGATGTTCAGGAAATTCGATCTGCGGCCGAACGGTGAGCGCGTCCAAGTCCGCTCAAGCGCAAATACGGTTCAACCGTCGGAACTTTGCGCGGCGGCAAACCTTTCACCGCCTCGGCAATCGCTTTGATATGCGGCGGCGTGGTGCCGCAGCAGCCGCCGACGATGTTGAGCCAGCCGTTCTGCGCCCATTCGCGCAATTGCGGCGCGAACGATTCCGGCGTTTCAGGAAAGCCGGTCGGCAACAGCGGATTCGGCAGACCGGCGTTCGGATAGGCTGACGTAAATCGGCGCGATGCCGGAAAGTTCCTCGATGAGCGGCCGCAATTCCTTCGGCCCGAGCGCGCAGTTCATGCCGACGCTCAAGCAGCGGCACGTTGCGAAATGGAATTCCAAAACGCCTCGACCGTCTGGCCCGTCACGCCGCGATTGCTCCCCGCCTGGATGAACGTGACGGAAGCAAGAATCGGAACAATTTTTTTTCCAGCTTCAGACTTTCGCGCTGAAGGGCAGGGGACGGATACCGCGTTCATCGAAAACATTTTGAATCGCGAAAAACGCGGCCTTGGCGTTCAGCGTGTCAAAAATGGTTTCGACGAGCAGCAAATCCGCGCCGCCATCGAGCAGGCCGCTGATTTGTTCACTGATAAGCCGTGACCAGTTCGTCGTAAGTGCAGCCGCGCGCGCCGGGATTGTTCACGTCGGTCGAAATTGAAGACGTTTTCGTCGTCGGGCCAATCGCGCCGGCGACAAAACAAATCCGACCCGGCTGCGATTTTTCAACCGCATCCGCCGCGCGCCGCGCGCATTCCGCGCCGGCTTTCGAGAGTTCGTAAGCGAGCGATTCCATTCCGTAATCCGCGAGCGAGATGGATTGCGCGTTGAAGGTGTTGGTCTCGATGATGTCCGCGCCCGCTTCGAGATACTGGCGATGGATCTCCTCGATGATCGTGCGGCTGCGTGACGATTCAGGAGATCGTTCAGGCCCTTGAGGTCTTTGCCGCGCCAGTCCTCAAACCGCTCGCCGCGAAACTCCGCCTCGTCCAGCTTGTGCTGCTGGATCATCGTGCCCATCGCGCCGTCAATGATGACGATGCGCTCGCGCAAGAGGCGTTGCAGATGTTCGATTTGTTCGGCATGGTTTTAAGATTAATGCAAATGAACTGGCGAATTCAAATTAAAAATCAACGCATCTCTGAATATGATGATATGATCAATATATCGCGGATATGATTGCCATACTTCGAAATATTGAAACAGGCTCGTCACGACTCGTTCATTGACTCTGAATTTCGCTCTGATAGATTCTTTCGCTCGTTTTCACTGATCGCATTCCAAAAAATTATAATTTATGGCAAAAGCATCGAAATCCAACAAATACGTTTATACTTGGGGCAATAAAAAAGCCGACGGCGACGGCACCATGAAGCCGCTGCTCGGCGGCAAGGGCGCGAACCTCGCGGAAATGACCCGCATCGGCCTGCCGGTGCCTCCCGGCTTCACCATCACCACCGAAGTCTGCACCTACTTCTACGCGCAACAAACGCACCTATCCCGAAGGAACTCCAGGCGCAGATGGAAGCCGGCATCGCCAACATGGAAAAGATCATGGGCACAAGTTCGGCGACGCCAACGGCAATGCCGCTGCTCGTCGCCGTCCGCTCCGGCGCGCGCGATTCCATGCCGGGCATGATGGACACGATTCTGAACCTCGGCCTCAACGACGAGACCGTCGCTCGCGCTGGCCAACGCGACCAAGAACGAGCGCTTCGCCTGGGATTGCTACCGCCGCTTCATCCAGATGTATGGCGACGTCGTCATGGGCGTGCAGAAGCGCGCGGGCGAAGATCACGAGCCGTTTGAAAGGTCATCGACGAGTTCAAGCACGAGAGATATCACAAGGACATCGAGGACACCGAGCTGACCGCCGACGATCAGAAGGAACTCGTCAAGCGCTTCAAGGCGCTGGTCAAGGAGCGCACCGGCAAGGATTTTCCGAACGATCCGTGGGACCAGTTGCGCGGCGCCGTCGGCGCCGTGTTCGGCTCGTGGATGAACGACCGCGCGATCGTTTATCGCCGCAAATACAACATTCCCGACCGAATGGGGCACCGCCGTCAACGTGCAGGCGATGGTCTTCGGCAACACCGGCGACGAATTCCGGTTCCGGCGTCGCGTTCACCCGCGATCCCGCCACCGGCGAGAAAGTCTTCTACGGCGAATTTCTCATCAACGCGCAGGGCGAAGACGTCGTCGCCGGCGTGCGCACGCCCGAGCCGGTGGCGAAGCTGAAGGACCAGATGCCCGAAGTCCTACGCGGAACTGGATGACGGTCCGCAAGACGCTCGAAAAACATTTCAGGGACGTGCAGGACTTCGAGTTCACCATCGAGGACGGCAAGCTGTTCATGCTCCAGACCCGCAACGGCAAGCGCACCGGCGTGGCCGCGCTGCAAGTTCTCGGTGGACATGGTGAAGGAGAAGCTGATCGACTGGAAGACGGCCATCATGCGCATTCCGGCCGACCAGCTCGACCAGGTGCTCGCGCCGATCTTCGATCTGCGCCGCAGTCAAGAAGGCCGAAAGTCATCGCCACCGGCCTGCCCGCCGGTCCCGGCGCGGCGACGGGCAAGATTTATTTCAACGCCGACCGCGCGGTCGAAGCCGCCGAGCAAGGGCGAAAAAGTCCTGCTCGTCCGCGTCGAAACCTCGCCGGAAGATTTGCGCGGCATGATCGCCGCGGAAGGCATCCTGACCGCGCGCGGCGGCGTCAGTTCGCACGCGGCGCTCGTCGCCCGCCAGATGGGCAAGGTCTGCGTCTGCGGCGCGAGCGCGTTGCAGGTCGATTACGACAAGCAAGACCGTCACCGTCGGCGGCCAGACCTTCAACGAAGGCGATTTCCTCTCCATCGACGGCACCGCGCGGCGACGGTCTATGCCGGCGAAATCAAGACCGCGCCGTCGGAAATCATCCAGGCCTGCTCGACGGCGACAAAGCCGCGCAGGCCACGGAGAACGCACTTACAAGAACTTCGCCCAGTTGATGAAGTGGTGCTCGCAAGGCCACGCGCCTGCAGGTCCGCACCAACGCCGACACGCCCGGAGCAGACCGCGCAACGCCGTCGCGTTCGGCGCGCGTCGGCATCGGCCTCACGCCGCACCGAGCACATGTTCTTCGAGGGCGACCGCATCGACGCGATGCGCGAGATGATCCTCGCCGACAACCTCGACGACCGCGAAAACGGCGCTGGCCAAGCTGCTGCCCTATCAGCGCGAGGACTTCATCGGCATCTTCAAGGCGCTGAAGGGCTTCCCGGCGACCATCCGTTTCCTCGACCCGCCGCTGCACGAATTCCTGCCGAACACGAAGGACGCCGCAGACGGACCTCGCGCAGAAGCTCGGCATCCCCGTCGAGAAAATCACGCAGCGCGTGCACGAGCTGCACGAGTTCAACCCGATGCTCGGCTTCCGCGGCTGCCGTCTCGGCATCAAGTACCCCGAAATCACGCGAGATGCAGGCGCGCGCCGTGTTCGAAGCCGCCGCCGAGGTGCCAGAAGCAAGGCATCAAGGTGAAGCCCGAAATCATGATTCCGCTCGTCGGCTTCAAGAAGGAACTGGATTTGCAGGTCGCGATCGTCCACGCAGTCGCCGCGCAAGTGCAGAAGGAGAAGAAAGTGAAGATTCAATTACATGCGTCGGCACGATGATCGAAATTCCGCGCGGCGCGTTGACGGCCGACGAGATCGCGCAGACGGCCGAGTTCTTCAGCTTCGGCACGAACGACCTGACGCAGACCTGCGCTCGGCATGAGCCGCGACGATTCCGGCTCGTTCCTGCCGCGCCTACCAGGAAGCTGGAGATCATGAAGAAGAATCCGTTCGCCACGATCGACCAGACCGGCGTCGGCCAGCTGATGAAGATCGCCATCGAGAAGGGCCGCAAGACGCGGCCCGACATCAAGCTCGGCATCTGCGGCGAACACGGCGGCGATCCCGATTCGCGTGAAGTTCTGCCATCGCATCGGCTTGACCTACGTCAGTTGCTCGCCGTTCCGCGTGCCCGTCGCGCGCCTCGCCGCGGCGCAAGCCGCGATTGAAGAAAAGCGGAAATCCAAAGTTACGAAGAAAAAATAACTGTGGCGTTCGGCTTGTGGCCGAATTGTCGAGTCACAGACTAAACTCTACAACAGAAGCCGCCTCGGAAACCGGGACGGTTTTGTCGGTCAATGGGTGCTATGGCAGCTTTTCCGCTAGCCAAACCTTCGTAAATAATGGGAATTCGGTGCTGTAATAAGATTATTCTTTTTTGCGGGATGGACCGAAATATGCTAGTTTATCCTCTTAAAATGGTGCGTTTGGAGCATTCTTTGCAAATAACAATGCAAATAATCTCCGGTCAAAGAGGGATCAGAATTCTTGAAAATAAATATTATAAATCAAAAAATTGTTCAATTCCCGCCGCGAGGCCGGGCTGGAATGACATTGGTTGAGGTGGTCGTGGCATTGGCCATCACAGGATTGATGGTGGCCGGAATTGTCGAAGGTTATATTTTTTGCACGACGTCCACTGTAAAGGACTCGCTTTACATGGCGGCGAATGCGCGCGCGATGGAACGATTGGAGGAGACGCGAAGCGCCATTTGGGCTCCGTATCGCGCGCAACAAGTGGATGAGTTGACCACCAATAATTTCCCCGATACCAATATTGTATTAGATTTGTCTGCGTCAAGTTCGACACCGACGTTGGCCACTCTTCACACGGATATATCCCAGATTTCGCCTTCTTCGTCTTCGCCACTTTCACCACCGGTCAGGAGAGTTCATGTGGATTGCATCTGGCAATTCCAAGGAGTCGAGATTACTAACTCAATTGAAACCTGTCGCGCACCGGACCAATGAAACTAAAAATTCCATCTTCGAATGTAAGTCTCGACGGTTCATCAGCACCGGCCAGCGGTTTCACTTTGCCCGAAATTCTCATTGCGATGACAGTGTTGGGACTTGTGGTCGCTGGAATTCTTGGAGCCAATCTTTTTGGTATGCGAATGGTTCAAGCCAACGAGACTAAACTTAGCGCCACGGAATGGTCGCGTAATACGTTCGGTAAAATAACGGATCAAATTCACACTTGTAATTCTGTGTCGGTGGGCAATATGACGACCAACGATTTTTTTGAAGAATTGCTTCCCGGAGAAGCGCAGCAGGGCAACGCCCTTCAAATTTATCCAACCACGAACACCGACAGTTTCACCATGTATTTTGTCAATTTGTCAGACGAGACCTTTCGGCGAACCATAGCCACATCGAGCGGCACCAACACCGTCATTCTAGCCGATTCGGTCACCAATGCGATGATCTTTAGCGCGCAAGATTTTTCAGGAAATGTGCTGACCAACAACCAGAACAACCAGGTGATCCATCTGACGCTGGATTTTTACCAGCCAGCAAGCTACATGCAAAATTCTTATTATTATCAGTTGGAAACCTCCGTGACGCTACGAAATGTGCCATGACTATGAATACCCACTTTGCAACTCAAAAGCAGGATCAGACCGGCAGCGCCTTGATGTTAGTGATGATCCTGGGTGGCATTGCCCTGGCTACCCTGGCCGGCGTGATGGCTTGGTCAGCGACCAGCACCCGATTGACGCACCGTTCCATCCAATATACCCGGTCGGTTGCCGCGGCTGAAGCAGCCACGGAAAAAGTAGAGAGCCAGATCACGCGGGACTTTCTGACCGGCGGTCAGAAGTTGGTCAGCCAGAATTTGAATACTTACCAGAGCATTGTGCCGTTGCCGTCGGATTCTTCCTACTGGAACACATGGGTATTTGATGATGGAAACGGCAACCTTAACCAGACTTATGTGCAACTCGTGTCTGGAAACACCTCCATCGTGCTGAACGCGCCTTACGCCGGCCTGAAGGCGTATGGTTCGACTTACACGGTCGTTTCTCACGCGCACGACACTGCCAGCATTCAGGACGTCACAGCGGGAGTTCTTCAACAATTGCAATTGGTCGGCATCCCAATTTTCCAGTTTGGAATGTATTCTTCAGAAAATATGGAGATCAGTTGCGGCCAGCCTTTTGATATCACTGGCCATGTGCATTCCAACGGAATACTTTATGTCGAGCCGGACAGCTCCCTTACATTTGAATCCGGTGTCACAGCCGTTGTGACCAACCTGTTTCAACGGGACACGGCTGATGGAGATACCCGTGCCGCACCAGCGGGTGGGGTAGTTTATGTGGAACCGGACCAAGTAGTGTCTCCCGTTCAGGCGTTGACGCTTCCCATCGGAACCACAAACACGCCGGAAGCAATCCGGGAAATTATCGAGCCACCACCAGTGGGTGAAGACCCAAACTCGCCCACCGGCCTGCTGCGCTATTATAATCAATGCGACATGGTTTTGTCCGTTTCGGATACTGGAGTCATGGCAAACAGCGTCACTTTCAATAATTTGGCAACGGTCATCACGACCAATGAGTTGAATTCATTTGTCTCAACTACAAACAATTTCGTGGACAATCGAGAGGGCAAAATGGTCCAGCCGATTGATATCAACATTGGAAGACTTGCGACTTGGGTTCAAACCAATTCCAATCTGCGCGCCGCTCTCGGAGGGGCGACATTAAATTCCATTTATGTTGTGGATAACCGCACGCTGCCAAGCACCAGCTTGGGAGCAGTTCGCGTCGTCAATGGAAGCCAACTCCCGACCAACGGTCTTACCGTGGCCACAGGACGTCCACTCTATGTTCTCGGCGATTACAATTCGGACTCCGCGAATCGGGGAACCGCCAACACTTCCGCCACCGAGCCAGCATCGTTGGTGGCCGACGCCATCACGATTTTGTCTGATGCTTGGCATGACGGGAATAGCACTCTCGCCGTATCCAATCGAATTGCATTACCTACCACCGTCAATGCCGCTCTTCTGACCGGCGTCGTAGAAACTTCCCCTGGAAATTACAGCGGCGGTATGGAAAACTTTCCGCGTTTTCTTGAAAATTGGGGATCGGCCAATGCGTTCACCTATAATGGTTCGATGATAAAGATGTTCCCGAGCCTTTATGCCACCGGCGTTTGGGGCCAGGCGAATGTTTATAACCCGCCAAAACGCAACTGGGCCTACGACGTCAATTTCAACGACCCGACCAAGCTTCCGCCGAAAACGCCGAGTTTGTTGAAGGTGATTCGTGGTCAATGGGCCACCGTCCCACCGAATTCAAATGTGCCAACGACAACTCCCTAGCCAGCGGAAATGTTCGGTGTCAGGTTTAATTTCATGCGTGATCAGGAAAACAGAACCGACATCAGTGTTGGAGAGATTGCCGCCTGCTTAAAATTGCAAGCGTCTGTCGAATGGTTTTCTATCGGGCTGGTAAACTGGCTTAAAATAATTAGAGAACGTTTTGCACATCATTTTTTTTTGGGCGTGGCGCGGGCGTGGGTTAAATCATCCTTGGTTTTTTTCATAGCAGGACTTTGGTGCGTTCCATTGCATGGAGTCACCAATGGTTTTGAGACGCCGCCGCCAAAAGTGGGTTCTGTTCAATGGGATGACATCCAACGTCTCACTAAAAAACGTCAGGAACTTTATCGCAAGCGCGTGTCAGTCCCCGGCGCAATGGCCGAGGATGTTCCGCGTGCTGAAGGCGCAAATTTCGCCAACAGGGCAAAAACTGTCGCGGCTTCAATGCCTCCGCACGCCGCGTCTGGAGAACCTTTTAAGATTCTTTTTTTTGCCGCTGTCTTCGCATTCACCGGGATTTTGATTCTTAAAAAATTTGCGCCACATATTCTGCTTGATCTCAATCAGCAATTCAATCCTTGGGCGCTTGCCCCGACTACCAAAAGAATAGTTCCGGCGCATGTTCGCGCAGAAGAGGAAGCCTTTGCCAAATTCCTTGCGACGTTCCGGGTTGGGCCGGTCACATCGCCGCGCGCGGATTTGCCTGAAATAAACCCCCCGGTCAAAGAATTTTATTCAAAGGCTGCAAAACTTCTCCGCGCGCAACGAACGCTCCTTCGACACATCGGCCAGAAGTTGAATGGGCCAGCCAGGCAAAAATTACTCGCGGAACTGTGTTCTGAAATGGGTTCATTGAAAGGCGCGGCGGGTCTTCCAGAAACGTTGACCGTGTGGCAGGTGGCTTCTGCCTTGGAGGGTCTGCTCAAACAGCTCGCCGAAAAATCGGGGAATGTCACTGCTTCCACGCTGCGAGCCGTCAATGGCGGCTTGGATTTGCTGGATGAATTGTGCGTGCCGGGATTGAAGCCGGATTTATTGACGGAACGTCCGCTCAAATTTCTCGTGGTTGACGATGATTTGATAAGCCGACAGGCCATGTCTCTCGCGCTGAAAAAAACATTTGGCCAGCCGGACCTTGCTGTGGACGGCGAGACGGCCTTGACTCAAGCTGGCCGTCAAACCTACGACGTGATTTTCCTCGACGTGCAACTGCCGGGCATGGATGGCTTTGAACTTTGCACAAAAATTCGCGACACCACTCTCAACCGCAACACGCCGGTAGTCTTTGTCACCGGCCAGAGCGACTTTGACGCACGCGCCAAATCAACGCTTAGCGGCGGCAACGATCTCATGGGAAAACCATTTCTCACCTTTGAGATTACTGTCAAGGCGCTCACTCTCGCGTTGCAAGGCCGCCTTCAAAAATCTCTCCCGAAATTTGAACAGAACAAGGACAAGGCGGATTCGTCGGTGACATTCACGGAGGTTGTGCGTTCCGTCCCAAGTTACACAATTACTAGGTGCGTGCCACTTTTAACGCCGACGGCGGAAACGAATAATTTCACTGAAGCGTTTCTGACCCATACATTAAAAAATATTGGCCCGCTGCGGGAGCTTTGTCAGACGATTCTTCAGACCTCGGATGAAGAGAAGCGACAAAACATGCTCGCGGACGGTTTCCTTCGTATCAATTCGTTGATCTTCAAGAATGGCTCCGAGATGGCGCATCCCGCTTATCAAACGTGTGCCGCTTTGGAAGGCCTTTTCAAAAAATTGCTGGAGAATCCCAAATATTCCACGCCGTCCGCGCTGGCCACTGTTGCCGCCGCAGTGGATTTGCTGCCGGAATTGTGTGCGCCGGGATTGAGAGCGGACCTCGCCGTCAATCCGCCGGTTCACATGCTGGTGGTGGACGATGATCTCGTGGCGCGCCGCGTCATCGTCGGCGCCCTGCAAACGGCTTTTGCAAGGCCGGAAAGCGCCGAGAACGGAGAGGCAGCGCTCGCTCTGGCGATAGAAAAACCATTCGACGTGATTTTTTTAGACGTAGTTATGCCCGGCATGGATGGGTTTGAGGTCTGCTCAAAAATTCGCGAAACCATTCCGAATCGCGCCACGCCCATCGTTTTTGTGACCGGCCAAAGCGATTTCGAAACGCGCGCCCGGATGAGCCGGACCGGCGGCAACGACATGATGGGAAAACCTTTTCTCACTCCAGAGATCACCGTCAAAGCGCTGACATTTGCCCTGCGCGGTCGCCTCGATCAACTCAAAATTCAACCAATCCTGTGAGCGCGTTGTTGATTGCTGAATAAGTCATGATCGACGAAAGCGTAAACGAAAAAGCAAATCACAAACGTCAGGGCTTCTGTGAATTATAAGGCCGCTTGAAGCGGCTTTTTGCTTGTTTAATTTTCCTGTCGGAGTAGAACAGGGCAACCTTAATCAATTTATGAGCGAAATTTTTCTTGGTTGCGTCTTGGGTTTCATCGTTTGGTTTCTATTGCGTTATCTGGCGGGCGGACTTTACACGGTCAATCAGAATGAGCGCGCGGTGAAGACGATTTTTGGCCGCGCCGACCGCGTGCCGGACATGACGACGTTGAGCGATCCGATTGCCGAGTCGCTTTCGGAGGACGAAAAATTGCGCTACATTTATCCGCAAGTGCGCGTGATTCCACCGGGCGGGCCGTATTTCAAATGGCCATGGGAAAAAATCTACAAGGTGTCCGTCGCGACACAGACGTTGAGCATGGCACATGACCCGGATGATGAATCGGCGAATCAAAATGGACAAGTGCTCGAAGCGGTGACGAAAGATCAATTGAATACAGGTTTGTCGGGGCAACTGCGTTACCGCGCTTCCGAGCGAAATCTTTACGCGTATCTTTTTGGCGTGAAACATCCCATCAGCCACGTCATGGGTTATTTCGTTTCCGTGCTGCGCGAACGCATCGCGAATTTTGAAGCGCCGAAAAATCCCGACCCCGAAGCGCTCGTCGTCACGGGAATTTCCATCAACGACCTTCGCAAAAATCTGCGCGACATCAACGAGCACATGGATCGCGAATGCCAGTCGTCCGAAGCGCGTTACGGCATTGTTCTGGATGCATCGCTGATCACGGAGATTGATCCGCCGCCGGAAGTCGAGTCCGCACTCGCCGCCATCAACACCGCGCACAATCAAGTTTCATCTGACATCAGTCTCGCGCAGGCGACGGCAGATCAAAAAATCGAACAATCCAAACGCGCGGTGGAGATCGAGACGCTCAAGGCGCAGGCGGAAGTGGAACCGTTGCGGCAATTGAATGAGCAATTGCTAAATTTGAAAACGTCCGGCGACGGCGCGCTTCAATCTTACATCCGCAACGTCCGACTCTCGCTTTACAGCAAGGCACAAAAAGTCATCGTGGAGGCAAAACAGTGAACTTCCTAATCGCTTTTGTTGCATCGTTGATTGGCTTTTCAATTTTGGTGCCGGTGTTTCTGACGTTCATGCGGCTGTTCGGTTTTTACACCATCGTCAACGAAGGACGCTGCAAGGTTTATATGTTGTTCGGCAAAGTGCTCGTCGTGTTGAACGAACCGGGGCTGCACTTCCTCTTGGCAAAACTTGGGCCGCGCGCGTTCATAGTCAATTCTCTTGGCAAATGTTATGAGTTGGATTTGCGACTCGACCAAACCTATCTCCGCAGCCAGCCGGTGAATTCCGAGGAAGGCGCGCCGATGGGCATCGGCATCTGGTATGAAATGTCCATCAGCGACGCCATTTCGTATCTTTTCAAAAATGCCGACCCGCGCGGTTCGCTCGCGGCGAATGTCAGTAATTCCACTGTCCGCTGCTTGAGCAATCTGCCGCTCGATAAAATGCTACAGGATCGCCACACGATGAGCCAGACCGTGCGTGATGAGGTCACGCCGAAATCGAATGAATGGGGTTACAGTCTCGGCTCGGTCTATATCCGCAAGGTGCATTTCCGCGACGTGGACATGATCAAGCAAATTGAAGAAAAAGTCGTGAACCGATTGCGCCAAGTCACCGCCGCCATCAAGCAGGCCGGCGCGAATCAAGTCAGCATCATCACGAGCACGGCGGAACGACAGGCGGCGATTGAATTTGCCAAGGCCGCCGCCATGCGTCCGCACATCGTTGGCGAGGCGTTGCAGGAAATCTCGAAGGACAAGGAAGTTTCCGATGCGCTGTTCCAGACGATTGAAACGCAAAACATTATTGACAGTCAGGCTGCGATAACACTGATCCCCGCAAACTCCGGTTTGATCGGCCAGCTTGTTGCAACGCAGGCGGCAAAATAATTTTTACCTGATGCAAACACAAGTTTTGGGAGCAAGCTCGCTCAAGGCAAGTCGGCTGGCTTACGGCTGCTGGCGAATTGCAGACGCGCGCAATGCTTCAGAAACAAAATCTGAAATTTGGGCGGCAGGCAAACGCGCCGTCGCCGCAGCTTACGAGACGGGCTATACGCTTTTTGACAACGCGGATATTTACGGCGGCGGCGACGCGGAACGAATTTTTGGCGAAGCTTTGTGTGAAATTCAAGGAATGCGCGAACGCATTCTGATTGTTACCAAAAGCGGCGTGCGACGCCCGGACGATCCGCCCGGTTCGCCGCACCATTACAATTTATCCGGCGAACACATTATTCGTTCCTGTGAAAGTTCGTTGAAACGCATGGGCGTTGAAGTAATTGATCTTTTCCTACTACATCGCGCGGATTGGCTCATTGATCCAGCGGACGTGGCGGAGGCGTTTTCAAAAATGCAAAAGTCCGGCAAAGTCCGTTTCTTTGGCGTCAGCAATTTTCGGCCGTCGCTCGTCAGCGCGCTACAAGCGGCCTGTCCCATGCCGCTTGTGACGAATCAAATCGAAATCAGCCTCGGCAAACTTGATGCGTTCGAGGACGGCACGCTCGACCAATGTCTGGAGAAAAAAATCACGCCGATGGCGTGGAGTCCGCTGGGTGCCGGCCAATTTGTGGATGGCGCGCGGCGGTTGTTGCCGTCGCAGCAGGGCTATCGCACGGAAGGTGTGCTGCCGCTGCTGGATGAAATGGCGAAACGATACGAAGTCACCCGTTCTTCAATTGCATTGGCGTGGCTGTTAAAACATCCGGCGGGCATCATGCCGATTGTCGGCTCGGCAAATCCACAGCGCATTCGAGACGCAGCTCGCGCGGCTGAAATTACTTTGAGCCGCGAAGAATGGTATCGTCTGCTGAATGCTGCACGCAACGAATCGTTGCCGTGATCGGGTTAATTATTGCGAAGGCGTGCCGTCGTAAGACCAGTTGATGTCGGAGTCGCCGGGATCGCCGATCTTGGTGCCTTTTTGATAAGCCATGTAGGTGTATTTGAAATAAGCGGAGTGACCATCAAGAAAAGTAAGGTTTGCTCCGGCGGCATGCCGCGAGGAGAGATGGTTGAGCGAGCCGCGCGCGGCGCCCAGATCGTTGAGGGGATTCGCGCCGTAAAACGGAGTTTCGCCGGAGTTTGCCCGCACGTCGGAAAAAAAGACGAACGCCGACGGATGCAAAGCCGCCGTGGCTCTGAACGGCGAACTTGCCGGAACCAAACCGTTTGTGCCTTTGAAATTGATGCCATAACTAAAGGCCACGCGATTCAGCGGGTCCACTTCTGCGGGAAGAAAACGGGCGGTGAGACAATTGAAGATGCTGCGGCCATTCACGAAATTGGTTGGGTTGGCGGCATATTGCCAGAGCGGTTTTTGCGAAACATACGGTGGCAGAGCGTTGAACCACGCGCTGTTCCCGTAGCCGCCCGCAGCAAAACCGGCGAGGTCAGTCCAAAGAATATTGTCTTGATCGTAACCACTTCGCGCGCCGGGCGTGTTATTGGCGATGCTGAAGTCGGGAAAGATTTGCTGATTGTCATCCAAATACATATCAAGCGAAAGTCCCCACTGCCGGAGGTTGTTTAAGCAGGCGATGCGGTTGGCCTTTTCCTTGGCCTTGGCCAGCGCGGGCAAAAGCATCGCCGCCAAAATCGCGATGATGGCGATCACCACGAGCAGTTCAATCAATGTAAATCCGCGTTTCGCATTTCTCTTCACGCCATGATGCTGGCAAAATTTTTTTCTATCCGCTTCCGTTCGCTTGCGATTTTTTGACGGTGAATTGCGGCGCAAGATGATTGCACGCGGCGGAAAAAATGGCAGAATATTCCGCAGTGTCGAAACCGGCAAAGAAACAAATTGAAATCGGCGGCGCGGAAAATTTTTCCGCGTTTACCGAACGTCCGGCGTGGCGCGCGGTCGGCGACGGCTGGCGGCATTTGCACGGCAGCGTCGCGCATGCGGGCGCGAGCTTCGAGTGGCACGATTTCAAAACTTCCGGCGGCGAATTTGATTGGGGCAAAAGTTTTCATCCCGGCAGTGTCGAGGTTTGCCTCAATCTCGAAGGCAACGGAAAAGTCGCGCTGAACAAAAATGAAATTATTTTTTCGCCGCTGACCGCCGGATTTTATCGTCGCAGCGAACAGGAATTGCGCGGCACGCGCGAGGCAAATCAACGTCATCAATTTTTGACTGTCGAAATGTCCTTCGATTTTTTGCGGAAACATTTGAGTGAATTTGTTCCGTCGTTGCATCCGCTCGTGCGCGAAATTATCGCCGGCGAATCCGAAAAATCAGCCGTCGCGCCGGTGACGCGATTGACGAGCCGGCAGCAACAATTGCTGGCGAGCCTGCGCGAAGCGCCGGTCTTGGCGCTGGCGCAAAAAATCTGGTATCAGGCCAAAGCTTTGGAAGTCGCGGCGGAATTATTTTTCGTCGCGCCCGGCGAAAAGGAATTATTTTGCCAGCGACAACAGCGTCTTTCCGTCGAGCGCGTGGAAAAAGTTATCGCGCTGCTCCGCGAAAAAATTTCCGAACCGCCGACGCTCGAAGAAATCGGCAAAACAGTCGGTTGCAGCCCATTTCATTTGAGCCGCACATTTTCGGCGGCGACGGGCAGGACGATTCCGCAATATATCCGCCAGTTGCGAATGGAGCGCGCAGCGGAATTGTTGAAATCGGGAAAATTCAACGTCACTGAAGCCGCGTTGGAAGTCGGTTATTCGAGCTTGAGCCATTTCAGTTCCGCGTTTCACGAAACGTTTGGCTGTTGCCCCGGACTTTATCCGTTGAAAACGCCAACCCAGAAAATCCGTTGACCTCGAAACCTGTCCAAATGATTAACGCCGACGTAAGTGAAATTTTTCACAAACTTTTCTTGCGAGTCGAATGACAATTTAATTAGTATCTGCCGCGACGCGGATTTTGAAACTTAAGCGCGTCATTTTAATTGAAGGATTTGCCGCGCGGCGGCATTCGAAATGTCAGCAATTTTTCCGAAGTGGGCAAACTGGTTGCCGTTGGTCTTGGGCGTCGGTGCGGCGCTGACCGGCGGCGCCGTGACTGCGGGCGTGACGTTATTATTTCACGCCCAAATACACGCGCGTCGGCTATGAGCCGGTGCAACCCGTGCCGTTTTCGCATAAGATTCACGCGGGCGAACTGGGGATTGACTGCCGCTATTGTCATAACATGGTGGATAAAATCATGGGTCGCAAACATTCCAGCGGCGTCAACGTGCATGAATTGCCACAGCCAGGTTTTGAAAGACGACCCGCGACTCGCCATCGTCCGCGAAAGCGCGACGAACAATACGCCGATTCCGTGGGTGCAGGTTCACATCACGCCGGATTACGTTTATTTCAATCATTCCGTCCACGTCACGCGCGGCATCAGTTGCGTCGAATGTCACGGACGCATTGACCAGATGGATGAAGTTTATCACGCAAAACCGTTGAGCATGAGTTTTTGCCTCGATTGCCATCGCGATCCGGCGGCGCACATCCGTCCGACGGATAAGGTCACGGACTTGGGCTGGAAATTGGAGCACGAATGGCGTTGAAGCCGCCCAAATGCAAACAGTCGAACGGCAAAAAATTGGTTGCACGATATGGAAAGTTGAATCGCTGCAAAGCTGCTCGGCGTGTCACCGATGAAAACGATTTTGAAATACGAACCCGCGCCGACGACTGGCCGCCGTTACTGGCGCAGTCTGGACGAACTGGCCGACACGCCGGAGTTCAAGGACTGGCTGCACCGCGAATTTCCGCAGGGCGCGAGTGAATTCACCGACGACGTTTCGCGACGGCATTTCCTGAAAATCATGTCCGCGTCGTTCGCGTTTGCGGGTCTGGCGATGGCGGGCGCGGGCTGCCGCCGGCCTGAAGAAAAACTCGAACCGTTCGGCAAGCAGCCGGAAGATTACGTTTATGGCAAATCGGAATATTTTGCGACCGCGATGCCGACGCGCAACGGCGCGATTCCGCTCGTCGTCAAATCCTACGAAGGCCGTCCGATAAAAATCGAGGGCAACGCGCTTTATCCCGGCAGCAACGGCGGCACGGATCGTTACGCGCAGGCTTCGATTCTGGATCTTTACGATCCCGACCGCGCGCGCCATTTCAAGCACGACGGCAAAACCGTTTCGCGCGACGAGGCGTTGAAATTTCTCGACGACTTGTCCGCAAAATTTTCTGCGAATCAAGGCGAAGGTTTGGCGTTTCTTGCTGAAAGCAGCACGTCGCCGTCGCGCGCGCGGCTGCAAAAAATCATCGCGCAGAAATTTCCGCAGTCAAAATGGTTCACCTATGACGCGATTGATTCCGGCATCCATCAACGCGCGGCGACGCAGGCATTTGGCCAGCCGGTCAAACCAGTTTTCCATTTCGACAAAGCGAAGGTAATTCTGTCGCTCGACTGCGATTTTCTCGGCGGCGAAGACGACGCGCATAATCACATCCGCAAATTTGCCGCTGGCCGCAAGGCAGGCGACGGCATGAGCCGTCTTTACGCGATTGAATCACTTTTCACGCTGACAGGCGCGAATGCGGATCATCGGATGCGAACAAGTGCAAACAAGGTGGCCTACGTCGCGGAGATGATTTCAGCTTGGGCTGCTGCTATACAATATGCTGTTCCGGGAGTCTTTCACGATTTTGAATCCCAATGGGCATTTAACTGCGCGAATGATTTGCTCAAATTTGGAAAAGACGCGCTCGTTGTCGCTGGCCAGCGTCAGCCGATTGAAGTTCATTTGCTCGCGCACGCAATCAATTCTGCGCTCGGCGCAATTGGCAATACGGTGACTTTGATTCCGGTGGAAGCAAATTCCAGCGCGGATTTGAAAGATTTCTATAATTCCAAAACGAGCACACTCGTCATTCTCAATGGAAATCCAATATTCGATTCTTCATTGCAAGGATTAAAGGTTCCGTTGTTGGATATGAAAGTGCCTCATGCCCCGGCGATTGTCCGATTGGGCTATTATGAAGATGAAACTTCTGCAATCAGCGACTGGAATTTTCCGGCAGCGCATTATCTCGAATCTTGGGGCGATGCTTTAACGAGCGATGGAACGCTCGTTCCGATTCAGCCTTTAATTCAACCTTTGTTTGGTGGAATTACTGAATTGGAATTTTTGGCGCGTATTGCTGGAGAATCGCAGACAAATCCTTATGGAGTGTTTCGTAATCCTTATGAAATGGTTCGCGCTACATTCGGAGAAATCTCAAACTGGCGTGTTACTCACTCTGGCGGAGCAGGTGTCAGTTATGCCGTAGATGAAGAATCATGGAAGAAGTTTTTATTTAATGGTTTCAAAACTGGTTGGGCTCCAAATCCAATTGATTTGAAATTTTCCTCAACAATTCCAGCGGTCAAATCTGTTGTGCCCTCCGCGCAAAATCTCGAAGTCATTTTCTACCGCGATGCAAAAGTGGACGATGGGCGTTACGCGAACAACGGCTGGATGCAGGAGTTGCCCGATCCGGTCACGAAAATCACCTGGGACAACGCCGTGCTCGTCAGCCGCAAGACGGCGCGCGAACTCGGCGTGGCGAACGGCGACGTGGTGGAAATTTCGTTGAACGGCAAAACAGTTTCCGGCCCGATCTGGACGCAGCCGGGCATGGCGGATTATTCGCTCGGCCTCGCGCTCGGTTACGGACGCGAGAGGGCAGGGCGCGTCGGCACGGGCGTCGGATTCAATGCGTATAAAATTTTCAGCGGAAAATATATTGAGACCGGCGCGACGATCCGCAAGACGGGCGCGACGTATGTGATTGCGACGACGCAGTCGCATTGGTCAATGGAAGGTCGTCCGGCGGTGCGCGAGGCGAATCTGGAGGAATTTCTCAAGAAACCGAAATTTGCACAGGAGCATTTTCACGGCGAGGAACCGCCCATCGTCAAATCGCTTTATCCGAATCCGCTCGACGAGGCGAAGAAAACCGCGTTGCATCAATGGGGCATGGTCGTGGATTTGAGCGCGTGCGTCGGTTGCGGCACTTGCGTGGTCGCGTGCCAGAGCGAGAACAACATTCCGATCGTCGGCAAGGATCAGGTGCATGCGCGGCCGCGAAATGCACTGGATGCGCATTGACCGTTATTACACCGCCGATCCGAAGACGGAAAAATAATCCCGCGTCTGTTTGATCCAACGCGGACAGAACAGACGACGACCAGCAATTTGCCGAATGGATTGACGACGTGCAGGCGGTCAACCAGCCGATGATGTGCCAGATGTGCGAAGCCGCGCCGTGCGAAAACGTTTGCCCGGTCAACGCGACGGTTCACGACGACGAAGGGCTTGAACGTGATGGCTTACAACCGTTGCATCGGCACGCGCTATTGCTCGAACAACTGTCCTTACAAAGTCCGGCGTTTTAATTTTCTCGATTACAACAAGCGTCCGTTGAGTGAATTGAAAGGACCGTTTTATGCGTCGCCGCTCACGCACAAGACGGACGGCGAACTGGGATTTGTTCCGTTGGTGGAAAGACCGCGACGCGGGAATGCGCCCGGAAGACGAATGGGATTTGATCAAGATGTCGAAAAATCCCGACGTGACGGTGCGCATGCGCGGCGTCATGGAAAAATGCACTTACTGCACGCAACGCATCGAGCAGGCGAAAATTGCGCAAAAGGTAAAAGCGGGCGCGAGCGACAACGTGCGCTTGAAGGAATCGGAAGGCACGATTCCGAAAACCGCGTGCCAGCAGGCGTGTCCGGCGCAGGCGATTGTGTTCGGCGACATCAGCGACCCGGACAGCACGGTTTCAAAATTGAAAACGCAGCCGCAAAATTATTCTGTTGCTCGGCGATTTGCTGACGAAGCCGCGCACGACGTTATCTCGCGCGCATCCGCAATCCGAATCCGGCGATGCCGGATTATCATGCGCCTTACAGCACTGAAGAATACGATGAACGCAACGGCGTCGAGAAAGGAAACAGCTAATGGCTGAAGTTTTGGACAATTTGAAAACGCTCGCGCCGCCGGCGGAATTGCGCCGCTCGCCGAACATCATCGGCAATCGCGGCCTCGGCTAGCTGACCGACAAACTCACGGCGTTCAACGAAGGCAAGACGCCGCGCTGGTGGATTGCGATGTTCATTCCGGCGGTGTTTTGCGCGGCAGTCGTTTTGCCGTTCGATGCTGATTTACCAGATTTCCACCGGCGTCGGCGTCTGGGGCAACAACCATCCGGTCATGTGGGGCTGGGACATCATCAATTTCGTCTGGTGGGTCGGCGTCGCGCACGCGGGCACGCTGATTTCGGCGATGCTTTTCCTGACGCGGCAGCACTGGCGCACGGCGATTGGCCGCGCGGCGGAAGCGATGACGGTTTTCTCCGTGATGATGGCCGGACTTTATCCGGCGCATCCACGTCGGACGCGCGTGGTTCGACTGGTTCATGTTTCCGGTTCCGACTTCAAACGGCATGTGGCCGCAATTCCGTTCGCCGCTGATGTGGGACGTTTTTGCCGTGAACACTTACCTCATGGTCTCGACGCTTGTTTTGGTACATGGGTTTGATTCCCGATTTGGCGTTGCTGCGCGACCGTTCGAAAACGCGCGTGCGAAAATTTCTTTACGGCTTGTTCGCGCTCGGCTGGACCGGTTCGGCGCGGCACTGGCACAATTACGAAAAAGCTTACATCGGTTTTGTCCGGCCTGGCGACGTTGCTGGTGTTCACCGTGAGTTCAATCGTCGGCATGGATTTCGCCACATCGCAAATCGCGGGCTGGCACGCGACAATTTTCCCGCTCTACTTCGTCGTCGGCGCGGTGTTATTGCGGTTTCGGCATGGTGTTGGTGTTGCTGATTCCGCTTGCGCAAACTGTGCCATCTCGAAGACATCATCACGATGCGACACATGGATCAAGCATCTGCAAAATGACGTTTGTTGAGCGGCCTTGCATCATCGACTTACATCTATTTGATGGAATATTTTCATCGCGTGGTATAGCGGCGATCCGTATGAACGCTGGGTGTTCAGTCATCGGCTGTTCGGCACGACTTACTGGTATGGCGGCTGGATTATGACTCGGAATCAATGTTCTCATGCCGCAATTGCTTTGGTTCAAAAGAATCCGGCAAAATTTGAAAATTGTTTTCATCATCGCCATTCTCATCAACATCGGCATGTGGTTCGAGCGTTTCGTCATCATCGTCGGCTCGCTGTATCAGGATTTTCTGCCGGCGAACTGGGGCATATACATACCGACCTGGGTGGACATCGGCACGTTACCTCGGCACGCTCGGCGTGTTTTTCACGCTGTATCTGTTGTTCGTGCGGTTTCTGCCGATGATTGCGGTTTCCGAAGTCAAAGGCGTCACGCCGCAGGCTGATCCGCATCATCCGCTCGGCGGCGCGAAAGGAGGCAAACCGTGAGCGGAAAAAATTACGGCCTCATCGCTGAATTTGATTCGCCCGCAGCGGTTTTGTCGCGCGGCAGAAAAAATCCGCGACGCCGGCTACCGCCGCTGGGATGTGTTTTCGCCGTTTCCGGTTCACGGCCTCGACAAAGTCATGGGTCTGGGAAATTCGCTCGTCGGTTGGTTCTCGCTTGTGTTCGGCGGCGGCGCGTTCCTTGGCACGATGGGACTGATTTGGTTCACGAACGACTTTGATTATCCGCTCATCGTCGGCGGCAAACCGATGTTCAGCGTGCCGATGTCCGTTCGTGCCGTCCTACATTTTGCTCGTGCTCGCGGCGGCCATCGGCGCATTCGTCGGCATGATTGCGCTCAACCAATTGCCGCGCCATCATCATCCGCTGTTCAGCAAAAAACGCTTTGAACTGGTTTCGCGCGATAAATTTTTCCTCGTCATCGGCGCGACCGATCCGAAATTTTCCGAAACCGAAACCCGCAAGCTGCTCGAAGAAATCGGCGGCGCGCACATCGAAATCGTGGAGGACGACGAATGATGCGCTATCTCGGCATTCTCATTTCCTTTGCGTTGATTGGCGCGGCGCTCGGCGCGGCGATTGTCGGCATCGCCGGATTTCGCGGCGGCCTGTCGCGCAAACCGCCCATCGAAGTTTTTTCCGACATGGATCGGCAGGCGAAATTGCGCCCGCAAAAGCCAGATGACTTTTTTGCGAACGGCATCAGCTCGCAATTGCCGCCGCCTGGAACCATCGCTCGCAGCGAGCCGATTCAAACTGTGGACGGCGCGGTTTATGCATTTGAGGATTCGCCGGTCAACACCGGAAAAATTTCCGGCACGACGAATTTCGTGGAAACAAATCCGTTGCTGGTCAACGGCGCAATTGCTCGCGCGCGGCCACGAGCGTTTCGACATTTATTGCGCGCCGTGCCATGGCAAACTCGGCGACGGCAACGGCATCACCAAAAAAATCGGCGACATGCCCGCCGTGGCGAATCTGCACGACAAGCGGATCGTCGAAATGGCCGACGGCGAAATTTTCAACACAATCACCCACGGCAAAAACACGATGGGCGCTTACGGCCCGATTGTTCCCGCGCAAGACCGCTGGGCGATTATCGCCTATTTGCGCGCGCTGCAATTAAGCTGGCTTGGCTCGACGAACGATTTGTCCGCGCAACAACAAGCCGCGCTGAAATAATGAATGAGTTCGCAACACAAAACAGAATTGCCGCCGCCGCTGGATTTGTCCGGCTGGCGAAATCGCGCCTGCCGTTTTGATGGTCGTTGGCGGCATTTTGTCGGTGATTGGCGCTAATCGTGAGCATCCGGACAAGAATTCGGCTATTCCTGGCTGCTGGCGTTCATGTTTTTTTTGACGCTCGCGCTCGGCGCGCTGTTTCTGGTGATCATCCATCATTTGACCGACGCTGGCTGGTCGGTGGCCACGCGCCGCTTCTGCGAGCACCTCGCGTCGCTGCTTGTTTCCGTGGCTGGCGATTTTATTTTTGCCAGTCGCAATTTTTGCGAAACACATTTATCCGTGGATGTCGCTTGACCCGCACAGCCGATCTGGTCGTGCGCAAAATGGCCGGTGTTCACGATTCCCGGATTTTGGATCACGTCGGCGATTTTCTTCGGCATCTGGTGGCTGATGACCGTCGCGCATCAATTACTGGTCTCTGCGGCAGGACGTGACCGGCGACGCCGCTATGCACTCACAAAATGCGTTTTCATTCCGGCTGGGGCATCGTCGTGCTCGCGCTGACGATGACTTTCGCGCCCGTGCTCTGGATGCAGGCAATCCAATACCAATGGTTTTCCGCGATTTACGGCGTCTATTATTTCGCCGACTGCGCGTGGCTCGCGCTGGCGACGGTTTATATCATTGACGGCGATTTTGCAGCGTCAGCGCATCCTCGACGGCGTGCTGCACGACAACCAGTTTTATTTCATCGGCGTGCTGTTCTTCGCGTTCACGCTGTTTCAGGCCTACTCGGAATTCGCGCAATACTTCGTCGTCTGGAACGCGAACATGCCGGACGGAAACTTTCTGGTATCTCATCCGCGAACACGGCTCCTGGTGGTGCGTGAGCATGATTTTGATTTTCGGCCATTTCTTCGCTGCCGTTTTTCGTGCTGCTGCCGGTGAAAGTAAAAATGAATTTCAAAATCATGATTCCCGTTTGCCTCTGGGCGTGGCTGATGACTTCGCTCGATCTGGCTTCAACATTTTCCCGCGCATTCATCCGGACGGTTATCCGTTCAAATGGCTCTGGCTGCAGCTCGGCTGCTTCCTTTTCATGGCCGGATTTCTGGCGTGGGTTTTCCTGAAAAAATTCTTGAGCCATCCGCCGTATCCGCAGCGCGACCCGCGCCTGCTCGAAGCGATGGGACTCGTTCACGATGAACCCGAAGAAATTGCCCGACACCATTGCCGGAGGAAACATTGCGATGAATCCAAAACGAAAAACTAACCAGCGTCAATCACGCTTCCGGCGCGGCAATCGCCTTCATCGTCGCGAGCTTGGTTTTCACCGTGCTCGTCGTGGCGGTGAAATTTTTGGTGCACGTTCCGGCCATTGACGCCGACCGCGCGCGCGATCATTTCCAGAGCTTTTGTGAAATGCGCACAAACGAAATCGCCTCGCTCGAAAATGCCGGTTGGGTTGACCAGACCGCGCGGCATCGTGCGCCTGCCGATTGAAACGGCGATGCAACTGACCGAACGCAGACTGGCAAAATCCCGGCGCAAGCCCGCGCCGATTTGATTGCGCGCGCCAAAAAAGCCGCCGCGCCCGCGCCGAAAGTCGCGCCGAAACCCAATCCCATTTGAATGAACGTGAACGAAAAAATTTCACAACAACAAAATTGACGCCTCCTGCCGCGTGCCGTTGCTCGCGCTGTTTGGCGGCGCGGCGTTGTGGCTCGTCGTCGGCCTGGCGCTGGCCTTGATCGCCTCGCTCACGTTTCACGTGCCCGAAATGTTTGCGCGATTGTCCGTTGCTGACTTACGGCCACGTCCAGCCCGCCGCGAACGACGCGATCCTTTACGGCTTTGCCATTCCCGCCGCGCTCGGCGTCATGCTCTGGATTTTTGCGCGCTTGAGCGAGACCGAACTCGTCCTGCCGCTCGTGCCCATCGTCGCCGCGAACATCTGGCATCTCGGCGTGTTCGTCGGCATGGTCGCCATTTTGATCGGCGACAGCACCGGATTTCAATGGCTGGAATTTCCGCGCGGCAGTTCGGTTTTGTTGTTCGCCGCGTTTTTGCTGATTGCCGATTTCCGCAGTCGCCACTTTCGGCCAGCGACAAGAGCGCGAATTGCATCCGTCGCATTGGTTTCTGCTGGCCGCGCTGTTCTGGTTTCCGTGGATTTATTCCACGGCAAATCTTTTTCTCGTTCGGCATGGCCGGTTCGCGGCGTCGCGCAGGCCGTCATTGACTGGTGGTTTGCGAACAATTTGATTTTCGTCTGGCTCGCGCTCGTCGGCCTCGGCATGGCGTTTTATTTTCTGCCGAAATTCGCCGGACGCCCGCTGCAAAGTCGTTACTTCGCGCTGTTTGCATTTTGGACTTTTATTTTATTTGCGCCGTGGCTGGGCATTCCGCAGGGCGCGCCCGTTCCGGCGTGGCTGCCCGCTTTGAGCTCCGTCGCTTCCGCGCTGACTGATCATTCCGCTCATCGTCATCGCCATGATCTTTGTCAAAACCGTTTGCGGCGCGAAAGCGTCAATGCAAAGGCGGACCGTTTTGCTACATCAAATTTGGCACAGTCGCCTTTCTTCTGTCGTCTCTGATGCTCATCGCGCTGGGCTGCCCGCATTTCAGCCGATTGTCGGAATTCACATGGTTTGCGCCGGCGCAAACGCAACTGCAAATTTTCGGTTTCTTCGCGATTGTCATTTGCGGCGCGATCTATGAATTGCTGCCGCGCGTCATGGGTTTTGAATTGCCGTTTCCCGAAATTCGTCCGCTTTCAACATTGGTTGTTCATGTGTGGGCATCTGCATTTTTTATTGTCCCATTGGCGATGAGTCGGGATTGAACAAGGATTGAAACCGCATTTTGACTTTGCAGCCGCGCTTGCCGATTTTTGCGCGTCAGCACGATGGGAATTTTACTTTTGTTGCTCGGCAGTTTGCTGTTTGCCGCGAACATTTTTGTCATGACGTTCAAATGGAAAATGGCGTTGCTAAAATCAGTCGATCGCAGCCGTGAAAGCGCCGCTGGAAACTGCGGAGGTGAAATCATGAAAAACGGACTTTCAGTTTTTCTGGCGGCGTTCATCGCGCTTGGACTTTCGTGGTGCGGCTTCGTGCTCGCGCCGGTTTTGCAACTTGGCGAAGCAAAGCAAACTCACCGTTCTCAATTCGTCGGACATTTATCCGGTTCAACGGACCGGCGATGCGACGCTCGGTCTGCAAGTTTATCGCGCCAATGGTTGCGCGGCCTGCCACACGGAACAAATTCAGCAAAGCGGGGTCGCATGTGATGTAGTGTTGTAGATTTCGGGAAAAATCGGACAGCGGTTGAAACGGCCATCAAAAAAGTAAATCAACAAATAATTAATGACCGAGTTTCACCAACTCAACCCTACGATATTTTAATTGGAGCGGATGAAATCTTAAGTGATATAACCAAAGATGAAGCCGATTCTGCTTCCGACAAAATCACCGCATGCTGGCGGCAAAGCGGAAATTCACATCGTCGCCACCGGCGCGGATATTTCGCGCGGTTGGGGAATCCGCCGCAGCGTCGCGGCGGATTATCTTTAGGATTATCCGGTTCAACTTGGAAGCATTCGCGTTGGGCCGGATTTGGCGAATGTCGGCGCGCGTTTGGGAAATGCAAACTGGCAGTTGCTTCATCTTTACGCGCCGCAAAGCGTCGTGAAAAATTCCGCGATGCCGCCGTTTCGTTTTCTTTTTGAAACCAAAAAAATCGGCGAGGCGCCGTCGCCGGACGCTTTGAATCTGCCGAAAGAATTCGCGCCTCCCGCCGGTTATGAAGTTGTGCCGACAGACGACGCAAAAAATCTCGTGGCATATTTGTTGAGCCTGCGCGCTGACGTGCCGCTGTATGAAGCGCCGTTCACGCCGCCTCAAATTTCAACCAACGCTCCCGCAAACAAGAAATGAACGACGAACCGAAAATTTCAAATCCGCAACCCAACGCCGAGCCGACGGCGGCGCGCTCGACCGTGCCGATGTGGATTTTTTCGCTGACGCTCGTGCTGATTTATCTCGGCGCGGTTTATTTCGACCATCACAGCGGCTGGTTTGATCCGCAGGTTTATTCGCCTTACACAAACGCGGTGGAATTGGATTCGTATCAGCCAAAATCCGGCGCGGCGGCGATGCTCGCGCAAGGCAAACAGAATTATGACAGATTTGCGGTGCGTGCCACGGCGCGGACGGCATGGGCAAACCCGGCCAGGCACCGCCGCTGGCCGGCTCGGAATGGGTCAACGCAAAGGGATTCAGCGGGTCACGGCAGATTCCGCTCGACGGACTCAATGGACGCCATCACCGTCAAAGGCCAACAGATGGAATTTTCCAAGCGGGATGGCGGCGATGGGCGCGGCGCTTTCGGATTCGGATCTGGCCGCCGTGCTGACTTACATCCGTAGTTCGTGGGGCAATAAAGGCGAGCCTGTCACCGCCGATGACGTGAAGGCTGTTCGCGCCGCGTTCGGCGGCCATCCCGCGATCAACGGCGAGACGCAATTGAAGACGATGCCCGAATAATTATTTTCGGCGCGATTTGATTTCAGAAATCGCCCAGCGCGCGTGTTCGGCAATCAACGGCTCAGAATCACGCGAGGATTTTTCCAAAGCGGGCAGGGCGGATTCATCGCCGGCATTTCCCAGCGCGACGCAGACATTCCGCAAAAGTCCGCGCCGCTTCGTCCGCAAAATGGGACTTCCGGCAAATCGTGATTTGAAATTGCTTTTCATCGAGCAAAAGCAGTTCAATCAAATCCGGCTGCGTCCAAATCTTTTCGCGCGTGCGATTTCATCAATTGTCCTTCGCGCGCGAATCTGTTCCACGGGCAAGCCGCGAGGCAATCATCGCAGCCGTAAATGCGATTGCCGATGGCCTTGCGAAATTCAATTGGAATTGAGCCCTTCAATTCAATCGTCAGATAAGAAATGCATTTGCGCGCGTCCAATTGAAATGGCGCGGTGATGGCGTTGGTCGGACAGGCGGAAATGCAGCGCGAACATTTTCCGCAATGATTTTTCTCCGGCGCGTCCGGTTCCAGTTCCAGTGTCGTGATGATTTCCGAAAGAAAAATCCAGTTGCCGAGTTTGCGGCTGATGAGGTTGGTGTGCTTGCCGACAAAGCCAAGTCCGGCGCGTTGCGCAAAATCGCGTTCCAAAATCGGGCCGGTGTCCACATACCAAAGCGAGCGCGTTTCGTTCGCCAATTTGGTTTACAAATTGCGCCAATAGTTTCAGACGTTCGCCGAGAACGTCGTGGTAATCGTCAAATCGCGCATAACGGCGACGCCGATGCGCTGCCGGATTTCTGATTTTCAATTTCATAACTTGCCGCCAGCGCGATGACGCTTTTCGCGCCGGGCAAAACTTTTTGCGGGTCAATCCGTTTTTCCGCGTTGCGTTCGAGCCAAGCCATTTCGCCGTGATTTTTTTCGGCGAGCCAGTTTTGAAATTGTCCTGCGCTTGCGGGCGCGTCGGCGGAGGTGAAACGGCAATCGTCAAAGCCCAGTTCCAGCGCGCGCTGTCGGATGGCGTTCTTTCATCGGCGGCTGGCCGTTGCCAGGCGGAATTGATGGACGACCTGTTGCGCGACTTCGCGGACCGAGCGCAATTCCGTGTTCAGCAGCACGTCAGCCTGCTTGTAAAAAGGTTCGCGCGCGGCGAGCAGTTCGCGGATTTTTGCCTGCGGATTCGCGTCGTGCAGCAGCGGACGATGGACTGGTTTTTGCACGCGTTCCCAGATTTTTTCCGGCGACGCCCAAAGGCAGACGACCAGCGCGTGCGTTTTGAGGCTGGCGAGATTTTTCGGATTCGCCGGCAAACCGCCGCCGGTGGCGATAACCGTTTTCCTGCGGTCGGCAAGTTCCTCACGATTTTTTCTTCCAGCGCGCGAAAAGCTGGTTCGCCGTCGTTTTTGAAAATGTCCGTGATGGTGCGGCCGGTTGCGGATCTGGATCATTTCGTCCGTGTCGAGATAATCAAAGTGCAGCTGCTCGGCGACGAGCCGGCCCACGGAAGTCTTGCCCGTGCCCATGAAGCCGATGAGCGCGATGTTGACGATGTGGCGGTCGCTTTGCATGAAAATGAATTAACTGAATTTTGCCCGTCGCGCACGCCTCAAATTTTCTGTTTCTGGACAATTTTCAATCCGCGTTTAAGTTTGCCGCGTGAAAATGCCGCCGCTCATCCTGGCCTCCGCGTCGCCGCGCCGCGCGGAACTGCTCCGGCAATTGAAATTGAAATTTGAGGTCGATGCCAGCGATGCCACGGAAGTTTTTGACGAACATTTGTCGCCGCTGGAACTTTGCCAGCTCAACGCGCATCGCAAGGCGCGCGCCGTGGCCAAAAAAATTCCCGACGCGCTCGTGCTGGGCGCGGACACGCTGGTTTTTCTGGAACGCGAAATTTTCGGCAAGCCGCGCAATCTTGCTGAGGCGAAACAAATGCTGGCGCAACTTCAAGGCCGCACGCATCAGGTCGTCACGGGCGTTTGCCTGATGCATCTGCGCGCGCATCGCGAACGGATTTTTGCCGTCAGCACGGACGTGACATTTCATCCGCTCAACGCCGAACAAATCAGCGACTACCTTTCAAAAATAAATCCGCTGGACAAGGCGGGCGCTTACGCGATTCAGGAGCATGGCGACAAAATCGTCGCGGAAATTTCCGGCTCTTTCAGCAACGTCGTCGGCTTGCCGTTGGACGAATTGGGCGCGGAATTGGCCGTCTGGAAGAAAGAAGTGGAAAAAGAGACTGGCTGACATAAAATAGTCAGGCATGACTCAAGCCGACGAAAAGCTTTTCAGCAAAGTTCCTGAAGTCACGTTCATTTTTTGGCTCATCAAAATCGCCGCGACAACTTTGGGCGAGACCGGCGGCGATGCGGTTTCGATGTCAATGAATTTGGGTTATCTATTGAGCACGGGGATTTTTGCCGTTCTCTTTTTCATTTTTGTTTTCGCGCAAATTAAAGCCGAACGCTTTCATCCTTTTTTGTATTGGGCAACCATCATTGCGACGACGACCGTGGGAACAACCATGGCCGATTTTTGCGACCGTTCGCTTGGCATCGGTTACGCCGGCGGCTCGTCGCTCCTACTCGTTTTGCTTCTCACATCTTTGGGCGTTTGGTATTGGACGATGGGTTCGGTGTCCATCAACACCGTCAGTTCGCCTAAAACAGAAATGTTTTATTGGGTCACCATCATGTTTTCGCAAACATTGGGAACTGCGCTGGGCGATTGGACGGCGGATACGGAAGGCTTCGGTTATTTGAATTCAACGGCGCTGTTCGTCGGATTGCTGGCGGCGATTGCCGCGCTTTATTTTTTCACAAAAATTTCGCATACGGCCTTGTTTTGGGCGGCGTTTGTTTTGACGCGGCCATTGGGCGCGGTGCTCGGAGATTTTTTTGACAAGCCGGTCAGCCACGGTGGACTAAACATGAGCCGTTATTCCGCTTCCATTGCGCTGGTGGTTTTCATTGTCGCCTGCATCCTGATTTTCAGGCAACGCCCGGCAAAAAAAGCGGCGCATTGAAATTGAATTTTCAGGAAGTAAAACTGGTTTCCTTGACTTAATGCCAGCCTGCTGTATCAACAGGAAATGGAAATCAAACGAAGCGGCTTGCAGCCTTCCGGCAAAGGTCTGGCGGATTGGTTCACCGGCTCAGTGCGCATTGACCCACTGTTTCAACCAATCACTCCAGCACGCGCGGTCGGTGCCAGTGTCACGTTTGAGCCGGGCGCGCGGACGGCGTGGCATACTCATCCGCTCGGACAGACACTCATCGTGATTGCCGGATGCGGACGCGCGCAAAGTTCGGGCGGGCCGATTGAACAAATTCGTCCGGGCGATGTGATTCAGTTTGCGCCTGGAGAAAAGCATTGGCACGGCGCGACGCCAAGCACGGCCATGACGCACATCGCCATTCAGGAACAGCTCGACGGCAAAGCGGTTGACTGGATGGAAAAGGTCAGCGACGAAGAATATCTCAACAAGAATGAAGGAGTTAAGGACTGATCCCTTTATTTATGGTGGCCGTCCGCAAGGACTGGTTTTAGTGACGCGAGCCAGCGCTCATGGTGCGGGCGGCTGAACCAACGCCGGATGGGCACTCGCGCCCGTATTTTGCCGCTGCGCATCTTGACCTTGTATTTGTGGCGGTGACACAGCAGCGCGGCATGACCATACGCCACACCCAGTTTCCGCGCCACGGCGGTAACGGTGAGCAGCGGCGGCAAACTTTTTATCCGCTGCCGCCAATAAAGGTGTCTCGCGGCGGGCCTGCTGATATCCTGAAACTCATAGCCTGTCATCTTCCCATATTTTTTTACCATTCCCACCGTAAGCCCCACCTGCGCCGCCGCAGCTTTAGACGTAAGCCCCGGTTTCAGCCCACGCATTCGTTCGGTAATGCGTTGCACGCGCTGGATGGTGCCGTGAACTTTGGTGATTTTATACCGTTTCCGCTGAAAATGCACCGCCGTCCGTCCGACACCCAGCATCAGCGCAATCTCGGCGTCGGTTTTGTCCAGATTCCGGCGGATGATTTCGAGCCGTTCAACAGTCAGGGCACGTTGCCACTTGAGTCTCGGTTTGGTTTGCATAGGCCAGCAGACATCTACCGCATTGTGTGCCGAGAATTCAAGCATAATTCCATCGCCGATGAGGTGAACCGCGAACCGCGCTAAATATGTAAACAAAAGGTGCTACTGCTGGCAAAAATTTTCTCTCGCCCGTCCGCCTTCAACCTGTTAAACTGTCGCGCCAGTGAACCAGCTCTATTACGGCGACAATCTCCAAGTCCTCCGCGAGCACATTGCGGACGAATCATGAGAAAGCTCAGAATCTTCGCACATGTCTCGCTCGACGGCGTGATCGCGCCAACTGGCGACGACGACTTCGCGAATGGCGGATGGCAGGTGCCGTATCGAAGTCCGGTCGGGGCAGCGGCCCTCGCCGAGGCACAGGGCACGAGCTTCGATCTGCTGCTTGGCCGCCGCACCTACGATCTCTGGGCCGAGTTCTGGCCGAAGGTCAAGGAAGGGCCGTTCGCGGGAGCTATCAACGCCGCGACGAAATATGTCGCCACCCACCGGCCGGAGAGCCTCGGTTGGGGTCCGGCCAAGGATCTGGGTGCGGACATCATCGCGGGCGTTCGCCGCGTCAAGTCAGAGGACGGCCCCGACCTGATCGTCTGGGGAAGTTCGACGCTGACGTCCGTGCTGCTCGGGCAGGGGCTGGTGGACGAGGTTGTGCTGCTCGTCTATCCGGTCTTGCTGGGCGCGGGCAAACGCTTCTTTTCCGACAGTGCCGACCCGCGCGAACTCGCCCTCGTCAGCACGAAGGCCACGCCGACGGGCGTGCTCATGAACACGTATCGCCACGTTGGCTCACTGCGAAGCAACGCGGAGGCGGCTCGCGCGAAATGATGGTGGTCGTCTGCAAAGACCTTTGACACGAATAGAATTTTAACCGCAAACCACGCCAAATACGCGAATGCGGAAATGATGGCAAAACGGGTTGCCAACGCGGAAAGAATTGAAGAAACTGCATCTGCCAGATGAAGACCACGAAAGACATTTGCAAATACGCCGGCAAACAAGACATGGAAGCGAAGTCGAAGGGGTTCGTGCAAAAAGGCGCGAAGGTTTACGCGAAGGTTTGAATCTGAAATAATCTGCCCATGACAACCATTCAACCATGTCTAGAAGTTTTCGCTCGCTGCGCTGCAGCAATTCAGTCTCACAAGCTGATTGAACGCGAAAGCAAGCAGGACAAGGAATTCCATTTCCAAAATTGGTTCAAGGGGCGGCTCTGTGAAACGAAGTTAAAATTTGAAGTCGGTGGCCGAAATACATATCCAGACTTTCGCTTGGTTGCATCTACTGATGGGTTTGAGGTGAAGGGCTTGGCGTATCCTGGACGTGAGGCTAACTACGACTCCAATAGCCAAGTTCCGTCTGGTAGTCATAACGGTCGCACAATTTTCTACATCTTCGGTCGCTACCCAGCCAATCCGGATGGCGACTCGTATCCTGTGCTCGACCTCGTGGTTTGCCACGGCGACTTCCTTAACGCTGACCACGATTACGTTCACAAAAATAAGAGTGTGAAAGGCTTTGGCAGCTACGGCGACATAATGATTCGCGATCGCAAAATGTATGTTGCTCCCACCCCGTTTGGTCTTACGACTGGCACAGCGCACAACCAAACGCTTATTCTTCCCGCTAACTTTCAAATGGATTCCCGGTTTCGCCCGGTTGGCAAGCTTGTGAGGCGGGAAACACCAAAACTGATTGTGGGATATACGTTCGATTTGCGAACGAACATACTCAAACCGGAATCGGTGGACAATCCGGCGGCAGGCACAGAACATAATTTCATTGCTTATCGTCTCCAGGATTCAGCGACTGAGGTAGTTGCCATGCGTCCGCCACGAGAGATCATAGCGGAGGTCGCAGAAGCTGCGGAAGCTGCGGAGAAAGATGAATAGTCAGCATCAACCCAACGGACATCCGCGCGCACGTCGGCTAATCGAATCGGATTTGTTTCCCTTTGAATTTATCTCTCAACTCGCGGAGATGGAAAGTTGGCGCAAGGAGGTCTATCGGCCGATTTATCACATTCACAAATGGTGGGCGAAACGTCTTGGTTCTGTCTTCCGAGGCATCCTGCTTGGCTCGGCTTTGCCGGATTCTGAAAACCTCGTCGAAGCATTTTATCGCCAACACGATTTTGCTAAATTGACGGTTTTCGACCCGTTCATGGGGAGCGGGACAACGATAGGTGAAGCACACAAGCTTGGTTTCACGGCACTAGGTCGAGACATCAATCCTGTCGCTTGCGAATCTGTCCGGGTATCGCTTGGCCCTCTTGACCGTGATGCGATGATGAAGGCATTCAGCCAACTTTCAGCCAGCGTTGGTGAGCGTATCCGTGCGCTTTACCAAACTGCAGATGCCGAGGGATACGTTTGCGACTCGCTCTACTTTTTTTGGGTCAAGACGCTTCCCTGTCCGGCTTGCTCTGCAAATGTAGATTTATTTCCGACTTACATCTTCGTCCGAAACGCCTATCCCAACCGCCAGCCAGAAGTCCGCGTAGTCTGCCCGGAATGCGCTGGGATTTTCGCCGCAGATGTCAATGACGAGAAGAGTCGCTGTCCTCATTGTCAATATGATTTTGATTTGCACGCTGGCCCGGCAAGCGGCGCGTCGGCAACCTGCCGAAAGTGCCGCCACATCTTTCCCATCGCGAAAACCGCCAAGAAAATTGGTCATCCGCCAGCGCACCGGATGTTCGCTAAACTTGTCCTCAACAGTTCTGGTGAAAAGCTCTATTTGCCCGTTACGCGTGAGGATGAACGGGCCTATCAGCGATGTTCGGAGGAATTGAGTCGGAGCAAACTTCCGCTGCCGACGTTGGAACTGAAAGACGGATACAACACACGCCAGGTGATGAACTACGCCTATAGCTCATGGCGTGAATTCTTCAACGACCGCCAATTGCTCGCACTCGGCTGGCTGCACGCTGCCATTTTGGAACTACCCGACGATGCAGCGCGAGCAGCTTTGCGAACCGTTTTCTCTGGCGTCTTGGAGTTCAACAACATGTTCGCTTCCTACAAAGGTGAGGGCACGGGAGCAATCCGGCACATGTTCGCGCATCACATCTTGAAACCCGAACGAGTTCCGATTGAAGGCAACGTCTGGGGCACGTCGAAAAGCTCAGGCTCGTTTTCAACTCTGTTCAAGTCGCGACTGCTGCGCGCCATCGAATATCATGCAGCCCCATTCGAGTTGGAGATTGAGCGAACGAATGGCAGCAATAAAGGCAAACGTGTTTTCGGAGCGAGTGCCCCGTTAAGTGGGCATGTCGAAACAAAGTGGCCACCGTTGCCGAAACCAGCATCCCGAGCCATTTATCTTTCGTGTGGCAGTTCCGCCACTACTGGATTGCCCGACGCCAGCGTGGACTTGGTCGTGACCGACCCGCCGTTCTTCGACAACGTGCATTATTCGGAACTAGCCGATTTCTTTTTTGCCTGGCAGCAACTCGGTCCGTCTCCGTTTGTCGGCAAGTGCATGACTACGCGTCACGCTGAAGAAGTGCAGGACACCAGTGCAGAACAGTTTGCGGCGAAGCTTCGCGCTGTATTTGCTGAATGCTGTCGCGCGTTGCGGGAGGACGGTCTGCTCGTTTTTACTTATCACCATTCTCGAATGGACGGATGGACATCATTGGCCGACGCCGTAGTCGGCGCTGGCTTCTCGCTCGTGAACTGTCATCCAGTCAAGTCTGAGATGTCGGTTGCCGCGCCCAAGTCCCAAGCAAAAGAACCAATTCAACTCGACGTTGTTTTGGTCTGTCGAAAGCAGGGGGCAGACAGTCGAAAACGAAGTGATGCCAAAATTGCATTTCAGCGAGCTGTCGAGCACGCGACATCGAAGGCAAACCGATTGAAGGAGTGCGGTCTTGAGCTTTCAGTCAATGACCGGCGCGTCATTCTCATCAGCCAATTTCTGGTCGAGATCTGCGCTGGGCGTTCTGCGGAACAGCTTTCCGATGTGTTGTTGAGCAATCTGACAGATTTGGATTTGGCCGCAATGCGACTGCTTGAATCGCAAGCAACCCAACCTGCGAATCAGGTTAATCGAGACGAGAGACAGCTTGCTTTGCTCGATAAGAAAAGAATCAAACAGCCTTCAAAGGATGCGAAGCAGATTGCGACGCCAGTAAGTTACCGTCGAACTCGACAAAAGCTTCACCCAAAGGCTGCACAATAAATTGAGTTATGCAAAAGCGCAAACTAGGCAATCTGGAAATAGGGATTTTATGAAACTTTGAGTCCTGGAATAATCATCGCTTTCAGAAGGCAGCTCCGCCGCCGAGGCCATTTCCAATACGGTCGCCTTGGCCAAAGAGCTTGATCGGTTGGGTTACAGCCGCATCTGGGTTTCCGAACATCACAACCTGAACATCCTTCAGGGATCAACGCCCGAAGTCTTGCTGGCGGCGATTGGCGCCCAGACCACCCGTATCCGCCTCGGCTCCGGTGGCGTCATGCTGCCCAATCATAGCGCCTAGTCGCTAGTGTATTGGCTGGATGTCTGCAAGCACCAAGGCACGCTGCGGTTCGGGGTTGGCCATAAACCATTTCCAGACGTTGCCGGAACGTGCATTTTCGCAGGCGAGCAGCGTGATGCCGATGTCAATGCCAAGGACGTCTGGACAGACCCACCCATTGGTTGGATGAAAAGCATCCGCGAAACCATACCGTCCATAAATCTTGTCGCCGAATTGGTCTTTCATCGCCCGGAGCGCAGGGAGACAAATATCGGGAGTGAACATCATTGAGCCTGCTGCTGCGCAAGGCACAACCGAGCCATCAATACCTTTGCGCGCGGGCGGTCCGCCCCAGGCCAGATATCCGTGGGCGCTTTCAGAACTGGTAATCCCCCAAATATTTTCGGAATAGCCGGGAAACTTTTTGGCCAGATCAAGGCAGAAGGCCTTGTGCGCGCGTGTGGCGATGGTGGAATTTTCCCAATAGTTGACGCGAGTGCCATGGCCTTCGCGGCGATTGCGAAGGTCGAACCACGCAAACGGCCATTGATACGTCCAAAGCAGGGTTTTGCCGATATACTTGTATCCGGCGTATTCGTTAGGAACGCGATTCCACGCATACCAACTGTCCGGTTTCATGGCATGGGTGGGCGAGCCGATGCCAAGCAGAACCATGCACGCCAACTGACTGTAACGGTTGTAGTGATATTTTATGAATCCACTTTCCGGCGTCCATCCGTGTGAAAGCGTCATCTCGCCATCGCACATCCAGGCGAAATCCATGCGTTCATAAATGAGGGTGGCCAGACGGCGAATCTCCTCATCCTCGTGGAAATATTGCCGCACCGTAAGCGCGCCCGCCAAGAGCCATGTGGCATCGCTTGTTGACATCTCACTGATGCCACTTCGTTCAGCGGTTTGCACATCGAGAAAATGATAGAACCAACCGCGCTCGTTCTTCACGGGTCCGTTGGCAAAAGTTTTCAAAGTGTTGCGCACCCGCTCCCGGGCTTCCGCGCGCGTCACCCATTTACGCTCCGCGCCAATGCACATCGCCGTCAGGCCAAAACCAGTCGCGCCGGTGCTGCCGATCTTATGGCGTTCGTTGGGATATGGAGCGCCATCGGTTCGCGTGCGGTCGCATGTGATGCCTGTCTGCGGGTTGGATTGCTCCCAAAAAAAACGGAAGGAACGATGGGATAGATCGTCGAGAAACTCATCATCGGTGAGCTTTAAATCCGCCGCCAGGCTCCAGACGCTCCGGTTCAACAGCGCGCAGGCGGTGCAACCGGCCATGGTGGTGATGAATGAACGCCGCCGCATGGGAACGGATGTGACCGGGTTCACTTTTCTGATCCAGTCCATGAGTTAGTCCTGAAACACGGTTGAGTTTGTATAGAAGTTCGCGGATTGTTGGAAACTGTAGTTAACGAACCAATTCCTGCCACAAGTGCGCGCTCATCAACTGGCCTTTGGCGAAACAATCGAGGTTGAATTTTTCGTTCGGCGAATGCGCGTTGTCGTCGGGCAAACCCAGCCCAAGCAACAGCGAATCGGCGCCGAGAATTTTTTTGAACTCGTTCACAATCGGAATGGAGCCACCTTCGCGCATCAAAATCGGTTTGCAACCAAATGATTTTTCCAGCGCGCGCAACGCCGCCTGCGCCTGCGGACTCGTTGGCGAAACTAAATATGCTTCCGCGCCGTGGCCTGCTTCGATTTCTAGTCGCACGGTCGGTGGACAAATCTTTTTGAGATGGTCGCAAACGAGCTTGCGGATGCGGGCGGGATTTTGATTCGGCACGAGGCGGCAGGTGATTTTTGCGCTCGCCCACGCGGGCACGATGGTCTTGTTGCCTTTGCCCTGATAGCCGCTGGTCAGGCCGTTGATTTCAACCGTCGGGCGCGCGCTTCGTTGTTCCATCGGCGTGAAGCCGCGCTCGCCAAATAATTTCGGCGAACCTAAAAGTTTTTGAAGCTGTGAATCTTTGAGCGGAAATTTCGCGCGACTGTTCGCGTTCAAGTTTTGAAAGCGGTTTAACATCATCATAAAAATGCGGGATGGAAATTTTCCCGTTTACGTCGCGGAGTTTTGCGAGCAATTGCGCAAGCGCCATCGCGGGATTTTCCACCGCCCCGCCGAAAACGCCGGAGTGCAGGTCGCGCGCCGGACCGTGCAGCTTGATCTCAAATGCGATGATGCCGCGAAGCGCGTAGGTGAGCGCGGGATGTTTCGGGCTGGGCATTCCGGTGTCGGAGACAACGACGGCGTCGCATTCCAATTCGCGGCGATTTTTTTTTAGAAAGACGGAAAGATTTTCGCTGCCGACTTCTTCTTCGCCTTCAATCACGAACGTCAAATCGCAGGGCAGGGGAGTGCCGGTTTTGAGATATGCCTCGACAGCTTTCAAATGTGCGAAGTTCTGGCCTTTGTTGTCGGTGCTGCCGCGCGCAAAAATTTCGCGCCCGACAATTCGCGGCTCGAACGGTGGCGATTTCCACAAGTCTAGCGGTTCGGGCGGTTGCACGTCGTAATGGCCGTAAATCATGAAGTGCGGTTTGTGGGAATTTTTCGCGCGCGGCGTTTTTGCGACGACGATGGGATGTCCGGCGGTGCCGCAAATTTTTGCGTCAAGGCCGATTTGATGGCAGTGGGCGGCAAGCCATTCGGCGCAGGCGCGCAAATCGCGTTTGTGCTGCGGCTGCGCGGAGACGCTGGGAAAGCGGAGGTAATCGCACAGTTCCGCGACGAAGCGGGTTTGGTTTTGTTTCAGGTAATCAAGGACGACTTGCATGGCATTAGTTAATCCGCGAATGGCGCGCTTGCCAAAACAAAACTGTCTGCGATTTGCGTCTGTCGGAGATGGAAGCGGCAAAAAATGTCGGCGGGCGCGGCGATTACACACGAGTTTTTATCGCCAACACCCGCCGAGGCGCCCAGTTCTCATTGGGCAGGGAGAATTTAATCCGTCGCGCCGGTATGACAAGTGATTTTTGAAAAAAAATTTAATTTTTCGCATTGGGTTCGCATTCTCCATCAAACGTCTTTACTTTCGCCCTGAATAGTTTGAAAAATTAAACATGCCGAAGCATTATTCGACTCTTTCAACTGCATGGCTTCTGCTTTGCGCCCTTTGCTTCAATGTTCCGGCAATTGCAGGAACAAATGAATCCGGCTCGCCTTTCATCGTGGATTCATGGAGCACGAGCGAAGGATTGCCACAAAGCTCGGTCATTTCGGTGATTCAAACGCGGAATGGTTATCTCTGGCTCGGCACGCTCAACGGCCTCGTGCGCTTTGACGGAATTCATTTCACGGTTTTTGACGAAAACAACACGCCTGGTCTGGACAGCGACCGGATTGTTTTTTTATTTGAAGACAATCAGACGAATCTTTGGATCGGAACCGAGTCATCCGGTTTGGCAATGATTCAAAACGGGAAAATAAAAAATTTTGAGGCTGAAACCGCAAACGCCGGAGCCGTGACGTATGCGTGGGAAGATTCAGGCGGCATCTGGTTTTATTCGGACAAGGGAACTTGTAATTATCACGACGGCAAAATGAATTTTTATTCGGGGGTATTTTCGCAACAATTATTTTTTCTTGCGAAGCGTCTGGTTATTCCGCGCAAATCCGGCGGCTTCTGGCAATTGTCCAACGGCCATGTTCAAAAATGGAATTCCAACCGGCTTGAAAAAGATTTCGGCGCGTCTCCGTGGGGCAGTTCAATCGTCACTTCTGCGTGCGAAGATCAAAACGGCAACTTAATTGTCGGCACTCTGGGTGCGGGAGTTTTTTGGTATGATGCCGATGGCAATTATCAGCAAATCTCGACCGAACAAGGATTGTCTCATCCTGGAGTTCTTTCCTTGTGCATGGACAGCGGGGGAAATCTTTGGGCGGGAACCGACGGCGGCGGCTTGAACCGGATCAAAAGAAAAATTTTCAACGCGCCAAAAAATTCCCATTCGTGGGTCGTGCAATCGGTCTCCGCCGATAATCACGGTGGCTTGTGGATGGCGTTCAACGGTTCCGGCGTGTCTTATTGGATCACAAATTCCGCGCGGGATTTCGGCGTGGGACACGCTTCCAATGCGTGGACAACGTTGGTGGATCAAAAGCAACAAGTTTGGGCCGGCACACGCGACGAAGGGCTTTTCCTGTTTCAAACGAATCATTTTGTTCCTGCGCCCGGTGCAGAGATTCTTGGCCCGCAGATTTTTGCATTGTTTGAAGACCGCAGCGGACAATTATGGGCGGGCACGCAAAGTGGACTGAGTCGCTGGAATGGTTCGCAGTGGAAGATTTTCACGACGCGTGATGGCTTGTCGGAAAATGTCGTTCGCGCCATCGCGCAAGACACCAACGGAAATTTTTGGATTGGCACTGAAAATCGCGGTTTGAATTTTTTTGTGAACGGAAAATTTGTTTCCTATCAAGCGACAGAAAATGGTTTGCCCGGCAATGACGTTTCCTGCCTTGACGCGGACAAGGATGGTACGATTTGGGTCGGCACTTCCGGCCACGGACTGGCGCGTTTTCAAAATGGAAAATGGACGCGCTACTCGACGGACGATGGCCTCGCCAGCGACAGCATTGATTATATCATCGAAGACGCCGCCGATAATTTGTGGGTCGGTTCCAACGCGGGGTTGATGCGAATTTCAAAAAAATCTTTGAACGATTTTGCGAACGGAACAATAAATTTTATTTCCTGTCGGACTTATGTCGAGACCGACGGATTGCCGACGCGGGAATGTTCCAGCGGTTCGCAACCGGCAGCCTGCCGCACGGGCGACGGCAAAATGTGGTTTCCCACCATCAAAGGTCTGTCATCCGTAAATCCCGCCGACCTGAAACCAAATTTGCAAATGCCGACGGTCATGATCGAATCCGTTCTGATAAATGGCGCAAAAAAAGCAAACCGTCTCGATTCAGCGCCGCAAGCCATCGTCATTCCGCCCGGCCATAACCAACTGGAAATTGATTACACCGCCCTGAATTTTTCAGCGCCGAACGAGGTGTATTTCAAATACCGTCTCGAAGGCCGCGAAACCGCGTGGACGCCCGGCGACGCGCGCGTCGCGCATTACAATGAACTGCTTCCGGGGCAATATCGTTTTCATGTCATCGCGTGCAATGAAGACGGACTTTGGAACGAAACCGGCGCTGTGCTCGATGCGACCGTGCAACCGCAATTTTGGCAGACGTGGTGGTTTAGTGCCGCCGCAATTTTATGTCTGGGTGGAATCGCCATTGCCATTGTGCGCTATTTTTCCACGCAAAAATTGCGGCGCGAAGTGCAATTGCACAAACAAAAGGAAGCTCTCGAACTCGAACGCTCGCGCATCGCGCGTGATTTGCACGATCAACTTGGCGCGAATCTTACGCAAGTCGCGTTGCTCGGCGAAATGGCCGAAGCCGATAAAAATTCGCCCGACGAAATTGAGTCGCACGCGAAACAAATTTCCGAAACCGCGCGCGAGACGACGCATTCGCTCGATGAAATCGTCTGGGCGATCAATCCGTCCAACGACACGCTGGAAGGTCTGGCAAATTACGCCTGCAAATACGCGCAGGAATATCTCGCGCTGGCCGGCTTGCGTTACCGCGTGGACGTGCCGGCGCAATTGCCGCCGACGCCGATTCCGCCGGAAGTGCGCCACAATGTTTTTCTCGCGTTCAAGGAAGCCGTCAACAACGTCGTCAAACACGCGCAGGCGAGCGAAGTCTGGATTCGATTGCGCTTGCAACCGGCACGATTTTATTCTGGAAATCGAAGACAATGGGCGCGGAATTGCGAAATGCCGATTGGAGCAAAGGTCGCAACGGGCTTCGCAACATGAAAAAACGGATGGAAGACATTCGCGGAGAATTTTCAATTTCCACCGGCGCGAACGGCGGAGCGATTGTGCACCTGAAAATTCCGCTCGGCAAAAAATAAATTTATGCCCATCACCGTTTCCATCGTCGAAGACAACGACAAATTGCGCGGCACGCTTGCGCGCGTGCTGAACCGCGCCGAAGGCTTCCGTTGCGTCAGCCATATGCGAACGCCGAGGATGCGCTGAAAGATTTGCCCAGAGCCAAGCCCGACGTCGTGCTCATGGACATCAATCTGCCCGGCATGAACGGCGTTGAATGCGTCCGGCAGTTGAAAAAAATTGCGCCGGAAATCCAGGTGATGATGCTCACCGTTTATGAAGACACGGAAAATATTTTTAACGCGCTGGCGGCCGGCGCGAGCGGTTACATGCTCAAGCGCACGCCGGCAAAAGAATTGCTCGAAGCCATCCAGGAAGTGAAGCGCGGCGGCTCGCCGATGACCACGCACATCGCGCGCAAAGTCGTGCAATCGTTCCAGCGGCCGGCGGCGGCGGTGGCGGAGACGGAAAACCTTTCCGAGCGCGAACAGCAGGTGCTCGACCTGTTGAGCCAGGGTTTGATGTACAAGGAAATCGCGGACAAGCTCAACATCAGCTACGAGACCGTCCACACCTACATCCGCCGCATCTACGAAAAATTGCAGGTGCGCACGCGGACGGAAGCGGTGGCGAAATTTTTGCGCAGGTAAATTTTTGTGAAAAAACTCTCCGCTTTATTATTCTTCTTGGGTGTATCCATTCAGTTGTGTGCCATGTTTGGTGAGCACGCCACTGAAATTCCATTTGTGCTAAAGATAATTGCCCCTTCTTACTACCATGCAGGAAAGGGACTAGAAACACTGCTGCACAAACATTTTTTGGGCAAGTCTGATGATGGGTTCCAAGAAATAACACCATTTATTTTAAAATATTTCAGAGAATCATCTGGGATTTCATCGAGTGTAACTGATTTGAGCATTGATGATATTATTTTAGCAACCGAATCAAAAATTGGTGAACAATCAATGGGAGCCATTTCAACAATCGTGTTCTCTTTTTCTACAATTAAAACTCCAATTATAGGTAGCAACAAAGGAACAATGCAATTTGATAGATTAAAGGATGATGTGGAACAACTTAAGGAACCAAATATCCTAATTTTCTGTTTTTCATTATTTGCCCTTGGGACGATTCTTGATGTAATCGCATTTTTTATTGAGTCTTCTGAATCAATTCACCATGTAGAGGAAAAGACAAGTTAGAAATAAATGAGCTTCAAAACCTCACAATTCGCCCATAATAGCTGCATTTATTGGGTATCTGACCCCGTTTTCGCTTGTAACCATAACTGGTGACTCGCAGGGGACAGGACTTCTGTTAGATTGGTCACGTCGTTGATGCACAAATGCAGTGTTCCGTGTGTGTTGTAAGGTGTATGTCTGCGGCACCGCGTTGATGACGATGTAATTTGTGTTCAGTTCTCATTGGGAGCCGGAGTAGTGTCCGGCTCTCTTTTTTCTTCAAATCTGGCGGCGTTTCATTTCCCGTCGAACAGTTTGACTTTCCGGCTCTTTCGCCGAAAATCACCAAAACTTTTCATGAATGAAACGAACAAGCAGATAAAACACAGACGCCGGGGATTTTTTCATCATCATTCGTTGAGCATCGTCAGCATCGCCGTTCTCACGCTCTGGATCGTTTGCTATTGCTTTGCCGATCCCAGCACGCACATCGGCGCGTTTTTCGGCAATGCGATTGCGGATTGGAGCGGCTCGGTCGTCATCATTCTCGGCACGAAATTTTTGCTGGAATTTCATTCGGCAGAAAGCCGTCGCGTGAAGGGGAAATTGCTCAATCCGTTCCTGGATTTTCTGTGGCGACATTCGCTGCTGATTTTCATCGGGATCACAGGAGTCGGCTGGGCGATTCTTTTCTGGAAAATGGATGCCAACAGCAAATGGGGGCAGGTCGTCGGCAACATCGTTTCCGAATGGGTGCAAATGGGCGGTCTTGTTTTTCTGACGAAACGGCTGATTGAAAGAGGCTCGAAGGAAAGCCATTGATTTTACCGGAATGACGTTGATGCGATTTAACTGGTTTAATCGGATATTTCTGTGCAAACTTCGGCATGATAAAGGAAAAGCCCGTGCGTCGCTCGCGTCCGCGACCGCTTGAAACCGGCCAGGTCTGGCGCATGGCGGATTTGAATCTGCAGGTGGGAATGGTCGGCAAGTTGCTGGTGCATTACAAACTCGCCAAGCCCAACGCCGTCCGAATTCCCAACTCCGTCAGCTCCAAGGAAACGGTCGAAAAATTTCTGAAAAAGAACAAAGCCGTTTTGATGCGGAAATAAAATGACTTTTTCTGATTGTGCTGTGAGTTTTACTTCAGCGATGCCATGTCAATCACGAAACGGTATTTGACATCGTTCTTCACAAGTCGGTCATAGGCTTCGTTGATTTTCTGGATGGGAATAAGTTCGATGTCGCAGGTGATGTTGTGTTTGCCGCAGAAATCGAGCATCTCTTGCGTTTCCTTGATGCCGCCGATGAGCGAGCCGCTGAAATTTCGCCGGCCAAAAATCAGATTGAAAACTTGAACAGACAGCGGTTCGGGCGGCGCGCCGACTTGCGTGATGGTGCCGTCACGTTTTAGCAACACAATGTAGGCGTTGATGTCGTGCTGCGCGGCCACGGTGTCGAGGATGAAATGGAAACTTTTAAGATGTTTCTTCATCTCATCTTCGTTTTTGGAATTGACGACTTCGTCCGCGCCGAGTCGCAAAGCGTCTTTGACTTTGCTCGGCGAAGTGGTGAAAACGACGACGTGCGCGCCGAAGGCTTTTGCCAATTTCACGCCCATGTGTCCGAGTCCGCCGAGTCCCACGACGCCGACTTTTTGGCCTTTGGCAACTTTGTTGTGGCGCAACGGCGAATAAGTCGTGATGCCCGCGCAGAGCAGGGGAGCGGCGGCGGCGAGATTCAAATGCTTCGGCACGCGCAGCACGAAGGCTTCATCCACGACGATGCTATCGGAATATCCGCCGCAGGTCATGCCGCCGGAAATTTTGTCCGGGGAATTGTAAGTGAAGACCGGTCCTTTTTCGCAGAATTGTTCGAGGTCGTCCTTGCAATTTTCGCAGGAGCCGCAGGAATTCACCATGCAACCGACGGCGGCGATGTCGCCTTCCTTGAATTTCTTGACATGCGCACCGGTTTTCACGACGCGCCCGATGATTTCATGGCCGGGCACGCACGGATAAGTGGTGCCGCGCCATTCGTTGCGGACGGTGTGCAAATCCGAATGGCAGACGCCACAATAAAGAATCTGGATTTGCACGTCGCGCACGCCGGGATCGCGGCGTTGAAAGTCGAAAGGCGCGAGCGGCGAGGTTTGTGACAAGGCGGCAAAAGCTTTTGCGTTATACATAGATTTACAGTTAGCACAGCCGCCGGATTTTTTCCATAGTCAAAAATTAAGGGGCAGGGGAATGCCATTTTTTAATCAGATTGCGATTTAGCTGGTTTAATTGAAAGTTAAGGCGCAAAGTTAACCATGACAAAAATTAAGTCGCCGCGCCGCGTTCGCCAACAACCACTGGAAGCTGGTCAACTCTGGCGGATGCCGGAGGCGAATCTTCAAGTGGGAATGGTCGGCAAACTGCTGGTGCATTACAAACTGGGCAAGCCCAACGCCGTCCGCGTCGCCAATTCCTGCAACGGCATAAAAACCATCGAGAAATATCTGAAGGCGAACAAGGCTGTTCTGGCTTGACCGTCGTCAGATTTCCTTTCTACAGATTTCGTTCCGTCGCCGAACCGGAGGCATCGCCTGAGTCGTTCGAGGAAAACACCTGTTCCACCGCCCGGGTCGCGTCATGCTCGTCGTCACCCGTCGCCTCGATGTCAATGGCGGTTCCCATCGTGGCGCACAACGAGAGGATGCTCAAAATGCTCCGCAAGTCCGCGACTTTTTCGCCGCATTTCAGAAAGATGGTCGAGCGAAACCGTCTGCTCAAATGCACAAGGCTTGCCGCCGTGCGAAGATGCAATCCTTCGCGTTGAGAAATCATAACTCTACAGCGTCTCATGATAAGATTTTGACAGAAACCAGTCCGATTCAGTTCAATTTTTGCGTTTGGAGTTTTTTTGAGCATTTCTAACGAATCATTTTTCAAATTTCCTTTTCTTCAATCACTTTCCGATTATCCTGCTGCGCTCAATGTTCGTTGAATCGTTGAACGGTTAAACCGTTGGATTGTTTCCCGATTTAACGATTCAACAATTGAACGATTTAACGAATGGACTCAGCACATATTCGAAATTTCAGCATCATTGCCCACATTGACCACGGCAAGACGACGCTTTCCGACCGGCTGCTTGCATCGCACCGGCACGATTGCCACGCGCGACATGGAGGAGCAATTGCTCGATGCGATGGATCTGGAGCGCGAACGCGGCATCACCATCAAGGCGCATCCGGTCACGATGCTTTACAAGGCCAAGAACGGCGAAACCTACGAGCTGAACCTGATTGACACGCCCGGCCACGTGGATTTTGCCTACGAAGTTTCGCGCAGCCTGAGCGCGTGCGAAGGCGCGTTGCTGATCATTGACGCGGCGCAGGGCGTCGAGGCGCAGACGGTGGCCAATGTTCATCTGGCGGCGAAGCAGAATCTCGACAATCATTCCCGTCATCAACAAGATTGACCTGCCGCACGCCGACGTTGCCGCAGGCCAAACAGCAGTTGGAAGACGTCCTGGCGATTCCCGGCGAAACTGCGCGATTCCGTGCAGCGCCAAGGAAGGCATCGGCATCGAGGACATTCTGGAGGCCATCGTCGCGCGCATTCCGCCGCCGAAGCCGACGGGCGCAGCCGAGCTTGCAGGCGCTGGGTTTCGATTCTTATTTTGACACTTACAAAGGCGTCGTCACGCATGTGCGCGTTTTCAACGGCGAACTGAAGGCCGGGCATGCATGGTGAAGCTGCTGCACTCCGGCAAAACCGTCGAGGTCAAGGAAGTCGGCAGCTTCAATCCCAAACCTTACACCCGCGAGAAACTGGAAGTCGGCGAGACCGGCTATTTCACCGCCAACATCAAGAGCGCCGAGGAAGTGAAGATGGGCGACACGATCACGGATGCGCGCAATCCCTCGCCGGTGCTGCCGGGCTTCAAGGAAATTCATCCGATGGTGTTCAGCGGCATTTATCCGATCAACACCGCCGATTACGAGCATCTGAAAGTCATCATGGGCAAACTGCAAGTTGAACGATTCGGCGTTCGTTTATTCCAGCCGGAAACCTCCGTCGCGCTCGGTTTCGGTTTTCGCTGCGGTTTCCTCGGGCTTGTTGCACCTGGAGATCGTGCAGGAACGGCTGCGCCGCGAATACGACATGGACATCATCGCGACGTATCCGAGCGTGGTTTACAAAGTCATGATGACGGACGGCACGCTGAAGGAAGTGGACAACCCGGCGTTCATGCCCGACGTCGACGTTACATCGAAAAAATCGAGGAGCCGATGGTCAAGGCGTTCGTCATCTGCCCGAACGAAAACATCGGCGACATGATGGCGTTGATTTCGGAAAAGCGCGGCGCGGTGGACCACACGGAAACGCTCGACGCCAGCCGCGTGATGCTGACCAGCCTGATTCCGCTGAACGAAATCCTGATTGATTTCCACGACCGCATCAAAAGCATCACGCGCGGTTTCGGCTCGATGGATTACGAACCGGCGGATTACCATGGAGAGCGACATGGTGAAGCTGGACATGCTCGTCAACACCGAGCCGATGGACGCGTTTTCCTGCATCGTGCATCGCACCAAGGCGGAGGGCAGGGGACGCACGCTGGCGGAAAAGCTGAAGGAAGTCATTCCGCGCCAGCAGTTCCAGGTGAAAATCCAGGCGGCCATCGGCGGAAAAATCGTCGCCTCGCGAAACCATCAGCGCCTTCCGCAAGGACGTGACGGCCAAATGTTACGGCGGCGACGTCTCGCGCAAACGCAAATTGCTGGAGAAACAGAAAGAAGGCAAAAAGCGCATGAAATCCATCGGCAACGTGAACATTCCGCAGGAAGCGTTCATTGAAGTGTTGAAGGCGTAAGTTTTTATGAATAACAATGACCAACAGATAAAGCGAAAAAAATGGTGGCGCAGCGCATTGCGATTAAAAGTAATCGCGGGGGTAACTTTTTACTTGGGAATCGCGTGTTTGGGGCTTTCTGTTTATGCAATTTTTGTTTTGCCAAAGGTAGACGACACAGATTCAGAATTATTAGACGCTTTTAAGGGGCTTGTTTTTATGCTTCTTCCGTTATTGTCTGCGTGGATGATTTACATTTCAATTGTGATGTGGTTTTACTCCAAGCAATTAAAGTCTGAATAAATTTGTGAATATTCGTGTAATTCGTGTCAAAGCAGAACATTTATGATCCGATGGCTATTTTCCAAAACGATTCGCGAAGCGGTCGCGATGCGCAAACACGTTCAACGGTTGCTCAACGCGCAGTGCGACATTCTTTCGCCGCAAGCCATCGCCGCCGTTCAATTGAAAATAAATGAATTGAACGCGGCCATTTCCGAAAATGCAAATACCGGGAAAATTCGGATCAAAACCGAGGAGCTTCAATTCGCCGCCGAGAAATGGCTCAAGCCGTATCCTAACGCCGTCTGGCGGGAGAACGTCGAAGTGCTTTTGGTCGCGCTCGCGGTCGCCATGGCCATTCGCACTTTTTTTATTCAGCCGTTCAAAATTCCGACCGGCTCGATGCAGCCGACGCTTTATGGCGTCACGTCGGAGCCTGATTTTACCGCCGTCACGATTGAAGCTGAAAATGCCGAGGCTTACGGAAGATTGGATGACACTCTAAAATCCAAACTTCAGGCTGCGGCTCAAGCACAGCTAAAATTGCAGAACTCAATCACCATTCCAACCGGCCTGGAGCGCATCAAAGAATGGCTTGAGGGAAGTTCCTACGTTCATGTGGTGGCGCAAAACGACGGCGAGCTGGAGGCGGTTAATCCGCCGGTTAAAATTTTAATTTTCAACATCAAGCAAACGCTGGTGATTGGCGGAGTGGCGCACACGATTTGGTTTCCGCCGGATTATGGTGAAGAGGCGTTGCAATATCGCGCTGGCTTGAGCAGGGGACGTTTTTACCACAAAGGCGATGACGTGGTGAAAATGCGCGCGCACGCAGGCGACCATCTGTTCGTGGACCGCTTGACTTATAATTTTCGAAAACCGGAGCGCGGCGAAATTGTTGTCTTTGCGACTCAAGGCATAGACAGCCTGCCGCAGAATGAGCAGGGCACGTTTTACATTAAACGTCTGGTGGGACTCGGCGGCGAGACGCTGTCCATCAAACAGGATGGCGAAGTCGAGAACGTGCCGCGCATGGGAACGGTTCCCGTCGGACATCTGGTCGTGAATGGCGAGCCGTTGTCGGCCTCAACGCCGCATTTTGAAAATCTGTATGCGTTTGCGAACACAAATGCAGGGCAGGAAATGAATTATCAGGACAATCAATATTACGGCCACGGAATGCTGGAAGGTTTGGCTCCGGGCAATAGTTTTCAAGTCGAGCCGAATCATTATTTTGTGATGGGCGACAACACCATGAACAGTTCGGATTCGCGCTATTGGGGCGATTTTTCCAGCGACCATATTATCGGCAAATCTTTCTTCGTTTATTGGCCGATCACCCGGCGATTTGGTTTGGACAATCATTAAATTGAGCGCAAATGAATTCCGGCGCGAACAGCGAAACGGTTTTGATCACGGGCGCGTCTTCGGGAATTGGTTTGGAACTGGCAAAATGTTTTGCCGCCGATGGCTGCCGTTTGATTCTTGTCGCGCGAAATAAAATCGCTTTGGAAAATCTAGCCGAAGAATTGCGTCGCAAAAATCAAATCGAAACAATCGTTTTGACCGCCGATCTTTCCTTGACGGAAACTCCGAAACGAATTTTCCAAGAATTGTCCGCTCAAAAAATTTCCGTGGACGTTTTGGTCAACAACGCCGGCTTCGGCGCGATTGGAGCGTTCGCGCAACTGCCGCTGGATCGGCAAATCGAAATGGTTCAAGTCAACATAACCGCGTTGACGGAACTTACGGGATTATTTTTACCCAGCATGATTGAGCGTAGGCGTGGTGGAATTCTCAATGTCAGTTCCGTCGCCGGTTTTGTGCCCGGGCCGGGCATGGCGATTTATTACGCAACAAAAGCTTTCGTTCTTTCGTTCACTGAAGCGCTGGCCGCCGAACTCGAAGGCACGGGCGTGAAAGTCACGGCGTTGTGTCCTGGCCCGACGCCGACGAATTTCGGCAACGTGGCAGGAAGCAAAAAAGTGCGGCTAATCCGCGCGCCGCGCACGTCAGCCGAAAAAGTCGCGCGCGATGGACACGCGGCGTTTCGGCACGGACGAACAATTTCAATTCCCGGTTTGCAAAATAAGTTTGTGGTTTTTCTTGCCCGGTTGATGCCGCGAAAATTGATTCGCAAAATCATCAGGAAATTTAACGGCTTTCGACCAGTTCAATAATTTTACCGTTTGGTTTTGTTGCGAAGCTCCTGCATTTTCAAGTCGGCGAACAGCGAGTTGGAACTGGTGGTTTTTCGTGGCTTGTGGAGAGAAAGTGAATCAATGCGTTGGACCATTTTCATCTTGTTGTTGCAATAGAGCAGGGCGGTTTCATCTGTAATCAAATCTTGTTCGTAAGCTTTGTAAAGCGACTGTTCAAAACTATGCCAGCCGACGACGCTGCCAGCCTCAATGATGTCTTCCAAACGGCGGCCTTCGCTTTCGCCCAGCAAGATGGCTTCGCGTGTGCGCATGCTGCTGCCCATCAATTCCGTGACCAGCAGTCTGCCACCCGAAACCGCCGGAACGAGCCGCTGACTAACGACATAACGCATCGAACCCGCCAGCCGTTCGCGCACCTGCGTTTCTTCATCCGCGCCGAACATGCCGATGACGCGGTTGACTGTCATTGCGGCGCTGGTTGTGTGCAGCGTGCTGAAAACCAAATGGCCGGTTTCGCCGGCGTTGAGGACAATCTCCATCGTCTCGCGGTCACGAATTTCGCCGATAAAAATTACTTTTGGGGCCTGGCGCATGGCGGCGCGCATTCCCCTGTGAAAACTGTAAAAATCGCGCCCCAGTTCCCGTTGACTGAACGTGGCCTTGATGGGCGTCAAAACAAATTCAATCGGGTCCTCCAGCGTGAGGATGTGAATACCCCTGGTCTTGTTGATTTCGTTCAGCATGGCGGCCATTGTGGTTGTCTTGCCCATGCCCGTGCCGCCGGTCACAAAGATGATGCCGTTCTTTTCTTTGATGATTTCTTGAAACGTGGAACCAAGATTAAGCGTTTCAAAGGTTGGAATGAGCGGCTTCAGATGGCGCAACACCATGGCGTAATTTCCATTCTGAATGTAAATGTTGACGCGAAACCGGCAGGCATTTCCCAAAGTATAACCGCAATCGCATGAACCGTGTTCCTTTAAGTCCTGCAATAGTCGTTGATTGTTGTCGAGGATGACCCTGGCAAGAGCCTCGATACGCTCGCTGGTAAGCAAAGGTTCAGATTGCTCGTAGACAAACGGCTTGAGTTCACCTTGAGTCTCCACTTGCATCGGCCTGCCCGCCACGAAGATTAGATCCGAAATTCCCTCGGCGTATTGAACCATCACATCCAGCAATCGGTCGAGTTCTTCTTTATTCATAATCGCCTTGAAGCAAGATTTTTTACAATATCCTTTGGAAGAATTTTTTCATTTTCACAAACATAGTAAAGACAAAATAAATTAAATTATAGTTACACAATGTTTGTTATATTTAATCATTTTACATTAAATAAATGCATTCAAAAAGCTTTGGCGCTTTCGTAGACGTTAACGTATCGGCCAACAGTTTGTTCCCAGGAAAAATTTGCCTTCATTGCATTTCGTCGATAGCGCAGAAGTAATTCCGGCTGTTGATAAATTGCCAGCGCCTTGCGAATCGCCTTGGCCAGTGCGCGCGCCGAGTATTCCTGAAATTTAATTCCGTTGGCCCGCGCCGCGTCTTGCGTGTAATCAATCACGCTGTCATCAAGGCCGCCGGTTATGCGCACAATCGGAATCGTGCCGTATCGCAAACTATACATCTGGTTCAAGCCGCACGGCTCGAAGTGCGACGGCATGATATAAAAATCACAACCGGCCTCAATCCGGTGCGACAAACCTTCGTCGTAGCCAATGCGAACGGCTACTTGAAGCGGGAAACGCCGGGCGAGATCATGATAACCGCGTTCGTAAGCCGGCGAACCGCTGCCGAGCAAAACAAACTGGATGTCTGCGCTCAACATTTCTTCGAGCGCACCAAGTTCGATGTCCACGCCCTTTTGTTCCGCCAGCCGCGAAATTGTGCCGAACAGCGGGACATTTTTGGTCTGCGGCAAACCAAGTTCTTTTTGCAGCGCAAGTTTGTTTGCGGATTTTCCGGCCAACTGTGTCACCGAATAAGGACATTGCCAAAAGAGAATCGCTCGCCGTGATTCCATTCGTCGTAATCCACGCCGTTGAGAATTCCAAAAAGCCGGTCTTGCCGCTGGCGCAGCCGGTCATCCAGACCGCAGCCAAATTCTTCGGTCGTGATTTCGCGCGCGTAACGCGGGCTGACAGTCGTGATCATATCGGCAAAAACGATTCCCGCCTTGAGGCAATTCAATTGCCCGTAAAATTCCGCGCCGTCTATCGAAAAAAATCCTGGCGGCAAATTTGTCAATGTAAACGCGGCTGCCGGAAAAGTTCCTTGATACGCCAGATTATGAATCGTCAGGCAGGTCGGCGGCGGATTCCCCCACCCTTCGGCGCGCTTTTGGTGCAGCATCAACGCAGGCACGAAAGCCGTTTGCCAGTCATGGACATGAACAATGTCCGGCCGCCACGGCAAATAGCGCGCAAGATGCGCGACGCACTTTGAGAAAAAAATGAACCGCTCCGCGTTGTCCGCATAACTGATGTTGTTCTCCAGATAAATTCCGCCGCGATCGTAAAAATCCGGTTGATCAATGAAATAAACCGTCAGATTTTTCCCCACCGCCAATGACCACAATTCCGCCTGAACCGCGATTTGCGCCGAGCGGCAAATCAAATTCCCAATCTACGCGCTGCGATTTCTGGAAATTGCTCGCGGATGCCGCGATACAGCGGCGTGACGATGCGCGCCTCGTGGCCGGCGTGCGCCAGCGCCTTGCCCAGCGCGCCAACCATGTCAGCCAGCCCGCCGGTTTTGGAGAACGGATGGACTTCGCTGCTGGCGAGCAGAATTTTCATGCGGAAACCACGAATGGACACAAATGAACACGAACACTCGGAATGAAATTTCGGAAAGCCTTCATTCGTGACAATTCGTGTTTATTCGTGGTTGAAATTTCAGGCTGTGATTTTATCCGTCTTCAAATACGGCTGCAACGGCGCGGGAATGTTCACGCTGCCGTCCGCCTGCTGATGTGTTTCAATCAACGCGACAAATAATCGCGCCAGCGCCGTGCCGCTGCCGTTGAGGATGTGCGGAAATTTATTTTCGCCCGTTTCGGTTTTGAAACGCAGATTCATCCGGCGCGACTGGAAATCCTCGCAGTTCGAGCAGCTCGAAACTTCGAGATAGCTCCCCTGCCCCGGCGCCCAGACTTCAATGTCGTAAGTCTTCGCGCTGCGTGAAACCCATGTCGCCGGTGCAAAGCATGATGACGCGGTAATGCAGGCCGAGCAGTTGCAAAACTTTCTCTGCGTTCGCCACCAACTTTTCCAATTCATCGTAGCCATTTTCCGGCTTCACGATTTTGATCAATTCCACTTTGTCGAATTGATGCACGCGAATCATGCCGCGCGTGCCGACGCCCGCCGCGCCCGCTTCCGCCCGGAAACACGGGCTGTAAGCGCAATAAAAAATCGGGAATTGTTTCTCCGGCAAAATTTCCTCGCGATGAATGTTCGCCACGGGCGATTCCGCCGTCGGCACCAGATATAATTTGCCCAGAGTTTTCGTGTCATCCAGACCTTCTCGCCACCCCGTAAGCCTGGTCGATTGAATTTCGGAAATTGCCCGACGCCGACCATGCAATCTTTCGTTCACCATGAACGGCGGCGAAACTTCCGTGTAGCCGTGTTCTGTGATGTGCAAATCCAGCAGAAATTGAATCAACGCGCGTTCCAGTCGCGCGCCCCAATTCGTGTAAAGCAAAAATCCGCTGCCGGAAAGTTTCGCGGCGCGCGCAAAATCAACCAGCTTCAAGACTTCGCAAAGTTCGACGTGCGATTTGGGCTTGAAAGCGAAATTTGCTTTCTCGCCGTGAACGCGGACTTCCGGATTGTCTTCCGCCGATTTGCCGAGTGGAACCGATTCGTGCGGCAGATTGGGCAATTGCAGCATCAATCGCATCGCGCGCGGCTTCCGCTTTCGGCCGCCTGTTTGTCGAGCGTCGGCGATTTTGTCGCCCAGATCTTTTGTTTCGGCTTTCTTCGCCTCGGCCTCGGCGATTTTTTTTTGCCCCATCAACGCGCCGATTTCCTTGGAAACGCGGTTGCGCTGGGCCTTGAGCGTTTCCACTTCCGCGAGAATCTTTCGGCGTTGTTCGTCGAGCTTGAGCAATTCGTCAATCTGCGTTTCGTCCCCTGCCCCGCGCGTGGCAAGGCGTTGGCGGACAAAATCGGTTTTTTCGCGGATCAATTTGATGTCGAGCACGGCGCAATTATAGAAACGGGCTTGGTATGGGCAAGCTGATTGGTTTCAATTCGTCTTACGGATGAAATTGCCTGACAAGCTGAATAAGATGTTTCGCGCACCAAAACTGACGCGCACGCGGATTTTTCTCGCGCTTGCGGTGGCCGTGTTCGCGGACGGATTGCAATTTCTGCTTGGACCGTTTGGCTGGGTTTTCGGCGATCAAGCCATTGATTGCATAACGATGATTCTCGTCAGTTGGGTGATCGGCTTTCACATTTTGCTGTTGCCCACGTTCGTCATAGAGCTTGTTCCTGTTTTGGAAGACCTTCCCACATGGACGGCTTGCACCATCGCCGTCATTGCTTTGCGCAAACGCGAACAGCGAAACATTCCGCCGCCAGAAAAGCCAATCATTGAAATCTGATTGAAAATTCCCGCCACACACGGCACATTCACCGCATGACGAAATCTGTTTTTACCGGCCCGGTTTATGTCGTGCGCGACAACATTGACACCGACCAGATCATTTCCGCGCAATTCCTGAACCTCGTCCCGACCATTCCCGAGGAATATGAGAAGCTCGGCAGCTACGCGCTCGCCGGCCTGCCCGAATCCCTTTACCCCATCCGCTACGTCAAGGAAGGCCAGCTCGACAGCGACTATCCCATCGTCGTCGGCGGGAAAAATTTCGGCTGCGGCAGTTCGCGCGAACACGCGCCCATCGCGCTCGGCTCGGCCAGTTGCCGGATCATCCTCGCCGAAAGTTTCGCGCGCATCTTCTTCCGCAACTCCGTCGCCACCGGCGAACTCTATCCGTGCGAAATCACCGAACGCCTCTGCGACATCCTGAAAACCGGCGACGTCGTGACCGTTGACCTCGACGCCGCCACCGTCACCGTCAAGGCGACCGGCAAAGTCTATCCAGTTCAAACCGCTCGGCGACGTCCGCCCCGTCGTGGACGCCGGCGGCCTGTTCAATTACGCGCGCCAAAGCGGGATGATTGCGAAGTAAATTCTTACGAGCATGACTGCGACTTTGAGTTACGAACAACAAGTCGCTGAAATTCTGCGCGAATTAGGCATTGAGGAAATTTACAAAAAGCGCAAACCTTTTTCCGAAGCAACAGAATTGACTTCCATTGGCCGCGACATTTATGAGCGCGAACAAAAACTTGCTCCAAATGCTGCTACTGCTTGGTTTGAAATGAAATCAACCGCAGAAAACGACGGAATTGTTTTGCTCACCGTTTCCGCTTTTAGAAGCATGACTTACCAAAATCAAATTATTCAGCGCAAACTCGCCGCCGGACAAAAATTAGAACAGATTCTCCGAGTCAGTGCTGCTCCGGGCTACAGCGAACATCACACTGGCAGAGCAATTGACATCACCACTCACAATTGCAAACCGCTGATGGAAGAATTTGAGCGGACGCCAGCTTTTGGTTGGCTTAATCGTCGAGCAAATGATTTTGGCTTTGCAATGAGTTATCCCCGCGACAATCAACTTGGCGTCATTTACGAACCGTGGCACTGGACTTTTCGGAGTTCAGATTAAAGCCATGTCAAAACCAAACTTACTCCCCTGCCCGCGCTCATTGAAAATTCTTCGCGGCACGTTCACGCTGCCGAAACAGAAGCCGCTCGCCGCAATCAAAGTCGTCCGCACCCGTTCCGCGCCGGAGCATCCCGAAGGCTACGCGCTGGCGATCTCCAAAACTGGAATTGAAATTTCCTTCCGCGAAACCGGCGGCCTGCGCGCGGCCACGGCGACGTTGCGGCAGTTGCTGCGCGAATACGGTCGCCGCCTGCCCTGCCTGCAAATCCGCGACTGGCCGGATTTCCCGCGTCGCGGCGTGATGCTCGACATCTCGCGCGGCCGCGTGCCGAAACTGGAAACGCTGCTCGATCTCGCCGAAAAACTTTCCGATTTCAAGATCAACGAGCTGCAACTTTACACCGAGCACACGTTCGCCTACAAAAAATACAAATCCGTCTGGCAAAGCTGGGGCGCGATGACGGCGAAGGAAATCCAAATCCTCGACTGCGCGTTGCCGCGAACTTGGCATTGACCTCGTGCCCAATCAAAATTCCTTCGGCCACCTGCGCTATTTTCTCGAAGATCCAAAGCTGAAAAAACTCGGTGAACTTTCCGAACCTTACGAGGCGCGAGACGAAAGATTTTCTTCGCCGCCCGACCACGCTCGCGCCAAATCATCCCGGCACCATTCCATTTTTGCGCGGGCTTTACGATGAATTGTTGCCGAATTTTTCCAGCAAATTTTTCAACGTCGGCTGCGACGAGACGTGGGATTTGGGTCGCGGCCAGAGCAAAAAACTTTGCGAGGCGAAAGGCAAAGGTCGCGTCTATCTGGATTTCTTAAATAAAATTCACCGCGAAGTTTCCACGCGCGACAAGAAAATGATGTTCTGGGGCGACATCATTTTGAAATATCCAAAATTGATTTCGCGAGTTGCCAAAAAATGTTGTCGCTTTGAATTGGGGTTACGAAGCGAATCATCCGTTTGCAAGAGGAAGCCGCGCAATTCGCAAAGGCTAAAATTCCATTTTACGTTTGTCCCGGCACTTCAACATGGCAAACGCTCATTGGCAAACATGACAACTGCGTTGGCAAATTTGCGTGCGGCGGCTAAAGCCGGAAAAAAATTCGGCGCGATTGGTTTTCTCAACACCGATTGGGGCGATGGCGGCCATCCGCAACCCGCTCGCCGTCAGTTGGCCGATGTTTGCCGCCGGTGCAGCACTGGCTTGGAACTCAAAAGATTTTGACGAAAGAAAATTGATTTCCATTTTAAGCCGCGATGTGTTTGAAGATTCACCGGAAAATTGCAAAGGCAGCGTTTGGTCTCGGCTTCGCTCACAAAAAACTCGGCGTCAGCGCGCCAAATGAAACGCCACTCGGCACGGTCATCGCCGCGCCGAAGCCGGAAGACCGCGAATTGTTTTGCCGGAACGGATTGAAATGGTTCGCCAAAATTCCGGCAAAAAAAATTCTCGCGGCATTGAAGGAAATTGAAAAACAGCGGAAAATTCTGGCGCGCGCGAAACCGAAATCGGGTTCAGGAAAAATTCTGGCGCGCGAATTGGATTTGGCGGCGCGCATGGCGGCGCAATCTTGCAAATTCATGCTATGGCAGCAAGCGGTCGCGGCGGGAAAAATTTCAGAAGTGAAAAAAATGGCACGAACAGGAATCCGCGAATTAGAGAAACTGAAAAAAGATTTCAATGCTTATTGGCCGTTGCGGAACAAAGCGACGACGAAACATTGCTCGGAGTTTTTGTGTTGGAGGATTGAAGACTATTTGCTTTTCACATCCCACGCGTCGCGCAGGCCGTCGCCGAGAAAATTCAGGGCGAGCAAAGTCGAAACCAGAATGCCGCCAGGAAAAACAATCAGCCACCAGTAAATGCGGATGGGATTGATCTGTGAAACGCCTTCGGCAATCAATGTTCCCCAACTGGCCATAGGCGGTTGCACGCCGAGGCCGAGATAACTCAAAAAAGATTCGTAAAGGATGATCGCCGGCATCGTCAGCGCAAGATAGGTGATGACGACGCCGAAAATGTTCGGGATGATATGCCGCGACAGAATCCAGTCCGGCTTTGCGCCGAGCGCGCGGCTGGCTTCGACAAACGCGCGCGTGCGCAGCGACAAAACTTGCCCGCGCACAATCCGCGCCATCGTCAGCCATGAAACCGCGCCGAGGCCGACGAACAAAAGAATCACGCGCAGGCTGCTTTCGAGCGCGGGCGAATTTTCAACGAAGTGGGATTGTTTGATCATTTCACCGAGTGTTGTCAACAGAACGATGACAAAAATGACCGTGGGCAGCGAATAAAGAATGTCCACGATGCGCATCAAAACCGCGTCCGTGCGCCCGCCGCAATAACCGGCAATCGCGCCCCACAAAACGCCGATGACCAAACTGACGAGCGCTCCGACGACGCCGACGAGCAAGGAAATTTGCGCGCCGAACAGGACACGCGAAAACAAATCGCGCCCGTGCACATCCGTGCCAAACCAATGTTGCAGCGTCGGGCGGCGCGAATTGGACGTCGGACAGTTGATCTGGATTATGAACGTGTGCGAAATTTGCGCCAGCAATTTTCAAGACGACCGGCCAGACGACGATGGCAATCAAAAGAAACGCGAGAAACCACGCGCTTAAAACAGCGGGGCGATTTTTTTTGAATCGTTGCCACGCGCGCTGGCCGGGCGAGAGATGTTGTGGCATTGATTCACTCATATTTCACGCGCGGGTCAAGCAAGGTATAAGCAAAGTCCACAATCAGATTCAGCCCGATCAACAGGATGGCGTAAAGCAGGGAAAGTCCGACGTACGACGGTGTAGTCGCGGTTCAGTGAACTGTTGACAAGAAAAACGCCGATGCCCGGAATCTGAAAAATGTTTTCAATGATGAACGAGCCGGTGAGCAGATCGGCGAGCATCGGGCCGGAATAGGAAACCACCGGCAGCACGGCGATGCGGAAGGCGTGTTTGAACAGCAGTAAATTTTCCGTCAATCCTTTCGCGCGCGCGGCGGTGATGAATTCGGATTGCATCGCGTTCAACATTCCTTCGCGGAAAAGGCGCGCGATTTTTCCGGCAAAAAACAGGCCGAGCGCGATAGATGGCAGAATCATGTGCCACGGCGTTTCCCAAAGCCCGACGGGCAGCAGTTTTAATTTGATGGAAAAAATCAGGATCAAGAATCGGCGCGAGGACAAAGCCGGGAACGCAGACGGCCAGCACCGCCAGAAAACTGCCTATATGATCCGGCCAGCCTCCGCGTCTCGCTGCGGTGAAAAATCCGAGCGGCAGCCCGACGCCCATCGCGAAGCAAAATGCGAGTCGCGCCAAGTGTCATCGAAACTGGCAGGCCTTGCGCGATGATGTCGTTGACGGTGTGGTTGCGGTATTTGAGCGAGATGCCGAAATCGCCGTGCGCCAGTCCGTTGAGATAGCGCAGGTATTGTTTCCAGACCGGCTCGTCGAGGTGATATTCGGCCTTGAGGTTGCGCTCGATTTCCGGTGACGCGGGCGCGCGTTCACGGTCGAACGGGCCGCCGGGCGCAAGATGCACGAGAAAGAACGCCAGCGCGCTGATGACGAGCAACAGCGGAACCGCGAACAAAATGCGCCGAACGAAATACATTTCAGTTTGGATTTGATTTTCTGGATATATTGCAACGGATGCTCGTCGAGAATGTTTTGATAAATGCCCCGGATTTTGTTAGTGTCGAAATAATTGATGCCGGTGTAAAAATAAAGCGGGATGATTGGCAATTCGTCGCGAACCAGGATGGTTTCCGCCTGCTGAAAGAGTTTCTCGCGCGCCTTCAAATCGGTCTGTTCGTTTGCCTGCTGGATGAGCGAATCGTATTTTGAATTTTTCCAGCCGGTTTGGTTGTTGCCGTCGCCGCTCATGAACATTCCCAGAAACGTGTTCGCGTCATTGTAATCGCCGATCCAGCTTGACCTCGAAATTTGATAATCGAGCCGCGATTCCATGCCCCAGAAATCCTCGTCTCGACCTGGCGCAGGTCCATCTGGATGCCGAGTTGGTCGCGCCACATTTGTTGCAGTTCGATGGCGATATTTTCGTGAAGTTTCTCACCGCTGCCGCGGCGGCGTTGAACAGATATTCAACGCGCGGAAATCCTTTGCCGCCGGGATAACCGGCTTCGGCCAATAATTTCCGCGCTTGCGCCGGATCGTAGCCGAGACCTTCGGGTGAATGGTAATTGGCCGTGCCATCGGGCACGAGGTGCGATGTGATCCGTTCACCGCCTTTGGTGATTTTTTTGACGATGCGCTCCTTGTCCACCGCCAGCGCGAAGCGCTTTGCGGACGCGCGGGTCGTCAAACGGTTTTTGCGTGACGTTGAAGCGGATAAAATAAGTGCCGAGATAATTGAAGCGTGTGAAAATCCGGCCGCTTGAGCAGCACGTCCAGCAGTTCAGCGGGAATGAGTTCCTTGTCCCAGACGATGTCCGCCTCGCCGTGTTCATAAAGATTGAGCGCCATGTTTGCCGAGCCGATGGGCAGAATGTCAATGATCTCCGATTGTGTGTTCGCCGCGTCCCAGTAGAGCGGATTTTTTTTCAGGCGAACCTTGTCGTTAAGCCGCCAGTAAACCAGTTCGTAAGGCGCCGCTGACCGGCAGCGGTTTTGCCATCAGCCAGCGGTCGCCGTATTTTTCAATCGTCTGGCGCGGCACGACATAAGTCAACGGCATGCGCGCAGATGTCGAGAAAAAATGAAGTGGGATGGTTCAATTCCACGCGCACGGTGAATTTGTCCAGCGCGTGAACGCCCACGAGCGACGCGTCCTTGATTTTGCCCGTGTTGAAATCCTCGGCGTTTTTCAAATAATAAAGCTGCCCGGCGTAATCCGAAGCCGTCGCCGGATCAAGCGTGCGAATCCAGGAATAAACCACGTCGTCCGCCGTGATCGGTTCGCCGGTTGACCAGACAGATTGGTGCGCAGATGAAACGTATAAATTTTCCCGTCCGGCGAAATGTCCCAGCTTTCCGCCAGGCCGGGAATCGGCTCGCGCCGTTTTCGGGTCAAGCCGCGTCAAGCCCTCAAACAATCCCTGGACGACGCGCATATCCGGCTTGCGCGACGATGATGGCCGGATCGAGCGATTCCGGTTCGGCGCCGTTGATGATGGTGATGTCGGCGGGCGGCTCGCGGCGGGCGCAGCCGGAAATCGAGAACGCAGGCGGCGATGCAAAAAACAAAACGCGCCCGCGAAAAAAATTTCGGGGCGCGCTTCGGAAATGGCCATCGCGTTATTTCGCCGGCGTGTTTGTTGGCGCAATCACCGGCGCATTTGTGGCCGATGCCAGCGGCCAGGCCAGCAAATTATTGGTCGGCGGCCGGCGGTTGCGAAGCGGCAGGCGCGGGTCGAACGGCGGCGTTTGCATTTGCTTCTCCTGCACCTGTTTCTCAAATTCCGACGCGCTGCCGCCGTTATGCACCCGCGTCTTGCAAATAACCGAGCAACAAGCGCAAGCGCAAAAAATACAATCGCCGCGTATTTGGTGATTTTGGTCAGCGCGTTGCCCGAACCCGCGCCGAACAGCGCGTCCGCCGCGCCGCCGCCGAACGCCAGGCCGGCGCCGGCGTCTTTTTTCGGCAGTTGAACCAGCACGAGCAGAATCAACAACAGCGCAATTGATGATCAGAAAAACCGTCAAAATTCCAACGATGAAACTCATAATAAATCTTATATCGAATTTTTGATAATGTCAGCAAAACTTCGCGCCTCCAGCGATGCGCCGCCCACCAGCGCGCCGTCCACGTCCGGCTGGCTCATCAATTCCTTCGCATTGGCCGGCTTCACGCTGCCGCCATATTGGATGCGGACTTTTTTGCGCGATCGGCTTCGTCAAAAATTTCCGCGAGCAAACTGCGGATGAACGCGTGCGCGTCCTGCGCCTGCTGCGTCGTCGCCGTTTTGCCGGTGCCAATCGCCCAGACCGGCTCGTAGGCGATGACCGTTTCCACCATCTGCTCCTTGCGTCAAACCGGCGAGACTGCCGCGCACCTGCGTTTCCAGAACTTTTTCTGTCTGATTCGCCTTCGCGTTCCGCCAGAGTTTCACCGACGCAAACAATCGGCTTGAGTGACGCGGCGTGCGCCGCCGCCGCTTTTTTGGCGATGAGCGCGTCGGATTCTTTTTGATACTGGCGGCGTTCGCAATGGCCGAGAATGACATAGCGCACGGAAAATTCCTTGAGCATGCCCGCGCAGATTTCGCCGGTGAACGCGCCGAAATTGTTTTCGCTCATGTTTTGCGCGCCGAGCCGGATGTTCTTGGATTTCAAGAATCGCCTTCGACACCGATTCCAGCGCGGTGAACGGCGGGCAAACCACGATGTCCACTTCCTTCACGGTGGCCAGGTCGCGTTTCAAGTCGTCCACCAGAGCCAGCGCCTCGGCGACGGTTTTGTTCATCTTCCAGTTGCCGGCAATGATCAGTTTTCGTTCTTTATTCATTTAAAATTCTATTCTGTCGAAAATTATTTTTCCGACAAGCGCCGCGACGCCCGGGCAGAACCGCGCCTTCCAAAAATTCCAGACTCGCGCCGCCGCCGGTGCTCATAAACGTCACCTTGTCGCCGAGGCCGGCTTTGTTCAACGCCTTCACGCTGTCGCCGCCGCCGATGATGCTTTTCGCGCCGTTCTTTTGCGTCGCGTCCACGACGGCTTGCGCGACGGCATTTGTGCCCGCCGCAAAACGCGCGTCTTCAAACATTCCCATCGGGCCGTTCCACAAAATCGTTTTTGCGCTGGAAATGATTTTGGCGTAATTCGCTGCCGTTTCCGCGCCGATGCTGAAACCTTCCGCGTCGTCGGGAATGTCGCCGCTAACCGTGCGGATATTGGTAAAATCAAAGACCGGCTTGCCTTTTTTATTCAGCTTGCCGCGTGTCCACCGGCGTCGCGATGATCGTGTCCGTCGGCAATTGAAAATTCACGCCCAGCTTCTTCGCCTTCTCTTCCGGCGTCGAGCGCCGTGCCTTTATGATCGGGTTCGACCAGCGATTTGCCGACTCTTTACGCCGTGCGCCAGTTTGAAAGTATAAGCCATCGCGCCGCCGATCAAAATCGTGTCCGCTTTTTCGAGCAAACGGTCAATGACCTTGATTTTGTCCGAAACTTTTGCGCCGCCGAGAATGACGACAAACGGACGCGCCGGATTTTCCAATTCGTCGCCGAGAAATTTCAATTCGCGTTCCATCAACAAACCCGCCGCGCATTTGCCGCCGCGTTTGGCGATGATGCGGGCGACGCCTTCGGTCGAAGCGTGCGCGCGATGCGCCGCGCCAAAAGCGTCGTTCACATAAACATCGGCGAGCTTCGCCAGTTTTTCCGCGAAAGCCGGATCGTTGGCTTCTTCTTCGTTGTAATAGCGGACGTTTTCGAGCAGCGCAACTTGACCATCTTTCAAGCGACGCGGCGATTTTTTCCGCGTGTTCGCCGATGCAATCGTCGGCAAATTCAACCGGCTGGCCGAGAAGTTCGTGCAGTTTCAAACCGACCGGGCGCAACGACATTGAAGGCTCGCGTTTGCCTTTCGGCCGACCCAAATGCGCGGCCAGAATAATTTTCGCGCCTTTTTCGATCAAAAATTTCAGCGTCGGCAGCGTTTCGCGATGCGCGTTTCGTCGTTGATGACCATTTCGCCGTCTTTTTCTTCCATCGGCACGTTGTAATCCACGCGCATGAAAACGCGCTTGCCGCGAACATCCAAGTCTCGAACCGTGAGTTTTGCCATAGAAATTTATTTTATTTCCTGAAAAATCGAACGCAGAGAGTAATCAATTGGCGCGGCGAGTAAAGAAATATCCCTGCTCAAACGTAGAGCGCGTTCTGCAAATCGCGCGTGAGCACGCTCATGAATGGATAGCGGCGGTCAGGTTCGCGTTCGAGGCATTTGAGAATGACTTTTTCGAGCGAGGCGGGAATGTCGGGATTGTGTTCGCGCACGGGAATCGGACTCGAAGTATCCAATTGCGCGGCAAGAATTTCGCCGGGCGTCTCGCCGGGAAATGGTTTTTTGTTTGTCACCAGTTCGTAGGCCGAGACGCCGTAGGCAAAAATATCCGCGCGCGGGTCAATCGGTTGCCGCCTCAACTGCTCCGGCGCCATATAACCGGGTGTGCCGGGATTTTTCGACATTTTCACGGGCTTTTCAGGAATTGGTTGCGCCAAGTCGAAATCAATCAGCCGCACGCCGCCGTTGCGCGTGACCAAAACATTTTCCGGCTTGAAATCAAGGTGCATGAATCCGCTTTCGTGGACATGGCCCAAACCGGCGGCCATATCAATCAGGATTTGCGCGACGTTTTCGGTCAGCACCGGATCGTGCCGCGCAAACAGTTCCTTCAAGTTTGCCGCTTCGACGTAATCCATCAGCAAATAAAACGTGCCGTCGGCTTTGCCGTGTTCGACGTAACCGACGATGAAATCGCTTTGGTTTAGTTTCGCAAGCGTTTCGCAACCGCGGAGAAAACGGCGGCGCGCAAGAAAGTTGAAGCGTAGCTCCTTTTTTAATTTTCGCAGCGCATAAGGTTTGCCGCGACCGTCGGTGACGAACCAGATGTCCGCCATGCCGCCGCTGTTGAGCAATTCCTGAAGATAAAATCGCCCGAACTGTTCTTGAACCGCTCCGGTTTCCGTTTCGCCCTGAAAACTACTTGCCATTTTCATAATTTAATAACACGTCACGCGGTCGCGCGCGAATAAAAATTTTCCGTCGCGCTTTTATAGACGGAATTGGATTGCCTTTGGCGACAAAAAAAATATCTTCGTTTCATGCGACCGTTTCGGGCGCTGGTCATCTATCTCGCCGTCGTCTTCATCGGCGGCGCTTTGCTTGCGCCATTGTTGTATTGGCTCGCGCAAAGCTGCGCGCAATCATTTCCAAAAATCGCCGCCGCGCCGTTTCACCGCTTCGTTGACCGCTCGCTGCTGATTTTCGCGCTGGCCGGACTTTGGCCGCTGCTGCGCGAACTCGGCGCAACTTCATTGCGTGAAATCGGTCTGGTTCTGCCTTACGGCCAGTCAAAAAAACTTTTCGGCGGATTGCTGCTCGGTTTTTTCTCGCTGGCAATCGTAGCCGGAATGGCCATCGGCTTTGGTCACCGCGTTTTTGTCCAAAATCTGACGGCGCACAAAATTGCAGGAACCATTTTTAGCGCAATTGCAACAGCCGCAATTGTTGCCACGCTCGAAGAAATTTTGTTTCGCGGCGGAATTTTTGGCGGACTGCGAAAAGTGATTTACTGGCCGATTGCGTTAATCGTCAGCAGCGCGATTTACGCGCTCGTTCATTTCCTGAAGCACGCGGAAATCACCGGCGCGATTCATTGGAACTCCGGCTTGATTTTGCTTCCGCAAATGTTGAGCGGCTTCGCGGATTTTCGCGCGCTCGTGCCCGGCTTTTTCAACCTCACGCTCGCCGGCATTTTGCTCGGCCTCGCGTATCAGCGCACGGGCAATCTTTATTTTTCCATCGGCCTCCACGCGGGCTGGATTTTCTGGCTGAAAACCTACGGCGCGTTCACCGCCGACGCGCCGCGCGCCGCGACCTGGTTTTGGGGCAGCGGCAAAATGACTGACGGCTGGCTCGCATTTTTTGTGCTGGCGTTCACATTTATCATTCTAAAATTTCTGCCGCTCGGCGAAAAACGCACGCCGTTCCAGATTCCGCGATGAACACTTTTGCCGCGCCAATCCAAAACTGGCTTAACACCGGCCTCGGATTTTTCTATCCCGAAATCTGCCGGCTTTGCGAGAGCGAACGCGCGACGGCCAAAAACGGTTTCGTTTGCTCAAAATGCTGGCAGCAAGTCCGTTTTATCCGCCCGCCATTTTGCGAACGCTGCGGCCTGCCGTTTGAAGGTGACATCACGACGACTTTTGAATGCACGAACTGCCGCGAAATGGAATTGCATTTCAGCTTCGCGCGTTCGGCAGTCGTCGCCAAAACCGTCGTGCTGGAAGCGATTCATCGTTTCAAATATCAAAACGCGCTTTGGTTTGAAAATTTTCTGGCCGATTTGTTTTTGCGCGAAGCCGTTCCCGCGTTGCAGGGACAAAATTGGGATTTCATCGTTCCCGTGCCATTGCATTCGGTGAAACAGCGCGAACGCGAATTCAACCAGGCCGAACGATTGGCCGCACATTTGAGCGCGGCGGTAAAAATTCCGTTGAACATAAAATTGCTCCGGCGCGTCACATCAACCAAGACACAGACTTTGCTCACGCGCGAGCAACGCGCGGAAAATATGCGCGGCGCATTTGCAGTTCGCAAAGACGTGAAATTGAACGGCGAAAAAATAATTCTGGTGGACGATGTTTTCACGACAGGCGCCACGACAAGCGCGTGCGCGCAGGCGTTGCGGGTCGCCGGTGCGGGCGAAGTTTGCGTCTGGACAGTTGCGCGAGGACTTTAGTATTATCTTAATCACTCAAATGGATACGACTTCATTTACGAGAAAATCAATCGGCCTTGAGATGGTTGAACCGGCGTTGACTCCTCAAACCGGCAAGTCGCCGACGTTCATCAGAAAGCCGAAAATCGGCACGGGCAAATCCAAAACCAAAAAGCGCGACATTCCCGAAGGGCTTTGGACAAAATGTCCCACGTGCGAGACGATGATTTTCGACAAGGAACTGGACGAAAATCTAAAAGTCTGCTCCGAAGTGCAGTCATCATTTCCCCATCGGCTCGCGCGAACGCATCCATTCGCTCGTCGAGACCTGCACGTTTGAGGAAATGGACGCGGAAATGACGAGCGTGGACATGCTCCATTTCAAAGGCGCATCCACTTACGCATCCAAACTCGAAGCCTACAAAAAAAACACGACGCTCAAAGACGCCGTTCGTCACCGGCCTTTGCAAAATCGGCGAGCAGCGCGTTGCGCTCGGCGTGATGGATTTTAATTTTCTCGGCGGCTCAATGGGTTCGGTCGTCGGCGAAAAATTGACACGGCTCATTGAACGCGCGCACGGAAAAGGAATTGCCCGTCATCATCATTTCCACCAGCGGCGGCGCGCGTATGTATGAAGGCATGTTCAGCCTGATGCAGATGGCCAAAACTTCCGCCGCGCTCGCGTATCACGCGCAACGCAGGTTGCCCTACATCAGCGTGCTCACGCATCCGACGACGGCGGGCGTGATGGCGAGTTACGCAAGCCTCGGCGATTTGATTCTGGCCGAGCCGGGCGCGATGATCGGTTTCGCCGGCCCGCGCGTCATCAAGGACACGACGCAAGCCGAATTGCCGCCGGGATTTCAAACTGCCGAATTTCTGCTCGACCACGGCTTGATTGACGCCATCGTTCCGCGTAAGGAAATGAAGGCGCAACTAATCGCGTATCTGGATTTTTTCACGGTTGGAAAAAGAGCGTCTTCTGTTTGACCGGCGATCAAAGAAATCACGGCTGCTGAAGTGCGCGATAGAAACGACTAGGAAAATTCGTCGCCGCCAAGTCAAACATATAAAATGGCGTAGCTACCGGCACGTTCGTGCCAATAGAAATCCAGTTCGATAGATTTGTGCTTGTCTGCAAAACATAATCTTTCCCAGCCAATCCCGACAATTGCAATTGCATGGTTCCATTTGTCGTAAATCCGTCCGACTCAATGTAAGGTGCCGGAACTGGTGACAATGAGGAAATAGTAAATGTTGCCGTGAATGATCCCGAATTGTCATTGTAAGGATTATCTGGAATTCCAAGATAGAGCCGGGTCGCTGTCGGCGGCACGATGAAAATTTGTTGATTTCCAGAGCCGATTCCAGTCAAGCCATCACCGATGAAAAAAACCTGCCTGATCTGTGGTGCCAGTGATGAAAAACTGTGACCAATCGCAGTATCGGAAAAATCCAAACTCGAAGGTGCCGGATTTGCCGGTTCAGTGTCGTCTAGAAAAACCCCCACCATGGTCGCGATCCGGTTGTTGTCCACAAAACCCGAAATGCCTTCGTTGGCGTTGCCGGAATCGTTGTAGGGCAAATTCAGAATCCCATCCGGACCATTATATCCAAACTCATACCCATTCGTGGCGGTGCCAATATCAATCGAGCCTGAAACGCTGGTGAAAATCAAAAATTGATTCGAACCGGACTTAAAATAAACCAAGGGCGGCATGACGCCATCTGTGCCGGGCGGCAGAGCGGTATGACCCGCTCCCCAAAGATTTGCCTGCCCACTGACGTTGAGGATTACCGTGTTTGATGCCCCAATTTGAAGCGGTGTATCATTGAAATCAACCAGTGACAGTATTTGATTGCCGCCGCCATTGATATAATAGCGGTTGCCGTAGAGCGACCCATCCTGATTTTCCGGGGCGACCGTTTCCCATTGCTCACTGTCAGGATCGCTATTCCAAAACTTAAAACTCTGATTTGCATTGACGGGGGAAACGTTCGTAAAAGTTCCCACATAAACATTGGAAGTCACCACGCCGGAACTGTTGGTCATCATGACCAAAGGATCATTGGTCAATACGTTTCCCAAGGCGTAGCCGTTTAAATTGCCCCGGACAGAAACCGCATCGTCCCCCGGAACGAAAAGCCCAAGGTTAATTTGTTCGGCCATGTTGACGCTGAAGGTGATCGCGTTGGTGACCAAGGGTCCGGCGTCATTAAAAAAAACGGTTGGCAGACCCACGCTGTCACCACTCGTGGTAGGAAGACGCGCCGCCCGATTTAAAGTATTGTATGTGCTTTCCCAACCGGCGCCAATTGAGGGGGCAAAATATTTGTAGTATATCGTCCCACCATTGACATCCACCGTATCGGTTATTTCCCCAATGTAGAGATTGGAGTTACCGCCTTCAGAAATGTTGATTAATTCATTTGTGCCCCATCCGTTGAATGTTCCCCGAACATCCACCTCCGACCCAGAAACAAACGTGCCAGCCTTGACTTGCGCCGACATGTCCACGTTGAAAGTCACGACGGAATTTGAAGTTTGGGCGTTTGCAACAACAGCTTGGGTGCAAAGCAAAATTCCAACAAATATCCCGAAAAGGAATCTTCTTATGGATCGCACGGATTGAAATTAGATCAATCCGCGATGGAAAGCAAGGCTAAAACACATTATACTGTGTGGAGAGCGGGCAGCAATCCTGTTTCAGTAATATGCTGTGCCGTTGAAGTTACAATACCGTCGAATCATAGGTGAGACAATCCGCACCTATCGCAAGCGAGCCGGTTTTACCCAGGAGAAATTAGCAGAGAAAGCTGATTTGCATCACAACTTTGTCGGCCAAGTTGAACGTGGCAACATGGAAATTTCGCTTGGCTCAATGTTGAAAATAGCAAAAGCCTTGAACATCCGGGTGTCAGATTTGGTTCAAGGTATCTAGTCAATGCATGGTTGGTTCTGTCCGAATCGCCGAAATGCGGCATGTTTTTATCTTCGCCCGTCATACCACAAATGGGCCGTTTCACGGTTGCGCAGCGCACGGCGTTGGTTAAAAATCGCGCGCAGAAAAAAAGAAATGTGCTCGCGCGCCGTGTAAAGTTTCATTTTGCGCGCGGAAGTCACGAGCGGATGCCGGTGCAGGATGACAATTCGTTTTTTGGTTTCACGCGCCAGTTTTTTCAGCCGATTTCTTAATTCCAATTCTTCCGCCGCAAATAATTCATTGCTGAAGCCGCCGATTTTTCGGAACGCCGCCGCGTCGCAAAAAATAAACGAACCGGCAAGCAATTTGAAAATAGGGCTGGCACAATTCCAAAGTGCGGCAATGATTTCCGTGGTCAAAGAATGTTCATCGAATCGGATTGTCGCGCCACCCGCGAGGCATTCGCCAGAAATGATCTTTTCCGCGACTTCAGAAAAAAGCTCCGCGCTTGGCTGCGAGTCCGCGTCCACAAAAATCAGCCAGTCGCCGGTGGCCGCCGCCGCGCCGGAATTTCGGGCGCGGGCGATTTGATTGATTGGCTCAAACACAACGGTCGCGCCAGCCGCGCGCGCGATTTCAGCCGTGCGGTCGGTGGAATTGTTGTCGCAGACGATTAATTCAAATTCCCAGCCGCGTTGCAAAAAGGCATTTGCCGCCGATTTGATTTGCGCGAGCGATTTGTCGAGCAGACGCTCTTCGTTAAAAGCAGGAACAACGACGGAAATTTTCACTTTTGCAATCTGCCTTGTTTTTCCTTCACTTTCAACCTGCGAAATTTTTCCGAATTTTCCGCGTGCATTTTTTTCCAAATGATTTTTACTTTGGTCATGACCATTTGGATTTTGACTTTGGTGGTGTTGGCTTCGTCAATCGCGTTGGGCCACAAACTGGGCGCGATTCGCGCGGCGTTTTCGTTTGTCGGCATTGTTTTGGCGTCGTCATTGGCTGTGTTGATCGGAAAGCTTTTGAAACCATTGCTGCCTCATGTCGGGATTCACGATCCGACGCTGATCTGGATGATTGCGCCAATCGAGGCGTTTGTGCTGGTGCTGGTTTTTTTCAAGGTGGCCGGTTTCTTCGTTCATCGAAAAGTGAACGTTTATTACAAATACAAGGCGGGCGATTTGCGGCTGGCGTTGTGGGAACGGCTGAACACGCGGCTGGGCGCGTGCGTCGGCGCGTTAAACGGCGCAGCGTATCTCGTGCTGATTTGTTTTGTGATTTTTAATTTCAGTTATTGGACGGTGCAGGCGGCTTCTTCCGACAACGAAACCAAAACGACCCAGTTCATCAACCGATTGGGAAATGATTTGCAAGACACGGGCATGGCCAAGGTCGCGCACGCGGCGGCGCCGTTGCCGGCAAATTTTTATAAAATGGCGGATCTCGCCGGATTGATTTTGCAAAATCCTGATTTGAGCGACCGGCTGGCGCATTATCCGGCGTTTCTATCATTGTATGAACGCGACGACTTGCAACAGCTCACGCAGAACAGCGATTTCACCAATGCGTGGGGCCAGCATGTTCCTGCGGGTCAACTGGTCAACGAACCGGCAGTCAAAAATATTTTGCAGGACAAGGATTTGATCAACACGGTCTGGGGACTTTTGCAAACGAACATGGACGACTTGACCGTTTATCTCAAAACCGGCAAATCGCCGAAATATGATTCTGAAAAAATTCTGGGCCGCTGGGACTTCAACGTCAGCGTGACCGTCGCCATGTTGCGGCAGGCGCGCCCGAATATTCCGGCGAGCGAAATGCGGGCGGTTCGCGCCACATGGTCTCAAGCTTTCGCAGACACGGTTTTTGTGGCGGGTGGCGACGGTCAGGCGTTTCTAAAAAATTTGCCGAATTTCAAAAATCAACCGCCCGCACCGGAAACCTGGACGGGTTCGTGGACGGCTAGCGATGAAACAGCAACCAATGGCAGTGTAGCGCTCTCCGAAAACGGCGAAAACAAACCGATGACCTTCCAGACCGATGGCACGCGCCTGACGCTGAAAGACGCCAAAAGCACACTCATATTTGACCGCGAAGATTAGCACGGCGGTTTATTTGATTTCAGGATCGATCTCGCCTTCATTTTAGGCCTTAAAATGGCTTGATACTTGCTATTTTGGCGGCATGGGCATCACACATTTTGCCACCGGCATAGTCGCCTTCTCAATGAGTTGGCTGCCGTTGAGTTGTTCCAAAACTTCGCCTCCTCAAGCGAAAGCCTCCAGCACGAATCAGGTCGCGGCCAATCCGGCAAATCAAAAAAATCTCGGCGAACTTGCGCTGACGAATCATATTGAGACTTGTGTCAATCTTGGCGCCGGAAAAAGCTGCACCATTACGCCAACGTTGCTTGACCATAAAAATTTGCAACTCGTCATGGCGCTTGAATCCAAATCTGATGGCAAAACTGCGGGCTTGAGCGTCGTGCAAGTCGTTGCCCAACCGGGAGAATCTTTTGATGTCACTGTCGGAGATTTGAAAATCACTTTGACTCCGAACTTGGCGTCGGAATAAATGGTCGGGGCGGCGGGATTTGAACTCGCGACCTCTTGCACCCCAAGCAAGCGCGCTAGCCGGGCTACGCTACGCCCCGAACCATAAATTTATTGGGAAATTTTACAATTTCACTTGGCAATCCGAAGGTCACTTGCTTTTTCTGCAACCGTGCTGACTCTCGAATCAGAATGATAAAATATGTCCAATTTCATTGAAAATTTATTGTGCTCGGATGAAATTAAATGGCAAGCAGATTCGCCTGTGCAATAAAATAAAAGAGGGTCAACATTCCTGCGGCAGACGCAGGTTACACGTTGAACGACGAGTGCAATGAGATTCCAGTTATGAAAACGGCGCGGCGTTCATTACCTGCAAGACGCCGAAAGGTTCAGTGGTGAAAATATTTTACCACTGCTTCGGTTCGGGAGTGAACTTGAAGTTTCTCGTAGATGCGGCGAATATAGGTTCGGATGGTTCCGATGCTGATGTCCAGTTCGCCGCAAATTTGCTTGTAAGTCATTCCTTTGGCCAAATGTTCTAAAACCATTTGTTCCCTCGGGGCCAGATGGAAATCTTGTTTGTGCTTCTCTTCTCCTCTAAATTTTTGGAATGACGCAACCACTTTGCGGGCGATGAAGCTGGACATAGGCGCGCCGCCTTCATGCACTTCTTTGATGGCTTCGAGAAGTTTCTCCGGGGTGACCCGTTTTAACAGATAGCCGCTCGCCCCCGCCACGAGCGCATCAAATATCTGGTCGCTGTCTCCATAAACCGTCAGCATGATGATTTGCATCTTTGGCGCAATCGCATTCAAACGCCTGACGCATTCGATGCCGTTCATGCCGGGCATATTGATGTCCATCAGCACAACATCCGGCTTGTCGGCTGGCAACCGGAGAATCGCCTCGTTGCCATTGCTATAAGCGCTGACGCAACGGAATCCGGGAGAATTATTGACAAATGCGGCGATGGACCGGCGTAACTCGGACGAATCATCAACGATGGATACAGAAATCATAATATGAACGTGCAATGACAAACATTATGAATTCGGGTTGCCGTGGCAAATTCAAAGAACATAAATTATATCGGCGCGTGACGACATTTCATATGACTAGCTGCAAATTTACTTCTAGTGGTATATTTTTGAGATAACCACGTTAAATTAAAAGTGCATATGTGCAATATTTCAAAAACCCATCGAATTCACATTGTTAATTATATTTTTTCTCACCTGGCCGTATTTCTGCTTTATGGCTTTGGCTTGTTTTTGGCTGCGCCTGCGCACGCACAGATTGGCATCCTTGATTCCTCAAGCATCGCGCATGGCACCAGCGTCAACATTTCCGCGCCATTCACGGTTTCAGCCGGCGCGAAAGTATTGGTGGTTGAATTGATAAATAGAGAAAATGCAGCTGGACCAAATTTGGAGCCATTAACTTTAGCATGGGGAAGCCAATCTCTGATTCAAGCTGCCGAGACCAATAATGGAGCTACATCTTACCGTGATGTTACGATTTATTACCTCTACAACCCCACGGCGGGAACGGGCAATATCACAGGCACTGCATCGAATGTCACCAGCGGCGTCACCGACACTTGGTTGGACGCCTTCACGCTTACTAACGTTGATACAACTATTGCGCCGTTGCCCGGTGCGGTTGGCACTGTCGGCGGCAATTTTGCAACATCCCTTGCAAACACAGTGAGCGGTGTTCCGGCTAATGCTTGGGCTGCGGTGAATTCCGTCGTCTGTGTGACGAGTGCTACTCTTGGTGTCAACGTGCCGGGCGGCACGCAGATCACCACCACTGACAACGCTGATGGCAGTTCGACCGTGACGATGGGTTCTGTGTCTGGCCTTGCGACGGGCGCCAATCAGTTCACGGCAACTGCGTCAGCCAGCCAAAAAATGGCGTTAACTGAAGCGATCTTTCTTCCACCGGCTCCTCCAACCATTGTCAAACAACCCGAACCTCAGTCTCTCTATTCCGGCGGCATGGTGCATTTTTCAGTCATTGCGGCTGGTGTGATAAATTATCAATGGTATAGCAACAATGTTGCGTTGGCTGGCGCGACAAATAACACGCTGACTTATGGCAGTGGCAGCGCCAATGTGGTGGCCGGAGTGAATTACGATGTCGTTGTGGCTAATAGCCATGGCTCGGTCACCAGCTCAATCGTGACGGTCAGCATCCGGACGCCAAGCGAACCTTTTGAAACCGCCGTGGCCAATCTGGGGCCATATACATTTTATCAATTAAATGAAACAGCGAACCCCGCCACGACAGCGGGAGGCGCGACTGCGTTTGATAATGCGAATTCATTGAACGGTATTTATGACACGGATGCACAAAACGGATTTAACGGCATTACTGGCCCGACTTCTTCGACTGGATTTCCGGGCTTTAGCAGTGGCAACACGGCGTTTCAGCCTGTCAGTTCTGATGCCAATTCAGCCGTCACTTTGCCTTCGCTGAATCTTAACACCAACACAGTAACCATCGCGGCGTGGATTAATCCGGCCTCCAGTCAGTTGAGCGGAGCAGGATTGGTAGTTTGTCGCGGCGCGACTTCAGTTGCGGGCTTGGACTATTCAGCCACCAATTATAGCACCGATTATCCGCTGGGTTACAACTGGAACAATGACCCTAACACATTTAATTGGAACTCGGGCATTATTGTTCCGCAAGGCCAGTGGTCGTTGGCAGTGTTGACGGTGACGCCGACGAACGCGACGATTTATCTGCTCAACACCAATGGCATCGTATCGGCGCAGCACAATTATCCACATGTGGTTCAATCCTTCAACGGAACAACGTGGATTGGCGGAGACCCTGCGTCGGCCAATCAAATTTTTTCAGGAATCATTGATGACGTGGCTGTCTTCAAGAAGGCGCTGACGCGCAGTCAAATATATGCAATGTTTTACGCGGCGTCTGGACAGACAAATTATGGACCGATGATTGCAGTGCAACCGGCAAGCGCGACGGTTTATGCCGGACAAACGGCGACGTTCAGCGTGACGGGCGGCGGCAGCGATCCATTATTTTATCAATGGCAGGTGGACACCGGCACAGGTCCTACAAATATAAATAATGGCGGACAATTTTCCGGCGCAACCAGCTCGACGTTGACCATCAACAATACGACGAGTGCAAATGCCGGAACCTATTATGTTATCCTCTCGAACGCTTGGAACACGGTTACAAGCAGTCCCGGCGCCACGTTGACGGTCAATTCGACGGGCGCGGCAGAAAACATCACGTTGTCTGTGCAGCAACCTGCCGCAACCGATTGGGATTCTTCAGGCTACTGGAACGATGGCCAGGGCGGTCTTCCTGCCTCTGTTTCAGCCGCTGAATTTCCGGGCAGCACTTATGAATTGCTGGCAGGCTCCAGAATGCGCACGCCGACGACCAGTTCGTTATCCACTTTTCCGGGCAATCAACTGACAGTGGATGGCAATGGTGTTTGGATTAACAATCCTGCCGCCGGTTCGCTTATGGCTGAAATCCGGATAAAGGAAGAGACGCTGGCTGTCAATAACTGGTCGGTGAATTTTCCAAAACTGGTCATGAACGGCGGCCAGATTGATATAGCGCCGGATCCCGTGTATGTGGGATACACTACAATCGGAGGCGAGATGGATGTTTTAAGCAACACGCCGATATACAACGACAACGGTGCCTTGGCCGATAACGATGGAATCTATCTCACGGCATGGCTGACCGGCGGCGGCACGGTTGAATATCACGGCGATACGGGAGGCACCATTGCTTTCAATAATCTCACCAACAATCTGAATGTCGCCTGCACGACCAACACATTCCACGGCACATGGAATATCGTCAGCGGAATTTTGCTGGGCAGCGCGCCCGGCTCGCTGGGCACCAATTCAATTACCATCGGCAGCACGAACGCCGCGCTGGAAACGAGTTACAATGTCAACAATACCAATGCCAATTTTGTTCTTTATGGACAAATGTTCCTGCACCAAAACGACACCTTCAAAAGCGTGTTCGTCAATGGCACGCCGCTAACGAATGGCACTTACTCATTTACCACGTTGAACAGTTCCTATCCGTCAAATTTCCCGTCGTCATGGGCGATGCAAAACGGTTCAACGGTCAACACCGGTTCTGGACAAATCGTCGTGCTGGCAAATCCGGCACCCATCATCGTCACGCAACCGCAACCAGCAACTCTCTATGCTGGGCAGCAAGCGACATTCAGTGCCACGGCGGCCGGCAATATGCCGCTCCACTACCAATGGTTCACAAATGGCACGGTTGCATTGAGCGACAACGCCAACCGGATTGGCTCGACTTCAAATGTCCTGACCATTCCAAGTGTGACCTCGGCTGACGCAGACAACTACACCATTGTGGTGACAAACATTTATGGCGCAGCGACCAGCAGCGTGGCGCCCCTGACTGTTTTGGCGACCGGCCCGGCGGTAAATGAAACACTCAACTACGGCGGCACGCCGATTGTGCAACCACAAGGTTCAGATTGGAACACATCTACCAATTGGGTTGATGGTCAGCCCGCCAGTGTTTCGGCATTATCCAATCCGGGTAGCACCTATGAAGTGGTGGTCGGTTCGCGCCTGCGAACTCCCGCCGGAACAAACAACAACATTTTCCCCGGCGTGAAGCTGACGGTTGACGGCAGCGGGATTTTTGAAAACAACACGTTGGTTAACATCGGCGAATTCCGCATCAAAAACAATAACACCTCTTCGACCAATTGGTTCAATAATTTGGTGTTGAGCGGCGGGCAAATGGACATAGGTGACAACATACTGGCGATCATTCAGGGGCATTTGAACGTGGTCAGCAATTCGGCAATCTATGTTGACAACGGCGCGGCTCAAGATCGAGGTTACGAAATTGACGCGCAGTTGGGCGGTGCCGGCAATTTGTTCTATCATCAATTCAGCGGCACGCTGGGCGGCACCAATTTGCAAATCACCGGCTCGGCCAATACTTTCATCGGCCAATGGATTGTGGATCAGGGCGCATTGGTTGGCGTCGGCGCCGGTTCATTGGGAACAAACAACATTTTTGTCGGCACAAATGGTTTGACCGCCGCGCTCGAAACTTTGTATGACATCAATAACACTAACGCCAGCCTCATTCTTGGCGCGAATGGCAAGATGTTCCTGCATCAAAACGACCATTTCGCCAGCGTGACAATCAATGGAGTGGCGTTACCAATGGAACATATTCGCTTCGCCACGTTGAATAGCAGTTATCCGGCAAATTTCCCGTGCTTCATGGACGCAGCAAGCCGGTTCAACCATGACCACGCGGCTCAGGACAAATCATCGTCGGCAACGGCGGCCCGCCGTCTTCGCCGCGCATCACGCAAATCAGTTTGAGCGGCACAACACTGTCTGTTTCTGCCACCAACGGCACGGCTGGCGGCCATGGACGTTGTTGCAAAGCACCAACCTCGCGCTGCCTTTGAGCCAATGGCAGACGAATTTGACGGGGAATTTTGATGGCAGCGGCAATTTGTCCACAAACATCTCCAACACTGCCACCAACCGTCAGGAATTTTACATTCTGAAAGTGCAATAATCACGTTGGTGAAAAAAACGTGAAAAATTCAAATTCGATGCGAATGTAACTTATGCTCAATGGCAGTCATTATGGATGATTGTAAAAATAAAATTCTGCGGGCAAGGGATTCACATTGATTGAATTGCTGGTGGTCATTGCCATCATTGCCATTCTCGCGGCAATGTTGTTGCCGGCGTTGGCTGCGGCAAAGAAAAGAGCGCAGCAAATAGCTTGTCTTAGCAATCAAAGACAACTGGGCTTGGGAATGATGTTGTATCTGGTGGATAGCGGCGACAAATTTCCCGGAGCTGCGGTCAAACTGGAAGGTTTCCATATGGAAGATTGGATTTATTGGCGTAAATCTGGTTCCCCCGATGGCATCACCGGTACTACTACCCTTCCATTGGCGCAGAGCCAGATTATTTCACAGTTGCAAACCGGGAATGCCACAAATATCTTCCGTTGCCCAATGGAAGACCAGCTAAACGGAGATGCTGACCAGCTTCTGCATAATCCACTTGCTCCGCCATTATTTCCATACTTCTACAGCTATAGTTTCAATAATTTCAATACCGGGGGTGTGGCAAACGAAGGCATGGACTTAAATTGGGATCGCAATACTGGCAAAAATCCAGTTAACTTCAAATCCACATCGGTTCATTCGCCGGTAATGAAAATCATGATAGCAGAAGAGCCGGTCACGATTCGGCAATCCAAATGACAATCCAGATCCGCAATGCGTCACGGCCGCTATTAAGGACAAGGTCTTATCAATGATGGGTGCTGGACCCCTAGTACGCGTGGCATTTAGGAGCGCAAATGTTCTGACCGAACGTCATAGTGGAAAAGCTAATGTGGCGTTTGCCGACGGTCATTCTGAACTTGTGCCGTGGGGCTATTGCACAAATAAAATTACATAGATCCAGCTTACTAGAATTGGAAGATGTTACGATTTTATGCCTTTTTTTCTGACAGGATTGAAGAAAATTCATAAGAACCGGTCGCTGGCAAAACACTTCAAATTCGATTTTGTTCGTGCGTTGACTATCACATTGTTGTGGGCGGCGTGCGCTCATGCCCAAACGGTATTTTTTGATTTCAACACGCCGGGGCAATATGCCGCCAACTTTAATCAATGGAATGACAACGGCGGAGGCAATGGCGGGAACTATGCGTTCACGCAAAGCACCACTGGCGGCGCGGGAAACAGCGGCTGCGTGAGCGTATTCCAAAGCACTGACACCACGGCGACTTATAATGCCGGAAGCTGGAACTTTTCCACAAATGGCGCGGTGATTTTTCTTTCAACTTTAATTCAAGCCGACGGCCAGGCCAATGGCAGCGACAAAGTTCAGTTCGGCATTTTAAACAACAATGCCAACGGACTTAACGGCAATACCGGCGTGTCTTTCGAGAGTTTTCGTTTTGTCCCGAGCAGCTCGACAGTTTGGTCGTTGCACGAACAATACCGCACCGGCAATGCGAACACAGAAACCACTTTGGGCAATGTCGCGGTTACTTCCGGTCATTGGTATAAGTTTGTGATCAGCCTGACCAATACTTCCGGCTCAACCGGCAATTACAATGCCGGTTGCGCGCTCTATGATTACGGCACGGATGGAATAACTCCGGGAAGCAATGTGATTGGTTTTTCCACCGTGCAAATTCATTCCACCGGGCAGGACATTGCAAAACTGGCGGCAGTCTGGCCCGGCTTGCGCGCTTTTCAGGATGCAGGCATTGATGCGTGGGATAATTTTTTAGTCTATACGCCCGCGAGCCGGCCGGTTTTCACATTGTCGTTGGCAAACACAAATGTCCCGATTGGCCAGCCGGCGACATTTGAGGCGTTGGCGGATGGTCCGGGCGTGATTTCGTATACGTGGTTCACAAATAAAGTGCTGATTGCGGGAGCGACGAATTATACTTCTACGATTTCTTCGTATAACAGCACTCTGACCAACATCACGGTTGTGGCCAGCAACGGAAATGGTTCCGTCACCAACTCCGCGACCGTCGCGCCGCCGACTCTTCCAGCTGTCACGAACGCTGCGGCAACGGAGATTCAAACTGCCGCCGCAATACTGAACGGACAGGTTCTCGCCACCGGCGGTGACGTGCCCAACGTCACGATTTATTATGGAACGTCCAACGGCGGAAACAATCCTGCCGCGTGGTCGAACAACATTGCGCTGGGAATTCAAAGCGGGTCTTTCTCGGCGCAGGTCACAGGACTTTCAAACGGCGTCACTTATTATTTCACAGCCAAAGTGGTCAACAGTGTTGGAACTTCATGGGCTTCGCCGTCCATGTCATTTGCCACGCTGCTGGTCGCGCCGTCGTTGACTTCGTATGTGAATCCATTTATCGGAACTGCGCCCAATCCGACATCCAGTTATGGTTTTACGCAGGATGCTGGCGATACGTTTCCGGGCGCTGATTGTCCGATGGGCATGTGCCAATTCAGTCCGGATACGCCGTCGGGTTTGCCGGGCGGATATGATTATCCCGACACATCCATCCAAGGTTTCAGCACGCGACACTTTAGCGGGCGCGGCATCAATTGCTACGGGGATTTTTCATTTCAACCGTTGGTGGGATCGGTGACGACATCGCCGGCCACGGTTTCGACCTACACAATCGGTTTTTCCCACGCCAACGAAACGGCGGTGCCGGGTTATTACAGCGTGCTGTTGAACAACGCAGTGCAGGTTGAATTGACCGCCACACCGCACACGGGCATGGCGCGATTTACTTTTCCAAGCACGAATGCGGCCACGGTGATTCTCGATGCGGGTGCTAGCGTCGGCGGCGATTCGGCAAATACTTCCGTGACCATTGTTGGCACCAATCAGGTCCAGGGTTACGCGACGGCCAACATCGGCGGAGCTGCGCAAAGCTATACGATTTATTTTGTGGCTCAATTTAACCGGGGGTTTGGCAGTCCGGGAACATGGAACGGCGCGACCGTCAATCCGGGCACGCTTTCGAGCACAGGTTCGCAAGCGGGCGCATTCTTTACTTTCGATGCGAGGACCAATCCGGTTGTTCTGGCAAAAATTGGACTTTCATTTGTGAGCATCAGCAACGCCATGGCCAATTTGAATGCGGAAAATACGAACTGGAATTTCACGGCCATTCAGCAGGCGGCAGATCAATCATGGAGCAATGTGTTGAACAAAATTGTTGTCAGCGGCGGGACCACCGCGCAGTTGCAAACATTTTATACCGCACTTTACCACAGTTTCTTCCATCCAAACGTGATCAGCGACGTGAACGGGCAATACATGGGCATGGATGGACAAGTGCATACCGTGGCAAGCGGTCATTCTCAATATGAGAACATATCGTCCTGGGATATTTGGCGGTCCGGTTTTCCATTAAGATCATTTTTAAGTCCTGATGCGGCGGGAGACATTGCGCAATCGTTGGTCAATTGGGCGCAGCAAGGCGGCGGCGGACTGCCGCGCTGGGAACAAACCTATCGCAATTCCGGCACCATGGTGGGCGACGGACCTTTGATTGATTTGGCCAATGCTTATGCTTTTGGCGCGACCAATTTTGACACGGCAGGCGCGCTTGCCGCGATGAAACTAAACGCCGGAACAGTCGGCACGACTTCCGATGGAAATTTGGTTCGCTCCGGCCTTAATAATTACATCAGCCTCGGCTATGTTCCCGACGACGTTTCCTCGACTTTGGAATACTGCGCCGCAGACTTGGCGCTTTATCAATTCGCGCAGGCATTGAACGACACCGATCCGGCGGACGCCAATTATTTAGGCCGGTCAGGCAATTGGCAGAATTTGTTCAACAGCACGAACAATCTCATTCAACCACGCAATAGCGACGGCTCATGGGTGGCCAACATAACTGCGACATCCACGGGCGATTATACTGAAGGTTCGGCCATCCAATACACCTTGATGGTGCCGTTCAATCTGCAAGGACTATTTAACGCGATGGGTGGAAATTCCAACGTGGTTCCCATGCTGGACAATTTTTTCCAGCAACTGAATGCCGGGCCCGGCAGCGCAAACGAATGGGTCGGCAACGAGCCTTGTGAATGCGACCCGTGGGAATACGATTTCGCCGGCGCGCCGCGCGGAACACAAAGCGCCGTCCGCCGGATTTTGACGCAATGTTTCACCAACCTCCCGAGCGGCATACCGGGCAACGACGACGGCGGCTCGCTTTCATCGTGGTATGTTTTTGGCGCGTTGGGATTTTATCCCGAAGTTCCCAGCGCGGGAGGTTTTGTGATCGGCAGTCCGTCATTTCCAAGCGTGACCATCAATCTGGAAAACGGCCGGCAAATAATTATTCAAGCTCCCAACGCATCCGCGCAAAATTATTACGTTCAAAGCCTGACCATCAACGGCACCAACAGCACCAGTCTGTGGCTGCCGTTTTCCACGGTGCAAAATGGCGCGAACCTTGTTTTCACTTTGACCAATGCTCCTTCAAGTTGGGGAACCAACGCGGCAGACGCGCCTCCATCTTTTGGAACTGCTGCGGGATTGCCTCCAGTCCCGACCGGCTTGAACGCGACTGCGGGCAATACAATCATAAATTTGTCATGGAATTCCAGTTTCGGCGCGCCGAGCTACAACGTGAAACGCTCGACGAGCAGCGGCGGTGAGACGACCATCACCAATGTCGGTAGCACAAGTTACACCGACACCGGATTGATGAACGGCACGATTTATTACTACGTCGTCTCGGCCACGAATTCCTTTGGCGAAAGCGCCAATTCTTCCGAGACGAACGCCACGCCGGTTGCGACTCCGCTGGCAACGTGGCAATTACGGATGCCTTTCACGAATGATTTGGGCAATGCCACGACGATGAGCGACACCAATGGCGGAGGCATCAACATCACGATGAACATGACCACCAACGGTGTGGTTGCCGCTGATTTGATCGGTGCGCCGGGAACAGGCGTGACGAATTTGAATATCAACGCGCGGGCGTTGGATTTGACGACGAATAATCTCATCAGCTATGCCAGCGGCAACGCGAATCCCGAACCTGTGGTCAATCTGGTTAACAGCGCCGCGCTTGCAACTCTGGGCAATAGCGGAGTCATCGGCAATTTCACCCTCACTTTTTGGATGAATGAAAAAGTGACCTACGCCGGCAGTGGCTCTTCGCCGCGATTGTTTGTATTGAACGCGGGCAGCACGCCGCAAGCCGATGCCGGTTCGGCCAATAATCTGGCCATGGTGCTGGACAGTTCGAGTCAGCTTGATTTTTATTACGGCACGGCCAACAATTTTTTGACGGGAACTCCTGCGTCCACTTCGGCGAACCAATGGATTTTTGTCGCGGTGACTTATGACGGCACGACGTTCAACATGTATAGCGGAACGCCGACGAGCAGCGCGACGTTGATCAACTCGAAAACATCGGCCGGCCAGAGTATCAATTTGGGGTCAACGGCGTGTTTGTCCATCGGCAACCGCAGCAGCGATTACCATCGCGCCCTTGACGGCTGGATGGAAGACTTCCGGTTTTACAACAGCGCGGGCAATTCCAGTTTTGTGGAAAGCGTGCGGCAATCGCTTATGCTTTCGCCTGCGCCGACGGGCTTGAGCGCGACGGCGGGCAACGCGCAGGTAAATCTGTCCTGGAATCCAAGTTTTGGAGCGACGAGTTACAACGTCAAATATGCAACCACAAACAACGGTCCTTATTTGACGATTACCAATGTCACTGGAACAAATTATCTTCAAACCGGACTGACCAACGGCGGCACTTATTATTATGTCGTCTCTGCGGTGAATGCCGCCGGCGAAAGCGCCAACTCTTCGCAAGCCAGCGCGAATGTTCCCACCTTGCTAAATGTGACAACTGGTGTTGCTGCCGGCAACGGACAATTTGCGCTGCAATTTCAGGGCGTGAGCGGCGAAAGTTATACCGTTGAAATGTCCACCAATCTTTTCAATTGGACGCCGGTATTTACCAACACGCTCACCAACAATCTGTTTATCTTCACGGACTCGAACGCGACAAATCCGGCCCGGTTTTATCGCATCAAACAATAATTAAACTTGTCGGAACATTTCGCCACTGCGGACGGTTTCAATAAGCCGTCAAAAAACGCGCTTCGTTGTAATTTTTTTTCGCCTATAATCTTTGCGAGCTATGAAATGGTTTTTCGTTTTGCGCCTGACTGCGTTGATTGCGGCCTTGGCGTTTTTGCCGGCGACGGTTAACGGAACCATTTTGTGGAGTTATGTCGGCACAACGCTTGCCCATGACACGGGGCCGGGCAAGGACATTTTAGGCGGAACCGTCCGGCGCGATAATTCTTCCGACGATGTGCTGTATTTCAAATTCCATGTGAATCCAATTTCGGATTTTCATACCGAGCGGTATTTGGCCGGTTTGCAATTGTTTGAAAATTCGGCGGAACGGCTGGGCGTCGGCAATGCGTGGAATGCCTGGTCTTACAGCGCATTCAACACGGCTGAAGCTGGAAACCGCGAGCAAATTCCCGGAGAATTTTGCCTGCGCTCCACTCAAGGGACAACGCCTGCGCCCGGAGGACATTTTTGGGAAGTTCCGGTGCGGGACATCGAGCGCACCATCGTTTTCAAAGTTCAATACGTTCCCGGCTCCAATGCTCTTGTCACTGTCTGGCTTAATCCGAATTTGGGGTCGGGCGCGACCGAAAATGGACAGGACGCAAATTTGACGACGCATTTCACGGCGAATGCCGCGTTCAACGAAATTCATTTGTGCCATACCGGCGGCGGCGGCGGCTGGATATTCAGCGACATGGCGATTGCAACGTCGTTTGAAGATTTCGTGAACGCATTCAAAACGGAGCAGGCTGGAACAGACCTTGATTTTCGATGCTGGCATCGGGAACAGGGTTTGATTCGCGAATCTGTTTCTGCATTGACGCAAAGTCCCAAAGGTTATCTGTGGATTGGAACTGATGGCGGAGTGGCGCGCTTTGATGGCGTCCGCTTTGTGTCGTTCGGATTGCAGGAAGGTTTGCCAGCCAGTCCGGTCACATCTTTGTTGGAAGATCATGCAGAAATTTTATGGATTGGAACATCCGGCAACGGTCTGGCGCGGATGCAAAACGGAAAAATTACCACACTTACGAAGCAGGACGGATTGCCGGGCAACAATATCACGTCACTGGCCGAAGATGGTCATGGGAAACTTTGGATTGGAACCGATGCTGGCCTGGCGGTTTGCCAGGATGGACGCGTGTATTCCGTGCCAGATGAATTCAAAAATAAATCCATCACTGCTTTATTTGCAGACCGGCATGGAACATTGTGGGTTGGCGTAAAAGGAATTGGCATTTATCAGCGCGTTGGAAACGATTTCACTTTGTCTGGAAGTGGAGCAGAACAAGAATTGTTGAAAGATTCACATTGCCTGTTGGTTGACCGGCAAGGACGGCTCTGGGTTGGAGCGGGAGATGATTGCATTTTGTGTCGCGACGGCGCTGAATGGATTCAGCACCGGATAGCGCGGCATCTTGCGCGCCCGTATGTGACGGCGCTTGCGGAAGGCGCGGATGGCACCATCTGGGCCGGCTCAATGGGCGAAGGGTTGGTGGCATTTCAGAAAGACGGTTCGCAAATAGTTGATGCCGGCAGCGGCCTGTCCGACAATTCCGTCGAATCCATTTTGTGCGATGCTCGGGGTAATTTATGGGTCGGCACCAAATACGGATTGAATGAATTAAAGCGCAGACAACTTTTCGCCCTCAATTCCGCCGATGGATTGGGCTACGGCGCTGTCGAGGGCATGACGGAAGTTTCGCCGGGCGTGATTTGGATTGGCAAGGCCGATGATGGACTTTATCGCTGGGACGGAACCAACGTTAGTCTTGTTCCTTACAAATTTCCGCAGGGCTATCAACACATTCAAGCCATATTGTCGGCGCGCGACGGCAGTTGTTGGGTCGCGGGCGCGCAAGGATTATGGCATGGCGGCCCGCATCTTTTTCCCACGATGGCGGATGCCTACAACGTGAATGGATTTTATGAAGATGGAAAAACATTTTCAGCGTCATTGGACACCTCCGGCCATCTCTATTCGGGAAATCTGCTTGGCGCGGTGGTCAAATGGAACGGCTTAAATTTTAAGTTGGGTCCATCCAATAGTCCGAACGCCGTTTCGGAAGTCCAATTTTCTTTGGCCCCCGGACGGTATTCGACCTTGAATCTGCTCGCGACCGGCGTCAACAACAATCAGGAATCGCAAGTGTTCACCGTGTATTACACCGATGGAACCGCGTCCGTTTTTACCCAAAATTTGAGCAATTGGCGGGAACCGCAAAATTACGACGGCGAGTCGGTTGCAGTGACGATGCCGTATCGAAATGTATCCGACGGCACGCGCCAGGATCGCAATTATTATCTTTTCGGATACAGCTTCGCTCTAAACACGAACAAGACGGTCAGCAGCCTTTTGCTTCCGACCAATCGCAACGTCGTTGTTTTCGCAGCCGTTTTGTCGCCGGAAATTAAATCAGAATTCGTGGATTCAAGTTCATTGATTCAACTGCCGGGCCATGTCGTCAATGCGCTTTGCGAAAATTCAAAAGGCGAGATTTGGGCCGGAACGCAAGCAGGCGAGTTGTGGCAATGCCGGGACCAGCGGTGGACCATACAAACCAATTTCATAAGTCCCATCATCAGCTTGCTGCAAGGCAAAGATGAATCTCTGTGGATTGGCACCGAAGGCGCAGGATTGTTCCGGTTAAAAAATGGAAGCTGCACTCATTTCGGCAAAGCGAACGGTTTGTTGAGCGAATCCATTCGCTCACTTTATTTCGACCAACGCGGCGCGCTTTGGATTGGAACCGGCGGCGGCGGCTTAAGCCGTTTGCAAAACGGAAACATCGCCACGATCACGACGCGCGAAGGATTGCCGGACAATACCATCTCCCAAATTCTCGAAGACGACATCGGACGTCTTTGGCTTGGCACCGACCATGGCATCGCCGCCGTGACGCGAAATGATTTGGAGCAATGCGCCGACGGCAAAATCACATCAGTTAACGCGCAACTTTACGGCCAGCGAGACGGAATGCCTTCTGAAGAATGCACTGGCGGATTTTTTCCCGCCGGGTTGAAAACTAGTTCGGGACTGCTTTGCTTTTCGACGCAACGCGGCCTGTTTGTCGTTGACCCGCATTCGCAGAACCATCCCACTTCTGCGCCGGCGGCGGTCATTGAAGAAATCGCCGTGGATGGAACGATGCAGCCCGTGCAATCAACGTCCGCTGGCGGCGCGGCAACCAGCCAATTGCATCTCTCTTCGGGCACGCATCAGGTGGCATTTCGCTACACCGGTTTGAATTTCGACGAACCTGAACGCGTTCATTTTCGTTATCAACTTGAAGGCTTGGACCGTGGCTGGATTGAGGCTGGCACAGAACGCGTTGGCCTTTACAATTATGTGCCGCCGGGAAATTATCGCTTTCGCGTCATGGCCAGCGGAACCGATGGCGTTTGGAGAGAATCTGATTTCAAATTGCCCATTGTCCTGCCGCAATATCTGTGGAAAAGATGGTGGTTTATCAGTCCTTTGTCCGTCGGCGCACTCGTGGCGATGATTATTCTGATTCGCTTTTTTGAAAAACGACGGCACCGTCGGCACCTGCAACAACTGGAGCGGGAACGCGCATTGGATCGCGAGCGCACGCGCATCGCCCGCGACTTGCATGATGAAATGGGTTCCAAACTTTCGTTGATTTCCTATTTGAGCAAAACCATTACTCGCGCCGACGGCCAGCCGAACGAACTTCAAAACCAGCTCAACGCCATTTCCAAAACATCCCGCGAAGTCCTGCAAAACCTCGACGAAATCGTCTGGGCGGTTGATCCGAAAAACGACACATTGGAAAAACTCGTCGCTTATATTGCCGAGACTGCCGCCGAGTATTTTGAAATGACCAACATCGAATGCAAAGTGGAAATCCCCGCGTCATTGCCTGCCCTGATGGTTTCTTCGCATGTGCGGCACCATTTGTTTTCAGTTGTGCAAGAGGCGCTGACCAACACGTTGAAACATTCCCAAGCCACGCGGACAACCATTCAAATGAACTGCGCCCCGGACGTTTTTGAAATAGCCATCTCGGACAACGGACATGGCTTTGAACTTTCGCGGGACGATAAACCGGGCAATCGAGAATACAGAAACGGCTTGCGCAACATGAGTCAGCGCATGACGGAAATCGGCGGCCAGTGCGTTGTCCAGTCGGAACCCGGGCGCGGAACATCGTTGCGTTTGTCCATTCCCTTGAGCGACACTCATTGAGCCGACAATGACATTTTATATGACTGGCAGAGTCAATCGCTTGTCTAATAAAATATATTTCACAACAATGAAACAATTTTACGCCGCCGCTTTATTTTTTGCCGCCTTGCTCACCAGTCATTTCGTCAACGCGCAGGAAATGTCTTTGACGTCATCGGTCAATCCTTTTATTGGAACGGCTCCCAATGCATTTTCTCGCGTGGGTTATGACTTTGACACCGGAAATGTTTTTCCCGGCGCGGTTTGTCCGCGCGGAATGCTCGCGTGGAGTCCCGACACCACGCACGCGCCGAATATCGCCGGTGGTTATTGGTATCCCGACACCGAGATTGATGAATTCAGCCTGACGCATTTCAGCGGTCGCGGCGTGCCGTGTTTGAAAGATATTCCGTTCATGCCGGTGATTGGAGAAATCACCGAGTCGCCGGGAAAAAACTGGAAACAATTTGCCGCGCAATTTTCGCACACCAATGAAAATGCCGCCGCCGGATTTTACCACGTCAAATTCGACAACGGCATCGAAACGGAATTGACGGCCACGCCGCGCAGTGGCATGGCGCGGTTCACTTTTCCGGCGAAGACGCCGGGCGAGCTGCTCATCCGCGCCGACAGTTCCATTTCCATTGCCGGAAACGAAGTGACCGGATTTCACGTCAATAAAATTGGCGATTCACATCCAAGCCGCCTGTTCACGGTCTATTTCGTCGCGCAATTTGACCGCGCGTTTCAAAGCGCAAAAACCTGGTCAGCGGACACAATCAGCAATGCGCCAAATGCGGAGGACAATTCCTGCGGAGCAATTTTAACCTTTGATACTGCGGCAAATCCGCTCGTGCAAGTGCGCGTCGGAATTTCTTATGTGAGCCTCGCCAACGCCGAAGCAAATCTCGCTGCGGAAAATCCCGCGTGGGATTTTGCCGCCGTCCGGCAGAAAGCGGATGCCGCGTGGAATGCCGAATTAAACCGCATTCAAGTTGAAGGCGGCACGGACGCACAACGGCAGACATTTTACACCGCGCTTTACCATTGTTTCATGCACCCGAATGTGCTGGAAGATTGCGATGGTGAATATCCGGGAATGGATTTGAAAATTCATCTCGTGGAAAAAGGCCGTCATCAATATCAAAACATTCCGGCGTGGGATCAATGGCGTTCTTGCGCGCCGCTCATTGCCATGATCGCGCCCGACCAGAGCAGCGACATCGCGCAATCGCTCGTCAATTACGCGCAGCAGGACGCCAGCGTCCGCAAAGATGGCGGCGCTTTGCCGCGTTGGGAGCAGGTCAATCGCAATTCCGGCGGCATGGTCGGCGATGGCGATGACGCGATTATTTCATCAATTTACGCTTTCGGCGTGCGGCAATTTGACGCAAAGGCGGCGTTGGCCGCGATGGACAAAGGCGCGTCCGATCCAGCCGCGACATCCGACGGAGCGAGAACGCGCGAAGGTTTGAAAGATTATTTGAAGCTCGGATACGTTCCGAATGAAGCGGCAGTCACTCTGGAATACTGCAACAACGATTTTGCCCTGGCGCAATTTGCCAAAGCGTTGGGCAATGAAAAACAATACGCCTATTATTTGAACCGCGCGCAAAATTGGAAAAATCTGTTTAATGATTCCACCGGATACATTTGCCCGCGAAAATCCGACGGAACATGGCCGACAAATTTTTCCGCCGGTTCCAGCAAGGGTTTTGTCGAAGGCACGGCGGCGCAATATGTCTGGATGGTTAATTTCAATTTGCGCGGTTTGATTGACAAAATGGGCGGCGATGAAAAAGTCATCCAACGTCTCGACCATTTCTTCACCAAATTAAATTCCCATCCTTTTGACGGCGAAAATGCCTACATGGGCAACGAGCCGTGCGAAGAGACGCCGTGGGTTTATGATTTCGCGGGAGCGCCGTGGCGCACGCAGGAAGTCGTCCGCCGGATTCAAAATGAATTGTTCACGAGCGATCCGAATGGTTTTCCCGGCAATGACGATGCCGGCTCGCTGTCCTCGTGGTATGTTTTTTCCGCGCTCGGACTTTTTCCTGAAATTCCCGGCGTGGCCGGATTCGCGATGGGCAGCCCGCTGTTTCCGAAAACGACCATCCATTTGGAAAATGGGAAGACGATTGAAATTCTGGGCGAAAACGCGTCGCCGGAAAATTGTTGCGTGCAAAGTTTGAAATTGAACGGGCTGGATTTTGACAATGCGTGGATTGATTGGAGCACTTTGGAAAACGGCGCAACTTTGGATTTCAATCTCGGAAGCTATCCTTCACAGTGGGCCAGAAATCCGCAGCAAACACCGTCGTTTAATTCTGCAAGCAAATGACCGATGATGGCATGAATTCGGCGGCTGTTGAAAAAACGATGGTCGGGCGTTTTCGTTGGGTGATTCTTGGCGTGCTATTTTGCGCGACGACCATCAACTACATGGATCGGTTTCTTCTGTCAGTTCTGAAGCCGACCATCATGCAGGACCTTCGTTGGACGGAGACCGATTACGCCAACGTAGTTTTTTGTTTTCAACTCGCCTACGCCATCGGGCTGCTCTTCGTGAGCCGCCTTATTGACCGGATTGGCGTGCGCGCGGGATTGGCGCTGGTCGTCGGGATGTGCGCGGTCGCATCGGCGAGCCACAGCCTTGTGAGTTCGGCGATGGGATTTTGTCTCGCCCGTTTCGCGCTGGGATTTGGCGAATCCGGCACCTGGCCCGGCTGTGTGAAAACCATCAGCGAATGGTTTCCGCAAAAGGAACGCGCGCTGGGCAACGGCGTCATCAACGCCGGTTCGTCCATCGGCGCAACCGTCACGCCGCTGATTGTGCCGTTCATTTTGAAACTGGTCGCGTGGCCGCTGACTTTTTTGTTCACAGCCGCGCTGGACGTGATCTGGTTTTGCGTCTGGCTGATCGGCTATCGCTCTCCCGACCGTCATCCGTGGCTGAAAAAATCCGAACTGGCTTACATCCGCAGCGACCCCAATCCGCCGCAGGGAAAAGTTTCATGGTGGCAATTGTTCGGCCATCGCCAGACGTGGGCTTTTTTGATCGCGAAGGGATTGAGCGATCCGGTCTGGTGGTTTTTTCTGTTTTGGATCCCCGGATTTTTGGCGAAACAATACAATCTCGCCAACGGCTCGGCGGCGGCATCGGCGGCGGCGATGGCTTTGCCCATCATGATCATTTACATCATGGCGAGCGTCGGCAGCATTGGCGGCGGCTGGCTCTCGATGCGGCTGATTGGCCGCGGCTGGAGCATCAACGCGGCGCGCAAGACGGTGATGCTCGGCTGCGCGTTGTGCGTCGTGCCGGTATTTCTGGTTTTATATCCCATCGGCTTGTGGCCGTCGGTGTTTTTGATTGGGCTGGCGGCGGCGGCGCATCTGGGATTTTCCGCAAACCTTTTTACCGTTGCGACGGACACCGTGCCGAAGCACGCGGTCGGCTCCGTTGCCGGCATTGGCGGACTGGCCGCCGCCGTGTTCGCGATGTTCAACGCGAAATTGGTTGGTTTTGTTTTGGACACGACGCATAGTTATGCAATCCCATTTGTCATGGCATCCTGCTCTTATCTGGTGGCGCTGGGAATTTTGCATTTGCTTTTGCCGAAACTGGAACCGATGAAACTCGAAAAGATGACGTGAACGAACATCGCGGAAAAATTCTCCGGCTGCCGCCCAACCGCGTCTGGCGAACTTATCCGGGCGGATTGATGCTGGACAAGATGGCAGGCAATCCATCGCCTGCCGATGGCACGTTTCCCGAAGATTGGATTGGTTCAATGGTCAAGGCCATCAATCCAAATTCCCAAAAAGAAAATGAAGGATTGGCGCGCGTGGTTTTTTCGGGCGGCGAAGCCGTGCTGGCAGATTTGGTCGCAGCCGACCCGGAATATTTTCTCGGCGCAGCGCATATGAAACGATTTGGAACGAACCCCATGGTGCTGGTGAAATATCTGGACGCGGCCGTGAGATTGCCGTTTCAAGTTCATCCCACCGTGAGTTTTTCACAGACGCGCCTCAACGCGAACAGCGGCAAGACCGAGGCTTATTATATTTTGAGCACCCGGCCCGAAGTGGCTGAACCTTACATCTATCTTGGGTTTCAACGTCCGCCGAGCCGCGCCGAATTGCGCCGCATGATTGTCGAACAGGACATGGCCGCGCTTGAGCGATGCTTTGATAAAATTCCAGTCAAGCCCGGCAATGTCTTCGTCGTGCCCGGAGGATTGCCTCACGCGATTGGCGGCGGCGTGCTCATGGTGGAAGTGATGGAGCCGACCGATTTTGTGGCGCGCGTTGAATTCAATGTGGCCGGACGGATCATTCCCGAATCCGCCCGCTTCATGGGACGTGATTTGGATTTTGCGCTGGATATGTTTTCTCTTGAGCCGATGCCGGTGGCAACCGTGCAATCCCGCTGGCGTTGCACGCCGGACGTGATTGAAGAAACAGACGGATTGCGGCGCGAGACTTTGGTGGACAAACGCGTGACCGACCGTTTCAACGTCTGGCGCACCACGATGGCCGGCCGTGCGCGATGGCGCGCCAATGGATTTACCATTCTTCTGCTCATCGAGGGAAATTGCAGCATCGCCAACCAACACGATGAAACGCAGCTCACGCAGTTTGACAGGATACTGGTCCCGCACGGTTTGGGCGATTTGGAAATGAGTGCCGGTGAACAGACCGTTTTTCTGGAATGCCAGCCTCCCTTTTTGACAGCGTGATTGGTTTCTCCTTTTTGGTTTGCTTCGTAGATAAGGCCAGCATTCCTTGTCATATCTTTATGCGACTGGCGGCGATTGAAGCGACTGATAATCTAATGAGAATTAGCCCGAAACCTTGAAAGAAAATCTACCCATGAAAATCCCTGCAATAAATTCGTCTTTCTCCGGTGACTTTGTAGCAAAAAATTGGATGCGAACATTTTCCGCCGCGATCATGTTTTGTGCCGCTGCCATGCTTTTCTCCGCCACGCCAGCGCGTGCGGCCATCAATATAATGGATGGTCCTTCGGCGCTGCAAACAGCCGCTGCCAGCACTCTCACGACATCCTCATTTACGGTTTCTTCGGGTGCAAGTGTGATGGTTGCTTATTACGCCTCCAAAGATGCCACCCCTGGCTCTGGAACAGCAACTGTTCCAAGCAGTTTGACTTTTAACAGTAGTCCGGCTCAAACGTTGACATTGATTGTTACCACGAACAGCAATAATGGCGCTACCTATGGCGACGTTGCGATTTATTGCCTGACCAATCCCGTTGCAGGATCTGGCACAATTACAGCAAATCAAAGCAATGGCGACGGGGCGCAAATCTGGCTGATGGCTTATACTCTTAGTGGAGTTGACACCACCGTTTCTCCTGTGTTCGGAGGATCGTTTAACGACGTAGGCACCGCTGGCACCAAGATAATGAGTAACAATGTGGTTGTTGCGGCGGCTAATTCCTGGGCTGCAATAGCAAGCATTGGTCGCAATGGCGCTTCCGGCAATATTGTGAACTTTTCAGCCAATGGAGGAACATTGGTTTCATCGAACAACAATCAAGGCGCCGTGGGCTGTGTGGGCTTCAGTTACGTTTCCGGTCTTCCTTCAGGCAACCCAGATATTTTCTACGCAACAAACACAGTAACCAATCCTAAAAACGCGATGGCTGAAGCCGTTTTCGCTCCGCTGAATCCGCCTCCTGCCACGCCAGCCACATTCACCGCCACAGGTTCAACGTCGCCAAATACTGTGCAGGTGAGTTTGTCATGGACGGCCAGTTCCGGCGCGACAACTTACAATATCAAACGCGGGCCGAGCAGCGGAACTTACACAGTGACCAACGTCGTCGTGGGAGGATCCACAACTAATTATGTGGACACGCAAGTCAGCAACAATGCCACATATTTTTACACCATTTCAGCAGCCAACAGCAGCGGCGAGAGCGCCAATTTCAGCCCGGACCAAAGCGTGACGCCAACTGGAGTGCCACAGACGCCAACAGCTTTGAGTGCCGTCAACAATGGCAGCAGTATTGCGTTGTCATGGACGGGCAGCTATGGCGCGACCAGCTACAGTGTTTATCGCGGAACCAGCAGTGGTTCTGAAGCATTGTTTACCAATGGTCTTACGAGCGCGAGCTACACTGATTCTTCCGTGACCTCCGGCACGATTTATTATTACGAAGTCACGGCCACCGGCACCGGCGGCGAAAGCGCGCAATCATCGGAAGCCAGCACTCTGGCTGGAAACAACACTTTATTTGAAACAACCAACGGCGACTCTGTGGATTGGAATACGACAACTATTTGGACAAATGTCACGGTTCCCACTGGAACGACGATGAGCCCTGCGAACAATTATATTTCTTCCACCACCAATGCTACCGCTAATTATGGCGTTAATTGGGGACTTCCTTTTATAGCTGGCCGTGTTCGCGCAACCGACATTGCTGGAACCAATACCTTTGGCGGCGGTTCATTGACGATTGTTCCCGGTTGCGAACTGTTGTTAAAGCAAAATGGTGCCGGCCATACCGCCAGCGCCCATATTATTTTTACAAACTATGCGGGATTAAGTCCGGCATTCGTGCCGATGATTCGTCTGGGACCCAACGCACCTGCCACAGGACCAGTGCATTTGGCAGGCACCATTAACAATGCGGTGGATTCCTATATCGCCTGTGACTTCAGCGCCATGACTTTATCCGTGGACTCAACAGTAATTGGCACGAACAACATTACTTTGTTGACAGGCAACAACGGCAAAGCCGCTTCTGCCAATTCAACGAATCTCTTAACGGGAGATTGGAGCGCGTTTGCAGGCAATTTGAATCTGGCAAATGCAAGTGCCGTTTCAGCCACTGGAAATTTTGAATTCACCAATTCCGTCGCTACCATGAACAGCATGGGTTTGCTGATGGCCAGAACTGACGCAGTTGTGATATTGGACGAGGCAATCACCGTGCAAAGCTTCAGCATCACCAATAATCAGGTCTTGGCGGGAACTTACACGCCATCTCAACTGGCGGGCCTGGGATTTGGCGGAACATTTTCCGGCAGCGGCTCGCTACAGGTCTTGAATTCCATCGCCAAGCCGGTGGATGTCGCCATTGCTCCGGGCGCCGGGCAAAACACGTTGTCATGGCAGGCGGTGGTTGGCGCGACCAGCTACAACATTTATCGCGGCACAAGCAGCGGTTCTGAAACATTGGTTACCAACAGCGCCACCAGCAGCTATGCCGACACCGGCTTGTCTGGTTTGACGACTTATTATTACTATGTTGTCGCCGTGGACGGCAGCGCCAATCAAAGCGCGAATTCTGCGGAAGTCAGCGCAACGACCGCTCCGGCGAGCACATCGCTCTCACTGGCGTCATCTGAAAATCCATCTGGCTTCAATGACAGCATCAATTTCACAGCCAATGTGCTGACGAATGGCACTTTACTGGACAGCGCCAGCGGCACGATCCAATTTTTCACCAACAATGTTTTGTTTGACACGGAATCGGTGAGCGGCGGCAGCGCCACGAGTGCCAACACAACATTGTTGCCGCGCGGCACCAATCTCATCACGGCAATTTATTCCGGCGGCGACAGCTATGCTGGCAGCACGAATAGCATGAATCAAATTGTGACCAATCATCCGCCGACCGCAACGGTGATGACGGTGAGCTTGGCGGCGGGAGGAAATGTGGAAATTGCCTTGTCGGATTTGGCGACCAATTGGAGCGACGTTGACGGAGACACGGTGGAGTTAACCGCCATTGATTCCACGACGACCAACGGCGTGACGTTGGCGTTGATCAACACGACGACCAACAACGATGGTTCTTACGTCATCACCAATAACGCGTTCATCAGTTACACCAACAATTTGGACGTCAACGACCAGTTCAGCTACACCATCAGCGACGGCTTTGGCGGAACGAACACAGGCATCGTCAACATCATCGTAAATCCGTTCGTGTCCAGCGCACAAATCACCGCGCCGGCCGTTGGTGGCGGTTCAGCGAGCCTGACCTTCTCTGGCATCCCCGGCTACGATTACATCACGCAACGCTCGACGAACCTGGCATCGGCGGTTTGGGTGAACGTTTCGACCAACACGGCGGCGACCAATGGCGTGGTTAACATGACGGACGATTTCAATGATTTGGGCGGGACGCCGGCATCGGCGTATTACCGCTTTATCTGGATACCATAGAAATGAAAAATTCAACTGACTATTTAACTCTGATGCTGGCGGCAGCGTAACGGTTAATCCACAAGTTGAGTTGTTCAAGCAAGTTTCGGCACTTTCGATGGCGGCGGCATATGTTCATGAACATTGCCGCCACCACGAACCTGAAAGAATTTCATATTTTGTCCCGCCAACATTGTCGCTTCGGGGCGACGCGTAGAATTTTATTTGTTAGAAAAAACCATGATTAAACGCATATTGAAAATAGTCTCAGCCGCATTAACGTGTTCCACCTTTGCCTGCATTGGCATTCAATCTAATGCGGCAACGATCACTAATTCGACTGGAATATCGGTGACGTTGGACGGCAGTGGAAATTATACCGTGCAATCATCTTCGCCAGCGTGGACGTTTGGTGGAAGCCTGGGCGCAACGCCGTCAAGTGTTTCAACCGTTTCAAACACCGACAACATCGGCAGTTATTCGGAAATAACTTTTAACTATGTCAGCGGCGTCAGCCGCGCGGCGGCGATCCGATTGTATAGCAATACGCCGGCGATTTTGTTCAGCCACACTTATCTTTCGGCTTCGACAAATAATTTGGCGTTTCCAAAATTGACGACGTATCCTGCTGGTTTGAATTTCGTCAATTATGACGACGGCGCTCCATTTGTGCCTTTCGATTTTGGGACGTTGAATGGAGACAGTCCGTGGATATTCTTCGACACGAACTATAATTCCTTCATCATTTCTCCGGCAACCAACTACATGATTGCCAATGACTCCAGCAGCGGCGGAACCATTTCCTGCGGCATAAACAGCGGCATCACGAATTTGCCAGCAAATTTCACGCATCGTGTGATCTTGGTGATTACAAATGGAATCAATCAAGCGTTTGATACTTGGGGAAATGCCTTGACCAGTCTCGGCGGGAAGACAAGACCCGCCAACGACGCAGCGGTGGAGTTGAACAAGTTTGGCTATTGGACGGACAATTTTGCGACCTATTACTACAACATGGTCAGCAATAATTATCCGGCTACTTTGATGGCGGTGCGGGATGAGTTTGCAAGCAAAGGATTGCCGCTGGGTTATATGCAACTGGATAGCTGGTGGTATCCCAAAGGCGTGGCGGATACATGGCAGGGAGACACGAACAATAATCGCGGCGGCATCAACCAATTCACTGCCTCGCCGCAACTATTTACCAATGGACTGGCTTCGTTCCAGCAACAACTCGGACTGCCGTTGATTGTTCACTCGCGATGGATTGATCCGGCCAGTCCGTATAATTCGCAATATGTGCTTTCAACCAACACATCAACCGCTCTGACCGGCGGCGGTGGCCGCGTGGCGGTGGATTGGAGTTACTGGACAAATCGAATGGCATATCTTCAAAACGGCGGCGTGATAACTTTTGAACATGACTGGTTGAATCAAAATGCTTTGCCGGCAATGAATCTGAATGACCCGCCGGCGTTTATGAATTACATGGCCCGGTCCGCCAGCTCAAACGCCATCAATATGCAATACTGCATGCCGTTGCCGCGTCATATCCTTCAAGGCTCGCTCTACAATAATCTTATGAGCAGCCGGTTGAGCGGTGACGGCTTTGACACTACTAATTGGAAGCAATTTATCTATGGTTCGCGATTCGCTTATTCGATTGGCATTTGGCCGTGGACGGATGTTTACATGAGCAGCCAAACGCGATACTTGCTGATTGGAACTCTTTCAGCGGGACTCGTCGGCACAGGTGACGCTTTGGGGACGGTCAACGTGGCCAACCTCTTCCAATCCGTCCGCCCTGATGCAGTCATTGTGAAACCGGACGTGCCGCTGATGCCTTTGGACTTCAATTATCTCAACGAGGCGCAAGGTAAAAATTTACCTTTAGTATCGTCCACCTATACCGACCACAACGGCTTGCGAACGTCTTATGTTTTTGCCTACGCGCAGACATCGTCACTCGCCAGCGCCAGCTTTACGCTGCCGCAATTGAACATTTCGAGCAATGCCTATGTATATGATTATTTCAGTCAGACAGGAATGGTTGTCAACGCCGGCGGCACGTTTAATTTTTTGACGACGACATCCAATCCCACCACCGGCGGCTCTTACTTCATCGTTTCACCCATTGGGTCGTCGGGAATCGGCTTTATCGGCGATGCCAATAAATTTGTCACGGCGGGCAAGAAACGGATTTCCGTGCTGACGGAAAATACAAATCTTACCGTGACCATTGCGTTCGCCACCGGAGAAAGCAACGTTACTTTGACCGGCTATTCTCTGTTTGAACCGCAAGTGACGATCAATAACGGTTCGGCGAGCCTCACAAATAGTTACAGCAATAACCGGTTTGCAATCACGTTGTCGCCGGATAATTCAGGCACAGCCTCCATCACACTCAATGTCGTTTCCAATAATCTGCCGCAAATAACAACGCCGGTGATTTCGCCGTCAGGCGCTGTGATGAGCGGAACGATGGTTACGCTGACAGAAAATCTGTCGCCGCCATGGAATGACGCGCCATTCACATATCAATGGCAGTCGAACAGCGTCAACATCGGCTCGCCGACAACAACGGCCAGCACAAACAATTCGATTTTGATAAACACCGCAGGCTTCGCGACGGGTTCTTACAATTACAGTGTTGTCGTTTCCAATGTTGATGGCGCGGTCGTCAGTTTTCCGGTCGCGTTGACGGTGATCGGGTTGCAATTGCGGATGCCATTTACGGATGCCGGCGGCACAACAACGGCCAGCGACACGTCCAGCAGCGGCATTAACATCACGATGAACATGACTACCAATGGAACGGTTGCGGGAAATTTGCACGGCGCGGTCGGCAGCGGCGTGACCAATTTGAACGTGAACGCGCGCGCATTGGATTTGACAACGAACATGGGAAATTTTCAAGGCGGTGGCAACGGCGGTTTGGGAAATGTCGTCAATTTGGCCGCCAGCCCGGCGCTGGCCACTTTGGGAAACAACGGAATCATCGGCAACTTCACGATCAGTTTTTGGATGAAACAGAAACTCGCGCGCGACAGCACCGGTCATGCGCCGCGACTGTGGCTTTTGAATGGCGGCAATAATTTTCAGGCCGATGGCGCGGCCAACTCGATGGGAATCTGGATTCAAGCAACCAACCAACTGGACTTTTTTTACGGCAACACCAGTCCGCTGTTCACCGGCAGCAACGTGGTGACGTTTCCGACGAACCAATGGCTGTTCTTTGCGGTGACTTATGATGGAACGACGTTCAAAATGTATTATGGAACGGCGACGAATTCCGTGACGCAGATCGGTTCATTCGCTTCGAGCGGGCAAACCATCAATTTGGGAACGGCTGCGTGCTTGTCCATCGGCAATCGCAGCACTGATTTCATCCGCAACTTCAACGGCTGGATGGAAGATTTTCGATTCTACAACAACACCAGCGATTCAAATGTTGTGGACGGTGTTCGCCAGGAATTTGCCTTGCCGCCCGTTTTGTCGCCGTCTTCGCCGAGTATCACTGGCATCAGTTTGAATGGCACTTCACTTTCCATTTCCGCAACCAATGGCACGGCGGGCGGTTCATGGACGTTGTTGCAAAGCACTAACCTCGCGCTGCCTTTGAGCCAATGGCAAACCAATTGCACGGGCGCTTTCGACGGCAACGGCAACTTGTCCACGAACATCGTCAATGCCGCCACGAACCTGCAAGAATTTTACATTTTGGAACAATGACGTTTTGGCCTAGCCTTGCCGCCCTATCGCAAAATTAACACTATGACATCAAATCAATCTGAAAGATGTTCAAAAATGAAAGTGTTCTCGAAATCAAGTTATGAACAAGATTGTTCGCTGGGGAATCATCGGTTGCGGCGACGTGACCGAAATAAAAAGCGGGCCGGGCTTTCAAAAGGCCGACGGTTCAGCGCTTGTCGCCGTGATGCGGCGCGACGCGGCCAAGGCTGAAGATTATGCGCGACGGCACAACGTCCCGCGCTGGTATGCGGACGCCGACGCGCTCATCGCTGACCGCGAAGTGGACGCGGTTTATATCGCGACACCGCCATCGAGCCACAAAGAATTTGTTTTCAAAGCCGCCCGCGCGGGCAAGCCGATTTTGGTCGAGAAGCCCATGGCGTTGTCGGTGGCCGAGTGCGAAGTGATGATTGCGGCGTGCAAAAAAACAAATGTGCCATTGCGCGTGGCGTATTACCGGCGCAAATTGCCGCGCTTTGAAAAAATGCGCGAACTGATCCAATCTGGTGCCATCGGCGAACCGCGCGCCATCGCCGTGCGCCAGTTTCAAAAACACGACGCGCACTTGCCGCAGCCGTGGAAAACTGATTTCGCCACAAACGGCGGCGGACTTTTTGTGGATATGCAGACTCACACACTCGACTGGCTGCTTTCGGTGTTCGGGGCGGTGCGCGAAGTCAGCGGCGTCGCCGTCAACGCCGCGCGGATTCACGGCGCGGAAGACACGGTGAGTTACTCGATGCTTTTCAAAAATGGCGTGGTGGCGGGCGGAATTTTCGCCTACACGGTCGCGCGCGCGGAAGAATCCGTCACGATTTACGGCTCGGAAGGCGAAATTTCCATGGGCTTCTTCGTGTCGAACGGCGATTTGCGCCTGACGCGCAACGGCGTGGAAGAAATTTTGAAATTGCCCGATCCGCCGCACGTTCACCAACCACTGATCCAGTCTTTTGTGAACGAACTCAACGGCGGTCCGCCTTTGAACAGCACAGGCGAGACGGCGCTGGAAACAGCACGGATAATTGACGAAATTCTGTTCAAATACCGTAAGCAGGGCTGATAAATTGCGCGGGCGGATCTCGGAAAACGAAGAGACAACTGATTGGCCTCACGATTTAATGTGTATTGGGAGGCTTGAACACGGAAACCGACAGGTCTTCCGTTATTTTATTATCGCTCCACATAAATTTTCATGGTTAAACCACAGTGTTACTCCGGCAGACTAACTGATTGCCTATGACTTCATTGAAAAACGTTCTTCAAAGCGGTCAGCATCTGTTTTCACGGAGAATGGCAATAAAAAATCACGCAAGCTGCGAAGAATATTCGAACCTTCAACGTCACCATGTCTTCAACGTCACCAAGGCGTGCCTCACCGGATCCGTTTGAGATTTGTCGAGTGGAGCTTGTAAATCTGCGCTTATTTCAACGGCAAATTGTCCCGTTGCCGCGTCGAATTGAACCGGTCCGGCTTCGCCTGATTCAACTGTCACCGTTGGCGCGGCGGCGGAGTAGCCGTGAAGGACGACTGATTTTTCGGTCGGAGCGAACAGCACATCTGCGGCCAGTCCACCTATCTCATATTTCAATGACCCAATCCGTTGTTTGCTGTTGGAGACGATCTTGCCTTCGTCACCCAGAAAAGCCATCCCGCTTTTGCCGATCGACGCGACGATGTAATAAGCCGCCGCTTTTGGATTCAAAGTCGCCGAAAATTTTTGTCCGGGCTTCAAACATTGGCCGGTGCCGGAAAAATAATCATAGACATAGACCGGCACAGAGAAATCCAGGTCGGCTGACGTCAAACTGACTTCATTGGTTTTCCGTGACGACCGGTTATAGGCAAACAAATATGCCGTCTTGATGCCGCCATGATCAGTATAAGTGCCGGCCAAGAACGGCGATTGCTCGCCCTTGGCATCGGCGATATAACAGGAGTCCAGCGGCAACGCCGGCGCATCGGGTTTGACAATCACGCCATCGGCGCGGATGGCTTTGAAAATATTTTCCTTATTTTCAGAACCGATGGCATCGCCGGTTCCCACCGGTCCGGCGGACAACGTGCACAGAATCAGGTTGTTGGTTTCTCCGCTCATGAAGACATCCGCCCACGGCCGGATGCCCATTGAATCCGCGAGGCGGGAAGTGTAGAGAAAATCGTTCCATTTTTCGCGGTTGAACCTGTCGCCGCTGGGGCGAATCGTGGTGAGGTTATCATACCGGCTGCCTTGCAGAAAATGGCAGGGATAAGGCATGCAATACTGCACGGTCATCCCCAGCTTTTTGCAGGCGTTGGCCATGTCGTCCAGAAAATTTTCACCTGTGTCGAGATTGCTGCTGAAGGCGGGTGAATAGTAATAAATATGGTCGAGCCAGTCCTGCTCGTAAGTCTCGACTCCAGCCCGGTGAATATAGCCCATTACATCGTTCCACCATTTCGGATCCACTGCCGCAATCCCGGAGATTTTATATTTTTGATGATATGGACTCTCTGGATCAATCCAGCGATTGTGAGTGACCAGCGGAAGCCCGATGGATTTGTCGAAAGCTTTAAGCCCATCCGGAAAAACCGCCGGGTGCGCCTTGTATTCCAGCAAGCCGCCGTAACGATTCCATTCGCCGGGAGGCAGTTTGGGCGCTTTGATTTTTCCGGTTTTGCCATCCGGATCGGTGAATGTTTTGAAATACCACCAACTGTCCAGTTGCAGATAACGTATCGGGATTTGCTCCTGCTGGTAATGCGCGACCACCGACTCCATCGTGCCCTGATAACCCTGCTTCAAATCGTAGTTGTAATAATAGTAAGCTCCGTTGTCCGTCCAGTATCCGAAATATTTCGTGATCGTGTCCGTGTCTTCATGCGGATGAGTCACGCCTTCCAGCTCGCGCAAAGATTGTCCCCACAAATCCCATGTCCGGTTAATCCCGCTGCCAAACGCCAGAATGGTTTGCTGTGAAAATTTCGCCGGAAGATTTCGAAGATGCGGGTTGAAACCGCTGGCAATTTTATTTGTCCCGTCGCCAATCATGCTGGCAACCATGAAATGCGACGCCGGAGAAATGACCAGCGCGTTGTCGTTGTCATCAAACAACAGCCACGGCGTGGAACAGTTGTTCGCGGCGAACTGCGGCGGACTGAACGTTTCCTGCCGGTAACTGAAAACATGGAGATTTTCCGGCACGTTGGTGAATGCCGGAAACGGCGCGGGCGGCATTTCTCCGGCCTTCCGGCGCGTTTCCGAAAACAGAACGATCGGCTTCTCATTATAGAGCCGGATTTCCCCGCTCATCGGCGACGCGCCTTCCGTCCACTCGAAGGAAATCCGCTGATACTGGCCAACTGAATCCTTGCCCGAACCCGCCACCGCGTTTTTGAGCGGATGAGCGATTTCGCCGCCGAACGTCCACACCGGCGCGGAAGATTGCACAGTATAATTCCCGCTTGCGTCCATCGTGACGGACAAGCCCGCGTCATTGGTGACAACGACGGTGCCGGCCTGCACAACAAAGCAAATAAAAAACAAGCAGAATGCGGTAATTAGTGGAATAGATTTTAATTTCAACATTTTATGAAGTTTCAATTCGCAGCTTCATCACTGTTGGATCACGCGATAGAAGCGATGGGGGAAATTGCTCGCACCCGGATCAAAGAGGTTAAATAAATTTGTGGTGGCCAGGTTTGTACTCAACGGAGTCCAATTCAATAAATTAGTCGAAGCCTGCAGCACATAATTACTGCCGGGTGTGCCAAGGAGTTCCAACTGGAAGATATAGTTGGTGGTGAAAGTCGCTGAAGTCAAGTACAACGGCTGCACAAGGAACAGGGCGTTGGTAGCCACGCTGTTGTTGAAGTTTGCCTCAAACGCGTTGGCGGTGACCGTCGCTGTCATTGCTCAGAATGAAGGGCGCCGAATAAAGAAATGAATTGGTCGTGGGCAGCGAGCCGTCCAGCGTGTAGTAAATCGTCGCGCCCGTGTTGGTTGATTGTAACGTAATGCTGACCGAAGGCTGCAAAGATGCCGCCGTTCGGCGTGATTGTCGGCGGCGCGAGCGCCGGGGTGCCGGGCAGGCTGTTGATCCAGTCGCCCAACACCTGCACGGCGTTGGTATCAATAAGATTGCGCGCCAGATGGCGGCATTTTGATCGCGTTGATTGGTGTTTCATGCGGGCATAGAGCATGGAACGCCAGATGTCATCGGGCCATGACGATCAGGCATGGTCAACGCCAAGGTTGCCTTGACCGCAGGGAAATTGGTGATGTTTTGGCTGGCCAGCGGCGTGTCGTAGCGCGCGTCAAAGGTGGTGCCGGTGCCGCCGGGCTGGTGGCATTGCGCGCAGTTGGCGTCCAGATAGGAGCGCGCGCGTTGCTGCAACGAGGCCGTCAAATTGGTCAGCGTGGAAAGTTTTTCGAAATTGGTGATCGTCCGCTTCGTCGAAGGCCGGATTGAAAAGACCCAGCCGGTTCAGCGTGCGCAACTGGTTGTCCGTGACGCCGGTGGCGGGATAAGTCAGGCTGCCGTTCAACTGGCGTGTGTTGACGCCCAGCACATAATTGGCCACGGGCGTATGGCAGGTCAGACAGTCCGCCGGACTGGGATAATACCATGTCTGGGTCCAGGTGGTGCCGCGGTGTTGGTGATGGTGATGGCTTCATCGAGACTGGTGGTGAGCAGGTCGGCGTCGCTGTTGTCGGGCCGCCATTTGTAGGTCACGCCATAGACCGCGCCGTTGATGTCGCGCACCAGCAGGCGGGTTTCCAGCCGGCGAAGCGAACTCGGATCACTCGTGTTGGTTTGCAATTCAAAGGTTTTAACGAACACGGTTCCGGCCGGGAACGTCCAGGTGCCGGTCGGCGCAAAGGTGATTTGTTCGTCCGGTGTGATGGTGCCGCCATTGTTCGGCACGGCCAGATAGCGGATTTTTGACGGCGCCATCCGACCACAACGGCACGTTCGGCTGAATATGGAATCAATCCGTTGGTCGGCGTCATGCTCGGGGTGTTGCTGAACACGCCGGTCTGTGAGAGCAGCGGCGGCAGCGCGCCGGGAAGATTGGCGGGCATGGTCGTCGGCATATTGAAGAACGGCGAAACTGTGCTGCGGTTTGTCAACCCATAAGGCCTGACCGCTGCCGGCATTGACCGTGATGTTGACCGGCGCGGAAGTGCTGCTCAAACCGCTGCCATCCACGGCCACGGCAGTCAAGGCATAACTGCCCGCTCCAAGCCCGGTCGTGGTGATGGTATAAAGTGGGGCAGTGGGACTGTTACTGACAACGCCCAACAAAATGTTGTTGGTATAGAAACTCACCGAGCTGATCGGATTGTAAGGTGCGTCAGCGTCGGCGCTGATGGTTACGCTGGCCGTTGCCGTGTAACTGGAATTGTTCGTCGGGCTTGACAAAACGACTGTCGGCGGCGGATTGGTATAGGGATAAAGTTGGGTTTGAGGAACAACCGCTTCAGTGGTGGAAGGACTGCTCCATTGAAGTTCAGCAATGGCACCGCCGGTGTCCTGATAATAGTCCATCTCAATGTTGTAAAGCTGTTGTGCCTTGAGCGCAATGGAACCTTGATACGTTGTTGATGCCTGGTCCACCCAACCGTTGACCAGTTCCTGACCATTAACCCACAACCGCACGCCATCATCTGCAGTCGCATAAAATGTGTAAGTTTCGTTGAATTGCGGTTGAACAGAACCCGTCCAACGGACGGTAAAACCGTCTTGCCCAATGCCACCGCCCGGACCGGATGTCCAATTAAAATTTATCACTGCGTCGGTTTCCACCATCGTCGGCGAACCTGTGTAAGGATTGGCCGAAGTATGGTTGGCGTAATAAGCACCCAGCAAACCTGTTCCGGTGCCAATCTCCGAACTGTTGATAAAAGTGGCGCTGGCCTCGGTGCTGTTTACGTATCCCGATTCGGCGGCGATGACATTGACGGTCAGGCTGTTTGTCACGACGAATGGCTCGGTGTAGAGGATCGAGCTGGTTGTGGGTGTCGTGCCGTCCACCGTATAATAAAGTGCTGCGCCCGATGCGCTATCAGCCAATGTGATTGTCACGGAATTGGTGAAAGTTCCGCCGTTGGGCGTGATGGTCGGGGTCGGCAGAAAACTGCCGAGGCCATAAGCCGTCACGGCATATTGTCCGCCGACATAAACCTTGCCGTTGACAATGGTCGGGGTGGCAAACTTGACCGCCGGCGGGCCACTGTCCTGTGATAACTGGCTGCTGTTGTAAAGTTCCTGCGTGATGTTCGTCGCATTATACGCCCGCAAAATTCCCGCTCCGCTGCTGTTGTAGGCGTCCGTTTGAAACGCCCAGACAATCGCGTTGCTCGTGCCATTGGCCGTGATGCACGGCGATGAACCATATTGGCCGGACGACGTCGAACCTTGGGTTGGAGTGGTGTTAATCACCGCGTTACTCAATGCGAACGCCTTGAGCCTGTCATTGGACGCCCAATAATAAAGTTCGTGGTTGAAATAAGCGGGCGTATCAAAACTTCCTGACTGGCCGCCGCCTGAAATCCCTCCGGTGAAGGATTGCACAATCTGGCTGTCGTTGTTGTTGGTATTGAAGTGCCCCATATTGTCCCGGTCTACCAAATAAATATCCCCTTTCTTGCCCGCTCCGACTATTAGATTCGTATGCGCCACGCTGCCAGCCGAGGCGGGCAACGCCAGCGGTGCGCCTGAAGCCAAATCTTCATCCGAACCGCTCTGGGTTGATTCATCATTCGGCGTGAAATAATCCACCAGCTTGATGATCCCATTCGTAACCCCGTTGGTCGTGCTGAATTTCATCATGCTCATCGCAAAATTATTCGTCAGCGCATTAAACGTTCCGCCTGTTGCATTGAAGTCACCGTTGCCTGTCATTAGGTAAAGGTATCCGGCAGCGTCAAAAACCGGTCCGCCGCCGCTCTGCCAGAAACCGCCCAATCCGCCATTGGGCGTGCTGTTGTAGACGCTCAACTGCTGCGTCACGTTCGTCGCGTTGTAGGCAAAGAGCCAGCCGTGATAGGGCGTTTGGTCCCCATGCGATGCGAAGGCCAGATAGATGACCCCGTTTTGCAGCGCGACCGCCGGACGGTTGAGCTGCCGCAACGGATTCCACAAAACGTGTCCACTCCCATCCGTGTCCGAACCACCCGTGCCCACGCCGGGATAATTCGTCGCCGCAATCACCACCGGGCTGTTGAAGTTGGTCCGCTCCAGCCCCGTCGTGATGTCCAGCGCGTGCAGCCGGTGTATGTAAGCCCCGCCGCTTGTTTTAGTTTTGGCGCAGACATAAATCGTTCCCGTCACCGGATCAATCACCGGTGTGCTGGTTGTGCCGATTTCAGGTGAAATGTCGGTCGAACCAACGTCGCCATTTGGAACCGTCGTCTCGCCATTGGTCAGAAAACTCGTCTGCCACAGCGGCGTCGCGTTGGCACCCGAGTTGTTGTCTGCGTCAAACGCATACACACTGTCATGCTCCGTGACCACATATACCACGTTGTGATTGTATGGACCGCGCCCGGGAATGTTCACGTTCGTCACCACCAGCGGCTGCGCATAGATGTAACCATCCACCGTCTGGCTGAACAATTTGCCAAACTTGTTCGTCACGACGTTGGCCAATGTCAACACGGTCTCGTTGGTGTTGACGCCTGACCTCATGTTGTCATTGTGATACGTCAGCATCTGCACCGTGTCCGCCGTCGGCGGCGGTTGCCCGCCAAATCCGACTCCCGTCCCCGTCGCCGCAAAAATAATGTTGCTGAACGTCGCGCTGGCCGGACTGTTGCCGCAGCGCAAATGCACATTGTTGAACGAGCAATCCGTTGTAACATTTGTCCAACTCACTTGGTTGGTTTCCGGCTGGCTAAAATCTGGATCCAGCCACACCTTCAACGTGTCGGCGGCGCCTGGATTAAACACCACCTTCGCCACAACCGTGTGCCACTGGGCGGTCACGATTGCCGTCGCCGGTTTAAAATCAAAATAGCGCGTCCCTAAAATCGCGTCGCCGCTCCAGTTGGTCTGCGGATCGCCTTTGCCCAGCAACAATACTTCCGTGCTGTTGTTGTAAAGTTCCAGGCCGGCAAAGGTTGACGTCAATCCCGCCAGCGCGTTCATTTCCATGCTGAACCGGTAATACAACGTCGTGGCGGGCGCGCTGTCCAAATAGTTTGTCCCGATCCACGGCGAATTGTTTGTGGTCAGTAAAACAATGTCCACTCCGTTGCTCACTGAAAATGGCCCGGGAAATGTAGCCGGCAATGTCGCTTGCCCAACTGTGAAACTCCACATATTCGTCGCCGAGACTGAATTGACATCCGTCGCAATCACCGTGTTCGTGTGCGTCGTGTTCGCCGCAAACGGACTGGGCGGCTGATAGCTCAATGTGATGATTCCATTGGCGTCCACCGAAAAGGACGGGCTTACCGCGACGCCATCTATCGCCAAAGTAACTCCATTGGTGGTCACATTTCCAATACCGGGCGTCACTTGCGCGCCGATGGAAGTGCCCGGTGAGACTTGCGTCGCTCCGGCTGCCGGAACCAGCGAGCCGATCACCGGCGTCGCCGACACCGTAAAACCCACGTCCGCAGCCGACGTTCCAAAAACAATGTTGCTGTAAGTCGCACTGGTGCCTGCGCGCAGATACACCTGGTTAAATGAGGCGTCAAAAGTTTGGGTGGTGATGATGGAACTGGACTGGTTGTTTTCTGAATTGGCGAAATTCGGATCCATCCAGATCGTCTCATTGTCAGCGGCACCTTGATTAAACGATATCTTCGCCACAAACGTATGCCACTCACCGGTGACAATTGTCGTAACAGGATTCAAATTAAAATCGGTTTCATTGCCGCTGACATAAAAAAAACAGCTCCAGTTGGCGTTGCCATAATTGTCCCCAATCCCAAACACCTCATTGGCGTTGTTGTATAATTCCAAAGCCCCATAGGTGGTTCCGAATGTATTCCACTCCATGCTAAACCGGTAATACAACGTCTTGCTCGGCGCAGTGTTCAGGTAATTCGTCCCGACCCAAGGATCGGTGTTGGTTACGATAATTATATTGCTGCCGGCAGCCGTGTAAGGGCCGGGAATGTTCGTCAATACAACCGCGCGCGCGCTTGTTACCAACACGGCTAAAACAAATACGACGGCGGCGAAGGATCGGATGATTTTTTTCTTTGAGCCGACACAGCAAGGGTTAAAAAATGACATGCTTTTGTAGTGTTTGTTCGCTGTATGGATTTTACCGTGCAAAAATCATGCAGCATTTCTTTCTTTTTTTGGCTTTTATTTGATTTCCACAAGTTTATCAGATTTGCGTCGTTTTTCAAGAAAAGTTTTCATTTTCAGCATACGACGGGCTGGACATCGGATGAGCTATTACGTCGGATAATGTGTTTGGGTCTTTCCTAGTTGAGCGGGTGAGAACGGCGACATCCGCTCAAGCCAAACAGACAACGCCAACAAAAAGACAATACAAAGGAGATTCATGAATTGGAAAACTACACGCATTTTGATAAAGATTCGACTGCTGCCAGTCGCATAACGATATGACAAAGGATTATCATGCGTTCAATGTTGAACATTATTTACCGATAAGCTCTTAGTCGTTAACGGAAACAGAAGGCAGGGGCACGGAACGTCAACATAGTCTTCGTTCAGTGAGCGCAAAAAGGCGGCCAGGGGAATGATGGCATTGGTGTCCATAAAAATGCCACTTAATTGGGGATCGCCATTCCTGACCAGGTCGCCGCGAGCTTTCGTCGAAAAATTCTCATAAAAATTGATGACGTCTTCGATGGTGTCCATGCGGCCAGTATGCAAGTAGGGTTCGGAACTGGAAAGGTCGCGGACGGTTGGCGTCTTGAACAGGCCAATGGTGTAGGGCAGGACGGATGCGGTGGTGTCCAGCGTCAGGCGATAAAATTTCTGGCTACTGCTGACGGTTTGGTCGGCAAAACTGAAGTTTCCAGACGAATCAAACGAGTTAGTGGCGGCGACTTGCCAATCCTCGAGCGGCAGCGCGAGGTTGGTGGTGGTAAGAACGTAATAAGTCCAACTGGGAATGCCCTGCCCAGTGAGCAGGAGATTGTTGCCGGCCATGACGGGGGCGTTAATAATAGGTGGGGGCAATCCGCCGGGTATGAGCAAGGGCACGATTTGCTGTAAGCCGGGTTGAGGCGCTGGAAAATCCGAATTGGCAAAGACATTCCACAGTCCAAGGTCAACCTGTCCGGGGTCATTGGTGGACGGAGGCGATTCAAACGTGCCCAGAGCATAGGGATGATTGGTGGTGGGAGGGAGGTATGCGTCGTAATTGCTCTGACGCTCGGCCAAACCGGGAACGGACAAGGCCGTGAAGGCACCGTTGCCGAAAATGGAATCATATTCCTCCTGGGCCGCGCCAGTGTTATGAAAGATGAAATCTGAAAACGCCGGCGGAGTGTGGCAGGCTACGCAATTGCCAATCTCCGCGCTGGGTTGAACGATGTTAGACGAGGAGAGGGCGAAGAAAATTTTCAGCCCGGCCAATTCATTGGTGCCAAACTGAAAGAGCTGGTTCTGGGTCGTCAAAGCTGCCGTCGTCGGGATCGGTGACAAATTGCGGATTGGCGAGGTTGTTGATCAGTTGCAGAAGGCGCTGGCTGTATTGAAGGGGTGTTTCACCTGGATTGGGCTGTCGCGGGCAGGCCGTTTTGAATGAGGAACGTATCGTAGGGCGAGCCGTTGAATTCCCCGTTGGTGTCCTGGGAAAAAACAAGTGTTTCCATGTAGGCTGTAATGAGGGCAGCGACGTTTTGGACGATTTGCTGGTCCGTGACGTAAGCGGGATTGTTCGTGTCCGTAACGTCCACTTGCATTTGGTACTGCGGCGTGACGAGGTATTGCTCGCTAATGTTCCGGCCTCCTGCCAGCGTGGTGGCGTAGGAATAACCCCCGTATTGTTGGGCCAGCCCATTGGAGCCGTTGTCATTGCGAATAATGCTAGCGATATGGTGTATGGCAGTGGAGTATTGCGTGGGCATCCAACCGTAATTTCTGCCGGTTAATGTGCCCATAACCAAGTCCTCGGGCGTGGCGAATTGCCCGTCGAAATGAAGAAACAACGGCCCTGAACGGGGCAATAATGAATCCACCAGCGGCATGGCGTTGCGGGGCGTCGTGTTGCGGCCATCACCAATGTTGGGGATGGGGGTGCGTTGCGCAAAATCGCAATAGGTGCGGTTGCCGGTGTCGTAGGGCGGAAGGATGGATGCGTTTGCCTTGGTTTCCTCCTCTTCCACCATGTGACATTGGCGACAATTCATTGAATACCCGGCAAAGGGCCCCGGCAATGGTCCATAGATGCTGACGGCGTTGCTGACGACAGGGTCACCATTGGTCAGGACGGCATTGGCATTGCCGCCGGAGTTGGTGTAAAAGAATTCCGCAAATCGCGTTTCGAGAAAGAGCCGTTCTCCGATATTGGCACTGCCATTCACAGAATCATTATCCTGTGCGCGGGAAGAGATGACCGGCAGGAAGAGGCAGGCAGTTGCGGCCATAGCGACGGTCATCACTCGCGCTGGATTTAATAATATCATGCTGAAAATTTAAACAGGGTTGTGCGGACTCATCGTTCGACGGTAAATTTAACAGCCTCGAAACGGTCATTGTCCTTAATTGTCACCAGACCATCAGTGTATGACCAGCCCTTGGATGAACCGGCCAAATCGCCAGAATTTAATCGCGGCAGCGTTTCGCCTTCGGTTGCATTGCCAAGTTGTTCAGTCACAGATTTGGGCTCGACGTTCAACCAGGTTTCCACAATCAAATCGCGTTTTGCCGGCCGATAGGAACCTTCCGGCGCGGAAATTTCGACGGCAACAGATTGGTCATTACTGGTCTGGTGGAAATGCCGCTTCATGAAATCGCCATTTTTGTATTTCAAGCTTTCACCGTCATCCTCGTAAAGCGACGATTCGGATTCGCTTGCCGGCGCGATGAGCACTTTCAGCGGATTGCCCGGCATTTTTCCGGTGTATTGCACAACCGGCTGGCGAAAAATAAAACCGCCGCCGCGAACGAAGATCGGAATGGAATCCAGCGTCACCGGAACGGAAATATCGGAATTGCCCTTGTAGTGCCGGCCGGTCCAGTAATCGAACCAATCACCGGCAGGCAGATAAACATCGCGGCTATCAACGCCTTCCCACAACACCGGCGCAACGAGCAAGTCGGAGCCGAACAGAAATTCGTTGTCAGTCGAGGCGGCGTTTCCATCACCTGGAAAATCCAAAAAGAGCGGACGCAACGCCGGCACGCCGGTTTCGCTGGCGTGTTGCATCACATTGTAAATGTAAGGCAACAGTTCGTAGCGCAGATTGATGGCGTGCTTGTTAATTTCTTCAAACCGCCCGCCGAATGACCAAGGCTCCTTATCGGGCGTTTCAATAGCTGTGTGCATCCGCATGAATGGATAGAAGACGGCGGCTTGCAACCAGCGGGTGCACAATTCCGCCGACGGCATATTCACGAAACCGCCGATGTCGCTGCCGACAAATGGAAATCCTGAAACGCCCAAACCAAGCATCATGGAAACGGATTGCCGCAGCGATGACCAATCGGCGGTGGCGTCGCCGCTCCAAACCGCCGCGTAACGTTGACCACCGGCGAAGCTGGAACGCGTGAGCACGAACGCGCGCTTGTCCGGCTGCAATCGGCTCAAGCCCTCAAACGTCGAGCGGCTCATGAGCTGGCCAAAGACATTGTGCATTTCGAGGCTGGTCGCTGGCTGGCCTTCGTTGTCAAACATGACGTCGTTCGGCATCGTGCCGCGCGGCATGCCGAAGACTGAAGGTTCGTCCATGTCATTCCAAATGCCGGCGACGCCGACATCGAGCAAACTTTTATACAAACCGCCCCACCATTCGCGCGCGGACGGATTGCTGAAATCCGGGAAAGCGCAGTTGCCCGGCCAGACGCCGCCCTCATAAACCGAGCCGTTCGGTTTTTTCACAAAATAATTTCCGGCAACACCTTCGTCGTAAGGCGCGTAATCTTTCTGCGCCGCCGGATGGCCGTCGAGAATCGTGACGAGATGAAATCCCTGCGCGCTCAAATCGGAAATCATTTTCTCCGGATTCGGAAAGCGATCATGATTCCAAGTGAATGGTTTGTAATCCTGCATGTAATGGATATCGAGCCAGATGCCGTCGGCGGGAACCTGTTTTTCCCGGAAGGTATCAGCCAGGCGGCGCACGCGCGCTTCAGGATAATAACTCCAGCGGCATTGCTGATAGCCCAGCGACCAGAGCGGCGGCAACGGCATCCGGCCGGTCAAGGCGGTATAACGCTCAATGACTTTTTTCGGATCAGGGCCGTTGATGAAATAATAATCCAAGTCACCGCCATCGGCGCCGAACGTCAAAAGATTTGGCTGTTCGCGACCGACGTCAAAAAAACTGCGCCAAGTGTTGTCGAGAAAAATGCCGTGCGCCCGCCCGCCGCGCAGCACCATGAAAAACGGAACATCCGCGTAAAGTGGGTCAGTGCTGGAATCATAAGCCGGCGTGTCAGAATTCCACATGACATAATTATAGCCACCGAGCTGCCAGCCGCGTTTGTCGAGCCGTCCGGACTTTTCGCCGAAACCATAGACATGTTCGTCGTCGTGCAATTGTTTGGCGACGCGAAATTCCGAGCCGGCGAAAGAAATGCCACGTCCAGGATCATCGGCATCCAAAACTTTTCCAGAAGCGTTGGCGAAAGAAATCCGCAACGGCGCATATTGAACCGTGACTTTGAGCGACGGGGTTATGAGCGTGGCGGCATCGGAACCGATGTCGGCTTTCGCATCCGCTGTTCCCATGTCACGGTTGATTACGGCATAAGAATGGTCGCGGCCAAACGCCGGTTTGGTCGTAAAATGAACCCGGATGATGTCGTCGGTCAGCGGCGTGATGGCGAGTGTTCCTTGATCGCTCCGAAGCAAAAGCATTTTACCGTCCCAAGTCGGGGCAGGCATTGTGCCAAGCGAAGTCCAGCCTCCGGCGGCGACAGGATTCTGTGCCGAAGCCGAAAGTATCGAGGACGTTGCCAGTATTAAACCGGCGGATAGTTGTAGAATGGATTGGCAAATTTTCATTTGCGAATTGGAACTCTATCCTGTTTTGCCTTCGGGTTCAATATCCAGAAGCTTAATTAGCTTGCTGCAAGGATCATTTATTGTCCGACGATTCTATAGAAGGCGGCGTTGTTACTGATCGTAACGGTCAAATTGTTACTGCTGATTGTTCCGCCGAAGTTCTGCCAATCGGGATTGGACAGATTGGTCGTCATCTGCACCTGGTAAGGGCCGACGCCTCCCGACCAGTTCAATGTTAGGCTACCTGCTTGCAGCGACATACCCGACTGGATCGGCGGCGCGGCGGTCACCGGGATGAGCATCGTGGCGCTGTTGGACAAGCCGCCCTGGTCGCTGACGCTCACGACAAATGTGTTGGTTCCCACGTTGGCGGACAGCGGCTCGCCGGAGAGAACGCCGTTGGTCGCCACGGACAACCAACCCGGTCCGCTGAGCAGCGCGAAGACGGGCGTAAAGCCGTTGTTGGGATCAGCGGCGTTGGTCGCGATTGTGCCCGAATAATTCTGGCCGGCCATGACGGACGGCATTGTGAAGGGATTGACGATGAACGAGGGTGCGCCGGTGACCACGATGTAGACCGTGTCCGTGCTGGACAAGCCGCCGTTGTCCGTGACGCTGATCAAAAATGTGTTGGTGTTGGCGTCGGCGTTGGCTGGCATGCCAGAGAGAGCGCCGTTGGAAGCAACCGCCAGCCATGAGGGGCCACTGACTTTGGCGAAGGTCAGCGGATTGCCATTCAAGTCGCTGGCGTTGGTCGCGATGTTGGCCGAGTAAGCCAGCCCCGCAGTGGCGCCGGGCAGCGTGAGCGGATTGACGTTGAACGTCGGCGGCCAGTTGGGCACCAGACTGATCGTGGTGACAACAACACTTGAATTGTTTGCAATGCCACCTGAACTGCTTGGCAGTTGGATGCTTTGGACGGTTTTGGCGCTGTTGAGTGCAAAATCGTATCCATACAGATAAGTCGTCTGTAGGTCTGTCGAGCCGTCATCGTCGTCGCGATGGCTCATATAGACGGCGATGGATTCGCCCGAATAATGCTGCGGCGTCGTCCAGTCGCTGAAACTTTGCGTAAAGGTCGTCGTGCTTGCGTCGGTGTAGGTCACGATTAATGTCTGCGAGGCTCGATTTCCGTTGACGCCCGCCGCCAGTATCCGCAGCCGCGAATAATTTCCAGGCGGCAGCGAAACGACCTGGTTGGAGCTAAAGATGGCGTTCGTGGCGTTGAGCGTCCCGAAATCGAAAATCGTATTCGTCCAGATTTGCCAACTGCCCAGCAGCGAACCTGAAAACGTATGACTGCCGCCGTTGGAACCATCCAAGCCGCCTGTGGCCGGATTGGTATAGGTGGTGCCGTCGGTGTAAATGCCTGCGCGATTGTAATAGGCTGACAAGGAAACAGGCGTCGAATCCGTGGCCAATTGCATGGCCAGAATGATCAGGTTGCCGTTGCTGGGCAGGGCGATATTTTTCACCGTCTTGGTCGGGTCCAGCGTGAAAATGTATCCGCCCAGAGTGATGCTTTCCACCTGCGATGTCCCATTGTTCTGATTCCGGTAAGGCATCGCTATCGCCGTGTTTTCGCCCGAATAAGATTGGGGATCGGTCCAGTCGCTAAAGCTTTGCGTGAAGGTGGCGGTGGAATTGTCCGTGTAAGTGACCGTGAACGTTTGCAAGGCCTGGCTGCCATTGACACCAGTGGCCAGCAGTTGCAGCGTGTTGAACTGTCCGGCGGGCAAGGTGACGGTTTGGCCAGCGCAAGACACCACGTCCGACGCATTCGCCAGCCCAAAGGTAAAGATCAAATTATTCCAGAGAATGGACGGCGTGAGTAGGTTCGCCGAATAGGAGAATGATCCACCATCCAAACTGCCTGACGAGCTGCCGTCGGCGATAAGGCCGGTGCGGTTGTAATACGAACTCAAGTTGACCGGTGTCGCGCCCGGGATCAACGTCGGCCCCGACGGTGTGGCACTGACAGAAGCCGAATCGCTGCTCGCCCCGCCGCTGCCCACAGCCGCGACCTTATAATAACAGGTCAATCCATTGGTCAGCGGACTGTTGGTGAACGAAAGCCCCGTCACCGTCGCCAGTGTCGCGTAATAACCGGTCACGGTCGAAGAACGTTTCACATTGTATGCCGTGGCCCCTGAACTGGTGTTCCAGCTCAAATTCACAAAACCATTGCTGCCGCTGGCTGCGCTCAACCCCGTGGGAATGGACGGCGGCGAATAAGTAAAATTCGTCGGTGCCGAAGGATTGCCGTTGGCCACGGCCACCAGCGAGTAGGTGCCGGAGGGCAGATTTTGCGGAGGGACAAATTGCGTGGTAATCACCCGGCTGCCCGTCTGTACGCTGGTGCTGTTCCAGTTGAATGTCCGCGCGTAATAGACGTTCCCCGTGACGTTGTTGGTCATCCGTATCAACGGATAGTTGCTGTCCATCTGCTCGTCGTCTCCGTAAGCCGCTCCTTCGGAAATGCCATTGAGATTGGTGCCCATCATTTGATACGAACCGTCCGTGTTTTCGGCTATGCTGTTAATGGCCGGTTGTCCCTCCGCCAATGGCGTGCCTTTGGGCGTGTAGGCGTAAAGCGATTGCGAATTTTGCCCGCCCACAAGCAGCACGTTGCCATCCGGCAAATCCAGCATGCTCAGGACAAAGGTCTCGGTGTTGTAGCTGCCCCCGCCGCCGGGCGCAGTCACCTGAGTAAAGTTGTTTGAGATGTAATTGTATTCGTAAAAATAGGTCGGCGAGCCGAAATTGAGACCCGCCAGCGCGCAAAGGATGTTGCCATTAGCCATCATCGCCGCCGGCGCGTCGTCCGTCCCCAACGGAAGGGAGCTAGACCCCATTGTCGGCCCGGCCACCCAACTGCCCGCGCTGGTCGGCGTAGCGCCCGGCGTATAGATCGCCGTGTTGGTCGTGGCTCCGATGTAAAACGCCTTCCCGTTGGGCAATAAAAATCCAGCGCCCAATTCACCGTGAAGAGCGTCGTAAAGCGACACCGGAACATTGTTGTCCGAATGCCATTGGTTCAGCGATGGGACGTAATGCTCGGAGTTTGTCCCAAAAGCGTCTATCGTCAGGATGTTGTCACTGGCCAGTTTTACCCAACTCGCTTCGTTCTGGTTCGCCGCCGAGGCCGCCGTCTGCCAGCTATTGGAAGCAACATTGTAAATCAGGATGCCTCCAAATTCACTGACCGGGGCGTCCAGCACATTGCCGTTTGGTAAGGTTTCGGAAATGGCATCGGAAAAACCCACGCTCGGAATCGGGTCGGGATATATCCACGTCCATACGTTCCTCAACGGATCGAATATCTCCCCGTGCTCATGTCCATTCCCATATTCCCCGCCGGCCACAAACACGGTTCCATTAGTCAATACCTGAGACGAGAAGAACAAGCGGTTGAAATTCATCGAGGAAAGTTGCGTCCATGTGCCATTGATATAGCTGCCGTGGATGTCCGGGGTAAGTCTGGCACATTGACCGTTTCCATTCATGCCCAAGACCGTCCCATCGCTCAACAACAGACAATTATTCACTCCAATTGGCGGTGCGTGCGCCAGCGCCGTCCAGACACCGCCGGGCGTGGTATTGGTATAAGGACTGATGTCCACGATGAGGTTGTTCAAATCAATGTCCCCGCTGCTACCATTGGCAATCCGAAGCGCATTAACAGCCACATCTGCCTGTCCAATTCCTGACAGATTAACCCCGCCACTGGTGGTAAAGGTCCATGCGCCTGTGTCATACGCATAGGTAAAGGTCGCCGTGGCAGGCACATTTGTATTGCCACTCTCCTGAAGACCCGATATTGCCTGATCAAGACCCCACTGCTTATCGTTATCAGGCTCGCCAATGAATTCTTCCTCACTACCACTGCCAGCAATACCCGTGTAGCCTGCATACAAGCTTACCCCGCCAAAACCGCCACTATTAGGAAAATTTTGACCGAAATTTACGAGGTTATAGGAAATGGTAAGTATTTTTCCCGACCCGAGCGCGACATTGTTCGAAAATCCTGCATAGATAGTGCGTGCAGCGCCATCTGTGTATATCGAGTAAGGAGTGGCTTGACCGGTCGGCTTACCGCTACTGCTGCCATACTCAAGCAACTGGCCACCATTAGTTCCCGTCCAAGTCGTTCCCACAACTGGAGTTGAGCCAATAATGTTGGCCCCAGAAGTATCACCATTAGTAAAATCAAGGAAGACGGTCGCCCCCTTGCATATTGGCAAACACAACAATGAAATGGCAAGCGACAGTATGAGTGATTGGTTAAGTCTTATCATTGCCTTTTTAATAACAGTGACCAGAAACAACTTTCTGTTCCACACAGGATATTAGTCCAAGCACTGTTTCGAGTTTATGTTTTTTTGCTTTCTTATCCATTTCCGGCGAAGGAAACAACCTGATCACGGAGCCAATAATGAAAAACTCCGCACCATAAATACCTCCTAGCTTTCATTGCCCAGCCAGTCATGATGCCTGACTCGCTGTATTTCTGATGGCACCCAGCGACCACCCACGCTTCCGTCAACGCTCACAATATTTTCCTGTTCAAAACTATTCCCGCAACCGCCCTTAAAAAGTTTCCACAAGCGCCTTTTACTAAAGGCACCTTGGCTCAATACAAATCGTCTTAATCCGATTCTTCTTGAGCCAAGGCTGTTCAAACCGCAGCAATTATTTGTGATTTAAGACATCCGGCGACGCATAGCGAGAAGCAAACCAACACCCGCGCCAACCAGCGCAATGGTTGTCGGCTCAGGAACAATGGTCACGGTGAGATTGTTCAAATCAAGGTCACCACTATTACCATTGTGAATCTGGAGTGAGTTAAAAGCCTCATCTGCCGCTCCAGTTCCCGATGCATTAATCCCACCACTGCTGGTAAATGTCCAAGCACCTGTGTCATAAACATAAGTGAAAGTCAGCAGAGTTGGCAGAGTTGGCTGACCAAATGTTTGATGGCCCGATACAGTCGAATCAAGACCCACCGCATTAGAATTAAAAGGTTCTCCCGTGAACTCGTTCTCAGAGCCACCATTTTGACTGCCGTCGGAATTAGCACTGGTAAGACCCGTATACAAGCTCACCCCACCAAAACCACCAGCATTGGGAAAACCACCATTACCAAAACCTAAAAGGTTATAGGAAAGAGTAAGTGTCTGTCCCGCCCCGAGCGTGGATGTAAATATTGAATAGATACTGCGTGCAGAGCCATCCGTATACATCGAGGTAGTGGTGGCTTCAGTATGGCCAGCACTGTTGCCGCCATATTGAAACAACGTGCCACCGTCACTTCCTTGCCAAACCCCGCCCACAATGGGGGTTGCGCCAAGAATGTTAGCCCCGGAAGTATCGCCACTGGTAAAATCTTGAAAGACGGTTGTCTGCGCCTTGCACATAGACAAAGGCAGCGCAGAAACGCCAAGCAGCAGGGTTAGTGTTCGGATATGTTTTATCATTGTTTTTTTCATAATAGAGTTAGAGTTCTGAGTTTTCATGTTTTTCTGATTTGTTTGACTTTCTGATTTGTTAACTTTAGACAAATCGGGCGTTATTCATTCATGCGATATTAGGCGACAAAATTGGCCATATTTTTCAAAATAAATGCTTCTCACTACTAACCTTCCAGTGCCAAATCGTTTGCCATTGACAACATTAGGGTTGGAAAAGCATCGCAGAACGGCAAACCTTTGTCAAGCACATAAATCCACCGGAAAATAACCAAAAAATAGTAAATATCTTTCGAGAAGTAATTTTAGCGAATTTACAATGATTCATATTAAGCCATTGCATCCCTTTATTTTGACCAGATTGTCGTTCACGCTTTTTTCCCGCGTCCGGTCAAATCGCGTATCAACTGCACTTCAGCCGGAGAAAACGGCGTGCCATCGGCGCGGAAAACGTCATGAAACCAAACGGTCGGTTCATTTGTGTAATGTTTTATCCAGGAATCCCACGGATAAATGGTCTGTGATTTGCCATTGACCAAACCCCAATTGTAGGCCGCCACATCGTATTTTTTCAGCAGTGGCAAAATGCCTTGAAAAGTGGAGTTATTGCCGCGCGCCATGTATTCCGTGCAAAGCACAGGACGACCCAATTTTTTCAATCCATCCAAACGCTTCTGCATTTCAAGCGGCGCATCGTAACAATGAAATGAAATGACGTCCGATTGCTCAAGGGACAGCTTCTGAATTTCTGTCGGGTTATTCAGATAATCGCCGAGCCACACGCCAACGGTCAGCGGCTGCGACGGATTGACTTCGCGCGCCCACAGGAAAGTTTTGCGAAGCAGTTGCGTGGCGAATTTTATTTTGTCCGGCTCGGAAAGTTCAGTGTGATTGCCGTCTCTTCCATAAGCCTGACGATTCGGATTGTCCGGCTCGTTAAACAAATCCCACGCCAGCACGCGCGGATCATTTTTGTAGCGGGTCAACAATCCAACCACATACGGTTTTAATTCGTCCTGTTTCGCCGGGTCTTCGAGATACTTGCGGCCAGGCGATTGCACCCAGCCGGAGTTGTGCAGACCAGGCACTGGATTGGGTTGCTTGCCGGATTTCGGATAGGGCTTCCACACACCGTCGAAGATTACAAACAGCGTCTTAATTCCGTGCCGGTCGGCAATCTCCAAATACTTGTCCACGCGGGAATAAAAACCTTCCGGGTCTTCGCGCCACGCGAGGTCATGCAGGAATACGCGCATGGTATTCATGCCAATGCCTTGCGCGTAGCCCAGTTCGCGGTCAATGGTCGCAGGGTCGAACGTGTCCGCCTGCCACATTTCAAGCTGGTTGATCGCCGTGCTGGGAACGAAGTTTGCGCCCACAAGCCAAGGTTGAGAATCATACCAACGCTGCGCCTGTTCGGGTGTCCAGCGTGTTGCCGAAATGGAATTTGTCGAGTCAACCGCGAAAAGGCGTCCGCAAAAAAGTAGAGTTGTCGCAAGTATCGAAATGCAATGTTTCATGAATTTATTTTATTGCACTGCCTGCTCCAAATCAAGCAGTCATAACGCTACCTGCTAAAATCTTAACTGCGAATATTAGTATCATTATCACCATGTTTAGATGTGCGCTGAAAAATCCCTACGGAAACTCGATTGATTGATTTGAGCTCATTTTTTGACTGACGCTGGAAAGTTGAGAATTGATAAGCGTCAACGGTGACAGTGCCGAGACAGAGCTTGATGTGTTTATTTTTTAGGGCAAATCGCATGATAACAAGGAAGAAAGTTCGCAATTTGCATATCAACAATTCTTAAAAACAAAGAAATTCAACAGAAAGTGTATGGCATTCTAAAAGCTATGTTTATCCCGCTTATCCCGTAATTAAAAAATGCCGATACGATTGTGACAGCGTATGGCGATTGCGCGCGAACTGTCGTTGTGCGTATCTGTAATAAACAAAGAGCCAATAACATATCAAATCAAATGAAAACAAACTGTTTAAAATTCATCCCCATCATTGCAGCTTTCGCCTTAATCGGCGAATTAGCCGTATCAGCTAAAACCGTTACGATCCTGGCATCAAGCCAGGATCAAACCTCCTATTTCCAGTCGCAAGTGAATTCGCTTGCGGATGGCGATTCGCTCGTAATTGCGCCGGGAGACCATTATATCAGTGCATTTATTGATATCTGGTTTAATTATGGGTCAATCAGCGGCGCAGGCGGCGCTGTTATCAGGAAAATTTCAGGTTCGACTTCCGGCCTTACGTTGCATGGAAACCACGACAATATTGACCAAATTGAAATTGACGGTGGTGGGCCTGGCACCCATGGTGTTTGTATGCAGTTCCTGAATGGCACAGCCAACGTGCTTACCAATTCAAAGTTCCACAACAGCGGCGACAACACGGGGTTGCTGTTTGATCATACGAGTTTGGATGTAGTGCAGGGTTGCCAATCTTATTATAACTACGATGGTGGAATTACTCAGAGTTATTGCACAGACCAGCAGATTCTCGACGGGCAGATGTATCAAAACGGCGCTGAAGGTCTCACAATTGACCAGAAAAGCGATAATTGCACCGTGCATAATTGCTGGATTCATGCCAATAATTCCGGTCGTGGCGTGGGCGGCATCGGCATTGATGGTTCAAACGGCGCAAATATCAGCGACTGCACCATTGACGCCAACGGCGGTAGTGGCATCATGTTCCAGAATAACAACAATTGGCAGGATGACGGATGCAACATTCATGACAATCCAAACATCAGCGACAACGCCAACGCCGCCGTGGGTATTAACAAAGCCCACCTGGTGACAAATTTCGGATTCTCCAATAACAACTGCACCGGCAATGGCGGCGGCAACGGCGTGGTGGTTTACAGTCAATAGCGACGGGTTTCAGCAGCAATCAGTCAGTCACCATTTTGATTCAAGTAAATGCGCACACTCAAGTGTGCGCATTTACTTTGGCCTTAAAGAGATTGTTGGAATCAAGGATGACACCACCCGGCGCAACGCGCGTTCAACGCTCCGAAGACTTGGGTTGGGCTGGTCGCGCCGTAACGGTCAGATTATCGAAAGTAGCCACATTATAGTTGGTATTATCCGCGCCATATACGCCGTTGAGCATCTCGGGACTGACACCTGTGATGACATTGCCCGTGCTATTCGTTACATCAACGAAGTCACTATTCGTCCCCGTAGCGGCTGTAGTGACAAGTCCAATGCATGCTTGCGAGTTGAATTCTGGAATGGTCACTGACCCAATTTGCTTCCACTCCGCCCCACCGTTATTAGAAACATACCCGGTAAAACTATTTCCTACACGCAGCAATCGCAGCCAGCAGGGAGATGAATACCCCGCAATGATTTGAGTCTGACCAGCGGCGCCAACGGTTGACCGGTTTTGGAAGACCAGTCCCATGCCCGGTTCAAATGCAATCACTGCATTACGCGACGATGGAGATGGTGTTTCGCTGATCATTACGCCCGACTCCACGCCGCTGTTGCTGGATTGCTGCCCCTGAAAATGCACGGTCAACTCCACTTTGCTTTGACATGGCTGATAAAGATAATGAAATCCGTCATTGGTTCCCTCAATGCCAGAACCATCACCGCGCAAGGTGCAAATTGAATTGGAAAAAGTTGAAGCTCCACCGAATACATTCCCATTTGCGCCGGTATCTCCGATGTCGCTGCAAATCCATGAACTTATGCTGGAAGTAAATGTGGCTACAATCAGATTGCTCGATGTTATGGAACTTTCCGGCAACGTTACCTCAAATACATCTGCATCGGGAGCACCATTGTCGGCTCCCAACGGCATGGCAGTAGTATTTTTCACTCGCCTGATAATCGGACTTATTGTCTGCCCATTCAGAGTAACTTGTGTAGGTGCCAAAGCCGCTGGCCAGTTGATCGGGCGATGCAAACGCACTATCCAAGAACGCTGTGTTGACGCGCCGGAAAAACTTCCGGTTGCCCCACCAATCAAAACGGAAACAGTCTTGTCTGCATCGTCTGCCCAGGTAGTAATCGGCGTCGTGCGGTATTGTCCTTGTTGGTAGGCAGTCGTCAACGTGTCATCTTCATACAGAGAAGCATGGTCACTCTCCGTGGCGCTCGGATAGGCATCCAGCGTAATAGGATCCCAAGGAAGCTGTCCCGTATATTGCATCTGCGGTGCCAACGCAAAAATTGAACCAGACCGAATATAAAGCGGAGTTTCATCCAGCGGAGTGTTTCCAATAATCGTGGTAGAACCGGACAACACATCGCCTGTCCAGGCATTGATCCACTTTCCCGGTGGAATCCACTGGGATTGAGACGCACCGGCTCCGCGCCATTCAAGACTTATCAGATCGTTGGCTCCAAGCTGAAGGTATTGGACTTTTAATTGGTGTGTCTGGCCGGCTTTTAACATCGTTGCCGATTCCGTGGTCGCGGAATCATTCGCCCCCCAATTGCCAATGCAAAGCTGACCGTCCACCCAAACTTTCACGCCGTCGTCTGAACGGGCGGCCAAAGTCACATCGCCAACTGCGGCCGGAACAGTGATGTTACCGCTCCATTGCGCGCTCCAACTATTCGCCGGCATAGATCCGCCCGGGCTGCCGCTATGCCAATTAAAATTAATATTTGGATCAACTTTTGTGAATGCGGGCGAACCTGCCAAGCTGGTGTTTGCAAAATACTCTGCGTCTAAACCATGCTGACCATTGGCAGTTGTCAGCCACGCCGACGGAACCGGAGCCAAGCTCTCTTGCGTAATCGGAGCCACCAAAAGGAATGTCCAATCAAATATTGGTTTTCCCGGCTTGCCTCCCGATACTGTGGATAGTCCAAGTCCAATCGCCGGAGAATCGGCTCGCCGGTGTCATAGTTATTTCGAGCGGCAGCATAAAAAACCGGCAGGAGCCGATAACGTAAATTGACAAACCGTCGGGCAGTCCATTCGGCCTCGGGACCAAATGTCCATGGCATCCGGTTTAGATTGAAGTTAGCATGCGGGCGATAAACCGGCGACAACGTGCCATATTCAATCCATCGGATGTAATCGCCCGGAGAAGGATCACTTACAAATCCACCGATATCGTCACTCTCGTAAGGAAATAAACTGGCAACACCCGAATGAACCGCATTCTCAATGGCATAATTCAAATAGGTCATGCTCGGCTGGATATCTCCAGTCCACTGTATCGGATAAGTATGAGCGTTGACATCCATCGGCCGGTTGCGGATGCCATTATCAATGCCATCAACATTCGCCATGATCATTGGACGAAGCTGGAGCATTCGCTCCGCGAGTCGCGTCATGATAGGCTTTCATGCCCCAGACTTCATGGCGCAGGTTTGGCAAAGGTGAATGCAGACTAATCGGCCAGTTACGGTCATACCACCAGACATTCAGCCCTTCGCCAAGGATTTTCGTCAGGTTGTCAAAGCGATATGTGATCTCGGCAGCATCCAACGCGTTGGATGCGACCGGCTCGGGATGGTCGTTGAACATGACACGAACATTGTCCGCATGAGCTTCAGAAAGGAAACGCGGCATGTTTGGAAACAGATTTGCGTTGGGCTTATAGCCAGTCGAAGCCCCCTGACGCCAACCCGTGTCGCACACTAAATTATCCAGCGGAATGGAATGGCGGCGATAATTTTCAATTTGAGCGAGAGCGCTTGCCTCGCTGTAATCATACCAATGACTGTCCCACGCTCCGAAGGCGTAAAGCGGAACCATTTCCGTTGGGCCGGTCAATTTGAGAAAATCACTGCGCATCTGGGCTGTAACTGCCATCGGAACAAACACATAAATATCCGGCGCATCGTTGTTCGTATCCCAGCCGCTGGTGGAGGCAAATTGTGAACCGCCTGGAGCGGGCGTGAGTCCCCAAGCCGGTGGAATTAATCGAGGCGTATCGGCGAAAGACAGAACCGCCGGGTTTGCCGCAGGCCCAGGCAACCAAACACTGTTGTTTAGCGTGCCATCGAATTTGTATAGAATCTGACCAGAGGGAGACGTGACATAACTTCCCATCAGTGACGCAGCGCTTTGCGGAACATGAACGATGTATTTGGAAGTGGCGATGACTACTTCTCCAGAAATCAGATTGGAGGAATAAGAAGTCCCGGGCCAATTGCGATTCGCCACATGAAAGGTATTCCGATCTTCAAATCCTTCGGCGCCTCTTAACTCCAGTCGCACCAGCGAATCAGAAAGCAGTTGCACACGAACCGAGCCAACGACAACCGCATCACTGGCCAGAAGTTTCGGACTTATACTTCCAATACAACCAACAACTGTCAAACCAATGGCAAGAGCTTTGATGCTTTTTTTGAAAGGATGCAGTTTTTTGCAAGTCAACTTGCGGCCAAGTCGAAACCAAATTGAATTAGGCATAGATAAGTCATGAAATACTTAATGGGAGCTTGCGTTTGAACCCGGGCTATGTCACGGATTAAGCGAAGTTGGAAAATGGCTGGCTACATAATACAAATCAGCTGTTAGCATTATTAGCTGCAGCGCCGGTTCCGTCACTGGCACTTATATTTGGATATTTATTAGTGGATTCATGTCGTTGGCAAAAGTGATGACCAAACCGCTTAACCATTTATGAGACTCCGCATGTCCATCTACAAAAGAAAATGTGCTGTTGGCGCCGTGAAATGCCGCAGGTGAGTCAACCCATGCAGCAGTGAAGAAAGGGCTGGGCACACCATTTGGATTTCCTGGATGCATCTCCCAAGTGCCGTCGTTTATACCAAAAGTTTGACCGAACGCTGTTTGCTGCTGCGAAGCGCATTCTTCCACCCATAGAAACCGATCACTCGGATGCATTATCTGTGTCTGTTTTGTAATTGATCCCGCAGTAGTACTCCCCCGGGACTTACCTTCCAAGTTTGCATCGCCGCCAGTAAAGCCGCCCACCCCCGAATAGCTGTCCCAACAAAAATGCCCGGCTATCGAGGATTCGGATATCACCCGGGCAATGCATGATGTCGGGATTGGGCGCATATTGAAAAAGCGGCCCATGTTTATAGCCTGCTTGAAAATACCACTTCGTCAGGTCGTTGCCCGTGAGATTTGCCGGAGCCGTGAGACCCAGACCTGTCGGAGCCGCCGCTGCGACCAGATCTGCCTCTAAGCGCCAATCAGGAGGATTATCGGCAGTAGCGCTATCTGGTTGTTAAAACTCACCACTTTGTCGGAGTTATCCGAGGCATACATCATCCACGCCAAAGCCAGTTGCTTCTGGTTGCTCAAACAGGTTGCCTGCGTCGCCCGTTTCTTGGCGGCAGCCAGCGCGGGCAGCAGCATGGCCGCCAGGATGGCAATGATGGCAATGACCACCAGCAGTTCAATCAAGGTAAAGCCTCGTCGGAAATTAAAAATGAAGCCCGCGTTGTTGCGCGCTCTGGAAGGCAACGATTTGAAAGTGGATGTGTCATGCAAATACCCGAAGTGTTTTTTTTGTAACGAACAATTCATATTTTTGTTGGCCCTGATTTGTCCGGGCAAAATTTCTTGTTTTCAATTGTCAAAAAGGTGGCCGGGCTCCAAACCCGGCCACCTTGCTAATTAACATCAACTCTCTTCAGAGACAAAAGCTTCGCTTAAAACCTATTGTCTCAAGCGGAAGAACATCGCTGAATTAGTCGTAGCCAGAACCTGCGGATTGGCTTGATTCGCCGAATCCGTCCACGGCCCCGTAAGTGCAGGAGCTTGCTGAAGCGTGCCGGTGCTGGTCCAGGAAAGATTCAGATCCCGCCCGAGTTCGTGATGCTCATTACGGCGGTGGCGGCTTGCGCCGAGAATCCCACTCCGGGGGCCGTCGCGGCTATCACGATGTTGCTAAATTCGGCAAAGGCCGAGCCATTTCCGCATCGAAGATTAATATTGTCAAAGGTATTATTCATGGACAACGCCAGAGGAGGCGTTTGGCTGGTTGCCTTCTGTCTTGGTAAAATCAGGATCCAGCCACACTTCAACCTGATCGTTTGCGTTGGTTCCATAAACCGTTTTTACCACGAGTGTATGCCATGATCCCAAATAAGGAGGAATCGCCGTGACGGGCGGGATATTTTCATTAGGCGCACCGGCTCCGATACTCCAATTGGTTGCGCCCCAATACTTACCTGTCAATAAGTGTTCTGTGCCTCCCAGGTAAAACTCCAGCCCGCCGAAAGCGCCACCCTGACCGTCGTCTCCATTCACATCGTCAAACGTCATGCTGAACCGGGTATAGAGCGTGTTGGTGGATGATGATAGATAATTGCCACCGATCCATTCGTTAGTGGCTGCCAAAGATCTGATCATTTATCCCACCAGTGACCGATATCGGCCCGGCAATGGTGACCGGCAGACTGGGATAGGAGTCCACGGTAAATGACCAGCTCGTGGAGTAAGGCGTCCCATTCGTATCGGTCAGATTGACGGTGACAGTGTGGCTCGAATTTGTAACGAAGTGGCTGGGTGGCTGGTAGTTGACGGTAATGATGCCGCCGGAAACTGAGAAAGTAGGAGTCACGGGATTGCTATCAAGGGTCAAGATAATGTTATTCGTATTGATGCCGACACTGCCCGGAACAACCTGCACACTGATAGGGGTATCAACATAGGCAGAGGGCGCGTTTACAGCAGGAATGTAGCCTTGGAATGCGGAGCGGACGGGGCCGCAAAACCGACATCGGTTGACAACGCTCCCACGATAATATTGGTCCATGTGGCGCTCGCTGTGCCGTTGCCGCAACGCAGACGGACATTGTCAAAAGACACGTCAGTTGTCAGATGTAGTTATGTTTTGCGAATTCTGATCCGCTTCAGGCTGGGTGAAATCAGGATCGAAATAGATTGTCACATTGTCGTTGAGCGCTCGGCACATAATCCGTGCGAACCACAATGGTGTGCCATTCGCCCAAATTAACCGGAAGAGTGCTGCCGGCAATGTTGAGATCCGCCGCGCCGCCCGCATCCGCATCGTAACTCCAGTTCAAGGAGCCCCAGTTATTGCCGACAAGCAATTGTTCCGTATTGCCAAGGTAAGAAATGCAGGCCGCCGAAACCGCCGCCGCTGCCGGTCTCACCGTTCAAGTTGCTAAACTCCATGCTGTAGCGGGTGTAAAGAGTCCGGCTGGAGCTGCTGTTGTAATTGGTGTCCATCCAACCTTCACCAGCGGCGGTAAAGATTGTCAGGTCATTGCCACCACCGGTGGTGAACGGTCCCGCGAGCGTCACCGGCAACGAGGGGTAACCAGTAGTGAAACTCCAGGAGTTCGTATATGAATTGTTATTGCTGTCCGAAAACGTCACGAGAGCCGTATGCAACGTTCCAGCGCTCAAAGGTGAACCGGGATGTACCATAGACTATAGTGGTGATATTAGCAGACTTGGTGATGGCGGGAGTGACTGTGCCGCCATCTACTTTCATCACAATGTATTCGTGTTGACTGTGGCAGGGTTGCCATCAATCGCCTCGATGCTGATATTTGTGTGGTGAACCGCTTAAGGAACCGTTAGCCGGTGTCGCCGCAGCGAAGTAGGGTGTTGCGATGGCGCTGATGTCCACGACAAGATCGTTTAAATCAATGTCCGACCCGCTGCCATTGGCAATACGCGAACTGCATTAAAAGGCATGGTGTGGGTTTGCAGTTCCTGACAATAAGGACCTCCCCCAGTGGTCGAAAATGTCCACGCGCCCGTATCATACACATATGTGAAGGTTGCCACGGTGGGTATGTTTGTTGCTGCCATCGTCATGATTACCTGTTGTTGCCCCATCAACGCCCCACTCATCAGATCCACTAGGCTCTCCAACGAATTCTTCCTCACTCCCGCTATCAGCAATGCCAGTATAGCCTGTATACAAGCTCACCCCGGCATAACCGCCACCATTAGGCCAATTCGCACCGAAACCCACACCGTAATAAGTAAGAGTAAGCACCTGTCCCGATCCAAGCGCAACGATGCTGCTTTGATTGTGTCGAAAATCCTCCATAAATAACGCGTCCAGAGCCATCTGTATACATTGAGTAAGGGGTGGCTTCAGCAGTGCCACCGCTGTTGGCGCCATACTGAAACGTCGTGCCACCATCATTTCCAACCCAAATCGTTCCGACAATTGGAGTAGAACCAAGAATGTTAGCTCCAGAAGTATCGCCATTAGTAAAATCTTCAAAGACAATCGTCGCCTTGCATATACGGACAAGGGCAGCGCAAAAATGGCAAGCAGCAGAATTAATAAATATGATCGAGTTTTCATAGTGGGTTTGGTTTTTTCAGGGTTGTGTTGGGTTAGAGTGGTGGTAATTGTTTGCGAGAAAACTTGATTCGGTTCAACGAAGGACAGAAATGCGCCAATCAAGGCGATTCCAAGACCGCCCCAGCGACTGGGGATTGAGAAACCATGTAGAATTACGCATATATATGGGTTTTTATTGTTGGAGTTATTTATACAATATGGCTGTTACCTTTACAAGCGATATTTGGCGAAAGAATTGGCCAATTTTTTTGAAAAAGATTTAATGGTCTGCCAATGAGCCAGATAATGCCGCAGAAAGACAGGGATAATTGGCCTTGCCTATAAAGTTTTAAGCAGGTCTTTGCCAATACTTGTAAGAATTCATTCAGTAAGGAGACAGCAAACGGTAAAAGACATCTGGAACTGTCGGATCAATCGGCACTTGAAATTGACTGTTGGAATCTGTTCCGGGCAGCGTAACCCAATTGGTTCCCGAAAGCGAATTCGTTTGCACCTGCAGCATCCAGCCAGTGTGATCGCCCGGCCAGGCCAGTTGCATCTGGCCGTTGTTCATCGAGAATGACAGCGCCGGTTGCGAAGCGGAGGTTGGACGAACACTGATTTGGATTGAATTGGAACTTTCGCCGACGGAATTGGTGGCGCTGACCACATAAAAATAATTAGTGCCGTTCAACAGGCCGATATTGGTGAAAGTAATCGTCGGGACACTGGAGGCAACAAGATTGTAAGGGCCGCCGTTGGTGAGCGAGCATTTCAAATTGTAACCGTCCGCGTTGAGCGAAGCTGTCCAATTCAAAATTGCCTGGCCGTCGCCGCCGGTTCCGGTGAAACCAGTTGGAGCCGACAATGGCGTGACAAGAGAAGCGATTTCGCCGGGACTTAACGCGCCGTCGTAAATGCGGAAGTCATCCACGAGGCCGTTCAAATACGGGTTGTTGGAAAATTGCGAACGGCCAATCCAGTTTTGCGTTGTGTTGCCGAGCAACGAAGGCGTCAGATTGATGGCGCTGTTGGTGGCGACGGGCAAACCGTCCAAATAAAGAATTCCAATTCCTGCGGCAAATGTAACGGCGACATGATGCCAGATTCCCAGCGATAAATTGTTGGTGTAATTGATGGACTGTTCGTTGCTGGCACCCGCTGTGGTGATGGCAAAGCACAGTCCGCCTGCCGGTGCGGCGGGCGATAGAAACATGTAATTGCCCGTGCCAGTGCCGAAATCAAACAAGCGCGACCCGGCTGAAAGCGCGTTCAAATTCACCCAGGCGGAAATTGTGAAATCGTTCAGGCTGCTGACGACTCCGGCTGGCAGGCTCACATATTGGTTCACGCCGTTCATGCTGACGGCGTTGCCGGATTGTCCTGAAACCCACGCGGGACCATTCACCAAAGTGCCGTTCCATCCATGTCCAGTGGCATCGAATGCGGTGCTGCCGCTGGACTCGTCAAATTTTAATTGCAACAAAGGCGCGGGCGCGGCAAATAACTGGGCAATGGCATTGGTGTCGAGCCAACTATTGTAAAGCCGGACATCGGCAAGTTCACCGTTATAAAATCCAGCAACTCCCGTTTGCAAACTTCCCAAATTCAAATATGGCGGAGCCATGCGCGCGCCAATCGGGCCAATCTGATTTGTGTTGAAAATGCCATCGAGATAAATCGTCATCATGCCCGTCAAACCATTGCGCGTGGCGACCACATAATGCCACTGGCCGTCGTTGACGGACGCAGTGGATTGCAGCGTGGTATCGGGATTGCCGACGCCCAGGGCAATTTTGCCGCCGAGCAGTGAAACGCCAAAATCGCTTGTGGCACCCAAAACTGTGCCATCCACCAACCCGGCACCGTTATACCAGAAAGAGCCAGTGCCTCCCGTTGAAGTTGTTTTCATCCAAAAGGCGATGCTGAAACAACTGCCTGCGCCGATGCTGCGGGGAATCTGAACGTAACTGTCCACGCCATTGAATTGCAATGCCAGATTACCGTTGCGTCCGGCAACATAATTCGTGGCGCTGGCGCTGGGTCCGCCGTCATTTCCATTGCCGCTGCTGTCCAGAGTATCACCATTCAGCCGGTAGCAGGCGTTCGGAATGACGCTCGGCTGCGAGACGAACCAGTTTTGTTCCGGGGTTGTGGTATTGGTCCAAAGCACAAGGGCTGCGCCGGGATTTTTCGAAGCGTTGGTCACAGTGACGAACAAACTGGAATTGACGTTTATAAAATTCCAGCTTCCATTGCCAACGGGGCGGAGTTTGAATTGTTGAACCGCCAGACCGTTGTAAGCATACTGGTCCAGCCTTGCGCCGGCGTTGGTGTTCCAGCCGGCATCGTCCCACGCCATTTGATTTTCCCAATTTGTAAGCGTCCAAACATTGTTTCCCAAATCGTTGAATGTCCATTGTTGAGCCGGTCCACCGGTAACGAAATTTTGTTGCAGACTCACGCCGAGCGTGGCGGAATTGCTTGGAGCTTCCAACGCAAGGCCGCTGTTCTGATTGGCGAAATTGTAAGTTTGTCCCGGCAAAATCAATTGCTCGCGTCCGACCAGCATCTCGTTGTCGTTCGTGTTGCCACTGACCGTGATTTGAGAGCTGGCCATTTGGATGACGCCCTGGCCGTCGGCTGTCGGAATCATGCCCTGACTCCAGCCGCTCAACTGGTTTCCGCCGCCTTGCCATTGAACTGCCGCAGGAATCATCGTCCAATTTCCCTGACCGAGATTTGTGTTGATTAAAAATTCGCGGTCGGTGTTGGGAGTATTGATGTCGTATTTGCCTGAAACAATCAAGGTGCCGTTGGAACCGCCGGCCGGACTCCACATAACGTAAGGAGTTCCGCCCACGTATGCGCCGCCGGCCGTTTGAAGAGCTGTGCCGCTATCGCTCGCGCTGCCCCAATTCGTGCCGTCGCTGGAAAATTTCATGTAGACCTGGCTGTATCCGCCGAAATTAACTCCTTCGTAAGTCAACACATATTGGCCGTTCGGCAATTTTTTGGTGACGGCCATGCCCGGACGTTTCACGCCATCGGCAATGGCGCAAACGTAAATTTCCGGTCCCCACGTCAACCCGCCGTCGGGAGAAACGCGTTCGCCGAGCAGTTGATTGTAGCCGCTGGACTGAAAACGCTCGTCCGAGTAATAGCAAACGAGTTGGCCGGAACTGGACAAGGCGAGATTCGGCTCCCACAAACCCTGATTGGTGCTTTGATCCACTAAACCGCGAAACTGCCATGCTTGCCCCTGATTTGTGCTATACCAAACTTCTATCCGGTGGCTGTTGGAACTGTTCGTTCCTGAATTGCCCGCCAGCAAAATTGTTCCCGCAGGCAGGTTGCCGGTGGCCGCAGGCAATTCAAATAAATCGGGTTCAACTTGCATTTCCCAGCCGGGAGTTGAACTCAGAAAAGGCACTTCAATTTCCGTCCACGTGAGTCCGTCATCCGTGCTTCGGTAAATTCCGTAATAGTCTGGCCATGCTTCAAAAGTCGCAATCAAATTGCCGTTATAGCTGCCGTTATGTTGGAGTCGGATGAGCCGACCATAACGTGTGCCGCCGATCACAGGCGAATTGGCGGTGATTCGGGTGCCGCACTTGTAAGTCAGCTGGCTGGTTGGCCCGGAATCCGCAAAGCAGTCGGGAGTTGAAACGCAAATCAATGCGCAAACTGCCAACAAAGCTGATATACCATATTTCATAAAACTTATCTACATGAGACCCACTTAATCATTCTCAACTTGATCAACCATAAAATCAACTTCAATATTACCAGCCGGTTTTCATACGGCGGATTTTTAATGTGGGCTATGCTGCAGTCTCGCGCATTTGTCACTGACGCCAACACGGCTCAACGTTGGTCCAAGCGTCCCCATCCGGCGGGCTGGGCGGCCATTTGAAGAACCAGCGTGCCACCCGCGACAATGTCCTCGTGATGAAGCCAGGGAGCATTTAATGGTTTGCCGTTGAGCGTGGCGGACACCACATAGCAATTTTGCGGCGAATTATTTTTCGCTGTCACGGTAAAAGTTTTTCCTCCAGCCAGATGAATCGTGGAACTGGAATAAAGCGGGCTGCCAATGACATATAAATCCTGGCCGGCCACTGGGAAAAATCCCAGCGCGCTGAACACAAACCAGGATGCCATGGCGCCGGAATCGTCGTTGCCCGGCAAGCCCGACGGCGTGGCGTGATATTGCGTTGTGACAACTTTCCGCACGCATTCGCAGGTTTTATCCTGACGGCCTGCCCAGGCGTAAAGATAGGGCGTCAGGAAACCCGGCTCATTGCCAACATCAAAGTGGTGCGCAAAAAAAGCATCCAGTCTTTGGGTGAAACGTTCATTGCCGCCGCACTTTTCGATCAGCCGGGGAACATCCTGTGGAACGAAGAGGGAATAAGTCCAGGAACTGTCTTCGTAAAATGTGTCGCCGCCCCAACTGCAAGTTTGCGTGGCGCTAAAATCGGCTTTCCATGTTCCATCACGATGCTTGGGACGAATGAAACCCTTGAAGCCTTCCGCTTCAAAATTTGTGTCCCACAAATTTTCCCAGTTGGTCGAGCGTTGCAAATACGTTTTCCAATCATCTGTTTTGCCCAAACCTTTGGCCACCGTGGCCACGGCAAAATCATTGGCTGCGTATTCCATTTGCTTGGAACCCGGACGATCCACGGATTCGATGCTCAAAAATCCCGTCGCTTTCCAATCATTTATTCCGCCTCTGCCTTCCTTGAATTCGTTGGGCGGCGGCACGTTCGCATCTTTTACCATCGCATCATACGCCGTCTGCCAATCCACGTTTGGCAAGTGTTTCACGAAGCCGTCTGCGAGCACTATGTCCGCATCGCTGCCGCCTTGAGTGCGTCCGTTGTAATTGCCGCTGCGCGCGTCAGGCAACCAGCCTTCGTGCCGATACATATCCACCAACGCGCGCACAATATCCGACTGCCGGTCTTGGGCAATCAACGTAAGCAGCGGACTGGAACTTCGGAAAGTATCCCAAATGGCGTAGAAATCATCGTAGTAAGGTTCTGAAGATTGCCACAACGGATTTTCGCCGGTGCGATCCACTGGCATCAGCATGGTATGATAAACGGAAGTGTAGAATAGTTTTCGTTCCTCGGGCGATGCGGTGATGTCAATTTTTCCCAGAGCTTTATCCCAAATCCTGACCGCCGCTGCACGCGTTCCTTCAAAATCTAAACCGTCAATCTTCAAGGCATTCGCTTTTGCTTGAGCGATGCTCACGAAAGAAATGCCTATTTTGAGATTAACCATTTGATTTATTTTTGTAGAAAAGCCGAGCCACGCGCCGTTTTTCTCTTTTGCTCCGCCCAATTCTTTTGCGTTTCCATTATGCAATTCTCCATTGTGCCATGTGCCCGAGGTTGTGGCCGGCGTATCAGACACGGCGTAAAAAAATACAGTGTAAGAATTTGTCTGGCAGTTCCATCCGCCCGTCACGCTGCTAAATCCGCAAACTTCCGTGGGCGAAAGAACAGTCGCCTCCGAACCGACGATGGTTTGGTTTTCCTTGAATTCCGCGCCGCGAGTCAAACAGTGGCTCACATCAATTAAAATATTGGCTTGCTCCGCCGCCGGATAAGTGAACCGATATAATGCCGCCCGTTCTGCCGTGGTAATTTCCACTTTGGTGTCGTAACGCTGCAAAGACACGGAGTAATAGCCGATGGCGCAGCGCTCGTTGGCGCGCGGAGAACCGTAATTATTGGCGGACGGATTTCCCGTCGTCGGCTGGACAAGGATATTGCCGTATTTGGGACCGCCGCCGGTTCCGCTGACGTGCGTCTGGCTGAATCCGTTGATATTTCCATTCGGCGCCCAGCCTGAATTCTGGTCATTGTTTCCCACATCCGGCCCCGGCTTTATCATCGCAAAAGGCAAAGACGGACCGATAATAGTATTGCCGCCGCCGTCGGTTCCGATGCGAGGATCAACATCATCAGAAACACTTGAGAAAGTTTTCGCCGGCAAAATAAGCAATGATACAGCTACAAGGCATAGAAGTTTCATAAAGTTCAGCATCTCAAACAAAATACGTCCGCACAACTGATTTTGTCATTACTTGAATGATCTGAATGTCAGCGTTGTATCATGGCCACCGCTTCACGTTGAAAAATTTGCGCGATCACCCAGTCATACCAGTAGACGGACGCTTCAGGAGCCATTCCAGAAATAGAGATATTCCCGTTGGCATTTGGGCAATATTGGCGAATCAGCGCCTGACCCAAACTTAATTCTGAATTGGCAGATGCAATATCTTTGATTTGGTAAAAGGCCATTGCCAAAATAAAATGAACCATAGCCGTGCGCTCCGGCAAATAATTCTGCGAAGCCACACATTTTTGCAGCAGGACGATTGAGTCATTAAAGTCGCCACACCGATAGTCATACAACGCCAGGGCAAATTCACGCCAGACAAGCAGGTTCGGATCCAGGCCAGGTTCGGCTGCGCTGATGGATTTCGACAAAACATCGGACAAAGGCCTCAATTTTTCAAGGTTTGAATCATTTGGCGGACAAATCAAACATGCCTTCATCACTTGTTCTGAAACCATGGCGTTGGTTATATTTGAAAATCGGGCGATGCTGTCGTCCACAAATTGATGATAAGCGGGAACGTCTCCCGCAGCGATCAAGGTTGGCCCAAGCCGGAGCAAAGCCACGGCAGAAATATCAATGACTTCCGATTTGTCCAAGTGAAATGCCAGGTTCAGCCGTTGGAACTGAACCGCCGCCTCGTTCCAACGTCCTTCTGAAGCGGCCCAATCACCGAGTCCGCGAAATACATCTGATGCCTCCAGCGACGGTTCAATAACCGGCAACTCCAGCTGGCTTACGAGTTTTTCTGCTTCCTGAAGCCTGCCCTGCCCTAACATTATCGCCGCACGCGCAATTTCAGCACGCGCATCGGCTTCGCGCCTCAAATGCGCTTCATTTCGGCGAGCCTGCTCGGCCTGTCGTTCAGCCTCAACTGCCAGATTCCGCAACTGTTTTTCTCTTAAGAACAGCCAAGTGGAAGTTCCCAACCAAGCTAACACAACCAATGTAATGATGCCCGCAGCTGAAAACACAATTCGATTGCGTTGCACCAGTTTTTGAAAGCGATACCTTCGGCTTGAAGGACGTGCCACGATTGGTTCATTGTTCAAAAAACGGCCAACATCCATTGCAAGTCCGTTTGCTGTCTCATACCGTCGTCTGCGATCTTTTTCCAGGGTTTTCATGACAATACAGTCAAGGTCTCCCTTCAATAACGATTGCAGTTTGGATGTTTCAATATGCCGTCGGGCGGCGGTCGCCGTCAGTTCTTCAGCGCTATATGTTTTTAATTTGGCTGAAGGCCGGTAAGGTTCGCGTTCACGCAATGTCCGGCGCATCTCATCCAGACCGGATGACATTAAATCATTCTGATCGAATGGAGGCTTGCCCGTCAGCAGCTCGTAAAGAAGCACGCCCAAACTGTATATGTCACTGCGCGTGTCCACGTCCAAACCGCTATATTCCGCCTGTTCAGGACTCATGTATGCGGGCGTGCCCATAAAAAAACCAAACCTTGTGAACATTGTTTTATCGGTCAAAGGCTCGGCCATCGCCTTGGCAATGCCAAAATCAATCACCTTCGGCACCGGCAAACCATCGTGCGATGTCACCAAAATGTTTGAGGGTTTTATATCACGATGGACGATGCCTTTCTGGTGGGCGTGTTGAATGGCATTGCAAACACGAATAAATAATTCGAGGCGTTGGCGGGTGTCCAAATTATTTTTGTCGCAAAACTCCAAAATATTAACGCCATGAATCAGTTCCATGACGAAAAAAGGGCGTCCAGTTTCGGTCGTCCCGGCATCCAGCACCCGGGCGATGTTCGGATGATCCATCATGGCCAACGCCTGACGCTCGGATTCAAACCGGGCGATGACGTTTTTCGTGTCCATGCCCAGCTTGATGATTTTCAACGCAACCCGTCGCCGAACCGGTTTTTCCTGCTCTGCCATATAGACGCCACCGCATCCTCCTTCGCCTATCTTTTCCAAAACCTTGTAAGAACCAATCCGTGAACCGATATTTTTATCGTCCGTCTCGCTGGAATTTTCAAGAAGGTCTGAACCGACGGCAGGCGTGGAAACGTCTTCGCGACAATCGGAAAAGAATTCTTCGGCTTGTGAACGCACCGCAAGCAGATCGGCAATTTGCGCCCGAAGCGTGGAGTTGTCGCCACATTCCCGATCCAGCAGCACGTCCCGCTCTGCCACATCAGAAATTTCGACAGCAACTCCAAAAATCTCTTGTAACTGGCTCATTGTTCAACATTGGCCTACTACAAGATGCGTTTTTCCGGTGTAAAAGCGGCCAAATTTCACTTGGCTTGTATGCGTTTGAACAACCAAGCTTTGGCATAATCCCACTGCCGACGAATAGCCCGGCCATTTTTTCCAGTTATTTTCGCAATCTCGTCGTTGTTGAGTCCGCCAAAGAATCTCAATTTCACAATCTGGGCCGTCTCCGGGTCTTCCTTCTCTAATCGTTCGAGAGCTTCATCCACCAAAAGAATTTTTTCGTCAGGCAACGCATCTGCAATATCAATCTTTTCAATATTCACGCGCTCCTGGCCGCCGCCGTGCTTGATTCTGGATTTTCTTCGGGCGCGTTCGATCATGATTCGACGCATGGCCTCGGCCGCCGCCGCGAAAAAATGAGCGCGATTTTCCCAAGTTTGCGCTTGTCCTCCAAGCAAACGCATCCAGGCCTCATGAACCAAAGCCGTGGGTTGCAAGGTCTGCCCTGCAGGCTCGGTGGCCAGCCGGACTGCAGCCAAACGTCGCAACTCGGCGTAAACCAAAGGGATTAATTCTTCCGACGAATGTTTTTCTCCGCCGTCAATCGCTTGAAGGATGAGAGTTACTTCACTCATGATTATATTAAACAAACTATTTCATATGGGCGTGCCTGTCCAGTGCCATGACGTGGATACGCCCCGAACCATTGAGCGCCCATTCTATTCAGCCCGCGCCGCGTTTCAATCACCAATAATTTTCAGGGCTTCAGAATAATGCGCAAGAATTACTTGGTCACACCGTCATGATTTCTTTTTCCTTGTGCGTGACGTGCGCGTCAATCTTCGCGATGTATTGGTCGGTCAGCTTTTGAATTTCCTTTTCCGCTGATTCAATCTCTTCTTCGCCGACGCCGCCGGAAGTCTTCGCTTTTTTCAAAAGCTCCAGCGCATCGCGGCGAACGTGACGGATGGCGACCCGGCCGTCCTCGGACATTTTCTTGATTATTTTTACAAATTCCTGACGCCGTTCCGTGCTCAATTCCGGGAATGCAATGCGGATGATTTTTCCCTGCACGACCGGCGAAAGGCCGAGGTTCGCCTTTTGGATCGCCTTCTCGATGGCCTGGATGCCCGTCATGTCCCACGGCTGGACGACCAACATGCGCGGCTCCGGCGTCGTGATGCCCGCGAGTTCGCGGATGCGCATCTGCGAGCCGTAGACATCCACGATGATGTTCTCGACGAGCGACGCGGACGCCTTGCCGGTGCGCACACCGGCGAATTCGTTCGCGACCACCTGCTCGGTCTTGAGCATCTTCTCCTCTGCTTCCAATAAAATATCGTCGGGTGTCATAATCCGCGCAAAATAACAACGAAAACGCAGCGGGTCGAATTAAAATTATTTCGCGGACAATTTCCTTTCCGCCTCTTCGTTTGTCAAATTGTGCTTCGCGCGCAAAACCGCCATGCCGACGACCGGCGGATAAGCTTGATCCGATTTCATGCGCGGCTCGACATATTCAATGACTTCAAACAGCAATTCATTCGCGCGTTCGTAATTCAAATCCGGCAGCTTCGAAATGTATCGCGTCGCGCGGTCAATCAACTTCAAATTGCTCGGCACGACACAAATCATGTAGTTGCCCATCACGCGGCCAAGCCGCACCATCGTGCAGGTGGAAAGCGCATTCATCAGCAGTTTCACCATCACGCGCGTCACGCCGTCCAAAAGCAAATCCGTTTCCGGCAGCAGTACCAAAACCGGCGTGCAAGCCGAATCCCATCGCGCAATGGAACCGTAAATTTCGTTGATCGAATTTTTATTCCCAAAATAAATCACTCCGGTTTGCGCGCCAGCCTTTCGCGCCGCTTCAAGCTGAGTGTGATAAAAACCGTCCGCCGCCAGCAACGAGTTTTTTTCCGACCGCGAAACCACGGCCACTGCGCTGTCGCCCGTTTTCAAAGCACGTTGCGGCAGTCCGTCCTGTCCAATCCTGAATCGCATGAGTTCGACGCAACTGATTTTACGAATGGTTTCCAGCGTCGGCGGAATTTTTCCTCGCCGACAAGTCCGCGGATTTCACTCTTCGCTCCATTCGACGCAACGCGGCTCGCGTTTCAAAATATTTTGCCACGCTTTCGCGTTTCCGCATCCGGCAAAAATAAGAAACGCCCACGATTCCGCCGCAGTCATGTCATCAAATTTTCGGAACGGCGGCGTGCAATACGTCGGCGAGCGTTCCGTCGTGTCGGTCAACACGTCAATGCCGAAACGGTCGGCAAAATAATTATTTTTACGACCGCTGCGATAAACGGATTCCTCAAGCGCGACGAGTTCCGCCAGTTGCGCGAGCAGTTCCGGCGATTTCAAGTTCGCGTGCATTTCGGTCAGTTTGGCCAAGAAATTTTGCGGGACTTCCGCCGATTCCAGTCCGAGCAAATCGCGCACGACCATTTCCAGAATCGTCAGCATCACGCAAAGCTGGATTGAAGTCGCCTGCATCCGCGTCGAGCCGGTGATGGCCATCGGCCCGGTCGTCAGATTTATTTTCTCGATGCGCGAATCTTGAATGACTTCGCGGCTGCGCTCGACGTGTTCGCAAAAATTTCGTCGGGATTGTTGTAGACAAAATAAACTTTCGCGCCCGCTTCAACGCCCGCCCACGCCGTGCCGATGACAAACGAAGTTTCGCCGCCTTCCGTGATGGCAAAAACCACGTCCTTTGCCGACACGCCCAGATCGGCAATTTGTTTTTTTCCGAACGCGGTGAAATCCTCGAAGCCTTCGACCGATTTGATGAGCGCAAAATCGCCGCCGGCCATCACGCTGAACGTGCGGTTTTCAAAATCTCACGCCTTCGCTCGCTGCCGCTGCCAGAAATCGCGCCAGACGGAATCCAGCAAAATGCTCAAGCGCCCGGTCGAGCCGCAGCCGGTGAAAAAAATCCGCCCGCCGTTTTTCAGCGAACGCAAAACCGTTTCCTTGATTTCCCCTGCCCTGCCCGATTCGACGAACTCGCGGAATTTTTTCACCACGTCATCGTCCACGTCGAACAGCAATTTCAACGCGGCGGCGATATCCTGTTTCGCCACTTCGCTCAAATTAGCCGTGACCGGATGCGACGATTCCGTCGACGAGCGCGCCGAGCTTGAACTGGCCGCTGATTTTCAGAAATTCTTCCGACCGTTTTTTGGAATTTTCACTCATAATTTTATCCGCAAAGGTCTTTCAGCGCGCCGCGCAATTCCGGGAATTGAAATTGAAATCCCGACACGAGCAATTTTCCCGGCACAACGCGGCGGCTTTTGAGAATCAATTCCGTTTCCGTTCGCAGAAAAAACGCGCCGACTTCGAGCATCCATTCCGTCGCTGGCAAACCGAACGGCGCGCCGCACGCTTCGCGGATGAGCCGCATCGTTTCGCGGTTCGGCAGAGGATTTGGCGCAGCCAGATTGATAACTCCGCTCAAATTTTCATTTGCGATGATCCATTCGACGGCGCGGCAAAAATCTTTTTCATGAATCCACGAAACGAATTGCTTGCCACTGCCCATTTTTCCGCCGAGTCCAAACCGCGCGAGCCGTCGCAACACCGGAAACACGCCGCCGTCTTTTCCCAAAACCAGCGTGATGCGCAGCGCGACTTTGCGTGTCCCGGGTGTTTGCGCTTCGTCCAGCGCGCGTTCCCATTGGCGAATCACTTCAATGGAAAATTCGTCCTTCGCTTCCGGCTTCGCGCCCGTCTCGCCGGATTCATCCATCGGCGTGTCGAACGTGTGCTTGTAAATCGTCGCCGAACTGCAATTGAGCCAGACGCGCGGCGGTTGGCTGCACTTCGCAATCGCTTCGCCAATCGCGCGCGTCGAATCCACCCGCGAAGAAATAATTAAGCGCCGGTTTTTTTCGTTGTAACGGCAATCAACGGATTTTCCCGTCAAATTGATGATGGCATCCGCGCCATCAATAAATTTGCTCCATTCGCCGGATGATTTTCCGTTCCAATAAATTTCTTTCACGCCGTCACTTCGCGCGCGCGGCGAACGCGTCAGCACGCTGACTTCGTAATTCCCCGCAAGAAATTCTTTTGCCAGCGCATGGCCGAGAAAGCCGCTGCCGCCCGCCAGCACGATGCGTTTTTTGTTTATCATTCGTCCGTTCTCAATTCTAATTTCGGCGCATTTTCCGCCGTCAACGGATTGATTGTGAAATGCGCCTGCTCCAGGTCATCCAGCCATTTTTGGGCCAAATTATGGACAACTTGCAGATTCAAATGCTCGTGCTCGCGCGGATATTTTTCGAGATTGGCTTGCGCGAGTTTGAACAGAGCGGCGGCGGGACGCAGCCGATTTTTTTGCAAATGCACAAATGCGCCTGCGAGTTGAATCAGCCCTTTGTAAAAATTTCCATTCGCGCCGTGTCTGTCTTTGAGCCAGATGTGTTCCAAAACGTCGTGCGCCTCGTAAAACTTTTGTTCGTTGAACAACTGAAAATAGCCGGCGTAATGCGGGTCGAGATTTCCGGCGGGAAATTGTTCAACCATCGCGGCGATGCGGGCGCTCTTGTGACTCACGGGTTTTCAGCGTTGAAGCCGATGCGCCGTTTTGGCGGTTCGGGTGGCGGTTGCAACAACGGCAGCAATTTCCGGTAGACATCGCGTAACGCCGAATCATGCTGGAGCAGCGTCCTGTCAATCTCCGCCAGCCGCTTGAGGATGGTGACGTTGGCCGTGAGTTCCTCGCGCATCTTCACAAAGGCGCGGATGACGTAAAGGCTCATTTGAACCGCCTGCGGACTGTTCACGACACTGGCCGCCTGAAGCGCGCCGTGCTCGGTGAATGCCTGAACGCTTCTTGAAAATTTCAATGCCACCAAGGATGTCACAGTTTGTGATATGCTCAAAATCTCCTCTCGGGTCAGGAAAAATGCGAATTCATCTGGAAAGCGATCTTGGTTGCGCTTCACCGCCTGATTCAACGCGCGGGTTTCGACACCATAAAGCCGCGCGAGATCAACATCGAGCAATACACGCTGGTCGCGAATAGTGAGGATGCGCAGCTTGGAAACGATTTCAGGATGCAACTTGGCTTTCATAAATCCCGGATGAAGATTTATCCAAGCCGCCGGAAAGTAAAGCCATCAGTGCGGCGATGCGCTTGCTTTTGCTCACGCGCGAAGATTAGAGTTCAATGCCCGAAGTCTAAAGGATAAATAAATTCGTGGTGCAAACTTCTTATTGCGCTATGAGCCGAAAGAAACTGCTGCTGTTGGTTTGCGGAAGAACCACTTCATCATTCAAATTCGTAAGATTGAGCGTTGGTTGATTCGTCAATGCAACCCAATTCGTCGTGGTCAAATCCAAATTCTGTTGTAGCACGAAATTTGTCGAAGGAATCAGCCATGAAAAAGCGAGGCTATTGCTTGAAGCAGTGAGGTTCAATTGCGGTGACGGTGTTGACTGCCAAGTGTAAACATAGTTTGGACTGCCAAGAGCAGCTGAAACGAACAACTTGCTTCCATCCGCTGAAAGCGCGGCAAAAGAGAAACCATTTAACAAATTAGAATTCGTTGCGTTTCCGGTTGCCGTCCAAGTGGCTCCTAAATCAACCGAGGTATAAACCACACCGTTAGTGAATGAAAATGCCACTAATTTAGTTCCATCTTCGGTCCAACCAACAACAAACAGATTACTATCATTTGTAATCTGTGTCCATGCACTTCCAGAATTCGTTGAGACAAAATCTTCATACGAAGCTTCAGCCAGCAATTTATTACCATCCGCTGTTGAAGTAACACGGAACCAATTCGTGTTGGGCAAATTGTTCGTTTCCCAAGTGACTCCCGAATTAGTCGAACTGTAAATCCCACCGTTATTAAGTCCTGCCACCAATTTGGTTCCATCTGCTGAACAAGCCAGCGTATTTCCATATCTACTATTGACAAAATACCACCCAATTCCCGAATTAGTTGATGCATAAAGACCGCCGCTTATTGTTAATACAAATAATTTACTCCCATCCGCTGATGAAGCAGCAGAAGCATTATTCTCAAGAGAAACACTATTTGTAATCCAAGTAACTCCGCCATTTGTCGAAGTATAAAATTTGTAGGCACCATTACACAAGAGCAGTTCATTCCCATCTGCCGACAATGCCACGGAACTAACTCCAAAAGAAATGTTCAAAAGCCTTTCCCAAGTAATTCCTGAATTTGTTGAAGCATAAAAACCACCACTCGTTGAAAAATATAGTTTACTCCCATCTGCCGACGAAGCAAAAGCCTGCCCATTTCCATCCGGCAGGCTGTTTGTCGTCCAAGTTTGGGCAAGAGCAGAATTAACTGCGGTGAACAAGCCGCAAAAAATCATTGCCGCTGGCAGCAAGGTTTTCATCTGAACGTTTCCATTGAATCATTTCGCGAGGATTTTGCCAAGTTGATTTTCGCTTCAAATTGACAACTTCCCCGCCCTGCGACACTCTGCGCGCATGGCAAAACCTGCTTTGGGTCGCGGTCTGGGCGCATTGCTGGGCGGAAATCCGCTCGCTCAACCCGCGCCCGCGCCAGCCATTCAACCAACCTGCTTCCCGCAGCTCCGTCGCCCGCGCCGGACAATCGCGAGCGCGTGCAGCGCGTGCCGTTGAATCAAATCCGTCCGTCCGCGCTCCAGCCGCGCAAGGAATTTTCCGACGAATCTTTGCGCGAACTGGCCGATTCCATCCGCGAACAAGGCATCGTCCAGCCGCTCATCGTTCGCGAGCGCGACGGATTTTTTTGAATTGATCGCCGGCGAACGCCGCTGGCGCGCGGCGCAGCTTTTGCAATTGCCGGAAGTTCCCGTCATCGCGCGCGAAGCGGACGACCGCGCGGTTCTGGAACTCGCGCTCATCGAAAATCTGCAGCGCGAAAATCTGAATGCGATTGAAGAGGCCCACGGTTACGCGCAATTGGCGGAACAATTTCAACTCACGCAGGAAGAGATCGCGCTCAAAGGTCGGCAAAAGCCGCGCCGCCGTGGCCAATGCGCTGCGCCTGCTAAAATTGCCGCCAGCGATGCAAAATTTTGTCCGCGAAGGCCGGATTTCCGTCGGCCACGCGAAGGTGATTCTCGGACTGGCCGATGAAAAAAATCAGAAACTCGCCGCCGAGCGCGTCATCAAGGAAGGCTTGAACGTCCGGCAGACGGAAGGCTTGGTCGCCAAGCTGCAAACGCGCGGCTCGCGCAAAGCCGCGCGCAGCCGGAAAGCGTCGCCGCGCCGGTTGGCGATCCTCACGTCGCGGATTTGGAGGCGCGCCTGCGCGAAATGTTCGCCACAAAAGTGCAATTGAATTACGCGCAGGGCAAAGGCTCGCTGGAAATTTCGTTTTTCAGCGACGCGGAACTGGAACGGATTTTGCAAATTCTTGGCGTTTCAGCGGATTAAAAATTGCGCGCGGCGATTTGTTCCGGCAAAATCTCACAAATGAACACTCCTGAACTGCGCGAGCAGTGCGCACAAAAATTATTGGCCGGAGAAGCGGCGGCAAAAAAAATGTCCGCGTTCGTCGGCCTGGACGGTTTTGTGGATGAAATTCTGCACGTCGTGGACAAGCGCGACAGCGCGGAATCGTTTCAACGGCTGACCACAATTTCAAAATTTGGCGAGCGCATCTCTGCGGCGGCGGGCCAAAGCACGAACATCGAAATCGTCAATCGGGTCACAAAATTCGGCGGAAACGGCCCAATCATGGCCAACGCACTGGCGAGTTTTGGATTGAAGGTCACCTACCTCGGCAATCTCGGCTGGCCTCAATTGAATCCGGTTTTTTTGGATTTTTCAAAAATGGCGGAGGTTCATTCCATCGCCGAACCCGGACACACGGACGCGCTGGAATTTGAGGACGGCAAAATCATGCTGGGCAAAAGTTCGTCGCTCAAGGACGTGAACTGGGCGAACATTCAGTCGCGTTTTGGCCGCGAAAAATTTGCGGAGAAATTCAGCGCTTCTGATTTGGTGGGTTTTGTGAATTGGACAATGCTCTCTTACATGGGTGAAATCTGGGAAGCTGCGTTGAAGGAAATTTGCCCGACGTTCAAAGGAAAGCGTCGCACAATCTTTTTTGATCTGGCCGACCCGGAAAAACGCAAGCCGGAAGACATTCGCGGCGCGTTGGAGACGATTGCGAAATTTGAAAAATATTTCGATGCTGTTTTGGGTCTGAACGAAAAAGAAGCTTACGAAATCGGCGACGTGCTGGGATTGAACACGCAGGATAAAACACCGGGAGGACTTTCCAAGCTGGCGTTGGAAATCAATCAGCGCGTGCCGGTGAGCACGCTTTTGGTTCATCCGGTCAGTTACGCGCTGGCCGCGAGCCAAGGCGCGGTTTCGCTGGTCGAAGGGCCGTTCACGCCGAAACCGGTCATCACGACGGGCGCGGGCGATCATTTTAATTCAGGCTTTTGCCTCGGCAAACTGCTCGGCTTGGACAACGCGCAAAGCGTTTTGACAGGCGTTACGACCAGCGGCCATTACGTTCGCACGGCAAAAAGTCCGAGCATTTCCGATTTGGCGAAAATGTTGCGCGCATGGCCGGCTTCGCAAAAATAAAATGATTCTGCCCGTCGTCAAATATGGCCATCCGGTTCTCCGGCAAAAAGGCGCGGCGATAGAAAAAATCACGCCGGAAATAAAAAAACTCATCGCCGACATGTTCGAGACGATGCGCGAGAAAAATGGCGTCGGGCTGGCGGCGCAGCAAGTCGGGCGTGCGCTGCAACTCACGGTGATTGACGTGCGCGAAGCGGCCAAAGATCGTCCGTCCACGCTCGAACTCAAAGGCAAGTCCGCCGACGTGAACGAAATCATGCCGCTGGTTCTCATCAATCCTGAAATCAAACCGACCGGCGAAATGGTCGCTGGCGGCGAAGGTTGTTTGAGCTTTCCGGAAATTTACGCGGAAATTTCGCGGCCAGAATTTGTGGACGTGAAGGCGTTAAACGAAAAATTAAAGCCGGTTGAATTTCGCGCGGGCGGTTTGCTGTCGCGCGCGGTGCAGCATGAAGTGGATCATTTGAACGGCATTTTGTTCATTGACCGGATGGAACGAAAAAAGAAGGAAGAATTTCGCGAGGAACTCGACGCGCTTCAAGCGGCGACGAAGGCGGAATCGCAGAAGAAATAAATTTGAAGTCTTTGTCGACAGCGAATCAAACGTCATAATTGAATAAACTTTACGCTCGACAAACAGTTACATTCCTAATAAACGAGGCTGACCTCTTGTTAGGCCATAAGTGTATGCACTCATATAAGACCATACTCATTAATACGTCTCGGCTAAAATCACAACGCTGGTTCGCTTTCGTGCTTTGTAGTTTGATTTTAGCTTGTGCAGGGTGCGCTTCGGTAAATCCTCATTGGAATGATCCGCCGCCACATTGGTCAAATTCCGGTTGGCAGTTTTTAGACCCAGGAACTACTTTCAGCAGATAAGTGATTTGCGGGCCTAACACCCATAGATTGCAAAACTTTCAATAAACCTTGCGCAGATTCGACGGCAGGATGTTCAGTTCGTCGCGGTATTTGGCGACGGTGCGGCGGGCGATGGTGATGCCCTTTTCGCCGAGCATTTTCACAACTTCCTGGTCGGACAACGGCTTGGCGGAATCTTCGGCCTTGAAAATTTCGGCGATCATGTCCTTCACGCTGGTGTTGGAAACGCCGTCGCCGCTGGTGGTCTGAAGGCCGGCGGTGAAGAAAAATTTCATCTCGAAGATGCCCTGCGGCGTCTCCATGTATTTGCCGGAAACGGCGCGGCTCACGGTCGTTTCGTGGACGCCGACGACATCGGCCACCTGCGCCATCGTCATCGGTTTCAAATACGCGACGCCTTTTTCCATGAAATCGCGCTGGCGTTTGACGATTTCCTTGCCGATGTTCAAAATGGTCTGCTGGCGCTGGTGCAGGCTCTTGATGAGAAATTTTCCGGCGCGGATTTTTTCGCGGATGTAATTTTTCACCTCGGCGTTGTTTTCGCCGTGCGGACATCAAATCTTTATAGACGTTGCTGATGCGCAGATGCGGAATGTGTTCGTCGTTGGTGGTGACCGTGAAATCGTCGCCGACTTTTTGCACAAAAACTTCGGGCAAAACATATTGGTCCGTGTCCGGCAGAAAGGCGCGCCCGGGCGCGGTTCCAGCCGCCCGATGCGTGCCGAGCGCTTCCTGCACTTCTTCAATCGTCGCGGCCGGTGCCGCGCGCGATTTCGGGGATGCGCCGTTTGCCGAGCGCTTCCATGTAATCGCGCACGATGCGGTATTCGAGCGATTCCTGCTCGCCGGCGCGTTCCAGCTGGAGCATCAGGCATTCGCGCAAATCGCGCGCGCCGACGCCCGGCGGATCAAAAGTCTGGATGACTTTCAGCACTTCGGAAATTTTTTCCGCCGGCAGACTTGTTGGAAGCCGCCAGTTCCTCAACCGTCGCCTTGAGATAACCGTAATCGTCAATGTTGCCGATGATGCAGTTCGGCGATGCGCGCTGCTCTTCGCGTCAAATCGGATTCGCGCACCTGATCCATCAGATTTTGCGCGAGCGAGGTTTCCGCCGTGAGCGAATCAAACATGAACTGCCGCTTTTCCTCGTCTTCGGTGGACTGGCGGATCGGGAGCGTTGGTCTGCGAAAAATGATCGCGCCATTCCTGGTCCAGTTGCACGAGCTTGTCGAACTCCGCCTGAAAATCATCCACGGGTTCGGCGGCGTTCCTTTTTCGAGTTGTCGGAATCAAATTTCACATCGTCCGGCGGTTCGGCGAGATCGGGCGTTGGCGGCAGTGTCACTCGTCGTCGCCGATCGGATTTTTCGCGCATTTCCATGTCCGCGCCAATCGACTTCCTCGAGCACGGGATTTTGCTGCAAGTTCCTGTTCGACGAGCGCCTTGAGTTCGAGCGTCGGCGCCTGCAGCAACGCCAGCGATTGCTGCAGTTGCGGCGCCAGCACCAGCGATTGCGTCAGCCGCTTGCGACAGTTGCAGACCCTGAATGCCATTTGCGAAGCAGTTTAACCCAGATTCCGGCAGAACACAAGTAAAATTGGCATGAATCTCGCTGTCAGAGATTTAATTCAAAGGAAAAACTGGATTTTTCCACGCGCCGATTGCATCTTTAGTCTATGAAACTGATTCTTTCGACGCACAATGTGACCCTCACCAAAGCCATCGAAGATCACGTCGTCAAACGCTCGAAAAGCTGGAACACTTCGACCGCGCGCCATTGACGCCCGCGTCACGCTCGAACACGACCATACGCGCGTGCCGGAAAAACAATTCAGTTGCTCCATGCGCCTCGCCGTGCGCGGCCCGGATCTTTTTGCCGAGGACGGCGAAAGCGACCTGTACGCGGCCATTGACCGCGTGACCAAAAAAATCGAGCAGCAAATCCGCAAGCGCCACAACAAGCACAAGGCGCGCAAGCACAAGGACGCCGCCAAGCTCAAAAACGTCCAAGCGTCGAACGCCGGAGTTTAACCAGTGATTCTTCGCGCCCGACGTTCTTGCCCATCACCGCGCCGCCGATTGAAAACGGCGCGGTCGTCATTTCCGGAAATAAAATCCGCGCCGTCGGCCCGTGGCCGGATTTGCGATCGCAATTCGCCGGCGAAAAAATTCTCGATCTCGGCGAAGTCATCTTGCTGCCCGGCCTCGTCAACGCCCATTGCCATCTCGATTACACCGACATGGCCGGGGAATTGCCGCCGCCAAAAACATTCACCGACTGGATTCCGCTCATCACCGCCGCCAAAACCGCGTGGAGTTATTCCGACTACGCCCGCTCCTGGCTGCACGGCGCGCAACATGCTTTTGAAAACCGGCACGACCACCGTCGCCGACATCGAAGCCATGCCGGATTTGCTGCCGGAAGTCTGGGACGCCACGCCGCTGCGCGTTTTTTCATTTCTCGAAATGACCGGCATCCGCGCCCAACGCAAGCCGAAGGAAATTCTTGCGCGAAGCCGTCGAAAAAATTGATTCGCTCACGCACGCGCGCTACCGCGCCTCGCTTTCGCCGCACGCGCCCTACTCCACTTTGCCCGAATTGCTGCGGCTCACCGCCGAAATCGCGCGCAAAAGAAAATGGCGCGATCACGCACGCACATCGCCGAATCCGAACAGGAATTTGAAATGTTCACGCACGCGCGCGGCAAAATGCACGACTGGCTGCAAGCGCAACGAGCGCGACAATTCCGATTGCGGCCTCGGCTCGCCCGTCGCAACATTTCGCCGCGCAACAGAATTGCTCGGCGAAAACGTCCTCGCCGTCCACGTCAACTATCTCGCGCGCGGCGACGCCACGCTTGCTTGGCGAAAAACGAGACCAGCGTCGTCCATTGCCCGCGCAGCCACGATTATTTCCGGCATGCACCGTTTCCGCGCGAACGCCTGGCCAACGCCGGCGTGAACATTTGCCTCGGCACCGACAGCCTCGCCACCACGCGCAAAATCGGAAAACAAAAACCCGAACTCAATATGTTCGAGGAAATGCGCGCGCTCGCCGCAAGCTGATCCAAAACATTTCGCCGGACGAAATTTTACAAATGGCCACCGTCAACGGCGCGCGCGCCCTCGGCCTGGCCGGACAAGTCGGCGAACTTTCCAAAAATGCTTTTGCCGATTTGATCGCAATTCCATTCGCCGGAAAAATTGCCGACGTTTACGAAGCTGTGCTCGCCATTCCGGCAACGTGACCGCCAGCATGATTGACGGACACTGGGCAATTCCGCCGGCATGATTTGACGATTGCGAATGCGCGCAATCTTTTCGCTCGTAAATCATAAATTGTCAATCGTAAATTCCGTGACTTCGTTCGACGAATTCAACGACGCTCGAACCGCTTGCGCGAACAAAATTTGTTCCGCGAACTGCGCCGCGTGGATTCCGCCGCAAGTCCCGCGCATCAAAATCGGCGGCAAAACTTTTCTCAATTTTTCCTCCAACGATTATCTCGGCCTGGCCAATCATCCCGCACTTGAAAGAAGCCGCCATCAAAGCCGTTGAAAAATTTGGCGCGGGCGCCGGCGCGTCGCGCTTGATTTGCGGCTCGCTCGCGCCGTTTCACGAACTGGAAGAAACGCTCGCCGCTTTCAAAAAAACCGAAGCCGCGCTGACATTTTCCACCGGCTACGCCGCCGCGCATCGGCACGATTTGCGCGCTGCTCGGCAAGGATGACATCATCATTCTCGACAAACTGGTTCACGCCTGCATCGTGGACGCCGCGCGACTTGTCCGGCGCAAAACTTCGCGTCTTCGCCCACAACGATTTGAATGATTTGGAAGAAAAATTGAAATGGGCGGCATAAATCGCGAAACCGGAAATCGCAAATCGCAAATTCTGATCGTCACCGAATCCATTTTTTCAATGGATGGCGACGCCGCGCCGCTGCGCGAAATCGTCGCGCTCAAGGAAAAATACGGCGCGTGGCTGATGGTGGACGAAGCGCATGCGACCGGGATTTTCGGCAAAAATGGGCGCGGCCTCGCGGAAGAATTTGGCGTGAGCGATCAAATTGAAATCCAAATGGGCACGCTCGGCAAGGCGCTCGGCGCGAGCGGCGGTTACATTTGCGGCTCGCGCGCGTTGATTGATTTTCTGGTCAATCGCGCCCGCAGTTTTATTTTCTCCACCGCGCCCGTTCCGGCGGCCGCCGCCGCCGCCACGGCGGGAATTCAATTGGTGCAATCAGCAGAAGGCGAAAGCGCTGCGTAAAAAACTTTGTGCAGCGCGTCACAGAATTGAATTCAAAATTCAAAAGTTCAAAACTCAAAATTTCCAAGCGCCATCGTTCCTTTGATTCTCGGCGATGAAAACACGGCTGTTGACGCTGCCACAAAATTGCGCGAACAAAACATTTTCGTTCCCGCCATCCGTTATCCGACTGTCGCGCGCGGCGCGGCGCGGTTGCGCGTGACTTTGACCGCCGCGCATTCCGACGGCGGACGTGGCGGAACTTGTCCGCGCGCTGAACGATTTGAAATTGGAAATCTTAAATTTGAAATCGCCATGAACAAGCTCGCCCAACTCGACCATAAATATGTCTGGCATCCGTTCACGCAGATGCGCGACTGGCTGCAGCGCGAGCCGATTGTCATCGCGTCCGGCAAAGGCGCGGTGCTGCGCGACGTTCAAGGCCGCAAATATCTCGACGCCAATTCTTCCATCTGGACAAATCTGCACGGGCATCAAAATCCAAAAATCAACGCCGCAATTTCGCGGCAGTTAAAAAAAATCGCCCACAGTTCCGCGTTGGGATTTGCGAATGAGCCGGCGAGTTTGCTGGCGGAAAAATTGGTGAAAGTCGCCAATCGCGAAATCGCAAAGCGGCAAATTCGAAACTGAAAAAGTTTTTTTTCAGCGACGACGGTTCGACGGCGCTCGAAGTCGCGTTCAAACTGGCTTACGAATTTACGCGCGCACGCGCGGCAAGAAAATCCGCAAGCCGAAATTTCTTTCGCTCGACGGCGCGTATCACGGCGACACCATTGGCGCGGTTTCGCTCGGCCATATTGATTTATTTCACAAAGCTTATCGCGGAATGCTTTTCAAGACGGACAAGGTCATGTCGCCGTATTGTTATCGCTGTCCGTTCAACCGCGCCAAGCCGGAACGCGACGACGCGCGGAATTATCGCAAATGCAATTGGGAATGCGTCGGCAAAGTGGAGCAAAAAATTTCCGCGCAAAAGAAAAAAGGAAATCCGTTCGCCGCATTTGTCTTTGAGCCGCTGATGCAAGGCGCGGCGGGAATGATTCCGCAGCCGAAAGGCTGGTTGAAACAAGTTTCGGAAATCGCGCGCGGCCACGGCGCGTTGCTGATTGCAGACGAAGTGATGACGGGATTTGGCACGAACTCGGAAAGACGTTTGCTTGCCAGCATGAAAATGTTCAGCCGGATTTTCTTTGTGTCGCAAAAGGATTGACCGGCGGTTATCTGCCGATGGCGGCGACGTTGACGACGCAAAAAATTTTTGACGCATTTCTCGGCGAATATGAGGAGTTCAAAACATTTTTTCACGGCCACAGTTTCACCGGCAATCAACTCGGCGCGGCGGCGTCGCTGGCGAGCCTGGAAATTTTGCAAAGCGAAAATTCGATTCGCGCACGGCGGAATCTTGAAAAAAATTTGCGCGACGAATTGAAATCGCTTTGGTCATTGCCAAACGTCGGCGACATCCGGCAGGTCGGTTTGATTGCCGGAATTGAGCTGGTCAAAAACTGGCGGACGCGCGAGCCGTTTGATTTGCGCGAGCGAGCGGGCATTCGCGTGTGCGAAGCGATGGCGCGGCGCGGCGTGCTGACGCGCCCAATCGGAAACGTGATTGTGCTGATGCCGCCGTATTGCACGACGACCGCACAAATAAAGAAAATGGTTTTCGCGTTGCGCGAAGCCATTGAGGAAATTTTTTGAACCGACTCGACTCGCCGCCGGTCATTTTTCGCCGAGCAGTTCTTTCAACTTGGGTTCGATCGCTTCCGCCCAGATTTTGTAACCCGCTTCGCTGGGATGCAAATAATCGGGCATGATGTTTTTGGAAATCGTGCCGTCGGCTTCAATCAACTGCGAGCCGAAATCCATGTAGAAAATATTTTTGCCGTCGTCGAGCTTGGCGAGCGCCTGGTTCACTTGCAGGATTTTTCCGCGTTGCGCGCTGAACGTCTGGCCGCGCGGAAAGATGCCGAGCAAAATTATTTTTGCATCGGGCTGGCGGACGCGGATTTGATTCACGATGGCGGTGACGCCTTCCAAAATTTCGGCCTCGGTGTTGTCACGGTTGTTGGAATTGTTGGTGCCGATCATGAGGACGGCGACCTTGGCCTTGATGCCGTCGAGTTGGCCGTGCTCAAAACGCCAGAGGACGTGCTGGGTGCGGTCGCCGCTGACGCCCATGTTGATGGCCTTGCGCCGACCGTAAAATTCCGACCACACATTTTTGCCTGTGCTTTCCCAGAAATCCGTGATGGAGTCGCCGATGAACTCGATGTCATAATCGCCGGGATTTTCCCTGGCGCGCTGGAGCACGAGTGATTGGCGGTTGGTTGACCAGTCGGTGCGCGGCACGGGAATGATAGCGGTGTTTTGGTGCACCGACGACGCAATGGCAGGCGGGTTGTCCTGCGCGACAGTGGAAAATTGCAGAGCTAAAACGGCGACGAACACGAAGAGTGTCGCGATGGATTTCATGCGGAAAGAATGGCAATACCAGACAATGGCGTCAATTCTGTAAATACGAAAAAAATATCAGGGTTTTGTTTCGGCCAATCGTAACAGCCGTTCAAACTGTGTTCCGGTCACAGGCGACACGGATAGACGCGACTGTTTTGCCAGAACCATTTCCCTGAGAATTTTTTCGGCTTTGATTTGCGCGAGCGTGACGGGTTTGGCCAAAACTTTTTCCGCCTTCAAATCCACGCACGACCAATCGCCTTCGTCCGCCGTCGCGTCGGGATAAAATTCTTTCGTCACACGCGCGAGGCCGATGACGGATTTTTGTTCGCCGCTGTGATAAAAGAAAACCAAATCGCCCTTTTTCATCGCGCGCAGATTGTTCCGCGCCGCGAAATTGCGCACGCCAGTCCACGCGGTTTTGCCGTCTTTCACGAATTGAGACCACGAATAGGCTTCGGGTTCGGATTTCACGAGCCAGTAATTCATGGGAAAATTTAACCACCAAGCTACCAAGTCACCAAGAAAACTTTGTATCTTTGTGTCTTGGTGGTTAATTTCCGTTCATGGATTTGGCGACAAACTTGAATTCAGTCCGGCAGCGGATCAAAGCCGCGTGCGACCGCAGTGACCGCGAACCGAATTCCGTCACTTTGCTCGCGGTCACGAAAAGTCAGCCGCCGGAAATCGTATCGGCGGCGGCGCAACTGGGCTTGAATTTTTTTGGCGAAAATAAAATCCAGGAGGCGAAGGCGAAAATTCCTTTGTGCCCGGGAAAATTGCGCTGGCATTTCATCGGGCATTTGCAATCGAACAAAGTCCGCGACGCGGTGGAATTTTTTGAAATGATCCAAAGCGTGGACAGCTTGCCGCTGGCGCAGGAAATCAACAATCGTTGCGAGCAGGCGGCGAAACGGATGCCGATTCTGCTGGAAGTCAACGTCGCGGGCGAGGCGAGCAAGTTTGGTTATCAGCCGGAAAAATTGCTGGCGGAGTTGAAGGAAATCAACGCGTTGCTGCGTTTGGAAGTTCGCGGGTTGATGACCGTGCCGCCGTGGAGTTCGGAGCCGGAAAAGGCGCGACCGTATTTCCAGCGATTGCGCGAATTGAAAACGCGGTGCGAACAAGTCGTCGGCGCGCCGTTGCCGCATTTGAGCATGGGCATGAGCGGCGATTTTGAAGTGGCGATTGAAGAAGGCGCGACCATTGTGCGAATTGGCACGGCATTGTTCGGGCCGCGGCCTAAATTGAAGCGAATGGAAAATTTAGAAAATTGATTTTATTTTTCAGTGCGGATTCTTTAGATTTATTTTTGTGACGATTGAAACTTTCAAACGGGAAGTTGCCGAGGCGATCAAGGCGTATGACAAATATGTCGTGTGCATCGGCAAAACGCCGGAGGATTTCGAGGTGTCGCTGAATTCGCTCGTGGCGAAAGCGATCAAGGCTTACGAAAATCGCGGCGAAGGATTGCGTCACGGCATCGCGCTGGACAAGCACGTCACGATCATTTTGAGCCAGTGCGACGAGACACGCCCGATGTGCGGAATTTATTTCAATCTCCACACGCCCTACCAAAAAGTTGCATTGCCCAAAACGGTGAAGCCGCTCGTGGAAAAATCGCCGAAGGCCGGGGAATAATTTACTGGTCGCGCACTTCGTCGCCGACTTGCGCCTCGCCGCTGACTAAATCCGCCACGGTATTATTATCGCGTTGCGGGCCGGTGATTTTGATTTCGGCGACTTTCAAACCGGCGCGGTAAAGGAAAAGTGTTTGATCCATTTTTGGCATCGGGCCGACGGGAAAGCCCAAAACAACAAACCGTCCGACGGAATTATACGAAACGACTTTGCCCGACAGCGAATTGTCTGGCGTGACAATCGTTTGAGAAAAAGTTGGCGCGGATCGAACCGGCACGGGCGCAAATAGCGATTGCTGATGCGCGCAACCGGCGGCAAAAATTCCCACAAGCAAAAGCATCAACGGCACGAACGATTTCATGACGACAGTTAAACGCGGCGCGGCGCGAAGGTCAACTCACGATTCGGTGACGTTTGATTGCGAATCGCCAAATTGTGATGTCCGAGTAATATGCGGAATTCAGAAAAATCTCGCTCGACAGGAAAATTTTCGAGATGCAGAATTGCTAAATAATAATATGATACTCTTCTTACTGCGAGAACTCCTCGTTGAACTTCCACTTATCTTAACTTGTTTAGGCTGCATCATAGCGGCTTTTATTTTCTGGCAAAGAGCAACACCAGCTTCTCTATGCGTGATTGTAGCGTGTGTATTTACCTTAATTCTTCTGGTTTTATATCCTCTCGCTTATAGAGAAGCACGGCAAATGGTGGCGAACGATCCTGAAACAATGACTACAGTGAATGCAGTGTTTAAGCTTCTTTGGTCGGTGGCGAGATCAATTTCTACTGTTTTATTAGTGCTTGCAGTATATTTAGGCAGAAAAAAATAAAGACCACCTGAAACTTGATCCTCTTTAATTTTCACAAAGCTTTTTTATTTTGATTTGCCATTGATTTTGCACTTAAAACGCCACCTTCCATTCGCGCTCACAACTTTGCGGCTGCTCCTCGGCCCGGTCGCTTTGTTTTGTGCGCTGACGAATGTTCCGCGCTGGATTTATCTGCCGATTCTTATCATCGCCACGCTTTCGGATATTTATGACGGCATTCTCGCGCGGCGGTTCGGCGTGGCCACGCCTGCGCTTCGCCGCTATGACAGTGTGACGGACGTGATTTATTATCTGTTCATTCTCGCCGTCGCGTGGTTGCTGTGCAAACCGGTCATCGCGCAAAACTGGCCGGCGATTGCGCTGATATTGATTTCCGAAGCGGCTTCCATTTTCGTGAGTTTCATCCGCTTTGGAAAATATCCGGCCACACATTCGTATCTGGCAAAGTTTTACGGTCTCTGCCTGCTCGCCGCGCTCATCGCATTGCTCGTCTTCAACGCCGGAAGCTGGGCGGTCATCGCACTCGCAATCGTCGCACTCATCACGAACGCGGAAATCATCGCCATCCATTTTATCATGGACACGCCGCCGGTGGATGTGCGTTCGATTTTCGCTTTGCGCAAGCGTTAAAATAAAAAACCATCCAAACGGACGGCCTTTTATTTTCAAAAACGCGCGTCAGGACGCTTTTTTCGGCGCGGGTCTTTTGGCCTTGGCGCGGGCGGTTTTGCGTTTGATGTATTTCTGGCGGCGTTGGCGTTTGATGGCTTTGTTGAGTTGTTTTCCCATAAGTGTCTTTACTTTGTTCGCGGGTTGCGGTTTTGTGGATGCACTATGAAAGTTTGCGAGCGACGATTCAACATTTATTTCACGATGGCAGCGGCGTTGGCATTGCTCTGCGGCTGCAAAACCGATCAGGAGAAGGCGCAAGAAAAGGCCAAGGAAGTCGTTGGCGCGCTGCGCGTGCATATCGAAGCCGGTTCCAGCGTCGCCGGTTCGACGCAAACCATTTCGTTGCTGCGTTCCGATCCCGTGCTCGTGACCATTGTGAATGAACCGATTTTGACGGAAGCAAATCTCGTCACCGCCAAAGTCATTGACACGCCGGGCGGTTTCGCCATCGAGGTGAAATTCGATGAAATCAGCGCGTCGCTGCTCGAACAGTATTCCGCCTCCAATCCCGGAAAACATCTGGTCATTTTCGGCCAATGGGGCGACAAACTTTCCAATGGCCGATGGCTCGCCGCGCCGCTCATCACCCATCGCATCGGCAGCGGCACGCTGGCCTTCACGCCTGATTGCTCCCGCGACGAAGCCGATCAGCTTGTGCTCGGTCTTAATAACGTCACGGCCAAAATCAACAAGAGTTCGCTCCAATGATTCCGTCCGTCGTCCACCGCGCCATTTTATTGTTCGCGCTGGTTTTATTTTTTTGCGCCAATCTTTTCGCGCAATCGCCGTTTCAATTTCCAACGGCCAATCACGCCCTGTTTGAACCGGGCAACGAATTAAAATTTTTCGCGCCGACCGCGCCGGACAAGCCGTGGACGAGCGGCAGTTTCGGCTGCGTGCGCAGCGACGGTCGGCAAATGCACGAAGGCCTCGACATCCGCCATTTGCAAACCGACCGGCGCGGCGAACCGACCGATCCCGTCATGGCCACCGCCGACGGCACGGTCGTTTATTTCAGCATACGACCGCAATTATCGAATTACGGAAATTACATCGTCATTCGTCACGTCGTTGAAGGCATGGAAATTTATTCGCTTTACGCGCACTTGAGCGCGATGCGTCCCGGATTAAAAATTGGCGAACAAGTCCAAAGCTGGCGAAGTCATCGCCACGATGGGCCGCACCTCGAACACCGCCGAAAGCATCGCTAAATGGCGCGCGCACGTTCATTTTGAACTGAACGTGCTCGTCAACGACAACTTTGCGGCGTGGTTCAAGAAAAACTCCACCGAACGCAATGATCATGGTGAATGGAACGGTCAAAATCTCAACGGTCTCGACCCACGCGAGATTTTGCTCGACGAACATGCGCAAGGCACGAATTTCAGCCTGCTGAATTTCGTTCGCAGCCAGACCGAGCTTTGCCGCGTGCTCGTGCGCGCGACAAATTTTCCTTATTTGAAACGCTATCCGATGCTCGTCCTGAAAAATCCAAAAGCCGAAAAAGAAGGCGTCGCCGGCTATGAAATTGTTTTGAATTACAATGGCGTTGCGTTTGTGCTTATGCCACGCGCGGAATCTGAAATCAAAAGTCGCACCAAATTTCAATTGCTCTCCGTCAACGAAACCGAGGAAAAAGCGAATCCCTGCCGCAGACTGGTTGTGAAACGCGGAAGCCATTGGGAACTTGGCAACGAAGGATTGCGTGATTTGGAATTGCTGACGTATTAATTTTTGGAGCGCAAAAGGTCGCTGAAATTTTGCTGGCGGTTCACACGGGCGGACGTATTTTACGTTTACGTTTCAAGATGATTTGTGACCTGACAGAGCGTTGTGAAAAGCCGCGATTACGCAGCCATAACGCCGCGTTCACGCTCATTGAATTGCTCGTCGTCATTGCCATCATTGCAATTTTGGCGGCATTACTGTTGCCTGCATTAAACAGGGCTAAAAACCAAGCGCAAACTATCGCCTGTCTAAATAATCTGAAGCAGCTTGAACTTTGCCTGCACCTTTACGTCGGGGACAACAATGATTATTTCGTGCCCAACAATTCCATTGCAATTTTTATCATGACCACAAACGGCCCCGTCTGGTCTGCGCTTCCCGGGGGATCGTGGCTGCCTGACGTTGATGCGGACACGGAGATTGACCCTTCCAATATTGTCAACGGACTGCTGTTTCAATATAATAAGTCGCTTCCGATTTACCATTGCCCGGCGGACCAGTCCACTTTGGAAACTCCAAACGGACAGCCGTTGACGCAATTGCGCTGGCGGAGTTACAATTTAAGCCAGTCAATCAATGGCAATCCGCAGGGCGATCCGGAATATTACGGGCTTATCCCGGCTTGGACTAAATACACGGAAGTCCGGCATCCCGCCTTGAGCGATCTATTTGTTTTCATTGATGAAAGCGCGGAAACAATTCAAGACGCAGATTTTGGCAATCCTCCAGTCGGCGGAGTTTTTGAGCAAAACATCTGGTGGGATATGCCGTCTGACCGGCATAGTCGGGGCGCGAATCTTTCTTTTGCCGACGGCCACGTTGAACATTGGAAATGGGCGTATCCAAAAACGAGTGATGATTTGGGACTACCGGTTCCAAACGCAGAATTACCTGACTTTCATCGCATTCAAAACGCGATGAAGCAGCCTTACGACAATTAAATGTTTCTGCCATGCCAGATCACGGATAAAATCTTCGCGTGCCGACCGACATCAAATCATTGACGCGTGAAGAAATCGAATCCCAGTTCAAAACTTGGGAGCAACCGATTTACCGTGTCGCACAATTGCTCGACTGGCTTTATGTCCAGCGCGTGACAAGTTGGGATGCGATGACAAATCTTCCGAAACAATTGCGCGAAAAACTGCACGAAAGCTTTTCGCTGCAAACCCTCGAACTCGTCCGCAAGCAAGGCTCGCACGACACCACGCAGAAATTTCTCTGGCGGCTGCACGACCATTCGCTCATCGAAAGCGTTTTGATCCCCGCCAATCCCGCGCTTTACGGCGAGGCCAGCGACCGCCACACGCTCTGCATTTCCACGCAAGTCGGCTGCGCCTACGGCTGCAAATTTTGCGCGAGCGGCCTCGACGGCTGGAAACGAAATCTTACGCCGAATGAAATTGTTGAACAAATTTTGTCCGTCGAACGCTGGCACGTTACGCAACCCAAAGAAAAAAGTCTTGAGCCGACTGAAAACCGTGTCGTTAATAACATCGTCGTCATGGGCATGGGCGAGCCGCTGGCGAATTACGACAATTTGTTAAAGGCGTTGAAAATTCTGAACGCGCCGTGGGGCGGCGGAATCGGCGCGCGAAAAATCACAATCTCAACGAGCGGTCTCGCGCCGCAAATCCGCAAGCTCGCGCAGGAACCGATGCAATTCCGCCTCGCAATTTCGCTGCATGGTGCGACGGACGAAACGCGAAACAAAATCATGCCGGTTAATCGCAAATATCCGCTCAAAGAACTCGTCAACGCCTGCGAAGAATATCAGCACGAGAAAGGTCGGATGATCACGCTAGAATATATTTTGATCGCGGGCGTGAATGATTCCATCGCGGAGACCAAACCGCTCGCCTCGCTCGCGCGTAGACTTTTCGCGAAAGTTAATTTGATTCCTTACAACAAGGTCGAAGGCTTGCCGTGGGAACGTCCCAGCGAAGAAGTTTGCGAAGCCTTTCTCGACGCGCTCGAAAAAGAAAAAGTCATCGCAACGCTCCGCCGCGAAAAAGGCGGAGACATTGACGCCGCTTGCGGGCAGTTGCGTTTGAAAACAGAGCGTGAATTTGCGAAAGAGGTCTGATATGTTCTTTGCGTGAAACGGAAGCCGAAAATCCTGCCGCCATTGCCGCAACGCGCCGCAAAAATGTTGGCGCGGTTGAAACACGTGCGCGGCATGAGCGACGGCGAAAAATCCGTCCACGCGCTCGGCCTGGCCGCAACTCCCGAAGAACGATGGCAACTCAACGAAAACTTCATCCGGTCGCTCGGCTATTGGAAGCCCTTGAAGCAGAAAAAATCCGCTACATGCTGATCGGCATGTCTGCGGCCATTGTGCAAGGCGTCATGGAAACAACCATGGACGTTGATATTTGGGTTGATTTGCCTTCGCGTCAATATATGCGTGTCCAAAATATCGCGCGTTCCCTTGGCTGTTCGGTCGGCGCAAACACAGTCGTTTATACGGCGGACGGAACACCTGTGAATTTTGTTTTTGGAGACGTTGCCGGAATTGGTTCATTCAATGCGGAATCCGGGCACACAAACAAAATGATTTTTCGCGGGAAAAAAATCCCCGTTCTGAAACTGGAAAGGATTTTGAAAAGCAAGGAAACGCTCCGACGCGATAAAGATTTGGCGCACATCATCCAGATTCGTGAATTGCTGAAATGCCGGCGCGCCTTAAAATCAAAAAATGATCGCCCTTCTTGATTACGGCTCCGGCAACTTGCGCAGCGTCCACAAATCGCTGCTCAAGGTCGGCGCGCGACGTGCGTGTCGTGCAGACGCCGCGCGAGATCGGCGATGCGCAGCGCGATGGTTTTGCCCGGCGTCGGCGCGTTCGACGATTGCATCAACGCGCTGCGCAAACAGGAATTGCTCGAAGCCGCGCGCGATTTCATCCAGACCGGCAAACCGTTTCTCGGCATCTGCGTCGGCTATCAGGCGCTGTTTGAACGGAGCGAGGAATTCAATTCCTGCGCCGCCGGACTCGGAATTTTTCAAGGCAGCGTCGTCCGCTTCACGGAAAAACCCGGGCTGAAAATCCCGCAGATCGGCTGGAACCAGCTCGACATCGTGCGGACGGATTGCCCGCTCTATCGCGGCATCGCCAGCGGCAGCTACGTTTATTTCGTGCACAGTTTTTTTCCGCAGCCGGCGGACAAATCCATCATCGCGACGCGCACGGATTACGGCGACACCTTTGCGTCGTCCGTCTGGCGCGACAATGTTTACGCCACGCAATTTCACCCGGAGAAAAGCCAGAAGGTCGGCCTGCAACTGGTGAAAAATTTCGTGGAACTGGCGAAAGGTTAAAAACAACTTGGCAATGTCGTATAAATGGTGAAAATTCAGGCAACCGATTGGAAATTATGATTACTTTAGCCGAACCCGAAATCGTCACTCGCAAAGGCAAACCTGTGTCCGTGATTTTGCCAATCAAGGATTACGAGGAATTGATTGAGCGCACGGAAGACGCCGACGACATCGCATGGCTCAAGCAAGCACGCCGGAAGCCGCTGCATTATCGCCCGCTCGCGGATTATCTCTCGCAGAAAAAATCCAAATCGCGTGTATAGAATCCTGCTCGAACGCTCTGCCGAAAAGGATTTGGGACGGCTCGCGCACGACCTTCACGACCGCATCATCGCCGCGATTCAAAAGCTCGCACAAAATCCCCGGCCATCGGGCTGCCGGAAACTTGCGGGAACGGAAAATGACTGGCGCATTCGCGTCGGCGACTATCGCGTGATTTACGAAATTGCGGATGTCTTCCGCGTCGTGCGCGTGCATCGCGTGCGCCATCGCCGAGAAGTTTATCGGTGAAAAAGCGTGCGGCCTGCAACTGCTGAAAAAATTTGCGGAACTGGCGAAATGAAAAATAAAAGGAACAAGCTTATTTTGATAAGGATCATGTTTCTGGTCATCGGCGCATTTTTTCTTTATGGAGGAGTAAACGCCATAGTGAGCGGAAAATTCCACTCGGGTGGAATGCGAGGAATGACTGGAAAGGAAGTTTTGCAGACAGACGAACCTTTTCAATTTTGGATTGGCGTCGGAGTTTGTCTGCTGCTTGGAATTATTGCGCTTTGGACAGCATTGCGAAAAAAGTGAATTTTTTTCCGCGCTGCGTATTTCACCTGATTGCAATTCGTTGTCCGCACTTGCATTTTGTCCGCTGTTGGCGCAATTTGCGTTCAGCAATTTTAACAATTAAAACCTTAACGAAAGAAAAATTATGCCATTCGAACTACCACCCCTGCCCTACGACAAAGCCGCGCTCGAACCCCACTTTGACACGTTGACGATGGAGATCCATCACGACAAACATCACGCGGCCTACGTCGCCAATCTCAACAAGGCCATCGCCGGCAACGCCGCGCTGGAAGGCAAATCCATCTGCGATCTGGTCAAAGACATCGCGTCTGTGCCGGAAAATATTCGCGGCCCCGTCCGCAATAACGGCGGCGGTCATGCCAACCATTCGTTCTTCTGGAAAATTCTCGGCCCGAATGCCGGCGGCGCGCCGACCGGCAAGCTCGCGGACGACATCAAGGCCGCGTTCGGCAGCTTCGATGATTTCAAGGCGAAGTTTGAAGCGGCGGGCATCGGACGATTTGGCAGCGGCTGGGTCTGGCTCGTCTCGAACAACGGAAAATTGGAAATCGTTTCCACGGCGAACCAAGACAATCCGATGATGGGCAAAGCCATCGCCGGCTGCGAAGGCAAGCCGGTCATCGGCTGCGATGTTTGGGAACACGCGTATTATCTGAAATATCAGAACAAGCGCGCGGATTATTTGAAGGCGTTCTGGAACGTCGTCAATTGGAACGAAGCCGCGAAGAATTTGTAATTCACCGTAGGAGCCGAGGTGACGAGGCTCAAATTAAAAGTTAGAGACTCCTAACGTCGTCTCCTACATTTCAAAACAAAACGCGCTGATGAAAGTCGGCGCGTTTCTTATTTGTAGTAGCGAACGTTAGTTCGCTCTGACCAAAAAATTTGAGCCAGCTTACGCTGGCTGCTACAAAAATTTATTCAGGCAATTTTTCGGCGGCTTTGTCGCTTTTGTTTTCAATTTTATTTCCCTTGCCGAGAACGATGACGCGCGGTTTCCAATTTTTCGCATCGGCTTTGGTGAAAATTCCAAAATTCATGATCGTCAGCAAATCACCTTTTTTGCCAAGATGCGCGACCGCGCCGTTCATGATGATTTCGCCGGAACCGCGTTTGCCTTTGATGACGTAAGTCTCCCAGCGGTTTCCATTCGCCATGTTGCCGCAGAGGATTCTTTCATATTCCTGCAAGCCGCATTTTTCCATGAGGTCGGCGGAAATTGTCAGACTGCCTTCGTAATTCACGTTGCCGCCTGTGACGGTCGCGCGATGAATTTTAGATTTAAGCAAATGGATTTGCATGAGCCATTGATTATAGCGCGCGGCGCGGCTACTTCAACTTCAGAAAATTTTTCAGAATCGTCCGGCCGTTTTCCGTCAGAATGCTTTCGGGATGAAACTGCACGCCCCAAATCGGCAGCGTCTTGTGTTTCACGCCCATGATTTCGCCTTCGTCCGTCTCGGCAGTGATTTCCAGAACGTCCGGCATCGTGTCGCGTTTGATGACGAGCGAATGATAACGCGTCGCCGGAAACGGATTCGGCATTCCGGCGAATAAATCTTTTCCGTTGTGTTTAATCGGCGAAGTTTTGCCGTGCATCATGCGATAATTCACGACGACTTCCGCGCCGAACGTGTGGCCGATGCACTGATGGCCGAGACAAACTCCAAAAATCGGAACTCCTTCGTTCGCAAATGTGCGGATGACTTCGTTGGACAAGCCGGATTCGCGCGGCGAACACGGGCCGGGCGAAACCAGAATGCGTTCCGGCTTTCAACGCGCGGATTTCGTCGATTGAAATTTCGTCGTTGCGCCGCACCATGCAAGTCCGCGCCCAACTCGCCCAGATATTGCACGAGGTTGTAAGTGAACGAATCGTAATTGTCCAAAACCAGAATCATTTCAGCCACAGATTAACACAAATGAAACACAGATAAATATAATTCAAGCGGCGAGAACTTCTTCAATCAAAGCCGTGGAAACTTTTTGCCCCCAAACAACTTTGCCAATTTTTCTGGCGAGAACAAATTTGATTTCGCCGTCGGCGACTTTTTTATCCAGCTTCATTGCCGTAAAAAGTTTCTGGCGTTGCGCAGAATTCAAAGCGATTTGCGTCGGCAAACCAGCGCGTTGAAATAAATTTTCAATTCGTTCAACGTCGCACTTTGGCAAGCCGAGAACTTTCTGCGATAACTTTGCCGCCACAACTTGTCCGATTGAAATCGCCTCGCCGTGCAAAAATTTTCCGTAGCCAAAACTGTTCTCAATCCCGTGGCCGATGGTGTGGCCGAAATTCAAAATGGCACGCAGGCCGCTTTCGGTTTCATCTTGAGAAACGACTTCAGCTTTGATTTCGCAACAGCGCGCAATGATTGGGGAAAGCGTTTCGGAATCGCGTTTCAAAATTTTTGGCAAGTCCCTCTCCAGTCGCGCGAACAATTTTGAATCATAAATAATGCCGTATTTGATGATTTCGGCTAGGCCGGCGCGAAATTCCCGTTCAGGCAATGTCTTCAGCGCGTCCAAATCGCACAAGACGAGGCGCGGTTGGAAAAACGCGCCGACGAGATTTTTTCCAGCTTTCAAGTTCACGCCGGTTTTGCCGCCGACGGAACTGTCCACTTGCGCGAGCAGCGTCGTGGGAATTTGCACAAATGGAATTCCGCGCAGATAAGTCGCGGCGACAAATCCCGCCATATCTCCGACCACACCGCCGCCGAGCGCGACGATGAAAGATTTTCGTTCGAGCCGTTGCGCGGCAAGTTGGTCGTAGCAATACTGGGCGCATTTCAGGCTTTTCGATTTTTCACCGGCTGGAATGGTGATGAGCGTTGGAAAAAATCCGGCCTTTGCGAGCGAGTCGTAAGCGGGCTTGGCAAAATTTTTTCCGGTGTTCGTGTCCGTGATGATGGCGCAGCGGTCGCCGAATTTGAGGCGCGCGCATTCGCCGCCGAGCTGCTTGAGCAAGCCCGACGCAATCTTGATCGCGTAACTGCGATTTCCGAGCGAAACTTGAACGGCGCGCACACGAGGAGAATAAAGGTTGACGCGCCGTTGCAAAACAAAAAAGTCGCCGAATGAATTTCTTTTTCGCTGGCGAATTGTATGGTAAAAAATTTCGAGACGAAAAATGAACAAGGAATCACACATGACAATCTCTCCGCTTGCAGGCAAACCAGCTCCCAAATCAATGCTCGTGGATCTGGCGCGGCTCGAACGCGATTACTACGAACGCAAGCCCGACGTCGGCGACGCGAACCAACTGGTCAGCTTCGGCACGAGCGGACATCGCGGCTCGTCGCTGAACGGCACGTTCACCGAGGCGCACATTCTCGCCATCACGCAGGCGATTTGCGATTATCGTCGCAGCCAAAACATCAACGGCCCGCTGCAAATGGGCAAGGACACGCACGCGCTGTCGTCGCCCGCGCAGCGCACCGCGCTCGAAGTGCTCGCGGCCAACGATGTCGAAACGGTCATCCAACAAAATGACGGCGTGACGCCGACGCCGGTCATTTCGCGCGCCATCATCGTTCACAATCGCGGACGCAAAACCGGTCTCGCGGATGGCATCGTCATCACGCCTTCGCACAATCCGCCGGAAGACGGCGGCTTCAAATATAATCCGACCAACGGCGGCCCCGCCGACACCGACGTGACCAAATGGGTGCAGGATCGCGCGAATGAATTGCTGCGCGGAAATAATTCCGGCGTGAAAAGAATTTCCTTCGCAGTCGGCGTTGAAAGCCGCGACCACGCATGAAATTGATTTCATTCTGCCCTACGTCGAGGATTTGAAAAATGTCGTGGACATGGACGCGATTCGCGCCGCCGAATTTGAAGCTCGGCGTGGATCCGCTCGGCGGCGCGGCGTTGCCGTATTGGGAGCCGATCAATTCCATTTACAAACTGGACATCAAGGTCGTGAATCCGAAACTCGATCCGCAGTTCGCGTTCATGACGGTGGATCACGACGGAAAAATCCGCATGGATTGTTCCAGCCCGTATGCGATGGCGAGCCTCGTCAGCCTCAAAGATAAATTCCGCCTCGCGTTCGCCAACGATCCCGATTCCGACCGGCACGGCATCGTCACGCCGTCGGCGGGCTTGATGAACCCGAATCATTATCTGGCCGTGGCCATCGGTTATTTGCTCACGCATCGTCCGCAATGGTCGCAAACTGTCGGCGATCGGCAAAACGCTCGTCAGCAGCAGCATGATTGACCGCGTGGTGCAACAAGCTCGGCCGCAAACTTTGCGAAATGCCGGTCGGTTTCAAATGGTTTGCGCCCGGATTGTTCGACGGCTCGTTTTGTTTTGGCGGCGAAGAAAGCGCGGGCGCGAGTTTTCTGCGGCGCGACGGCACGGTTTGGACGACCGACAAGGACGGCCCGATCATGGATTTGCTCGCGGCGGAAATCACCGCCGTCACCGGCAAAGATCCCGGCGAACATTTTCGCGAACTGACGGCGGAATTCGGCACGCCGTATTACACGCGCATTGACGCGGCGGCGACGCCGGAACAAAAAGCAAAGTTGTCAAAACTTTCGCCCGAAGCGGTGAAGGAATCTAAGCTTGCCGGCGAAGCCATCACTGCCAAACTGACGCGCGCGCCGGGCAACAACGCCGCCATCGGCGGCTTGAAAGTGACGACGGCGAGCGGCTGGTTCGCGGCGCGTCCGTCCGGCACGGAAAACATTTACAAGATTTACGCGGAAAGTTTCCGCGACGAGGCGCATTTGCAAACCATCGTCAGCGAAGCGCAGAAAATCGTGAACAATGCTTTGGCCGCCGGGAAAAATTTGAATTTTATGACAAGTTCGGAGTAGATTGCTTCAATGAATGCACAACAACTGATAGATACTGCGAAAAGGTTGGTCGCCGATGACAAAGGTTTGCTGGCAATGGATGAAAGCAATCCAACCTGCAACAAACGATTTGCCAAATTGGGAATTCCCCAGACCGAAGAGTTTCGGCGCGCTTATCGGGAATTGATTGTGACCGCGCCCGGACTTGGCGAGTCCATCAGCGGCGCGATTCTCTACGACGAAACAATCCGCCAGCAGAAAAAAGACGGCACTCCTTTTGTAAAGGCCATCGCCGACGCCGGAATCATTCCCGGCATCAAAGTTGACGCCGGCGCCCCGGACATGGCTGCTCATCCCGGAGAAAAAACCACCGAAGGTCTGGACGGATTGCGCGAACGTCTTGCGGAGTATTTCCAAATGGGCGCGCGCTTCGCCAAATGGCGCGCGGTGATTACCATCGGCGATGAGATTCCCAGCCGCAGTTGCATTGAAGCCAACGCGCACGCGCTCGCTCGTTATGCCGCGTTGTGTCAGGAAGCCGGACTGGTTCCGATTGTCGAGCCGGAAGTGCTGATGGACGGCGAACATACTTTGGAACGATGCCGCGAAGTGACGGAAGAAGTTCTGCGAACAGTTTTCAACCAGCTAAATTCCCAGCGCGTGATGCTCGAAGGCATGATTCTCAAACCCAACATGGTGCTGCCCGGATTGGCCTGCCCCAAACAGGAATCCGTGGACGAAGTAGCCGACGCTACTGTGAATTCTCTCTTGCGAACCGTTCCCGCCGCCGTCCCCGGAGTTGCATTCTTGTCGGGCGGTCAAACAAGCGAACTGGCATCGGCTCGTCTGAACGCGATGAACGTCCGATTCAAATCGCGATTGCCGTGGGCGTTGACCTTCTCATTTTCCCGCGCCATTCAGCAACCGGCTTTGGAAATTTGGCGAGGTCAAGAGGCCAACGTGAAAGCGTCACAACAAGCTTTGCTTCATCGAGCCAAATGCAACCGCGCCGCGCGCCGTGGCGAATACACTGCCGCGATGGAAAACATCGGCACATAATAATCGGTTTGCGGAAAACGGCTGGACAAGCTGGTTTTGCGGTTGCAATCTTAAATTTGTGAAATGCAATGGCCGCAAATCTGTGGTTAATTGACTGCACTTAGGATGACAACATCAACACAATCAGAATTGGATTTGCGATGGTTCTTTCCATTGTTTATCGGCGGATGGTTGGCAATTTGCTGTTTTCTTTCGCTCATTGGTGGCTGGCACGCATTGGCCAAGAAGTATCGCAGCACCACGAGCAGTTCGGGCAAGTTATTTTCCTTCGCTTCGATGGGATTAGGACGCGGTTTTTGTCCGGTGAGTTATCGAAGTTGTTTATTTGTGCGATTTGATTCGGCTGGTATTGCTTTATCAATTTTTCCGTTGTTCCGCTTTTTCCATCCGAAACTATTTATTCCTTGGAATGCGGTGTCTGACTGCAAGCGCGAACGTTTCTGGTTTATGGATTGCACAGCTATTTATCTTTCCGAACCCAAAACGCGAATGTTGCTTGTCGGAAAAGTCGGCAGAGAGATTTATGAATTTCAGAATCAAACAACTTAATTTTTAATTACCCCTTCTCAATGCACGCATACGCGTTGTGATTGTGGATGCTCTCGAAATTTTCCGCCTCGACTTTATACCAGCTCACCCGCGCGTCCGCGTTCAGCCGCAACGCCACATTGCGCACCAAATCCTCCACGAACACCGGATTTTCATACGCGCGCTCCGTCACCGCCTTTTCGTCCTGCCGCTTGAGCAACGCGTAAAGTTCCGAACTCGCGGATTTTTCAATCACCACGATCAAATCCTCGATCCAAACAATTTCGCGCGAACGGATTTTCACCGTCACCTCGCCGCGCTGGTTGTGCGCGCCGTATTTGGCAATCGCCTTGGAGCAAGGACACAGCGTCGTCACGTTCGCCTTCACGGTCAGGACAAAATCAATCTCCGCGCCGCTCGCCGTCGCATCAAACCGCGCGACATAATCCATCAAACTTTCCAGCCGCGACACCGGCGATTTCTTGGACATGAAATACGGAAACTCGATTTCCAGATGCGACGTTGCCGCATTCAGTTTCTTTTGCAATTCCAGCAAGATGTCCGAAATATTTTCGACGTGAATGACATTGCCGTGCGCGTTGAGCACCTCGACGAAGCGGCTCATATGCGTGCCCTTGAATTCCTTCGGCAAATCCACGAACATTCCAATCGTCGCAATCGTATTTTGAAATTTGCGCGCCTTGTCGTTGCACCTGAATCGGAAAGCGCAGCCCGCGCACGCCAACCTTGTCAATGCGCAGTTCGCGCGTGTCGCGTTCACTCTGCTTGTCGTGCAGATGCGCGGCGGAATTTCTTTTTCCTGTTCGAGACATGGTGGAAAAATAGCAGTTTTGAGGAAATTGGCAAAGTGTTCCGCGCATTGACTTCAATGCGCAAATCTGCGATAAAGAAATTGTGAGCACGCGAGAGTTAATCGAAAAAGAAGTCACGAGCCTGCCAGAAACGTTGCGGCAGGAGGTTTATGATTTTGCCCGCTTCCTTCACGAAAAAAATGCCGGGGATTCTTTCAACGGCCTGCTCTTGAGCGAAACTGCGCTCGCCAAAGATTGGAACACACCTGAAGAGGACGACGCATGGGCAAGCCTGTAATTGGCGAGGTTGTTGTTCTGCCCTTTCCACAAACTGATTTGCAAGCCGGCAAACGCCGTCCCTCTCTCGTTGTCGCAACTCTTCCGGGCGACGATTTAATCCTCTGCCAGATTACGAGCCAAGCACGCAATGACGGTTTTTCCATTCCGCTTCTGATTACAGATTTTGAACGCGGGCGATTGGTCAGGGACAGCTTCATTCGCCCGAATCGCCTGTTCACTGTCGAGCAATCCGTGATTCTTTACGCGGCGGGCAAAGTCAAAGATTTCAAGTTAAAAGAAGTCCGCGCAAAAATCCGCGAACTCTTTGCTTGAAAACTTTCCATGCGAAAGGGATTTATAATTCGGAATGGTTTCGTAATTTTCGCGCTCGCCTTTCTTTGTTTCACTTCTTTCGCCGCCGAATTTCGCGTCGTCACTTACAATGTGGAGAATTATCTCGACCAGCCGACTGAAACGCGCCACGTCGTGAAATCTGACGAGGCCAAAGCCAAAGTCCGCGAAAGTATTGAGGCGATGAAACCGGACGTTATCGCGCTCGAAGAAGTGGGCAGCACAAATGCGCTGCTGGAATTGCGCGCGTCGCTCAAAAGCGAAGGCTGCGATTTTCCATTTTGGGAACACGTCAGCGGCGCGGACACGAACATTCACGTCGCCGTGTTGAGCAAATTTCCCATCGTCGCGCGGCATCCGCATACGAACGACGAATTTCTTCTGGATGGACACCGTTTTCGCGTCGAGCGCGGATTTGCGGAAGTGGAAATTCAGGCCCGATCAAAAAAATCATCGGGCGCGGAAAATTCAAATTGACCGACACGCGCCCCGCCGAGCGCAACGGCGACAACGCGCCCGCCGCGCCGCCGTATTTCGAGCCGCGCAACGTGGCGTGGACCTATTTTTACGGCGCAGACGACACTTACAGCCGCATTGATTATATTTTATTGAGTCCAGCCATGGCGCGGAATTGGATAACGAACGAAACTTATGCGCTGACAATTCCAAATTGGGGAATCGCTTCAGACCACCGGCCAATCGTCGCGACATTCAAAAATTTTCCATAAAAACAAAAGGATGCCTCTCTTGACCGCTGCTGAAAAGTTCAGATAATTTTGAAATATGGGCTGCAACGAAAATAAAGGTTCTGTTAAAGCAAACTCTCTTGCCGAACTCGTAGCTGATTTTCTTAAAGAAGAGAAGTGTTGCCCTCGTGATGAAATAAAAGACTTTCGATGTTTGAAAATTAAAGATGCAATCAAGAAGGCTGTTAGAGCGAAAAGCGAAAACGGACAATTGTATAAGCACCAATGGAATTTATTTAATCATCCTGAAGTTCCGCAGAAAGCCGAAGCGATTCTTATGCAATGCGTTGGTGAAATTGAAAAGTGCAAAAATTTCGATGTTCTACATGAACTTATAAAATCTAAACTTCAGATGCCTTTCGCAGGAGAATTATATTGGTATGACACTGCCTTCAGAATTGGGATTAGCTTAAATATCTATCCAGAAAAAGTTTATTTGCATCGGGGAACAAAACTCGGTGCAAAAGCCCTCAACATTTACAAAGGAAAAGAAGTTCTTGAAATGTCTGAATTGCCAGAAGAATTGCAAAAATTGAAACCGTATTGCTTTGTAGAAACCTTTTAATTTCTGGTGCGTCTGTGGTTGGATGCAAGTGAAAGGCAAAAGCAAGACGACGGTGGAACGGGTGGCGGAACTGGCGATGAAGCTTGGCGGGAAGCATCTGGCCGATTATGGGTCGGCGCGTAGCCGGCATGATTTCACGCAGCGGCAGCTGATGGCGTGCCTGATTTTGCGGGCGTATTTGAAGACCACCTACCGGGGCGTGTTGGAGTTGCTGTCCGTCAGCCCGAACTTGCGGGCAGCGTTGGGCATGGCGGACAAGCTGCCGCATTACACGACGCTCCAGAAGTTCAGCGCCCGCAGCCAGGTGCTGGCGATCGCCGATGCGATGATCCGGACGATTGGGCGGGCGGCGGGCGCGTCGAAATTTGCCAAAACTTCGGCGGCGATGGATGCGACGGGTTTGGAGACGACCACGGCCAGCGCGCATTTTCAAAGCCGGGCGGGCCGGACGCGGCGCAAATGGGTGAAGGTGTCCACGATTGTGCTGTGCGGGAGTTTGCTGCCGCTGAGCCTGGTGTTGGGCTGGGGGCCGGGCAATGACAAGAGCCAGGCCAAGGAGTTGATGACCAAGGCCAGTAAAGCGACGCTGCCGGCGACGTTGTATGCCGATGCGGGTTACGATGCGGAATGGGTGCATGACCAGTGCCGGCTGGACTGGGGCGCGGAAAGCGTGATCAAACCGGCCAGACAACGGGCGGATGGAACCCGCGGTGGCTTTTGGCGGAGCCAGATGAGTAAAAAGTATCTGGCACGGAAAGGTTATGGTTCACGGTGGGCGGTGGAATCCTTTTTTAGCGGGCTCAAACGGACGATGGGTTCGACCCTGACCTCACGCAAACCGAGCCAGCTGCTGGCCGAAGCCGCCTTCAAAGTGCTGGCTTACACTCTCCGCCGTTAGGCGAACCCATGCAGTCACGGATGTTTTCAACAGAGCAAAACCGTATCAAGTTGAAGACTTTTTATGTATGAGAGAGAAATTTCTTCACAAGTTCAAACGGTTGTAAACTACAACTTCTCCGGCCTCGACATCAAATCCGCGATGCGCGAAAGCAATCGTCCCGCCGCGCCGCCGTCCAGCACGCGATGGTCGAAGCTCAACGTCAGGTTCGCCTCCATCACCGGCACGAATTGTTTTTTCGCCTCGTCCCAGTGCGGCGCGCGCCGTCCCGCGCCCATGCCCAGCACGAGCGTCTGCTCCGGCAGCGGAATCGGCGTCGCCCAGATCAGGCCGAACGTGCCGTAGTTCGTCACGGTCGCAATCGAGCCGCCGGTCGCGTCCGCCGGCAGTTTGCGCTGGCGCGCCAGTTCTACCAGTTCGTTGTAGCGCGCGACGAGTTCTGTCAACGATTTTTTGTCGGCGTCGCGCAATGACGGGAACAAGCACGCCGTCCTCGGCCTCGACGGCAAAGCCGACGTCAATCGCGGACGGATGAACAATTTTATTGCCGACCAAGCCGTCCGGCGACGGCGGAATTTTCCGCGAGCGCAATCGCCAGCGCGCGCAACGCATAAAGCGCCGGGCCGGGTTTTGGATTTGAATTTTTCCGGTGCGCGAGAACGGCGTCGAGCGCGACGGGCAAACCGACGGTCGCAAGCGGACGCGTCCAACTGCGCCGCATCGCGTCGGCCACGGCCACGCGCATGGACGACGCGCCGCTCATTTTGTGCTTTTCGAGGCTGCGCGATGAATTTCTCAAAATCCTCGACGGTCACGCGTCCCGCCGCGCCGCTGCCCGCGACGCCCGCGAGATCGGCGGCGTGCAGACCGAGTTCGTCCATGCGCGCCTTGAGCCGCGGCGAAAGATAACTCGCGCCTGCCGCGTTCGCCGGCACGGGCAATCCGCGCACGGTCGGCTGCACGCGCCCGCTTCGACGATTGGAATCTGATTTTGAAAGCTGTTCGGTTTCGGAAGTTTTTGCCGGAGCAACGTCGAGTCCCAAACGCGCGGCTTCTTCTTTCGTCGCTTCAATCTGTCCGAGCACCGCGCCGACGGCATAACTTTCGTTCAACTGCGCGGTGAATTTTTCAATCTTGCCCGCTGCACGGCGACGCACGGTCATCGTGGCCTTGTTCGTCTCGACTTCGATCAAATCCTGGTCGGCCTCGACATTGTCGCCGGGCTTGACGAGAAGATTGACGATGGCTGGCTTCGGCGATGGATTCGCCAAGCTGCGGCATGATGATGGGAATTGATGGCATGGCGTTAAATCGTTGAATTAAACGAATTGTTGAACCGGCATTCGTTGCAACAAGTGCAACAAATTCGATACGAAGGGATTATAGCAAATTCATTTGGTGTCTTGGTGTCTTGGTGGTTAGAAATCATGTTCGCAAAAGTTTTCGCGCGGCGGCGGCAACGGCGCGCGCGGTCGGGCGATGCGCCGTCCACAGATTTGGATGATACGGCACGGGCGTGTCCTTGGCGTTGAGACGTTGCGGCGGCGCGTCGAGCAAGCCGAAGCCTTCGCTGGCGACGCGCGCGATGATTTCCGCCGTGACGCCGCCCCACGGCCACGCTTCGCCGACGCAAAGCAAACGTCCCGTGCGCGCAACGCTGGCCATGACCGTGTCCGTGTCCAGCGGTTTGACGGAACGCAAATCCACGACTTCAATTTCCCAGCCTTCGGCGGCAAGTTCGCGTCGCGGCTTCGAGCGCCTCGTGAACCATCGCGCTGTAAGTCACAATGGTCAGGTCGCGGCCTTCGCGGGCGATGCGCGCCTTGCCGATGGGCAGCGCTTCGCTCGGCAATTTTTCGGCTTTGAGATGGTAATAAAGAAATTTGTGCTCGCAAAAAATCACCGGGTCGTCAATCGCCACGGCTTCGAGCAACATGCTGTAGGCGTCCTCGACCGTCGCGGGCGTCAGCACGATGAGGCCGGGATAATGCGCGTAAATCGCCTCGATGCACTGGCTGTGAAACGGCCCGCCGCCCGAGGTGCCGCCGAACGGCAGCCGGACGGTGATCGGGCACGGAACATTCGTGCGCCAAAAAAGCGTCGCGGCCTGATTGACGATTTGATTGAAACCGACGGTGGAAAAATCCGCGAACTGCATTTCGATGATCGGCCGCATGCCTTCAATCGCCGCGCCGACGGCCAGGCCGACCATCGCGTCTTCGGAAATCGGCGAATCCAAAACGCGCCCGGGAAATTCCTTCGCCAGATTTTTCGTGGCTTTGAACGCGCCGCCGAACGCGCCGACATCCTGCCCGTAAATGAACACGCGCGGGTCATCGCGCAAGCGCATGAGCCTGCGCTTCGCGAATGGCTTCAGATAGGTGATGCTCATGATGTTCAGTTCCGGCATTTTCTTCGTGCGTCTCGCTCAAGTGTTCGGACGAAATCGCCGACCAGTTTTCTCGTGAACGGATCAGGCGCGGTTCGCGCTGGACTTGCGCGACGGCCTCTTCGATTTCGCGAATGATTTCGTTGCGCCAAATTTGCCAGTTGCGCGGCGTCGGTCCATTTTTGCCGCAACAAAAATTCCTCGGCGACTTTCAGACAATCGCGGCCAAGCGGAGAATTTTTTAATTTCGGTCAATGTAATCAGCAATCGTCATGTTCGCCGTGGCCGCACAGCCGGAGCAGTTTTGCGACGACCAGTTGCGGCCCATCCCCTGCCCTCGCTTTGGCAACGGCGTCGCCGACAGTTTTCAAACAGGCGGCCAAATCCGTGCCGTCAATGGAATAGCGATTCAACGCCGTAGCCGATGGCCTTGTCGGCCAGATCGTCGCAGGCGAATTGACGCGAAGTCGGCGTCGAGTAGGCGTATTGATTGTCGGCGACAATCAAGACGAGCGGCAGTTTTTCAACAGCGGCTTGATTCAGCGCTTCATGAAATGCGCCGGTGGAAGTCGCGCCGTCGCCGATGCACGCCGCGCCGACCGTGCCGGAAATTTTTTTGAAACGGCGCGCGAACAAAACGCCGTTCACGACGGAAATCATCGCGCCGAGATGGCTGATCATCGGCAAATACCCTTCCAGCGGTCTGCCGCGATGGACGTTGCCGTCGCGCCCGCGCATCGGGCCGAGCGACGAACCGAGATAAGTCCGCACGGCGTCCAAAACCGTTTCGCCGAACGCCAGCCGTCCTGCGGCATCGCGGATCAGCGGCGCAAAGACGTCTGCCTTTCTTCAATGAAATGCCGACGGCCACGCTCAAGGCTTCCTGTCCGCGCCCAAGAAAAACTCCGCCCTGAATTTTTCCGGCGCGATAAAGCGCGGCAAATTTGTCGTCCAGCAATCTGCGCGAGCAGCATGAAGCGATACGCGGCGAGCGTTGTGTCGCGCGCCGTGGCGGTCTCGCTGGCAGGTTTGGCGTCGAGCACCGATTGCAGCATGGCGGAATTTTATCGCGGAAATTGGATGCCAGCAATGTTTCTTTCGGCATTAGAATTGCATACAATCAAAATGAACTGGCCAAGTCGGAAAATTTGTGTTCAATAAACCGATTCTGACGAAGCCACAACACAGGTTAAATTTGCAGTGATGAAGCGGGCAGAATTTCAAGTCTTGCTGGTCGGCAACGACCCGAAAACGCTCGGCGCATTGTCCGCGGCGTTGCGGGAAGATGACGTCGTGCTCCGCCTTGCGTGCGGCGCGGACGAGATGCTCCAGTCTTTCTACGAACGCCCGGCGGATTTGATTTTGGTGGATTTGGAAACGCCCAAGACCGCGAGCTTTGAATCGCTTCGAGAACTTCAAGCAAAATCCGCCGATGCCATTCGTCCTCGTCATTGCGCTCACTGCCGAGAATGATACGGAAACCAAATTACGCGCGTTTGAACTCGGCGCGATGGATTGTTTCAGCCAGCCGTTCACATCTCCGGTTTTGCGCGCGCGCCTGCGCGCCGCTCTGCAATCCAAACGGCGGCACGATGAATTAAATCTGGATAATCGTGAATTGGTCAAAGCCCGCGCCACCGCCGAAGCTTCCGTGCGGGCCAAGGCGGATTTTCTTGCGGCGATGAGCCACGAAATCCGCACACCAATGAACGGCATCATCGCAATGATCGGTCTGCTGATGGAAACGCCGCTGAACCCCGAACAGCGCAGTTATCTGGAGACGATTCACACGAGCGGCGAAGCGTTGCTCTCAATCATCAACGATATCCTCGATTTTTCAAAAATCGAAGCGGGCAAAATGGAATTGGACATTTGCTCGTTCAATTTGCGCACGTCGCGTTGAAGACGTGCTCGACATCATGTCCATCAAGGCTGCTGAAAAAAAATTGGATTTGATTTATTTGATGGACGAGGAAATTCCAGAGTTGATTGAAGGCGACCCATTGCGCCTGCGCCAAGTGTTGATGAATCTATTGAGCAACGCGATCAAGTTCACCGAGACCGGCAGTATTTTTGTCCAAGTCAAACAACTTTCTTCGCAGCCATCCGGCGCTGCAAACCAATTGCATTTGCATTTTTCCGTAAGCGACACGGGCATCGGCATCACGCCGGACAAACTGACGCGGCTGTTCAAGCCGTTCATGCAGGCGGATGTTTCGACCGCGCGACATTACGGCGGCACGGGATTGGGCCTGGCCATCAGCAAACGGCTGGTCGAATTGATGAGCGGCAAAATGTGGGCGGAAAGCGTGCCCGGAAAAAGTTCGACGTTTCATTTCACCGCGATGCTTCAGGCCGAACCGCGAACCGTGCTTGAAACCGGCCAGTCAAAACTGGCCGATTTGCGGATTTTAATCGTGGATGACAACGCGACCAGCCGTCTGGCGTTGTCACAGCAAGCAACTCAATGGGGATTGATTCCCGAAAGTGTTGAAAGCGCTGGGCAAGCGCTTGAACGGCTTCAACGCGGCGAACAATTTGATCTGGCCGTCCTCGATTTGGAAATGCCCGGCATGGATGGTCTCGCGCTCGCCGGGGAAATCCGCAAATTGCCGGGCGCGGCGATGTTACCTTTGGTGTTGCTCACGCCAGCGGGCGTTCGCTTCGACGTGTCAAACTCCGCGCACATCACGTTTGCGCAGTGTGTCAACAAACCTGTCAAATCCGCGCAACTTCGCGCCGCACTTGAACGCGTGTTGTTCAGCCCCAAAAGCGCCGAGCAACCGCCGCCGCCGAAAACAGATAAATCGCTCGCCGAAAATTTGCCGTTGCGCATTCTTTTGTGCGACGACAATGCCATCAATCAAAAAGTCGCCGCGCGCATTTTGCAACAAATCGGTTATCAGGCCGACATCGCGGGGAACGGACGCGAAGCGCTTGAGGCGCTTGAGCGGAAACCTTATGATTTGATTTTCATGGACGTGATGATGCCGGAAATGGACGGTTTAGAAGCCACGCGCGTTATCCGTGAATGGCAAAAACGCGGCGTGCATCCCAATTACCAGTCGCGCATCGTCATCATTGCCATGACCGCGCAGGCGATGCAAGGCGACCGCGAGAAATGCATCGCCGCAGGCATGGACGATTATCTGGCCAAGCCGATCCGTCTGGCTGACATTCGCGGCATCATTGAACGATGGGCTTCACAAACTTCAACGGCAAAACCCGCGCCAGCGAAAAATACGCCGCCGACTGTCGCTGCAACAACACCGGTTGACATGGATCGTTTGAATGACATGACCGATGGCAATGCGGAAAATTTTCGCGAACTCGTCGAGCTTTATTTTGATCAGACCGCCAAGCAGCTTGCCCAAATCGCGGCGGCGGTTCGCGCGAATGACGCGGATGCAGTCCGCCGCGTGGCGCACAGCTGCGCAGGCGCGAGCGCGACGCTCGGCATGGTGCGAATCGTTCCCCTGCTCCGCGATTTGGAACGGCAGGGCGTCGAAGGCGTCTTGACGAGCGCGGCGCAAGTTTGTGAAAATGCCGGGCGCGAATTCGAGCAAATCAAAAAATTTCTGGCGGAACAATCCGCTTTGGCAAAAATGTCCGCGCCCGCTGTCAAATCATGAAAAAAATTCTTATCATCGAAGACGACCCCATCATCACCAATGTCTATCGCAACAAGCTCACCGTGGAAGGTTATCAGGTTGAAACGGCGGCGGACGGCGAGTCCGGCTTGAAAATGATGAAGGCGTTTCACCCCGACGCCGTGGTTCTCGACCTCATGCTGCCTAAAATGTCCGGCGTCGAAGTCATCAAGCAAATCCGCAGCGAGCCGGAATTTTCCAAACTGCCGGTCGTCGTTTTCTCGAACATTTATCTGAACAACATGATTCAGGAAGCATGGAAAGCGGGCGCGACCAAATGTCTTTCCAAAACCAGTTGCACGCCCAAGGAATTTCTGGACATGATGCGCCAGACCGTCGGCGACAGCGGCGCCGTGCCGCGCGCCGGTTCGTCGGGCAATACTAAATTTCGCAAAAAGCCAATCCCTTCAACTCTCACCGCCGCGGCGGATTCCGAATTTAACAACGACCTGCGAAAATCATTCGTTGACAGCCTTCCCGCGACGCTCGCGACGTTGCGCGCCGATTTGAAAAACCTTACCAAGGCCGACCGGGAGGCCGATCAACTCGCGCAAATCCACCAGCTTTACCGGCGCATCCGCGCGTTAAGCGGCAATGCCGGCATTGTCAATCTCGTTCAAATCGCCCAGATGTCTGGCGCCTTCGAGGCGCTACTCAAGGAACTTTACGAAAAACCGCAAAACATCAACCCCTCGACCTTGCGCACCGTCGTCGCCTCCGTGGATTTTCTCGGCTTCCTGTTTGAACGCGGCGTCGCGCCGGACAAGCAGGAACTTTCCGTCTCCAACATTCTTGTCGTGGACGATGAACACATCTCGCGCCGCGCCGTCGTCTACGCGCTGGAAAAAGCGTATCTCAAATGCGTCAATGTCGAAGACCCGAAAATTGCCCTCAATATGCTCACCGAAAATCCGTTCGACCTCGTGTTCCTCGACGTGGATATGCCGGGCATGACCGGTTTTGAACTCTGCACCAAACTGCGCGCCTTGCCGCTGCACAAAAAAACGCCCGTCGTCTTCGTCACCAACTTGAGCGATTTCAACAGCCGCACCAGCTCCATGATGGCCGGCGGCAACGACTTCATCGCCAAACCATTTCTCTTCATCGAACTCACTGTCAAAGCCATCATCCACGTCCTGCGCGGAAAATTGCAACCGGCCAAGTGATGTGCATAAACAACTGCGGTATTTCCCGAATCCATATTTTTGACTTCACGAGACGCAAAATGTTCTTGGCAAGAAGGAAAGGCTCTAATACAGTCAAAATCGTGCAAAAAATAGCATCGCAAACGTGCGGTCTAATGAACCTATCAGTCCTCTTTACACGTCAGACAAAAACATAATGACACCATGAAAAAGACGAATCTCCGACTCATCGGCATAGGTTTGGTTGTTTTCGCTTTTCTGTTAGCAGCAGCCATTCAACTATTCGCTCACGGATTGGTTATGACAGAGCAGTGGCATGGGCACATTCAAGAGGCAGACCCAAGGATTGTGCTTACAGGGATGGCCAAGACTACATACCACATGCTGCGCATTCTTCCACTTTTAGCGACTGCGCTTATCGGGGTTCTTTGTATTTTGATTTCGAGACGACATGATACACCAGTGGCTTAACACCGTGCTGGAGCCAACGCCGACGCTTTGGATCGTTAGACCACTAAATCCGCTTTTCATCCGCATCAATATAATCCACAAAAGTTTTGATGTCGTCGCGGTGCGATACGCCGGATTGCTCCTTGCGCATTTTCAATCGCACGTTGGTGGCTTGGTCACCAGCTTTCGGGCGACTTAAAACGTCCTGCCAAAACACGATTTTTTCCGCCGGAGATTTTTTTACGTTGCGATAAACCCAGTCGCACACCTCACCGTCGGTCAAGGAATCTTTCACAACTTCAATCATCTGCTCGTGCGTGACTCCAGCAGCCTTGAGCCACATACCGTCAAAACCTTTGCCGAGATTTTCCGTATAATCCGAATGCAATTTTCCCGCGAGGTGCAGGCGAATTTTGTCAATGTAACGCGGCAGATAATTCCAGCCGTCCATCGTTTCGCGCGGGCTGCGCGGATAAATGATTTCGCTCATGGGGCAAATATTCTAACCGAAATTTCTAAAAAGTCACCACGAGTAATGCACGGTGTAAGTCACGGTTTTTTCCTTGTCCGGTTTTACCGGAATGCGGAATTCAATGGTTTGCGCGTCGGTCTTTTTGAAATCGTCGGACTTGGCCGTGATCTCCCAATTGTTCCAGCGATACAAATGCTCAACCACGCGGATTTCCACCGGCGCGTCTTTCTTGCGGTTGCGGAGTTTGATTTCAAATGTTTCATCCATCGTTTTGTCGCCGGTATCCACATGGAAATTCGTTTGCTTGCGCTCGCCGACGAGATCAAAAGCGTTTCCAGTCGTTACACGAATTGTCTCGTTGCGCGGCGTGTGGTCAATCGTGTCCTCGCCGACAAATTGCAACTGGCCGTCGTCATCGCGGCGATAAAACCGCAGCTTGCCCGCCGGCAACGCGATGCCGAGATGGTTCGTCTCGGAATTCACGAACTCGCGCTTGACCCAGATTTTTTTGTTTCCCTCCGTGCCGTAATTCTGGTCGTAGTTCAGCCCATAAAATTGATAGTCCGCCGCGCCGTCATAAACGTAAATCGTCGGCGCATAAACTTTTTCGGCGTGGACAAATTCAACCTGCTTCGTCTCACGGTCATGCAGCGTCGTTGGCCGCGCGATGTTGTAAAGATGAAATTCGTCAAACGCTTTTTCGGTGACGGCTGGCGCGGAAGCAGCGTTTTGATCCATTACGCCACCAAGAGCCATCCGATAAAACTGCGGGCGCGGCTGAATTTTATTCACATCGCCGGCCATCAATTTTATTTTCGCGTTCTCAAAAGTTTTTCCGCTGTTGTTGTTCATCGTGATCCAGCCGACCAAATCCACGTTGTCGCCTTTTTCTGGCGAGACGAGATTATAACTCGCGCTCCAGTCAAATCCGCCGGTGACGTAGCCGACTTCCGCGTCGAATTTTCCCGGCGCGTCGGATTGCAAAAGCCAGTTCAGCGTCGGCTTCAGAACCGTGTCGTCGCCCAAATCTGGAAACAGCGGCATTCCGGGCAATTGGAATTGCAGCTTGCCGTCCACTTCGATGATCGGCTGCTGCGCCTCGCCGCCTGGAACGTAGCCGCTGCGGACGATTTTTCCGGGAATGATTTCGCGCGTCTGCGTGTTGTCCTTCGTGCGGATGTTTACAAAGTCAATCGTCTTGCCCTCGTTGAGCGAGAGCAGCAATTCCTGCGATACCGGATCGTTGCGATAATTTTGCTCAAGGATTTGCAGCGAATGATTTCCGCTTGGGTCGCGCAAAATCACCGAGTCCGGCTCGACTTGCGCCGTCGCGTCGGCGTAACGCACATTGTTGACGCCGGACTTCAAATCAAGCGGCACCGAGTCGCGCACGACGGCGAAATTCTGGTTATAAATGGTGAGCGACGGCTGCGCGAACGCTGCAAATGAACCTGCCGCGCCGAGGAAAAAAATCGTTGAGATGAATTTCATGTTGGCCTTTCGGTTGTTGTTTGAATCATAAGACAGACGTCCGCAAAAAACATTCTAAAAGATTTTCAAATAATTTGTCAGACTGACAGTTCTCGCCCATTTTATTGGCGTGAAACAGAAACGCGGGCAATTTGATTTCGACGTGGCCGTGATTGGCGGCGGCAGCGGCGGTTACGCGGCGGCGCGCACGGCGGCAAACGCCGGATTGAAAACGGTCGTCATCGAAGGCGGCGAAGAAGTCGGCGGACTTTGCATCCTGCGCGGCTGCATGCCGACGAAGGCGTTGCTTTATGCCGCCGAAGTGAAACATCTCGCCGAACACGCGGAAACGTGGGGCGTGCGCGCGGGCAAAGTCACTTTTGATTTCGCGAAAGTCATGGCGCGGAAAAATCTGATGATAAAAGATTTCGCCGACTTTCGCGTGCAGCAGTTGACCGCAGGGAAATTCAAATTCATCCGCGCCAACGCAAGATTTCTCGACGCGCACACAGTAGAATTGAGCAATGGCAAAAAACTGACGGCGAAAAATTTCGTCATCGCCACCGGCTCAAGCGTCGCACCGTCGCCGCTGCCGCAATTGGACGAAGCCGGTTATCTCACGAGCGACGACGCGCTGGCGCTGAAAAAATTGCCCAAGTCGCTCATCATTCTCGGCGGCGGGGCGGTCGCGTGCGAGTTCGCGCAATTCTTCGCGCGCTTTGGCGTCAAGGTCACTTTGATTCAGCGCAGCGAGCATCTTTTGAAAGATTTTGACACCGACGCGGGAATGGAAATTGAAAAAGTTTTCCGGCGCGAAGGCATCCAGATTTTCACGGACACAAAAATTTTGGATGCGCGGCGCAACGGGAAATTGAAAACGGTTTCGTTCAAGCATAAAGGCAAAATAATTTCCGTTTCGGCGGAAGAAATTTTATTTGCGCTCGGCAGAATTGCAAACACGGCGTCGCTGAACCTGGAAAACGCAGGCGTGAAAACTGAAAATGGTTATGTTGTCGCGAACGGCAAGATGCAGACGAGCGCGCCGCACATTTTTGCGGCGGGCGATTGCACCGGGCCGCATGAAATCGTTCACATCGCCGTGACGCAGGGCGAAATCGCGGCGCACAACATTTCAAATCCAAAATCGCCGCGCAGAATAAATCATCGGCTGCTGATTTCCATTGTGTTCACGGAGCCGCAAGTCGCTTTCGTCGGTCTGACGGAAAAGGAAGCGAACGCGCGCGGAATAAAATTTATTTCAGCGAGTTATCCGTTCAATGACCACGGCAAATCGCTCATCATGGAAGCAAATGACGGTTTTGTGAAACTGCTGGCAAATCCGAAGACCGGCGAAATCCTCGGCGGCGAATGCGTCGGACCGCTCGGCGGCGAATTGATTCACGAAATCGTTGCAGCGATGGCAAAGCGCATGACGGTTCACGAACTCGCCGCTATGCCGCATTATCATCCGACGCTCGCGGAAATCTGGACTTATCCCGCAGAAGAACTAGCCGCGCGGATTTAACTTTGCGCTCCAAGGATTTCCACGAACGCGGCGTGAAACACCAATGGCTTATGTCCGTGCCGCCGGTTTCTTCGAAGCCGCGTCCATGATAGTGGTCAGCACGCTGTTCGGCACCTGCTCGAAGGTCAACGGTTCCATGGAATAAGATGCGCGGCCTTTCGAGAGCGAACGGATCGCCGTCGCGTAACCGAACATTTCCGCCAGCGGCACCTGCGCGTTGAGGACGGTCTGGCCGTTCTTCGCCTCGATGCTGATGATGATGCCGCGACGGCGGTTGATGTCGCCGAGCAGATCGCCCTGATATTCGTCGGGCGTGGTGCATTCCACCTTCATGATCGGTTCGAGCAAAATCGGACCGGCTTTTTTGAAGGCGTCTTTCAGCGCGAAAATGCCGGCCATGCTTGAACGCGAGTTCGTTCGAGTCAACTTCGTGGAACGAGCCGTCAACGACTTCAACCTTGATGTCAATGACCTGATAGCCGGCATAGACGCCGCCTTTGATGGCTTCTTCGATGCCGTCGATGACCGCCGGAATGTATTCCTTCGGAATCGTGCCGCCGACGATCTCGTTAACGACTTCGACGCCCTTGCCTTTTTCGTTCGGCTCGACCTTGATGCAGGCGTGGCCGTATTGACCGCGTGCCGCCGGATTGACGGATGAATTTGCCTTCGCCCTCGGCTTTTTTGGTGATCGTTTCGCGATACGCGATCTGCGGCGCGCCGGTGTTGGCGTCCACTTTGAATTCGCGCTTGAGCCGGTCAATGATGATTTCCAGATGCAATTCGCCCATGCCCGCGATGATGAGCTGGCTGGTTTCCTCGTTCGTGAAACAGCGGAACGTCGGGTCTTCTTCGGCGAGACGTTGCAAGCCTTCGGACATTTTGTCGCGATCCTGCTTCGTCTTCGGCTCGACGGCCATGCAGATGACGGGTTCGGGGAACGTCGGCGGTTCGAGCGTCACGTCGAAATCTTCGTCGCACAAGCGTGTCGCCCGTCGTGATGTTGCGCAGACCGACGAGCGCGGCGATGTCGCCGGCATAAACTTCGTTGATGTCCTTGCGTTCGCTGCCTTGGATGACCATGAGGCGGCTGACGCGCTCGCGTTTGCGCGTGCGCGGATTGTAAATCGTGTCGCCCTTTTTCAACTGGCCGGAATAAACGCGGAAGAAACACCAGTTTGCCCGCGTAGGGATCGGTCCAAAGTTTGAACGCCAGCGAACAAAATTTATTATTGTCGCTCGTTTCGACGTGGACTTTGTTTTCCGTGCCCGGCTCAAGACCTTCGGCGCCGGGAACGTCCAGCGGACTGGGCAGATAATCCACGACCGCATCCACCAAAACCTGAACGCCCTTTTTCTTGAAAGCGGAGCCGCAGAGAACGGGAACCAATTCAATTTTGCAAGTGAGGCGGCGAATGGCCGCTTTCAAGGTCGGCGCGTCAATCGGTTTTTCTTCGAGCACCAGATTCGGCGATCTCGTCGTCCTTGTTGGAGACGGCGTCAATCAATTCCGCGAGCGCGGCCTTGGCGCGTTCCTGATGTTCAGGCGCGAATTTCTTTGATCTCATAATTCAGACCTTCATTGGCTTCGCCTGGTCCCCAATAAATGACCTTCTGGTTGACGACGTCAATGACGCCCTCAAAGCCACCTTCGACTGGTTTGCCTTCAAACTCGCACGGGCCGCCGAGCGGCAGGAAAATCGGGAACGCATACGCGCGCAGTTTCTTGCGCATGTCGTTGAGCGCATTTTCAAAATTCGCGCCGGTGCGGTCCATCTTGTTGACGAACGCGATGCGCGGAACGTGATATTTGGTCGCCTGACGCCAGACGGTTTCGGATTGCGGCTGCACGCCCGCGACGCCGCAGAACACGGCGACCGCGCCGTCGAGCACGCGCATGGAACGTTCGACTTCAGCGGTGAAATCAACGTGACCGGGCGTGTCAATGATGTTGATGCGATGCGGAACGTTGTTGAACGCCTTGTAAATCTTGTCTTCGCCCGGCTTGGCGGTTTTCTGCGTCCAGAAACAGGTGACGGCGGCGGACGTGATCGTGATGCCGCGCTCGCGTTCCTGTTCCATCCAGTCGGTGACGGTGTTGCCGTCATCCACGTCGCCGATCTTGTGGATGAGGCCGGTGTAAAAAAGAATGCGCTCGGTCGTGGTCGTCTTGCCCGCGTCAATGTGCGCGGCGATGCCGATGTTGCGCGTGCGTTCCATCGTGTATTGACGGCCCGGCGCGTTAGGTGATTTTTTGCTGTCTGTTTCAATGGCTGCACTCATTTTTTGTAAAATAGGAACGCAGAATATACGTGAATAAAAATCAGGGGCAATAAATTTTTGCTGGAATTTTAACACTCCCGCCAGCCAAAACTGGCATTCAGGCGATTTCGCCAGTTCCTTCAACGATTTTAATTTCGTTTGCCGTAAGGCCGTAAAGTTCATAAACCAGCGCATCAATCTGCCGGTCGAGCGCGTCGCACTGGTTTTTGTAAAAATCCTTGTCGCTGTCCATTAACGCGACGGATGATTGCTTCTTTGCTTCCATCATTTTTTCAACCAGCGAAGTCAGTTTGTCGTGTCGTGATTTATCGGCTTTGTCAGAAAAATCAATTTTGTGGATTGGCAATGACTGTAAATATGTTGGCTTGATGTTGTAATCAATAAATGTATTCGCGTAGTAAAAATTTAGAAGGCTTGAATTCAACACGCCCAATATGAATTTCAAAGAAGGCCGTTCAGAATCGGAAGTAATATATGAATAATTATTGAGCGGGTAGTATTCGCCAGATTCATCAAATGCAGCAATGATGCGGCGCGGCAAACTAATCTTGCGAATGTATTGGATGACTATTTTCGGAACTTCAACGTTTGAATTTCTGTAACCAGCAAGTTTTGAATTCCACCATAAATAAAAATGCTTCCATTGCAAACCATACCGCGACAACTCTCCCGTCTTCAAAGCCTTCACTGTGTGTTTGGAGGTTTTTTCTTTTGAAAGATATTTTTTGTTGTCGCTTGTTTTAATTCCATACAACACTTTTTTAATCGTTTTTAGTGGAATTGAATTGGCCTTACATTTTTCAATTACGACGAGAACGTCTGCATCCAACTCCAAATTGATTGTTGCGCCAGAAGTTTGTGTCCAGATTTGCTGATTGATGCCTTTTGTCTTAAATGCGGTCTTAAAATTTGATTCGGTAATTTTGATTAGCTTGGAAGTTCTGACTCTACAGTTGTTTTCTTTAAGGCGCGGTTTCTGTAAAAAAACCAGCAAAGGAACTATGTCTGGAGCATCTTTGAAAATGTATTTCGACAATTGACAGAGTTCGCAAAAATTTGCGACAGACAAAAGGTATTCTCTGATTTCTTTGGAACGCAAAATCGCAAGCCATGTGTTTGGCGTGATGTATCCAACATAACCGCAAGATTTTATTAGGCGAAATGCTCTTTCAAGAAAATACAAATACGATTCTGCTTCGCCAGTTTTGCTGACATAGTGTGAACCACAGTAATTTTTTTCCTGTTTCTTAAATGATGCTCCCCAAGGTGGATTGCCAACAATCACGTCGAAGCCGCCTTCGTATTCAGTTTCCGGCAACGCGGGTGATTTTTCTTTTTTGGACTTTTTGTAACTAACTTTGGCGTAGCTGCCATGCAAGGGCATGCCGCCCGGAACGCTGTGCCCAATTTCGCCGGGCGTGGCTTCGCGCAATTCGCTGCCGGAAGTTTTGAGTTTGAAAATTTTCGGAAATCGCTGTGCGAAATCCATCGGGTTCAATTTTTTAATTTCTTCTTCCGATAATTTTCCATCGTCGGAAATACCCGACTGAATGCTTTATCGAAGGCCGTTGGCATTTATGCGAGTGTGCGCAGAAATTTATCAACGGTCAATTTCCGTGTTCACGTTTTGCAGAAAAAAAAGCCGGAACTTTTCAGTCCCGGCTTCAAATTTTATTTTCGCGGCAGGTTACCAGCGGAAATGTGCAAACGCCTTGTTGGCCTGCGCCATCTTATGGACTTCGTCGCGTTTGCGGATGGCGTTCCCCTGCCCTTGATAGGCTTCGAGAATTTCCGCCGCGAGCGCGACGCCCATCGGCGTGCCTTTGCGGGCATCCGCAAAATCCACGATCCAGCGCAATGCGAGCGCGGCCTGACGGTCGCTCGGAATCTCCAGCGGCACCTGATACGTCGCACCGCCGACGCGGCGCGGCTTCGTCTCGATGCGCGGCTTGGCGTTGTCCACCGCGCGCTGCAAAATTTCCATCGGGTTGCTCGCCGGATTTTTTTCCGAGATGCTGTCGAACGCGCCATAAACGATCCGTTGCGCGGTGCTCTTCTTGCCGCCCTGCATGATGGTGTTGACCAGGCGGGCCAACGAGCGTGCTCTGGAATTTTCCATCTTTGGCCACTGGCCGTCTGGTTGCTTGTCGTCTGCGGGACATGGATTCGTTGAATCGTTAAAAAGTTAAATCGTTGGATCGGAGAAATTATTTCGCGGGCGCGGCGGCGGCTTTTTCTTTCGGGCTTCTTCACGCCGTATTTGGAACGGCTCACGCGGCGTTTTTCCACGCCCGCGGCGTCGAGCGTGCCGCGCACGATGTGATAGCGCACGCCGGGCAAATCCTTCACGCGTCCGCCGCGAATCAGCACGATGGAGTGTTCCTGCAAATTATGGCCTTCGTCGGGGATGTAAGCGATGACTTCGTAACCGTTCGTCAAGCGAACCTTCGCCACTTTGCGCATCGCGGAGTTCGGCTTCTTGGGCGTGCGCGTCATGACCTGGATGCACACGCCGCGACGAAACGGCGAATTGTCCAAGGCGGGCGACTTGGACTTATATTTCACTTTGCGCCGGCCTTTGCGGACGAGTTGATTGATTGTCGGCATTTTATCTTAAAAATGGAGCGCGGAATATATCAAACAAGTTCGTGGTTGCAACAAGTATTTGAATGTTCCACGGTTGTGTTTTTCATGCGAGCAAAGGATTTTCCTCCGCGACGGTTTCCGGTTCTTCCACTTCGGGTTCGTCGGGAATTTCCACGAGCGCCTTGATTGTCGCCTTGCGGTGATAATCAAAGCCGGTGCCCGCCGGGATGATGTGGCCCATGATGACGTTTTCCTTGAAGCCGCGCAGGTGAATCAATCTTGGAACGCGTCGCCGCTTCGGTGAGAACGCGGGTCGTGTCCTGGAAGCGACGCGGCGCTCAGGAAGCTGTCGGTTTCGAGCGACGCCTTCGTGATGCCGAGCAGCACCGGCGAGGCTTCGGCGGGTTTGCCGCCTTTCTTCTCGACGCGCTCGTTTTCGTCCTCGAACTCCAGCTTGTCAATCTGTTCGCCCCAGAGGAACTGCGTGTCGCCGGGTTCGGTGATGCGGACTTTGCGCAACATCTGGCGCACGATGATTTCAATGTGCTTGTCGTTGATGGTCACGCCTTGCAGACGATAAACTTCCTGCACTTCGCCGACCAGATGTTCCTGCAATTCCTGCGGTCCGCAGACTTCGAGAATTTCGTGCGGATCCATCGGGCCTTCGGTCAACTGCTGGCCTTTCTTGACCATGTCGCCCTTGAAGACGATGACGTGCTTGCCGATCGGAATGAGATGTTCCTCTTCCAGTTGCTGGTCGCCGGATCTTTGATGAGAACGCAGCGCTTGCCGCGCACGCTCGCGCCGAAATCCACGATGCCGTCAATCTTGGAGATTTCCGACGCGTCTTTCGGACGGCGCGCTTCGAACAATTCCGCCACGCGCGGCAGACCGCCGGTGATGTCCTTGGTCTTGGACGTTTTGCGCGGCGTCTTGGCCATCAACGTGCCGGCGACAATCTTGTCGCCTTCATTGCACGACGATGTGCGCGCCGGACGGAATCGGATAATTCGCCACGACTTCGCCCTTGTCATCGCTGATGATGATTTGCGGATGCAAATCTTCCTTGTGCTCGATGATGACCATGGCTTCCTGGCCGGTCGTCTCGTCCATTTCCTGTTTCATCGTCACGCCTTCGATGATGTCGTGGAATTTAATCTTGCCGGCCTTTTCGGAAAGAATCGGCACGTTGTACGGATCCCATTGGACGAACGTGTCGCCCTTCTTGACCTTGCGCGCCGTCCTTGAAGGAAATGACCGCGCCGATGACGATGGTGTGGTTTTCCAGTTCGCGGCCGTCTTCGCCGAGGATGGAAATCGAGCCGTTTTTGTTCAGAACGATGTTGTTGCCGTCTTCCAATTGAACGACGCGAAGTTCGTTGTAATTGAATCGTGCCGTCGTGCTTGGACTTGATCTGCGGCACTTTGAACACCTGCGCCGCCGTGCCGCCGATGTGGAACGTCCGCATCGTCAACTGCGTGCCGGGTTCGCCGATGGATTGCGCGGCGATGATGCCGACCGCCTCGCCGAGTTTGACAAGCGCGCCGGTCGCCAGGCTGCGTCCGTAGCAATGGATGCAAATGCCGTGCTTGCTTTCGCAAGTCAGCACCGAGCGGATCCGCATGCGGTCAATGGCCGGTGGCTTCAAGGCGCTTGGCCTTTTCCTCGTCAATTTCCTCGTTCGCGCGAATGAGAAATTCCTTCGGGTTCGTCGGATTGACGATGTCGTCGCAGGCGAAACGGCCAACGATGCGGTCGGCGAGTTTGACCACTTCGTCTTCGCCTTCATAAACGGCGGAAACCCAGATGCCGTTCGTCGTGCCGCAATCTTCTTCCTGGATGATCACGTCCTGCGAAACGTCCACGAGCTTGCGGGTCATGTAACCGGAGTCCGCCGTCTTGAGCGCGGTGTCGGCCAGACCTTTGCGGGCGCCGTGCGTCGAGATGAAATATTCCAACACGGACAGACCTTCGCGGAAGTTCGCGAGAATCGGTTTCTCGATGATGTCGCCGCTCGGCTTGGCCATGAGGCCGCGCAAACCGGCGAGCTGGCGCACCTGCTGTTTGTTGCCGCGCGCGCCGGAATCCACCATCAGGAAAACCGGGTTGTATTCCTGCTTTGCCCTGGTTCTGTTCGAGCGTGCGGAACATGACGCTGGAAATCTGGTCGGTGCAATGCGTCCAGATGTCCACGATTTTGTTGTAACGTTCGCCCGGCGTGATGACGCCTTTGCGATATTGTTTCTCGACTTCGCTGATCTGCTTGTGCGCGCCTTCGATTTCCTGGTCGCGTTCCTTCGGAATGATCATGTCGTCAATGCCGATGCTACACGCCGGACTTGGTCGCTTCGCGGAAACCAAGTTCCTTGAGTTTGTCGAGCATGACGACGGTTTTTTCGTGGCCGGCAAATTTGTAACATTTCCAGATCAAATCGCCGAGCTGGCTCTTGCCTGCGGACTTGTTGTAGAAGCCGAGTTCGGCCGGCCAGATTTCGCTGAACACCACGCGGCCAACCGTCGTCTCGATGATTTTTTTGCCCGCATCGCCGAAAACGGTCTTGCTTGCCGAAATCAGGATTCGCCAGGCGAATGCGGTCGTGCGTCTTCAACGCGCCGTCGTCGTAGGCGAAAATGCACTTCGTCCTTCGAGCCGAACAGCGGCAAATCTTTTGAATCCGCAGGCAGCGGCTTTGCGCGGCTCGGCGGTGACATAATAACAGCCGAGCGTGATGTCCTGCGTCGGCGTGATGATCGGCTTGCCGCTGGACGGCGAGAAAATGTTGTTCGTCGCCATCATCAGCAAACGCGCTTCCATTTGCGCCTCGACGGACAGCGGAACGTGAACGGCCATTTGGTCGCCGTCGAAGTCCGCGTTGTAAGCGGTGCAGACCAGCGGATGAATGCGGATCGCTTCGCCTTCGATCAACTGCGGCTCGAACGCCTGGACGGACAAACGGTGCAACGTCGGCGCGCGGTTGAGCAGCACCGGATGACCCTTGGTCACTTCTTCGAGAACGTCCCAAACTTCCTTCGTCTGGCGCTCGATCATTTTCTTCGCGCTGCGAACGGTGTGAACGTAGCCGAGTTCTTTCAAGCGGCGGATGATGAACGGCTCGAACAGAACGAGCGCCATCTTCTTCGGCAGACCGCACTGGTTCAATTTCAGTTCCGGCCCGATGACGATGACCGAGCGGCCGGAATAATCCACGCGTTTGCCGAGCAAGTTCTGGCGGAAACGTCCGCCCTTGCCCTTGAGCATGTCGCTCAACGATTTCAGCGAACGATTGCCCGCGCCGGTGACCGGGCGACCGTGACGGCCGTTGTCGAACAACGCGTCCACGGCTTCCTGCAACATGCGCTTTTCGTTGCGGATGATGACTTCCGGCGTCTTGAGTTGCAGCAACGTCTTGAGACGGTTGTTGCGGTTGATGACGCGGCGATAAAGATCGTTCAGATCGGAAGTCGCAAAACGTCCGCCTTCGAGCGGCACCAGCGGGCGCAAGTCCGGCGGAATCACCGGCAGCACCGTGAGAATCATCCATTCGGGACGGCTCTTGGAAGACTGCAAGCCCTGGAGCAGCTTGATGCGCTTGCGCGAGTTTCTTGCGGATTTGTTTGCTCTTGGTTTCGGTCATCGCCATGCTGCAATTGATCGACGCCTTTCGCCAGATCCACGCGGGCCAGCGCTTCGCGCACGGCTTCCGCGCCCATCTTGGCGACGAACGCTTCCGCGCCGTAAGTTTCGCGGGCTTCGCGATATTCGTGTTCGTTGAGCAATTGATGCTGCTTCAGCGGCGTGTTGCCCGGATCAATCACCAGGTAATCCTCGTAATAAATCACGCGTTCCAGATTGCGCGCCGTCATGTCCAGCACCAGACCGATGCGCGAGGGCATGCACTTGAAAAACCAGATGTGCGCAGCCGGCACGGCCAGTTCGATGTGGCCCATGCGTTCGCGGCGCACGCGCGCAAGCGTCACCTCGACGCCGCAACGGTCGCAGACGATGCCGCGATGCTTGATGCGCTTGTATTTTCCGCAGGAACATTCCCAGTCCTTGACGGGGCCGAAAATGCGTTCGCAGAACAAGGCCGCCCTTTTCCGGCTTGAACGTGCGGTAATTGATGGTCTCGGGATTCTTGACTTCGCCCTTGCTCCACGAGCGGATGGCGTCGGGCGACGCGAGCGTGATGCCGACGTAATCCACCTGGTTGACTTTGTCAAGTCCGAGCAATTCGCGGGCGTTTTCTTTGGAGCTAGTCATACGATATTCTTTCAGCAAATTAATTTCAGTTAACTGCAGCCAATGCGTCAAAGCCGCCGCTGCTTCGCTGTTTCCATTTTCAGGATGTTCCACCGGGTTCGAGTAACCGACTTTCACATCGAGGCCGAGTGATTGCATTTCCTTGACCAGCACGTTGAACGATTCGGGGATGCCCGCCTCGAGCGAGTTGTCGCCCTTGACGATGCTTTCGTAAATGCGCGTGCGGCCCTGCACGTCGTCGGACTTGACGGTGAGGAGTTCCTGCAACGTGTAGGCCGCGCCGTAGGCTTCCATCGCCCACACTTCCATTTCGCCGAAACGCTGGCCGCCGTATTGCGCCTTGCCGCCCAGCGGTTGCTGGGTGACGAGCGAATACGGCCCGACTGCGCGGGCGTGAATCTTGTCGGCAACCAAGTGGCCGAGCTTCATCATGTAGATGTAGCCGACGACAATTTCCTGGTCGAACATGTCGCCGGTGCGTCCGTCGATAAAGATGCGTCTTGGCGTGTTCGGGCAATCCGGCCTCCTTCAGATAGCCGCGAATTTCCTTTTCCTTGATGCCGTCGAAAACCGGCGTGGCGAATTTCAAGCCGAGCAGTTTCGCCGCCCAGCCCAAGTGCGTTTCCAAAACCTGGCCGACGTTCATGCGCGACGGCACGCCCAGCGGATTCAAAACGATTTCCACCGGCGTTCCGTCCGCGAGGAACGGCATGTCTTCTTCCTTCACGATGCGCGCGACAACGCCTTTGTTGCCGTGACGTCCGGCCATTTTGTCGCCGACGGACAATTTGCGCTTCGACGCGATATAAACTTTCACCGATTTGACGATGCCGGCTTCCGCGCCGTCGCCGGCTTCGGCGCGTTCCATTTCCTCGTCGTATTGCATCTGCAAATCGTCGAACTTCTTTTTGAACTGGCCGATGATTTCGCGTGATCTTGTTGCGGATCGGCGACGGATCAATTTCGATGCGGTCATAAACCGTCGCCAGCTTGCGCAACAGCGTCTTGGTGATCTTGCGGTTCGCCGGGATGATGATTTCGCCGGTCTCGGAATTCACGACGTCGAGCGGAATTTTTTCGCCGAGCAGAATGTTGCTCAACGCTTCGGTCAATTGGTCGCTGCAATTCGCCGAGTTTCTTCTTGTGATCGTCTTCGATCTGCTTCGAGTGGCGCTTTTCCTCGCTTGAAGCGGAACGGACGCTGCGCTCGCCGTCTTTCTTGGACGAAACTTTCACGTCCATGACGATGCCGTAGGTGCCGGACGGAACTTTCAGCGAAGTGTCTTTCACGTCCGCGGCTTTTTCGCCGAAGATGGCGCGGAGCAAACGTTCTTCCGGCGCAAGTTCGGTTTCGGACTTCGGCGTGATTTTGCCGACGAGAATGTCGCCGGGCTTCACTTCCGCGCCGACGCGGATGACGCCGTCGGGCGCGAGATTTTTCAACGCTTCATCGCCGAGGTTCGGGATGTCGCGCGTGATTTCTTCCGGCCCGAGCTTGGTGTCGCGGGCGGCCACTTCAAATTCATCAATGTGAATGCGACGTGAAGATGTCTTCCTTCACGATTTTCTCGCTGATGAGGATGGCGTCCTCGAAGTTGTAACCGTTCCACGGCATGAACGCGACGAGCACGTTGCGGCCGAGCGCGAGTTCGCCGTTCTGCGTGCAAGGACCGTCGGCAATGACCTGGCCTTTTTTGACATGATCGCCCTTGCTGACCAGGATTTTCTGGTTGATGCAGGTCGCCGCGTTGGAGCGCATGAATTTGCGGATCGGATAAACGTAAATGCCGTTCTCCGGATCGTGCTTAATTTTCTTTTTCGCCTTCGGGCAATTTGCCGTCTTCGGTGATGATGATCTGGTTGCCGGTGACGGAAGCGACTTTGCCGGCTTCTTCCGCAACCAGCACGGCGCGCGAATCGCGCGCCACGCGGTCTTCCAGGCCGGTCGCCACCAGCGGCGCTTCGGTGACGAGCAGCGGCACGGCCTGGCGTTGCATGTTGGAACCCATCAACGCGCGGTTCGCGTCGTCGTGTTCCAGGAACGGAATCAAGCTCGCCGCAATGGAGACCAATTGCTTCGGCGAAACGTCCATGTAATCCACGCGCGCCGGTTCCACGTCAATGAAGTCGCCGTGCGCGACGGCAAACGACGCGTTCGGTCATGAAATGGCCCTTGTCGTCAATCGGCGAATTCGCCTGCGCGACGATGAATTGCTCCTCGCGGTCGGCGGTCAGGTAATCAATGTGATTGGTCACGCGGCCGTTTTCGACTTTGCGATAAGGCGTTTCGAGAAAGCCGAAATCGTTGATGCGCGCAAACGTCGCGAGCGACGCGATCAAACCGATGTTCGGGCCTTCCGGCGTTTCAATCGGGCAAATGCGCCCGTAGTGCGACGGATGAACGTCGCGAACTTCAAAGCCCGCGCGGTCGCGGCGCAAAGCCGCCCGGCCCGAGCGCCGACAAGCGGCGTTTGTGCGTCAATTCGGCGAGCGGATTGATTTGATCCATGAACTGCGACAAGCTGGCAGCGGCCAAAGAAATCGCGGATGACCGCCGACAGCGCCTTCGGATTGATCAGTTTCTGCGGCGTCATCGCTTCGATGCTTTGATCGAACAGCGTCATGCGTTCCTTGACGAGACGTTCGGTGCGCGCCAGGCCGACGCGGCACTGGTTGGCGAGCAATTCGCCGACCGTGCGGATGCGGCGGCTGCCCAGATGGTCAATGTCGTCCAGCGCTGCCTTCGCCCTTTTTGAGGCGAAGCAGATATTTCGTCGCGGCAACCAGATCTTCCTTGGTCAGAATGCGCGATTCTTCCTTGTCCTTGAGGCCGAGCTTCTGGTTGATTTTGTAACGGCCAACGCGGCCCAAATCATAACGCTTCGGATCAAAGAACAAACGCTTGATGCAACGCGCGGGCGTTCGCCGCCGTGGGCGGATCGCCGGGACGCAAACGGCGGTAAATGTCCTTCAGCGCCTCTTCTTCATTCTTGGCCGGGTCTTTTTTGAGGCATTTGATCATGATGCCTTCGTCCACCGACGTGTCCACGACCTTGATTTCGTGACGCCCAGTTCGGCGATCTGCTTGACGACCGCCTTGGACAGCGGCTCAAACGCGCGCGCCACAACGAGGCCTTTTTCCTCGTCCGTCGCGTCCTGGATCAAAACGTGGTTCTGCAAATCTTCGAGCTTCTCGGCTTCTTTGACCGACAAGTTCCTCGACTTCGTAAAACAGCTTCAAAATTTCCTCGTCCGTGCCGCGAGTTTTTCGCCGTTGTCTTTGCTCTTCGTGTTGATGCCTTGTCTTCAACGATCCAGAAACGACAGCGCGCGGAAAAGCGTCGTCGTCAAAAATTTGCGGCGGCGTTTTTTGCGGTCGAGATAAACGTAAAGCAAATCGCTCGTGTCGAACTGCGCCTCATACCACGAGCCGCGGTCGGGAATGACGCGGAAGCTGTGCAGCATTTTGCCGTTCGGATGCTGCGTCGCTTCGAACGCGATGCCCGGCGAGCGGTGCAATTGGCGAAACCACGACGCGTTCCGCGCCATTGATGACGAACGTGCCTTGCGGCGTCATCAGCGGGCAGTTCGCCCATGAAAACTTTTTCTTCCTTCGCGCTCTTGCCTTCTTCCTTGAGCAGGAAGGTGACATAAAGCGGCGCGCCATAGGTCAGGCCTTCGCGCAGGCATTCGAGCCAGTCGATCTTCGGCTCGCCGATTTCGTAGGAATCGTAGTCAAGCACGCACTTGCCGTCGTAGCTCTCGATGGGAAACACTTCGCGGAAAACCGCTTCCAGGCCGGCGTGCTTGTCGCGCTTCTTGGGCGACGCGTCGGCCTGCAGGAATTCCTTGTAGGAATTCGTCTGCAACTCGATCATGTTCGGCGGCGCGACGATTTCTTTGATTTTGCCGAAGTTGATTCGTTCAGTGGCTCGCGATGGCATTTTAACTTTCTGGTTTGACACGGCAACAGCGCCGGGCCGGTATATTTAATCAACGACACATGGCAAGCCCGCCGCGTTCAACGGCAAACTTGCCAAAACAACCGACATTTCCGTTTTAAACTTCAATAAAATATTTTCCCGCAACGATTCGGGAATGGGGCGGCGGCCAGAACGCCGCCGCCCCAAATACACACAATTACTTGACTTCCACTTTCGCGCCAGCTTCTTCGAGCTTTTTCTTGGCGGCGTCGGAGTCAGCCTTGTTCGCGCCTTCCAGCACGGGCTTCGGAGCGCCTTCGACCAGCGCCTTGGCTTCCGCCAGGCCCAGGCCGGCCTTGACTTCGCGCACGGCTTTGATGGCGGCGATCTTCTTGTCCGCCGGAACGGAAGCGAGGATCACGTCAAACGTGTCCTTCGCAGCGGCGGCCGGAGCAGCGCCACCAGCGGCAGCGCCACCGGCAGCGGCAACCGCGACAGGCGCGGCGGCGGTAACGCCCCACTTGGTTTCAAGTTGTTTCACCAGGTCGGCGGCTTCAATGACCGTCAACTTGCTCAATTCTTCCACGATGTTTGCGATGTCAGCCATATTACTTTTCTTTCTGTCGTCTCGTCGTCTGCCGCGGCCCCGGCGAATTTCAGTTCACAGCCTGCGAACCGACGATTTACGTTGTTGTTTGTTGTTTGTTTCTCCGAGTTGAAATTCATCTCATCGAAAATTGTCCAAACCGAAATTTTTATTCAGCCTTTTCGGCTTTGGCCTTGATGACCTGCGCCAACTGCGTCGCGGCGTGTTGATCAAGATCGCCAGCTTCGTCGCCGGAGCGATGAGCAGGCCCAGAAATTTGGCGCGCAACACATCGAGGCTCGGCAAATCCGCCAGGGCGATGATTGCCGGCTTCTTCCAGGCGCTGGTTGTTCAAGTAAGCCGAACTTGATCTTCAGCTTGTCGAATTCCGCCGCGAAATTTTTCAACGCCTTGGCCGCCGCGGAAATGTCCTTCTGCCCGGTCACGACGGCCATCTGCCCGGCGAGCGAGCCGTTCAATTCCGCCACGCCGGCTTCTTTCGCCGCGATGCGGAAAATGGAGTTCTTCACGACGTGAATTTCCGCGCCCGCCTGTGTGCAGGCGCTTGCGCAGTTCGGTCAGATGCGCGACTTTCAGGCCTTGATAACCGACCACGATGAAGAACGGCGATGCGTTCAACCGCGCGGCGTATTCCTTCGTCAAAATTTGTTTTTCAGCACGCATGGTAAAATAATTGTTAATTGTTTGAGAACTCGCGGACATCCACGCGCACGGGCGGACTCATCGTCGCCGACAACGTGCAGCGAATTGATGTAAATGCCTTTGACGCTCGTCGGGCGCGCTTTGGCGACGGCTTCAATCACCGCGCGCGCATTTTCTTCAATCTGTTCCGGCTTGAACGAAGCCTTGCCCACGATGACATGGACATTTCCGGCTTTGTCCGTCTTGAATTCAACGCGACCGGCTTTGACTTCTTTCACCGCTTTCGCCGTGTCGTCCGTCACCGTGCCGGTTTTGGGATTCGGCATCAGGCCGCGCGGCCCGAGAACTTTGCCGAGCTTGCGGACTTCCATCATCGCTTCGGGCGTGGCGATCGCCACGTCAAAATCAGCCCAGCCCTCGTTGCACTTGTTGATCATGTCCTCGAAGCCGACGTATTCCGCGCCGGCAGCTTTCGCGGCTTCGGCGGCATTGCCGTCTTGGCGAAAACCAGAACGCGCACGGTCTTGCCGCTGCCGTGCGGCAAGCGGAACCGTGCCGCGAACCATCTGGTCGGACTGCTTCGGGTCAACGCCGAGGCGGAACGCGAGATCAATCGTCTCGTTGAATTTCGCCTTCGGAAATTTGGCGAGGACGCCGACGGCTTCCTTCAGCGGATACGCTTTTTTGCGCGTCCACAACTTCGAGTGCTTTTTTGAATCGTTTACTGGGCATTTTATTTGTGCGGTGCAAGCGAGTTTTTAGGCTCTCCCGCGATTTGTGTTTTTGATTAACCGACAACTTCAATTCCCATGCTGCGCGCCGTGCCCGCAATGACGCGGAACGCCGCTTCTTCGTTCGTCGTGTTCATGTCCTTGGATTTCATCTTGATGATGTCCAAAACCTGTTTGCGCGTCACTTTGCCGACTTTGTCCTTGTTCGGCATCTTGGAACCGGCGGTGATGCCGGCGGCTTTTTTCAAAAGGATGGACGCCGGCGGCGACTTGGTGATGAACGTGAACGACTTGTCCTGATAAACCGTGATGACCACGGGAATCACGAGTCCGGCGTCGTTCTTGGTCGCCGCGTTAAATTCTTTGCAGAAACGCCATGATGTTGACGCCGTGCTGACCGAGCGACGGGCCGACGGGCGGCGCGGGATTGGCCTGGCCGGCGGCAATCTGCAATTTGATCTGTCCTGTAATTTTCTTTGCCATAAAAATTCTTAAGCTTTCTCGACCTGCCAGTATTCCAGTTCAACCGGCGTATTGCGTCCGAAAATGTTCACGGTCACTTTCAACTTGCCGCGTTCCGGATCAATCTCCTCGATCACGCCGCTGAAATTCAGGAACGGCCCGTTGTTGATCTTGATCGTCTCGCCGACTTCAAAATTGACCTTCGGTTTTTCCGTTTCTTCCGACGCGGAAATCTGCTTCTTGATGGCCTCGACTTCTTCCGTCGGCGTCGGCACGGGCGGTTCGCCGCCGACAAAGCCGATCACGCCCTGCGTTTCCTTGATGAAATACCACGGCTTTTCGATGATCCGGTTGTTCTTCATCCAGCAACACCATGTCCACAAAAACATAACCCGGCCACAGCTTGCGGCTGGACACGGTTTTTTTCTGGTTGCGCACCTCGACGACTTTTTCCATCGGCACCAGGACTTCCTTGACGTAATCCTGCATCTCGTCGGTCTTGACGCGCTTCTCGATGCTGTCCTTGACCTTTTGTTCCTGGCCGGAAAGCGTCTGGATGATGAACCATTGGTTTGACATGAAATTCAGTTAACTGTGATGAAAACGTGAAACAGGACGATATCCACGACCACGATGAACGCGCCGAGCAATGCCGATGGTAATCGACAATCAACACGGTCGAGCCTCTCAATTCGTCCCACGTCGGCCACGAACATTTCCGCAATTCCTCCCACGTTTCCTGAACATAACAGCGCAAACGCGCGAATCTGCCCCTGCCACCAAAGTAGCCAAAGATTGCTCCGATGACGACCGTCCAAACTATGATTGACGTATTATTCACAAAAAATTTCAACTTCCACTCTTCCAGCAAAGCTGGCGGAGAGGGAGGGATTCGAACCCCCGTGGGCTTTCACCCAAAGCGGTTTTCAAGACCGCCGCGATAGACCACTCTGCCACCTCTCCGTTCGCAGATTGGCACGGCAGGAGGGACTTGAACCCCCAACCAACGGTTTTGGAGACCGCTACTCTACCAATTGAGCTACTGCCGTATCCGCCCAATCTTCGGACAAAAAGGGAGACGGAGAAGTTCAATCTCCGCCTCCCGGATTTCAAAACGTCATTACGCGACGACTTCCGTCACGCGGCCAGCACCGATGGTGCGGCCACCTTCGCGGATGGCGAACTTCAAGCCTTTTTCCATCGCGACGGACTTCTGCAATTCAATTTCCACCGAGACGTTGTCGCCCGGCATGACCATTTCGACGCCCGTCGGCAACGTCAGCGTGCCCGTCACGTCCGAGGTGCGGAAATAAAATTGCGGACGATAATTCGTGAAGAACGGCGTATGACGGCCACCTTCATCCTTGGACAAAACATACACTTCCGCCTTGAACTTCGTGTGCGGCTTGATGGAACCCGGCTTGGCCAAAACCATGCCGCGTTCGACTTCTTCCTTCTTCGTGCCGCGCAGCAGCACGCCGACGTTGTCGCCCGCGCTCGCCGAATCCAGCAGTTTGCGGAACATTTCGATGTCCGTCGCCGTGGTCTTGCGCGTGTCTTTCAAGCCGACGATTTCGACTTCTTCCATCTTCTTGAGCACGCCGCGTTCGACACGACCGGTCACGACCGTGCCGCGACCTTCAATGTTGAACACGTCTTCGATGCACATCAAGAACGGCTTGTCCACTTCGCGCGACGGGCAGCGGAATGAAAGCGTCAACCGCATCCAGCAATTCCTGAATGGCCTTTTCGCCTTCAGGCTTGTCGGCCAGCGCCGCCGTGGCGCTGCCGCGGACGACCGGCGGTCTTGTCGCCGGGAAATTCATACTTGGTGAGCAAGTCGCGGATTTCCATTTCGACGAGGTCGAGCAATTCCTTGTCGTCCACGAGGTCAACCTTGTTCAAGAAAACGACGATCGCCGGAACGCCGACCTGGCGGGCCAGCAGAATGTGTTCGCGCGTCTGCGGCATCGGGCCGTCCGCGGCGCTGACCACGAGAATCGCGCCGTCCATCTGCGCCGCGCCGGTGATCATGTTCTTCACATAATCAGCGTGGCCGGGGCAGTCAACGTGCGCGTAGTGGCGCGTTGGCGCTTTCGTATTCGACGTGCGAGACGGCGATGGTGACGGTTTTGGTTTCGTCGCGCACCGTGCCGCCCTTGGTGATGTCCGCGTAGGAAATCGGAGTCGCCAGACCCTTTTTGCTCTGGACTGTCGACAATGGCGGCGGTCAAAGTGGATTTGCCGTGGTCAACGTGACCAATCGTGCCGACGTTGACGTGCGGTTTCGTTCTTTGGAATTGCTCTTTTGCCATATTATTCTGGTGCGTTTAATTTTAATTTTGTTTCAGCAAATTGTCTGGAGCCCATGATCAGGATTGAACTGATGACCTCGTCCTTACCAAGGACGTGCTCTACCAACTGAGCTACATGGGCGCCACAAATCATTCGTTCAAACCAGACACGTAAAACGACAAAAAACCGATCCCCTCAATCTTTTCTTTCGAAAATCTGAAGGGCTACCGGCTCAATTGTTATTTTACGGACTACCGACTTCGACAAATTATAAAATCATCAAACCTCTGTCAACAGCTTTTCTAAAAAATTATTTGCTGATTCCGCGTTCGCTTGTTCGCACAAATTGAATGATATGCCGAACCTCCGGCAATGTTGGCAATTCCTGTTCGATTCTCACCAACGCGTTTGAAATGGAAAGTCCTTCGCGGAACAGAATTTTGTAAGCCTGCCGCAACGCGCTTTGCGCTTCTTCAGAAATGCCATTGCGCTCCATGCCGACCTTGTTGATCGTGCGCGTCTCCGCCGGATTTCCGTCGGCGATCATAAACGGCGGCACGTCCTGCACCACTTTCGAGCAGCCGCCGATCATGGACATTTTTCCGATGCGGCAAAATTGATGGACCGCCGCCAGTCCGCCAATCACTGCAAAATCTTCCACCGTCACATGACCCGCAAGCGTCGCGACATTGGACATGATGATTTGGTCGCCGAGCGCGCAATTGTGCGCGATGTGGCAGTAAGCAAGAATCGTATTATCCGAACCAACGCGCGTGACTTCGCCGTCGCTGGTCGCGCTGTGAATGGTGACATATTCGCGAAACGTATTGCCGTCGCCGATTTCCGTGCGCGTAATTCCGCCTTTCCATTTCAAATCCTGCGTCTTCAATCCGATGCTGGCGAACGGAAAAATTTCATTTTCTTTTCCCAACTTCGTGTGGCCGTCAATGACAACGTGCGAATGCAATTTGCATTTCTCGCCGAGCGTGACGTGTTCGCCGATGACGCAATACGGACCGATTTCGCAGCCCGAACCGATCTGCGCCTTCGGATGAATGATTGCTGAGGGATGAACCGAAGTCATCATTTATTCCGGGCGCAACATGAAGGTGACTTCCGCCTCGCTGACAATTTCGCCGTCCACTTTGCAAACGCCTTTGGCCTTGCCGATTTTGCCGCGCGTTTTGGTCAATTCCACTTCGATGACCAGAACGTCGCCGGGCAGCACCGGCTTGCGCCATTTCACATCTTCCGCGGCCATGAAATAGGCGAGTTGTCCCGCGTTTTCCGCCTGACGCAGCATCAAAATGCCCGCCGCCTGCGCGATGGCTTCCAGTTGCAGCACGCCGGGCATGATGGGATGTCCCGGAAAATGCCCCTGAAAATACGGCTCATTGATGGTGACATTTTTGAACGCGGTGATTTTATTGCCGTCGATTTTCAGAAATGCCGTCCACCATCAAAAACGGATATCGATGCGGAAGAATTTGCATCACCTGTTCGACATTCAATTCGGCGTTCTGCTCCATTTGTTTCAATAGCGCGGATTTCTTTTCTCCGCCGCTTTGCGGAACCGGCGGCGGACCGAACGCCTGCGCCGCTCGCAATGGCTTGTTCATCTGCGCTTGGATTAATTTTGCGAATTCGCAATTCGCCGCGTGGCTCGGCTTGACCGCGATGAAATGCCCGCGAATCGGTTTTCCGAGCAGCGACAGATCGCCGACGATGTCGAGCATCTTGTGCCGGACAAATTCTTCGGGATAACGCAACGGCTCGGTCGTCAGCACCGCGTCGTCGCGGATGACAATCGCATTTTCCAGGCTGCCGCCTTTGATCAGATCGTTCTTGATGAGATATTCAATCTCCTCAAAAAAACAAAACGTCCGCGCGTGCGACAATTCCTTTTCCCACGTCTGCGGCGTGACTTCCGTGCTGAAAAATTGCGTGAACCGTCCGTGTTTATCCGCGCTCGTGCAGGTGATTTTGAAACCGTCGTCGGGAAACAAGCGTCATCATCGTTTCGCCCGATTGCAATTCAATCGGCTCGGCAGGCGTGAACGATTCGCGCTTTTCCGCTTGCGGCGCGATGCCCGCCGCCTGGATGATTTTGCAAAACTCGCGCGAACTGCCATCGGCAATCGGCGGCTCGTTCGCGTCCAGTTCAATGATCGCATTATCAATCCCAAAACCCGCGAGCGCGGCGAGGACGTGCTCGACCGTGTGGATTTTTACATTTCCCTTGGCGAGCGTCGTGGAACGGTTCGTTTCGACGACATTTTCCACGCGCGCCTCGATTTCCGGTTTGCCTTCGAGGTCAACGCGACGGAAACGCACGCCGCTGTTGGCGGGCGCGGGCAGGATGGTCATGTTGACCCGGTTGCCGCTGTGAAGGCCGATGCCGGAAAAACTGGCGGCGCGATTGAGCGTCTGCTGATTGAGCACGGACAGATTAGACAAAACGCAGGCGCGATTGGCAAGATTGCATTAGACGGTAGTGGCCTCTTTTCAAGGAAACTATTTTGAACTTTCATTTTTTATGTGTTGATGTAGTTTAGTTGCGGCCAGAGTTACTGGCCATTAAAAACCGATACTGAAATTCAAAGGAAGCGAAAACGTTTCCGATGATTTCGTTGTCGGTTTTTTGTTTTATGAGGTGCCCAATGTAAAAAGAAAATAAAAAAAGAGCCGAAGGTAAATTCGGCTCGTTAGAACATATCGGGCGCACCGCGCCAACTTTAGTCTCCCCTGAACAAGGAGACGTTAAAGCCTTTCAACGGTGCGCGCAAGTCAATTTTCAATTTTTCCCAAAAGGAACTTTATGAAAAAGAGAAAGTCCATGCCCAAGCATGGCCGACAAACGAGCTTTGTGCGCTTGAAACGACCGTCGCATTTTTGCAACGAATATGTCAGAAAGCCGAAGTTCAATCTGCGTCGGTAATGAAAAGCCTCGTTAGAATAAAATCTAGCGGGGCTGTTTTTTATTTTAACGCCGCGATTTCCTCGTTGTCCCAAACGTGGTCTGTCAGACCTGCCTCCATTGCCGGTGTCACACGCAGCGTTTGATGTATGCGGCAAAAGTTATAGTGCATGAAATGCAACGCCAGCGAGTGCCGATGATTCTCCAGCTTCTTGCTGAAAGCATTGGTGAGCCGTGTAAATCTTCGATTGTGCATTCTCAATGTCATGTTCTGACGCTCGACGAAGCTCGTTGAAATCAGACTGCGGATTGGCTTGCCGGTTATTTTACGGCGACGAACGCCGATGCAAACTGGCGGTGAATAGCGTGAATCAAACCGCTCCTGTTTTCCGTAGAGCTTTATCAACATTGCGTAATCCACGTCCGCACCAAACGCATCCTCGACGGCTTCACGATATGGCCGGTAGCCGTCACTGGTGAGTTGAACGCGATTTGCCATGCGATTCTTGAGATCGTGAACGAAGCGTGCGGCACTGGCCGCGCTGCGGTCGCCAGCATACCAGCAGGGAACGAGCTTCGTATCAGCATCAATCGCAATCCAAGTCCATGTATCGCCGATGCCGTGCATATCCTTGAACTGTTCCGGGATGTTGGCCTGTTTGCAATAGGTGAATGACCATACTTCATCTACCTGAATTGTTTTACAGGGCAAATTGACCATCACCTTGTCGTGATATTTGGCGCACGCCTCACCGACATCGGCCATGACGCGCGAGACGCCCTTCCTTGAAAATCCCGTCAGTCTGACAGTTGCCCGAAGCGAGCAGCCTTCAATGAGGCAGGAAATGATTCGGGCGCGTTCATCTGTGCTTAAACGATTCATTCATTATGTGTTGAATAGGTTTTGCTTTCTAGGTGAGGAAGCCTCTAACTCGTTGGGAAAGGCGGTGATAAAAATGGCAACTTCAAAACGTGACGCGAGCAAGGCAAGTAAGCTCTTGAGGAGCAGGCGGACATCGGCCAACGTCAAAAGCGTGGCCGGTTCTGATTTGGCGCAGGCGAAGCACAAGAGAAAACGGCGTTGATTCGCTTTATTCTGATAATCGAGGCTGTGGGGATTGTCATGTCTCCACAGCCTTGCTGCTCGGCAATCTCGGTGTTTAGTGAAATATGCGGCACAATGACAATGCACCGGCTGCTTTTACGAATCAGCCAACCGACCGATTTGCATGTCATTAGTCGCGGCTCCCAATCAGGCTCGATTGTCTGCCAGTTAGAGGAGCATCCATACGAATCTTCCCATTCGCACAGCACTAAATCTCCAATGTTGATTGTGTTTTTTTTCATAAAATGAGGAATTGATACCCTTAATTAAGGGTTGACCTGCGGTTTCTGCGGGTGTTTGATGCGGGCTGATTTAACGTAGCCGGATTGGACAGCTAGAAAACCGCGAATTTTCACGTCCAGAAAATCCACCGACTGCGCCCACAACTGGGCGCGGCTTGATGTGTTTCTGGACAGGCGCTTCGCGGTGCCTCTAGCTGGGATGCGTCAGGTTCGCGCCCTTTATCTTCTCTGCCTACATAACCAACAAATAGGTTTATTACAGGACGAGATTATGAAACAGGTGCTTTTCGTTGTTTTTTGTGCGGTTTTACTGTGTGGGTGCAGCAAATCGAACACAGATGCCGCGAAGATTGAGGTGTTGTCGCAGAAAGTTGACCGGCTTTTAATCGAAGTTGATTCTTTGAAAAGCCAATTCACCAACTTGCCGACCGCGCGATATTTGAACGGAATGAATTTTTATTACCACACGAACACCATAACTCAAATGGGAGATTGTCTGAAAGCCACTGCGGATTTGATAAGCCTTCAAGGAAAAAGCATTGTTGATGATGTTAATGCCCAAACTCGACAGGTGGGTTTTGTCAGCGTCACTAACATCATGAATGATACCAGCCAGATTCTTGACCAGCTTCAGCAAATCTCGCTTCAAACATCAGCCATTCAGTTTTCAATCACCAATTGGCCGCCGGTTTCGACAAGTGATAAAAATCTGATTGAAATGGAGTCCGAAGTTTGGGCTACCAAAGATGAAATCCGAGAAATGGATCACGACCTGATTAAAATTAAGGCTCAGCTTGGAATCAATTATTAAATTTGCCGTCGAGTGCCACCAACACCCGACGGCAATTGCAGTCAACCGATAACCAAAAAACTCATTACTTCTTATGAACCCAACTCCTGAAGGTTTTGCAGATGCGGCCAACAATAGCGCTCTTGACCAGTCGAATGATGATAAAATCAAAGACTTTCTTAAATCTGCTTCTCCGCGTGAGATTCAGAGGTTTATTCATCAGTTGAACACTTTGGCTCAACCCACTTTCTTTCAGTTCGCTAGAACTGCGCTTGATATTCGCCTTGCGGAAGATGCTGAAAAAACGTCGCGCCGGATTGTTTGGCTTACTTGGGGACTTATTATCCTCACGTTTTCGCTTCTTGCCGTCACGGTGGGTCTCTACAAGGACACCTACAAAAATACTCAATGCGACCAACTCCAGCGCGATGGCAGTTCTAAATAACCATAAAGAGAAGTTTTCATTTTCAACAGCTAAAATCATAAAATAAAAAACCCGCCTTTAACAGCGGGTGGATTTGTTGTTAATTTTTCTGCCTCGGCTTTTTAGGCCGGGGCTTTTCTGTTAGTTTGATTACACGTTGAACCACGTCGTAAGCTCTTTGATTCTGATCTCGCGACGGGTATTTTCTTTTGTTTCTCATCCACCGATTATCGCATGGACAATCGGCAGAGAAAAATTAGATTTCAAAAGAGGCCACTACCCATTAGACGTCCAGCTTTATGCTCGACAACTTTTTACGCCCATAATAGTTTCAAAACATGAAATCAGACCGGCTACAAAATATGCCATGAGAATTCTACCAGCCAACCGAAGCGAATGGTTACGAGTATTGTCGCTCCCATTCCAGACATATATTGTGGTGGCCATTTTTTTCTATTTTCATTGGCTCGACCAGCTGCGAGGCACAGCACGACAGGTCGGTCATATTATGCGTGACGATGGGCTGGCATTCTTTTCTGGCGGTTATTTTGTTTCCTTTATTGCTCTGTCAATCATTGCTGTTATTCAGGCATTATCCGCCAAGCGAAAGGCCGCGTTCTTGAATGCGGCGTTTGCGATTTTGTCACTGGTCATTGCTTTCAAATTGATACCTCCCAATGTTCATTGATTATATGCCGTGACCTAACAACATAGATAATCTGCAAATTTTATTTCCTTTTCCGCGCCTCCGCGTCTCTGCGTTTCAATTTACCTTTGCCGAACGGTTTTCCTGAATTAACCTGTCAGCATGACAATGCGGCAGTTTTATGACTGGCAGACGGCGGGCGGCGGTGGCGATGTCTCGCTGCTTGTCGCCACGCTCGAACGCCTCGAAATCCCGTGGTGCATGATCGGCGGGCTGGCTGTCAACCATTGGGCGCGCGAACCGATGGCCACGGCGGACGTGGACGTGGTCATCGCCGCCGAAAAAATCGCCGCGGCGGTGAAGGCGTTGCGCGCGGCGGGTTTCACCGCCAAAAAATTCAAGTGGTCTGTCAACTTGACGGGCAAATCGAAAGTGTCCGTGCAAATCAGCACGGAAGATTTTTACGCGGATTTTCCCACGCGCTCGAAGCCAGCAGACATCCACGGAATCCTAATGCGCGTCGCCAGCCGAGAAGACACGTTGCGCGGAAAAATTCTCGCCTATCAAGACCCGGAACGCCGCGCCAGCAAACGGCAGAAGGATTTTTTAGATATCATGCGCCTCGTCGAAGCGCATCCGAAACTCAAAAAATTGTTGCCAGCGGATTTGGCGAAGAAAATTAAGGAATAAATTGTGTCCTGGCTCACTGACCGCCATTTCTTTCTGCTCGCCGTCGCGCTTTACGGTTTGAGCGCGGTCTATTCGGTTTTCCTCTGGCGAAAAAATTTTCGCACGGACGACCGCGCGAATTATTTCCTGCTGCTCGCCGCCTTCGCGCTGCACACATACGCCATGTTCCTGCGCGGTTTTAATTTCCGGCAATGTCCCGTCAATAATCTTTACGAAGCCACCGTGTTCATCGCATGGACGATTGTGGCCGCGTATCTGGCGATTGGAATTTCCCATCGCCTCCGGTTTCTAGGCGCGTTCGCAGCGCCGGTTCTTTTTGCAATGGGCGTCTTCGCACTTATGCCCGCGCTTGATCCGCCGCACACTTTGCAGCCGGATTTTTCCAACGGCCTGACCAGCCTGCACGCGGCGCTGATTCTTCTGGCAATCGGCGCGTTCGGATTAAGCGCCGTAGCCGCGCTGATGTTTTTGACTGAAGAACACGATTTGAAATTCCACAAGCTGCGCGCGATTTTTTCCTTATTGCCGCCAATCCAACGCCTTGAGCGCGTGATGAACGGCTTGTTGCTCGCTGGAATTGTTTTGCTCACGGTTGGCCTGGCGTTCAGTCCGTTTTTGCTAAAACAAAAATTCGGAGTCTATTTCAAAAACGATCCGCTGCTCGATTATTCCATTTTCATCTGGCTTTTTTATTTGTCGCTATTGGTTTCGCGCTGGAAATTCGGACAAGGCGGACGCCGCTTCGCGTGGAGCGCCGTCGGCAGCTTCGCGTTCATTTTATTGACGTTCTGGGGATTTTTACTTTTGTCACCGATTCATCATCCATGAATGTAATCGTCATCGGCTTGAGCCACCACACGTCGCCCGTTGAACTGCGGGAACGGTTCGCCTTTGCCGAAAATAAAATTCCCGACGCGCTGAAATCTTTGCGAGAAAGTAGAATCGCCGACGAAGCCGTGATTCTTTCGACGTGCAACCGAGTGGAAATTTATGCCGCAACTCCGCTCGAACCGTCGAAGGCGTTTGCAGAATTAAAACAATTTCTCAAAACCGCCCACGCCTTTGAAAATCCGCTCGGCGAAGAAGTTTACACGCTCGCCGAGCCGCAAAGTTTGCAACATTTGTTCAAAGTCGCCAGCGGTCTCGATTCGATGGTGCTCGGCGAAACGGAAATTCTCGGCCAGATCAAAACCGCCTACGAACTCGCGCGCAAAAATAATTTTACAGGCTCGCGGCTGAATAAGATCTTCCAGCGCGCATTCAACGTCGCCAAACATATCCGCACGCACACAAGCATCCAGCGCGGCAGCGTATCCGTCGCCTCTGTCGCAGTCGAACTTGCGGAAAAAATTTTCAGCTCGCTCGCCGAACGCGAAGTGCTCGTCATCGGCGCGGGCGAAATGAGCGAGAAAACCGCGCGCGCTTTGCTTTCGCGCGGCGCAAAAAGCATCATCGTCGCCAACCGCTCATTTGAACGCGCGGAAATTCTGGCGAAGGAATTTTCAGGCCGCGCCGTGCAATTTGACGACTGGTCGGCGGAATTTGAGAAAATTGACATCGCCATCAGCAGCACGTCCGCGCCGCATCACATTTTGGATCGCGGAAAATTGGAGCCGTTGATGAAGCTCCGCAAAAACCGCCCGCTGCTGCTCATTGATATCGCCGTGCCGCGCGACATTGATCCCGCCGTGAATTTTCTGGAGAATGTTTATCTCTACAACATTGATGATTTGCAATCCATCGCCAACGACTATCTGAAACAGCGCAAAGAGGAAATCGTCCGCTGCGAACAAATCATCGCCGAGAAAGTGAAGCCGCTGCTCCAAACAAAATCATCCGCAGATTTCACCGATGAGCGCAGATTGATTCTTCCTCATCTGCGGAAATCCGCGTAATCTGCGGACGAAAAATAAAATGGCAGCCGAACGTCCAATCGTAATCGCCACGCGAGGCAGCGCACTCGCGCTCGCGCAGGCGAACTTGATCGCGGAACAATGCCGCCGATTTTTCTCACGACTGCGTTTTGAAATTAAAATCGTCAAAACGACAGGCGACAAATTGCAAAAATCGTCGCTCGTCGAAGGCGGCTTACCAAAAGGTTTGTTCACGAAAGAACTCGAAATTGCATTGCTCAAAAACAAGGCTGATCTCGCTGTTCATAGTTTGAAAGATTTGCCGACGGATTTGCCAGCCGGTTTGATTCTGGCGGCAACACCAAAACGCGCCGATGTGCGCGACGTTTTGATTTATCGCGACGCGGAATTTTTTGCAAATCTCGTGACGCAAAAATCCGACGATTGGATTCCAGGCCAGAGTTCGCTCAAAGGTTTCAAGCCGCACGCGACACTGAAAGATTTTCCAAAAGGCACGATCATCGCCACGAGCAGCACGCGGCGAAAAATGTCGTTGCTCGCAGCGCGGCCTGATTTGAAAACCGTGGAGATTCGCGGCAACGTGCCGACGCGATTGCAAAAGGTTTCCGAGCGCGGCGAATTGGATGCGACAGTTCTCGCTCTGGCCGGTTTGACGAGGCTGAATTTTGAGATCAAGCCGGACGGAAAACTCGCTGGCGACGCCGTGCCGGATGGTTTGCTCGCGACGGTTCTGGATTTGGACGTGATGCTGCCGTGTGTCGGCCAAGGCGCGATTGGAATTGAAATCCGCGCGGACGATGAGCGCATTTCAAAAATCTGCGAGCGGCTGAATCATTTCAACACGTTTCATTGCGTGACGGCGGAGCGCGCATTTTTGCGCGCGATGGGCGGCGGCTGCCAAAGTCCGGTGGCGGCTTATGCGGAAATTACCGGCGAGAAAATTTCCATGCGCGCGGTTTCATTTCGCGATGAAACAGTGAAGCGCGGCAAAGCCGCGCGTTTGATTGCAGAGGCAGTTGCGCTTGGCGAAGAACTGGCGGCGCAATTAAAATAATTTCAGTTTCCCTCGTTCGTTTTCCGCGTTGCATTTCTAAAAAATTTTGCGCGCTTTTTTGCGCGCGCAACCATGCAAAAATCCACATAAAATTGCAAACTGCCATCTTAAAAAGTTGAAAAAATAAAAATAAAAAGCAGAAACAGATTCAATTTTGCGGAAATTGGCGCGAAAACGCGGCTTCAATGGGTTGGTATGATTACAGCTTAAGCTACTTCTGCCGGAGGACGAGTTTCGAAAATTAGTAAATTTCAAACCGTTCGCAATTTCGCAAAATAAAAATGAAAGAGAACGACGCCAAGGAAAAATGCTTTGCATCGGGTGAAGTCAAAAAGCGTTTCAATTTTCGCGAACGCGATGCGGTGGATGCCGCAGTTCACGTTGTGTTTGGAAAATATGATTCCAGCGCCCGCTGCGATTTTTCCGCGAGAATTTTAACAAGATTTCCGATTTTATGAACACACTTCTTGAAATTTCCGGCAAAAAGCCGGAGTTGATGCCGGTTCGCATTCTCGTGGCCGAAGACGATCATGTCGTGAGGCGGTTCAATGCCATTGCGTTGTCCGACTCTGGTTATCAGGTGGATTTGGCGGAAGATGGCGCGGCGGCGTGGGACGCGATTCAAACAAATCATTACGACCTCGTGATCACCGACAACACAATGCCGAGGCTTTCAGGCGTCGAGTTGATTGAACGTTTGCATTCCATGCGTGTTGACGTGCCCATCATTCTGGCATCTGGAATCGCGCCTGCGGAATTGAAGCAAAGTCTTCAGCCGGTCACGGTGCTGCAAAAACCTTTTGCGATGGATGAATTGCTGGACACGGTTAAAACCGTCCTGCGTCCGGCCCAAAAATCTACGGAGCCGGAAAAATTTTCAGTTAAGTGCTACGCTTCCGACCGGAAAGAAGAATGGGACGATTTCGTCGGCAAGGCCAAAAATGCGACGTTTCTTTTTTATCGCGATTACATGGAATATCACCGCTACCGATTCACCGACTATTCACTGATGATTTATGACGGCAACAAATTGGTTGGACTCCTGCCAGCCAATCTGTCTGCCGACGGAAATCTCATCAGCCACGAAGGTTTGACTTACGGCGGCTTGGTCGTTTCCCGCGACGCAACGCTTAAAAATGTTCTGGCCTGTTTCCACGCCGTTTTGAATTATTTGAACCAGGAAAAAATTTCCAAATGTTTCTATAAAAAAATCCCCGCATTTTACAACACGCTGCCTGACGACGACGTGGCCTACGCCCTGTTTCTGCTCGAAGCAAAATTGTATCGCCGAGATTGCGCCACGACCGTTTCGGAAGAAGATCGGCTGCCGTTCCGCAGAACCCGAAAAAATCTCATCAAGAAAGCGACCGATCTTGGAGTGCGCGTCGTTCAGGAAAAAACCTTTCAATCGTTTTGGGAGCGTGTGCTGGTTCCGCAACTGGCGGCTCGTCACGGAGCCAAGCCGGTTCATACTCTTGAGGAAATCACTTTGCTTGCCTCGCGCTTCCCGGAAAATATCAAACTGTTTTCGGCTTATCACAATGACAAAATTGTCGCAGGCGCGACAATTTATGAAACGCCCACCGTCGCTCACGCACAATACGCCGCCGTCACGGACGAAGGACGCGAAATGGGCGCGCAGGCATATTTGTTCGGCTGGTTGATTGAACAATACAAGGATAAACGGTTTTTTGATTTTGGCACTTGCAATGAAAAAGAAGGACGCGCCCTGAATCATGGACTATTGGATTGGAAGGAAGGTTTCGGCGCGCGCTGTTTCACGCACGATTTTTACGAAATTTCGACGGCGAATTACACGAAGCTCGAAGCGCTTTTGCATGGTGAGATGGAAATTATTTTGCCGCCGGAAAAAACGTCTTCCGCTTCAACCAACGGTCACTGCGTCAATTTCATACACCCAAAAGCGCTTGTTGACGAAGGAGCCGTGATTGGAAAAAAAACGCGCGTGTGGGCGTTTGCGCACGTCGTCAACGGCGCGACCATCGGAGAAGATTGCAACATTTGCGACCACACTTTTATCGAAGGCGGTGTGCGGGTGGGAAATCGCGTCACCGTCAAGTGCGGCGTTTTTCTTTGGAACGGTTTGACTATCGAAGATGACGTTTTCATCGGGCCGAACGCGGTTTTCACAAATGATTATCGTCCGCGCAGCAAAAAATATCTGCCGCAACCAAGCCGAACTTTGTTGAAAGAAGGCTGCACGCTCGGCGCTCATACTACGACATTGCCCGGCATCACCGTCGGACGCTGGGCGATGGTCGGCGCAGGCTCGGTGGTCACGCACGATGTGCCGGATTTTGCTTTGGTGGTGGGCAGTCCGGCGCTTTTGCGCGGCTGGGTTTGCCGTTGCGGAGAAAAACTTTCATACGAGTCCGGCCAGTTGTTGAAGTGCCGTTGCGGCCGGTTTTACGAGCAAATTTCCGAGAACGAAGTAAAGGAATCCAATGACCCATCTTCTGTGGTCTATGAATTGGATTTTCACAGCGTTCGTTAATCAAAACATTCAACCACTCTGATTTTATGCAATACCAGACATATTCCATTTTTGAAGACGCATTGGCAAAGAAAAATCCGGTCAACGGCCTGCCGCTTTGGAAACGCATTTTGGACTGTGCGATTATTTTGAGTTTGTCTCCAGCGTTGTTCGTGGTTGGAATCGCGGTGGCATTGTTGATCAAGTGCGGTTCGCGCGGCCCGGTGCTTTTTAAGCAACAACGCGTCGGCTACAAAGGACATCTTTTTCTGTGTTACAAATTCCGAACGATGCGGGTGGGCGCAAAAACGGAGTTGCACCGGAACCACACGCGCGAATTGATTTGCGCCGACATGCCCATGACGAAGCTGGACGCGACGGGCGATCCGCGACTCATTCCGTTTGGAGCGCTATTGCGCGTCACCGGCCTCGACGAGCTTCCGCAATTGATCAACGTGTTGTTCGGAGAAATGAGCATTGTCGGGCCGCGTCCGTGCATTCCTTACGAATACGAACTTTACGAACCCTGGCAGCGGCAGCGGCTCAATGCAGTTCCGGGACTTACCGGACTCTGGCAGGTCAGCGGCAAAAATCGCACCACGTTCAACCAGATGATTCGCTTCGACATCGAGTATTCCGAGCGTTCCAGTTTTTTGCTGGACTTGAAAATCATCGCCAAAACTTTGCCCGCACTTTGGACGCAATGTGCCGACGCGCGTTCATTGAAAACAAATGCAAAGTCAACGGTGGCTATTGGAAAACCCGTTCAATCTTACAATTTATAAAGCAACGAACCTTTCCAAAACGCCAAGAGGTGCAGTTGTAAAAAAACGGCGCGAACTTTTGTTCGCGCCGTTTCCCCAGTTCCTCCACTGGATTCCCAAAGAACCGTAATTATTTTTTGCCTTTTTTGCCGCCGCCTTTCGGCACGGTGGCAATGGTCTGCAGGATGCGGCTGGCGATCTTGTAGGGATCGCCCTGCGAATTCGGACGGCGATCTTCCAGATAGCCCTTGTAGCCGTTGTTGACGAAGCTGTGCGGCACGCGGACGGACGCGCCGCGGTTGCGCGACGCCGTAGTTGAATTTGTCGATGGACTGCGTTTCATGCAGGCCGGTCAGGCGCAGATGATTGTCCGGGCCATAAACGGCGATGTGCTCGTTCTTGTATTTGTCGAACGCGGCCATGAGCGCCTCGAAATATTCCTTGCCGCCGACTTCGCGCATATGTGTCGGTCGAGAAGTTGGTAGTGCATGCCGGAGCCGTTCCAGTCCACGTCCTTGCCGAGCGGCTTGCAATGCCAGTTGACGTCCACGCCGTATTTTTCGCAGAGGCGCATGAGGAGGTAGCGGGCCATCCACATCTGGTCGGCGGCGTTCTTGGAGCCTTTGCCGAAGATCTGGAATTCCCACTGGCCCTTGGCGACTTCGGCGTTGATGCCTTCGTGGTTGATGCCGGCGTCGAGGCAGAGGTCGAGATGCGTGTCCACAATCTCGCGGGCGATGCAGCCGACGTTCTCGTAGCCGACGCCGGTGTAGTATTCGCCCTGCGGAGGCGGAAAGCCGCCGCCCTTCGGGAAGCCGAGCGGCGCGCCGTCCTTGTAGAGAAAATATTCCTGCTCGAAACCGAACCAGGCGCCCGGATCATCGAGAATGGTCGCGCGGGCGTTGGTCGGATGCGGGGTCTTGCCGTCGGGCATGCATGACTTCGCACATGACGAGCGCGCCGTTCTTTTTGGTGGTGTCGGGATAGACGGCGACGGGTTTGAGCATGCAATCGGAAGTTGTGCCTTCGGCCTGGCGGGTCGAACTGCCGTCGAAGCCCCACATCGGGAGTTCTTCCAGTTTCGGGAAACTTCGCAAATTCCTTGATCTGGGTTTTGCCGCGGAGGTTGGCGACGGGTTCGTAACCGTCGAGCCAGATGTATTCCAATTTATATTTTGCCATGTGCGTTGGTTGGTGTTTGTTGTTGTCTTTGCAAATACAGCAGTTCAATCCAACTGCGCCGGAGCTTTCAGTTGAACCTGTGGCTGGACTTTTTAGCAGGGCGAATGCCACGTCGCAAGAACTTTGCTGGAAGTTCTGGAAAAACCGTTTTCAACCCAGTCAAATAAGGGTTTTTTGAAAAGACAACTTATTCACAGGAGAAAATTATTTTCAAAACGCCTGTTGAAATTTTGCCGCGCTGCGCAAATTGTTTCTGATTTTGATTTTGCAAACCGGCTTTCCAACGCGCGCGCAATGGGCAATAGTGGGCGAAGAGATGTTGACGGTCAAAGATACTTTGCGCGCAACTGTCCGCTTGAGTTTCGACGGGCGCGTGTTCAAAACTTATCATGGCCCGAATGCGAAAGAGCGATTTGAAAATGAAATGCGCATCCTGAAATTTCTCGAAGCGCGCGGATGCAATTTCGTCCCGCGACTGCTCGAAGCGGATGAAAAGAAACTGCGAATCGTCACCACCAATTGCGGTTCGCGCGTCGAACAAATTGATGAGCAGCGCGTGAAGGAATTGTTCGCCGAACTGGAAAAATTCGGCGTGCGGCATGATGACGCCGATCCGCGCAATGTGACTTACCGGACTTCCGACGGACGCTTTTGTTTGATTGATTTTGAATTTGCGACCATTCTTCCCGATTCCAATCAATGATTAAAAAACTGCCGCGCAAAAAATTGCCTGCGTTGAAATGGTCCGGCTGGACTGATCGCGGCAAGGTCCGCCCGAACAACGAAGATTCTTTTTTGGGACTGCAATTTGACGCAAAGGAAGTCTTTCGTCTCGGAAAATTCGGCGATGCGTCGCTGGAAAAAATGGATTTCACCTTCGCCGTGAGCGACGGCATGGGCGGCGCGCAGGCGGGAGAATTTGCCAGCCGCATCGCCGTTGAAAAAATCACGACGCTGCTGCCGCGCGCGTTTCAACATTCCGCGCTCGGATTGCAACCCGGATTTTCCGACGTGCTGACGGAACTGTTCGATCAGATTCATCGCGCACTTGTTTTTGTCGGCAGCAGTTACGAGGAGACCGAGGGAATGCAGACGACGTTGAGCCTGTGCTGGTTCACGCCCGGCTGGATGTATTTCGGCCACATCGGTGACAGCCGGATTTATCATCTGCCGAAGCGGAAAAAAATCATCAGGCAACTCACGCACGACGACACGCACGTCGGCTGGCTTTTGCGAACAGGACAAATCAACGAACGCGAGCGCGCACGCATCCGCGCCGCAATGCGTTGCAAAAAGCGCTCGGCGGCGGCAATCAATTTGTTGACCCGCAGGTCGGCGCAGTCGCCTGCGAGCGCGGCGACATTTTTTTGCTTTGCACGGACGGCTTGGTGGAGGGACTTTACGACAATCAATTGGCCGAACTGTTACGCGAACCCCAATCTTCAAAAAAAAATTCCAATCCGGCGCAATTGTTGGTGGAAACTTCGGTAAAAAATTCCGGTCGCGACAACACGACGGCATTGGTGATTCAGATTGCTTGAAAAAATAAAAACGGCGGGCAACTTGCGTCGCCCGCCGTCTCGTTTCCTCCAATTTTAGTTTAGCTGTGGTAGCCTTCTTCGCCGTGTTCGGGAACGTCGAGACCGGCGATTTCGACTTCTTCAGACACGCGCAGGCCGACGAGCATCTTGGTGATGTAGGCGCAGACGATCGTGCCCACGATGAACAGACACAGCGAGACGCCGACGGCTTTGAATTGTTCAATCAATTGCGGCTGGAAGATTTTGTCGGTGACGTATTTGCTCAAGTTGGTCGCCAGGTTCGGGTTGGCGGCTTGACGGGCAAACATACCGGTCATGATCGCACCGCACATACCGCCGATGCCGTGAACGCTCCACGCATCCAGCGAGTCATCCATGCCGAGCCAGCCTTTGACTTTGTAGCAGAAGAACCACGGAATGGTTCCGGCGGCGATGCCGATCCAGATTGCGCCGGAAGGCAAGCACATAACCGCAAGCCGGAGTGATGAGCACCAGGCCCGCCACCGCGCCGGAGCAGAAACCAAGCACGCTCGGCTTGCCTTTGACGATCCATTCCCACATCGGCCAGACGAAGGAGCCGACCGCCGTGGCAAGGGTCGTGGTGGTGAAGGCATTGGCCGCAATCACGTCACCCGCGACGGCGCTGCCGGAATTGAATCCATACCAGCCGACCCAGAGCATGGAAGCGCCGATGTAGGTCAGCACGATGCTGTGCGGCGTGAAGTTTTCTTTGCCGAAGCCAAGGCGTTTGCCAAGGATGATGCACAGCACCAAGCCCGACCAACCGGAAGACATATGCACAACCGTGCCGCCGGCGAAGTCGAGGCCTTTGATTGTCGCAGCGGCATTCCAGCAGCCGTTCATCATGCCGTTGACGCCCCAGACCATGTGGCCTTGCGTGAAATACACGAGCAACATCCACAGGGTCATGAACACGAGGATGGCCTTGAACTTCATGCGTTCGGCAATCGAACCAACGATGAGCGCCGGAGTGATGATGGCGAACATCAATTGGAACATCGCATACACGTTTTCCGACACCCAATAGGAGTAGCCCGGATTCGGCGCGGAAGTGACATTGTTAAACATCCAGCAGACCTTGGGATTGCCGACGATGCCCTTGATCCAGTCATTGGTCATGCCCAACGGGCCGGTAGGCGGTGCCATCGCCGCCGAAAATCATTCCGTAACCGCAGATGATACCACAGAATGGTCATCAAACCGGTGATCAGGAAGCATTGCGCCAGCACGGACAGCACGTTCTTTTTGCGAACCATGCCGCCGTAGAACAACGCCAGACCGGGCAGCGTCATGAACAACACCAGCGCCGTGCTGGTCAGCAGCCACGCATTATGACCGGCACCGGGATAAGAAACATAGTTGCCCGTGGCTGTTGATCAGATTGGTGTTAATGATGGATGGCCCAAGCGCAAAATTCACCGTCCAGTTGCCATTGGTGTCCTTGTAAGTCGCGGTTGGATCGCCGTTTTGGAAATACGCTTCAACCGATTCCAGGCGTTGTTCCATGTCGGCGCATTGGTCAGTCCAGGCCGCCGGCGCGGCGACGGCGGAGCATTGGTCGTTGCCGCAGCGGCGCATTGGTAGTGGCCAGCGTTCGTGTCATCCGCACGAACAGTGAATGCGCCGAACGCGGTGGTTGCCATCAGAGCAAGTGTCAGAAGAATTGTTTCATGGTTTTATTTAGTGAGGTTCAAGTTTGGTTGGTTACTTAAACGGCTGAATCGCCTTTTTCTTCGGTGCGAATGCGCACGGCCTGTTCGACAGTGGAGACAAAAACTTTTCCATCGCCGATTTTGCCGGTCTTGGCCGCTTTGATGATCGCACCAACGGCCGCGTCCTTCTGACCGTCCGCGATGACCAGTTCGATTTTTATTTTCGGCAGGAAATCCACGGTGTATTCGCTGCCGCGATAGATTTCGGTGTGGCCTTTTTGACGGCCAAACCCCTTGACCTCGCTCACGGTCATGCCTTCGATGCCGAGTTCGCTAAGGGCGTCCTTCACTTCTTCGAGTTTGAATGGTTTGATGATCGCTTCAATTTTCTTCATATTTGTTTCATAGGTGGTTTATTGTTCGCCGCCCAATCCCTACGCCTGACTCGCCCGGCTTGCGGGCGTATGCAATACGACTGTGCATGGCTGTGATTGGCGCACGCAGCTTTAGCAACGGCGATGCCAAGTAGAAAAATTGCCGAAGGAAAATTGAAAACTTGTTAGATTTACAAGCATTTTCGTGAAATAAAAAAAATTACGCGCGCGCACAAAAATAATTCCCTGTTTCCTTTTGCGCACGAAATAAAATTTTCGCCACTCTGCGCCCATCAAATTATTCGCGCAAATTTGTTAATAACTAAAACTGGCCTTCAAGAAAACTGGGCGTAGTTTCTTCCATTGTGCAGCCGAAAGAAAAATCAACAAATGGAAAACAAACGGGGCAGATTTTAGTGGTGGACGACGAACCTGCTGTTTGCGATACCATCAAGATGGTGCTTGAGCATGACGGGCACAAAGTCCAGACCGCCAGCAACGGCAGCGAAGCTCTCGTCCTGCTTGAGCAAGGCAAGTTCGATTTGGTAACAACGGATTTTTCCATGCCGGGAATGAAAGGCGATGAGCTGGCCGCCGCCATCAAACAACGTTTGCCCAACCAGCCGGTCCTGATGATCTCGGGCAATGGCGCAATTGCGAAGTCCTCTGACAATTCGTTGCCAGGCGCGGACTTGGTGATCAGTAAACCATTTTTATTGGAAGAATTGCGCAAGGCGATTGATTATTTTATGAGCAAGCGGTCGCCGCAATAAACCTTCAAAAACAAAAAATGGTCGGGGCGGCGAGATTTGAACTCGCGACCTCCTGCGCCCAAGGCAGGCGCGCTAGCCAGGCTACGCTACGCCCCGATTCGCGCTATCATCCCATGTTTTGTGTTCCGCGCAATGAAATTTCAGATCTTAATCTTGTTCCATCAATCTGCGATTAGGATTATGATTGCGAAGTTGCTAGACGCTCGCACGCGTCATGGTAAATTATTCCTGTCATGTCAACGGAAACGCCTACTGCACAAAAAAAAATCAACCTCCGCCGTCCCGACATCATGGAAGCGGTGCAGGCGCAGGTGCTCTCGCATTATCGCAGCGAACTGGTCGAGCACATCCGCGCCGGCGGCGGCGTGCTTTCCGCCGGCGGCCTGACGGTGAAGCTCGCGAAGGAATTCGGCTTTTGCTACGGCGTCGAGCGCGCGATTGACCTCGCCTACGCCGCGCGAAAATATTTTTCCGACGTTTCGCCGCACACGCCGATTTATCTGCTCGGCGAAATCATCCATAATCCCGAAGTCAACGACCAGATTCGCGACATGGGCATCCAGATCATTTCGCCCAAGCCGACGGACGAGGAAATCGAGCAGTTGCAGGCTGGCGACGCCGTCATCATTCCCGCGTTCGGCACGGAAGTCGGCACGCGAAAAAAATTGGAGGCGAAAGGTTGCGTTTTGGTGGACACGACTTGCGGCGACGTGATGAGCGTTTGGAAACGCGTGCGCCAATACTCGAAGGAAAATGTCACGAGCATCATTCACGGCAAGGCCAAGCACGAAGAGACCAAGGCCACGACTTCGCAGGCGCGCGCTTACGGCAGCGGACATTATCTCGTCGTCTTCACGCTCGCGGAAACGGATTACGTTTGCAATTACATTTTGAACGGCGGCGACAAACATGAATTTTTGGAAAAATTCAAAGGCGCATATTCGACCGGTTTCGATCCTGAACTCCATTTGCAAGCCGTCGGCGTGGCGAATCAAACGACCATGTTGCGCGGCGAGACCGAAGAAGTCCAACGCCGCATCAAACAGGCGATGATCCAAAAATACGGCGAGGCCGCGATTGAAAAACATTTCCGCTTCTTCGACACCATCTGCGGCGCGACGCAAGACCGACAGGATGCGCTCCAAAAACTTTTGGTCGAGCCGATGAACCTGCTCATCGTCATCGGTGGCTACAACTCATCCAACACCTCGCACCTCGCGGAAATGGGCGAGGCCAAGCTGCCGACTTATTTCATCAAAAACGCAGGCAAGATGGCCTCGGACAAACTCATCGTCCATTACAACCAGCATTTGCACAAAGAAGTCGAAACCGCCGACTGGCTGCCGTCCGGCAAAATCACCGTCGGCGTCACGGCCGGAGCGAGTTGCCCGAACAATCTTATCGAAGACACAATCCGACGCCTGTTTGAGTTGCGCGGAATTTCTGTCCAGGAATTGCTGAAAAATTGAAGATGCAAATCATGTTGACAAATGATGCAAATTACATCATTTTTGGCGCATGAGAATGACAGTTGAATTAGACAATAAAACTTTGGATGAATTGACAAAAGTCACCGGCATCAAGAAAAACAGTCCTGCCGTGGCTTTCGCGGTCCGGGATTTTATCAACCGGAAAAAAGCCAGAGATTTCGGGCGGATGTTGCGGGAAGGCAAATTTGATTATCCCGCCACGAACGAAGAAGTCGAGGAGCGCGACATTTAACCAATGGTGCTCGTGGATACATCCGTTTGGATCGAAGCATTACGCCGGGACGGTCGTCTTGACGTGAAGCTCGCGCTTGAAAATCTTTTGGAAGAATACGAAGCCGCGTGGTGCGGCCCGGTGAAGCTTGAAGTTCTCGGCGGCGCGCGACAACAAGATCGTGAAAAATTGGAGGCGCATTTTGAGTGCATCCCCTATTTTCAGATGAAAGATTCCGCGTGGGACAATGCAAAAAAACTCGCCTGGCGTTTGCGCGACCACGGTTGCATCATACCGTGGAACGATGTTTTGATCGCCGCGCTTTCCGTTTTGGCCGAATGTCGCGTTTACTCGGTGGATAAACATTTCGAAATGATGTATGAATCCGGCGCGGGCATTCTGCTTTACAAGCCAGGCTACGGCGGCGCATATAATCCGCACTAAAAAATCCCATGCCCCGCACGCGACAAGAACTAGAAGCCATCGAACGCCAAATCCTCGCGCCCTACGCGCAATTCAGCGGCGACACGCGCGGACGTGAATTTCCCGAACCGCCGCCCGAATGGCGCACGCAATTTCAGCGCGACCGCGACCGCGTCATCCATTCGCGCGCGTTCCGCCGGCTTGAATACAAGACGCAGGTTTTTCTCAACGGCACCGGCGACCATTTGCGCACGCGGCTCACGCACACGATTGAAGTCGCCGCCATTTCGCGCAACATCGCCAGCGCGCTGAAATTAAACACGGACCTGGCAGAAACAATTGCGCTCGCGCACGACCTCGGCCATTCGCCGTTCGGTCACAAAGGCGAAACTGTTTTGGCGCGTTTGATGAAAGGCCACGGCGGCTTTGAGCACAACCAACACAGCCTTCGCATCGTCGAGCAACTTGAACAAAAATATCCGAATTTTCCCGGCTTGAATTTGTCTTGGGAAGTTCGCGAAGGACTCGTCAAACATCAAACCGCTTACGACCATCCTGAACGACGCAAAGGTTTTGACGCGAAAAATTCCTCGCTCGAAGCGCAAATCGCCAATCTCGCCGACGAGATCACTTATTACAGCCACGATTTGGACGACGGCCTCGATTCAGGATTGCTTTCGGAAAAAAATTTGATTCAAGATGTCCGGGTTTTCGCGCAAGCCGCGCGGCTCGTGAAAAAGGAATTTGGCAATTTGCCCGACGAATCGCGCCGCTATTTCATCATTCGGACAATCATAGATTTGCAGATCCGCGACGTCGTTGAAAACAGCGAACGATTGATTCGGAAGGCTGCTGTGAAATCCGCCGACGATGTGCGCCGCTGCGCCAAGCCGCTGATCCAACACAGCGCCGCGCGCCACACATTGAATCTCGAATTGCGCCGTTACCTTTACAAAAATCTTTATTACAATCCCGTCGTCCATCAGCCGAACCTGCGCGCCGTGAAAATGCTCAAGGAATTATTCGGCTATTTTTTGAAACATCCGAAAGAAATCGGCGAAAGCTCGCGCCGCCGCCTGAAAAAAATCGGCCTGCACCGCGCCGTCTGTGATTATCTCGCCGGCATGACCGACCGCTACGTCATGCTCGAATACGAGCGGATTTTTTGTCAAACGCCTAAAGTTTTGTGACGACTTCGTGGTTTTGCAATTCCGCGAGCAATTGCGAAACTGTTTTTTCCTGTTCCGGCAACATTAAATCCGGCGCGACTTCATTCAACGGCTGCAAAACAAATTTCCGTAAATGCGCGCGCGGATGCGGCAAAATCAATTCCGGTAAATTGCGAATTTCATTTCCAAACGCAATTAAATCCAAATCCAGCGGACGCGGTTCATTTAGGATTTTTTTTGGCGCGCGGCCAAATTCAATTTCCAATTCGCGCAGTTTTTTCAGCAATGATTCCGGCGTTTCATTTTCCTTTGGAATCAAACCGACAATTGCATTTACAAATTTTGGCGAATCCGGCGGACAATTGACCGGCGAAGTTTCCCACAGCGAAGATTTGAGAATTGGCTCGTCGGAAAAATTTTGCAACCGCGCCATCGCGCCCAAAATAATTTTCCGCGAATCGCCAAGATTTGAACCCAAAGCGATAAACGTAAGCAACAAGTTCTGATTCTTGAATTTTGAGTTCAAAGGCGCAAAGATTCACAACCCAAATCCAAAAGCGCATCAATCTGGAGAAAACAATTCGAAACGCTGCAATCGAAGTCAATGCGTTACTAACTCACGCACTGGTTCTGAATAATAAGATTCCTCTTCATGCTGCGGAACCATGTCATTAAAACCCAATACGTCCAGCATGTTATAAAGACCTGGATTCCGATCAACTAACCATAAAGCTGCCCTGAAAGCGCCGCGTGCAAATGTTTCACGATTAGTAACACGCTGCTTTAATTCCACAACATCACAGGGTCCAGCAAAAACAATTGTGTGATCGCATATTACGTCACCGCCACGCATAGCATGTAAACCGATTTCAGCGGATTTTCGAACCGAGTCGTTTCCGATGCGACCATGCTGTGGAATAATATTCGCGCCACCTAATTGTTCTTGGCGAACTTTACTAAGTATTTCGAGAAATGTATTGGCTGTGCCACTCGGTGCATCTTTCTTTCGATTGTGATGCATTTCTAAAATCTCAATATCGAATTCAGACCCAAGAACTTCAGTCATTTTACCAACAATTCCAAAAAGAGCATTCACTCCTATGGAAAAATTGGAAGACCAAACAATAGGAATTTGGGTCTTAAAATTTGAAATTAGAGTCTTTTCAGAATCTGTATGGCCCGTCGTGCCAATGACAATTGCCTTCCGATTTTTTGCGCAAATTTTTGCGAGATCCAAGGTCGCTTGATGAACGCTAAAATCAATAACAACGTCGCAACGTGAGATAATTGAGTTAAGATCGCTTCCTCGATTAATTTCCCCAACGATTTCTAATTGAGGAAATTGAGGTGCGAGAGAAAGCAATGCTTTTCCAACGCGGCCGTGCGAACCGGCAATAACAATCTTGGTCATAGTTGTCTTAAAGTAACACAGATTTTAAGATTTAAGCAAACACTAACAATCACCGCAATTAGCATGCCCAAATCTGCTTGCATATTCATTGTTGTAAAATCACATCTCCTGTGCAAGCGTGTTTTTAACATGAATTTGTCGCGGTTCAAGAAAATTTGTCTTTTTGCATCAAATTAACCATTAATAAATAGAAATGGCATTTCATGCAAAATTCATAGTTTTTGGATTTAACGCTTTGCAAACTGCTATTTTTATTATTCGAGAACACCGCAGCGTTTGAGCGTCGTGCGCAGCACGTCCCAATTTTTCGGATTCATCGGCACGAGCGGCAGGCGATATTCTTCCTCGATCAATTTCATCATCGCCAGCGCAGCTTTCACCGGTGTCGGATTCGTTTCGATGAACAAATCTTTGAACAGCGGATAAAATTTCTCGTGCAGTTTCATCGCCGCAGAAATTTTGCCCGTCGAAAATAATTTCACCATTTGCGAAACTTCTTTCGGAATCACGTTGGACGCAACGCTGACGACGCCTTGCGCGCCGACCGACATAAATGGCAGCGTCAACGAATCGTCGCCGCACATGATTTCAAATTTTGGCGGCGTGGCCGCGCGCAATTGCGAAACGCGGTCGCAGCTTCCGCCAGCTTCTTTGATGCCGACGATGTTTTTGCAATCGGTCGCAAGGCGTTTCACTGTTTCGATTCCAATCTCGATTCCGCAACGTCCCGGAATGCTGTAAAGCACGATGGGAAGTTTGGTTGCTTTCGCAATCGCCTTGAAATGCTGATACAAACCTTCCTGCGTCGGCTTGTTGTAATATGGCGCGACTTGCAGCGAGCCGTCCGCCCCGGCTTTTTCGGCAGCCTGCGTTAGTTCAATCGCTTCGCGCGTCGCATTTGCGCCAGTTCCGGCAAGCACTTTAATTTTGCCGACAGAAAATTTCACCGCGAGTTCGATGACGCGAATGTGCTCCGTACAATCAAGCGTCGGCGATTCGCCCGTGGTGCCGACGGGCACGATGCCGTCCACGCCGCCTTTGATTTGAAATTTGATCAAATTCTCAAAAGCGTCCTCGTCAATCGCGCCGTTTCTAAACGGCGTGACGATGGCGGTGTAAGTTCCAGTGAACATATCGCTATAGAATCAGAAACTTTGCGCGCTTTGGCGAGAAGGAAATGCTATGTGAAAACAAACGAACTTATTCGGATTGCTCCCCTGAAGACCGGTCGTTCACCTGACTTTGAAACTGGCTGAAGTTTCTGCGCATTTTTGTTTCGTCCTCGGTTCCATCTTCAATGGCCTTGATTTTTACTTCCACTTCCATCGTGCGTTCGAGCGTGCCGTGATAATTTCCGGTTACGGGCGGCACGTCGGCGTAATCGCGTCCGTGGCCAATCTTCACATAAGTTTCATTGATCTGGCAATTGTGCGTCGGATCGAGTGCGCGCCAGCCGTGGCCGGGGATGAACACTTCCATCCACGCGTGCGTCGCGCTGGCGATTTCCGTCGCCAGATAACCACTGACGTAACGCGCGGGGATTTTCAGGCTGCGGCACAACCCAATTAAAAAATGCGCGTAGTCCTGGCAGACGCCGCTGCGTTGCACGATGACATCGCGCATGTGCGTGTGAACGTTCGTCGAGTTCGGCAGATATTTCAGATAGCCGTGCGTGAAGCGCATCAGCGCGAGCGCGGCCTGCCACGCATCGGTCTGGCCTTCGGTCGCGTCCAGCGCGAGTCGCCACGCGTCCGCTTCCATCTCGATGAAGCGGCTGCTGCGTAAAAAATCGAAGCAACGCTCGGCGTCGAGCGAATCGCCGAGTTTTTCGAGCGGGCAAAGTTCCGCGTCGTCGGCGATGGCTTTCGGCCAGTTGGTTTCAACCTTGAATTGGCTTTCGATGAGCAAAGAATTATGCGGCTCTGGAATTTCAAAGTGATGAATCCAGTTGCCATAAAAATCAACGTAATGACGCAAACGAACGGCGGGCAGCACGCGGAGCAAAAACGATTCCACCTTTTGCTCGGGAATCGAAGGCGGCTCAAGGCGCACGTCGTTGAAACTGTCGCGCGCGGGCGAAGCGTAGGTGTAGCGGGTGCGATGTAATATATCGAATTTCATTTGGACAACTTCGGTATGTCACACATTGCGCAAATCCAGTGTGAATGGAAAATCAGAATTTTCGATTGGCGGCGGCGGCGTGAATTTTCCCTGTTGATGGCCGTGGCGGAAAAATCTTGAGAGCCGCCGCGCCTCGGCTTCGTAACTGTTCACGGGAAACGTGTCGTAGCTGCGTCCGCCCGGATGCGCGACGTGATAAGTGCAGCCGCCGAGCGAACGTTTGTTCCAGGTGTCGTAAAGATCAAAGCGCAGCGGCGCGTGAGATTTGATGGTCGGTTGCAAACAAACCGGCGGCTGCCACGCGCGATAGCGCACGCCGGCGACGCCTTCGCCGTTGGTGCCGGTCGGATGCAACGGCACGCGATGGCCGTTGCAAGTGATGGCAAAACGGTCGCCGGTGAGTCCGCGCGCCTTGATTTGCAGGCGTTCGAGCGAGCTGTCCACGTAACGCACCGTGCCGCCGCCGCCCGGTTCTTCGCCGAGGACGTGCCACGGTTCGAGCGCGGTGCGAAGTTCAATTTGCAAATCGCGTTGCTCCAGATCGCCGATGCGCGGGAAACGAAATTCAAAATGCGGCGCGAACCAGTCGAACTCGAACGGATAACCGGCGTCGCGCAAATCGTCGAACGACATCGCGGAAATCCGTTTCGCAAAAATGCGGCAGCATCCAGCGGTCGTGGATGTCCGTGCCCCAGCGCACGAGATTGTTTTTATACGGCTCGTTCCAAAATTTTGCGACGAGGCCGCGCAGGAGCGAGATGCTGCGCGAGGCTCATGCGCGCGTGCGGCGGCATTTCAAACGCGCGCATTTCAACGAGGCCGAGCCGTCCGCTGCTGCTTTCGGGCGCGTAAAGTTTATCAATGGAAAATTCGGAGCGATGCGTGTTGCCGCTGGAATCAATCAGCAGATTGCGGAACAGCCGGTCGCACAGCCATGGCGGCGTGTAGCCGAATGTGCCGATGTTGCGATCCAATTCCTTGAACGCGACTTCGAGTTCGTAAAGCGAATCGTTGCGCGCCTCGTCAATGCGCGGCGCCTGCGACGTCGGGCCGACGAACAAGCCGCTGAACAGCCAGCTCAACGACGGATGATTCTGCCAATACGCAAGCAGCGAACGCAGCAAATCGGGCCGGCGCAAAACCGGCGAATCCGGCGGTGGTTTCGCCGCCGATGATGATGTGGTTGCCGCCGCCGGTGCCGGTGTGGCGTCCGTCGAGCATGAATTTTTCCGTGCCGAGCCGCGTCTGCCGCGCTTCCTCGTAAAGAACTGTCCGTGCGCTCGACGAGTTCGTCCCACGTTTTGCTCGGATGCATGTTCACTTCGATGACGCCGGGATCGGGCGTGACGGCGAGCTTGTTCAGGCGCGGATCGCGCGGCGGCGTTTCGCCTTCGATGATGACCGGCGTGCCCATTTCGGTGACGGCGGTTTCGATGCCGGCGATGAGATCGAGATAATCTTCCGTCGTCTCGACCGGCGGCATGAAAATATGCAACCGCCCGTCGCGCGGCTCGACGCACAGCGCCGTGCGGATGATCCACGGCGCGCTTTGGCCGGGCGCGGGACGGCGCAACGGATTTTCATCCGGCGGCAACGGTTCGAGCGGTTTTATTCTTTTCGCCGAGTTTTTGCGCGCGCTGGCCGCGACCTTCGCCGGGCAATGGTGCGGCGAAGCCGCGCGACCGACGAAATCTGTTGGCGATACGGAAATTCTTTTGGCAGTTCCGGCAGTTTCGGATTCGACGGATCTTGCTGTCGCAGCCATGGAAAATCTTTTTCCGCAACCCACGGAATGGAATCCAGCGGCAGGCGCAGACCCATCGGCGAATCGCCGGGAATCAGCCAGAGCGTGTCGTCGTCGCGCAAAAACCATGAGCCGGACATCCAGCCGTCGCTGTCGACCGCGCTTGATCGGCAACGCGTAGCCGACGACCGCGCCGAGTCCCTGCTGAAAAATCCGCGCGATGCGTTCGCGCTCCTGCTTGTCCTTGAGATTGGATTTTTCCGGCGTGACGTTCGACGGAAAGCGGCGTTCCTTCCAGGTGTAATAAAACGCGTCTTCGTAGGCGGGAATCAAATGCTTCGGATCGCCGCCGACCAGCGACGCGATGCGCGACAACAGTTCCTTCGCGTCTTTCGCGCCGTGGCCGTAATTTTTCGATTCGTCCGCGATGAGCGAATCGTCCTTCCAGATCGGCACGCCGTCCTTGCGCCAATAGCGCCGCGAGCGCCTAGCGCGGCAGCGGTTCGCCCGGATACCATTTGCCCTGGCCGTAATGCAGCAGCGAGCCGGGCGCGAATTTTTTGCGCAGCCGCTTGATCAGTTCGCCGGACAGAATTCTTTTCTTGTGCGAGACGGCGGTGAAATTCCATTCCGCGCCGTCGGGATCATCCATGGAAACAAACGTCGGCTCGCCGCCCATCGTCAGGCGCACGTCGCCTTTTTTCAAATCGGCGTCAATCGCGTGGCCGAGCGATTCGATTTTTTCCCATTGCTCGTCGGTGTAAGGCAGCGTGACGCGCGGCGATTCATAAATGCGCGTGACGTTCATCTCGAAACTAAATTCGCGTTTCGCACTCGTCCACGCCGCCGGAAATCGGCGCGGCGCTCGGCGGGATCAGGCGTGCACGCGAGCGGAATGTGGCCTTCGCCGGCGAGCAAACCGGAAGTCGGATCAAGGCCGATCCAGCCGCCGCCGGGCAGATAAACTTCGCACCACGCGTGCAAGTCGGTGAAATCTTTTTCCGCGCCGCTCGGGCCGTCGAGCGCCTTCACGTCGGCCTTGAGCTGGATCAAATAACCGCTGACGAAACGCGCCGCGAGGCCGCAATGACGCAACAACTGGCACAGCAGCCACGCCGAATCGCGGCACGAACCGCTGCCTTTTTCCAGAGTCTCCTCGGGCGTCTGCACGCCGGGTTCGAGGCGGATGGGATATTTGATGTCCTTCCACAAACGCTGGTTGATCGCGACGAGAAAATCATTCGTGCGCGGTTTTTCGCTTTCGGGAATTTCCAGCCGCTCCTTTTTCGTGCGCCGTTTGGTTTCGCCCAGCAAATCGCGCCGCAGTTCCGTCAGATACTTCATGAACTTCGGCGTCAGCCAGCATTTGCGCTGGAACGGCGCGAGTTCATGGTCGAGCGCCGGATCGTAGGCGAACGGAAATTTCTCCGCCTGCGGTTCGAGAAAAAAATCGAACGGATTGAACACCGCCATTTCCGCGACCAAATCCACTTCAACGCAAAATTCTTTGGTCGGCCGTTCAAAAACCAGGCGCGCCGCGTAATTCGCCTGCGGGTCCTGCATCCAATTGATGAAATGTTTTTCGGGAATGACCTTCAGCGAATAACTCAAAATCCGCGTGCGCGAATGCGGCGCGGGACGCAGCCGCACGGTCTGCGGCCCAAGATTGACCAGGCGGTCATACTTGTAATGCGTCTTGTGGTGCAGCGCGACGTGAATGGACACGGGAATTTATAATTTACGATTTACGATTGCCGATTTGAACTGCTGCTGCTGTTCTTCCTGCTGCACCATGTGTGCGCCGTCGGGGCTTTCGAACGGCTGGTAAATGTAGGCGTTGAACAAAGCCGCTGCCGATGTTGTTCAATTTCATCTGTGCCTCGTCGAGATATTTGTGCAGGCCGATTTCAAAAATTTCGTCAATGGCGCTGAATTGCAGTTCGGCGAGAAAACGTCCGGTCAATTTTTCCGCGTCGTTGCAAAAATGTCCCTCGGCGACGCCGGAAATCCTCCGCACGGCGCGGTTCAATTCGCTCACGCAAAAACGGACGGAGCGCGGGAAGTTGTCGTTCAACAATAGAAATTCCGCGACAAGGCGCGGGTGCACGTCCGCGCCGTAAATCGTTTTGTAAGCGTCCCACGCGCTGCACGAGCGCAGCACGGCGGACCATTCGAGCGCTTCGGCCTGGTTCACGGCTTTCGGCGCGCCGCGTTCGGGCAGCGTCTGGTAGCGCACATCGAGGATACGCGTGGTCTTGTCGGCGCGTTCGAGGAATTGGCCGGTCTGCACGAACCACCAGCCTTCGTCATGAATCAACGTCGCGCTCGCGATGCCGATGAGATGCAGCGAACCGGCTTTGATTTCCTGAAAAAATTCGCTCGGACTGCGATCCCAGACTTTTCGCGCCTGCGGCGAACGCACGAACAAATACAGCCGGTTCAATTCCTCCCAAAGCTCCAGAGTGATCTGGTCACGCACCATCCGCGCGTTTTCGCGCGCGGCGCAAATGGACTGCACGATGGAATTCGGATTTTCATTCTGGAACACGAGAAATTCCGTGACGGTTTTTCCGGTCGCGTGCGGGTGCAATTTGAAAAAATCCTTTTCATCGCCGGTCGCCTGCACGATTGGCAGCCAGTAGTGCCGCGAGTCTCTTTTCGTCGAGTTCACGCAGATCGAGAAGCAATTGCAGGTTCACGTCCACGAGGCGCGCGATGTTTTCGGCGCGCTCGATGTAACGAGCCATCCAGTAGAGCGAATGGGCGACGCGGCTTAACATTTATTCATTTCCGTAAAGAACCCAGGTGTCCTTGCTGCCGCCGCCTTGTGATGAGTTGACGACGAGCGAGCCTTTGCGCAACGCGACGCGCGTCAGGCCGCCGGGAATGATGGAAATGCGCTCGCCCGACAAAATGAATGGGCGCAAATCAACGTGGCGGCCTTCGACCTTGCCGTCGCAATACGTCGGGTGCTGCGACAGGAAAACCATCGGCTGCGCGATGTAATTGCGCGGCTCGGCGATTGATTTTCTCGCGGAATTTTTCAATCTCCGCCTTCGACGATTTCGGGCCGATCAACATTCCGTAGCCGCCGGATTCGTTCGCGGCCTTCACGACGAGTTCGGGCAGATTTTCCAGAATATATTTTTTGTCCGCTCCTTCATTCGCAAGATATGTCGGGACGTTCGGCAGAATCGGTTCCTGATCCAGATAATATTTGATCATGTGCGGCACGAAATAATACATGACCTTGTCGTCGGCGATGCCCGTGCCGATGGAATTGGCGAGCGAAACATTTCCGGCGCGATAGGCGTGGACGAGGCCCGGCACGCCGAGCATCGAATCTTTTCGGAAAACCGTCGGGTCAATGAAATCATCGTCAATGCGGCGGTAAATGACGTGAACGGGCTGTAAACCTTTCGTCGTGCGCATGAACACGCGCGAATCGCGCACGAACAAATCGCGGCCTTCGACAATTTCAATGCCCATTTGCCGCGCAAGATAAGTGTGCTCGAAATACGCGCTGTTGTAAGCGCCGGGCGTGAGCAGCACGACGGTCGGATCAGCGACGCCTGCGGGCGCGATGTATTGCAGACATTTCAAAAGTTCCTGCGCGTAATGGTCAACGGGCTGGACGCCGATGCTTTCAAACATTTGCGGAAACGCGCGTTTCATCGCGCGGCGGTTTTCCAAAACATAACTTACGCCGGATGGACAGCGGCCATTGTCTTCGAGCACCAGATAATTTCCGTCCTTGTCACGGATCAAATCCGTGCCGCAGACGTGGATGTAAATGTCCTTCGGCACGTTGAAGTTTACGAACTCGCGCCGGAAATGTTTTCCAGACAAAACGTAAAACGGCGGCACGACGCCATCTTTCAGAATTTTCTGCTCGTGATAAATATCGTGCAGAAAGAGATTCAGCGCCGTGATGCGCTGCGCGAGGCCGCGCTCGATGTGCTCCCATTCCTTCGCCGGAATGATGCGCGGCAGCAAATCGAACGGGAAAATTTTCTCCGCGCCCGCCGCATCGCCATAAACGTTGAAGGTGACGCCCTGCCGCAAAAAATTCTTGTCCACGGTCTGCCGTTTGGCGTCGAAATCCGGGCGCGACATTTTCTGGAAAAGTTTCTGGAATTTCCGGTAATGCGGACGCGACGCGCCCTTCGCATCCACCATTTCGTCGAACCCTTCTTTGCTCGCGTAATTTTTAATCATAACAATCGGCGCGTCATTTTTTGAACCGCGTGGGCAATTCCGAACATTTTGTTCCAAGGCGAAAAGCCACATGCAAGCTCATCCGTTGCGATTTTCCCTGCAAATTCGATGCAACGCCAGCCAGAAAACATTTTCCGCATTTGCCATTAACCTGTTTAAGCAAACGCCTTGCCGCGCGCGCAAATTCTTGTGAAAACTTTCACGAACGCTTGCCGCGCGCGCGCGAGTCGCTTAATTTCTTCGCGCCTTGAAAAAGAACGGACGACCCGAAATTCCACGCAAGACGATTTATCGCCTTTCGATTTATCTGCGCTGCCTCGCGCGGCTGCACGAGAACGGCATCGGCACCGTTTCCAGCGAGGCGCTGGCGAAAGCCGCCGGCGTCAAGCCGACGCAGCTTCGCAAAGACCTCGCCTACTTCGGCACGTTCGGCACGCGCGGTTTGGGTTATGACGTGACGGAACTCTTCAAAAAAATTTCCGAGGAACTCGGCACGTCGCGTTTGCAGCCCGTGATTCTCGTCGGCGTCGGACATCTCGGACTCGCGCTCGTTTCGTATCGTGGATTTGAAAAGGAAGGCTTTGAAATCGTCGCCGCGTTCGACGCCGAACCTCAACGCAGGCGCGACAAGGAAATCAAACAGCCGATTTATGCCATGAATGAGTTGCCGGAGTTTGTTCAAAAACAAAACGTCAAGATGGCGATTCTCACCGTGCCAGCCGCCGCCGCGCAAACCGTCGCGAACCAGCTCATTGACGCGGGCGTGACGGGCATTTTGAATTTTTCGCCGATCGTGCTTTCAGTTCCTGAAGAAGTGATGGTCAACAATGTGAACCTCGCCATCGAGCTGGAAAACTTAAGTTACTTCACGCAGGAATAAATTTATTCTTTCTTCACTTTCAATTCAATGTGCAGGTCGCGCAATTGCTTCGGCTCGACGGTGCTGGGCGAATCGGTCATCAAGTCCGTGCCTTTCGCGGTTTTCGGAAAGGCGATCACGTCGCGGATGCTCGGCGTGCCGCAAAGAATCGCGATCAGCCGGTCGAAGCCGAGCGCGATGCCGCCGTGCGGCGGCGCGCCGTAACGGAACGCTTCGAGCATGTAGCCAAACCGCGCCTTGACCATCGTCCGGCGGAATCGCGAGCAGTTCCTCGAAGATGGTTTTCTGCACGTCGGGCTGATGGATACGGATCGAGCCGCCGCCGAGTTCCACGCCGTTCACGACGATGTCATAATGCTGGCCGCGCACTTTTTTCGGATCGGTCTTGAGCAACGGAATGTCTTCCGCCACCGGCGCGGTGAACGGATGATGGCTGGAATACCAGCGGTTCTGCTCGCGGTCGAAACCGAGCAACGGAAATTCGATGACCCAGAGAAAATTAAATTGGTGCGGATCAATCGCCAGCTTGCCCTGCGCTTTCAAAACATCGGCGCAATACAAACGGATTTTGCCGAGGATTTCGCAGGCGTTCAGCCATTGGTCGGCGGCGAACAAAATCAAATCGCCTTCCTCGATTTTCAGTTTCGTCGTGAGCGCGGCTTTTTCCGCGTCGCTGAAAAATTTCACGATGGGCGATTTCCATTCGCCGTTTTCCACTTTGATGAAGGCCAGGCCTTTCGCGCCGAAACTTTTGGCGTATTCGGTCATCGTTTCGATCTGGCCCTGCGTCGCGCCGGCCAGGCCTTTGGCGTTGAGCGCTTTCACCACGCCGCCGTTGGCGATCGCGCCGCTGAAAACACTTTGAACGTGCTCGCCGCGAAATTCTTCCGTGAAATCCACCAGTTCCATGCCGAAGCGCGTGTCCGGCTTGTCAATGCCGTAACGGTTCAGCGCTTCTTCAAACGAAATGCGCTTGAACGGCGTCGGAATGTCCATGTTCAGCGCCGTTTTCCAGACGCGTTTCAGCAAGCCTTCGATCAACTTGTAAATGTCTTCGCGCTCAATGAAGCACATCTCGATGTCCACCTGCGTGAATTCCGGCTGGCGGTCGGCGCGCAAATCTTCGTCGCGATAGCAGCGGGCGAGCTGGAAATATTTTTCCACGCCGGCGACCATCAGGATTTGTTTGAACTGCTGCGGCGATTGCGGCAGCGCGTAAAACGTTCCCGGCTTCGCGGCGGTTCGGCACGAGAAATTCGCGCGCGCCTTCGGGCGTGGATTTGAACAGCGTCGGCGTTTCGACTTCCAGAAAACCCTGCTCGTCCATGAATTGCCGCGTGGCGATGGCGACTTTGCTGCGCACTTTCAAATTGCGCGCCATTTCGGGACGGCGCAAATCGAGGTAGCGGTATTGCAGGCGCAATTCCTCGTTCACCTTGTTCGCGATTTCCGGATCGTCCACGGGGAACGGCAGCACTTCCGCCATGTTCAAAACTTCGAGCGCGGTGACGCCGACTTCGATTTCGCCGGTGGGAATTTTGGAATTGTTCGTGCCGGCGGGCGCTGACGGACTTTGCCGGTGATGCTGACGACGCATTCGCTGCGCAGCGACGCGGCGCGTTCAAAAAGTTCCTTCGGCAAATCCGACGGATCGAAAACCGTTTGCGTGCGGCCTTCGCGGTCGCGGATGTCAATGAAGATGAGGCCGCCGAGGTCGCGGCGGGAATGGACCCAGCCGGACAGCGTGACGGTTTGCCCGATGTGTGCCGGGCGCAATTCGTTGCAATGATGCGTGCGTTTCATGTAAAAATCGCAAAGCGAGCGCGGATGTTGGCAGGGAACGCCAAACATTTCAAAGTAAAAGCGGAGCAGCCGACGCCTAAAATGATTTAGGCGAAAGCGCGTAAAATTCTTCAAACAAAATTGCAAAGGTGTCCAGCGATGGACGCCTTTTTTTGTTTTTGGAAATTAGTCTAATGCAAGGTTAGACATCACAGTCATCTTGCATCTTCATCCTTGTCTAATCTGCGACGTGCCATCAAAGGATCAAAAGGTCTGTTAGGCGAATGGGCAAGCTCTCGAACGCCACCCTCGTTAGGACCAACTAATTCTACGCGAACCAAAGAAATGCCATCGCGCATATGGTCAATAAAAAACTCCGCAGCCTCTTCTTTCGACTCGGCTGGCAATTCATCATAATACATCTTGCCGTCGTAATTCCAGTGCATCCCATAGATAAAACTTTGCCACATAAGCGTGAACGATTCTAACCTAGCTTAAACTGCGATTTCGTATTTTATTGCGGTTTACGAATTTTAACTTACGTCCGATAAATTTTTTGTCGAGAGGATTTTTACTTGTTAAGAATCGCCACTTTGATTTGACGATTCGGCGCGCGGCTGTTAAACATTTTGCGATGCTTCGCGCGCTTCAACTTTTATGACCACGGCCAAAAAACCGAAATTTTCCCGCATCCTGCTCAAGTTGAGCGGCGAGTCGCTCGGCGACGCGAACGGCGTCGGCATTTCGCCCGAGGCGGTGCAGCACATGGCCGGGCAAATCCGCGAGGTGCGCGAACTGGGCGTGCAGGTGGTCGTGGTCGTCGGCGGCGGGAATATTTTTCGCGGCTTGAGCGGCAGCGAGCGCGGCATCGAGCGCGCGACGGGCGATTACATGGGCATGCTCGCGACGGTCATCAACGCGCTGGCGTTGCAGGACGCGCTGGAAAAACTCGGCGTGCCCACGCGCGTGCAAAGCGCGATCACGATGGCGCAGATCGCCGAGCCGTTCATCCGGCGGCGCGCGGTGCGGCATCTGGAAAAAGGGCGCGTGGTGATTTTCGGCGGCGGCACGGGCAATCCGTATTTTTCCACGGACACGGCGGCGGCGTTGCGCGCGAACGAAATCGGCGCGGAAGTAATTTTGAAGGCGACGAAGGTGGATGGCATTTACGACAGCGACCCGAAGAAAAACCCGAAGGCGAAACGGTTCGAAAAAATCACCTATCTAGACGCGTTGCAGAAACAGTTGAAGGTGATGGATTCGACGGCGTTCTCGCTCTGCATGGACAACAAAATGCCGATCATCGTTTTTGATTTTAACAAGGAGCACAATCTTCGCCGTGTCGTGATGGGCGAAAAAGTCGGGACGCTCGTGACGGGCTGACGCAAAAACATTGACGGGAAAAACTCTGGATTGTAGATTACGCCCCCATTTGATTCCAGAGTAGCTCAATGGTAGAGCACGCGGCTGTTAACCGTGATGTTGAAGGTTCGAGTCCTTCCTCTGGAGCCATTTAACAAAGTCGTTGGAGGACAACGACTGCTTGCGGGGGAAGGGTGAAAAAAAAGCGAAAGTGTGTAGTGAAACGTGTAGTAACCGGCGGGCGGAACAACAACCCCGCATAATCCAGCGAGAATCCGGTTACAATCCGCCCACTGCTCGTTAAGCAAAAACTTCGGAGACACCTATGCTGAAAGGTGTCTATGAAAGCAAAATACTGGCTCTGCAAACGGAAGGAAATCTTCTTCAGTTTCGATTCGACCACGGGCAAACGTGAAAGTCTTCACACCGCCGACCACGAGGCGGCGAAGCAAATCATCCGCGCGAAGAATGACGCGGCCACGCAACCGGCCATAAACATTTCCATCGCCAAAGCCTATTTGGTTGGCACTGACCCAAAGCTGGTGGAATGCACCTGGGCTTTCGTGATACAGGAATTTTGTGCGGTGAAAAAGGACAGCAGCCGGTTACGGCGGGAGCGGGCAATCAAAAGGCCGGCCTTCAATTTCATCCGCAATAAACACTTGGTGGAAACAACGGCGGATGATTTTTACAATGTTCTCAAATCCGGCGGCGTGTTCACCCAGCATACTTTGCGCTGCCTGCACAATCTGGCTTTGGGCATGGGCTGGATTCTCGCCCCCGTCATCCCGCCCAAACTCTGGCCGAGGATTGAAAAGAAGCACCGACGCGCCATCACGCTTGAAGAACACCAGCGGATCATTCAAGCCGAGAACAACACCGAACGGAAAATGTATTACGAACTGTTGTGGGAAATCGGTTCGGCGCAGACCGACGGTTCGAAGCTGACAACGGCAAACATCAACTGGAAAAACCGGCTGTTGTCGTATTACCGCCAGAAAACGGGCGAACTCTGTATGCTCGAAATCGGTGCGCGGCTCGAATCGCTTTTGAAAAAAATGCCATCGGACGGCGCATTGTTTCCGAAAATTATCACGTTGAAAGATAAAGACCGCGCCGCCGAATTCCGTCGCCGTTGCCGTCTTTTGAAAATTGAGGGAGTCAGTTTGCACAGCTACCGCTACGCTTGGGCGTGGCGGGCGAAACAAGCGGGAATGCCGGAACGCTTTGCCCAAAGCGGATTGGGACATGGCAGCTTGGCCGTTCACCGCGAATACTCGCGTGACGGCGTTGCTATTTGCCCATCGCTGGAAAATTACGAAAGCAAAGTCATTCCGTTGCAGGAGACAGAAAAGGAATTGGCAAGAGCATCTTAAAATGAAGAAGCGCGAGCGGAGGATCATCCGCCCGCGCTTCTTGTTTCCGTCAATCTTCCTAATTTGCGATTTGGGTTTGCAATCGGGAGGGTTGCCGTTTGTCCGTGGAATCTTGCTTCCGGGCATTTTTGTTGCGCCAGTGTTCCATGACGGCATCGGCGGCCTTGTTGTGCCATTTTTCGTCCCGCTCCAAATCTTTCAATGTCGCCGTCAAAAAATGTTTCGGCCCGTTGTCCGCCGGATGTCCCAACGGCTTCAACAAATTCTTGGCGATCAGAATGGGAATTTCATGGGGGGAAAAGCCCAGCAGCCAAGCCGCTTCGTCCGCCGTCAGCCGTTCGGAATGAGTCCTCAAATTCAAAAAATTGGTCTTGTCTGGATTCATGCGTCCTCCTTAAATGCTCATGCCCCGGTTGCGGCTTTGCTTGTTTGAATTTGAATGCCCCACCGATTGCGTCTGCGAAATCGTTTCCTCATCCGAGACCGCCAACCGGCAACGCTCCGAAATCGCCGCCACCAGCCGCGCCGGACGATGTTCGTGAAACTGTCCCCAAATCACCCGTTGCGCCGTGGCGACCTCATTGCTCGCCATGAATTCCAGCGTGTGATTTGCGTTCTCATTGAAAGCCGCCGCCAGTTCGCGCGGATTGACGCAAGTTCGGTGGGCGGCGTGGGCGGCAATATCTTTCTGGATAATTTTCATTTGGATGCCAGCCCGGTTCCAGAACCGCAAACCGTTGCCATGATCGCAATGGGTTCGCTGCTACTGTTTGGATTCACCAAGCATCGCACCCGCAAACAGGGCTGACATCACAGAAACGATTTCGAGGAAGAAAACGTCGCAAAATTGAATGAATTGGACGCAGGCGATTTGAGCAATTACTTTTTTGAGGGTGAAATCCCTAAGATTCCTTCGATTGTCCAGTTCGTGCCCATGCCCAATTCGACCTCTTGAAAAAAACGCCATGTCCTCAAAAAGCACGGCGGTTCGTGAATTGCCGCCGTGATGATTCAGCCTCGTTTTGTCATCATACCAACTTGGCAAACATTATCGGCGATGTAATCTAACTTGAGAGATAAACCAAATCCGGGCATAATTTTGATATAACACTGGCATTGATATTTCATTTCATCGAGAAATCCATGAAAGAACGAAACTTTAACCTTCTGCGCTGGACACCCGTCGCCGCGTCAGTGGCGCTGATGGTGATGATCGCCATCGTCTCCATTGCGACCGTTTCGGAATTAAAAAAGGCGACTTACTGGCGTGAACATACTTTTCAGGAAGTTTTGGATGCCCAGACGCTTGAGGATAAACTCGTTGACGCCCAAGACAGCGTGCGCGGTTATGCCGGAAAGGGGCAGGCGGACCTGCTCATCGAATACAAGAATGACACCAATGTTGATTTGCAGGAGATCAATCAACTGGCCGCATTAACACGCGACAACCCCGAACAGAAACAGCGGTTGCAAAACCTTGCCGCCGCCGTGAAAGCTGTCTTTGCCCATGACGACAAGGTGATTGGCGTGTATGCGCGGCAGGGGTCCAATGCCGCATTGAAAGCAGAGACAGCAGTTGAAGACACCGACACTACCGACGGCGCAATCCATGATTTGGAACAATTTACCGATGAAGAAAAAGGATTGCTGAACAAGGAAGATTCTACGGAACAAAAAGATTATCATCGCGCGGCGCACCTACTGGTTTTTGGCAGTATGCTGGTTGCCGGATTGCTGATACTGGCCAATATCGTAGCCAGCCGCGAAATGGCTCGCCGTCGTCGCGCCGAGCAAGAACAACTCGAACTCATTGATAAACTTCAAAATGCGCTGGCTGAAGTCAAAACGCTATCCGGCCTCATTCCGATTTGCGGCTGGTGCAAAAATGTCCGCAATGACACTGGCTACTGGCAAAGCGTTGAACATTATGTCAAAGCGCATACCGATGCGACCTTCTCACACGGAATGTGTCCAAATTGCGCCGAAAAATTCAAAGACGATATTCTCAAGGCCAATCGTGGCGCAGAAAAAATCTCGTCAAATTGAATTTGCCTGCTGCTTCGTGAATCTGCCGCCGCCGATATATTGCTCCGTTGTGCCTGGTTAGGAATTCACGATGCAAACCACCTTTGGCTTTGGTGGCTGATACACAAAATCACTCCTGGGAATTGTGGCAGAACCAAAGCAGCAAGTCGCATCTATCGTAAAAACACGCGCTTGACAATTGGTAGCATTTTGCTACTTTCTTAACATGAGTCAGCCAGTCAAAGTTTCGGATGCGTTGCTGCTGGATGCCCGGTTTGCGGGCGAGACGGTGGAAAGATCCATCGCCGGGCAGATTGAGTTTTGGGCCAAAATTGGGCGTGCGCTCGAACCGTTGTTGCGCGGAGATCATGTGCTGGCCCTGTGCCGGGCTGGCAACGTCAAACCGATCTCCGCCTGCTTGAAGTCGGTGGATTCTCCAGCGGGTAGGCAGCGGGTGGTTGAACATTTGAAGACCATGCCGTATCCGCATTACGAAGCCGCCGCGTCGCCGGGCTTGCTGGTGCGAATTGAAGCCGACGGCAAGCGCACCACAGGACGATTTGTCAACCGGCAGTTTCAGCCGGTTAAAATATCCGCAAAGAAAAAGACGAAGCCTGCGTTGGCACACGCCTAAAGGTGAAAAAGCCTCCATCAAAAGCATCGAACTCATGGAACGTCCCCGATTTGGACAAGCGTCCGGTCATCGTCGCCTTGGCGGGACCGAACGGAGCTGGCAAAACCACATTTTACGAAGCACATCTAAAAGCCGGCGGTTTGCGTTTTATCAACGCTGATATTTTGGCTGGCGAATTGGGAATTGATGCTTATCAAGCGGCCGAAGTTGCCGCCAGATTGAGGCAGGAATTTGTGAGTCAGGGTGAAAGCTTCGTTTTCGAGACGGTATTTTCCGATCCGGCAGGCGGCAAAATGGCTTTTCTGAAACAAGCTGCGCAACAGGGTTACACGGTTGTGATGTGCTTCATTGGCCTGGCCGATTCCGACCGCTCTGAAGAACGAGTTGCCATGCGCGTCACCCGGGGCGGACACGATGTGCCGACCGATAAACTGACCGCCCGGTTTCCGCGCACCATGACCAATCTCAAACAGGCGATTCAAGAACTTCCCTGCGTTTTCATCTTTGACAACGACGACTTGCGAATGCCATTCCGGCTGGCGGCAATTTTTCAAAATGGACAACGGACATTTTTGGCAAAATCAATTCCAAACTGGCTTGAGCCGGTGCTTTGAAAAATAATTTGGCGCAAAATGACAGAGGTAACTAAAGCTGCCTCTGGACAAAAGTGTGTAGTAAAACGTGTAGTAAAAGTAGTATATGAGTAGTTTTGGAGTAGGCGCTGCTTTTGACGAATTAGCTTGATTCTAAAGGTGAAAATGCTATATTTTTCATCGAAATTGCTAGGATAAAGTCTCCGAGTCCTTCCTCTGGAGCCATTAATTTTTTTGTTCTGGCAATCGCTGGCCTTTTTGGGAAACGATACTAATTTGCTTAAATCGCATTTTTGAATCACAATGTCAGCATGGTTTCGGAAACATTTCAGGCGAGCCGTTGGACACATGGCAATTTTCTTTTTCCCACCGTCATCGAGGTGACAGACAAAGCGGTCGTTCGCCACAAACGATCATGGTTCAGTCGCGATGAAATCAGCATCAGCATCACAAAAATCGCGTCCGTTCACATCAAAACGGGAATCATCTGGGCGGATATTTTGATCGAGTCTTCCGGCGGCAGCGATCCGCTGGCCAGTCACGGCCACAAGAAAGCCGATGCGCGACGAATCCGCGAACTCGTTGAGGCAGAGCAAGGAAGTTTGACCGGCAGAACAGAGTAGGACATAAATCATGAAGGCGTGTGGGATTCTTATTTTGCTTTTGGCAGGTTCACTTTTCGCACGGGCGGATGATGATACAATTACGCTGCCGGACATGATTCAAGGCGCGCAACAATGGGCGCAGGAAAATCTCGGCACGAATTTTCTCAACTCGCTTCCCGACGCCGACGACCGTGAGGTGCAACAATTTTTCCGCGACGTGCAGCAGGGTTTTCAAGGCGATTACGTCGTGGACATCGCGCCGCTCCGGCAAACCGCCCAGATTGTTTTGCCGTTGCTGGAAAGTCGCGAAGATACGCAGCCTTACGCCGCGTGGCTCAAGTCGCAGATGGATTATCTTGATGTCGCCGACGAAATTCGCATCACGATTCCGCCGCCAGAAACTGAAACCAATCAACCGCCTCAACCCATCGCCAATCCGCCGCCCCAAAAGGAACGCGAGATTTGGGTGAAAAAGATTTCCAATCGTCCGTGGCCCGCCGCCGCCAAAGAATATGTGCCGGAGTTGAAACCGATTTTCACCGCGCAAAAAGTGCCACCGGAACTGGTCTGGATGGCGGAAGTGGAATCGTCATTCGACCGCCGCGCGCAAAGTCCGGCGGGCGCGGCTGGACTTTTTCAGTTGATGCCGGACACGGCAAAGCGATTCGGACTTTCCCTGTGGCCGCGCGATCAGCGTTTTCAGCCGGAACCAAGTGCGACCGCCTCGGCTCAATATCTGAAATATCTTTACGATACTTTTCACGATTGGCGACTGGCCCTGGCCGCTTACAACTGCGGCGAAGGCACGGTGCAAAAACTTTTGGATCGTTACAAAACTCGAAGCTACGATAACATCGCCGAACATTTGCCCGCTGAAACACAAATGTATGTGCCGCGCGTCGAAGGCGTCATTTTACAGCGTGAAGGCGCGAAGCTCGAACAACTTTCTGCGCCGCAAAGTTAATTCAAGAAATTTCAGATCACATAGTTTTGTTTTTCTCGACATCGGTAAACGGTTATCATGCGCGCTTCAATGGCCAGCCGTTTGCCCATTTACGAAATCGAAAGCGAAATTGTCGCGCGGTTGAAAACCGACCGCCGCTTGATTTTGTCCGCGCCGACCGGCTCCGGCAAATCCACGCAAGTGCCGCAAATGCTTTTGCGCCACGATTTTTTGCGCGACGGCCAGGTGGTCGTTCTTCAACCGCGCCGTCTCGCCACGCGCCTGCTCGCCGCGCGCGTCGCGCAGGAACTCGGCGTGAAACTTGGCGAGGAAGTCGGCTATCAAATCCGTTTTGAAAATGTGCACGTCGGCGAAAACCAAAATCCGTTTTGTGACCGAAGGCGTTTTGCTGCGGCAAATGATTGACGATCCGAAATTGCGCGGCGTTTCTGTTTTGATTTTCGACGAATTTCACGAACGCCATCTTTACGGCGACATCACGCTCGCCCGCGCGCTCGATTTGCAGGAGCAATTTCGCCCCGATCTGAATCTCGTCGTCATGTCCGCCACGTTGAACGCCGGCGAACTGGAAAAATATCTGAAACCGTGCGCCACGTTGAGTTCCGAAGGCCGGATGTTTCCGGTGGAAATCGAATACGCCGCGCAGCCAAGCTACAACGACAAGCGTCCGGTTTGGGAACAAGCCGCCGACGCATTTTCAAATTACGTTTCCGGTGGCGGCGAAGGCGACGTTTTGGTTTTCATGCCCGGCGGATTTGAGATTTCGCAGACGATTGAAGCCATTCGTCACACGCCGGAATCGAAAGGATTTATTTTGCTGCCGTTGCACGGCGAATTGGAGCCGCGCGATCAGGACGCCGCCGTCGCGCGTTACGACAAGCGCAAAGTCGTCGTGGCCACAAACGTCGCCGAAACTTCGCTGACGATTGACGGCGTGCGGCTGGTGATTGATTCCGGCCTCGCGCGCATCGCGCGTTACGATGCCAATCGCGGCATCAACACGCTGCTCATCGAAAAAATTTCGCAATCAAACGCGGATCAACGCACGGGTCGCGCGGGGCGAACTGCGCCGGGCGTTTGCATGAGACTTTGGTCGCGCGAAGAACACGCGCATCGCGCGCCGCAGGAATTGCCGGAAATCAAACGGCTCGATTTGGCGGAAGTCGTTTTGACTTTGAAAGCGGCTGGCGTGGAGATTTGCGGAAATTTCGCTGGCTCGAAAAGCCGGATGAAATTTCGCTCGCGCACGCGGAGGAATTGCTCGTGGATTTGGGCGCTTTGAAACCTGTAGCGGCGGTCTGCGACCGCCGAAATGTCGGCGCTCACAGAGCGCCGCTACAAATAACTGACATTGGCCGCAAAATGCTCGCGTTTCCGTTGCATCCGCGTTACTCGCGAATGTTGCTGGCGGCGCAGGAATATGGTTGCGTTTATCAGGCCGCCTCGTCGCCGCGCTCACGCAAGGCCGCGATTTGCTGTTGCGCAACGTGACGGCGAAGACAAGTTGAATCTGCGCGCGAAGATTTGCTCGGCGAAAAGGCGTCATCGGATTTCTGGATTCTCATGCGCGCGTGGAATTATGCCGCGAAAAATCAATTTCGTCGTCGACGCCTGCCGCAAGCTGGGCATTCACGCCGTCACCGCGCGGCAAGTCGGGCCGTTGCTCGAACAATTTCTGCGCATCGCCGAAAAAGAAGGACTCGACACGAAACCGCGCGAGGTAAAAGACGAGGCGTTGCAGAAATGTATTTTGATCGGATTTAGCGACCGCGTTGCGCGACGGATTGACCAAGGAACATTGCGCTGCGAACTCGTTCACAATCGCCGCGGCGTGCTGGCGCGTGAAAGCGTCGTGCAGAAAAAGTGAATTGTTCGTCGTGGCCGAAATCCGCGAGATTGAAACGCGCGACAAGGAGATGAACACAATCCTTTCGCTGGCGACGGCGATTGAAGCTGACTGGCTGCGCGAACTTTTTCCCGATGACATCGAATCCGATTTGCACGTCCAGTTTGATTCGACGCAGCAAGCGCGTTCAGGCGGCAGAATTGTTAAAATTTCGCGGACTCGCGTTGTCGGCCAAGCGCGTGGAACCGCCGCCTGCCGATGCTGCGGCAAAAATTCTTGCCGAAGAAATTTTGTCGGAACGATTGCCGTTGCCAAATTGGGATCACGACGTTGAGCAATGGCTCGCGCGATTGAATTTTCTTTGCGCGAATTGTCCTGAATTGCAATTGCCGCCGTTCGCCGACGACGACAAAAAGCACGTCATTGAGCAATTGTGTCACGGCGCGGTGAGTTACAAGGAAATCAAGGAGCGCGAAGTGAAGCCGATAGTCATGTCATGGCTTTCGCAATCGCAGCGCGAACTTTTGGACAAACACGCGCCGGAACGATTGACGCTGCCGAATGGCCGCACGCCGAAGGTGAATTATGAAAATGGCAAGTCGCCGTTCATTTCGCTGCGGATTCAGGAACTTTACGACGTGAACCAGACGCCAAAAATTGCGATGGGCCGAATTCCGGTGACGGTTCACATTTTGACGCCGGGCATGAAGCCGATTCAAGTGACGCAGGATTTGGCTAGTTTCTGGCGCGAGCATTATCCGAAGATCAAATCCGAACTGGCGTGGAAATATCCGAAGCATTTTTGGCGTTAAGCATTACTCATTGCGCAACCCATAAACGCGGCATCGCGCCTTTTTTACAATCATCTTGAATGTTGACGCAATCGTCGCAACTGGAATAACGCCGTCAAACCAACGGCCAAAAGCGGAATCGAAGACGGTTCGGGAACGGGGGAAGCATTTGAATCAATCGTTAAGCTCATGTTTTCTTGCCATGCAACGTTCACGGTTTGATCGCCAAATGGATTTCCATAGCCAAAACCAGTCATTTGCTCAAAAAAAGTGTAAGTGTAGCCCGGCTGCAAGGTGAGTTCCGCCGAGTCATCCGTTTGATTGTTAAAAAGATAACCTGAAAGTTCCGTGTTATGATTATTAAGATTGGGATCGTCACTTATTATTCCCGCTTGTGGTTCGGGACCGTCATAATTAATTCCGGAGTCTGAAACAGAAAAACCGCTTAATTCAAAGTCTGCAGTGACGGGGCTGGACACATTGAAACTTATTGCGCAATAACTGTCGGCGTTGGCGTTAGGACCACCGGAAGGCACTGTCCCTTGCAAATTTATGTATGTATTACAAATCAATTGAGTTGGGGTCAGAACAGAATCCTGATCAGCACTATAATAATCATTTACCGAATTGGAATTGTCGAGGTAGCCGTTAAAATCAGCGAAAGAACCGCTTGGCGTTTGGTAGCCGCCTGGATGCCCAAAAAGTTGAACGACTAAATACCGATTGTCTGACAAAAGATTGAAGTTTTGAGCAAAGACATTTGTTGAAAGTCCAACGAGAAAAAATAAGCCAAACCATCTTTTTCTTAAAACATTCATAGAATTGCTTTTAAATAACATCAAATATTATATGTCCAAATACGAGACAATTCAACTTAAAAATTTGAAATTTGTCGTAAGCTGCTAAAAACAGGGACATCAATGTCGGCAAATAAGACGCGGAATTTATCAAAAGGTGACAAAAATTGGCCAAAAATATTTTTCAGCCTTTCTTGGAATCAAGGCAAAAAACATCCAACGCATAATTAGTTATGCGATTTTGATTTTATATCGCGCTTTCGCCGACTTGAAACCGCACGAACCGGCGGATCGTGATCTCATCGCCGAGTTGCTTGCCGATCTGCGCGACGTGTTCCTTCACGCTGACTTCGGAATTGCGTTTCACGAAACCCTGGTCCACCAGACAGTAAGTCTGGAAAAATTTGTCCAGCACGCCCGCGAGGATTTTTTCCATCGCCTGCGGCGGCTTGCCTTTCAGGCGGTCGGAGTTGCGCGGCGATTTCGCGTTCCTTCGCAATCACTTCCGGCGGAACTTGCTCGCGCGAAACGGCGTGCGGATGTCCCGCCGCGATCTGCAACGTGATGTCGCGCACGAGCTGCTTGAATTCTTCCTTGCCCGTCGTCTCCGGCTTGCCCGCGCCGACTTCGACCAGCACGCCGACTTTCGCGCCGGTGTGGATGTAAGCCGCGACGAGTCCGTTGCCGGAAACTTCCGATGCGCTGATGCCGCGCGATTTTGATGTTCTCGCCGATCTTCGCCACGACGGCGACGCGGTCGGCTTCCAAGATTCGCGTTCGGATTTGCGGCAAGTTTTTTGGCGATGTCGTCGCAGAACGCGCGGAAGCCGTCGTTCTTCGCGACAAAATCCGTCTCGCAATTGATTTCCACGAGCACGCCGACTTTCGCGCCGGGCGCGATGTGTTGCGCAATGACGCCTTCGTTCGCTGCGCGGTCGGCTTTTTTTGCGGCGGACGCGATGCCTTTTTTGCGCAGATAATCCATGGCGACTTCGATGTCGCCTTGCGTCTCGACGAGCGCTTTTTTGCAATCCATCAAGCCCGCGCCGGTCATTTCGCGGAGCTTGCCGACGTTTGCAGCAGTGATTTCAGCCATAAATTTGTTGAGAGTTGAAAGTTGATTGTTGATGGTAGGGCGGCGCTGACCGCGCCGCTGGACGCGCAGCAGCGCGTCCCTGCCAATTTATATTATGATTAATCGCCGGAGAACTTTCCGGTGTCGTCGGATCATCGCCAGCGGCAATTTCAACCGCCTGCGCCGATTCAAATTTTTGTTCGCCTGCCGGAGCCGCTTCCTGCGCGTCGGGCTTGCGCGCGCGCTTGGATTCAAATTCCGCCTGCGCTTGCGTGATGACTTGGCCAATCGTCGCCATGATCATGCGCACGGAGCGGATGGCGTCGTCGTTCGCGGCGATGGGATACGTCACGAGGTCGGGATCGAATTCGTGTCCACGAGCGCGACGATGGGAATTTTCAATTTGATCGCCTCGGCCACGGCGTTGTGTTCGCGCTTGATGTCCACGACGAACATCGCCGCGGGAATTTTGTCCATCGAACTGATGCCGTCGAAATACTTGTGCAGGCGCGCTTCTTCGCGGCGGATCATCGCCTGCTCCTGCTTGACGTAATCGTTGATCGAGCCGTCCGTGTCCATCTTCTCGATTTCCTTGAGGCGTTTGATGGAGGTTTTGATCGTGTTGTAATTCGTCAACGTGCCGCCGAGCCAGCGCTCGGTGACGTAAAACTGTCCGCATTCCTTCGCCGTGTCCTTGACGCATTGCTGCGCCTGTTTTTTGGTGCCGACGAAAATGACTTTTCCGCCCTTGCGAACGGTCTTGGCCAGAAAATCGCACGCCGCTTCGAGCTGCTCGACGGTTTTCGAGAGGTCAATGATATGGATGCCGTTGCGCGCGTCGAAGATGAACGGCTTCATCTTGGGATTCCAACGCTTCGTCTGGTGTCCGAAATGGACGCCCGATTCCAACAATTCTTTTACGCCGATGCTTAACATATTTCCTTTGGTTGAGACTCTGAAATTTTGTAGCGTCGCTCTATGAGCGTCTTTTTTCGGCGGTCACAGACCGCCGCTACATTTTTCAAAGCATCCCGCGGAAAACGGGATTGATTTTGATGTTATTGTGGCCATTCGCATCCACACGGACGCGAAATTTTAAGGCCGTTTTCCCTTTGCCGATTTGGCGAAAGGGACGCTGAAAATAGCAGAAAAATGTGAAGTGGCAATAATTATTTTGGCCTTAAACCGATATAAACCTACCTTGTTCGACCACACCATGTGCAGGTATAAACGCCCTGTGCATCTAAAACGAAAGTGGATTTGATGGCGGCAGATGCACAGCAATCGCAAGCAGCCATATAAATTCCAACCACAGGCGGAAGACATGCAACCTGACGACCACAAGAAGCGCAAACGATTCGATCTTTTTTAATCAAGAAATCCACATCATTCTTGGTGGAACATTTACAGGCAAGCCTCAACAGAGTCCCACTAATAAGGCGCGCCAACCCCCCGGTGCCTTGTTCTCGGGGCGATTGACTCGCCTGCTGGATGACACTGCTGTGCGTCATAGACATCCAAAAAAAACCGCGAGCTGTTTCACTGCCAAGGCAGTACAACTTAATCGCAAGTCAAACATACAAACTTCATAGCAGATTTTGTTACAACATTTATTTTTTCAAATCCTACCTTGCTTCCATTTACACAAAGTCTGATTTTTAGACATCTGCTTTTGCGAACTGTGTATATTTAAGACATGAACCACTACTTTGTCAAGATTTCTTGCCGTTTTGTGAATAACTTCCTGTAATTGGGAATAACTTTCGAATTACTCGCCATTCTTTCTTCTTTTTGTGAATAATTTTTCTTCTTCATTAATATCTCAAGATAGCGGTGAACAATTAACCACTGATTGTAAATATGTAATCATTGTAAATATAGGAGTATTCGGCGAAAAAGGAGCAGTGAAATTCCTAGCTAAAATTAAATAACGCATGAGTGAAGTTTTACATAGTTCGGTTCGTTCACAAGCGAATGTCACTTTTGGTAGTGACAATTTGATAAGCTATAATTCTTCGCGTTCCGCATCAACCTTTGGTCAGGAAAACGAGATTGATACTGAGTTTTTTACACACACAGGGCTGGCCTGTTGTGGCGAGGAATTACGTCCTTTCTGGGCTGACGACGGGCGATTCATGAGTGTGTGCCGCCGATGTGGTCAGAAATATACCGATAAAACGCAAGTCCGATATGGAAGTTCTCCATGGATTGGCGTTGATCTTGACGGAACACTGGCGCATGACCTCGGAAACAAAGGTCTGGATGAAATCGGCAGCCCCATCAAACCCATGTTGAAACGTGTGCAAAAATGGATAGCCGAAGGAAAAACCGTAAAAATATTCACCGCCCGCGCTTCCTCGCCCAGACAAGTTGCTGCGGTAAAAAAATGGCTTGTCCAGCATGGGTTGCCCGACTTGGAAGTGACCAATGCCAAAGATTTACGGATGATAGAATTGTGGGATGACCGGTGTGTGCAAGTAATGACTAATTCAGGTGAGCCGGTGAACAAAGATTCAGAAACCAAAAACAAACCAAGACCAACTAGAAGGGATTTGGGACGTGATGGAACATTTTCCGGGTTTGTGTCCCGCCTAAAAATTCTGTTGGCATTATGACTTTAGTAACAAATAACTCATTATCCGAAACAAAATTTCAAAACCCGTAACAACAATTAAAATCAAAATTATGAACGTTAAACTCAAATCAACCAGCCTTCCAATAGCCACTTGTTGTTTCGGTGCATTGGCGATTCTCTGTCTTCAAATCAATGTCAGCCAAGCGCAAGGCATACCACTTGCGCCGGGTGGGTTAGTAGCTGGGCCGGGAGAAGTTAGCCCTGTAGGTGGAACTACTCTCGCTTCAATTAATATCCCATTTTCATCTACGTCTTTCACAGGAGTTTTGACATCAACAGTAATTGCTGGTGACGTCAGTAATCCGCTGGGTGGTTTGACCTTTACTTACCAGTATTCAATTAACGCCGGTCCTGACTCTTCAGGAGGAATTTCATTAGGCGGCTTTGGTGGTTACTTAGCAGACGTAGGTTATCAAATTCCAGTTCCACCCACTGGCGTGGCGGCTCCTGCTTTTGAAAACAGGAGTATAAATGGAAACAATATAGATTTTTTCTTTAGTTCAATACCAGTCGGAGACTCCAGCGCTTTACTTGTAATTCAAACCGATGCCCAATCCTTTGGTGTAAATACTTCGACAGTTTTTGATAATACCGGATCACCTAATGTTGCCGAACTTGCTCCCGTGACCCTCGTGGGAACTCCAGAGCCAACGAGCGCCGTATTTGTCCTGCTCGGCTTGGGCGTTTTAGCTTCCGCGCGACGTCTTAGCAAATGTTAAACAACCCAAAGCAAAATAAGATAAAAAACACGAACCATTATGAAAACAGGAAAGACAATAGCAACAGTAGCTCTTACTGTAACGATGGTCGTGCTGATACAAGTTCAAACTACTCTAGCAGATTCTACAAATAACCTAGCTGCCCTAGCCAACACGGGTGGGAGTCTCACTATTGGAGACAAGACCTTTAGCGGGTTCAGTTATCTTGAGAATGGGTTATCGGGCTTTAATGCAAGTTCAATTTTGGTTACTGCATCAATTGACCCTGCGGATTCTAGTGTAGACTTTCTAACTTTTAGCGGAAATATGCAGTTAGCAGGCACCTCTTTTGATACTGCAGACCTTTTGCTCAACTATACCGTGACAGCGACCGCTGGCTCAATCTATATGATTGATCAAAGATATACGGGTGGTGACTTTACAGGAGGTCTTATAATAAATGAAACCGCTACATCTCAAGGCGCTCCTACTGCTCATAGCCAGTTGACAGTTGGTGATGTTTCCGACCCAAATAATTATCCTAACGGCCCATTTGACACCGGAGAATTGGATCTTCTTTCCGTAGATCCTGCACAAAATACTCTTTATGTGACCAAGGATCTCGCTTTTGTTATTTTAGATGCCCAACCAGGCACTATCAGTCAAGCCAGCGTGTCTTTAGTCCAACAATCATTCCATCAGTTGGCAGTTCCAGAACCGGCGACTATTGGTTGTTTTTTGCTAGGCTTTGGCATTCTAGCTCGCTCACGGCGTTTCAGAAATAAGGGTTAATTCGTTTTGGCATATTCCAAGCTAATCAATTTTAGAAACAGGTAGAATTTATTCAGTGCCAACCCCGATTTATCCCGCACTCGCAAGAGTGCGGGATGAATTTTTTAATTTGACCGTTCTACGGAATTTTCCACGCGCAGCTTGTCAAAGATGCGCGAGTGAATTATTATTTCGCAATGTTGTTGAAGAAAAACTTTACATGGCTAGGCATGGTTTTCTGCGCCACGAATCTCGTGTTTGCAGACACAATCCAACTTAAAGACAAGGCTGCCATCACGGGCAAAATTCTTGCCGAGAAAACCGATTCCATTATCGTGGACGTCGGTTATACCGTGTTGGTCGTGCCGCGCAGCGCGATTTCAGCAATTTCAAACGCAAATGCGATCCCTTCAAAAGCGGCTTCTTTCGTGAATCCTTTGTTGAACATCACACCGCAATTTTACACGGCCAATGCGCTCGCCTCACCGACGCGCGACGTAAGTTCACTCGTCAAACAAATCGGCGAGGCCGTCGTGCAAGTGCGCACGCCCGAAGGTTTGGGTTCCGGCTTTTTCATCAATGCTGACGGTTATCTCATCACAAATTTTCACGTCATCGAGGGCGAAACGGAAATTTCCGTCGAAGTTTATCATCAACTCAACGGTCAACTGGACCGCGAGACTTACAAACAGGTCAAAATCATTGCCATCAACAAATTTCACGACCTCGCCCTGCTGCATATCGAGGACAAAAATGCGCCGAAGTTCAAATACGTCACGCTCGGCAGTTCCGATGCGTTAAGCGTGGGCGATTCTGTTTTTGCCATCGGCAGCCCGCTCGGTCTGGAGCGCACCGTGACGGAAGGCATTTTGAGCACCAAGACGCGCGAACTTGAGGGTGAACTTTATTTGCAGACCAGCACGCAAATCAATCCCGGCAACAGCGGCGGCCCGCTTTTCAATCTTGCCGGCGAAGTCGTGGGCGTGACGAACATGAAAATCACTTTCGGCGAAGGCCTCGGCTTTGCGATTCCCGTGGAACTGGTGAAAAGTTTTCTCGATCACCGTGATGCGTTTGCCTATTCGACCGACAATCCCAACAATCCGTATCGTTATCTTGAACCACCCAGCCGCACGAAACAAAAGATGGACGAAAAATGAAATCCGTTTTTTGAAACAACTTTTTGCTGCGGTTGAACTTTAATTACTATGCTCACAAAAAACTTTCGCCTGATTTTTTTTGCCTCATTCGTCGCTTCATTGACAGTTTCCCTTCGCGCCGCGATTCCGCCCGCTGAAAATCTTTTGCCGGCGGACACGTTGCTTGTCATCACCGCGCCGGATTGCGCGGCGTTTCGTTCCGCGATGCATCAGTCGCCGCAATGGCTTTTGTGGAACGATTCCGCAATGAAGCCGTTTCATGACAATTTCATTGCGAAGTGGAATGAGAAATTTGTCGCGCCGCTGGAACGTGATCTTGGCGTGAAACTTTCCGATTTCACGGATTTGCCGCAAGGCCAGTTCACTTTTGCCGTCACGCAAGACGACTGGAATGGGAACAACGATAAAACGCCCGGCGTGCTTTTACTGCTCGACACAAAAGACAAAAGCGATTTGCTCAAAACCAACCTTGTCGCGCTCCGCAAAAAATGGGCGGACACGGGAAAATCCGTCTATACGGAAACCATTTGCGGCATCCCTTTTTCGATTGTGCCGCTTTCGAGCAATAATATCCCCACGGCTCTGGCCGGTTTTTTTCCAAAGCGTCAACCGGTCCAGGAATTGGGCAAGCCGAATAAGCCGGTTCCGCCCGGCGAACTGGTCATCGGCCAGTTTGAATCCTTGCTGATTGTCGGCAGTTCCACGAAATCCGTCCAAGCCGTGGCGACGCGGCTGACGGGCGGTGCGTTGCCGCCGTTGAATGACAATCCCATTTTCGCCTCCGACAAACTGACGCAGTTTCGCGAAGCACCGTTGTATTATGGCTGGTTCAACGCGAAAACTTTTTTTGACGTGCTCTCACACATTCCGCCACCGGAACCAAATCCCGACGCGCCGAGTCCGACGCCGCAAATTCCGTGGGACAAAGTTTTAAGCGCTTCGGGTTTGATGGGATTGAAGAGCGCCACTTTTACCTATCGCGAAGCACATGATGGCGCGCGACTTGATTTTTTCCTCTCCGCGCCGGAAGCCAGTCGGCAAGGCATTTTAAGAATGATCGCCGCCGCGCCAAAGGACGCGAACCCGCCTACATTTGTGCCTGCCGACGCAGTAAAATTCTGGCGCTGGCGCGTGGACGGCCAGAAGGACTGGGACACATTGCAAAAAATGTTGGCGGCGATTTCGCCTGCGGCTGTTAGCAGCCTTAATTCGGTGATTGATATGGCCAACGCGAGCGCACAACAACAGGACCCGAATTTCGACGTGCGCAAAAATCTCATCGGCAATTTCGGCGACGATTGGATCAGCTATGCGAAAGCGCCAACGGGAACAACTTTGGCGGATTTGAACAATGCGCCTTCGCTTTTTCTGTTCGCCGCGCCGAATCCTGACCAGGCTGTAATCGCCATTAAAAACATCGCCGCGCTTTCATCGCCGGGGGGCGCGCCGCCCGCGCGCGATTTTCTTGGCCGGAAAATTTACACCATTCCCCTGCCCGCAGGCCGTGTTTCCAGTACAAATGCACCTGTGCCGCGTTCGCTTTACTGCGCCGCCAGTGGCGGTTACGTCGCTCTGACGACGGACGATTCAATCCTCGAAGATTTTTTGCGCAGCGGAGAAAATCAAGGCAAGTCGTTGAGTGAAACTGCAGGTCTTGCCGACGCGATACAACACATCGGCGGCGCGAGCGGCGGTTTGTTCGGATATCAAAATCAACGCGCCGTTATGCGAACTGCTTTCATGTTGTTGAAAAATCAGGCTTCGTCCGCCAACGGTCTCAATCCATTGGCTGGACTGCCTTTCGGTTCGTCAGGAAAAGGTCTTGGCGACTGGATGGATTTTTCGCTGCTGCCGGATTTCGATGCAGTCTCCAAGTATTTTTATTTTTCAGTCTATGGCGGGAATGCCACTGTTGACGGACTTTCCTTCAAATTCTTCGCGCCACGCCCGCCGCAGTTGAATTGAAATATTGGACGCTTCCAATCATTCCTGCGGATAAACCAGAATCCGGTCGTGGACAATCACGATCAGATCGTTTTTCTTGTCGCCGGTCACATCGGCCACCAGCGCTTCGCGCGGTTCGGCACGGCATTGTCGGCTCCGCGGAACGTGTGCTGCTCAAAAACCTGCCAGCGGTCGCCGGGCACCAGCTTGTGGTTTGAATCGAAGATGACGAGATCGAGATAATTTTTCGCCGTTTCCATGAACACCAGTTCCTTGCGGCCGCTGCTGGTTCAGATCGCCCGCCACCACGTCGTTCAGATAACCGTCCTTGATGGGCGTGTCGTAGCCGTCGAGCGCGGTGAATTCCCAGACATCGCCCGCCAGCGGCAGCCACGCGGCGTTGTTCTGGCCGAGAAAGGCGATGCTCTGAACCTTTGTGCCGCCGAGCGTGACGGATTGCAAGCTGCTGAAATCGGACACCGGCAAATCAATGTTGCGAACCACCTGCCAGACGCCGTTCGTGTCGCGCTCGCACAGCGTCAATTGCTTGTGCTCCGCATCGAGCAGAAAAATCGAAGGCGTGGCGTTCTTTCCATTCGCACCGCCGTCGCGCCGACGATGCGCGAATCGCTGTCCGCGCCGTTGATTTGATCTTTCACGCGAAACGTCCAGTCCGGCTGGTTGGTTGAATTCTGCGCGCCGGTTTGCTTGTTCCAGCACGACGGCGCGAATAAAATTTTTCTGCGGCAGAAGCAATTCCGGTTTGCCGTCGCCGTCCACGTCCGCCGAGGCCAGCCACGGCTGGTCCATCGCGCCGCCGGGCGCGTCAACATCCTCTTCGTCAAAATCGCCGTCGCGATTTTTGCAGCAGCACCTTGATTTTTTCATACGGAATCAGCACGACCAAATCCGCCAGCCCGTCCTGGTTCACGTCCTGAATCGCCAGCGTGGTCGGATTGGATTTGAAACTGTCGCTCAATTTTTGAGTTTTCATTTTGCCGTCCGCCGTGCGCGTCACGAGCGAACGCTGGCCGTCCTTGTCCACAATGATTGCCAGCGTCGGTTTCGCGCCGGGCTTCAGCGCGCCGACGGCCATCACCAGCGGCTTGCCATCCAGCGGAATAAGCGTCGGAAACGGCAGCCGTCCGTTTTTGTCAAATTGCGTCACGCCGACGGCATTTTCACTGCCGCTCAACAGAAAAATCTCCGGCTGGCCGTCGCCATTCCAATCCGCCGCTGCAATCTGGCTCACGCCCGCCAGCGTCGGAAAAGTTTTTGGCGGCAGCCAGCGAGCCGTCCGGCCTGTTGCAGATAAACCGAAAGCTGGCCGCTGTCCGGTTCGGCCACGAGCAAATCGGGGCGGCCATCGCCGTTGACATCGGCCCAGAGCATGCCGCGCTGCGCCGCGTCTGTTTTGTTCAGCGGCAGGATTTGAAATTGTCCCTGCTGAAACGCGCCGGACAAAACTTCCGGCGGGCTTGCGCGTGAATTGCGAAACTTCCGCGCGCCCGGAACTTTGCGCGATGGTCACAACGAAATTTGTCGCGTCGCCGTCCAGATTGTCCGCGCCAATACGAACGGATGGGCTGCATCTTGAAATAAATTTCCGGCCCAAGCTGGCCGCTGGCATTTTGCAGCCGAAAACGAAACGGCGTCGGGCTGTCCCAATCCACAAGCAGCAAATCATTTCTCCCGTCGCCGTCCACGTCCACGATTTGCACGGCTTTTGGCGTGCCGGAATAGGGAATTTTTTGCGGCTCGGCCAGAGTGTGATCCGCATTTCTGTGCCAGAAAATAAAGCGAGCCGTTGTCGCCGAGCAAAACCAGATCCGTGCGACCGTCGCCATTCAAGTCGCCGGCGGCCAGCGCATTCGGGTTCATTTGTCCGTCGTCAATGTGCCAGCGCTTCGGATCGCTCCAGCCGTTCGTGCCTTGATTGTAAATGACTTCAAGGTCTTTGCCGTCGCCGTAAAAGGCGATGTCGGGCTGGCCGTCGCCGTTCAAATCCGTCACGACCATCGCCGCCGATGCGTTCGTCAGCGGGAATGGAATCAATCCGAAAACGCGCGTCCGGCGGCAGTTCGTTGATTTCGAGTTTGCGCAGCGGACTCGTTGCGGCCGGTTGGTTTTGCCCGTTTCGATTGTAGAGCAGGTTGATTTTCGAGCGCAGATTGTTGGCCACAATCAGATCGTTCAAGCCGTCGCCGTCCAAATCCGCCGCGTGCAGCAGGCTGATGCCGTCGTCAATCGGATAAATTTCCGGGCCGGTGAAATCGAAGGCGTTCGTAATGCTTCCGGCGTGAACAATGGAAACAAAGCTGAAAAAAAATACTGAAAGCGCGGCGGAAAATAAAAATTTAATGGATTGCATAAATCGGAAGCAAACTGCCATCGGCGGTCGCATTTGGCCAGTTTATTCGCCAATGAAACGCCTGATTAAATACCAATCAAAGTTCACTGCGAGTTCACCGGCGCGCCTTTTTCCGCCAGCATTTTTTCCAAATCGGCATTGCGCGGCTGGCCGGCTTCCAGCGCCTTTTGGTAATGCCAGCGCGCGAGTTCGGCCATCGGCGGCTGCTGGCTGATGTAAATCACGGCAAGATTGTTGTGCGCGTCGCCGTAATTTGGATCAAGCTGGACAGCCTTGCGCAACGCCGTTTCCGCCTGCGCGCGCAAGCCTTTTTGCGCCAGCGCCACTCCGAGATAATTTTGAATCTGCGGATTTTGTGGATCGAGGTTCGCCGCGCCGCTCAACGTGTCCAGCGCAGCGTCATATTTTCCCTGAAGAAATTGCAAGTGACCGAGGACGGAAAGGTTGTAAGCGTCATTCGGATTTTGCGCAAGCGCCTGCCGGATGTGTTTTTCGGCGTCATCAAGTTTGTTCAAATTAATTTCAATCGTCGCAAGATTGGCCAGAGTTAATGGATTATTTTCATCGCGGCGCAAAATTTTCAGATAAGCATCCTCGGCCTTGTCGAATTGTCGGGACGAAAAATCGCGCTGCGCCTCCGCGACGAGTGTGATCGTATCGGCGGGCAATTCGCTGGCAACTTCCGTGTTCGTCGCCGGGCTGGCGATCAGTTGCGGCTCTGATTGCTTGAACAAGGCCAGTTCTTCCGGCGTGTAAGGCACAGCCCGCGCTTCATCCACGGCCAGACGCGCGCGCAATGTTCCGACCTCGCTTGTCAACTCGTGCACTCGCGCGCTGTTTTCCGGCGGCACGGTCGTGGATTGAAATCGTTGCAAACGATTTTCCAGTGCCGCTTTTTCCAGCCAATTCACTTCCGCGTCCGATTGCAACGTCGCGAGTTGTCCTCGCAAACGCGCCAGCTCGGAATTCAAATCAGCGGTTGAAGACGAATTTGCCGTGGACGATTTCAAATCAGCCAGTTGCTTTTTCAGCAATTGATTTTCTTCGCGCAACGCCTCGACGCCGCTGGCGCTTGCCAGCAATGATTGAATCTTTATTTGCAGCGTCTGGTTTTCCAAAGCCAATTTATCCGCTCGCGCCGTTTCTTGAGCTAATTTTTGATTTGCTTCCGCCAATTGCCGACGAAGTTGCTCCAAAACCGCCGTGCCGGAAGCAATTGTCGCGCTGGCTTGGGCTTGGGTAATGCCCGCTTTCAACAAATCATTTTGCTTCATCAACGATTGAATTTGCGACTGCGCTTTGGCCAGTTCGCTGGAATCAATCACCGCCGGCTGCGCGGTCAAGGCTTCCTTGAGTTTGACCTGAAGCGTTGTGTTGTCCGTTTGCAATTGCCGCACCTGCTCATGCAATGCGCTCAACTGCGACTCCAAATCGGTGGTAACAATCGGGGCAACCGTGCCGGGCGGCGTTGCCGTTGTTGCTGGCGGAGAATTTGTCACCTGAACTTTCGCTGAAAGTTCCGCGATTTTTTCCGCAAGATAATTTAGCCGGAAAGCAATGATGTTGGGATGCCAGTCGGGAAAAATCTTCTGAAACTTTTCCAGTTCCGCCTGTGTCTCGACGTATTGAGCCAAGGCCTGGCGCGGCTCGCCGGAATTTTCCAGACCATCCGCTTGTTGCATCAGACTGTAAATAATGACATATTGATCATCGGGAGTTTGTTGCGCGTGAGCCGGCAACATTGCAGCCAACAACAAAACCACTGATGCGACGAGACGTTTCATAACTGGAAAATAGCCGATGTGGGCATCCTTTGGCAACGCTGACTCACGCGGTTGACCTGCACCATTGATTCTGATAGCTTCCGTTTCGTCTGCGCCATGAACATCGCACTAAACCAGCACGTGCTTGTGTTGAACCGGTTGTGGCAGGCGGTCAACGTCTGCACCGCCCGCCGCGCGCTTACGCTGCTGTTTCAAGGCCAGGCGCACGTCGTCGTTGATGGTCAGGATGGCTCGTTTCGCACTTTCAACTTTCAAGAATGGCGCGACGTTTCCGAAGGCGCGCCGCACGAAGAATCCGTCCACGCCATTTCCTTTCGCATCCGCGTGCCGCGAATCATTCTGCTGATGGTTTATGACCGGCTGCCGAAAAAGGAAGTCAAGTTCACGCGCCATAACATTTTTGAGCGCGACAAAAATACCTGCCAATACTGCGGAGACATTTTTGACCGCAAGGATTTGAACCTTGATCACGTCGTTCCGCGCGACCGTGGCGGCCCAACGATTTGGGAAAACATCGTTTGCTCCTGCATCGAGTGCAACACGCGCAAAGCCAACCGCACGCCGCAGGAAGCCGGAATGCACCTCATCCGCAAACCCAAGCGTCCGAAATGGCGGCCGTTTGTGCAAATCAGTTTCAGCCTGCATCACCACGACAGTTGGCGGCACTTCATTGACCTCGCCTATTGGAACGTCGAATTGGGCGAGGACGCGCAATAAAAAACGCGGCGGCATTGACACAGGGCAAAGCGCAATTAGCATTCATTCGGTCGGCGTGTTCGTCTATCGGTTAGGACGCTGGATTCTCAATCCGGAAAGACGGGTTCGATTCCCGTACGCGCTACCAATTTGTGTTTTAGCCAATGATACCAATTATTTTTAGCGTTTTAAAATTTCTGAAATCCAAGTGAGAATAAACTGATTCGCCAGCAAATGTTGAGGGCTTGAACAATAGCCACGTTTCAAGCACGCTTTACCCATGCTTCGTTTATGAAAAAGCCTTTGCTCAAAAATTTTGCCACCGAACAATTGGCGAAGGACTTGAAATTTCTTATTCCTGTTCTGCTGTGCTGCATCGTTGCAGCACCGGCTTGGGCTACCTCGTTTTACACGCAACGATTGGAAGATCCCAAGGCGGTTTATGTCTCCCCTTCTGGCAATAGCGATGACACCGCCACTTTGCAGCAAGCAGTGAATCAAGTTCAAGAAACCACCGGCCAAGGTATTGTTCTGCTAGCGCCCGGAAAATATCGCATCAGTGATACGCTTTATATTTGGCCGGGCATCCGGTTGATTGGTTATGGAGCGGAACGGCCAGTCATTGTTCTGCCAGCCAACACGCCAGATTTCGGCGATGCGTCGCATGAAAAACCCATGATATTTTTTGCCGGAAGGCGCCCGCAAAACGACACGGATACTGTCCCGGATGCCGACCCCGGCACTTTTTATTCCGCGCTTGCCAATATTGATATAGAAGTTGAGAAAGGCAATTCCGGGGCGGTTGGGGTTCGGGCGCGCTACGCTCAACATTGTTTTCTTGCCCACATGGATTTTCGTCTCGGCCCGGCGCTGGCGGGCATCCACGAAGGCGGCAATGTGGTTGAGGATGTTCATTTCTTTGGCGGCACGCACGCGGTTTGGACATCAAAACCTTCGCCCGGCTGGCAGTTCACGTTCATTGACTGTTCATTTGAGGACCAACGCGAGGCCGCCATTTTTGAACACGAAGCCGGACTCACGCTGATTCGTCCGCACTTTCGCCATGTTCCAACAGCCGTTGAAATCGAGCCTGAATGGGCGGACGAACTTTGGGTCAAGGATGCGCGTCTTGAAAATATTTCCGGGCCGGCATTTATTTTTGGGATGGAGAAAAGTCCGCGCAACGAAATTAACATGGAAGGAGTCACTTGTCGCAACGTGCCGGTCTTTGCAGCGTTGCGCGATAGTGGCAAACGTTTTAATGCTCCTGCTGAAATTTATTCGGTAACGAATTTCTTCCACGGCCTTCATTATACTGATATTGGAGTAACACCCGAAATTGAAACCCATTTTGGTGCCGTTCCGTTGGCTACGATGCCAGATATTGTCGCTTCTGATTTGGCTCGGCTTCCCGCTTGCGATACTTGGGTGAATTTGCACGATCTGGGAGCTAAAGGTGACGGCCAAACCGATGACACTGAAGTGTTGCAGAAAGCAATTGCATCTCACCGCGCCATTTATCTGCCCTCCGGCTTTTACGTCGTGCATGAAACGTTGAAACTCCGGCCTGACTCGGTGTTGATCGGACTACATCCGGGCGCAACGCAGATTATTTTGCCGGACGGCACTCCCGCTTATCAGGGCATTGGTGATCCCAAGGCTTTGCTGGAAGCGCCCAAAGGCGGCAGCAACATTGTGATCGGTGTAGGACTTTATACGGGCGGAAATAATCGCCGTGAGGTTACAGCTCTTTGGAAAGCCGGAACCAATTCAATGATGAATGACGTGCGATTCCTTGGCGGCCACGGGACACCGCTACCGGACGGTTCCAGTCAAAATCCGTATAACAAAAGCCACACCGGTGATCCCGATCCAACACGTCATTGGGACAGCCAATATCCAAGTCTTTGGGTTACCGATGGCGGCGGCGGCACGTTTCTCGATATTTGGACTCCGTCAACTTTTGCGCAAGCGGGCATGGTCGTCTCCGATACTGAAACCGAAGGACGCGCTTATCAGATTTCGAGCGAGCATCATGTCCGTAATGAAATTCAAGTGCGCAACGCCGCAAACTGGAGTTTTTATGCGTTGCAAACCGAAGAAGAGCGTGGCGAAAGCGGTTTTGCTTTACCGATTGAAATTGATTCGTCGCACGATATTACTTTTGCCAATTTCCATAGTTACCGCGTCATCAGTTCCTTCCAGCCTTTTCCGTGGGCCGTCAAGGTATCAAACTCGCACGACATCCATTTCCGCAACTTCCATTGCGACAGCAACAGCAAAGTGAGTTTTGATTCTTCCGTTTATGACCAGACACATAACGTTGAAATCCGCCAACATGAATTTGCGTGGTTGGACATCTCCGGTCGAATGTCGCGTCCAACGCCCGTCGCATCTTCGCCTGTCATTGCATATGGAGCCAAAATGAAGAAACTCGCGGGCGGATTTTTTAATATTTCCGGCGGCGCTGCCGGACCGCGCGGCGATTTCTATTTTGTGGATTCGCATTGGCAGCGAATCTATCGCTGGAATCCCTTGTCAAAACAACTTTCGACTGTCAGTGATTTTCCCTTGGAGCCCGTCAATCTGGCCGTTGACCAGTCGGACAACCTGATGGTCATTTCTTACGCGGAAAATGGCGTTGTTTATTCCCTGACTCCAAACGGCACAGTCACGCTGTTGAAAACTGAACCTGTTGCCAATTGTTCCGGCAAAAATATATTTCTGCCCGTCAGCGATTGGTATTTAAATCGCGATTCACTTTCCCAGCCGGTTGCCGATTTTATTTCACCTGATGGGACAACGGTGCTGCCTATAGGCGATGACTTTCTAAATGGAGCGACCAGTTGGGGTGTCAAATCCAGCCCGCAAATCCGCTCCTTCGGCCTGGGCCGGGCCATTCCGGGCGAACCTTTTTATGTCACTGACGAATCCGAGTTGAGAACCTGGATGGCCAACGTCAATCCAGATGGAAGCCTGAAAAATTTCCGGCTGTTCGCGGAACAAGGCGGCGAAAGTGTGACTGCGGATTCGCACGGCAATGTGTATATTGCCGCCGGCCAGATTTACGTCTATGACCCGACTGGCAAATTGATTGACACCATCAAAGTTCCTGAACGTCCGATCCAATTGGCATTTGGCGGCGAAGATCACAAAACGCTCTTTATCGCCGCCCGGACTTCGCTTTATTCCCTGCGCACGCGCTATTGGGGAAAATGAGCATTCGTTTGAACGGATTTCGCAAAAACTTCATTTAGAAAGTCTGTGACCTTGGATTCCATTTCCGGCGTCGAAAAAAGCGGACCATCATGACCAGCGGCATCCACAATGATGAGCTGATTTTTTACCCCTGCCCGATCCAGCGCGTCATGCAAACGCGAATCGTCCGCTTGACATTCAACTCTCAACATTTGACCCTTTGCCCACAGATGTTTCAAATCATTTTTACGCCGACCAGCGCCGCTGAAGTGGCGCGGATGCCGAAAGATTTGCAATTGCAAATTCTCGGCGAATTTCGCGGGCTGCCCCAGAAAACCATCGGCACGGAACTGGACGCCTTCGGCAAACTGGAGATGGATGGACGCACGTTGCACCGCTTTCGCGTGGGCGATTATCGCGTCTATTTCGAGCGCCATGAACTCGGCGTGCTGGTGCATCGGATTTTAAGCCGGCATACCTTGAAAGATTTTCTGTTCCGCTCCGGCTTGAAGACGGGCGAAGACGAAACACTCCAGGAAAATCCGAAATTCTGGGAATTAATCGAGTCGGCCAAAACCTCCGCCAAAACCTGAAAAATGAATCACGCATCAAAAAACACGGCCATATTGACACGGTTCAAGCGCAACTAAATTTCCATTCCGGTGTTTGAGTTTATGCTGGCACACGGTATATTTGAAATATGAAGTGCGTGGGGAAAATTATGATTTGCCTCGCGGGCGGACTGGCATTGAATGCCAGTTTGTCCGCCGCCGAAGCTGTGTCGCCTAATAATCCTTATGTGCCCATCGTTACGCGAAATGTTTTTGGTCTGAACCCTCCGCAGCCTGCTGTTTTACAGACACCCGGCGAGCCGCCGCCTAAAATCACGCCCAATGGCATCATGACCATCTTTGGCAACCGGCAAGTGCTTTTCAAAGTCTCCATTCCCGCCAAACCGGGAATACCGGCCAAGGAAGATGATTACATTCTAGGCGAAGGCCAGCGACAGGACGACATTGAGGTGACGCAAATTGACGAAAAATCCGGCGTGGTAACATTCAACAACCACGGGACGGTGCAAGAAATTCCCCTGACCGTTGCTCCAACCATTGCCATGACGGGTGCGGCAAATCAGAGCCCGCCTCCCGCCGTGCCAAACGCCGAAGGCGGCAGACGTTTTGGAGGCGGCGGTCGGTTTGGACGAAATTCTGCCGTGGGAATTGGCGGCAATAATTTCAACGGAGCAAACAATGGCGCGAACGACGGCTCGAATTTGCGAAGTATGCCAACGCGCCAGGAATTGCCGCAGATTGATCCCGACCAACAGATCATCATGATTGAGGCACAACGACAGCAATTAAAAAATGCAGGCGATCCAACCGCTAATATTTTTCCGATCACCGAATTGACGCCGTCAGAAGATGCAGGACCAAATGGCAACTCCTTGGCGGCTCCCTCACCGTAATGACATCTCAAATGTGGCTTTTTTGCCACCAATTCCATCCACGGCGCTTAAGGGCGATTCAGAAAAATAGAATCGGGCACTCATGAAACTTAAGCGGCAATCGTTGGTTTCCCAAGGTTCACTGCACCGCATATTTGAAGAGGTCAATAAGTCTTGGAAACAATTTGATTTTCAGGTGGCTATCGAGTTGATGGAACGCGCCAGTCGACTTGACCCGGCAAACGCCGGCCTCCTGTTGGATTTGGGTCGCATGTATGGGCTGCGTTATGATTATGCCGCAGCCGGACATTGTTTTGATAAAGCCGTTCGTATCTCACCAAAAAAAATCGAAATGCTCGCCGCAGCCGGTTTGCAAAGCCGCGATTTTGGTAACTTTCCGATGTCCGAACGTTATTACTTGTTGGCGTCCGAACAAAAAGACGCCACGCCGGAAGTATTTGTTCAATTGGCAAAACTTTATGAACGTCTTCGCCGGATGGAAGACGCCGCCGATATGGTAGAACGGGCGTTGAAACTTAATAGCGCCTGTCCAGAGGCGTTGCTCACCCGCGCCCGATTGGAACGACAGAATGGCCGATTGGAAGAAGCTGAAAAACTTATCCGCTCGTTCGTCAATAAATCAAATCCCGATGTTTGGATACATGCCCAGACCTGGTATGAACTCGGCGCGATTCTTGATCGTCAGGGGAAATACGACGATGCCTTTGCCGCTTTCGTGCAAGCCAAAGCGCTCTTGCGCCCGAATGCAGAACGTCTTCTTGATGAATTAAAAATTGTCCGCAAACGTATCACGGACATGCAGGCCCATATTTCCGCCGAAGCATTGCAACGTTGGTTCGATTGCGCGGCGGCACTGCGACCGAGTAAGCGATTGGCACTTTTAGGCGGACATCCCCGCTCTGGAACGACCCTGCTGGAGCAAGTTTTGGACTCACATTCAGAACATTGTCTCGGTGGAAGAAACAACAATTTTTCACGACGAAGGCTATATGCCGCTAACCCGCAGTTTGCCGGACCAACCCATGTTGTCGGTTCTTGAAGGGGCGCAGACAAATACATTGCAGCAATCGCGCGCGAACTATTTCCGTTCCGTAGAAAGATTTCTTGGCAAGCCGGTCGGTGAATGTCTGGTGATTGACAAAAATCCATCGCTGACTTTTTTGATTCCGCTTCTCATCCGAGTATTTCCTGAAATAAAATTTCTCATCGCAGTGCGAGACCCGCGCGATGTGGTTTTGAGTTGTTTCATGCAGTCTTTGCCGCTCGAACAAGGCAGTTCGGCCTATTTGAGCCTGGAAAGCACCGTTGATGAATACACCGCCATGATGAGTCTATGGCGGACGCTTGCGCCTTTGATAAAAAATCAATTCCTCGAAGTGCGTTACGAAGACATGGTGAATGATCTGGAATCCGTCGCGCGGCGGACGTTGGATTTTCTTGGCGTTCCGTGGGATGCGCGCGTGCTGGGATTTGACGAACATGCACGGCAAAAAGTTGTGCGCTCGCCGACCTACGCCGACGTGACCAAACCGGTCTATAAAGGCGCTGTTGGCCGCTGGCGCAATTACCAGAAATACCTCGAACCGCACTTGGAAAAATTGGCGCCGTTCGTCAAGACTTTCGGATATGAATAACTGGCGGAGACGCCGCAGCGCGCCATTCGAATAATCAATTCAATTCCAGCAGCCATGCGATTTTATCGCGCACGGCCAAAGTTATCCGGGCTTCAAATTGTCCGGCGCGACGTTCCAGCCGGTGATTTTCAACAGAGGTCAGTCCCTGAACATTTGCCACGCCTTCGTCCGCGCCGGGCAACCAGCGCACGCGCGGCAGCTTCACTTCATAATCACCACTGCGAATCTGCGTCGTCAATGGCACGCACACGCATAAGGCGCGTTCCGCGTCCACATCTTCACGAGAGACCACCATCAGCGGACGAAGCTTGCCTTTCAGTCCCAAATCCACCCAATACACCTCACCAGGCTTTGGATTTGTCATAAAAACTTTCCAGCGTGGCGGCGCGCAGTTCCCAAGCTTCGGCGGGCGATTCCGTCTTGTCCGGAACGGAGATTTTGGGCGCAGGCATGATCCACCAGCCGCCGCTCTCCATTGTCACCAAATACTTTGCGCCCTTGCGCGTGCCCCGGATGCAGACGCGGCCCTTGTCATCAGCTTTTACCAAAGTCGTTTCCATGTGGGAACATTCCCACTTTCAGGAACCATTGTCAACGGCTTAATGATTGAAAAGGCCGGTTCAGCGCGCGGCGCTGACCGGACATCGCAGCGTGACGTCCCTGCTTCCGGTTTCTTTGCAGAGACTGCTTGTGCAAAAAACATTGGCATCTAAAATTACTCCATGAGACGGCTACAGTTGGTTTCCCAAGGTTCTTTGAGCCGCATGATCAAGTCGGCGGATGAATCCTGGGAACGGGGCGACTCGCAGCAATGTTTTGAGACGTTGGAACGCGCCAGCCGTCTCGACCCGGGCAATCCCAAAATGCAGTTCTATTTGGCCCAGCGTTATGGATTGCATTACAACCACGCCGCAGCCGAACGTTGCTTTGAACAGGCCGTTCGCATTGCACTGCATAAAACGGAAGCCTTGGAATTTGCCGGACGGCTGTCCCTCGATTTTGGCCGTCATCAAATGGCCGAGGATTATTTCCGGCGCGCTTTAGAACAAAAAGACGCCTCCGCTGAAACCTTCGCCAGACTCGCGGAACTTTATGAGCGCCTTCATCGCACGGAAGATGCCTCCAAACTCGTCGCTCAAGCCTTGCAGTTGGATGACAACTGCGCTTTGGCACAACTCACTCGCGCAAAATTATATCGCCGGGCGGGTCGCCTAGAAGAAGCAGAAAAAATTCTGCGGTTGTTTCCAACCATAACCGAACGCTATATCCAAGTGCGCCGATTTTACGAATTGGGCGCGAATCTTGATCTTCAAGGACGTTATGACAATGCCATGAGCGCGTTTCTTGAAGGCAAGGCGCTATTGCAACCGGATGCGCCGCCATTGCTCGCGCAATTGAAATTGGTTCGCGAACGCTTGAAGCAGATGCAAAATGACATCACCCCTGAAATGCTTCAACGCTGGCATGATTGCGCCCCGGCGCTGGCACCCGGCCATCGTCTGGCATTTTTGGGTGGACATCCCCGTTCCGGCACAACGTTGTTGGAACAAGTTCTGGACTCGCACCCCGACATCGTCTCGGCAGAAGAGACAACAATTTTTAATGATGAAGCCTATATGCCGCTCATGCGCGGCTTGCCACAAAACACATCCTTGCTGTCAGCGCTGGAGGCCGCGCAAACCGGAACATTGCGTCAGGCTCGTAAAAATTACTTTCGTTCGATGGAAATGCACTTGTGCAATCCCATCGGTCAACGTCTGTTGATTGACAAAAATCCCTCCATTCAATCTTTGATTCTTGCCTTTGTCCGAATCTTTCCCGAAATAAAACTTTTGGTGGCGTTGCGCGATCCGCGCGATGTGGTCTTAAGTTCGTTCATGCAGGTTTATTTGCCCATCAGCACCGGCAGCGTGTCCGCGCTGAACCTTGAAGTCGCCGTTGAAAATTATGCCGGCGTCATGGGAATCTGGCAAAAGCTCGCGCCATTGATAAAAAATCCATTTCTTGAAGTGCGTTACGAGGACATGGTGAACGATTTGGAATCTGTAGCACGGCGGACATTGGATTTTCTTGGCGCACCGTGGGATGCTCATGTGCTCGGTTTTGACAAACACGCGCAGCAAAAACTGATGCGCTGCCCGACTTACGCTGACGTGACGCAGCCTGTCTATAAACGCGCCCACGGACGCTGGCACAATTACAAAAAATATCTCGAACCACACTTGGCCAAACTGGAGCCATTTATCAAAGCGTTCGGTTATGAATAAGGCACATCAAGCACCTAAAACTTTCAAACGATGAAACGTCCACAAATAATTTCTTCAGGGTCTCTAAATCGAATGTTGGAAACTGCCGCCAAATCCTGGGAGTCTTACGATTTTCAGCAATGCTTTGAAATAATGGAGCGCGCCAGCCGTTTGGACCCCGCCAATCCCGGAATCATGCTTCAGTCAGGACGATATTATGGATTGCGCTATGATTACGCCGCCGCGACACAGTGTTTTGACAAGGCGATTCGCGTTGCCTCAAATAAAACTGAAGTTCTGGCGACTGCTGGGCGGTTGTCCGCTGATTTTTCGAAACCAGAAATAGCACAGGGTTATTTTCAACATGCCTTGCAACAAAAAGACGCTTCCGCCGAAACCTTCGCCAGATTAGCGGAACTTTACGAACGTCTTCATCGTATGGAAGAGGCATACGGATTAATAAACCAGGCGTTACGACTGGACGGCAACTGCGCTTTGGCGTTGCTCACTCTTGCGAGATTAGACCGCCGAAAGGGACGACTGGAAGAATCTGAAAAAAATCTCCGTGCATTTTTAACAAAGGCTGACAGGCACATCCAGATTCGCGGTTATTACGAATTGGGCGCAAATCTTGACCTTCAAGGACGCTACGATGAAGCTATGACAGCGTTTTTGGAGGCTAAGGCGATGTTACATTTTGAAGCTCAACCATTGCTAACCAAATTACAAATTGATCGCGTTGTTATAAGGGAGAGGCAAGCCGGATTCACGGCCGAAACAATGCAACGCTGGTTTGACTTTGGGTGCCAACTCCAGCCTACCCAACGCCTGGCATTTCTTGGTGGTCATCCACGTTCGGGGACGACGCTTCTGGAACAAGTATTAGATTCCCACCATGACATTGTTTCAGCCGAGGAGACACGGGTCTTTGTGGACGAAGCGTTCATGCCCCTCAGATCCGGTCTGCCGGAAGACTCATCGATGTTAGCCATCTTGGAATCGGCACGGGGCAGTGCGTTGCAGCAGTCCCGGGCGAGGTATTTTCGTTTCATTGAAATGAACTTAGAAAAAGTAATTGGTGGCAGGTTGCTCATCGACAAGAATCCTGCTATAACCCTTTTCATTCCCGCTTTCATCCGAGTTTTCCCCGAAGTAAAAATTCTGATGGCGTTACGTGATCCGCGGGACGTGGTGGTGAGCTGCTTCATGCAATCCTATGTGCCGGTTGCGCCGGGCAATGTGTCCTATCTAACTCTAGAAAATGCTTGTGATGGCTATACGTTTATGATGGGAGGTTGGAGAAAATTTGCGCCGCTGCTTAAAAATCCCTGCCTCGAGATACGCTACGAAGACATGGTCAATGATCTGGAATCCGTGGCGCGGCGGACGTTGGAGTTTCTTGGTGTTCCGTGGGATGCGCGCGTGCTGGGATTTGACGAACATGCGCGGCAAAAAGTAGTGCGCTCGCCCACATATGCCGACGTGACCAAGGCGGTCTATAAAGGCGCAATTGGCCGCTGGCGCAACTACCAGAAATATCTCGAACCGCATCTGGCCAGACTGGAGCCTTTTATCAAAGCATTTGGTTATGAATAACCGGTAGAGACTCGCGCTTTTCGTTGGTAGGGACGCCGCGCTGCGGCGTCCGGACATCGCAGCGCGATGTCCCTACCTTTGTGTGCCGTCGGCGCATTGTTCCTTTTTTGGCAGGGTCAGCGCGCTGCACTGACCGGACATCCCAGCGGAATGTCCCTACCAAGTTTAACTCCGATCCAGACATCGCAGCGCGATGTCCCTACCCGCACCCTGCCATTTGAAGGACGGCGCAGCGCGGCCATCCCTACCAACAAAAAAGCCGCCCCGAAGGGCGGCTTGAAACCTAAAACTTTAACAAAGCCGATCAGGCTTTGCGACGGCGCAAGGCCAAGAGGCCAGCGGCACCCAAACCAAGCAACGCCATCGTTGTCGGTTCCGGAACAGCAAGAGCAACTGTAAACGAGCTAAAGCCCGTTGCTCCACCTTCGGAAATACCACCGTTACCATCGGAAGTTCCTAGAGGCAAAAAGTCATTGTATGATGGACTTGAAGTGCCTGAAACAAGCATCGTGAACGGACCTGACATGCCCGTAATCGTGCCAGCAAGATTACCACCAATTGTCGTATTATTAAATGCGCCCCACTCAAGTGTGGCATTTCCACCGGTTACTCCATTCATAGGAATAACAGCATTTACTGACAACGTATAACCAGCACTGGTCGCGCCATCTGCAACAGTGCCTCCAAGTGAACCAAACTGTGTTATGCTGGAAGGAATGGCAATATAGCTGGAACCAACAAGATAATACAGTTCAGCGCTAAAATCAGATCCAACAGCTAAATCAGCTTTTCCAGCCGGCACGTTGGAACCTGCGTAGGTTACTGGTGATCCAATGTCAGCGGACGCATTGCTATAATTACCAAAGTAAACTCCTCCCTGACCAAACGAAGACAACGCTGCAACGCCGCTTCCCAATATTCCGATGATTAATTTCTTTTTCATTTTATTTTTTTGTTTAGGTTTTAGGTTTTAGGTTTTTCAATTATCAGCATCATGTTTAATCGCTATACTGATTACGGCAAAATCTGTTGCCAATTGGTTGCTGCGGCGCTTACAAAGAATCCTTGGCCCACGCTAAGATTAAGATTTGTAGTCCAACCACTGGCCTTATATTTGGCCTGCACATAACCAGATCCGTTCCAAGTTTCAACTATGTTTCCAACTACTTGCAGTGACGGCCCAAGGTTTATACTTGTTCCCGTCAATGTGTCTGATATTGGAAATGGACTTCCAAGCAAAATAAATCCGGGTGTAATCGTAGTGTTATTTGTGCCAAGTCCATCAACTCCGTTCGGTTGTTGAACAACCACATTCCCGACAAAAGTGTTGGTTATTGATCCAGAGCCTGCGTAGTCAACAAAGAAACCTGTTCCCGGATACAGGAGCAAATTTGTAGTCCAACCACTGGCTTTATACTTGGCCTGCGTAAAACCGGCTCCGTTCCACGTTTCAACTATCGTGCCCACTGCAGGACTTGGAAACAAATCTACCACCGTGTTTGTTCCATCATCCAATGGATTTGCTATCAAATTAAATGTCCCGGCGGTTGAAACAGTATTCACATAACCAACAACGTTTTGTGAATAGACGTTTTGCGCTTCTGAAGAAATAACTCCCGCTGCGAGCGCTGCAACTGCGAGAAGTAGTGTTTTTGTTCTCATATTTTTAGTTTTATTGTTACCGTGTGTGCTGTGAATATCTCAAAAGCCGTGCCTACTGTCAACTTTTTTTTGAACGTTTTTGAGGCATTTTGCGTCCTGAAAAAGCCTGTTTTTCAACGGTTTTCAGCAATTCATGGCTTCAAGGGTCAAAAATGTTGCCGAACTGTGACATTATTTTTGCGATGTTATTCACATTTTCACGATGACTTTCAAGGATAGGAAACGCCGCGACAATCAGTTTAACCACCAAGACACCAAGACACAAAGAAAATTCCCTGTCGTTCCGGCGTTGAATTTTCAACGGCGCAGGTTGGTTGTTTGAAGTTGACGGGGATAGTTGACGGTTTTAATTTGGCTTGAAATGATAACAGCGCAAAACATCCGCGAATTGTTGAATGAAAAACCGTTTCATCCGTTCCGTCTCTATTTGTCGGACGGAACGACGCATGAGGTGCCGCATCCCGAATGGGCATGGCTTGTGGGCAACCGTGTTTTCGTCGCCGCGCCGCGCGGAAAGAAAACGGATGACTGGTCGGTAAAACAGCTTTCCATCCTGCACATCACACAGTTGGCGGAATCGAACGGAAAAGCCAAAGCCTGAAGGCTGGAAGTTTTCACTGCGTCCCTGATTTTTTATCCGTCTGCACGACAATTTTCAGCGAATCTTCAGTCGAGCGCGAAGCGAGCGCAATGGCACTGGCGGTTTCAGCCAGCGGAAAGCGGTGGGAAATCAGCGGGCGCACGTCCAATCGGCGGGAAAAGACGAGCCGGGCGACTTCGGCTTGCAGGGTGAAATCAGATGAATAGCTACCAAGCAGGTCTTTTTCGTCCACGCAAATGGCGGCGGGATCAATGTCCAGCCGCGCGCCGCGCCTGGTGTGGGCAAAAAGAAGGATTTGTCCCGCGCCGCGAACAAGTTGCATGGCTTGTTTCACGGCATCGTCGGACGGAACGGCGATGATGGCGGCGTCGAGCGAGATCAAACCCTCACCCGGCCTTCGGCCACCCTCTCCCATCGGATGGGCGAGGGAAATCCATTTCGCGCCGAATTTTTTTGCGAGCTTCAAACGTGATTCGAGCAAATCTGTGGCGAGGACTTTCATTCCGGCAATTTGAAGCAGGCGCGTGAACATCAGGCCAATCGGTCCCTGCCCTGCCACAAGCACGGTGTCGCCGCGCTGCAAAGACAATCGGCGGATGGCTTTGAGCACGGTGTTGACGGGTTCGAGCATCGCGCCTTCTTCAAAGGAATTTTTTGCGGGAATTTTCACGACTCCGGGCAGAACGAAATCCATGACGCGGACGTATTCGGCATAACCGCCGCCCGCCGGCTCGAATCCGGCGGTGATGCCGGTGCGTTTGTATTGCGGACATTGCGCAAAAGCGCGGTGACGGCAGAAATGGCAGTCCATGCATGGAACGTGATGGTGCAGCGCAACGCGGTCGCCAACGCGGAATTTTTTTATTCGCGCGCCGATTTTTACAATTGTGCCGGCGGTTTCGTGGCCGAAAATGCGCGGTGGCGGCACGGTTCCGTATTGAATTTTTTTGATGTCGGTCGGGCAGACGCCGCAAACGGCGACTTTGACGAGAAGTTCGTTTGCGCTGATGCGCGGGACGGGCACGGTTTCGAGGCGCAGGTCGTTGACGCCGCGATAAACGACGGCGCGCATGGTTTTGGGGATGTCTAACACGGGAAACATTTAGCCACGGATGGACACAGATGGACACAGATTTTTCAAAGTCATCCGCAGATGACGCAGAAAGCCGCAGATTTGAAGATGAAAATGTTTTATCTGCGTAAATCGGCGCAATCTGCGGACAAAAATTCTTTGAACCACGGTTCGGGTTCGCAGGAAAATTCAATTTGTTTTCCGCGCCAGAGAAATTTTATCGAGCGGGCATGGAGCTCATGGTTTTCAAAAATCAATTTCGCGCGCTGTTCCGGCGTCAAACGATTTTGGACGAGCGCAAGATATAAATCCTCGTCGCCGCCGTAAAGTTTGTCGCCGACGATGGGATGGCCGATGTGCGCGAGGTGGATGCGGATTTGATGTTTGCGACCAGTGCGCGGCAGAATACGCAGCAAAGAAAATTCGTCTCGCGAGGACGCTCGCCTCACCACAAATCTTTGCTCGACGAAAAATTCTGTTTGCGACGGCGAGCCGTCTTCGCGAACACAATCTTTGACGGCGACTATGCTGTGTTCGTCTTTGCCGAGCGGCGCGTCAATCGTCCCCTGCTCCGCCGCGACATGGCCGTGGACGATGGCGACATATTGTTTTTCGACGGCGCGACTTTCGAGAATTTTTCCGAGTTCGCCCGCGATTTCAGAATTTTTTGCGATGATGACAACGCCGCTGGTTTCGCGGTCGAGGCGGTTTATCAAATGTGGCTGCGCGGAATTTCCCAAATGCAACCGCGCGCGGCCAATCAAGCTGGATAGTTCGCCGTTTTTGGTCGGATGACAGACGAGTCCCGCCGGTTTGTTGATGACCAGCAGTTCATCGTCTTCAAAAATGATGTCAAAAAGTTTTTCCAAGCGCCGGAAAGCTGCCACAGAGTCGCAGAGACGCGGAGAAAATTATTTTCGACGGCTTGTCCGTCTGAAAGTTTTGGACTATGCTGCGCCGCGTGAAAGAAAAATGGAATCGCTGTCTGCCGTTTATTTTCGTGGCGCTGTTCGCCGTGTCGCGGATTCCCGGTTTGCTGCCGTTGAATTTCAGCGCGGCGTATGCATTCGCGTTTTGCGCGGGCGTTTATTTTTCCAAACGGTTCGCGTGGTGGCTGCCGCTTTTAGTTTTGGTCGCGACGGACATCGGCCTGAATTTTTATTATTCGTCGCGCGGCATTGAAGTCTGGGATTCGGCAAACCTGAAAAATCTGCTCTTCAATTATGCCGCCTATGCGGTTTTGATCTGGTTGGGCCGACGATTCAAACCACAATCGTCGTTTCTCGCGCTGCTCGGCGGCGGAATTTTGGGCGCGATCCTGTTTTATCTCATCACGAACACGGCGTCGTGGTTCTTTAATCCGTTTCATAATCCCGAATATGTGAAAAGTTTTTCCGGCTGGCTGCTGGCATTGACCAAAGGCACGAATGGCTGGCCGACGACGCTGGAATTTTTCCGCAACACGCTGTTGAGCGGCGGCATTTTCACCGCGCTGTTTGTCGCGGCGGCGAAATTGACCGCGACCGCCGAATCGCCCGCCGACAAAAAAGCCGGCGCGCGCGACGAAGAGCCTGAAGAAAAACCGGAGGAAGCCGGCGCGTGAAAATCGGCGTTATTTCCGACACGCACGGATTTCTCGACCCGAAAATTCCCGGACTGTTTGCGGGCGTCGGGCATATTTTGCACGCAGGCGACCTCGGCGATGCGTTCATCCCGTTTGAACTGGAACAGATTGCGCCCGTCACCGCCGTGCTGGGAAATACGGATGCGAATTTACCTTTCAAAGAAACGGAGATCGTCAAACTCGCCGCGCGGAAATTTCTGCTCCATCATATTATTAATCCGCAATCACTTTCCGACAAAATCAAAAGCCGCATTGCCCGCGAACGCCCGGACGCCGTCGTCTTCGGCCACACGCACAAACCGTTTTGCGAGACGATTGGCGGTATTTTATTTTTCAATCCCGGCTACGCGGGCAAACCGAAATTCGGCGCGGAACGCAGCGTGGCTGTCTTGCATTGCGACGAAAAGGAAATTCACGCGGAATATCTCAAGCTTTGATTGCGCCGGAATTTTCTTTCGCAATTCGATTCTATTTGTTAAAAAATTTCCGTGCACAAAACCTTTTGGACAATTTTGGCCTTCTGGCTTTGCGGGCTGCTCCTCGCGGCGCGCGCTGACACGTTTCAATTGACCGACGGCTCGTCGCTGACCGGCGACATCGTCACGTTCAACGACAACGGCATCACTTTCCGCATGGCGGACGACAGTTACACAAATGTCATGTGGACAAAATTTTCGCAGGACGCGCTGAAGCAACTTGAGAAACATCCGAAAATCAAGCCGCTCGTCGAGGCTTTCATCGAAATCCCCGCGTCGGAACGTCCGCACAAACCGGAGCCTAGAATTAGGGACGTGACGCGGCTGGAATTGCCGCCGAACCAATCCGTAATCGGCGCGTTATTCTCTTCATCGGTCGGACTTTTTGTGCTGTTCATAATTTATGCGGCGAATCTTTACGCAGGTTATGAAATCGCGGCCGTTCGCGCGCAGCCGATCGCACTCGTGATGGGCGTGGCGGCGGTGCTGCCGATTTTGGGGCCGATCATTTTTCTTTCGCTGCCCATGCGCGTGGCAGCCGCGCCGGTGACGGCGGAAGCGCCCGCCGAAGTGCAGGCTTTCACCGTGCCGGGACAATCTGATCCGGCAGTGGCCGCACCGGGTGGAGTTCACCTTGCGGAGTCCTCATGGCAAAAGGCGGGACATCCCGAACCGCAGATTTTTCAGCGCGGGCAATTCACGTTCAACCGCCGTTTTCTTGAGACGAAATTTTCCAATTTCTTCGGCATGACGCGGCGCGAGGCGGACCGCGACATGGTGCTCATCGTGAAAGCGGCGAGCGGCACGTTCGTCGTTCAGCGCATCTCGCGCATCGCCGCCAACGACGCGCATTTTGAAGTCGTTCAGGGCACGACGCGGCGGGAAATCATGATCCCGTTCGCGGACATTCAGGAAATCCAACTCAAACACAAAGACGCGTGAAATACCGCACCATACTCATGTTCGGCGCGCCCGGTTCGGGCAAAGGCACGCACGGAAGAATTCTCGGCGCGATTCCGGGCTTCGTCCATTGCAGTTGCGGCGAAGTTTTCCGCAGTTTAAGTCCCGAGACGCCGCTGGGGAAAATTTTTCTTGAACATTCCAGCACCGGCGGACTTGTGCCAGACGAACCGACCATTGAGCTTTGGAAAAATTACACGCACGGCCTCGCCGCCGCCGGACGACTTGATCACAAGCGCAACACCCTCGTGCTCGACGGAATCCCGCGCAATGTCCATCAGGCGGAAATGCTCAAGGAATTTCTCAATGTCATCGCCGTGTTTTATATGTGCAGCGCGAATTTTGAAAATCTCGTCAAGCGCCTGCAACGCCGCGCGCTCAAGGACAATCGCCTCGACGATGCAAACATGGATGTGATTCGCGCGCGTCTGAAAACTTACGAAAAAGAAACCAAGCCCGTGCTGAATTTTTACGGCAAAAAAATCGTCCATAAAATCAACACTGACGGCACGCCGCCGCAGACCTTTCTCAAAGTCCTTCGCCAAATAGTCAAGCTCGGCTGAATTGGATTTATGATTTACGATTTATGATTTACGATTTGCCTACAGTTGCGCGCGGCAAAAATCATAAATCGTAAATCATAAATGAAGATTATTTTCATGGGCACGGCGGAATTGTCCTGCGCCAGTTTGGAAAAACTGGCGCGTGATAAAAAATTTCAAATCGCCGCCGTCGTCACGCAGCCAGACAAACCCAAAGGCCGCGAACTTAAATTGCAATTTTCGCCGGTGAAAATTCTGGCGGAGAAATTGAAATCTGCCGGTTTTGCAGCCAACGCAGAGCGCGCGACGAAAAATTCATTTCCGAACTGCGCGAGATTGAAGCCGGATTTGATCGTCGTCGTCGCTTACGGACAGATTTTGCCGCAAAGCATTTTGGATTTGCCGAAGTTCGGCTGCGTGAACGTCCACACGTCGCTGCTGCCGAAATATCGCGGCGCATCGCCGATTCAATGGGCGATTGCCAACGGCGAAACGGAAACCGGCGTGACGATCATGAAAATGGACGCGGGTTTGGACACGGGCGAAATCATTTCGCAGGCGCGCACGCCGATTTTGCCGGAAGACGATTCGCAAACGCTGCACGACCGGCTTGCACAACTTGGCGCGGAATTGTTGGTTGAAACGATTCCCGATTACGTCGCCGGAAAAATTTCGCCAAAACCGCAGCCAGTCGAAGGCGCGAGCTACGCGGCAAAAATTAAAAAAGAGGACGGCGAGATTGACTGGAACGAACCGGCGGAAAAGATTTTGAACCGACTCCGCGCTTTCACGCCGTGGCCGGGCGTGTTCACATTCCTGAACGGCAAATTGCTAAAAATTTGTAAAGCAAGCCTTGCACAAGAAATTTGTTACGAAGGAATTCCGCTTCACAGCAAGGAGTTTAAAGCGGGAATAATTTTATCGGCTGACAAAAATGGAATTGTTGTTGCTGTGCGGCAAAGACTCGTTGAGGATTTTGGAATTGCAGCGCGAAGGCGGTCGAAGATTGACCGCGCAGGAATTTCTAGCCGGTCATCCGTTGAACCCCGGCGAGAAATTTGATGTGTCCCACGGATGATTTACACCGATCCCGGCGCAATTCCACTTTTCACTCCTGTGTGCCGGATGTCCTGCGCTTCGCAGAGATAAACGACGTCTTCGGCGACGTTCGTCGCGTGGTCGGCGATGCGTTCGAGGCTTTTGGCGGCGACGATCCAGTGGAGGCAGCGGCCGATCGTGCCGGGATTTTCCACCATGTGCTGCGCGAGCGCGGCGTGAATTTGTTTGTTGAGCGCGTCCACTTCCTTGTCGCGCGGGATGATGGCGCGCGCGGCGGCGGAATCGCGATTCACAAACGCGTCGAGCGCGTCCTTGAGCATGTCCAGCGCAAGGGCGGCCATGCGCGGCAAATCCAGGTTGATTTTAACTGGCGGTTCCTGCGAAAGGTCGCGCGCGCGCTTGGCGATTTTCGTCGCCTCGTCGCCGATGCGTTCGAGGTCCTGTGAAATTTTCATGGCGACGGTGACGAGGCGCAGGTTGCGTCGCGAGCGGCGCCTGGGTCAGAAGCTGGATGGCCAGGTCGTCAATCTCGACTTCAAACTGGTCAATGACGCGGTCGTCTTCCTTGACGCGGAGCGCGAGGTCAGTGTCGCGCTGGACTGAGCGCTTGCACGGCCTGGTTCACGGCGGTCTCGGCGTGGCTGGCCATCGTCAGAAGTTTTTGCTTCAACGCTTCGAGTCCCGCTTCAAAATGATTTTCCATAAACTGTTTTCAAAATAGCTCAACCGAACCGTCCTGTCACATAATCTTCCGTCTGTTTCTTCGACGGGCTGGTGAAAATTTTTGCCGTCGCGTCGAATTCGACCAGTTCGCCGAGGTAAAAAAACGCGGTGAAATCCGAAACGCGCGCGGCCTGCTGCATGTTGTGCGTGACGATGACGATGGTATAATCCTTTTTCAATTCCAGGATCAACTCCTCGATTTTCGACGTGGCCAGCGGGTCGAGCGCGGACGCGGGTTCGTCCATGAGCAGAACTTCCGGCTGCACGGCGAGCGCGCGCGCGATGCAAAGCCGCTGCTGCTGGCCGCCGGACAAACTGATCGCGGGCGCGTGCAGGCGGTCTTTCACTTCGTCCCAAAGCGCGGCCATGCGCAACGATTGTTCGGTGCGTTCGGTGAGAATTTTTTTCTCGCGCACGCCATTCAATCGCAACCCGACGGTGACATTTTCGGAAATGGACATCGTCGGAAACGGGTTTGATTTTTGAAAAACCATCCCGACGCGGCGGCGGACGACGACCGGCTCGACGTTGCGCGAATAAATGTCGTCGCCGAACAAATTGATTTCGCCTTCCATGCGCGCCTCAGGATTCAACTCGTGCATCCGGTTGAGCGCGCGAAGAAAAGTGGACTTGCCGCAGCCGCTCGGCCCGATGATGGCGGTGACGGCCCTGGCTGTGATGTCGAGCGAAACATTTTTGACCGCCTTATTCGCGCCGAAAAAAACCGAAAGATTGCGGACAATCAGCGCGGCGTCGGAATTATTTTGGTTGGTGGCCATGAAATCAGATTTTGCGTTGGAAACGGTCGCGTGTCAAAAAGCGCACGCCGACGTTGATGGCGAGCACGAGCAGCAGCAGCACGAGCGCGCCCGCCCACGCCTGCCGATGCCAGTCGTCGTAAGGCGAAATCGCGTAGGCAAAAATTTGCAGCGGCATCGCGGCGATGGGTTCGGTCAGATTGTGCGCCCAGAAACGGTTGCCGAGCGCGGTGAACAGCAGCGGCGCGGTTTCGCCCGCCACGCGTGCGAGCGCGAGCAGAACGCCGGTGACAATTCCCTTCAACGCGGTGCGAATCACAATTTGCACAATCGTTTTCCATTTTGAAATTCCCAGCGCGAGCGCTGCTTCGCGGTAGCCGCCCGGCACAAGTTGCAAAACTTCCTCGGTCGTCCGCATCACCAGTGGAATCATCATCATGCCGAGAACGACGCCGCCCGCGAGCGCGGAAAATCCGTGCATCGGCACAACCATCAGCGCATAAACGACGATGCCCCAGGTGATGGAAGGCACGCCGTTCAAAATGTCGGCGGCGAAACGGATCCCCAGTTCAATTTTGTCCCGCCGTATTCGGAAAGAAAAACGCCGCCAAGCACGCCAACCGGCACGCCGATGACTGCAGCCTGTCCGAGCAAAATAAATGTCCCGACAATGGCGTTGCCCATGCCGCCGCCAACTTCGCCGACGGGTTTTGGCAATTGCGTGAAGAACGCCAGATTGATCGAGCTGAAACCTTCCTTGATCAAATGATAAAACACGAGCAGCAGCGGCATGACGACGAGAATCGCACATGCGAACGAGAGCGTTTGCATGAACACGTTCTTGAAATTGCGCCAGTTGTGGTTCGGTGCGGTCATTTTTAATGCTGGGGCTTCACGCTCGGCCCGGCGAAAGTTTTCAAAAGCAGTTGCGCGACGATGTTGACGAGCACGGTCACGCCGAGCAGCACGAGGCCGATTTCAAACAGCGCGCTCGGATACAAATCGCCGGTGGCTTCGTTGAATTCATTCGCGATGACGCTGGCGAGCGTGTAGCCGGGCGCAAAAAGTGATTTGACGATTTGCGGCGTATTGCCGATGACCATCGTGACGGCCATCGTTTCGCCGAGCGCGCGGCCAAGGCCGAGAATCACCGCGCCGAACAAACCTTTTTTTGCGTAGCTCAAAACGGCGATGCGCGTGACTTCCCAGCGCGTCGCGCCGAGCGCGTAGGCGGCTTCGCGTTGCAGGCCGGGAACGGAACGCAAAATTTCGCGGGAGACGGACGTGATGATGGGAATGATCATGATGGCGACGATGATTCCGCCCGCCAGCATGCTGACGCCGTAAATCGGGCCTTTGAAAAACGGCAGGAAGCCGAGGTATTTTTGCAGCAACGGAAAAAAGTGGTCGCGCAAGAACGGAACCATCACAAAAATTCCCCACAAACCGAGAATCACGCTCGGCACGGCGGCGAGGAGTTCGATGAACATGATGAGCGGCTGGCGCAGCCAGAGCGGCGCGAGTTCGGTGAGATAAACGGCGGTGGCGATGCTGATGGGCACGGCGATGATGAGCGCGATGGCCGACGAAACAAGCGTGCCGAAAATGAACGGCAGCGCGCCATAGACATCGTTGACCGGATCCCAGTCGCTGCGTGACCAGAAAATGCCAGCCGAATTTTTGGAGCGCGAGATTGCGAACCACGAAACAACTCAAAGCCGATGAGCGCAATCAACACAAAAATGGAAAACGCCATGGCCAGCGTCAGCCATTTGAAGGCGCGGTCGCCGAATTGGCCTCCGGCGTTTTTCTTGTGCGTTTCCGTTCACAATTATTCCTTTGTTCCTAAAATCAAACGGACGAAGAGCGGGAGGAATTGCGCTCTTCGTCCGGCCCACGCCCACAAATTATCGGGCGGCGCGGCGATGTCATCATTTGATTGTGTCGAGCATTTTCAATTCACGTTGCTGGACTTCGTCCGGCAATGGCGCGTAGTCGAGCGTGGGCGAAATTTTCTGGCCTTCGGTGACCGCCCATTTCAAAAACGCGACGAGTTTTGCGCCGTTGGCTGCGTTCTTGGATTTTTGATAAACAAGCACCCAGCTTGCGCCGGAAATCGGATACGCATTCGTCGCCGGGCGCGTTGACCATTGAGAAACGAAAGTCGTCGGGGATTTTCGCGGTGGCGAGCGCGGCGCTGACGGAATCGGGTGCGGGCGAAATGAAATTGCCGGAGGAATTTTTCATGTCGGCGAAGGGAATTTTGTTCTGGTCGGCGTAGGCGAGTTCCGCATAGCCGATGCCGCCAGGAAGTTGCTTGACCTGTCCGGCCACGCCTTCGCTGCCTTTGGCGGCAAGGCCGATGCCTGCCGGCCATTTCACGGACGAGCCTTTGCCGACGCTGTCAGCCCACGCGGGATTCACGCTGCTCAAGTAATCGGTGAAGATGAAACTTGTGCCGCTGCCGTCAGCGCGGTGAACCGGGATGATGCTCGTGTCCGGCAAATCAACGCCCGGATTGAGCGCGGCGATTTTCGGGTCGTTCCACTTGGTGATGTTGCCAAGATAAATATTGGCGAGCGTGTCGCCGTCCAGTTTCAATTTCGGGCTGCCGGGCAGATTGTAAATGACGGCCACGCCGCCGGCGACGATGGGGATGTGCAGGATTTTTCCCGGTGCAGCAGCCATCGCTTCGTCTTTCATCGGTGCGTCGGACGCGCCGAAATCCACGGTCTGGGTCGTGCAGGTTTTTTATTCCGCCGCCGGAGCCGATGGATTGGTAATTGAATTGCACGTTCGGATCCACCTTGGCATAAGCCTCGAACCATTTGGTGAAGGCCGGGTAATCAAACGTCGAACCCGCGCCGGTGATGGTCTGGGCGTTGGTTTGCGCCGCCAGCAAAACCGCAGTGCCGACGACTGCAATATGACGTTTCGCGTTTGAAATGGCCAAAATCACCGCAAGCAAACCACTGACGCCAAGAAGCGAGAGAATTGTTTTTTTCATTTATTAAAGTATTAAAGTAGTTAATCAGTTTTTCGTTTTTTAATCACGTTACATTCCGGTTAATTAGAATTTCCACATCAGGTCGGCCATGGCGTGAACCGCATCGGTTTTTGCAGTCGGAAAGCCCGTGTTATTGTTAATCAAATCATTGATGTAACAGGTGACCGTGAAGGTCAATGAATCAAGGATCGAATAGTTGAACTTAACCAAATGTCCCCTGATGTTCGTTCCTCCCGCTGCGGTGCCTGCTATCAAAGAAGCGGGAAAAACGGCGATATTGTCATCATCCACAATTTGATCCCACCACGCATCGGCATCGAGTCGTTGATAACGGTAGGACAAGTCCCATGTGCCTTTCTTGCCGGATTTGCCAAACGTAACGCCGCCCCACCAGCCTTCGTTGTTGCTTGCGGCGGCAGGATTGTTCATGTATTCGCCAGCGAACTTGATTGGAAATGCGCCCGTATAAAGTGGAAAGCTGTCCAGTGTATATGTGAAACTGCCGCTGGCGACAATGGGATTAAAGTCGCTCGCAGGCAGGCCTGACAAGGCAATCGTATTGCCCAAATTCGAATCGTAAGAAGCTCCGGTTGGAAATGTGGCAACAAGGTGTGACTCATCCGCAATGTCGTAACCTGCAATGCCAAGAGAAGTGCCAATGTGGGAAGTCAATTTGGAATTCCAAATGACTTGGCCGCCATAAAGAAACGGCCCGCGCGTATTTAACTGATCGAGCACAAATGCCGCGCCATTGAATGCGAGTGAGTTGTCAGTATTGAATTTGTAAGTCGCCTGCAATGCGCCTCCTTCCGGTGTGTAATCGGAATCAAACAGCATCGGCGACGCCTGAAACGGCTGATCCATTTTGCCGATGGTTCCAGCCACCACCCAAGTATCGTTGTTGATGGGCGTCCATCTGCCATAAGCCGCATCCACATAAATCATTTTTTTCGAACCATTGCCCTGAAGCGTGGAATTGTTCGACAATGGATTGCCGCCTTTTGCCGCCGTTGTGCCCGCATCGTCCGTGCCCAAACGAAAACCGACCTGCATATCATCCTTCATATTGATCAACAACCCGACGCGCAGACGATAACGCAAACGAATGTTGTTATCGTCTCCTCCGGCAGCAGTATGGATGTCGGTGCTCACATCATCGAACCGCCCGCGAAAATCACCGCTCAATTTATAACTCGTCACCCAGTCCGGTATGGGAAATCTGGAGTTCATTGCCGCATTGAAGTCCGCCACGGTATTCGTTTCGTTTTCCGCTTTTAACTCCTTTGCTTCGTCCACCGTCAAAACGCCTTTCTGCTCCAGCTTGTTGAGCAATGCGTCCACAGACGATTGCGCGTGAATTTGAGGAGTAAGCGCCATCAGCGCCGCCGCGCCGGCGAACATTGCGATTTTGGTGGGATTCTGTTTCTTGAATTTTTTCATTGTGGTTGTGGATTTCTAATGCGGCGACACGTTGAAACCTTTCCGTTACAACCACGCGGCGGAACTGTTACGATTCAGTGACAAGTTTTCGTCGGACAAACTACATCGCGCGAAAAACAGTCAGTCCGAGCAGCACAATGAAAAGGGCGAACGACAGTCGAATCGCACTGCCGATTCTGACGCGACTTTCCGTCGCCGTGGCAAAATTCAAAAAGTCGCGCAATTTCCACGGTGTCACCGTGAACCAGATTCCGGCGACGATTAAAATGTAAGCCCAGATTTGAATGACTAAAACCCACCGCGTTTCGCCCAGATGCAAGCGTCCCGTGTCCACCATCAGTTTTCCCAGCAACAGCGCCAAGACCGCAAGACCGCGCACCGCCAGAAAATCCTGCACAAAAACGCACGTCAACAAACCAATCGCTCCAAAAGCAACCATCATGTAAGTTTTGTAAGCCGAAAAATCCGCGAGCGACTCGCTGTTGACGTTCCACAAAAACCACGCCGTGCCGAGCAGCATCAGAAAAATGCCGGCGGGCAGGTTGCGCGGAAATTTGCGCGCGGCGGCGGCGAATTGCACGGGCTTCGTCAGCCCATAAATCTGCGGCACACTCATGCCGACACCGAGCAAGATGGACAAAAGCGACAGTTTCATTTTAGAAAGCTAACCACGAATTGACACAAAAGGACATGAAAAATTCAATATGGACAATCTGTCACATTCAAATACCGTGACCTGCATGAAATCTGTCGCCGCTTGGAGCATTTCTTTTGCGCTGGTTCTTTTGCTGGCAGGCTGTGCAAGTAAGCCGCTGATTACCGTTAAGTTATTCAACCGCACTGGTGGCGCTTGTCAAAGTGTCAGCATCGAACTGAACGGCAAGTCGGAAGATTTAGCCGGAAATGTGCCAAACGGTGATTCGGACTTTACTTCCGATTATTGGCCAAATCCAATGCCAGCGAATGCAACTCTCCGATGGGTAACACAAGATCAAAGCAGATATTCAATAACTTTGGGTCTTCCAAAATCTTCTGTTAGTCACGCGGAATTTCTCGACTACGAATTCGTTATTTTACCAAGTGGTCGTGCCAGTTTGATTCTTCTTGCGTGGAGCGGTGAACCTACTGAAACAAAAGTTGAACACGACATTGTGCTCGAAAATAAATTGTGTTGCGATGGGGGTCCGAACTATCGCGTAGCAGTAAAGGATATGACCGGCTTCATTATTGACGACTTGGACGTTCGATTTGGAACTTACGCCATCAATGCTGGCACACACTTGAGTAACATTGGGCAAAATTACAGCATCGCAACTGGCCTTCCTTATCCAGTCACAAAATTGGCTTCTCTGCATTGGATGACAAGCGACGGGCATTCATGGGACAAAGTTGTTGATTTAACAAATATTTTGCCTCCTGAACTTAACGACAAATGCTTTTGGTTTATACTTAAAGAACAAGGAAATGTGGAAGTAAAAATTGTCGGGTGGAATGATTTACGCGCTGGCAAATATCCTGATCTTTGCCACGGATTCTAATTTTTCACAAATTCACAATCGCCGGGTCGCCGTAAAGCGTGAATGAACCGGCACGCGTGATTTTCAAATCCATGAGCTGGCCGCGATGCCGTTCCGCGCCGTCGAACAAAACAATCTTGTTGCAGCGCGTGCGGCCGGACATCCGCGCCGCGTTTTTCTTGCTCGGCCCTTCCACAAGAATCTGCGTCTGCCGCCCGATGAAATTTTCATATTTGCGCGCGCCGATTTCGTTGACGGTTTCCAGCAATCGCTGGTTTCGTTCCTCGCGGATTAATTGCGGGACTTGATCGGGCATTTCGGCGGCGGGCGTGTCGCGGCGCGGCGAGTATTTGAAGATGTAGGCGTTGTCGAATTCCACTTCGCGCGCGAGCGAGAGCGTTTCTTCAAAATCATTTTCCGTCTCGCCGGGAAATCCGACGATGATGTCCGTCGTGATTCCGATTCCTGGTTTTGCGGCGCGCAATTTTTTAATGATGCCGAGAAATTTTTCGCGCGTGTAGCCGCGGTGCATGAGTTTCAGAACGCGGTCGCTGCCGCTTTGGACGGGAATGTGCGCGCTCTCGCAAAGTTTCGGCAGGCGCGCGTAGGCTTCGATCAAATCGTCGCCGTAACCTTTCGGGTGCGGCGAGGTGAAGCGAATGCGTTCGAGTCCGTCAATTTCGTGAACGGCTTCGAGCAATTGCACAAATGGCGATTTGCCATTTTGAATCGGAATGTCGCGCTTGCCGTAGCTCGTCACAATCTGGCCGAGCAAGGTGATTTCTTTCACGCCGCGCGAAACAAGTTCGCGGCATTCATCGACAATGTCGGGAATCGTGCGGCTGCGTTCCTCGCCGCGCGTGTAAGGCACGATGCAAAAGGTGCAATATTGGTTGCAGCCTTGCATGATGCTGACAAATGCGCTGACGGAGTTTTGGCGCTGGAAGCCGTTAGAGCAGATGCTCGCGGATGGTCGCCTCGCTGTTTTTTTCCTCGGCGACGTCCACGATTTTTTCGCGCGCGCCGGAAATGATTTCGTCGAGGTAATCCGCCGTGCGATGAAATTTCTGCGTGCCGATGACCAGATCCACGTCGGGCAGTTTATCAATCAATTCCTGCCCGCGACTTTGCGCCATGCAGCCCATGAAACCGAGGACGACGTTGGGGCGATTCTTGCGAACGTCCGCCGCGAGGTTTTGCATTTTGCCAATCGCTTTTTGCTCCGCAAAATCGCGCACGCTGCAAGTGTTCAGCAAAACCACATCCGCCGTTTCTTCCGACGGCGCGAGCGAATAACCTTTGGCGACGAGTTGCGCGGCGACGGCTTCGCTGTCGCGCTCGTTCATCTGGCAACCGTAAGTTTTTATGAAAACACTGGGCATTTTTTTCAGCAGACAAAATACGCCTTCAAGTCGTTGCTTGAAAAGCGCAATTCAATTTATGTGACGCAACTCGCTTGCAGGCGCGCGCCAAAGTTGTATTCTTTGCGCGGACGACAAAAGGATTTGGCGTCGCGTCGCAAAGCGAGCCGATTGCATTATGGAATCAGAATCATTGAAAGTTTTATTCATCGGGAGTGACGAGAATTTCGCGCGCGCCATCGCCGGAATGCTGCAGGAAGCGGGCGGAACGATCAAAGCCGACTTCGTTCCGGCGCTTGAAGCCGGTTTTGCCACTCTCAAAAAAAATTCTTTTGACGCCATTTTGTTTGAACTGCCAACGGCGAACACCGCCGGTTTGTTTCAGGCCACTTCGCTCGCCATCAAAGCCCAGCGCGTGCCGGTGATTGTTTTTGGCTCGGCTACCGACGAGGCTTTTGCGGTCGAGGCCGTCCGCGCCGGCGCGCAGGATTATCTTGCGAAGGAACATCTCGACGCGCAGGCGTTGCAACGCGCCATCCGTTGCGCGATTGAACGCCAGCAGGAACGCATCGTCTTGATCAATGAAAAGGAAAATTATCACGGCATTTTTGACCATCTCGTGGAAGGCATTTTCCGCACGACGCCCGACGGACATTATCTGCTGGCGAACATCGCGCTGGCGCGCATCTACGGCTACAATTCGCCGGTGGAATTGATGGCCAGCATCACGGACATCGGGCGCAATCTTTATGTCAAACCCGAACGGCGCGAGGAATTCGTCCGGTTGATGCAGACAAGATGACACGTTGACCGGTTTTGAATCGGAAATTTACCGCAAGGATGGCGACATGATCTGGATTTCAGAAAATTGCCGCGCCGTGCGCGACGCGCAGGGAAAATTGCTCCACTACGAGGGAACCGTTGAGGACATCACGCAAAAACGGCGGATGGGAGAAGCCTTGCAAAGGTCGGAATCTCTTTATCATTCGCTGGTCGAAACGATGCCGCAGGGTGTTTTTCGCCGCGATTCTCAAGGCCGCTTCACGTTCGCCAATCAGCCATATTGCAAGTATCATCGCGTCAAACCCGAAGACATCATCGGAAAAACCGACTTTGATCTTTATCCCAAAGAAGCTGCGGAAAAATACTGGCGCGATGATTTGAACGTCATGGAAAAAGGCGAGACGGTGGAAATCCTCGAAGAAAGCCAGCCGGTCGGCAGCGAGGAAAAAAACTATCATCACGTCATCAAAACGCCGCTGCGCGACGAGGTGGGCCGAGTGATCGGCTTGCAAGGCATGTTTTGGGATGTCACCGAGAAAATTCGCGCGGAAGAACAAATCCGCAAAACGAGCGCCGAGCTCGCACGCAGCCGCGAGGAGTTGCGCGCAAAAAATCTGCGCGATGGAAGAAAATCTCCGCATGGCGCGCGAAATCCAGCTCGCAATGCTCCTGCAACAATATCCGACTTTTCCCCACAACGTGCCGCCGGAACAAAGCGCCTTTCAATTCGCGCACCGTTATCAGCCGGCGGAAACTATCAGCGGCGATTTTTTCAGCGTCTCGGCGCTTTCCGAAACGGAAGTCGGCGTGTTCATTTGCGACGTGACCGGCCACGGCGTGCGTGCCGCCTCGTCACCGCCATGATCCGCGCGCTCGTCGAGGAACTGAAACCGCTCGCGCACGATCCCGGAATGTTTCTGCGCAAACTCAATTCCGACCTCTTCAACATCTTGAAAAACACCGGCTCGCCGATACTCACCACCGCATTTTATCTTGTCGCCAATTGCCAGACCGGCGTCATGCGTTTCGCCAACGCCGGACATCCAAAACCGTTGCATATCCGCCGCCGCGCGGATCAACGCGTCGAGCTGCTCGCCAACGCTGCCGGCAAAAGCCAGCCCGCGCTGGGTTTGTTCGATGACCCGCCATATCAAACCACGGAAACCAAACTTGAAGCCGGCGACTTCGTGATGCTTTTCACCGACGGCCTTTATGAAGTGCAAGGCCCGAATGAAGAATTGTATTCGCAGGAACGGCTGCTGTTGGATGTCAAAAGCCGCGCGCAAAAATCCGCCGGCAGTTTTGTTCGACGAATTGCTGGAATCAATCCGCGCGTTTTCCATTGACCACGAATTTGAGGATGATGTCTGCCTCGTCGGCATGGAATACGCCGACAAACCGTCGCAGAAAAAATCCTAAATTGCAGCGACAGGATTATTCCTGCACGAATTTTATCACGCGGGATTTCTCGGAACGCTTGCGCTGGTTTTCGTCGAGCACTTTTTTGCGCAGGCGCAGGTTTTTCGGCGTGGCTTCCACGAATTCATCCACGTCAATGTATTCCAGCGCGCGTTCCAGCGAAAGTTTCAGCGGCGGCGCGAGCTGAGATGCCTTTGCCGTCGCCTTGCGAACGCATGTTCGTCAGGCGTTTTTCCTTCACGGGATTGACGGGAATGTCATTTTCGCGCGCGTTCTCGCCGACAATCATGCCGACGTAAACATTGTCGCCCGGTTCGACCATCAAACGGCCGCGTTCCTGCACCATGTTCAGCGCGTAGCTGGTGGCTTCGCCGGCATCCATGCGAGACGAGCGAACCGTTTTTGCGCGCGGCGATTTCGCCGCGTGTCCGGGCCGTATTCGTGGAACAGATGGCTCATCACGCCCATGCCCTTCGTCGAGTTGACCAGATCGGTTTCAAAACCAATCAGCCCGCGCATCGGCACGAGCGCCTCGACGGAAACCTGGTTGCCGACGTGGTTCATGTTCGTGATCTGCGCCTTGCGGGCGGCAAGATTTTCCATGATCGTGCCGAGGTTTTCGCTCGGGAATTTCCACGAACAATTTTTCAATCGGCTCGAGCAGGTTGCCGTCGGCGTCTTTTTTCCAAAGCACTTCGGGACGCGAAACCAAAACTTCGTAGCCTTCGCGGCGCATCTGTTCGACGAGAATGGCGATCTGCATTTCGCCGCGTCCGCTGACCGCGAAAACTTTCGGGTCGCTCGTCTGCGCGATGCGCAAGCGCGACGTTCGTGCGGATTTCCTTCACGAGCCGGTCCCAGATGTGGCGCGCGGTGACGAGTTTGCCGTCCTGTCCGGCGAGCGGGCCGTCGTTGACGGCGAATTCCATCTGGATCGTCGGCGGATCAATCGGGATGTACGGCAGCGTCGCGCGCGCCTCGGAATCGCAGATCGTTTCGCCGATGAACACGTCCTCAAAACCGGCGAGGCCGACGATGTCGCCCGCGTGCGCTTCCTGAATCTCGATGCGCTTCATGCCTTCGAAATGGTAGATCGCGGTGATCTTGCCCTTGGTGATTTTGCCGTTGCCGTGACGGCAGATGGCCGGGATCGCCGACTTTGACTTTGCCTTCGTACAATTTTGCCGAACGCGATGCGCCCGACGTAATCGTTGTAATCCAGATTCGCGACGAGCACTTGAAAACCATCGCCGGCCTTCGCGCGCGGCGACGGAATGTGTTTCACGATCGCATCGAACAACGGCTCCATCGTGCCGCTGGCGTGTTCGAGTTCCACCTTGGCGTAGCCTTCCTTGCGCGGAGCATAAATGAACGGAAAATCCAACTGCTCGTCCGTCGCGTTGAGCGAGACGAACAATTCAAAAACCTGGTCGAGAACTTTTTTCGGGTTCGCGTTCTCGCGGTCAATCTTGTTGATGACCACGATCGGCTTCGCGCCGGCTTCGAGCGCCTTGCGCAGCACGAAGCGCGTCTGCGCCTGCGGACCTTCGGCGGAATCCACCACGAGCAGCACGCCGTCAATCATGTTCATGATGCGCTCGACTTCGCCGCCGAAATCCGCGTGTCCGGGCGTGTCCACGATGTTGATGTTGTAATCCTTGTATTTGAACGCGGCGTTTTTGGCGCGGATGGTGATGCCCTTTTCCTTTTCCAGATCCATCGAATCCATCAGGCGTTCCTCCGACGACTCATGCTGGTTGGCGCGGAAGGTGCCGGACTGCTTGAGCAGGCAATCCACGAGCGTGGTCTTGCCGTGGTCAACGTGCGCGATAATGGCGATATTTCGAATGTGCTTCATAGATTCCAAAATAGTCGAACAGGATGCCTTTTGGGTGGAAAAGGTCAAGCCAAGCGTGATGGAAAAATGCGCTACCCATTTTCGTTTGAAAATAATTCCGTCGTCCGTTATGGTTTGGACATGACAGCGGTGGAAATAATTGAAGAAATAAAACGCTTGCCGAAAGTCGAGCAAAGTCGCGTCATCGAGTTTGCCCGAAGTGCGGGAAATCGAATGCTGACTGGCGATGAATTGGGCGCATTGGCGAAACGGATGGTTGATGCGAAAGACCCTGCCGAAGCCGATTGCCTGAAAGAAGAAATTGTGCGCGGATTTTACGGCGACGAGCCTCATGCCTAAAATCCGCCGCCAGAAATTGCCCGAAGCGTTGCTGCGGCATCTTTTGACGCGGATGCGTCAACGAAACATTTCCTACGAACAAATCATTCTTCTCACCCGCTGGCTAGAAACCGAGCCTGAAGTGCCGGACGGAAAATGGTTCAAAAAATTCTCCGGCATGACCGTCTGCGGCGAAGGTGAACTCATCAAAACATTTTTACAACACGGACAAATTGCCACCGGCGAAGAATTGAATTAGCCTAACGACGCATTTTCTAAATATGTCAGATGCGCGCGACAAAAGAGCAGCAGAAATTCAAGACGCCATTCGTCAAATTCTTCGTTACGATTGGAATCCAATTGGATTTGATGTCCCATTAGACGAATACGACAGTTACATCGCGCCTGTTTACAGAATTTTGACAGGCAGCCGTTCAGAAGAGGATTTAATCAAATACCTTGATTGGACGGCTTGCAATACTATTTTTGGAATGCCGGAAAAGTCATCAGATATTTCTCGTGAAAAACTACGACCACTTGCCAAAAAACTTTTGATGCTTGATGTTAAATTGTAAAAAGCATCTGCGTTAATCCGCGAAATCTGCGGTTAAACCAACTTTTTCAACCGCGCATCCTCGCCCAGTTTCTTGACCAGCTCCTTGATTTTCTGCGCCTGACTTTTGTGCGCGAGCAAAACCGCGTCGTCCGTCTGCACCAGAATCGAATCGCGCAAACCGACCACGGCAATCGGCGTGCGGTTTTTCGTCCGCGCGTCGTAGATGATGTTCCGCGCCGCGTCCACGTGGATGAAATCCGCCACGGCGCAATTGCCTTCCGCGTCGGCCTTGAGATGCCGCGCCAGCGCGTTCCATGCGCCGAGGTCGTCCCATTCAAACGCGCCGTCGGCCACGATGACATTTTGCGCGTGCTCCATCAGCGCGTAATCAATCGAGACTTTTTTTATCGCCGGATATTCCTTCGCCAGAACTTTCGCGAGCTTCGCCGGATTGTTCGCGACCTTGAACCAGCGCTGGCACGCGGCGAACATTTCCGGCTGATGCTTTTCCAAACCGTTCGTGACCGTGATGAAACTCCAGACGAACATCCCCGCGTTCCAGCGATACTGCCCGCTGTTGACGTATTCCAGCGCGCGTCTCGTAAATTCGGCTTCTCGACAAATTTTTCCGCCTTGAAAAAAACCGTCTTCGTTTTTTTCGCGCCCGGCGGCGTCGGCAATTCTGTTCCCGTGTGAATGTAACCGTAACCCGTCGCCGGTTCGGTCGGCTTGATGCCAATCGTCACAATCGCCTGTCCCTGCGCGGCCACATCAAATGCGTCGCGACAAAACCTGCTGGAATTTTTTTGCATCGGGAATCACATGGTCGGCTGGCAAAACCGCCATGACGCCCGTCGTCGAGCGCGCGCCGACGAGCGCCGCGCCGAGCGTGACGGCGGCGCAAGTGTCGCGGCCAACCGGCTCGGCGACCAGATTTCCTTTCGGGATTTTCGGCAACTGTTTCCGCACCTCCGGCCAATTGCGCCTCGTTGGTGATGACAAAAATATTTTTCGCCGGCACAAGCGGCAGCACGCGCTCGACGGCTTCCTGCAAAAAGGATTTTTTGCCGAGCAGCGCGAGCAATTGCTTGGGCATCTTCTCGCGGCTCAACGGCCAGAACCGCTCGCCGCGCCCGCCCGCCATGATGATGACGAAACGGTTTTTAGCATTCATTGGTGCTTTCATAATTCAGCAATAAGGGCAAAAATTGGAAATTAAAGCACGAACTTGTGCCTGCCCCAAACCAAGGCTAACACCTCGGAAAAGCCTATTGCAAGCCCTTGAAAGTGGAGCCTCAAAAAAGTCAAAAATTGTCATTATTGCCTGTTGACAAAATCATCTGTCGCCCTAAGATTATTTCAAATTTAGCTTTTTGAGCTAAAGAGGAACAGTTCAACGGTAAAAAATTAACATAAAAAACCAAGTCATACAAAGAGAAGGTCACTATGAAACTAACCAAAATATTATTCAGCACAACGGTGGCGGGAGTGATTGCCTTTGCTGCAAGCAAAGCTTCAGCCGTTCCTACTGCATTCCCGTGGGCAAAACTCAACATCAGCGGCACCGTCACTGCGAGCGCAGAAACCTCCACCACCAATGGAACGGCCATAAAAAGCTCAGCATTAAAGACAGTCAGCTTTAACACCCAGAAGCTCATAGATTTGTTGAACGCTTCTCCCACGTTCGTCGCTGCTCTCACAAACCAGTTTCACTCGACGAGTTCTAACAGTGTTCCAAAAGGTTCATACTTCATTTGGAATCCCGACGATTATCAATTAATCATAACCAACAAAAATGGTTTTTCGTTTACCCTTGATAATAATCTTTCAGATGATGACTTCGGTTATTTGGAAATTGATGAGGATTTTCTCACGGGCACTTATACTGAAAATGATACCACTGATGCTGGAAGCGAAGAAGACTTGACCGGCGTCTACTTTGAGTTCTATGACTACAATGGAGATGAAATTGAGGTTTATGGCGAAGGCAAATTGAATTGGCATTATGATGCCATGTCTGCCGGCAGCCAGAAGACGTCTTTGAGTGTTTCAATGAGTGGAAGCGGTTATTATGCCGAGGTGGACGGTAATGAAGCCGGTTCAACATTCAAAGCATCCGGAAGCGGCACAGGAACTGCCGATCCTGTCGGCCAAAATCCATTCTTCTTGTGGTATTGATCTGACTTTGCCAATTCAATCCAAGACAGGCGTTGCCTGTCTTGGATTTTTTATTTATAGTGGAGCTGTTCTGAAGCAAAATTATGAGACCAAAATTTGTTTTTGCGCTGATATTGTCAACCGCACTGATATTGGGAGCCACTCTCTTTTTGAAACAACATCTGCAGAATACAGCCACGCCATCTACCAAGGCTGAAATCAAAAACTTTGTCCCTGAATCCGACGCTTCGCCGCAACCTCCTTTTCCACCCGCCAAGGCTGAAGCACTTCCCGCTCCTGTAATGACTGATGTCGTAACAAGTGTTGCTGCGCCAGCATTCACCCCCCCTGCTTCTACGTCGGTTGCCACCAACGCTCAGACGCCGGAGGAGCATCAGGCGGCCATTGATGCGGAGACCGACCGACTCCAGGAGTGGTCCACGAGCGACGATCCAGCTTCGCTGCCCAACATATTGAATGATTTGACCAATGCCGATAAAGAGATTCGGGTTGCCGCGATTGAAGCTGCCAAGCAATTTGGCAGTGCCGACGCCATTCCTGCGTTAAAGGCCGACGCCGAAGCCACAGATGATATTCAGGAGAAAATTGATTATTTGGAAGCTGCTGATTTTCTCTCGTTGCCCGGCATTTCCGATAGCAGTGTGCAACTGCCACTGACTCCTGAACAGATTCAGGCCGATGCACAGCGAAGAGCCCAAAGATTGGCTAATGATGCAGCCGAAGCGCAACATCGCGTTCAGAACAATAATTCACACGGAACAGGCCCTTAAAAAAACTTTTATTTTTCGATTTTTACCGCTGAAACCAGCGATTTCACAAATTTGCCGACGCGCTTGACCAAATCTTTTGATTTTCCGTTTTCAGCAATTTGATTCACCACCGCGCTGCCGACGACAACGGCGTCCGCGTTTTGCGCGACGAGCTTGGCCTGTTCAGGATTTGAAACGCCAAAACCGACGGCCATCGGCAAATTCGTATGCGCGCGGATTTTGGCGACTTGCGACGCAAGATTCGACGCTACCTGCGACTGCATACCCGTCACGCCTTCGCGCGAGATGTAATAAATAAATCCGCTGCCGCGTTTGACGATGAATTCCATGCGCTCTTCCGGCGTCGTCGGCGCGACGAGATAAATGTGGCAAAGGCCGGATTTTTTCATCAGCGCCTCGTAATTGTCCGATTCTTCCGGCGGCAAATCCAAAACGAGCAAACCGTCCACGCCAGCTTTCGCGGCGTCGGCGATAAATTTTTCCATGCCGACTTTGTGAATGAGATTGAAATAAATGTAGAGGACGATTGGAATTTCCGATTTCTTGCGAATGGCGGCGACCGTTTCAAAAACTTTTGGCGGCGTGGTTTTGGATTCCAGACCGCGTTGCGCAGCGAGTTGGTTCACCAAGCCGTCGGCGAGCGGATCGCTGAACGGCACGCCGAGTTCCAAAATGTCCACGCCCGCCTTGTCGAACGCGAGCGCAAGTTCACGCGTGGCGGCAAGATTCGGATCGCCCGCGCCGATATAGACGATGAAGCCTTTTTTGCCGTCACGTTTCAGCGCAGCGAATTTATCCACAATGCGATTCATTGCCGGGAGTTTCAAGTTTCAGGTTGCAAGTTTCAAGTTAAACCGCTGATTACGCGGATTTCGCGGAAATTTGTTTAATCCGCGAAATCCGTGGTTCAATTTGACCCAGCAATGATTTTTTAGCATCTTTCCAACATGGCAAGCACCTTCGGACAATTGTTCCGCATCACGACGTGGGGCGAATCTCATGGCGGCGGCGTGGGCGTGGTCGTGGACGGCTGCCCGCCGCGCCTGAAACTTGACCGAGGCGGACATCCAGCCGGATTTGGATCGCCGCCGTCCGGGGCAATCCAAAATCGTCACGCCGCGCAAGGAATCGGACACGGTGCAAATCCTTTCCGGCACGTTCGGCGGCAAAACGCTCGGCACGCCGATTTGTCTCTGGGTCAAAAACGAGGACGCGCGGCCCGAAGCGTATTCGGAAATGAAGGACCAAATTCCGCCCGTCGCACGCGGACTTCACTTATTTCGCCAAATACGGCATCCGCGCCTGGCAGGGCGGCGGACGCGCCAGCGCGCGCGAAACAGTTGGCCGCGTCGCCGCCGGCGCGATCGCCAAAAAAATTTTGCGCGAAAGATTCGGCGTCGAGACTCTGGCCTACGTCAAGCAAGTCCAAAAGATTTCCGCCGAAATAAATCCCGACAAGGTAAAATTTTCCGAAGTCGAATCCAACATCGTTCGTTGTCCCGACGCAAACGCGGCCGATCAAAATGATCCGGCTCATCGAAAAAATGCGGCGCGAGGGCAACACCGTCGGCGGCATCGTCGAAGGCATTGCGCGCGGCGTTCCCGCCGGCTGGGGCGAACCGGTTTTTGACAAGCTCGAAGCGGACTTGGCAAAGGCGATGTTGAGCCTGCCCGCGTCGAAGGCGTTTGAAATCGGCTCCGGTTTCGGCGGCATTTTGCTGACGGGCCGCGAGCACAACGACGCCTTTCGCGCGCGGAACAAAAAAGTTTTCACGACGACGAACCGTTCCGGCGGCATCCAGGGCGGCATTTCAAACGGCGAGACGATTTTTTTCCGCGTCGCGTTCAAGCCCGTCGCCACCGTCATGCACGAGCAGGACACGGTTGACGAAAAATTTGAAAACACGACGCTTAAAGGCCGCGGCCGCCATGATCCGTGCGTGCTGCCGCGCGCGGTGCCGATGGTCGAGGCGATGACCGCGCTCGTTTTGGTTGACCATGCGCTGCGCCAAAAAGCGCAATGCGGTTGATTTTTTCCATCAGCCGTTGCATTTTTATCAAACATAGAAACAACATGGCTGAAAAAAACATCAACGAAATTTCGCGCGACGCGCGACTGCTATTACACCAAGGCCAACGAAGCCGCGCAGCGGGAAAATGCGGATTACGCCATCGCGCTGTTCAACCAGGTGCTGGAAAAGGAGCCGGCGTTTTTTGAAGGCCGCAAGGCGTTGCGCGCGGCGCAATTCAAAAAGGCCGGCAGCGAGCGGCGGCGGATTTTTCAAAAAAATGTTGAGCGGCGCCGGTTCCTCGCCGCAAGTGGCCAAGGCTAAAATGGCGTTGGGCAAAAATCCCGGCCGAAGCCATGGCCATCGCCGAGCAGATTTTGAACGGCGACCCGAACAATTCCGCCGCGCATCGCATCATCGTGGACGCGGCGAGTGCGCTGGAATTGCCGCACACGGCGGTTTTGTCCTACGAAACGCTTGTCGAACAATTCGCCGAAGGACAGAAATCTGGCGATTGAATTTGCCCACGCGCTCGCGGCGGCTGGCGATGTCAGCGCGGGCGAAAATAATCGCGGCGAAAAAATCCTGATGGACCTGTTGCGCGACAACCCCAACGACGGCGAATTGAACCAGGCGTTGAAAAATTTGTCCGCGCGCAAGACGCTCGATGAAGGCGGCTACGGCGCGCTCGAAGGCGGCAAGGGTTCTTTCCGCGACATTTTGAAGAACAAGGCCGAGGCCGTTTCGCTTGAACAGGAAAAGCGCGTCGTCAAAACCGAGGACGTCACCGAACGGCTCATCGGCGAATACGAAACGCGCCTGCAAACCGAGCCGAACAATCTCAAGCTCGTGCGCTCGCTCGCGGAACTTTACACGCAGAAAAAACAGTTCGACCAGGCGCTGGAGCTTTACGACCGCATCAAAAATTCCGAGATGGGCAACGACCCGTCGCTCGAACGCGCGATGGCCGAGACGATGGTGCGCCAGTTCGATTTTCAACTGGAGCAACTTGAATCCGTTCGCGCCGGACCACGCCGAACAGGTGGCGAAAATCAAGGCGGAGAAATTGGATTATCAACTGGCCGAATGCCAGAAGCGCGTCGAAAAATATCCCACGGATTTGACCATCCGGTTTGAAATGGGCGCGCTTTATTTTCAGGCGGGCAAATTCAGCGAAGCCATCCAGGAATTTCAAAAGGCGCAGAAACAATCCGCACAAACGTCTCGCCGCGATGAGTTATCTCGCGCAGTGCTACGCAAAAAGAAAGATGTTCGATCTCGCCGCACGCACGTTGCAGAACGCCATCAAGGAAAAACCCGCGTTTGACGACGAGAAGAAAGACCTGATTTACAATCTCGGCTGCGTGTTCGAAAACATGGGCAAAAAAGAGGAAGCCATCGAACAGTTCAAACTCATTTACGAAATGGACGCGAGCTACAAAGATGTCACTGCCAAGGTGGAAGCGTTTTACGCGGGGCAGTGAATGAAATAATTTGCCACCTTTGTCGACGCATGACTAATTTTAATTCACATGCGTTCTGCATGCGCGATTATCTGAAGATATGAAGAATTGGATTCAGTTTGCGGGACTCACAATGTTATTGTATTTCAGCTTTAGTATGTTGACCGGTTGCGAGTCATTGCAGGATACATCATTTGCCCCACTCGACGCCAAACTTGAACCCATCCCCGGTGGAGGCGCACAATACTTTGTGGTCGTCAATGCCAGCAGACAGACATTGCATAACTTCCGCTTCTCGGTCGATATGTGGGACGATCACGCCATCACCTTTATCGGAAATGACCCCACCACTATTCCGATTCATCTTCCAGCAATGACATACAGATTCACAAGTTCCGGCTCCGAATTGAAACCCGGTGAAGTGGTGCATTTTAGAAAAGATCAAGGGATGGGCGCCGAAGGTCCGGTTCTCAATCCGGCATCCAGAGTGCAGATTGCCGGCAGTTGTGATGAGGGGCGTTTCCGCGAAGATTGGCAGGTCAACGGATCTGGCCAGTTACAGCCGATTGGTACCGGCCCACATGGAGAATGACTTGTGCAGCTTTGGATCGTCAGCCGGAGATTTTAACGCTGAACATTTCCGCGTTCATTGTGCCCTCAAAAACTTTCGTCACCGCGCCGGTCATGCGAATCGCATAATCGTCGCCGATCTCAATCTCAATGATTCCGCCGGGCATGTGGACGGAAATCTCATTGTCGCATCGGCCAAGTTTGTGCGCCACCGCCGCCGCCGCGCTGCTGCTGCTGCCGCTGGCCAGCGTGTAGCCCGCGCCGCGCTCCCAGATTTCAATCTGGATGTTTTTCCGATCGAGGATTTTCATGAGCTGCACGTTGGTGCGATTTGGAAAACGCAAATGCGTTTCGAGCATGGGACCGATTTGCTTCGCCAGCTCGGCGCTGATATTAGGCAGCGGAAGCACGCAATGCGGATTGCCTATGGTGGCGCCGCAAAAATTAAACCGCTGGCCGCGCAAATAAATCGGTTCGTTGATGACTTCGCGGCGCGGGCCGGCCACGGGAATTTCATCGCTCCAAAAACTGACTTTGCCCATTTCAACGCGCACGATTTTGCCGCGTTCCATGACGGTGGCTTGCACCAGACCGCCGCGCGTCTCTATGGCAAAATCGTCTTTGCGGACAAGTTTTCGATCCCACAAGTAACGCGAAAAAATCCGCAGGCCGTTGCCACTTTTTTCCGCCTCGCTGCCGTTGGGATTGAAAATGCGCAGCGCGAACTTCGCTTTCTTCGACGGCAACGGGCCGAGCAGAATTCCATCCGAGCCGACGCCGAAATTTCTGTGGCAGATAATTTTGATTTGCTCCGGCGTCAGCGGCGACGGCAGATTTTTCGGGTCAATGACAATGTAGTCGTTGCCCAGCGCATGATATTTTGTGAACGCCCAAACCATGAACGAAAGGATACTGCTTTGCGTCCAAAGAGCAAAACGAGAATGTGCGCGGGATTAAAAAACTTTTCAACCGGCTGAAAAACTTGCAAAGTATGCGCGTGTTGACTGAAAGTGGAACAAAGGTTTTGCCGGCCCAATCGTCCGCGCAACTCCAATTTCAAACCGAATTTGCAAGGGAATTGGAAGCCGCCATTTTGCGGTCGCAGAAATTTCTTCTCGGCGAACAAAAGCCGGAAGGCTACTGGATCGGCGAATTGATGGTGGATTCCACGCTCGTTTCGGACATGGTCGCGTATCATCACTGGAACGGCAAAGTGGACCAGCGAATGGCAGCGCAAGGCGGTCAACCACATCTTCTCCATGCAATTGCCCGACGGCGGCTGGAACATTTATTACGGCGGCCCGTCGGAAGTCAACGCGACCATCAAGGCCTATCTGGCGCTGAAACTGGCCGGGGTGTCCGGTGACCGATCCGCGCATGTTGCAGCGCGCGCGAAGTCGCGCTGCAGTCTCGGCGGCGTGCCGCGCATGAACACATTTTCCAAATTGTATCTCGCGCTGCTCGGACTTGTTTCCGTGGGAATATGTGCCGACCATTCCCTGCGAAGTGATGCTGCATCGGCAAATGGTTTCACGTGAATTTCTGGGACATGAGCAACTGGTCGCGCGGCGATGCTCGTGCCGCTGGCCATCATCAACCATTTCAAGCCGACGCGCCCGGTGAAAGTGAATCTGGACGAACTTTATCCCGACGGCATCCACGAACGCGACCTTGCGCTCGCGCCCGACCCGGAAAAAATTTCGCTGGCGCAATTTTTTCCTGTGGCTGGACCGTCTGCACAAATTCGCCGAATGGTTCGCCGAGCATAAAATCCATCCGTTCCGCAAAATCGCGCTGAAAAAATGCGAGAACTGGATGCTCGAACGCTTTGAAGGCACCGACGGCCTGGCCGCGATTTTCCCGGCGATGCTCAATTCGCTCATCGCGTTGAAAGCGCTGGGTTATCCCGACGACCATCCGCAAGTCGTCCGCGCCGCGCATGAGTTGAAAAAACTGGAGCACGAGACGGAAGATAACGTCCGCATCGAGCCGTGTTTTTCGCCGGTCTGGGACACGGCCATCGTCGCGATTTGCCTGCACGAATCCGGCATTTCCGAAGACCATCCGCGACTGAAAAAGGCCGCCGAATGGCTGATGGAAAAGGAAATCCGTTTTCGCGGCGACTGGCATTACAAAAATCCGGCGAACGTCGAGCCGAGCGGCTGGGTTTTTGAATTCAACAACAAATGGAATCCGGACGTGGACGACACGGCGATGGTGCTGCTCGCGTTGCGGAAAATTCCGACGGACAATCCGCAAAAGCGCGACGAATGTTTCCAGCGCGGCTTGAAATGGATGATGACATTTCAATGCAAGGACGGCGGCTGGGCGTCGTTCGACAAGGATTGCACGAAAAACATTTTGGAAAAAGTTCCGTTCGCCGACCACAACGCCATGCTCGATCCCGAATGCGCCGACATCACCGCGCGCATTCTGGAATTGCTCGGCTACGAAGATTGGAGCAACGGCCATCCGCAGGTCGAAGAGGCGCTTGCAATTCATCCGCGACGCATCAGGAAGACGACGGCTCGTGGTATGGCCGCTGGGGCGTGAATTACATTTACGGCACCTGGCAGGTTTTGCGCGGAATGCGCGCGCTGAACCTGGACATGAACGAAGCCTGGCTTCAACGCGGCCGCGCGTGGCTGGAAAGCGTCCAGCACGAAGACGGCGGCTGGGGCGAACGCTGCAACACTTACGACGATCCGGTTTTCAAAGGCCAGGGGCCCAGCACCGCCTCGCAAACCGCGTGGGCCGTCATGGGCCTGTGCGCGTTCGACGATCCGGAAAATCCCGCGCTCAAACGCGGCATCGAATATCTTGATGCGCACGCAAAATCCCGACGGCTCGTGGACGGAACACGAAACGACCGGCACGGGTTTCCCGAAAGTGTTTTATTTGAAATACGACATGTACCGCAACGCCTGGCCGCTGCTCGCGCTGGCGACTTATAAAAAAATCTGCGAACGCGCGGCGGCGAAAAACGGCGCGCATCCTTAAAATCAAATGGGCTGGCCGTATAAAAAACTCGTCCGCCCGCTGTTCTTCGCGCAAGACGCGGAACGTGCGCACGATTTCACGCTGAAAATTCTCGCGCGCGCCAGCCGAGACGAATTCATCTGCAATGCAATCGGAAAAATTTTCTCCGCGCCGGAATTGCCCGTTGAACTTTTTGGCCTGAAATTTCCAAATCCAGTCGGCCTCGCCGCCGGCATGGACAAATTTGCCGCCGCCGTTCCGGTCTGGGAAAAATTCGGTTTCGGTTTCTGCGAACTCGGCGGCGTGACGTGGCACGCGCAGGACGGAAATCCGCAGCCGCGAATGTTCCGCGCCGTCGCTGACGAGGCGATTGTCAACCGCATGGGCTTCAATAATCCCGGCGCGGAAGCTTTCGCGCAAAAACTTTCCGAATGGAAAAATCTCGGACGCTGGCCAAAGCATCCTGTCGGCATCAATCTCGGCAAATCCAAAATCACGCCGTTGGAAAAAGCCGCCGAAGATTATGCAAATTCATTTCGCGCGTTGCGCGACCTCGCGGATTTTTTTGTCATCAACGTCAGTTCGCCGAACACGCCGAATTTGCGCCAGCTTCAGGACAAAACCGCGCTCGACGAAATTCTCGCGGCGATTCAGGAACAAAACAAAATTCAGAAGCCGGTTTTGGTCAAAGTCGCGCCCGATCTTTCATTTGAAGCGCTTGACGAAATTTTGGAATTGGTTTCGTCGCGGCAAATCGCCGGAATCGTCGCGACGAACACAACCATTTCGCGTCCGCAAACAAATGATTCGCGTTTGCAAAAAATTTATTCCGAAACCGGCGGCTTGAGCGGCAAACCGTTGCGCGCGCGCAGCACGGAAATCATCCGCCACATTTTCAAGCAGACGAACGGCAAATTGCCAATCATCGGCGTCGGCGGAATTTTCAACGCGGATGACGCCTGGGAAAAAATCACGGCAGGCGCTTCGCTCGTGCAAATTTACACCGGCCTTGTTTTTGAGGGGCCGGGCATCACAAAAAAAATAGTGAACGGCCTGCGTAAAAAACAGGGAGAGGCCGGAATGAAAAATTTGCGCGAGGCCATCGGGTCGGTTTTTCAAAAATGATTTTTATGTGGACACTTTTTTCCGGCTTTGATACTACAAGATTATGAGCTTCAAAATTTCCCGCTACGGCTGGATTCCAGACTTGCCGGATCATCGCGACCATCTTTATGCTGCACCTCCTGAAGTTGCCGGCGTGATTCCTGCCAGCGCCGATTTGCGCGCACAGTGTCCGCCGGTTTATGACCAAGGTCAGCTTGGAAGTTGCACGGCGAATGCCATTGCTGGTGCGATCCAGTTCGACCAGATGAAACAAAAGCTCGCGCAAATTTTCACGCCCGCGCGGCTTTTCATTTATTACAACGAGCGTGTCATTGAACACACGGTTGATTCCGACAGTGGCGCGCAAATCCGCGACGGCATCAAAAGCGTCGGCAAACAGGGTGATTGCCCTGAATCCGAATGGCCGTATGTCATTTCAAAATTCAAAACCAAGCCACCCGCAAAATGCTATTCCGACGCGGTGAAATACAAAGCTATTTTGTATCAGCGCCTGACTCCGGTGTTGAGCCAGTTGAAAGGCTGTCTCGCTTCCGGCTATCCGTTTGTTTTTGGCTTCACCGTTTATGAAAGTTTTGAAAGCGCGCAGGTCGCCAAGACCGGCCACGCTTCGCTGCCGAAGTCGAGCGAACAATCCATCGGCGGGCACGCCGTCATGTGCGTTGGTTACGATGATTCAAAACAATGGTTCATCGTCCGAAATTCCTGGGGCGACAAATGGGGCATGAAAGGTTATTTCACCCTGCCCTATTCGTATTTGATTTCCTCAAACCTCGCCAGCGACTTCTGGACAATTCGAGTTGTTGCGTGATTATCATTATTTATCGAGTCGATCTCCAAAAAAATTATGACTCTCACAAAACGCGATCTCGTCACCGCATCAGCGATGAAATGGGACTCGGCCAGAAGCAGGTTTTTGACGTCGTGCAAAAAACGCTCGACTACATCACCGAAGCGCTCGCCAAAGGTGATAAGGTGGAACTTCGCAAGTTTGGCGTATTCGAAGTCAAAGTCCGCAAGGCGCGCGTCGGGCGCAATCCAAACAAGCCGGAGACCGACGTGCCGATTCCCGCGCGCTCGATGGTCAAATTCAAATCCGGCAAGGAAATGCGCGCGCAAGTTTTGAAACTGCCGGCCAAATCGTGATTCGTTGAATTGTTAAATCGGCTTTTTCACGATTCAACAATTTAACTGTTTAACGATTCAACAAATTCCTTTAATTTCCGCGCATGGAACGATTGCCCGGATTCAGAGATTTTTATCCCGAACCGCTCCCGCACAGCCGACACTTGGAGCGCCGACGCGCGCCAATTCATTTTTGACAAATGGCGCGAAACGGCCCGGCGTTACAATTTCCGCGAATACGACGGCCCGCCGCTCGAACCGCTGGAACTTTTCACCACCAAAAGCGGCGAGGAAATTGTCGGCCAGCTCTACAATTTCACGGACAAGGGTGAACGCGCCGTTTCGCTGCGGCCGGAAATGACCCCTACCCTTGCGCGCATGGTCGCCGCGCACGAACGCAATTACAAAAAGCCCATCAAATGGTTCGCGCTGCCGCAATTGTTCCGCTACGAACGCCAGCAGAAAGGCCGTCTGCGCGAACATTTTCAGTTCAACGCCGATATCATCGGCGAGAGCGATCCGGCGGCGGACGCGGAACTGATCGCGCTGCTCATTGACACGCTGCGCGCGTTTGGTTTGACTGAACAGGATTTTGTCATCCGCTTGAGCAGCCGCAATGCGTGGCAGGAATTTTATAAGAGCAAAGCTGCAAGCAGAACTTGGTCGAATACGACTTTTACCAGATCATTGACAAGTTGGAACGCACACCGCCCGCAGAATCTGGGAAAAAATTATCCGCGCTCGGATTTTCGCTGACGGAGGTAAACGCGTTCATTGAATCGGGCAAGCCGACGGCAGAATTGCAGAGTATTTTAGACAATCTCGCCGCGCGCGGCCTCGGCGGTTTTGTCAAGATCGATTATCGCGTCATTCGCGGCCTCGCGTATTACACCGGCGTCGTGTTCGAGGCGTTCGATGCGAAAGGCGAGTTCCGCGCCATCGCGGGCGGCGGACGCTACGACAATCTCGTCAAGCTCATCAGCGGCGGCAAGGTGAACCTGCCCGCGCTCGGCTTCGGCATGGGCGACGTGGTGCTGCTGGAGATTTTGAAAGCGCGCGGCCTGTTGCCGAAATTCGACGCGAACGTGGACGTTTTTGTTTTGATCGAGGACGAAACCCTCCGCGCGCCGTCGTTGAAACTCATCCAGGAATTGCGCGCCGCCGGATTTGCCGTCGAGTATCCGCTCACGCCCGCCAAGCCGGACAAACAATTCAAGCGCGCGCAGGAATTGAAGGCGGCGTTCACGGCCAAAGTGGAAAGCGAATCCTACGTGCGCATCCGCAACTTGAAGACGCGCGATGAAATCGTCGCCGGCTTTGCCGACGCGGCGAATCATTTGAGGTGAAATGTTTTTATGAAAAGCTTCACGAAGCTTGTTTGGGCGATTTTAACATTCGGGATTTTTGTCTTTTCTGTTCACGGACAAGACAACGCCACAAATTTTTACAATCGCGCGATGAGCGAACGAGAAAAAGGAAACTACGACGCTGCCATCACCAATTTCTCGCAAGCCATTAAGCTGAATCCAAAATTCGCGGCTGCCTACGACGACCGAGGCTATACAAAAGATTTGAAAGGCGATTACGACGGTGCAATTGCCGACTCGACTCAAGCTATTCAAATAGATCCAAAATACGCACCGGCTTACAATGACCGTGGCCTCGCCAAAAAAGATAAAGGCGACTTTGCAGGAGCTATGGACGACTTCAATCGTTCAATAGAAGCTGACCCGCAACATGGAAACGCTTACCACAATAGAGCCATTGCCAAGTTAGATAAGAAAGATTACGACGGAGCAATCGCTGACTTCAATCTGGCCATTAAGTTTAAGCCAAAGGAAAATGAATCAAAATCATTGCCAGACTCTTATTATGGTCGCGCCATCGCCAAAGTAAAAAAAGGAAATTTAGATGATGCAATTGCTGATTTCAGTCAAGTGATTAAGCTAAATTCAAAATATGCGAACGCCTACAACGGCAGAGGCAATGCCGAGAAATCCAAAGGTGATTACGATGATGCCATTACCGATTATAGTCGTGCTATTGAGTTAAATCCAAAATTTGTCTTTGCCTATGTTGGCCGAGGTAGCGCGAAAGCAGGCAAATATGATGACGACGGAGCAATTGATGATTATACAAAAGCCATCGAAATTGATCCGAAACATATGTCAGCTTATTACAATCGTGGCATCGTGAAAAAACATATGTCCAATTACGACGGTGCAATTGTTGATTTTACAAAGGCAATTGAACTAGATCCAAAAAACGCGGAGATTTATCGCGAACGAAGCGAACTCCGGCGTCTCACCCATGATTACGACGGTGCGATGTCCGACTTAAACAAAGCCGCGAGCCTTGGAGAAAATTAAAAAGGCGAGGCTTTCGCCCCGCCTTCGTGAAATTTTGTTCGCGGAATTACTTCGCCGGTGAGGCCACGGCTTTTTCCTGTTTTTCGTTCACCAGCGTCGCGCCCTTGCCGAGGCGTTTGCGGAGGTAGGTGAGTTTCGCGCGGCGCACCTGGCCGTGGCGCTCGACTTCAATCTTGTCCACGCGCGGCGAGTGCAGCGGGAACACGCGCTCGACGCCTTCGCCGTAGCTGATGCGGCGCACGGTGAACGTCTCGTTCAGGCCGGTGCCGCGTTTGCCGATGACGACGCCCGCAAAAATCTGGATGCGTTCCTTGTCGCCTTCGACGACTTTGGTGTGCACTTTCACCGAATCGCCGACGGCGAATTTCGCGTCGTCTTTGCGATATTGTTCCGATTCAATTTTTTCTTGTAATATCTGGTTCATAAATTTTCTTAAATTTTATTTCAACAAATCCGGTCGCTGCTTTTCCGTCCGCAACTTCGCCTGTTCGCGCCGCCATTTTTCGATCTCGGCGTGGTTGCCGGACAGCAACACTTCGGGAACTTTCATCCCGCGAAATTCCGCCGGCCGCGTGTATTGCGGATATTCCAGCAATCCGGCGCTGAACGATTCGTCGCGCGAACTTTCGTCGTCGCCCAAAACTCCGGGCAGCAGCCGCGTGACCGCGTCAATCACCACCATCGCCGGCAGCGCGCCGTTCGTCAGCACATAATCGCCGATGGACAATTCGTCGTCGGCCAGCGCCTCGCGCACGCGCTCGTCAAAACCTTCGTAACTGCCGCAGACCAGCAGCAAATCTTTTTCCTGCGCCAGTTCGCGCGCAATTTCCTGCGTAAAATTTTCGTCCGCTGGGCGAAAGCAAAATCACTTTCGTCTTTTCGCGCTGCAAACTTTCAATCGCTTCAAAGAGCGGCTCGACTTTCAGCAACATTCCCGGCCCGCCGCCGAACGGCCGGTCATCCACGGTCTTGTGCCGGTCGTGCGTCCAGTCGCGCAGGTTGTGGATTTTCAGATCCAGCAACCTGGCCTCGCGCGCGCGCTTGACGATGCTTTCATCGAGCGGCCCGGCGAACATCGCCGGAAACAAAGTGAGCACGTCAATTTTCATTTGTTGAAGCGTGATTTGTTAAATGGTTGAATCGTTCAGGAATTTTCCGATTCAACCATTCAACGATTTAACCCTTCAACTTTCTTCCACAATTTCCACCGAGCAACGCAAACCTTTTTTCGCGCTGCCGGCCAAAAGCAAAGACCGGATCGCGTTAATCGTCATGCCCTGCCGTCCGATAATTTTGCCCACGTCGCTGCGGATCCAGCCGCAATTCATAAACCGTCATGCCCGCGCGTTCCACCGGCGTGACCGTCACCGCGCCGGGATTTTGCACGAGTCCTTTGACGACGTATTCCAGGAACTCCTGCATGACGCGAAAAAGTTTTAAGCCGCCGCCGGAGCGGGCGCCGCTTTGCCCAATTTCTTGATGAAGCTGGCGACGGTGTCGCTCGGCTGCGCGCCTTTGCTGATCCAGTATTGGGCGCGGTCCAGCTTGAGCGAGAAATTTCGCCCTTTTTGAGCGGATTGTAAGTGCCGATTTCCTCAATGAACTTGCCATCGCGGGGACTGCGGCCATCGGCCACGACAATGCGGAATGCCGGCGTGTTTTTCGTGCCGACCCGTTTCATGCGAATTTTTACAGACATAAATTTTTCAAAAGGACGCGGAGAATAGCAGTTGCGGTTTGTTTTGCAAGTGTTGAATTAAAAAAGAAAGCTACGCTTGTGTTAAGCGGCATGGTCACAATCTTACAGGCAACTTTTCTTTCCTGCGGTAAAAGTAACTTGCCAATCTAACAAAACCAACGGATGCGAGCAAAATCATAGGCAACGTATAAACCACGACAACCATGGGCAAAAGATAAAGTATTTCGGCTGCATCTTGTGATGACGCTACATCCCTAAATGACAATAAGACAAACAGCATTTCCGTAACAATAATAGTGGCAACAACAGCAAATAATTTACTTCGGACAATTCTTGCAAGGATAAACGACACCACACCGATAATAATTGCGCCAACACTCATTTGCGCCATGACTGGAACGGGATTCTGACCATTTCCATCTGTGGACACAAAAAGCACACTCAACGCCGTGCCCACAAAAATGAGTGTCGCATCTAATAAGATTTCTTTCAGACGAGTCACAGCCGATTCGTATATCAAGTTTGACAAATGCACAACAGCAAATTGAAAACTTGCAACTTTCAACCTTCAACTTGAAACTAAATCCATGAGCAAGCCGTATGAGGAAATCCTCGAAGGCGCGTCGCTGCCGCGTTCCGCGCCGGATTTAGTTTGCAAATGATTTAAGCACGCCTATTTTACTTGCATGAGTTCGGTTCAAGAAATTGAAGCTGTCATTCCAAAGCTGTCACGCGCTGAAGTTGAAGAAGTCCGCGCGTGGATTGATGATTTTCTCGAAGACCAGCTTGAACTCACCGATGAAGTGAAGGCCAGACTCGACCAATCCCGCCGCGAAATTGCCGACGGCAATTACACGACTCGCCAGCCGAAATAATCGTGGCTGCCGCGCTCCAAATCTGGTCGCACACCTTTTCAAAATCATTTGACGACTTGCCGTCCGGCGTTCGCGAAACCGTGCGGCGCAAGATTGATGAAATGGGGATGCGATTGGAAAATTTTTCGCACCAGCGATTGCAAGGCCGTCCCGAGTTCAAGCTGCGTGTTGGCGATTATCGGGTGCTTTACGAATTCGATGCGAAGCTTGGCCGGATTTATCTGCATTACGTCGGCAACCGGCGCGAAATTTACAAACGGGTTTAGTCATTGAAAACTTGCAACTTTCAACCTTCAACTCGAAACTAAATCCGTGAGCAATTTCCTACTTGCCCAAGTCCAATTTGCGGCGAGAATGATTGTTAGTGAAAGCGAACACTCAAAAACATTTGACCCGCGAGGAATTGCTTCAGCGCATCTGGATTGATCCGGCGCGTTGCTTCGGCAAGCCGTGCATTCGCGGCCATCGCATCTGGGTTTCGCTGATTTTGGATTTGCTGGCTTCGGGCATGACCGGGCGCGAAATTCTCAAGGATTATCCGCAGCTTGAGCCGGAAGACATCCAGGCCTGCATCGCTTACGGCGCGGAAATGTCGCGCGAACGTTACGTGGACGTGCCGCTCGAAGCGCACGCATGAATCTCAAGCTGGATGAAAATCTCGGCGAGCGCGGGCGTCAAATTCTTTCTGCCGCCGGCCATGATGTTGAAACAATCGTCAGCCAATCTCTCGAACGCGCCGAAGATTCAAAGCTCATCGAATGTTGCCGTCGCGAAAAGCGCGCGTTGATTTCGCTCGATTTGGATTTTGCAAATTCGCTGCGCTTTCGTCCGAGCAAATATTCTGGAATCGCAGTGCTGCGTCTGCCGCGCAAACCGTCGCATGAAGATTTGTTGAACGCCGTCCGCACGCTCGCCGCCGGATTGGAACGCGAAGAATTGGCCGGAAAACTTTGGGTTATTGAATCCGGGAGAATCCGCGTGTTTCAGGAACAGGAGCGCGATTGAAAACTTGCAACTTTCAACCTTCAACTTGAAACTGAATCCATGAGCAAGCCGTATGAGGAAATCCTCGAAGGCGCGTCGCTGCCGCGTTCCGCGCCGGACGTGCGGCACGAAATCATCTGCGCCCGGCTGCACGCGGCGATGACGGCGAGCGTGGCAAATCTTTCCACGACGCAATTGCTCGCGCCGCGCACCAAAATCCAGGTCTCGCGCTCGACGGCGATCTGCCCCGACCTCGCGCTCGTCACGACGGCAACGCAGAAAATTTTTCTGGCGGTGGAAATCGTCAATCGCGGCGACCAGCACACCGACACGGTGGTGAAAAAAGAATTCTACGAAAAAATCCGCGTGCCGCGTTTGTGGATGGTTGATCCGCGCTACGACAACGTGGAGATTTATCACAGCATGGAATTCGGGCTGGCGCTGAAAAATATCCTGGCCGGAAGTGAAGTTCTATCGGAAAAGTTGATTCCAGAATTTCAATTTGTCATCGCGGAACTTTTTGCCGCCGGTTGAACGCGACCACATCGGCGTATTTCACGTCGCTGCCGCCAAAGATGTCCAGCGCCGAGCCGATTGTCAGATTAACTTTCCCCTGCCCCAACTTTGTGACGGTTTCCAAATCCAAAATGGAATTGGCGCCGCCGGCGTAAGTCGTCGGAATCGGCGTCCACTGGCCGAGTTTTTCTACCAGCTCGCGGTCAATGCCTTTGCACAGACCTTCGACATCCACGGCGTGAATTAAAAACTCCGCACAGAATTCCGAAAATCTTTTCAGCGTCTCTTCATTCACGACGAGTTCCGTGAATTTCTGCCAGCGATCGGTGACGACGAAATAATTTTCCCCGCGCTTACGACAGCTCAAATCAAGAACCAATTTGTCTTTGCCAATCGCTTTGACAAGTTCGCCGAGCCGTTCCCAATTCACACGGCCTTCGCGAAAAACCCAGCTCGTGACGATGACGTGCGACGCGCCAGCATCAAGCCAATCGCGCGCATTCGCAGAATTGATACCACCGCCGATTTGCAATCCATTTGGAAATGCTGCGAGCGCCGAACGCGCTTCATTTTCATTTCCCGCGCCGAGCATGATGACGTGGCCGCCAAAAAGTCCGTCGCGTTTGTAAAGTTCCGCGAACCACGCCGCCGGTTTTTCCGAAATAAAATTCGTCCGCAAAGCCGAATCGCCGAGCGTGCCGCCGACGATTTGCTTCACTTTGCCTTCATGCAAGTCAATGCAGGGACGAAACATGCCTCAAGCTAATTTCATGTGACAAAAGTTCAAAGGCAAAACTGTGCAAACAATTTGCTTAAAAAATTGACGAGACAAGCGGAACCAAGAATCTTGTGCGGGTTTTATAATGCAAATGTCGTTTTTAAAAAACCGCCGATGGCTGCCAGCGCTCGCGTTGCTGGGCGGTCTCATTTTTTCCGCCGGAGCAAAACCTTATGGATTGAATTCGCGTCCGCAAGCCGGCGCATTTTTGAACGGCGCGATGCCGGAAACCGCGCCGGCCATTTCCGGCAACTGGTCGGCCGTAGTCGCTTTTCCAAATCTGCTGTTCACCAATTCCGTCGGCCTCACGTTTGTTCCTGAATCCACAATCAGTTCCAATCAACTTTGCGTCTGGGAACGCGAAGGCCGAATCTGGACGTTTGAAAATTCTTCCAACGCCGCGCAAAAAAAACTTGTTCTCGATTTGCAGCAATCAATGCCAGGGCTGGGACGATTCCGGTTTGCTTGGCGTCGCGTTTCATCCCGGTTTTGCGACGAACCATTTCATGTTTGTGTTATTACACCTGGGTCAAGCCCGGCACAGTCGCCGGCTCGCCAACGACGCGGCCAAATCCGACGTTGCCGAACACTTATCACGACCGCCTCGAACGCTACACTCTCGATGAAAACGGCGTCGCGCATTCCAGACTCCCGAACATTTTGATTGACCAGACTGATCAAACCGTCTGGCATCACGGCGGCGGGATGTTTTTCCATCCGCAAAATGGATTTCTTTATCTGACCATCGGCGACAATTCCGTTGCCGACAACGACCAGATCATCAACAAAAGCCTTTACTCGGCGGCGTTTTCCGGATCGATGTGGATTGCCGCGGCGGAAATATCAGCCATCCGATTCCGCGCCAGCCGGTCAACGGGTGTCACGGCAAATTATTTTATTCCGAACGACAATCCGTTCGTCGGCCAATCGAATGTGCTGGAAGAATTTTTTTGTCTCGGCCTGCGCAGCCCGCATCGCATGACCATTGACCCGCCGACCGGCAGGATTTTCATCGGCGACGTCGGCGAAAGTTCGCGCGAGGAAATTGATGTGATTGAGCCCGGCGAAAGCGGCCTTGAATTTTCAATGGCCTTATTGCGAAGGCAATCTCGGCAAAATGAAATCGCCCTACATCGGCATCAGCCGCGGGCCGGTTTTGGATTATCCGCACACCGATGGTCGCGCGGTCATCGGCGGCTATGTTTATCGCGGCAAAAAATTCGCGCGCGATCTCGGCGGCAAATATATTTTCGGCGACAACGTTTTTCGCACGGTCTGGGCGATGGACGAAACCGCCACGCCCGCCAAAAAAAATCTGCTCTGCGTCATGCCCAAAGGCGACGGGCCGAATTCCGGCTCCGATTACACCGGCCTTTCGTCGTTCGGCACGGACGCCGACGGCGAAATTTATTTCTGCCAGATGAGCAGCATCGGCGGACGAATTTTTACGCTTGCAGCGCGGCGGTCCGCCGCCGCCGAAGTCATCCGATGCCAAAATTGCTTTCGCAAACCGGCGCGTTCACCGATTTGAAGAATCTTGCGCCGGCAGAAATTTTTGATTCCATACACCGTCAATTCGCCGCTGTGGTCGGACGGCGCGGTGAAAACGCGCTGGATGGCATTGCCGGCAAATTCAAAAATTAATTTTTCCGCGACCGGCGAATGGAAATTTCCCGACGGCACCGTTTTCGTGAAAAATTTTTCGCTGCCCGTGGACGACACCAATCCGAAAATTCTGCGCCGCCTCGAAACACGCCTGCTCGTGCGCGACGCGGACGGAAATGTTTATGGCGCGAGCTACAAATGGCGCGACGGATATTGAGCGACGCCGATTTGGTCAATGCGGGAATCACCGATGCCGATCAAAATCAAAACCGCCACAGGCACGCGCACGCAAAATTGGTTTTTTCCCGGACGACAGGATTGTCTGACCTGCCACACGCCGCAATCCGGCGGCGTCCTCGGCGTCAACACCCGCCAGCTCAACGGCGATTTCAAATATCCCGACGGCGTCACCGACAATCAATTGCGCGCGCTCAATCACATCCACGTTTTCGATTCGCAACTCGACGAAAATGAAATCCCGCAATTTGAAAAACTCGTTTCCGTCACGAACACTTCCGCGCCGCTTGAACTGCGCGCGCGTTCTTATTTCGATTCCAACTGCGCGCAATGCCATCGTCCCGGCGGCGTTGAGGCATTTTTCGATGCGCGATTTGAAACGCCGTTGAGCCATCAAGGCATCATCAACGGCCCGGTCGAAAATCCGCTCGGCATGGACGGCGCGAAAATTATCGTGCCCGCCGATTTGACCCGCTCCGTTTTATTTCATCGCATCAACATCGTCGGCGATTTGCAGATGCCGCCGATTGCGCGAAATGTCACCGACCGCGCCGCCGTCGGCACAATCGCCGCATGGATTAATTCGTTGCCGCCCGCCAATTCGTCGTTGCCGGAAAATTGGACGAACATGGACATCGGCAACGTCGGCGTGAAAGGCGACGCCAGTTTTGTGGGCGACAAATTCAACGTCGTCGCCAGCGGCTCGGACATTTGGGAAAACGCCGATTCATTTCATTTTGCCAGCACGACGCTCGACGGCGACGGCCAAATCGTCGCGCACGTCGCGTCCATGCAATACACCGACCCGTGGGCCAAAGCCGGCGTCATGTTCCGCGAAGACAATTCCGCCGGCGCGAAATATGTTTTCATGGCGCTCACCGCGCAAAACGGTTCCATCTATCAATGGCGACCGGCGGCGAACCTCGGCAGCCACAACACCGACGGCGAGTCCGGCATCATTCCCAAATGGGTGCGGCTCACGCGCGCGGGCGATTTTTTCACCGGCGAAATTTCCGTGGACGGCGTCAATTGGGAGCGCGTGGATAAAATCTCCGTGCCGATGAATAAAAAAATTTCCGTCGGCCTCGCCGTTTGCGCGCACAACAACACCGAGTTGAACTCGACGCTGTTTGATAATGTTTCTGTGTCGCCGTGATTTTTCACCACCAAGACACAAAGTCACCAAGGAAAACCAAACAACTCTGTGGCAAATGCTTGGTGTCTTTGTGCCTTGGTGGTTCATTTCTTCGCGCCTCGACAAACCGGCAAAATTTTCTAAATTGTCTGCAATGTTGCTTTCAAACCAGCCATTGGTCATCGCGGGAAGAATTTTTCGGTCGCGCCTGATTTTGGGCACGGGAAAATTCTCGTCGCCGGAAGCCATGCGCGACGCGCTGGACGCCAGCGGCGCGGAAATGGTCACCGTCGCCCTGCGCCGCGCGGATTTGTCCGGCAAAGGCGACCCGTTCGCGAACATTCTGGAGTTCATTGACCCGAAAAAATATCTCCTGCTGCCCAACACCAGCGGCGCGATGAACGCCGAGGAAGCCGTCCGCCTCGCGCGCCTTGCCGTCGCCGCCGGTTTGCCGCAGATGGGTGAAGCTCGAAATCCATCCCGACCCGCGCTATCTGCTGCCCGACCCGATTGAAACTTTCAAGGCAGCGGAAATTTTGGTGAAGGAAGGTTTCACCGTTTTGCCGTATATCAACGCCGATCCGGTTTTGGCGAAACGATTGCAGGACATCGGCGTCGCGACGGTGATGCCGCTCGGCTCGCCCATCGGCTCGAATCGCGGCGTCCAAACGCGCGACCAAATCCGCATCATCATTGAACAGGCCACCGTGCCCGTTGTCGTAGATGCGGGACTCGGCGCGCCAAGCCACGCGGCAGAGGCGATGGAATTGGGCGCGGACGCCGTGCTCGTGAACACCGCCATCGCCGTGGCGAGGGATCCGAATAAAATGGCCGTCGCATTCAAAATGGCCGTCGAAGCCGGGCGCGCGGCATTCGAATCCGGTTTGGCATCGCAAAATGAAACCGCCAGCGCGACGAGTCCGTTGACGGCGTTTTTGGATTAAAATTTTAACCACAGATAAGAATTGATGCCAAATTGCTCAACAAAGAAAAAACTTAATCGTGCTTGTTTCTTTCCAAAGCACTTGAAGTGGTTTTTTCTGTTTGCTGCTCTCGCGGCGCGGGCTGCGAAGGCTGATAATATTGAGCCAAGTTATCAGGGACATTCATTTTCGGAATGGGCCAGTCAAATTGATTTCACTGTGCCAATAATGAATGGAGATGAACCTCCAGCAATAATAGCCATTCAGCATATGGGAACTAATGCCATACCAATTCTTCTCGATTGGATTTCCGATAAAAAGTCATCAACCCACGACTATAAACCACCGCTTTTGTATAGCCCATCTCGCGTTGAAGCGGCGGCAATGATTTTCAATTACCTTGGTGCTGAAGCGCGTCCGGCGATTCCTCAACTTACCAAGTTTGCGCTTACCTTTCGCGACTACAAACGCTACGACGAATGTGTCAGGGCACTGGCTTATATTGGAGATGACTCACTTCCTGCATTTAACACCTTGCTGACCAAAGGTCACTCTGGAGCGCAGTTTTCCGCGCTCGAATGGCTGCCGACATTTCACTCGAACGCGGTTGTGGTCATGCCAGCAGTCTTAAAACTTTTGATTCGCAACGATGGAGAAGTTGGAGATAAGGCAATGTCGTATTTCGTGGACAATGACATTCCACACTCACTCTCCATTCCTGCTCTTACCAACGCACTGCCACATGCTTCCGCAAAAGCGCGCGTCCGAATTTGTAGCTGTTTCTTTTTTATGAGTGCCTACAAGCCCTTATCAGAACAGCCATTTGATGCTGTGCCAGCGTTGCGGTTGGCACTGAAGGATAAGAACACGGAAGTTTCTAATATGGCTAGCAACGCACTTGCTTCGATTGAATCCTCTCGAAGTGTCGTTCCAAATCGGTAGTTTATCCGTGTCCATCCGTGGTTAAAAATATGAGTGCAAACAAATTATCCGCTTCCCGCGCGAAACAGATTTTGTCCGCCGCGACAAAAACCCGCGTGCTCGTCCTCGGCGACGTGATGCTCGACCAGTTCATCTGGGGCGGCGTCTCGCGCATTTCGCCGGAAGCGCCCGTGCCCGTCGTGGATTTCGAGCGCGAAAGTTTCATGCCCGGCGGTGCGGCCAACGTCGCGCGCAATTTAATTTCATTGAATGTTTCCACGGAAATTTTTGGCGCGATTGGAAATGATCCGGCGGCGCAGCAATTGAAAAAACTTTTGGCCGAGCAAAAAATCGGCTGCGCCGGATTGGTGGCAAATCCCTCGCGGCACACGAGCGTCAAGACGCGCATCGTCGCGCATAAGCAGCAGGTCGTGCGCATTGACCGCGAAACGCGCGACGGTTTGGATGCAAAATTGACGGGACAATTATTGAGTGCGTTGAAATCAAAATTGAAAACTGCCGACGCGATCATCGTCGGCGATTACGGCAAAGGCGTCGTGACGCAGCCGTTGTTGAACGAAATCAAATCGCTGTGCCGCGCGCGCGGCGTGTGGTTGAGCCTTGATCCAAAGCCGGTGCATCATCTGAATTTGTCCAATCTTTCGCTCATCACGCCGAATCGCAAGGAGGCTTTTGAACTGGCGGATTTGCCGGACGAAACGAAAAATGAAAATCCGTTCGCGGACAAAAATCTCATGCTCGTCGCGGAACGGTTGCTGAACGAACTGCGTCCGGCAGTCTTGCTCATCACGCTCGGCGAATTCGGAATGTTACTTTGCCAGCGCGGACAAAAACCATTTCACATTCCGACCGTCGCGCAGGAAGTGTTCGACGTTTCCGGCGCAGGCGACACGGTGATTGCGAGTTTCACGCTGGCGATTGCGGCGGGCGCGTCGCCGATTGAAGCGGCGATTCTTTCAAATCACGCCGCCGGAATTGTCGTCGGCAAAGTCGGCACGGCGACGACGACGCCGGAGGAATTGCTTAAAAGTTTTTAACCGCAGATTAGGCGGATTAAAACAAAATCGCATTTATAAAATCCGCGTAATCCGCGGTTTCAAAATGAATTCTAAAATTACTGTTGAAAGCATTCGCGCCATGAAAAGTCGCGGCGAAAAAATCGCCGCGCTCACGGCTTACGATTTTCCGATGGCGAAGTTGCTTGATGAAATGGGCATGCCACTTTTGCTCGTCGGCGATTCGCTCGGCATGGTGGTGCTCGGTTATCCTGACACGACTCATGTGACGATGGCGGAAATGGAGCATCACGTCCGCGCCGCCGCGCGCGCGAAACCAAACGCGTTGCTCGGCGCGGATTTGCCGTTCAAAAGCTATGACACGGTTTCGGACGCGCTGGTCAACGCAAAAAAACTCGTCGCCGCCGGCGCGGAATTTGTGAAGGCGGAAGGCGGACGAGAAATTTTGCCGCAAATCCGCGCGATTGTTGCAGCAGGAATTCCATTCATGCGGTCATCTGGGAATGTTGCCGCAGCACGTTTTCGAAGAAGGCGGTTACCAAATCAAAGGCAAGCAGGAAGCGGAGCATCAGAGATTGATCGATGATGCCAAGGCTTTGAACGATGCGGGCGCGTTTGCGATTGTGCTGGAACTCGTGACGCCGCCGGTGGCGAAGGAAATTTCCGAAAGTATTTCCATTCCCACCATCGGCATCGGCAGCGGCGCGGATTGCGACGGGCAGATTCTGGTGACGCACGATTTGATCGGGACATTTCCGTGGTTCACGCCGCGATTCGTGAAGCCGCGAGCCAATTGCGCGGCGGAAATCAAATCGGCGGTTGCAGCGTGGAAAAAATCTGTGGAATCTTCGGACGAAGGAATTTAATTTTTGCGAAGCATTGATGAAATTATTTTTCACAGCCCTTTTGATTTTGGCGGCGGTTGCGAGCGGTTGCACGACGCGTTCACAGGCCAAAGCCGACGCGCGTGCGGCTTATCTGGCCGGTCAGAAGGATGCGTATGCCAGCATGGCCAGATCACAACGCACGAGCATTGTCGTCATCGGGCAGGTGCAAAATCGCGAAATTCCGTGGGCGGACGGCATGACGCTGGCGCAGGCCATCGTCGCGGCGAATTACACCGGCCACGGAAATCCCACGGAAATCATTTTGTTGCGCCGTGGCGAAACCGCGAGTATTGACCCGGCGGATTTGTTGCGCGGCCACGATGTGCCGCTGGAGCCGGGCGACACGATTACGTTGCGGTGAATTGCGCCTTAATTGGACAGGAACATTCATGCCGATTATAGATTCAATAGGAAAAACTTTATTTCCGCGACACAATCGGAGTGAACGCAGGCAAAAAGTTAAAGTGCTCCTTGTTGCCGTGCTGGTTGCCTTCATTGTGATTGCTCTCTTGGTTGTGGTCATGGTTGTTTTGATTGGTTCAGTCCATATTATTAAGCTCGAAGACTTGCTGCAATAAGTTTTCCCCGATTCATTCGTTTTCCGCAATTCCTCGGGAGTATGTAGATAACGCAAATTGGAGATGTCTGCAAAATGGTTTGTCTTTGAAATCGGGCAATCGTGTTGATTGATGCGCCGGCAAAAGGGACAATCAGTTAAAGCCAGTTGCCGCTTTTGACCTGATTTGCGTTATCTACATACTCCCGCAATTCCTTTTGCTTGGACAGCATTTGTCCAACCCTACCTGTCAGAATGTCGCGCAAGAAAGGTTCATTATGACGACAACAAATGCGACAGACAGACAACTGGAACTTGGCTTCAACGGCATCAAACCGCGCGCGCTGGCGGCGCGACGCGAAGGCCGCATCGCCCGCGCCAACTGGTGGTTTTCAAAAATGCGCGAAGCCGTGGCGAGCGCGATGGATTGGGAAACCGCCGGTCAACCGCGCCCAGAGCAAATCTGGATGCCCGGCGCGAATCGCGAAGTGAAGGTTTGAGCTTCCCAAGTCCGCGCGCTTGCGCGGCATCACCGACGCGCCGGTTATCCGCCCACAACCGGATAACCGGCGCGCACAAATTCGCGGATGACGGCGAGTTCAATTTCGCCGTGAATGGTGTGCGCCTTGGGAAATTCGCGCCATTCGACATTGATGCCGGCGGCTTTGAGCAGTGGAATCTGCGTGCGCACTTTTTCGATTGGAATAATCGGGTCGCTCGCGCCGTGCGTCATGAGCAATCGTTGTTGCAATGCGACGGGCGAAAGTTCTTTCAGCAATTTCGCCGGTTCAAACACCCAGCCGCTGATGCCGACGAGTCCGGCAAAGCGATGCGGATAACGCAAGCCGACCTCAATCGCCATCAGGCAGCCTTGCGAAAATCCGCCGAGCGTGGTTTGCTCGGTCTGGAAATTTTTTCGCGCGCAAATCATCGAGCAGTTCAAAAAGCAATTTCCGGCTGCGCTGAACTCCGGGCGTGATGTCGTTCGGAAATCGAACCACGAACAGCCGCCGTAATATTCGTCCGGCGCGTTGACGAATAAATAATTCAGCCACGGCAAATTCATGGCTTCGGGCAACCAGCGGTAGCCTTCGATGCTGTCGCCCAAACCGTGCAGCATCACCATGAGCCGTGAATTTTTTTCGGCGGCGGGAATCAATTCGCTGTGCAACATGAAGTTATTTTGCCGTTGCCGCCAAAGATTTCAATCGCGCAGCTTCCGCGTCGAGCCAATCCGTCAATTCCTTGCGCTGGCTTTCAGTCAGCCGCGCGTCCGTGTGGATCACCGTGTATTTCTTCAGAGGCATTTCGCCATAACTGATTTTCTCGCTCATGTCCTCCAGCCTTCTCGACGCGCGCTTCGGATCATTTGGCCAGTCGGAAAGATTCAAATTCTCGCGGCCTCCGTTCACGTCATTCACGATCATCCACGACATCGGCGCGATGTGGGAATACCACGGCCAGCGCGTTTCGTAGGAATGGCAATCGTAACACGCCGCATGCAACATCGCGGCGATTTTCGGCGGCGGTGGATTCGTCGCCATCAAATCACTCACGACCGGCGGATTCGTGCGTGCGGGATTTGTCAGTTGCAAACAAACGAACGCCACGACAAGCGCAACAAGAATCCATTTCAAAGTTTTCTTCATTTGACTATGACGTTTTAAGCAATGAAAAGTTCCTTCGCAAAACAAACTGACATTTCAATCAGTAATAAATTTTGTCCGGTTTGCTTTTCCATTCCGCAAAAACTTTCAGCGCTTCGTTGCGCAGCAATTGTTTCATCGGAATTGTCCGGCGCGAAATTGGCAGCGCGACTTCGCGATAAATCAAATCGTCGTCAAACTTGATTTGCGCGGCGTCCTTGCGCGTGCTGGCATAATAAATTTTGCGCAACCGCGCCCAATAAATCGCCGCCAGACACATCGGGCACGGCTCGCAACTCGTGTAAAGTTCGCAATCATCGAGCCGGAACTTTTTCAATTTTTTGCACGCGTCACGGATCGCCGAGATTTCCGCGTGCGCCGTCGGGTCGTTTGCGGACGTGACGCGATTCCAGCCGCGCCCGATAATCTTATTTTTGCGAACGACCACCGCGCCGAACGGCCCGCCGCAATTTTCGCGCATTTTTTCGAACGAAAGCCGGATAGCTTCGCGCATGAATTTGGATTTCATGAAAAATTCAAGCGCGTTTGTTCCCGCCAAACAACAGCCGCAAACTGTTCATCACCACGACGACCGTGCTGCCTTCGTGGCCGACGACGCCGATCGTCAGCGGAATTTTTCCGAGCATCGCAAATGAAACCAGCACGACGACCGTGCCGAGCGAAATGACCAGATTCTGGCGGATGATGCGGCGCGCGCGCTGGCTCAAGCGGAACGCGGCGAGAAAATTTTCCAGTCTGTCGTGCATCAAAACTACGTCGGCCTGTTCCAGCGCGGCGTCCGAACCGCGCGCGCCCATCGCCACGCCGATGTGCGCCGCCGCCAGGCTCGGCGCGTCGTTCACGCCGTCGCCAACCATCGCGACTTTTTTACCCTGCCCGCTCAATTCGCGGATGGCGGCGACTTTTTGTTCCGGCTTCAATTCCGCGCGCACGTCGTCCAGTTTCAATTCGGCGCGCAAATGTTCGGCGGTCGGCCTTGCGGTCGCCGGTCAGAACAACGGAGCGCAAACCTTCGTGGCGCAATTCGTCAATGACCGACGCGGCCTGCGGGCGGATGTCGTCGCGCAAAATAATCCGCCCCAGCAAATCGCCGTGGGCAATCCAGATCTCCGAAACGCCGGAATCTGTCTGCGTAGCAGCCGACGTGAGTCGGCTCTGATCAATTTTGGCATGAGTGGACTCGCTTCGATCAATGATCCATTCGCGTCTGCCGAGCAAACATTTCCGTCGCCGTCGTGTTTCGCCGCAAGCCCTGGCCGGTAACGGATTCAAAATGATCCAGCGCGAGCGGCTCAATTTCTTGTTGTTTGCCGTGGCGCGTGATGGCGCGGGCGAGCGGATGCGTGGAAAGTTTTTCCAGCGAATAGGCGAGCCGCGCGATTTCATTTTCGCGTCCGGGCGGAAAACTTTCAATTTTTTCCACGCGCAATTCGCCGGTCGTCAGCGTGCCGGTTTTGTCGAGCGCAACGATGTTGACTTCCGCCAATTTTTCCACCGCCGCGCCGCCGCGAAACAAAATGCCGTGCCGCGCGCCCCACGCGATGGCCGCCAGCACCGCCGACGGAATGGAAAGCACCAGCGCGCACGGCGAGGAGACGACGAGCAACGTCATCGTGCGATAAAACGCGCTGTGTGATCGCGGCATTGGAAATGAACGGCGCAAGGCCGAAACCAAGCCACCAGACAAAAAACATCGCCAACGAAAGCGCGAGCACGAAATAAGTGTAGACCGTGCTGAACTTGTCGGTGAATTGTTGCGCGGGCGCTTTTTGCTGCTGCGCTTCGCGGATGAGCGTGATGATTTTTTGCAGCGAACTTTCGGCGGCGGGTTTCGTGACCGACGATTTCGACCGCGCCCCACAAGATTGATGGTTCCGGCAAGAACCGTGTCGCCGACATTTTTTTCCACGGGCGTGGCTTCGCCGGTGAGATTGGATTCGTCGGCGGCGGTCGCGCCTTTGGCAGATTTCCGCGTCCACGGGAAATTGCGCGCCGGGTTTGATGAGCAGCCTCATCCCTGCGCGAAGATTTTCCACGGGCACTTCGCGTTCGCGGCCTTGATCGTCGAGCACCGTGGCGGTTTTCGGCGCGTCGCGGAACAGCGAGCGGATTTCCTTTTGCGTGCGGCCCAGCGCGTAATGTTCCAGCGCGCCGGACAAGTGAAAATAGAAACAGCAGCGTCGCGCCTTCCGCCCACGCGCCGATGCAGGCCGCGCCGACGGCGACGGCAATCATCAGAAAATGCACGTCAATGGCGCGCTTTTGCAGTCGTTCCCAGACTTCTTCCGCCGTGATAAAATCCGCCGGCGAGATACGCGGCGACAAAGAAAATGATCTTTGAATGGCGCGGGCGAAAAAAGTCGCCAGCCAGCCCGAAAATGCCGCACAAAATCGCGGCGGCCAATTGCAGCCTTCCATTCGTCAATGTGCGTGGTCGTCGTCGTGGATTTCGATTTCGCGCGGGACGATTTTGGGAAGCGGAAAATCGCGCCAGCGCCAGAATTTCGGCGCGGTCGGGCAGGTCACGCGCGCGATGGTCGTGCTTGCGCCGTCGTGCTGGATCGTGATTTTTTTCCGTTCGGCCTCGGAAAACGGCGAGCCGCAGACGGCGCAATCGCTTTTGCCGCTCAACAAAGAGCAGGCGTGGGCTGCATCGGCAGTCTGCGCGGATTGAAATTTCTCCGTGAGGCGCTGCGTGAGTTTTTCTGCGTCGGTGCGGCCGAGCGTGGCGACGGAAATTTTCTGGCGCGCGGGATCAATCGTCACCGCTTCGAGCGTCGGCTCCTCGGCGAGCGTGTCAGCGACGGAGCGCGCGAGGCATTTTTCGGCCTCGGCGCGGCGGTCGGCAATTTTGTCGGGCGATGAATTCACAACGATATTATTTGTAGCACATCGGCGGGCGCGACGCACGCAAAAGGCGCGATTTGAGGCCGGATTTTTGAACTCGACTTTGAAAAAGTTCCCGGCATTGTTCAAACAACAACTCACTCTTTATGAAAAAACTTTCGTTGATTCTGGCGGCGATTCTAGCTTTTGGTTTTGCGCCCGCATATTCGCTGTTCGGTCAAATGCCAAACGCCCCGCAATTCGGCAACGGCATGGAAAAATTGTTCGGCGACAACCAGACATTTTCCGCCACGCTCGAAATGCAAGTGAGCAACAACGGCAGCCCGATGACCATGTCCGGCAAAATGTCGTTCGACAAAGGCAGTTCGAGGACCGAGATGAACATGGCGGACATGAAGGGCGGCATTCCGCCCGAGGCCATGGCGCAAATGAAATCCATGGGGCTGGATCGCATGGTGACGATTTCGCAATCCGATAAAAAATATATTTTTATCATTTATCCAAACGCCCAAGCCTACACTGAAATGACGCCATCTGTTGCCGATGCGAACACTACAAACGCAGATTCCAAGGTTGAAATCACCAAGTTGGGCGAGGAAGCCGTGGCCGGCCATCCGTGTGTGAAAAATAAAGCCGTCGTCACCGACAATGCGGGGGCCAAACATGAGTTCACAGTCTGGAACGCGACCGACTTGAAAAATTTTCCGATCAAAATCGAAATGAATGAACAGGGCAGCGCGATCACCACTTCATACACAGACATCAGCTTCTCCAAGCCCGACGCGAGCCTGTTCACTCCGCCGACCGGCTTCACAAAATACGACAGCGTGCAGGAAATGATGCAGTCAGTGATGATGAAAAAAATGGGCGGCGGAATGGGATTCCCGCCAGCGCAGCAATAAAATCATCCGAGCAAGCTCTTCGCTTTTGCCAGCGCTTCGTCCAGTTTGCTGGCATCTTTGCCGCCGCCGCGGGCGTTGTCCGGTTTGCCGCCGCCTTTGCCGCCGACAATCGGCGCGATGGTCTGGATGATTTTTCCGGCCTGAATCTTTGCCGTGAAATCCGCTGAAACAGTTGCCACGAGCGAAACCGCGCCGTTCGCTGCGCCGCCCAGAACGATCACGCCTTTGAATCGTGCCTTTCAGCGCGTCCGCAACGGCCTGCAAATAATCCGCGTCCGACGTCGGCGAAAGTTTTGCGTGATGAGCGGAATGCCGTTTACTTCGTTTGCGCGTGTCCGAGCAACCACGCTCGCAGTTTGCGCGGCGTTGCGCTGAATGGCCGACTTGAGCGACTTCTCCAATTCCTTCTGATGCGCGAGCAACGACTTCGATTTTCTTTTCCAATTCGTGAACCGGCGAATTCACTTTGCCCGCAAGATGTTTTTGATGAGCTGCAACTTCGTTCGTTCGCCTTGCGATAAGCCTCAAGTCCGGCAACCGCTTCAATTCGGCGGACGCCCGCCGCAATGGCGCTTTCGCCAACGATGCGGAACAAGCCGATCTCGCCCGTCGCGCGCGTGTGCGTGCCGCCGCAAAGTTCCATCGAATAGCCGTCCAACTTATTCGGCGTCGCCGCCGATCTGGACGACGCGCACCGTGTCGCCGTATTTGTCGCCGAAGAATTGCATCACGTCCTTGCGGTGCTTCACGTCGGCGTGCGGCACTTCCGTCCACGAGACGCCGGCATTTTCGAGGATGCGTTCGTTGACGAGCTTCTCGATGTCGGCGACCTGCGCGGGCGTGAGCGGCGCGCTGTTGAAATCGAAGGTCAACTTGTCCGGCCCGACGAACGAGCCTTTCTGCGACGCTTCCTTGCTCGCGACTTCGTGCAACGCCCAGTGCAACAGATGCGTGACCGTGTGATGACGCTGGATGGCTCGCGGCGACGATTTAATTCCACGGACAAAGTAACCGTGTCGCCGGGTGCTGGTAAATTTTCCAACTTCAAGGTTTCTATTTCAAGAAAATGCAGAAACGTGTTGCCGGATTTTTCGTGTTGGCAATCCGTGCCGTGAATTTACATTCGCACCCACGAGAATTTCGCCGGTGTCGCCGACTTGACCGCCCATCTCGGCGTAAAATGGCGACGTGTCCAGCATGACGGCAGTTTTGTCTTTGCACCCACGACTTCGAGAACGCGCGCGGGCGCTTCCAATTTTTCAAAGCCAACAAAATTTGTCGGCGCAGTCGTTTCGAATTTGCGAAAGCGAAATGACTTCTTTTTTCTGCGCGGCGCGGGCACGGGCTCTTTTGCTCGTCCATCAACTTTTCAAAACCTTCTTTGTCCACGGTCAAGCCGCGCTCGCGTGCCATCAACTCGGTGAGGTCGAGCGGGAAACCGTAGGTGTCGTAAAGCTTGAATGCTTGCTCGCCAGTAATTACTCCAACCTTGCCCGACTGTTTAAGCAAATACTTACAAAGCTGAAAAGGCTCACTCACTGGAAGAGGACGAATTGTTCCAGCAATCTTCAACACAAGTTGATTTGCCTTTGCACCATCCGCCTCGTCATCTTCATAGCCAAGAAATGAAATTTCTCCCCCCAAAGTTTTTGCGGCGGCGCTGACAGAATAACTATTAAAGAATTGGAGACCGCCTTCAAATGTTTGGCTAAAAACATCGGCTTCTTGGCGAAGAACTTTTTTGATGTGTTCTTTTTCTTTGCGAACTTCAGGGAAAATATCCCCCATTGTTATCGCTAGAGTTTCTACAAGAGCGTCTTGCGTTTTTAGTAGAATTGTCTCCTTGGACATCGATCGTTGAAGCATAACGCAACATGCGCTCGTAGAATGCGGCGCAAAACGTCCATTGCGGCCCTTGTTGCCGGGCTGGATGCCGTCGGCAATGGCGAAACTCAACGTGCGGATGTGGTCGGCGATGACGCGGAAGGCGACGTCAATTTTTTCCTGCTCGTTGTCGCCCGCGCTGCCGGACTTCGGCAAGGTCGAGCCATATTTCTTGCCGCTCAGTTTTTCGAGGTGTCGAAAATCGGGCGGAAGATGTCGGTCTCGTAATTGGAAATTTTTGCGTTGGCGAAATCGGTGAAGTTTTTCGTGCCTTGGATGATGCAGTCACGCGCTCGAAGCCCATGCCGGTGTCCACGTGCTTGGCGGGCAGCGGCGAAAATGTGCCGTCGGGGTTCGCGTTGAACTGGATGAAGACGAGGTTCCAGATTTCGATGCAGCGCGCGTCGCCTTTGTTGACGAGGCTTCCGCGCGTGTCGCCGTCCGGCGTCAGATCGACGTGCAGTTCGGAGCACGGGCCGCACGGGCCGGTCTCGCCCATCATCCAGAAATTGTCCTTCTTGTTGCCGTTGACGATGTGGACGGCGGGATCGAGTCCGACGCTGCGAAATTTTTCCGCCCAGAAATCCCACGCTTCCTGATCGAATTCGCTCGGATCGTTTTTCGTTTTGTCAGGCTTGTAAACCGTGGCGTAAAGGCGTTGCGGCGGAAATTTCCAGATCGTCACGACGAGTTCCCACGCCCAGTCGATCGCTTCCTTCTTGAAATAATCGCCGAAGCTCCAGTTGCCGAGCATCTCGAAAAACGTGTGGTGATAGGTGTCGAGGCCGACGTCATCGAGGTCGTTGTGCTTGCCGCCGGCGCGGATGCATTTTTGCGTGTCGGCGGCGCGGCCGGGCGTGTAGGGGCATTTGGTCTGGCCGAGGAAAATGGGCACGAACTGGTTCATGCCGGCGTTGGTGAAAAGCAGGTTCGGCGAGTCGGGCATGAGCGAGCTGAGACGGCACAATGGTGTGCTGCTTCGATTTGAAAAAATCGAGGAACGATTGGCGGATTTGGTGGCTCGTCATTCGTTAAATTGTTGAATCGTTAAATCGTAATTGCAAAATCTTCGCCGCGAAAGAACATAGAAAATTCTCCGGCGACAAGGTTGAAAGTCTAGCCGAATGCAATCGCGCAAGGCGAGTTGGAAGTTTTCGCTGGTGACTGTGACTAACGACCATTAGCCTGCGCGAATCAATCCATGAACGTTGCCATCGAAACTTCCAATCTCACCCGCGATTTCGGGTCGTTCCGCGCGGTCAATCAATTGAGCCTTCGCGTCGAGTCCGGCAGGTTCTACGGTTTTCTCGGACCGAACGGCGCGGGAAAATCCACGACGATCAAAATGTTCACGGGTTTACTCGGGCCGACGAGCGGCTCAATCCAAATCCTCGGCGAAGACATCAGCGAGCCGAAGCGCGCGTTGGAAGTGAAACGCCGCATCGGCGTCGTGCCGGAAAATCTCGCGCTGTTCGACAACCTGACGGCGCGCGAATATCTCACGTTCATCGGGCGCATGTATCTTTTGCCGCGCGAGACAGTGCGCGCACGCTGCGATGAATTGCTGACAATGATGGACTTGGCGAATGAGACAAAAAAATTGACGATGGAATTTTCGCACGGAATGAAAAAGAAGCTTTCCCTCGCCGCCGCGTTGATTCCGAATCCCGATTTGCTGTTTCTCGACGAGCCGTTTGAAGGCGTTGACGCCGTCGCTTCGCGCGTTTTGCGCGACACGCTCAAGCAATGCGTCGCGCGCGGGGCGACGGTTTTTCTCACGTCGCACGTTTTGGAAATTGTCGAAAAACTTTGCACGGACGTGGGCATCATCGCGCAGGGAAAATTGGTTCACCAAAGCACGATGGAGGAATTGCGGCGCGACGGTTCTTCGCTCGAAGACAAATTTCTCGCGGTCGTCGGAGAAACCGAGCATGAGACGCAAAAGTTAAGCTGGCTCGAATGAATTCGGAACAGCTCAAAACAATCCTGTGGCTGCGCTGGCGGCTGATGTGCAACCAGTGGAAACGCACGCGCGGACTCGGCGCGGTTTTCGCAGTGCTGATTAGTGTCTTCGCATTTTCGCAGGCTGTGCTGTGTTTCATCGGCAGTTTTCTCGGCGCATTTTATGGACTCGGCGATGCGTCGCCGATGACGATCATGTTCATCTGGCTCGGCGCGACGATTGCATTTCTCTTTCTTTGGACGATCGGCTTGCTGACAGAATTGCAGCGCTCCGAGACCATTGATTTGCAAAAGCTCATGCACCTGCCAGTCGCGCTCGGCCAGATGTTTGTCATCAATTATCTCGTGTCGCATTTCACGTTGAGCATCATCGTCATCGTGCCCGCGATGCTTGGGCTGGCGATTGGACTGGTTTTTTCGCGCGGCCTTGAAATGTCACTGCTCATTCCGCTCGCATTGAGCATGATTTTTATGATTACGGCGTGGACGTATTGCCTGCGCGGCTGGCTCGCGACGCTGATGACCAATCCGCGCCGACGCCGCACCGTCATCATGGCCATCACGTTCAGTTTCATTCTTTTGAGTCAGGGACCGAATCTTTATTTCAATGTTCTTCATCGTTACGGACGCAATTCCAGCCAGTCCGTTAATCAGGCCGCGCAAAAAGAAAAATTCAACGAATTTCTTGCCGCGCAAAAATTCATTCCGCCGCTGTGGCTGCCCGTCGGCGCGCAGGCGCTCGCGGAAAAAAATCCATTGCCCGCGCTGCTCGGAATGCTCGGCTGTTCTGCAATTGGCGCACTCGGATTGCGGCGCGCGTATCGCAGCACCGTCCGTTTTTACCACGGCGAAATTGGCGGACAGTCGGCAGCGAAAATCAAAATTTCTGGGGAACCAAAAAAGGCTTCCGTTCCGCGCGACAAAAACAAAAAAGATTTTCTCGAACTTTCCATTCCATTTGTGCCGGAGCAATCCGCCGCGCTTGCGCTGGCCACGTTCCGCTCGCTGCTCCGCGCGCCCGAAGTGAAAATGGCGTGGGCAAGCTCGTTTATTTCCGTCGTTATTTTGGGGGCGCTATTTTTTATGCGGTCGCCATCGCATTTGCCCGACGCCGCAAAACCGTTCGCCGCGACCGGCGCGATTGTTTTTTCACTGTTTCTATTGATCCAATTTTTCGTCAATCAATTCGGCTTCGACCGCGACGGTTTTCGCGCCTTGATTTTGTCTCCGGTAGAACGAAAATTCATTTTGCTCGGCAAAAATCTGGCCAGCCTGCCCGTCGGACTTCTGTCCGGCGGATTGTTGCTCACGTTCGCCGCGCTACGACTTCAATTGCCGCCATTCATTATCGTCGCCACGCTGTTTCAACTCGTTAGTTTGTTTCTCATCATCGCCATTGGCGGAAATTTGATTTCCATTCTCGCGCCGCAACGCATTGCGCCCGGCTCGCTCCGGCCAACCAAGGCCAAAAGTGAAATGGTAATCTTGATGATCGCCCTGCAACTGCTTTTTCTGCTCGCCATGTCGCCGGTTTTTTTGCCGCCGTTGTTTGAATGGCTCTGGCAAAAATCCGGATGGCCGGATTTCGTTCCGGTGAATTTCATTTTTTCCGCGCTACTTTGCGCCGCCGCGATTTTTGCCTACTGGCAATTGCTCGCGCCTTTTGGTCGCCTGCTGCAACGGCGCGAAACAAAAATCCTCAACATCGTCACGGCGGAAGTGGAATGACTGCCTCGCTTCGCAAATTTCCGAACAGATGATTCTGAATTGTCAACTGGCGGAGCACAAATTTTTCAAAAATTTTTTCTTGAGTAATTTTGCGCATAGGAGGATAACTGCATCAGAAGTTAGCACGCTCTTTGAACAAAAAATTTCCCTGCCCTGTTCGTGATTCGCAACAGTCCTTGAACCGTAAGTAAAACGAATCCCGGAACGAGTTGCGGCGGTGGCCGACACGCCTTCACTGGAAGTCGAAAGCTGCCGCGCGAGTTCCACATGTTGTAAAACATGTTCAAAGGATCAAGTGGCACACGGCAACGGCGGGGGTTCTTTCAAGATTTCAAATCTGAAAATTCAAATTTGGTTCAGCTTTGAAATCAAAGCCCGCCACCCGTTGCGGGCTTTTTTCTTTTGGGCAAATCTTCCGGCGATGCTAATTTCATTTCATGCCGCGCGACGATTTATTTTCCGTTCCGGTTGAAAACCAGCCGGAAGAAAAATCTTTCCCCGCGCCCGAAAATTTCCGCAACCAGCCGCTCGCCGCGCGGATGCGTCCGCGCAACTTGGATGAATACGCCGGACAGTCACACATTCTCGCGCCGGGACAATTGCTCCGCCGCGCGATTGAAGCGGACCGAATCCAGTCGCTCATTTTTTACGGGCCGCCCGGCACGGGCAAAACGTCGCTCGCACAAATCATCGCGCGCCAGACCAAATCCAAATTTGAAAGGTTAAGCGGCGTGGAATCCAACGTCGCCGACATGCGGCGCGTTTTGTCCGCGGCGGCAAATCGCCTGGAAAACACAGGCCAATCCACGATTTTGTTCATTGACGAAATCCATCGTTTCAACAAAGCGCAACAGGATGTTCTTGCTGCCGGACGTTGAAAGCGGCGTCATCAAACTCATCGGCGCGACGACGCACAATCCGTTTTTCTTCGTCAATTCGCCGCTCGTTTCGCGCTCGCAGATTTTTGAACTGCGCCCGTTGAGCGAAGAAGAATTATTTTCGCTTTTGCAACGCGCGTTGAAAGACGAGGAACGCGGCTTGGGTTACATGAAAATTTCCGCCGATGAAAATGCGTTGCGCCATCTTGCCAAAATTTCCGACGGCGACGCGCGCAAGGCTCTGAACGCGCTGGAAATCGCCGCGCTCACGACCGCGCCGGAAAAAAATGGCGAAATACAAATCACGCTCGAAGTCGCCGAGCAGAGCATCCAGAAAAAAGCCGTCGTCTATGACGGCGACGGTGACGCGCATTACGACACGATTTCCGCGTTCATCAAATCCATGCGCGGCAGCGACCCGGATGCGGCGCTTTACTGGCTCGCGAAGATGATCCACGCGGGCGAAGACCCGCGCTTCATCGCGCGGCGCATCGTGATTTGCGCGGCGGAAGATGTCGGCTTGGCCGACCCGATGGCATTGGTGCTGGCGAATGCGGCGTTTCAAGCGGCAGAATTTGTCGGCTGGCCGGAAGCGCGGATTCCTTTGGCCGAAGCGACGATTTACATCGCGACCGCGCCAAAAAGTAATTCAGCGCGTCATGGCGATTGGCGCGGCGATGAAGGACGTGGAATCCGGCCGCACGCTCGCCGTGCCGGAACATTTGCGCGATACAATTACAAAGGCGCGGAACGACTCGGCCACGGCGAAGGCTACAAATACGCGCATGAAGGAAAAGATCATTTTGTCGCGCAGGATTATCTGGGCGCGGACAAAATTTATTACGAGCCGACGGAACAAGGCGTGGAAAAGAAAATCAAGGAGCGCGTCGAGAAATGGCGCGCGCAATTTGCTGAAATAAAAAAACCAAAATAAATCACGGATGGACACGGACAAACACGGATTAAAAAACAAACTTCGCGCCGAAATCCGCGCGAAGCTGGAAAGTTTGTCGCCGCAAAAGCGCAAATCGGATTCCGAAAAGCTCCGCGCAAAATTGGAGGAACAATCTTTTTTAAAAGCGCGGCTTCAGTTTTATTTTTTGCACCTTTGCCAACTGAATTGGATTTATGGCCGCTGCTCGAAGAAAGTTTTGCGGCGGGGAAAATCGTCGCGCTGCCGAGGTTTAATCCGGCAAGCCAAAGTTACATTGCCTGCCGCATTCAAAGTTTGCAGGACGAAATCATTTCGGGACAGTTTTCCATTCGCGAGCCTCACAATAATTGCGTTGAAATTCCATCGCGCGAAATTGATTTGGTTCTTGTTCCAGGAATTGCGTTTGACTTGCAAGGACGCAGGCTTGGTCGCGGCAAAGGTTTTTACGACCGGTTGCTGGAAAAATTTCGCGGCTTGAAAATTGGAATCGCATTTGACGAACAAATTGTGGGCGAAGTCCCAAAAGAATCCCACGACATTCGGATGGATTTTATTTTGACGCCGACGCGCTGCGTGAAAGTCGCGGGATAATTTCCAGCACCGGCATCATTGATGCTGCTGGTTCATAATCGGCGAGCCATTTTCCCAGCTTTGCGGCGAATTCCATGGGCGGACGGAGGCGTTTTCCGGTTCGTTAGTTGTGCAACCGCCGACTCCCAGCAGAATCGCGCCAAAAGCCAGCAGTAAAAAAATTTGGCCGGCACAGATTTTCATTTCAGGAAGCCGGATGCGCGGGAGTGACTTCGTCGCCTTCGATGACTTCGCCCAATTGCCAGCCCGGCACGATGTTGGCGATGCAACGATCTTTCTCAACACTGCGAACCACAACTTTGGCAACCAGCTTGCCGTCACGGCTGACCAAAAGCTCGCCGTCTTCGAGCACGCCCTGATCTTCGCCGATGTTCAGCACGACAAAATCCCACTTCGGATCAACCACAAGAATTTTACCTTTGAGATCCGCGCGCAATTTGATGTCGGTCTCCGGCCCTTCATATTTTGCGAGGCGGGTTTGCAGCCGGTTTACGGCACGCTGCAAAACCATTTTTTCCTCGTTGATGGCTTCAATTTCCGTTTGAGCATTTTTGAGAGTGGCATTTAATTTACCAACTTGATCTGAAGTCAGACCAGTGGCGGTGTAAGCAGCCAGACCATTGCGCGCGTCATCGCGCTCTTGCGTGGTCTTGGTCAGCTTGTCGGACAAATCATCGGCACGTTTGCTTTGCGCGGCGGCGTCGGCAACCGCTTTGTCACGCGCGGCCTGCGTGTCGCTCAATTCCTGCTGCGTCTGCGCCAAATCATCCTTGGTCTTGGCCAATTCTTTTTTGGTGCTGGCAAGTTCAGTCTGCGCCTGCTGCTTCTGGGTGCGCTGGCTGTTGCGGTCGTCGGTCAGCGTGGTGATTTTATCTTTCACCACGATGAAGTTCAGCGCGCCGACGGCCAGCGCCGCGACAATGGCCACAATCAAACTAATGCGAATCAACATGACTTGGTTTGAATTTTCAATACATTAAACATTCGCACGAACCGTGTCAACGCCGTTTGCACTTTTCAAAATCGCGATTTCACTTCATCTTTGCACGCGAAAGTTCCAACAGATTTCGCCAGCCATGAAATTAAATCAGAGATTGCACCTCGCCTACTGCACCAACATCCATCGCGGCGAAACGTGGCTGGAAACGCTTGATTCGCTCAAAACCCACGCGCTCGCCGTCCGTGAAAAAGTTTGCCCGCGCGCGCCATTTGCCATCGGCTTGCGTTTGAGCAATCAAGCCGCAGTCGAATTGTCCGAACGCAAAACGCTTTTGAAATTCCAAAAATGGCTCGACAAGAATGATTGCTACATTTTCACCATAAACGGATTTCCGTTTGGCCGATTTCACGGCGCGCGCGTCAAGGAAAAAGTTTATCTGCCCGATTGGACTTCGCCGGAGCGCCTCGCTTACACAAATCTGCTCTTCGATTTGCTCGCGCAACTGTTGCCCGCCGGAATCGAAGGCAGCGTCAGCACCGTGCCCGGCTCGTTCAAGGAATTCATTAAAACCTCCGCGCAGAAAAAAAGTATCCGCGAAAATCTTTGGCGCTGCGTCGAACACATTTCGCATTTGAACGAAAAATCCAAAAAGAAATTGCATCTCGGCCTTGAACCCGAACCGCTTTGTCTTTTGGAAAACTCCGCCGAGACGATTTCATTTTTTGAACGGCTTCGCGCCGAACACAAAAATGATTCGCGCTTGGACGAGTTTCTCGGCGTCAATTATGATTGCTGCCATTTTGCCGTTGAATTCGAAGAGCCGCAAAACGCAATTGCCGCTTTGCGCGAAGCCGGAATCAAAATCAGCAAAATTCATTTGAGTTCCGCGTTGAAAACCAAACCAACTCCCGAAGCTCGCGCAGCTTTGAAAAAATTTGCCGACGACGTTTATTTGCACCAAGTCATCGCGCGCGACCAAAATGGCAAATTGAAATTCTTCCGCGATTTGCCCGACGCGCTCGCCGCAAAAAATTCTCAACTTTCTAAAGAATGGCGAATCCATTTTCACGTTCCGTTGCACGCGCCTGCCGCGCCGCCGTTTGAAAACACGAACGACCATTTGCTTGGCGTTCTGGATTTGCTCGCCGAAAATCCAAAGCTCTGTTCGCATCTCGAAATGGAAACTTACACCTGGGAAGTCCTGCCGCCGGAATTGAAATCGCGCAGCGTTGTTGACCAGCTTGCGGCGGAATATGACTGGGCGCTCGCGCGATTGAAAGTACGCAGCTTGGTTTGATTTACCGCCTTTGTCGTTTCAATGTTTTCAACGATTTTTCACTAAAATTTTTCTAGACAAAGGAAATACTAAAGAAGATAAATTTGAAATATGAAAATGATATACGGCGAAATCGCCGTATAATAACTGTTAGGCAGCATTGAGCACATGATTAGAAAATACGCCATCATTTCAGTTCTTATTATCAGCATTGTGCTTACAGCGTTTTTCATTCTTACCAGTTTTGTTGATTATGCGCCGGGGATGCGGGCGGAAGATATGCAGAACATCTATTTGAGTCGGATTCTCAAGTTTGGAGTTCCGATTATTTTACTGCAAGTAATGGCATTGGTTTTAGCTTTTACTGGCAAGAGACGAAAGGATGCAGCCTAATAATAGTTAGGCGATTCAATTCAAACTTCCTTTTCAGGCGCGATTATTTCTGTTCTCCTTCGCGGGATGAATCAAAGATTTCGCACGTTGCTCGTTTTGGGCCGCGTTTCCAATTTGCCGACGGTATTGTCAAATTGCCTCGCAGGTTGGTGGCTTTCCGGCGGCGGAAATTTTTGGAAACTGCCTTTTTTATTTCTCGGCGTCAGTGCGCTTTATACCGGCGGAATGTTTTTGAACGACGCGTTTGACGCGGATTTCGACCGTCAGCGCCGAGCGGAACGTCCGATTCCTTCCGGCGCGATTTCAGCGGACGCGGTCTGGAAATTCGGCTGGGCGTGGCTCGCGTTGGGAATTTTTCTTTTGATTTTGTGCGGGCAATTTGCAGGCGTGCTCGCAGTGGTACTCGCCATTTTCATCCTGATTTACAACGCGACGCACAAGTTCATCACCGCGTCGCCGTGGCTGATGGGCGCGTGCCGGTTTTGGGTTTATGTCATCGCGGGAACGACGGGAGCAAACGGCTTGAACGGCTGGCCGATTTGGTGCGGCGCGGCGCTGGCATTTTACGTCGTCGGCTTGAGCTACGTCGCGCGCCGGGAAAGTTCTCGCGGAAAAATTCCTCATTGGCCGCTGATTTTACTGGCAGCGCCGGTTTTTCTGGCAATGTTGATGAACGCCGAAGAAAATCGCGCGGCGGCAGTCTGGCTCTCGCTGATTCTGATTTTGTGGATCGCGTTTTGCACGCGACCGATTTTTCAAGCGGGCGAAGTGAATGTCGGGAGAATCGTTTCCGGTTTGCTGGCGGGAATTATTTTTGTGGACTGGCTGGCGGTTGCGCCGGTTTGTCCGCGCGGCTTGAGTTTCACGTTTTTGATTTTGTTCGGCGCGACGATTTTGTTGCAACGATTTATTCCGGCCACCTGAAATAATCATTGTCCATTGTCATTATTATTTGCACCGCCGCCGTTGTTCCCACCGAAACCACCACCTCCACCACGACGACCGCCGCCAAAAAGTTGCCGCATATCCACCTGCTGGCCGTTTTGAAGCGCATCAACCGTGGCCGTGATTGCCTGTGACAACTGCTGGTCGTTGGCATATTGCGGTTGCGCCAATAATCCGTTCAAAAGATGGACGCGCGCGCTCACGACCTGCGGGTCAGTCGGAGATTCAGCGGCAAAAGGACCAAACCCGCCGCCAGCCAGTTGAGCGACAACGAAAGATTTCATGCGTGAATCGGCGTTGGTGTTGCTCATCGTGTCCGTGAACAATTGATTGGCCTGCGGATTTTGGCCGACGTAATTGAGAATTTCACGTCCCAGATTCATTTTGTCGAATTGGTTTGTGAGATTTGAGTTTTGGTAAGCCGAATAAAGCGCGGAAACGGACTGGTCTTTCAAAACGTCGTTGAGGTAATCCATCGCGTCCTGATCCAGCCGCCCGTCCGGGCCGACGAGCATCTGCTCCGCGTTTGGCGCAAACGATGCGTCGTGAAACATTTCGAGCACGCCGTAAAGATACGACTTGGACAATTGATCAAGCTGATCGGGGTCGTCAACCGACGGCGGATTCAAAAGCAGTTCCTTCGCTGCGGCGCAGGCGGCGGTGGCATATTTACCGGGGGCAATTTCTTCCAACACGCGCGCAAGGTAGGCGACTTCAACGCCGCGCGCGGTTGAACTCAACATCTCCGCCAGCGCCTGCTCGGATTCCGGGCCGCCGATTTCCTGCAACACGCCGACCAGGCCGAGCCGCAACGACGGAGGCGAAACCCAATCCGTCCGCAAATTTTGCAAATTGCGACCGCGCCGACCACCGCCGGCAAATCCGCCGCCGCCGCCGAAACCGCCACGATTGAATCGGCGGTTGTTGCCGCCGCCATTATTATTGGTTTGATTATTTCCGCCGTTGGCGGCGTTCGCGTCAGCGCCATTGCCATTCTGGTTTTCCTCTGCGCTGTAATCCACATCCACGTTGCGGCCAATGAACGAGCGGATGGCCGGCACCGCCGTCACGCCGCGTTGCGCGAGACTTTCCAATTTGAAAACGACAAAACGCAAACTCGCGTTGCGTGCTTCGCCGGAACCGAGTTTGACGGCAAGCAAATCATTGAGAATGTCCTCCGGCGATTCCTCGGCGGGCGCGGACGACGACGGCGCGGATACAACGACGGTTTGCGCCGACGCAACGTTCGTTTTGGCGGCGGCTTCGAGCTGGGCTTTTTCCTTGTCCCAATTTGCCTGGGCGACTTTCAATTGCGCCTCTTTCTGGCTTGAAACCACAAAAAAAGTTGATGCGCAAGCCACGCCCGCGGCCAGCAAAATGATGATTAATATTTTCATTGTGATGAAATCAATCTGCGTTGAAAAACGATGACAAAATTAAGACGTTTCGCGCCGGTTTATAGTTACAAAAATAAGCCGTGCTTGAATAAATACTTTTAACCGGCTATTTTGAACGTTCGCTTATGAGCGCTGAAGCACCAGTCAAATTAACGCACAACGAAGAAATCAAGGCCGCGATCCCGACCATTGCCGGCACAATTGCCGCGACCATCGCGGACGAAGCCGTGGATCATTTTTCCCAGGACGATTATGAATTTTTGAAATTTCACGGCTGTTATCAGCAGGACGACCGCGATTTGCGCAAGACCGGCAAGAAATACATCATGATGGTTCGCAGCCGCGTTCCCGGCGGCGTGATGACCGCAAATCAATGGAAAACTTTTGACGAACTTGCCTCGACTTACGGCAATAACACGCTGCGAATCACGACGCGCCAGACGATCCAGTTTCACGGCATCGTGAAAAATAATTTGCGCGCCGTCATCAAAGGCATCAACGAATGCCTGCTCTCGACGCTCGCGGCCTGCGGCGACGTGAACCGCAACGTCCTCGCACCGCCCACGCCCGCTTATACGAACGCGCGTAAGGAAGTTTTTGCCGATTGCCAAAAAATCGCGATGATGCTCGCGCCGCAAACAAAGGCGTATCATTCCATCTGGATTGACGGCGTGCAGTTGAATCTTGAAGACGAGGCGAACAAAAGTTTCGTTGACCCGCTTTACGGCAAAACTTATTTGCCGCGAAAATTCAAAGTCGCATTCGCGATTCCGCCAGTCAATGACATTGACGTTTTTACAAACTACCTCGGCTTCATCGCGATTGTCGAAAATGACCAACTTGTCGGCTACAACCTCGCGGTTGGCGGCGGCATGGGTCGCAGTCATGGCAACGTGCAAACGTATCCGCGACTTGCGAGCGTCATCGGATTTTTCCCGGCGGACAAAGTGGTGGATGTCACGAAAGCCGTGCTGACGATTCATCGTGATTTCGGCGACCGTACCGACCGCAAGCACGCGCGGCTCAAATACGTCATCGCAGAACGCGGCGCGGATTGGGCGCGCGCAGAAGTGGAAAAACGCGCCGGCATCAAACTTGAAGCGGTCAAGCCTTACAAATTCACTTCGATGGGCGATCTTTACGGTTGGAACAAAGCTGCGGACGGAAAATGGTTTTTTACTTTGTTCGTTGAAACTGGTCGCGTGAAAGATGCGCAAAAAATCGCACTGCGACAAATTGCAGAAAAATTTCCGAAAATCGAATTTCGCCTGACCGCAAACCAAAACGTGATTTTGGCGAACGCCAATCACGACGAAAAAGTTGCCATCACAGCGCTGCTCGCGACGCATGGCGTGAAGACGGAAAATCAGGCGAGCATTTTGCACGCGGCTTCGATGGCCTGCCCTGCGCTGCCGACTTGCGGCCTCGCACTCGCGGAATCCGAACGCATGCTGCCCGGTTTGATTGACCGCATCGAAAAACTTTGCGGAGACCTCGGCCTCGGCGGCGAGGAAATCATCATCCGCTCGACCGGCTGCCCGAACGGTTGCGCACGGCCTTACATGGCGGAGATCGCGTTCGTCGGCAAAGCGCCGGGACGCTATCAGGTCTGGCTCGGCGCGAACGCCACCGGCACGCGGCTCAATCGCGTCTGGAAAGACACCGTCAAAGACCCGGACATTGAAAATGAATTGCGCCCCGTCCTCGTGCGCTTCGTGAAGGAACGCAACGCCGGCGAACGTTTCGGCGACTGGTGTGACAGAATTTTCCTGAAAGAACAAGCTGTTGCCGCAAATTAAAATTGATTGTAATTTTATCCGCATGAACAAAGACGTGTTGCTGCCCGATGAAAAAAATCCGTTGATCTGGATCAACCCCGGACGAATGAGCGGCGCGCCTTGCTTTTACAAGACCCGGCTGCCGATTGACAGCCTGTTTGAAAACCTGGAGGACGGCGTGAGCCTCGACGAATGGCTGGACGCTTTTCCCGACATCCCGCGCGAAAAGGCGCAGGCTGTCCTTGAATACGCGAAAAAATCCATGCTGGTCGCGGCATGAAGATTTTATTCGACGTGAATATGCCGCGTCCGCTGCGCGGGGCATTGCCGGGGCATGAAATTTTTACCGCGCAATCTCAAGGCTGGGGAGAATTGCAAAACGGCGATCTGATTGCCGCCGCCGAAAAAAACGGGTTCGATGTTCTGATCACGGCGGATAAAAACTTGAGCTATCAGCAAAATCTGACCGCGCGCAAAATTGCAATCCTGGTTTTGCCGACCAACAAATTGAAAATTCTCAAGCGGATCGCGCCTCATATTCGCGCGACGCTAGATTCATTGAAATCCGGAGATTTTTTAGAAATCGAAATTAATTAAAATGACTGCTGAACAAATTAAAAATGCCAACGCCGAATTGCGAAACAAATCGCCGCTCGAAATTGTGAAGTGGGCCGTCGCGCAAGCCAAAGGCCGCGCGATTGTCTCGACGAATTTTCGTCCTTACGAAGCCGTCGTTTTGCATCTCGCCACGCAGATGCAGGCGGACATTCCGGTGCTGTGGGTTGACCACGGCTACAATCGGCCGGCGACTTACCAGCACGCCGAGCAATTGAAAAAATTGCTCAAGCTGAACTTGAAACCGTTCCTGCCGAAAATTTCCGTCGCGCATCGCGACGCGATTTACGGCGAAATTCCGTCCACCGACGACGAAGCCGCTTTGAAAGAATTCAGCGCTGTGATGAAGCTCGAACCGTTCCAGCGCGGCATGAAGGAACTCGCGCCGACGGTTTGGATCACGGCGTTGCGCAAGGTGCAAAATCCGAATCGCGCGGAACTCGACATCGTGAGCGAAGATAAAAATTTCGGCGCGCTGAAAGTCAGTCCGGTTTTTTATTGGAGCGACGAGGACATGGAAAATTATTTGAAACAGCATCATCTGCCGAACGAGTGGGATTATTTCGATCCCGCGAAAGCCGATGACAAGCGCGAGTGCGGACTTCACGCGACCTGGGGCGGCAGGGCCGTCGGAAAAACTTGATTCATCCGCAGATGCCGCAGATTTTCACAGATCTGAATTTTAGTTTAATCTGCGCGCATCTGCGTTAATCTGCGGACAACAAAATGAGTTCCTATCATTTAGACCATTTGCAGTATCTCGAAACGGAAGCGATTCACGCCATGCGCGAAGTAGCGGCGGAATTTGACCGCCGTGTCTGCATTTTCACAGGCGGCAAGGATTCCATTTGTCTCGTGCGGCTGGCGGAAAAAGCATTTCGTCCTTCGAATATTCCGATGCCGTTTTTGAACATTGATACTGGCCATCATTTTCCAGAATTGAATGAATTTCGCGACCGTCGCGCCAAAGAAATCGGCGCGAAATTGATTGTCCGAAAAGTTGAAGACGCAATTGCAAACGGCATCGCCGTTCCCCGTCCGGGTGAAATCAGCCGCAACCAATTGCAGATTCCGACGTTGCTCGCGGCCATCGAAGAATTTCAATTTGATTGCGACATTGGCGGCGCGACGGCGTGACGAGGAAAAAGCACGCGCCAAAGAACGTTTTTTCAGCCCGCGCAATTCTTTCGGCCAATGGGATGAAAAAAATCAGCGGCCGGAAATCTGGAATCTTTACAACACGCGCGTGAGTCCCGGCGAAAACATGCGCGTGTTCCCGTTGAGCAATTGGACGGAAATGGACGTTTGGGAATATATCAAAAAAGAAAATCTCGAAGTGCCGGCGATTTATTTCAGTCACAAACGCAAATGCGTGCGCCGTCGCAATCAATGGCTGCCGGTCACGGATTTGCTGCCGCCGACGCCGAAGGAAAAAGTTCAGGAACTTGTCGTGCGAGTGCGCACCATCGGCGACATCATCAGCACCGGCATGGTCGAGTCGCCGGCGGATTCCGTGGACGACATCATCGCGGAAATTGCCGCCGCGCGCGTAACCGAGCGCGGCTCGCGCGCTGACGACAAAGCCAGCGAAGCCGCGATGGAAGACCGGAAAAAAGCGGGGTATTTTTAAGATGCCTCACACGCAACATCCAATCGAAATTTTGCGCTTCAACACTTGCGGCAGTGTTGACGATGGCAAGTCCACGCTCATCGGCCGGTTGCTTTATGATTCCAAGTCGCTGATGGAAGACCAAATCGAGGCGCTCGAACGTAGCGCGGACATCACCGGCGGCGGACAAATCAATCTGGCGAATCTTACCGACGGCTTGCGCGCCGAACGCGAGCAAGGCATCACGATTGATGTGGCGTATCGTTATTTTGCGACGCCGAAGCGGAAATTTATCGTCGCCGATACGCCGGGTCATGTGCAATACACGCGCAACATGGTCACGGGTGCGAGCACGGCGAATCTTTCCATCGTGCTGGTGGACGCGCGCGCGGGCGTCATCGAGCAGACGCGCCGGCATATTTATCTCGCGTCGCTGCTCGGCATTCCGCACCTCGTCATCGCCGTCAACAAAATGGATTTGGTGGGTTGGAGCGAAGAACGCTATCTCGAAATCCGCGACGAGATTGAAGATTTTATTCCAAAGCTCGACGTTTTTCGTGACGTGAAATTTATTCCGATGAGCGCGCTGAATGGCGACAACGTCGTCACCACTTCGCCGCACACGCCGTGGTTTGAAGGGCCGCCGTTGCTCGCGCATCTCGAAACCATTCACATCGCGAGCGATTGGAATTTGAGCGCGCTGCGATTTCCCGTGCAATGGGTTAATCGCCCGAACAATCCGCGCGACGCGAAGCTGCACGATTTTCGCGGCTTGAGCGGACAAATCGCCGCAGGAATTATTCGCACAGGACAAGAAGTCGTCGTGCTGCCGCTTGGCGTGAAGACATGTGTGAAAGATATTTGGACGCTTGATGGTTCGTTGCACGAAGCGTTTTGCCCACAGTCCGTGACCATTTGCCTTGAGCACGACATTGACATCAGCCGCGGCGACATGATTGTCGGCCTTGAGAATCTTCCCGGTCGCAGCGCGGATTTGCACGCGCGCATTTGTTGGATGCATTCGAAACCAGTCGCGGCGGGGAAAAAATATTTTCTAAAACACAACACGCAGACCGTCCAAACCATCGTCACGTCGCTCGAAAGCAAAATTAATTTGGAAAATTTCGAGCCGGAACCAAATCCGGGCGAACTCGGCATGAACGACATCGGCGTCATCCGCTTGAAGACTTCCAAGCCGCTCGTATTCGACGGTTACAATTCCAATCGTCTGACCGGCGCGTTCATTTTGATTGAGCAAGGCACGAACGCGACCGTCGCCGCCGGAATGTTGTTTCCGCCCACCGAAGCCGTGAAACCGGAATACACGGATTTTGCGATTTGAAGTAGCCGCGCTTGTCAAAGCGCGGAGAACCGACCACGTTTTTAAACGCGGCTACAAAGCAGCTAGTGGAAAAGCGCTTGGAAAATTTTCTTCCCGCCGAAAATCCAAATCACCGCCGCCAGCGCGATGTATGGGCCGTAAGGCATCTCGCGACGACCATTCGCGCCGCCGCATCAAAATCAAAATGATTCCGACCGCCGCGCCGATCATCGAACTGACCATCAGCGAAAACATCGCGCCTTGCCAGCCGATGAACGCGCCAATCGCGCCCATGAATTTCACGTCGCCCAAACCCATCGCCTCGCGCGGCAAAATAATTTCCGCGCTGACGACTTCCAAATACGGCACGGCGTCGGGACTGATTTCTTCGTCGCCAATTTTCAGCACGGCGGGCGAAAGCCGCAGCGTCACGTTTTCGTAGCCGCGATCAATCAATTCCACCGTCCGCGCATGAAGAACAATCACATCGGATTCGCGATAAAAAATTTCTTCATAGGGAATTTCCTTGTCCGGCAGATGCACGGATGTTTCGGAGAAAATAATTTTTGTTTCCGCCGGCAATTTTAATTTTTGCCGCCCGAACATCAATTTTCCCAAACGCAAAATCGCGTAAATCACGCCTGCGCCAACGACGATTCCAAGCGCGCTCTGCAACATTCCCGCATCCAAAGTATTTGCATCGTGCAGCAACGGCAAAAAAAATGATGCCGCAAAGCCGACGGCCATTCCGCCGAGCGTGATTTCGTCGGGAATGATGAAATGCTCGAAGTCAATGAACGTCGCGCAAATCAGTCCGGCGAGAAAAATGCAATAAACAATGGCCAGCCACGCCGACTGATGACCGAAGGCGAGCCAGCAACTCAAAAACGCCGCGCCCGTGAGCAATTCGACCATGAAGTAGCGCGGCGAAATCGGCACGCCGCAATTTTTGCAGCGACCGCGCAATGCGAGCCACGTCACCAGCGGAATGTTCAGGTAAAACGGGATCGCGTATTTGCAGTGCGGGCAATGCGATGGCGGCGAGACGATGCTCATGCCCAGCGGCATCCGGTAAATGCACACGTTCAAAAAACTGCCGACGATGCAGCCGAGCGCAAAAAAACACAGCGACCAGAAATGAAACGGCACGAGCGACCAATTATGCATGTTGAAAATCGCGTCAATGCCCATAAATATTTTGTTCCAGTGCGCGTCGCATCACATCGAATGGCGCGGGTTTGCCCGTCCAAATCTCAAACGCCTTTGCGCCCTGACGTAACAACATACCGATGCCATTGGCCGTTTTGCAGCCGGATTTTTTCGCGGCGGCGAGCAACTTCGTTTCCACCGGACGATAAATCATGTCATAAACCGCGCGCGCCTGTTTCAATGAAAATTGTTTCTCATCCAAAGGCAAATCGTCGTTCGCCTTCAAACCGAGCGAAGTTGTGTTCATCAAAAGATCAACGTCATTTTTTGGATAGCCGACACTGACGCGCACCGTCGGAAAACGTTTTTTGATTTCGTCCGCAATTTCCACGGCTTTGTTTTGCGTGCGATTGACGAGAGACAGTTCCGCGACATTTTCTGACGCAAGTTTCAATGCTACTGCCCGTCCGGTTCCACCTGCGCCGAGCAAAACAACTTTTGCGCCGCGCAATTCCAATCCCAAATCTTCGCGCAATGTGTGGGCAATGGCAACGGCATCCGTGTTGAAACCGTGCGCGCGGATTTCCAATGGCTTGCCCGCGCCGACAGATTCGCGCAGCGGTATCCATGCACCGGCGGGATTGCGCATTTCAAAACGGATGGTGTTGACCGCGCCGAATGTTTTGGCGGAGTCATCCAACGCATCCACAATTTCGAGCGCGAGCAATTTGTGCGGCACGGTGAGGTTGAGGCCGATGAAGTTCATCGCCTTCGCTCCTTCGATGGCAGCGCGCAGATTTTTCGGGTCAACTTCAAATGCGAGGTAGCGCCAGTTCAGGCCGAGCGCGGCGAAGGCGGCGTTGTGCATCGCCGGCGACGCCGAGTGACCGATGGGCGATCCATAGACCGCGCACAATCGCGTGGCGGCGTTGATGGCGGATTGAACCGGTTGAGACACGCACAATTTATATTCGGCAACGGCGTGAGTTCAAAGCGCAAAGTCCCAATGTCGGCGTAAAAAATTCCAGCAGCCGTTGACGAAAGTAAATGAAGTGGTAGGCTGTCTGAATCCAACCCTAAAGTCATGAATCCACTCAAAAACTTTTTAATCACAAGCGGTTTGATTGTGTTCATCACGGGCGTTTGGTCGTTGCCGTCGCGCGCGATGATCATCAATGTGACTTACGATTCGAGCGTGACGAACATCGGCACTCTCACGCAAGTGCAGACGGCGTTCGGCGCGGCAGTGCAGACGATTGAGAATCTTTATACGAATGCCATCACCCTTAATATCACCGTTTATGGGCCAAACAATGGTCCTTTCCTTGACATTGATCTGGGCGAAAGCAGTTTTTCATATTACCCCGGTTTCGATTATTCCGACGTGACAAATGCCTTGTTTCTCGCGCGCACAACTGTTGCAGACAGTAATTCCGTTGCTAGTTTGCCAGCCAGCGATCCAACTGGTGGAGGCCAGACATGGGGCATTCCATCGTCTGAAGCTAAAGCGTTAAGCATTTCAGGTGTGAATCCAAATGATCCCGGCAATGATGGCGCCGTCGGTTTCGCGACGAATGTTAATTATACTTTTGACCCAAACAACCGAGCCGTATCCGGCAAATTTGATTTCATCGGCGTCGCTGAACACGAATTGACCGAAGTCATGGGCCGCTCAACCCTCCGTCTCAATGGCAGCGGATATTTCCCCTACGATCTCTTTCGTTTCACAACCAATGGCGTGCGAAGTTTTAATCCCAATGCCACGAACGCCTATTTCTCCGTGGATGACGGCGCGACGGCATTGAAATACTTTTATACCAACGTCACCATGGGAGACATCCAAGACTGGCTGTCGGCTGGCACACCCGATTCGTTTGACGCTTTTGTTCCTTCCGGTCATGAATCGATTCTTTCGGCTGCTGACCTGACAGCAGTGGACGTCATCGGCTATGATTTGAACTATCAGCCGCCGCGTTTAACGGACGCAACGCTGGGCAATGGAAGTTTCCAAATAAATTTCACCAACACTCCGGGCACGACCTACACCATTCTGGCCAGCACCAACCTTTCTCTGTCCGTCAACAACTGGACGGTTCTTGGCACAACGACCGAAATTGCCGCAGGCCAGTTCCAATTTACCGACTCGCAGGCGACGGCCAACAAACTGCGCTTCTACCGCGCGCGGTTGAATTAGAAAACTCTCATCCTCTTTCATTGCCCGCCGCCGCCGTTCGGATAAATTGTGCGCGTGAAATCAAAAGGCACGGTTTATCTCGTCGGTGCCGGACCAGGCGACGCAGGCTTGCTTACGTTGCGCGGCGCGGAATTGCTCCGGCGCGCGGACGTGGTCATTTATGATTTGCTCGTCAATCCGGCGTTGCTGCGGCTCGCGCGTGAAAACGCAGAAATCATTTCGCGCGGCAAGCGGACGGAATTTTCGCAGGAGCAAATCAACGAACTGATGATTGCAAAAGCGCGTGAAGGAAAAATCGTCGTGCGACTCAAAGGCGGCGATCCTTACATTTTCGGTCGCGGCGGCGAGGAAGCCGAGGCGTTCGCGGCGGCGAAAATTCCATTTTGAAGTCGTGCCCGGCGTTTCTTCAATCGTCGCCGCGCCGAATTACGCGGGCATTCCGCTCACCCACCGCGATCATTGCTCCAGCTTCACCGTTTTCACCGGCCACGAAAATCCCGCCGACGCGAAAACAAATCTGCGTTACGACCAAATCGCAAAAATTCCGGGAACGAAAGTCGTTTTGATGGGCACGGAAAATATCGGCGACTGGACGAAATCTCTCATCGCAAACGGAATGCCGCCGGAAACGCCCGTCGCAATCATTCAATCCGGCACGCTCGGAAAACAAAAATCCGTTTCCGGCACGCTGGCGACGATTGCAAAACTCGCGGCGGAGAAAAAAATTTCTCCGCCCGCGCTGACCATTCTGGCAACGTGGTGAAATTGCGGGAGAAATTGAATTGGTTTGAAAAACTGCCGCTGTTCGGCAAACGGATCGTCGTCACGCGCTCGCGATTGCAAATGCCGAAATTTTCTCAAAAACTTTCCGAACTTGGCGCGGACGTTCTGGAAATTCCCGCCGTCAAAGGCGTTGATCCTGAAAATAAGCAGAATTTCATTGACGCTTTGCTCGCGCTGAATTCCTACGACTGGCTGGTCTTCACAAGCGTGAACGGCGTGGCAACATTCTTTGAATTTTTCTTCCGGCGCTTCCACGATTTGCGCGACATCGGCGGCGCGAAAATCGCCGCCGTCGGTCCGGCGACCGCCGCGAAATTGCGCGAATTGCATTTGCAAGTGGATTTGATGCCGGAAGAATTTATCGGCAGAAAAATTGCCGAAGCATTTGCAAAACACAGCAGCATTGAAAATTGCAAAATCTGCCTGCTGCGCGCGGAAAATGCGAATCGCGATTTGCCGGACGCGCTTGAAGAAATGGGCGCGATCGTGGACGACATCGGACTTTATAAAACCGTCGCCGAAACCGAAGATTTTTTTGGCGCGGCGGAAAATTTTCTGGCGCACGGCGCGGATTGGGTCACATTCACAAGCGGCTCGACCGTTGAATTTTTCAACGCGCGGTTTGATTTGCCGAAATTGTTGAAAAAATTTCCGCAAATGAAGCTCGCGTCCATCGGCCCGGAAACGAGCAAAGCCATTTCCACTTTGGGAGTGAAAGCCGTCGCTCGAAGCCAAGGAGCACACGACGGACGGATTGATCGCCGCGCTGCTGAAAGCGATTTGAAGGTGAACATTTTTGCATCGAGCACTGTCAATTTGTTGAAACGGAGTTTTGAAATTTTAAGTTGTTTTGAAAAATGAATTTTTGGATTTGCCGAGAAAAAATTATTTTGTGGCCGACAATCGCGCTTTTGTTTTGTCTTGCATTGGCAGACGCACAAGTTCGCGCCGCCACATTCACGGCCTCGCTTGACCGCGAAACGATTGCCCTCGGCGAAACCGCCACGCTGTCGCTGACTTTTGAAGGCGGCTCGCCTCAAACCACGCCGATACCTCCAAATATTCCCGGCCTGCAAATTTCTTATGTCGGGCCGTCCAGCCAATTCAGCTTCATCAATGGCCAAACCAGTTCGACTGTGACGCACCATTTCACGCTGACGCCGCGACAAACCGGCGAATTCACCATTCCCGCTCTGACCGCCGACGTGGACGGACAGCAATTGACCAGTCAGCCGGTGAAATTGACCGTCACCCAGCCGCAAACGCCGACCGCAGCCGACGTTGATTCCGGCTCGCAGGTCGCGTTCATGAAATTCGCGCTGCCGGAAAAGAAATTTTATCCGGGCGAAGTCGTCATCGCCCAGCTTCGGGTTTATCTGCGCGATGACGTGCAAAATTTCGGAAATTTTCAACTTGCTTCGATTCCAGCCGACGGTTTCACCATTGGCAAAATGGGGCAAGGCTCAACGCAGCGCGCGCAAATCGGCGGTCGCACTTACAGTGTCATTCCGCTGGCCATGGCGCTGACGGTCATCAAAACCGGGACGTTGAACATCGGACCAATCACCGCCAGCGCCGTGATTGTTTTGCCGGCATCCGGGCGTTCGCGCGACTCGGTCTTTGACCAATTCGGCATCCGCGACCCGTTTAATAATTTCGGCGGCGAACAAAAACAAATTTCACTCGCGACCGATTCGCTCAATGTAGAATCACTTCCGCTTCCGACGGAAAATGTGCCCGCTGGTTTTAACGGCGCGGTCGGCAATTACACGATGACCGCGACCGCCGGGCCAACGAATGTCACCGTCGGCGATCCCATCACCGTGCGCGTGCAAATTTCGGGACGCGGCGCCCTGGATTCGCTCACGCTGCCCGACCAAACGGCCTGGAAAAATTTCAAAACCTATCCGCCCACGTCGAAAATGGAAACAACCGACCAGCTTGGACTTGAAGGCACGAAAACTTTTGAAGAAATCGTCACGCCGCAAAACACCGACGTTCACGAATTGCCGCCGTTTTCATTTTCATTTTTTGATCCAGAACAAAACACCTACCGCACGCTTACGCAGCCGTCCGTGCAATTGGCCGTGCATTCCGGCGGCGCGGCGGCTATGCCAACGTTTGCGGCCACAAAATCATCTGACGCAGAAAATCCAACGCAACCGCAGGACATTGTGCCCATCAAACAACAACTCGGCACGCTGCAGAAAATCGCTCCGCCATTGGCGATGCAACCGGCGTTTCTCGCCGCGCAAAGTTTACCCGTGCTGGCATTTCTTGCCGCGTTTGTCTGGCGCAGACGGACTGAAAATTTGGCGAACAACCCGCGCTTGCGGCGGCAGCGGCACGTTTTGAAATTGATCCAAAATGGAACGAATGATCTCCGCCGGTTCGCGGCGGAAAATAATTCCGACGAATTTTTCGCCACGCTGTTCCGCCTGTTGCAGGAACAACTTGGCGAGCGACTCTATTGTCCCGCCTCGGCGATCACCGAAGCGGTCATTGACGAACACCCGATTTTCCGCAATGCGCCCGAGGCAACGCTCCACGCTTTGCGCGAATTGTTTCAACTCTGCAATCAGGCGCGTTACGCGCCGATGCGCACGAGCGGAGAACTGGCTGCGGTGATTCCGCAATTTGAAAACGCCATCCGCGAATTGCAAAATCTGAAGACATGAAATTACACTTTCCAATTTTACTCACGGCAATGGCCGTTTGGATTTCTGCCTTTAACGCTATGGCCGCCGATGTTTCGGCGCAATTTGACGCGGCGAACAAACTTTACGCCGAAGGTAAATTTGCGGACGCCGCCGACTTCTATAAAAAAATTCTTCAGGCGGATGCAACTTCGCCGAATCTGCTTTTCAATTATGGCAACGCGGAATTCAAAGCCGGCCATTTAGGTCGGGCAATCGCTGCTTATCGGCTTGCGCAGCAACTGTCGCCTCGCGACGCGGACGTGCGGGCGAATCTGGAGTTCGCGCGCAGCCGGGTTCAAGGCGCGACCTCGCCGGCAAGCCGTTGGGAAAACTGGCTCGGCACGCTCACGGTGAATGAATGGACGGCGCTGGCGGCGGTTTCGTTCTGGCTGACGTTCACATTGCTTGCGGCGATGCAAATTTGGCCGGCGTTAAAAACGTTCTTGCGCAGTTTCACGCGCGTCGTTGCGGTTGTCATGATTTTGTCAGTCATTTGTTGCAGCGCGGCGGTTTCAATTCACATTTCAAAAAAAATCGCCGTAGTGGTCACGCCGGAACTGGTGGCGCGCAGCGGACCGTTTGATGACGCGCAAAATACGTTCACCGCGCATGACGGTGCAGAACTTGCAGTGTTGTCCCGACACGGCGATTGGGTGCAAGTGGCCGATGATTCTGGAAAAATCGGCTGGCTCGAACGCGAACAGGTGGAAATTCTGCCCCGCATTTGAAATAGCCTCTTAAAAAACCATGCCACAATGCGGTCTCCGTTTTTTCGATGCACTGGCCATTTCATAAAGTTTGAAAAAAGATTGTGAAAGTCGGGAAATAAATTAAAGTGACAGCCTTCGTTAAGGTTAATATGAAAAAATTTGCTGTCATTTTCTTTTTCTGGTTTGCGGCATTCGCCGCCCAATGCCAGGATGCAAAACCTCTTGTTCGTCTTGCAATCATTGGACTTGCTCACGATGCGGTCGGCGATTTTATCCAACGCGCACAGGGCCGACACGATGTTCAACTGGTCGGCATTGTGGAGGCGAATCCTGAATTGAAAGCGCGCTACGCAAGGCTCTTTAATTTCAACACCAATTTTTTTTCCGCGAATCTCGATGAGTTGCTTGCCAAAACCAACGCGCAGGCGGCGGCGGTTTTCAGCAGCACATTCGACCATCGCCAAGCCGTGGAAGCCTGCGCCGCGCATGGCCTGGATGTCATGTTGGAAAAGCCTTTGGCAGTAAATTTGGAACAGGCGCATGCCATCGCCGCAGCCGCAAAAAAAGGCGGCATTCAAGTGATCGTGGATTACGAGACCATTTGGTATCCCGCAAACCAAACCGCCTATACGATAGTTCACAACCAGCACGCTATCGGCGACGTGCGAAAAATCGTTGTTTGTGCCGGAAACAAAGGACCGAAAGAAACCGGCTGTTCGGATGCTTTTTTAGATTGGCTGACGGACCCAAAACTGAATGGCGGCGGCGCGCTGATTGATTTCGGCTGTTACGGTGCGAGCACGATCACATGGTTTATGGACGGCCAACGTCCCACTTCAGTTTTCGCCGTGGCGCAACATATCAAACCCGATGTCTATCCCAAAGTTGAGGATGAAGCGACCATCATTCTCACTTATCCGCAGGCGCAAGGAATCATTCAAGCTTCCTGGAACTGGCCTTTTGATAGACGAGACATGGACATCTATGGCCGCACCGGTTATCTGCTTGAGCCGCGAAAGGATTTGTTGCGAATGCGACAGGCAGGCACGGAAGAAAGCGAATTGGATTTGCCGGTTCCATCGGCGCCTAATTTATCCAGCGATGATATTTCGTATCTTGCAGCGGTCGTTCGTGGAGAAATCCAACCATCCGGAATGTTATCACTTGAAACAAACGTAATTGTGACCGAAATTCTTGATGCTGCGGTGGAATCCGCCCAAACCGGAAAACGTGTGGAACTTTCCAAAGACCTTCCGTAATGAAGCAATAATGAGTTTGTCCATAAGATAAGTTTCAAAATTCCCCACAAAAAATATTAAGGGTTTTGAGGCGGCAGGGTTTCGATCTGTTGGTGCGCCGAACTGTTGGCCGGGTCAAACTGCAAGGCGGCGCGAAATTGGGCGAGCGCTTGATTTGTTTTTCACTGTGCGGCCAATGCCGTTCCCAAGTCCAAATGCGCCGGGACAAAATCCGGGCGATAACGGATCGCCTCCGAAAATTCTCTTTGAGCTTCCTAGTGCACTGTAACATTGACAACTGATACACAGCTTGCTATGGTTTTGCCCATGGCAATTACGCTAAAAGTGAGTGCCGCTGACCAATCCGAATTGCAGGCCAAGCTGCGTTGCCGCAGTCTTCCCGCCGAAGATGTCCGACGTGCTGATATCATTCTGCGGCTGGCCGAAGGTCAGCCGCAGCGAGTTGTGGCCCGACAGATGCGTTGTAGCATCAATACCGTGCGACTGTGGCGAGAAAGGTATGAAGCTGAGGGCTTGGGCGGACTCTACGCTCGTCATCCAGGGCGGCAGATTGAAGCCGCGAGTCCCGCATTGGAGGCGAAGATATTGGACTGCACGCGCCGCCTTCCCAAAGACGGTTCGACCCATTGGAGTACGCGCAAACTGGCCGAGGAACTGGGCATCAGTCATATGCGAGTGGCGCGAACATGGGCCAAAGCCGGACTACAGCCTCACCGGATGCGCCGGTATATGACCAGCGACGATCCGCACTTTCACAAGAAAGCGGCCGATGTGATCGGGCTCTACCTGAAACCGCCCACCAATGCAGTGGTGTTCTGTGTCGATGAGAAGACGGCCATTCAGGCACTCGACCGGTTGGATCCGGTTCTGCCATTGTCTGCTGGCCGTGCCGAGCGGCATGGTTTTGAATACTTTCGTCATGGGACACTCTCCCTGTATGCCGCATTGAACACGCAGACGGGCGAGGTGCTGGGCAAGACTGCTGGCAGACATACCAGCGCCGAGTTTGTGGCGTTCCTTGCCGAGTTGGTCAGTGGCCAACCCAAGCGGCGCGAGATCCATGTGATCGTGGATAACCTGTCTGCTCACAAGACCGAAAGGGTGGAGCTTTTCTTACAGCAACATCCGCAAGTGAAGTTGCATTTCACGCCGACCTATTCATCGTGGTTGAACCAGGTCGAATTGTGGTTCTCCAAGATCGAGCGCGATGTCATTGCGCGCGGGGTGTTCAGTTCCGTCAAAGATTTAGCCAAAAAACTCCTGTGCTACATCCGCCAATACAATCGTCAAGCCAAACCCGTTAAGTGGACTTACAAAAATACGAAAAACCGGATACTCCCTGAGTCAGATTCAAATGTTACAGTCCACTAGGTTTGACCTTTTGACGCTAGTTGGATTCCCAACTGGTAATGAGCCTGCCAAAATTCCGGCCTAACTTTGACGACCGAACACAGGCAAGGCCATACATTGCCGTATGGTGGTATAACAAATAAAAGTCGGCGAACTAATTCGCCAACTTTTATTGTTCCCACTCAATAACTACTAATCAACTTCGCCTAGTTATCTCAGTTATTGTACTAATATCCGAAGGAAGCCTTTCGTTCCGGCTGGCATCGTAACTGTAGTAGTTGTCGTACTGCCTCCAGATGCGATATTAGTTTGTAAAGGACTCCAAGCAATTGGATTCAGACTCGGTGTCTCTTGTACGGTATACATAGCGCCAGTCACCGATGTCCACGTCAGTGTAAACTGCAAAGTGGCAGGATTATAGTGAGATGATGTAATTACTGGACGAGCAGCAGCACCAGCAACCGTAATTGATCCATTGGTAAGCAAATTAGTAACCCAACTTAATCCACCGGTAAGGCTCGGAAGAATAATGGAAGCATATCCCCCACCATAATTCGTATTCCCTAAATTATTAAAAAATTGATAGGTGTTGCCAGAGATGGGCGGAGGGCCGGAATTAATGATATCCAATGTTCCGTTCGTGGAATACCAGAACCAATTTGTCCCAGCATTAAGAGTAATCTGAATTGGGTCGAACGTATTGGATAACACGTCAAATGCCAAGTTGGTGTTGCCAATGTCAAATACTACAGTTCCATTAACTGTCGGATAGTTGGTTAAAAGATTTATCGTGTCGCTGACAGTATAGGTTCCGTCTATTGTCATAGTCGGCATAAAAATCGCATTGCTGCCGGTGATGACACCTGTGCCGTAATTGGTTGATCCAAAATTCGCGCCAGTGCCGCTAAAAGTGACCGAGCCATAATTTGTGCCGAATCCCACCCTGCCGTTATTTGTAAAATTCCCGCCAACAGTCCACTCTGAAGCGTCTGTCAAATACCAAGAACCCATATATATATTTGAAACAGCAGGGTTCCATACCCCGTTGATAGTCAAAGGCTCTCCATTGGTAAACCTTTGGTATAGGACAAAAGAACTTTTAGTGATATCCAAATTGTTGGTATTGGGAAGTATTGATAAGCCGCCGCCAAAGTAATTGGTGCCAACACCAGCAGACTGGTCCCACAAAAGACCACCATCGATAATAGTGCTACCTTCAACTGTAAAATTAGCAAGAGAGCAGTCCCAAGAACTACCTTGCCCAACATAAAGATTGCCGCGAACGTCCATATCGGCGCCCAACTGCACATAGCAACCAGTATAAAGATTAGTTTGATCAGGTGGAATATTTGTTCCGTTCACAGTAAAATTCCCATAAATTGTCATAGCTGTAGCAGGATAGCTATTCTGTGATCCGGTGTAAAAGTCTCCCCAACCACTAAACACTAGATTCCAGTAATCAGTGCGCATGGCCCAGTAAGCGTTGTTTGCGTAAATGACGGTGCAGTTAGTCGCAGTGGCAATCAAATTTCCCAAACCTTGACTTGAAGCGCCTTCAGTGCCTTCCACAAGTAGTGTCGAACCCGGTGTCATGAGTACCGTCCCGTTCTGGTTCGTGCCGAATGCGCTGGAAAGAAACAGGCACGCCGCATTTGTCATATCATTAGTAATAACCACATTATCATAAACATATAGTTCAGTGTTTGTTGTCGGCAAAACTCCGCTAGGCCATGGCGCATTCGGGACGGTGGAAGACCAGTTGCCGCTGTTGTAAATCTGCATGTAAGTTTGCGCATGACTAACGGAGGTAAAAAACAACATTGACAGCATGGTTAAAACCGCAAAGATTTGTTTTGTTTTCATGGTTAAGTTTGTTTGGGTGATGCAATTAAATCTAATTAGGCTTGAAATCAAGCGCAAAGCTTCTAGTTGTCGTGACTAAAATTGTGATGCTTTTTAAAGATAACGTGAATTACTTATCAATGATAGTCGCATAAAACGGTGACAGGGCAAATGTCCAATTATAGCGAAGGATGACGAAGCGAACTTAATGTAATATAGTTTAAAGGCTTAGCCGTCCAAAATGTTAGCATAGACCACTTCTGAATTCAGTTACTGGAATTTTTACAGAAACAAGAACCCCGCAACGGTTAAAACCGTTGCGGAGTTTGAATGACCATCAGATTTGAAAACAGAATCAACTAACGCTAACGCGGCGACGTGCAATCACCAACCCCGCTAAACCTAATCCAACCAACGCCAGCGTAGTCGGTTCAGGAACAAGTTGAATACTGTTAAATGTTAAACTATATCCATTCGGCAAACTATCAGTTGGATTAATAGACCATTGTATCCCGGTTATCGTCCCACTGGCGATGCCTGCTAAAGTTGTCGCGTCAAGATTGGCAACTTGAGTGACTTGCTGATTAGCAGGATTATATGAGTATCCTGCATCAGTGTTCGCAATACCTTCTCCATTGACAAACTGATTGTAAGTAAGAAATGGGCTATCATATCCACTTCCTGGATACCTCTCGTCAGAACCACCATTAGCAGCAAGTAGAATTGTTATTCCAGTCCAACTCCAAGCACCAGCGGCTGGATATCCAGCACCGGTCGTACCCGGGGTCGGGCTATTGATCGTATATGTAAAAATAACTTTGTTGTCACCCGCAAAGCTTCCCGCTGCTCCCTGTTCACCCACTGGGATGTCAGTATTGCCATAAGCGTAACCCGTACCGGCTGGTGCTGTAACGGTAAGACCGCTCGCCCCATCCGAAGTCGAAGCCAAAGTCCCACCATCAACGGTTATGTTATCCAAAAAGGTGTCCCCAGTAACATATTGGGCCTGCGCCGAGCTGGCTATTACCAAGCCGCCAGCCACTGCCACCGCTGTTCCGAACCATTTTGTATGTTGTTTCATAAGTCTATTTCTCTTTTGATTTAGTTAATGTTTAAGGTTCCGCTGATGAAATCAAGGTCTGCCTGCTTTTTAAAACATGATTTTCATTTGCGATGCCTGACTTTAGCCTTAACACGGTTTTTACGATAGTCGCATGAAGTGGCGACATGGCTATAAAATCTGATTCCGGTAGAAGAATTGTCATAATCGACTTGTTCTCAATATATTAGATACGCATGTCTAGCGGCCGGTTTGGCAAAATAAATTCTAGATGATTTATTGTTTGGTTTGTGAAAGTGAAAAGTGAGTAAAAAGGATAACCGTTACCCTGTCACCGCTTTATGCGACTATTAGTTTGGGGTAAAAGTGTTAAGTTGTGAGCGTCACCAGTTATTGTGCAACCAAGTAGTGTCTTAAAGTAACGGCATCACTGAAACGATTTTGCAACGAAAAATATGAATCTGACTTGTAACACAAGCATCAACACAAAACAAAGAGAAGAATTGCTAAACCAACCAATTCAGTTTCTCCAAGGCGACTTCAAAGCAAGACCTTCAAAATCGGGTTTTACTTTAATTGAGTTGCTGGTCGTTATAGCAATTATCGCTATTTTGGCAGCCATGCTATTACCGGCTTTGGGAAAGGCAAAGCAACGCGCGCAGGCGATATCCTGCTTGAGTAACACCAAACAGATGGCGCTTGCCTTTACAATGTATACGGGTGACAACGGAGATTATTTTCCGTCTCCGACATGGGAGTGGTTACCAGGGCCTTACCAAAATGCAAATGGTGTGCCTTGTGGAGGAGAGTGGTTTAACACTAAAAGAGTTAACGGGGTCCTGCAACCAAATGATCCAGCTCCCATGATGGCTCCTTATATGCCTAATAATTTGACCTGGGTGTGTGCCGCTCGGCACCGCGGTTTGACTTGTGTTGGTATAACCGGAACTTGGGATCCGAGCATAACCGGTTTTCTTTCTTATGGATTCAATGACTTGAAGGTTTTTGGTACTGTAGATTCCGCTGGCAATATGGTCAGCAGCCAACCATTCAAATCCTCTTTTGTTACGAGGCCATCGGACGCGGTAGCCATCACTGATACCAGCGGTTCAAATGACCCTAACAACAACCAAAGCAGCGGGGCTGCTTGGCTAGATGCCGTTTGGGTAGCCCATTCTGGCCCTGGTCCCAACGCACCTATATCCGATAGCACTATCGGAAATGGGCGTCTTCAGACTGCATACGCTAAACACAATAACCGAGTGAATATTGTCTATGTGGATGGTCACTCTGCGCCCTCGTTGCCAAGCGATCTCACTTGGGGACAGTTCTTTGGGATTTTAACTCCAGGCCAACCTATCTCGGTTACGGGCGGCGGTCAAAGTAGCGTGCAATCAGATGCCCCCATTAGCAGTAAGGCTTATGATAGCGTACAATGGTCTACCGCAGCAGAATAACTTCCTTGCGTTGGCGGTAAAATATGCCACGCCTAAATACCTTTAATAAGCTGGCATTGTTTCTATGAAAAATTGTTTATCTTTTCTCGTCGCTGTCACTATATTATTTTTTTGGAGCGGTATGGTTTGGGTGTCGGCAACGCCGGTTGAAGAAAAAGCACATGTTGAAAGAGCCGTTGTTTCGCCCAACCATAAAATTTCATTAATTTTTAGTCTGATGGACGGAACACCCTCTTATGCGGTGAACTTCAAGAAACGCCCAGTCATTCTTCAATCGGCGCTTGGTTTCGAATTAAAAGATGGCTCGATGAAATCTGGTTTTGCGCTGCTTGATACTAAAAAATCGTCCAAGGATGAAACTTGGACGCAGCCTTGGGGTGAACAAAAAGAGGTGCGCAACCATTACAATGAACTGGCGGTCACTCTACAGCAAGTTGGCGATCAGGGACGCAAGTTGCGAATTATATTTCGCGTGTTCGATGACGCCATCGCCTTCCGTTACGAATGGCCTGAACAAACCGCGCTCAAGGATTTTGACATCATGGATGAACTGACGGAATTTGTTTTTCCTTCCGATCACATGGCCTTGTGGCAACCGGCCTTTCGTCCGCAAGCTTCCGAACAACTTTATTCCAAAACGCGGTTGAGCGAGTTGCTGCGGCAGACGCGGCTTGAACACGGCGATTCTTACGCGGGCGATAATCCAAAAAAAGAACCCGTGAAAGCTGTAACCACTCCACTTACATTGCAAACCGACGATGGTTTGTATCTGGTCATTCACGAGGCCGATTTGACTGACTACGCAGCCATGGAACTTCAGCCCAAAGATAACAACACATTGAAATGTGATCTGGCACCATGGTCGGACGGAGTCAGGGTCAAAACATCCGCTCCCTCGGTTTCTCCCTGGCGATATGTGATGATCAGCGACAAGCTGTCCGACATCGTTGAAAATACTTCGGCAACTTCTCTTAACCTGAATCCGCCTTCGCAAATTGCGGATACTTCGTGGATCAAACCGGGGAAGTTTGTCGGTATTTGGTGGGGAATGCACTTGGGAAAGTATACTTGGAATCCGAGCAAGCCCGGCGAGCAGAGCACCGATGGCCTTGGTGCCACGACGAAAAACACTCGTATCTATATTGATTTCGCAAGTAAATATGGTTTCAGCAGCGTTTTGGTGGAAGGTTGGAATAAGGGCTGGGCAAAGGATTGGGTGGCACATGCGGCGGAGTTTAGTTTTACCGAGCCGCAACCGGAGTTTGATTTGCCGGGACTTGCCGCTTATGCCCACGAAAAAGGCGTGGACCTTATTTCCCATCATGAAACTGGAGCAATTATTACCAACTATGAGGCGCAAGTAGAAGCTGCATTTGCCCAATGCGAACGTCTGGGCATTCATCATGTGAAAACTGGTTACGTCGGGATGGAACCACGCGTGAACCGGTATGACACTAATGGCCAATTCATCGGCGCTGAATATCTGGACGGACAATATATGGTGCGTCATTATCGCAAGATCGCGATTTTGGCCGCCAAGTATCACATCATACTGGATGCGCATGAACCCATTAAAGATACTGGCGAACAGCGGACCTGGCCGAATTTTATGTCCCGCGAAGGCGCCCGCGGGCAGGAATACAATGCTTGGTCTCCCGACGGCGGAAATCCGCCCAACCATGATGTCAATCTGGTCTTCACCCGTTTTTTGAGCGGACCATTTGACTTCACGCCTGGCATACTTCAAGTCACCTATCTGCAATATCGAAAGAACAATCGGGTGCACACCACGTCGGTGAAACAACTCGCCATGTATGTTGATTTCTACAGTCCACTACAGATGGCCGCCGATTTGCCGGAAAATTATGAGAAGTATCGCGATTTGTTCCAGTTTATCATTGATGTCCCTGCCGATTGGGAAGAAACGCATATGCTCAACGGTGAGATTGGTGAATATGTCACCCTTGCGAGAAAAGAGCGTAGCGGTGACGATTGGTTCATCGGCAGCATGACAAACGAAAAGCGGCGCGACTTTGACTTGCCGCTCAAATTTTTGGCGAAAAACAGAACATACGTCGCCGAAATCTATCGCGATGCTGATGACGCAGATTGGAAGACCAATCCTATTGCCTACAAAATAGAAAAAAAATTAGTCACCCGCGATTCAATTTTTTCTTTTCATCTGGCGCCCGGCGGAGGTGAGGCAATACGTCTGAAACTTGCAACGCCGGAAGAACAGAAAATGCTTCAGGTAAAAAGTTAAAAGTTTGGCGGCCTCGGCGAATTTGAAAAACAGACCGCAAATGGAATCAATGGGTCAAATATTTTGCGACCGCCTCGGTGCGTGATTGAACGTGCAGTTTTTCGTAAATGCGCCGGAGGTAGGTGCGGACTGTATCAATACTAATGCCCAACTGGTCAGCCGTTTGTTTGTAGGTCAGTCCCTTGGCTAGACAGTCCAATACCATTTGTTCTCGCGAAGATAGATGGGTTTTTTCCTCATCGGGTTGTTCCGCCTTTTGAAGCGAAGCAACTACTTTACGCGCAATCGAACTGGACATCGGCGAGCCGCCCTCATGCACTTCACGAATCGCCTCCAGCAATTTCCCCGGCGTCAGCCGTTTCAACATGTAGCCGCTGGCTCCCGCCGAAAGCGCCTTGAATATCTGCTCGGTGTCCTCATAAACCGTCAGCATCACGATCTGCAACTCCGGCAATATCGCCTTCAACCGCCGCACGCATTCAATCCCGCTCATGCCCATCATGTGAATGTCCATCAACACCACGTCGGGACGCTCTTGAGGAAGATGTTTCAAAGCCGCCTCGCCGCTGTTGTAGGCGCTGATGCAACGAAAGCCGGGCGAATTGTTCACAAATGTCGCGATGGATTCTCGCAACTCTTTTTCGTCATCCACAATTGAAATCTGTATCATGTTGTTATCTTTCCAAGATGTGATTGTCCCAAAGGAAGAACAAAAATGACAGTTGTTTCCTGCCGGGATTCGGATTTTATCAGACACTCTCCGCCAATGTCAGCCAAACGCCGGCGCATGTTGCGCAGTCCGTTGCCCATCACGGCTGTTGATTCGGCATTCTTTGATTCAATCGCGGACAGATCAAAACCATGACCGTTGTCCGAAACGGTGACTTTCAAAACTGCGGAGCCGCCATAGTCAATTGCAACACGGCATCGCGTCGCGCCCGAATGTTTCAGCACGTTTGTGAACGCCTCATGCACTGCCAGCAATAAATGATGACGCATTTGCGATGAGACGGGATGCGGTGGCAATTGCGTGGGCATGTCCACTTCGCAATCAATGCCGGTATCCTGAAAGTATTCATGAGCGTAGTGCCCGATGTAGGAAACGACATGTTCCAACATGTCGTTTTGCGGATTGACCGCCCAGACAATTTCATCCAAAGAATGCAGCATCTCGCGGGACGCGTCGGAAATAAAAACGATCTGGCGCTTTAATTCAGACGGCATGTTTTCGCTTCGGCGGGTGTGCTCGCTCAAAAACGAAATCCGGCACAATTTGGCGCCCATCTCATCATGCAAGTCCTGCGCAATGCGGGCGCGTTCCCGTTCCAATGCCCGCTCCTGTTCCAAGTATCGTAAGCGATGGTGCAATCTGCGCTTTTCGATAAGGCGTCCAATTGCGCCAACGAAAGCCAGAAGACTTAAAATCATTACTCCGATAAACCACCATGATTGCCAGAATCGCGGCGGCACATTCAGCGCCAAGTCTGCGCCAGTCTCATTCCAAATCCCATTCGCGTTGCAGGCTAGAACGTGAAATTGATATTTTCCGGGCGGGACATAATTGTAAAATGCAGTCCGCCGCGTTCCGGCGTCAACCCAATCGGAATCCAATCCTTCAAGGCGATAGCGAAAACGCATTTGTTCCGGCGCGTCGAAACTCAAGCCTGTATAGCGCAGTTCAATGCGGTGTTTGCCCGGCGCGAGACGCAAGGTTTCAATTTCGGACGCGGAGTTTTTTGTTTTTTCAATCTGCGTCGCAGATGCAGAGTTGGTGACTTGAAAATCCGGGTCCAAAGTCCCGTCCACCCAAACTTCTTCCAGCAGTACTACAGGTGCGGATGATTTTACCAGATGCAACCGCGGATCAACCACGACAATGCCTTTCAGAGTTGAAAACCAAAGCAAGCCGGAACTGCTTTTCGAGCCTGCCGGATAAAAACCGCCCGTGCATTCTTCCGACAACATTCCTTCCGCACGGCCATAAACCTGTGGATAAACGGTGGAGATTTTTCCAGTCGCCAGGTCTTCCAAATCGTTTTTGCTCACACAGGCGATGCCGCGATTGCTGCCCAGCCAAAGGCGGTCCGTGTCATCCTCGAGAATTTGCGAAATAGTATTGTCCGGCAATCCTTCCCTCGTGGTGAACGATGCGGCGTGCCCTTGATAGTAGCGGGTCAAGCCGCCGCCCGCCGTGCCAATCCACAGCACGCCTTGTTTGTCCAAATAGAGTGTGCGGATCAAATTGCTTAACAATCCATTGTCCGCATCCAGGTGAGTATGAACTCCGTTTTTCAGGCGATAGACTCCGCTGCCTTCGGTGCCAATCCACATTCCGCCGTCCGTGTCCGTCACGATGGCAGTGATTGGATGAGTTTGAGATAGATTGGTTTGAGCCAGCCAGTTTCCATTTTGAAGCCGCCAGAGTTTTCCCTCGCGCGTTCCAACCCAGATTGAACCGTCCCGATCTTCGGCCAAAGAAATAATGTTGAAACCGGCGAGCGTGAATAATTCCGCCTTGTCCGCGGTCAATTTCGGATTTTTGAAATGCAATAAACCATATGAGCCGGCCACCCAACAACTGCCGTCACGGGACATTAACAGCGAGTTGATTTGCGGCCCCTCGATGGACAGATTTGCAGACATTAAACGACTGAATCCTCTTCCATCCCAGCGATACAAGCCATCGCCCGGCTTGGCCACCCACGCCAATCCCGGCGCAATTTCCGCCATGCCTTCCACCGCGCCATAGCCAAGCCCTTCAGCCTGGCTGAAAGCGAAAAGATTTTTCTGCCGCAACAAATTCAAACCCCCTTCCGTGCCAACCCACAAGTTGCCGTCGCGATCCACCAACACCGATTCAACGGAATTGTCTGAAAGTCCGCTGCTGGCATTGATGGTTACAAGTTTGCCGTTGCTGCATTCAAACAAACCTTCGCTCACCGAGCCTGCCCAGATGGTTCCGTCCGGTTCCTCAACCAATGCGCTCACAAACGATCTGGCAAAATGGCGCGGGATTCTATAAGGCCGCCATTGCCCGCCATCACGGCACAATACAAAGTCATCGCCCGCGCCGATCCAAATCCGACCTTTTTTGTCCACCAACAAACAGTGAGGGTCTTGTAGCAATCCTTCTGTGGCGGTGTCGGCCAATTGAATAAGTTTGCCGTCTTGAAATTCGAAAACGCCCGCGTCCGCGACTCCAATCCACATCGTTCCATCACGGTCTTTGAACAAAGCCGTGATATTTTTGCCTTTGAATTTTTCTGCGGCAGGGATTGGTGTCGGGTGATTATTTTTCCACACTGCCAGTCCCGCATCGGTGCCGATCCAAAGTTGTCCGGCATTATCTTCAGCCAGCGCGGTGATGGAATCAGACGGAAGGCCGTCCCGAATCGTGTATGTCGTGAAACGGCCATCCTGCCGGTGAATCAAACCGGCACCGACACTGCCAATCCATAACGTGCCCTGACTGTCTCCAAATAAAGTTCGCACCGGCCCGCTGTGCAATCCTTCCGGCAAACCAAAAGAGACAAATTTCACGCCATCAAATCGCGCCACTCCATCGTCAGTCCCGATCCAAAGATAACCGTCGCGCGTTTGAGCGATGGCGCGGACTAAATCCTGCGGCAATCCCTGTTCCCGCTGCCATGAGCGAAAAGTAAATGGCAATGCTCCGACACCCAGTTGATTCTCGCCGGATTCGTTACCGCTTACCGCAACAAAATCACTGAAAGAAGTTGCGATTGCCATGTCACTGAAAATCCATCCGCCACCACCGCCACCATGACGAAGATGGATTTCATTGAAAGACGCATTGGCCTTAAACTTTGTGATGAGATTGGCCGGTTGGGCTGTTTCCGTGGCGCCCGGGCCAAGGTCCGGGTTCAACCAGACCGTCACGAGATCATCTCCGGCGGCAATATATTGCACCTTAAAAACTATGGTGCACTCAATGCCGCGATGTGGATTTTCATAATTAATAAAAATTCCCGGGCTGGCCGGTTCAGGCCTGGAAGAATTCAAGTCAATGTAATCGGAACCTTCGTCAGATTCGCCGGTCGTATCCGCCTTGAACACGCTGTAAGCCCAGGCCTTCAAAGCATTACCTACGCCCAATCGTTCTTTATCTCCTTCGTATAATTCAAAAGCGGCAAAATATTCTTCGGTGCTCGCGTCCGAAAGCGGGTCAACGTGAAATTTGAAGTAAAGCGTGTTGGTGGAAGAATCGTCTTCCTTCGCGGCACCGCCCAAAATATCACTGCCATCTCCCGTCTCATGGACTAATGTAGCGCCTAAATCGCTCCACAAGATTGCCCCATAAGTTGGATTTGCCCAAGTCAATATCATCCATGCCAGCCCGAATCCAGCAAGTCGGCAACCCGTCCGGGATGTGGCAAAAGAAAATCGTTTTGCGGACAGCAAAATCGAAACGATAGCCAAATTGAATAGCCATGAAACGATTGCAACCGTGCGCATAACTTCATTTATGGCCAAGAAAGCCGATGTAAGCAATTCGTTTATCAAAAAGAAAATTCATCAGCATTTTCAGAATTTTTCATTTTTTCCAATCACACCTGCAACATATCGTTGACTGGACGAAGAACATTGTCCTACGCTGCCTTTGGCATTCAGTTTTCAATATGAACCTGACGGAATTGTTGGACAGGACAGCCAACCGTTGGCCGCAAAAAACGGCGCTCGTTGAAGGCGAAGACATCGTCTCTTACGCCGGTTTGGTTCAGAAAATCGCGGCTCTGGCTTCGCGATTGCGGACGTTTCAAATAAAATCCGGTTGCCGCGTCGGACTTTGTCTTCCCAACAGCATCAACTACGTTGAACTGACGTTCGCGCTCTGGCGGATCAATGCCGTGATCGTTCCAATCCCGATGGAATGCACGGAAGAAGAATTTTCAAACATTGCTGAGACGATGCGACTGGAATCAATCATCAGCCAGAAACCTGGTGGAAAAAGCGCGCCATTATCTGCGGATTGTTTTTTTACGAAACTGATTCCGGCTGCGCCGCCGGCAAATCACGGATTGAACATCGCTTTCATCCGGTTCACTTCTGGAACAACGAGCACACGAAAAGGAGTTGTGTTGAGCCACGAAACCATCCGTGATCGCGTTATAGCTTCCAACAAATTTTTGCGCATTAACTCGGATGACACCGTAATGTGGTGTCTGCCGATGTCGCATCATTTTCTCGTCACCATCGTTTTGTATTTGAGCGTCGGCGCGACGGTGGTTCTGGCGCGGCACATTCTAGCACGAAAATTTTTGGAAGCGGTCAACCAATGGCAGGGAACAGTGCTTTACGCCGCGCCGTTTCATTATGCGCTGCTCGCGAAGGATAATTCGGATGCGAAAATTTCCTCGGTGCGACTGGCCGTGGCGACGACGTGCAGTCTGCCGCAGGACGTGGCGGAAAATTTCCATCAACGCTTCGGCCTGCGACTGACGCCCGCGTTGGGCGTCATCGAACTCGGATTGGTCTGCGTCAATGATGATCCGGCGGCGCGCGAAGATTCAGTCGGGCGTCCGCAACCTGATTACGCCGTTCATATCCGCGATCCCGACCGCGACGGTTACGGCGAAGTTGTTTTTGCCGGTCCGGGATTTTTCGACGCCTACGACAATCCATGGACGACGCGCGAACAATTGATGCCCGACGGCTGGTTTGCGACCGGCGACATCGGGCGCATTGACGCGCAAGGTTATTTATTTCTGGCCGGGCGAAAAGTTGCGGTGATCAATCTCGCAGGACGAAAAGTCTTTCCCGAAGAAATTGAAACTATGTTGAACCGCCATCCAGCCGTGCGCGAATCGCGCGTCTTCGGCGCGACGCATCCGCATTTGGGCGAAACGGTCGAGGCGGAAATCGTGTTGAACCAGCCGGACGCCGGACTCGATTCCGTGCGCGCTTTTTGCCGCGAACATCTTGCGTCCTACAAAATCCCGACGCGTTTCACCATCGTCAACACCTTGCCACGCACGCCCGTCACAGGCAAGATTCGCCGGGCGGCTGCGGTCGCCTGAAATGATCCAAGCGCAAGAGATTGAAACCAAACTGCTCAACTTCCTGAAACGCGAAGTGTTCGCGGCGGAAGTTATCGTCACTCCCGAAACTGATCTGGTCGCGTCCGGTTTCGATTCCATGTCCCTCGTGCGGCTGCTGCTGTTCATCGAGACCGATTATGGTTTCTGGATTCCCGAAAGCGAAATCACCGGCGACGCCTTGCAAAATGTCCGCGCGCTCGCCAGCACAGTTGCCCGGCTGCTCAATGCGCGCTAATCCGCAACTCAACGGCAGCGATTACCTCATGCTCGGCTTCGACCATGAACTGCGCCGGCGCGGCTTCGCGGGCAACTCCTGCCAGATCGTGCTGGAATTAAATTCAGCTATTTCATCCGACGCGTTGAAAAAACGGCTCACCGATTTGGTGAATCGTCATCCGATTCTCAACGCGCGTCCCGGCGGAATTTTTTTGCCGAAATGGAAATTGCCGCGCCGCCCGATCACGCCGCAAGTCCGCATCCATCGCGATTCACTGAACTTGCGCCAGCAACTCGCCAACGAACCGCTTGCCATGAAGCGCGGCAAATTGATCCGCTTCGATCTCATCGAACGCGACGGCGGGCGCATGGATGTCATTTTTACCTGGGCGCACGCGCTCATGGACGCGAACAGCGCGGAACATTTTCTCGCCGTCGTCGGACGCGAAGATGTTCCCCTGCCCGCCACGCAAATTGCCTCGCCAACGCGCACGAAAAAACCGTTGAAGGAACGGTTCAAACTTGCGTGGAAAAACATCCGTCAACTCGATGAATTTTGTGCCGCCGCGCCGCGCTCCGTCGGATTGCGCTTCCCGAACGCGCCCGCACGACAAAAATTCCGCGTCGAAAAATTTTCCGCCGATGAAACCGCGCGCATCCGCGCCCATGCCGCACAATCTTGCGGCGCGCTCGGCGGCGCACAATTTCACGCGTCAGTTTCAATGGTTGAACTGCATCGCCTGCACCAGCGAATTGGTTGCGCCAGTCCGAGTTATGTGCTGCCCATGCCCGTCGGACTGCGACCCAAAGGCACCGTCGAGCCGCTCTTCAGCAACCAGATCACGATGCTCATGGCGCAATTTCTGCCCGAACAGCTCGGCTCGACCGCCCATGCCGTCGCTGCGCTGAAATCGCAAACCGCATCAGCGCTGCGTGCTGGCCTGCTCGAAAGCGGTGTCGTGCTCGCCGAACTGTTTCGTTTTCTGCCGCTGCCAATTTACGTGGCGATGCTCAAACAAGGTTTGCGCGGCGAAATCTGCTCGCTGTTTTATGGCGACACCGCCGCCGTCACGCCGCTGCTCACGACATTCTTCGGTGCGACGATTGAAGATTTTGCCCACATCGGCGCAACCACGCCGTCGCCGGGACTGGGCGTCATCTTTTATTTTTTTCGCGGCCTGATGCGCGTGACCGTCTTTCATCTGGAAAATCATTTCTCCGACTCTGAAATGGCGGAATTCGCCGCGAACCTGCGTCAACGCCTGCTCAATCCATGAGTGAACAATTCGACATCGCAATCGTCGGCAGCGGCGCGGCAGGAATCGCCGCCGCCGTTTGCGCCGCGCGCGCCGGTCGCAAAACCTTGTTGCTCGACAAAAATAATTCCGCCGGCGGCATTGGCGGTTTCAGCGGCCTCACGACGCTCTGTGGACTTTACGATGATGCCGGAAATTTTCTCAATGATGGTTTCACGCGCGAATTTGCGGAGGCAATTTCCGAAACTGCGCCGCTGCAAATGGGAAAAATCTGGGTTTTGCCTTATCGCCCCGAAAAGTTTCGCACCGCCGCCGAAAATTTTTTTGCCGCTGAACCAAATTTGCAAACGCGCTGGAACACGCCGCTCGCGAATGTGGCTGTCGAAAATGACCAGATCATTTCGCTCAATGAATTCAAGGTCAACGCGGTGATTGATTGCAGCGGCAGCGCGGAAGTGGCGCGGGAAATTGGGATTGCGTGTTTGCAAACCGACGAGACCACGCAGGCTGCCGCCGTGATTTTTCCGCTGCACAACGTCACGCGCGAAATGCTCACGCCCGCCGCCGCCGCGCAGGTTTTGCTGCCGCTCGCCCGCGCCGGTTTTCCGCCGGTCAATTTTCAGTCGAATCTCGATCCGGATTCCGTCACCGCCAAATTCACCGGCCTGCCGGAACAGGTTCCGCAATTGATTGAATTTCTGCGCGCGAACGTCCGTGGTTTTGAAAATTGCTCGACGCCGTTGAAAGAATTTTTCGTCACGCGCCGCGCCGGACGGATGATCGTCGGCGAATACGTCCTGACTGGCGCGGATGTTCTCGGCGCGAAAAAATTTCCCGATGCCGTCGCCAAGTTGCGCGTGGCCGGTTGAGCAATGGAACGCGGAAGGACGTTGCAAAATACCGTTGCCTGCCACCGGGCGCGCATTATGAAATCCCCGCCCGTTCGTTGCGCGCCGCGAAAATCAAAAATCTTTTCATGGCCGGTAAAACCATCAGCGCCGACGTGGACGCGATCGCCAGCGCGCGCGTCATGGGCTGCTGCCTCGCGACCGGAGCGGCGGCTGGAAATCTCGCGGCGGATTATTTAGACTCGCGCGAAGCAAAAATGACGCCCGCGTTAGAAAAATTCTGGCCGGAGACTTTTCGTTACGCGAAAAGACATTCGCCGTTTTATCGCGAAATGTTTCGCGGCGTGAAAGGCGTTCCCGCCATTGAACGAATTTGCCGACAGTGGACAAAGCCATTTTGTCCAAGCGCAACCTGGATTTTCTCTGCGTGCCGCGCGAACGCATCGCCGAAATCGTCACGACCAGCGGAACGACCGGCAAACCGCTTGTTGTGGATGTTGACGGAAGCGGACGTGCAGCGGCTCGCGCTGAACGAAAAAATTTCCTTCGAGTGCGCCGGATGACTTCGCGCGACACAGTGCTTGTCGCCGTCGCGCTCGACCGTTGCTTCATTGCCGGGACTGGCTTAATGGCGGGTTTGCGCGAACTCGGCTGCGCGGTCGTGCGCGTGGGCGCGTCATCCGCCATGCTCGTTTTGGAAATGATCGAGCATTTGAAACCTACGGCGATCGTCGCCGTGCCGTCGTTTCTGCGGCGTCGTCGCCGACAAGGCGCGCAAGGCAAAAATTGATCTTGAAAAATCTTCCGTCAAAAAAGCGGTTTGCATTGGCGAACCGATTCGTGACCGCACTTTTGAATTAAATGCTTCCGGCCGCGCAATTGAAAAATCGTGGGGCGCGAAAATTTATTCCACTTACGGCGTGACCGAACTGGCGAATTCACTTTGCGAATGTGGCGCGGGCACGGGCGGACATTTGCACGACGAACAGTTGCACATCGAAATTCTGGACGATGACGGGAAACATTTTGCCCGATGGCGAAGTCGGCGAAGTCGTCGGCCACCACTTTTGGCGTCGAAGCGATGCCGCTGATCCGTTATCGCACCGGCGATTGCGCCGCGCTGTTTTCAAAAAAATGCAAATGCGGGCGCGACGACGCCGCGGCTCGGGCCGATCGTCGGGCGCAAAAATCAAAAACTGAAATTTAAGGGCGCATCTTTATTTCCTTCAACCTGGCGGCGGTGCTGGAAGAAACCGAAAACGTGGAAGCGTTTGTTATCATCGCGCGCGCGGGAAAGTGAACTTTCCGATTCGATTGAAGTTTTGATTTCACGGTTCGCGCAAAAACTGCGAATGTTGCGCGACGCGATTGCAGGCGCGGGCAAAAATCGCGCCGCAAATCCGCCAGCGCTGCGCGCCTGGAAATCGAGAAATTGCAAATGCCGCCGCATGCGCGGAAACGGCGAACGTTCGTGGATTTGCGATGAAATTTTGCATTGTCATTCCCTGCTTCAATCACCCGGCACGGTCGCCGCCGTCGCGCGCGCGGCGCAACAATTTTGCCCGGTGCATCGTCGTGGACGACGGCTCGAACGCGTGTCGCTGCCAGAACTGCCTGGCTGCGAAATTATCCGGCTGGAAAAAAATTCCGGCAAAGGCGCGGCGTTGCGCGCAGGTTTTCAACGCGCGGCTGAACTCGGGTTCACGCACGCGATCACGATGGACGCGGACGGCCAGCATTTCGCCGAGGATTTGCCGAAATTTCTCGCCGCCGCAAACGCGCAACCGGATGCGCTGATCGTCGGCGTGCGCGATTTTTTTGCCGCCGGCTGCCCGACGCATCGCCGCCGTTCGAACGCGGTTTCCACTTTTTGGTTTCGCGTGGAGACCGGCGTGCGGCTGCGCGGACACGCAATGCGGCTTTCGCTGTTATCCGCTCGCGCTGGCACAAAAATTGAAAGTGAGATCCGGGCCGTTACGCGTTTGAACTGGAATTCATGGTGCGCGCGGCTTGGGTCGGAACGCCAATCGTCGCCGTGCCGGTGAAATGCACCTACGCGCCGGATCAAATCCGGCAGCTCGCACTTCCGTCCGGTGCGAGATCTCGCGCACATCACGCTCATGAACATCGGGCTGGTGCTGCAATCGTGGTTCGTGCCGCGGACGTTGCGCATCGCGTGGTCGCACGGCGAAAAATGACCGCTGCAGAACACCGTCTGCGAATTTTTTCCGAACACACGCATGAACCGTCGCGGTTGGCGGCGGCGGTCGGGCTGGGATTATTTTTCGGCATCGCTGCCCATTTGGGGTTTTCAAATGATGGTCGGCGCAGCGGTGGCGCATCAGTTGCGTTTGAACAAGGCGACGCTGCTGCTCGCGAGCAACATCTCGATTCCGCCGATGGTGCCGTTTATTCTTTACGGTTCGATGGTGCTTGGGCACTGGCTGTTCACCGGGACAGTCCTCGACATCTCTCCGCACCAGATCACCAAAGGACTGACGATGGAAAATTTCTGTGGCAATGGATTCGTGGGCAGCGTGGTGCTCGGGGTCAGCGTCGGATTGGCCGGAACAATCACTCACTTATTCCGTCGCGCGTGTGGTGGCGTACGAAAATGAAATCCGATCTTTATCACGCGCTTTATTTGTGGCTCGTCGGCGCATCGGCGATTGGTTTTGCTGCGCGGCGCTGCTCATCGCGGCTAGTTGCGATTGTCATTTCGTCACGCATCAGTCTGGAAGAAGACATTCTCGCCACGCTGCCGCAACATGACAAGATCGTGGACGAATACGATACACGATCCGCAAATTCCGCCAGATTGACCGCGTTTATATTGACGTGGGCATGAACGCCAGCGATCCCGACAAACTGGCTGCGCGGCGGACGAAGTTTTTACGCAGCTTTGCGGCGAACACAGATTACGCGCACATCATTTATCGCATCGAATTCACGGCGGCCAGCGCAAAAGTGATTCAGATTTCTGACCGGCGCGCTGCCAAATCTTTTCACGGAAGCCGACGCAAAAGCGCTCGCGCCAAAACTTGAACCTGCCAACGTGCGCGAATATCTCACCGCCATGCGCCGCAAACTTGCCGGGCCGGAAGGAATGGTTTTGAAAGACGTTGTCGCCGCCGACCCGATCGGCATGAGCGCGCTCGTGGTGCAAAAAATTTTGCCGCTGCAAACCGGATTTGGCGACGCGCACAGATCGAAGATGGCCGCATCACCAGCAGCGATGGACAACATGTTTTGTTGATGGCCGAACCGAAATTTTCCTCGTCCAATTCGCGCGACAGCCGCGCTCGTTGCGGAAATGTTGCGGATGCGCGGACGAAGTGGAAAAACGAATTTCCCGGCGTCCATGTCGCCATCACCGGCGGACATCGCATGTCGCTGGACAACGCAACGTTGATCAGCAGCGACGCGACGCGCTGCATTTTTCTCGGCGTGGCGGCGATGTTCATTCTGTGCTTGACCGCTTATCGGCGGCAAATGGCTGGCGGTCGTCACGTTTTTGCCGTCGCTGTTCGGCACGTTGATCGCCGGCGCGGTGCTGATGCTTGTGGGACAACCATCTCTCCGCCATCGCGATCGGCTTTGCGACCATGGCCATCGGCATCACGGTGGATTACGGAATCTACGTCGTCTATCACCTCGACAACGCCGCGCGCGACCGCAAATCCGCCGCGCAAATCGTCGGACGGCTTTTGCTGCCCATGGCCATCGGCGCGATGACCATCATCGCCGCGTTCATCGTGCTGGCGACTTCGCCGATGCAAGGCTACCAGCAACTCGGAATTTTCGGCGCGGTCGGCGTGTTGATTTCGGCGGCATTCGCATTGTTCGTTTTGCCGTTGCTCGATTCCGCTGCCGAAACAAAATGATTTGCCGCCAGTTGCGTTTCACCAACTGGATGGAAAATTTTCACGCGTGGACAAAACGCAGGCGTCCGCTGTTGTTGCTTGGCGTCGTCGCGCTTGACGATCGTGGCGGTTTTCGGCGTGAAGCGGCTGCGGTTTGAAGGCGACATCACCAAAATCAATGGCATCACCGAATCCACGCACGACGACGAGGCATTGATCCGCAAAACGTGGGGCGACGCGCTGGGCATGACGATCGTTGTGGCGCGCGGCACGAACGTGGAAAAGATGCCCTGGCGAAAATGACCGCGCCGCCGAAATCCTTGCGCATGATTCCAATGTGACGGAGTTTATTCGCTCGCATCCATTTGTCCTTCGCGAAGCGACGCAGAAAGCAGAACATTCAGCGCTGGCAAAAATTTTGGACGCCCGCGCGACAAAACGAATTGCAGCCAGACCTTGCAGCAAATCGGCGGCGAATTGGGATTTCGTCCCGACGCATTCGCGCCATTTTGGAAATCTGTGGATGAACCAAACCGGCATTGCTCACGCTCGATATATTTCGCGGCACGCCATTGGAACAGGCGTTGAACGAACGAGTCGCGCTCGCGCAAGAACGACAACGCCGTCAGCACGCTGATCAAATTGAAAGACCGCTCGCAGGTCGGAAAATTGCGCGACGAGTTGCCGGGCATGATCGTGCTTGACCAGAAAAATTTCGCCGACCACATCGCCGCCCTCGCGAAAAGTGGCATGGGCTATTTCGCGTTGTGGACCGGCAATCGCCGTGGCGGCGATTGTTTATTTTGCGCTCGCTTCGATTGAACTGGTCGTCGCCACACTGTTGCCGCATCGCTTTCGGGTTGCTGTGGACGCTCGGGTTGATGGGCTGGCTCGGCCTGCCGATCAACATGATGAACTGTGTGTTTGTCATTTTCATCATCGGCATGGGCGAGGATTACAGCGTGTTTCTGGCGACGAGCAAACTGGACGAATGGCGCGGCCATCCGCCGCGCATCCACGCCACGAGCGCGTCCGTTTTGATTTCCGCGGCTGACGACAATTTTCGGATTCGCCGTGCTGATTTTTGCTCGGCATCCGGTTTTGTTTTCAATGGGCACGACCGTGCTGCTCGGCATGGTCATGCGCGTTTGTCGCCACGCTCGTCATCACGCCGCTGTGCATGGATTTGCTGCTGTTCAAAAATCAGCCGCGCGGCGCGCCGCGCTGGTGGCATCCGCTTGGCACGCTTTGGGTTCGCATTGCATCTCGGCGGCAGCCAAATTTTTCTCTATTACTTTTTGCGGCCGATGTCTGAAAATTATTTCTCCGCGCACAGCCGATGAAAAATTGCGCACGCGCCACACGCTGGATGGCGCGTGGCGTCGTCAAAGGGATGCCGTTCGGCAAACTGGAATTTCAAAACATCACGCCGCGAAACTTTTTTGCCGCCGTGCATCGTCATCAGCAACCATCAATCCGCCGTGGACGTGATGCTCGTCGTCAGCCTGCCTGCCGACGTGCGGCAGACGGCGAAGAAACGCGTGTTCGACGAGCCGATGTCTCGGCATCGGCTGCAAATTGCTCGGCCACGTCATGGTTGAGCCGAACGATCCGCAAATCACTTTGCAGCGCTGCCGCGAAAAACTGGCCGAAGGCGCGTCCGTGCATTTTTATCCCGAAGGCACGCGTTCGCCCGACGGATTTGTGCAACGCTTCCATCGCGGCGCTTTTGAACTGGCGGTCGAATTGAATCAGGAAATTCTGCCGATCATTTTGTGCGACACGAATACTGTCGATGCCGCGCGACGCCTATTGGTTCGAGCCATATCATGCCGACCGTCCGCGCATGCCGCGCGTCACGCCGCAAAATTTTGATTATTCGCTCGGCGCAACGGCGTTGATGCGCCACTGCGAAAACATCGTGCGCGACGCATTGCAAAAGCAATTGGACGAAATCAACACGCCGCGCGTCGTTGCGCCGCAAAGTGCAACGGCTCTACCGCTATCAGGGAAAATTCGTCGAGCAATTCGTCCATTGGAAAATGAAAATGGACCCGATGTTCGACGCGCTCGATGCCGTTGTGCCGCGCGAACGGATTTATCCTCGACCTTGGCTGCGGTTACGGATTGGCGACGCACTGGCTGGCGCAATTCACCGATCAGACGAAATTTTCTCGGACTGGATTATGATGAAAATAAAATCCGCGTCGCCCAACGCACCGCGCCGGAATAGCCGCGAATCAAATTTGAAATCGGCGACATCCTTGAATTGCGATTATCCGCCGTGCGACACGATTCTATTGCTCGACGTCTTGCATTATTGGATGCCGGAAAAGCAGCAGTTGATTTTGAACAAAGCACGACGGGCGTTGCGTCCCGGCGGACGATTGATTTTGCGCGATGCCGCGCGAGCGGAAAATTCCGCGCATCGCCGGGTGACTTTCTGGGAAAAAGTTGCGACGCGCCTCGGCCACAACAAAACGGTGGAAGGTTTGCATTTTCAAACTCGCGCCGAATTGGAAGCCGCATTGCGACAAGCGGGCTTCGCCAAATTTGAAATCAAACCCGGCGCAGGACGGGATTCAAATGTGCTGCTGGTGGCTTTTATTTAACCACAGATGGACACATTGACGCCGCTTCTGCACTTCTCTAATCTCCCGCATGGCAAAGAAATCAGGCAAAGATTTAACCGCCGAGACGCAGAGACGCAGAGGAAAAGCCAGGACAGGATTTATAGAATTAACCGGATTGAAAAAAACGGCAGAAAATAATCCTGAAAATCCTGTTAATCCTGTCTCAAATCTCCGCGCCTCTGCGCCTCCGCGGTTAAAATCCAGTTCCCTTCTCGACACACGCGTCATTTATTGCGGCGACAATCTGGAACAACTCGCCAAGCTGCCCGATGCCTGCGTGGATTTGATTTACATTGACCCGCCCTTCAATTCCAACCGCAACTTCGAAGTCTTCTGGGGCGAGACCAAGGAGAAGCGCGCCTTTGAAGACCGCCACGAATCCACCCGCGCCTACATTGACTACATGAGGCCGCGCTGCGTGCAACTCGCCCGCGTCCTCAAAAAGACCGGCAGCTTGGGCAGACAAAGAATCGTTTCCTTACTGCAATGCGGGCAAGGCACAGACTGGCCGAAAATTTGAGACGCGCCTCTGCCGCTTTCTTGAAATTCGGCCGCGTCAAATTCAATTTCTCCATCGCACGATTGGCACTGACATTTTGCAATCATAGTCTATTTTCGTCATTTGCCTCTGCATCGGGAATTCAAACGCCAATTGCCCCAATCGTCCATCCCAAAATGATTTTGGCACGGCGTTCGTCCCAACGGGACAACCGGAAATTAGCCAGACAGCCGAACCTCGGCCTGGCAAAGTGCTGGGTGCTGGCGCACGGCCACCAACCGTCCAAAACAAAATCCGTCCTGAATGGACGGCGGAAATCCAACGTCCCAATCCCAACGGGATTGCATCATTCAGCCCAGGGTTGGTCCGAGCCGAGCGGGCGAGGAGCTACCCTGGGTTAATCGTCCGAAACATTTTTCAACCCTGAAGGGGTTGCATCGCCGTTCGCGTCCATTGATTCAACCCTTTCAGGGTTGCGACCATTCTATTCCGTCTCCCGGCGTAGGCCGATTTCATCGGCCAACACCGGGCTGAATGATTAAATCCCTTTGGGATTTTCAGCGCATTCAGTCATGGTTGCGCGGCAACGCAGCCCTGCCAAGCATGAAACCAATTCGCGGCAATTCGCCCGCCGTGCTCGCGCCAGTCGCGGCAGGTGCAATTCGTGTCAAAAGTATTTCCCGCCATGACAGTTTGCCTTATTTTTTGACGCTGTTGGATCGGTTTGTTCAAAATTTTGACGTTTCCGGCTGTGTGCGGTGATTTCGCAATATCACAAAATGGTTTTGTCATATTAAAAAATCATTTTGCGACATCGCAAAACGGTTTTGTGACATATCTGACCTGCTTTGCAATATCACAAGGGGCTTTTGTCATCCTGCAAAATCGTTTTGTCATATCAACAAATGTCGTTGCGATATTGCAAGGCGGTTTTGTGACATCACAAAATGTTTCCGCAATATTGAGCAGCTCCTCCGCGATATTGCAAAGTCATTTTGCCATGTCTCCAAATGGCTTTGTGATATTAAGAAATGCCTTCGCCATATCGGGAAACCAACAGTTCCAGCCGCTGATGATGAATAAAATTAGCGGTTTTAATTTTTCAATACTATTAGTTAATAGAATAAATCTATCTAATAATTTAACTATAACTAATGAGTTGGCAAGGCTGCTGCTTTTGTTCGCCACCGTCGGTTCTGAAGACCGACACGAACAAACATAAACAAATGCAGTAATAAAAATATAAATAAAAAAATGAAAACAATAGTTAAACCCGCAATCATGTGGCTCACAAGGGACAGCGACGCGCTGTTGATCAACGACGTGACAGTCGTTTTGCTGGGCCTCACCAACAACACGGCCATCTACCCGGCGCCTTCGCCGACGGTGGCGACCACGCAGACCGCGCTGGACAACTTCTCCGCCGGGGTCGCGGCGGCGGCGGATGGCGGGCCTTCGGCCACGGCCAGGAAGAACAACCTGCGGCTCGTCCTCGTGGGAATGTTGCGCCAACTGGCCAGTTATGTGGGCGTGGCCTGCCAGGGAAACATGGAGAACCTGCTCTTGAGCGGGTTCCCGATCCAAAAACCGACGCGCACGCCCATCGGCATATTGCCCGCGCCGCAGAATCTCGCCGTCTTCCACGGCGCGCTTTCCGGCAGCTTGGACGCGAGCGTCAATCCGGTGTTCGGCGCATCCACCTACAATTGGACCTGCACGCCGTCAACGGCGGGCGCGACGCCGTTGACCGGCCAGAGCACGGCGGCGAGTTATACGTTCAGCGGCCTGACGCCGGGCGTGTCCTACACCATCGCGTGCAATGCAGTCGGCGCCGCCGGGCCGGGCAATTGGAGCAACCCTGTCAGCCTCATCGCGGTGTGAACTTGCGCAAGATTTGCTGGCAAGTCCACTCTCATCCAAACCCTCTCAGCAGGAGAGGGTTTTTATTTTTGCTGCGCCAGTGAAAATATCCGTGCGGCTGGATTGGCCGGACACGCATCCGCGAAACCAAACGTGTCATTGCCATTCCTTCTCCCCGGCGGAGAAGGCCAGAATGAGGGCGAGCATCACACAAACTTCCCCACCGTCTTCAACCCAGCGGCGCGACTCGACCGGGCATTTTTGCGCCGATGACCGCCCGTTGCGGTCGCCGGGCCGACGTGATGCTTTGTTGCACCAGTTCAAGAAATTCTTCGCGCGGCATGTCGAGATATTTTTCCGGCAAAATCGGTTCGCCAAAATGCACTTCAATTTTTCGCAAGCCGCCGATGGGATGAAACGGCCCGGCTTTGGTCGAAACGCATTGCATATTTTCGATGAACACCGGCACGACGGGCAGGCGCGCTTCCTGCGCGATGAAATAAATTCCCGGCTGGCATGGACCAACATTGATGCCATCGCCGCGCGTGCCTTCGGGAAAAACAAGCAGATGAAAATCTTTTCCGCAACGACCGAACGTCTGTAATTCCCGAATGCGATTCGGATTGAGTTTCCCGCGCTCGACGAGAAAACCAATTTTGCTGCTCAAGATTTTTTTCAGCCACGAGGCGTGCCAGACATTTTTGTCGCCCAGCGTCAAAATGGGATAACAACCGCAACGCCAGCAAAGTCCGCCCAATAAAATCGTGTCGAGCAAACTGACGTGATTGGAGACGAACAGGTATTTTTGCGACGGCTGCAAACGCTTCAAGCCGTGCGTCCGGCGCAAATACGGCAGCGCGAGAAAAAGCGTCGCGCCAAAGCCCAGCAATGCCTGGATGAACTTCCAGCTTCGCGTGATTCGGTAATTTTCCTGCATGATCGGGCGGCAAAGTTACTTCGCGTTTTTGGTTTGTTCCAACAGAATTTCGAGTTCCTGCTTCTCTTTCAAAAAAGCCGGATGCTCCGCCAGCGCTTTTTCAAACGACTGTGTGGCTTCACTGTTCCGTCCTAGTGCGAGCAACGCGCGGCCTTCCAAAAATGAATTCTGATAAAAACCGGGATTCAATGTTTCGGCTTTGTCGGCCAATTCCAATGCCGCCTGCGCATTTTTATTTTTCAATTCGCGCAAGCCGTTGGCGAGAAATTGTTGCGCCTGTCGAGTGTGTTCGTATTCGCCGTCACTCAAAGTTTCGTCGGCAGGCACGGTCAATTGCGGCAGTTCGCGTGAAAAATCATTCACGTCAAACGCGACGAATTTTCCAAGCTGGTTTGGCGGCGACGCGGCCCAAAAAATGCTCGCTGGTCAAATCCATGACCGACGCGTGCGTGGCGATGAAGGCGTTCAGCGAACCGCGATGGCCATCGCCCGCAAAAATGCCGCCGGGCAGATTGCGGTCGCGCAAAAAATCCACGGCCAGCGATTGATCAATTTTGCCGTCGGATTGCCGCAATCAATTCTTTCAATCGCGTTTCGCGCGAAACGGACGTGGCCTCGGCCATATAATTTGTGTTGCGCGGATCATCTCTCAATCCCGCCGTTTCAAAATGGTTCGGGCAGACAATCGAATCACCTTCCGGCTTCGCGCACATTTGTCACGTCGGGAGTTTTTTCGACGACGACAAATTTTCCGTCCACGCGGCTGCCGACGAGCCAGATGGTCGAGACAAAAACTTTTGCGTCGCTCAAAATTTTCAGCGCCTCGTTCAAATTATGCGCGTGTCTCCATGATTTCGCGCGCAACGATTGCGACTGGCGTGGCGGTTGTATTCGGCAATTTGGACGGCGCGCCGTTGACGGTCACGGAAACGCCCGCGCGGTTCATGCCCGAAACAACGCCAGCCATTCCCGCCCACGACAGCGAGATGAACGGAATTTTTCCGTCCGGTTCGCACATTTCCACGACGCGGTCGCGGCTGAAAACTTCGGCGGCTTCCCAGTCAAAATTCCGGCCCGTGATCAAATCGCCGTTCACCGTCGCGCTTCCCCACGCGCCGAACGCCGTGCAACCGGCGCGCGCGGCGATGAACGGATTATCAATCATCATGTAGGAAACATCGTGCGCGGCGTGATAGTTCAGCAGGCGATTGTAAAAATTTCCCTCTTCGGGATGAATGTCTCCCGCAGCCAAGCGACGCGCCGTAAATTTCCATCCGATAATCCTGCGGCAATAAAATCGCTCAAATGCCGGTTGCGCCAGATGACGTAATTTTTCAGCAATTCCATGACCCAATGCTGTGGCACATAGCCCTGAATCATCTCGATGAATTCATTTTCCAGCGTGTGCATTTTGTCGCTGCATCAAAACGCCGTCGGCGTAGCCCATTTCCAACGGCGAGCCTTTCAGATAAATCACGGTCAAGCCTTCGCGCTGGCCGACCCACGATTTGCCAAGCCAGATTTTTCCATCGCGCGCTTCCGGCTTAAGCGACGTTATTGAAATGTCGGCGGGCAACGGCGGCGGTTTTGCGATGCAATGCTGCAAAACCAAAAAAATCGCAAGCCAGCCCGCCAGCACGAGAAAAATCGCGCCGAGAAAAATCCATTTGAACCACTTTTTTAATCTTCGTTTCGACACAACAATAAAATTGTTTCGCCCGCCGGCTGTCCGTCAATGGAAAATCCGGCGCGCGCCTGAATCATGCCGCCGGTTTCCGACAATTTCAATTCCAGCCGCACCAGTTCGCCCGGCAAAATCGGGCGTTGAAATTTTGCCTTCACAATTTCGCGCACGGTCAGCGGACAATTCAAAATATTTTCCGCCGCGACGCGCGCCATTTCCAGTTGAAAAATTCCTGGCAGCAACGGACGATTCGGAAAATGTCCGGCGAATACCGGATCGCCCGCGCCAAAACGAAATTCAAAAAACGTTCCGCCGTCCGTGTTTTGTTGCGGACCGCCGACTTTTGCGGCGACAATAGAATTTTGCATCGTCATGACGCGATTCGTTTCGTTTCGTCAAACAATTCCGGCGATTGCGCGCCGATTTTGGTTTCCACAATTTGTAAATCCAAAGTGTAACCGCGACGTTCAATCACAAAATGCGTCGGGCTTAACATTTTTCCAGCACAATTTTTTTGCGGCGCATCGCCAAAAATACATTCCATATCGGCGACAACATATTGCTGAATCCATTTCGGATTAAATAATTGGCTCGACCGCATCACAAAAATTTTGCCATCTGTTTTCACCAAAACGTCCGCCAGCACCGAGCCGAAATTTTCCGTCAAGATCAACCGCTTGCCACCGGTTTTGCTCAACGCGAGATAACCGTTCAAAGTAAATTGTCTTCCGTGAATTGTCAGCACCGCGCGCTGGATTATCAACGCGTCGGGCGGAAATAAATTTGCCGGGCGCGAAAAATTTTGCGGCGGCGCCGTGGCGCAACCTGCGAGCAACAGCAGCAAAAAAAATAAATTACGGCGCATGATCCACGGTCGCTTTCACGGCGGCAATTTCCAGCGGCTTGGTCTGATCAAAAGTTCCCGGCGGAAATTTCACGTCGCGTTTTTCCCGGTTAAAAACAATCCGCGTAAAATCTCCGTTCGGCTCATTCATCACGACTTCGCGCGTCGCGGAAAAATCCGGCGCCATTTTCACTTCCAACGACGACAGAACCGAGCGCGCGTTTTCATCTTTTGGCACGAGCGTTAAAATTATTTCACTATTTGTCGAAACTGAAATCGTGTAATCGCCCGTCAGCGCGTCGAGTTTGCCTTGATTCATCAACGACATTTGCTGCATCACGCGCTGAAGCATTTGTGGAAAACCAAGCTTCAATTTTTCCCACTTGCCGTCGGTAAATTCAAATTGCGCCACCGAATTTTTGTCGCCGAGCAGAATGGATTGATACGGCGCGGTGGTTTCCCAGCGGATTTGGTCGGGACGCGCGATCAGCATGAAACCTTCGCTCTTCAACGGCTCGGTGAACAGTTTCAAATGCCGTTCCTGCGTCAGCTCGAAATAAACCGAGCCGAGCGAGGACATCTTGCGTTGCAGACCTTGAAGAATCGGCTGCGGGTCGGCGATGGTTTGCGACAGCGCGCCGTCCGTCGCAAAAATTGCTAACGTAAAAATTATCCCCGCGAAAATAAAAAAGTTTTTCATTCGAGCAATTTATCCAGTCGCACGACATCATAACCGCGTTCGCGCAGAGTTGCCAAAAGCAATTTCACCGTCAGCACTAAACGCTCGGCGGGAATGTTGCCGTCGTGCAGCAAAATGATTGCGCCCGGTTTGAGCCTTTTGGAAATTCGCGCCACAATTTTTTCCGGCTTGGTAATGATCGTATCCAAACTGCGGATTGTCCAGCCGATGACTTTCAAATCGAGCGAATGCGCCGCGCGAAAAATTCGCGGGTTCGACAAACCCATGGGCGGACGAAAAAATTTCGGCGCGATGCCGGAGGACTTTTCGATCATGGCCTGCGTTCGTTGCAATTCGTCCTTCAACCGGGCAACGGAAAAGAAATTTGTAAAATTGCCGTGCGCGTAGGAATGATTTTCCAGCAAATGCCCTTCGCGGACAATTCGCGCGGACAATTCGCGATTCGCCGCGACCTTTTTTCCGACGCAAAAAAATGCTGTCTCGATTTTTGCCTCGCGCAACAAATCGAGCAGCGCGGGCGTGGAATTTCCATCCGGCCCGTCGTCAAACGTCAGCGCCACGCATTTTTTGAAATTATTTCCGCGACAAATAAATTTGCCGAAGAAACTCATTTGCGGAAAAGCGACGCCGAAACCGACAATGGTTAAGAACGCAAAAACCACAATCGCGAACAGGGCCAAATCATGAAACGCGAGCGTCAATACGCCAAAAATCGGCGCAAGAATTGCGACGATGTGAAAACGGCTCAAGGTTGGACGCAGCATATCGCTTTGGCTCCGCGCGGCGACAGGGTGTAGAGCAGCACGCCGCATTTTTTTTCGCGCACAATTTCCACGGCCACGGAAAATCCATAGCCGGACGCGGAATGAAATTCGCCGCAGAGTTGTTTGTAAGTTTGATGTTCCAGCGTCCGGCCAGCGCGCGCCGACAATGCCGCCGCGACTGCCGAATAATTTTCATCCATCGCCGGCCAGCCCTTTGCGCCGCTCAAAATGATCTCCACATTCTTCAAATCCACCACCGCCGCAATCCAATCAGCTTCGCGTTCCGCGTCAAACGGTTTGCGCCAGCGGCCAAGGCGCACGGTGGTCATATGCGCGAGCGGCGTTGCGGAATTTTCCTTGCGCGCCAGACTCGCCACCATTGCGCCTTCGCCGGGGATTGTTTTTTCATTCCACAATTTCCAGCGCTTGCCGATGGCCAGCGGATATTTGTTCAATTCGTCCACCGCGCCGACGAGCGAACAATCGGTTTCGCCAATTTTCAATTGCGACATTCCCTGCCACAGCGCGCTCTCGAAGGAAATCTCTCCCATTGTCGGCGCGGAATTCATGGCGCACGCATTTTGATCAATCGCGATTTGCGCGGCGGGCGCGTTGTGAACCGAATTCGGAAAACGCGCGGGCATCGGTTCGCGTTCGTCCTTGGAAATCAGATTCTCCAGAAAAATTCCGGCGTCTTCGAGACAGCCCAAACCCGTGCCGATGGCGATGGCGAGCCGTTGCGACGGATCGGGCGCGTGACTGCGTCGCGCGGTGAGCAACGCCATTTGCACAAGTCGGCCAAAACGCCGTCGTTGATTCGGTGTAAGCAACGCTACGTCCGCGAGCGCACCGCAATTGTGGACGAGAACTTTTCCCGGCGGCAACGGCGGTTCGATTTCGCGGACGGAAATTGTGTCTGGCGAAATCACGCCAATTCCGCTGACCGCGACCTGAATTTTTTCCGGCGCGCGCGTTTGTGGAATTGTTTCGGGCTTGGAAAAAATGAGCACCGCGTTGTTGCCGCCGAAGCCAAATGAATTGCTCATCACATGGGTCAGCGGCGCGCGCTGAAATTTTGTGACGGGTTCGAGGCCGATGGCGGAATCGGATTCGCGAAAGCCGGGATTGGATGGAATTTCCTGATGGCGCAACGCCTCGACGCAGACCACGGCTTCAATAGCGCCGCTCGCAGCAAGCGCGTGTCCGAAAAAATGTTTGGTGCTGGAAAATGGCGGCACATGTCCGCCAAAAATCGTTTTCAACGCCTTCGATTCCGCAAGGTCATTGTCGCGCGTGCCGGTGCCGTGCGCGTTGATATAATTGATGTCGGAAGATTTCAAACCGGCGCGCTTCAATGCGGCCTGCATCGCGGCAACTGCGCCTTCGCCTTCGGGATGCGGCGCGGTGGTGTGGTGCGCGTCGCAACTCGCGCCCCAGCCGGTAAGCCGCGAGAGAATTTTTGCGCCGCGCCGTTTAGCGAATTCTTCCGATTCCAAAATTAAAATCGCCGCGCCTTCGCCCAAACTTGTTCCCGCGCGTTTCGCATCGAACGGACGGCAACCTTCAGAATCAATCAACAGCAACGAATGAAATCCGCCCCACGTCATGCGCGAGAGCGAATCCGCGCCGCCCGCGAGCATCACGTCAGCTTCGCCAGCCAGAATCATTTCCGCTGCCGTCGCAATGGCGAGTGCGCTGGACGAACACGCCGTCGTCACGGCCATGTTGGGACCGAGCAAACTAAATTCGTCCGCGATCAAATCCACGACCGAGGCGCATTCGTGAAAGCGCGTTGGACGCGCGCGCATTTTTCCCTGCTTGATGAGCGTGGCGAGAAAGCGTTCGCTGTCGAACGAACCGCCGACCGAACAGCCCAGCACGATTCCTGCGCGGTCGGCGCAATCGGAAAAATTTATTTTTGCGGCTGCAATCGCCTCGCGCGCGGCGAGCCAGCCCAATTGATCGCTGCGCGAACCATGCGACGGCGCGCCCAAAGCAATTAAATCTTTTTGAATTTCTCCCGCCGGAATCTGGCCGTAGCGCGGCGATTGAAAAAGTGTCAGCGGCTTCAATCCGCTTTTGCCGGCGCGAATGGAATTCCAAACTTCGTCCACGCCACAGCCAGTCGCGGCCATGATGCCGAGTCCGGTGATGACTGGAAATCGCGCGGCCACTAGGTTGAGCGTTTGGCGGCGATGAACGCCGCGAGCGTGTTGACGGACTTGAACGCGGGCCGTCCTTCCTCGATGTCCTTGATGACGATGCCGTATTCTTTTTCCAGCATCACGACGAGTTCGAGCGCGTCAATCGAATCCAGTTCCAGTCCGCCCGCGCCGAACAGCGGGGCGTCATTGTCAATTTGAGCGGGCGTGATGTCCTGCAAATTCAGCGACTTGATGATTTTTGCTTTGAGTTCCTCTGGCAAGATTTCCATGACAAATAAATTACTGATTTTCGGCGCGGAATCTAGCACATAGCGATTCCATGTCACGGTCAAATTCCCGCAAAACGTGCAAGCCATCCTCGCCGCGCGTCAAAAAAAGTGAGCAGGCGCTGGCGACGGGCAAGACTTGAATCATTTTCGCAGCAGCGGGTGAAATCACATTGCAAAAAACGCACACGCACGCATCGGCTTCATTACGACGAAGTAAATCCGCCGCTTCAGGCAAAATAATTTTATCGTCGCCAACGAAACATAAATTTGGCCCGGTCAGGCGATGGCGGATGGCGATTTCGCCGATGGCCGCGCTCGGCAATGTGTAAGCAAACAAAGTCGGACTCGGCCCGCCAACGGCGTCGCGCCCTTGCCAAAAATCAAAATCGGTGGACAACGAACCGTTTTTGGCCGCAAGACAAATGGCGACGCGGTCGCGCGAAAATTTTTCAAAATCCACGCCGAGCGATTCCACCGCGAGCAACGCCAACTGGCTCGACAAATCGAGTCGGCCAAAACGCGTTCCCAGCCGCGCCGATTTCAAATCAGCTTCGGTCACTTGGCTCGTCGCGGTGATGACAATTTTATCCATGACTCAAAATGAGCGCGCCGTTCGTGCCGCCAAATCCGGTGTTCAATTTCAAAACGTGATTTAATTTTTTAACAGGGCGTGGTTCGCGCAAAATAGTTGCCGGCACGCCTTCCGCCGCGACATTCAATCGCGGCGTGCCGGGCAGAAAATTATTTTGCATCGCCAGCACGCACGCAATAGTTTCGACGACTCCCGCCGCGCCAAGCGTGTGGCCGAGCATTCCTTTCAATCCACTGAACGGCGAGCAGGCATCGCCAAAAATAGTTTTCAACGCGAGCGATTCCATCGCGTCATTGTAAGGCGTTCCTGTGCCGTGTGCGTTGACATAATCAATTTCTTGCGGTGACAATTTTGCCGAATTCAGCGCAACGCGAATTGCCTGCGCCAGACCGGAACCGTCGCGCGACGGGCCAGTCAAATGATTAGCGTCGTTGCTACCGCCCCAGCCGCGAACTTTGATTGAAGAATCCGGCGCAAAATTCTCACGAACCAAAACCATCGCCGCGCCCGCTTCGCCCGGACTCAAGCCGCCACGATCTTTGTCGAACGGACGGCAGCCGTTCGGGTCAATCGCCTTCAACGCGGTGAATCCCGCGACAACAAATTCAGAAAGACAATCCACACCGACCACGAGAACAGCATCGGCTTCTCCACGTTGAATTATTTTTGTGCCCTGTTGAATCGCGATCAAACCGGACACGCAAGCGGTGGAAATGCACTGAACCGGACCGCGTGCGCCAAATTCTGCCGCCAAATCGGCGGCAAGAAAATTTCCCTGCAAATGCCGCCGCGCGGAATCGGAGCATGGACGATTTTCAGAAATTCTTTCCAGGGCTTCAACGTTGGCTTTCGTGGTCGAGAGAACGAGGCCGATTCGTTCAGCGGAAATTTTTTCCAAAATGTTTTGCGAGGATTCGCGCGCTTGCTTCAAAGCTTCGCTTGCAAGAAACCATGCTGGATTTTCGTCATCAAAATTTCTTGGCCCCGCGCCGACGATATTTGACTGGAAGCGCGGAGAATTAAATTTTTCGCAAGCGCGCAAGCCGCTCATGTTCAAACGCAATGCCGCAAGTAATTTGTTCGTGCCACAACCCACGGCAGTGATTGCGCCATAACCAGCAATGGCTACGTTTGGCTCACGCATACAATGTCAATTCTCCCGAAGCGATTGATTTTCCGTCACAGGAAATCTCGCCGGAAACGCGGAGCATCAAGCCAAGGCGTTTGAGTTCGCGGATTTCAATTCGTAATTGTTTTCCCGGCGGCGGACGCGATTGGATTTTGAAATTGGAAACGGAAACGAGCATTCCTTTCGCGGCGATGCCGGAATCGGACTGTCCTGAATCTTTCGCGCGCTGGCCGAGCGCGGCGGCAACGGTTTGCGCGACACATTCGACGAGCGCGGTTTCCAAAACAAATCCATTTGCCACTGCAAAAGAATTTTCGCCGAGGCAAACCGTTGCGACAGCGGTTTTTTCCGTGCATTCGATGAGTTCGTCAATGAAACGAATCGGCGCGCGGTGTGGAATCAGATTTTCGATGGCGACGGACATGGTTCGGTTTTCAATTGCGGTTTTGGTTGCGCCGACAATTCCGGTTGTTCCCAGAACGGATAAAAATTATACCACTGCAACGGATCGCGCGTGAGAATTGTTTCCATATTTTGGGTGAATTCGGTCGCGCAATTTTTCAAATAGGCGTCGCGCCGGTTATGCGGCGGCATTTTGGGATGCTGCGCGGGAAATCCGAAGAAGCGATAATGCCCGCCGCGTTCGCGCAAATTAAAAACCGTGACCAGCGGTGCATCCGCAATCGCCGCGAGCACATACGCGCCGATGGGAAACCGCGCGGTGCCGCCAAGAAAAGGAATGCTCGCCGACGGGCTGCCGTAATTGCGGTCGCCGAGCATGGCGACGATTTCGCCGCGCCGCAACGCGGCCACCAATGGAATCGCGTCAGTCGGCGATCCCGTCAGCGGCAGCAGGCGGAATTTTGCCTTGGACGATTGCGTCAGCAGCGAACGGATTTCGGTGGACTCATTGTCGAACCCAGCAACGTTGATAATCGTATCGAGGCGAGTGAGCAATTGTCCAGCGGCTTCCCAATTGCCGAGATGCGCCGTCAGCAGCAACACGCCATGTCCTTCCGCCAGTGCCTTGTGAACGTGATGTTCTCCATCGAATGAAAATGAAAATTCATTTGTCCTGCCCGCGAGAATCGCCGTGCGGTCAATGATGGCGCGGCCAAACGAAAGAAAATGTTTGAAGACGAGCCAGCGGCGTTTCCACCACGGCACATTGCCGAAAACGCGCCGGTGAAAATCCATCGTGGCGGCGACATCGGGCGAGGCGAACGAAAAATAAATCGCGCATGGAATAGTCAAAACGTAAGTCAGACGCAAGCCCAGCACGCGCAGGGCGGTGATAAAAAACCAGATGCCCCAGCGTCCGCCGCGCAATTGACCCGTGCCTGACCAATGACCGGATTGAGACATGATTTATTTTCGTTAATGAAAAAATCCGGCGGCGCGCACAATGCCGACCGCGCCGATGAGAATCCAAAACGCATTCAGCAAGGTGTAGGCGAAATCGCGTCTCAACAAGGCGCACCACGTCAGCAAAATGGCGTCGGTGGTGTTCACAATCCAGACGAGCATGAACGGACTGTGCGGGCCGAGCCAGCTCACGAGGCTGAAACTGACGATGCGCATTACGACGCCGATCAGTTCCATGATTTTAATGTTTTTTAGGATGAAAGGATTCAGCAGGGTTGAGAACATGATTTGAGTGAGGTTGGCATTTTGGTTCAGCGAATCAAAACGGCGGATTCTGCCGCAACTGTAATAAAAGTTTGACGCGCGGAGCAAGGTCATTCAATTTTATCGGCGCAGATTAAACAAACAACATTGAGGAAAAATTATGAGCAAATTATACAGACGTAGTTTTATCGGCATGTTGGTTCTGGCGGTTTTCGGCCTGGCACTGGCTCCATTGCTGCTTCAAGCAGGACCGCCGAAGAGCGAAGGCGAACTCATCGCGGATTTAGGCTCACCGAAAGAAAGTGTGGTCATTTCCGCGCTTCAAAACATTGAGAGAAATTATCCGACAACCACCAAGGCTCTTCCAGCCATGAAAAATCTTCTGGCCGACCCGCGCGAAAAGGTGAAGAGAAAAGCCGCGCGCGTGCTTGGCGTGATCCATGCCGACGTGGATTCGACCGACATCGAAAACATTTGCGACCTGCTCAAATCTTCCGACAAGCGCGTCATCATGGACGGTTTGATTTCATTGCGCGGACTCAAAGCGCAAAGCGCCATCCCGCAAATTCTGCCGTTGCTTGACAATCCCGACAGCAATGTCAAACGCGATTCCATGCGCACACTGGCGGTTTTGGGCGATAGCAGTTTGATTCCGAAAATTAAGCCATTCCTGACTTATCCCGATCTGGCCGTGCAAAAAGACGCGGCGGATGCGATTGCAATTTTGAAGGAAAAATAACAAAACAACCACAGCCAAATCTAAAAATGAAAAACATCATCGCCCTAGTGCACTGTAACATTGACAACTGATACACAGCTTGCTATGGTTTTGCCCATGGCAATTACGCTAAAAGTGAGTTCCGCTGACCAATCCGAATTGCAGGCCAAGCTGCGTTGCCGCAGTCTTCCCGCCGAAGATGTCCGACGTGCTGATATCATTCTGCGGCTGGCCGAAGGTCAGCCGCAGCGAGTTGTGGCCCGACAGATGCGTTGTAGCATCAATACCGTGCGACTGTGGCGAGAAAGGTATGAAGCTGAGGGCTTGGGCGGACTCTACGCTCGTCATCCAGGGCGGCAGATTGAAGCCGCGAGTCCCGCATTGGAGGCGAAGATATTGGACTGCACGCGCCGCCTTCCCAAAGACGGTTCGACCCATTGGAGTACGCGCAAACTGGCCGAGGAACTGGGCATCAGTCATATGCGAGTGGCGCGAACATGGGCCAAAGCCGGACTACAGCCTCACCGGATGCGCCGGTATATGACCAGCGACGATCCGCACTTTCACAAGAAAGCGGCCGATGTGATCGGGCTCTACCTGAAACCGCCCACCAATGCAGTGGTGTTCTGTGTCGATGAGAAGACGGCCATTCAGGCACTCGACCGGTTGGATCCGGTTCTGCCATTGTCTGCTGGCCGTGCCGAGCGGCATGGTTTTGAATACTTTCGTCATGGGACACTCTCCCTGTATGCCGCATTGAACACGCAGACGGGCGAGGTGCTGGGCAAGACTGCTGGCAGACATACCAGCGCCGAGTTTGTGGCGTTCCTTGCCGAGTTGGTCAGTGGCCAACCCAAGCGGCGCGAGATCCATGTGATCGTGGATAACCTGTCTGCTCACAAGACCGAAAGGGTGGAGCTTTTCTTACAGCAACATCCGCAAGTGAAGTTGCATTTCACGCCGACCTATTCATCGTGGTTGAACCAGGTCGAATTGTGGTTCTCCAAGATCGAGCGCGATGTCATTGCGCGCGGGGTGTTCAGTTCCGTCAAAGATTTAGCCAAAAAACTCCTGTGCTACATCCGCCAATACAATCGTCAAGCCAAACCCGTTAAGTGGACTTACAAAAATACGAAAAACCGGATACTCCCTGAGTCAGATTCAAATGTTACAGTCCACTAGTCCTGTGTGTCGGGATTTTAACCGGTTGCGCCAATACAAAGCCTTATCAAGTCAAATTGGAATCAGACCCGCCCGGTGCTCGTGTTTTCTTGTCTTTGGGAGCGACTGCCAAACAATCCGCCAAGAATCAGAACTATCTCGGCACCACACCCTGCACTGCGACTGTAGAGGGCGACCGCCACGGCTATTTCAAACTGCCGGAAATTGCCTATATGTCGGATTATGTGGCAGGCAATGCCACCTTCCGCGCCGAGCCACCTAACGGAGCTACAAATCAATTTCCACAAACTGTGACGTATCGAGGCAAAAGCGATTACGTCAGCGGCGATAAAATTCCCGCTGCCGTATTTTTCGATATGCACAAGCCTTAATGCCAGTAATTCAAATATTGACACTCAATTTTTTAGAAATTATTTAGGCAAACCGGTCGAAAACTTTTTCCCGGCACGCTTGCACAAAATCTGGATGACGTGGCGGCCTGAATACAAACACGGCGGAACGCCGCCGCCGGGCATGACCCATTGGCCGGCCATGTAAAAATTTTCCAAGCCGGGTAAAGTTTTTTGCATTTGCGCGCGCATCGCCTGCGGCGTGGGAACCCAGCCCATGAACGCGCCTTCGCGGTTGAGCGTGTAGCGCCACGTCGTGTAAGGCGTCGCCACGTCGGTCAATTCCACGTTCGCGGTGATGCCGGGATAATGCGGTTCGAGCCGCACGAGAACTTCCTCGCCGATCTTTTTCTTCGCGGCATCGTAGCGCGGACGGTCCTTCTGCAATTCGTTCCACCAATTCCAATCCGTGTGCAGCAACGCCTGCACGACCGTTTTGCCTTTGGGCGCAAATGGTCCGCCGTAGTTGAAAATGCGAATCGGAAAACCTGTCAACGACACATCGCCGACCAGCAACGGAGTTTTCAACAGCAAAAAATTCAGCGGCGGCGCGTTTGGAAATTCCTGCGCCACGCCGTAACTGATCGTGACAATAGGGCTGATCAATTTCCAATCCTGATAACGTTGCGTGAGCTTTGCATCCACATAACGTCCGCCGAGCAGATTGTAAATCGTGCTGTGACCGTCGCCCGCCGAGACGACCACGTCCGCGCGCAATTCGCGACCATCAGCCAGTCTCACACCGACGGCGCGATTGTTCTCCACCAAAATTTCTTTCACGGTGGAATTGTAAGTCACTTCTCCGCCAAGATTTTTGTAACGCTCCTCCAAGCTACCGACGAAATCCGCGCAGCTTTCCGTGAGCAAACCCAGTTGCCGGTTCGCGAGCAATCCAAGAATCAGCAGCACAAACCATACGGGAACGTCCGGCAGAAAAAGATTTTCCAACATCCGCCGCAAGCCGTCACTCTTCACGGCACGGGCGTATTGGATGATCGGCTGGTTGAATTCCGGACCGAAATAACGCAGCACGTGGCGCATTTTCCAAAACTGTTTGAGCGGGCCGAAGACGCCCATCAATTCCGGCGGCGTTTCCATCAATCCAAATAAATCCGCGCGCTGCATCGCTTTCACGCCCGCGATAAATCCGTCAATGATCTTCGCATCGGCAGGTGCGATTTTTTTCAGGTCGGCAGCCAGACGATTCAAGTCACTGCTGAAACTAATGTTGTTTCCGGTAATTTCGTCAGTGAAGTGAACGAACGTTTCGAGATCGGGATAGTGGCGATTTTGAAAAATGCCAAGCTCGCGATAAATACCGTGGCAAGCCTGACCGGGACGATGCCCCATCAAATAATGGATGCCGCCGTCAATGAGGTAATCCTGATTTTTCCACGCCGTCGCCACGCCGCCCGGTTCGCTGTGATGTTCGAGGATGTGCGTGCGATAACCGTTCATCCGGCCATAGCTGCCCACGGAAAATCCCGCCAGCCCCGCGCCGACGATGATGATGGATTTTTCAGGCATGAATGTTTGGAATTCTGTCCGGCGCGCGAAAGCAAACACGCCCGCGCTTGCTTGTTCAAGCAATTTGTTGTTGAATGATTTTGCAAATGCGTCCGACCATCACGCTCAACGGCCACAAACTTTCCATCGAAGAACTTTGGAAAATCGCCTCACTCAAAATTTCTTGTGAACTTGCCGACGAAGCGCGTCCGCTCATTCGCCGCAGCCGCGAACTTGTCGAAACCCTCGCCGCGCAGCCGCGCGCGATTTACGGCATCAACACCGGCTTCGGCCCGTTGAGCGGCTTCCGCATTTCCGGCGAAGATCAAAAACAACATCAATTAAATTTGCTGCACCATTTATTCGTCGGCCAGGGCGCACTTTTTTCCGCAACAGAAACGCGCGCCATCATGCTTGCGCGAGCGAACACTTTGGCGCGCGGATTTTCTGGCATCCGTGAAGAATTACTCGAACTGCTCCTCGCCGCGTTGAACAAAAATATTTTTCCGGAAATTCCCAGCGAAGGTTCTGTCGGCGCGAGCGGCGATCTGGTTCCGCTCGCGCACATGGCCGGCTTGCTCGTTGGTCTCGGTTTTGCGCGCGCAAACGGCGAAAGAATTTCTGCAATTGAAGCCTTGAAAAAAATCGGCCTTGCGCCTGCCGTTTTACAATGCAAAGAAGGCCTTGCGCTCGTCAACGGCACTTCGGTGATGACCGGTCTCGCCGCGCTCTCGTCGCATGAAGCGGAAAAACAATTGCGCTGGCTGGAACTTTTGACCGCGTGTCTCTTTCAAGTTCTCGGCGGCGAGCCGGAAGTTCTCTGCCAGCAAATCCACAAGGCGCGCGGTTTTCGCGGCCAGTCGCTCGTCGCGCAACGCATCAGCGATTCGCTGCGCACGCATCCTGATTTTGCGAAGCGCATTGACGAGCATCAATGGGGCTCGTCGGCCAAAGCCGTTGATCCCGGCGCGGAAATCCAGGATCCGTATTCGCTGCGTTGCGCGCCGCAAATTCTCGGCGCGTTTCAGGAAGCGCACTGGCACGTCGCCGAAGTCGTCACGCGCGAACTCAACGCCAGCACGGACAATCCGCTGATTTTTCCCGACACGGAAATGGTCATTCACGGCGGAAATTTTTATGGCCAGCAGATCGCAATGGTCAGCGATTACGAACGCATCGGCCTCATCAAACTCGCGCTGCTTGCGGAACGCCAGATCGAACGACTCGTCAATTGGCGTTACAGTCGCGGCCTCCCGCCGATGCTCGCGGGCGGCGCGCCCGGTTTGAATTCTGGTTTTTCGGGCGCGCAATTGCTCGCCACGTCGCTCGCCGCCGAAGCGCGTTTGCTCGGCACGCCCGCTTCGATTCAAACGATTTCCACGAATGCAAATAATCAGGATGTCGTCAGCATGGGCTTGCACGCCGCAAAAATGACACGCGCGGTTTTGCCGCTCGTTTGGAAAATTCTCGCCATCGAAACGCTTGCGCTTGTGCAAGCGGCGGATTTGCGCGGACGCGAAAAAGTTCTCGGCGGCGATTTCAAAAAACTTTACGAACTCGTGCGCGGCGTTTCCTCAAAATTGGAAAACGACCGTCCGCTCAACGAAGACATCGCGCGCGTGACGAACTTGTTGCAATCTGAAGATGCGCAAAAAAATTGTTTGCGTCCGCAAAGCGATGAAAACTGAAGTTGACGTTTTGATCATCGGCGCAGGCCCGGCAGGTTCGTCCGCCGCCGCGCTGCTGCATCGGCAAGGATTCAAATTGCTCGTCGTCGAGAAACAAATTTTTCCGCGTTTCGTCATCGGCGAAAGTCTGCTGCCGCACAGCATGGATTTGTTGAAGGAAGCCGATTTGCTCGACGCGGTCGAGTCCCAGAATTTCATCCAAAAATGCGGCGCGGTTTTTTTGCGCGGCGACGAAACTTGCAATTTCGATTTTTCCAACCAGTTCACCGCCGGCTGGAAATATACTTTCCAAGTTCCACGCGCCGATTTTGACAAGACACTCGCCGACGCCGTCGCGGCGCGCGGCGTGGAAATTCTTTTCGGCCACGGCGTGACGGCGATTTCGTTCAATGAAAACGGCGCGACGGCAACAATTGAATCGCCGGATAAAACAAATCGCTCCGTGACCGCGAAATTTATTTTGGATTGCAGCGGTTATGGCCGCGTGCTGCCGAGATTGCTGGATTTGGAAACGCCGTCGAGATTTCCGCCGCGCGAAGCGTTGCTCGCGCATGTCACGGGCGACCAGCGTCCCGCCGGACGCGAAGAGGGAAAAATCTGGGCGTGCATTCATCCGGCGGGCGCGTGGATTTGGATCATTCCATTTTCCAACGGCAAAACCAGCGTCGGAGTCGTCGGCTCGCCGGAATTTTTCACGCGCTTTCCCGGCGAACCCGAGGAAAAATTGCGCGCAATCCTGTCATCCGATCCCAACGCCGCGACCGCGTTTGGCAAAAATGAAAATTGTTTTCGTCCCGCAAAAAATTTCCGGTTACGCCTGTGCGGTGAAAAAACTTTTTGGCCCGCGATTTGCGCTCGCCGGCAATGCCACGGAATTTCTCGACCCGATTTTCAGTTCCGGCGTCACGCTGGCGCTCGCGTCGGCGAACCGCGCCGCCAAAACCATCACGCGCCAGTTGCGCGGCGAAACCGTGGACTGGCAGGCGGATTACGCCGACCACGTCATGCAGGGCATCAACACGTTTCGCGCCTACGTTTCCGCGTGGTATGACGGGACGCTGCAAAATATTTTTTTCGCCGCGCAACGCAAATCCCGACATCATGCGGCAAATCTGCTCCGTTCTCGCCGGTTACGTTTGGGACAAATCAAATCCGTATGTCGCGCAGCCGGAACGCGCATTGCCGTTGCTCGCAAAAATCGTTCAGTCAAAAAATAAAATCGCCGCGCAATGAATTTTTTCCGCGAAGACAATCAATCCGCTTTTGACGCAAAATCCGAGGCGCAGCGGATCGCTTTTGCGCCGATGGTTTTTCAGGCCAGCCGCATTTTGCGCGACTCCGGCATTTTGGAACTGGTGCAAAAAAGCGGCACGGGAATGACGCTGGATGAAGTCGCCGGCAAAATAAAATTGCCGCGCTATGGAATCAAAGTTTTGCTCGAAGCCGGTTTGGGCATCGGATTGTTTTGTCTCCACGAAAACCGTTTCGCGATCACGAAGCTAGGCTATTTTATGTTCCGCGACGAAATGACGCGCGTGAACATGGATGTCGTGCATGACATCTGTTATCGCGGCTTGTTCGATCTCGACAAATCCATCGAATCGGGCAAACCCGTCGGCCTCAAAACGCTCGGCGATTGGAAAACTTTTTACGAAGGACTTTCTCAACTCGCACCCAAAGCGCGCGAAAGCTGGCTCGCGTTCGACCATTATTATTCCGACGCGGCATTTCCCGCCGCGCTGAAAATTGTTTTTGCGGACAAGCCAAAACGATTGCTCGATGTCGGCGGCAACACCGGCAAATGGGCGGTCGCGTGCGCGAAGTTTAATGCCGACGTGAAAATCACGATTGCCGATTTGCCGCAACAACTGGAACTCGCTCGCGAAACAATTCGTGAAAACAATTTTGAAAATCGAGTGGAATTTTTTGCGACCGATCTGCTGGATGAATCAAAATCTTTGCCGGAAAATTTTGACGCGATCTGGATGAGCCAGTTCCTCGATTGTTTTTCTGAAAGAGAAATCGTTTCCATCCTGAAACGCTCGGCGCAGGCGATGGGCGCGGACAGCACGCTTTATATTCTCGAATTATTTTGGGATCGCCAGCCTAACGAAGCCGCCGCGTTCTGTCTGCAACAGACCTCGCTCTATTTCACCTGCATCGCCAATGGCAACAGCCAGATGTATCACTCATCCGATTTGCTGCGCTGCATCGCCGAAAGCGGGCTGAAGGTGATTGAAGACCGCGATCAAGTGGGACTTTATCATACGCTGTTGAAATGCCGGAAAGTGTGAAAATTTTCAAAAGCAGGCCTCTGATTTATTTCCAACTCCAGCCGCATATCCGACACGCCTCATCCTCTCGACGAATTACACTGCCACAACCAAAACATCTAAAATCGTCTTTGCCAAGTGACTCTGTGCTTCGCGGTTTCTCACGCGAAGCAAATTGATTCAAGTTGGAAAATACCGTGCTCAAACGGCAAAGCTGTTGCGAATACCTTTCAAGAATATCATCGGCCTGATTGCCAAAACTCGGTGACTCAAAATCTTCTTTGTGTTCGATAATCTCATCCGCCATCCGTTTAGCCAACTCGCGATAGAATTTCTTAAGGATGCGCTGTGCTCCATCGAATTCGTTTTGTGGGATCGCCATAACCAATGGGCACAAAATACTTAATCTTCATTTGAGTCACAAGTTGATGTTTTAATTCAACGAATCGCCATCGCCTTCGGGTCTTCATTGCGCAGTCCGTGTTTCACCAGCAATCGCAATAGTTTTATGCTGTAAGGCGAAGTCGAGGCCGCGCCGAGAAAAATTTTTCCCATGTGTTTGTTGATGTGCGGAAAGGCCAGCTTCATCAGAAAATTTCCGCGCAATTTTTCCCCGACGTTGAACGACGTGAACAATCGTCCGTCGTAAAAGTAGCTCACGATCTCGTGCCAGATTTTCAGATGATGCGTCACTTCTTTTTCATAATTTTGAAATGCCTCCGGGCGAATCTTTTTGGATGGCGGCGGCCAGTTCAAACGCGCTCGTCATGCCGATGAACAGGCCGCTGGAAAAAACCGGGTCAATGAATCCCGCCGTGTCGCCGACGAGCGCCCAATTTTCGCCGACCATTCGTTCGGAGACGAGCTGGTAATTCGTGTATTCCATCACGGGCGTCAGGCGTTTTGCGTCGCCCGCGACCTGGCGCAGCATGGAATCTTGTTTCAAGATGTTGTCGTAGCGCTCTTCCTTCGTCGCGCCAAATTGCGGCAAAAATTCCGTGCCGATGACAACGCCGACCGAGACGCGTCCCGGCAACGGAATCCGCCAGCTCCAGCCATGATCCAATCGCGTCGAGTGAACGTATCCGTCCTGATATAATTTCGTCCGGTCAACGTGCGCGAACATCGCGGTGTCTTTGCGTCCGCCTTCGCGCGCGGGAATGTCGAGCAACTTCGGCAGCAAACGTGCGCGGCCAGTTGCATCTACGATCAAATCAGGCTGGCCGTGGAAAAAATCACCAAGCGCGGCGAGCGTTTCGGCGTTCAATTGCACGCGGTCCGAATTGCCGATGCGTTCCACGCCAGCATTCAGGTCAAAAACTTTTGCGCCCGATTTACGCGCGTTGTTCAACAGCGTTTCTTCAAACTGGATGCGCGGTGCGTTGTAGGCGTAAGGCGGAAATGAGCCGCAAAAATCCTTGAACAGCGAATGGAAAATCGCGATTGACTCGAACAAATCAAAACACGCGCCGGGCTTGTATTTGCTGAAGGCTTTGACTTCGTCTTCCACGCCGAGCTTGCGCAACATCAAAACAATGGCTGGCACAAGCGATTCGCCGACGAGCAACGGCGCGGTGCGCGGACGATGCAACATCGCCACCTTTACACCCACGCGCGCGAGCAGCGTGGCGAGCGTGCTCGCCGCCGGCCCGGCGCCGAGAATGGCGACAGTTCGGATTTTATTTATTTTATTGCCCTTCATTTTTCCAACAAGCCTGTGATCAATTTCCCGGATTTTCCACTCGCGAAGAAAACAAAACACATCCTGATTGTCCAGAAATTCGATGACGGTGGCGAAGTTTAATGCTCAAATTCCGCTTGCGCCAAGTTTGTTCGTTGTTAAAGTCATTTCACAATTTCTCCGCCGATTGCGGCGGTTTTTTCTTTTAACCAGAATTATTTAACCCGTGAAAATTTTTAGCGGCACAGCCAATCAACCTTTGGCCAACGCCATCTGCAAATCCATCGGCATCGAACTTGGCAAATGCACCATCAAGCCGTTTCCCGACGGCGAGACGTTCGTGAAGATCGAGGAGAATGTCCGCGGCGAGGACGTTTTCATCGTCCAGCCCACTTCGCCGCCGACGAATCATAATCTGATGGAGATGTTCATCATGATGGATGCGTTGCGGCGGGCGAGCGCGGCAAGCGCATCACGGCGGTGCTGCCGTTTTACGGCTATGCGCGGCAGGACCGCAAAGACCAGCCGCGCGTGCCCATCACCGCCAAGCTGGTCGCCAATCTGCTGGTGGCCGCCGGGCGCGAACCGGATTCTTGACGATGGATTTGCACGCGCAGCAGATCCAGGGATTTTTCGACATTCCGGTGGACCATCTCTACGCCGCGCCGGTGATGTATGATTATTTGAAGAAGAAAAAATCTGACCGATCTGGTCGTGGTCAGCCCGGACGCCGGCGGATTGAAAATGGCGCACGCGTATTCGCAGGTGCTGGAGGCCGGGCTGGCCATCGTGGCCAAGCGGCGCAAAAGCGCGACGGAAGTCGAATCCATGGCGGTCATCGGCGAAATCAAGGGCAAAAACGTTTTGCTCGTGGACGATTTGACGGAAACGGCGGGCACGCTGACTGCAGCGGCGGCGTTTATTGAAGAAAAAGGGCGCCAAACAGATCATCGCCTGCGTTTCCCACGCGATTTTGGGCGAGACGGGCATCGAAAGATTGCGAAAATCGGATATTGACGAATTGATAACAACTGATACAGTCCAACGCCCTGCGATTGACGGCGTGAAGATCACGACGCTGTCGGTGGCGGGGCTTTTGGGCGAAGCCATCAAACGGATTAATAGTAATTCGTCGGTGAATTCGCTCTTTGAATTCAAAGGCGGGCGCACCAGTTGAGCGTCGCCGGAAAAATAATTTAATTTTAAGAAAATGAAATCAGTAGCATTGAAAGCTTTTCCGCGCGCGCAAGTGCAGCGCGCCGAAGTCAAGAAACTGCGCCGCGCCGGCCGCGTGCCGGCGACGATTTATGGCCGCCAGGCCAAGCCGCAAAATCTCGAAGTCAATTCCAAGGAAATCGCCGACCTGCTGCATCATGCCGCCTCGGAAAATCTGCTCGTGGATTTGTCCGTCGAAAACGACGCACGCTCCAAACGCCTCGCGCTCGTGCAGGAAATCCAGCACCACCCGCTTGACGGCAAAGTGCTGCACGTGGATTTCCACGAAGTCGCCGAGAACGAAAAAGTCACCGTGCAAGTGCCGGTGGAAACGACCGGCGAAGCGGCCGGCGTGAAAACCGGCGGCGGCGTGCTCGAACACGTTTTGTTCAAATTGAAAGTCCGCTGCCTGCCGAAAGATTTGCCCGAACAGATCATCATTGACGTGACGCCGCTGGAAATCGGCAAGTCCATCCACATCGGCGACATCAAAGCGCCGGAAGGCGTGGAAATTTTGGGCGACAAGCATATCACCGTCGTCGCCGTCGCCGCGCCGCGCGCCGAAGAAGAAGTCGCGACCGATGCCGCCGCTCCGGCTGCTGGCGAAGTCGAGATGACCAAGGAAAAGAAGGAAGAAGGCGCGGAAGGCGCGCCCGCCGGCAAAGCAGGCGAGAAAGCCCCGGCCAAGGGCGATGCGAAAGCCGCCGCTGCCGGAGACAAAAAAGCCGAGGCGAAACCCGAAGCCAAGGCCGAGAAGAAGAAATAATTTTTGCGGCGCGAGCCGCTTTCCCCGCGCATGGAGAATATTTTTCTCATCGTGGGTTTGGGAAATCCGGGCGCGGAATACGCGAAGACGCGCCACAACGCCGGATTTTTGCTGGTCGAAAAACTGGCGGCGAAATGGAAATGCGATTGGGCGAACGAAAAGAAATTTCGCGCGCGAATCGCGAAGGCCGAACGCAACGGCAAGAAGAGTTTTGCTGTGCGAGCCGCAGACGTTCATGAATTTGAGCGGCGAGACGGTCGGTGCGTTGAAGGATTTTTATCAGTTGCCGTTGAAGCAGATTTTGGTGGCGGTGGACGACGCGGATTTGCCGTTGGGCGAAATCCGGTTGCGCGGAAGCGGCAGCAGCGGCGGACATCACGGTTTGGAATCCATCGAGCAGCATTTGGCGTCGCGCGAGTTTGCGCGGTTGCGGATCGGGATCGGGCGCAAAGACGGTTCGCGGGAGATTACAGATTATGTTCTCGGGAAATTTGATTCGGCCGAGAGCGAGTTGTTGGAAAAAGTTTTGGAACGGGCGGCCGATCAGGTTGAAACCTGGCTGGACGCGGGAATTGAAAAAGCAATGAGTCAATTTAACGGAGTCGCAGACTCCACGAACGAAAAGAAAAAATAGTGAAACGATACGAAGGTCTGTTTATCCTGAACACAGCAGGAAAAGAAGAAGCCGTCAAAGACACGCTCGACAAGATTTAGGCGGAAATTGTCGCGGCCGGCGGCAAAGTCGAAACCGTCCAGAAAATGGAACGGAAAAGTTTTGCGCGCGTCGCCGACAAGAAGCACAACGCCGGATTTTACGCGAACGTCATTTTCAACGCGCCGGAAGCGATCATCGCGCAGTTGAATTCCAAGTTCGCGCTGAACGAGGAAGTTTTCCGCGTGATTTTCACCGACTCGCCGGAACCGAAACCCGCGAAATAAATTCAAAGGAATTTTATGGCCAGCTTCAACAAAGTGATTTTGATGGGAAACCTGACGCGCGATCCGGAATTGCGCTACACGCCCAAAGGCACGGCCATTGCCAAAATTGGTCTGGCGGTCAACCGCGTCTGGACGAATGAAGCCGGTGAAAAAAAAGAAGAAGTCACTTTTGTGGACGTGGAAGTCTTGGGACGCACGGCTGAAAATGTCGGTCAATACATGCGCAAGGGCCGTCCGATTATGGTTGAAGGCCGATTGAAGCTCGACCAGTGGGACGACAAGCAGACCGGCCAGAAGAAGAGCCGTCTGGGTGTCGTGGCGGAAACGGTTCAATTTCTCGGCAGCGCGCCCGGCGCTGGCGAAGGCGGCGCACCCGCGGCTCCGCGCGCGCCGCGTCCCGCTCCCAATGCGCCCGCAGGCGAACCCGTTGAAGGCGACGCTCCGCCCGAAAGCGACGACGTTCCGTTCTGATTTTAACCGCAGCAATTTCAAAATTATTTTCCTATGGCAAAAACTGAAGTCATTCTTACTCACAACATCGTCGGTCTCGGCGGTGAATCCGACCAGGTCAGCGTCGCCGCCGGTTACGCGCGCAATATTTGTTCCCGCAAGGATTTGCGGTTCCGTTGAGCGGCGCAAACAAACGCCGCCTCGAGTCGCTCAAGCAGCGCCGCGCCGAGCGCGAGGCGCACGAGTTCAACACCATGACCGAACTGGCCAAGGGCGTTTCAAAATTGATTTGCGTCATCAAGGTCAAGGCGGGCGACGACGGCAAGATGTTCGGCTCGGTCACGGCGGGCATGATCGCCGACGAATTGAAGCATCAGTTCGACATCACGCTCGACAAGCGGAAAATCCATCTCGAAAGCGCGATCAAGACGCTCGGCGAACGCGAAGTGGAATTGCACTTGCACGCTGAAGTGAAAAGCACGCTCAAAGTGCGCGTGGAAAGTTTGACGCCGGTGACCGCGCCTGCGGTCGAGGCAAAACCAGAAGAACGCAAAACTGAAAAGCGCGGCAAACGCGTTGAAGAAGAAAAAGTTGAAAAGGCCGAAGCTGTTGAGGAGAAAAAACCGCGCGCAGCCAAAGAGGAAAAACCTGCGAAAGCCGCCAAAGCTCCGAAAGCTGAAAAGAAAGCCAAGGCCGAGTAATTCCGCGCAAAATAATTTTCAAAAGCCACGGAAAATTTTTCGTGGCTTTTTTATCGCTTGAAATTAATTCGCTTTTTCGACGACGAGCATTTCGATGGGCATATTTGTGGGAACGAGTTCAAGGCCGAGTTGGTCGGTTAAAGCCTGTTTCAAACTGTTATGTTGCGGGTCATTCCGATTCCACTTGAGATCAATATCAAATTTATTGCCAACGCCAGTTTGGTTAATGACAGGAGTCTGCAACATATTTTCAAGATTCATAGATAGGTCGTCAATGGACGAATTGACACAAAAAAAATGTCCCGGACGCATTCCCAATTGCGATGCTTTACTTTGAGTTGTGTTTAATTTCAAGCCTTGGGCGTTGGGATATTGAATTTTCAATAATAAAACGTTTGTCTCAACCAATTCGCGTCTAGCCACCACTCCAAATTGCTCCTTTATTTCCTGCCGCAATGCTTCGGCATTTCTACTCGGCAAGCTGGCAATAAAATCGTATCCACCTTTTGGCAATTCGGCAGTCACAATTATCCGGGCGAAAGACCAAAAATCATAAGCAGTTTCCACAACTGCTTCGGCTGTGATTCCAGTTCCCATCATTTTTCCATTCCTGCCGTGTCCAAAGCCGCCACCATGTGGTAATTTCGCAGGCAGAATTTTTACTTGTGGCGACACACGTTCCAAAGTCTCGGAACTGAAAGGTTGAATCCGCCACGATTCATCAGCTTTGTGCTGTTCAATTTTCTTTACAGTCACAGTCGTTGTTCCGGCGGCGAGTAAAATTCCCACGCCAACCACGACTGCCGTTTTCATTTTTGTCCATGCCATAATTTTCAATGCTCCTTTGATGAGGGTTAGGGTTGATGTTGAAGCTGCCGCGCCTTTCGTGATCGCAACGGCGGAAATTGTTTTCGCCAGGCCAGCCGGCGCGGCTTGCACGGAGTTGGCGGAAATCACCCCGGCAATGATGGCTGTCGTCGAATTCACGCCGCGTCTTGAAAAATGGCGTTGCAGTTTTTCCATCGCGCGCCCGACCCGCTTGCGCGCCGCCCATTCCTGGATGCCGAGGATCGCCGCCGTTTCCGCGCCGCTTTTGTTTTCAAAAAAGCGCAGCGCCAGCAGCGTGCGCTCTTTTTCATTGAGCCGCGCCATCGCTTCTTCCAAAAGCGGCGCGAGTTGTTTCCAGACGCCGTCGGCATCTGGATCGTTCAAGGTGGATTGCATATAAGCCTCCTGTTCGCGGGCTTGTTGTCTGGCTTTGGTCCGCAAAAGTCTCATGGCGGTGAAGCGCGTGGTTTCATACAGCCAGCCGGTGAGGATGGTTCTTTGATTCAGGCTCGCGGCTTTTCGGGCAAGGATGATGAACACGGCCTGCGTCGCGTCCTGCGCGTCTTCGCAATTGCCGGTGAACCGCAGCGCGACGGAATAGACGAGGTTGATGTGCCGGTGAACCAGCTCTGCGAAAGCCGGTTCCGAATTCCGGCCGGCATATTCGCGCAACAAGGCGATGTCGTTCGCGTCTGGCATTTATTGATTATCCCCGCTTGCGCCGGAAATTGGACATTTATTTTTCAGAAGCCACGGAAAATTTTCCGTGATTTTTTTGTTTCATAAAATCCTTTGACCGGCGCGCGCGGCTCTGTTTTGCTGGCGCGAATGGGAACGATTCCAGATTATTTTTATCCGGCCACGGTCGCGCTTTGCCTTGCGGCGGTGATTGCGGTTTATTTTTACAACAATCCGCTGCGGCACGGCAGATGGTTCATGACACGCCGCTTCATCAACTGGCTTCCGCTGGGCATGACTTACGCTTTTTTGTGCATGGGGCGTTACAACATCATCGTCGCCAAAGGCGCGCTCGGCACGCTCATGTCGAAGGAGGATTTGGGGATCATTTTTGGCACGGGCACGCTGGTCTATGCGCTGTCGTTCCTCGTCAACGGCCCGCTCATTGACAAAAAACTTGGTGGCAAACACGGAATGCTCATTTCCGCGCTCGGTTCGTCGCTCGCGAACATCGCGCTCGGAATTTTGACATGGCTCGTCGTCGTCAAACATTTGAAGGTGAATCTCGTCGCCAGTTTTACCGCACTTTATGCGTTCAACATGTATTTCCAAAGTTTCGGCGCGATGTCCATCATCAAGGTCAAGGCCTATTGGTTTCACGTGCGCGAGCGCGGCGTCTTCGGCGCGATTTTTGGGACGCTGATTTCCGTCGGCGTCTATTTTGCGTTCGACTGGGGCGGTTCAATCATTTCGCTGACCAAGGCAAATGCACCGGACAATTTTTTGAAGGGAATTTTTTCTTCCTCCTCGCCGATGGATGCGACGTGGGCGGTGTTTTACATTCCGGCGATCATTTTGATTTTCTGGCTGCTGGTGGATTTGTGGCTCATCAAGGACACGCCGGAAGAATGCGGTTTCCCGCATCTCGACACTTGCGACGCGTCGTCGGGACAAATGCACATTGAATTTTCCGTGCTCGACTTGCTGAAAAAAATCTTCGCCAGCAAATTGATGCTGCTCATCGCCTGCGTGGAACTTGCTTCCGGCGTTTTCCGTTACAGCATGACGCAATGGTATTCCATTTTTGCGACCGAAATAAAACAGCCGGGCGCGGAATATTTTGCGCAACATTGGGGCTGGTTCACCTGCATTTTCGGAATCGTCGGCGGATTCGCAGGCGGATTGATTTCAGACAAATTGTTTCAATCCCGTCGCGGCCCGCCCGCCGCGATGCTCTGCGGATTTGTTTTGGTGACGGCGATCGCGATGTCCGCAGTGCTGTTCACGCAGCCGCAAATCGTCGGCTGGTCTGCAGTCTTCATCGTCATGGCATCCATCGGCATCACGTCGCTGATGTCCGGCACGGCGGCGACGGATTTCGGCGGCCGCAAGGCCACGGCGACATGCATGGGCATCGTCAACGGATTCGCCTATCTGGGCAGCACCATCCAATCCTACAGCCTCGGATTTTTGATCACACACGAAGGCTGGCAATGGCTGCCGATTTTCGTCATCCCGTTCGCCGTGATCGGCGGGGCGATTGCCATTTGGATCTGGCATGAACTGCCCGCCGCAACAAAAAAATATATTGCGGATGTTGAACAAAAACAGGCCTTGACCTCGCCGGAAATTGCGCTATCGTGACTCAAATGTTGAAAAACACACACAAGTTGTCATTCTGGTCGTCGCCGTAGTTAGCGACGCCGTTGGTGCTTGTTGAACCGAAATAAATTTAACAAGAACCCACGGCTGGCAACAGTCGTGGGTTTTTGTTTTAATCCGCGACGCCAGCCACAACCGAAAGACACATGAGCAAGACAACTGAAATCGCAAAATCGAAAACCGCAACCGCGAAATCCAAACCGCGCGCCGAAGTCGGCCCGGCGATGTTTGGCCGCGACATCTTCGTCGAAGCTCTCGAACGCGAAGGCGTCGAGGTCATTTTCGCCTATCCCGGCGGCGCGAGCATGGAAATCCACCAGTCGCTCACGAAATCGAAGATTCGCACGATTCTTCCGCGCCATGAACAGGGCGGCAGTTTTGCGGCCGAAGGTTACGCGCGCGCGACCGGCAAAGCCGGCGTGTGCATGGGCACGAGCGGACCAGGCGCGACGAATCTCGTCACGGCGATTGCCGACGCTTACATGGATTCCTGCCCGCTCATCGCCATTACCGGCCAGGTGAACCAAAACATGATTGGCCGCGGCGCATTTCAGGAAACTGACATCATCGGCGTCACGCTGCCGATCGTGAAGCATTCCTATCTGGTCACGGACATCAACGACATTCCGCGCATCGTGAAGGAAGCGTTTTACATCGCGCAAACCGGACGCCCCGGCCCGGTCGTGATTGATTTTCCGAAAAACATCCAGCAGCAAAAAGCGCAGCCGGTCTGGCCGACGCTGGAGCAGATCAAAAAAGGTCTGCCCGGTTACACGCAGCCGGATTTGAAGGCGGACGAAGTGGCGTTGAACGAAATTCTCGGCCTGATTGAAAAGGCCGAACGTCCCGTGCTTTATTGCGGCGGCGGAATCATCACGAGCGGCGCGGCGGCGGAATTGAAAAAATTCGCCGAGGCCACGAACATTCCCGTGACGACGACCATCATGGGCGTCGGCGGTTTTCCAGAAACGCATCCGCTTTCGTTGCGCTGGCTCGGAATGCACGGCGCGGCGTTCGCGAACTGGGCGGTGAACGGCGAATACGAACAGCGCACGAACTTCGACGCGCCGATGGTGAAGTTGAAAGACGGCGCGGATTTGCTGCTCGCGTTCGGCGTGCGCTTTGACGACCGCGTGACGGGCAAGTTCGAGGAATTTTGCAAGCACGGCACGATTGTCCACGTTGACATTGACGCTTCCGAGTTGAACAAAAATCGCAAGGCGCATTTGCCGGTGGTCGGCGACATCAAGGACGCGCTCACGCGACTGAATGCGATGATTGCGAAACGTCCGCTTACAAAAAAACACACGGCATGGCTCGAGCAAATTGCCGAGTGGAAAAAGAAAGCGCCGTTTGCCTACGCCGTCACGCCGGAAATCGCGAACAGCGATCACATGAAAGACCATTTGAAGGGCCACGAAGACCAGGTCATTTTGCCGCAAATGGTCATCGAGATGCTTTACGAATTGACCAAGGGCGAGGCGTATCATCACGACGGGCGTGGGCCAGCACCAGATGTGGAGCGGCCAGTGGTATAAATACAAATTCCCGCGCCAGTTCATCACGAGCGCGCGGACTCGGCTCGATGGGTTTTGGTTATCCTGCCGCGCTCGGCGTGAAAGTCGCGCATGCCCGACAAGCAAGTCATTGACATTGACGGCGACGGCTCGTTTCTGATGAACATTCAGGAACTCGCGACCGCGCACGTCGAAAAAATCGCGGCGAAGGCGATCATCTTGAACAACCAGCACCTCGGCATGGTGGTGCAATGGGAGGATAATTTTTACGAGGGCAATCGCGGCCACACTTATCTCGGCGATCCGCGACATCGCGCGGAGATTTATCCCGATTACGTCCGCGTGTGCAATTCCTTCGGCGTGCCATGCGAGCGCGTGATGTTCAAAAAAGATTTGCGCGCCGCGTTGCAACAAATGCTCGACGCAAAAACGCCTTATGTCCTCGATGTGGTGACGCCTTACAGCGAGCACGTGCTGCCGTTCATTCCGGCGGGCCGCACCGTCGCGGACATGATTTGGAAATAATTGCAGCACAAGCACGCCTCGATCAAATCATTTGTAGGCCAGGCACAAATACTTGTTGCCCAGCTTTTTTTTTGTTACGCTGTGCGGAATGCTAAAATTTGTCTTTTGTTTCTGGCTTGCGCTGGCCGCGTCTGTTTTCGGCGCGGAAATCAAAATCAATTTCGGCGATTTCGCCGCCGGACAGACGCCGACCAATTTTCACGGCGCGCTGGCGGGCGGCGGAAAACCGGGCGATTGGAAAATTGCCATGGATGCCGTGCCTTCGGCATTCACTCCGTTGACGCCGCAAGCGCCGGTCGTCAACCAGTCAGGCTGTACTCGCGCAAACCAGCGATGACCCGACCGACGAGCGGTTTCCGATGCTGATTTACGACGGCGAGACGTTCAAGGATTTCAAGCTGGCGACGCAGTTCAAAATCGTCAGCGGCGTTGATGGAGCAAATGGCTGGAGTCGTGTTTCATTTTCAGGACGAAAAAAATTTTTACGTCATTCGCGCCAGCGCACTCGGACACAATCTGCGCTTTTACAAAGTCGTTCAAGGCATTCGTTCCGATCCCATCGGTCCGACAATGGACATTTCCGTCGGCGTCTGGCACACGCTCGCCGTCCAATGTCAGGGTAATCAAATCACCTGCTGGCTTGACGGACTTCTCGCGATGCCGCCGCTACAAGACAACACCTTCACTGCTGGCAAAGTCGGGTTCTGGACGAAGTCGGACGCGGTAAGTTATTTTTGCAACACGGCGATTGATTACACGCCGCGCGTGTCCGGCGGCGCAGGTGCTCGTGAAAAGCGTGATGCAAAAATATCCGCGCATCGTTGGGGCTGCGAATTTACACGCTTGATGAAAAAGGCGAACCGGAAATCATCGCCAGCAAGGACGAAAACGAAATCGGCCAGCCCGGCACCGACGCGGAAAAAACTGCCATTGCCGATGCTGAAATTTTCTTTGGCCGGGACAAAGGAACAGTTGTCCTCACCCTGCCCTTTCGCGACCGCAATGGCGATCCGATGGCTGCCGTGCGCGTGCAATTAAAATCATTTTCTCGGGGAAACCCAGGACACCGCCTTGACGCGCGCCATGATCATTGTCAAGGAAATGCAGGCGCAGATTCCGTCGAGCGCGGAACTGACGCAATGAACCGCGATTAAGGTTTCGCGGGCGCGGGCAGTTCATTTGGCGATTTTACGGTCGGCAAAACTTCCGGTTTGACCCGGCGCACGCCGCCGATCACAACGATGTCGCCGCTGTCAGTCGCGCCAAGTCGCGGACGCGTGTTGACGTAATCGTAAATTTCCTGTTGACAATATGCGCCGCCGGGATTGACGACGGCATAAGTGAAAAACGAGCCGCCGCTCTGCCAGAGCACATGCAAATTGGAGAACCGATCCAGTTGCGCCTCCGGTCTGCCGAACGAAACCATCCTGCCCAGCGCGACGACTTTGAACACGCGCGATTCCGATTCATTGCTCACCTGCACATAAAGCCGCAGTTGCGAGCGCAGATAATTCGCCTGCTCCAAAGTGTATTTGCGGACTTCCGGCGCGCTGATTGGTCTCGCCGGCGGGCATCGGCACGCCGAAACGTCTGCGACCACAACTTCGCGCCGTCAATCACGTCAAAACCCTGCGGCGCGCTGGAAATCTCCGTGTTCCAATCCTTGATCCGCACCGTCGCGATGACGCGATAACGTCCCGCTTGCGTCAGCGTGAAATACGGCGCCAAATCCACGCGCTTGGTCGCCACCTCCGACGAACCTAAATCAAATTCGCCCACCACCGGCGCATCTGCATTTTTGATGACGATGAAACCGTCCGCCGACTCCACGTCAAACGTCAGCCAGTTCGCGTCCGCGCCCAGATGCAGCGACTGGCCGGAACGATTCGTGATATGCACCGCCACCGGCAGCGATTCGCTCGGCAGAAACTGCTGCTGCTCCAGAGACAAATCCACGTTCACCGCCTGCGCCGAGGCGCTCAAACACGTTAACAGCATCAATCCAAAAATGGACAATGAAAATTTCATTTGAACGGTCAATACTCTAAACCGTCGCGCGCGCGTGGCAACAGCAAATGCGCGTTCTGTTTTTCAAATAAAACTGCTTGAAAGGAAAATTTCTTGGGTGCAAAGTCAAATTTGTGAAATCGAACGGAATTAAAATTGTCGCTTTAATCTGCCTCTTGCTGTCGTCGGTTTTGACAGGATGCAATAAATCTGGACCTCTCGCCGATTGTCCAAAACCAAATGCCATTCGAGTTAGCTCACAAGTCATCACAAATGAAGAAACAGTAAATCAAATTGTTTTGCAATTTGCTGGCACCGAAAAAAGATGGAAACATTATTGGGACACAACTCCTGCGACCGGAATTACAGTAGGCTTCGAGAAAAATGGAAAGCGAATTGCAACTGCATTTGTTGGCGCTGACTGGGCCATTATTGAAATAAATAATTCCGATCCGAACGCAAGATATTCAACTGCTATTACGAAACAAGAACACGACGATTTGTTTCGTTTGGTTGGATTACAAAAAAACTAATCGAGTTTAATTCGCCGTGTTCGGCGGCGGCTTGACGACTGGCCGGCTCACGTTTTTCAACCGCTCGCGCACCATGTCGGCGCGGATCAAATCGCGTTCCTCGGCGGAGAGTTTGTCGGAAAGTTGTTTCTGCAAATGCGCCGGCTGCGTGATCAAAAACAATTCGTCCACCAGCGACCGTTCCGCGCCCGGAAACAATCCCAAGTCCACGCCCAGCCGCATCAGCGAGAGCAGGTTCATCGTTTCCTTCGACGAAATGCTGTGCGCGTTGGCCAGAATGCCGTAGGCGCGGCCGATGTGGTTGAAGACCGTCTTCGGCTTTTTTTCCAGAAGCGTCTGCCGCGCGTTTTCCTCGTGCTCGATGATTTGCGACAAGCACTTTTTCCAGCCGTTCGACGATGATCGATCTCGTTTTCGCCGAGCGTCATTTGATTGGAAACCTGGAAAACATTGCCGAGCGCTTCGGTGCCTTCGCCGTAAAGTCCGCGCACGGCGAGGCCGAGCTTGTTGACGGATTGGATGATGGGATTGATCTGCTCGCCGAGAACGAGTCCGGGCAGATGCAGCATCGCGCTGACGCGGATGCCGGTGCCGAGATTCGTCGGGCACGCGGTCAGATAGCCGAGGTCGCCGTCGAAGGCGTAATCCAGTTTTTTCTCCAGCTCGGAATCCAAATGGTCAATCGCGCTCCACGCCTGCTTCAATTGCAAGCCGGGACGCAACGCCTGCATCCGCAAATGATCTTCCTCGTTGATCATCACGCAAAACGTTTCCTCGCGGTTCAAGACCAGTCCGCTGCCGGAACTTTTCGCGGCGTGCTCGCGGCTGATGAGATGGCGCTCGACGAGAATCTGTTTGTCGAGCGCGCCGAGATTGTCCATCGCCTCGGAAAATGCGTCTTTCATTTCCGGCAAACTTTCGACGGCGGGACGGATCGTCTCCAAAATTTTCACGCGCTCCGGTTTTTTCGCCCAGCCGGGAAACGCCGCGTCCTTCAGATTGCGCGCCAGCCGCACGCGGCTCGACATGACGATGCGGTCATGCGGTCCGTGCCGCCGCGCGGTCTCCGGCGGGAGAAACCAGAAATTCGTGCAGATGTCGCATTTCATCGCGTCAGATTTCTGGTCGGCGTCGGCCGGGCGCTCGTTGATTTGTTTCAGTTCATCGCGCAATTGCGCCGCTTCCTCGAAATTTTCCGATTCAATCGCCTTGTTCAGTTTTTTCTGCAACGTCTTGAGCCGGTCGGCATTTTCCCGCGAGACGCGCAACGCTTCCGGCGCCTTGCCCGTGTGCCGCGTGCCTTTGTGCATCGTCTTGAGCAGGCCGCCCAAACCTTCCGCGAAAGTCTTGTAACATTCCGGGCAGCCGAGCCGGCCGGACTTCTTGAAATCCGCCTGCGAAAAACCGCAGCGCGGGCATTTCAGATCCACGCCGCCGACGGCCTGCTCGAATTCCTGCGCCGCGCCGAGGCCGAGCATGATGTCCGCCAGCGCGAAGCCCGACGGATCATTGACGCCCTTGGTCTTGGCGCAATCCTCGCACAAATCCAGCTTCTGCATCTTGTCGCCCACAATCTGGGTCAGATGCACGGTGGCCGGTTTTTCTTTGCAAATGGAACATTGCATTTTGAAAAATGTGATTCGTTGAATCGTTGAATTGTTAAATCGAAACGGACGCCTTCGGTAAATTATTTTTATTCTGAAATAATTCCTTAACATCGCGCCGCATCAAAACCAGAAATATCCAACCCGCAATTGCAACGTAAGTAATCATAACCAAAATCACCACGAACAGCGGGACGATTGCATGAGGACGGTCATCAATTAAAATGGACGGAAACTGGAAAACAATTCTATCTGAATTGAAAAACGCCCAAACAGTCGTCGGCAATGCGAACAATAAAAATGAGCCGAATATAAAAAGACAATACCAACGCGCATAACGCCAAAATTTTAACAAACCGCAACCGGCAATCATGGTGAAAAGATTCCAACTTGGGGCAATTGCAAAACCGTGAGTCCGCACACAATCCGCCACGATGCCGGACAGTCCCATTAAAAATACCAGAACCGCAACAGCAGTTAATGCAGTTGGCCGTTTCATAATTGTTCCTACAATTTTATTCACGTTTGCAATTTCCGATTCAACGATTTAACAATTTAACGATTCACACAATCGGCTCGCCGGAGACTTTCGTCAAGGCGCGGTAATCGGCCACGAGCTTGCGCGTGAGCGCGCCCGGCTTGCCGCTGCCGATGACGCGGCCGTCAATCTTCACCACCGGAATCAATTCCGCGCCCGTGCCGGTCAGAAAACATTCGTCCGCGTTGAACAAATCGTAGCGCGTCAGGTTCGGCTCGGAAACTTTCAGGCCGGCTTCCTGCGCCAGTTCGATCACCGTCTGCCGCGTGATGCCGTAAAGCGCGCCCGCCGAAAGCGGCGGCGTGAACAACTCGCCATTCTTCACGATGAACAAATTGTCCGCCGTGCATTCAGCCACAAAACCTTCGGCGTTCAACATCACCGCTTCCTCGACGCCCGCATTGTTCGCTTCGATTTTCGCGAGAATGTTGTTGAGATAATTCAGCGACTTGATGGCCGGATTCAGCGCGCTGTGCAAATTGCGCGTCGTCGGCACGGTCACGATGTCCATGCCGCGCGCGTAAAGTTCCGGCGGATAAACCTGGATTTTTCCGGCAATGATGATGACGGAAGGTTTTTTGCAACTGCGCGGATTCAATCCGAGATTGCCCACGCCGCGCGTCACGACGAGGCGCACATAGCAGTCGCGCAGTTTGTTCGCGCGGATTGTCGCAACAGTGGCTTTCATCAATGCCGCATGGCGTCATTGGAATTTCCAGCAGGATCGCCTTTGCGGAATAAAACAGCCGGTCAATGTGTTCCTTCAATTTGAACACGCGGCCGTTGTAAGCGCGGATGCCTTCAAAAACGCCGTCGCCGTAAAGCAGTCCGTGGTCGAACACGGAGATTTTAGCGTCGCGCTCGTCGAGATATTTGCCATCAATAAAAATTTTCATGCGAAATCGGTTTGCAAGGTATTTCAAAAATTGAGGTGAAGCAAACGTGAAGTTGAACTGTAGCGGCGGTCTGTGACCGCCGAACTGCGACGCTCACAGAGCGCCGCTACAACTAAATTTGCGTGACAGCGGTTAAAAGATGATTATATTGGCGCGCTCTTTGACGACCCTATGGTCTAGCGGTTAGGACACTGCCCTTTCACGGCGGTAGCTCGGGTTCGATTCCCGATAGGGTCGCCAATTTTGAATTTCAAAATTTCGCCGCACTTGCATCCAGCCGGATTTTTGCTGAAACTAACCGCGCATGAACTGGCTCGATAAACTTTCCCAGTTCTGGCCGCATTTGGCCGCAGGCTTCGACTTTCTCGCCGCGCTGTTTGCCTCGATTCACGCCCTGCTCCACAAGCGCGATTCGCGCGCCGCGACGCTCTGGCTCGGCATCATCTGGTTTCTGCCTCTGCTCGGACCGATTCTTTATCTCTCGCTCGGCGTCAACCGCATCCGCCGCCGCGCCATTTCGTTGCGCCTGACCAATCCTGCGTCCAAAACAATTCCCGAAAATTTTCCCGAAGCGCCGCAACTCGAGGGCAGAACATCTGCAAACGCTCGCGTCCGTCGTCAAGCGCGTCGTCAACCATCCGCTCACCATCGGAAACAAAATCGCGCCGCTCGTCAACGGCGATGAGGCGTTTCCCGCGATGCTCGCCGCGATTGAATCCGCGAAAAAATCCATTTCACTTTCGACATACATTTTTGACAATGACGCGAGCGGCCAAAAATTTGTCGCCGCGCTCGAACGCGCCGTCCAACGCGGCGTCGAAGTCCGCGTTCTGATTGACGCCGCCGGAACGCGCTATTCGTGGCCGCCGATCACTTACAAATTGCGCCACGAAAAAATTCCGTTCGCCAAATTTTTGCCTGCGTCGCTGCTTACGCCCTGGCGCGTGGCCACCATCAATCTTCGCTGTCATCGCAAGTCGCTCATCGTGGACGGCAAAATTGCCTTCACCGGCGGCATGAACATTCGTCACGGCAACGTGCTTGCGGAAAAACCAAAAAGTCCCGTTCAAGATTTGCAATTCCGCGTCGAAGGCCCGGTCGTCGCGCAATTGCAGGAAGCCTTTGCGAGCGACTGGTTTTTTTGCGCGAAGGAAGTTCTCGAAGGCGATTTATGGTTTCCGCCGCTGACCGAATGCGGAAACGTCATCGCCCGCGCCATCACGGACGGGCCGGACGCCGACTACGATAAATTGCGTCTGACACTTCTCGCCGCGCTCGCCGACGCGCAAACTTCCGTTCAAATTCTCACACCGTATTTTCTGCCGGACATCGCACTCGTCACCGCGCTCAATCTTGCGTCGCTGCGCGGCGTGCGCGTGGACATCATTTTGCCGGCAAAAAATAATCTGCCGTTCGTGCATTGGGCGTCGCGCGCGATGTGGTGGCAGGTGCTGGAACGCGGATGTAAAATCTGGCTCACGCCGCCGCCGTTTGACCATTCCAAATTGATGATCGTGGACGGACACTGGGTTTTGCTCGGCTCGGCGAACTGGGACGCGCGCAGCCTGCGCCTGAATTTTGAATTGAACGTCGAGTGCTACGGACGCGAATTCGCCGTGGAAATGGAAAAGGTCATCGCGAAAAAAATCTCCGCCGCGCATGAAATCACTTTGGCCGAAGTGGACGGACGTTCGCTACCCGAAAAATTGCGGGATGCGATTGCGCGATTATTTTCGCCGTATTTGTAGCTTTAACCGCAGAGGCGCAAAGACGCAGAGTTAAATTCATTTTTTCTTTTTTGAAACTCTGCGCCCCGGCGTCTCTGCGGTGAATTAATTTTTCCAGTCGAACGCTTTTTTCTTCAGCGCGTAAAGATAACCGGCGAATAAAATGCCGAGGAACGAAATCATCGAGCCGAAAATTAGATTCCGCGTCGCGTGATCAGCCAGCATGTCGCGATAAACCACGGCCCACGGATAAAGGAACACGACTTCAACGTCAAACAAGATGAACAGCATCGCGACAAGATGGAACTTCACCGAGAAACGCGCGCCGCCTTCGCCGATGGGATTTGCGCCGCATTCGTAAGCCGTGTCTTTGGCCTTGGTGCGTTTGCCGAATTTGCCGAGCAATACGGAAAGCACCAGAACGCCCACGGCAAAGCCGATGGCCGCCAAGAGCAGCATGAGAACTGGAAAGTATTGCGCGATTTGCGATGGTTGCGAACTGTCCATGACGAAAAGTTTAAGAAATGCCGGGAAAAATTCAATGACGAAATTATTTTCTGAACAGCCAGAGCAGCAACGTCAAAATCGCGCTCAAAATCAGGCACGTCACGATGGGAAAATGAAAGCTGAAATTTTCCTTCGAGTAATTGATGTCGCCCGGCAAACGGCCAAGCCAGCTTTTGCCGATGCCCGACCAAAGCAACGCGCCAACAATGGCTATTGAAATACCAACGATGACTAAAAGTTTTCCAATTTCATTCACATCACTGAACTCCGACGCGATAGAAGTAGGGACCGCCGTTCGTGGCCGAAGTGTCGGTGAAACTTGTCGTGCCAGCCTGACCAACAATGTTGCTTTGAATCGTTGAAAACGCAGGCTGCTCGTCGAGATTGGTGCTGCTTTGAAGATAATATGTCCGCGTGTTGACGCTCTGCCACGTCACGACTATGCCTGATGGATTATTTGTTGCCGTTGGAGACAACATTTCCAAAAAGGACAAGGCATTTGTCGGAACTGTGCCCGCGCGCCACTCCTGCCAGTTGTTCATGCCGTCACCGTCTGAATCAATAAAATCCGCCGATCCATCGGTGGGCAAACCGTATTGTTGTGCCCAAGCATATGAGAGAACTGAAGAAGGTGATTGATATTCGTAAGCGCCGATGTCCACTGTGCCGCCGACAATGCGCAGGTTGCCGTCCAAGTCGGTTATGTTGGTGACGTAAGAATTATCTCCGGCGTTGATGCAAGGAGAATTGGATTGCAAATGAAAATCGCCGTCAGCCATATTTTGAAACAGTGGCGCATTGGTAAAACTGTAAGTATCAAGAATTGGAGTCGTGCAACAGTAATTCATTTTGATGCCGGTGTAATTGCTTCCACTTGGCGCTGTATTGTAATAAACGATGCAATTGTTCATCGCGCCTGATCCTTCATTGTCGACTCCTCCGCCCGAAACGGCGGCGGAATTACCGACAATCGTGCAATTGATAAGAGCACTTGCTCCGGACACGCCGCCACCGGAAGCAGAAGCTGTGTTGCTCACGACGGTGCAATTTGATCAACGCACAGCGGGACGCGCCCCCACCGTAACCGGCGCTGTTGCCGATGATTTTGCAATTGATCAGTGTGACGCGATCAGCTCCGCCACCGGAATAAGATGAAGTCGGAGACAGATTGCCGATCAACACACAATTGGTCACTGTGCTGGCACCTGAGACGAGATTTGCAACTCCACCCCCAGTGGGATAATTTCCAAACCCTGCCTCACCGTTGGTCAGCGTGAAGCCTGACAGAACTGCGTTGTTTCCCATGCCAACGCACCGTGCTGTGTTGGTGAGGACAAATCCCGTGCCGGCAACTTGATTGCCAACAATCAGCGTGACCGCCGGGCCATTGACGCTCTGTAAAGTTATGGAATTAGTCAATGTCACGCGATTCGTGCCCGAATCAGCCCACATTCGTCCGCCCGTCTTGTAAATTCCATTCGTCACCAAAACCAAATCGCCATTCGTCGAGGCGTCAACGGCGTCCTGAATGTTCGTCGCAGCAGTGCTCCAATCGGCGTAAGGCGGCGTGGGATTGGTGCTGTTCAAATCCACATAAAGCGTCGCAGCGGAAGAATGAAGATTTTGCAGCGCAAAAATGGCTGCGGCCAAAAGTATTTGCTGAAATTTCATGGCTGCCTTTCAGAATCATCCATTTTTACCGTTTTCCATCGCGACATTCAAGAACAAAATCGCCGCTGTCCGGCGCAATAAATTTTCGCGCTCGGAGGTTTTTTCCTTTAGCTGATGCCGATTTGCCCGTTCAATTCCCCGCCATGTCGCGCGATTACGTTCTTGAGCCGTATCATTCCGCAGTTCATCTGCAGATTGATTACGCGCGCGAACTCAATCCGCAGCAGCTCGCCGCCGTCACCGCGCCGCCCGGCCCGGCGCTCGTCATCGCCGGCGCGGGTTCTGGCAAGACGCGCACACTCACGTATCGCGTCGCGTATCTTTTGGAACAGGGAATTCCGCCGGACCGGATTTTGCTGCTCACCTTCACGAACAAGGCCGCCGGCGAAATGATGCGCCGCGTCTCGGATTTAATCGGGCACGGAATTGCGCACGCTCTGGGGCGGAACTTTTCACTCGCATCGGCGCGCGGATTTTGCGCTCGCACGCCGAAGCGCTGGGCTATCGCCGCGATTTCACAATTCTCGACCGCGACGATGCCAAGGATTTGATCAATGCCTGCGTTGCCGACGCGGGCATCGAAACGAAAGGAACTCATTTTCCGAAACCCGAAGTGCTCAACGAAATTTTTTCGCTCGCCGTCAACACGCACAAGACCGCCGGTGAAATCCTCGATTCGCAATACAGTTATTTTTCGCAATTCGCCGCGCAGATTTCCGACATCGGCGAACGCTACGTCAAACGCAAGCGCGCGACGAACGGCATGGACTTCGACGACCTGCTCGCGCTCTGGCTGAAACTGCTTCAGGAAAACGCCGACGTGCGCGAACATTATCAGCGCCGTTTTCAATTCATCCTCGTGGACGAATATCAGGACACGAACAAGTTGCAGGGCGACCTGATTGACCTGCTCGCCGCGCGGACGCAAAACGTCACGGTCGTCGGCGACGACGCGCAGAGCATTTACGCCTGGCGCGGCGCGAATTTTCTGAACATCCTCGAATTTCCCAAGCGCTATCCCAACGCGAAAGTTTTCAAGATCGAAACCAATTACCGCAGCACGCCGGAGATTTTGAAAGTCGCCAACGCCGCGATTGCCGGCAAACGTAAATCAATTTGCGAAAGAACTCGCGCCGTCGCGCAAGTCCGGCATGAAACCCGCGCTCGTCGCGTGCGTGGACGCGGCGCAACAGTCGGCGTTCATCGCACAACGCGTTCTGGAATTGCGCGACGAAGGCGTGGCTATGAACCAGATCGCCGTGTTATATCGCTCGCATTTTCACGCGCTGGAATTGCAGCTTGAACTGACGCGGCGGCAGATTCCATTTTCCATCACCAGCGGCATCCGCTTTTTCGAGCAGGCGCACATCAAGGACGCGACGGCGTTTCTGAAATTCGTCGCGAACCCGCGCGACGAAATCGCGTTCAAACGGCTGGCTCAATTGCTGCCCGGCGTCGGCGCGAAGGCGGCGGAAAAATTATGGCAGTCGTTTCAGATTGAAATTCAAGCGCCGAAATCCAAAACGCCGCTGGCCGTCGCGTTGCAGGATTCCATCGCGCGCGTTCCGAAAAAAGCCACGTTGTCGTGGGCGCAATTCACCGCAACGATTGCGCAACTCGAAGACGAAACCGTCCGCAAGAGCGCGTCGAAGATGCTGCGGCTGGTGATTGATGCGGGTTACGACGATTATCTCAAGGAAACTTTCGCGAACTACCGCTCGCGCCTCGACGAACTCGAGCAACTCGCTGCGTTCGCGTTTCAATTCGGCACGGTCGAGGAATTTCTCACGCAACTCGCGTTGCTGACCAATGTCGAAGCCGAAGGCGACAAATCCCAGAACGACGACGAAAAAATTCGGCTCTCGACCATCCATCAGGCGAAAGGTTTGGAGTTCGAGGTCGTGTTCGTCATCATGCTGTGCGACGGAATGTTTCCGTCCGCGCGCTCGATGGACAGCACCGACGGCGAAGAAGAGGAACGGCGATTATTTTACGTTTCCATCACGCGCGCGAAGAACGAATTATATTTAAGTTATCCACTGGTTCGCGGCGGTTATGGCAATTCCGGCAACGACGCTTTTCAATCGCCTTCGCGTTTTCTTTCCGAAATTCCAAAGGAACTTTTGAACGAATGGAATTTGAAAACGTCTTCTTACTGAAATAACTTCAAACGTTCCGGCAAATCTGGCATCTAATCATCGTGCGCCGCATCATTTTCCTTTTTTTGACCTGCCTTTGCCTCGCGATTTCCTCGCGGGCGCAGACGGCATTGTCGTTTTCTGACGTTTCGCCCGACGCACATCACACGCAGGCGCAACTGTTTTTGTCCGCCGACACCGCGAAGCCCGGCGACATGATTTATGCTGGCGTGGATTTGAAAATGGAACCCGGCTGGCACACCTACTGGAAAAATCCCGGCGCGGCGGGAATGGCCACAGAAATCAAATGGCAATTGCCGCCGGGAATTTCCGCCGGGGAAATCCAATGGCCGTTGCCGGAAAAATTTCCACCGATTGAAGTCACAACTTACGGCTACACAAACGAAGTCATGCTGCTTGTGCCGTTGACGCTCGCGAGCAATTTGCCGACTGGCGAATTGGATTTGAAAGCGAATGTCTCGTGGCTCGAATGCAAAGACGTTTGCATTCCGGCAAATCAAGATGTTGAAGTGAAATTGAATATCGGCAGCGAAACAAAGACTTCTGCGGATGCGGCAATGATTGATGCGTGGAAAAAGAAAGTGCCGTTCAATGTTAACATGCTAAATAGTTTTGTCGCACAAGCGTATTGGATGGATTCAACTAACACTGATATTCGCAGGCTGGCAATCAGCTCGTCGGCCATCGCAAACTCAAATTCTGACTTTTTCCCTTTTTCATCTGATAATTTTGAAATCCAACCTGATGTGCAAACATCGGTGAATTCATCGGGTGCGATTGAACTTATTAAATCTGTAAAAAAATTTTCCGGTGATTGGCCAAAATATATTTCCGGTGTTTTAATCGTAGAAAAAAACAATTCACGCATCGGAGATGAAATCAATGGGATGCCAGTTGCCGACCAAACTTCGGCTGGCGAAACAATTTCTTCAAACGCAAATCCGCCGCTCGTTTTGCCATCGCAACCACTTTGGAAAATGCTGTTGTTCGCCTTCATCGGCGGATTGATTTTGAACATCATGCCGTGCGTGCTGCCGGTCATCGCGCTGAAAATCCTCGGCTTCGTCAACGAGGCCGGCAGTTCGCCGCGCCGCATCCGCGCGCTCGGCGGGATTTATGCCGTCGGAGTTCTGTTTTCATTTCTCGTTCTCGCGGCCATCGTCATCGGCGTGAAAGCCGCCGGACATCAAGCTGGCTGGGGAATGCAATTCGGCAGTCCGATTTTTGTCGTCTGTCTGACAACGCTCGTTACGCTCGTCGCGCTAAATCTTTTCGGCGTCTTTGAAGTCACGCTCGGCGGAAAAACTTTGGACGCCGCAGGAAATCTGGCGTCGCGGCACGGCGCGAGCGGCGCGTTTTTCAACGGCGTGCTTGCCACGACTTTGGCGACGCCTTGCACCGCGCCGTTTCTTGCGCCCGCGCTCGGCTTCGCTTTTTCGCAAAACGCTGGGACAATCATTTTTATTTTCCTGTTCGTCGGCCTCGGCCTCGCGTCGCCTTACGTTTTATTGAGTTGCAATCCAGCGCTGCTGAAATTTCTGCCCAAACCCGGCGCGTGGATGGAAAAATTTAAGATCGCCATGGGTTTTCCGATGCTGGCGACAGTCGTGTGGCTGTTCAACATCGCCGCCGCAAGCTATGGTAAAAATGTTTTGTGGCTCGGCGTTTTTCTTGTCGTCGTCGCGTTTGCCGCGTGGATTTTTGGCGAATTTGTCCAGCGCGGTCGCAAACACAAAACTGCGGCGGCAATCGTCGTTTTAATTTTGCTCGTTGGCGGTTACGCATTCGCGTTGGAAAAAGAATTGGACTGGCGCAACGCGATGCCGGAAGCGAGCACAAACGGTTCGCTGAAAGAATCGGCTGACGGAATTGACTGGCAGCCGTGGTCGCCCGAAGCCGTCGCGCAGGCGCGCGCCGCCGGAAAACCCGTGCTGGTGGATTTCACCGCCAGTTGGTGCGTGACGTGCAACGCCATCATCAAGCCTGCGCTGGAAAACGATTCCGTTTCCGCAAAGCTCAAGGAATTGAATGCCGCGACTTTTCTTGCCGATTACACGCGAACGCCTCAAAACATCACCGATGAAATTTCAAAGTATCACAGTGCGGGCGTGCCGCTGGTTTTGGTTTTTCCGAAAAATCCTGAAGCCACGCCAATCGTTTTGCCGCAGCCGTCGCCGTTGCAACTACCTTCAAGTTACGGGAAAATTGTTCTAGATGCGCTTGACCGCGCGGCACATTGAACATTTTCTTGAAACCTAATGTCAAAATCTGCATCTTATTAAGAATATGAAAACCACAATTGCATTATTCGCTGCCTTAACTTTGGCCGCATCCACGTTCGCCGTCGAAGTCGGCAAACCCGCGCCGGATTTCACCGGCACGGACATCAACGGCAAGACCGTCAAGCTCTCTGATTACAAAGGTAAAATTGTCGTCATTGAATCTTACAATTCCGATTGCCCGTTTTGCCACAATCAATACAAAACCGGCGCGACGCAGGATTTGCAAAAGGATTTAGCGGCCAAAGGCGTCGTATGGCTGATCGTCAATTCCGTGAATCCGAAAAATTTCAGCCATCGCACGCCAGAACAGGCGCAAAAGGAAATGACCGATGAAAAAATGGATGTGACTGCATGGATTGACGACAGTTCCGGCGCCGTCGGCCACCTTTACGAAATGAAAACCACGCCGCACATGTTCGTCATTGATAAAAATGGCACGCTCGTTTATGACGGCGCGATGGACGACAAGCCCGATCCGTTTCATGACCCGCGCACGGCAAATAATTACGTCCGCGATGCCGTGAACGATTTGCTCGCTGGAAAACCCATTGAAGTTTCGCAGACGAAACCTTACGGTTGCGCGGTTCATTACGCGGATTAAAATCCAACAAAGTTTCATTGTAAAAAAGGCGCTGACAACGCGCCTTTTTTATTTTCAAAACGAGCGTGGTTTGCCCACTTGTCACATGACAAATCGAGAAAAAGGTGTATTATCGCAATTATAATTGTGAAGGAACTTGCGAGATGCAGAATGTTTTTTGACCGACCATCAATTCTAAAAACTGAAAAGACGCCGTTGTTTCTTTTGCGCCTGATTTTTATTTTTTCCGTCGTTCTTTTCCGAACGGCCTGGGCGGGAAATTTTTATGCCGGCACTTCGCCCGCGAATGTTCCGTGGCCCGGCGGCATCGTGCCGTATGAATTTGACACGAACACGTTGACGGCGGCGCAAACAAACACTTACCTGAATGGCCTGCGCGAATGGGAATTGGCCGCGAATGTAAAATTTGTTCCGCACACAAACCAAACGCGCTGGATTCTTTTTTCCTACAACACCAACTTTCTCGATTACGTTTCCGGCGGGAATTACAATCCTCAAATCATCACCGTCTCCAGTTTGAGCCGCGCGCAAGTCTGCCACGAAATGGGCCATTCATTCGGGTTCAATCACGAAAACATCCGGCCGGACGCAACGAATTACATTTCAGTTCTGACAAACAACATCGCCAACGAACCCTCGAACATCGTCTGGTTTCAGCCCGACCCGATGACCGTCACGAATGGAAATTACGATTATGAATCCGTGATGCACCTCGGCTGGGATTTCGATTCGACAAATCCCGGCGTTCTCGCCACGCAGCAACCCAAGCCGCCCAATTTTCCGCGCTACCAATTTCGCATGGGTAATTATTGTTTGAGTCCCGGCGACCGCGCGGCGCTGGCGTATCTTTACGGGCCGCCCGCCGTGCCGCTGACGAACATCGTCACCACCACCGCCGATGTCGGCCCCGGCAGTTTGCGCGCGGCAATTTACTATGCGACCGATCATCCCGGCACGACGGTCAAGTTCAACATTCCGACGAGCGACGCCTGTTACAGCAACGGCGTTTTCACCATTCACCTTACCGGCCATTTGCCGCCGCTGGCCGCCAATGGCATGGTGATTGACGGTTCCACGCAACCGGGATTTACCGGCAAGCCGCTCATCATCTTGGATGCTTCACAAATTATTCCTGAAACTTTCACGTCGGACACCTTCCTGATTTATTCGTCGAGCAACCAAGTGAAAAATATTTCGTTCTCCGGCTTCAACTGGAACGGCTTGACGCTTGAATATACCGACGCGTCGAACAATATCATTTCCGGCTGCTGGTTCGGCGTTGATTCCAGCGGCACGAATGCCGCACCGAACGCGTATCAAGGAATTCTCATCGCAAACGGTGCAAGTGGAAATATTATCGGCGGCACAAATGCTCTTTCGCGCAATGTCATTTCTGGAAATTCACAATACGGCGTTTTCATCACGGACTCGAACACGACGGGAAACATTGTTCTCGGCAATTACATTGGCACCGACGCCAGCGGCTCAAACGCGCTCGCCAACGAAAAGAGCGGCGTGTTCATCGGCAACGGCGCGAGTAGAAACATCATAGGTGGCACCAATGCGCCAGCACGAAATATTCTTTCTGGTAATTCGGAATACGGCGTCATCATCACCTCGAACACGACCGCAAATGTCGTTCTCGGCAATTACATCGGCACGGACACGAGCGGAAGCAACGCGGTGCCCAACAACATCGGCGGCGTCTTTCTGGCGGCCGGCGCAACCGGCAATCTCATTGGCGGTGCCACCGCCGACGCGCGCAATGTCATTTCCGGCAATACCAACGGCCCCTATTACGACTACGGAGTGCTCGTGGTCGGCTCCGGCAGCAGCGGCAACGTGATCGAGGGAAACTACATCGGCCTCGGCGCGGATGGATTGACACCGGTGCCCAATTATTACGGCGTCTATTTTTACGGTGGCGCCACGAACAACACGCTCGGCGGCACGGTCGCCGGTGCGGGCAATTATGTTTCCGACAACATTTCTTACGATGTTTTAATCAGCGATCCGGGCACCAGCGGAAATTTTGTTGAGGGCAATTTTATCGGCACCGATTCCACCGGCACCAATGGCATCGCCGGCTTCATCAATGTGGAACTGCAAAATGGCGCGACGGGAAACTTCATCGGCGGCGTGAATCCCGGAGCCGGCAACGTGATCGCTTTCGCCAGTTTTCTCGGAGTGGTCTTATACGATGCGGACACGACCAATAATTCCATACGCGGCAATTCCATTTTCAACAATTACATGGGCATTCATCTCGTCGGCAATGAATATTATCCTTACGTCACGCCCAACGATGTCGGCGATGGCGACACCGGCCCGGACAATCTGCAAAATTTCCCCGTCATCACCAACGCCTTTGGCTATGGGACCAGCACCGTCATTTTGGGAACATTGAACAGCGCCACCAACAGCAGTTTCTTGATTGACGTTTATCGCAACTTTCAGCCCGACCTGAACATCGGCGGCTACGGCGAAGGCCAGTTTTACACCGGCACCGTCAGTGTGATCACCGATGGTTCCGGCAACGCGAATTTTTCACTGACCAATTCCGTCGCCAACTATTCCGGTCAATACTTCACTGCGACCGCAACCTCTGCGAACGGCGATACCAGCGAATTCAGTGCCGACATGCTCGCCACCAACGCGCCAGCGCCATTCGCGCAATTCTCAAATAATTTTGTGTGGAATACCAACACGTTCAAATTCACCATTAATTTACAAACGAATTTCAGTTATCGCATCCAGACCACGACGAACCTGGCAAGTCCAATTTCTTGGGTTGATTTGACAAATTTTCTCGCAACAAATTCGCCTTTCAATTTCACCGACCGCAATGCGACGAACAAAATCCGCTTCTATCGCGTAGTGTCGCCTTGAACTTTGGTGGGGCGAGCGTCCTCGCGAGCCGAATCTATTTTTGCGGGCAGCGGCGATTTTTCGCCCTGCCCTTTTTCTTTGGGCACGAATGGACGCCGCACCCATTTTTCCTGCTGCAATTCTTTTGAAAGCGTAAAACCAAACTCCTTCAGAAAGTTTTCCACCGGCGCGAGAATGTTCACCGGCCTGCGCGTGAACGTATCTTTGTAAGCCAGCCGCACCGCGCGCAAACCGAGGCGATAACCTTTTTGCACGCGGCCATAAATCTCGTCGCACACAATCGGACTGTCCGACTCCGCCAGATGCACGCGGATCTGATGCGTGCGTCCCGTCAGCGGACTTGCCTCGATGAGTGTGAACAAATCGGTGTTCATCAAAACGCGGAAATGCGTCTCCGCTTCCTTGCCTTCTTCCGAATTATCCACGCGCATCTTGCCGAAATTTTTCGGGTCAGGGCCGAGCGGCAGTTCGCAAGTCCATTCCTTCTCGCGCGGCACGCCTTCGACGACGGCGAGGTAAGTTTTTTCCATCCGTCGGGATTCAAACATCTCGCCCATCGCGCGCATCGCGCCCTCGCTTTTGGCGAAGAGCATCACGCCGCTTGTGTCCGCATCCAGCCGGTGGACGTGCCGGAGATAGCGCAGATTGCGCGAGCGCGCCCAGAAATCATCCGCGCGGATGGACGAATCAATCGCCGTCTGCAGGTTCCAGTTCGTCTTACGCCACGAATCCGGCACGAGCATCCAGCCGCGCGGCTTATCAATCGCCAGCACCGAGCGATCCTCAAAGATGATGGGAATCGGCCCGCAGCCCGGCAGTTCGATGAAATTGAGTTTGGCCATTTGAATAAATTTAATCTACGCCTTTTCTGTTTTTTTGATTTGAACTCCGAGCGCCTCATATTGTTTTTCAATATCTTCATCCCATTTTTTCAGACCCAACCCGATGAATTTTAGCAATTGTTCATAATCATCATGGCCGATTATCCCTGAAGATTGAGTAGATGCGTTGTAAAAACTCGAATACTTATTAAAGATCGAAAGGCTTTGCTCAAGAAGTTCCTTAATTTCAACGTCAGAAATGGGATTATCTGAAAGCACCTGATCCTTTCCTAGAGCTGCTTTCGCGCCGCGGTGTGCGACAATATTGTTTCGCCAAATTATGAGTTTCTTTACGATTGGGTTTTCACAAGTAACCAATTTCATGTCGCTCTCGACTTCATCTTTTTCCGGCACTCGTTTGGTTTTAGCCAAAGAATCAACAAAGGCATTTCCTTTCAGTCTCTCTCGAAAATTAGATTCAGAAAAAAAGTGAAGGTTAGATTGAATCGTATGAAGCAAATTTACCAAATTAAGACTCGTTGATTCTTGGTCGTAAACTCGACACAAATGTGTTTGGTATGCTGTTCTCAGCGAACCGAGCGTGAGAGACCAAAAAGTATTGAAATTAGAAAATTCCCTTTCGTGAATTGCCCGAGCTTTCCACAAATCACACAAAAGACGATAATAAATATGAGCGAAAACAATTTCTTTTGCCAGAGCATCCAGCAATTTAGTTAATTCTTCACCAGTTTTGATTTTGATTTCCATTTCCAAGCCTATTTTCTCCACTCCGTCTTCGGCGGCTCGGGCAAGCCTTGCGCGCGCAGCGCCGTGCGGAAATGCAACTTGGAAATTTTCGCCAGTTCGCCCGCGCCGCGTTCTTCCACAAATTTTTTCGCCGCCGCATCCACCGCCGCGCTCGCGCCCTTCGGCAGTTTCATTCCGAATTGTTTTTCCAGTTTCGCCAGGCCTTTCACAAATTCGTCGCGCGCCAGGATCGAGGCCGCCGCCACGGCGATGTCTTCTTCCGCCTTGTGCCGTTGCACGAGCTGCAATCCCTTGCCCTGCGCCATCAACGCTTTTTCGATCACGCTCTTGCTCGCGGCGAACTGGTCGCTGATGGCCTTCACCGGCGGCGGATTCATCTGGTAACGCTTGCCCAGCAGATTTTCGATCACGCGCGCGTGACCCCACGCCAGCAGCGTCATTAACACTTCTCATCTTGCGCGTAAAGCCGGTTGTACGCGCTCGTTGCCGATGACGACGGTATCCACCACGCAGCCGGGCGTCTTGCGGATTTTTTCGGCGAGTTCGGAAATTTTTTTGTCGCTGGAAATATTTTTGGAATCGCGCACGCCCAAATCTTTCCACGCTTCGATGACTTTTTCGTTCACATAAACGCCCGCGATGCACAGCGGCCCGAAGAAATCGCCCTTGCCGCTTTCGTCCACGCCGATGCGCGGCAGGAGCAGGTCGGGATTCAAAATCGGTTTCGTAGCCGAGCTTGACCTCCTTGAGAATCTCCGGCTCCAGCACGAACTCGACAAATTCCGCCGTCCCCTTCCCTTGCACCACCAGCTTGCCGCTCTCGTAAAAAACGATGTTCGTCTTGTCCGACTCGAACGCGAACCGCGCATACGGCACCTCGCGCGGCTTCCAGTTGCGCGCCTGCAACGCGGCCAGCAGCGCCGACGCCTGTTCGTCGGTCAGCTTGCAAGTGTGGATGGTGAGCGGCTTCACTGAAAAAAGTTTAACCACAAAGACACGAAGGCACAAAGAATTTGCAAATAGATACAAGTGGCCGGGGTGTCAATCGCGGGCACATTGCTTATTTTTCATAATATGGCTGCAATACTTTCGATGCGAGAATAAGAAGAAATCCTAACACCAAGAACGAGGTGCGAACGAAACCGAACCTATCAACTATTTTTTCCGCTGCTTTCCATTTCGCATTATTCACGGATTGTTCGGTTTCCCACTCTAATTTTCTTTGTAGAGCATCCTTGTGGGTTAATTGCTTGCGAGTGCTTCTGTCGGATACCTCATAATTTGGATTTTTCTTAAATTCCACCAAAATATCAAAGAAAACCCCACTTTCTTCCGCCGCAAAATGAGCCTTTCGGTTTGCTTCTAATCCTAAATTAATATGTTGCATACGTCTCAACCCACATAAAAAACTGACTGTTAGGCATAATAAAGCCAAGGGCATTAACCAATGATACCAATTGTCAAGTTTGTGCGGGACGTAGGTTTGCCCGATATAGGCAAATAATGCGCCAGCAATGCTACATAAAAAATAATCCAGTTTTTGAAAGGATTGATATTCCTTATCAAAAAGAATCAATGAGGTTTTTTCCATCCACCGAATATCTGGTTTTCATTGCCAGCGGTCAATATCATTGAACCATGACGCACGGCAAGAAAATCGCCGCAATGGTTTCCGCGTTGCTGGACTGGTTCGCCGCGAACGCCCGCGACCTGCCGTGGCGGCGCACGCGCGATCCTTACGCGATCTGGGTTTCCGAAATCATGCTGCAACAAACGCAGGTGAAAACGGTGATTCCATTTTGGAACCGCTGGCTGCGCGAACTGCCGACGATTGAAGCCGCCGCAAAAGCACCTTCAGCCAAAATCCACAAACTCTGGGAAGGTCTCGGCTATTATACCCGCGTCCGCAATTTGCAGAAAGCCGCACAAGTCATCGCGGAAAAGCACAGTGGGAAATTCCCTGAAAGAATTTGACGATGTTCTCGCGTTGCCGGGAATCGGACGTTACACCGCCGGCGCGATTTGCAGCATCGCCTTCAATCAACCGACGCCGATTCTCGATGGAAATGTTATCCGCGTTCTTACCCGAATTTTCGGCATCGCCGAAAATCCAAAAGAGAAACAAACAAATCAGTTACTTTGGAAAATTGCGGAGGAACTGGTTTGTCGCGCGAAGAACGCGAAGGTGGCGAAGGAAAAGAATTCTTCGCGATCTTCGCAGCCTTCGCGCGAAATAAATTCCTGTTCGCACTTGAATCAATCGCTGATGGAACTCGGCGCGCTGATTTGCACGCCGCGAAATCCGCAGTGTGAAATTTGTCCGATGAAAAAACTTTGCGTTGCGTTCAAGCAAAACCGTGTGGATGAATTGCCGAACCTTGGCAAACGCGTCGCAGCGACCGCGCGACTTTTTTTGCCTTCGTCATTGAGCGCGACGGAAAATTTCTCGTTCAGCAGCGCCCGGTTGGAATTGTGAACGCGCATTTGTGGGAGTTTCCGAATTTTGAAATCAATGGCAAAAAAAAGGACGCGAAGGAAATCTTTGATTCGGCTTTCGATTTCAAAGCTGTGAAATTTCAACCACTTTGCACCGTGAAACATTCCATCACGCGTTATCGAATCACATTGGAAGCCTTTCGAGTTCAATTGCCAAAACGCTTGAAAACATTGAACGGAATCTGGTTGCCACGCGCCCGATTTGATTCGCTTGCCTTCACGGCTGCGCACAAAAAACTCGCCAGTTTTGCCGAAGAATTGTATCTTGTCCGACCGATGATTTATTTCGATCATAACGCCACCGCGCCGGTGATACGCGAGGCTCGCGACGCCTGGCTGGACGCGACGGAAAAGTTTTCCGGCAACGCCTCCAGCCCTGCACCAGTTCGGTCTGCGCGCCAGCACCGCGCTCCGCGATGCGCGCGAAAAGCTCGCGCATTTTCTCGGCTGCCACGCGAACGACATCATCTGGACGAGCGGCGCGACTGAGGCGAACAACACGGTCATGCACCATTTCGCCAAAACGCTGGATGCGAAAAGCGAAGTCTGGGTTTCCGCCATCGAACATCCGTGCGTTGATGAATCGTCGAAACATTATTTTGGCAAGCGCGCGCGAATCATTCCCGTCACGCACGACGGCGTGATTGATCTGGATTGGCTCACGGTGGAACTCGCCGACACGCGGCCCGGACTTGTCGGCGTGATGGCCGCGAACAATGAGACCGGCGTCATCCAGCCGTGGCGCGAGATTCTTTCCATCTGCCAGAGCTACGAAGTGCCGTTCTTCACCGACGCCGTGCAATGGCTCGGCAAAATGCCTGCTCACGGTCTGGGCGATTGTGATTTCGTCACCGGCGCGGCGCACAAGTTCGGCGGGCCGCGCGGCATCGGCTTCCTGAAAATTCCGCACAAGAGCAAAATCACGCCATTGCTCGTCGGCGGCAAACAGGAGCAAGGCATCCGTGCCGGAACGGAAAATGTCGCGACAATTTTATCCATGCTCGCCGCACTGGAAGTCCGCGAAAAGCAAATTGCGAACAGCCAGCATTTGTTGCGCGTCGTGTGGCGCGAGAATTTTGAGAAACAACTTTTGAAGGAATTGCCCGGCGTAAAAATCGTCGGCGCAAATTCGCCGCGATTGTGGAATACAGTTTCGGCGCTCATGCCGCACGGCTCGCAATTGCACTGGATCACAAAACTCGACAAGGCCGGATTTGCCGTTTCCACCGGCTCGGCCTGCACGACAGGCAAGGAAGAACCGTCGCATGTTCTGGCCGCGATGCATTTCAAACCGGCGGAAGCGCACCGCGTCTTGCGTTTCAGCAGTGGTTGGGAAACGACGGAATCCGATTGGGACGCGCTGGCTAAAGTTTTGCTAAAAGTTCATAGCGAAGTGCAACACGCCAAAGCTTGAGCGGTCGCAAGATCAATTTTTATTGATCATCCGCACTTCGCGTTGCGGGAATGGAATTTCAATTTTGTTCGCGCGGAATGATTCCGCGATGGCCTGGTTGATTTCCGCTCCCGCCGCGCTGTAATCCTCCACTTTCGTCCATGGTTTGATGGCCAGATTGATGGAAGAATCCGCCAGCATGGCGACACCGACACCGGCCACGGGATCTTTCAACACGCGCGGATTTTGCGCCAGCACGGCGCGCGCGATGGCCAGTGCGTTGTTCAAATCCGTCCCATAAGCGACACCCACCGATAATTCAAGCTGCCGGATGTGGCCGTAATTATGCAAAACTTCGCCAACGATTTTTTTATTGGGAATCACCACGCGCGAAAGGTCGGGATGCACGAGCGTTGTTGAAAACAATTCCACCGTCTTCACCTGCCCCTGCACATTGAGCAACGCGATGTATTCGCCGACGCGAAATGGCTTGGTGAAAATAATCGTCAATCCCGCCACCAGGTTGCTCAACACGCCTTGCATCGCCAGACCGACGCCGACGCCCGCCACGCCGACGCCCGCGATCAACGCCGTCACGTCCATGCCCGCCGTGCCGAGCGCGACGACGAGTGCCAGTGCAAAAATAATCAATCGCGTGATCCGCACCAGCAACAACCGTATCGGCTGCTCCATCGCCTTGTGCGTCAGCCAGCGATCTGTCAATTTACCGATCCAGCGCGCCGCGATGAAACCGATCACCACCACGACCGCCGCCGAAATCAGCGCGCCTGCGTGGTTGATCGAGTAATCAATCAGCTTGTCTTTCCACGCCGAGATGTTGTTGGTCGCAGTCGCAACCGTGTTTGTTTCAGTTGCCATAAATTTCTTTTGCGGCCACTGGTTAAGTGAAATCGCCGTGCGCCGCAATATCCGAATGATTGACGCCGGAAATTTTTCTGCCAGATTTCTGCAACCGCATGACCATCAAAACGCGCAACCGGCTTATCGTGCTTTTCATCCTGGCGTTTCCATTTATCGTCCTGTTCGGCTTTTTGGTTTCGCAAGTTGCCCAACCACTTCCGCCGATTCCGCCTTTGCCGAATCCAAACGGCTACGATGACTTTGTGAAAGCGGAGCAAATGCTTCCAAGCAACAATTCCGATTTCTACAAAATGGGCAAACAGGAGTTGCAAAAATTCGTTGACGGCAATTCAAATGCGTTGCAACTGGTGCGGTCGGGATTGCAAATGCAATGCCGCGTTGCATTGGATTATTCACCCAATTCGTCAACGCTCTTGAACCAACTGGCTGGCATGAAACGGCTGGCACAGGCTTTTGTCGCCGAAGGCAGGTTGGCTGAAATGGAAAACCGCCCGAATGACGCGGCAAAATCTTACTTGGACACAATTCATCTGGGCAACGAATCGTCTCGCGGCGGACCTTTGATTGATGAATTGGTTGGCATCGCCATCGAATCAATCGGCACAAGCCGTTTGACCAATCTCGTTGACCAACTTGATGCGAAATCCTGCCGCGAAACAGCAGTGGCTTTGGAAAATCTCGCTGTTCAAAGGCAAACATGGAACGAAATCATGCAACAGGAACATGATTGGTCGCGCCGGGCTTTCCCAGGATTGCGAAATGAATATATCAGAATCATGACTCGTAATTCTATGAAGAAAGCTTTTCAAAAGACCGAGCAGAAATTCAACGCGCAACACACTAGGACACTTCTGTTGGTGATGAACCTCGCCGCACGCGCCTACAAATTGGACAAAGGCAAACCGCCCGCAAGCCTCGCCGATTCGGTGCCGGATTATCTCAAAGCCATTCCGCAAGACCCGTTCACCGGCGCGGACATGGTTTATTCGCCGCGATAAACCGCGCGCGCCGTGCAAGTCTCCGCCACGACGACTTCTACAAGCAACGGCAATTTCGGCTTCAACTTTTTCCAAATCCAGACCGCGACAATTTCGCTCGTAGGATTTTCGAGGCCGGGAATTTTGTTCAGATAATTGTGATCCAATTTTTCCCAAACCGGTTTGAACGCCGCCGAAATGTCCGCGTAATCCATCAGCCAGCCTAGTTTTTCGTCGCATTCGCCGGCGACGACAATTTCCACTTTGAAACTGTGTCCGTGCAGCCGGCGGCATTTGTGCGCCTTCGGCAAATGCGGCAGCAAATGCGCCGCTTCAAACTGAAACGATTTTCTTAATTCCATTTTCATAATTCTAAATCCGTCCAAGTAATCAGATCGCCGAGCGCAGGCCGACCATCGTGCCGCCACATCAACGGCGGATTTTGCATCTGGCCGAGCGGACAAATCCGCCTCGCGCCCCAACGCGCCAATTGCATCGCGATTTCAGAAATTTTTTCTTCCGGTGCGGCGATTCCAACTGTCGAAACTTTTCCGCGGACGCTGTCCGCATTTTCCAAAGCCGTTTTCAAATCCGCGACCGGCTTGACGTAAATAAATCGGTTGAGGCATGACAATTGAAATCGCGCATCAGCTTCAAAAATCACCGTCCACGCCGTCGAATCTTTGCTGAAAAAATGCCGCGTCAATTCCGGCGAATGCGCCGCCGCGCACCTCGTAAATGCTGCGACGTGACGCAATCGCCGCCGCGTGTTCCGTCGGCAATTCGCCGCGCGGCTCGATTTGCTCGCGCCGATCCAATTCTTCCGCGAGCAATTGCGCGAAATGTTCCGGTGAAATTTCACCGCCGGGCTGAACGTAAATGACGTGCGGCGAAAGACAGCCGAGTTGATTCCATGCAACAATGTCGGCGGCGACCGCCGAAATAATTTTCTTCGCGCGTGAACTATACAAAACTTCATGCGCGACAAAACCAAAACTGACGCGATGGCCGTAGCCGATGAAATTTGTTTTAAGCGGAAGTCGTTTGCGGATTTTATCCAGCGTTTCGTCATCGCCGGTCGCCGTCACGCAATCGGCTTCGGCAAACAAAACATTTTCCAAATCATGATTTCCGCCGCGCCATTCGGCGAATTCCAGACACGCGCCGAGTTTTGGATCGGCGTCATAAATCGAATGCGCAAACAGTCGCGGCAAAAATGAACCGCCGCTCGCACATTTCACAAACTGAGCCGAACGCAGTCAGCAATCCAAAAATGATGCTCGTCAGCGTCGGGTTTGGAATGTTGCCCGCGCAAATGTGGACTAGAAATTCCGGCGCGCGGGCGACTGCCGAGCGGGAGAATTTTTCTTCAATGCTCGTCGCGCAAATTGAGTCGAGCCGCTTGGCGTCACCGAATTCTTGAATCAAAAGCGAATTGAAATTTTCGCGCGTCAATTGCCTGAAAAAATTGTTCAGGCCGCGCTCTAACGTCTCGCGCGAAAAACCAATCGCTTCTGGCCAATTTCCAAGGCGAATTTGCGAAATGGAAATTTCGGCTCAAGCCAGTTTTCCGCAAGGTCGCTTAAAAAATTGATGAGACTTTGTGTGGAGCGATTTGCCAGATATTGTTCGCGATTGCGTTTCAGAGTCTGGCACGCTTCGGAAATCATCGGCGGCGAAAGCACCGCTTCCGGCGGCAAATCGGCGAGAAAATAATTTGGAAGATTCATGCGGTCATCAAGGAACAGCCGCGCGGCTCGGCCAATTGCGCGCGACCAATCAGTTCAAAACCATCGCCGCGGCGGATTCCCAAATCTTCGGTTTGAATTGCAGCGACGGAAAAGACATTCGCCAGATCAAACACGCGAATCAATCCAGTTTCGCCGTCGCAAACCTCGCGTCCTGTTTCCGGCGAAATAATTTGCGCGCGCGCCCACGGCGGAAATTGAAATTGGCCGTTTGAATTGGCCGTAAGCTTGCGAACTCAATTCGCTCATGCCGTATTCGCAAACAATATTTTCGCGCGGGACGCCAAGAAATTTTCCGATGAGCGAATGTAATTCTGCTTTCGGCAAAATGCGGGAACGGTTTTTGTAGCCGCCGGTTTCCATGACGCGCGAATTTTCCGGCAAATTGAAATTGCAAATTTTGTTCAGCTAAAAAATCGAGCAATGGACAAATGAAAATGCCGTTCCAAGCAAAATAAGCGGATGATTTCTGTTCGACCGATTCGCGCAATATTTTTAGCGCACGCTCGAAATCCAAAATCCATGAATTGTCATCCCTGATTTTCCCGACAAAAACCGATTCATCGAAATCCAATTTTTGCCGGACGATTTCAAACATATGAACGAGCGACGAATGCGGCGCGGGTTTTGGCGACGGCGTCAAACAAACCAGTTTTGAGCTTTGAGTTTTAATTTTTGAACCGGTGAAAACATTTTGTTCAAACCATTTCCAAAGTGACGTTTCGTAAACTGTCAGCGATTCGGATTATGAAAATGGCGGCTCGGTTTTTGTTCCGTCGTGCCGCTGGAATGAAAAACAGCGGTGCGTTCTTCCGGCGCGAGCGAAGTCAGTTCCAATTCTTTGAACGCGTTCGTCGGCACAAATGGAATTTGCGTCCAATGCTCGACGAATTGATGGCGTAAGTTTTCGCGCCTCGCAAATTTTTTGATAGCAGGAATTAAATTTGAATTGAAGCGCAAAAAGTTCGAGCGCAAGCGCGTCAAAGCTTTCGTCTTGAAAATCTGAAATGATTGCACTCGCGCAAACGCGCAGCGAAGCTGGAAAGTTCTGTGTTCATGCGGTGTTTGTTCGTGGCTGGTTTTCCGCGACAGCCGAAAGACATGCATATCACGAAGCATTTGCGCTGCAAGCGAGATTGCCTTTGCGTCATTTGTGCGCCAAACTGCGGGTTCGATAATGAGCAAACGGTTTTACATCACCACCGCGATTGATTACGTCAACGGCCAGCCGCATCTCGGCCACGCTTACGAGAAAATCATCGCGGATGTCATCGCGCGCGCGCGGCGCAGCCTGGGACAGGAAGTTTTTTTTCTGACCGGCCTCGATGAACACGGCCAGAAAGTCCAGCAGGCCGCGCAGGCGGAGAAAAAAAATCCGCAGGAATATTGCGACGCGCTCGCGGCGGACTGGAAGGCGTTCGCCAAAAAACTGGAGCTGACGAACGACGATTTTGTCCGCACCACCGAGCCGCGCCACAAGGAATTCGTGCAGGCCATTCTTTCAAAACTGAACGCCGCCGGGCAATTTTACAAGGCGAGCTACAAGGGATTTTATTCGGCGAAGGAAGAAACTTTTCTGACGGAAAAAGACCGCTGCCGACGGCACGTTCGATCCGAGCTATGGCGAAGTCGTCGAACTGCAAGGAAGAAAATTATTATTTCAAGCTCAGAGACCACCAGCAATGGCTGATTGATTACATCGAGGCAAATCCGGCGTTCATCGCGCCGGATTATCGCCGCAACGAGGTTCTCGGCTTTCTGAAAAACAACACGCTCGAAGATTTGTGCATCTCGCGTCCGGTGGCGCGTTTGAACTGGGGCATTCCCCTGCCCTTCGACACGGATTTTGTCACTTACGTCTGGTTCGACGCGCTGGTGAATTACATTACCATTCCGGCTGCGCATGGAGATAAAATTGTTTCGAGCATCGCAAAATCGGGGATTGAACTTTGGCCTGCGGACATCCACGTCATCGGCAAAGACATTTTGAAATTTCACGCGGTCTATTGGCCGATCATGCTCAAGGCGATGGGATTGCCGCTGCCGAAACAAATTCTCGTTCACGGCTGGTGGCAAAAGGACGGCGCAAAAATCAGCAAGAGCACCGGCAACATCGTTGACCCGATTGCGGTCATTGACGAATGGGGCCTGGACGCGTTTCGTTTTTACGTTTTGCGCGAACTGGACATCGGCCCGGACGGAAACTGGACGGACGCCGGATTCAAATCGCGTTATCCGCCGAACTGGCGAACGGCCTCGGCAATCTGGTGAACCGCTCGCTCTCGATGCTCAAGCGTTATCGCAACGGAATTGTTCCGGCGCAATCGGACGAACTCGCCGCGGACGCCGCGAAAGCGGTGGATGAAACGCACGCGTTGTTCAAACAAAATCAACTTCAAGCCGCACTGCAAAGCATCTGGGCGCTCGTCACGCGCGCGAACCAATACGTTGACCAGACCGCGCCGTTCAAACTGGCGAAAGACCCGGCGCAATCGCAGCGGCTCGATGAAGTTTTGTATAATCTTGCCGAAACGTGCCGCGTTCTTGCCGTTTTGCTCTGGCCGTTTTTGCCGGGAACGGCGGTGAAAATTTACGCGCAACTTGGCTTGAACGAATCGCCGGACAAATTTTCAGAAGCAACCTGGGGCAAATTAAAATCCGGCCACGCGATCGGCGAACCGGCGCCGCTGTTTCCGCGCAAGGATTAACTACATTTGCATTTCAAGCAAACGTGATTAGATTGCCACTATGAAAATAGATTTACGAGGAGCGTTTTCATTTGTCGGCGTCGCGATGAATGCGGCGGCAATCGCATGGCTTGTTTCCGGATGCGCATCCACCAACACTCTCGCCGTTCAGGAAGCCAATTATCCAAAAGACAAAGTGGACGCGCACGGGTTGTTTCTTCAAAATTGCGCGCGGTGTCACGGCAAGGATGGACGCGCGAAAACGTTTCATGGCCGCCTTCTTGGCGCGCAAAATCTCACCGACGCAAAATTTCAGGCGGAAATTTCGGACCCGGAAATTATCCATGCGATCAAAACCGGACCGAAAGCCATGCCGGCGTTCGAGAAGAAGTTGTCCGAATCCGAAATCGAAGCGCTCGCGGACTTTGTGCGAACTTTTAAATCGGCGCAGTAAGCCTAATTCAACGCCACGCCGCGCCGGATGTAAGTCGGGATGTCGAGGTCTTCGCCCTTGTGAATCGTCGGCTCGCTTTTGTCAAAACGACCCTTGGAAACAATCGCCAGCGGCAATTGCGCCTGCAGCATTTTTGAAGAATTGCGACGGCTGCGCCCACTGGAAGAATGTCGCGCCACCATTTGCTCGCGCTGCTCGGGCGTGAACGATGGAACCGGTGAAATTGAACGATCCGCGCCTCGCGAAGCCGCCCCGCGCGACACAATCGGTTCAGACGGTTCGCCCGCCATTTCCGTTTTTGCAACGGGATTGTGCCGCGCCGCAATCACGGTCACGGACAATTTATTTTTCAAAGTCCGCGTCCATCGCCGCGCCCATGATGATCTGCGCGCGTTCGCAATGGCGGCTGATTTGTTCCATCACGCGGTTGACCTCGGCCATCGTCAAATCTTTTCCGCCCATCAGACTCACCAACACCGCGTCGGATTCGGCCAGCGCGCGGCCTTCGTCCAGCAGCGGATGCGCGAGCAATTTTTCCACGATCTCGCGCGAACGCGCCGGGACCGGTCGGCTTCGACAAAGGCAAAGGCGCTTTCGGAATGGCGGTCGCGCACGAGCGCGCACAAATCGTCGAAATGAATTTGAATCAGGCCGGGTCGCGTGAGCAATTGCCACACGCCGCGCACGCCTTCGACGAGCAATCCGCCGGTGATGCGGAACGTGTCGAGCACGCTCGTGTTTTCGTCAATCAGCTTGAACGTTTTCTGGTTCGGCAGGCAGATGACGCCGTCGGCGACGGATTTCAATTGCTCCAGACTTTGCTGCGCCTGCTGCTGGCGGCGGTTGCCTTCGCACAAAAACGGCAGCGTCACAAACGCGAGCACGAGCGCGCCGGTTTCCTTCGCCGCGCGCGCGAGCACGGGACTGATGCCGCTGCCCGCGCCGCCGCCAAGACCGGCGACAATCAAAACCACGTCCGCGCCTTCGCACGCGGTTTTGAGCGTGGAAAATTGTTCCTCGGCAATCGCGCGTCCGCGTTCGGGATCGCCGCCGGTGCCGAGTCCGCGCAGCAATTTCGTTTCGAGATGGATTTTCACCGTCGCGGACGAGGCGGCAAGCGACGGCGCCATCCGTGTTGATGGCGGCAAAACCTGCGCCCGCAAATTCCTCGCCGTTCAACGTGTCGAGCAAGCTCACGCCCGCGCCGCCGACGCCGAAGATTTTTATCGTGCGCGTCCGGCTTGATTCCAGCGCCGGCGTTTGGAGTTTCAGTTTTGGTTTTCATGGCGAATCAAATTTGTCAACGGCGCAAAATGCTGGTGAGGGTGCTTTTGATTCCCTGCGCCAATGACGATTTTGCCTTCGCGCTTGCGGTTTTTGAGCGAGCCGAATTTCGCCAGGCCGATGGCGGTGACAAATTCCGGCTGGTCGAGCGCGGATTTGAGGCCGCTGATGGAATTGGTCTGGCCGAGCGAAACAGGCATCTGCAAAATCGGCTCGGCGAGCTTCGCGATTTGCGGAACGCGCGCGCCGCCGCCGCAAAGAAAAACGCCCGCGCGCAAATAATCCGTCAGCCCCGCCTGCTCCAAATCCTGCGCGATGAGTCTGAAAAATCTCCTCCAGCCGCAGCGACATGATGCGCTGCAGATGCTCGACGTTGATGGTCTTGAGCGGCAGGCCGAGTTCGTTCGTGATGGTGACGGTCCGGCCTTTGACCGCTGTCGTCCACGAGCGCCGAGCCGTGTTCGAGCTTCAATTTTTCCGCGCGGCTCAACGGCACTTTCAGGCCGTAAGCCCAGATCGTTGGAAACATGGTCGCCGCCAACCGCCAGCACGCCGGTGTGCTTGATGACGCCGTCGGAATAAACGACGTAATCCGTCGTGCCGCCGCCGATGTCAATGACCAGCGCGCCGAGTTCCTTTTGTTCGCTGGTCAGCAGCGCGAGCGACGACGCGAGGCCGTTGAAAACAATTTCGTCCACTTCCAGTTGCAAGCCTTTCACGAGCCGGATGGCATTTTGCAAGCGGTTCGTGTTGCCGTGAACGACGTGCATGTCCACTTCCAGCCGCGCGCCGAGCATCCCGACGGGATTCGTGACGCCGTCCTGGCCGTCCACAAAAAAATGCTGGCGGACGGCGTGAATGACGGTGTTCTCGGCTGGCAGATTGATCGCCTTGGCGTTTTTGATGACGTCCTGAACATCGTCGTCGGAAATTTCGCGGTCGGCGGAAACCACCGGATGCACGCCGCGATTGTTGAAGCCGCGGATATGGCCGCCGGTGACGCCGAGATAAACACTGCGGATTTCCACGTCGGCCATCTGCTCGGCCTCGACGATGGCGTTGCGCACGTCTTCCTCGACCATGCGCGGCGTCGGCGATCTCGCCCTTGCGCACGCCGCGCGAGCGCGACTGGCCGAGGCCGATGATGTTCAGCGCGCCGTCGGCGCTTTGCTCGCCGACCACGGCGCAGATTTTCGACGTGCCGATTTCCAGGCCGACAATGATGTTCGAATCATCAAACATTTTTCCTCCGTAAGTTTTTATGGGATTCAAATTTTTTGGCGCGACCGGCGACGGAATTGATTTCCGCCCAGCGCACCGGAACATTGTTCGCCACCGCCAGATCGAGCCGACGCGATTATTTTATTCTTGCGCTGGCCCAAATCATAAATCTGCCGCCAGCGCGCCAATTGTTGCGTCCAAATTTTCCAGACCGAAAGTAATTTCGCTGCCCTGCCCCGTCGTCGCGACGATCACGCCCGGCGACGAAACATCAATGCGCCGCAAATCCACCAACCCGGCCATCGGCGAATGATCAAACGCGCCGATCAATTGCAACGCCGCCTGCACCTGCGGCGATTCGACGCGATGCCCCGGCTGCAATTGATAAACGTTCAAGCCCGTGATCACGGGCAATTGCTCGTTCATCTGCGACAACGGAACCACGCACTGACGCGGGTCAAGCGGCTGCATCACGAAGCCATTCGCGTCCAGTTGAAAAACTGAAATGGCAATTCCGCCCGCTGCGTCCGCGCGCGGCACGTTCACCTGCGCGACCGGCTTGCGCTCCGTCACGCGGATTTTCAACGTGCGCGGCAGAACGCGTTCGACGGAAACCGAATCAATCATCGAAACCAGTTCCAGATTGCGTTTCACCGACGCCAAATCGAGCGCGATCAGATTTGCGCCGAGCTTCACGCCCGACCAGCGGCGCAATTGTTCCGGCGCAATCACGCCGTCCGTCTGCACCTCGACATTTTGGATCGCGAAATCGGAATTTTCATAGACAAATTTGTCCAGCGCCCACTCGCCCGTGCGCCAGAGCAGATAAAGTCCGAACACCGTGCCAAAAATCACGCCAAAGGCGATGCCGCCAGCCGCGTGCGCGTCGCGCGGATTTGGTCCGAACGCAACTTCACGTCGAGCACATGCCCGCGATGCAGCCGCCGGTTTTTTTGTTCGCGCTTAAACCACATTTAACAAGTTGCGGCGATGACTGCCGCTGTTCTCCGTCGTTGATCCAAATCTTTTCCGCTTTTCTTTTCAAAGCCAAATCAATCATCCGCTGGCACAATTCCTCGTAACTCAATCCCGCCGCCGCCGCCGCTTTCGGCAACAGACTGGTTTCAGTCATTCCCGGCAGCGTGTTCACTTCCAGCACGACCGGCTCGCCGTTCGCGCGCACCATCACATCCACGCGCGCGTAATCGCGTCCGCCAATCGCGTGAAACGCGCCGAGCGCGGCGGCTTGAATTTGTTTCGTCGTCGCCGCATCAAAATCCGCCGGACAAAAATATTCCGTGCAACCCGCCGTATATTTATTTTTGTAATCGTAAGCGCCGGCCTTCGGACGAACCTCGACAATCGGCAACGCCTCGCCATCCAAAATCCCCACCGTCGTCTCGCGCCCGGCAATTTTTTCCTCGACCAAAACTTCCGAATCAAATTTCAACGACTCCGCCAGCGCATTTGGCCAGTCTTCCGCGCGCTCGACAAATTGCAGACCGACGCTCGAACCCTGCCGCACCGGTTTCACGACCAGCGGCAATCGCAAATCTTCCGGCAGCGGAGCTTTTTCCGAATTGACGACCACAAATTTCGCCGTCGGCACGCCGGCCGCGATGCACTTTTGTTTCGTCAAAACCTTGTCGAACGCGATGCGGCTCGCTTCCGCATCGCAGCCCGTGAAAAGCACGCCGAGTTGCGCCAGCTGCCGCTGCACCGTGCCGTCCTCGCCGTAAGTGCCGTGCAACGGCGCGAGACAGACGACCTCCGTGTCCGGCGGCAAAATCCAGTCCGGCGTTTTGGGATCCAGCTCGACCACCGTGTGACCGAGCGACCGCAACGCCTTCACCACGCCCGCGCCCGACCGCAACGACACTTCGCGCTCGGCGCTTGGGCCGCCGAGCATCACCACAATTTTTAATCTGCCGCTCATTTCAAATTAAAGAAATCTCTAGTTTTCTGGCTTCAATTTCACTCCAAATTTCTGGAAGAGCCTGTTGAATGTGTTGCGCTAAAGAATTTTTCCCTGCGGCGGAAATTATTCCAGCTTCGTCAAAACGAATAACTCTCAACCGCTTCGCCAAACGCAATAAAACAAGAAACCATTTTCTGGCATCGGCATTGACCATGTTCAAAAATTTCCCCGGTTGTAGCTTAAACGACCTCATGGATCGAGTGGCACGAGGAGAAAGGTCAATATGCGCCGTGTTGAAATGATATGAATGGCCTTCAAGACGCAATTTCGTTTCAAGTCTCGTGAACCAAGCGTGCGGCGGCGGATTCCATTGCCGAAAATAATTTACCAACCTCACAGCCAATTTTTCATGCGTCATCTGAAAACCCCAGCCTCTCTCTCCATCGAATTCTTTAGATGAGGGATTGACGGCGACAGTGGCGATTTCCGCCGTTTCAATTTCTCCAAAAAAAGGTATTGGAATTACAGGGTGATTTTGACGATACAAACTGGCAAATCGTCCATCGGTTTGCTTAACCCATTTCAAAATATCGGCGGTAGTTTGTTTGAGGCGACTTGAGGGGCTGTGTTCAACAAACAGGTTCTTTTGGAATGTCCCCCACTGTCCATCTCCGCGCCAAAGGATTGCCCGCCGTGGAAACACACTGGAAGGATTGTCATCAACAATGACATCTGGCTTGCCCGCGAATCCCGAAAAAAAACTTACAACACCGCAGTCTTCCGCCGCTTTGCGCGCATACGCTCCGCCTGCCCCCGACCACAAATACAAACCCGAATCTGGATATTCGGCAGAGAGCTTCAACACAGTCTGTCGCAAAATTTCTTTTGCGCGCGGATCTATTTGCTCCTTGCTGTTTAGCAACGTGCCATCCACGTCTATGAAAATATTGAGGCTCATTTTTTCTTCGCAAATTTTTCCAGCGACACCGCCGTTTTTGGAAACGCGCGCAATACCTGTTTGTCCATCGTCACCAACGACACGCCTAAATCCATTGCCAGCGCGACATATTCGCAATCGTAAGCCGAACAATCGGACGCCAACACCAATTTAATGATTCGTTCGGTTGGCACTGTGAATTCATTTGCGCCCAAATCTTTTTGCGCGTTCAAATAAGCGGTGTTGGCTTCATTCTCGGTCAAAAGATTTTTTCTCAAATAACCGGCCAGCACATTTCGGAACTCTGCGCGCCATAAAACCGGAGCCGCCCAAATGTTGTCCTGATTTTTTGCGGCTTCCGCCAGTTCTGCAAAAACGCTCGGCAGCCAGAAATAAACCAGCACGCTATTGTCTGCCACAATCACGCGCGACCCTCTTCTTTGAAACGCTTCAAATCCGTCGGGGTCACCTTGAATTTCAAAGAATTACGAAATTGTCGTGCCCGCTGAATTGTCGCTTCAACATCCACCGGCACGCTGCGCACGCTGGATTCCAGCACCGCAATGGCTTCCGTGTTCAGGCTGCGACCATGCGTCACCGCCCGCTTTTTCAAGGCCTGATGAGCTTCTTTGGATAATCCTTTGATCGTAATCGTTATCATGGCACAACCATAACGCAACCATTTTGAATGTCAACGATCTTCGCCAATGATTTCGACTTCCGTGTGCAATTCAATTCCGCGTTCGGCCTTGGCCTTGGCCTTCAAAATTGAAATCAATTCCAAAACGTCGCGCGCCGTCGCCTTGCCGTCGTTCACGATGAAATTGCCATGCTCGGCGGAAACCACCGCGCCGCCCACGCGCGCGCCTTTCAATCCCAGTTCGTCCACCAGCCGGCCCGCCGGAATTATTTCGGGGTTTTTGAAAATGCAACCCGCGCTCGGCGCCGCCGGCTGCGATCCCCAGCGCTTCTCGCTGAACGCCTTCATGCGCTCCTCGATTTCTGCGCGCGGCAAAGTCCGACATCGGAAAACCGCGCCCAACGCAATGTGATTCTTCAACACCGCGCAACTGCGATAATCAACGGACATTTTTTCCGGCGACATTTCAGAAATGTTGCCGTCAAAATCCATCACGCGAACCGACTCGACGGCATCGAACGTCGCGCCGCCCATCGCGCCCGCGTTCATCCGCAGCGCCCCGCCGACGCTGCCGGGAATGCCTTCGAGAAATTCCACGCCGCTCAAATTGTTCCGCTTCGCCTCGACCGAAACATTTTTCAACTTCGCGCCCGCGCCGCAACGAATAGTGGGACAGACATCTTGCCTGTCTGACAGGCTGGAAGACTGTCCCACTATTTCAATTTTGCTAAAAGCCGGTTGCGACAAGCAAATCACCACGCCGCGAAATCCACCGCCGCGCACCAGCAGATTCGATCCGCGACCGAGAATGAAAAATTTGATTTCGTTTTCGCTGCAAAAATTCACGACACTCGCCAAATCGTTTTCATCCGCCGGTTCGACATAAACATCCGCCGGCCCGCCGACGCGCAGCGTCGTGTGCTTCGCCAGCGGCTCATCACGCCGGATCACCGTCGCGCGCGAAACGCGTGCGGCGATTTCATCGGCGATATTTTTCTCAATTCGCATCGGATTCTCCAAAATGTCAGCCGTCGGCGTCATGTTTCAATGCGCGTGCTTCGCCGAGCCATGCGCGTGATCGCAGGAACAAGTTTGCGTCTTTGACTTCGCAGCTTCGCGTTGTTGTTCGATTGCAGCCAAAATATTTCCTGCAATTTGTTCCGCTGCCTTCGGCTGATGCCATTGCGCGAGCGCATTTTGAATTTCAACGCGCGCTAAATTGTTTTCAACCAATACAATTAAAATTGCCGCGACTTTTTCAGGCGTGAAGTTTTTCTGTTCCAGCAATTTCGCCGCGCCCGTTTTTTCAAACGCGCGCGCGTTGAAAAATTGATGATTATCCGCCGCCGTCGGATACGGCACGAGCAGCGACGGCAGCCGCATCGCCGCAATTTCAGCCAGCGACGACGCGCCGGAGCGGCTCACGGAAATCGTCGCGGCACCCAGCGCCAAATCCATTTCGGCCAAAAACGGTTTAACGACGGCTTTCAAATTTTTCGCAGTGTAGGCGGCTTTGACTTTTTCGAAATCGTTTGCGCCGGTCAAATGCAGCCACTGCCAGTTTTTTTGCGTGAGCAACGGCAACGCGGACAAAATCATGTCATTGAGACCGCTCGCGCCCTGACTGCCGCCAACGACAAGAATTGTCGGAAGATTTGCTTCAAGGCCAAGGTCAGCGCGACACACAGCAATTTTGGTGGGGCGAGCGTCCTCGCGAGCCGGCTCGTCAGTAGCCTCGCCCCACTGGAATTGCGGACGCACAGGCGTTCCAGTCACAGAAACTTTGCACGCCTTCAATCTTGCAGCGGCTTCAGGAAATCCGACAAATGCCTCGTCCACAAAGCGCGCGAGAAAACGGTTGGCACGTCCTGGAATGGTGTTGGATTCGTGCAGAAAAGTTTTCGCACCGAATTTTCTGGCGGCGAGAACCGGCGGCGCGGAAGTGAATCCGCCCATCGCCAGAACGGCGTCGGGTTTGCGTTGCTTGAAGATTTTTCGTGAGGCGCAAAATGATTTCCAGAAACTCGAGCCGAATGAAAAGTAATTCCGGTTCTGCAATCCGACTGCCGGAAGCGTAAAGATTTCAAAATCCTTTGCCGATTTCACGGCTTGCTGGTCAATTTCCTTTGGCGAAATGAGCAGCGCGATTTTGCAGCCGCGCTTTTTCAATTCTTCGGCGACGGCGATGCCCGGAAAAAGATGGCCGCCCGTGCCGCCACAGGCGATGGCGATGAAGGGCATTTTTGTTTCGGGAGCGGTCATGTGGTTCTCGCGGCGAAGGGGTTGTCGCTAATTTCGGTGGCAGATTTGGAATTTTTTTCGCGCGCGGGCGCGTGGCGCGCAATGCTGAACAAGATTCCGATGCACGCCAGCATTGCGAGCAGATTGGAGCCGCCGTAGCTGATGAACGGCAGCGGCAGTCCCTTGTTCGGCAGCGCGCTGGTGACAACGCCGATGTTGATGGCGGCTTGCAAAGAAATCAGCAATGTGATTCCTGACGCGAGCAAAAAACCAAACGTGTCGCGCGCAGCGAAGCGCAATGTAAATTCCGCAACTGGCGATGACGACAAACGCCAGCACGACGAGCAGCGTCGCGATCAAGCCCAATTCTTCGCCGATGTTCGCAAAAATAAAATCAGTTTGAATTTCAGGCAGGTAGCCGATTTTTCTGCAAGTCCGTTGCCGAGGCCAAGTCCGGTCAAGCCGCCGGAGCCAAGTCCGATCATGGCTTGATGCGCCTGAAGCGCAGCACCGCCCGCGTGCGCGTCCGGGTGCAGCCACGCCGAGATGCGGCCTTCATGCGCATGGAGTCGTGAAAAAGTGAAAACGCCAAAGCCGTCGCCGCCAATAAAATCGGCGGGATAATGATTTCTCCATTGAACGCCCGCAATCAACAGCATCGCGCCGCTGACGGCAGCCAGCAAAATTGTCGTGCCGCGATCAGGCTCGACGAAAATGAAAACGAGCGCGGTGCCGATGATTGCGACTGGAAAAAAAATCCCGCGTTTCCACGTTTGCATTTGCCGCTGATAACGGTCGCCATACCACGCGAGCACGATGATGAGTGCGACTTTTGCAAATTCAGACGGCTGGATGGTGAAATGGCCGCGACCAATCCATCGGTGCGCGCCATGACTCGCATGGCCAAAGTGCGGCACGAAAACTGCGCCGAGCAAAAGCATCGCCAGAGCAAAAATCGGCCACGCGAGTTTTTTCAGCAGTTGATAATCGAGAGCCGTCGCCGTGACGCATAGCGACGAAACCCAAACCGCACCAGACGAGTTGCATCATCAGATCGTGCGCTCCGACGGGCGCCGTCATCATCGAGCTGTAAAGCATGACCAGCCCCAGCGCGAGCAATGCGGCGACGCAAAACGCCAGAGTTGTGACGGCGACTTTCATTTCAACACCGCAAAACGCCGGCTCAATTCAACCGACACTTACTGTCCGCTTGGCGCAGTCGTTGTTGTCGGCGCTACAGCGGGCGCAGCCGGAGCCGGAGTCGGTTCGGGCGCTGGAGTTGCGGATTCGGCCTTCGCCGGAATTTTCAATTTTTGCCCGACTTTGATTTTTGTCGTGGATAAACCATTTTCGGACTCAAGCGCTTTGACAGTCACGCCATGCGCTCTTGCGATTTTGGTCAAGGTGTCGCCGGATTTAACCGTGTAGATTGTTTCGGTGCCGCTCATGTCGCTGGAGTTGAAACACCAGTTACCGAAGTCGCAGCCTCGTTGCCCGACGCGGCGGGAATCGAAAGTTTTTGTCCGACTTTCAATTTGGTTGGAACGACTCCGGGATTTGCATCTTCCAAGCGCCTTGAGTGTCACGCCGTTTTTCTTGGCAATTTTTCCGAGCGTGTCGCCTTTGACCACGACATATTCTGTCGTCGCGGGTTCGGGCGCAGGCGTCGGAGCGACCACCGGCGGAGGCATCTTGTCGCGGACGACTGGTGGATTCGACGCTTCCATTGACGGCGTGTTCGTATCGAGCGTCGCGTGCATTGGTGTCAATCGTTGAAGCGGAATTATCCGTGTTGTCGGCGGTTTGTGTTTCGCGTTTGCATCCCTGGATCAGCATGGCCATAAGACCGACGACGCTCACGGCGAGCACGCAGAAGACGGCGAGTTTCATGCGGGAGCGGCGTTTGCTTTGTTGCTTCCAGAAGTGAGCCTTTGGGAACGAATGGATTTGGATTGTTCATTGAATTTGGCGCGGGTCGCGTCCTTTCTTCGAGGTCGGTTTTTTTATTTTTTGGTTTTGATTTTTACGCTGCAAAATTTTCCCTCGAAAAATTCCACAACGTGTTAAATTAAATTTGTTCGGTTGCAACGGGCTGAAAACATCACGATAAAATTCGCCTGATTTCCAGTCGCCAAACTGAATTGGCAGCATCTCTCCGGACCACCGCGCGCGCCGTTGTTTCCGCCAAGATTTTTAGCAACACAACCAAGCGCAGTGCAAGAAGCAAAACGCCCGTTTTCAATTTCATCTTTGTCCCATGTCATTGTCATTTTTACCTCAACTTCAACGTGGCCAGCGCGACGACCGCGAACAGCACGCACAAAATATAAAACCGCATCACCACCTGCGATTCATACCAGCCTTTTTTTTCGAAATGATGATGCAGCGGCGCCATCAAAAAAATTCTCCGGCCCGTGCCATAACGCTTTTCGCGTGAATCTGAAACCAGCCGGTTTGCAAAATCACCGACACGGCTTCCAACACAAAAACTCCGCCCGCGATCACCAGCACAAACGGCTGATGAATCAGAACGGCGATGATGCCGAACGCGCCGCCCAGCGCGAGCGAACCCGTGTCGCCCATGAACACCTGCGCCGGATGACAATTGAACCACAAAAATCCCAGACCCGCGCCGATCAGCGCCGCGCAAAAAACGGTCAATTCGCCCGCGCCACTGACGTAAGGAATTTGCAAATAGGCCGCCGCCTTCACGTTGCCCGCAAGATAGGTGAAAATCAAAAACACAAACCCGACGATCAACGTGCAGCCAATCGCCAGACCGTCGAGACCGTCCGTCAAATTCACCGCGTTGGAACTGCCGACAATCGTCAGCAGCCACGACCAGCAAACCGACACCCACGCCGACGTCAACGGATATTTGCAAAACGGCAGCATCAGGTCGTGACAAGATTGCGTGCATGACATGATTTTTTCCGGAAACCAATTTGCTCGTCGCCGGCAGTTACCCACAAATAAACGCCGATGAACACAGCCAAGCGAAATCTGCACCCACAATTTTAATGCGCGGCGGAGTGCCACCGCCGCTTTGCTGGATGATTTTCGCGTAATCGTCGTAAAATCCCAACCCTGCCAAAACCAAAACCGAAAGCAGCGTCAATTCCACCAGCGCATTCCATTGCGCCCACAACATCGTCGAGAAAACCAGCACCATGATGATCAAAACGCCGCCCATCGTCGGCGTTCCTTTTTTGCTCAAAACGCGCGCGCCCAGACCGCCTGCTTCTTCCGCTTTGTCCGCGTAATCCTGACCAAACTTCAATGTCTTGAGCCAATGAATGATTTTCGGCCCAAGCCACCAGCTCAAAATCAGCGCCGTGATCGCCGCGCCCGCGCTGCGCACCGTGATGTAGTGGAAAAGCCGCAACGACGAAAGCCGGTTTTCCCAAGCCGTTCCGTGCGCCCAATCCAACAAATGCTGGCTCAAATAGTAGAGCATTTTAATTTACGTTTTTTCCGTCTTCAACGTCTCCGCGATTCTTTCCAGCCGCGAAGCCCGCGACGCCTTCAACAAAACCACGTCGCCCGTTTTCAAAAAATTCTTCATCGCATTCATCGCCGACTTCCACATTTTCAAATTCAATCACGCGCGTCAGTCCCGCGTCACGCGCGGCTTTTGCCGTCACGCCGCCATTTTTCCAACAGCAAATAACTGGCCGATTTTCAATTCCGCCGCGCGCCGGCCAACTTCCGCGTGCGCCGATTCGCTGTGCGCGCCGAGTTCTTCCATGTCGCCCAACACCGCCACGCGCCGGCCTTGCAACGGCAAGTCGCACAAAGTTTCCAGCGCGGCAATCGTCGAATCCGCATTCGCGTTGTAAGCGTCGTCCAAAACGCGCATGCCGTTCGCTTCCCAAAATTGCAGCCGCATTTTCGGCGGCTGGCACGCGGCCAAACCGTCGCAGATTTCATCGCGCGCCAAACCGAGTTCCGCACCAACCGCAACCGCGAACAGAGCATTCGTCACTTGATGACGGCCAAGCAAATTGATCCGATATTCGCCGCAAAATTTTTCTTTCGTTGTTTGCACGCGAAATGTCACGCCATTTTTGTCCAAACGAATTTTGTCCGCGCGCCAGTCATTTTTCTCATTCAGTCCGACGCGAACAACTTTCGCTTTCGTTCGCGCAATAATTTTGTCCGTCCATTCGTTGTCGCCGTTCACAAATAAGTTTTCCGTCCTGCCGGCAAAAGTTCCGCGAGCCAGCCTTCTTCTTGTGCGACGCCCGCGACATCGCCAAAAAATTCCAGATGCTCGCGCCCGATGTTCGTCAGCACGCCGAACTTCGGCTGAATCATTTTTACTAGCGGCGCAAGTTCGCCCGGATGATTCGTGCCAGCTTCCAGCACGGCGGCCTGATGCGATTTTTCCAGTCGCAACAACGTCAACGGCACGCCGATGTCATTATTAAAACTCGCCTCGCTCGCCAGCGTCGAAAATTTCTGGCGCAAAACCGACGCAAGCAATTCTTTCGTCGTCGTTTTGCCGTTCGAGCCGCCGACGCAAATTATCGGCAAATCAAATTGCGTTCGATAAGCCGCCGCCAATTTTCCGAGTGCGATTCGTGCGTCGTCAACAATCAGCACTGCGCAATCCGGCAGTTGTGACGGAACTTTTTTTCGTTCAATGACAATTGCCGCAACATTTTTCGCCGCGACTTCATTCAAAAAATCGTGGCCGTCGAATTTTTCGCCGCGAATCGCAAAGAACAAATCACCTGCTTTCGCCTGCCGCGAATCGGTGCAGATATTTTTCACCAAAAACTCGCCCGAACCGCGCCGGATTTCTCCGCCGCAAGCTTTCAGCGACAAATTTCAAAGAACGTTCTTCCACAAAATTATTTCAGCAGAAACGTCGCGGTGACGACGGCGGTGATGGTCTTGTCCATCGAACTCGTGTCGCTTTCGCCTTCGCCGCTGGTGTCCGATTCGTGCAGCGGCGTGATCTGGAACACGCCCATTTCCGCGTCGTGCAAGTTGGCGATGCTCCGGCTACCCTGCGCGGCGATCTGCTCGGCGCGGGCGCGGGCATCCTTCGTCGCGTCGGCGAGCATCTCGATTTTTTCCTCGCCGACTTTTGTGTAAAGAAATTGCGGCGGCTCGGTCGTGAACAAAACGCCCTGCTCGACCAGCGGCGTCGTGTCGAGTTGGGCAATCCGCTCGACGTTTTCAGATTCGACGCGCACTTTTTGCGTCAGCTTGTAGCCGACCGTGCGCTGCCGGGAGATCTTTTCGCCATTTGTCTCGTCCGAGATGTTGGCCTGGATTTCTTCAATGGCAATCGGTTTGAAAACGGGGTTCGTCACGCCGCATTCGCTTAAAAATTTTTCGACTTCGGATGCGTCGGCCTTGAGATTGTGCTGCGCTTCCAGCAATGTTGGCGCTTCGGTCGCGAATGAACCGTTCCAGACGACCAAATCTGATTTTACATTTTTGCGGGTCGAACCTTTCGCCGTGATGAACTGCGAATTTTTTATCTTCACCCATGCCGCCGTGCCGAGCATTGAGGACAAAACGAGTCCAACTGCCAGAAAAAGTCCGGCGAGCATTCCAAAAAGTTGGGGACGTGTATTGTTCATTTTGACGTCAAATTATTTGCAGCGATTTGCGGCGCTGAATTCGGCTGCTGCAAATTTTCGTCCGGCGGAATGTTCAAATAGCTCGCGCAGCGTTCGGCGATTTCCTTAAACACTGGACCACAAACTTGGCCGCCGTAATAACCTTCTTTCGGCTCGTCCATCACGATGGAAATGCAAAGTTGCGGATCGTCCGCCGGAAAAAATCCAATGAACGAAGCTTCGTATTTGCCGGAAACATAAACGCCGTTCTCGACTTTTTGCGCCGTGCCGGTTTTTCCCGCTACAACATAATCCTTCATCGCCGCACCCGGCGCGGTGCCGTCCGGCGTCACGACGGTTTTCAGTGCTTCAATCATTTCTTTGTCGGTGGCATCAGTGACGACTTGCCGCACGCGCTGCGGCGAATATTGTTGGACGACGTTGCCAGCGTGGTCTTCAAGCCGATTCACGAGCATCGGTCGCATGAGCCAGCCGTCGTTGGCCACGGCGCACATGGCCATGAGCCATTTGCAATCGCGTCACTGCCACGCCGTGCCCCATCGGGATTTGCGCGATGGAATCCTTGCTCCAATCCTTGACCGGATGCAAAATGCCGCCGACTTCGCCCGGCAGCGGAATTCCCGTGCGCTCGCCAAAACCAAAATCGCAGGCGTAATCGTAAAGCTCGATCCTGGCCGAGTTTGATTCCGATTTTTGCCGCGCCGATGTTCGACGATTTTGTGATGATGCCTTTCGGTCGTCAAAATTCCGAACGGCTCGTGGTCATGCAAAATTCTTCCGGCAAAAGCAAAGTGACCGTCCTCGCAATTAAAAGAATCATTCAAATGCACAACGCCGTCATTGAGCGCGCCGGACACGACGACAATTTTGAAAGTCGAACCCGGTTCCATCACGTCGCTGATGACGCGATCGCGGCGCGTGTCGGCGGGACGGTGCCGGGATTGTTCGGATCAAAATTCGGCAGCGTCGCCATCGCCAAAATTTCGCCCGTGCGCGGACGCATGACGATGCCCGTGATGCTGATGGGCGTGTGCTTTTTCATCGCATCGGCCAGCGCGGTCTCGACGATGTGTTGGATCACGGAGTCAATCGTCAACACGACGTTCAATCCGTCGCGCGCCTGCACGTCCTCGTCCGCGCAACGCGACCAATTCATGCTGTTCGACGGTCCGTTTCCGTCACGCGCCAGCCCGCCACGCCGCTCAATGAGGAATTCAGCGCGAGTTCAATGCCGTCGCGCCCGGAAAGTTGCGAAACCACATAATCGCCCACCTTGAATTCATCCGGCGTGGCGAAGCCGAGCACTTGCGCCGCCAGCGCGCCGTTTGGATAAACGCGCAACTGGTCTGACTCGGCAAAAATCGCGCTCTGGCGCAAATTGCGCAAAAATGCGCGGTCGGGTTTCGATAAATTTTTTTCGTCCGCGCCCGAATGAAAGCTGGCTCATCGTCAGTCTGAATTTTTTGCCAGGTTTCGTCGGAAATATTTTTTTGCAGCCGGACGTAATGCAAGCCGTTCGTGACCGTTTCGCCTTTTTCATTTTTTGAAACGCGCGGAAAAAGTTTCTGATAAAGATCGCTTTCGCTCATCTGCAACAGCGGTGCCAGCGCGCGCGCCACGACCGCCTGCTGATTGCCGATCAGCGACGGGTCGGCGCAAATCGTTTTCACCGCAACGCTCGTGGCGAGCAGATTGCCGTGCGCGTCCAGAATGTCGCCGCGCCGCGGCGACTGCCAGAATTCGCGCTGCGTATTTTCCTGCGCCAGTTTTGCCAGTTCGTCATGCCGCAGCACCTGCAAATCCACCAGCCGGAATCCCAGCCCGGTGAAGGCCAGCACGACCAGCACCAGCAATGCCAGCGCGCGTTTGAATTGTTGCTGCCGTTTGATCATCTGTCAAAACGGCCAGCCGCCCGTGGCGATCGGTTCCTCAACCAACGGCGTCACGAGCGGCGGCCAAAATTTTTCATAGTTATTGTGTCAGTCCGTCAGCTTGCCGCGCGGCAAACTGGCGCGTTGAATTTTTATTTTCCGGCGACGCAGCGGTCGGTTCCGGCAGCCGCACAGACCTGCATCGGCTGCGCCGGAACGAGGCCGAGATTCAACTCGCGCGCGCGCTGGTCCAGCATCACCGGCGAACGCAAAATCGAAAGCTGGTCGTTCAGTTTTTGGTTGTCATTCTGCAACTGCGCCAGCCGGATTTCGCGCTGTCGGATCTGCCGGCCAAGCTGGTAAATCTGGCTTTTTTGCCAGACATAACCCACCGCCGAACCCGCGATCAAAAAACACAAAAACAACGCCTTCAGCGCCGGACCGAACCGGATCGCCGCCGACTGATTTTTTCGATTTTTCGCCATCTTAAATTTTTTCCAAAATTCGCAACTGCGCGCTGCGGCTGCGCGGATTTTCCTTCAACTCAATTTCGCCCGGCAAAATCGCCTTGCGACGACACCCATTTCATTTCCGGCGCGCGCGGCTGCCGCAATTCCGGCACGTCCACTTCGCCGCTGAACGTGTAATCGCGCGTTTTTTCGCGGCCAAATTCTTTCACCACGCGGTCTTCCAGCGAATGAAACGTGATGACCGCCAGCCGTCCGCCCGGCTTCAAAATTTTCACCGCCGCTTCCAGCCCGCGTTTCAAAGAACCAATCTCGTCGTTCACCGCGATCCGCAACGCTTGAAAAACTTTCGTCGCCGGATGCGATTTTTTTCCGGCGCGCGGCGAAATTCGCTCAATCAACTCCGCCAACTGCCGCGTCGTCTCAAATTTTCGCTGCGCGCGGTCGTGGACAATCGCCTTTGCAAACCGCCGCGACTCGCGTTCGCCGCCAAATTCCCAAAAAATCTTCGCCAGTTCTTCGGCGCTCAAATCGTTCACCAAATCCGCCGCCGTCAGCGTTTGCCGGTCGTCCATCCGCATATCCAGCGGGCCGTCGTTCTGAAAACTGAACCCGCGTTCCGCCGAATCCAGTTGCGGCGAACTCACGCCCAAATCCAAAATCACGCCGTCACAACTTCTCCGCCGGAATCCAGTCCGCCAGTTCCGAAAAATTTCCGCGCCGGATTTCAAATCGTCCGGCAAATTTTTCCGCCAGCCGTTTTTTCGCGGCTTCAACCGCGGCGCCATCGCGATCGCACCCAGACAGCCATCCAGTCGGCGAACTCGCGGCCAAAATGCTCGCCGCGTGACCAGCCCCACCGAGCGTGCCGTCGGCGTAACGGCCGCCCGGCCTCGGCTTCAGCGCGGCCAGCACCTCCGCCGCCATCACTGGTTTGTGAATGAATTCTGGCACTGCGCATTGGTTCTTAAAATTTCAAGCTGCGGTCGCTCCAAAATTCTTGGTCCAGCTCGGCTCCAAAAATTCTTATCCGCGTCCACGCTGACCGCCGTTTGCAAAACCGCGTCGGGAATATCGCGCATCGGGCGCGATTTGATCGGCACAATTTCCACGTCCGCGTCCGACAAATCGTTGTGGACAACTTTTACTTTTTCCAGCGAAAGTTCGGCCTGCACCGGGCGCGGCGAATTTTTCGAGTCCGCCGTCGAACCGCGCGCAGATTGACAGCGGATTCAATTTTTCCGTCCACTTTGTCGACGCGCGTCGGCGTCGGCGGAGACCGCGGGCATTTTTTGCGTTTTGGCCTGCACATGGATTTTGACAGCGGTGTCATGGCGGATTTCTGCGGCTGGTTTTGGCGGTTCCGCCGTTGCTGTTTCGTCGGATTCAGCAAACGGATTTTTTGGCGAGACGAATTTCGGCAGATAAACGCGCTTGTCCGCGCGATATGCCGCCGCTTTGCCACCGTTCACAAAACTTTTTCCCGCGCCAAGTAATTTTCCAAAGTTCATAATTTTTACTCCATTAGTTTGAAGGCTTCGGACGCCAGCACCGCGTCGGCAGCCTTGACGTTTTCGTAACGGTTCGGATTCCAAATCTCAAAACGGTCGAGCAAACCGACCAGCACCACCTCGTCCTTGATGCCCGCCGCGCGCGCCATTTCGTCCGGCAGACAAATCCGCCCGGACTTGTCCAGAGCTCACCTGGACGGATTCGCTGCCAATAAATCTTTTGAGCACGACCTTGTTCGGGTCGCCGTTGGGCATCGCGTCAATGTCCGCTTTCATTTTCGCCATTTCCGCCGGCGGCAAAACGCGCAGGCAATTCCCGCCTGATGCTTCGGCCAGAACATCAGCGTCAATTCCGTCCCGTCTTTTTCCGGTCGCCACTTGGCCGGGATCTGGACGCGCCGCTTCTCATCCACGCCATGCCGGTAGCATGAATTGTAATAAGTCGGCTCCTTTGTTTTCGCGGCACTCATTTATTCACAGGAGAATCCAAAATGGCATTTCTCCCCACAACGCCCCATTTTTATCCACTTTACCCCACCACTTGTCAACAGAAATCCGCTTAAAAAATGACGGTTTATTCGAAAGTTATTCACAATCGAAAACTGCAATGCAAATCGCCGCGCCAAAAACTTCATTGCATGACGGCTTGAAACTTCAAATCTGAAATTGAAACTCCCCGCGATGCGAACCGCTGATTTCGATTTTGCCTTGCCGCCGGAATTGATCGCGCAACATCCCGCGCCCAAACGCGATGAATCGCGGCTGTTGGTTTTGCATCGCGCAGACGGCAGCATTGACCATCGGAAATTCCGCGACCTTCTGGAATTTTTCCGCGATGGTGACGTGCTTGTTTTGAACAATTCGCGCGTGATTCCCGCCCGATTGCGCGGCGTGAACGCGAAAAGCGGCGGCAAGTTTGAAATTTTGTTGCTCGAAGAAAACGCGCCGAATGATTGGTGGGCCATGCTTCGTCCGGGCAAAAACGCGCGCATCGGAACGCAAATCAATTTCCACAATGCAACCAGGAATCTGACAAACATTTCAGCAACCGTTTCTGAAGTGAACGACGAAGGCCATCGGCGATTACAGTTTTCCGGCACGCCGGACATCAGTCGTGAATTGGATTCGCTCGGCGAAATTCCGTTGCCGCCTTACATCGAGCGCAAAGCCTTGCAAGCCGAGGACAAAGAACGTTATCAAACCGTCTTCGCCAAACCCGCCGGCTCCGTTGCCGCGCCAACGGCCGGCTTGCATTTTACGCCGGAATTGCTGGAACAAATCCGCGCGCGCGGCGTAAAAATTTGCTTCGTCACGTTGCACGTTGGTCTCGGCACATTTGCATCCGGTAAAAACTGAAACGCTTGCCGAACATAAAATGCACGAAGAACGATTTGAGATCGGCGAAGAGACGGTTCGTGCCGTGAATGAGGCAAAAAATTCAGGAAATCGCGTCATTGCCGTCGGCACAACAACTGTCCGCGTGTTGGAAAGCTGTCGCCGCCAAAAACGCCGGAAAACTCAATGTTTATAAGGGCAAAACCAACATTTTTATTTATCCGCCATTTCAATTTCAGATCGTGGATGCGTTGCTGACGAACTTTCATCTCCCCTGCTCCACGTTGCTGATGCTGGTGAGCGCGTTTGCCGCACCCGGCGAAATTTGCGGACGCGAAATGATTTTGTCCGCTTACGCCGAAGCAATCCGCGAACGCTATCGCTTTTTCAGTTACGGCGACGCGATGTTGATTTTATGAATCCAAAATCCAGAATCCAGAATCCAGTTTTGCCGTTCGTTTTCTCGAATTTTGCGATGACGGCGGACGGAAAAATTGCGTTTGCGAGGCCGCTATTTTGTTCCGTTTGGCAGCAAACGCGACCGCGAGCACATGATGGAATTGCGCGCAACGGCGGACGCGGTGATGTGCGGCGCGCGAACGGTCGAAACGACGGGAACGATTTTGGGAACGGGCGGAGAGAAATTTCGGAAACGGCGATTGAAAAACGGATTGGCAGAATTTCCGTTGCGCATTATCGTCAGCGGCAGCGGCTCGATTGATCCGAATGCAAAAATTTTCAAGAAACGTTTTTCGCCAATCATCATTTTGACCACAGCGCGGATTTCAAAGGCGAACTTGAAAAAGCTCCGCGCCGTGGCGGACGAGGTGAAAATCTGCGGCAAAACGGGAATCAATTTTCGCGTGGCGTTGCGCTGGTTGCGAAAAAAATGGAACGTGGAGCGTTTGCTGTGCGAAGGCGGCGGCGAGCTGAACGGCGCTTTGATTCGCGCCGGTTTGGTGGATGAATTGCATTTGACGATTTGCCCCAAGATTTTTGGCGGTCATGTTGCGCCGACAATTGCTGACGGCAAGGGCGTTTCAAATCTGGCTGCGGCTGCCCGATTCAAATTTAAGTCAGCAAATCGCGTTGGTGACGAGTTGTTTGTGGTTTTCAAAGCCGCGAAATCCAGCTCGATTTAGTCAAGTTGTTCACAACCCGGCAACGCATCTCATAACCATTGGTTCAAGAGGGCGGACAAGTTCACAGAACTGTAACATTTTCGGGAGTATGTAGATAACGCAAATCAGGTCAAAAGCGGCAACTGGCTTTAACTGATTGTCCCTTTTGCCGGCGCATCAATCAACACGATTGCCCGATTTCAAAGACAAACCATTTTGCAGACATCTCCAATTTGCGTTATCTACATACTCCCGAACATTTTTGACGCGCGGATGTTACCTTTCTAAAACAAGCTTCTCCCGGCGTTTAAACCTAAAATCACTTGCATAAAGTAGTCGGAAGGAGAATCTATGAAAATGAACCCAACGAAATCTTTTTTTTGCCTGAAAAATAATTTAGCCGGATTGCTAGTCGGCATCGCTGCCCTGCTTGCGTTTAGTCAGGCAAAAGCACAAGTGGACGAATACTGGCGAACTGACGGCACGACGGGCGGAACGTGGGTCTCAAATTATTGGAACATAGGATCACCAAATGCCACAGGCGGGACGGGCTGGACTAATGCAAATAACGCGGTTTTCACCGCCAATTCGACACTGGCTTTTGCAAGCTCCACGGTGGGCAATGTCACCGTGTCCAACAGCAGTGCTGTAACAATCACCACAGGCGGAACATTGACCTTGGGTGGAGTTCGCACTTTTGACATTGAACCCGGTTCGACTTTGACTTGGCACTCACAATCCCAATCAACAGCAGCGACAAATGAAGGATCGGGACTAACCTTGATCGGCGGAGGAACCTTGGATTGGGGTTCGCCGGGCAACAATGCTCGCATTGACGGTGCCTACACCATAAACTCTGGAATCTTCATCGCCAGCGGAACCTACAGCTACGGTGTTGGACCACTTTACTTCAATGGTGGGACAATTCAGTCTTCCGGTGGAAATACCTACAAGCCGAGTTCGCTCACGCTTAACAACGGCTTTACTTTCACCGGCACTGGTGGAGATGTTTACAACATGGCCACTACCATCGGCAGTTCGTCGCTGAACATCACGAATTCAACTACCAGCGGCAGCCGTGCGTTGACGGGAGTTATTGGCGGGACGGTCTCTTCCGGTTTGAATTTTTGGGGCGGCGGCGGCGGACCTATTTACTTTGGCAACACCAACAACACATTTACAGCGTCGCAAATCACCATCAACGGTGCAGAAGTCGGCTTTGCCAGTGACGGCAGTTTCGGCACGGCTCCCGTTTCGGTCACGCCAAACTGGATCGTCCTAGACGGCGGGCGGCTGACCGCTTCGGATGCTTCCGGCAACGCCGTCAATTATACGTTCAATGCCAATCGCGGAATTCAGTTGGGTGCGGCGGCCAGCACATCCGTCAGTGTGAAATCCGGCGGGACTTTGACTTATTTCGGAATTATTGCCGATGATTCTTTTGACGCTCCCGGTGCGCTCACTAAACAAGGCAGCGGCACTTTGTCTCTGGGCGGCGTAAACACTTTTTCCGGTGCTCTAAATGTCAACAACGGCATCTTGCAGTTGACCAATGGCAACAACCGTTTGCCAGCCACTGCGATATTGAACATCGGTCAGTCCGCCAGCGCAAACCTCGGCACGTTCGACCTCAATGGCAACAACCAGCAAATCGCCGGACTTAATTCGATTCCTGGAACTTATGCGGGTGCTTCTAAAAATGAGGTCACTTCCTCAACCGGTTCCGGCACACTCACGATTTCGGGCAGCGGCACATATTCCTTTGGCGATGGTTCAGCCGCCAACTCCGGCATCATTATCGGTCCCGTCACAGTCGTGATGAACGGCAGCGGAACGCAAACCTTGGGCGACGCCAACAGTTACACGGGCAACACCATCATTCAGCAAGGCACGCTGGCTTTGGGCATCAATGGTCTAATTTCCAGTTCGCCGGTAATTGAAATAGACGGTGGCGCGACGCTCGACGTTTCTGTTTTTACTTCAGGATTGACTCTGGATAACAGTCAAACGTTGAAAGCCGGCGGCACGACTTCGGCCGGGACGATTGCAACCGGCGCTGGCACCGGTCTCGCGTTGGGACCGACGAGTTCGCTGCAATTTTCCGCCTTCAACGGCACGACGGCTCCGTTGACCATTTCAGGTTCGGGTGCAATCACTTTATCCATTGGTAATACCGTTACCGTCACCAATGTCAGTGGCTCTCCGTTCACAGCGGGTGATTACAAATTGATTTCTGAAGGTTCAAGCGGCGGCGTGACCGGCATCGCGCCTTCAGCGGTCACGGTCAGCGGCAATGGAATTGTTGGCGGCGCAACCTCTTCGCTCGTCATCAGCAACGCTGAACTTTATCTTCATGTGACTGCGGGTGCAAGCACGCCGGCAACAAACAGCATCAGCTTCAGTGCAAACACGGCCAACATCGGCGTCGCGGGCGTTCCGAATACCCAGTATGAGTTGCTGACGACGACCAATCTCACCAACCCTCCGAGCTTGTGGCTGCCGATTCAAACAAACACAACCAGCGGAACCGGCGTAACCAATTTCATCGACTTAAACGCGACAAACCACCAACAGTTTTACCGGACAAAACAACTGCCTTGAACAGTTGTGTGAATTCAATAATCTTCAAGACAATTTCGGCGCGGGACGCAAGTTTTTGTTTCCCGCGCCGGTTTGAATTTTTTAAAATGGAATCGAATCATCGTAGCGCGTTCACGCTGATTGAATTGCTGGTAGTAATTGCCATCATCGCCATTCTGGCGGCTATGCTGCTGCCCGTGCTCGCCCGCGCAAAGACCGCCGCGCAAAAAATCTCCTGCATGAACAAACTCAAGCAATGGGGTTTGGCGCAGACGATGTATGCACAGGATAACAACGACTGCATTCCGCACGATTCTTCAGGGTCAAGCAGCACTCTCGAACTGTGGAGCGATGTGGCTAGTTCCGCCAGTTCGGACGTGTGGTATAATGCGCTTCCGACGTTGATCAACCAGCAGCCCGCTTCGAGTTATTTTGGCCACACGAAGGACTTTTATGATCCAAACAGTTTGTTTCATTGCCCGACTGCCCGCATAAACAACAATACGGCTTTCATTGCTTCCTATGCTTATTTTTCCATAGCAATGAATTCAAAGTTGATACAAGGCAGCGACCTGACTATTAAAGTGGCGACCATCAAACAACCGGTGGCCACGGTATTTTTCTTGGAAAACCGGCTGGATGGAGAACCTATGGTGGATTCCAAGCAGTCTACGAGCACTCTTGGGCAGCCTAGCAGTTATGCCAGCCGCTTTGTCGCGCGACACAACAACATCGGCAACCTCGCGTTCGTGGACGGCCACGTCAAAGGATACAAAGGCAACCAAGTCGTCCAAACAACAAAAGGAGATTCGAACGAAGGCAAAGCCATTCTTCCCCAAACGGAAATTGTCTGGACAGTTGATCCCAGTGTAAGCCCGGATTAAACGCCGTTTGCAAAATTAAAACATCCCGGCTTCAATAAAGCTTCACATGAATTCACAACCACGCAGCCATTGTTCACAACTTCGCAGCCATCTTTCATCTGTTTTCCTTTTGCTTGCAGTCGCCGTTGCGCCACTGCGCGCCGTTGCTGAAGAACAGTTACACTATCTGCCCGCCGGAAAACCCGACGTCGTCGCGCTGCTTGCGCCGCCGCCGTTGCCGGATTCAATGGAACAGGCCGCCGACCTGGCGGAAGTGAAAGCGGTTTATCATGCGGCTACCAGCAATGAAATTACCGCCGCCTATTCGGAAAAGGAATTTTCCATTTTCAATTTCACGCCCGCCATCGGAGTTTTTTTCCAGCCCGGAAAATTTCCGAAGACAGAAGAGTTTTTCCATGGCGTTCAAAAAGAAGCCGCATTCGTGACTGACAACGCGAAAATTTTCTATAAACGCCCGCGCCCGTATGTCGTTGATCCCGGCCTCGCCAACGGCAAACTGGAAAAAAGTTTCAGCTATCCCAGCGGACACTCAACTGAATCCATGGTCCTGGCCTTGGTGCTCGCCGATTTGTTTCCAGACAAGCACGATGCCATCATCGCCGAAGCGCGGAGCATCGGGTGGCATCGCGTGGAAATTGCGAGGCATTATCCCACGGATATTTATGCCGGACGCGTCCTTGCACAAGCCATTGTCCGCGAGATGAAAAAAAACCACGATTACCTGCACGATTTTACCCAAGCCAAAGCCGAGATTTCCACCACTCAAACCGTGAAAAACTCCCATTGAGAAATCAGAAAGATAAAATTAAAATCTGAAAAAACCGTAAGTGTGAACGATGGCGAATGGGAAAAACTTGCAACTCTGTAAAAAGGGGACAGACTGCCTGAAGAGGCCTGCACTGGGGCGGGCAAGAAACCTAATCAGAATTTCACGTTAAACGAAAACCCGCTTCGCCAATGAAAATCTCATCCGGTTCCCACGCCTGCCGCTTGTTGCGACAGATCGCTTTAGCCCTCGTCCTCGGCATTTTTGCCGCGCCCGCCACCCGCGCCGGGTTGACGATGGAGTTGGACCTGACCCGTGGCAACTACCAAGGTGATCAATATTACCAGTTTGGTTCCAACCTGCAAACGAACAGCACGCTGCCCAATGTTTCCTTCGGTGATTACTTCGTGGTCTCGCCGGGATGGCCCAGCAACGCCAACGCCTCCGCTACGCTGTTCCAATACGACACCAACGGCTTCAATCAGGTCAACAGCTCTGGCAGTGGCGGCTTCAGTGAGTTTGACGCGCCGGATTTCAGCGACTCATTCATTCAAAACATTACGAACGGGCAGTGGACCATCTATGTCACCAACACCGTCACCACCAATGTTTATCATTTTACCGTCACGGCCAATATCAACAGCAATTCCATTCCACTCGTGTCTGTGATTTATCCGCCCAACAACGCGTTGAACGTCACGAACCAGCCAACCTTTGTCTGGCAAAGCCCGACCAACTACAGCGAACAGATTCTTTACGCAAACGGCGAACATGATTTGCCGGTCACGCAACAAAGTTTCTCCGGGGCCACGATGGACGCGGGACTCGACAACATCACCGTGGATACTTACTACCTTTCCACCACTGGCGTGGTCTGTTCGGTGCCAACCAACAGCGTTGGAAGTCCTCTCTCCAGTTGGGTTTCCACCTGGCATGTGTGGGATTATGCCAACGTGCAATTTACGGTCGGCAGCCCGGTGGCCGATTTCAATGCAGACCTCAATACCGTCAATTTGCCATGGGCCACGATGGGCGATGCCGCTTGGTTCACCGAAACCACCAACACTTACAACGGTGCTCCGGCCGCCGCACAAAGCGGCAGCGTGACCGGTGGGCAATCTTCGACGCTCTCCGTCATCGTAACCGGTCCGGGAACACTTACTTTTTACTGGTCGAGTATCGCCAACGATCCTGACGGCGGCTTCAGTTGCGAGTTCGATGTGGATGGCAACTACTCAAACAATATTACCGGCGACACCGATTGGTATCAGGACGTCCCTTACTCCATCGGGCCCGGCCAGCACACCTTGAGTTGGACGTCATATGCCAATGGTGACACGGATCCAACTGAAGCGGGATTTCTCGATAATGTGAGTTATGCAACCGCGTCATCCCCCACCCTGACCGTTACCGCCTCGCCATCGGCTGGCCTGGCGCCGTTGGCCGTTCAGTTCACCAGTCCCGTCGCGGACAGCTTCGGCAATACCGTGACCAATTGGAACTGGGATTTTGGCGACGGTGTAACCAGCCAGACGCAAAGTCCCCTGCATACTTATACCAATGCCGGTTCGTATTTTCCCAGCCTCACCGCTTACAGCACCTACGGGGCGTCGCCCATTTCCGTCATCGGTCCCGGAACCATCACCGTGACCAATCCCCTCCTTAATGTCACCATCACTCCCGAATCCGGCGTGGTGCCGCTGACCGTCCAGTTCGCCAGTCCCGGCGTGGACAGCGCCGGCAATACCGTGACCAATTGGAACTGGAACTTTGGCGATGGCGGCAACAGCACGGCGCAAAATCCAACACACGTTTACACCGCAGTTAATTCTTTCTCCCCGAGCCTGACCGCCCACAGCACCTATGGGACAGCGCCCCTGACCATCACGGGCCTCGGCGTGATCAATGTTTATTCGAACTCGTTCCCCGCATTCCATACCCTTTATACATTCAGCACTCCCTTTGGCACCGGTCCGAATGGCGATCTGGTTTTATTTGGCAACACACTGTATGGAACGGCGGATCACGGCGGCACCAATAGCGTTGGCACCGTGTTCGCCGTCAAGACCGACGGCACCGCCTTTACCAATGAGTATAATTTTTCTTCTGGCAGTGGTGGTGAACCGGTTGGCGGATTAATTTCATCGGGCAACACCCTGTATGGACCGACCTATCTCGGCGGCAGCCTAGGCGGCGGCACGGTGTTTGCCATCAGCACGAATGGCACGGGTTACACGAACCTGCTTAATCTCAATTTTGGAGTTAACACCGCCACAGGTTATGAGCCGTTGGCCGGATTGGCTTTGGTGGGCAACACCTTGTATGGGACGACGTGGTATGGCGGCGGCATGAATGTCCAAGGCACCCTGTTTTATGTGACCACCAATGGTGCAACCAGTGGGGAACTGGTGGACTTCTATGCACCTACTTACAACCCATATGCAATCAACTACAACGGAATTTTTCCCTCCGCCAGATTGATGCCATCGGGCGGCACCTTGTATGGGACCACGGAGCAAGGCGGCAGTTATGGCAGCGGAACCATATTCTCGGTCATCACCAATCAGCCCGCCAGTTTCAGCATCCTCCATTATTTTGCGGCCGTTAGCGGGGCTAACGGAACCAACAACGAGGGAGCTTATTCGTTTTCCGGATTGGTTTTGTCCGGCACCAATCTGTATGGGACGGCTCTCGGGGGTGGCACCAACGGTAACGGCACGGTGTTTGCCGTCAGCACCAACGGCCTGTTTTTTACCAATCTGTATAACTTCACCGGCGGCAATGACGGCTCCGAACCGCATGCCGGATTGACTTTGTCGGGCAACACTCTCTATGGGACAACCTTTGGTGGCGGCACTTCCAGCAACGGCACGCTGTTTGCCATCAACACGGATGGCTCGGGTTTTACGAACCTGTATAGCTTCACCGGCGGCGGCGACGGAGCCAATCCGCAGACAGATTTGGTTTTGTCCGGCAACACCCTGTATGGCACCGCAGCGTCTGGCGGCACTTCGGGCAATGGCACCGTGTTCAGCTTTACACTGTCACGCCCGCAACTGGCCATAGCACGTTCTGGCACCAATGTGGTTTTAACCTGGTCTGCCAGCGCTTTCGGATACATTTTGGAATCCACCACGAATCTTGCTTCAGCGGTGCTTTGGACCACCAATTCTACAACTCCAGTTGTTCTCAGCGGGCTTAACACCGTCACGAATGCCATCGGACCTTCTTCAAGGTTTTATCGGTTGAGCCAGTAAGCGAAAATTGCATCAAGCAATCTTCGCGGTCAGTTCAATAAATTTTTCAAATGACTGAGAGATTCGCTTGGTAAACCTAACGTGGGTTTGATTCTCCCCGCCCGCTTCAATCTCAATAACTCCAGTCAGATCATGATGAGCAACACAAAAAATACTGGTTTCGTGCTGCTTAACACTAAAAGGCAAGAAGAGCAGATTTCGTTACCCTACCCATCGGAATTTAGCATCGTCGGTGACTCAACGCTCACTGGTGCGGTTTCAACGCCTAAAGTCAGGTTGCCAATTCGGTTATGCATATGCTGGTCCACAAAAAATTGTCAGTCCGGGATATTTAGTAACTTGGCGACAATTCATTTGGAAATGACAACTCGATTTTCGTCCAGTTCGTGCGCGGTAGCATTAACTTATGATTCTCTTCATTTTATCGGCGTGTGCTCCGCGAGCCAGAGCATGTCCGGGTCGGTGATGCTGCATAGGATCTGTTGTCTAGTGGTATACTGAACCGGCTGGCGTGCCGCCGTGCCCTGCCATTTATGAATTTCCGCATGACCGTCCGCAAAGGCTATCCCGCACGCGCCTCCGTGCTGACTCCCGGGTAATTCGGTAAAAGATGTCACGGCATAATTGGCTACATACATGAGACCATCATCAATACTATCGGGATGCTCATCGGAAAACACCCAGACACTGCTTGGCGCAGGATTATGAAAATCTGTGGATTTTTTTGCAACATACCAGCTTATCCAACCAAATGGATTGCCCGGCTGCTCATATTTGTCCCCATCACCAACAGCGGCATTCATGGCCACGCTTCGGCAACGCGCGGGCCATCCTACATTTCTTTGTACCGGGCTGACAAAAGTTGCTGTCGCCGGACAGGCAAAAACTTTGTAGGAGCGACCCAAATAGCCGCCCAGTAACGAATACTTGTCATTTATTAGATACGCCGTATTTGTATTATACTGGGCAGCGGTCCAGTCCAGAATGCCAGTGATCCAAGACGGCCCACCGCCCGGATATGAAATTGAACCTCCCGCCGCCGCGTGCGGATCGGAATTAATCGCCAGTTGGTCATGATTGTCTTCAGAGTATAATGTCCAAGCCGTCGCCATCTGCCGCATGTTGTTCAGGCATTGAAACGCCTTGATACTTCCCGGTTGGGTATTGGCCAGCGCAGGCAACAGCAACGCCGCAAGAATTCCCAGCGTGGCCAGAACCACCAGTAATTCAGTCAGCGTAAACGCGCGGCCGGCGTGATCCTGAACATGCCGATGAGCGGACAACAATTTGAAATCAGTTTGGCGATTTGTATTCATAGGTTCGTCTCAATGGTTCATTGTCCTACGATCTGATAAAATCGCTGCCCGGTGGCGGGTGTAGAGTCCGTGAAGTATCCTGTACTGCCCAGAATCGTCACGTTGCCAGGCAGAGTCTGCCAAACTGGATCATTTAAATTATTTTTGAATTGGACCTGGTAGGTTTTTCCGGATAGCACCGGCCAAATAAGCGTAGGATTCTGGTTGGGCGAGGCACCGGGGATGGCTTGAACGTAAAAAGTCGGAATCATGCCGGCGGCATACAAATTGAACGCAAAAAGGTCGCTGGCGCGGTTCGCATCGTTTGTCACCAAATCGGAGGCCGCGCTTTGGAAGAAGAGCGCTTGCCCGTCGCCGCTGAAGAATGGACTGAGCGAGCGATTGTCTCCTGACCGATTGCCAAACTGGCTTGCGGTCAATAGTGTGGTTGCGCCGCTGGTCCGATCGTAGATGAACAGATCAGGCACGCCGTTGCTGTCTCCCGGCACAAGATTGTCGGCGGAACTGCGATACGCCACAAACCGGCCATCCGGACTGATGGCTGGTGAATCGGAAGCCCCATCGCCCGCTCCATTGCCATTTAGATTGTGACTGATGAGATAATTAGTTTGTGCCAGAACGTCATAAAGGTAAACGTCCTTGATGGTATTTGTATCCATTGCGGCGATGGCCGCGCTTGTCTCATAAACCAAAAAGTTTCCGTCAACGCTGAAGTTCCGACCCCACTGTGTTGAAAAACTTCCGCTGCTCCCGCTGCCAATCGCGGCATTGTTGGCAGGGCTACTGCGGTCAGCGATGAATAATCCCGTCGAGGTGCTATAGGCCAGTCTTTGACCATCTGCACTAATGAATACTTGCATCAAGCCCGCAGTGGTATTGGTATAAACCAACGTGGCCAATTGTGAATCCCACACATAAAGATAGGTGGAGGACGAACCCGCAATTGTGCCGATGAACGCGACATAATGACCATCCGGTGTCATCGCCGCCGAGGAAACCCCTGTCCCGGAGCTGGCCGCCGTCAGTGCGTAGTTAGTGCCCAATTGCAGATCGCGCAAGAATAAATTTGAGATGCCGTTCCCAAATGACCCAGTGGCGAGATTTTGGGCCTGACTGCGAAACAACACAAACCGACCATCGCCGCTTAGAATGGGCGAATAGGAATTGGAATTTCCTGGACCCTGACCATTCATGTTCACACTGACCAGGGTAGTTGCGCCGTTTTGCAGGTCCCGTTCAAACACATCTACAGAATTGTTCGTATCGCTTGGCACCAGACTGGCTGCCGAGCTGGAGAACACCACATATTGTCCGTTGCTGCTGATGGAGGCCTCGGAAGAAACACCCGCCGCCGGTAAACCGTTGGTATCGGCACTGACGAGAATGTTCGTACCCGCATTCAGATCCCGGACGAACACATCGCGATAGCCGTTCACGTCATTGGATATAAGATTGTCGGCCTCACTCGCAAAGGCAACATATTGGCCATTCATGCTGAGAGGAAGGATTGACGAAAGAATGCTTGGACCGTCCGGCGACTGAGATGAAATTGTCGTATTCTGAATCGAAACGAGTTCGTTTGCATTCGATTGAAGGTCGTAAACCAGAACGTTCATATAACGGTTGCGATCTTGGGCATCATCACTCTCAAAAGCGAGCGATTGACCGTCCGAACTCAAACTCGGATAAGTCTCCGGATTGACACCCACGCCAACACCGTTGGTATCCGTATCCACCAGTATGGTAGAGCCAGCCTGCGTGTCGCGGTAATAAAGGTGGTAGTCACCCGTAAGCATGTTGAAGGTCAGGTTGGTGGAGTTGCTTAGAAAAGCCACATATCTTCCGCTAGGATCAACCAGCGGCGCATAAGAGCTGCCACTCTCCGGCGTGGTATTGCTCACGTCAGCGCTCACCAGCAAGTTTGTACTGGTTAGCGCGTCCCAGAGATAGACAACCGTATTCAAACCTGATGTGGCAGTGTTGGCTACACTCGTTACAAACCGTCCGTCCGGACTCATGTCAGTGGTGCGAATGTCTTCATACACACCAACCGGGGCATTGGCATTGGTGTTCACGACATCCGTTTGACCAGATGCGAGATGGTAACGCAGAACGACTCCGGCAGATTTCGCATAACTGGCCGCACTCACCTCGTAGGCAACCAACGATCCGTCCGCACTCATTTTAGGGCTAAAGCAAACGCCATTCGTGGTGCCAAACACTGCTTGCAATTGGGCACGGGCACCACTGCTGGCCCAATAAGTGGTTCCCATCACGAGATCGCGGACGTATATGTCTCCGATATTCGTAACTCCGGCCACAAGATTCGTGGCCGAGCTGTAAAACGCCACATATCGTCCGTCTGGCGTGATGACTGGCCCCGCAGAGTCACTTGCCGCAGTAATCCCTGTGGACTGGGCCCCAGGACTGGCCAGCGTGGTAGTGCCCGATTGCAAGTTGCGCACATAAATATCTGGAATACCGTTTATATCTCCAGCCACCAGATTGCTGGCAGAACTCACGAACGCCACATATTTCCCGTCGGGGGTCATGACCGCACTGCCTGAGTTGGCATTGCCAAATCCACCGTTCGTGCTGATGCTGACCAGAATGTTCGTCCCGTTGACCAAATCCCGGATAAATACATCGGTGGCATTGTTGGTGTCGCCGGCCACCAAATCGGCGGCACTGCTCTCGAATAAGGCATACTGGCCATTGCTGGAAATTCCGGTTGCGAAAGAATCGCCATCGCCACCACCGGTACCGGTCAGATTCACGCTGACCAAAGTTGTCGTTCCATTCGTGCGGTCGCGCAGATAAACGTTGATGCGGGCTGGAATCAGAACGGGAATTGGATTGCTGTTGACCGTCAACGTCAGATTGTTCGCGGCACTGCTGAATAATACATAACGCCCGTCCGGACTGATAATAGCCGGACCCGAATCACCGTTACCGCCTCGAGCCGCCACGAGCAATGGATCTCGAAGTGAAATCAATTGCAAAGGATTGGCTGATGCCGCGAAACCGGCGTGAATCGTCAAAATAATCAGACACAAAAGACACTTCTTTGGAAGATGGACTTTCATATCTGATTAATGCATTGTGACTCACATTCTCAAGGCGTCAATCAAATGTTGCTGGATGTGCTCCAGCAGACGCATTTAAGACTATAACAGGAAAAACCTGCGTTAAGTATCGCATGAATTGTGCTGTAGTACCAAATATGCGGGTTGATAAGCCGTCGAGCGATAAGCCCCTATAAATTGTGTAATTCTGGGTTGAGTGTGATAACCATATTGGTGCCATCTTAAATATTGAACATTGAATGTTCACATCCAAGTTCTGTCTTCTTTGTCTTTGCTTTTGACAGGGCTTGTCTGGAAATGAGATTGTCCGGCGCGGATGCCAGTGTAATAGGAGGCATTTCTCAAATACATTTGGGAAAGCTCTTCGTGATGTCAGGAAAGGTCTTTAAGAGTTTGGGAAATCACTCCAATTTACATTTTGATGGGAATTTTTAATTGGAAGCGTTCATCGTCTGCTCTGCGATGGCTTCGAGCAGGGAGAAAAATCGGTTGGCAAAAAATTTGCTAGGGATTCGCTGCCGACTACCCATGTCTCTTGCTTTTGATGAACGCCCTAGTGGACTGTAACATTTGAATCTGACTCAGGGAGTATCCGGTTTTTCGTATTTTTGTAAGTCCACTTAACGGGTTTGGCTTGACGATTGTATTGGCGGATGTAGCACAGGAGTTTTTTGGCTAAATCTTTGACGGAACTGAACACCCCGCGCGCAATGACATCGCGCTCGATCTTGGAGAACCACAATTCGACCTGGTTCAACCACGATGAATAGGTCGGCGTGAAATGCAACTTCACTTGCGGATGTTGCTGTAAGAAAAGCTCCACCCTTTCGGTCTTGTGAGCAGACAGGTTATCCACGATCACATGGATCTCGCGCCGCTTGGGTTGGCCACTGACCAACTCGGCAAGGAACGCCACAAACTCGGCGCTGGTATGTCTGCCAGCAGTCTTGCCCAGCACCTCGCCCGTCTGCGTGTTCAATGCGGCATACAGGGAGAGTGTCCCATGACGAAAGTATTCAAAACCATGCCGCTCGGCACGGCCAGCAGACAATGGCAGAACCGGATCCAACCGGTCGAGTGCCTGAATGGCCGTCTTCTCATCGACACAGAACACCACTGCATTGGTGGGCGGTTTCAGGTAGAGCCCGATCACATCGGCCGCTTTCTTGTGAAAGTGCGGATCGTCGCTGGTCATATACCGGCGCATCCGGTGAGGCTGTAGTCCGGCTTTGGCCCATGTTCGCGCCACTCGCATATGACTGATGCCCAGTTCCTCGGCCAGTTTGCGCGTACTCCAATGGGTCGAACCGTCTTTGGGAAGGCGGCGCGTGCAGTCCAATATCTTCGCCTCCAATGCGGGACTCGCGGCTTCAATCTGCCGCCCTGGATGACGAGCGTAGAGTCCGCCCAAGCCCTCAGCTTCATACCTTTCTCGCCACAGTCGCACGGTATTGATGCTACAACGCATCTGTCGGGCCACAACTCGCTGCGGCTGACCTTCGGCCAGCCGCAGAATGATATCAGCACGTCGGACATCTTCGGCGGGAAGACTGCGGCAACGCAGCTTGGCCTGCAATTCGGATTGGTCAGCGGAACTCACTTTTAGCGTAATTGCCATGGGCAAAACCATAGCAAGCTGTGTATCAGTTGTCAATGTTACAGTGCACTAGTGCCTCGAGAAAATTTGTTCTTTCGTCCAACCGGATGCCACCCGCTCGCGTTGTTGTCATCCGCAAGCTTGAAATCCACCTGCTTCTTGAACGTGTCCACTTTGCGCGACTTGCACTGTAAGTTTGTCGCCGAGTCGGATCATCCGGCGCGTGCGGCGGCCAACGAGATTTCGCCGCGCTTCGTCGAAGACATAAAAATCATCCTCCATCAACGACAACGGCACGAGGCCGCTCATCGCGAGGCCGGGCACGTCCACGAAGAAACCGAAATTGCGCACGTCGGTCACGAGCGCGGGATATTTTTGCGGCTCGCCGGATTCCAACTGCGCTTTCAGGAACGCGAACAGTTTCACGTCCTTGCTGTCGCGCTCGGCATCGGCGGAATTGCGTTCCGTGACGGAAATGTGCTCGGCGATTTCTTTGAATGCAGACGTCGCGACGCGAATTTTTGTCAAACAACGCGCGATGCACCACGAGGTCGGCATAACGGCGGATGGGCGAGGTGAAGTGCGTGTATTTTTTCTTGGCCAATCCGTAATGGCCGAGCGGCTCGACGGCGTAACGCGCGCGCATGAGCGATTTGAGAAATCCGATCTTGAGCGCCGGGCCGATCGGCAGCGTGCCGAGCTTCTGCAACAGTTTCTGCACTTCGGCGGGCTGGCTCAGGTTGCCGCACGGGACGTGATGGCCAGCACTTCCTGCGCGATATTCCTGCAGGCGTCGCGCGTCCGGCTCTTCGTGGATGCGATAAATCGCTGGCGTGTGCAGGCTCATCAGGCGCGTCGCGACGGCTTCGTTGGCCAGCAGCATGTATTCCTCGATCAACTGGTGCGACACGTCGTTCTCGTTTTTCTCGATGCGCAGGATTTTTCCCTGCTCGTCCAGCCGGATTTTCGTTTCGGGAAAATCCAGTTCGAGCGAACCGGCCTTGAAACGCGTGCGGCGGATCTTTTGCGCGAGTTCGTGCGCCTGATGCAGCATCTGCTCAATCGGATCGTCCGCCGGCGTGCGTTGCAAAATCTCCAGCACCTCGCGCGTAGGTGAAACGGCGCTGCGAATGGATGACGGCGGAATAAAATTTCGTGCTCAGCACGCGTCCGTCGTTCGACACGAGAAATTCCACGCACTTCGTCAGGCGGTCCACGTTTGGTTTGAGCGAGCAGAGTTCGTTGCTCAACGCTTCCGGCAGCATCGGGATGACGCGGTCCACGAGGTAGGTCGAGTTGCCGCGCTTGCTGCGCCTCGTCGTCCAGCGCGGTGCCGGGTTTGACGTAATGCGACACGTCGGCGATATGAACCCACAAACGCCATTGCTCCGGCGAAACGCGTTCCAGGCAGATCGCGTCGTCAAAATCTTTCGCGTCGTCGGGATCAATCGTGATGACTTGATGCGCGCGGCAATCCACGCGGCCCGCTGCAGATCGTGCGGGTCAACGATCGTGCCGATCGCGTGCGCCTCGGCCAGAACATTTTTGGGAAAATGCAGCGGCAGATCGTATTGGCGCAGAACCGAAAGCATGTCCACGCCTTCCTCATCCGGCGCGCCGAGGACTTCGACGATTTCGCCTTCGGGATTGGCGTTGCGCGATTCCCATTCGCGCAATTCGACGACCACCTTGTCGCCGATGTGCGCGGGCCGGCCAACGTCGCGCGGCTCGGAAACATAAATATCGTGCGGAATGCGCGGGTCGTCGGGGACGACGTAAAGAAATTGTTTGCTGCGTTGCAGCGTGCCGACAATCTGCGTGCGCTTGCGTTCCAGAATGCGGACGACCGTGCCGGTTTCTTGCGTCGTCATCGCCAGAACGAAATTTTTTCGCGCACGTCGCGCCGCACGAGCACACGGTCTTCGTGCAACGCCGTGCCGGTGGCGCTTTCGGCAATGGCAATTTCTTTCAAGCTCAGAATCGTCCGGCTGGAGAAAACCTTTCCCGGCGCGATTCATGCGGATGCGACCGGGAATCAAATCCGCCTCGCGCGGGCTGACGTAGCGATTGCCTTTGATGCGGGCGACCGCGCCGGATTGTTCCAGCTCGCGCAGCACGGCCTGCAATTCCTGTTGGCGCTTGGGTGACAGGTGCAGCAGTCGGAGCAGTTCCGGCACATTCGCCGGGACGTAATCTTTTCGAGCCAGCAGACGGATGATTTGATCTTTCATGATGATTTATCCGCATCCGGTTTTGTCTCCGCCCAGCGCGCGAAAAGCCAGAGTAAATCGCTCAACCGATTTAGAAAAATAATTATTTCAGAATTTTTTAATTCACCTGATTCCTTCAAGTCGCACACACGGCGCTCGGCGCGGCGGCAAATCGTCCGCGCCACGTCGAGCGCGGCGGAATTTTTCGTCGCACCCGGCGTCGCCCAGCCCTTGAAGCTTACGTTTTGCGATTCAATTTCTTTCACGAGCTTTTCCAATTGCGCCGTCATCTCCGGCGTCACAAGCGAAAACCCGTCTTTGGCGTAGCGCGGCAAATCCTCCGTCATCACGCCGACCTCGCCCATCAGCACGATCAAATTTTTCTGGATCGCGAATAAATTTTCGCTGACGAAATTTTCCGTCGCCGTCGCGCGCGCAAGGCCGAGCGCGGCGTTCAACTCGTCAATCGCCCCGCACGCCTCCACGCGCGGATGATTTTTCGGAACGCGCCGGCCATACATCAATCCCGTCGTCCCCGAATCTCCCGTTTTGGTCACGATGCTCATGGCGAATGTTTCACCGACGAATGATTTGGCGCATGCGGCTTTGGCTGAACCACCGTTTGCGCGGTCAATTTTTGATAAGCCAAAATTCCTTTCACAATTGCCGCAGCCATTTGTTTGCGATATGCCGAATCGTAAATCTTTTTCCCTTCGGTCGGATTTGTCATGTAACCGCCCTCGATCAAAATCGCGGGCATCGTCGCGTCGCGCAACACGGCGAACCGCGCATGCCGGACGCTGCGATCATTCACGTTCAGATTCTGCACGAGCGATTTTTGGATTTGATACGCGAGCAACAAACTTTTTTGCTCGTTGCGATTGGCAATCGTCGGACCGGCGCTCGACGCGCCGCCATATTCGCTGCTCTCAACACTCGCGTTGCTGGAATTCGCGCCTACGGGCGTGATGCAATAAATTTCCGGCCCGTCAACTTCATTCTTGCCGACTTGCGTCGCGTTGAAATGCAAACTGACGAATAAATCCGCGCCAGCCTTGTTCGCAATCGCCGGGCGCGCGGGCAATTCAACAAACCTGTCACTGTTCCGCGTGAGAATGACATCGAAGCCGAGTTTTTCAAGCTCGTCGCGCAATTCAAAAGCGAGCAGCAGCGTGTAAGTTTTCTCGTTGTGCCAGAAAAATCCAGAAACGCGATTGCCTGTGTCTTTTCCGCCATGACCTGGATCAAGGCAAATCGTCGTGATTTTTTTTACGGACGGTTTTTGCGGAAAAACTAACGGCTTGATCGTCGTGTCCAAATCCAGTTGCGAAATCAGCGCGCCCTTGGCGACGGGAAATGAAAGGCGAACATTCACGTCGTTGATTTTTGAATCCGCCGAATCCGTGTCGAAAACGAGCCGTGAAGTTTTATTCATCAAAACAATTTCATCGCGCGCGAGCGACACGACGTGAAAATTATTCGCGCGCGCCCAATCCGTCAGCGCGACGTAATTTTGGCCGTTGATGAAAGCCGCGCGCGCGAACAGCGGAAACAAAATCGCGAGCAGGAGAAAAAAACATTTCATCGCCGCGCAAATTGCCCGCGCGCGACATTTGTTTCAAGAGAAATGGCGTTATTGCGTCGCGTGATGGCGTAAAGCGCCAACGATTATTGCAGCAAAAAATCCACCGACAAAAGCAAGAATCATTAAAATCGTCAAAATCATTCCACAAATTTTTCCAGCCAACGTCATGCCGCGACCGCTTGGTTCCATTGTTCCCGCGTCCATTTCTTTAATGTCCTTGTTGCCCATTATCCACGCGGCAATCCCGCATGGGAAACAGATGACCCAACCGAGAATACCGAGAACAAGTATGAGAACGCCGCGATGCGGTTTCATAATTTTTGGGTTAAAGATTGATTTCTTTTACCAACATCCTTTCAATAAGCAAGTTTTTTGAAATGAACATCCACGAATATCAGGCCAAAGAGTTGCTCGCCAAATACGGCGTCGCCGTGCCGCTGGAAATTCCCGTTTTCAATCCTCGCCGAAGTCCGCGCATCGGCGGATAAAATCGTCGCCAGCGGCATCTTCGCGCGTCGTCGTCAAATCGCAAATTCACGCGGGCGGTCGCGGCAAGGGAACTTTCAAATCCGGTTTTCAAGGCGGCGTCAAAGTTGCGTCGTCCGTGGACGAAGCGGTTTCGTTTGCGGAAAAAATGCTCGGACAAATTTTGGTCACGAAGCAAACCGGCGCGGACGGGCGCAAGGTGCAAACATTGTTGCTCGCGGCGGGCGCGAAAATTAAGAAAGAATTTTATCTCGCCGTTCTGCTCAACCGCGAAACGTCCCGTCCGCTCATCATGGCCAGCACCGAGGGCGGCATGGACATCGAGGAAGTCGCCGAGAAATCTTCCCGAAAAGATTTTCAAGGAGCACATTGATCCCGCCGTCGGCATCATGCCGTTTCAGGCGCGCAAAATTTCCGCCGCGCTCGGTCTCAAGGGCGATTTGTTCAACGCGGGCGTGAAGCTCATCACGGGCGTTTACAACACTTGGTGGGAATGCGATGCGGCGATGGTGGAATTGAATCCGCTCGCCGTGGTAGAACTTGCGCGACGGCAAGGAAACCGTCATCGCGCTCGACGCAAAAATTTCGCTCGATGACAATGCGCTTTATCGCCACAAGGATATTTTGGAGATGCGCGATTTGAACGAGGAAGCGCCGCTGGAAATCGAGGCGTCAAAATTTTCGCTCAATTACATCAAGCTCGACGGCAGCATCGCCTGCCTCGTCAACGGCGCGGGCCTGGCGATGGCGACGATGGACATCATCCAGCATTTCGGCGGCAGCCCGGCGAACTTCCTCGACGTCGGCGGCGGCGCGAGCAAGGAACAGGTCACGGCGGCGTTCAAGATCATTTTGAGCGACCCGAACGTGAAGGGCATCCTCGTGAACATTTTCGGCGGCATCATGGATTGCAACGTCATCGCCACCGGCATCGTCGCGGCGGTGAAGGAAACGCATTTGAAAATTCCGCTCGTCGTGCGGCTCGAAGGCAACAACGTCATCGCCGGCAAAAAAACCCTGGCTGAATCCGGCGTGGCCATCATCACCGGCGATTCCATGGCCGATGCGGCGCAGAAGGTTGTGAAGGCGGTTGGGAAATGATAAACTCATTTTATGAAAACAAACTTGCTTGAAGATGCGTTAAATTTGCCGCTGCCAGAGCGGATCAAATTGGCTGACGAAATTTATCGCAGTGTTGACCATGAGGCCGACGATTCGATTTCGCCGGAAATGCTTGCGGAAATGGAGCGGCGCGACGCGGAACACGAGGCCAATCCAAAATCCGGTTGCACGATTGAAGAATTGGAAAAGGAACTCTTCACGCGCAAGTGAATTTGAAAATCGTCATCGTTGCGCCAGCTCGATTGGAAATCGCCGAAGCCGTCAAATACTACGAAGAGCGGCGTCCGAGCGCGGGTGTCAAGTTTTGGATTGAATTCAAGATTTTGGCGAGGCGATTGAAAAATTTCCCGGAACTTTATTCGCGTTTCGGAAAACGCGGAATTCGAAAAGCACCGATGCACAATTATCCGCACGCAGTTTATTATCGAATCGTCGGAGAAGAATTGCGCATACTTGGCGTCGTGCATGGCGCAATGAACCCGGAAACAATCAAAGCACGTTTTGGGTAGAATCTCGTGGCCGACGCGGCGCAGAAGGTTGTGAAGGCGGTCGGAAAATGATAGTCGTTTAATAAAGCGAAAGGAAAACTATGAAATCAATTCCAAATAAAGTTGCGAGTCGTCTGGCCGTTGGCATCAAAAAATTCCAGCCGATTTTGGCGGATGCAAAAAACCGTGATTTTACTGAGGCCGACACTGTGAACATTGTAAGAAAAATTCTGTCGGAGGTTTTCGGTTATGACGAATTCCGTGAAATCACATCTGAACATGCAATCAAAGGCACATATTGCGACCTCGCCATTAAGCTGAACGACAACACAAAACCCTGTCTCTTAATTGAAGGAAAAGCGGTAGGCGTAGAACTAAAAGAATCTCATGTAAATCAAGTTGTCTTTTATGGAGCTAAAGATGGAGTTAAATGGGTAATTCTTACAAATGGACTCGTCTGGCAGGTTTACAAAGTTGTCTTCGGTGAACCATTAAATCAGGAAAAAGTTTTCGAGTTTGAATTCCTTAAGCTCAACGCCAAAAATGATTCCGACCTTGATTCTCTTTATTTGATTACAAAAGAAGGCATCGCTCGCTGCTGTTTGGAAGATTATGATGCTCATCAGCAAGCAATGAGTCGTTTCTCACTCGCGGCAACAATTATCTCCGATCCTGTTCTGGAAGTTATTCGACGTGAATTACGGCGCGTTTCTCCAAACGCCAAAATCACGACAGAAGAGATTGAGTCGGCACTTCGCAGTTATGTGCTAAAAGGAGAAGTTGTCGAAGGTGCAAAAGCTATTGAGGCTCAAAAGAAGATTGCCAAAGCACAAAATAAATCTTCAAAAAAATCAAAGACAAATAATTCAGAAACAATTTTAGCAAGTTGTTCGCCGGTTGTAGAAAGTTCAGATACAACTTTTATTCCTAAAATTCCAAATGCTTGAAGCCATCGAAATTGCATTTGAATTATGATCACCGAAATCGCATTCACCGGCACGCCGGTCACGGACATCAAACGCGCGCGCGAATTTTATGAAGGCGTGCTCGGCCTCAAACCGGCGATGGAATCCGCCGGCGGCCTGTGGGTCGAATACGAAATCGGCAGCGGAACTTTGGGCATCGGCTGCTACGGCGAGGTCTGGAAGCCGTCGCCGGACGGAACGTGCATCGCGTTTGAAGTGGACGATCTGGACGCCGAGATCGCGCGGTTGAAATCGCGCGGCGTGAAATTCACGATGGACACCATGCCCACACCAATCTGTCATTTCGCCATCATTTGCGACCCGGACGGAAATAAAATTCTTATTCATAAACGAAAGGCGAAGTGATTGATTGAAAATCCGCGCGCACTGCTTAAATTGATTCCATGATTGACGAAGCGACATTGGCGCAGATGAATGGCGAGTATGTGATGCCGCCGGACGCCGGGCCGGCGTGGCGCGCGGCGGCTGAATATGGATTTGACATGTCGCTCGTTGAAGATGCGCTGCAATTGACGCCGGAACAACGGCTGGAGCAGCATCAACGCGCGTTGGATTTGATTCTCGAAGTCAAGGAAGCAGGAGAACGTCATGCCGCAAAATGACAAGGCGTTGCTGTCACGGCTCAAAGAGCAGAAAGTGGAATTCGTCATCATCGGCGGTGTCTGCGGAGTTTTGCACGGCGCGTCACTGGTCACATTGGATTTGGACATCTGCTGCCGGTTCAGCCGGGAAAATCTCCGGCGAATCGAAGCTGCCGTGAAAGATTTGCATCCGCGCCACCGGCTAACCGCCAATAAGTTGCCACTTGAATTAACTGACGAGCTTTGTAGCAGTTTGAAAAACATTTATTTGAACACTGATTTGGGAATTTTGGACTGCTTGAGCGAAGTGGCTGGCATTGGTGATTACGAACATGTTTTGCAGCGATCTATTCCGCACGTCATGTCTTATGGTGAATTTCGCATTTTGAATCTTGATGCACTCATCGCCGCGAAATCCGCCGCCGGACGGCAAAAAGATTTGGACGCAATCCGGCTGCTCCAAGCCATTAAAGAAAAGCGCGGACAACAAAAAGATTTGTTTTGAATTGAAATCAGAAATCAGAAATCAGAAATCGTAAATTTAATCATGTCCATCCTCGTCAAACCCAACACCAAAGTTCTCGTCCAAGGCATCACCGGCAGCTTTGGCGCGAAGCACGCGCAACTCTCGATTGATTACGGCACGCAAGTCGTCGCCGGCGTCACGCCCGGCAAAGGCGGACAATTTTTCGAGCACGGCGGCAAAAAAGTTCCCATTTTCGACACCGTTGCCGACGCCGTGAAACAAACCGGCGCGACGGCTTCGCGCGGTTTTCGTTCCGCCGCCCTTCGCCGCCGACGCGATTCTCGAAGGCGCGGACGCCGGACTCGAACTCGTCGTCGCCATCACGGAAGGCATTCCCGTGCGCGACATGGTCAAAGTGAAACGCGCGCTGCAAGGCAACACCAAGACGCGGCTCATCGGCCCGAATTGTCCCGGCGTCGTCACGCCCGGCGAAGGCAAGGATTCCCATGGCGGCTGCCGCATCGGCATCGCGCCCGGTTACATCCACAAAAAAGGCAACATCGGCGTCGTCTCGCGCAGCGGCACGTTGACTTACGAAGCCGTGTGGCAATTGACCTCGCGCGGCGTCGGCCAATCCACTTGCGTCGGCATCGGCGGCGATCCGGTCAACGGCACTTCGCATCTCGACGTCATCAAACTTGTTCAACGACGATCCCGAAACGCACGGCATCATCATGATCGGCGAAATCGGCGGCAGCGCGGAAGAAGAAGCCGCCGAATGGATCAAAGCGAATTGCAAAAAGCCCGTCGCCGGATTCATCGCCGGCGCGACCGCGCCGCCCGGACGCCGCATGGGTCACGCCGGCGCGATCGTCAGCGGCGGCAAAGGAACGGCGGAAGCAAAAATCGCCGCGTTCAAAGACGCCGGCATCGGCATCGCCGCCACGCCGAGCGAAATGGCGGACACGCTTTTGAAGATGATGTGATTTGTTGAATCGTTGAATTGTAAAATCCATTTCAACTATTTAACTTTTCAACCATTTAACAATCGTGGCCATCGTTGATTTCATTCTGAATCTCGCAGGTTTGCTGCTGTGGATCAACTGGCGTTCGACAAAGTTTGATCCACTGAACAAACAAACACCCGCGACGCTCATCGGCACGTTGCGCCGCGCCGCGCCGACACGATTTCGGCACTGGCATTTGCTGGTGGCCATTGGCGCGCTGCTGGTTTTGCGCGCGCTGTTTTACTGGCAAATCGGTTCGGCGGCGGGCTGGATTGGAAAGCTGGACTTGGGCGTCGGCGACGATTTTTTTTCGCAGCAATTCTTTCGGCGAGATGCTTTTGTTTTCCGTTTTCAGTTTTGCGCGAGCGCTCGGAATTTTTTATCTGTGGCTGTTGCTGCTTTCAATTTTGTCCGGGCCGCAAACCGATTCACCGGCTGGTAAAAATCCAGCTTGGGCGAAATTGACGACTGGCCGCGCTGGATAAAAATTATTTTGCCGCTCGTTGCCACGGCGCTGTTCTGGTGGCTGGCGAGTTGGCCATTTGCGTGGCTGCATCCAAAACCGGCGATGTCGGCGGCGCAACGGATTGAAGAAGCGCTGGTCATCGGGCTGGGCAGTTATCTGGTTTGGAAATTCCTCGTCGGCGCGCTGCTCGCGCTGCATCTGTTGAACAGCTACATTTACTTCGGAAAAAATCCGTTTTGGAATTATGTGAACGCAACGGCGCAAACTCTGTTTACGACCGATGGAAAAAATTCCGTTGCGCGTTGGCAAAGTGGATTTCGCGCCGGTGGTGGGAATCGCGATGGTTTTTTTAGTCGCCGGATTGGCCGCGCGCGCGCTGGCTTTGGCTTTATGCGCGGCTGTCGTTTTAAGAACGGTCAGGCCGGTTTTGTGCTTTGGAAATTTTGCAGTGACCGTGGCTGCCCGCGCCTTTTTCGCCTTCGATGGCAAGCGCGCCGCCGTGCAATTCGACGAGCCGTTTGGCGATGGTCAGTCCCAATCCCAATCCCTGCTGGTCCTGCATCTTGCGGTCGAATTGCACATACGCGCCGATGCGCCGGATTTGCTCGGTGGAAAATCCGCGGCCCTGGTCGCTGACGGAAAGTGCAATGCCGTTGAACGTTCCGGCAAGCGCGACGCGCACGGGCGAACCGGCTTCGGAAAATTTGAAGGCGTTCTGCACGAGTTCGTTCACGACTTTGCTGAAATATTCCTCGGACATCGGCACGGCAACGTCCGCCGCTTCAACGGTCAAATCGTTCGGGCGACGCGGCCTGCGCCGCCTGCTTTGACGGCGAGTTTTTTGACCAGCGATGCGGCCTGTTCCGTTTTTCCAATGCGCAGGGCGTTGACATTTTTCGGGTCGGCGGCGATCAACTCAAGTTGCGCGTAAATCAGAAAATTTTCGATGAGCCGTTCGAGCCGCTGGCTGGACTTGAAAATTTCCTGTCCCATTTCGGCGATTTCGTCCGGCTTGAGCGTCGCGGCGGACGTGGCCAGCAATTCCGCGTTCGACAAAATGCCATTGAGCGGCGTGCGCATTTCGTGCGGCATCATCAGGCTGATGTTGTCGCGCAGACTGGGTGAGTTTGCGTTCGGCTTCGTCGCGGACGAGTTTGCGCTTTTTTGAGCCGCGCATCCACGGCGGCGTAAAGCGCCTCGGTCGTGAACGGCTTTGGAAGATAATCGTCCGCGCCCAGTTCCATGCCGTGCCTCATGCCGTCGTTGTTGGCAAGGCCGGTCATCAGAATGAACGGAATCGCCGCCGTCGGAGCTTCGTTGCGCAGTGAGGCAAGCGTAAGATAGCCGTCCACTTTGTCCATGTTGACGTCGCAGAGGATGAGATCGGGCAATTCCTTGCGCGCCTTTTCAATGCCATCCTGGCCGTTGGACGCCTCGATGACATCATAGCCGCGCTGCCGCAGCGCGAGTTGGATCATTTCGCGCAACCATTCCTCGTCATCAATAACCAGAATTTTTTTCATCGGTAAAACACGAAAATATAAGCAAAAACCATACCTTTCGTCCCGAATCGAACTAACATTACAAAAAACGCGGTGAATTATTTCGCGCTCATCCAGCGGAACATAATGGTTCAGCGTGCGTCCGATGTAAATCTGCCGCGGGCGGTAAATGCGGCTCTTCGGTTCTTCCATGATTTCCTTGTAATTCGCGATCCAGCCCGGCATCCGGCCAATCGCAAAAATCACCGGTGAACATCTCCACCGGAATGCCCAATCGCGCGCATGATGATGCCGCTGTAAAAATCCACGTTCGGATAAAGTTTTCGCTCCACGAAATAGGAATCCTTCAGCGCCGCCTCTTCCAGATTTTTGGCGATGTCCAACAACGGGTCACTGATGTGCAATTTCGACAAAACATCGTCGCAGGCTTTTTTGATGATCTTCGCGCGCGGATCGTGATTTTTATAAACGCGATGGCCGAAACCCATCAGTTTTTTGCCGCTGTTCTTGTCCTTCGCCGCCGCGATGAATTTCGAGCCGTCGTCGCCTTCGCGATGAATTTCTTCGAGCATTTCGATCACCGCCTGGTTCGCGCCGCCGTGCAACGGCCCCCACAAGCGCGCACACGCCGGCCGACGCAGCTGGCAAAAAGATTCGCCTGGCTCGACGCCACCATGCGCACGGTCGAGGTGGAACAATTCTGCTCGTGATCCGCGTGCAGCAGGAAAATCAAGTCCAGCGCCTTCACCACTTCCGGCTTCATTTCAAAATCCTCATACGGCATCGAGAACAGCATGTGCAGAAAGTTCGCCGTGTATTTGTAGGTCTTCTTCGGATAAATCAGCGGCAGCCCGTGCGATTTGCGATACGAATACGCCGCGATCGTCCGCACCTGCGAAATCAGTTTCGCGACGATACATGTCGAACTGCTTCCTCTTGCCCCATTGCCAGTGCATCAAGTCTTCGTCGAAACAGCTCGCCGCGTTGATCATCGAGGACAGAATCGCCATCGGATGCGCGCCCGTCGGGAAATCCCTCGAAATGATACTTCATGTCCTCGTGCAGAAACTGGTGCTCCGCGAGCAAATCGGAAAAAGTCTTGAACTGCGCGCGGTTCGGCAGCGAACCGTAAATGATCAGATAGGCCGTCTCAATGAAATTGGATTTCTCCGCCAGTTCCTCGATCGGGATGCCGCGATAGCGCAAAATGCCCTTGTCGCCGTCAATGAACGTGATCTTGCTCGAGCACGAACCGGTGTTGCCGTAGCCATCGTCCAGCGTGATGTAGCCGGTGTTCGCGCGCAGCGACGAAACGTCCACCGCTTTTTCGCCCTCGGTGCCCACAACCGTCGGCAAGCGTGAAAACTTTTCCGTCCAATTCCAGTTTTGCTTCTTTGCTCATGTCTCCTTTGTCGCGTTTGATTGAAATGTCCGTTTAAGAACTTTGCCGTTGAAACGAAAAATTGGCAAGCCGCGAAAATCACATTTCAAGAAAATTCATGCACCGATTTGGCTGGAGTGGTGTTGAAATTTCTGGCCAAATCAAAAATCATGAAACGCTGGGCGCTCCTGACTGTTTTGCTCTATGCGCTCGCACTGGTCGTTGCTCACCCTGCCGGTTGACCTCGTCGCTTTTGGCAATTGGGGCTAAAAATGTCAGCAACGGCGGACTTCATGAAGTAATTCAAAATTTTTATTTGAACTGGGGCTACTGGCTCTGGCTTGCCGTGCTTGTCGCCGGACAAGCGCTCCTGCTTCTGCTGCCGATTAACATCGCCGAACGCCGCCTGCCTGCGCGCCGTCCGCTGAAAATTCCCGTCATCGTCACCGCGTTTTTTCTGGGTAATCTTTTTTTGGCCGGGCTCTTTTCACTGCTTTGCGCCATTTTCAAGGAAATGCTTTTGCGATTTTTGATTTGCAGGGCTTGTTCAACTGGACGGCAAATATCATCAATCACAACCCGACACAAAATCTTCAGGATTCCAACTGGCAATCCATCTTGAGCATTTTTGTTCCTGTCCTGATTTTCTGGTTGATGTGGGCAATCATTTTCCGCCGAGCCACAAAATCGGACGACCCTGATGCGCTTCTCAAACGCGCCACCCGCTGGCTGCTGCGCGGCAGTATTCTCGAACTGATCATCGCCGTGCCGAGCCACGTCATCGTCCGCCGCCGCGACGATTGCTGCGCGCCCGCCGGAACTTTTTGGGGAATCGCGACGGGAATTTCCGTCATGCTCCTCTGCTTCGGCCCCGGCGTTTATTTTCTGTTCGTCGAGAAATTCCAGCGCTTGCAACCAAAGCAAACGACGACTGCAATACCTGGAAAATAATTTTTTTGAAAAAATTAACCGGCGATTTTATAGGCCATAAAAACGCTGACAATCATTGAAAGAATAAACATCCCCGCCATGTCGCCAAACATGAGATAAAGCGTTCCGGCGGTCGCAAACAAAGCGATGACGCCGGCAATGATTCCCAGCGTCGTGTCCGTTCCCTTGTAAAGAATTCGTGCGCCGAGGCCAGCCAGAGCGCCAATGCCCGTGCCCATGAGCGGAAACCGAAAGTTCGCCCACAAAAAGAACGCATACATCAGTCCTGCGCCCAAAGCCGCGCCCGAAATGGCGCCCAAAATGCCGAGGCCCAAATTGAATTCACTGACCGGCTTAACATTTGTAACAACAGGCGCAAGTGGCCGCATCGGCACGGGTCTTGGCGACGGCAAGTCAGCCGCAGATGGCGCGGGCGCGGGCCGATTGACGCGAAGTCCGCCAACCGGCGTCGCAATGGCGGCGGCAACTTGCGGCGACTGGCCGGAAGAATTTTGCGCCAGCATGTCATTGGCCGATTGCGTTCCATCCACGCCACAAATCGGACAATTCACCGCGAATGGCATCCGCCCGCCGACAGGCTCGACATCGAATTTATATTTCTGGCCGCAACCGCAAACGACTTTTAGCTCCATAAAATTTCCTTTCTGAATTTGGCGGACGGTTAAATGGATTGATGCGCGAAGATTAAATCTAGCACTAAAGTGTGTCCAATCTGAATTTGCGCTTTTTCTTTCGACACGTGCGCCTTAACTTGCGCGAACGCAAATGGGACTAAAACTGTTCAACACGCTGTCGCGCTCCGTCCAGGAATTCGCGCCGCTCGCTCCGCGCAAAAAGTCGGCATGTATTGCTGCGGACCGACCGTTTATGACTTCGCGCACATCGGCAACTGGCGCACGTTCGTCTTCGCCGACCTCGTCCGCGCGTTATCTGGAATTCAAAGGTTTCCAGGTCACGCACGTCATGAACATCACGGACATGGAGGACAAAATCATCAAGCGCGTCCGCGAAACCAAAACCACGCTGCGCGAATTCACCGGAAAATTTGAAGCCGCGTTCTTCGAAGATTTGAAAACGCTGAATTGCCTTGAACCGCATCAAACACCGCGCGCCACCGAGCACATTCCCGAAATCATTTCGCTCATCGAAAAACTCATCGCGCGCGGCATCGCCTACAAGGCCACCGACGGCTCGGTTTATTTTTCACATCGAAAAATATCGCGGCTGCGGCTGCAATTACGGCCAGTTGCTGAAATTGAATTTCGACGAAATGCGCGCCGGCGAACGCGTCAAGAGCGACGAATACGCCAAGGAATCCGTCGCCGATTTCGCGCTCTGGAAAGCGCGCGTGCCGGACGATGGCGAGGTTTTCTGGCCGAGTCCGTTCGGCGAAGGCCGTCCCGGCTGGCACATCGAGTGCAGCGCCATGAGCATGAAAATGCTCGGCGCAAGCTTCGATCTGCATCTCGGCGGCGAGGATTTGATTTTCCCGCATCACGAGGACGAAATCGCGCAGAGCGAAGGCGCGACCGGAAAACCGTTCGTGAAATACTGGCTGCACGGCGCGCATCTGCTGGTCGAAGGCAAAAAGATGAGCAAGTCGCTCGGCAATTATTTTACGCTGCGCGATTTGCTGGCCAAAGGTTTTACCGGCCGCGAAGTGCGTTATCTTTTGCTCACCGCGCATTATCGCGAGACGTTTAATTTCACGCTCGAAGGTTTGGACGGCGCAAAAACAGCGCTGGCGCGGATTGATGAATGCGTCGGCAAATTGCGTGAAATAGCTGGCGGTGTCACTACCGCATCAAAATTCGATTCTGCATTTACTAAATCAATTTGCCATCGGCATTCGACGATGACTTGAAGTTTCACGCACTTGGGCTGCTGTGCATGAATGGGTTCGTAACAATAATCTTTGGTATGACCTCGTGCAGGACTAGAACAAGCGCGTTGCGGTGAACAAGCCTATGCGCGCTAATGAAGCCGCTGCTGACTTGCCGCCTGGGAAAAAGTTGATTCCGTTCTCGGCATCGGCGCAAAATCAGAAACAGAAATTCCGGCGGAAATTTCAGCATTGGCCGAAGCGCGCATGGCCGCCAAGAAAGCAAAAGATTTCAAGACGCGCCGACGCAATCCGCGACGAATTAAAATCCAAAGGCTGGGTCATTGAAGATTCGCCCAAAGGATTCAAATTGAAAAAATTGTGAAGCAAAGGTCTGTTCATCACATTCGAAGGCACGGAAGGCTGCGGCAAATCCACGCAGGTGGAATTGCTCGCCGACAGCTTGCGTGCGCTCGGCCATCGCGTCCGCACCTTGCGCGAGCCGGGCGGCACGCCCATCGGCGAAGAAATCCGCCACACGCTCAAACACAGCCAGCAAAATCACGCGATGACCGCCGAGGCGGAACTGCTGTTGATGAACGCCAGCCGCGCGCAACTCGTCCGCGAAATCATCCGCCCCGCCCTCGCCGCCGGTGAAATTGTTTTGTGCGACCGTTTTTATGATTCCACCACCGCCTATCAAGGTTATGGCCGCGAACTGGATTTGCAAAAAGTTAAAAGCGTGATTGATTTCGCCGTCGGCGAAACGAGACCGGATTTGACGCTGTTGCTGCACGTCCCGCCGGAAATCAGCGCGGAACGGTTGCGTTCGCGCCAGTCCACCCTGCCCTTTGTCCGCGACCGGATCGAAGAAGCGGATCGAGAAATTTTTCGAGCGCGTGGCCGAAGGCTTACAAGGCGATCGCCGCCGCCGAAACCAACCGCGTCCGCGTCGTGGAAAGTTCACGGCGCGCATTGAAAATGTTTCCGCGAAAATCTGGGAAATTGTCCAGCCGGTTTTGCCGAAGGTCGGGCGGTGGTGAATCCGTTTGCCGAATTCGCCGCAACGGTTAATGTTTCAGCAACATGATCGAAAACACCATCAGCGAAATTGAGGCGAAAATCCGCGGCGCGGAATCCGTCAGCGAAGACGCGCAAACGCGAACTGCTTCAATTGCTCGGCAAAGTTGAAGGCCGAAGTCGGCACACTTGCCAAACGCACGCGAACAAGCTAAAACATCGCCAATCGCAGACCCACGCAAGAAGCTACACGCAAAGACAAATCCCGTCGCTGAAGAATCTGCGCTGCGTTCTCCGTCGAAGGTTTTGAGCAATCGCATCCCAAACTCGTCCAGATCGTCAACAGCATCAGCAACACGCTGTCGAATCTGGGGATTTAATCCGTTCTGCGCGGTTCCAGCTTCGCGATCGCCGCCATGATTTCGTCCGCAACTTCCTGATAAATTTCCTTGAGCCGCGCCTTGGCGCAATTTTTCGCCTCCGCCCGCAATTTTTCAAAACGCATCGGCTCGCCGTATTTCACGGCAAGTTGTTTCGGGCAGATGAAATTTGTGATTTTGCGGCTGTAACACTCGAACGTCCCGAACGTCCGCACCGGAATCACCGACCGCGTCCGATTTGATCACCGTCAGCCCGATGCCCGAACGCGCCGGTTGCAATTTGCCGTCCTTCGTGCGCGTGCCTTCGGGAAATAAAATGATCGCGCCGCCCGCGAGCAGCCGGTCCAGAATCGCTTTCAATCCCGCCGCGCCGCCGCCGTCGCGATCCACGGGCACGGAATTCCACGAACGCAACAGCGCGCCGATGCCGGGATAACGGAACAAACTCGCGCGTGCGAGATAATTGATGTCGCGCTTCAATCCCGAACCGACCAGCGGCGGATCAAGAAAACTCGCGTGGTTCGAGGCAAGGATGACGCCGCCCGTTTGCGGCACGCGCTCCGGATTGAAAACGCGCCAGCGGAAATAAACCGCGAACATCAGCCGGAAAAAGCACCAGCCAAAAAAATAAGTCACGTTCATGACAGCGGGATTTCAATCATGGCCCTGGCCCTCATCGTTCCACCGGTGGCAACATTTTGCGGATTTCTGCCAGCAACCAGCCGCTCGTCTGCTCCGAGGTCATGTGGGAATTGTTGATGACCTTCGCGCCCAGCGCGATCATCAGCGGCGCGACGGCGCGCTGGCTGTCGCGCTGGTCGCGCGCGGCGAGATTTTCCTGAACGCCGTCGGCGGCGCGGCGCGCGAGCGTTCCTCCAGTTGCGCATCGAGGTAAAATTTGAAATCCGTTTCAGGAAAAACATTCGTGCCGATGTCGCGGCCTTCCATCACAAGATTGCCGAACTGGATGCACTCGCGCTGCGTTTTTTTCATCCATTCGCGCACTTTCGGCACGGCGGCGACGTGCGACACGGCGGCGCTGGTCTCGGCGGTGCGGATTTCCTTTTCAGGATAATAATCGTCCACGAGCAGATGCACCGCGCGCAAACCGTTTTTCTCCACGCATTCCAGTTTCGTTTTCCATTTGCGACACAGCGCGGCGACGGCCTTCGCGTCGTGCACATCCACGCGCTTCTGCAGGCAATGCCACGCCAGCGTGCGATACATCGCGCCCGTGTCCACATAAACATAGCCCAGCGCCTTCGCCACGAGCTTGGCGTTCGTGCTCTTGCCGCTCGCGCTCGTGCCGTCAATGGCGATGACAATCGGTTGTTTCAAATTCAAATTCCGTTTTAGACAGCGATTAACATGATTAACAAAATTTTCGGAATTTAATTCTGTGAATTCTGTTAATCACTGTCTGATTTAATCCGCAAACAATTCTTCGTCCGCTTAATTTTCTGCCCGACTTCGCGTCCAAAATCGTCGCGCCCAAGACCGTGCGGCGGCTGCGCGGCCAGCTTCTGGAAAAAATTCGGGAACGTCTTCTTCACGCAGGCGGGATTTTTAATTTTTATGCCGGGAACTTTCAATCCCAGAATCGCAAAACACATCGCCATGCGATGATCGTTGTAGGTTTCAATCTCCGCGCCGTGCAACGGCGACGGCTAGACCGTCAGCGTGTCGCCTTCCTCGACCACTTTCGCGCCGCACTTGGTCAACTCCGTCCGCAACGCGACGACGCGCTCGGTTTCTTGGACGCGCAGACGGCCAAGGTCGGTAAATGCGAATTTTTTCGTTCTAAGATGGGAGCAGATAACAATCGCCGTCATAATGCTATCGCCCAGGTCATGTTGTCTTGAAAGGTCGCGCTTTGAAGATTTACGCATTTCCTGAACAAGACGTTGAATTTCTTTTTCATCTGCTCCCTTGGCTTTTTTTTCCGCCTCACGAAGCTCATGCATTTTAGGGCCAAACGTCATGAATTCGCGGAAATGTTCGTCAATCTGCCAGCCTGAATGTGGCCAACCGATAATTTCGATCTGGCTCGAAAGGATTCTCTCCAATTTTATGGGTGAGCCGGGTTTGCCGAAACCGACAATAGTTTCCGAGGCGAGTCCCAATGATGCACCTGGCTCCAGTGGTTCAGATAAAATGGGTGTCAGTTTTCGCACAGCCCAAAAATAACTCCCACTCGAAGCATCCGGCTCGATTTGAAAAGTCCCGCCATTTTTCGGAAATACTTCCATCAATTTCGAAGTCATCGCCACATACGGCGATTCCTCGGCGTTTTCACCGACAACTTCAATTTCCAATTCGCCAACTTTCGCGCACAGCAACAGCGCCGAAGCAAACTGCGAACTTTCTTCGATGCTCACTTTGCATGACTGCGGCTTCTCGCTCGTCAGCATTTCCTGATATTTGAGAATGAAAGGTTCGATAATTCGTTTACGATCAGAAAAAGATTCTCGGCCAAAAATTTTCACCGGCAACTTGTCATTCCCATTTTCCGATTCGACGCGATAGCCCAGTTCGCGCAACGCCTGGAACAACGCCGCCTGCGGACGTTCGTGCATCCGCGGCACGCCGCTCAAACGATAAACGCCCTTGCCCAGACAAACGAACGCCGACAAAAACCGCGCCGCCGTTCCCGCATTGCCGACAAACAAGTTCCAGCGGTTCTTCTACCGTGCCCGCGTTCGGAATTTTTCCGCCCAGACCTTTGACCGTGATCGTGCGATTGCAAAATTCGTCCGGGTCATTTTCGACGCGGATTTCAAACCCAATTTCTGCAAGCACTCGACCATGATTTGCGTGTCCTCGCTCCAAAGCGCGCCAGTGAGCGTGACTTCGCCATCGGCGAGCGCGGCGAGGATCAGCGCGCGGTTCGTGATGCTCTTCGAGCCGGGCACGGTGATCTCCGCGCGCACGGGTTTGTCGAGCGGAACGATTTCGATGAGGTCGGGGAGAGCCATTTTTTATTTAGCCACAGATGAAACACAGATTGAACACAGATGGGAAAACGAAAATCCGAACGCAGAAATTTCTAATCTGTGTTTCATCTGTGCCCATCTGTGGCTGAAATTCATTCCGATGAAATGGTTGTGGCTTTCGCGCACCAGTTGTCGCGACGCAATTTCGCCGTCGCGAAAAATTTTGAAATCGCCTTTGCGTCGGACTTTTTCAAGGTGCGCTGAAACTTTTGCAAATCGGAAATAAAAGCGTCCAGCGACCGGGAAAGATTTTTGCGATTGGCCAGCGCGATGTCGCGCCACATTTCGGGCGAGCCGGAAGCGATGCGCGTCGTGTCGCGAAATCCATTCGCGCAAAGTTGCGATTGCGTTTTTGGATTTGCCGGATTCAAAACCAGGTTCGCCAGCGTCGCCGCGACGACGTGCGGCAAATGGCTGGAACGGCTGACAAACAAATCGTGTTGCGCTGCGTCCAGTTTCAAAACGCGCGCGCCAAGTGATTTCCAAAACTGCTCCAGCTTGCGAGCAGCGGCAGCGTTGGATTTTTTCGTCGGCGTCAAAACGCAGACGGCGTTTTCAAATAGATTTTTGCGCGCAGCAGCGACGCCAGTTTTTTCCGCGCCCGCCATCGGATGACTGCCGACAAAATGCGCGCCGGATTTTTTGACAAGCGATTCAAGTTCGCGCACCACGCCGGATTTCACGCTGCCGACATCAGTGACGATAGCGTCCGCGTTTGAGTGCGGGTAGAAATTGTTTTGTTATCGCGGCGCATTTGCGCGAGCGGCGTGCAGAGAATTATCAAATCTGAATTGGAAACGGCGGCGAGCAAGTCAGTCGTGGCATAATTCACCGCGCCAGCCTTCTCACAATCTTTCAAGCTGGATTTGCGACGCACGAAACCCGCGACTTCGCGCGCGAGTTTCCGGCGTTTGACGGCCAGCCCGATCGAGCCGCCGAGCAGACCAACGCCGATGATTGTGATTTTCCGAAATTGCACGGGCGCAGAATAGCGGGGTTGGTTGAAGAGTTGAAGCGTTAAAGCGTCGCCGTTTCGCGGACGCGTTCCAAAATCACTTCCGCCATTTCCGGCGCGGAGCCGACAGCGGACGAATTCCAAATCAGTTTTCCGTTTTTTTCAGTCGGATTTCGCCACGACGGTTGATTTGCGGCAAGACGTTTTTCAACGATGCTTTTTGCTTCGCCAAGCAAAACGGGAATGTCTTCCTGCGTGTGCAAACCGTCGCTGATGAAAAATGGAACGACGACAAGATTTTTTGTTTGGGCGATTTGAAAACAATCGGAAATGCGTGGCGATTCTTCGAGGAAAATCGCGCGAACGTCGGCATAAATTTTTTGCGCGCGAATCAATTCGACTTGCCGGTCAATCGGCTTGCGCGAATTTTCATTTTTCTCCGTGCCGTGGCCGGCGATGAACAGAGTCGTTTCAGAATTTTTCGGCAATCGCGGAAATGGAAATTTTTTCACGACTTCATCAGCACGCGACAAAATCACTTTGTTCATGGAATCGTGCGAGCCGACGGGCTTGCAGTAAAAAATTTCAGAGCTTTCAGTTTTCAGTTTCAAGTTTTCAGGAAAATCAAAACCGAGTTCTTTCGGAATTTTATCGGCGGCAAACCAGCCTTCGCTGATGAACAGCGGCGCGATGAAAATTTTCGGCGCGGAAATTCCGGCGAGAACTTTTTTGATTTGCGGCTCCTGTTTCCAAAATGCCTCGCGGACTTCGCTGAAAATTTTCCGGCGGCGCAGTTCTGCCGCGTGCTGAAAAACCGGCGCGGCAGAATTTTCATTCAATTCCGTTCCGTGGCCGAGCACGACGAGCGAGGCATCGGAAAAATTTTCACTGTTCACGCTTCCAGACTGGCGTAATTGCCAATGACCCGCAAGTTGCGCATCCGTAAATTAATTTTTTGATTGAAACTTTTTGACGTTTTGGGCGTCTTACGTTCAAATTGTCACGAAACAAACACAAACTTTGCCAATCAAAACCATGACAAAATTCACCGCAACCTTGTTTGCCGCAGTTATTGGATTTGCCGCCGCCGTTTCAGCCCAGGATGCGAAACCCGCTGCAAAAACATTGCCGCCCGCCTCGACCAAAACCGGCGTGACTTACGCGACCGACATCAAACCGATCTTTGACGCGTCCTGCGTGAAATGCCACAACAGCACAAAAAAACCGGGCGCTGGCCTTGTGCTCGACAACCTTGCGGGGATTCTCAAGGGCGGCAAGGACGGCAAGGTCATCGTCGGCGGCGACAGCACAAAAGGCGATTTGATCGCGAGCATCGCGCACTTGGGTGACGACCCGATGACTTTCATGCCCAAGCGCGCAAAGCAACTTACGCCGGAACAAATCGGACTGATCCGCGCGTGGATTGATCAAGGCGCGAAGTAATTTCAACGTCCAACATCAACAACTGAAAATTGGGCGTCATAGCGCGCAACTTTGTCGTGAGTTCGTTGTTTGACTTGAGAACATGAAACACCGCACATCACCAATCATTCTCGCATTACTTATTTCCCTGTTCGCTGGCTGTTCCAAACATTCAGCCGAGACGGCATCGTCAAACACGAAAACCACAGATTTGGGCGTTATCGAAGTTTCGGACGGGATACCGGTTCAGCAGAGTTTGGGCGGCAGCAGAGCGTGTGTCATCACGCCCACCGTTTTTACGAACGGCAGCGTTAGATTGTCTATTGCCATCATGGAGACCAATTCCGTCGGGGATGTTCGGACATTGGCCACACCAAGGGTTCAGAATATGGCTGGCCAGCCGATGGAAGTTTCCGTTGGAGATATTGACATCCGGTTGACTCCAAAGATTAAACAATGACACCTGACACCGCGCTGGACATTTTAATTCGCCAGCAACGGCGCGCGTTTTTGCTCGCGCAATTTTATTTGTTCGCGCAGTGATTCAATTTTTTCAATCTCCGAAATCTGCGGCTGGCTTAATTTCTGAACGAGCGACGCGATTTGTCGGTCGAGAAATTGATTGCGCAATTTCAGAACTACGTCGGCCAATTGTATTTCGGGGTTTGGAATTTTGCGGTCTTCTGCGACAACTTCGGTGACGAGATTTCGCATTTCGCCGGAATCGCATTCGTCCAAAAACACAGCGAGATTTTTCCATGTTTCATTTTTTTGCGCAGACAGTCGCTGCTCAATAATTTGCCGCGCGAGCGAATTTGAAATCCAATTCAAATCCAAATGCAACGCCGTCCACGCGGCCAATTCGTCGTGCAGCAAAAGCAATTTCAGCAAATGGAATTCAGCCGGCGAAGGACGCGGTGTTTCGATTTCATTTGCAGTGACAGATTCAAGTGATTCTTCTTCGGCTGCGGCAGGAGAAGTTCTTTGCGACGGAACTTTTTTGAATTCAGCGCGAACGGATTCAGTTGAAACGCCCAAACGCAACGCGGTTTTTTGCGCGTAAGTGTCAATCAAAACCGCGTTGCCGGTTTTGTGAACGGCTTCCGCCATTGCGCGCAAAATGGCAATGCGGCCTTTGTCAGCTGTTCGCGTCGTTTTGTTTGCAAAGACGGTTCAAATAGTAATCGAAAAATCCTTCGGCTTTTGAGATCAAGCTCGCGGAATTTTTCGCCGCCAAAATTTTTGATGAAACTGTCCGGGTCATGCGGCGCGGGCACAACGGCGACGCGCACGGCGAGGCCGGACGCGAGCAGATGGTCGAGCGAACGGACGGCGGCATTTTGTCCGGCTTCATCGGAATCGAAACACAGAACAACTTCGTCAACGTAACGTTTCAAAATGCGCGCGTGCTGGTCGGTGAAGGCCGTGCCCTGCGGCGCGACGACGTTCTGCACGCCGGCCATGAAACACGCGATCAAATCCAACTGGCCTTCGCAGACGATGGCGCGATTGCGCGTCGAGCATCGCGCGCTTGGATTTGTCGAGGCCGAAGAAAATTTTGCTCTTGGTGAAAATCGGCGGTTTCCGGCGAGTTGACATATTTCGCGGTTTTTTCGTCGCCGGACAAAATGCGTCCGCTGAAACCGATCACCCGGCCCTGCTCATCGCAAATCGGAAACATGAGCCGTCCGCGAAAACGGTCGTAGTAATTTCCGGTTTCTTCCTTGCGGATGATCAGCCCGGCTTTTTCGACGAGTGGCAGTTCATAATTTTTGCTTTTCGCCCAATTGACGGTGTCATCCCAGAGTTCCGGCGCGGCGCCGAGGCGGAATAATTTGATCGCGTCCGCCGACACCCCGCGCTTGGCCAGATAATCGCGCGCGAGTTGTCCGGCGGCTTCATTGAGCAGGCAATTTTGCCAGCGTTGCGTGATTTTTTCGTGGATTTCGAGCAGCTGATCTTTGAGATGACGCGATTGTTGTTCGCCGGGATTGTTGTCGAACTCCAGCGGAATTTTCGCGCGCTCGGCGAGCCGGCGCACGGCGTCCATGAAGCCGATGTTTTCGTAATCCTTGACGAAGGTGAAAACGTCGCCGCCCTTGTGGCAGCCGAAGCAGTGAAAAATCTGCTTGTGCGGATTGACGTTGAAGCTCGGCGATTTTTCCTTGTGAAACGGGCAGAGCGCGGTGAAATTCGCGCCGGCGCTTTTTCAGCGGCACATAGGCGCCGATGATGTCCACGATGTCGCTGGCGGCGCGGATGCGTTCGAGGGTTGCGGGGAGAAATTCCGGCCATGCGCGGTCAGTGGCGCGTCGCGCCGGTCAGTTGCCGATGTGGATCACCGGCTGTGTTTTTGGCACGGATGATTTTTTGGCATCCGGCTGCGTCGTGTTGATCAGCAAGGGTCCGAGATATTTTTTTATGCATGGGCCGATGAATGATTTTTGAAAGACTTGTTCCTGCACGCTTTGCAAGGAAGGAATAAAGTCACCACTATAACCTTGCACTCCGCCGCCATACCAGCGTTGCACATACGCCGCGTGAGCCTCGATGTCCGCAGTCGTGTAAAACGGCGCATTCAGCAGAGCCAGAGCGGCCAGCAGGATGCACGCATAACGAATTATGCCCACAAGCATCCCAAGATAAAACTCGCTGCCGCCAAAAAAATTGCTGACCGCCAGCCGGTCGGCGAATTTGTGCTTGGGAATGCCTGTGAGCAACCACACCACGCACGCCAGCAAAAGATAGGCCAGCACATCGCTGGTCAGTTGATCCAGGCTCGTGGCGTTGCGGAACAACTGCGCGACCAGCGAATAACCCAAGCCGCACACCAGCACGAGCACAACCCATTGCAAAGCCGGCAACATTTCCCGCGACATGCCGTTTTTGCGGCCGCGAAAAATACCAAATGCCAGTATGACGATTACCGCCACATCGAACCAGTTGAATGGCAGACCGCTTGAAGCCATAGATTGTATTGATGAAGCAATCACCGAGCCAAGCTTATGGCTTCCGATTCCGAATACAAATGAAATTTCACGGCGGATTCGCCGAAAGCCAGAACTGGATGTCCGTGGCCTGCGGATTGCGCGGGTCAAGTTGCAGCACTTTCAGATAATGCTGTCGCGCCCGCGCCGCGTCGTAGAATTGTTGCGCGTAAAGATTTCCGAGCGCGAGATGCGCGCGAACTTCATCAGGATGCGCCGCCAGGATTTTTTCCAATTCATTCACCGCGTCGGGCGCGTAACCTGCCGCCTTGAGCGCCAGCGCAAAGTTGTAGCGCGCGTTGACGGAATCCGGCTGGATGGCCAAAGCCATTTCGTAGGCGGCGAGCGACTGGTTGAATTCCTTCGCGCGATATGCCATCACGCCGTAATTGTATTGCGCTTCAAACCAGCTTGGGTCGAATTCCGCCGCCTGCTCGTAAGATTCCATCGCGGCTTTCCAGCGCGAATCCAGTTCTGCCTCGCGCGCCCGCGTGAACGCGCGTTCGGCTGCCGGATGGTCGCCCGCGCGCGGCATGGCGGGCGAAAGATACAAGTAACGCGGAAATGTCGGCGGCGACGGCGGAAGAATTCGGACGGGTTTGCGCACAACCGTTGGTGCGGGATTGGTTTTCGACGGCAAAGGCGTCGCAACATTCTCTTCATTTTGAGAACCGGAACGAAACCAGTTCAGCGGATTCATCCGATTAAGAGCACCCTGTTTTTGACTTGCTGATTCCGATGATGATTCCGACGGCGGCGCGGAAGTGACTGGCGTCCCGACAATGACCGGTTCAGGTTGAACCGGCACTGATTCTGTTTGCGATTCGCTTGAAGGCGAACTTGAACTGGCGCGGACGTTTGATGGCGAGGCAGCGCGGACAGGATTCGGCGCGGGCATTCGCTTGACGCTGGCATTTGTTTTTGGAGCCGCTGCTATTTCATTTTCATCCGATGGACTTGCAGTGGTCGCCGACCGTTCCAAACTGTTTGCAATCGCGTTGACCTCATCCCCATTCGCCGGGCGCGGCGTGAGCGCGAGATACTCGCGATAATGTTGCAACGCCGATCTGTCGTCGTGCAAATACTGCTGCTCGACCGTCGCCAGATTCAGAATCGCCGGCGCGTAATCTGGATGCGCTTTAACCGCTGCGGCAAAAAATTCCGCCGCCTCGCGCGTGCGACCGCGCTGGACTCGCGCCAGCCCCAAACCGTTCAGCGCCTCGGCGTCGTCCGGACTGAAATGAAGCGCGGTGCTGAAACTTTTTTCCGCCGACAAAACGTCGTCCGCGCGCAATTGCGCCGCGCCGAGTTTCAGCCAGCCTTCAGGCGTATTGCTGCGACGCAATGTGTAGGCGGTGAATTCGCTTCTTGCATCGTCGGGTTTGTTTTGTTCCAACCACAGGCAGCCGAGATTGTAATGCGCCTCGACCAAATCGCGGTCGAGCGTGAGCGCGCGTTGATATGCCAGCACCGCGTCGGCTGGTTGCCCGGCGTGCTGCAACGCCACGCCGTAATAATTCCACGCCGGCGCGTTTGTCGTCAGGAGCGAAGTTGCCGTTTTTAATTCCGCGACCGCCGCCGCATAATCGCCGCGCTCCAAAAGTTTTTCGCCTTTGAGCAGCGCGCGCGGACCCGGCGGCGAACAGCCGGTCAATAAAATGGCAAGCGCAAGAAAAATGATTGCGCCGTTGCAAATCCGATTTTTTGTGGCCAGCATCAGCGCAGGTGGTAACATTCACGCCCTAAAGTGTCAAGAAACGCACGGACTCAATTTGTAAAAGCAATCGTGGCGGCGGGCGTGATTTGCCTCGCGGGTTTGCCCGCGCTGGCCGATTCATTGCTGAATTTGTCCAGCAACGCGGCCGTGCGCGTTGTCTCCGTTGAAGATTCAAACGCCATTTTCGATTTCCAGCCGAATGACGCCGTCGTCCAATCAATGGTCAATCGCGGCCTCACAAATCTCACCGGCAAGGCGACCTTTGCCGAAGCATGGCGCAGCCTCGTTTCCACGAACGATGTCGTCGGCATCAAGGTTTTTTCCGCCGCCGGAATGTTGAGCGGCACGCGGCCAGCCGTGGTTGCCGCTGTCGTTCATGGATTGCTCGACGCAGGATTGCCACCGACGAACATCATCATCTGGGACCGGCACGCGGATGCTTTGCGCGCCGCCGGATTTTTCAAACTCGGCCAGCAACTCGGCGTTCGCGTTGCCGGTGCGGCGGAAACCGGCTACGACCCGACAAATTTTTATCTGCCCGATTCACCCGTCATCGGCAATCTCGTCTGGGGCGATTTGGAATTTGGCAAAAAAGGAGCGGACGTCGGCAAAAAATCTTTCGTCTCCAAACTCGTCAGCCGGCAAATCACAAAAATCATCAGCATCGCGCCGCTGCTCAATCAGGAAGACGCCGGCACTTGCGGACATCTTTACAGCCTTGCGCTCGGCAGCGTGGACAACACGTTTCGTTTTGAAGGCGACCCCGACCGCCTCGCCACTGCCGTGCCGGAAATTTACGCGTTGCCGTTGCTCGGCGACCGCGTCGCCCTCAACATCACCGACGCACTCATCGCCCAATACGAAGGCGGCGCGCGCGGCCTGTTACAATACTCATCGGTCTTGAATCAACTCTGGTTCAGCCGTGATCCCGTCGCGCTCGACACTCTGGCCATGAAGGAACTCGACCAACGCCGCCGCGCCACGGACGCGCCGGACTTCAAACCCAACCTCGAACTCTACGCCAACGCCGCCCTGCTCCAACTCGGCGTGAACGACCCCGCGAAAATTCATGTGGAAAAATTGCGTTGAAAAAAATTTGCAACTGCTAAAACAGTTTTTGTAAAAGTGAATTTCAACCGCAGGAGTGCCAAGACGCGAAGGACAAATGCTTTGACGAAAAATGAATGTTTTGCTATAAAGTCAGCAAGTCAAAAGGCAAGCCGTGAAATCTGTTAAATTCATGCTTCTGGCAACTGCCGTTCTTTACGGTTGGCTATCCGTTGTTGGTTTTGTGTCCGCTCAAACTTGGACGCAGACCAGCGCGCCAACCAACGATTGGAGATCCATTGCGTCATCGGCTGATGGAAAAATATTGGCAGCCGCAGTCGGAAATCCGGCAGGCGGCAGTTTCCCGATATACGTCTCGACTAATTCAGGAGCTGACTGGACATCAAACAGTGCATCCGACGGCACTTGGCTTTCTATCGCATCGTCGGCTGATGGAACTAAATTGGTGGCAGTAGGTTCAAGTCCTAACGGGAATATCATTACTTCAACCAATTCAGGCACAACCTGGATAAAAACTAATGAGCCAAACAACGGATGGGAATCCGTCGCCTCATCAGCCGACGGAAGCAAGTTGATTGCAGGGACTGACGGTGGAATTTACACCTCAATGGATTTTGGCAACACTTGGACATCAAACAATATACGCACCGCAGATTGGATTTCCGTTGCCTCATCGGCAGATGGCATGAAGTTATTTGCAAATTGGCATCCTCCCACGGGTTACTCCGGCGGGCCTCCACCTTCCACACTTTCGACCTCGACGAATGCCAGCATGAACTGGACATATCTGACTAATGGGCCAGATGCGATTTCAGTCTGCTGTTCATGCGATGGAACGAAATTAGCGGCAGCGTATGGCAGGATTGTCACCTCGACAAATTCAGGATTAACCTGGCAGTTGACAAGCGCGCCTAACGCGGCCTTTTCCTGCATCGCGTCCTCAGCGGATGGAACAAAGTTAGTTGCATCCGCGGGCGTTTACGCAAGTACCGGCCCCATTTACACTTCGACAGATTCTGGAAACACCTGGACATCAAACAATGCACCCAATCAAGTTTGGACTTCCGTCGCTTCGTCAGCGGACGGAAATAAATTGGTTGCGGTGGCTTTTAACGGGGGAATTTGGACTTCACAAACCATGCCCACGCCGCAGTTAAATATCGCTCCGACAAATTCCAATCTCAATCTCTCCTGGATTGTGCCTTCGACAAATTTTGTTTTGCAGCAGAGCTTTGATTTATCCAATTGGAACGACGTGACCGACGCGCCCGCGCTCAATCTCACCAATCTGCAAGATGAAGTGATCCAATCGCCAACCAACGGTAGCAGCTTTTATCGGCTGGAAAGTTTCTGAAATCGGTTTTGCCGCGCGCAATCATCTTGCCCGACGGCACAAGTTGCGTTAGCTTTCGCACATTATGGAAACAAATTTTTCTTCCGGCGACGCGCCGCCACCATTGACACCGCCGCCGGTCATCACGCCGCCGCCACCTTCCAAACCGCGCAAGAGCCGCGGCTGGATGGTCGTCGCGATCATTTTGCTCGTCTTGCTGGGTTTCAGTTGGTTCATATTCATCGCGCACAGCGTTTCGCGGGCGTTGAGTTTCAACGACGCTTTCAATCGCGGTTTCAAAACCGTCAACGCGCGGCAAGTCGGCCCGCGCCTCGACGAATATGTTCTCGAAGACAATGATGTGCGCAACAAAATCGCCGTCGTCACGGTGGACGGCATCATCACCGAGCCACACGGCGGACCAGGCGGGCAACAACATGGTGGACGTGATCAAGGCGCAACTCGACCGCGCGGCGGACGACAATCGCGTCAAGGCCGTCATTTTCAAAGTGGATTCTCCCGGCGGCGAAGTGATGGCTTCGGACGAAATCAACAAGTGTGATTGCAAAATTTCAGGACGATTCCAAGAAAGCCCGTGATTTGCTCGATGGGAAGCCTGGCGGCGTCGGGCGGTTATTATATTTCCGCGCCGTGCCGCTGGATTGTCGCGAACGAACTGACCATCACCGGCAGCATCGGCGTCATCATGCACGGTTCAATTATCGCGGGCTGATGGACAAAGTCGGCGTCGCGCCGATGACTTACAAAAGCGGCAAGTTCAAGGACATGTTGAGTCCCGACCGCAGCACGAATGAAATTCCGCCGGAAGAACACGCGATGGTGCAAGGCGTTGATTGACGAAACGTATCAGAAATTCAAAAGCGTCGTCGCCGACGGGCGCGCGACTGGCGCACGAGAAAAATAAAAATGAAGGCCATGCGCTCGCGCACAACTGGGCGAACTTATGCGGATGGCCGCGTGCTGTCCGGCTCGCAGGCGCTCAACCTCGGATTCGTGGACGAACTCGGCGATTTCGACGACGCGGTGGATCGCGCGGAAAAAATCGCGCACATCGGCAATGCCAATTTGATCGAATACCGCGAACGCTATGACATTTCCGATTTTCTTTCCATGTTCGGCCAGAGCAGTTCGGCGCACGACATCAAGCTCGACCTCGGCGTGGACTTGCCGAAATTGCAGGCGGGATGCATGTATTTTCTCTGGCAAGTGCCGGAAAATTAAATGAAAGGCGTCACCGTCATCGCGCATCCGCTGGTTCAGCACAACCTTGCGCGGTTGCGCGACAAGCGGACGCAGCCGCAGGAATTCCGCCGCCTGCTCGGTGAAATCGCCGCGCTGATGATTTACGAAGCGACGCGAACATTTCGCCGTCAAAAAAATTTCCGTAGCAAACGCCGCTCGCACTCGACATCCGGTTTCCAACTCGAACGCGAAGTCGTTCTCGTTCCCGTTTTGCGCGCCGGACTTGGGATGCTCGATTCCATTTTGCAATTGATTCCGCACGCGCGCGTCGGCTTCATCGGCCTCAAACGCGAGGAAACAACTTTGCGCGCGATGTTTTATCATAAAAGTTTTCCGAAAAATCTTGGCAGCTTTGAAGTCATTTTGATTGACCCGATGCTCGCGACCGGCGGCAGCGCCGTCGCCGCGATTGATTTGCTCGTCGAGCAGGGCGCGAAACATATTCGCCTCGTGAATCTGGTCGCCGCGCCCGAAGGCATCCGCGTTGTGCAAAAAAATTATCCGCGCATGCCGATTTTCACCGCAGCCGTGGACAAAAAATTGAACGGCAAAGGCTTCATTGTTCCCGGCCTCGGCGACGCGGGCGACCGGCTTTTTGGAACTTGAGCCAGTGGACGGCCACTGTCAGCAAAAGTGTCAGCCACGGCGCAGATGATAAAATAATTCACCACAACCGGCTAGAACTCGCTGAAACTTCGCCACCATTCGCGTTGAAAAACGCCGTCGGATACGGACTGTTTTCTCGCTCAGACGAAAGCATTATGAAAACGAGATTTCTCCTATTCCGGCGTGCGGGTGTATTTTTTACACCGAGGGCACTGCCAAACCAGTCTCCGCATCAAAGACGAAACCGATGTCAAGAGCCTGCTTAACGCCCGCAATGAGGCAATGGCTCCATGCTCAAATCACTAAAAAATTTAGGGCGAAGGCAGCATGAGCCGGTAGAACAGGTTGCTGCCGTTGTTCGGCATGGTCACCTGATTTACGCCGTTGGTAAGGACGGCCTGATTGGTCACATTCACCCAGTTGGTCGTGGTCAAATCCAAATTCTGTTGCAACGCGTAGCCGGGTGTGCCGCCGGGCCAGGAAACGAGAATGTTCGTGTCATTGGCGTCGATGGCAGTTGCGGGAAAGCTTAGGAACAAAAAGTTACTGATGGTTTGGATGGAAGAAGCGCCGCCATCCGCGCCCGTGAAACCGACATATGCGGCGTTGGCGCCCAAAAATTGTGTCAAGTTACCCACATATAGATTAGTGGTGAAGGTAGTGCTGGCCACGGCGTCCGTGAAGGTGAGCGTCATTTGCGGATTGGCGTAGTTCATCGTGACAGTGATGGGATCGCCGCTGTTAATTTGAACATTGCCGGGCGCAAGGTAATTGCCATTGCCGCCGTTGGCGCCGGTGAGGCCGTTCGTCTCCACCTTGTAACCTACTTTTTCGCTGCTGCCGGTGTATAGGTTCAATTCCAGTTCGATGCTGGGTGTGATCGGCGACGGGGTGCCAACGCCAAGTTGTCCTCCGGTGCCACCCAGGGCTGACGGGCCGCGCGGATCATTTTGAATGCAGAAGGCGGCGCCATCGGCGGCTTTGTTTCCGCCTGCTTGATAAACGAACGATGCCGTGAACGCGCCGATGTATTGCGGGCTGTTGAAGAAGAAGCCCCGCTCCTCGTAGTCCCCGCCATCGGTCAAGGTCAGCACGTTGCCGGTGATGACCGGCGGGGAATCAATGGTATAACCGCTTCCGGAAACTGTCCAATCGAACCCGTTTCCGTTGAAGTCCAAAGGTTGGTCGCCAAAGGTAAGGGCGGCAACGCTGCTGGTGACTGAGCCGTAAAGGTTGGTGATAACGACCTGATAATTGCCCGTATTCGTGATTTGCGCATCAGAGCAGACATACGTTTTCCCGGTCGCACCGCCGATGTTTGTTCCATTGAACAGCCATTGATAGCTCAACGGGGCGGTGCCAGAAGCCGTGACGCTGAAAGTGGCATTGCCGCCGACGCTGACCCATTGGCTGTCTGGTGGCGTTGCCACATACGGCGGCGCTCCGCCATTGCCCAGGCCAGCCGACTTCTGATAAAGCAAAAATAATTGATCCGGGCGCACGACGACGTAATTGGCCGAGGGCAGGGAATTCGCCACTGTCTGGCAATTCGCCGGCGTGATGTTCCAGCCATCACCTTGCACTGCGATAAACATGGGTGACGAACCGCTCCAACCCGCCGCAGTATTCGTGATGGCGTTGACCAGATCGGAAACGGCGGAAGCATAGCTCCCGCTTGATGGAAACCCGAACACCGGAAGCCCCAGGCTGCTGCTGGTGTAATAGCCGTCAGTCTGATCAAACACGCCCAGCAATGTCGGACAGTTCGTGGCATAGGCATTGCGCGTGGCGGCGGACGCGGTGTCCCAGATGCTGAGGGTTCTGATGCCGGTGCGTTGAAGATAGGGATTGGAGGCTTCGGTGTAGAGGGCGACATTGCCACTGCTCCAATTTTCGATGTGCGTGTAACCGGCGCCGGAAGGCCCGGACACAAGACAATCATTCGTCGTAGCCGTGCTCCAGTAATAATTCAGCATGCCGGGATCAAAATCAGCCAGCAGCGGTTGCACCGTCCAGCCGATCGGAACCGTGCCGCGGCCGGAGCTTTGCCAGTTCACATACATGGCGTGTTGCATATACTGCGCGTTGTCGCCATCGCTCAAGGTGATGGAGACGTAAATCTTGTTTTGGAGCGTCGGCGCCGGCGGAACGGGCGGGACGGAAACCGGCATGACGACACCGCCATAGAGAGACCCGTTGCTAAAATAGTCGCAGGCCATCACCGGAATGCCATATTGCCCGATCCAATTCATATCCGCGCCCTCATTTGGCCACCAGCCCACATAAACCCCGCTCAGGGGCGTCATTTGGGAAACAAACAGCCGGAGCGTCGTGGCATCAGCGGACACATTCGGATCCAGCCAAACTACCGAAGATTTGACGGCCACCAAGTAATCCCGCAACTGCCAGGAGTTGCCGGTTTCCAGGCCACCGATGATGCGATGGGTGCATTGAGACCAGTAATTGGTGTAGAGGTAGCCATAGACCTGATCACTGCTGGAAAATTTTCCCCGCAAATCGTCCTTGACGGCCAGGTTGTAGGGTGAGTTCGTTAAAGTATTCAACAGGCTCGGATCGCAAATCAATTCATTCTTCACGCCCGCAATGGTCGTGGCCAGGTTGAGGGTATCCGGCTGGCTGGGGTCGTTGACCACCAGGCCGGTAACGTTGGTTTCATATTTGAGAATGGCGCTGTAACCGTCAATGGTGTCGTAAGACAGATTATGAATGTTCATCCAAGTGAACTCGCCTTCGCCTAGCACGCTGACGCAGGCTATCTGCGGCTGCGTCCGGTTCACGATGCCTTCCAGGGAGGCAAACAGGGACTGTTCAGCGAACGAGGAGATATCCATGTCAATACAATCAATCCTCGTCGCCGGCGGTGAAAATGTCGGCAAATATTGGCTGGTCGGCCAGATAAGCCCAGTGGTGCTTGGAATCGGTGTCGGACTGGTATTGACGGTCAAAGACACCACCGCGCTCGTGACTGATCCGTAGCTGTTCTTTGCCACCACATAATAATTAGTGCTGTTGTCACGCGGTTGCACGGAACTAAGAATCAGCGTGTTGTTGGTTCCTTTATTCAAATCGTCCGTGACCGGCGCGTCGTTCTCATACCACTGGTAACTCAGTGTCGCCGGACCGGCTGCCAGCATCGAGTTGGTAAAAGCGGTGTTGACGTTGACGGTGGTGGAGAAGGGTTGTTCCGTGATAAACGGCGGGCCGGTGAACGTCGTCACTAAAAAGTCGTCGAAGTATGCCGCCCCGGATGACCACGGGTCGTCGCTGAAAGTATTGATGCTGACCCATATGTCAGCGTCGTTGGCGCCCGCCGGCACTGTGATCGGCCCGGTTTGGTAGAAGACATAGCCGCTCATTGTCCCGGCCGTGAATGGATGCACGCTGTTGTCGTTAATGAACCCCACGTCATTCGCGCCCTGATACATGCGCAGGTCAACCCGGATATTGTTTCCCGATTGGATGTTGGCCGCATAGTAATAGAATGAGATCTCAACCGTCTTGGCACCGTTGAGGGCAAACGTGCCGGCACGGAAGTTTGCATTGTTCCCGCTGCCCGAGCCGCTCGCAGCCGAGTTGGAAATCACGCCGTCATACTTGGCCGGACCGTAAAGGAAGTTGGTATAAATGCCGGTGGTGGGAAGTCCGCCAAGAAACTTGGTGTCCGTCAAACTGACGTAGGCAGCGCCGCCGGACCCGGAAAACCAATTGACGCCATCCGCCTTTTCAAGTGCAGGATTTGGCCCGATGATGGTTTGGGCATCCGCAGAAATTGCCAGGATGGTGACGGCAAATGCCGCCGCCGTGCGCCGGAACCGTGATTGCCATTTAGAAATAAGTTCTTCGTTTTTCAAAAAATTTAGTCGAACAAGATACTACACAAAATCAGGAATGCCAGCTTCGTTTCTTGGGAAAAAATCGCCCGCAAAGGTTGCCCGCAAAGGCACCGTCTGCGCGATTGGCCTGCAACCGCAATACGTCGAAACCGTCGTCCAGAAATTGCTGGCCGAATCCGCGCCGCAAAATTATTCATCAGTTCATATTAATGTTCAGCGCCGAGACGTGGCCATCCATGAAGACGACGTTTTTGCCGGGGTTGGGCGGGCGCGGATGGAAATCCTCGTAATCCAGAAATAATGGCGTGGTCACGGGCGGGAAGAGCAGTTGCTTATTGGTGTCCGTCTGATTGACTTGTGTGCCGTTGACGATTAGTATGTTGATGATTTTCAGATTTTGCGAAAGGGTCTAGTCTATGCGATGGCCGTTCAAATCCGCATTCCACTCGTAGCTCGAACCTTCTTGGGCGAAACGTCCGACCAAGTCTCCGGGACAATGAAACACGGGCGAGCTGTTGGTGCCGGAGGATCGGCTCAATTGCGATTGCAGCACATCGCAAATGCGCGGCAGAGGCGCGGCCGGATTTGCGGGCAGGCTCGGCAGAAGTTCCGCCGTGGGCAATAACCGGTCGTTTTCGTCAGCATACATTCGGACGGCCAGTCCCAATTGCCGGAGCTGGCTGACACAAACGATGTTCTGTGCCTTGAGCTTGGCTTTGGAAAACGCCGGCAACAACAGCGCGCAGAGAATCGCGATGATGGCAATCACCACGAGCAGTTCGATTAGGGTGAAGGCCAGCGGAGCGAAATGGAATGGTTTTTGAGAACGGACGCCTTGCTTATTCGGGAAGGAATTTTCAAGAATAGTCATAACGAGGAATTTAATGGTTGGTATTGCCAGCGTTCGCAAAACCGCGCTGATCACGCACGAGCAGGGCGCGTTCCTCGGGGGTGAGCTGCTCGTATTGTTCGGCGCGTAACCGCCGCGTCCACTGCGCCATCTGGTCGGCTATCGTCGTCGGTGAAATCGAGTTTGTGCTCAAACCGGAAGATAAAAGGCCGGCATTCAGTTGCCTGATGATTCCCATATCCGGGACATCAGATTTTTCCAAGGCATACAGTGTGGTGCAATGTGCCTTGAGCTTTCGCGCGGATTGCTCGGCTGCCGCGCGTGTCGGGTGGGTGGGAAGGTTGTTGGTGAGCTTGTCCGCCAACACATCCTCGATGACGATTCGTTCGGGCGCTAAAAGAGCCGGATCAACAGTTTCCAGCGTGCCGCCATGACTTCCTTTTCCCCCCATTACTTTGGGCGAAACAAACATCTGGTTCGTGCCGAAGTTCAAAGCTATATGTCCGCCGCCCCCCTGCAATGCGTGTTGCATGGCGTTGGACACTAGCTGACTCATTTCCGGCGGTAGCGCGCGCTCATCGGAAGTGGTAATCTTGCCGTCCGGCCATGTCATCATGACCCGTATGTGCGGTGAACCGACCGCTACTACGCCAGGGTTTGCGCGGGCCGCTTTCAGCATATCAGCCAGATCACCACCGTTCGAGTTCGTTCCCATGGCGAAAGCGCTTGCGGAGTTGGTCAGCAGTTTTATTTGTCCGCCACCTTCTTGCAATTCCTGTTGCATGGCCTTCGACATGGCGTTGGCCACGGCATTGGACATTTGCTGGCTCATTTCCGGCGAGAGAGTGCTGCCATCGGAAGTGATAACCTTGCCGTCCGATCCTGCCATCATCATGCCACCGAATGCCTCGCGTGGCGCGAGATTGGTCCAGTCCACGGAAGAAATATCTTCGCCGTCCACGAGCGCGGTTTGCAGTCGCTTTAATGCGTAGTCCCAGCGATGCACCGCGTGGATGGTTTGGGCCGTGGCACTGATTTGCCCGGCCAAACGGTCGAGGGCTTGGGCCAGCGGCACGTTTTTGAGCCGGAGCGTGACGTTGCCGGACAAACGCTTGTCCACGAGGATTTTTTTCCATGTCTGCCACTCCATTTTACGGACCACGTCTTTCAACGGCATGTTCCGCACGTTCAGGGTGACGATGTTCTGGTGGGCGCGCCAGGCGGCACGGCCAAACCAAACTCCACCCGCCACCAGGACGAGGCCTATGATCAGCAATACATTTCGTTTCATGGTTTTTTGCTTTCTAATTTTGTTGAGGCACGTTTTGCGCCGTTGCGGATGACCATAGCCTGTGCCGTCGCCATCGCGATGGGAATGTGACGAAGCGGGGAGCTTTTGAAACGAACCGCTGCCGGAACGGGTTGAAAAAACCGTCAGCCGCCACCCATGCGATCCTGTAATTCACGCAGGCTGCAGGTCATGTCGAGGCGGGCGCCGCTCAACAGAAGCACGCAATATTCACCGGCCGCCATCGGCTGAAGCTCCCGGATGCGTGCAAGGTTCACCATGGCCGAACGGCTGATGCGCATGAAACCCGCGTTCGCCAGACGGGTTTCCATCGCGTTCATGGTATCGCGGATCATGTGGCGTTCCTTGCCGGCATGGAGCAGGAGATAATTTCCGTCCGCCTCGATGTGGTCAATCTCCTGCGCCTTGAGGAAAAGAATGCGGTCGGGCGATTTAACAAGGATGCGCGGATTTTTGCCGGTGCCGCTGCGGATTTGCGTGAGCAAGGCGTTGAGCTGCGGTTCGGCTCCGGGTGTCCGGGCGGGCGACTGCAATTGTTCGCGCGCGCTGGAGCGATTTTTTGAACCGCGCCTGCTTGTGGGGCTTGAGCAGGTAATCCACCGCATTCACTTCAAAGGCGCGGATGGCATGCTGATCGTGGGCGGTGGTGAAAATGATCGCTGGAACTGCGTCTTCATCGAGCGCCTCCAGCACCTCGAAGCCCGTCAATCGCGGCATTTGCACGTCGAGAAAAACGAGGTCCGGCCGGTGTTGCTCGATGGCTTTCACCGCCGCCGCGCCATCGGCGCACTCGGCAATCACCTCCGTGCCCGGTTCCTCGGCGAGAAAAGTTCGCACCCGCTCGCGCGCGAGCGGCTCATCGTCCACGATGATGACGCGCAGTTTCATGCGTTTAATTCCGGCTGTGGCTTCTCATCGCCGGCGACAGCGGTTTTCCACGGAATGGAAATGCGCACGATCACGCCGCGTCCGGGGCGTTCCCCAAATTGAAATTCGTGTTGGCGCGGATACAACGCCTCAAGCCGCTCGCGCACATTGGCGAGGCCCAGGCCGGTGCCGGTGCCGGTGCTGCGGCTTTGGCCAAGACCGACGCCGTTGTCCTCCACGATTAGCGTAAGGCGCGCGCCATCGCGGGCGGCGCTGATCCGCACCCAACCGGACTCGGGCGAAGGCTCGATGCCGTGGCGGATGGCATTTTCCACGAGCGGCTGAAGCAGGATTGCGGGCACGGCACAATCAAGCGCGGACGGCTCGATGGATTGCTCCACGGTAAGCCGGTCGCGAAAACGCATCTGCTGGATTTCGAGATAGCGGTTGAGAAATTCCATTTCCTCACGTAGGGCGATTTCCTGCTGGCTGGATCGGCTCAATGCAAGGCGAAGAAGTTCGCTCAACGAGGTGATCATTTCTTCGGCGGCAGCAGAGTCGCGCCGAACCAGTGTGGCGATGCTATTAAGCGCGTTGAAGAGGAAATGCGGCTGCAACTGCGCCTGCAAGGTGCGGAGCCGCGCCTGATTCAACTGGTTTTCCAGCACTGCGGCCTGCTGTTCCCGCTCGCGATAACGACGGTAAAACAGCCCCGTATGCGCCAGGCCGATGAGCGCGCAATACGCCAGACAATCCGAAACTATGCTCCAGTCCGGCAGGTCGGAACGCGGGATTTTGTCCTTAAGTTCCGCCTTGATGAAATTGGTGCTGATCATTGCGCCGATGTTCTCCGCCAGTATCTTGGCAGTAGGAAAATTGGTCAGTGTGGAGCTGGATGATTGGATGGTGACGCCATTCACTTTCATAACTGTCTGCCCGCTAATGTTCCCGTTCCAGAGATTGCTCGGAAGCGAGGGGAACATATTGAGCAAGTGTTGGCCATCCATCGTCATGTTGGTTGTGGTGTTGGTGGAATTTAACATCCGCAGGTTTGATAAATCCTCGCCGGTGGAAATGATCACCATGGCCGGCAAATTTCGGCTGAGTTGCCGGTTGAATTCCTGGGCTGCAAATATAAAGGCGGCCCCGACCACGAGCAGCAACGACAGCCGCCAAGGCCAGCCGCGCTTCTCGATCGGGAACCGTGCCCCCAGCCAGATTATGTAGGGAGCAAGCAAAATCCATGGATAAGCGCGGTGAAAATTCAGATGAGCCAGCGCCAGCCACTCTTCCGTGCGATCTGACCATGATTTGGTTGTCGCGCCAGTGGTCGTCATGACGAGTGTGGACGAGTTGAAATCATGTCCCAGCAACCACCATGCGGCTAATGCTGAAAGCGCTGTCCAAATGATGAAGAATAGAGCCAGCCGCCAGCGTCGTGGGCTGGCAACCTTCCTGGTCTTGACTGTGCTGGCATCCGGCTCGCTCATGCTGAAAGGTGAGTTTGTAGCGCAATCCGGCCTGGAGCGCCAAACATTCTTCGGAGCAAAGCATCCGCCATCGGCGGCGCGCTTGCTAATGCTCGGTGACGAAACGGCCACATTTTGTGACGAACAGACCTAACGTGGGGACGGAACGGCGCGGGATTCCGGCGCTTACAATCATTCTGCCGGGGGAGACTTGATTCAAACAACTGTCAGTGAAATTACCGGTGCAAGGCATGAAAGGTTATAAAAAATACTGGCGAGCAATGACGGATTTAGCTTGGTTTTACAATGGTTTTTGCTACTTTATTGACATTCTGAATTGAGCTTACAGACTGTGTCCATCCGTGGCTGAAAAATGAATCGCCCTGAAAATCTGTTGATCGTCGCAGACAGCGAACGTGACGCGAACATGCTCTACGCCACGCGCCTGTTCGTAGGCGACCCATTTATTTTTCTCCAGACCGCCGAACGCCGCCCGCTCATCGTCATGAGCGACCTGGAAATTGACCGCGCACGCGCCAACGCGCCGCATTGCCGCGTCGTTTCATTGAGCGCGTATCAAAGAAAATTGCGCGCCGAGGGAATCAAAAAAATCGGGTTCGCCAAAGTCATTCGTGAAATTCTGCGCGAGAAAAAAATCCGCCGCATTGTCGTGCCGGATAATTTTCCGCTCGGTCTTGCCCGTGAATTAAAAAAACTTGGGATCAAACTGAAGCCGGTCACGAGTTTTTTTCCGCGACGCGAAATCAAAAACGCCGACGAAGTGAAAAAAATTTCCGCCGCGCTGATGATGGCCGAAGTCGGCATGGCCGAGGGAATGCAGGCGTTGCGGCACTCGAAAATTGACAAACGGCGGCAGTTGATTTATCGCGGTTCGCCGCTGACTTCCGAACGGCTGCGCGCCGTGATTGATTGCGCGATTCTTCAAGTCTGCGGAATAGCGGGAAACACCATCGTCGCCGGCGGCAAACAGGCGTGCGACCCGCATGAGCGCGGCTTTGGACGCCTGCACGCCAACGAGCTGATCGTCATTGACATCTTTCCGCGCTCGCAAAAGACCGGTTACTTCGGCGACATCACGCGCACCGTCGTGCGCGGGCGCGCGAGCGAGGCGGCGCGAAAACTTTATGACACGGTTTTGCACGGGCAGAAAATCGGCTTTGAAAAAATCCGCGCGAAGGTGAAAACGTCGGACGTTCACAAAGCCATCCAGAAATTTTTCGTCCAGCAAGGTTACAAAACCGGACGGCGCGACGGCCACATGGAAGGATTTTTTCACGGCACGGGACACGGACTCGGACTGGAAATCCACGAAGCGCCGCGAATGGGCGCGAACTCAACGGAAATTTTGCGCAGCGGCCACGTCGTGACCGTTGAGCCGGGACTTTATTATCCGGAAATCGGCGGCGTGCGGCTGGAAGACGTTGCGCTCGTCACGGCCAGTGGCGCAAAAAATCTGACGCACTTTGAGAAAGTGCTGGAGATTTGATAAATGGCTCACAAAAGAAAAAATGGCTCTTGGGATTCTTGCACTTGGGAAGGTGCGAAACGCGAACAAATGCGCCGCTGGAATAAACTTACGCTGCGTCAAAAACTTCAAGCTGTGGAAGCGATTGGTGAAATGAATGCGCGTTTTGCGAAAATGCGCCGCTCGACACATTGACGCCGCTTTCTGCCATCAGGTTAAGCATCACCAACCGCTCTACGGCCCGACCACCGCGCGGTAGAAGCGTTGTTTATTGGTGGCGTTCGGATCAACTACGATGAATGAATTGGTTACCGCGTTGTTGGTGATGAATAGCGTCGTCCAGTTGGTGGAACTTAAATTGGTGGATACTTGAATCGTGTAATTCTGATTAGACCCGCCGGTGAGTCGCATTTGAAACTGGTTCGTCAGCCAGCCCGGCAAACCAAGAACAGGCTTGGGATTGATGGTGATGGAAAGAATTTTATTCGTCACATCGGAACTCGAATCATTCACCTGCACTTTGAAACTGGACACTTTGTTTGTCGTCGGCGTGCCGGAGATGAGGCCGCTGGAATACAAAGTCAACCCCGCCGGCGGATTGGCCGAACCGGTGGCGAGCGACCAATAGTAAGGCGATTGTCCGCCAGTCGCGCCGAGTTGCGCGCTGTAAGCCGCGCCAACGTTGCCATTGGGCAATGAAACGTTCGTGATGACCAGCGGCGGCAACGGCGGATTGACAACGTTCAACGTGAACTGCTCTTCATAGAAATTTGCGACCGAATCCGTCACATCCAAATAAAAATAATATGTCTGAACCGCTGTTGAGAGCGTGCCGGAAAGAACGCCATTGGTGGCCAGGGATAAATTGGCCGGCAGACTGGCGGAATAATCCGGGACATACCAGCCATACGGCGGCGTGCCGCCGGATGCTTGAAAAGTGAAACTGTAAGACGTGCCGTTTGTGCCATCGGGCAAAGAAGTTGAATTGTTGATTTGAAGTGAGTTGGATTGAACCGTGAAATCCTCTTCGACATTTCCGCCCGAAACATTTGCCTCTTGATCGCTCGGGCAGCCATAGCCATCCGAACTCAATTCGGAGCAATCCACGCTCACATCCCAATTTCCATTGCCGACGTTGATGGAATAATAGCCCGTTTCGTCCGTCGTGCTGGTATAAACATCGCCTACGCCGTCATCGGCATGGACATCCACGCCGTCAACTGGATCGCCGAAATTATCCGTGACATAGCCGAAAATTTGATACGAACCGCCGCCAGAGGGTTGTATCGTGAAATTCACGGTCTGATTGTTATTGTTGATGGTGGTATTCTGGTTGTTTGGTTCTTGATAATTTCCATTGCCGAGGATGGTGTTCAAGCTGTCATTGTCGTCACAACCACAGTCATAAATATTCACGCTCCAAGTTGTGCCACCGGAGCCATTGGCCACATTAAGTGAGTAATTGCCGCTGCTGTCGGTGTCTGCTTGCGCCTGATAATTATTGCCATTGATAGTGGCGTAAGCATCAACCTGCACTCCCACAACATTTGTGCCGTTAAACGAAACATTGCCGGTGATATGATTGGTCGCAAAGATGGCGGTAAAATTTTGATGCACCACTTTTCCGACCGTCATGTTCGTGCCGCCATTTTGTTGCAACGGTGATTGTGAAAAGATGTAATTGGGCCAACTGCTCGCGTTGTCAATACTCGGCTGCCAGGTATCGCTGCTGCCCAAACCGCCCACGACGACGGTAACATAATTCCCGTTCGTATCCGTGTAGCCGTCCGATTGATATGTGCTGTTGCCGTTATTATTTTGATTATTGTCCTCGCTTTCAATGGCCACAGATCCCGGCAACGGATTTCCCAAATTGTCCTTGACCGTGCCATAAAAACAAGCCGTGCCTTTGGGTAAGACGATGGTCACCCCCGATACACTGCCAGTCGTGGTGTCCACCGTCATTTTATCATTCAATCCAACGTAGCCGTGGAAAGCGAGTCCCGCGCTGTCGCTGTCGACTCCCCATTGATTGGCATTCACGCGCGCAGTGAAATTGCCATTGGTGTCCGTGAAACAAAGCGCCAGCAGGCTTCTATCCTGCGTTTGCACCGGCACTAAAAGTCCCGGCAACCCGATGCTGGAATTATTGGCGTCCACAATTTTGCCGGAAATGCTTTGTGTCGCCGGAATGAGGCTCAAGTTGGTGGTGAACGTCGCGCTGCTGCTCAAAAGCAGATTGGCCGCGCCGTTAAAATTCGCGACAAAATTACTTTTAACTGCCACCAGCGAATAAGTTCCGGTCGGCGACGGCAGCGTGTAAATGCCCGAATTGTTTGCCACCGCGCCGCCTACCGGATTACCGTTCGCGCCGGCTGGAAACAAAATGACAACGGCATTGGGAACGGCCACGCCATTGCTGACCACCGTGCCTGTGAATTTCTGCGCGTAGGGAAAATTTGTGACGGTAAAGGAATTTGTCAGCGGCGTGAAATGGCCGACCGGACTCGACAGTTTGAAAAAATATTTTCCGTCGAAGGTCTGCAAGAAATCACTTTGAAAATTCAGCGTTGCTGTGATGGTGCCGTTGGCCGTGCCGTCCGTATCACCGGGCACATTGTTATTCGTCACACCGCCAATCACAAAGTTCGTTCCATCCGTCAAATTAAACTGCTGCCATAGGTAATCTCCGGCATCAATGACGCCGTTCGTGTTCGCATCGAGGAATTTTTGGATGACGACTGTTTCGGTATTGGTCAGCCCGGTCACTTGCAGCGTAATCGGCCCGTTATAAGTATTGCTGACGGTGGACGGCGTGACGGTAAAAGTAACCGTCGCGTTCACAGTTTGAGTCAAGCCCACAAGCAACGCCAGCAAGGAAATAAAGCGATACAGTTTTACTTTCATAAAGGGTTCCTTCGGCTTCTAATTGCCTGTGTTTATACGCCTTAACCCAATTAAATACAACCATAAAGTTACATTAAATAGCCTTCAACCCGGCCATCACGCATTCATTAACCTAAAATTTGTGAGATTATGCCCCTCACAGCCAACGACGCAAAAAACCTGACGCGATTTGAGAAAGTGCTGGAGATTTGAATTGACTGCCCGCCAGATTGACGCCGCTTCCGCACTTCTCTAATCTCCGCTCATGGCAAAGAAATCAGGCACGGATTCAACCGCCGAGACGCCGAGACGCAGAGTTGAAAAACAAAATTCTGAAAATGAAGGCCGTCCGCAGGACCTCCGCGCCCCTGCGCCTCTGCGGTTAAAATCCAGTTCCCCCCTCGACACCCGCGTCATTTATTGCGGCGACAATCTGGAACAACTCGCCAAGCTGCCCGACGCCTGCGTGGATTTGATTTACATTGACCCGCCCTTCAACTCCAACCGCAACTACGAAGTCTTTTGGGGCGAGACCAGGGAGAAGCGCGCCTTTGAAGACCGCCACGAATCCACCCGCGCCTACATTGACTACATGCGTCCGCGCTGCGTGCAACTCGCCCGCGTCCTCAAAAAGACCGGCAGCTTTTATTATCACTGCGACTGGCACGCCAGCCACTACGTCAAAGTCATGCTCGACCAGATTTTCGGCGAAAATAATTTCCAAAACGAAATAATTTGGAAGCGCCGCGTCTTTAACTGAGAATTTTAATTATTTAACAAACAAAAATATGACACTTGTAATTTCAACTATCACATCGGCTGGGATTGTCTTGACTGCCGATAGCAGGCAAACCTACAAAAATAATGCAGGAGCAATTCGAATTGGTTCAGATAGTGCAGCAAAGCTTTTCAAATTGACTGACAAGTGCGGAGTTGCCATTTCGGGGAAAGCGTTTTTGGCTGAAAATAATTCCGTAAAAGATGTGGGGTATTTTATAAAACGTTTCGCAGAAACCGAAATTATTACAGGCTTAAAAACAAAAGAGGTCGCTGAAAGGCTAAACAAATACTTGGGAGACATTTTTGTAACCAAGGAGTTTGATAGCTTGAAAAAGCAAATTGAGGAATTAGCAAAGCGAAATGTTTGGACTGACCTAATATTCTCTGTTCCAAATGGAGTGCTACAACCATATACATACAAGGACAATTCTGGCAAACAGGTTTCAGATGCTGGAAAGATTGATTCTATAAACATGATTGTTGCTGGGATAGACGATGATAAAATTGGCCATGCCTATAATGTCCTTGTCCCAAACGGGGTAATTGGAGAATCAGATACTCAAAAATGTGGCGCGATTTGGGTTGGGCAGACGGATGTGATGGTGCGAATCATTAAAGGCTATGCACCCGAAATCGAAAATCTTGAGATCGCAAAAGAGGTTATAGCAAAAAATCCAGCTGCGGCGCAGGAACAATTGAATAAGCTCGAATATATTATCAATTGGGGGACCATCACCCTTCAAGATGCAATAGATTTTTGTGTTTTGATGACAAGGACAACCGAAAGTATTCAGAGATTTTCGGATGGAACTCTTTTAACGCCGGGAGGCATACCGGGAGTTGGTGGAGATATTGATGTAGCAGTAATTACACCGAAAGAGGGATTTCGATGGCTAAAACAAAAAACCCTAAAAGCAGAGGGTTGTGAAATAAATTTGGAAAAATAAAACGCGCTTGTCATATATTCATGCAAACCGCCTTGCAACTTCAAATATCCCACGGTTTTGAATTTGAGAACTGGGCCGTCATCGCCCTCGGCGGCATCCCGAACAAGGTGCAGGTCGGCGACATGGGCGTGGATGGCCGCATCTATCCCGTGAGTTCCGCCGCCACGCCGCGCAAGAAACAGGAAGGCGAACTCGCGTTGAAAGAACGCTGGTATCCGATTCAGGTGAAACAAAAAGACAAAGTCGGTCGCCCCGACATAGATTCCTTTGAAGCCATGATGATGCGCGAAGATTGCGACATCGGCTTCATCGTCTCCTTTGATTATAGCAGCGATGCAATGACGGAGATCGGAAATTTCTTCAAACGCAGCGGCAAAATCATCCGCGCCTTCACCGTCCGCGATATTCTGGATGAGGAGATTGGAAGGAAGCTGGCGTGAAAAACATTTATGAAAAATCTAAATAATCCAGCCGCGCGGCTTCATGCGCTTTTGCAAAAGGCAAAGCAAAATACCGATTTACAGAGCAAACCTTCGACTGAAAGTTGGTCAATACTCTTGAATGTGCCAAAAGAAAATCAGGCACTCATGTTAAAGCGTTTAGGCGGCGTGATGGAATTACCGCTGCTCATTAAGGAGAGGATTGAAAATTTACCTGATATTGACCATAAACTTCGATTGAGGTGGCTTCCTAAAATAGAGCAGGCTTTTCAAGCCAATCATCTTGCAGCGGGATTTCATGTTTTCCTCAATAAGATTGATGACACCACTCTCTTGGGAATTGAGTATTGTGCCGATGATCTTGCTCGGCGTGACCCTGAACCCGAGATTAAGCCCGATGAACTAGAGGCATTACGTCAGCAAGTGGACAGTTTGATTAGCGAAACAACGGATGCTGAAATTGATTCTGACATAAAGAAATTTATCCTTAAGCATCTTTTCGCAATCCGAAATGCGATTGAAGAATATCAAGTATTTGGTTCAAAGTCTTTGGTGACAGCCTTCGGACAAGCCGTTGCTGCCGCATATACTGAATCTCAAACGGCTGTCAAAGTGTCTGTATCTCCGCAAGGAAATAAATTTTGGAAATGTGTTGCTGGTCTGGGCATTTTGCTCACCGTCGGAAATCAAGTAATGCAACTTACCGAAGGAGTTTTGAAATTATTGCAACCCCCGCATAATCCATAACATCCGCCATCGCTCGCGTAGTGCCGTCGGCGCGGCATCATTGTAGAACCACAACCCAAGCCAAATTCAAGCCCCGTCGGGGCGGCATAGTCCTTGCGGACGGCCACCATGTCGCTCCTGACGGAGCTTGATTCATTTACGTTGTCGTTTCTACAAATATGCCAGTCCTACGGACTTTGCCGCCTTCGTCCCAAAGCGACACATCCGGCATTGGAATAATTTTTAACTTAAGATGCGGCTGAATTGCGGGCGGGCGGCGCGCTGGTTTTGGCCGGTGCGCATTTGGGAGCGCCAATTGTCAAAAAATTAGCCGCAGGAATGACACGGGTTGTCTTGGCTTGGAACAATCAGCGGGCTGATGAGCATTTTCTGCCGGAAAAGCGCATAAAAAATCCGTGAGTTGTCATTTTTATCCGGGAGTTTGTTACAAATGTCCCGGCGGATGTTGCAAAGGTTCCGGCAAATGCGTCAAAATATCCGGCGGTTGTGCCATAATATCCGGCGGATGCCTCAAACAACCGGCATATACCCCGAAATATCCGGCGGTTGTTCTAAATAATCCGGCGGATGGCCTAAAATATCCGGCGATTGTTTCAAATAATCCGGCAGTTGTTCTAAAGCATCGGGCGGATGCTCTAAAATATCCGGCGGTTGTTCCAACAAAGGCGGCGGATGCTTCAAAAAATCGGGCGGATGGTCCTGATGCAATCCCAAAATTGTGTTTCGCCATATGCGATTCAATCGTTCCGACAAATCTTGCGGGATAATTCAACTTATGCTTTATTCCAGCATAGGCGGCGCTCCTATTGAATGAGAACGGCGCGTTGCTGTCCATTATTTGAATTTATGATTTACAATTCTTTGCATTCGATGGGTCTGTATTGGCTGTTTATGATTCCGGGTTTGCTGCTCGGCATCTGGGCGCAGATCAAGTTGTCGCACGCCTACAGCAAATACAGCAAGGTGCCGGTCGAGTCGGGCATGACGGGCGCGCAGGCGGCGCGACGGATTCTCGACAATGCGGGTTTGCGCGACATGCCGGTCGAGGAAGTTCCCGGCCATTTGAGCGACCATTATGACCCGACAAAACGCGCGCTGTTTTTGTCGTCGGAAAATTTCAGCGGGCGCACGGTCGCGGCGGTCGGCGTGGCGGCGCACGAATCCGGCCACGCGCTGCAACATCAGGCGGCTTATGGCATTGTTCGATGTCCGCATGGCATTGGCGCCGGTGACGCAGTTTGCGAGCATGGCTTACATGGGAATTTTCTTTTGGGAATGTTCATGAATTTTCTGTCAATCGCTTTGTGGATCATCATTGCAACATTTTCGGTGATTACGCTTTTCCAACTTGTCACGCTGCCAGTGGAATACGACGCCAGCCGCCGCGCGAAGGAGCAATTGTTCCGGCTCGGCCTCGTGCGTGAAGACGAACGCGCGGGCATCAGCAAAGTTCTTGATGCGGCGGCGCTGACTTATGTGGCCGCGCTGGTGTCGTCCATTTTGAACCTGCTTTATTATATCACGCTCGCCCGCGACAGCCGGAGATAATTGTTTTTTCTTGCGGCCTTTCATTTCGTCTTTAACGTCTTGCCCGTCCTATGGCGGCGAAAACCAAAAAGCCAAAAGCGGTCAAAGCCAGACGGCGCGCGAAAATTTCCGCGCCGGCGGAAGCCAAGCCCGCCGCGTATGTCATTCCCGAACCCGCCGTGCCCAAGCCCGTCGAGGGCGACACGACGGCGTTCATCCGGCACGAAAGTTCGCGTTACGACGGCGACACTGCCATCCGGCTTTATCTGCGCGAAATCGGGCAGGTGAAACTGCTCACGCCGGACGAGGAAATCGAACTGGCCGCGCGCATCAAGAAAGGCGACAAAAAAGCGCGCGAACACATGATCAAGGCCAACCTGCGCCTCGTCGTGAAAATCGCGCGCGATTACGAGGGCATCGGCCTGCCGCTGCTGGATTTGATCAGCGAAGGCAACATCGGCTTGATGAAGGCCGTCGAACGATTTGATCCGAAAAAGGGCGGCAAACTTTCCACCTACGGTTCATGGTGGATCAAGCAATCCATCAAGCGCGCGCTGGCCAACCAGTCCAAGACCATCCGCCTGCCGGTGCATCTGGTGGACAAAATTTCCAAGATGCGCCGCATCGGCGATGAAATTGCAGGAAGAACTTGGCCGCGAACCGACCGACGAGGAATTGGCCGACGAAATGGGCATGACCGCCGCGCGCGTGCGGCAGATGCGGCAGGCCGCGATCCGCCCCGCGTCGCTCGACGCGCCGATCGGCGACGATGACTCCAACAATTTTTCCGAAGTGGTGCAGGACGAAAACGCCACGTCGCCTTACGACAATCTCGAGGACAAGACCGTCGTCGAACATGTTGCAGGACATGGTCAAGCACCTGGACGAACGCGAAGCGACCATTTTGCGCTATCGTTTCGGCCTCGACGGCGGCACGGAAAAAACCCTGGAAGAAGTCGGCGAAAAATTCGGCGTCACGCGCGAACGCGTCCGGCAAATCCAGAACCTCGCGCTGAAAAAACTGCGCAAGATGATCGAGAAACTGGAAAGCACAAAAAAGAAGGAAGAATAATTATGCCCAATCGTCACGCCCGCCGAAATCGAACGCCGCCATCCGCAACGTCCCGGATTTTCCCAAACCGGGCATCCAGTTCAAAGACATCACGCCCGTGCTGGCCGACGCGCGGCTGTTCGCCGGCACGATTGATTTGCTCACGGAAAAATTTTCAAGCCCGGCTCGGTGGATGCCGTCGTGGGCATTGACGCGCGCGGATTTATTTTTGCCGCCGCCGCCGCCATGAAATTGCAGCGCCGGTTTCGTGCCCGTCCGCAAAAAAGGCAAGCTGCCTTTACAGACGCACGAGCAGGATTACGCGCTCGAATACGGCTCGGCGACCGTCGCGATGCACATTGACGCGCTCAAACCCGGCGCGCGCGTGCTGCTGATTGACGATTTGCTGGCGACCGGCGGAACCGCCGCCGCCGCCGCTGCGCTGGTGAAAAAACTCGGCGCGGAAATTCTGGAAGTCAGTTTTCTCATCGAACTGAAATTTTTGAACGGTCGCGAAAAATTGAAAGGTTATCCGATTCGCTCAATCGTCGTTTATTGAGCGGCGCAATTCCGTTTTCCAAAATCTCTTTTCCCGCTACACTCGCGCCAATGCACTGGCTGCAAACACTCGACACGAGCCTTTTTTATTTCATCAACCGTTCGTTGAGCAATCCGTTCTTCGACTGGCTCATGCCGATTTTGAGCGGCGGCAACGGAGTGATGCGATGGTTCGTTCCGCTGGCCATCGCGGCCATCGTCGCCATGCTGTGCTTCGGCAAAGCGCGTCTGCGGCTGTGCGCGCTGATGATTTTTCTGGTCGTCGCGCTCGGCGATCCGCTCGTCGTCAACACGATAAAACAAGCCGTTGACCGTCCGCGCCCGTGCATAACGCTGCCGGACGTCGTCGAACGACTCGGCTGCACGCAAACCGGCAGTATGCCGTCGGCGCACGCGGCAAATTGGTTCGCGGCGACGATGATTGTATTTCTCTTTTATCGAAAAAAAACCTGCGTAACGCTGCCGATGCTGATTGTGGCGCTGGCCGTTTCGTTTTCGCGCGTCTATAACGGCGTGCATTATCCCAGCGACGTTCTGGCCGGAGCGATTTTGGGCGCGGGCTACGCGGCGGCGCTGGCGATTGCCTTCGAATCCGCGTGGCAATTTTTTGGAAAAAAATTCTTTCCGCTCTGGCACGCGCAAATGCCTTCGCTGCTCAATCCAATCCAAAATCCAAAGTCCAAAATCCAAAGTTTTGTGCCGCATGATGAAATTAAATCCGAAATCCAAAATCCAAAATCCAAAATCGAATGGCTGCGTTTGAGCTACATTTTGATTTTCCTCATGCTCATCGCGCGCTGGATTTACATCGCCAGCGGCACGATTCAATTGAGTCAGGACGAAGCGTATCAATGGATTTGGTCAAAACATCTCGCGCTGTCTTATTACAGCAAGCCGCCGGGAATCGCGCTCATTCAATTCGTCGGCACTCACATTTTTGGCGACACGGAATTTGGCGTCCGATTTTTTTCGCCGCTCTTCGCGGCGATTTTGAGCGTCATGGTTTTGCGATTTTTTTCACGCGAAGTCAACGCGCGCGGCGCATTTTGGTTGTTGCTGGTCGTCACCGCCGTGCCGTTGCTCAGCGTCGGCACCATTTTGATGACGATTGATTCGCCGTTGGTTTTATGCTGGACATGGGCGATGGTCGCGGGCTGGCGCGCGGCGCAACCGGATGGAAAAACGCGCGACTGGCTCGTCACCGGCCTCGCGATGGGACTTGCCTTTCTTTGCAAATACAGCGCGCTCTATGAAATCATTTGTTTTGGAATTTTCTTCGCGCTCTGGCCACCCGCGCGAATCCATTTGCGAAAACCCGGCCCGTGGCTCGCGCTGCTGGTTTTTGCGATTTGCACGCTGCCCGTCGTCATTTGGAACTCGCAGCACCATTGGATCACCGCCACGCACGTCGCGGGCAACGCCGGACTTCACGGCAAATGGCATCCCACGCTCCGTTATTTCTGGGATTTTATTTTCCAGGAATTCGCGCTGCTCAATCCGATTTTTTTCATTGGCGCAATTTGGGCAATGATTGCCTGTTGGAAATTCCGCCGCGAACGTCCGCTCTGGCTTTATTTTTTTTGCATGAGCGCGCCGATTTTGCTCGGCCATTTGATTTGGTCATTTCATTCGCGCATTTTGCCGAATTGGATCGCGCCCGCCCTGCCGCCGATGTTTTGTTTGATGGTCGTTTATTGGGACGCGCGACTGCGTGACGGCTCGCGTCTGGTCAAACCGTTTTTGACAATCGGCCTCGCGCTCGGATTTTTCGCCGCCGCAATCATGTATGACAGCAATCTCACCGGCAAAATAACCGGACGCCTTTTGCCCGGCGAAAAAGACCCGTCGCGCCGCCTGCGCGCGTGGAAACAATCCGCCCAACTCGCCGAAACGGAGCGCGAAAAACTTCAGCAACAAGGCGAACCCGCGTTCATTATTTGCAGCCATTACGGCATCACCGGACTTTATTCGTTTTACATCCCGCAAGCGCGGCGCGACGTGACGACTTCCGAGCCGCTCGTTTATTCTGCGGATTCGGACACACCGGCGAATCAATTTTATTTCTGGCCGCAATACGATTATCGCGCCGACCGCAAAGGACAAAACGCCATTTTTGTTTCCGAATCTGAACTTTACAAACTCGAGGGCGACTGGCCGTGGAAATGGCTCGCGCGCCAGCAAATAAATCGCGCGACACCGCCGCCAACGTTGCTGCCGCCGCGCATCGCGCAGGAATTTGAATCCGTCACCGATCTTGGCGAGCGCGACATCAAGATTGGCGACCGCGTTTTTCACCGCGAGCATTTCTGGGCCTGCTACAACTTGAAATAAAATGGCCGCGACGGAAATTTTTCTGCCCGCGCGCGATTATGATTTAGCCGCGACGCTTGATTCCGGTCAGGCCTTCCGCTGGAAAAAAGAAAAAGATTCGTGGACCGGCATCGTCGGGAAAAATTTCGTGCGGTTGACGCAAACGCGCGAAGGAATTTTTGCCGAAGCCGCCGCGCCACAGAAAAATTGGGATTGGCTTCACGATTTTCTACAAACCAAAATCGAATTGAAAAAAATTCTCGACGCATTTCCCGACGACGAACCGATGAAGCGCGCCGTCGCCAGTTGTCGCGGCCTGCGGCTGCTGCGCCAAGACCCGTGGGAATGTCTCGCATCGTTCATTTTGTCCTCAACCAAGCAAATCGTCCAAATCCGGCAGATTGTCTCGCTGCTCTGCGAACGCTTCGGTGAACCAATCTTGAATTGGGAGGGTCGCCGTGTCGGCGACCCAAATTTCAGGGACGGCGACACGGCGACCCTCCCAACAATGAATTCGTTTCCATCCGCAAAAAAAATCGCTTCGCTGACTGAATTACAATTGCGCGCCTGCAAAATGGGTTTTCGCGCGCCCAACCTGCTCGCCGCCGCGCGGCAGATTGCCGAGGGAAAATTCGACCTGGAAAAAATCCGCCAGCTGGATTACGCCGAAGCGCGCGCGGAGCTGATGAAACTGCGCGGCGTGGGCGGGAAGATTGCCGACTGCGTTTTGCTCTTCGCCTACGGATTTGATTCCGCGTTTCCCGTGGATGTCTGGATTGAACGCGCGCTGCAACGGCTTTATTTCCCGCGCCGCCGCGCCAGCGAGCCACGCCTGCGCCGCTTTGCAGAAACGCATTTCGGCCCGCACGCCGGTTACGCCCAGCAATATCTTTTTCATTACATGCGGACGAAATTGAAATAGCTTTTGCTTGAAAGAAATTTGTAAGTGCGCTTTCATAAAGTCATGCTGATAAAGGCCAATGTAAAAGCAATTCCGAAAGACTTTTAAATTATGAACCTGTTAATTCTTTTAAAGTTTCTGGTTAAAAATTGTGCGCCATTGTTTGAGTCTTATAATTTCAAGATTGTCAGCACTCAAATTGAACGACCCGATTGTGATGGTGCCTCGGTAACGCTTCAATCAGACGACATCGAGATATGGTTAACTTCCGGAAGAGGGGAGATGCTAATGACATTTCGTCGGTTGCAGGATAGCAATCATTATGCTTATGGGTTTTCTCATGTGTCTCAGCTTATTGGTCACAAGTTACCCGATTATGTTGGATTTTCTGGAAGAATAAAAGTGCCCAGTAATAATTTAACGAATGAATTGAACTCGACATTTCTTGCCAATAATTGGGATAAAATCATGGAACGATTCAGCGAGGAAAACCTAGCTGAAACTCTTGAATCGCTAAAAAAAATAAAGACGGAGGATTTTCGTCGTATGGGAATAAAATGGCCTAACAGCTAGATAGGCTGCAAATTTTCTTCACGACCTTCGCGCGACGCAAAATGAAAATTGAAACCATCCTGACGCCGGCGGAATTGCCCGCGCTCGCCCAACGCGATTTGCGCGCGACCGCGTGCGTCGTGTTCGACGTGCTGCGCGCGACCAGCACGTTTGTGACCGCGCTGCACCACGGCGCCCAAGCCATCATCCCCGTCAGCGAAATCGCCGAGGCGCTGGAAATCAAGGCAGAAGGTGGAAGGCAGAAGGCAGAAATTGTTTTGCTCGGCGGTGAACGCAACGGAGTTCGCATTTCCGCCAACGGCATTGATTTCGACCTCGGCAATTCGCCTCGCGAATACACGCCGGAAAAAGTGCGCGGCAAAACCATCGTCTCCACAACGACGAATGGCACCCGCGCACTCCGCGCCTGCGTCGGCGCAAAAACAATTCTGGCGTCGTCATTTTTGAACTTAAACGCGACAGCGGAATTCCTGCAGCGGGAAAAGGCCGAAACCATTCTGCTCGTCTGCGCCGGCACGCGGGAAAACCGGGCGGATGAAGACATGCTGGCGGCGGGCGCGTTGTGTGAGTTATTGGTAGGGTCATCGCGCCGCGATGACCGGACGGCGCAGCGCGCCATCCCTACCCTTTCCGATTCCGCGCAAGTCGCGCTGCAGGCTTGGCTGAAAGCGAAATCGGATTTGCCCGGCGCAGTCCGCAACGCAGAAAACGCACGACGATTGCTGGCGATTCCCGAACTGCGCGACGACGTGGCGTTCTGCCTGCAACGCGACATTTTTCCACTCGTCGCAAAAATGGAAAACGGCGCGGTGCGAAAAAGTTAAACCACAAATTCCAATTCCTGCCGGTGCGGAATCAGGCCGCGCTCGAAACCTTGACCGAGAAATCGGCGGATGGATTCGCGCCCGCGTTCGCCGTAATCAAGCGTCCAGTGGTTCACATACATCCCCACAAATTTGTCGGCCAGGTCGCGGCCCATGTCGCGGGCGTATTGCAGCGCGTGCTGCACCGCCTCGGGGCGGTGATCAAGGCTGAATTGAATGCTGGCGGTAAGTGTGTCGGAAATTTTTTTGCGCGTCGCTAGATCAAATTTTTTGTGAATGACATTGCCGCCGAGCGGCAGCGGCAAGCCGTCGTTCTGTTTTCCCCACCAAATGCCGAGGTCTTCGCACACAACTAGTTTTTCGTTTTGATAAGTCAATTGGCCTTCGTGAATGATCAGACCGACTTCGGCCGTTCCATTTTTCACGGCGGAAAAAATCTGGTCGAACGGCACGACAACATAATTGAATTCCTTCGCAGGTTTGCCCAGCCAGAGTTGCAACGCGAGAAATGCGCTGGTCATGGTTCCCGGCACGGCGATTTTTTTCTTGGCGATTTCTTCGCGGGAAAATTTTTGTTTTGCCACGAGCATCGGGCCGTAGCCATCGCCCATGCTCGCGCCGCTGGGCAGAAGCGCGTATTTGTCGCTGAACGTAGGCGTAGGCGTGGATGCTGACGGCGGAGATGTCGAGTTCGCCGCGCGTGGCGCGTTCGTTCAGCGTCTGGATGTCCTGCAAAATGTGCTCGAAACGAAAGCCGTGCGTCGGGATCAAATCCTTCGCGAGCGCGTAAAACATGAAGGCGTCGTCGGGATCGGGCGAATGTCCAAGCGTCAAAGTCGTTTGCTGCATGAGATGCAGATTAATCAATTTGACGCGCGAATGCCCGAAAATTTTACGACAACGCGCGCCTCGCCTGGCTTCAACGCAACCCACCACCTCCTTGGGGGTCTTCAGTCGCAAACTGATTTGCGGACAAATCCATCGAGGCGCGCGCACCGTGTTCCTCCCCAGCTCCAATTTTCCACCTTCAACAACGTCAACACTTGCATTCTATTAGCACTGTGCGTGCCGATTTCATCTGCAAACCAAAATTGTAATTTTTATGGAAAATTGGAAGAGTTCTTGAATGTTGACTCGATTTGAGCGGCAATACGTTGTCTTTTTTTTCTCACAGTGATAAAAAATTCCGAGTGATTTGTAATTCAGGCTTCCATCAAAAAATGAATCCAAAAATTTCAGGAGATGGATACAGCTATCGAAGGATTCCGGTTGGTTTCGATTGTCATTTTCATTTTTGGCTTGCGGTTAATGGTCGAGAATTGACAGAAACCGCGCCGACCACAAGTTGTTGTTCACTCCAGCCACCACCAAGCGCCTTGATGAATTGAACGCTGGCAATCAAACGCTGGCCTGCAAGTTGGGCGTTGGCGCGTTCGGCGGTAAGCGCGTCGCGGTTCGCGTCCACGACTTCGATGTAGGCCACGATGCCGGAACGATAACGGTCGGTGGCCAGATCGGCTGCGCGACGCGCGCTGGTCACGGCGCGTTCCTGCGCTTCCGACTGGACGGCGAGATGATGGATTCCGGAAAGACTGTCTTCCACTTCGCCAAACGCGACGAGAACTTGCTGGCGATACAGCGCGGTCGGCTTCGTCAAACGCGGCCTGCGAGCGCTGGTAATTCGCGCGGTTGCGTCCGCCCGCAAAAATCGGCAGCGAAAGACTCGGCCCGATGGACCAGGTGCGGCTGTCCCAATTGAACAATGTCGAAACGTCGCCGCTCAAATAACCGCCGGAACCGGTCAGCGTCAGCACCGGGAAAAATGCGGCTTTGGCGACGCCGATTTTGGCGTTGGCCGAAGCGAGTTGACGTTCGGCTTGGGCAACATCAGGACGGCGTTCGAGCAAATCGGCAGGCAATCCGGCGGGAATTTCCGGCGGCTGCGGATTCCAATTCGTGTTCGCGTTTCCAACGCGGCGAGTTTGAAATTCGCCGGATTTTCGCCGACCAAAATCGCGATGGCATTTTCCAATTGATCGCGGCGTTGCGCGAGCGACGCGGCTTCGGCTTCGGTCGTGGCCAGTTCGGTTTCGGCCTGCGCGACATCCAAGTTCGCTGCCGATGCCGCCTTCGAACCGGCTGCGCACGAGCCGCACTTGTTCATGGCGCAAATCAATCGTGCCGTTGACCGTGGCGATTTCCGCGTCGAGCGAGCGCAATGCGAAAATAATTTTGCGCGACGTCGGATTGCAGCGTCAGCAGCACATTGTAATAATCCGCAAGCGACGCCTGCGCGTCGGCGCGCGCGCTTTGAAAACTGCGGCGCACGCGGCCCCACAAATCCACTTCGTAACTCAAATCCAGCGGCGTGCTGAAAGTGTTCGCCGTGATGTTGCCGAAGCTGGGATTGGCGTTGGGCGAATAACGCTTCGCGCGTAAAACTCGGATCCAAACTCAAGCTCGGCAGCAAATCGCCGCGCGCGACGCGCGCGGTGGCGCGCGCCTCGATCCACGCGCGCGACGGCGGCTTTGAGTTGCTGATTGGCCTGCAACGCCTGCGCTTCCAGCGCGTTCAGATTGGTGTCGCCAAAAATTTCCCACCAATTTCCCTTCGGCACATTGTCGAGCGGCTGGCCTTCTTTCCAATTGCCGAATTCCACCGCCTTGTAATTTGCCGGAACGAATTGGTCGGCTGTTTGTAATCCGGGCCGATGGTCAGCAAACCGGCTTTCGCGGAAACAATTGTGAACAGCAGCGCAATCGCGACGATTCCTGTCGTCGCCGCGCTTGAGCCGGGCGAAATATTTTTTGCTTCGGGAGTCGTCGCAGGTTTTTTCTGCGAGCCGAGTTTCATCAGCGTGACATAAAACACCGGCGTCAGAAACAATCCGAACAGCGTCACGCCGATCATGCCGGAGAACACGGCGATGCCCATGGCCTGCCGCATTTCCGCGCCGGCGCCGTGCGCGACGACGAGCGGGAAAACGCCCGCGATGAACGCGATGTGAAGTCATCAAGATCGGACGCAAACGGAGACGGCAGGCTTCGATGGCCGCGTCGAACGGCGACATGCCTTCGTCCTGTTTGCGCTTGGCGAATTCGACGATCAGAATCGCGTTTTTGCACGCGAGGCCGACGAGCACGATCAAGCCGATTTGCGTGAAGATATTATTGTCGCTGCCCTTGAGCCACACGCCGGTGATGGCGAACAGCAGGCACATCGGCACGATCAAGATGATGGCGAGCGGCAGACGAAAACTTTCGTAGAGCGCGGCCAGCACCAGAAACACGAGCAGCAGGCACAGCGGATAAACATACAACGCCGTGTTGCCGGCGAGAATGCGCTGGTAGGTCAGATCCGTCCATTCATACGCCATGCCGCGCGGCAGATTTTCGCTGACGAGTTTTGCCATCGCGGCCTCGGCCTGGCCGGAACTGAAACCGGGCGCGGGCGCGCCGTTGATTTCCGCGGCGGGATAACCGTTGTAACGCATCACGCGGTCCGGGCCGTGCGATTCCGTCACTTTCACGACGGCGCCGAGCGGAACCATTTCGCCTTTGTCATTGCGCGTTTTGAGGCGCGTGATGTCTTCGGGATGCGCGCGGAATTGCGAGTCGGCCTGCGCGATGACTTCGTAGGTGCGGCCAAAGCGGTTGAAATCATTGACGTAAAGCGAGCCGAGATAAATCTGCAACGTCTCGAAAAGATTATCCAGCGGCATGCCTTGCGTCTTCGCTTTCACGCGGTCAACGTCCGCGTCCAGTTGCGGCACGTTGACGGTGAAGGTCGAGAAAACGTTCCGGCGAGTCCGGGCGTCTGATAACTTTTGCCGATGATGTTCTGCAGATTTTGATAAAGCGCGTCGTAGCCGAGGTCGGCGCGGTCTTCGACATAAAGTTTGAATCCGCCGATCGTGCCCAGGCCCATGACCGCCGGCGGCGGCACGGTAAGGACGAACGCGTCCTGAATCGACGCTTAATTTCTGATTCAGCGCGGCGGCGATGGCCGGGCCGCTCAAATTCTTGGCGTCGTGCGTTCTTCAAACGGTTTCAACGTGAAGAAAACAATGCCCTGCGTTCGGGGCGACGCTGAATCCGCTGATGCTCAATCCGGGAAACGCCACCGCCGATTCCACGCCGGGCTGTTTCAAGCCGATGTCCGACATCCGGCGGATCACAGCTTCCGTGCGGTCGAGCGACGAGCCGTCGGGCAATTGCGCGAACGCGATGAGATATTGTTTGTCCTGCGTCGGCACGAAGCCGGTCGGCACTTTGTTGAAACTCCAGCCGGTCAGCAAAACCAGTCCGCCATAAATGATCAGCGCGACGACGCTTTTGCGCAGCACGCTGGCGACGCCGGCGGAATATTTGCTTGCCCGCCCACGCGAACACGCGGTTGAACGGATGGAAAAACCAGCCGAACGACTTTTCCATCACGCGCCACAGCCAATCTTTCGGCGCATGATGATCTTTCAGCAGCACCGCGCACAACGCGGGCGAAAGCGTCAGCGAATTGAACGCGGAAATGACCGTCGAAATCGCAATCGTGATGCGCGAACTGTTTGTAAAATTGTCCGGTCAAGCCGCTGATGAACGCCGTCGGCACAAACACCGCGCACAACACCAGCGCCGTCGCGACGATCGGGCCGGTCACTTCGTTCATCGCCTGTCGCGCCGCGTCCAATGGACGACAAACCGCGCGCGATATTTCGCTCGACGTTTTCGACGACGACAATGGCGTCGTCCACGACGATGCCGATGGCCAGCACCAGGCCGAAGAGCGAAAGCGCGTTGATGCTGAAACCCAAACGCGAGCATGATCGAGAAATGTGCCGATGAGCGAAACCGGAACCGCCGCGAGCGGAATGATCGCCGCGCGCCAGGTTTGCAGGAAAATGATGACGACGATGACGACGAGCAGAATCGCTTCGAGCAACGTATGAATGACGGCTTCAATCGAATGCCGCACGAAAACCGTCGGGTCATACACGACGGAATAATCAATTCCTTCCGGGAAATTTTTCTTCAATTCCTCCATCGTTGGCGCGGACGTTTTTGGAAAGTTCCAGCGCATTCGCGCCCGGCGTCTGGAAAATCGGAATGGCCACCGCCGTTTTGTTGTTCAGCAACGAACGCAAGCGCGTAGCTGCCCGCGCCGAGTTCGATGCGCGCGACATCTTTGAGCAAAGTTTTTTCGCCGTTCGGCCCGGTCTTGACGATGATGTTGCCGAATTCCTCCTCGGAAATCAGCCGGCCTTTGACGTTGACCTGCAATTCAAAATTCACCGGCGATTTGACCGGCTGCTGGCCGATGACGCCGCCGGCGACCTGCACATTTTGTTCGCGGATGGCGGCGACGACATCGCTCGCGGTGAGATTGCGCGCGGCGATTTTGTCCGGGTTGAGCCAGACGCGCATCGCGTAATCGCCGGAGCCGAAAACTTCCACGTCGCCCGCGCCGGGAATGCGCGCGAGCACGTCCTTCACCTGCAACGTCGCGTAGTTGCGGATATAAACATCGTCGTAACGGCCGTCGGGCGAAAACAAATGGACGACCATCGTGAGGTCGGGCGATTGCTTGGTCGTCGTGACGCCGAGGTCGCGGACTTCTTCCGGCAATTTCGGCAGCGCCTGCGAAACGCGGTTTTGCACCTGCACCTGCGCCTTGTCCGGGTCGGTGCCGAGATTGAACGTCACCGTCAGCGTCATCACGCCGTCGCCGGTCGCCTGCGAAAACATGTAGAGCGAACCTTCGACGCCGTTGATGGCTTGTTCGAGCGGCGACGCGACGGTCTCGGCGATGGTTTTTGGATTCGCGCCGGGATAAGTCGCCTTCACGACAATCGTCGGCGGCACGACTTCGGGATATTCGCTGATCGGCAATTTGAACATCGCGAGCAGTCCCATCACGAAAATCGCGATGGACAACACGCCCGCAAAAATCGGGCGCTTGATGAAAAAATGTGAAAAGTTCATAACGGTTTTTGGTCCAACCTTTTTGAATTAAATTTTTCGCGCAAGAATTTTACTTCTGCGCGGTTTTCTGGCCCTCGGCGCTGGCCGTTTCATCCTGCGGCGTCACCGGCATTCCCGGACGGACGCGCGCCAGGCCGTTCACGACGATTTTTTCGCCCGCTGCCAAGCCGGAGCGCACGACGCGTTTGCCGTCAATCAGCGGGCCCAGTTCGACGGCTTGATATTGCACCGTGTTGCGTCGGAGTCAGCGTCAGCACAAATTTATTCGCCTGATCCGTGCCGATGGCACGCTCGTCAACCAGCAAAGCGTTGATGACGTTCGCTCAAGGGAATGCGGATGCGCGCAAACAATCCGGGCACGATGCGGCCGTCGTCATTCGGAAAAACCGCGCGCAACAAAATGCTGCCGGTGTCCGGATCGAGTTGGTTGTCGAACGATTCGATGTAGCCTTTGTGCGGAAATTCCGATTCGTCGGCGAGTTGCAATTCAACGGGAATTTTTCCGTCGTCGGTCGTTCCCAATTTTTTTGAATGCACAAGTTCGTTGAATTTCAACAGCGTGTCTTCGTCAATGTCCGCATAGACATAAACCGGATTCACCGAAACCACCGTCGTGAGCAGCGAGGCCGAACCGGCGTTGCCGCTGACATAATTTCCTTCGGTCAACAGCGCGCGGCTCACGCGACCGTCAATCGGCGCGCGCACTTCCGTGTATTCCAGATCAAGCCGCGCCGAATCGAGCGCCGCTTTCGCGACTTCCGCCTTGGATTTTCGCGCCTCGGCTTCTTCCGCGGAAATCGCATTGTTCGCCAACAATTTGTCGGTGCGGTCATGCTTCGCTCTTGGCCTGATCATATTCGGCCTGGCGCTGATCGAACACCGCCTGGTTCCAGCGCGGATCAATCACGAACAGCACGTCGCCTTTTTTCACCAATTGCCCGGATTGAAAACGCACTTCCTGAATGTAGCCCGAAACGCGCGGACGGATTTCCACCGAATCCACCGGCTCGGTGTGGCCCGTGAATTCGCTCCACTCGACAATTTCCTTTTGCTCGACCGGCGCGACCGTGACGGCGGCGGCGGCGGACCTTGCTGGCTGACTTTATGGCTGCAACCGCGAAATATGCCAGCGCGCCAATAGCCAGCGCCGAAATGGATAGATGAAAAATTTTTGGCTTCATGATTGTTTCTCCTTTTAAGTTAATTGTTTAGTTCCAGCGATCACGTGGCTTGGGCAAAAGCCAAACGCGGTTGTTGCAAAATTTGCCGGCGCGTTTGCCATGCCGCGACCGCTTGGATTTTTTCCAGCGCCAGCGATCGGAAAAAACAATTGCGGATAATCCGTCTGCCACGCCAAAGCCTCGGCTTCGTTCAAAGCGAGATCAAATGATTTTTGATTTAATTCCACGATGTCGCGGAACTCGGCGACGATTTTATTTTTGGCCTGCTCAATTCCCGCGAGCAATTGTTTGCAAGATTGCACGCAGCGATTCGCGATGCTTGGTTCAGTATTAATTTTTTTGTTTTTGTTGGTCGTATTCATAATTTGTTTTAATTTTATAGTTGTCTGTTTAGTAAAGTATGTGCTCAAAAATATTTTAAGCGGCAACAGCCAAAGCTTTCTTTTCCTTCACGCCGAGCATGGCGAACATTCCGCTGGCGATTTCGCGCAAGACCTCCACATCATTTTGAATCCGCGCCTGCGTCAGCGCGCCTTCGTAATAGGCAAAAATCATCCGCGCTTTGGCGGCGGCATCGGGCGCGTGAATCAACCCGGCAGCGTGCGCGTCGCGGACGGCGGATTCGATATATTTGCGCTTTTGATCCATGATTTGCTGGATTTTTTTCTGCAAAGCATTCTCTTGCGTGCAAATTTCCGAACCGAGCGAAGCCTGCGCGCAACCCAGCACGCGGCCATATTTTGATTTGATTTCACGCTGCATTTTATAGGTGAAATTGCAGAATTGCTTCAGTCGTTCCAGTGGTGGAACCGTTGCAGAAAAAATCCCATCAAACTCTGCGCGGTGGTTCTGCCAACTGGCCTCGACTGCTTCCGCCGCCAATTCCGCTTTGGAATCAAAGAAATAATAAAAGCTGCCCTTCTTGACGCCAGCCTTCTCGCAGATGTCATCAATGGTCGTGCTGCCATACGAGCCGGACCAAATCAAGTCCAGCACGGCATCCATCAATCTTTGTTTTGCATCACTAACGCGGCCCATAATCTTTTTTGTTTTTAAGCTTCGATCTATTTATTGCCGAAGCACGATGACAATTTAGCAAAGTGGACTAAATAGTCAACTACTATTTTCAGAAAAGTTTTTTGCTATATTTAATTTCTTGTTTTTTGATAACGATTTACAACTTAATAAAGCCCATTTCATTGGAATTGCAGATAGACGCGACTGCCGTCGCTGCGGAAGGACGCGCCTTTGGCGGTGAGAAATAAGCGTGGTGCCTTAACTTTTCCACTTTGCAGCAAGTAATTTTGAACCGCTTTCGCCCGCGTGGCGGCAAGAGTTTCCAAGTCGTCCTCGCTTACCGGTAAAGTTGCCAGCAATACGGCTTCCATCGGGTCAGGCGGCGGAACAAGTCTGGTTTGATAAACCGTCGGAGCGATTTTTGAATTTCGAGACAAAGACGATTTTAACAGCAGCGTCGCACCTTTTTCTTCCTTCAACTCGTGGGGCAAAACCTGCGCGGCGTAATCGGCGAGATTTGTGTTCGCTGCGAGAAGTTCCGGAGTGATTTTTCCATCGGCCAGAGCCTCGCCGTAAAATTTCTTCACCCACCGCGCCCGTTCATCCGGCGGAAGAATGATTTGGTCAACGGAATTTGTCGCCTGTTGTGATTTGCGGAGCTTCATCCAGATTTGCGTGCGGATTTGTTTGTCCAGCATGGCGCGCTGCAGACCTTCGCGGTCGCCTTTGGGGTCAACGCTGCCGGAAATTTCCAGATTCAAACCCGGTCTTTCATAAAGTCCCTTCGACAACGCATCCAATTTCTTCACGTCGTCAGCCGTCAACTCCGCGCTGCCCGGCGCAAAATCCTGATAACCGAGTTCTTCGCCGCCGCCGCCGAACGCCGCGCCGAGCAACGAAAACGGCGACGTGGCGACTTTTTCGAGGATGTTCACAATGGCGCGTTGAACCACTTTGCCGATGCGAAATTTTGGATCGTCGAGGCTGCCTTGAATCGGCACGTCCATAACGATTTTTCCTTCGCGGTCTTTCAAAATTGCCACCGCCAGACGCACCGGAAGGTGCGTTGCGTCGGGACTGTTCACCGCTTCGCCAAACGTGAACTGGTCGAGCATGATGATATTTTTTGAATTCAATTTTTTGCCGACCAGTTCATAGGTGAGGTCGAGATTTAATTTTCCTTCCGCAATGCCATAGCCGGCGAATTTTCCCGAATACGGGCCAGTCGGCGTCAAGTCCACGTCTTTGACCGAAATTTTTATGTCGTTCGTCAATGTGCCGCTAAACGGATTGATGACGCCGGTGATGGCCGCCGGGCCGATGCCATCCACCATGGCGTGCAAATCTACATTCGCGTGTTGAAGCTGTTCCGAAGAAATTCCTGAAATTATTCCGCCCGCGTTCTCGATCACCATGTTCACGTTTGGTTGAAGCGAACGGTCGGTGAAATTGATGGACGCATTTGAGACGACCATACTGCCAACGGAAATTTGCGGCAACGGTGAGCTCGGCGCGGTGGATTTTTTTACAACCGCAACTTTCGTTTCATTTGTCGTCGGCGCATTCGTCATCCGCAACGCATTGAGCAGATTGATGGTCTTGTTTGTTTCAATAACAAGCCGCGCGTAAGCGTTGTCCACTGCGATTTCCCTGACGGCGACAGTTTCGGGATTCAAGTTCACGTCAATGCCGCTGACCCTTAATGAATCCCATTTCAACAAATCTTCGGCCATCACACCATCCACGGTCCGAAAATCGTCAAGACTTGCATCTCCGCTAAAAGTAATTTTCGGTAATTGATTTTCCGGCGTGCGCAAACTGATTTTTCCGTGCAGCCCGACTTTGCTGCCGAGAATGAACAAATTCAACTTCGGTTCGAGATACGGATCGAGCGTGCCCAAATCAAGCCGGTCGAGGTCGAGTTGAACATCGGCGCTCAACGGCTTGAGCGAAACCGCCGTTGCGACCTTGATGGAACCGTCCTTGTTCCAGCGCAATGACAATTCAACCGTAACATTTGTGACGGGCAGATTCGAAATATTTTTCGCCGCGAGCGTGATGTCGCTCAAATCCAGTTTTGCCGGACGCGAATTCGCCCAATCCTCAAAATGCACCGCGCAATTGGTCGCATCCAAACTCTTGACCGTGCCGCTGGATTGACCGGCACTGTCCAACAACATCGCCACTGCGTTTGTCATCGAACGGAGCAAGGACACATTTGCCTCTACTGTTTCTGGCTCCATCGGTTTGGTAACGACATTAGTCGCTTCATTTTTTACTGCGGGATTTGCCGCCGCATAATGATTTTCAAAATCCACGCGGGCTCCGTCAATGCGCAGCCGCTCGATGCAAACCGTCAGAGGTTTCGCGCTTGTCTTCGGTTTGGCGGGCGCAGAATTGGTTGAAAACTTGGCGAGGATGTCGGAAAAATTGAACGTGCCGTCCTCGTTAATCTGCACATGCACGAACGGTTTCGATGTGCTGATTTCCTTGAACGTCCATGCTTTGGCGAACAGCGACGACAATTGAAAATTCACATAAACCTCGTCCCACGAAACTAACGGCTGGCCATTTCTGTCTTTAATGAGCAGGCCGCGAACGGTCGTGGAAAATGCAAATGGATTGATTTTGATCTTCTGTATTGAAACATCGCGACCGAGTTGTTTGGAAAGTTGTTTCACCGCCACGCTGCGGATAATCGGCGGCAAAATCAGGAAACCGAGAACTGCGTAGGCAAGCAGCAGATAAATAAACCACAACGCCAGCTTGCGTCTGTGTGAATGGATTAAATTCAAAAATTTCATCATAAATTACCGCAGCATTCCAAGAGTATAAGAAATCCGTTTGTTAAGCATTCTAAAAATTTAAGGCTCGTTCGATTTTCTCTGCATTGATTTTTGGCTGGAAGATCACCGTTGAACATTTCAACAGCTTGGCCCATCGCTTCGTTAGCAAATCCATTGCCGCCAAATCATCATCGTCACGATTCATCGAAACGACCGCACGAACATGCGGTGGCTGTGCCGTGAGAATCGTGGTATGAGTGTTCGATGTCACCGACAGTGCGAGAGTGGAAGTCATGTTTTGATGAAAAACAAAGGGGGAAGATTGTTATTGTTTGACGAGGTGTTTTTGTGGGTTAATTTTAAGGACACTCGAATTTTCAAATGAAAAAATCCTGAATCCGTTTCAATATGATTTTTTTTCACCGCCGTTCCAATCCGGCTGCTTTGACCCTCATTTTTCTCATTTGTGGTGCGCTTGCATTTGCAGCAACAGCGTTCGCTCAATCCAGTCGGCCGGGATGGGGATCAACACCGTATCACGATGCGTCTGGCACGGGAGTGACATTTCGTGTATGGGCGCCTAACGCGACGAGTGTATATCTTCCCGGAAGCTTTAATAATTGGTCAACCACCACTACGCACTTAAGCCAAGAGCAAACCAATGGCGCAGACGGCATTTGGTCGCTGGATTTGCCGGGAATAACCAATGGCTCGCAATATAAATATTATTTCACTGGAGCTTCAACTCCTTACAAGAATGATCCGCGCGCGCGGCTGGTCACCGCTCCCGGTGCGGGCGGCAACAGCATCGTCTATGACCCAACTGCTTTTAACTGGGCCGGCGACAGCCTGACACCACCTGCGCAAAATGACTTGTTCATCTATGAACTTCACATGGGCACGTTTCCGTCGAGTTCTGTGCCCAGCCGTTTCGTTGCGGCCACCAACAAATTGGATTACTTGAAAAGCCTTGGCGTCAATGCCGTTGAAGTCATGCCGATTGCGGAGTTCGGCAACACTGGCGACAGTTGGGGCTATGACCCTGCACAACTGTTCGCGGTTGACAACAGCCAATACGGCGGGCCGGACGGATTCAAAATTTTTGTCAAGGCGTGTCACGCACGCGGCCTCGCGGTCTTGTTGGATGTTGTCCATAACCATTACGGACCATCGGATCTGGATATGTGGAACTTCGATGGCTATTCAGGCGGTGGCCCGATCGGTGGTGGCATTTATTTTTACGAAGCTGATACTAACCTTCAAATCACACCTTATGGAAATACGCGCCCAAATTTCAGCAGCAACGAGGTATGCAGCTTCATTCAGGACAACTTCACTATGTGGTTAAGCGAAAATCATGTGGACGGGTTCCGCTGGGATACACCCGACCTAATGATGCACGATAATCTTAATAACTATATTCCTGCTTCTGGAAATCTCATCAACGCCATCAATGCCATGATTCACACCAATTACTCCGGTAAAATCAGCATTGCCGAGGATGTGTATAATTACATTGGATTTGATAGTGCATGGGATACCAGCTTTCCCTACACGGTGACGCCGGTCTTGACGAATACAGTGGATGCGAGCCGTGACATGAACCTCATCGCAAACGCAATCCAATATAATGTTCGCTATGGTGGCACTGCCAGTTCAGCTCGCGTAGTTTTTCTTGAATCGCACGATGTGGTTGGCGATTTGAATGGCGGCAGCCGGCTGGTGACGGCAATTGATCCGGCCACGCCCAATAGCTATCGAGCAAGGAAACTTTCTACTCTCGGCGCCACCGTGGCATTCACGGCGCCCGGTGTGCCGATGTTTTTCCAAGGCCAGGAGATGCTTGAAAATCAGTCGTTCGATTCAAGCCAGTCCGTAGATTGGACCAAAACGAATACTTACGGCAACATCGTCCAACTTTACCGCGATCTCATCAGCGCTCGCCGCGATTTGAAGGGCTATACGCCTGGGCTGGAAGGCGACCAGTGTGCCATGCTACAAGTAGACAACGTCAGCAAACTGATTGCTTTTCACCGTTGGAAATCTGCCGCTCCGAGTCAGGACGCGGTGGTGATCGCCAATTTCGGCAACACCAATTACCCCATTTACAACTTGAATTTCCCTTCGGCGGGCACTTGGTATGTTCACTTCAATAGCGACTCCACCAACTATGGTTCGGACTACGGCAACAATGGCAGTTCCGTCGTGACTGCCAGCGGCAACCCGGCCACAGCCAGCGTCGCCATCGGGCCTTACAGCGCGCTGATTCTCTCGCAAACGCCCAATGCTCTGCCGCAGCTTATAATCACGCCGACAAATGCTGCGGTGAATATTTCCTGGCCAAATGTCTATCCTGAATGGGATTTGTATTCCAGTCCGACCTTGTCCGGAAATCCGCCGCCGTGGACTGAAATTTCACCGTCGCTATATCAGACCAACGCGACGAGTATTTATGTCAATGTCAGCCCATCATCTGACGACACTGCCTTTTACCGGCTGAACAAGTCATAATTATCAGCAAACAAATTAATCGGACGCCTACCGCATGAACATGCGGTAGCACTGCTGTTGAAAAATTGATAGCTTAAAATCTAATCAGAAGGCAGAAGTTTAAGACATTAACATTAATTCCCAAAATCAACTATTATGAAAATTAAGGCATTCGTTTATCTTTCAACCGCATTCATTGCAACCGGTCTTGTAAGAGTTCATGGTCAATATCTGAATGGCACCGTCAATAATGCTTTCTACGGCAGCCCGCTGGCCATCCAAACCATCAATACCGGCTTCGGTAATGCCGGCGGCGTGGATTCAGGTGGCGGTTCCGAGTTGGATGCCGCTTATGGCCAGATTTCCAGTGGAAATTTGTACTTATTTCTAGCGGGTAACGTCGAAAACAACGGCAATTACCTGAATGTATTCATTGATGGGGGAGCCGCAGGCGGACAGAACGTTTTGAATGCTCCTGCCACCGCCTCCTTGCAAGCTATGAATGGCTCCGTTTTTAGTCCGGGCTTCAATGCAACCTTTGCCTTCGACGAGAACGATTCCGGTGGCACGTTGTATAGTGAAGAATACAACCTTGTGGCAAATACCGGCGGTTACGTTGGGTCTCTCGGTAACACCTCCACGGGAATTTATGCAGGTAGCGATGGCGGCACAATAGGTCTTTACGTTAATAACAACCATGTCAGCACCATGGGAACTGCCAATGCCGCATTAAGTGGCGCCACCAGTGGTGCTGCCACTACCACTGGGTATGAACTGGTTATTCCGCTCTCCGATATTGGATACACAGGGGGTAGCATCGAGGTTCTTGCCGCTATAAACGGTTCCAGCGAGGGCTACATGTCAAATCAATTGCTGCCGGGCTTGCCGGTAGGAACCGGCGATCTGGGTGGCGGCGGGACTTATAGTGCCGTAAGTGGACGAGGATTTAACTTCGCCAACACTCCTGGCGAATATTTTACTGTGGCTGTACCGGAGCCTTCCACGATGGCACTGATGGGACTATCCGGATTGATGACGCTGCTCGGTTTCCGTAGTCGAAGTTAAATTTACGATGGTGACACGAACAACGACAATGCGGAGTACACATAACTACATTGTTTTGGCGACCACCAATTTGAGCCAGCCATTCACTCCTATCAGTGGAGTCATTCCGGCGAACGGATTTTCTACTTCTTATTTGGATATTTCTAATTCTCCGCCATCTCCGCAAAAATTCTATGAAATCGAAGTCGTGCCTCAATGAAGTCTTATTAGTAATGACAAATACTTAATCAATTTATTGGCGTGTGTGCGGCGAAATAAATTATATCCGGGTCGTTTGCGCCAACTGGCGAAGTCTGTTGATTGATCCAGGTGTTTGGTGGCAGAGTCAGTATGACAGACTGGTGGGCGGCCATGAGCGGCCCCGTCCATTTGTGAATTTCCGCGTGGCCGTCGGCAAAAGCCATTCCGCAGGCGCCGCCATGTTGACAGCCGGGCAGTTCTACAAGTTGTGAAACCGGATAACTTGCAGTGTAGAAAATGGCATCGTCAATACTGTCAGGATGTTCATCAGAGAACACCCAGACATCGCTGGGGCCGGGAACATGAAAGTCCGTGGATTTTTTTGCATAATAAAAGGATGTCCAACCAAAGGGAGGGTGCGGGGTAATGAGAGCAGGATTAGCATTGTATGTTTGGCCGTATTTGTATCCATCTCCCACCGAGCCGTCCATAACCACGCTCCGGGCGCGGTGATCCCAGCCAAGGTGTGCCATTGCTGAATTGACATAATTGGCGGCGGGACAGGCAAAAACTTTCGCCGAACGGCCCAGATAGCTTCCCAAGAGTGAGTATCTATCATCTGTCAGATAAAGTGTGTTGGTATTTTGCTGGGCGGTGCTCCAATCCAGTATGCCAGAAATCCAAGACGGGCCACCGCCCGGATATGGGAACAAATCTGAATTTGGCACGCGCGCGTCGGAATTGATCGCCAAATGATCAGTGTTATCGCCCGAATACATAATCCAGGCCAAATCGAGTTGTTTGTTATTGCTCATGCATTCGGCGGCAATGGCTCTTATCTTGGCTCTATTCAAAGCTGGCAGCAACATGGCGGCCAGAATCGCGATGATGGCAATCACCACCAGCAACTCTATCAATGTAAATCCTGTGCGACGATTTTTCATTTTATGTCTATCATTGTTATCGTATCATCATAAGCCAAACCCGCCCAACCGTCCTTTTGGCCGGTTGGGCGGGCGTTGCTCACCCTCAACCCGGCTTAAGGTTTAACCAGGCGGAAGAACGTATTGCCGTTGGATGGCCAGTTGGTGGTGCTCATAAAACCATTGGTTGTGCTGGAGCCAGCCGTCCAATTGGTGCCATCGGTGTTCGGGTAATCCGTCCAAGAACCGGTTAGACTGGTCGCGCTTTGCAGATGCGCACCCGGCCGGCCAAGCCACGTTACAGGAACCTTCCCAGCTACAGCTGATCCCACTGTTAGGTTGCCGCCACTGGTATTAACACTGCTGAAGAACGGCTCTACATATGGTTGATTGGTAAATGTGTCTGTGGGCATCACATAAGGGTTGAATCCAGTGGAACGAACCACGCGATAGTGATTAACTCCTGAAGCCGCCTCATCGTCTGCGGGGCCTCCATTAACAGCATCCGCGTCCATACCATACTTGTAGTCAAACGCGACAGGCGTTCCAGCAGGAATGAGAAGGGTATTAGTATAGATGGTTGATGTTCCTACCTCAACCATTTGATATCCCGGAGGTGCCGAAGCGGGATTAACTCCGCTAGCCCAGGCATACCAGTTGGCAAACTGACCATTGATGTAGACCGTATCCACGGATGGATTAAAAACGTGTGAATCCGTTCCGACGGCACCGTTCATGTCCACGCTGAAACGCACCGGTGTGGGCTGTGTCAAATAGTCATCCAAGCCGGCGTCATTAAAGTAGACCGGAGGCACGTTTGTGAAAGTGATGCTCAATGGCTCCACGAAAAATCGGTTTCCACTTCCGCCATTGATACCGTTAAGATGATCATACACTGTGTTCGCGGGATTGCTCAATTGAGTATACCGATACTGATAATAAATCGTTGAATTCGCCCCGGAATAGATTGTCTGGCTGCTGCTATACAGGTTCGTATTTGCGGCGGCGGGATTGTTGGTCATCGGAATGCCAGCCCCCCAACCATTAAAGCTCCCGTTTATAGTTAGTGAAGTGGGATCAAAATTGGTATCTGTGAGAACCACGGCGGACATATCCACATTGAACACGTTTGTGCAAAATTGCGCCGAATATGGCGCATCGGAAAAATTAACCAATGGTAAAGTCTGCGCGACATTGGCAAAATATCGGTTTCCCCCGCCATCTTGATTGACAGCACTTGGAGAATCCCACACCGTGCCCGGCTGAATGACATACTTAAAGGCTTCAGCACCGCAGGGGGAATTTGTCACAAGATAAGAACCCTGCCAGATAGGATTGCCGGGTTCGCCGGGAACCGTAATTGAAGTATTATTGGTCAACGGAGTCGCGCCGCCAGTATAGGCGTTGAATGAACCTCTGACTTCCACGGAACTTGTGCCGGGAACGAAATTGCCAAGGTTGATTTGTTGTGAAATATCAACTTGAAAATTAACAACATTCGCCACGGGAGCGCCAGCGTCGCTGAAGAAAGCCGTGGGTAAAACCAGACTGGCACCGCTGTTTGTAGGCAACAATGCACATCGGTTTTGTCCTGTGGCTGGATTTTCCCAACCAGTTGAACTAGCATTGCTATCGTAAAACTTATATTGCAATTCGCCACCATTGGCATCTGCGGTGTCATTGACGGTGTTGGTATAAATATATTCTGGCAACTGTGATGCATCTTGAACTAAATTAAAAGTTCCATACCCGTTGAATGTTCCCCTGGCTGAAACGGTATCGGTTCCAGGAACGAACGTCCCAAGAAGGACATTGGTGGACATATCCACGCTAAAAGTGATTATGGTGCTCGATGCTTTTACCGTCATGATTCCGGCCGTGCAAAACATAAGCCCGATTAATAATGCGTGCTTTATTGACTTGAATTTCATAAGAAGACTTTAATTTGGGTTGACAAAGATTTCGCTGCAATTATTGAGCATGATCGTTGGACGGTTTCAAACTACGCGCTTGCTCGAAGTTTATCTACCGCATGTTTGTGCGGTAATGGAGATTTACCAGTTAGGGATAAACTACTGTTAATGCTCCCAAATTCGAGGATGTTGCGCGGCACTTGCGCAATTCATGCGATAGCAACTCAAGTTTTCTGTGATAATTTATCGTCAGATTCCATAGGCGATTAAGCCAGCCAAATTTTGCATATCACTGCGTTGCAGTTGGAAGCGAAGACCATGACAATCAATCAGTCAATTTTCTGATATGCCAAAAACAATTCAACGACAGAAGGCGTCATCCCCTTCGAGCGTAAATGAGATGGCTTTTACGCTCATTGAACTCCTTGTCGTTATTGCCATCATCGCCATTCTCGCGGCGATGTTGTTGCCGGCGTTAAGCAAGGCCAAGTTGAAGGCACAGGGAATTTACTGCATGAACAATCTCAAACAGTTGCAACTGGCAATAATAATGTATGCGGATGACAACCAGGATAAATATCCCGAGAATCCCGGTGCCGCCACCGGCCCGCCTGCGTGGGTGCATGGACAAATGACTTGGGATACTTCCTTCGGAGCCAATATTCAAAACACGAACTTTGTGCTGATGACTTCCGGCGAGATCGGTCCTTATATGGCAAACAACGCCGGAGTGTTCAAGTGTCCGGCAGATATTTTTCCCGGCGCAAGAGGGCCACGAGTTCGCAGCTATTCGATGAATGGTTTTGTTGGAGACGTTTCAAACATAGCCAACTATATCAGCGGAGCTGTTCCGGGTTGGCGGAGATTTTTGAAAGCCAGCGATACCGGAAAGATAGGCTCGGCGAATTTGTGGGTTCTGCTGGACGAATGTCCGGACAGTATTAACGACGGCTTCTTTTCCGTACGGATGCAACCCAACACTACCGCCAAGTGGACGGACGTGCCCGCTTCCACTCATAACGGTGCCGGCGGTTTTTCTTTTGCCGACGGTCACGCTGAAATCAAAAAATGGCTGGACGGCAACTCACTAGCTCCGGTCAGGCACCAGCCGGGAATGGGTTGTCCAGATAATGAAAAGTATTCACCTGATGACATCACATGGATGCAGCAACGAACCAGTGTTGCGCAATAGTTCGAATGATCAATTCACGGTCCTTGTTTTTTCATTGGTTGCAAGGCGGCGAGATAATCATGTGCCTTCTGATAAGTTGGCTCAAGCCGGATGGTCTCCTCAAATTCGTGCTGCGCCGCATCGAGCCGTCCCAGCTTGGCGAGCAATACGCCGTAATTAAAATGCGTCCGCGAATTGCCGGGATTCAACCGCGCCGCCGCGCCAAATTCGTCACAGGCGGCGTCAAGTTGTCCGGCGGCATCCAATTCACCGCCCAGTTCATAATGTGTCTCCCAATTCGCCGGATCCAATTTTATTGCCGCGCGATATTTTTCAATCGCCTCGACATGCCGGTTCAGTTTCGCCAGAACTTTACCATAATGAAAAATGGTCTGTGAATCTTGAGGCCGTTGCTTTAGCGCAAGCGCATAACTGGCGAGCGCATCAACATATTTGTTCTCCAAGGCAAGGACATCGCCAAGTCGAATCCATCCTTCAGTGAGGCTTGGACGAAGGATGACAGCTTCGCGAAATGATGATTCTGCTTCGGCGTATTGATCTTGCATTTCAAGCAGCCTGCCGAGTTGGAAGTATACGACACAATCTTGCGGAATCAGATCATGAACTTTTTGGTATTCAGCAGTGGCTTCCGGCAAATCGCCGATAGATTCAAGAAACACTCCGAAATTTTCATGCAGACAATAATCATCCGGCGAGCGTTCCAAAGCTTTTAGAAAATCCGCCTTGGATTTGCCTGCATCGGCGGCATTCATGCGCGAGTGCAATTGGTTCACGCCATCTTCCAAATTTTTCATGCGTTGGGCATTGTCAAGCTGGCTGCTCAAAGGTGGTTGTTGCAGCCGGTCAATTACGCTTTGGATGACCAAAGCTCGGTTCCAATCGGATAACCCCAATTGTTGGTCACACGTTTCCGGCGTGGCCCAGTCACCAACGGCATCATTGGTGATGGTTGACGGCATCATGGTTGCCAACTGTTCTGCCCAGGCACGACCCAAACGGTAACTGCCGTCGAACTTGAAATGAACGTGTTCAAAAAATGTTTCCTCACCGCAAATATTTTCCGGAGTTTCAGCGGCAAGAGCGTTGGCAGCATCGAACAAAACCAAATTATCATCCCCGGTTTTTTTCTGCTCATTCCGAATGATGCCATTGATGCGCGAATCTGTGCGGAACGGCAGCGCGTCGTCATCGCACGCCAACTGCAAATGTTCGCGAGCGGCCGCATAGTTCGTCAATTGCAACAAGCTTTCGCCCCATCGAAATTGCAACTCGGCAACTTTAGGGTCCAGCTTGGCTGCCGAGTCAAAATTTTGCACCGCGTCGACAAAATGATCTTGGTTCTCGGCGTCCACACCATCGGCAAAAAACTGGTCATACAAAGCGCGATTCGCCGCTGACAGATTGGTGTTCGCCAGCGAAGCAAAAGGCGCGCAGTCCTTGAGATTTACCGCCACCGTGTTCAGCAGGATTTTTGCGCCGGAGTCCAATCCGACTTTTACAATGTCACGCAAATTCTGCGCAAAATTTTGATACACCACTTCCTTGCGCGGGTCGTTCGGCTGAAGCTGATTTCCGACAAACATTTCCATGCCACCCCACGACGTCGCGTTCGCATTTGCGCTCTTGAGTTTGCGGCTGACGTTCACCAACAATTGACCCAGCCGCGTTTTTTGAATCGCGAGGTCAAGCCGGATCATGGCGAGTGGCGGAGCTTTTGCGCCAAAAACGGTTGCGGCGCCAAATGGTCCGACCATTTCGTTGTTGCCCATGTAAATGATCCACAAGTCACCCTGATGGCGGGCGCAATCACGAGCGACCGGCAGAATGACGTGCGAGTTAATTGCCGTGATTCCCACATTGATGATTTCAAAATGAGTTTTGGGGTAACGTTCAGACAGCAATACTTCGAGATAACGGCTGGCGGCATAGGCCGGTTCGGGATCGCCCATGGCGGCAGACTCGCCCAAAATGAAAATGCGGTAAGTGCCGGTGGATTTTTCAGCCGCCATGCGGATCGGCCCCGGAAAACGCGCCATTTGCGGCGGGAAAAATCGAAAGGCGAATGCGTCGTTTTCCACAAAGAAAGATTGGCCGCTGATTTGAATTTTTTTGAAGAGGTTCGTTGGATAACCGTAACCGGCCAGCCGCAAAACAATTTCAATTCCCCCGAGCATCATCAATGGCAGGACAATCATTGCAAAGAGGCGAAAAAGCCATCTGCGGCGAGCAGTTGGGAGATTATCAAATCCTTGAGCGCCAGTTGTGCCGTGAGATTTGGCGCGTTCTGGTTGACGCCTGGATTTTGAATTTTTTGCCGGTCGTTTCAATCAGTTATCAATCCAAAATTGCGCGGAAGTTTGGATGTTATGGTTTGAATTTGCTTGGATGATTGTTCACTTAATCTTAATGATTCAGCAAGTTAATTGACGCCTATTTTTCCGAAAACAAACCCATGAAAATTTCTTTTTCATCAAACAACTGTGCCGGATGGGGCGGAGTCTTACTCGAGCTGAATCACAGACACTCTTTTCGATTTGTAGGAAATGATTCCCTTGCTTGTCACGTCATCTAACCCGTAGCATATTTTTGCCATGCCTCGGCCAAAAACCGCCATTGTTCGAATCTTTGCGCTGCTTTTGGTTGTCGCAGTTTTGCCGGCAATTCCGGTATGCGCCACCATTTTATGGAGCGATTCTGGCGCGCGGGTCGTTCGTAACACGGGTCCGGGAGAAGATAATTTGGGCGGTAAGGTGAAGCGGGATGACAAAGCCGATGACGTGCTCTATTTCAAGTTTCATGTTGACCCGATTTCAGACGTGGCTTCGGAGCCATACTTCGCCGGGTTCCAATTGTTCGAAGGTGATAAAGAACGGCTGGGAGTTGGCAATGCGTTGGAGGCGTGGGGCTACTCGGCCTTCAACACGTCGGAGATTGGATTATCAAATAAAGTCGCCGGCGAATTCAACTTGAACTCGGCACATCCCGAACCGGCGCATCTGGGATTGTTCTGGCCTTACGAAGACGTGCATCACGGCGTCGCGCGAACCATTGTCTTCAAAGTTCAATACATTCCCGGTGGCGACGATCTTGTGACTGTCTGGCTTGACCCGAATCTTGGACGCGGCGCAACGGACAAAAACCAGCCCGAAAACATCACAACGAAATTCAAAGCCAAAGCCACCTTCGATCAAATCCGGCTGCGTCACAATCCAGGCCCCGGCAATGATGAAAAACATGATGGCAACGGCTGGATTTTCAGCGACATGGCGGTAGCGACTTCATTCGACGACTTCGTGGTGCTGCGTTTTTGGCAGACGTGGTGGTTCGTCATGCTGACCTCAATGAGCCTGCTGATTGGGGTGGGTGCGACTGTGCGCTTCGTCGAAAAGAAAAAATTTCAGTTCCAATTGCAGCGCGCCGAACAACAGCACGCGCTGGAACAGGAGCGCGCGCGCATCGCACAAGATTTGCATGATGAACTTGGCTCGCTGCTCACGCGCATTTCGTTGCTCGGCGGATTGCTCGCGGCGGACAAAGACAATCCCGAACAAATCGAAACACACGCCGGAAAAATTTCGCAGTCCGCAGACCAAACCGTGCGCGCGCTGGAAGAAATTGTCTGGGCCGTTCGCCCCGGCAGCGATTCGCTGCAAAGTCTGGTGGAATACCTCGCGCATTTCGCCAACGAATTGTTTGAAGATTCGCCGATGCGCTGCCGTTTGGATTTGCAACAGGATTTGCCGTCACGCGCGTTGCCGCCGGACATGCGCCACAACATTTTTCTCATCGCAAAAGAAGCGATGACAAACGCGCTGAAACATTCAGGCGCGCGCGAAGCGCTGGTGCAGGCAAAATTGTCCGGGCAAATTCTGGAAATCATTGTGCAGGACGACGGCGCGGGATTTGAACCGTCGTCGGTGGTCGAAGGCCAGCGCAACGGACTCGGAAATATGCGCCGACGCGCGGACGCCATTGGCGGAAAATTGGAATTGCAAACCGCGCGCGGAAAAGGAACGACGGTGAAACTTTCCGTGAATTTGCAAAACGGCACCAACGGCAGAAAAACTTGAGCGCGCAAAAAAAATTTCGCATATTCGTGCGGTTGAGCCGCCGCGATTTTTCTGTCCAAAATGCCGCGTGGTTGCACTAATTGCCCAAGACATGCAAATCAAAGTTGCCATCGTGGACGACGATGAAGGCATTCGCGCCAGCCTGGCCGCGTTGATCCGGCGCGCGCCGAATCTCAAACTCACCGGCGACTACGCCAACGCCGAAACCGCGCTCAAAGAAATTCCGCGCCACGCGCCGGACGTCGTGCTCATGGACATCAATCTGCCCGGCATGAAAGGTTTTGAATGCGTCCGGCAATTGAAAGCGTCGCATCCCGAAGTGCAATTTCTCATGCTGACGGTTTATGAAGACAGCGAGTCACTTTTTAATTCCCTCAAATCCGGCGCCAGCGGTTATTTGCTCAAGCGCACCGCGTCGGCAAAATTGCTCGAAGCCATTCGTGACGTTCATGCAGGCGGTTCACCTATGACGCCGCAACTCGCGCGTCGCGTCGTCCAATTCTTTGCTAAACCGGCGGCAGCCCCATCCATGGCATCATTGACTCCCGGCGAAAAAGAATTTCTCGACCAGCTCGCCAACGGCTACGCCTACAAGGAAATTGCCGACCGCATGAAGATCAGCATTGATACCGTGCGCAGTTACGTGCGGACGGTCTATGAGAAACTTCACGTCCATTCGCGCACCGAAGCCGTGGTGAAATATCTGCGCGGCTGAAATTTAATGCTGTCCATTTTTCCATTCTTTGACCCGTTTGAAATAATCCTGCGCCTGCCGGTTGTTCGGTTCGAGACGAAGTGTTTCTTGAAATTCCTGCAATGCTTCATCCAGTTGACCGAGCCGGGCCAAAATCACGCCACGATCCAGATGGGCCAGAGCGATGGTCGGTCGCAGCTTGATGACCTGCTCATATTCATTCCCAGCTTCGGAAAATTGGCCGGCAGCAGCCAGTTCATCGCCCAAAGCGAAATGCGCTTCCCATAAATCAGTATCCATCTGGATGGCCTGACGATAGAATTGAACTGCTTCGGCGTGCCGGTTTAATTTCGACAAAGCCTTGCCCGCATAAGCGCAATAAGTTGCGTTTTGAGGATCCATCTGTAATGCGCGATTGTAATCCTGCAACGCGGATTCAAATTTTCCAGTGCCAAGATGGACATTGCCCAGTTCATACCATCCTTCAGGCAAACGCGGACGCAACATCAGCGCTTTCGTCAATGCAGCTTCTGCTTCATCCCATTGATCCAGTTCTGAAAGCAACCGACCAGCCTGATAAAACGGGTCGCAACTGTGCGGCAGCAGTTCCTGAACTTGCCGCCATTGCGCCACGGCCTGTTTCAAGTCGCCGGCAGATTCAAGAAACTCCGCGAAATTTTCGTAAAGCAAATGATCCTGCGGCGACTGCTGGATGGCCGTCAGATAAATCTCCGACGCCTTTTGAGCCGTGGCCGGATTCATCCGCTGCCGCAAATTTTTCACATCTTCGCGCAACGATTGCATCCGTTCGGCATTGTTTGACTGGTCGCTTAACGGATGATGATGAAAACGGTCAATCATAATCTCCGTCACCGCGCAACGATTCCAATCCGTGAGGCCAAGCAAACGATCACATGTTTCTTGCGAAGCCAAGACGTTGGTGTGCGCTCCGCGTAAAATGTCGGCGGGCAACATTTTCTCCACCTGTTCTGCCCATTCGCGGCCCAGTCGAAAGTTGCCGTCGAAATTAAAATGCACATGCTCGAAAAAAGTTTCCTGTCCGCAAACATTTTCGGGAACGTCAGCCGCCAACGCCGACGACGCATCAAAAAACGTCAACTGCTCACTTGCAAATTGCCGCCCGATTTTTTGAATCGCGCCATTGATATTTGAATCAGCGCGGAATGGCAGTGCGTCGTCATCGCAAGCCGTTTGCAAATGCTCGCGCGCACCGGTTAAATTAGTCAACGTCAGCAAACATTGCGCCCAGCGATATTGCAATTCCGCAGACTGCGGATCTATTTTTGCCGCTTCTTCAAATTCCTGCGCTGCTGCGGCATTATTGCTTCGCGCTTCATCCAAGCAGGCTTCGGCATAAATTGCATCGAACCGCGTGCGCTCCGTTGCGGGCAGATTTGGATTGGCCAACGAGGCGAACGGCGGACAGTCTTTGAGATTTACCGACACCGTGTTAAGCAAAATTTTCGCACCCGAATCCAGACCTGCTTTCACAATGTCGTTCAGATTTTGCTCAAAATTTTGATAAACCACTTTCTTTCGCGGATCGTCCGCGCGAAGTTGGTTGCCGACAAACATTTTCATTCCGCCCCACGAAGCATTGGAACTTTTACCTTTCAGCTTGCGACCAAGATTCATCAGCAATTGACCTACTCGCGTTTTTTGAATAGCCAGATTCAACCGGATAAAATCCAGCGGTGGCGCTTTCGCGCCGAAAACTGTTGCCGCGCCAAATGGCCCAACCATTTCATTGTTGCCCATGTAAATGATCCACAAATCGCCGCCGGCTTTTGCGCAATCGCGGGCAATGGGCAAAATAACATTTGAATTGATGGCTGTGATGCCGAGGTTGATAACCTCGAAATGTGTGTCTGGATAACGTTCGCTCAACAACGTTTGCAGATAACGTGACGCCGCATAAGATGGCTCCGGTTCACCACGCGCCGCCGATTCGCCGAAAATAAAAATGCGATAAGTGTTTGTCGGTTTTTGCGCTTCAAACATTATCGGACTTGGAAAGCGCGCCAGTTGCGGCGGAAAAAACCGCAGGCTGAAATTCTCGTTATTGACCAGAAATTCTTTTCCATCAACACGGATTTTTTCAAAGAAACTGGTCGAATAACCGTAGCCTGAAAGTCGCAAAACGATTTCCACGCCGCCCAGCAACAGCAGCGGCAGGATGACGAACGAGATAAAACGGAATGCCCATTTGCGGCCTGACGAAAGCTCGACAGTGACAGTTTTGCCGGAAGGTTGATGTCTTGTTTTTGATTTGTTCCGGCGTTGTTTCACGATTCAGTTCTTAACCAATGAGAGCGCAAAACAAATCAACGCTCGATGACAAAATGCATTGATTCAAAATGGTCGCCGACCTTCACGGTGAGCAAGCCGTTGGTGAACGTCCAGCCGCGCTGTGATTTTGCCAGTTCGTCTGTTTCCAAATGCGGCAAGGAAATTTCATTGGTTTTTGCGTCGCCGGTTTGCACGGAAATATTTTTTGGCGCCCGCTCGCTCCACGTTTGAAGAACCAGATCGCGCGGCGCAGGACGATATGATCCTAACGGCGCGGACACGTCAATTTTTATTTCGTTGTCATCGCGAACTTGATGAAAACTGCGTTTCATAAAATCGCCCCGACGATAATCCAGCGTCTCGCCATTGTCTTCGTAAAGCGAGGATTCAGATTCATTCGCCGGCGCAATAAGAACACGCAGCGCATTGCCGGGCATTTCGCTGGTGGATTGAATTACCGGCTGGCGAAAAATAAAACCGCCGCCGCGCACAAACATTGGAATGGAATCCAATGTCACCGGCAAATGAACTGTTTGACCGCCATCATATTTTTGTCCCGTCCAATAATCAAACCAATCGCCTTTGGGCAAATAAACATCGCGTTCGGTCTGGCCTTCGTGCAGCACCGGCGCGACGAGCAAATCATCGCCAAAAAGAAATTCGTCGTCCGTTCCAGCGACATTTTCATCGTCGGGAAATTCGAGAAACAACGGGCGCAATGCGGGCACGCCGTTTTGGCTGGCTTGCTTCATTGTGTTGTAGATGTAAGGCAGCAATTCATAACGCAGTTCGATAGCGCGTTTGTTGATCGCTTCGAAGCGATAGCCGAACGACCACGGCTCTTTGTCCGGCGAATCGAAAGTGGTGTGCGAGCGCATGAATGGAAAAAAAACTCCGGCTTGCAGCCAGCGAGTGTAGAGTTCGCCGGACGGCGCGCCGACAAAACCGCCGATGTCACAGCCGACAAATGGAAAACCGGACACGCCCAAGCCAAGCAAGGTTGAAATTGATTGTCGTAACGATGACCAGTCGGAAGTATTGTCGCCCGGCCAGAGCGCGGCGTAACGCTGGCCGCCGGCAAAACTCGCCCGCGTCAAAACGAAAGGACGTTCGTTCGGACGCAATTGCAAAAGTCCTTCAAATGTCGCGCGACTCATCAACTGGCCATACACATTATGAATTTCACGATGCGTCGTGGGATGACCGTCGTTGTCAAATACAACATCCAATGGCATCGTTCCACTCGGCACGTTGAAGATGGCCGGTTCGTCCATGTCATTCCAAATTCCAGCCACTCCGAGGTCGAGGAAATTTTTGTAAAGCGAACCCCACCATTGGCGCGCGGCGGGTTTGGTGAAATCGGGAAAAACGCTTGGGCCGGGATTTTTTTCCGCTTGCGACGGCCAGACCGGAGCTTCATACACCGAGCCGTCGTGATTTTTCACAAAATAATTTCCGGCGATGCCTTCGTCGTAAGGCGCGTAGCCTTTTTCAACTTTTGGATGCGGGTCAACAATGGTCACGACGTGAAAACCTTGCGCGCGCAAATCCGAAAGCATTTTCTGCGGATCAGGAAACCGTTCATGATCCCAAGTGAACGGTTTGTAGTTGTCCTGATAATGAATATCCAGCCAGATGACATCGGCAGGAATTTGCTTTATGCGGAATGTATCGGCCAGCAGGCGCACGCGCGCTTCGGGATAATAACTGTAACGGCATTGGTTGTAACCCAACGACCACAGCGGCGGCAATGGCATCCGTCCGGTCAACTGCGTGTAACGTTCAATGACTTTCTTTGGATCCGGCCCGTTGATGAAATAATAATCCAAATCGCCACCGTCCGCGCCGAAATTAAGCACGCCTTGCTGCTGATGACCGATGTCAAAAAAACTGCGCCAAGTGTTGTCCAGAAAAATTCCGTGCGCGCGGCCATTTTTTACAACCATGTAAAATGGCACTGAAACATATATCGGGTCAACGCTGCTATCGTAAGAATAAGTGTCCGAATTCCACATGACATAATCGTAACCGCCCAGTTTCCAGCCGCGCTTGTCGAGCCGCCCATTTTTTTCACCCAAACCATAAATGTGTTCGTCATCGGACAATTGTTTGGCCACGCGAAATGCGCCGTCGCCGGAAATGGAAGTTCCAAACCGGGAATCGTCGGCATCCAAAACTTCTCCCGCTGAATTGGCAAAGGAAATCCGCAGCGGCGATTGTTGCACTGTCACTTTCAGAGAAGCAGTTTGAAGCGTTGCTGAATCAGAATTTATTTTCGCCTGGGCATTCACCTTGTCTAAATCAGCATTGACGACAGCATAAGAATGATCGCGGACGAACGATTTTGCCCTCGTGAAATGAACCCGGATGACATCATCGGAAAGTGCCGTGACAGCCAAAGTTCCTTGTTCACTTTGAAACAACAATGTCTTGCCGTCCCAAGTCGGCAAAGGCATTGAAGATAATGTTTGCCAACCGGAGGCGGCCGCATTTTGAATTGAAATCGGCGGCAACGTATCGGCGGCGGGCATCTTGAAATTCGGCTGACACAAGGTCAGGCCAACTGCTGCTGTTAAAAAAATGCTGTGTCCTCGCAAGTTTTTCATAATTATTTTGCTGTGATGTTGAAAAATTATCCAGTTCCGTCACCATGCCGCTCCATCCGCAGCCAAAACATTTTAGAGAAATGATGGCTCCAAAATCAATTCCACTATGGGAAAAGTTGGACGCGGTAAAATCTCTCGGAATCGGACATGGCGTTGGTGCTTTGAGTTGTCGGTCCGAAAGCAGTGATAACCCCGCCAATGGTGGTGAATGGAATCCCCAAGTTGGTAGTGGACCAAACCTGATAGGTCTTGCCGGAAATGCTTGTCCAGCTCAACACGCTGTCTCCTTCCATGCTTAAAACCGGGATCCAATTCGGGTTCACCAATGTCACGCCCGCGCTGCTGGCGCTCATAGTCCCTTCTATTCCGGCGTTGTTGATCGCACTTACTTCCGCGTAAAGCGTCGCGCCATAAACGTTCGTCACGGTTAATGTCGTGCCTTGGACAATACCGCTGAAGACATTGGATGCGCCCGGTGAAGTCCCGACAATAATCTGATAGCCGGACACACCACCTTCAGGATCGTTGAGTGGAAGCCAATTGAACGTCACAGTATTTCCAATGACATAAGAGCCTGTTGTTGTTGGCGCGGCAATGGTTGCCGGCGGGGTAACATCGTAAAGTTTTAAGTATTGCGCTTCAAATGGAGAATTAGTCCAACCGACACTATTGGTCGGCACAGGATTGAGCGAAACAGATATTCCGTTAGCCAGTAGATTGCTGCCAGCAATTCCATTAGTGCCCCAAAGCCAGTAAGTATTACGGTTAGGGTCAACTCCCGGATAAGCAGCGATGTTCTTTACGTTATACATACGGCTTGGGTCAATGCCGAAAAGGTTTGTGCCATTGCCAGTGATGTTGATGTTAAAATTAGCCGCGTGACTGTTAGTAATGTCAAGATTCACAAAGGCAAATACCACGTCGTTAAAATTCGGAGAACCATTGGTTGTTGTGAACTTGGCAACTGCATAAATATTGGGTTGCGACCCGCCAATCGGATTGAGAAAAATGCGGTTGGCGCTTTGCAGTGCCAGGCTGGATTGGCGGGCTCTGCCCCACGGCCGCGTAAAGAGGATAAAGTTGATCCACTCTCAAATTGCCTGCGGTTGCCGCAATGGCGGGCTGCAAGGAATTGAACGCGTATAAACTCGGAACATCGCCTGCATACACGGAGAAGCCAAACGATTCCGTAGTTCCGAGTTCCTGGCCGTAGAAAATATGCGGCATACCATCAACAGTCCCGCCCACCATGAACCGGATCAAAGCTTGATAAGGATCGGTGTAGTAAAATCCGGCGTCGTGAGAAGCGGCGTTCCAAAGCATTGGACACTGGCCGTAACTTGTCCGCTCTAAATTGAAAATACTTTGATAGTTGGTTGCCGTAGTCGCAGTTTGAAATGCGCCATAAACACTATCACAGACTATATCAAAATCGCGGGCGGAACGATAGGTCGGCGCGCTAGGCGGCGGCCAGCTAAGAGATTCAGCCAGGAAAACGAAATCCCATTTTTGAGAACGTGTTTTGTTAATGATATATTCCCAGCATTGTGGCGGCAATCCATCCGCAAAGTCTGCGCGAATCCCATCTATGCCAATGGAAGTTTGATTGACCGGCATGCCATTAGTGCAACCGGTTTGATTCAGCCAATACAAAATAGAGTTGGCAAAGTATCTCCAAACATTTTGAGTGATGTGATCAAAATTTCCCGTGTTGGTGCTGTAATCAAACCAATCGTCTGTTGAAAGTTGATTGTTATCATCCTGCGGATTTGAGCAAACCAGCGCGGCATAGTCGCCGAAAAAGACATCGTTCACGTCTGTCCATTTCGCAATGTCAATGTCCGGTGCTAACGCGATGTTGTTGGAACTGGACGCGCGGCTGCACCAGGCGTTGGTCGCCGAAAAAAACTGGGGAACTCGATTAGGAATCAGATCCGTAGGCTGCCAGTTGCCTGGATTCCCAACCCCGCCAAAATCATTGACTCCTTCGTTATCCAATTCAACGTCGTGAGCGGTGTGATTAAACGGTTCGTCCATCATCACATTCACACCGGCAGCATCCGCCGCTGCAACGAAGTTTGTAAATTCCGTCATTGCGGCAGGTCGCGTGTTTGCCTTGCTCATTGTCTGATTCACTTGGAAAAAATTCTTCACGCAATAAGGACTGTTGATACTGTTGGCAATGCCACGAGGATGAATTGGCTCAAGCCAGAGCCAGTTCACGCCAAGATTAGTCACGTAATTAAGATTAAACCAATTTGCAGTGTTAGTAAGGTCGCTGAAAGTGCTGCGCTGGGAACCATTTGATGCCGCGCCTGCCGCGTCAATATTATTGACCGCCAGTTCATAAACCACAGCGCTCAGTGCTTTTTTCGGCGAAACTACAACCATAAAATCACGCCGGTTGCCGCTGGTGTAGGGAGAGTTGGTGCTATACCAATTCCAGTTTGTCGAACCGGAAATTTTCCAGCGCGCCGTCAGACGATAGACTCCGGTCTTTTGTGCGTAGAGTGTCAGCGAATACTGTCCGGGAATGCTGGTCGGTGACATTGCGTATGCCTCGTAATAATTATTGGTGTCGCCAGTAGCGATGGTGTTTCCATCCGGCGGCACGATGCCGTCCTCAATCCCGTCACCGTTGGCATCCATCGTCGCATGGTCGCGGCGGTTCAGATTGGAAAAAGCGTCGGCCTCCACCACATTTGTTGATGCGTTGGGCGAAAACAAAATCGTCAGCGGCACGGCATCATTCGACACTTCGTTGACGAAGACATGAGTCATTCCATAATCAGCATTGGCACCATTGATGGTCAGAACCGGTGGCAAAACCGGAGATCCTGAAACCTGCACGGTCAAATATTCACCGGACGTAGTTCCGAAATTAAACACACCTCCGCCCGGACCATAACCAGTTCCCCCGGCACCCAGATTGCCAGTGCCAACGGCCAAACCGGGAAGAAATTGATTCGACAAATAAACGTATTGATTACCGTTGATATCAACAAGCACTTCGACGGCATTTGTCGGATTACCAAGCGCAGAAAGCGGAATCGCCAGTTCAAGCCCGGTCGTTACGGCATTTGCGGCATTTTGATTCGCGGCTGTCCCGCTGCTCCCATTTACGCCCGCTGTATTCTTATTGTTAAATCCAACTGCAATACCACTGCTTCCAAGGTTCTGATTATTGCCAACACCACCACTCAATGTAACATTGCCAAGATGTGATTCTGTGCCGGAGCTACCTGATAAAACAATTTGGTCAACCGAAAGTGTGGTAACGCTATTGGTGAAAGTAAGCATGAGATTGGCATTGAAGCCGGGACTAAAGATTGAACCATTCATGGCTGCTTCGCCCGGAGAACCGCCGATTTCCAAAGTATGCTGGCCGCCCGGTTGCCCGTCGGCGATGAAAATATTGATGTTGTTGCCGTTGGCTTCAACATTGCCTGCTATAAACAGGTAGAGATATCCATTCGTCGCCACACTATAAACGGCATCCAGTTCCGAACCGCCACTTGAATTGCCGCTCGTATCTGAATTATTGTCCCCAAAACCAGTATTGATTGTTTGAGTGACCAGAGAACTGCCGTATCCTTCTGAACTATTCAAAGTTCCATCAACGGTTACTTGAGCACAGGCAGACGCCGCCAGTCCACCAATTATCATCGACAAAAATAAAGCCCCAACTTTTTGAGAAGTTATTATCTTCACATTTTTTAATCCTTGTCAGCGGCAAGACCTGCCATAGAGCACACTAATATAATTCCCAGCAGACTTTACTGCAACCGCATAAACATGCACAAATTGGGCAAGCAAAAATGAGACAGCACAAGCCGGTCAATTTATTGGCGTGTGTGCGGCGAAATAAATTATATCCGGGTCGTTTGCGCCAACTGGCGAAGTCTGTTGATTGATCCAGGTGTTTGGTGGCAGAGTCAGTATGACAGACTGGTGGGCGGCCATGAGCGGCCCCGTCCATTTGTGAATTTCCGCGTGGCCGTCGGCAAAAGCCATTCCGCAGGCGCCGCCATGTTGACAGCCGGGCAGTTCTACAAGTTGTGAAACCGGATAACTTGCAGTGTAGAAAATGGCATCGTCAATACTGTCAGGATGTTCATCAGAGAACACCCAGACATCGCTGGGGCCGGGAACATGAAAGTCCGTGGATTTTTTTGCATAATAAAAGGATGTCCAACCAAAAGGAGGGTGCGGCTGAATGAGAGCAGGATTAGCGTTGTATATTTGGCCGTATTTGTATCCATCTCCCACCGAGCCATCCATAACCACGCTCCGGGCGCGGTGATCCCAGCCAAGATGCGCCATTGCAGAATTGACATAATTGGCGGCGGGACAGGCAAAAACTTTCGCCGAACGGCCCAGATAGCTTCCCAAGAGTGAGTATCTATCATCTGTCAGATAAAGCGTGTTGGTATTTACCGGGGCAATGCTCCAATCCATTACACCAGTAATCCAAGACGGGCCACCGCCCGGATATGGGAACAAATCTGAATTTGGCACGCGCGCGTCGGAATTGATCGCCAAATGATCAGTGTTATCGCCCGAATACATAATCCAGGCCAAATCGAGTTGTTTGTTATTGCTCATGCATTCGGCGGCAATGGCTCTTATCTTGGCTCTATTCAAAGCTGGCAGCAACATGGCGGCCAGAATCGCGATGATGGCAATCACCACCAGCAACTCTATCAATGTAAATCCTGTGCGACGATTTTTCATTTTATGTCTATCATTGTTATCGTATCATCATAAGCCAAACCCGCCCAACCGTCCTTTTGGCCGGTTGGGCGGGCGTTGCTCACCCTCAACCCGGCTTAAGGTTTAACCAGGCGGAAGAACGTATTGCCGTTGGATGGCCAGTTGGTGGTGCTCATAAAACCATTGGTTGTGCTGGAGCCAGCCGTCCAATTGGTGCCATCGGTGTTCGGATAATCCGTCCATGAACCGGTCAGACTGGTCGCGCTTTGCAGATGCGCACCCGGCCGGCCAAGCCACGTTACAGGAACCTTCCCAGCTACAGCTGATCCCACTGTTAGGTTGCCGCCAGCGAGGTTGCCAATGCCCATGATATTGCCAGTGCTGAAAAACGGCTCTACATATGGCTGATTGGTAGTAAAGGTATCCACAGGCATCGTATAAGGATTCAACGCGGTTGAACGCAACACTCGAAAGTGATTTTCTCCCGAAGGTGACTCGTTCTCTACAGGACCGCTGTTAAGTCCACCTGGATCAGTGCCATACTGGTAGCTTAAAGCCACCGGCGTTCCCTTGGGAATGATGACGGTATTTGTATAAATTCCCGTTGATCCGACTTGCATCAATTGATATCCCGGCGGAGCCGCCACTGGATTGACGCCGCCTGCCCACGGATACCAGGATTGAGGATACCCACCGTAATTAGCAAACTCGCCATTGATATATACCCCATCCGATGATGGATTGAACGGAGACCCGTTCGTCGTAACCACACCATTCATGTTCACACTGAATGACACCGGTGTGTCATTCTGTAAATAGTCGTTAGGCTTAAGATCGTTAAAGAAAATAGTCGGCACGTTAGTACTATAAACTCCAGCCGGCACTTCAATGGTGCGTCTGTCATTGTTGTTTAAAACCTGGTCTTGAATAAAGTCATATACCCAAGGATTTGGATTCTCTGCCGCAACAACAGAGTTGGTATATCTAAACTGGTAAATATACTGCGCACCTTCGCCTATGCTTATGACCCCGCTGTAGATGTTGGAATTCGGGCTTGCAGGATTGTTGGTCAGCGTTATGCCACTGGTCCAATTGTTAAATGTTCCCCATACCGTCTCGCTATTAGGGACGTGGTTGGCGTCATATGCAATCACACCTGACATGTCCACGTTAAGCGTTGCTTGACAAAGCGGAGTATAGGGCACATCGCTAAAGTTCGCCAGCGGCAGAGTTTGGTTGCCTTCGGTAAAAAATCGATTGCCCCCACTATCGGTATTGGGATAACCCGGACTATCCCAAGAGCCTTCCGGCATCTCTACATATTTAAAATTCTCCGCACAATTGGGCGCCGCCGTTCCCGTTCGCGCATCCAATGTGATTGCGGCAGTTACAGTATAAACATTGGACTCCACAAGTCCACCGGGGTAAGCCGGGAAATTGTAATTTGTAACTAAAATGGTCGGGTCGTTGGTCAGTGTAAATTGGACTCCCGGCGTAGTGGTCCAACCGTTAAAACTGCCCGCGACGATAACAGTGTCCCCACTGCCTGGATTAAAATGACCAAGCTCGATTTCTTCGGACATATCAACTTGAAACTTCACATTGGCTGATGTAGCAGGTCCTCTATCATCAAAATATGGAGTCCCCAGCACCACGCTGGCACCGCTGTTTGTAGGCAGGTATATCGTCCGATTGGCCCAATCTGCCGGTCCTTCATCGCCGTTATTGTCATCATGATATATGTAACTCAAGTTCCCGCCATTGGCATCAACAGTGTCATCCGCCGTGTTTGTATAAACCGGGCTGTTCCCGACTTGAACCAGCGGGAGATAAGCACCCCAGCCATTAAATGTTCCACGGGCATAAACTTGATTGCTTCCAGTCCCGCCGTATAAAGTCCCACCAACATTCGCGGGCGCAGACGGGTTGAAACTTCCATTCACGAGGTTTGAGGACTCATCCACGCTGAAGGTAATTACCGTGTCGGCTTGAGCAGTCATGATTCCGGCTGCGCAAAGCAGCAGCCCGGCCCAGACGCAGGTTAACAGATTTCGTTTCATAGGATTCTATAGTTCATTTTTACTGACGTGGTTCACTAAAGGCAACCCTGATGTGATTTGATGGCGTTTTGCCAATCAATCTTCAATCGGGTTCAGCAAGAAACTATCATAGGAAAACTTATGTTGCTATCGCATGAATTGTGAGCCGATGTGCAAACGGCTTTTCGGAACGAAAAGCCACTTTTTGCCTTGTGTTACTTACAACTGTAATCCTATTCCTTTTATCTGAAATTCAGGCAGTTAGACATTTTTTGAAATCTGAATCCCACTTTAGGCTTGAATCCTGTCGTTTTGGCGTCAAAGTCGCATCACCCAAAACACTCCTCAAATGAACCGGATTTCTTCAAGCCCAATTTCAAAACGTCGTCTGTGGCTGATGCGTCTTTTTGCGATGATTTTTATTCCGTTGCTTATATTGGGAAGTATTGAACTTGGACTTCGCCTGATAGGATATGGCTATGACACCAGCTTTTTTCGTGAGATTCAAATCAACGGACATAATTTTTATGTGCCGAATGAGAAGTTCAGTCACCGTTTTTTTCCGCCAGCCCTTGCCCGGACTGCGTTCCCATTTCGATTTGCCGCCGAGAAAGGCACCAACACTTATCGGATATTTTTGTTGGGCGAATCGGCTGCCAACGGAGATCCCGACGTGACTTATGGCGTTGGCCGATACCTTGAAGTGATGTTGCACGAACGTTATCCCGGGACTCAATTTGAAGTAATTAGTGTGGCAATGACAGCAATTGATTCGAGCACCATCCTGCCGATTGCCCGTGAATGCGCGAAGCATGACGGTGATCTGTGGCTTATTTACATGGGCAACAATGAAATGGTCGGACCTTTTGGCGCGGAGACCAGCTATGGATTTCACGCGCCAAGTCTGGGCGTCATTCGAACTATTCTCGCCATCAAATCAACACGGCTCGGCCAATTGTTGGATGCTTTTGGAAGGCGATTAAGAAGCGGTTCATCAACTCCAAAAGAGTGGGGCGGCATGGAAATGTTCGCGAATAATCGTCTGGGTTATAACGATCCTGCCCGATTGCGGGCATACGCCAATTTTAACGGAAACCTAGAAGATATTTTGCACGCCGCACATCAAGCTAACGTGCCAGTCATCTTGAGCACGGTGGCGGTTAATTTGAAAGACTGTGCGCCATTTGCTTCAATCCACGCGACCGGCCTGAACAAAAACCAGGAAGACGAATGGAACCAGTTTTATCAGCAAGGCGTTGATTCGGAGACTGCGGGATATTATCAAAACGCGCTCGCACTCTATCAGAAAGCCGCCCGGATTGATTCGCAATTTGCAGATTTGCAATTTCGCATGGGAACTTGTGATCTTGCTTTGACCAACAATGATTTAGCCCGACGAGATTTTGAACTAGCGCGGGACGATGACGCACTCGATTTTCGGGCTGACACCAGAATTAATTCGACTATAAAACAAGAAGCGTCTAGTCATGCCGGAGAAGGAGTTTATTTGTTGGATGCGGCCAACGCTTTGGCACAAAACTCGCCGGACGGCATTCCGGGACTGGAATTATTTTACGAACATGTGCATCTGAATTTTTCCGGTAATTATCTGCTGGCGCTTAACTTTGCCGAACAGGCAAAAAAACTTCTTCCTGCTTCAATCACCGCGCGAGACAAAGGCAATTGGGCATCCGCTGAATTATGTGATGATCGCCTTGCAGTCACCGCGTGGGATCGTCTGCGCGTTTTGCAACCGATCATCAACCGCATTAATTCGCCGCCGTTCACGGGGCAATTTAACCATGCTGCAAGTCTCGAGATTTACGAAACTAAATTGGTTGAAGCGAAGTCCGCGACGAATACCCAAACACCCGAACAGTCACAGCAAATGTATGAGCAGGCTTTGGCGCTGTCTCCAGATGATTATTTCTTGCATGGAAATTTTGAGAGATTTTTGGAGAAAAGAGGAAACTTGACACAAGCCATCGTCGAAGCCAAACGCTGCTGCGAACTCGCTCCGCAATTGCCCGGAGGATATTATTATGCGGGCACGTTGTTGGTTTGCGCCGGAAAAATCTCTGAAGCCAGCAATTATTTTTCACAGACTCTGGCTATCCGAAGTGACCGCGCCGACGCGCAAAATGAGATTGCAGAAATATTGGCGAATCAACAAAAAACCACTGAAGCTATGGATTGGTTCAACCGCGCGATTCGGGCTAATCCAGACTATGCGGAAACATACATCAATCTTGGATTTCTTCAGCAAAGTCGCGGAGATATTAACGCAGCCATGGCTAATTATCAAAAAGCGGCGAATCTTGAACCGAATGGTCCTGCCGACTATTTCAACCGCGCTAATATCGCGGCCAATTCGTATCAGTGGGATGAAGCAATCGCTTGCTGGTTCACCGCCGTCCAGGCCAAACCTGATTTTTGGCAGGCTCGTTATCAATTGGCTTTTCAACTGGCGTCAAAAGGCGAAATCGAAGAAGCGGAAAAACAACTGTCAGAAGTAATTCGTTACCGGCCGGATTTTGTTCAAGCATATTTGGATTTGGGAACTATTTTGATGAAGCAAGGCAAACCTGACAAGGCATTGAGTGAGTTCCGCGCAGTTCTACAATTTGATCCTGAAAATATTTCGGCACAGCAACAAATCGCCGCCATTGAGAATATGCACAGCCATTAATTAATGGCGAAGATATTTTGCGACGGCTTCTGTCCGCGACTGGACATGAAGCTTCTCGTAAATGTGTCGGAGGTGGGTGCGGATGGTATTGATGCTAATGCCGAGCTTATCGGCGATCTGTTTGTAAGCCAAGCCTTGAGCCAGACAATCAAGCACCGCCTGTTCGCGTGGTGTAAGCAGATTCTGTTTTTCACCGGCTTGGTTGGCTTGCTGAAATGAAGCCACCACTTTGCGGGCGATGGAGTTGGACATTGGAGAGCCGCCTGTATGAACATCCCGAATGGATTGCAGCAACTCGCCCGGTTCAAGCCTTTTCAGAAGATAACCCGTTGCGCCCGCCGCCAGGGCTTTGAAAATCTGCTCTGTGTCCTCATAAATGGTGAACATCAAAATCTGAATCTGTGGCGCCAATGTCTTGAGCTGCCGCACACATTCGATGCCATTCATGCCGGCCATGTTGATATCCATCAACACTACGTCCGGCTGATCTGCGGGCAAGTGTTTCAATGCGGCTTCGGCGTTTCCATATATGCTGACGCAGCGAAATCCCGGCGAGCCATTCAGAAAAGTGGAGATGGATTGACAAAGTTTTTTCTCGTCATCAACGATGGATACGGAAATCATTTGATTATCTCTACTTTACCGGTTCAGCGAAGGCAAAGCAAAAACCGGATTGTCGTCCCGCGCCCGGGTTGAGATTCCACCAAACAACGCCCGCCCAATTCCGTCATGCGGCGGCGCATATTGCCCAGGCCGTTGCAAAATCCGGCTGCTGAACCTGACGAATTCGGATTGACTGGATGCCGGATCAAAACCGACACCGTTGTCTGAAACAGTTATCTCGAAATCAGTTTCATTGCACGCCATGTCGATTCTAGCCCGAGTAGCTCCCGAATGTTTAAGGATGTTGGTCAAAGCTTCATGGACGGCCAAAAAAAGATGATGGCGTGATTGAGACGAGAGCGGCTGTGCCGGCACGCGGGACGGAATCTCCAGTTCACATTCGATGCCGGTTCTTCGGAAATATTCCTGAGCGTATTGTCCGATGTAGGAAACCAAATGATCAAGCGTGTCTTTTTGCGGATTTACCGCCCAGACAATTTCATCAAGCGATTGAAGCACTTCGCGGGAATCGTCAGAAATGGAGCGTATTTCTTCCTGAAGTTCACTCGGAATTGCCTGAGAATTCCGGGCGTGTTCACTCAAAAAGGATATCCGGCAGAACTTGGCACCCATTATATCATGCAGGTCTTGAGCGATGCGTGTGCGTTCCCGCTCCAATACCCGCTCCTGTTCCAAGCGTTTGAGGCGTTGTCGCACCACCACGCGGGCACTTCCGGTAACAAGAATGATTATTGCAAGCGCCGTCGCTGCGATAAACCATCAAGTTTGCCAAAAATGTGGAAGCACAATCAGCGCGAGGCTTGCGCCGTCCATATTCCAAATCCCATCTCCATTGCAGGCAACCACTTGAAAGCGATAGTTGCCAGGAGGCACGAAGCTGTAAAAGGCTATGCGCCGTGTTCCCGCCTCAACCCAGTCTGGATCCAGCCCTTCTAGCCGATAGCGGAAGCGCACTCGCTCTGGAGCATCGAAACTAAACCCGGTATAGCGGAATTCAAGTGTGTGTTTGCCGGGAGTCAGGCGAAGAGATTCAATTGAAGCATCTCCATTTTCGTGCCTGGCATTCAGACCGCCACTGGCGCGGGTGGGAATAGAAGGTTCAGGCACTCCATCCTCCAATACTTGTTCCAACAACATGGCAGGAGCCGGCGAACTTACAGTATGATGAGGATCAATCACCACAATGCCCTTGAGAGTCGGAAACCAAAGCAAACCTGACTTGGTTCTCAATCCTGCCGGAGAAAAGCCGCTTGAGCATTCTTCGGACAACATGCCGTCGGTGCGGCCATAAATCTGCGGATAGATCGCCGGAATCTTATGCGCTGCCAAGTCGTCGAAGTCGCGTTTCTTTACCCGGATGATTCCCCGGTCGCCGCCTAGCCATAGGTTGTCATCATCGTCTTCAAGAATTTGTGAAATGGTATTGTCAAGCAAGCCTTCGCGGATTGTAAAGGTAGCTATGTGTCCATTCTGTAAGCGACTCAAGCCACCACCGGCAGTGCCGATCCATAGATTCCCCTGGGCATCCAAGAACAATGCACGAATCCAACTGCTGGGCAAGCCGCTCAATCTCTCAAATTGATTTTGTTTTCTTCCGTCAATCCGATACAATCCGTCGCCTTCCGTGCCGACCCAAATGGCACCTCCTGTGTCAGGCGCAATCGCCGCAATTTCGTGACCTTGAGGGCAATTGGTCTGGGACTCCCATTTTCCATCAACAAAATGCCAAAGCTCACCGTCGCGCGTGCCTGCCCACACTCCGCCCTTAATATCCTCGCTAAGCGCACTGACAATCAAATTCGTCAAACAAGGTTCTCCGCCTTCTTCTTCGGCGGCTTGCGGATTTTTAAAGTGGAGCAACCCACTTGCTCCCGCCACCCAGCAACTGCCATCTCGAGCCGCCAAAAGTGTGCTGACAGCACGGCTCCTGCGACGACAACCGATTAAGCATCAGCCGTCTGAACATACGGCCATCCCACTGATACACACCGTTTGGCTGCGCGGCCCAAATCATGCCAGTCCCGATTTCCGCCAATCCTTGCACCGCGCCATAATCTAGTCCTTCGTTGTGGCTAAAAACAGATACTTTTTTGGAGCAGATACGATCCATTCCACCATGGGTGCCAACCCAAAGTTTTCCTTCCCGATCCATCAATAGTGCTTCGACGAGATTGTCAGAAAGTCCACTGCTGGCGTTCACCGCAACTAACTTACCAGACTTAAATTCAAACAAACCTTCGCCCACCGATCCTGCCCAGACCGTGCCATCCGGTTCTTCCGCCAAAGCACTGATATAATGTGTAGCTAGGTGGCGAGGAATACCAAAACGCCGCCATTGATCGCCATCCCGGCATAGAACAAAATCGTCTCCTGCTCCAATCCAGATACGCTTCTGCTGGTCTACCAGCAAACAGTGGGGATCCAGAAGCAGACTATCCAATGCTGGATATCGGAGTTGAGTAAACTTGTTTCCTTGATAAGAGAAAATTCCCGCTCCAGTCGCACCCACCCACATCACGCCCTTGCGGTCACGAAAAATTGTCGTGATGGGTTTTCCGGAAAAAATTTCCGCGCCACTTAACGAAGCCAAGTGCCCGTTTTGCCATACAACCAAACCGGATTGCGTCCCCACCCAAAGATTGCCATTACTATCTTCTGCCAATGCAGTAATCGAGTCGGATGGCAGTCCGTCATTCATTGTGAACTTAAGGAGTTTTCTCCCATCCCAACAACTCAACCCACCGCCCACACTTCCAATCCACAATTCACCATGACTCCCGCCATATAAAACCTGCACAGGTCCGCCTTGAAATCCCTCTTGAGGACCGAGGGAAAAAAAGTTCACGCCGTCAAACCGGCTTACACCCTCGTCAGTGCCTACCCAGATGTAACCATCACGCGTTTGGGTTAGTGCGCGCACATAGTTCTCCGGCAACCCCTGTTCCCGCTGCCACGAACGAAACGTGAACGGCGTTTCTCCACCGGATTCCGATCCATTCGCAACGACAAAGTCGTTGAATGAAGTGGCAATTGCCATTTCGCTGAATATCCAGCCGTCGCCACCGCCACCATGGCGAAGATGAATCTGATCAAAAGAAGCGTTGGCTTTGAATTTTGTAGTCAGGCTTTCCGGCTGATTGGTTTCGGTGTCCCCCGGGCGCAGGTTCGGATCCAACCATACAGTGACCAAGTCGTCGCCGCCCGCCACATATTGAACCTTGAACACAATCGTTCGTTCGATTCCCAAATGGACAAGCTCGTAAGGATGAAACGTCCCTATGCCGGATGGATCAGGATTAGAGGACTTCAAGTCAATATATTCGACGGCTTGGTTCGACGTCCCGGTTTCTCCTGTGGCAAACGCGCTGTAAGCCCAGGCACTCAGCGCATTTCCCACCGCCAACCGTTCGTGATTTCCTTCAAACAACTGGAACGCCGCCATATAGAGTTCGGTATTGGCGTCCGACACAGGATCCACATGAAACTTAAAATAGAGTGTGTCGGAAGAGGAATCATCTCGTCGCAAAACCCCGCCTAAAATATCAGCACCTGCTCCGGTTTCATGAACTTGAGTTGCACCCAAATCGCTCCACAAAAGCACTGCTTGGCTCGTATCCGTCCATGTCAGCATTGATAAAACCAACAAGCCTAAAATCCATCTGTTGCAATGTTCGCGGATGTCGGCGCGTGAACTCATTCCTGCTTGCTTTTTAAGTAGGGTAGCCGGACAGAAATGAACCGGGTTCCGAGCCATGCATAATCAATAAATAAATTTTCTCGCCAATACAAGAATTAAGTCCGCGGTGCCCGCTCCCATTTGCGCAGAAATGAGAATTTTTTCCACGTAGGCTTGCGTTGGGTTTGATTTTTCATACCACGCGTAGCAAGTCCAAATCCGCAACAAAAAAATTTCCGCCACTAATCAAATCCATGAGGACCACAATGAAAAATTTACTATAAACCAGTGGTTATTCGGTTTTTGGGCGGCGAACTCAAGCTTTGACGGGAAGCTTAAATCCGAACAATGCCAATGAACTGTTCCGACCAGACATTCCCATCAATCTGCAAAAATAATCACTGGTTTCGTCTGTGATTTGTTGCAGCCATGTGGCTGGCACTTCGCGCATAGGATTTGTCAGAGCAACGATGGTTCCGCAGGATACGGATATTGTCTTCGGTCGTGCATCAATTTGTTGTCTTTGACGGGACGAACAGTTCTGATAGCGTGTCAAACACTATGGTGACTCAAGCACAAATTGCTCGGAAACTCGGGGTATCCCGCCAGTTGGTTACATTCGCGCTCTCTGGTTATCCTCAAATCTCCCAGAAATCACGCGAGCGCATCCTGACCGCCGCTCGTGAAATGGGTTACCGTCCCAATTTTTATGCCCGCGCATTAAAGAAAAGTCGCAGTGGAATAATTGGTCTGTGGATTCCGGATCAGATTTCCACCCATTACACGCACGTCGCGCGGGAATTGAACCGGCTGGTCAAGACGGCGCGTTATGAATTGATCGTCAGCGAAGTCAGCATCGCCGAGGAACAGCAGATGTTGTCGCACGTTCCGATGGACGGAATTTTCGTGGTGGATGCTCCTGAACAGGCGGAGATTTATTTGAAATCATCTGCCGCCGCAAAGGTTCCGATTATCAGCATGGGCGCCGACTGCTGTAAAAATACGGATGCTGTGCAAGTAGATTTATTCGCCGGCGTTTTGGAAGTCATGGAACACCTGATCAATTCGGGATTTCGCCGCATCGCCCATGCCACATTTTTCCGGGAGGATTCACAGCACCTGGGACGGCGGGCTGGATATCTCAACGTCATGAGCAAGGCAAAATTGAAACCGGAATTTATCTATTATCCGCTGACGGAACAACAGCGGCCAATTGCCCGTCAGCTTATCCAAGACTACATCAAGGGGAATGGTTGTCCGGATGCCATCTTCTGTCATTCTGACGACGTGGCGCTGGGGATTTATCGCGGTCTGTGCGACATGAAACTGCGAGTGCCTGAAGATGTGAGCCTGGTGGGGTGTGACGGGATTCAGGATACCGAATATCTGGAATGTCAGTTGACAACGCTGGTGCAGCCGGTCGCAGCCATGTGTGCGACCGCCTGGCAATTTCTGCTCCAGCGCATAGGTCAGCCCTCGACAAAACGACAAATTGCGAAGTTGAAACCGAAACTGGTGGTCCGCGATTCATCTGAACGCGAGAGTCGGATCGTAGCAGATTTGCAGCGTTAAAACGGCTCGTTATTACATTTTATTTTTTGGAGAAAATGCAGCTTTAATCTTATTTATCATGTGATAAATAGTTCTTGACACTGTGCAGCCTTAGACTTAATCTGGCGCAAATGAATGGCTGTCGTGTTAAAATCGTGTTAAATGATTGCGAGAGGGTTTTTGATCAGAAACCCAGCAGCCAATCTGGTTGGATGCCAATTATTCGATCCTTCGCCTTTTCTAATCATCACACTTCAAAACTAAAACCTTAAAACCATGAGGCTTGGAAAACTTAACTCTCTTGCAATTGCGAACGGCTGATCGGTGAATAATAAAAACATAATATCCAGCATGAACTAACTAAACAACAAACCAAACAGCATGAAAACCAACCAACTAAAAAAACTACTGTCAGGAATCGGACTGGCTTGTGCCTGTAGCTTGACTGCCCTTGCCCAGACGAGTGTGCCGAGCACATTCAAACATATCAACATTGACGGATCGTTCAACGATTGGGTCGGGGTGCCTTTGGCTTACACCTCCACAAATCAGCCGGCCAACGCCATTCAATACGAAAACGTCTATATTGCGAACGATCAGAGCAATCTTTACGTTCGCTTTACGCTGTATTCACCGCGGGCGGCATTTCAAAATACCTACGACAATATCTTCATTGACAGCGACGACAATACAGGAACAGGTTTCCCAGTGGCGGGTATCGGTTCAGAAATGCTCATCCAATGGGGCGGCGGTTATCAGGAAAAGAACGGCGGCTTCAATGAAGGCGGAGTCAATAATTTGGGTTGGAACATTGCCGGCTCGGCGGACAGCATGGACTATGAGTTTTCCATTTCTCTCGGTGCTACCTTTGCCTCAGACAACACGCTCGTGTTCGCCAGCAACACCATTGCCATCTTGCTTGAAGGTGACAACACCTCTTATAACAACGTGGAATTTGTGCCACCCTCTGGCGGCATGGTTTATACTTTCGCAACTGCTCCGACAGCACCTTCAGCCAGTGTACCGTTGATAACGCTCACCAATTCCTCCTGGCGGGCCAACGCCTCCGGAACCGACCTTGGCACGAACTGGCTTGACCAAGCTTACGATGACACGGTGGCTGGATGGGTTTCTGGCAATGGCTTGTTTGGTTATACACCTTCGCCCGCGTCCTATCCGCCAATCAACACATCTCTCGCCAGCGGCCCCAACACCTATTATTTCCGGACGCATTTCCAGTGGACCAACGACACCGCCAATGTCGCCTTCATTGTCACCAACTATTTGAGTGATGGCGCGGTTTATTACCTGAATGGCAACGAAGTTCGCCGTGTCCGCATGCCATCGGGCGCTGTAACCTATGCCACTGCTGCTGCGGCCACCAATTCACCGGTCGGGCATCCTGATGTCTTCGGCATTGATGGTTCAGGCTTGGAACCTGCGGCGATTGGAGACAACATACTTGAAGTCGAGACGCATCAAGCGCCGGCCAGCAGTGCCGACATGGTGTTTGGCCTGTCGCTGACAGCCTCGACTCATTATTCGGTGCTGAACGCCAGCACTAATTTGCCAGCCGATCAAACAGTCTTGGCCGGACAACCTGTGACCTTTACTTCGGATATAGCTGGCAGTGGCCCGCTGACCTACCAGTGGTTTTTCAACAGCACGAACTCCATTGCCGGAGCCAATGGTCCGAGCTATACAATTCCTTCAATTCTAACCAATGATGCTGGAACCTACTCGTTACAGGTAAGCAATAACTTCTCTGGAGTGACCACCCGGTCTGCGTTGCTGACCGTGAGCAATACTCCAGTCATCATTACGACGCAGCCGGTTAGTCAAATTGTTTCGGAAGGCGGAACCGCCAACTTCAGTGTCACAGTTTCCGGAACGCCGCTGATCCAATATCAATGGTTCTTTGGCAGCAACCCTATTTCAGGAGAGACCAATGACACACTTACCATTCCCGACTGTTATCCGACTAATTCAGGCGTTTATCAGGTCACGATTAGTAATCCCGCGAACACCACCAATAGCGTCCCAGTCAATCTGACGGTTTTGGCGGACACCATTCCGCCGAATGTCACAAACATTTCAGCATCGGCCAGCCAGATTGTCGTCACCTTTTCCGAGCCGGTTGATACAGCGACGGCGGACAACGCCGCCAATTATTCCGTGAGTAGTGGCGTGACCGTGCTCTCGGCAACCCAAAACCCAAGCAATGCCGCGCAAGTGACGTTGACTACAGGGGTTGGCATGAATTGGGGTGCGGTTTATACGCTCTCGATAAATGGCGTCAAGGACTTGTTCGGCAACGCGGCTCATCTCAGCGGACAGTTCACCCGCGGCATCACGATTGACGGTTCGTTCGATGACTGGACTGGCTTAACACCAGTTTATACAACCAGCGCGCCCAGCGGACTAACCAATGCCGCTGATTTCAAGGTCATTTACATGTATAACGACGCGAACAATTATTATTTTTACGTTCATCTCTGGGGAGATATTGATCCAGTAAATGGTTACTTTCCCGCTTATGTAAATATGTTTTTTGACACGGACGACAATGCCAGCACTGGTTACTCGGTATTTGGTTCCGAGCTGTTGATTCAAAGCGGCCTTGGTTATCAGGAAAAAAATGGCGGGTTTAACGAAGGTGGCATCAATGGCCTGAACTTTGTTTGCCTGCCTGCCGCACCGGGAACCAACTTTGAATTTAGCATCTCCAAGGCGGCCACTTTTGCGTCAGACAGCACACCCGTGTTTACGACGAATCTGGTCAACTTTTTGTTCCAAGGCATGAATCCGTCCTTTGTGGTTCAGAACACCGCGCCGACGAGCGGCGTGCTTTCTTACACCAACACGACCCCCACAACAGTGGCTCCGTTGCCGCTGGGCAAACTGTCCATTACCGCCTTGCCTGGCAAGCAAGCCGCCGTCATCTGGAATCCTCCGGGAACCTTGCAGCAGTCATTGTTACTCAACGGTGGGTCATGGACTAATCTGCCGTCGGCTGCAAGTCCTTACATAATACCGTTGTCTGGTGGAAATCAGTTCTTTCGATTGAAGCAGTAAGTAATCAAAAGGGGGCGCGGACATTTTCCGCGCCCCCTTATCTGAAGCCGGCATAAAAATGCACAAATAAACATGAAGCCAAAAGATTTTCACAGTGGGACGGCTCGCCGCACGAACCGGGAAAGTGGAAGCAACGCGAAGGGTTTTACCTTGATTGAATTGCTGGTGGTCATTGCCATCATTGCCATTTTGGCGGCTATGTTGCTGCCGGCGCTTTCGTCTGCGAAATTAAGGGCGAAAAATATTAGCTGTATCAACAATTTGCGACAGATGGGCATCGCCAACGCGATGTATTTGGGAGATTACGGAAAATCTTTTACCTATGACACAAGCCATCTCTGGATCGAGAACCTTCTGATTTATAATTCAAATGCAAGCAATATCGTGGTTTGCCCGGTGGGCAGCAATCCTACGACTAGAACCGATAACGATCCCCAACATCTTTATGGCCGGGGCGATCAGATGTGGAAATGGTCACCGGCCGCTCCAGGATATGTCGGAAGCTATGCTTTTAACGGATGGCTTTACAGCAGTCCGAATCTCTTTCCAAGTGGTGCCACTGCCGGAATTGGCCCGCAAGATTTGATGGGCGCGTCACCTTCATGGCAATACAAGACCGAATCGAGCGTTTTAAATCCGACCACCGTGCCCGTATTGGCCGATTCCGTGGTGTGGGATAGTTTCCCCTTTGAAATACAAGGTCCATCTGTAGATTTATACAGTGGAAATGCCGCCGTAGGTAGGGATATGGGAAGATATACGATTGCGCGGCATGGTGGACGCGCCCCCGGTCGGTTGAGCATTTCGACAAGTGTCGGCATTCCCGGTTCGATCAACGTTTTATTTTTTGACGGGCATGCTTCTTCAACAAAGCTATCAGATTTGTGGACGCTTAACTGGCATGCTGGCTGGACGCCCCCGGCAACCATTCCCTCTCCCACTGGTTCGATCATTCCGTAAAACTGAATCGTGGTGTATGTGTAGTTCTTTAGATAAAAAAACCCGACAAAATGACGCTCAAGAAAATCATCAAAACAACTGGCGGTCTCTCGTTGCTTGTGTGGCTTGTGATTGGGCAGATGTTATTTCTTGGAAAAAACGTGCAGGCGGGCGACAACGGTCAGCTTCCGGAATTCAACACCACCCAGCCGTATTTAATTTATTACGGCAACTGGACCGCTGGTAAAGTAGACTATGCGCGAACAAACTATCATTTGGTAATTCTTCATCCGGCAAGCAATATAACTTCCAATCAAATCGCCACCATCAAAAGTGGCAAAGATGGAATTCTTGGCACTGCCGACGACGTGAAGGTGCTGGCCTATATCTCCATCGGTGAAGACGATCAGAATGGCGCTCCCGTGGCCGGTGACCGCATGGGACCGCGCGTGGATCCGCGCGCGTCGGACAGTGACCCGCTTTCCAGCATCACCAACGCTTTGGGATTGCCATCGTCCGGCGGCACCAACTACGCCTCTTATTATCTCAATTCTAAAAGCAACCAGACTGGGGTGCCGGATGAGAACGCCAATTTCGGCAGTTACTATGTCAACGCTGGCGCGCCTGCGTGGTGGACTATGTTGCAAACCATGAAGAAGTCAGCGAACGGCCAGTCCGGTTTGCAGGAAATTTTGAGCACCAACTACGGCAATTCGCTCAATTGCGACGGCGTGTTTCTGGATACGGTAGACACCGCCGCCCCGGACGCTTGGGGCACACCTTATGAATGGACCGCTCCCGGGATGCAATCGCTCATCCAGCAAATCCACACGAACTACCCCGCCAAACTGCTCATGGCAAATCGCGGGCTATTTTTCTTCGACCCCAATCTTAAAACGTATCCTTACAACATCCGCCCGTTCGTAAACATGGTGATGTTTGAAAGCTATTACAGTGATACATCTACCAACCCGGTCTCACTTTCGTTTCCCGATAACAAATATGATTTCGCGCCCAAGCTGAATGCCGAGGCTGGCCGCCCGGACGGGTTCAACTTGTTTGTCGTGGATTATGACCATACGCCGCCGCAACCGGCAGCCACTGTGAATCAAGATTACATCGAGAGCATGGGCATTCAAGGTTGGCCTTTGTATCGGACTAATCCATCGTTGGATGAGGCACTGAACACCAATTCCGCTGCGTGGCTCTCGACTAACGCGGACACGCAGTCCCCCGTTTGGGACAGCACCGCCGCCACCGGCCCGACGCAACCCGCTCCGCGTGTCGGTGTGCAGGAAGTCGTGGCTGGCAATGGCTGTGCGACAGTTTATTGGGATGTCGCTCGCGATCAAACCGGGCCGGTGCGGTATAACATTTATTATTCCGTCGGCGGGCTAGTGAACTTTACCAACGCCACGAAGCTTGCCCATGTAATACCGGGAACACCCGCCAACTATAATTATCCCACCGGAACCGGGCCGGGTATTTATCCGTATTGCTACACTGTCAGCAATTTAATCAACGGCCAGACTTATTCCTTTACCATCCGCGTTGAAGACGGTTGCAGCCCGACGCATGAAGATACAAACACGGTTTCAATTACCGTGGTTGCGGGAACAAATCATGCCCTCAGCACCTACAAAACAATCACGATTGATGGTTCTTTCTCCGACTGGACAGGCGTGCCTTGGGCGTATCAGGGAACGGCTGACGGCAATCCAGTGAACTATGTCCAAGTCCAATTTGCGAACGACACTAACAATCTTTATGGCCACGTCAAACTTGCCACGCCTTACGCACTTTTTTCGGATTATTACTCGCACCTGTTTGTGGATGGAGACTTGAACGCGCAAACAGGTTATCCGGTGACGGGCGCCTTGTTCGGTTCGGAGATGATGATTGAGAGCGGTTTAGGCTACGACCAGCGCAACGGCAGCTTCAATGCCGGATCCATTTTGAATCTAGGCTGGGACGTCGCGCCATCGGTCAGCGCGAACGAATTTGAGTTTGAGGTTTCATTAGCGGCACTCTATCCCGATAGCACGAAAGTATTTGGAACTAATGCGATCCGGCTGTTGTTGCAGGACAATCGCGGCCCCGAAATAGCCGTTGCCACTGGCATCGCGTATGTTATTTCGCCACCGCAGCTCGGTCCGCTGTTCATCAGCCAGTCCAACGGCGTCATGAGCATCATTTGGTCGAGTCCCGGCACGTTGCAATCGGCCACGTCACTGTCGGCGGGAGACTGGACGAACCTGAACAGCGCCACCAGTCCTTACATTTTTCAAGCCGGAAGCGGACAGCAGTTTTTCCGGCTGACGCAATGATTTTGCGAAATCACGGTTGGTCTTGGAAAATTTGGAACAAGAAATGAATTTATCATGAAGAACAAACTCATCATCGCCACGGTGGCGTTGTTATCCAGCATGATTTGCCACGCGCAAGATCACGGAAATTTGCAGAACGACGCGATGGTATGGCAGTGGGATTTGGCGGCGGGAAAATTGACCTCCACGCTCAAGAACAAGGCCGACGGCGCATTGCTCAATATTCAAAGCGAATGTTTTCAACTGGTGTTGGGAGACGGCAGAACCATCAAAGCCTCCGACCTCAAGCTGGTCAATGCCCCGCGCACGGATAAGTTGCCGGTGGATTTAGCATCGCCCACGGCGGCCCGGCATTTTCCGGGCAAACAAGTCACCTTGGAATTTTCTGATGAGCGCGACCATCTCACAGCCATCTGGCAAACGGAATTGCGCGAGGGCGCAAACTACTTGGAGCAGCAGCTCACTTTGCGCGCCACCGGAGGCGATGTTCTGATTAAGCAGATCACTTTGTTTGACCAGCCAGTTGCAAATGCAAAAACCGTCGGCACGGTGGATGGATCGCCCGTGGTGGCAGGAACATTTTTTTGCGGCTACGAACATCCGATGGCGCAAAACATCGTTGTCGGAAACGATGAAGTGCAATGTTCCCTGACTCGCAATGCCGTGCTGAAGGATGGCGAGACGCTCGTGCAGCGTTTTGTGCTAGGCGTGGCCGCGCCCGGCCAGATGCGGCGCGAATTCCTCGCCTACATCGAGCGTGAGCGGGCGCATCCCTACAGGCCATTTCTGCATTACAACTCGTGGTTTGACATTGCCTGGGACAAACAAAAATTTAACGAAGCGCAAAGTCTGGACGCCATCCGGCAATTCGGCGTTCAACTTGTGCAGCAGCGCGGCGTGCAGATGGATTCTTATTCTTTTTGATGACGGCTGGGACGACAACAAAACCCTGTGGGAATTTCATGCCGGTTTTCCGAATGGCTTTACGCCTTTGAAAGCGGAGGCCGCAAAATATCATGCCGGCATTGGCGTGTGGATCTCGCCGTTTGGCGGCTATGACGTGGCGAAACAGCAGCGTTTGGAATATGCCGCTCAATTTGGTTATGAAACCAACGCCAGCGGGTTTTCCCTCGCCGGGCCAAAATACTATCAACGCTTTCACGACATCTGTTTGGAGATGATCCAAAAATATGGCGTGAACCAATTCAAGTTTGACGGCCTCGCCGCCGGAGCAAAGGCAAACGAAAGCGGACTTATGCGCGACGGCGATGCAATGCTGCGGCTCGTTGACGATTTGCGCGCCGCCAAGCCGGACATTTACATCAATCTGACCACCGGCACATGGCCTTCGCCATTCTGGCTGCTGGGTGTGCGATTCAACCTGGCGCGGCGGTGCGGATCACGATTTTTATGGCAAAGGTTCCTGCGTGCCAGCGCTGGATGACTTATCGCGACATGGAAACCTACGACAACGTCGTGCAACGCGGGCCGCTGTATCCGCTCAATTCTCTCATGCTGCACGGAATCATTTATGCGACCAACGCGAGCCAGTTGAACGCGACGAGCGATGCGGATTTCGCGGATGAAGTCCGCGAGTTTTTTGGCAACGGCACGCAGTTGCAGGAAATGTATATCACGCCCAAGCTGATGAACGCGCAAAACTGGGATGATCTGGCCGAGGCCGCGAAATGGTCGCGCGCGAATGCCGACGTGCTCGTGGACACGCACTGGATCGGCGGCGATCCGGGCAAAAATGAAGTTTATGGATGGGCATCATGGTCGCCGCGCAAAGCCATTTTAGTTCTGCGTAATCCCGACGATCAGTCGGCGAATTTTACGGCGGACGCAGGAAAACTTTTTGAATTGCCGGATGGCGCGACGGGAAAGTTTGTCATGCAGAGTCCATGGAAAAAAGACCGCAATCAACCGGCAACCATCCTGCAAAGCGGCCAGCCACACACGTTCAACCTGCAACCGTTTGAAGTGTTGGTGTTGGAAAAAACAAACGCGAAATGAACGCAGCCACTCTTGAACTGGACCAAACCACTTCGATTGTTGCGCCCGCCAAAGGGATGGTAAATCGTGTTGACTCGATAGATGCTTTTCGCGGCTTCGTCATGCTCCTGATGATGAGTGAAGTTCTTGATGTGGATGACGTGGCAAAAGCGCTGCAGGGAAGCAGCTTTTGGAAGTTTATAGATCACCTGCAAAACCACGTTGATTGGATCGGTTGTTCGCTGCATGATTTGATACAGCCCGGATTTTCTTTTTTGGTCGGTGTGGCGTTGCCATTTTCACTGGCGCGGCGGGTGACCATCGGGCAACCGCAATGGCAGCGAACCCTTCACGCCTTTGGACGCGCACTGGCGCTGATTTTTCTGGGAGTTTTTTTGCGGTCGCTGGATCAGCCGCAAACGTTTTGGACTTTCAAAGACACACTCGCACAAATCGGCCTTGGCTATGGCTTCCTGTATTTGCTCGCGTTGCGTTCCGTGCGCGTCCAATGGACGGCGTTGGCGGTCATTCTGATTTCTTATTGGCTGTTGTTTGCGCTTTATCCGTTGCCCAGCCCGAATTTTGACTGGGCCAAAGCTGGCACTAGCCCTGACCAGTTGCTTCCAGGTTTCGCCGGACATTGGAGCCTCAACACCAATCCGGCCTGGGCGTTCGACGTGTGGTTTCTGAATCTTTTTCCGCAGGCGCAGCCATTCGCCTATGCTGACGACGGTGGTTATTCGACATTAAATTTCATTCCCACGTTGGGGACGATGATTTTGGGTTTGATCGTCGGCGGCATTTTGCGCAGTGAACGTCCGCCAATGGGCAAAGTTCGCTGGCTCGCCGTTGCCGGAATCACCGGCCTTGCCGCCGGTTGGCTACTGGGCGCGCTCGGAATTTGTCCGGTGGTCAAACGCATCTGGACGCCAAGCTGGGTGTTGTTCAGCGGCGGTTGGTGTCTGCTGATTTTGGCGGCGTTTTATCTGGTCATGGATATTTGGAACCGCCGCGCCTGGGCGTCTCCGCTGAAGGTCGTGGGGATGAATTCCATCGCCGCCTACATGATGTCCTGGCTGTTTGTCGGCTTCATCAGCGAAGCGCTGTTACGGCATCTGGGGCATCGGGTTTTTGAAATTTTTGGCTCGACGTATCAACCGTTACTTCTTGGCGCAGCCGTCTTGCTGGTGGAATGGCTGATGCTTTTGTGGTTGTATCGGCGGAAAATTTTTCTGCGGATCTAGTTTTCAATTTAGGAACCAATATGAACCATGCGAACAACTCTCCGGCCCCGGGCGAAACGGAAAAAAATTACAACCGGTTCCTGCTCCTCGTTGCGGGACTCGGCGGCCTGCTTTACGGCGTGGACGTGGGCATCATTGCCGGCGCGCTGCCGTATCTCGAAGCGACGTTCAAGGACGCGGCCACCGGCCAGACGCTCAACGCCGGACAGCTTTCCTTCATCGTGGCGGCGGTGCTGCTCGGCAGCGTGATTTCGACGTTGTTCGCCGGAATGCTGGCGGATTTTCTGGGGCGGAAAAAATTGATGGCCGCGAGCGGAATTCTTTTTGTCATCAGCATTCCGATGATCGCGCTAGCGCACGGTTATTGGCCGCTGGTGTTCGGACGTTTGCTGCAAGGCATCAGCGGCGGCTTGATCGGCGTGGTGATTCCGTTGTATCTCGCCGAATGTCTCGGCGCGTCCAATCGCGGCAAAGGGACGGGAATTTTCCAATGGCTGCTCACGCTCGGCATCGTGGCGGCGGCGCTCATCGCAATGTATTTCAGTTATCAGGTGGACGCGGTGAAGGCGCTGCACGACCCGCAGAAATTTTTTGAATTTCAAGATCACGCCTGGCGCAGCATTTTCTGGGTGTCGCTGCCGCCGGGAATTTTGTTCGTCATCGGCAGTTTCATGGTCGCCGAGTCGCCGCGCTGGCTGTTCCGTCGCGGAAACAAAGACGCCGCGCTCGCCGCGCTGTTGCGTTCGCGCACCGACGAACAGGCGCAGATCGAACTGAAGGAAATGGAAGAGACCGTCGCCGCCGAAGCGGCCAAAGTTTCCTCGGCGGGCGAGAAAATCAAGGAATCGCTCCTTCGCCGTAAATATGTGATTCCATTTGTGCTGGCCTGCGTCATTCTCGCGTGCAACCAAGCTACCGGCGTGAATTCCGTCATCGGCTACAACCCGACGATTTTGTTTCAGGCCGGCCTCTCCGACCTGCAATCGCATTGGGGCTACGTCATCCTGACGATGGTCAATTTCGTCTGCACTATTTTCGGCGTGATGCTGGTGGACAAAAGGGGAAGGAAATTTCTGCTCTCGCTCGGCAGCGCCGGAATCATTGTCTCGTTGATTTGCGCCGGCCTACTTTTTCACAACGCGGAAAAATCGCGCGTGGACGTGAAGGACGCCGTGCAAGCGCTGGTCACGACTGATCAGAAACTTTCGCTGTCGTTCGACGCAACGAACGCCGCCAATTTGCTCGGCGACAAATCGGATGCGGCCAGTTCGTCGTCACCCAAAAATCTGGTGGTGATTTATTCCTACGGCGATTTCCGTGCCGCCACCGCCGTCAAACGCTCGAATGACGCGGATAAAACGCCGGTGGAGATTTCTCGCGCCGGCTGTTTGCCGCCGAACAAAGTCGCGGCCTTTTTCCAGAATCCGTTTGCGAATCTGGACGCGGCAAAAACCGCACCGCTGAAAATTGACAACGCGCTGATCAGCACCGTGCCGTCCGAAACAAACGGCTGGCTCGTCGCCTTTTGCACGTTTTCGTTCATGGCATTTTTCGCGCTCGGCCCCGGCGTCTGCGTCTGGCTGGCGTTGTCCGAATTGATGCCCACGCGCATCCGCACCAACGGCATGAGCATCGCGCTTTTGGTCAATCAAACCGTCTCAACCGTCATTGCGGCATTCTTCCTGCCGACCGTCGGCAAATACGGCTACGGCACGATGTTCTTTGTCTTCGCCGGCTTCACCGCCGTCTATTTTATCACCGCGACCTTTTTCCTGCCGGAGACGAAAGGCAAAACGCTCGAAGAAATCGAAGAACATTTTGAAGGCGGGAAATAATAAATTTGTGAACAGATCATCCCAGCCAAATATCGCCGCTCCGCTCGATCCGGGGTTTCAGCCGGCGGTTTTGTTCAACCGCGACTATCGGGCCGCCGCGAAGAAAACCGGTCGCGCCGTGCCGCTCGTCATCGGACTGGAGCGCGAACGCAAACTCATTTCGCGTTTTGAAACCGTCGTCCTGCCGGAAGGTGACGCGGCCACGTTGCTTTACGTTGAACGCCTGGTGAAATTTCTTTTGTGGGCGCGCGGCGGCTGGAAAATTTTTATCGGCGGGCCGAAGAACATCGGCGAGTTCATCCGCCAAACCTATTCACTGCGCGGCGCACGGAAGTTTGACTGCGATTTGATGGCCACGGCTTACGGGGGAAAATTTCAGGTCGTCACCACCACACCGGAAAAAGTTCCGGCGGCGAGTGAAATACAACTTGCCGTTGGCGGTCATCAGCAAGGCTGCCGCATCGGTTTTGATTTGGGCGCGAGCGACTACAAAGTTTCCGCCGTGATTGACGGCGAGGCGGTTTTCACCGAGGAATCGCCGTGGGATCCGAAATCGCAGCCGAATCCCGAATATCATTACCATCACATTTCCGCCGCGCTGCATCGCGCCGCCGCGCATCTGCCGCGCGTGGACGCCATCGGCGGCAGTTCCGCCGGCATGATCGTGGACAACGAAATTCGCGTGGCGTCGCTGCTGCGCGCGATCCCGAAAAAAGATTTTCCGAAGGCGGCGAGAATTTTCAAGCGCATTCAAAAAGAATGGAACGTGCCGCTCGTCGTGATGAACGACGGCGACGTGACCGCGCTGGCCGGCGCGTTGTCGTTGCAAAAAAAAGGGATGCTCGGCATTGCGATGGGTTCGAGCGAGGCGGCAGGTTTTATGGACAAGCACGGTCGCATCCTCGGCTGGCTGAACGAACTGGCGTTCGCGCCGGTGGATTACAATCCCGCCGCCGCCGCCGATGAATGGTCGGGCGACAAGGGCGTGGGCGCGCTGTATTTTTCGCAGCAGGCGGTCAACAAACTTTTGCCCGCCGCAAAAATTCCGCTGCCGGAAAAAATGGGTTTGCCCGAACGGCTCAAGGAAGTTCAGGCGCTGATGGCGAAAGGCGATTTGCGCGCGGCGAAAATTTACGAGACCATCGGCGTGTATCTCGGCTACGCGCTGGCGCATTACGCGGATTTTTATGATTTCCGCCATGCGCTGATTTTGGGCCGCGTCACGACCGGCACGGGCGGCGACATCGTGATTGAAAAAGCGCGCGAAGTTTTGAACGGCGAATTTCCGGCGCTGGCGGGAAAAATCGCGCTCCATGTGCCGGACGAAAAATCGCGGCGTGTCGGCCAGGCGGTGGCGGCGGCGAGTTTGCCGGAATTAAAGAAATAATTTATGAAACTGCATCAATCCTCGGCGCAGATTTTTGTGCCGGACGGCAAGCCGGTGGCGGACGCGCTCAAGCGCATCACGCACCTGGGCATCGGCGCGCATCAGGACGACCTGGAATTTATGGCGTTCCACGGCATCCTCGAATGTTTTGCGAGCAAGTCGAAATGGTTCGGCGGCGTGACTTGCACCAACGGCGCGGGCAGCGCGCGAACCGGCAAGTTCAAAAAATTTTCCGATGGACAAATGATGGCTGTTCGCCGCCGCGAACAAAATCAGGCGGCGAAACTCGGCGGTTATGGCGTGATGATTCAATTGGATTATCCGAGCAGCGCGGTGAAAAGCGCGACCGATCCATCGCTGAAAAATGATTTGAAGGAAATTTTCGCCGCGACTAGGCCAAAAATTGTCTACACGCACAATCTTGCGGACAAACACGACACGCACATCGGCGTGGTCGTCGCGGCGTTGCAGGCGATGCGCGAATTGCCGCGCGGCCAGCGTCCCAAAAAAGTGATTGGCTGCGAAGTCTGGCGCGACCTCGACTGGCTGCCCGACGCGGAAAAAGTTTTGATGGACGTGAGCGGCCACGACAAGCTGGCGGTGGAACTCAACGGCGTTTTCGACTCACAGATCGCCGGCGGCAAACGCTACGACCTCGCCACGCTCGGACGCCGTTCCGCGAACGCGACATTTTTTGAGTCGCACGCGACTGACAAGGCGAACCAGTTGATTTTCGGGATGGATTTGACGCCACTCGTCGCGGATGAATCAAAAGACATTGTGGATTTCGTGTGCGGCTTCATTGACCGTTTCAACGCGGATGTGAAAATGAAATTAAGCAAACGGCTCGGAAAATTTTGATCATGGAAATCATCATCCAGCCCACAGCCGAAGCCGCGACTAGCGTGGCGGCACGAATCATTGCGCAGTTGTTGCGGCAGAAGCCCAACGCCGTGCTCGGTCTGGCCACGGGCAGCACGCCGTTGCTGCTTTACCGCGAGTTGATCGCGATGAAGCTCGACTGGCGCAAGGTGACGACGTTCAACCTCGACGAATATGTGGGATTGCCGCCGGAGCACGCGCAGTCTTATCACAGTTTCATGTGGGAAAATCTTTTCCGGCACGTCAACATTGTCAAAAGGAACGTCCATATCCCGGACGGCATGAGCCGGAACATCGCGAAGTTTTGCAAACAGTATGAAGCGAAAATCCGCTCGGCCGGCGGCATAGATTTGCAAGTGCTGGGCATCGGCACCGACGGCCACATCGGTTTCAACGAGCCCACTTCTTCACTTTCATCGCGCACGCGGATCAAAACGTTGACGCCGCAGACGCGCCGGGACAACGCCCGCTTTTTCGGCAGCGCGGACAAAGTGCCGCATCACGTCATCACGATGGGACTTGGCACCATTCTTGAAGCACGGGAAATCATTTTGCTCGCTTTCAGCGCACAAAAAGCGCGGGCAATCGCGGCGACCGTTGAAGGCCCGCTGGCAGCGATCAATCCGGCCTCGGTTTTACAGTTGCATCCCAACATCAAAATTTGCCTCGACCAGTCGGCGGCGGGGAAATTGAAGCGCGCAGATTATTACCGCTGGGTGTATGAGAACAAACCGGCCTGGCAGCAGTTTTACAATTTTTAACCATGCAAAGCACAGAATCATCGGTCGCAGTCTTGCCCGCTCGGCCATTTGAAATCCGATGCGAGCCGCTGCCGGCGTTTGATCGCACTGATCGCGAAAGCGTGCGGCGCGCGTTTCGGTTCGCCGTGGCCTGTCAGTTTGATCAGGCCTGGCTGTCTGAAACTGAACCGGGATTTTCTCCGGGCGAGGTGCGTATCGGCTGGCGTAAAAACTCGCTACAGATTTTTGCCGAATTGACCGACATGGACATTTTCAACCGAGCGACGGAACTCAACCAGCCGTTGTGGGAACTGGGAGATGTTTTTGAAATGTTTTTCAAGTCCGACGAGATGGAAAACTATGTTGAATTTCAGGTCGCGCCGCAGAATCAACGGTTGCAGTTGTTGCAACCGCAGGCCCGCACGGCTGAATGGTCCCGCCGCCGCGAAGAATTCACGGACTGTTTGGTTTGGAAAGAAGTGTTTCATTCCCAAACCTGGGTTGATGCCGAAACGAACCGGTGGCAGGTCTATGCTGAAATTCCAGCCATTGCGGTGTGCGGTTCAAATGAGCCGATTGAGAACACCCAATGGCGCTTTTCATTTGGCCGTTACGACTATACTCGCGGCGTGGAGAAACCGGTGATTTCATCCACGTCACCCCACGCGAAACCTGATTTTCACCGCCAGCACGAATGGGGCGTGATCATTTTCAAAAACTCGTTTGTGATTCAAAGCTGATGAAAAAAACATTGTTAATTTTAGCCGCAGGCATGGGCAGCCGCTACGGCGGACTCAAGCAGATTGATCCGGTCGGGCCGGACGGAGAAACCATCATTGATTATTCGGTGCATGACGCAATTCGGGCTGGATTCGATCAACTGGTGTTCGTGATTCGCCGGGACATTGAACAAGCGTTTCGCGAAACCATCGTCCGCCGCTTCGAGAAGCGTATCGCCGTGAAATATGTCTTTCAGGAGTTGGACCGTCTGCCGCCGGGTGAAATTGTGCCGCCCAATCGCCGAAAACCGTGGGGAACCGGTCACGCGATATTGATGGCGGCGGATGCCATCCACGAACCGTTCGGCGTCATCAATGCCGATGATTTTTACGGCGCGCAATCGTTTCAACTGCTGGCCGCGCATCTACAGCCCGACAATCTCAATTACGCCATGGTGGGTTTTGTCCTGCGCAACACACTGTCCGAATTTGGCAGCGTCGCGCGGGGCGTCTGTCAATTGACGGATGGTTATCTGGAAAGTGTGCGCGAGATCACCGGCATTGAAAAATATGGAACGGCGGCAAGATACAAAAATGGAACGGAAGAATTTCACGTCTTGACGGGTGACGAAATGGTTTCGATGAATATGTGGGGTTTTAATCCGGACATTTTTGATCATTTGCGCCGGCAGTTTCTGGATTTTTTGAAGTTGCGAGGCGCGGGTGAAAAATCGGAATTTTATATTCCTAGCGTCGTGAACACTTTGATTCGCTACGGAGAAAAAAAAGTGAAGGTATTGTCAACGGCATCTTCCTGGTTTGGTGTCACATATCGCGAAGACCGTCCATTTGTAACTGAAGGCATCAACCAGCTCGTCCGCAATGGCGAATATCCCGAAAGGCTTTGGGTATGAACTCGAAACATGACATCCGGGACGTGGCGCGGCATTTTCATATCTACGGCGAGTTCCGCAGCGCCGAGCCTTACGGTAGCGGACACATCAATGACACCTATTGCGCCATCTTCGATCAGGCTGGGACGATGACACGTTACATTTTGCAGCGCATCAACCACAATATTTTCAAGAAGCCGGTCTCCTTGATGGAAAACATCCAACGCGTCACGGCTCATCTTGCCGGAAAAATGTCCGGCGAACCTGATTTCAGTCGGCGCGTGTTGACGTTGATTCCGGTGCGAAACGGACTTTTTTACCATCACGATGAACAGGGAAATTATTGGCGGGGTTATCTATTCATTGAGAAAGCCAAAACGTATGACACCGTTGAATCCGCCGGTCAGGCGTTTGAATCCGCCAAGGCCTACGGTCGTTTTCAAAAACTGCTCGCCGACCTGCCCGCGCCGCGATTGCACGACACCATTCCGGATTTTCACCATACACCCAAGCGGTTCGCGACATTGGTCAAGACCATTGAGAATGATGTTTCCAACCGCGCCGGCCTCGCGAAGGCTGAAATTGATTTTGCCTTGCAACGGGCATCCATCGTGGATGGCTTGATCAATGCCAGGCTGCCGGAACGCGTCACGCATAATGATACTAAATTCAACAATGTCATGCTCGACGACGCGACGGGTGAAGGCATTTGCGTGGTGGACCTGGACACGTTGATGCCCGGCCTGACGCTTTACGATTTTGGGGACATGGTGCGCACGACGACCAGTCCGGCGAAGGAGGACGAGCTTGACCTCAAGCGCGTGACGATGCAGATGCCGATGTTCGAGGCTTTGGTGCGCGGTTATCTTGCGTCCACCGGAGATTTTCTAACTTCGGCGGAAAAGCGACTGCTCGCATTTTCCGGCAAGCTGATCACTTTTGAAATCGGCATTCGTTTTCTGACAGATTTTCTCGGCGGCGACACTTATTTCAAAGTGCATCGCAACGGTCACAATCTTGACCGTTGCCGCACCCAGTTCAAACTGGTTGAATCCATCGAACAACAGGAAGAACAAATGAACAAGCTCGTGGAGGAATTTTTGTGAGAGTGCTTGTCACCGGCGGCGCCGGTTTTATCGGCAGTCATGTTGTTGAACATTTTCAAGGCAACGCCGAAGTGCGCGTGCTGGACAATCTGCGCTCTGGATTCAAGCACAACCTCGCCGGGTTCAAACACGAATTCATCGAGGGTTCCATTTCCGACCGTCAGGCCGTCCGTCGCGCGATGGAAGGTGTGGATTTTGTTTTTCATCTGGCGGCAATGATCAGCGTTCCCGAATCCATGCAAAATTCGACGGAGTGCAATGATATCAACACTACTGGCACGCTCATCGTTCTTGAAGAAGCTGCGCGCACCAAAGTAAAAAAATTAGTTTTCAGCAGTTCCGCGGCAATCTACGGCGATAATCTCACGACGCCAAAAGTCGAAACGATGTTGCCCGAACCCAAAAGTCCCTACGCCATCACCAAACTCGACGGCGAATTTTACTGCAAAATGTTCACTGCGGAAAATCGTCTGCCAACAACTTGTTTGCGTTACTTCAACGTCTTCGGTCCGCGCCAAAATCCCAGAAGCCAATACGCCGCCGCCGTCCCCATTTTCATCGAGCGCGCGGTGAAGAATGAGCCGATCGTCATTCATGGCGACGGCGAGCAGACGCGCGATTTTATCTATGTGAAGGATGTTGCGGCGGCGAACGCGTTCTTTGCGACCCAATCTCCGGCGACGGGCGTTTTCAACGTTGGATATGGCCAGCGGATTACAATCAAAGCGCTGGCTGCGACCATTTGCCGGTCTGCCGGCTCGTCTTCGATAATTCAATACGCGCCGGAACGTTCGGGCGACGTGAAACACTCGCAGGCGGACGTGGAAAAGCTGCGCGCCGCCGGTTTCAGGCCGCAGGGAAATTTCCAAGACGGACTGAACGCCACCGTCGAGTTTTTCAAAAACAAATAAATTGAAACTATGAATATGAGACGATCTATTGTCGGTGTGTTGCTCGCGACGATGCTGACAACACTAGCGGTATTTTCCGCGCCGCTCGGCATCATGGTGCCGGCCTATTTTTATCCAACATCGGGCGGCTATTGGGATTCACTTGATTTTGCCGCCTCGCGTGTGCCACTGATTGCCATTATGAATCCGAACAGCGGCCCGGGCGCGTCACAGGATAATGTTTACGTCCAGGCGCTGGCCAATTTGCACCAAGCCGGCGGCAAGGTTACCGCCTATGTTCACACTTCCTATGGCACACGCCCGCTGGCGGACGTGGAAAGCGACATTAACCTTTACCTATCGTTTTATGCGGTGGACGGTTTTTTCATTGATGAGATGTCAAATGATGCAAGCACCACAAATCTCAACTACTACGCAGCCATTTACCAATACATCAAGGCCAAGAACATGAATTACAGCGTCACCGGCAATCCCGGTTCCAACACCCAGCCGGATTACATCACGCGACCTACGGCCGACAGTCTCATGATCTTTGAGGACGATGGCACCAATTACCCCGGCTTCGCTCCCTCAAGCTGGGTAGCTCAATATCCCGCGCAGCAGTTTGTTCATCTCCCTTACGACGTGGCGACCGCAACGACCATGTCCAACTATGTGGGTCTTGCCGTGAGCCGCAACGCCGGCTGGATTTACATCACCGACGACACGCTCCCCAATCCGTATGATACGCTGCCGTCCTACTGGACAAATGAAGTGAATTTGTTGCAGTCGTTCAACGCGGGCGGCCTGCCGGTGACCATTATTACGCAACCTGCCGACCAAACTGCGAAAGTGGGAAGCTCGACCACGTTTTTAGTAACAGCTTTTGGTTCGCCGCCCATGTCGTATCAGTGGTTTGCAGGCACCAACGCCATCTCCACTGCGACCAATGCCGCCTACACGATCTCATCCGTTCAACTTACGAATGTCGGCACCTATTACGTCCAGGTCACTAATTCCATTAGTTCAACCAACAGCCGCACAGCCACCCTCACCATCAATTCGAACACCATCGCCAGCACATATAAGCATATTACTATTGATGGTTTGTTCACCGATTGGACGGGCGTGCCATTGGCCTACACCGCACCGGTGGGTTCGACCAACGCGATACAATATGAAAACGTCTATATCGCCAACGATCAGACCAATCTCTATATCCGGTTCACGCTCTACTCGCCGCGCACCAACGCGTTCGCCAATTCGTATGACAATATCTTCATTGACGCTGACGACAATGCCTTGACCGGTTACCCAGTCGGGGGCATCGGTTCAGAAATGCTCGTTCAGTGGGGAGGCGGCTATCAGGAAAAGAATGGTGGTTTCAACGAGGGGAGCATCAATAACTTAGGCTGGGCAATCGCGGGTTCGACGGACAGCATGGATTTCGAACTTTCGATTTCGCGCAGTGCCACTTATGCCTCCAACAACATTCCGGTCTTCACTAATAACACGATTTCCATTCTACTCGAAGGGGACGATTCCAGTTTCAATAGCGTGGAACTTGCACCATCTTCCGGCGGCCTTGTTTATACCTTTGCAACTGCAACCCCAGGACCTCTTTCTATAAGCGCCTCTGGCGGGAACGTCATAATTTCCTGGCCTGGTTCCGGGACGCTGCAATCGTGCGACTTGTTGACCAATGGCGTAACTTGGTCCAACGTGACAGCCGCAAGCAGCCCCTACGGCATCACGCCTGCCAATACGCAACAATTTTTCCGTCTCATGCAATGACCTCCTGGTGCGCTTGCCGGTGGCGGTGTCCTTGCAATAGAACTTTCCGCCTCGGCTGTTCCTGCGAATTAAACGGTATCGTGTTTTCATAACTTTCATACACGACGCCAAGGTAAATGAAGCCGACTCCCAACCGTTAGCGAGCTACGGGCGAGTTACCCGCGAGTTACGCCAAATGGTTACGGAGCGGGAAAATTGGTGTCCGTTTTGGTGTCCGTTGCGGACTCCCTGCCTTCAAAACCGTTGCTGCACACGCAGTTGGAACTGGAGGCGAGGGTCGGAATCGAACAGGGAGAAGTGATCTTTTTACTAATCCACTACTCCCGAACTACCGGCTCACCACCAGAGGCGCGCACCGCATAACTATCGAACGCCAATAGAATCAGGCATTCTATCGTGTTTGTCAAGCACTTCGTATAACTCTTAAAAAAGCAGCAACTACACATCAAGAAACCGTCAGAACTCTTTTCACTGGCACTTTCACTGGCACTAAATCGCCGTGACCAACGCGCTTTCCTGCTTCACTTCACCGGCTGATGGTCGGCCCTGTCTCCCTCACGACCACGCCGGTTCGGTTCCGCAGAAAGCGCGCTCGTCACGAGCGGCATCCGCAAATGCCGAATGATCGGCGTGCTTCCGCCTGCGGCACGGCGACGGTCGTTCCGCTCCGGCTCCGTTCCCGCCGTCTCTCCGCCTCCACTCCACTTTCCCGTTCGCCGAACCGCAGGCCGAAGCAATTTTTTTCACCCTCACTAGCGCAAATTATGAGAACGCAAACCGGTGGTGAAATCCTCATGGAAGCCATCTTTACAGAGTGCGCGGAATGCGGTAGTCAGTATCCATTGTGAATGACCTTGAACCGCATGACCTGATACGCCTCAATGCCGCCGACGGTTGGCTGGGGTTTGATAACGTCATCGAGGCGGATAAAGAATTGAAGCAAATCACGCCGACCATGCAGCGGCACCCGGAAGTTCTGGCAAGGCGGTGTGAAATGTTTGCCAAGGCGGAATGTTGGCCGAAATGTGAGGCAGTCGCCGAAGAGATTATCCTGCTGGAGCCGGAAAGCACGTTTGGTTGGATTCGCCGTTCCTTCGCCCTGCATGAACAGGATTTAACCGCGACGGCTCGTGAAAAGCTGTTGCCCGCTGTGGATTTATTTCCAGATGACATCACGATCCGCTACAACCTCGCCTGTTACGAATGCGTGTTGGGGAACATGAGCCAGGCGAAATTACATTTGGCGGAGGCGTTCAACCTTGCCCACAATCAAAACCGCACTGACGAATGGAAATCGCAGATGTTGGGCGATCCCGATTTGAAACCACTGTGGGGTATTTGGGACGAGGTTGAAATCTAACGTCAAAATTCAACAGTTGACATCGGTATAATGTTAATCACAAGTTGATGCTGCAAATTGAAACGGATTTCAATCCACGAGATAGGTTATTGATCTATGCAAAAATTTTTGCTGGCCGCAATTTTGTTGGTCGCACCAAGCTGGATGGGATTCGCTTCCGACCCTCAAATTGTTTTCACTTCGGACCGCGACGGGTCGCCTAAACTCTATGTCATGAATGCAGATGGTTCGGGCGTGCATCGGCTTGGGACGCTGCCGGGATCGTATGACAATCCTGAGTTCAGCCCTGACAACAAGAAGATCGTCTTTGATTACCAAGAGCCTCAACAGTATGTAAATCAACAAATCCATATCATCAATGCAGACGGTTCCGGCGAGGAAGCGCTGACAACACCGCCCGGTTCAAGTTCTCATCCGAAATTTACTCCTGAAGGCCGAATCGTTTATGGACACGCAGGATCACCGACACCGCCCTTTATCGCCCATTACATTATGGATTTGGATGGTTCGCACAGTGCCCTTTATTCGATCAATCTACCCGACAGTGGCGATATGGATACCGTCGCTTTCGGCCAGAAAGGCATAATTGCATTTGTTCACCCATTTACTGTGGATGAATACGAACACGCCAAACAAATCTACACGACGATTGTCGGTGGAAATGATTGGACGCGATTAACATCTTCAAGGGAGTCGGTATGGCTGCCAGCATGGAGTCCCGGCGGAAGCAAAATTGCATATGTGAATCTTGGTGCAATTTCGCCGTCCTTTGGTATTCCCAGCTACCACGAGCATGATGGGATTTACGTCATGAACGCTGATGGAACCAGCCCTACCAGCGTGGTTCGGATTGATTTTAGTCAGGACCTCGGATCAACAACTGGTTTCGTTAGTATTGGTCCTGGCCGAAACACTGTTCAAATCTTATCTCCGCCATCCTTCAGCCCGGATGGGAAAATGCTGACCTATGCAGTAAATTCAGGTGGAAAATATCAAATTTATATCGTCAATGTGGACGGGACGGGACTTAAACAACTTACCGCTCCAACGAACGATAACAGGAACCCCTCGTTTAGTCGATGACAGGTCTGCTCTTTCAGTTAAGCGTATTCTCGTCTTGCGTGGATTTCATTTCTGTTACGACAATTTCTCGAATCACTGGCTGGCCGTCGGCAATGAGACGCCGCTGAGTATCTGGCAACTTGGCGATGAAGGCCAATTCCATCTGTTGTAATGCCGTTTCAATGCGTCGCAGGCAATATCCGCGAATCAAAACCTCATGCTCTGCAAAGACCAACCGAAGACTTTGTTCCTTTTCCTCGCTTTTGAGTTCGGCGAAGACAAATTCGTCATGGGGCAGCAGCAATGAATGTCCCGGCGTAATTTCAACGCGCAGGCATTCCGCATTTGGATCGGTGGTGTAACATTCAGGAGATTTTTTGCTCATATTTGTTTTTGGGTTGATGGTGTTGTCTGCGAGCCGCCTTGAAGCGGCGAAATCTGTCAGTGGCGCGTTGCCCGAATCGAAGCATATAACCGTGCAACCGGTTCCAAAGACGGCCTCGGCGGCGAGGGGCGAATCCGGCCGCAAATTCCAAAGCCAGCGGCCTGTGACCGGGGCGTGTCACATTTTCACGGAGTTGCTGCTTGTCCGGCGTGAAAATGCGGATGCCACGTCGCCCGCGCGAAATGGTCACATACCATTGTTGCGCGTTCGTTGCGGCCTTCACGGTCGAATCAGAAAACAAAACGTAATCCACCGTCTTGCCCTGTGAACCGTAGGACGTGATGGCGTAGCCGGGCAGAAACTCGCGGAAACCTTTGTCCAAAACCCGGCCATCGGTGAGTGCAACACCGCCATCGGCGCGGACAGCCTTGACCGTGACCAATTCGCCATTTGTCGTGCGCGCACCGGAAGCTAGTTTGCGATTGGCCTTGAGATGCAGTCGGTCGTTTTCAGCCACCCGAATCTCTCGCGGAACACAGACCGAAATGTGATTGAGAACTTTGTTTGAAACCGTGACGAATTTTCCATCAACTTCGACGAGGACGCTTGATTTTAGAATGGCCGCCAGTTTTCCCTTTGCCCCAGGTTTGGCTTCGCGAACCTTTTGGTTGAACACAATGACGGCGTCTGGCGGGATAAAAACGCTCATCGCGCTTCTGTGCGTTGGTCAAATCAAGTTTGTCCAGAGCTTGAATCGTTGCCTCATTTGCGCCAAGCAGCCCTTTTGATTTGAGCGCATCACGCACCCGCGAATTGACATGATGAACTTCGGTCCAAGTCTGCGACACCACGACGGCTGAAGCATTTTGCTCCGCAAGCCGGAGGTATTCATCGGCGAGTTTGTCGCCTTGTTCGCCCAATCCGCACGCTACGACCGCGCCCATTTTGTCCAGCCGTTCAAACGATTCAGCAAGTTTGCCCGCCGCCGCAACTTCGACAGCTTTTCGATACTGCCTTATACGGGTGCGTTCATCGTCATCACGACCGAGCGCCGGGTCTTGCCGCCGAATCTTGTGCAACTCGACCGGCTTGATGCCGGAATGTCGTTCAATCGCCAGGAGCGCGTCCGAAGCCTCGACCGCGCCATGCTGTCGTGTGTCGCCTGAAAAGATGATTCGGGCATTTTTCTCGCGGGCGAGTCGCAACAGTTCAAGCATCTGTCGTCCGCCAATCTGTCCTGCCTCGTCCACAACCACGACCGCGCCGGTAACGAGTTCCCGCTTGAGCAGAAAACTTGCAATGGTGGACGGTGACGGAAGCCCGGCCTTTTCCATGTCCACGACTTGCTGATGTTGCGGCGCAAGAATGACAACGGGCCGGCCAGCCTGTTGAACTTGCTTGACCAGTTCACACAAAACAAAACTTTTTCCTGTGCCAGCACCGCCGCGAAAAACCGAGACGACATTCGTTGAGCCGAGCAGCGCATCCAGTGCCGCGCGTTGTTCATCATCCAGCTTGGGATTCGCCGGGCGCGGATTCGCCACCAGCGGATGACAGGCGGCAAGACCATCCTTCGCAGTCTGAACGATCTCCCATTCACGAAGCAAAACGTCGTGCAAAGTTATTTCGGCGGTTCGTTCGTCATTGCGAATATATCCGCGTTGATTGGTGAACTCTTTGAGTTCAGCCATTGAGAAATGCTGGCCGCGCGCCCGCTCCAGCGCTTGTTGCCAAACCTGGCATTCCAACGCGACGGAGTTTCGCTCAAAAAGATGTTCCTCGGCCCATTGCACGGCTTCCCCGACACTGATGCGCTGGTTTTCATCCGCAGGTTTTTCCAATCCCATGCGAAGTCCGTCAAACAAGGCACGTTCAGACTGGCTCAATTGCGCGTCCCACAACGTCCGAAGTTCATGCCGGTTTAATTCCTTTTGTTTACGCGTTCGTTCCGCTTCGGCGAGTCGCGCCCGTAATTCCTGAATGTTGCCGTCCTTGAGTTCTGGTTTATCGGCCAGCAATTGTTCAAGCGCGGCATCAATTTGTTCGTGCCGTTTGGAAAACCGTTCGCACAATTCTTTGGAAATGCCCTCAATTTGGAAATCCCCGCGCACCCGGTTCACAATCCGATAACCGAAGCATTGCAGGTCACGGGCCAATTCATGGTAATAGAGGGTCTCGACAAATTTTCTGGCGCGCAGCAGTTCAACATTTTCCAGCGCCTTCCAGCGGTTTTCCACCTGATCAAATGTGGCGTTGAAAAAAAGGCAGTGCGTGTGCAAATGCGGGTCGAGCGCACGCGAAGTATCGTGTTGGAACAATGCAGCCACGAAATTGCCAGTTAAACGCTCGCTGCGAGTGCCACCTATGCGGACACGAGTTGCGGCAAAAGCCTCGAATTCTTTCAAGGCTGCCTGCACCGCCCGTGTGTGGGCTTCAAAAATCCGCTCGTCATTGCCCAGGAAGCCCGCGAGCGAAACCGATTTTGGCGGTGAAAATGTGAAGTCGTAAAATATCCGCCGATTAGCCGCATTATCGTCACCATTCAACCGAGTGGTGTTCAACCGCTGAGTCAGCTTTTCACCAGTGGCAGGATGCTGATTTTCGCAGAGCCGCAGAAAATCATTGGCACCCACTTTGCCGGACAACCCTAACCGGTCTGCACCCAAGCCCATCCACTCCCCGGCCACACGTTGTCCCTCTTCATAATAATCGCCGACGCACAAGTGTTCCTCGAAGTATTCCTGCGCGTTCTTGAGGCTGTATTGAGTCTTGGCCGTGACCATGCAACGGAAATTATCAGAAGCGTCCGTGCATTTTGTGTATCACATACACCTTCGCACATTCGATTCGTGGTGAACTGTGGTCATGAGTAAAAGGCAACCGTGAGTTTCACCCGAAGATGCAAACACCCACCACAGACGATATTTGTTCCGCCATCCAGGTGTTGAAAAAGCTTGGCGAGCGCATCAACGAACAAGCCTCTCACTCGATATTGCAGATGCCCGAATCACAACTTGGAGAGCACTACGCCGCACAGATTGAAGTCAATTCCATTGAACAAATCACCCGCATTGAAACCGTCGCCATGCAGTTACAAAACTGGCGCGACGAGTTGCTTCAACCGCAGGAACAATCCAATTCAAATCATGTTTAATACAGGGCACGCCTTACTCCTTGTTGGCACAAGGTTTCTGCATCCGCCGATATACCGGCGGTTGTCCGGCGGAAACGCCGTTGAATCTCCGACGGCCATTCGCCGGGATAGTCGCCGGATTACCGGCAATTATGCGGCGGTATATCCGCCGGTTCATCCGGTGAAATCACCGGGCAACTTCCGGGCAATTGCCCGGCAATTCTCCGGGACATTTCCGCCGCAATGCCGGCGGCCAGCCGCCGTCATCGTCGGCATATTTGCCGGACATATTCCCGCCATCTTCCCAGCGTATGCCCGTCACTGACCCAAAAAATATCCGGCAGGCAGTCGCCGAGTTTCAACCTCACCGGCGTCCGCGTTTTCAAAATCTGCTGGTCTGGAATGATGTCATCATTGAATTGCGTGCGAAAGGGGCTTCGTGTGAAGCCATCGCTGAATTGTTGACCCGTCACGGGGTCAAGACGAGCCGCACAATGGTCAATGAATTTTTACTGACACTTTCCCAGTCGAAAGTGAATCGCCGCCGAAAATCACTTTTGCAATCGGCCACAATACCGCCAAGGCCAGCACCGGTTCAACCACCGGTCATGCCGGTTCGCCGTAAGGAATCCTCTCCCGTAGAAAGCGTGCCAGAAAAACCACGCGGCCCGCATATCGCAAAAGTTGAACTGCTTCCACCAGGTGAACAATATGATTAAACGTCTCGACCTCATTCTCAATGGCAAGGGCGGCGTCGGCAAAAGTTTCTTTGCCGTCAATTTCGTCCAATATCTCAAAGACCGAAATATCGAGTGTGCCGCCTGGGACTGTGACAACGAAAACTCGACATTGAAACGGTTTCATACCGAGGTCGAATTTTTCAACCTCGAAGGACGGCACGCCCTTGACCCGATTTTCAAGTCACTGGACAAGGCCGACCTCGTGGTTGTGGATTGCCGGGCAGCCTCAACCGAGATGTTTTTCAATTACTTTGATGCAATTGATTTGCGGGCAACGCTTCAGGATTTGTCCGCCGCCATGACCATCATCGTTCCGGTGAACCACGAAACTGACAGTGTTGACCAACTTCAACGGTTGGTGACCAAGATCGGTGACGCCTGTTCTTATGTTGTGCTCCGCAATCAGGTTCACGATGACACATTCACTCTTTATGACCAGTCGGTTATCCGAAAGCGGCTACGCAAGGAACTCGCGGCCAAGGAAATCACCATGACGAAATTGCAGCCGTTTCTCGTCGAGGAATTGAGCCTGAAAAACATGACAATCACTTCGGCCATCAAGAATGGCGAGTTGCATTTGTTGGACCGCCGTCGTTTGCAAACATGGCAGAGAAAACTTTACGCCGAGATCGAATCAGCGGCGGAATTCCTGCTGCCGTCAAAATCATGAGCGCACCTGACAAACCGCCGCCGCCGGATTTTGACGATGATTATTTGCAGGCCATCGCCAAGTGGCGCGAACAAAATAAAATCAAGGATGATGACCTCATTCTCCTGCTCATGGACTTGTTTCGGATTCATCAGAAACATTGGGACGAACTCCGTCGCCGCCAGATGCCCTCACTCGCTGAATTTCAGGCAGATGTGGCCGTGCTTGTGGAAGCGACCAAAACTTTGAAGGAAAAAGCGGTAAAGCAGGCGCGCGCGATTGATTTGCCAGCCGCAAGTTTCGCGGCACTCGCCGCCGCGCTCGCCGGTTTTCTCATCGGAAAATTTCTATGAAACTTGATTTTATCCCGTTCCCCACATTCCATTTTTCGGCGTTATCTAAATCGTTGCGCGCTTTCTGGCTTGGTTATGCCATTTTGCTGTTAATCATCACCGTGCGGCTTTTGCTGTTACGCAAACGCCATGTCGCGCATCTCGGCGGACTGACTTGGAAGCGCAACCAATTTTGCCGTGGCTGGCTCATCACTGGCGATACTGGCTCCGGCAAAACCAGTTCCGGCATCAATCAACTGGTCCATCAGGTTTTTCAGAACGAACCAAAATGGGGCGGACTGTGCATTGATGAAAAAGGCGTTTATTGGGAGACGCTTTCGGCAATGGCGCATCATTATCACCGTGAGCAGCATTTGATTCATCTGCAAATTCGCGCGGATGAAGCCGATCAAAAATGGACGACCGCCGCATCGATTCAATCTCACCGGCGACCGCAGCAATTCCCTTTTCGACCTATGCCAAGTTCGTCGTGGACACGGCCACCAGTCTCGGTCAGGGCGGTGACAAGGGCTTTTTCAAAAGTCAGGCGCAGACCCATATCGCTCATGCGCTGGAAATGCTCGCCGAATTGAGTCAACCGGTAACGCTTTCCGGTGCGTTCGAGTTGCTTTCCAGCAAGAAAAAGCTGGAGCGAAGAACTGGAAAATCTGGCTGCTCTGGATGTGCAAACGCCACGCCGCACAGTGATTCAGGACCATTTCAAAAACCGTTTCCTCATTCAACCCGCCGAACAGCTTGGCGGCGTTCGTGAAACCATCGGGAATTATCTGCAATACTTCCTGACGCCGGAAGTTGCCGAGGTGTTTTGCACCAAGAAATGCACGTTCGACTTCTCCGCGATTGATGAAGGCAAAATCATTCTCGTGACGATGCCGCAGAAATTCCAGACCGAGCGGCGTTATGTGAACACGTTTCTAAAACTGCTTTTTTACAATCACGCGCTGCGCCGGTTTGACAAATCAAAAGCTGACCGTGCCAAAGATAATTTGCTCATCCTGTGGGCGGACGAAGCGCAACGATTTATGACGGCCAGCGAAGACGGCACGAGCGATTACAATTGCGTGGACGTGATCCGCGAAGCGGGCGCAACGATTGTCGCCGCCGCCCAATCCACCACATCGCTCATCCCGCCACTCGGTAATGACAAATCCAAAGTCCTGACGTTGAATCTTCGCAACCGGATGATTTTTCGTTCCGCCGATGAAGCGGATGCCGTTCAAGCCGCCGATTTTCTTGGCAAAAAGCTCGTAATGAAACGCTCGTGGGGTTCAAGTGCCGGAAAACGCAACGTGAATTATTCAGAGGTTGAGGAACACAAAATCAAATCTTACAAACTTCGCAAACTACGCGATCACGAATGTGTGCTGGTTCACTGCGAGAAAGGGTTCCGCCAAGTGACATTGCCGCCATTGGAAGCCAGTGGAAAAATCTCAAAGTGGTTTTCATGGTGGAGAAAATTATTCTGAATGCCGTTATTTCGAGAGAAACCCTCGGCCACCACAGAAGCAACAGTCCTTGTTTCCACCCTGACACCTGCAAGTGATATATCCAGCCGGAGGTGTGGACAGCATAGGCGAGCGTCGTCGCGTGGTGTCCTGGCCGTCGTGAGTCACGTTTGCAGATTCTTGAAGAATGACATTTCCGCCCCCCAAGGCTGTTGCCAAGCGTTGTAGCCCTTCGCCTGTTTCCTTCCATGGCCGCCAAGAATCCACTCCCGCAGCAATGCTGTCTTGCTGAACATCCTGAACGATTATGTGTCTGCGGTTAAGCGCTGCTTTCAACGCGGACGCAACTGGCTTAATCAAGCTGCCACCACCTGTCAGAAAAACCCGCTCAGGCTTTTTCACTTCTACCATGCCGATAATTTTCTCCAAAACTTTTGAAGCAAATTTCTCTGCAACACTGTCAACCAATTGGAAATCTTTAGAACTGCCTAGTTTAACCTGGACATCTTTGCCATGCAACCGCGTCAACAAAAAATAAGGGGTTCCATTGTAAAGGGACCTTTTTAGCAGTTCGCAGTCGTTAAACGACAACTCCGACCTCGAAAATCCATGATGCTCGCCGAGTGCTACAAACAAAGGCTTGTCGAGTTCGTTGATTACTCCCAAGGGATAACTTTCTTGTCGGATGGCACTTAAGCCATCACCCGCATCGGCTGTATCGAAAGTCAGCAAAGCGATGTCGGTTGTAAATGCGCCAATGTCCACCACCATCACTGTAACCAAGTTATCATGCGTGCCATGAAGCACAAAGCCGCGAGCCGCCTGAATGTAAACATTTTGCTGTCCAAACATTCGCCCGTAATTTGTGAACAACTCCCCGGCGGCGTTTCGTCCAACAACATTTCGTCCTTCTGAAAACAATCCGATTGCGTTGGCCCGAGGCTCGGTCACTTTGAGAATCAGTGCCGGGTCTTCCCACCCGCTCAAATCCATGCAACGCGCGATGAGCGCTGCCTGCTCATCAAATTTTTTGAAGGCAGGCATTGCAACGCGTGTATGACACAAGTTTAGATTTATCCCAGCACCATCAAGGTGTGTCTTCAGCCATTCAAAGAATTTGCCCGCAACGGTGACGGCCGTAGCGGACTCCTTGTTATTGCTGGGGTGGAACAAATCTGCCTTCCAATTTTGAAATACTTCCATCCCACTTGCCGGATTCATCTTGGCTGCTCTCCAGCCAAAAATCCAGGGCTGTCGGCTATCGCGCGTTCTGATCGCGAGTGAAGGAATAAGCGGGCTGTTATCCACCATCAAAATTTTAGCCTCCTGCTCGAAAATTCCTTTCTTTTTTGGCGCACATTCTCTGCGATAAGAAATTTTTGTGTATGAAGCGCCGAGATCAATGCTCACAGTTTCTTCAAACATAATTGCCTCTTATTTTTTCCTGACTTTTGCGCGAGCAACCGTTTCTTGGTTAATTGCCCATCCTTCTTGCTCAATCAGGACGGTTTCTCCGGGGACTAAACCGCTTTCAATGTCCTCGTGATGAAGCGGATCGTAGGTTGCTTCGTCGCCTTTTTTTCCAATCGCCGAAAGACCCAAATTGTGTGCAGTCACGGCAAGAATATCTCTTGCACCAAAACCTTGGTCGGCTTTTTCAAACGCGAGGGCAATATGGCGCGCGCCTTGCAGATTCACACACAATTTTCCGTCTGACGGAGTTTCTTCGCCGTTCAGGTTCTCAAAAACCCACGTCTTGGATTGTGCTGTTTGCCCTTTTGTCAGGTTGCGGAGTTGCCGTGTCTTTTCCTGAACTACGGCCAAAGCCGCCTCGGCATCAGGAGTGCGGCGTTCGGTCAACAAAATCCCCGCGCCAAGGCGTGCAAGTGCTGCGGTAACAAACTCGCGTTCGCCGCCTTCGGTTGTCATGACTTCCCCGAACAACAAGCCTACAAACTTTACGGCCAACCCATTTGAATCTTTTCGCGTCAAAATTGTAGGCAGCAGGTCAATTGTCATTTTGAAAACGGTTCGATTTCCCCGGACAGATTCACTCAAAGCCGAGATTCGGTCTTCATTCGGCCAAAGATGCCGCAACACCGAAGCGAGCAAGTTGCCGCGCTTATCCTTCTTTAGCCCGACAATCAGTGCTTCATTCCATGGCAGCAGATATTTGGGACGCAACTGCCGAGCAAGCAACAATTCAAGCAACGGCATTAACGCTTGCGGCTTTGAGCGTTCGAGCAACCAGTCTGCGCCAATTGTGGCGTAAGTTTCGACCGGATTTGTGAGCAACCGGCGCTCAATTTCTTGGAGGGATAATTTTTTTGCCTTTGTCCATGCTTTGAAACAACCTACGTTTGGCGCGGCATTCAGCACCTGCTCGAAATTGAACTCCTGAATGACATCCCGCCACACCTTGAAGAGCAGAGCCGCAGTTTCTATAAAACTTCGGTCGCGCAGTGCGCGCACAAATTCCAAGGCTTCCCCCACTTCGGGTTTGCGCCGCTGTGTGGACGGGTGAGAAAAGTCACCAAACAGGAATTCAATTTGTTTGCGCAACTCTCCGTCTAAAATTTTGTCACAAACGTTACGAAATTCCTTGCCCGTTTTCTGCTTTTTCAGTTCTTCCAACGGCCCTTTGATCAGAACTTTGAAAACGGCTGCCAGCTTTCGATCCAGCGTATTCATGTGTTCAAATGATTATGCCGATTTGTTTTCAAATCACAGCAAAATATCACTCGTGAAGGATTAAAATCTGATGCTCCCGCCCGGAATTGAACCGGAAAAATCCAAACTCGACAGAACAAATGCGGACAGATAAAATTACGAGAGGTTCACAATGTTTTTATGACGGCACAGAAAGATTACCGAATTGCAGGCCACGAGTCGTTTCCTTGCCGCTATACATGGCTGTCGAAAGCCATGCGCGGCTTGCGGGATAATCCGAAACTTTTCTCGAAAGAAGAGGACGCGATGGTCGCTATGGGGGTCGGTAAAAACATGGTTCGTTCCATTCGCTTTTGGTCGCAAGCTGCAAACGTGGCAACAGGGGCCTCAAGGGGTGGTGGTCATTCGCGCACGGAATTTGGAGATGCTTTGCTTGGTGAACGCGGCCTTGATCCATTTCTTGAAGACATCCGCACGCTTTGGCTTATTCATTGGAACTTGTCCACCAATGTTGAGAATCCATTATTGGCATGGGATTTTTTGCTCAATCGGTGGCAGGAGCCTGAATTGGTGCCGAGTGCAGCCCTCGATGCACTGCAAAAAGAGGCTGAAAAACATGAAGGCCGTTTTTCAGTGGTCACTTTAGAACAGCATTTTGAAACATTTCTTCACACATACGTTCCAACCCGTGGCCGCAAAGGGGAAGTCCAAGAGGACAATCTTGATTGCCCCTTGGTCGAACTGGAACTTGTTATTAAAGTTGGTGAACGAGAAATTGACCCTTCGTCCGCGAAGCGTGAACCGATTTATAGCTTTCGGCGTGATGAGAAACCAGAAATCACACCTGAACTTTTTGTGTATTGCTTGAATGACTTCTGGCAGAAACGTCATTCCGAATCATCGCTTCCATTAAGGGAAGTCGCACACGGCCACGGAAGTCCCGGCCAAATTTTCAAGCTGCCGGAAGACGATATTCGGGCACGGGTTGATGCCTTGGCGCAGCAAACAAATGGTTTTTTCAGTTTTACCGAGTCAGCAAATCTCCAACAGATTCGCAAGCACGGCAACCGAGATAATATCGAACTGCTCAGGGACATTTACGCAATGGAGGGTGCTCATGCCTAATAAAAAAATTACTGACTTGTTCAAAATTGGAAACCGTTTCCTACGGTCGGCACATCTCGAACGGGATTTTCAAGACCCCACTGTTTTGTCCGGCTATGTCATGACGGATTTCACCCGATCATGCTTGGGACGAATGGCCGATGGCTTGAAGTCTCGCTCTGGCCAGCGGGCATGGCGCATGACGGGCGACTACGGTTCCGGCAAGTCGAGCTTCGCGCTGTTGTTGGCGCATTGGTTTGCCGGCCACGACAACACTTTTCCACCTCAAATTCGCAAAGTCGTTGATTTCCATCAATTCGGAGTGCCGCGTCCCCATTTCATTCCTGTGCTGGTGACTTGCTCAAAACAGGCATTAGGCACATCCATCCTGAAATCCCTGCTTCGGACACTCAATCAGGTTTACAAACGCGGGGCCAAGTCAAAGCTCGTTTTGCAAGTGCAGCATTTGCTGGAAGCAAAGCAAGAACCGACCGAAGATCAAATCTTCCAACTCGTTCTCGAAGTTAATTCCCGCATCATCACCGACTCGAAGGGCAAGGGGCTGCTTCTGATTCTGGATGAACTTGGGAAGTTTCTGGAGTTCGCTGCGCTGCACCCGCAGCGGCAGGACGTGTTTCTTTTGCAACGGCTCGCTGAAGCAGCTTCGCGCAGCGGCGATGAACCCTTGTTCGTTGTCAGTCTATTACACCAAGGTTTTAACGCCTACGCTGACCAATTGAACCAGTCAGCCCAACGAGAATGGGAAAAAGTTGCGGGACGTTTTGAGGAAATTGTCTTCAATCAACCAGTCGAGCAAATCGCCAATGTGATTGTTTCGGCCATCAATGTCAGCATTCAAGAGATTCCGAAAACGCAATCTGAAGAATTGAAACAAGCGATGGAGCGAACTATCGCGTTGGGCTGGTTCGGCTCCGCTTCCGCTAAATCTCTTTCGGACTTGGCGACGCGGCTCTACCCACTGCATCCCACGGTGCTGCCGGTTCTTATTCGCACTTTCCGACGCTTCGGCCAAAATGAACGGTCGCTATTCAGCTTCTTGCTTTCCAACGAGCCGTTTGGATTGCAGGCATTTTCCGAGAAACGTCTCCACGAGAGCGAGCCGTATCGCTTGCATAATTTTTATGACTATGTGCGGACGAACTTTGGACATCGCCTCGCCGTCCAGAGCTACCGCAGCCATTGGAACTTGATTGACTCCGTAATTGAAAGCTTCGCGACGGAAGAAGAACTCCACATCAAACTTCTCAAAACAGTCGGCATTTTGAATCTTTTGAACGACGGTGATCTGTTGCCAACCGAAGAATCAATCGTTTGCGCCCTAGCCGGTCTTGAGCATTTAGAACAAAAGCATGTCCGCATTGCGCTGGAAAAACTTCACAAGAGCAAGCGCGTCCTCTATGACCGTGGTCGCGCGCGTGGCCTTTGCTTGTGGCCGCACACTTCCGTTGATCTTGAGAAGGCTTATGATGACGCCCGACGTTCCACCGACACTCCGCAGCGTGTCGCCAATCTCATTAAAGCTTCACTTGAATCTCGTCCCATCGTCGCCAGACGGCATTATATCGAGACCGGCAATCTTCGCCACTGCGACGTGCGTTATTGTTCGATAATGGAATTGCCGGGACTGCTTGACCAAAACGTGTCCACCGCCGACGGTCTTATCATTGTGCCATTGTGCGAAACTCCAACCGAGCGAGAAGCCGCGTTGGAGTTTGTGAAACAGCCTCCGCTTAAACAAAAACCAAACTGGCTCGTGGCAGTTCCTCGACCACTCAACAATCTAGCGAGCCTCGTTCAAGAAGTTCAACGATGGGAGTGGGTTTCCACGAACACCCAGGAACTGAATGCTGACAAATACGCGCGTGAAGAAGTTTCAAGACAAAAAGCAGCGGCACGTTTGCAACTGGACAAGCGGGTTCAAAATTATATTGGTTTTAAGCAACTGAACGGGCAGATGATGCTTGATTGGTTTTATCAAGGGAAGCCTCTTCAAATCACTGATGGCCGTCAATTATTGGAAAAACTATCTCATATCTTCGACGAAACATACAATCTTGCACCCCGCCTTCATAACGAACTCGTCAATCGTCGCAACTTAAGTTCTGCGGCAGCAGCCGCGCAGATGCGACTTATCAAATCAATGTTTGAGAATCCAAGCGTTGAGTTGTTGGGAATGAATCCCGCCAAGAAGCCGCCGGAGATGAGCATGTATCTCTCGGTGCTAAAAAATACCGGACTTCACCAAAAGCACGATAACGCTTGGCGCATTGATGAGCCGCATCACAAGACGGATGAAAAATGCGGCGTCCTTCCGACGTTGCGACGAATTCGGGAAATCGTCCAGAAGGAGCCAGACAGTCGCGTCAACATTGCCGTGCTGTTTGCGGAATTACGAAAGCCACCCTACGGCGTTCGGGACGGTATTCTTCCGCTGCTACTCACAGTTTTCGCCATCACGCATGAAAAGGACGTGGCGTTTTACAAAGACGGCAGTTTTATTCGGGAACTCAACGGAGAAGCGATGCTCGTGCTTTCAAAAGCTCCTGAACGATTTGACATTCAATACTGCAAGATTGAGGGCGTCCGCGCCGAACTCTTTGAAAAATTATTGACCGTATTGGAAGTCAAAGCCTCCACTCAAGAGCGCGAAGTCGAACTGCTCGATGTTGTAAAAAAGTTGTGTGTGTTTGTTGCACAACTTCCGGCATACGTGTTGAACACGAAGAAACTCCCACCAACAGCACAGGCCGTTCGCGACATAATTCTAACCGCCCGTGAACCCGCGAAACTCTTGTTCACCGATTTGCCAAAAGCGTGCGGCTTTGAGCCGATTTCACCTGATGCGACTGTTAGCAAACCAGTTCAGGCTTTTGTAAAAACATTGAAAGCTGCGCTTGATGATTTGAGAACGGCTTTTCCTGAATTACAGGAACGCTTAAGAAAAGAACTCCGCAGCGCATTCGATATGCCTGGCACTTTCCAGCAGTTCAGGACGGCGCTGGCAGGACGTGCTGAACAAGTTGTGATCGGAGTCAATGAACCAAAACTCCGTGCATTTTGCCTTCGGTTGATGGACGACAACTTGCCAGAGTCCGATTGGCTTGAATCGCTTGGCAGCTATCTTGCACTCAAACCACCCTCCAAATGGCACGATGCTGAAGAAGACGCTTTCAACAGCGAGCTTGCCCAATGCGCGACACGATTTCATCGCGTGGAAAGCATCGTATTTGCCGGAGGCAAGTCGCCCAAGAATTCCGTGGGAGTTCGGCTGGCGATAACTCAAGCCAACGGCGTCGAGCATGAACAAGTGGTTCATTTTACTGCTGACGAAGAACGGCAAATGCGCGGTCTTCAAACGCAATTTGAAGCACTGTTGATCAAAGGTAAGCGCCTCGGTCTAGCGGCAGTATCAAGAGCAATTTGGAAGAATTTGGAAAAAGGAGAAAAAACAAAAGCATGAGCGAAACCACGCGACACATCCTTTGTATGTCCGGTGGGAAGGACAGCACAGCTCTCGCGCTCTATATGCGTGACCGTGTTCAAAACATGGAATACGTCTTTTGCGACACCGACAAGGAATTGACCGAAACCTATGAATACTTGAATCGAGTAGAAGCATTTTTGGGCAAGAAAATTGTGCGCCTGAATGCCAAAGCTGGCTTCGACCACTGGTTGGAGGTATTTGGCGGCTATCTTCCATCTCCACAAATGCGGTGGTGCACACGACTTCTAAAACTAAAACCGTTCGAGGATTACGTCGGAGAGGAAGAGGTGATCAGCTATGTGGGTATCCGCGCAGATGAAGATCGTTCTGGCTATATTAGCTCAAAGCCCAACATTAAGGCAGTTTTTCCCTTGAAAGAAGCGGGTATTGATCATGCGGGCGTAATAAAACTTTTAGAGGATAGTGGCATCGGAATGCCGCCGTATCTCAAGTGGGGACGGACACACTCCGGCTGTTATTTCTGTTTCTTTCAGCGCCCTATTGAATGGGTGCGCCTGCTAGAAACACATCCCGAACAGTTCGAGGAAGCAATGAAGTATGAGAAAATTAGCGACGATCCAGGCAAGACGTTCACTTGGGCACAGGGGATGTCATTAAGCGAGCTTCGTAAACCGGAAAACATCGCTGCAATTAAACGACGTTTCGCGGAACACGAGCAGCGCAGGAAACTAAACCGAGGTAACAAAAAACTCGTAGAGGTCTTGGCCGGTATGGAGGACGACGACGATGGGCCAAAAGCTTGTTTGATTTGTCAATTGTAGCGTCCTCCCAAGATGAAAGCGTTCATTAACCCTCAAGACTTGGTAGATGCTATTGATGATGCGAAATCGCACGTCATGCAGAGGGTGATATTTTGGAAAACGCGCTGGGGACAATTCCAAGCACCTGTTGGAATACAGTGGAATTGGACTTCTGTCCCATTCGACACTGCTTCTGCGAATGTCGTTCCAAACAATCAGCACGGCCTATACACCTTCGTCCTTTGTCCGAGGGTCGCTTCGCACCCCAAGAACCAATTTATCCTCTACGTTGGCAAAGCCGACAAGACAACTCTCCGCGCACGGTTTCAACATTACTTCCAAGAAAAGAAAAAGGTGAAACGCGCTCACATTTGTTACGCATTGAACAAATACGAGGGCAATTTAGAATTTTGTTACACAACGGTCGTGAATCAAAACGACATAGAACCCGGAGAAGACGCTCTCTTGGTGGCATTGATGCCGCCATACAACGAAAAGTTCCCCGCTTCGGTATCACAAATCATCGGAGGTCTTAAATAATGGCTACCCCTTTACAAATACCTGCCATGCGTGGCGTAATCGGCGATTGGGTTTACTACGTCGCGCTGTTGCCATTTTCGGAGGTTTCCAGTCGCATCAAGAAGACGGAAGAAATCCATACAAGTGAGTTATTGAGGGAGATGATTCAACGTGCATTGACACCACGTTCCAAGAATATAGCAGCGTATCTCCAAGCTCATCACCAGCGTTTCTTTAATGCAATCGTCGTGGGAGTTTACGAAGGCGAGCCTGAATGGAATCAACTCAATGTCCGCAAATCCGAACTGTTTGACCCAGCCAATTTGGAAACTAGGGTAGCAGAAAGTTTAGGTGTCCTCACGTTGCGCGGAGACGAAAAGCTATTTGCGATAGACGGACAACATCGGGTTGAGGGCATTAAAGAGTTCATGCGTGGGCTTGAAGCTGAAAAAGCAAAGAATTTGGAAGACGAGGTGTGTGTGATTTTTGTAGCGCACAGCAACGAACCGCAAGGGTTGCAAAAAACCCGAAGGCTCTTCGCCACATTAAACCGCTATGCCAAACCTGTAAGTTTGACCGAAATCATCGCTTTGGATGAAGACGACGTTGTTGCACTCACATGTCGCGCCTTGCTTGAAGATCATCCATTGTTCAAAAAAGGCAGAATTTCCCTAGCTAGGGGTAAAGCTATTTCCCCAACGGACACCAAAAATTTCACGTCACTAACGGCCCTTTATCAAGCGATGGATTTGTATTTGATGCAGGGCAAACGAACGCCTTGGCAGGCTTTCAAAACTGTCAGGCCAAACGACGAAGTTATTGTCCAACAGTTTATCACCAAGGGGCACGATTTTTGGAACGCAATGATAGGTGCAATCCCTGAATTGAAACGAGTGCAGGACTTGGATGCGTCCAAACCTCTGCCAAAGTCGTATCGGAGTGCGAAGGGAGGAGATTTGCTATTTCGAGCTATTGCTCCCCCGATGATTGTTCGCTGCCTAAGACGCGCAGCAACGCTGGGCATGAAGGAGACTGTCTTTATCAAAAGATTTTCTAAAATTTCGCGTTCGCTAAACACATTCCCATGGTTGGGAATTTTGTGGGATGGTTCAAACATGGTTATCGGGGAGAAGAATCAACAGGTAGCCGAGTGCCTCATTCTTTGGATGGTTGACTGCGACCCTGAAGAGAAAAAGATTGAAGCTGCCGATTTGAAGAAACGGCTCGGTGTTGTTTTGAACAAGCCTCCAGAGGAGTGCAAATTGCCAGCAAAGGTTCACTGAAATATCACCGGAAATGAGTTGGATAAAATTTCTGCGTCACTACGGGCCGGTGCCTCGAAATGACAATATGTATGACGAGACGATTCAAAGATCGGCTCGGCGGCAAGGCATTGTGCCAATTGAGTTTGAACACCCTACGCAATGCGAAATCGTCAACTGCTTCAATCAAGCGACTGCCGACCCGATTTCTGTGATTCTCACCGGCACGGCTGGCGATGGAAAGACGCACTTGTGTCGGCAGATTTGGAAAGTTCTCAAGGGAAACGACGATGACTGGAGTTCGGATAGTCCGTATCTTACGATCACGTTTCACTACCCGAAAGACCGTAACTCATGGCCGGAGTCCAAAGATGAAAATCTTTATCGGCCTGTGAAAATTCATTTCATCCGTGACTTGAGCGGATGGGCGCCGCAACAAGGCGCAGGATGGGAACCGGACAAAGAGGAACTGCTTCAAAAATTTTGCCATTCATTATTCAACCCGGATACCAACGAGATATTTCTTATCGCCGCCAACGATGGCCAATTGGTTGAATCGTTTCGACGATTAAAGGAAACAACGGACGCGAAGCGGGTACGCCAGGTTTTCGAGGACTTGCTCGTCGAAGACCGTCAGCAACAGGCGGGCGTGCGCTTAAAGTTCTTCAATTTGAGCCGGGCGAGTTCGGCAGACCTTTTTGACCGTGCGATTGAAGCATTTGTCAACCACTCCGGGTGGGACGAATTGAAACAAGCCGTTCCCGGCGAAAATGACGCGTTTGGCCCTAAATGCCCGATTCGATACAACTACGAATTGCTCCAAACGCCGTTGGTTCGTTCACGTCTCCGTTCGTTACTCGAACTGTGCGACCACAATGGGCTGCATGTTCCAATCCGGCAAATCCTCCTGCTCCTCACCAATGCGATTCTCGGCCACCCCGATGCCAAGGATCACCTGATGCTTCCCGCCGACGTGCCAAAAATTATCGCGGCAGGGACAACTTCCAAAGCCAGTCTTTACAACAACATCTTCGGCGGCAATCTTTCCGAAATCCGTCGGCAGGCGATTACCATTTTTGATTACTTGGAGCGTTTTCAAATTGGTTACGAAACGTCGAATCGCGTGGACAACATTCTTATCTTCGGCCAGGACGACGAAAATCTCGGAGGCCACTTCAATGAATTCGTTGCCAACGACCCGTTTTACGGTGCAGATAATCGCTTTTATGCAGCCAAGCGTGAATACATCGAAGGCACAGACGAGAGCGAAGACAACTCGCGGGAATTCCTGCAAATGTTGGTCAGCCAACGGCGCGGTCTCTTTTTCAAAATTCCGAAGCAATCGGAGGGCGAGCTTAACTTGTGGGAGCTTACCGTGTTCAAATTCGCCGGAGAATATCTGGATTCCGTTGCTGAAGTTCTCAGGCAGGGCGCGGTTGTAAAGCGTCCAATCTTGTCGCAACTCGTCAAGGGATTGAATCGCGTTTTCACCGGGATGCTCATTAACAGCGACCGGGAAATTTATCTCGCAACCAGCGGCAATTACTCGCAAGCCAAAGTAAGCCGGATTCTCATTGAACGTGTTTCGGTCGAACCGAGCAAAGGCGAGAAGGTCATGCTGCAATACGACGAATCCAATGGGCGTGTGCTGCTCTCCGTTTTCTTCGCTTCTGACGTGTCAGTGGATTTCAACCTCACGTTGATCCGCTACGAATTTCTCTCGCGTATTGCATTGGAGGGCGCGTTGCCCGCAAGTTTCTCCAAGGAGTGCTACGAGGATTTGTTGGCATTCAAAAGTCAACTCATCGCCGCTTACATGAAACGCCAGTCGAGAGAATCCGCGCCGACTGGCTCAACCATCAGCTTAAATCTCCTCGCGTTGACCGAGCGAGGAATGCCGGAGCAAAAATCCGTGGAGGTTGTTCCGTGACACCGTTGCCGCAACCGCTTCCGCCGCCCGAAAGCTACGACCAATCGTCGTCTATGTGGGTGGATGAAGCCATTTGGGGGCATCGGTTGTATGATGAGCAGTTGCCGTGGTTTGTGTTTCTTGAATTCATGAACGTGTTTCACCATGAGGCTGAAAAAGGCCGCGCCTTTGAAGAGCCGAAGGGATTAAACACGTTGACGTATCGCGCGGCTCACCGGCTTTATTTGCGAAACATACTTTTTAATAATCCGCACTTGATAGAAATCCGGCTGACCTGTCCAAACGATGACAGCCGCTGGGATGAGTGGTTCAAGCGGATGAAATCAGCGGCGGGCATTGCCCATGCGCAATTCGCCTATCTGAAAAACCATTTTCACTCGTTTGAAGATTTCTGCGAGGTTGTCACCCTCGTCCGCTCAACAAGTTTTGAAGTCAACAGTAACAAGCGTTGGACATCCAAGTTTGTTTTTCCATACGGGCGAGATTGTCTCTACGAAGACCTGGACAACAATGCGACCACGAATGATCGTCGCTTTTTCGGCAGGACGGGTGAAGTGCTTTACCTGATGTTTTGCCGGACGAACCGACGGCAGGAATTGCTGGCCGTTTTGAAAGAACGGTTCTCGAAGTTGGACGCAACATGGAATGGTATCTTGAAATGTTTTCAACCTGCGGATGATGAACAAATTGGCGGGGATCGTGCAAATGCGTTTCTGCCATATTTGAACCACCCTTGTTTCGATGATCTCGCCGAGGACTGGCTCGCCATTCTGAAGCTGAATATTCCCGGCTTTGACGTTTTTCCGCATCTCGTCAACTTGGCTGGACTCCATTTGTTGAAATATCAATTGACGGTTTCTCGTCAACTTCTCGGTTCGACTTCGCCGTTGAACCTCGTTTGCGAAGTGGTTGCGCCCCGAAAGACACTCGTCCGCGAAATTTCATGCGACTTATATCAGGAGAATAATCTCCTGCCTGCACAAGCTGTCGAAGCTTTCATCTCCAACATCGAAAATTCGGAAGAATGGCAACGGGCGCTCACCGAGAATGGCGCATTTGAAAAGTGTCAGAAAATTTTGCGCGACCGGGTGCGCTGGAGCGAGGACTACGAAGGCCCGAACGATCCGCAACAGTTGCTTATTACGCTTCGGCAGGCAGCGATGAAACGCCATCGGCAACACGTCGCCAACATTCACCGAAATTACGGACGGGAAATTGGACTCGTATCCAAGCGCGGCACGGTAAAGCTGCGTTACGCGCCAACGGACGCGCTGCTGAAGACGCTGTTGTTCGCAAACGTCGAGAAACGCATCGAGCTTCATCAATTCCTCAACAAACTGCATCGCCGTTACGGTTTTGTCTTCGGCGATAAGGAAGCCGAGCAAGTATTGCCGAAGGACGAATTTGATAAGAAGGCGTTTCAAGCTAACTCGCGCCGCCTCGAACAACGCCTCGGCAGTGTCGGTTTGCTGCGCCGTCTTTCGGATGGTTGCGCCTACGTCGTCAACCCCTACCACGCGGAGGCCAAATGACCAGCGACCAACTCATTGGCAAAGTGGCCGCCAGTTATCTTCGTGACCGGCTCACCGAAGACGATTCCACCGGAGTCGCGCGATATTTGTTGGACTGCCTGACCGCCGAACAAACGGCGGCCATAGCCAAGACGATTCTTGAGGATTCAAGCCTGGCACAACTGGTCGAAATCAAATTGCCCGTGCATTTCGTCGGAAATCAAGGTTTGCCGCCGACAGTTCTCACCGATGAACGCACGACTTACTTCCGAAATGCAGCTTGCGAAAAATCTGCGCTGCTCGTGGCGAACACCGGCGATGACGAAGAGCAATCGCTCAAGGAATTAGTGCCCATCGGCGCGCAACAGCTTCAAGCGCATCCTGAACTTTGGGTGAATCTTGCCGCCGAAGGATTGCCGATCACCGAACAGCATCAAAATTGGTGGGTCAAGGCGTTGCAAGGTTTACTTGAAGTGCGTTCATTCGCGCTCGACCGCTTGGCCGATTACATCTTGCAGACTCGACAAGCGATTGAAGAAGGCCAGCCGATTTTGTTCGCACTCGGCGTTGCTTTCCCAGCACTTCACGTCCCCAGGGACAGCGCGTTCTTTTGCAACCTGAATGACAAGACAGCCGGCCATCTTTCCAAGTGGAAGGTGCTCTACGCGCAAGCCATCAAAAGGCGAGCGTGTTACCTTGTGAAGCAAACGCCATCACAGGCTCTGCTTTTGGAGGAAGATTTGATCGGTTCATTCAACAAGGTGCAGGACATCATTCCTCAAGTGCTGCATCCCACCATCAAGACATTCATCCAAGCGGATAGTGGCTGGAACAAGGAAGCGGTCGAACTCGCACAGTGCGAATGGGAATTGGTGAAACCGCTGTTTGACGGGCTGAAAAGGGAACAGTTCAATCTCGGCAAAGCGACGCTAGAATTTTATGACGAGCGCGAAACTGATTTGCTGACGCCAGACGAGCGTGATTATCTAGCCCGTCTGCGTGACAACAAACGCAGCGAAGCACAGGATGAAGACGAAGACTTTTACCGCCAACATCGTAACGAACTGAAAGAGCAGTCAGCTCTCAAGGCAAGATGGGATAGGTTTATCTTTGGCACGCCCATCGAAACCGAGGATTTCCTCCTGGGCATCGCATTGTGCTTGGAATGGTTGTTTGACCAAGATATGCCGTCGTCAAAGCGCCGACTGAAAATTACTTGTGACCGCCGCACAAAGAGAGACCTCAAAGAATTGAACGAGGATGTTGGATTATTTTTTGTCCGCCGCTATCGAGGCTTGAAAGCTCTCTTTGGAAACCGTGTCTCTTGGGACATTGGCGACTTGATGAGCTTCGAGGTGTTGAGCGACCAATGGCGGCGCGCAACCAAGCCTTACAGGAATCACTCGGTTGCCAAGTCTGCCTTGCAATTGAAGTTCTATCTGGACTTGGAGGTTGAACTTTCTACGGGCGCAACCGAGACATATTCCAAACAACTGCTCTGGACATATAATCCAAACGCCATCGCCAGCGAATTTCCGGGTGACTGGTCGCGGTTAGCCGAGCATCCGTTGGTTTATTGCTGTGTCAATCGAGAGCCGGTGAGTGGCAAGGGACGCTATCAATCGCTTGACCTACGGAATGTCCGCACGCTTTATCCGGCGTATGGCCAGGACCGGGGATCATTTGTCGCCACCTACAAGAAGGAATCTGACGTTTCACTCATTTGGCCCGCAAATCTCTCGAAAGCGCAAGAGCAAGGACTTATTTCCAAACAGATCGCCACGAAGCTCTTGGGACTTTTTAATACATTCCAGCAGAGTTATCAAAGCGCAATCAAGGGTTTCATAGAGGAGGGCTTGGCGCACGACCAATTAGTAAAGCAGGCCGAGGACTACGGCGCACTCTTGCACACCATCAGCAAAGAAGCCAAGGGCGACAGTAATCGCGAGAACCTGCTCCGACCGCTTCTGCAAATCGGAACAGTAATTGTGGACGGCGGCAGAGTCACTGGCATCGTTGCTCCGTGGCAACCCCTTCGTCTCGCGGCGATTGCAAACAAGGCAATTCAAATCGCGTCGCTGGTGCGGTATTTATTGACTGCCGACAGCGTGTTCTTCGGCGATCCGCCGTTGTTCTTCAAAGAACTCGAACAGGAGTTGTCGCATCCTTTCTACCCGGAAATCGTGTTGGGTTGGCACGACAAAAAGCCCGAACTTTTGTCGCTGACCGACCACCATCTCGATTACAGCCTTCACGAATCGCCCGTCATAAGTAACGACGGGTTTGATGACACGAACGAAAGCCCGTCCGAGACTTCGCTGCTCCTCCTTGATTTGACCAAACGCTTTTTGTCCCTTTATCCCCATGAGCGAGCCAATCTCTCGGTCGTCCTCTACAATTGCGACTCCGCCCGGCTTCCTTATGCGCTCGTGGACAAAATGAATGAACTTCACGAGGACGAGGAAGATATGCGCTGCCAAATCATTCTGCGCCATCGTGATGGGGTGAAGCTTCGCGACCTTTACGAGAAAATTATTGAGTCTTCAGATGTTGATGCGGATTCATTCGTATCCAGCGAAGCGGCCAAGGATTTTATGGCGCGGCTTGCGCATTGGAATCATGGCCGACCAAGCACCCGTGCCTGACCCGAAGGACGGGCCACCAGCGGACATCGTGTTCTTGCAGGATGTCATTGCCCGGCACGCGGGTTTGGAATGGTATCTTGAGGCGTGCAATCCGATGGCTTCGGCGACGCTCATTCCGGCGCGGTGGTCGCGAAGGCGTCCATCCGCAGCCGACGACATGAAGTCGGTTGTATATCTCTGCTGCCCGATTCAGACCAAAGAAGGCTGGTCGTTCATCACCGCAATCACAACTTTCATCAAAGGCGATTGGGATGGAGTCGAAAACAAGCGTCTGCTCCCGGCGCGCAAACTTGATTTTAACGACAATCAGACCGCAAGCATCTTCAAAGAAATTCACAACCTTGGAAATTGGGTGGTGAACTACGACGAGTTGCTTGACCGCCGACAACTGCTGAATCAGAACGTCAAAGTAATTCGCTACAAGCAGGGCGTGACGCAAGGACGCAATATTTTGATTTCCTCGACTGCGCCATTGAGTTTGCTTCGCACTATGGTTTTTGGACGTGTCAAAGATTTGAATCTTGATTTGACTGATGACGAGTGCCGGGAACTTGCCGAGAAGTTCATCAATGACGCGAATGAAATTTCTGGCGACATCGTTTTGCGCGCGGCCAAGCGCGGACGCAACGCGAGCGAATTGATGGGCGTTGTCTTGAGTCGTTACATGATTCGACACGAACTTGGCACAGGACGGCGGTTTGGCTGGTATTTCCTTGATGATTATGCGGAGTGGCTTGGCCAGCGCGAGGAACAGATTGCCGACATTCTCGCGCTCACGCCGGAGGAGACGCCTGACGGGAAGCTGCAACTCGCCGTCATTATTTCCGAGGCGAAGTATATTGACGTTGCAAGTCTCGCCACGAAACGTAAAGAGTCGCAGAAACAACTTCGCGACACCGTGCGCCGCATCAATGACGCCATCTTTGGCGACCCGAAACGCCTCGACCGTGATTTGTGGCTCTCGCGCTTTTCGGATTTGATGCTGAATGGAATTCAGTTCCCCGCAAACTCGCCGATAGACCTTGCCGCATGGCGTAGGGCTGTGCGCGAAGGTGAATGTGCTATTCACTTGCGCGGTTACTCTCATATTTTCGTTTCCGGCCCATCCGACTCGCCTGAATGTTCGGACTTCGCCGCTGTTGCTGAAACCGAGCAGTCGTATCAGGAAGTTTATTCGCGGGCGCGACTGCGCGAACTGGTCCTGGGCTATTGGAAGAACTCGAACCCAACACCAATACGAAAAGCTGTCGCGAACACGGACATTTGGAAGGAACAGATTTATCAACGGCCTTCGGATCGCGTGCAGATTATTCAGCCGCGTCCATCAAGCGACGAGCCGCCAAGCGATGGTGGGGTGTCGGCAACCACCGCGCCACCAAAACCCAAATCGTCCACGCCGTCTCAACCAACCAAACCATCTATGACCGCGCCAACCAACGAAGATCAGCCAAATGTCACAGCCACTGCCGGCACTGGCTCATGGGCTTATCCCAAAGTCAGCCAGTTGCTCGCAGATTATCAAGGCGGCACACAAGACAGCGCCGCCGATGCGGAATGGCTCAAGCAGGTTGAGAATCTGTGCAAAGGCGCACTGCAACAATTCCAGCTTCAATCGAAACTTCTCCACAGCACCCTTACGCCAAATGCGGCGCTCCTGAAATTTCAAGGCAGCGCGAATCTCACCGTCGAGCAAGTGCTACGGCGGCGGTCGGAGTTCCTCACCACGCACAAGCTGAATGTGATTTCGGTTCGCGCAGAACCGGGGGTCGTTGCCATCGCTATTGCCAGACTCAACCGTCGCGTTCTGCATCTGCCGGAAGTCTGGAAAAGCTGGAATCCAGATTGTTCAAACGGCAACCACGACTTGCTTATTGCGGTTAAAGAAGAAGACAGCAGCCATTTGTTTCTGTCACCAAAATTGAATGCGCCGCATACCTTGATTGCCGGTTCAACCGGCAGCGGTAAATCCGTGCTGATGCAAAACATCATTTTGGGCATCGCCTGCACGAACACACCTGACCAAGCCAAGATTGTCCTCATTGACCCGAAACTCGGTGTGGATTACTTCGCCTTTGAAGGCTTGCCGCATTTGCAAGGCGGCATTATTGACGACCAGGACAACGCAATTCTCAAGCTCAACGAACTCGTTGGCGAGATGAACCGGCGCTATGCCATCCTCAAGGAAAACAAAGTCTCGAACATTTTCGACCTGAACAAAAAACCAAACGCGACCGAACGATTACCGTTTCTGTGGATAATCCATGACGAGTTTGCCGAATGGATGATGACGGAGGAGTATGCCGAGGCCGTGTCCGATGTTGTGGGCAGGCTTGGCGTTAAAGCACGCGCGGCGGGAATTTCGCTCGTCTTTGCCGCGCAACGGCCAGATGCAAATGTGATGCCGATGCAACTGCGCGCCAACTTGGGCAATCGTCTTGTGCTGCGCGTGGACGGCGAAGGCACATCCGAAATCGCCTTGGGCGAAAAAGGTGCGGAACGGTTGCTTGGCAAAGGCCACTTGGCTGCGAAGCTTGAAGGCGAACCTGAAATTATTTTCGGACAAGTGCCGTTTGTTGACAGCGATTTCCTTTCTCAAATTGTGGAATCCTTGAAACAATTTAACCAAGCGTGATTAGAGTGCGACTTCTCTGCCAGATATTCGTGGCTATAAACAATAATAGATGAAGAAAGCCTTTAATTTGTTCTGGTTTTGAATTCTACCGTCATGCGTCCAAATCTATTCAGCGTTGCCACAAAAGAGTTGAGCCAAGATGCTTTTATAGTTTGGCTACTTCAATGGGCATCACCCGAATGTCAAAACCTTGATGCTCTTCTATCTGAATGTGCAAGACAGTTTGTAATTAAGCTTCTGTCACTTCAAATGCAACCTCCGTCAGAAATTACGATGGTAAAGGCTGGAAGGCAGTGGGAAAATATAGACGTTTGGGCTGAAATTAACGGGAAATACCTTTTAATAATTGAAGACAAAACTGTTACAGGGGCACACTCTAATCAATTACAAATTTACAGGGAACGAGCGACCGCATGGTGTGCAGAAAATAGTTTTCAACTTGTGTGTGTATATTTGAAAACGGGTAGCGAGTCGGCTTCGATTTTGGAAAAGGTTAGACAGCAAGGTTTTACTGTATTCGGGAGGCGCGATTTTTTAGAAATTCTGAATTATTCACTCGTCACTAACCACATTTTCATTGATTTCAAAGAACGCCTGCAAGCGTTGGAAGATGAAGAATCCCAATTCTCGAAAAAACCAATCAAGGAGTGGGGCGATCCTGATTGGAAGGGATTTTATCAAATTCTCGAAAAATTGCGTCCTGTCGTGAAGTGGGGCTACGTCCCTACCCCTTTAGGCGGCTTTTGGAATGCCATCCTCAAGTGGCACGAGATCAAGGACTGTTGCCCCTTCGTTCAAATTGAGCAAGGCCAGTTAAGCTTCAAGGTCGGAGAGATTTATGAAAACCAAAGTGAAACACGCAATCATTACCACGGAATTTTCATGGCTCATTGTGTTGGTAAAAGCGAAATCCGAAGACCCGATCGTTTTGGGAAAGGCGTCACTATGACCATCGCGGTTGTTGATCGGGTTAACTGGCTTGGCGATGATGACAGTCTTGTTGATATGAATAAAGTTGTCACACGTCTCAATGAATATGAAAACCTGTATTCACAGATGATTGAAAAATTACAGTCCGAAAACACCGCAGACAACGTAACCTCAACTAGACTCGCATAGCAGCAGCGCACCGGACAAGCGTATCCACGCAAATCTGAACTTCTTCTTCCCGCGAATTTATCCCCAGCGAGAAACGTAGCGACTCACGAGCGGTCACGCCATCGGGTTTCATGGCTTTAATAACGTGCGATGGTCCGTCCGAGTTGCCGAGGCAGGCAGAACCTTTTGAAGCGCAAATGCCCGCTTGATCCAACATAACAAGAAGCGTCTCTGATTCGACACCACGGAATATAATGTTCGTGGTATTGGCTAACCGTAAATCCGCGTGTCCATTAACTTCTGTGTTTGAAATTTTGGTGAGGATGCTCGTTTCTAGCTTGTCTCGCAATAGACGCACTTCGGCGTCGAAGCTCTGTAACCGCCGAGAAGCGAGTTCAGCAGCTTTTCCCAAACCGACAATGAGAGGAACATTCTCTGTTCCGCCACGCAATCCATTCTCTTGATGTCCGCCGTGCAAGAAGGGAACAAAGGGCGATTTCCGCCGAACGTAAAGAACACCCACACCCTTTGGGGCATAAAATTTGTGACCCGACAATGAGAGGTAATCCATTGGCGTCTCGCGCAAATTGATTTCCACTTTGCCCACCGCTTGCACTGCATCACAATGAAACAAGACTGCGCGCTTACGGCACATTTCCGCAATTTCTTGAATTGGAAAAAGCACGCCCGTTTCGTTGTTCGCCCACATCAATGACACGACCGCCGTTTGATCGGTGAGTGCGTTCTCCAACTCGGCCATGTTCAGCAATCCGTCACGACTCACCGGCAAGTAAGTGACACGATAGCCCTCTTTTTCCAACGCCATGCAATGATTCAAAACCGAGGAATGCTCGACAGCCGAAGTGACGATATGGCGTTTCGCCGGGTTTGATTTAAGGACGGCCTGAATGGCAGCGTTGTTACTCTCCGTTGCGCAGGACGTGAACAAGATTTCTTCCGGTAACGCGCCAATCAAATTAGCCACTTGCTCGCGTGCCGCCACAATTATCGTCTTGAGTTTTGAACCGAACCGATATGCGCTCGATGGATTGCCCCATTCGTCACAAAAATACGGGCGCATTGCCTCAAACACTTCGGGCAAGACCGGCGTGGTTGCGTTGTGGTCAAAATAAATCATGCAATGCCAATAAATTTTAACTGAAAAAGTGAATTTTATACAACCAATGTGAGGAAAATAATTTGTTTTGGTTGCTGAACATCAATATGACGCCATGACCAACGCGCGGTTTTCTCCATTTCGCGGGCTGTCGGTCGCCTCGTATGCCTTTCGACCACGTCCGTTCCACTCCGCAAAACCGCGCGCTCGTCACGAGCGCAATGGATTGGCCGCATCAGCGGCAGGCTTCCGTCTAAGGCTCGGCGGCGGCGTTGCGCTCCCGGCTCCGTTCCAGCCGTCTCTCCGCCTGCGCTCCACTGTTTCCGCTCGCCAACCACAGACCGAAGCCGTTTGAGATAAATTTGAAAACATTGCAACGGCGAGCTGCGTGATAACCGCCAAACCATAATCTTTCGCATCTATGACTCCGCTGCTGTTGCTCCGCCAGGAAGGCACTTGGCGTGACGCTTACGGGCTGACACTTTTTATACGATAGAATCCCATCGGATTTGTTCCAAAAAAATCCGTGTAGCTGCCAAACATCAGTGTTGGCGGTGCGCCAGTCCAAATGTTGACCCACACCGCGTTCGTTCCGGCCAGAGCCGGACTACGCTGTAAATACAACCAAGCATTTGTGCTGCCCTGCCAGTTGAATTGGATTCCGCCTTGAACGGGCGCAATGCCAGTGAAATTCACAGGTGGATTGGTAGGGCTGGGACTGGTCGCAATCGTGGTATTTAATTGGAATGGTGTTGGCATAGACCAATCTCCCATCAACATGAAATCTTGAGCGCGAGCGCGGAGCAAAACATTTGTGACAATGTTACCGCCAAGATCGCCCAGCGCGTTCCAAACCAACGTATGATTAACGCCGTTTGGCAAAGCGGTGACGCGCGTAGCCAGACTATAAAACGCACCATCCAAAATCGTGAGCGTGGCGTTCTGCCAAGTGGTCGAACCAAGAATCTGATATTGGAGAAATGGTGTCGAAGCGTTGCCCTCGTTGTCCCAAAGCCGGACGGTGACAACGGCATTGCTGCCGAGCATATTTGCTGACGGAATCACGGCGGCGGATGGCGCAGTTTCGATGAGGCTCGGTTGCGGCGTTGGCAATACGGCTTGCGGCGACCAGAAGATGACGTTGCACACATTTTGATTCGTCGGATCAATCATCAAAGCGGCCAAGCCTTTGCCAAAGGCGGGCATTTGCACACCGCACATTGCTTGCCATGCTTTGCCAACATAGGCATCGCTGAACAACTGGCGTTGCAGTGGGTTTATAGCGTCAGTGCCAGACCAAGAATAAATTCGTCCGTCGGGTTCGCCGGTGAAAAGCGTGTCTTTGCCTGTGCCGGTGAAATTCACGGCGGCGAGGCTGAAATTTTGGGCGACATTCGCGGAAGTGATGGGAACTTGAAACAGTGTGTTCGTCGTCCATGTATTTCCTGACACGACATATTCCGCCAGAGTGAAATCATCGCCAGCGTCAAGCTGCCCCGATAGATTTAGGTCATCCGCAAACGCATAAAAGATTGAAGTCCCGTTCGTTTGGTTTGGGCGTGGCAAACCAACCGCAAGAGGAAGTCCGCGAAATGCAAATCTGCTTGTCGCTGGCGGTTCAGGGATCAGCCACTGGTTTGTAAAGATTGCCACAAGGTCTAAAGGTTCTCCGATTCCTGGATATAAGTTATTTCCAGACGCGCATCCCCATTCGCCTGATAAACCGTAGTTAAAGACCGTGCAAGGCCCTACCCAAAAGTTTTGATTTGGGTTGAACCAATTCTGATAAGAACCATTATACTGTGCTGAAGAAGTTCCAGTGCCAATATAAGGAGCGGCGCTTCCATCACCGTAAAATGGAACGTAATAAGGACCGCCGCCGAAGCTTATGTTGGGAGAAGCTGCCCAATATAGGCCGACCCAACTCAAAGCTGGAAAGTGCGCGGACATAAACGCATTTTCGGCTCCGCTCAATGGAAAGGACAGCTTTCCGTGAAAGCCAGCGAAGTAATTCGATGCTGCGGAATACGTCATCGCCGTTGGCGTCACAAAATGCCATCTGCCGGTGTTAGTGTCTTGGATTGTTCCTTGAGGCAACAATATATTGTCTGTATAGAGTTGGGCATTTCCACCGATAATTTCAATTCCTCCTGCATCAAGAAGCCGTAATGAACTGTCCGAGCTATGTTGGGCAAAAACTGCTCCGTGCGTTCCCAATCCGCGATGCGAACTGTTTGTGCTTAAAATAATTTGATTCCACACGCCGTTGGAATACGCGAGGCTGTAAAGTGCGCTGTCCAAACCATTCGTAGCAAAACTGCAAAGCACATCCGCAGAACGCACTCCGAGGACATACGCGGCTTGATTGGTCGAAACTGCCAACACATTCGTTTGCCAGAGTCCGTTTGTTTGAAACAATTCCCAAATTGCGCCTGTGCCTCCTATCTGACGGAGGCCGACATAAATTGCGGGCGATGGCTGATTTGTTGGCTGTCCAATCGCAACTGACGTTATGCCAAACGCCCCAACAGGCAATTGCTGCATCTGCCATGATGAAGCGCCTTGCGTCAAAATGAACAGCAAATTGGTTTTGCCGGTCGCATTACCGTCTGCGCCCACAACAATTTCATCGCCGCCGACTCCATTCAGTTGTCCCGCAGCCATGACGCAATTTGAAGGCGTGAATGAGAACGTAATCGAAGCGATGTTTGTGCCGGGATTGTTCAGCAAGCTAGGCACACTGTTTGAAGTCGGACTCAACCCAGCAAGCCACTCCTGATAATTATTCCAGCCATTGCCGCTGGAATCTTGATAGGCGATTCCCGATTCGTTGGTGAGACCGTTCAGCCACAGCCAAAGCACAGGCAAGCCGTTTGTCTCACTGGCGCGGGAAAGCACATTTTGCTGAATAAGATTTCCATTGCCGTCGTATTGATAGCCGATGGAAATGCCGCGTGATGATTCCATGCCGAGCAATCGGTCTTCATGGTCGTAATAAAAATTGTTTGTGTGCTGACCGTTGTTGATGATTTCGTAGTCGGACAATCCCGATCCAATGGCAAAAGGCGTATTCGGATTAAGCTGATTTGTGTGTGTGAGGTCGTATTGATACACCTGCAAATAAGTCACGCCGTCAAAACCTGCTTCGTTGTTGGCATCAGCAATCAACGGATTCAAGCCATACTCAACTTTCCAGCCGTCAGGGATGCCGTCGCCAGCCGTGTATGCGTTCGTCGGATTGGTGTGATAGACAAAAACTTCGTTATAGTCACTGATGCCATCGCCGTCAGTGTCATTCGTCAGCGGATTTAGGCCGTAAAGGTATATTTCCAGATAGGTTAGCTGCGAGTCTGCGGGCGGATAATTTGTAGCGAGCGTCGGGTCTGTGAGACTCAAACCGTATTGCGTCTTCCACCAATTCGGGATGCCTTCTCCAAACGGGTCTCGTGGGTCTAAAACCGTGAGATACGCATTTGAGCTAATCACAGTTCCAACCACGTTTGAAATGGCGACTGAATAGTTTCCTTGATTCGTAAAATCCAAACTGAACAACGAGAGCGTTTGATTAGTAGCATTGGGAATGGGGACGTTGTTAAAATTCCATTGAAAGAACAGTGGCGGGAAACCATTTTCGCCGACGCTAAACACAACATTCGAGTCAAGAAAACTGATTTGCGGCGCAGGTTGATTTGTGATTACAGTCACATTATCGCTATTGGTATCAAAGAAGGTATAAGCTGTGGGAGATGATGTGCCGCTATAATTCTCGGCATAAAAAATTGCAATTCTGCCATCACCCCCACTTGAACTTCCAATTCCTCCGGTAGCAACAATTTGATTCGTTCCTAGATTTGCCGTGGCAACTGACAGCTTGATCGAGCCACCGCTGCCGCCGCCACCGCCTGAATTGCTTCCAGCAGCCCGAATCTGTCCGGCCACTTGCAAACTTCCGGCATTTATTGCAATTGCACCACCACCGTTGCCACCATTTGGATTCGACCCGCTTGGATTGCCACCACCTCCGCTTCCTAAATAAACAGTGTCTAACGCAGGTGTGCCATAAGTTCCCCCGCCAATGCCGCCATAACCATAAAAACTATTGTAATAAGAACCTCCATTTCCGCCATAGCCGCCGCCGCCCGCGTAGAAATAAATCGGATTGCCATTAGATGTTCCATAAAGGCCACCGCCCCCACCGCCCCCATTGTTAGCTCCCGAACTGGCGTTCTGACTTCCTGCATACGATTCACCTTGAACGCCAACATCGCAACAGCCTGTGCCTGGGTAAGTTTGACCACCGCCACGATAACCTTCGCCATTGGCTGAAATTGCCGAGCCAGAAGCGACTGATAATGTGGATTGCACTTTTAAGAAAATGCTTCCACCTGTGCTTCCGTTCCACGGATTTGCCGTCAGCGTCGCGCCGTTGGTGATGATGAGTATTTGAAAATTCGGAATCGCATTGGAGTCTGCTGGATTGTATTGCGCGGGATCGGAAGGCAATCGCACTGTTTGATAAAGTTGATCAACGGTTGCGTTCGTCGTCAAAACGTAAATGCCATGCCGACCGTTGCCGTAATCCCAAGCGTAGCCGCAGTTCGCAAAGCCAAAAAACAAAGCCAACAGTAACGCCGAAATCATGGCGATGCTTCGTATGATATTTACTTTCAATTTCATCAGTGATGTCCTCCAAAAAGGCCGCTGAAGAAATTGCCGATAGACGTTGCAACAGTCGAAATGATGCTGCCCACTTGACCGAGAAAGCTTGTGGACGAATTTGTTGACGTGGATTGCGTAGTAGTTGCAGTTGAACTAGACCTACTTCCACTACCAGATGAAATGCTGCTCGAAACCATCGGCGTTGACCCCTCCGTGATTGATACTGGAGTCGTTGCTTGGCGTATATTTAATGATGATGCAATTGAAAACGAATTAGGCGTCTGACTCGCAAATGAAATTCCGCCACTGATGCCGGATGCCATCGAAGCCCCTCCACCATTATTTGAATTCAAGGAAAGGGAAGGCTGCAATTGCGGTTTTGCAATACCAATCGAACTTGCGAAGTCACTGTTAAGACCTCCAATGTTTGGATTGTTAAGAGTCACTGGAGTTGATTGCGAGCCACCAAACGTAGAATTCGCAACATCTTTTAATACCAAACCTGGGATGCCATTTCCGTGCGCCGCATCAAGTGCTAAACTTGCTACTTCGGTGCTAACATCAACAACGCCAATAATTGTAAGAGCTGTCGCTGCCGCTGTGCCAGCTTCTGGCGCTCCGACGATAGCCAATGCTCCAACTCCAATTATTTCAGCGGAACTTACAAATAAATCTTCAGCCAATTCCCCTCGTGAAATTTGGCCGTGACGCTCCTTGTAAAAGTCGTTTCCAATGTCAAAACCGGATTCAAGAAAATCAAGAGGAGACGTTCCGGCTGGATCAACATATCTAAATGGATTGTTTAGCCCATAGACAAAAAGTGCTGGCTCCCAACTGAAACCAATATGTTTCACAGAATCAGTGGAAAGAAAAACTCCCGCATCGGCGGAATAATAACGAGCGCGCATGAAATAAAGATTGGGAATGTCTGATTCTTCCTGCACACCTTGAGAGCCAACGAACAAATAAGGATTGGAAATTTGTGATTGGAAATTCGTCGAGCCGAGGCTGCGTCCGTAAGGCGTATAGGCGTATTGCGCCACGAGATTCGTATTTCCATCTGTGAGCGCAATGATGTTGGCCTGTGCGTCGGCATGATAACAAAGCAAGCCGTTGGTCGAATCCACGCGATAACACAAGTCCGGCCCGTGGACATACCACGCCGTCACGTTGCCGTTACCGTCGAGGTCACACAGAACCTTTTCTATTCCGCCCGCGAGCGAAAGAACATAACCCGTCGTCACACCGTCCGCTGTTTTTGAAATGCGCCGCCCTAAAGCATCGTAACGATTGGTGATAATTTTGGAAGTAATGCCCGCTTCCCAATCAATCGAAATTGTCCGGTTGTCCTCGTCGTAGGCGAGCGTCCAACTTTGGCCATTGCCGACCGCATTCGTCATGTTGCCACTGGCATCGTAATGATATGCAATTGATGAAAGTTGATTGCTCGTTGCTGAATTATTTTGAATCTGCCGTGTGATGAGACGGCCAGCAGGAGTGAAACTGCTTTGATCGTCCGTGAGGGAAGGTTGCGGCCAATTAAATGTTCCGCTTTCACTCCCGCCGGTCTTGTTGCCGTTGCGGTCGTAAGCGTAGGCGAGGGCAATGTTGACGGAATTTGAATTTGCGGTTGATGGAGAATAATTCAGGCCGCTGATTCTTCCGGCGGAATCAAAGGTGTTGGTTTGAACAATGCCGTTCGGATAGGTGCGACTGATCAAGCGGTCGCCCAAATCGTAAATGTAACTCATTTGACGGCCAGCCCAATCGCTTTGCGCCGTCAGCCGTCCCAAAGCATCGTAAGTGTTCACGAGCATCTTGCGACCGGGATATGTAATGGTCGTGACGTGACCCAGCGCATCGAAACCGTAAAGAACGGTTTTGCCGAGTGCATCGTCCTGTTCGATTACGCGGTCAAGCGAATCGTAAATGAATTGCGTGGTGGTTGTGACGCCCGACACACGCCTCGAAATGGTCTGCGGGTTGTCGTTTGAGTCGTAAGAAAAACTGTCGTGCCGACCTGTGCTGAAATCCACAAACAGCACACGACCGGCATTGTCGTAAGTCGGTGTGCGAACAACCTCGTTCGGGTCGGTTTGTTGTTGAAGACGCATCAAGGCATCGTATGAATACTGCCAAACGAATCCGTCCTGATTCTTTTCCGACAGGCGTTCATTGCGCGAGCCGTATGCCATGATGTAATGACCGCCCAAAGTGTCCGTAATATTTGTTATGTTGCCCACGCCATCGTAACTGTAAATCCACGGAAAATTCATTGGGTCAACCCACTTGATGAGGCGTCCGCGCCCATCGTAAGTATGCAGCGACGGATAACCGTTGGGCGAGGTGATTTGCTGGATGCGGTCGGCGACATCATAAGCGGTGGATTTCGTATCGCCGAGCGGGTCGGATTCAGCGATGACGCGATTCAAACGGTCGTAGGTTTTTGTCCAACGCTGGCCGGTTTTGTCGAAGAATGAAAAGAGATTGCCGTTGGCATCGTATTGATTGGTTACAGAATGGCCGAAGGGGTCGGTGACTTGGATGAGACGATTCGCAGCGTCATAAAAATTAGTGACAGAAAAACCAAGCGCGTCCGTGACGTGATCCAGCTTGCCGCGCGAGGTGTAAAAATACTTCCATTGATTCGTGCCGGTGCGGTCAACCATGTTTGTCTTTTGATTCGCCAAGTCGTATGCGTAGGTCGTCAACTGGCCTTTGCCGTCGCTGCTAGAAAGAAGATTGCCGTCGGCATCATAGGCGCGATTGAAAATGCGCCCCAACGCATCTTGAATCCGCGTCACATTTCCATTTTGGTCGTAGGTGTAAGAAGTGGGATTGCCAAGCGCATCCGTCTCATGGAGTTTCCAGCCGACTTCGTTGACGGTGTAACTCGTGGTATTCGTCGCCGGATCGGTGCGGGAAATTAGAAAACCGTTTGTGTCGTAAGAAAAGCTGGTCGTGTGGCCGTCAGCATCTTTGGAGGCAAGCGCGAGGCCGTTCGTCGAATAAATGTAGCTGACGAGCGAACCGAGCGCGTCAGAATGATTCGTCAGATTTCCACCAGCATCATAAAAATAAAAATTTGTCCAAACGGTCAAGCCGTTGGCATCCGGCGGTTGCGGCGTGATTTGCTGGAGGGGTTTGTTGAAGAACGAATCAAAAGTCCAAGTTGTGACCTCGCCAAGCGCATTTGTTTTGGCAATCACATTTGCGTGGCTGTCATATCCGAATGACGTTACCCAGCCAAGCGGTTCAGTGATTGAAGTTCGATTGCCGGAATCGTCGTAAGTGTAACTCGTTGTCTGATTCAGCGGGTCGGTTTGTGACAGCGTATGCCCCTTGCGGTCGTATGTTTCCACCCAAGAATTTGTCGCAGGGTCAATGCGCGTGATTTGAAGGTCGCCGGGAATTTCATAGCGGGTTGCCGTCGCGCGGCCAAGAGCATCCATCTGATTCGTCTGGCGACCGTATTGGTCATATTGAACAAGGGTGTTCGTGTTTCCGCGTGGATCAATGATTCGCGCCAGCAAGCCATTTGTTCCGTATTGGAATTGCCAAGTCGAGGCCACGCTGCCGTAGAGCCCGGCAGTGTTCGTAATGGATTTGGAAACAAGCCGGTTCGTGGCGTCGTAAGAAAAATTCACCAGCCACGAACCAAACGTGACGTTGGTAAGTAGATTGCCTTGATAATTAAAATTGTAGATGCCGTTTGCGCTATCAACAACCTGCGTGACAACGCCGCTCGTTTGATTCCAAAGAATTTGAACCGAATTGCCGTTGAAATCGTGAATGGCAGTCAGGCGACCGCGCATGACGAAATTTGCGCCGGAATCGGGACGGCGGAAGACATAAACGAGACGTTCAGGTGTCGTCCACTGGCAATTCGTAGTCGTGATGACCAATTCACCATTGTATTCATTGTCCCGCGTTTCATATTCGCCGGTGTCGTAGTTCAAGTCCCAAGTTTCAAGCGAGCCATCCCACCGCATCAAGCCGAGCGTGTCTGCGTCGCCAAGCGGCGAGAATGTTTGCGCTGGAAGCACCCGCGTTTCAAATGTGCTGCGCCAGCCACTCCCTAATGGGCCGGAAGAATATGGGTTGATCCCGCCAAGTTGAAAACCGCCGAAACTGTTGGCGCTGCTATAACCGAACTTGAAATTCATCGCAACGCCGGGCGTGGGTCGGGCAAATGCCGTTTGCTGCCAAGAAAACGCACCCGACAAGGGGACAAGCGCATCACGTCCGCCATTGCGCTGTGCATCAAAAGCGGACTGCTCTCCGCCTTCGTCTGTTTCCTCGAAAGTGACCGTGCCGCTGCCTTGCTGCGAAGCGGAGGCTGTGCCGCTAGGAACAGGTGCGGGAGCGAAATTTGCTAATTCGCTTGAAGAATTTGTCGAGTAACCGATAGCAAAATATCCGACAAGTCCCAGCGTCGGATCATTCGTCGGTTGCTCATCAAACATATATTGCACGATGAAGTCTTGGCTCAATGCGTTTTGATAAATTGAAACTTCCTGAACTTCGCCGAAAAAGTATTGGCCGCTTCCCCATCCACCGATTGAGATTCCACTGGTGTTTGCCGTGTTGCCAACATTTCCCGAACTGCTGAATACCTGCCGCCCATCCACATAACCAGTGAACGTCGCTCCCTGTTGCACAATGGCAAGATGATACCAGCGTTCCAAATACGGCAATTGAATCAGCGTATTTGTGTAGCTGCCGGAACTACCTTGACTCACAAATTCCACGTTGCCATTCGATATGTTGAAGCGCACCAAATAAGCATATTGTGATTCAGAACCGCTATTTCCATTGACGAGAATCGTCATGTTCTGTGTCAGATTTGTTCCCGAAGGAATGGAGATTTTGAACCAGCATTGAACTGTCAGGGCAGCGTTGCCGGAATTCCAACTCAATGCACCGCTTGGATCAGGCACGGTTAAATCGGCACTGCCGGGAAATGTGGCGGCAAGGGAAGAAAAATTAACTGTAACAAACAATAAACCGATGAAAAATCCAACAATGGATTTTGGAAAAGTATTTTGTTTGGCGCGAGTGTTCATGTGTTTCGGCCATTTTCAGCCATCTGCTTTACGTTGTTACATCGTAACACGCGATAAGCATTTCCTTCACGAACCAACACGACTTCCGCCCGGATTCCTGCGCGTTCCATTTTGAAAGCGACGCAGTTATCAGGATTTATATTTGCCTGTTTGCACCAAGCAGCAGCCTCATCAGGAAAAATTTTCTCTAGCGAACCGAAGGTGGCATGGTGTTTTAGCGCAAGCACTCCGTCAGGAGAAATTTCGTCGTGAAGGGCTTTAACTAGAAACTCTGTTTGTTCAGAAATGGTTTCGGCTTGGAAAGCACGCGGCAAAACTACATTTTCCAACAGCGCGGCGGAATCCTCGGAGGTGAGGGCTTGAGAAAAAACATTGAGCGCCTTGATCGAATTTCGACGCGGTTCACCTTGCTTCCAAAAGAAGCATGAAATACCACCCACAATTACAAGCAGTGTAACGGTTGAAATTTTCGACCATGTTTTCACGGATTTTTCCTTCGATGACCATGGAAACTTTCGTGCGAGGCCGGGGAAATTACAAGCGGAAAGCAAAAAAAGTCACTTGAGATTTATTTATCCGAACGGCCTGACCAGTCTTTTAGGGTATTTTAAGACTTTTTCGCGGCTTTAACCTTTGCCCAACGCGCTTTCGCAGCAGCAGAAATCTTGGCTCTGCCTGCCGCGCTCATTTTGCGCCTTTTCTTCGGAACAGCAGCGGCCACAGGTTTGGTTGAAGAACCAAAAATTCGCCCAAGCTCATTTTCGAGCGATTGAATTTGTTCCTTTATCCCGGCAGCACGCCGCAATTGTTGTGCAGACAGATTCATGATTGAACTCATATCGCTCAATTTGGGAGTTTTTGAATTGAAAAGTCAATAATCGGTTGTTCACCAAAGCGGCGTTGATTTCTGCCGTGTTCATCCGCCCGCTTCCCGCGCTTCTGGTTGCTCCGCGCAATTTCGCGCCACGAAAAACTCGTGTCACTGCATTGCTCCATGCTCCGCCGCCCGCCAGCGCGACAAGCAGGCTTGGCGCGTTTCGTTCGGAACCGGATGGCTCTCCCCGTTGAGGCGAAGAGAGCAATCCCGTTCCTTCAAACACGAAACGCAAAAACATGAACACGACAGAAAACTTCGTCTCAACGCCTCAACCGCTGAACAACATCGTCATGCCGGTCAAATTCCCACCGCAACCGCAGGAATGGAAAATCGTTTCTTTGCGGGAATGTCCGACACCCGCTGACATGCAATTGTGTGAAACACCGGAACAGGCAGCCGCCTATTGGAAAATGCACATCACAACTCATCCCTACTTCAATCCTGAATGTGAATGTTTGGTGGTTTTAATTCTTAACACCCGTCGAAAAATCAAAGGTCACTATTTCGTTTCAATTGGAACAATGGACACAATTCTGTGTCATCCTCGTGAAGTGTTTCGTTTGGCAATCATGGCAAGCGCATCGGCTATCGTCATCATGCACAATCATCCGTCGAATGAATAGCACTCCGTCAGATGCTGACATTAAAGTCACCCGCGATCTCATTCGAGCCGGACAATTGCTTAAAATCGAAGTTCTCGACCACATTGTCATCGGCAATCCCAATCACACATCGTTGCGGGCGTTAGGCCACTTTTTTCAGTGAATCGTCAGCTTCACTGATCGCTTTGGACAAATGCTGTCCAAGCCGGAAAATTTTCGGGAGTATGTAGATAACGCAAATTGAGTGGAATTTTACTCCCGGCATACACATTGATCGTAAGTCAGTCGCTTGCCTTCGGTGCGTTTGACTGCCTCGACAACGCGCTCGCCATCATTGAGTTTGCGTGTATCCCAGCGAAAAGCGAACTCGTCGCAATAACGGTGCAGATGTTCTTTGCTCACGGCATGAAACGTTCCCAGCAGTCCGCGTTTTATCAGAGAGAAAAAAGATTCGGCACAATTTACCCCGGAGGTGGTGCCATCCGCATTGCGCTGGGTGTATTTCTGTTTTGAATGGTTCACAATATCATGCCGGCCCCCGAGATGCTTGGTAATCGGATAAAGGATGGTGTGATAAACACGGCTTTGATCGGTATTGACGATGGTGCCATTTTCAATGTTTTCAAAAAGAAAATGGCTCACATTGTTCTGCGTCACATTCGGCACGACTTTGATGCGGACATGGCCTCCGCGCTCCAACACCGCGACGACAGGAACTTTATTGGAGTTCTTGCGATAGCCGGGCAGCACGGTTCGCGGATCACCTGACCGTGGTTTTCCACCCACAAAAGTCTCATCCACTTCGCAGATGCCGGTCGTATTGCCGAGTTTCTGCCGGTTCGCCTGGTCTTCCGTCAGCGCGAAGCGAATCCGGTGCATGAGGAACAAAGCCGACTTGTGGGTGATTTGACAGTTGCGCTCAATCTCCCGCGCGCTCACGCCCTTCTTGCTGGCGCAAACGCGCCAGAAGCCATACGCCCAATGCCGCAACGGCAGTTTTGAATCTTCGTAAATCGCACCTGTGCGAACCGTGTATTGTTCCCCACACGCACGGCAGCGCCAGAGATAGCGTTTATTCCGCCCGCCAGTGCGGCCTGTCATCTTGTAAACGTTGGCGCTCTGGCAATGGGGGCATACGGGCGAATTACCCCAGCGTTGCCGCTCAAAGAACTCAACCGCAACCTTTTCATCACCACAGGCTTTGGGCAGGTGTTTAATGATGTCCGATTTCGCAAGCTCAGGATGTTTCTTGTCATTCATGGAACGATCTTCCATGACAGGGTCGGACATTGGCTGGGCTACCGACCCCAATTTGCGTTATCTACATACTCCCGAAAATTTTCTCATCTTTGTTTCTTGGCGGAATCCCGCATCGCGTTAAATTGTTCAACGCGACATGAGCCATAACAATCGCATTTTACACGTTGACGGCGACAGTTTCTTCGCCAGTTGCGAAATCGCATTGAATCCCAAGTTGCAGGAGCGCGCCGTGTGGGTCGGCGGCGGACGGCGCGGCGACGGCATCGTGATCGCCGCCAACCGGCTCGCCAAAAAATTCGGCATCAAAACCGGCATGGCGTGTTTCGAGGCCAAGCGGCTTTGTCCGCGCGGCGTCTTGTGCAAACCGCACTATGATGAATATCGGCGATTGTCGCAGGAGATGTTTCGCATCCTCGAACAATACTCGCCGATGCTCGTTCCCATTTCCATTGACGAAGGTTTTCTCGATTGCACCACGATGGACAAACACGTCTGGCAGCACACAACGCCGATGGATTACATGAAGCAAATCGGCGACCGCATCCGCAAGGAAGTTGGATTGCCGGTTTCGGGCGGGCTTGGCAAGTTCATCGCGGCTGGCGAAACTGGCGACCGACGCCGCCAAGCCCGGCTTCATTGAAATTCCTGTCGGAACAGAAAAAGAATTTCTGAAAGATCGTCCGGTGCGCGAACTTTCCGGCGTTGCAAAAAACCGCGAGCGCTCACTGGCCGCTTTGGGTGCGAGAACTTTTGGCGACGTGGCAAATCTGCCTTCCATGTTGCTCAAACAGAAATTCGGCATTTGGGGACAGCAACTTTGGCTTTTCGCAAATGGCAAATGGAACGAACCGCTTTTGCTTGAAGTCAAAGACCGTGCCAGCATTTCGAGCAACACAACTTTGCCGTATGACGAACCGGATTACGAAGCCGCGCTGACATTCACATTGAGCGAGACAACCCGGCTTGTCGGCCAGTTGCGGCGCGAGCAATTACAGCCACGCGAAGTGAGTTTGACGATTCGTTTCAACGATTTCACCGAGGCCGGCAACAGCCACCGTTTTCAACACGCTCAATTTCAAAATTCGGTTATCAATTCCGTGGTGCAAGAAATTTTCCGCGACGTGATGAGCCGCGCTTTCAAATCCGTCCGGCAAATCCGAATCGGATTTTGGAATTTGTCGCGGCTGGACACGCAGCCGACGCTTTGGGGAACGACGGACGCCGAGCGTTGGGGCGCGCTGGATGAAGCGGCGCACAAATTGAACACGCAATTTGTCAGCGCGGAAAAACCGGCGTTGATGACCGGCGCACAATTGGCCTTGCGTCAACTGGACGACGCGCACAAGAATCCGAAATCAAAATGTCCATTCGTGCCGCAACGCGAGATGGTGAAAAAACTTTGGGGAACGGACGCCGACCCGCTCGCGCACAAAGGCGATTGGGAAAAGCGGCTCGCCAAAATCAGCAAGCAGCATCAATTCACAAAATAACAAATGCCAAAACCTTTAATCGCAACGTTTTTAGGAATTGAATTAGAAATCAAAAAGGTCTTTAACCGAGACGTGAAGCGTTTTCGCAATTCGTTCGCAACCGTCAACCGACGGTGCATTGATCCCGCGCTCCACGAGGCTAATAAACTCAATCGAATAGCCGCTTTTCTCCGCAAGCGTTGCCTGGGTTAATTTAGCGATTTGCCGCAATGTCGCAATTCGTTTGCCCAATTGTTTCTTCAGCACGCAGTTAAACTATGGGCTTGCAGCGAATCTTTGAACGGAGTTAAACTACGTTTGTTGAAATTTGATATATGTCGGCCAAAATTAAAATTCTAATCATCGAAGACGAAATGCCGCTCGCGTTGCTAATGGTGAATCTGTTTTCGCGTGCTGGGTGCGAAGTTGAAGTCGCAACAACTGCGAAAAAGGGGATGTTGTTGGTCGAAGAAGGAAATTTTGATCTGATTACGCTCGACGTTGATTTGCCAGATACCAGCGGGTTTGAGGTTTGCCGCGAACTCAAACAAAGGCATCATTCACGACATACCCCAATCGTTTTTGTTTCAGGACGTTCTTGCTTGGAGGATCAACAGCACGGCCTTGAACTTGGCGCGGTGGATTACATTGAAAAGCCATTTGGCTCGCTGGATTTTGCTTCGCGGATTTTGTCTCATATCCGGCAAGCAAAAGAAGTCTCGTGTTGATCTTTGAATCAGGTTTGCGGTGGAACTTGACCGCGCGACAGTTTCACGCGGTAATGTGGCGCAAGTTCTTTGATTTTGCCGCGCAGGTTGCGGGAAAATAAATCATCGGCTTTGACGCCCAAAATCTTTGCGAGCACAAAAAGTTCCAAATCTGTAATGCGGCGGGATTGATTTTCCAGCCTCGTAACGGATTCGCGGCTGGTGTCCCAGCCCAAAAGCTGCAATTTCAAAGCAAGTTGATTTTGTGTCCAGCATTTGCGCGTGCGGCATTTTCGCACTTGAGGCCCGATGACGTTTAATTGTGAGGCGTCGTTTTCGATGCCTGAAACCGTAGCAATTATGAAATATGATAGGTGTCTGCTTTACTGCACATAAATGTAACAAAAAACATCTTGAAAAAATGTCCTTTTTTCCGACAATGCAAGTTGGTCAAAAGGGTCAATTCAAGAAATTGAAATTATGAAAACCTCAAAGAAGGTCGCAATTATCCTCACCGCCATCTTATCTCTTTGCCCCGCCGCATTTGCTCAGTCAAGCGGCAGCAACCTTTTGATCAGCGTTGAAGGAATTGTCACAAATACTTTCGTGGGCACTGTCTCGAATACTGAAGCTGACATTCAGTATGAAATCCAGTCCATAGGAAATTTGGCGCAAACCAACTGGAATTCCGAAGGCTTCATTTTTGGCTCGGAACTCACGAACTGGACGGCGTTGAGTGTCAACTTGAGTGGCCGCACCAACAGCGCGCTTTTTTTCAGAATCCGTTCATGGCTGGACACCTACGACATGGGCATACCGGATTGGTGGCAACTTCAATACTTCGGGATGATCGGCATTGACCCTTACGGCGACCCTGCCGGTGACGGTTATTCAAACCTGTATAAATTTCAGCATGGATTGAATCCATTTACTTCTTACGCTCCGCAATCTCCGACTTTCACCGTCACGCCAACCGCCAGCGACAACGGCGAAGTTGTCTCATGGAATCCGGCGCAAGGCGCGGTGATAAGTTACACCGTTTATCGAAACGGCTCGGCAATCACAACTGTGTCTGCAAGCACATTTTCCTATACCGATTCCACGACGGTTAATTTGGACGACCCCAATGATGCCGACTATCCCGTTTATACAGTCCAAGCAAATTACAGCAGCAGTTCATATTCGTCGCCGGAAGAACCGCCATTTAATCCAAGATGGACGATTTCACCGGCCATTGTTCGCGGCGCTCAAGGCCAATACATTTTGCTCGTTCCCAACATTCCGAGTGGCGTCGCGTTCATCCGCTTTTATCCCCAACCGTCGGGTGCGACTTATCCCGATGACTTTTTCAACATAGAAACTTATCTGCAAACCGAAACTGGTTTCACGCCAAGTTCGACCACGAATATAATTGACGTGCCGGTGAGCAGCTTTACCACCAACGGCGAATATGCCATTCCAACATCAGTGATGCCGCTTTACGGCACTTATGGCAGCTTCATCAGTTGCCGCGCCATCGGCGCAGACGGAACAGTCGGTCAGGCCAGCACCATTTTTCTGGCAAACAATCAATTTCTCGCCGAATCAGAAATTCTGGCTCGCGTTCCATTTGTTGACGGCACGGAACAACTGAAAGAAAATCTCGCTTTCCAACTTGAGGCAGCGGATGAAAACGGCGCATTTTCATTTTTCGTTGAGGGAGCGAATCAGGCAGTTTCCTTTCCCCAAAATTATGCGTATGCAGGTTATTATTTCCCGTTGGACTTTGGCAGTTCCCAATACAACTTTGCATTTCTCCATCCGTTCAAGCCATTTGAGGATAATTATTTTTACCGCAACTTCGTGTATGCGTTCACGAACTTGAACAGCGACGGTTCGCTGGAATCAGGCGCGTTTTACAGCAGCGGCGTTCAGATACCAAATACCACCTTGTTTTCGTTCCCTGAATATAACTTTGTTTCCACCGGGAACACAAACCTGCTCGCGCCGCAGTTGTCGGCCACCAATAACCAGTGGCTATATTCGCCCTATCAACCAAGCAGTCCAGGACAAGGAAACATCGGCATAACCGAAACGGGAACGAATTTATTTCTCAACAGCGGCCAAGCCAATGTTTTCGGTTTGCAATATCAGTCGGCCATAGAAACGTATTCCAATGGAACTCTTCACACCAACACCCTTCACAGCGGCAGCGGCAGCATTCCCGACGAGCCATTCACGGAATTCTTTTACGGCCAAGTGACGCCGCCACAACTTCAAACTGTCGGATATTATTTTGCCATTCCGAATCAAACTTATTTGCCCGGCCACGTTGGTTTTAATCCGAACAATTTTACCAATTCAATAATGATCACCGCCGTAGGGCAAGAATCTTTAGTGACCGCTTGGGCGCAGCAAGAGATTGTAAATAGCACATCCGGCGAATTTGGTTTCTTGCAGCAGTATTTTGACAAGGCATATCTGGCGGACACCAACGGAAACATTAACACCAATGCCCAAACTGGCATTTTGTCTGAATACGGCGAGTTTTTGGCGACCGATGCGGGCAAAACTTTTCTGACTACAAAACGCGACGGCAGCAATCAAGGGCAATTCCCCATTTATTCCATCGCCCTATGCACCGACGTAAATCACGACGGCGTGATTGACCCAAGTTTTGGCAGTCCCGATTTCACGTCACCCGCCCGCCCCTTTCATTTTTGGATTAACGACAACAACGATTCCGGTGACACAGGCGGCAATGACATTCCGGGCTATCCTGCGACACAAAGGCAAACCCCTAACGGAATGAGCGGACACGTCAACGGTGTCCGAGACTTGATTGATTTCTTTCCGGTGTATATTGACATTCAAAGTTTGTTGCAGGTGATGCAAACCAACTCGCAATATGCCGGATTGCAATTCCGTTTGTCGCAGGCCGACGGCACGCTTAACGCGGTTGTCACGTCTTTGACGCCGGACGATCCGTTGGAATATCTGACGGACACCACTACGGCTCAATCACTCGCCAATGCGACCGTTACCCAAATTCCGCCGTCAGGAATTTTTCTCGGCACGAATCTTTTGGCCAACATCCGCGATTTCAACGAAGGCATCCTTCTAGTTGAAGCGAGCACCAACGCTGTCAGTCCGCTCGTCTTGGACGTGCTGCAAGGAACAAACGTCATTGCCGAAACACAGCTTTATCTGAACATTACCGGCGTTGAACAAATGTTCCGGCACAAAAATCTTACGGCAGTGGTGACGGGCAGCTTGGACGGACCGCCCGACCGACTCAATGATTCCGACGTGCCGAATGAGCCGGACACGGACGGAAACAATTTCATTTTTGCCCACGGTTACAACGTCAATCCAAATGAAGCGCGTGGCACATTTGCTGCGCTATTCAAGCGGATGTTTTGGTCTGGCTCGCACGCGAAATTTTATGGCGTAACGTGGCATGGAAATGAATCGCAGCATCATCTTTTTGGAGATAGATATGCTACGCCCAACTATCACACCAACGTAGTCAATGCGTTTTTGACTGCGCCTTATCTGGCAAGTTTCGTCAACGGATTGAATGGCACAAACACATTGGCGGCGCATAGCCTTGGCAATATGCTGGCCTTGAGCGCCCTCACCGATGGCGACGCAACAAATGTCCAAAATTATTTTATGATTGATGCTGCCGTGCCAATAGAGGCGATTGATGGAAGCGCAAGCGTAAATACGAACATGGTTCATCCCGCTTGGTTTCCCTACGATACTTATTTGTGGGCAACTTATTGGTATCAGCTTTGGCCCGGCGGTGATGCTCGCAGCACATTGACATGGAACAATCGCTTGTCAAATTTCCGCAATGCAGCCGTGTATAATTTTTATTCCAGCGGCGAAGAAGTGTTACGGACATCGGTAGGTTCGCCCCCGTCAATAGCGACCGCGATATTTGATCAAAGCGTCCTCAATGCAATTTTCAATCAAAATCCAGTGGGCAGTTTTGCTTGGGCGTGGCAGGAAAAACTCAAAGGGCGCACGTTAAGCAACTGGATGTTGGGCAGCGATTATGGCGGCTGGGGATTCAACTTTGCTTATCATTTGTTGACCGTGGCGCAGGCCAACGCATTGCCGGATTCAGAATTGCAGACCAACGCCTTTTTTGATATAAGCGTTGACACGGCCTTGTTCACGACAAATTCAGGCGGCAGCACCTATGCGCAAGCCAACGAAAATCGGATTTTGTCTGATGCAATTCCAGCGGTAACGCTGGCAGCGGGGGCAAATCCAATCCCGCGTTTGAATTCCGCTGGTCGAAACGTCAATATGCAGGCCAGTTTTGAGAACGGTTGGCCAGCGGCAAAATCAACCGGCACAGAAGCATTTAATTGGTATCATTCCGATTATCAAGCAGTCGCCTATACTTACACGCACGGTTTATTTGATGATTTTGTAACTCTAGGAAATCTGAAATAGCTATTTTATGAAAATACTTTCTTTTCTAACCCTTGTCACTCTGGCCGCTGGCTGTGCATTTGGGCAGGCCGAACTTGGTTCGCATACGTGGACTGCAACCGTTAAAGTCGTGAACGACAACGACCAGCCGGTTGAAGGAGCGAATGTTTCGGTGAGTTACTTCCTTCCCGCGTCGGAAACTCAAAACACAGACAAACAGTGGGATGAAATAAAGGGATTGAGTGATGCTGACGGCACATTTACCGCATCGCACACCGATGGTTCGTTGAGTTTGGGAATTCACGCTCAAAAGGGCGGCTATTATTCCACATACCTTGACCATGAATTGTATCTGCCCGGACAGTTTGACGAGCAAACGGTAGCCGCAAATCGCAACCCAACACTGAAGGTGGTTCTCAAAAAAATCGGCAACCCAATCCCGATGTATGCCAATCGGGTAGATATTGCCCACAAAGAAAAACCGGCTCTCGACAAGCAGATTGGCTTTGATTTGATGGCTGGAGATTGGATTGCTCCATACGGCAAAGGCAGAAATGCTGATATGTTTTTTACCTGGCACGTAGATCAAGATATGAATGTTGTTCCGGCTTTGGGAACGCATGATAATCGCGGTTCAGATAGCAAATTAACAATCAGCTTTCCAAATTCGGGCGATGGAATCCAAGAGTTTGACGTGCCGGGTCGCTTTGGCAACGAAGGGAGCGAATTGCGTTCGCCTCAAAAAGCTCCGGCAGAGGGATATGAATCTCAACTGATAAAACTGCAAAGCTGGCATCCAGACCGAGCAAGCACTAATACCTACGACCATATCCATAAAAATTATTTTTTACGAGTCCAGACGGTTTTAGATGAAAACGGAAAGGTTAAGAGTGCGCTTTACGGAAAAATTTACGGTGACTTCGATGAGGTTTTTTCGACCTACTTAAATCCCGAACCGAACTCGCGTAACATGGAGTTTGACCCGAAGCAAAATTTGTCGCAAAACAAAAAGCCAAGAGAGCCAAAAGTCACCGCGCCTTAAAGCTTTTGTTCGGCTGGCTTGTCGCTCTGACAACAGTTTAGACCGGATTCGGAAACGTTGAAGTGGAAACAGATTGTCCAATCATTGACGAAACCAAGCCATGAAGGTCTTCGCCTTTTTCGCAGCATTTTTAGCGACAACCTTTTCTGCTTTCGCCGATGTGCCCACGTTGGCAGAACTTTCATCGCATCTGTTCGCCAACGCCACCATCGTCTGGCAAGCCCCAACCAATAATCTGCCGAAAAGTTTTTGGGTTTATCAAAGGCTGCTGCCACGGGTTTTTTCCGAGACAATTATTTCCAATGGCATCGTTCTCGGCTCACTTCAGAGCAAGGGTTTTCCCAAGCCTTCCACGAATGAAACTTGCATTGAGGCCGAACCCCCTTGTCCATGCGCGAATGTCTGCAATTTTTTTATCAACCCAAATGATGCGGCCATGAATTTTGAATCGCCTAGTTACAAAGATGGTTCACCGCAAGGCATTCCCAGTGATCAAGACATTGCCAAACGTGCATGGGGCTATGCGCCGCAACTCGGTCTTGACCCCACGCATTTGACTCAACAAAACTTCTTCACTCATTTTTATTATTCCGATCAGACCGGCGAGAAGATGACTAACAATGTTTGCGGACGTGGAATCTTTTTGACACGTCAACTTGACGGAGTTGCTTTCTTTTCTTCCGATGATACTGGCGATGGGGCGGAAGGGTTTTCGATTGAGTTTGGCAGTTACGGACAAATCCGATTTTTTTCTTTTCGCTGGTCGAATGTTGAGCGTTACGAAAAACAGCAAACCGCCACCCCGCGAGAAATCATCCATTGCATCCGAGCGCATAAAACAATCGTGCTGCCCAATGTTGATGAAGAAGATTATTTTGCGCGACTCAAAGAATTGGCGGGTGCGAAGAAATTCACCATCACCAAAATTACGCCATATTACGGCGAAGGTATGTTTGGAGAAGTGGCGACAAACGATGTGCCTTGTAAATTTGCAACGCCTTTTGCGGAATTGGAAGCCGTCGCCGATTTCGGTAACAGCAATGCCACCGTCCGACTTATTTCTCCCATTCTTTCATCAGAAGTCGTTAGATTATTGGGAAACAAAACCAAATAATTGCGGCAAAGAATACGGATGGTTGACAGATATAAACGAATCCGTTCCGCCCCAACCAGCAGGCCGGAGATGCCGTGACCGGCCTTCGCTGATTCCGCTCCGTCCCACGTCACATCCGGCCTGCCCGTTCGTGCTTTTCTTAATGCGCCAAACGCGCGCGGCTTCCGTCTGCGGCTCGGACGGCGGTGTTGCGCTCCGGCTCCGTTCCCGCCGTCTCTCCGCCTGCGCTCCACTTCTTCCGCTCGCCGACCGCAGACCGAAGCCTCAACGGGATTTTTTGACTTTGGGCTTCAGCTTTTTGCCGCGATACCGCTTGAGAACTTCTTCGGGATAAAGCTGGTCGGCGGTGACTCCCAGCAACGACGCCAGCACAATCAATTCCTCATCCGAAACATAGCGCAGCCGGGATTCAATCTGTCCCAGCGAAGAACGGCTGATGTCCAGACCGGCCAGTTGGCATTGCGCGGCCAGTTGCTCCTGGGTCAAACCCAATCGCCCGCGCACTTTGCGAATTTGAGGGCCGACAACATTCGCTGGATATTTCTTTCGAGGCATGTAGAAATCGAACTTGACCCTAACGGCAATGCCCGCTTTATTTGTTATGCCAGCGTAACAACGGCTGACTCCGGCGATTCCGGTCGGTTCAGGAAAAGCCAAAAATGTTGAATCACAGCCTGTCGGAAATGCAAATCGTGGCGATGAAACCAACCCGAATTGTCCGGCGGCGGCGGGAGCTTCAAGCATACTACGGCTCCGCTCGATCAAATGGCTCGCGTCTTCCGTTCCTGCTTGAGCCTCCCGCCGCCGCCAACGCTTTTGCCTCTATGGTTTCATCGTGGAAACCTGTCGCTGCGCTGCGGAAAGCAACGGGCAGCCGTTTGACTGCGGTTGCGGCTGAATTGACAGCACACATGAAGCGGATTGCGTTTTTCATTCGCACAAAAATGTGCCTGTTCACAGGCCATGAAATGTTCTCCATTAAAGGAGGTTTTCATACACCGTTAAACCGTGTTTTGCTGTATGATATGCCCTGTTTTTTTGTCACGCTGATATGAAATATGCTATATTCGGCCCGACCCAAAATTGCTTATGAGCACCAAGCCGAGGCAAAGGGTGGAACGATTGTTTCACCGCAACAAGGTTGCGGCGGTGGAGGAGTTTTTTTGCGGGCAGAAATTGCATGGCCGACGCCGAACGTGGCATCGCAATGGTCAGCTCGCGACGGAGGAATTTTATTTTGACGGCCTGCTCCACGGCGTCGCCCGCCAGTGGAACGAAAAAGGCAGACTGCTCGGTTCATTCCGAATGGAACACGGAACCGGCACGCAAAAAAGCTGGCATGACAACGGACGGTTGAATCAGGAATTCACCACCATCGCCGGTGAGTTTTGCGGGCGCAGCCGGATGTGGCTGCGGGACGGCACGTTGATTTCAGACCATGTTGTTCTGTCCGGTCGTCCTGTCACCCGCGATGAATATAACCGGGCGACGCTCAAAGAATCACGTTTGCCAAAACTCCGGGGCTGGCCGGCAAAACTGCCGCCAAGAAATCGCGCGATGGACAAACACATCCAGCACGTTTTCGTTCAGGGGTTGTTGTCGAAGCGAAACCGCAGCGAAGCGCGGGCATGGCTGAAAGCGGGCGGGAAAACCATGCGGTCGCCCGGACGTTTCAAACGCACAAGTGGTGCGTTGAAATTTGTGGAGGAAATTTACCAGGCCGGTGCGGTCAAAGTGATCGTGCCGGACATTTATCAAAACAAAAGCGGCGACCAGTTCACTGACAACTTATTGGTGGAACTGCCCAAAGCGGCCAAAGCGAGAATGGCCATTCGCAAGGTATGTGAACAATTGCAAAGCCGGAGACTCGGCGCGGTCGAACCGGACGAAGACCTCGGTGAAACGTATTTGCTGCTTTCGATGGCCTAACGGACAACGAGGCAACCGTGTGACTCATCCACGTTGAGCGCGCCGCAAGCCGGGCGTCCGGCCAGCAGACATTCCGCAATCGCATCGCCCACCAGTTTTTCAACCGCATCGCGCATCGGACGCGCGCCGAGTTTCGGATGAAATCCTTTTCGCACGAGGAACGGCAGCACCGCTTTTTCCAATTCCAGTTTGTGTCCGCGTGTCGGCCAGAAATTCAACTTCGCGCGACAAAAACTTTTCCGCAATCTCCAACTGGTGTTCGTAGCTCAAACGATTGAACACGAGCTTCTCATTGATGCGCGCGAAAATTTCAGGGCGCAGGGCTTGTTGCGCGCGGGAGAGGACGTGGCGTTCCAATGTCGCGTCGTTGGAATGTTGCAGGCTCATCAATTCCGCCGAGCCGATGTTGGAAGTCATCCAGACATAAAAGCCGCTGAAATCCAATGTCTGTCCCGTTGCCATCGTGATGCGCGCGGCGTCGAGCAGTTGCAGCAATAATATCCAGCACGCGCGGATGCGCTTTCTCCGCTTCGTCGAACAGTAGTGATCCTTCCGCCGCGCGTTCGCGCACCGCGCCCAAGTGACCTGTCTCACCCAGCTTCGCGCCGAGCAACAGTCCGAGCGATTCCTGCGTTTGAAATTCCGACATGTCGAAGCGGAATAATTTTTCCGCGCCGAAAATCTGGTTCGTCAACACGACGACCGTTTCCGTTTTTCCAACGCCCGTTGGTCCGAGCAGCAGAAAACTTCCGCGCGGGCGGCCGGGCTTGGTGAGGTTCAATTCTCCGCGTTTCACAGTGGAGATGATGCGGGGCAGAACTTGACCCTGGCCGCGAATTTCGCGCGCGCAGCAGCGAGTCCAGTTCGTGGAGTTGGGTCGAGCTTGTCGGAATTTGATGCAGTATTCATGGGCGTTTTATCTACCAAAACTTCTTTGCATTTTGTGTAAAGCTTACACCTTCGTAATCGGCGTTGCTGGTAATTGTATTCGCGTGATTCGGCGGAAGAACCGCCGAACCGGAAAAACGAAACAAAAAAAACAACGCCATGAAAAAAATACTCGCTCCGAAAATCCGCTCGCGGCTTCGCCCGCTCCTCACCGTTGCGGCCTTGCTCGCCCTCAACACCGTCCCCGCTTTTGCCCAAAGCACGACGTTCAGTTCCACCGACCTTGAGAACCGGCATCAGCAACAGTCTCGCCGTAATCATGATGTTCGGGTTCGTCCTCGGCATCTCCTCCGTCATCTATGGCGGCTTCGCCATCCGGCGCGGCGACGTTGACCAGGGCAAGATGTCCATCATCGGCGGCGCGATCATCGCGGCGGCCCCGGCCGTGGTTTATGCCTTCTACAAAATCTTCGGCCTCGATGCCAACAGCGCGGTCGGCGTCGGCAACTTCTAACCCATACAAACCAACTCCGCCCAATCCGCCCATGAGCACCAAAAGCGAACTTCGCCTGACCGACACCAACGCCGCGTCCGACTCCAAAGGCCGGACATGGGGTTTGGAAGGCGGTCTCTTTTGGTGGCTCATCGGCGGCATCGGCGCGGGCATCATCGTTTTTTTTGTCCTGCTCGTCGTCCTTAACGAGTCACTCGCCATGTCATTCGTCGTTGCGCTTGTGCCGGTGTCGGTTTGCCTTGCCTACATCTTCGCATTGCGGCAGGGCAAGCCGCCCGGCTACGACCGCGACTGTTTTGAATACCTGACGACCGGACGCGGTTTCAGTCCCGAAGCTCATCGTTCCTGCACTCATCCACTTTTATGAATCCTGAAAAATCACATCCACTGTCAAACACAAACGCGAGTTCAGCGGTTGCAGTTGAATTGATTCCGCCGCAGCCGGATTCTCATCGAGTTCATCGACGCTCGAACCGGCTCTGGGGTTTTCCCATCCGGCAGCTTGAATCATTTTTACTTGAGGAACAACCCCGAACATCAACGGCAAAAAAACATCTGCCGCCCGACAGTTGCTGCTGCTTTATCCACGACGCCGTCGTGTTTCTATTGGCTGGCGGCTGGAATTGATCGTCGGCCCGCTGATGAGCGGGCGCGTCGCCCGCATCCACGCCGAAAAACATCTTGGCACGCTGATGATTGAAGAAGCGTGGGTTTCGGAAATCCACGTCATCCCGCGCCTTGACGCAGACCAGTTGTAGGCCACAACCGGAATTTCATCGCCAACCAAAACCAATGAACGCCGGCGAAATCACAAGCGATCGGAAGCCAGACGGCAGGAGTTGCTCGGCCAGCTTAAAGCCGCCGAAGCCGCCTTGCGCGGCGGTCTGCACGCACACGGTTTCGGCAACATCGCCCGCGCGCACATGGAGCGGGCGATGGCGCACATCTGCGAAGCCTACATCGCCATCAATGAAATCAACCGCGCCCGCACGGTGCAACAACTCGTGAATGACTTGGTTCGCATCCAGCAGGTGATGGACGACGCGCAGCGCGGCAAATCCCAACGCATCTGATTTATGTTTGAACGCCCACCCAACGGTTTTTTTGTCCGCGATTTGATTTTGTTCAATCATCTGCGGCGCGGCGGTTATGTCGCCAAAGGATTTGTCTTTGAAGCGCCCGACCTGACCAACAGCCCGATCGCCGACTTGAACGAATTTCAGGAGCAACTCTGTCTGTTGCTCGCTTCGCTCCACGAAAATCAGCGGTTGCAAGTTCAATACTTTTCCGATTCGGATTACAAAACTGAATTGCTCCGCTATCAGCAGGAGACCGAACGGTTTGAAAACATCTGGACGAAGCGTTCGCGCAACGAGCGGTTCGCGCGTTACTGGCAGGCGATGATCGAGCGCAAGCTCCGGCGGCAGCGCGTGATTTTTTATGTCTCACGCTCGCTGGAAAATGTTCCCAGGACGCTCACCAGCAACGCCGCCTTGCGCGAGTATTATCTGACTCTGCTCGACCAGTTGGAAGTCGAGTTCACGCACGTTCATCATCTGCTCGAAGGAAATTTTCGCCAGCGCCGGAACGCGCGTGCTGCCGATGAACGACCTCGACCATTTCAAGCATTACAAAACTTTTCTCAATCCGTCGCTGGCCGACCGGTTTGATTTTGATGCCGCCCAGGATTTTTCGCCCGAACTTTCCATTCAGGAAAATTGCTGGCACAGCGAGGGCAACGGCCAGAGCGATTTCGGGTTCTACATGGACGGCCATTATCATTCCGTCATCGCGCTCACCCGCTGGCCGCGCACGACCTATCCCGGCATCATCCAACGGCTCACCAATCTGCGGCTGCTGGACTACGCCATCACGGTCAATGTTGATCCGCTGCCCATCACCCAGGAAATCAACAAGGAGGAAAAGGAACATGACCGCGTGGCCGGTGACTATGCCAGTGAAAAGAAAATCTCGCTGCTGACCGTGATGGAAAAGAAGCAGAAGAAAATCCATGCGCTGATGCAGGGACAGACGATTCCGTTCAAGGCGCTTTTTGTCATTCGCGTTTGGGACAAATCAAAGGACGGGCTGAACGCCAAAGCCGGCGCAATCAAGAACGCCATCAACTCGATGAATTCGGCGCAGTATTTCGAAAGCAATCTGCCCAGCACTTCCAAAAATCTTTTCTTCCAGACGTGGCCGGGCTGGACGTGGGGACGTTACGAGCATCGCAAACTTGTATTCCGAACATCGTTATCTGGCCGATATGCTGCCCGTCGCCAGCACGTTCACCGGCCATCTCAAAACCGCCGAGGCCATCTACGACGGCCCGAACAACAATTTGATCGGCGTCGAAACTTTCTCCGGCTCGAAGGACAACCAATCGCCGCAACACGCCGTGCTGCTCGGCATGAGCGGCGCGGGCAAATCCGTGACCGTTTGTGATTTGCTTTCGCAGACCGAAGGGTATTTCGCCTACACCGTCATCATCGAGGAAGGGTTGTCCTACGGCATCTACACGCAGACCGTCGAGGAGGGCGCACGCCCCATCATCATTCATCCCGACGGCGACCTCACCATCAATTATCTCGACACCAAAGGACTGCCGCTGACGCCCGACCATCTTTCCGCCGCGACCGCGCTGGTCGCCCGCATGATTGGAACATCGAGTCAGGAGGACAAACAAATGCTGCGACAGGCGCAGATCGCCAAATATCTCAATTTGCTTTACGAGGATTCGTTTCAGGATTGGCAGAAAAAACGGCACGACCAGTTGCTCAACATCGCGCGTCACGCGCTGGCGTTGCAGAAATTCCGCGCCGAACGGATGCCGCCGGGCGCGACGAGCCTCGAAACTTTTGCGGACTTCCGGGACTGGAAGGCCAGCCACCTCAATGAGGCAACAGAGTATCTCGCCGCGTTCAACGAAGGCGACGTGCTCCGGTTCTTGAAAGAACCCAAGACCAGTCAGGGAAGTCCGCAACCTCGCTTTCGCCTACTTCACGCCCGAAGAATTTCCGACGCACCGGATGTTGCAGGAATTGATGATGCTCGACCCGGTGGGTTCGGAACGCGACCAGATCATCGAAATCGCCACGTTGATTTTGCCGTGGTGTCGGGACGGCAACTACGGCTGCCTGTTCGACGGCACGAGCAATCTTGTCGCTCACCGGAAAAATTGCCCACTTCGAGTTGGGCTACATTCCCGAATCGGCCAAGGAGTTGAAGGCGGCGGCGGGTTTCCTCATCACGAACCATGCGCGCAAGCACATCATCACGCTGCCGCGTGCCTTGCGGAAACGGAACGTGTATGAGGAAGTCGCCCGCTTCCTCGACATTCCCGGCGGGCAGGAAATCGTCCAGGAATCTTACGCGCAGCTTCGCAAATTCAATTGCTGGAACATTTCCATCGTCCAGCAATATGCCCGGTTCAAACAGTCGCGCATCCGCTCCGCCGTGTTCGGCAACTAGCCGCCAGTTTTTCATCATGCGCCAGAACGACCGCGCCGATCTGGAGGACATGGCGCAGGACATCGCGCTGCCCGAAGTGACGCAAGCACGCGATCATGAATTATCCGTTGCCCGACCATCAATCGGGACAGAAGTATTCGCCGTTCACTTATTTTCACACCGACTCCGGCCGGAATCTTTGCGGCACGGTTCACAACATCTCGTCGCCTGAAATGCTCTATTGCAGTTCGTCCAGCGGCGAGCATTTCGACAAGCGCGCCCGCGAACTCCGCAAAAGCGCAAACATCGTCGAAGGCATCATCGCCCACGCCAATTCACCCGACTAAACCAAAATCAAAACGCCTATGAAAAAATTATTCATTCAATTCATCCCGCTTGCCTGTGTCGTGTGTCTGTTCACGGGCTGCGCCGCCGTGACCCGAACTGCACTGATGTCGGCTTGGGCGCGGGCGGCGCGGCTCTTGGCGGCGAACTGACCCACAACAATCCCGTCGCCATCGTCGGCGGCGCGGCGGGCGGCGCTTTGCTTGGCGAAGGACTCCACTACGCCAACAGCAAACAGAACGACCAGTCCTATCAGACCGGCTACGACAAAGGCCGCAGCGATGCCGTGAAGCAACAATACTGGCTCTACGTTTCCATGCAGCAGAGCCAAGGCAGGCGACGAAGGCCGCGTCCGGCTCTACCCGGTGCATCTGCCCGAACAAGTCATTGACGGCGTGATTTTCAAACCCACCACGCAATTGCTCCGCATCGAAGGAGGCGGAGCCTCCACCCAATAGCAGGGAAGCCTGAACGCACCAAAACCAAAAAAAAGAAAGGACAACAAACATGAAAAAACTAATCGCAGCAATCCTCATCGCCCTGCCGCTGGCGTTCTCCGCCCGCGCGCAGTGGATCGTCTATGACCCGATCAGCAACATTCAGCAGATTCTGGATGAGGCCGAAAACATCGCCGAATACGTTGACATGGTTGACAACCAGGTGCAGCAAATCGAGACGCTCGACAACCAGTTGAGCGAGTTCAAGAACTACGAATCACTGTTCGGCAATCCGTCCCAAGTCGTGCTGTCAATGGTTGGGCCATTGGACACCGACTTGCAGAGCCTTGAGCCGGGGGTGAACCTCGAAAACCTCGTCGCCAATGCCAGCGGTAGCTCTGCGCTGACCTACAATGATTCGGGCATCTATGCCACGGTTGGCGTCAGTTTCCAGACGCCCGGAGGCCAGACCATCCAACGCCCCGCCGACCAATACAAACCGTTTACGGCAATCATCAATACGGCGAGCAACTATGTCACGGTTGCCGACAACGCGGCGCAACGGCGCTCAACCATCAAGGACGAAATCGCGCAGACGACCGAGCAACTTCAAAACGCCACGACCGACGCCCAGGTGCAGAAGTTGCATGGCGTCCTCACGAGTCTGAACGGCGATCTGGCCAGCACGGACGACGAAGTGAATCAGGCGGCGGCGTCCGCAATGGTGCAGGACATCCAGAACCGGAACGACCAGCAGAAACAGGTTCAGGCGTTGACCGAGCAGCAGAACGCTGAATTTGAAGAATCCGTCAGCAATTACTCGGCGAAGTTCCAGTTGCTTGACGCACCGACTGTGTTTCCAACCCCATAACCTTCAATCCTTCATTCATCATGGCCACGTTCGACAGCATCTTTCCCACGTTTCTCGCCAAATGTGGTGAACTCCACACGTTGCTGTTGAGCGTGGCCTTCGCGCTTTTCATCGTCGGCGTCATCGTCACCGTGCAGCAGCGTTCGTCGCACAAATCCATTCTGAATCTGCTGCTGCGTTTGCTGTTGCTCACCTCGCTCCTCGTGTTCCTGCCCGCTTGGGGAAACACGCTTCAAAATTTGCTGCAAACTTCCATCCTCTCCGGCTTGGGCGTTGACCCGGCCAACGTCTATCAGCAGTTCAATCAACTGCTCATCATCAAACGTGATCCAGCCACGACTTCATCCTGGTGGAACGTCATGTCGCAGCTTCACAATTTTACCACCGACCTGATCATCTCCGCCGTTCTCTGGCTCGTCGGCCAGTTCGCTTCGCTGATGATGTTCTGGGCTTACATTTTTCAGACCATCATTCTGAATCTTGGCTACGCGCTTTCGCCGCTGCTTAATCGGATTCATGGCGATACCGGCGTTGAAACACACCGGCAACCGCTACCTCATGAATCTTGTCGGCGTGCTCCTCTGGCCTTTGGGCTGGGCGCTCGCTGCGCTCGTGACGCAGGGCATTCTCGATTTCATGACCGACCCCAGCTTTGAATATATTGACCCGACTTCCACGCTTCCCGATTTGCAAAAAACAATCGGCGTCGCCGTCGTCGGCTTCTGGATTATTTTCAGCACCGTCGCCGCGCCCGTCATCATTCAAAATGTCATCGCCCACGGCATCCAGCCCGGAGGCGCGTTGCTCGCGGGCGGTATTAGCAGTGCGCTCCAGACTGCCGCCACGACTGCGGGCGCTGCCGCGACCGCTTCCAGCACCGGCATTCCTGCCGTCACCGCTGGCGCGGCGGGCGTGGCCGCGCTGTTAAGCACCATGTCGTCCGCCGCCAACATGGGCAGCGCGGGCGCAATCATCATCGCCGGTTCCGGCCTGCCGCCGCGCTCCGCTCGCGGTCGGCCCGGCGACGACATCACCGGCAACAAGGCCGTCCGCGACCTCATCTCCAAATCCAAACCCAATTATTACTGACCTATGGACACTCCCGAATTACGAACCACCGAAACTAAAAGCGCAGACGCCGCAAAAACTCCGCCACGACGTTTTGATCCAACCCGCCTTTTGGTGCAACGCGACCGGCTTCCGTGGTTCTGGTTTTTCTTCACCGTCGCCGTGCTGTTGCTCTCGGCGATTGACCGCTACCACATCGTCTCGCAATTCAAGCAACGCGAGCGCGTTGTCATCATTGACCCCGCTGGCACTTACTACTTGAGTCCTTTGCTTCAATTTTCAGAAGCCAAAGACTTGCACGTCCAGCAGGCCGAGCTTGCGACCCTCGCGTTTCTCGAACGCAATCCAAAAGACTTCGATAATGCCGATTTGCTCAAATTGATGTTTTTGAAACCCGCACTGGCAAAGGCGCAGGATGAAAAAACCAAGGAGTCGGTCGAGTTTCGTTCCAAACAACTTCACCAGAAAGTTGAGATTGGACAGATTGAGATTCTGGCCACGCGCGACAACGAGGTGCTGGCCGCCGTCACCGGCCAGATCATCCGCAGCGGCATCTTTCAAGACAAGGCGTTCACCGAGGCGTTTCCGTTCACGCTCCGGTTGCGCCTGATTCGCAACCCCAACATGGCGCTGAACGGACGCTTCCCAACCGCAGTAGGAGACTTCAAATATGAAATCAATCGCTAAAATCCTGTCATTCACCGCCACGTTGCTCGTCGCAATTGTTGCGCCCGCGCAAAATTCTAAAGAAATTTTGAAAGATTTGCTGGATGCGAACGTATCCATAGTAGTGCCGGTTGCGACCAACCGCGTCACCACTATCAGTTTTCCAAGCGCCATTACCGCGATTGACGGTGCGGGCGTCACTGTGGACGGAAAAACGCCGGGACTATTTCAATTAGCCCACACTAAAGGCACGGCGTTTCTTTCCGTTCGCGCCCTTTTCCCAAAAGCGTCCGCCAATCTCAACATTCGCTGGAATAATCAGACGTATGTTTTTGAACTGACCGAAAGCGACCAGCCGGTGCTTTCACTCAACCTGGATGCGCCGCCCACGCCGGAGGAGGAAGGCGTTGGCAACGCGCCCGAAGTCAGTCCGCTCAAACTTTTGGCGTTGCTCGACAAGGCCAAAGCCTTTCCGTTGCTCAAGGCGCAGCAGCCGGAAAGTGTCGCCGACGTGGACTTCACCACCTACGACGGCAAACCACTCGTCAGCGATTTCAACGACTACGAAATCCAGATCGAAGAAACATTTCGTTTCAACGCCGATGACACGCTGGTCTTTCGCCTCGCCATCACCAATAAGATTGACGCACCCCTGATTTATCAGCCGGACAGTTTTACGTTACGCGCGGGCGACCGGCTCTATCCCCAATCCATCAGCGACGCGGACGGCACCGTGCCGCCCAAAGGACAAAGAATCGTTTATTTCGCCGTCACCGGCACGCCGGACGGCGGACGCAACGAATTGTCCCTTAAAAATGCTTTTACTGTTTTGGTGACGCGCCTTTCCCCACTGCCGCCCGTCGTCACTGTCACCAATGCTCCGAGCGTCCATCCCATCCGTCCACCCAAAGGCTGATATGAAACCACGCGATTTTCTCAATTTTTTCAAGACCAAGAGCGGTAAAATCGTTGCCTTTGCCGCCCTGTTCGCCGCCGCGCTGACAATTTTCAGCGTCCTTCGCAAACACCATAGTTCTGGTGAAGATGGCATTGCGGTTGCTGCGATTTCCACCAACGTAACCGACAAGCCGCAAGTGGTGCAGTCTGTCACGCGGCCAATGCAGGTTTTTAATCCGCCTCCATTAAAGTCGCAGTCAATGGCTTTACCGTCATCGTCGCAGCAAACTTATCCAAACCCATCTCCCTTGCCGGTGGTTCCTGCGAACCAAGTTCCAACTCTCTCGCCGATCAGTCTGTTTGCCGACAGCACAGCGGGCGTGAGTCAACCAAAAAAGGTGAGCGCGGTGTTTGCACCGTTCGGACGGCTGATTCCCTGCGAAACCGTGGTTACGGTTGACTCATCTTCCATTCAAACGCCAATCATCGGCCTCGTCACCGAGAATGTCTATTTTGGAGGCAGATTGGTCATCCCGGCAGGCACGGAGATTCATGGGACGGCACAAACCGACCATCAACGTGAACGCATCGCCAGCGGCAACACATGGACGTTCATCTGGCAGAACGGGATGGAAATGCAAATCAAGGCCATCGCCCTTGACCGCGAGTTTGAAAATGAAACCAACCAGTCCGGCTGGGCCATCACCGATGGCAGCGCCGGTCTGCGCGGCGAAGTCATCAAGTCCGACAATTTCGCCGACCTCAAACTTTTTGCCGCGACGTTCCTCTCCGGCGCGGCTGGCGCGCTGACGGAAAAACAGCAGACCATCTTCGGCCCCATCAACAGCCCCACGCTCAACAACGCGCCCTTCGCGGGCGCGCAGGCGGTGCTGCAAACCTACGCCCAGCAAATCTTCGACTCGATTCAAAAGGACGGTTTCTACGTCCGCGTGCCGAGCGGAAAACAGTTTTATCTTTACGTCCTGCAAACCATTGACGCCGCCGACGCTTCGCTTGGCGGCACGGCAATTCCCGCCACCCAGGAAAATGACGAACAACCCATAACCAAATCAAGACCATGAAAATAGTTTTATCTCATTCCCTTGTTGTTTCTCTCCGCGTGTTCCACCGCGCCCAAGCTGGCGTTGCGGCCACAACCGTCGTCAGCCGATTGACGACTCCGCCGTTCGTTATCCCGAAATACTCCACGCCTACCACATCGGACGCTACGCCGATCCGAATGATGATTTGATTATGCACGAGCAGCACGTCGTCTATCGCGTCGAGGAAAATACGCGCTGGAATTTTCATCCCGGCCCGGTTGACGGCAATCTTCCCGCCTTGCCGCCGCGCGACGCGGCGTTCGTCCCGGCTCCGGTCAACGATGCGATTCTGGCCGAAGTCAATTCGCAACGGCTCGCCACCACTCAAATCATGATGCAGGCGCGAACTCTGTCGGCGGCATTGTCGCAATTTCAAACCGCGTTGCAGCAGACCAAAACCAATTTTCAGGAAACGGTGATTTTGCGCGCGACGGTAAACGAGATGAAGCATCGGCTTGATGCACTCGAAACCGCGCCAGAGCAACTGCCGGCACCACCAATTTCCACGACCAATGAACCCGCTGATCCATTGAGTCCATGAACCACTTTGTCGGCCCAGCAAACCGGCAATTCAAAAACAAACATAAACAACCAAACTCATTATGAGCACAACAAAAACAAAACCCGCGCCAAATGGCGCATCCAGCGCAAGTGCGCCGCAAGACTCACCCAACTACCGGATCAATCCCGAAGTGGAGGCCAAGATTGATGCCCACATCAAGGAGAATCCCAAGTATTGGAATTACCTTCAAGCCATGCCCCGTGACCGGCTGGAACGCACCGTTGTCCTGAATGAAGTGCGCCAGATCGAACGTCAGCAACGGATGCGCGACGGCATGATGAAAAAAATCAATGCCAGACCCCGAACTGAAGCAGGCTTACGAGATATTGGTGAAGAACGTGCCCGGAAGAACAGCGCGAGGAAGTCATGAGCCAGATTGCGCGCCAGACCCAACGCGCCGTTTCCCGCTCACAAACCCAACAGCAAACGAAAGGTGAAGCCGTTACTGTTTGAAATCACGCCGCCGCACAGGGCAGACACTCCCGACCATTCCGCCGGGTGAACTGAATTGTCATGCGACGCCGGGCAAACATCATCGGGCCGACAGTGATCAAGTTCCGCCACCAGCGGGGGTGGACACAGGAAGTGCTGGTTTCGCAAACTCCAGTTGGTCGGGTGCTATATCACCCGTGATGTCCTGGCCAACATCGAGTTGCAGCGCTCCATTGTGACCGATCTCCACCTCCGCGCCTTTGCCAAGGTCTTTGGTGTGCCGGATGGGCCAGACTTGTTTCCGCCCAAACGACAGGGGATTCAGACGATGTGGCTGGTTGACCAATTGACCGCCCGGCGGCGGCGTTCCGGGAACGGATCGTTACCGGACGACGGATGAAATTCTTGAAGGAGCTTTATGGCCGTTCGCCGTCGCGATTTCAACCTTGACGACCAGCTTGACCTTTTTTCAAATCAAAGGCCGACCTATGAAAGCATTGACACAATACGGCCGCCATGGCCGAGAAACACTGGCGCGAACATTGCCCGAAAATGGTGCGCGCACTGGAGGCGAAGGGACAGTTGCACGCGATGTTGCTGGAGGCCGAGGAGAAGACGAAGGACGAAATGATCGAACTGACGCAACAGTTCAGAAAGCAGGGGTTGACCGCGCAGCAGGCGCACGACCGGGCGTGGGAAATGGTGCGGGAGAGTTACATCCTGCTTCCAGCCGAGTCCTAGCCGACGGCCACCAACGGCCGACGAACTCGCCCAAGAATCTCAACAGCTATCGCATCACCGACGATGACCGGTTGGGCGAAGGCGGTCCAAAGCAGAAGTTTTCACAAAATCTCAAGGCCATCGAAATCTTGCGGGCGCTCGATGCCGAAAATCGTCCGGCTTCCCCGGACGAAAAAGCGTTGCTGGTCAAATATGTCGGCTGGGGTGCGATGCCCCAGGTGTTTGACGTGGACAGCACGACCTGGCACAGGGAACAAATCCAGCTTTCTGAAATCTTGTCTGACGAGGAACACCGTTCCGCCCGCGCCACCACCCTCAACGCCCATTACACCGCGCCGGTTGTCATCCGCTCCATGTATGAGGCCGCGCAGCGGTTTGGTTTTCAGGGCGGACAAATTCTTGAACCGGCCTGCGGCATCGGCCATTTCATCGGTCTCATGCCGGAGGCGATGCTGAAAAATTCAGCCATCACCGGCATTGAAATTGATCCGTTGACCGCGCGCATCGCCAAGGCGTTGTATCCCGATGCCGACATCCGCGAGCAGCCGTTTGAAAAATCAAAACTCGACGGATGAATCTTTCGACCTCGCCATCTCCAATGTGCCGTTTGGCGATTACACCGTCCATGACCCGCGCTGGAATGATTTCAAGTTTCCCATCCACGATTATTTCTTTGCCGCCGCGCTCGACAAGGTGCGTCCGGGCGGGCTGCTGATGTTCGTCACGTCGCGTCACACGCTGGACAAACTGGATTCAACTCTGCGTGAATTGCTCGTCCAACAAAACTGAATTCCTTGGCTGCGATTCGTCTGCCCAACACCGCGTTCAAGAAAAACGCCGGCACGGAAGTGACCACCGACATCGTGATGCTCCGCAAACTGCGCGCCGGTGAATCCCCGCCCGGCCCGGCATGGAAGACAGCGGTAGATTTCACCAACGACCGTCAGGAAAAGTTTTCCATCAACGAATACTTCGCCGCCCATCCTGAAATGATGCTGGGCAAAATGCGGCTGGCGCGTGGAATGTATCGGGACGGCGAACCGGTGCTTGGTGCCGGACGACCGTGACTTGGGCGAGGCACTGGCACAGGCGGTTGCCCGGCTGCCCCAAAACATTTACGAAGTCCAAACCAAATCCGCCGCCGAAAAAACTTTCGACCCGGCGATTCCCGCGCCGGATTACATCAAACCCAATGCCTATTGCGTTCACGAGGATGGCCGGTTGTGCCTGAACGAAGATGGTGTCCTGTGTCCGCTGGATGATATGCCCGTCGAAACCCGTTCGCGGATTCGACGGCTGATTGACGTGCGGGATGCGGTGCGGGATTGCCTGCGCTCGCAGCTCGACGGCAGCGGTGAGGAGCGGGTGATTGAGACTCGCGAAAAGCTAAATCATGCCTACGACCGCTTCATTGCCCGTTTCGGCCCCATCAATGCCACGGTCAATCAGCGGGCTTTTCACGGCGACCCGGATTTGCCGCTGCTGCTCTCGCTGGAAAATTACGACGAGGAAACCAACGTGGCGGTCAAAGCCGTCCATTTTCCGCGAACGGACCATTCACCACAAACAGCCGGTTGAATCGGTTGGTTCGCCCAAAGAAGCGTTGCTCGTTTCGCTGAATGAAAAAGGCCGGGTGGATTTGGATCACATGGCCGCGTTGCTTGGCCCGTCCGGCCGAGGAATTTTTGCCCGACTTGAAAGGGATGATTTTTCTCAATCCGCAGACCAAGCAATGGGAAACCGAAGACCAATATCTTTCCGGCAATGTCCGCGAGAAACTTGTCGCCGCCGATTCCGCCAGTGTCGCCGATGCCCGCTTCCGTGAAAATGTCGAGGCGTTGAAATCGGTGCAGCCAGCGGATTTGCCCGCCACCGAAATTGACGTGCGGCTTGGGCGCGTCCTGGTTGCCGCCATCAGACGTGCAGCATTTCGTCCACGGATTGCTCGGCGTTCCGTCGGGCGTTGAAGTCGGCCACATCCACGCGCTCGGCTCGTGGCACGTCACCGGCAATTGGGAGGCGAAAGGGGCGACCGCCAACACGACCGATTGGGGAACGAACCGTTATACCGCCCTCGAACTCATCGAGGAAACGCTCAATCTCAAAACGCCCACCGTTTATGATTATGTGGACAAGAAACCCGTCGTCAACGCGCAGTCCACCGAGGCCGCGCGGGAAAAACAGGAGCGCATCAAGGAACGGTTCAAGGAATGGATTTGGTCGGATGACGAACGGCGGGAACGGCTCGTGCCGTCTTTACAATGACACATTCAATCATTCGCGCGTTCGCACGTTCAACGGCGAACACCTGACCTTGCCGGGCGCGAGTGCGGCCGTTCAACTTCACATCCACCAGAAGTCCGGCGTGTGGCGCATTCTGCAAACGCCCAACACGCTGCTCGGCCATGTCGTCGGCGCGGGCAAGACCTACACGATGGTCGCCGCCGCGATGGAATTGAAACGGCTGGGACTGGCGCGCAAGCCGATGTTCGCCGTGCCCAACCACATGCTCGGCCAGTTCTCCACCGAATTGCTCATGCTGTATCCGGGCGCAAACATCCTCGTGGCGGGCAAGGAGGATTTTGAGACGCAGAACCGCAAGAAATTGTTCAGCCGCATCGCCACCGGCAATTGGGATGCCGTCATCGTCACGCATTCCGGTTTCGAGCGAATCCCGTTGTCGCGCGAAACCCAGGAGCGTTTTTTCAAAGAGCAGTTGGAGGAATTGGAAAAGATCAAACGGGAACACGCCAACCCGGATAACCGGCGGCTGGTGAAGGAACTTGAAAAGGCCAAGAAACGTTGGAAGCCAAACTCGAATCACTTGCCGCCACTCACAAGAAAGACAACACGCTGACCTTTGAGGAACTCGGCATTGACCGGCTCTTCGTGGACGAGGCGCACTATTTCAAAAATCTTTTCTACATTTCCAAAATGACCCGCATCGCCGGACTGCCGCAGACGGCCAGCGAACGCGCCTTCGATATGTATTTGAAAGTTCGGCATATCCAGTCAGTCAACGGCGGCGGCGGGGTCGTCTTCGCCACCGGCACGCCCATCGCCAACAGCATGGCCGAGATGTTCACCATGCAACGCTATTTGCAGCCGGAGGATTTGAAAAAGCACAACCTGAATCATTTCGATTCCTGGGCGGCGACCTTCGGCGAGCCGGTGACGGCGATGGAGCTTGCGCCGGACGGCGCGGGCTACCGGCTCAACACGCGCTTCGCGCGGTTCATCAATGTGCCGGAGCTGATGCAGATTTTCCGGCAGTCGGCGGACATGCAGACCGCGCAGATGCTCAATCTTGCGCGTCCGAAACTGGAAGGTGAAAAACCGGCCATCCGTAATGCGCCGGCCTCGCCGGAATTGAAAAAGTTTGTCGAAGGTCTCGCGCGACGCGCCGAGGCGTTGAAACGCGGGCGGGTTGATCCGCGCGAAGACAACATGCTCAAGATCACCACCGAAGGCCGCAAGGCCGCGCTGGATTTGCGGCTGATGAAACCCGGTTTGCCGGACGATCCGCAAAGCAAAGTAAATCTGGCGGTGGAAAACATTCATCGCATTTGGGAGGCGACCAAGGACGACCGTCTCGCTCAACTGGTGTTTTGCGATTTGTCCACGCCACAAGACCGTGGCTTTTCCGTTTACAATGACATGGCGGACAAATTGAAACGCCTGGGCATTCCCGCAACCGACATCGCCTTCATTCAGGATTACGACGCCGACAACGCGAAGCTGGCGTTGTTCCGTTCCGTCCGCGCGGGCAAAGTCCGCATTCTTGTTCGGCAGCACGCAGAAAATGGGTTCGGGAACGAACGTCCAGGAGCGGTTGATTGCGCTTGCATCATCTTGATGCTCCGTGGCGACCCGCCGACGTGGAGCAGCGCGAAGGACGCATTCTTGCGGCAGGGCAACAAGAATTCCGACCGTGCAGATTTATCGTTACGTCACCGAAGGCTCGTTCGATGCCTATATGTGGCAGACGTTGGAAACCAAGGCCAAGTTCATCTCCCAAGTGATGAGCGGCGACATGACCATGCGCCGCCTCGAAGACATGGACTCCGCCGCGTTGACCTATGCCGAGGTCAAAGCCATCGCGTCCGGCAATCCGCTCGTCATCGAAAAAGCCCAGGTGGATGCCGAGTTGATCCGGTTGACCCGGCTGCGCTCCGCCCATGCCGAGGAACAATATCGCATCCGCGCCAGCCTGCGCCATTCACGCGAGGAGGTGCAGGCTTGGACGGAACGGCTCGCAAATTTGCGCGAGGATTTGACGCTCCGGCAGGACACTTCCGGCGACAAATTCCGCATCGAACTGGACAAGCAGACTCTGGACAATCGCGGCGTCGCCGGGGAATTGCTGTTGCGGCGGGCGGAGAAAATCAAAACCCGTTTCGGTGAGGACATCCGCATCGGACGCTTTGCCGGTTTTGATTTGTTCATCCGCTGCCGGTTTCAACAACACCGCCGAACTCGTTCTGCGCGGCAAAAACAGTTACAGCACCCGCGTCACCGACACGGCGCTCGGCACCATCCGCTCGCTCGAATCCATGGTGCAGGGATTTGAGGAACGCGCCGCGCGGCTGGAATCCGACATCAAGGATTCGCAAAAGCGCGCGACCGAACTGGAGGCCAAGGTTGGTTCGCCCTTCGAGAAGGAGGAGCGTTATCACAAACTGGTCAACCGCCAGTCGGAAATTGAGGAGAAACTTGATCTCACCAAGAATCAGGCACCCAACCAGCTTGACACTGGTTCTGCCGACGAAATTGAAGAGAAAAATTCAGAGGTTCAGAAAACGGCCAAGACGATTCGTTCCCAAACAAAGACAACCGTAAAAGTATGATTCACCATCTTGATATGGCCTGGCTATTTTACGATTGTGTATGTGATACACCACCGGATTCTTCCATCGGTTAAAATAACCCAATGAATATTCAAGAAAGACAAATTGAATTCTTGAGCCAGCAGGTTCTCCCCGCGCGCATGACCGTATTTCAAACCGCGTGGTTTCTTGGCTTCAAACCCCATGACATTCCCGTTCTGGCCGGAGCAGGATTGTTGAAACCGCTCGGCAACCCGACCCGCAATTGCATCAAGCATTACGCGACTGAAACCTTGCAGCAGTTTCGGCGTGACGAGAAATGGCTCGCCCGCGCCAGTGATGTCATTCGTCAACACTGGCACGACAAGAACGCCCGCAAACAGAAATGAATGCCGTCTGAATCAGGCGGCGAATGACTGGTCGTCATTATCCGTTGGCGGATCATCCGTTCTTGAAACCACCGGCAGCAATAATGGCGGTGGAATTGGCGGCGGCTCTGATTTCATTACAATGATGATTCGGGGCGGCGTCGAAGGTCTTCGCCAAAACCCGCCCTTCAAAATCCAGATTATCAGCAGCGGTGACAGCCACACGCAAACCATGTAAATGTAAATTCCTTGCTCCTGAATCAACCGGTCCAGAAAATGAAACACGGGCACCAGGAGATTCAAGGCTTCAGTTGGATTTGAATTCATAATATGTCATTTAGTTATGTGTTATGACGGCGGCGGCGTTCACGCTGCCAATTCGGCCTGCTTCTCGGCCCGAAGTTCGTAATCTTCCAGCGAAGGAATTTTCATCAAAGCCCGTTTCGCATAGGCGCGATGCACCGCCTTGCTGTTGTGTCCCAAAGCCTCCTGCGCGAACCGTTCAGGATAACCAACGGTCTTGGCGCGTTCCGCCCATGCGTAGCGGTAGCTGTGCAACGTCACGCCGGTAATGCCAAGCTGACGGCAACGCGAGCTAAATTCCGTGGCGCGGTCGTCCGCCCGCACGCGGGATAGATACGGAAACAACATTCCTTCGGCGGGCAGGTCTTTGAACAGGTTCAATGCTTCCGCGCCCAAATGGACAATGACGGGCACGCCGGTCTTTTTGCGGGTAAAACTCACTGTGCCGTTCTGTCCAGTCCACGTCCTCGCCTTTCAAGTTCGCGATGTCGCCCTGACTCGCGCCCAAGTGCCAGCACAACTGGTAAAGAGTTTTTCGTTCGGGATTCACCTCGGCGGCGATGATCCGCTGGTGTTCCTCAAGCGTGATGGCGCGTTTATCTTTGAACTGGACGGCAGGCCATTGGCGTTTGGGAATGAGCGGCCACGGCAGCCAGTTCATGTCCACGCAGAAATTATGCAACCGCCGCAGAAAAACATTGGTGGACACCGTGCCGCATTGCAGCACTTTCAAAAGCAGTTCGCCCGGCGTCTCAATGATGATCCTTGGCAACAATGGCACGAACGCATTGTCTTTGGCCGCTGTCCGCCAGCGGTGCTGGTTGGCTCCCTGCTTGGAGTTGGTGAGGGATTCAATGGCGCTCTGCCAGGTTCGGGTGGTGACGTTGGAATCTGTTCCAGACAGATATGCTTTGGCGATCTGGAGGTTCAGTTGCGGCTGGCGCCGCGATTCATTGCGGGCGTTGAGCACTGAAACCGCATCGGCGCGATTCTTGGTGTGAAGACTTTCCTGTTTTTTGGATTGGGTGTCTTCGAGGTAGAACATTCCGCCGCGTTTGCGGCGGTAGAGAATAAAACGACGTTTCATAGGTTCAGACTTTTATGTCCGAAGCTATGCGAATACGCGTGGCTTGTGGTGTATCAGCTACACAAAGCGGGCGGCTAATCCCGTCATTTCCAGCGGTTGCCGGGTGATTCCGGGATAGTTCAAAGGTTCTACCCCGATAGTAATTTCACTGGCACTTTCACTGGCACTTGCCTCCTCTGGCTTCTGCAACTTGTTGCCTTTTGGCAACTTGGATTTGGAGGCGAGGGTCGGAATCGGACGCATCCCGCCTTCCACAAGCCACTCGAAATCAACTGTCTAAATCATCACCGTTGCCTTGATACTAAAGGCGTTTGTGATTTAAGTCAAGTAAACTCCAGCCGACTTTTATTAACTCCATTTTACTCCCCACCGATGAGTTTTGCTGGCACTTCTGCTGGCACTTTTTGACGAGGTTGGTTTTGACTTTTCATGCTGGTGACAACTGATTGAAGAGTTTCTCGAAGTCACCGACGACACGAAGGATTTCGTCAAAGGTGGGCACTTCGCCGAAGAACATTTCGCCGCGCATTTCCTGATAGTCTTTGCGCCAGGCTTCAAGGTGGTGAACGACGGACGCAGAGCGCTGGGGCGCGCTCGACGAAGCAGCGCATAAATTGAACACGCAATTTGTCAGCGCGGAGAAACCGGCATTGATGACCGGCGCACAACTGGCTTTACGTCAACTGGACGACGCGCACAAAAATCCGAAATCAAAATGTCCATTCGTGCCGCAACGCGAGATGGTGAAAAAACTTTGGGGAACGGATGCCGATCCGCTCGCGCATAAAGGCGATTGGGAAAAGCGGTTGGCGAAAATCAGCAAGCAACATCAATTCACAAAATAGCAAATGCCGAAACCGTCAATGGCAACGCTTTTTAGGAATCGAATTAGAAATCAAAAAGGTCTTTAACCGAGACGTGAAGCGTTTTCGCAATTCGTTCGCAACCGTCAACCGACGGAGCATTGATCCCGCGCTCCACGAGGCTAATAAACTCAATCGAATAGCCACTTTTCTCGGCAAATTTTGCCTGCGTTAATTTTGCGGCTTGTCGCAATGTCGCAATTCGTCTGCCTAATTGTTTTTTCAACACGCAGTTAAACTATGTGCTTGCGCCGAATCTTTGAACGGAGTTAAACTACGTTTATTGAAATTGAGTTTTTATGTCGGCCAAAGCAAGAATCCTGATTGTTGAAGACGATACGCCAGTAGCAATGATGATTGCATATTTGCTGACGCGCGCAAAATGCGAAGTGGAGGTTGCAAAGACGGCAAACGAAGGAATGCAAATGGCCGAGGAAGGAATTTTTGATTTGATTACTTTGGACGTTGATTTGCCAGATGGCAGCGGCTTTGAAATTTGTCGCAAACTTAAACAAAGGCATATCTCACGTCATACGCCCATCGTTTTTATTTCAGGACGGCCTTGCGAGAAAGACCGGCAACACGCTTTTGAACTTGGCGCAATGGACTTCATCGCTAAACCGTTTGATGCACTTGGTTTTGCTTCACGACTGCTTTCGCACATAAAACTCCGAAACACTTTTCATTCCGTTGCGAAATCAGAAGATGTAACGACATGAGACGAATTACACTTTATCGCAGCCGCCAAAAAGCCCTTCCCAATCGCAACGCAAGGCTGATTTCAGGCGCGCCAGCGTCGGAAGGCTTGGAAAATATTCTCCCGCCTCTACGCTTTGGACATAACGCGCACTCACGCCGACTTTTTCGGCTAGTTTCTCTTGAGTCAATTTGCGGCGCTCTCGCAAAGAAACGACGTTTTTTCCGAATCGTGTCCGATGCGGACTGGTTTTTGGCTTGCGCGCAGGCATTCTTAAATCGTCTCGGAAAAATGCGTCGCAAAACACGAGGCTTTACATCGTGCTTAAATTTCACTAATCCTCAAAGGACTGGTGTAACGGATTTGTTGCTTGCATTCAGATGAGTGAAGTCAAAAACTAGACCGAATAAATTTTCAGGAAATCAAATCCGTGAAACCAGATGAACCATGAAAACTCCAGCGTCAGGAAATGTCTTTTTTCAAAACCACGCCGTCACCTTGGCCCGCGCACTGATTGTCGCGGGCTTTTTGTTTGGCGCTGGCAAGGGGATGGCGCAATTTGACCCCGAAGGCGGCCCCACCAACATTGTGTTGCAGTCCTGGTCGTTTTACGACCACATCAATTGGGATGACGACGGCGGCTATGCGCCGGTTTCGTTCACCAATATTGTCTATTCTCCGCTCGGTGACTTTGAATCCGTTGTCGTGGACACGAATGTTCCTGCGTGGCTGCAATACAACGTCTGGGAAAGTGACGGAACGACGAACCTGACCGTTGATTCAGGAACTGTCACTTTCTGGTTCGCGCCCGGAAGCTGGGCGTCCACCAACGCCGGTGGAACGGGGCCGGGCGAATATGGACGCCTGCTTGAGGCCGGCAGTTACACGCCCGATTCCAGTTACGGGCTGTGGAGCATCTATGTTGATAGTGGAGGCAACAACCTCTATTTCTCGGCGCAGACCAATGACCTGTCGAGCAATCTCACCACCTACGTTTCCTTTCCCATTTCGTGGACGACCAATGTTTTCCATTTTGTTGCACTGACATATTGCGCCACGAACACGACGTTGTATTTGGACGGCGTGTTGGCGACCAACGGCCCCGGCGTGACGGTCTATCCCGGCCCGGACGTGCTGACGAACGGCTTTTGCATCGGCAGTGACACCAACGGAATCTATCAGGCACATGGGCTTTTCGATTTGGTCGCCACATATAGTTATCCTCTGGATTCCAACGATGTCTTGCTCAACTACCAGTGGCAGTTGCCCTATTACGAAATCAATCCGTATAACATAGCGATGGAATTATCATTGGTTTCTGCGCCGTCATCACAGACGACATTCACACCGATTAGCGACGTGATTACCGGGCCGGGCAATTTACTGTTTGTGACGAATGCGGCCAACTGCGTTGACGGTACTAACGCCGATAACATCTGGATCACCAACGTGGTGGCCACGATGGTTGGCAGTGGAACCAATGCCACCATGAACCTGACCTTTACGATTGAAGGCGGTTCAAACGGCATTCCCTATGATGTCTTCGCCAATTCGGTTTTGTCGTTCGGAACGAACGGCATTCCTTGGGCGTGGGAAGGGCAAGGGTATCAATGCAACACCTATATGCTCACCAATCTGCCAAACACGGCGTGTTTTCTGATATTGGGAACTCCGCAGGATTCGGATGGCGACGGTTTGACGGATGCCTACGAACTGCTGGTCTCAAAGTCCAATCCCAATGTTTATTCCACCGATGGCACCGGCATGGCAGATGGTTGGGAAATTTTATATTTCGGGCACACTGGTGTTGATCCCAACGGCGACCCGGACCACGACGGATTGAGCAACTATCAGGAATTTCAGATGTATTCGGAGGCTTACAATCCCGTCAAATGGGATTCAAACACCAACAGCGTCGTCGGCGACGGTTATCAAGACTATAGCGGGGATGGACTGGCCAATCTCATGGAGGCGTCCTTTGGCGGAAATATGCTGACCAACAATCTGACGTGGAAGGCGAACACGTCCGGCGATGGATTATCGGACGAATACAAGACACTGGTGGGTTTGAACCCCAGTTCGGCGCAGCCAGCGCCGGGACTGCCTGCCTACAGCAAGAACCCAATCCAGTAATCAGACGACCACAACCCATTTTATGAAATATATGAAAAACGTGAAGCGATTTTCAGTGGTGTTCATTATTCTGTGGACAGCCTTGGAGAGTTGCCTCGCTCAAAATGGAAATTCTGGCTTAAGTGGTGGGCCGGTTTCGGCCTCTGACCAGCAGGTTCAAGCTACTGACCTGATAGGCAAGCGTGGGCAACAAAAAGTGGATTTGTTCACCGGCAGTTTCGGATATTCGATTCCCATTGCTTGCGCACCGGCGCGAAACGGCTCGGAGCCGAATTTGGCATTGGCGTATTCCTCCAGCGGGGAAAACGGCTGGTGCGGCATGGGTTGGAATCTGGACATCGGCGACATCGAGCGCAACACGCGGGATGGATTTCCGATCAAGTATTCGACCGCCAATCCACCAGCCCCTTTGAATCAATATGACGACACCAAAGGGTTCATGCTGAATCTCTTTGGCAAGGCATACAAATTGTTTTCGGTAGCGACCAACGGAACGCTTGTCGAATATCGGGCCGAGGTGGACACCGATTTCTTGCGCTGCTTTCTGGACACAGCCAATAATAACTGGACGGTCTATGACAAGAGCGGCGATGTCTATTACTTCGGAGAAATTGCCGGTTCTCGCGTGGCCAGTCCCAAGACCGGCTGGAGTGGTTACAGTGGCACATTCCATTGGGCGCTGGACCAAGTGATCACCGCCTCCGGCGACTGGACAACGATTGCCTATACCAATTACACCAGCAGTCCTAACACCGCCCTGCCTGAGCGAATCCTTTATCCCACCCAAATCACCTACAACGGCCACACCAATTTTGATGGCTATTCAGCCAATTCTACCGGACAGAATAAAATCATCTTTCAGACGGATGTTCGGACCAACGACTGGCGCTTTTCCTACGGGTGGGGATTTCGCACCGAGCAAGACCGGCGATTGACCAACATCTTATGTCAGGTCGGATCGCAGGACGTTTGGAGTTATAGCCTGAAATATGGAATATCTCCGGCAACTTCTCGCTCCCTGCTGACAAATGTGGTTCTTTACGGCTACAATACAGCCAATACCGCCACACCATTTCTGACCAACTCGTTCGCTTATCAGGGAAATACCAACGGCGTATCGTTCGGCAGCACCATCCTGTGGACTAACATGAACTTGAGCGCGCCCGGCACTCAAGCAAGTCCTTATGAGCCGGAAGTGACGCAAGTCGCCCAAACAGGCAGCTATACTTATACGATTGGCGATTTGGTGGACATGGACGGAGATGGTTTGCCCGACCGGGTGAGTTTTGATAATTCGATTTCGCCCAATCAGTATCTGGTGCAAAAAAACTTGGGGGTGCAGGCCAATGGCAACGGCTTGTTTGGTTCGCGCTATGCCTTTGGCCACACCTCCACGGGAAGCGGTTCCGCCTCTGCTGCCAATCCCCTACCCGACAACACTTACTATGACCAACTAAATACTTCCTACGGACGCCTGCGGGACATCAACGGGGATGGATTGCCTGACCGGGTGATGGATTATTGGGCGGCCATCAATTCCGTAAGCGGAAGCCCACCCTATACACCTTATACCAATTATGAAGTTCAGGTAAATACGGGACAGGGATTTTCCGGTGTGACTGCTTGGCCGGTATCAACCGGGCCGGTGGCGATGAGCGACTCCGATTCATTGTATTATTTTTGCGTGGAAGACGGGATGGTGAACGTGGGTTTGTTTGACATCAATGGAGATGGGTTACCCGACCGGGTGATGTCCGGCTGGTATACTCAAGGGCCGATGACCAATTTCATGGTGCAGTTGAACACTGGAACGAATTTTTCTCAGCCGGTGGCCTTTGGCCCCTACCACAGTCAGAACTGGAACAACTACGACGCAGGCCAAGCTTTTCCGTATAATTGGGCGGGTATTGAAACTCCAGAGGCGCACATGATTGACATCAATGGTGATGGATTGCCGGATCGAGTGATGTGGCCGATGAATCCCAGCAATCCGGGAAGCGAATTGCCCCATCCTACCTCCTATTACGCCTTGGAATATGACGATGGCTATTCTTTTGAATCCACCAATACCTCCACCAGCGTCCCCGGTGGTGCCGACCAATGGCCGGGAGTCGTTGCCCAGGCGAATAATGGTGCATACTCTTTTGGCGGTGTCACTTTTTATTCTGATGCCATTTGGGATTTGCCGTTTGGGGGCTTATACGATCTCAATGGCGACGGATTGCCGGATCGAGTCGTGCTTGACCAAACTTCTCTAAACACCGCAACTACAAGATGGTTCGTTTATTTGAACAACGGCCACGGCTTTAACACCAATCCCATTGTCCTGACAAACATCGAGAATCAAGGTCACTATAACCTGTCAACTGATTATCCGTGGTGGAGTCCGCAAGGCAATTATGGCGGCAGTGAAATAACAACGCTGATGGACATAAACGGGGATGGACTACTCGACCGGGTCATGGCAGTCTATTATAGCACCACTCCTTCCGCCAATTATTTTCTGGTGCAATTGAATCAAGGGCCGTTCCCGGATTTGCTGACTAACATCAACAACGGCATCGGCGGCAATCTTGGCGTCTCGTATAACCCGTCCACCGCCTACGACAATCGTGTGGATACCACCAATCCCAATTCCGTCAGTCATATGCCATTCCCGCGACAAGTCGCAGCAACAGTAACCACGTCTGACGGCATCAATCCGCCGCAAACGACGACTTATAGCTATGCAGGCGGATTCTATGACGGAGTTCGGCGCGAGTTTCACGGGTTTGCCGTTGTCACCAATACCGACCCAACCCTGCGCACCACCGTGACTTATTTTCACACGGGCGGCGGCAGAAACTATTCGGCTTTGGGCGAATATCAGGACACCAATTCGACCACCGGCGCGGGCAATTTCGCAAAGGCGGGCATGGCCTACCGGGTTGAAATGTATGGCAATGACAACGAACTTTACCACGTTCAAGTCAATCAGATTGATCAAGCCAGCTTGGGCAATGGCCGTTATTTTCCGTTCACGACATTGACGTTCGATTGCGATTATCCGGGCAACGGCACGCCAAAAAACACGGCGATAGACTTCGCCTACGATACAACCACCGGCAATTTGACCAATAAAATTGAATATGGACAGGTGAACAGTTTCAACCCGACCAACGTCGGCAGTTTTTCATTCACTGATACCACCACCGCCGACACCCGATACTATGACACCACTTACGCGACCATCAGCGGCAACAGTTATATCGTGGATCATCCGGCCACGACTATACTTGCCGATGTAAGCAATAACACCATTCAGGAAACGGATTATTCGTATAATTCGTCCAGCGGCACCATCGCCACCAAGCTGACCCGAATCTCCGCCGGTTACTACGCCACCAACAGCTATGGGAGTTACACAAGTTATGGACTGCCCGGCCTGATCACCGACCCGGTGGGTGTTCAGACAACCATCGCTTACGATTCCACCTATAATACCTATCCGGCGACGACAACGATTGGGGGCAGCTTCACCAACACGACCGCTTACGATCCCCGTTCAGGACAACTCACAGTTTCCACAGACCCGGCGGGTCTTACTGTCAGCAACAGTTTCGATATTTTCTTGCGTCCAACCGAGGTTGACCAAATTCCCATTGGCGGCGGCGCGGCGGTCTGGATGAAGAAGATTGGATATAATCTGGGCATCGTCAGTTCCGGGAACGCTGTCAGTTATGTGGACGTGACAAATAATGATGGTGTTGGCGGCGTTGAAAGCCGGACTTACATTGACGGCTTTGACCGTCCGATTCAGACGCGCGCACAAGGTGAGAACGGAAATTATCGGGTGGTTTCAAGCGCCTACGATCCACGCGGCGAAGTTTTTCTGACAACATGGCCCCAATTCCAAAGCGCAATCACGTTCAGCAAGCCAACAAGTCAGACGGCTTCTTGGACTGGATTTGATGCCGCTGGTCGCATTGCCACCAATCGTCCGGTGACGGCTTCTTTCGATTCCAACGGAGCGTTCAGCAGCAAAACCGACCTAACAGGCGATTCAGGTTCTCCGCTGGCAGCCAAGACTTGGAGCTACGTCAACGGCACCGACCCGTGGTGGATTGTTTGCACCGATGAAGACAGCCAAGTTCGCCGCTACGGTTTGGATGCTTTCGGACGCACGAACCAGATTCAGGAAGTAGATGGCAGCAGCACTTACACCAATACCTTGAGATATGACCTTGCCGACAACCTGACCAACCTTGTCAACGCCAATGGCGAGAATATCTATTGGGCATTCAATGACGCGGGCGGCATGGTGGCGATGGCCGACCCCTACCTTGGCCAGTGGACGTATCAACGGGATTACGCGGGACGGCCTCGCGTGCAAACGGATGGGCGGGGAGACGTAATTCAACTGTCTTATGTGAATCCGTCCACGGGACAGCAAGACCCCTTGGGGCGGTTGCAGACAAAACTGATTTACAGCACCAATTATACCGCCCATACCCTCACGCTATATTCCACTGTCACCAACATTTATGACAGCAGTGACGACGGGAACTACACAGTTTATCCGGGACTGCTCTACAAAGTGATTGACGGCCAGGGCTTCGAGAAAAACGGTTATGATGCACGCGCACGGACGATCAAGACCTCGCGTTATCTTAACATCAACACCAACACTTACACCACCGGCTACACCCTTGATGATGGCGACAATGTTACGTCCACCGCTTATCCAAACTCCGGCCCGACCATCAATTATTCCTTTTTCCACGGTGGGAGCATCAATCAGGTGTCTTTGAGCGGCGGCAGCTACAATTACTATACGGCGAACGCCGCCGCTTTTGATGAGTTTGAACACGTCACAAATTTCACCTATGGGAGCAGTTTGGCGACCACACGCGGTTATTATTCCGTGTCCAAACGATTGCAAAGCATTTCAGCCGGTTCCAGCGGATCAGTTTTCAGCCGAAATTATCAATACACGGCGGGCGACGACATTACTTCCATCAGTGGCACTGGCATCAGCGGAACGATGAGCGTTGCCTATTACAATTTGCACCGCCTTAAGTCTTATAGCGGTTTGTCGGGTAATTACGGTTATGACCCTGTTGGAAATATCACCAACAACATTGAGGGCGGCGGTTCGAGTTACAATTACGCCAACCCGCGCAAGCAAGCGGTAAGAACCGCCTTTGGCTACACCAATCTTTACGATTTGTGCGGCAACATGATTGTGCGGCATGGCGGTCTGACCAATTCGCAGGCGATGGTCTATGACCCGGAGAACCAGTTGTCGGCGATTTCGCAAGCCGGAGTGATGTCAGACGAATTTGGCTACGCTTGGGATGGCGCACGGTTGTGGAAACGCATCAACCAAAATCCGACCAACATTCAAGTATGGATTGGAAATATCTACGAGGAGAAAGGCGGAAAAGTTTTGTTCCATGTGTTTGCAGGAAATGAGCAGGTTTGCACGTTTGAAACCAATTCGCTTTTGTGGGACGGCAGCGATTCGACCAAAGTTGGCTACTACTACAACGAGGACAATCTGAATTCGTCCAGTGCATTGAGCGATTCATCGCACACCCAAATTGAGGTTAATGTCTATTATCCGTTTGGGCGAACGCAGACAGCCAGCCCGCAGGCGAGCTTTCAGGTTTCGCGCCGATTCACAGGACAGGTGTTCGATGCGGAAAGCGGGCTTTACTATTACAACGCACGATATTTCGATCCAGAATTAGGGCGATTCACACAGCCGGATACGGAAATTCCTGACCTTGCAAATCCGCAAAGTTACAATCGCTACTCATATGTCCTCAATGATCCACTCCGCTATACTGACTCGTCGGGACACGATGAAGATGATGACCTCGACAATATCCCAATGACTTTGGGAGGCGCTCACGCAATGTTGCGACAACAAGCGGGCGGGGCCTCGGCACAACTTTACAATCAGTCCAAAGTTGATTTACACAATGTTGCTTCCACTGCCAAAGCTGTGGTAGAACTTAATCCCGTCATCAGCGGAACTGAAGCTGTTTCCGGTAAAGATATTGTTTCAGGCGAGAAGTTGACCAGAGGCCAAAGATTTCTCGCGGCAGGAGGAGCTATTCCTGGAATAGGTTTGGAATCTGACGCTCTAAAGGCAGGCAAAGCGGCTGCTGGCGTGCTGAAAGCGGGCGAGGCCGCCAACGAAATCACAAAGCTGAAAGATTTAGATGTAGTCGTTGGATTTGCGAAAGACGGCAAGATACTTGGACAATTCAAACAAGGCAGCGATTTTGCAACGGCCATGAGCCATGAAAAATTAGCTGGACAACTTGGTTTGCTAAACACCGAAGGCAAACTTAAAGAAGGTGTCGAAGCATTTACTATTGTAAAGCAAAACGGAAAGATTGGTGTTTATGGTTCAGGTAATTTTGTCTCAACTGTTACTGCCGGAACAGAAAAACTCCTGAAAGAAAAATTTCAATGATGTCTGGCAAAGTAGATTATGAAAAATTGATGATGTGGGTTGCAAAATTCCACTCTCTCATGAGCACAGCTTGGCCCAAGCCTGACGAGCCAGCGTTAGCCGGAGCATCCGTTTTCATAGGGACAACTCTTTGGAAAGCCTTGGAAAATGCTTTCCCGCTTTTTCAAGAAACCGTTGAAGCGGCGAACAACTATGATTCAACACGAGAAATAATATGTTTTTTAACCGCTTTTAAGCGGCTTTTTTTTGCTGTCGGGAACCAAGACAGAAATAATAAAAGTGAACAAGTGGATTTTGCGCTTAATCTGTTATATTTGGCATCTGGTGTATTTTACTACCGACTTCAGGAGTTATCATCTACACAACCTGACATCGGTAAGGATTTTATTCGCATAAAACCTTTTAGTGAACTATTAAATCTCTGTCGTTGGCCAGATAAAACCGGAAGCGTCAAATCTGTTTTTGACTCGATTGTTGTCCAGATGACCATGTGTGCAAAGGATTTGGAAGCTAGCAATGACAATAAAAATTGACCAAGCACTCGCCTATTCTTAAAAACTCTAAAAAAACATTGAATATGAAATTTTCAATAATTTATAATTTCACTGGAGCAATTCTATTGCTGTCCGCAACCATGAACGTTCAAGCCCAATATAATTATACCACTTTGTCCGTTCCGGGAGCGGCGGACACCTATGCTACTGCTATTTCAGGCAATGACATTGTGGGCTATTATTACAATGGAAGCACCTCTGAAGGGTTTTTTTATGATGGAAGTAGCTATACTACGCTGAGCGCTCCGGGAGCAATTGAAACTCGTGCCTATGGTGTCTCCGGCAGCGACATCGTGGGTTATTACAACAATGGCAGCATAGACCAAGGGTTTCTTTACAATGGCAGTGGCTATACTACGTTGAACGTTCCGGGAGCAAGCTGGACGCGCGCACAAGGCGTCTTCGGCAATGAAATCGTGGGTTATTATGAAACTAGCGGCGGCAGCGAATATGGTTTTCTTTACAACGGTAGCAGTTACACTTCTTTGAGCGTTCCGGGAGCACTCGGTGGAACTCTTGCTTACGGCATTTTTGATAATAACATTGTGGGTTCCTACTGGAATGGTAGCACTTGGTGTGGGTTTCTTTATGACGGCAGCAGCTATACCACTTTAATTCCTCCGGGAGCAGATTTTACATATGCCACCGGCATCTTCGATAATAATATCGCAGGTTATTATGAGAATGGCAGCACTTGGTATGGGTTTCTTTACGATGGCGGTAATTACACTACGCTGAGCATTCCGGGAGCGACTGCTACTGAGGCTTCTGGCATCTCCGGCAATGACATTGCGGGGTATTACCAAGATAACACCGGCATCGTCGAGGGGTTCTTGGCAATGCCAGCACCGGAACCGAATATAACGTCGTTCCTTATCACAGGGCTTGTCATTTTTGTTTTATTCGCCAAAGATCGGCGAGTTGCTACTTAACCAGTCGCAGCGGAGACTACTCTAATTCGGAGGCCAGACCTCGGCCCCGCATCTTCTCAATAAGCATGACTCCCAAACAAGAAGCCGAAGACTTGATGAACGAAATGTTGCCCGTGGCGAAACGGATGCTGCGGGAACATGGCGAATTTTTCCCCCTATGGTGGTTACATGAAGCCGGGCGGTGAGATTGTCCACGTCGGGGCGAAAGACCCCACTACCGACCGGCCCAAGTCAAAGGATTTAATTGCCATTCTGCAAAACTCATTTCAGGAACTGGTGCGAGACAAGCAATGCAAGGCCGTTGCGATGGTCTATGATGTTGTCGTGCCTTTGCCTAAATCGAACCGTAAGAGTGTTGCCATCCAAGATTGCGTTGACCATGCCGGGAACTTTTCGGCGGAAGTTTTCTTTCCTTATCAGATTGCCAACCATGAAGTGATCTTTGGAGAAGTTTTTGCCCAGGAGGGAAAGCATCCATTTTTCAATCGCGATAAATCCGATTAGTGGCTTACACTTGGTAATTGTTAATCCTGCGGATTTGATTCGCCTTCAACACGTCATTAAGCTATCCTACTCACTCTTATTGCGCTGATATTTATGCGGATTTTAACTTCTTTTGTAGCATTGGTCACGCTAACAGCGACGGCGGTGCCGGTCATCGCTATGCCAAATCTCAATACCGCCAGCCCAATTGTTTTTTTCACGAATGTCGCGTCGCGTGCTTTATCACAGGAGTTGAATCTGGATTTAATGCAGATTCAAATTTATCCGACGAACCAATACACGCCCGCCGTTCACCGCCTGTTGCAAGTGGCGGCGAATGTTTGTGACGCCACAACTACCAATCTTTATCCGTCCGTCTTTCGTCCCGTTTTCACAAATGACGGCACGAATGTCTTTATCAGCGGATACGAACAAGTCGTATCCGTTACCGACACCACCGATTCTCAACTTGCGTTACCAGCCGATGCTGCAAGTTTGCCGATTGGGATCAGCACGAATGTGAACATTTATGGCGTTCCGTGGATCATCGGCGTAAAAAAAGGTTTTCCAAACTTCAACGAATTTTCGATGGAGAACATCGTGGGAATTGAACGAAGACTGGAAATCACGCGCCCCAGCACCAACGCCCAGCTTTCTCAATATCAAACAAATCAGATATATATGCTGGGCATCAGCAATTCGATTGGCGTCGAATGTTGGAACTCATATAGCACCAATTACATTCCTGCTTCGGGAAATTTAAGCATCACAGTGCGGGACGCTCTTTCAGTGACGCTGACAAATGATAATGGCATGACGCCCCTGATTTCATCGGCCTTCATACCTAACACAGTCAATTTGAGCAACTGGCCGGGCACTTCGCAGCCGTGGATAAACAATGACTACAACCCAAATTCAAATTCTTTTGACGTTCCACTGAACACAACTATTTTTCTGCTGACGAATGAGGCTTACGTTTATAGCGACCATCAATTTGAAACTCTTACCAATTATGTGGATAGCGGCGTCGTGCCATTACCGCAATTTGGTTTGATGATGACGAATCGGTTGCAGGTATTCATGCTCGATGGCACCAACGTCATTGATTATGTCCAGTTCAGCGGACCGGAGAGCGACGCTAATTTGAATTCGCTCATTGCCGATTTTGATCCCAACCATCCCAATGCAGGTTTTTGGAATACGAATCTTTCCAATAGTGGAATGCCAGATGGTGTTATTGATCAAATTCTTTATTCTGAAAACCCGCAATTAAATGGAGGCTCATTCATTGTCACTGCGAATGACAACCGCACTTGGGTTAACCTGCCGGGCGGCACGGTGGGTCAGAAAATTGCTTCGTTCAATGCTTTTTTCAGCCCTAATCATGTCGGCACAGGCACAGACCCGAACACGGGCGTTTCATACAAATCAACAAATTTGAATTTGAGCGTGGTAGTGCCTTTCACACCAATTCGGACAATATATGGATACATTTCATGGCAAGCAAATGATCCATTGGTGCATTATCTGGCGAGCGATTTGAATTATTCAGGCAGTGAACCAAGCGGTCTCGAAACCGGCTGGCATCAATGGAACAGTTCAACGACGAATATACCCGCCAATAATCTTGGATTTTTGAATGACCGTTACCAGCCGTGGGGTATCAACACTCAAATGCGCGGAATCGCAGGCGTTGATACAAATGCCTTAAACCTTGCATTCAAAGACCCGCTGGTTGATTCGTCAGATGATTGGGATTTTCCCGATGGTCAAATGACAAATCTTGATTGGATACGCGCTTTCGCCCTTGCTCATCGGCTTCATGGCGATACCGGCGTTGAAACATACCGGCAACCGCTACCTCATGAATCTTGTCGGTGTGCTGCTCTGGCCGTTGGGCTGGCGCTGTTCCATTCCGTCCGCGCGGGCAAAGTTCGCGTCTTGTTCGGCAGCACACAGAAAATGGGTTCAGGAACGAACGTGCAGGAGCGCCTGATTGCCTTGCATCACCTTGATGCTCCGTGGCGGCCCGCCGACGTGGAACAGCGCGAGGGACGTATTCTCCGCCAGGGCAACAAGAACTCGACTGTGCAAATTTATCGTTACGTCACCGAAGGCTCTTTCGATGCCTATATGTGGCAGACGTTGGAAACCAAAGCCAAGTTCATTTCCCAAGTGATGAGCGGCGATATGACCATCCGTCGCCTTGAAGACATGGACTCCGCCGCGTTGACCTATGCTGAAATCAAAGCCATCGCGTCCGGTAATCCACTCGTAATAGAAAAAGCCCAGGTGGATGCCGAATTGATCCGGTTGACCCGGCTGCGCTCCGCCCATGCCGAGGAGCAATATCGAATCCGCGCCAGTCTGCGCCATTCCCGCGAGGAGGTGCAGGCTTGGACGGAACGGCTCGGAAATTTGCGCGAGGATTTGACTCTGCGCCAGGATACTTCCGGCGACAAATTTCGCGTCGAGTTGGATAAGCAAACTCTGGACAATCGCGGCATCGCCGGGGAATTGCTGTTGCGGCGGGCGGAAAAAATCAAAGGTCGTTTCGGCGAGGACATCCGCATTGGACGCTTTGCCGGTTTTGATTTATCCGTCCGTGCCGGTTTCAACAACACAGCCGAACTCATTCTGCGCGGCAAAAACAGTTACAGCACCCGCATCACCGACACGGCCCTTGGCACCATCCGCTCGCTCGAATCGGTGGTGCAGGGATTTGAGGAACGCGCCGCGCGGATGGAATCCGACATCAAGGATTCACAAAAGCGCGTGACCGAACTGGAGGCCAAGGTTGGTTCACCCTTCGAGAAGGAGGAGCGTTATCACAAACTGGTCAACCGCCAGTCGGAAATTGAGGAGAAACTTGATCTCACCAAGAATCAGGCACCAAACCAGCTCGACACTGGTTCTGCCGACGAAACTGAAGAAAAGAATTCAGAGGTTCAGAACACGGCCAAGACCATTCGTTCCCAAACAAAGACAACCGTAAAAGTATGATTCACCATCTCGATATGGCCTGGCTATTTTACGATTGTGTATGTGATACACCACCGGATTGTTCCATCGGTTAAAATTACCCAATGAATATTCAAGAAAGACAAATCGAATTCTTGAGCCAGCAGGTTCTTCCCGCGCGCCTGAACGTATTTCAAACCGCGTGGTTTCTTGGCTTCAAACCCCATGACATTCCCGTTCTGGCCGGAGCAGGATTGTTGAAGCCGCTCGGCAACCCCGCCCGCAATTGCATCAAGCATTACGCGACTGAAACCTTGCAGCAGTTCCGGCGTGACGAGAAATGGCTCGCCCGCGCCAGTGATGTCATTCGTCAACACTGGCACGACAAGAACGCCCGCAAGCAGAAATGAATGCCGTCTGAATCAGGCGGCGAATGACCGGTCGTCATTGTCCGTTGGCGGATCATCCGTTCTTGAAACCACCGGCGGCGATAATGGCGGTGGAATTGGCGGCGGCTCTGATTTCATTACAATGATGATTCGGGGCGGCGGCGAAGGTCTTCGCCAAAACCCGCCCTTCAAAATCCAGATTATCAGCAGCGGTGACAGCCACACGCAAACCATGTAAATGTAAATTCCCTGCTCCTGAATCATCCGGTCCAGAAAATGAAACACGGGCTGCGCAAGATTCAAGGCTTCGGCTGGGTTTGAGTTCATAACGTGTCCTTTAGTTATGCGCTATGGCCGCAGTTGCGGCGGTGAATCGCGGTTGGGCAGGTGCAACCAGCGGCACGATTTTCCGTTCATATTCTTCCAGCGGAGGCAATATCACCTGCGCTTTCTTCGCATACGCCCGATGGACGGCCTTGCTGTTATGTCCCAATGCTTCTTGAGCAAACCGTTCAGGATAGCCCGCAATTTTGGCTCGTTCCGCCCATGCGTAGCGATAGGAATGCAGCGACACTCCCGTTATGCCGAGTCCAACGCACCGTTGCTTGAATTCCGTGGCGCGGTCGCCAGAGCGAACGGATTGCAGATAGGGTAACAAGGGACCGATTAACGGCAGACGACGCAACACCGTTTCAATCTCCGGGCCAAAATGAATTATGGCCACGCTGCCGGTTTTTTGGCGGGTGTAGGCGATGGTCTGATTGTTCCAGTCAATATCCTCTGCCTTGAGATTGGCGATGTCGCTTTGCGAACCGCCGAGCAGCCAGCACAATTCGTAAAAGGCGCAACGTTCTGGATTTTTTTCGCGTCCGATGATGAGCAGATGCTCCGCGAGGGTGATGGCGCGTTTGGGTTTGAACCGGACTTCCGGCCAAAGGCGTTTGGGAATCAGTCGGCCACGGCAGCCAGTTCATGGCGATGCAAAAGTTATGAAGTTTTCGCAGATGAACATTCGTGCTGACCGTTCCCGCCTTGAGGCAGGCGAACAAATGTTCTGCTTGTGTCTCAAGAATCACACGCTGGCGAATGAAGTTCAACGCGGTCTCTTTTGCCGCCCGCCGCCAGCGATCTTGCGTGGAGCCATGTTTGGTTTCAATGATGGCGTCGAGGGCGTTTTGCCAGGTTCGGGTCGCGACGCCTGGAATCAGTTCCGGCCAGATATGCTTTGGCAATCTGGAGATTCAGTTGCGGCTGGCGCACGGATTCATTACGGGCGTTGAGCAGCTGACATGGCTTCGGCGCGATTCTTGGTGTGAAGGCTTTCCTGTTTTTGGGTTTCGGTGTCTTCGATGATAGAACATTCCGCCGCGTTTGCGGCGGTAGAGGATGAAACGACGTTTCATAAGTTCAGACTTTGTTTGTCCGAAGCTATGAAACTGCGCGCGGCTTTGAGGTGTATCAACTACACCAAACGGGCGGCGAATCCCGTCATTGCGAGTGATTGCCGGGTGATTACCGGGGTAGTTCAAGAGTTGTACCCCGGTATTGATTTCACTGGCACTTTCACTGGCACTGGCCTCCTCTGGCTTCTGCAACTAGCTGTTTTTTAACAGCTTGGAGTTGGAGGCGAGGGTCGGAATCGGACGCCTCCTGCCTTCCACAAGCCACTCGAAATCAACTATCTAAATCATCACCGTTGCCTTGATACTAAAGGCTTTCCTGCATTATGTCAAGGATAACTCCAGCCGCCTTTCTTTAACTCCATTTTACTCTCCACCAATGAGGTTTGCTGGCACTTCTGCTGGCACTTTTACCAGATCAAATCATTTTTGGCAATTTTGAGAGTGAACCATCGTCTGATAAAAGGGTCTTGTTCTTTGGCCCAAAACAATGCGCCAAGAAAAAGCAGGATGAGAAAAAAGCCTGACACGAATTTCATGGATTGGCGTGAATTAAAAAATTTCATTTTTCTGCTTTGCCGCTTCTTTGTGGCAATTCAACTGAACCCAATTCCAGCAAAATCCAGAACACCGTCGCCGTTGGCAGGTCAAACAAACCACCGTCAAACCAAAAAGCCACCAGCAAGACCAAAGCTCCGGCACGACAAGCCGTCTTCGACGAGTCCAATGTCCAATGTCCAATGTCCAATGTAGCGTCATTTTCCAACTTTGGACTTTGGACTTTAGGCTTTGGACTTCTCAAACGAAGCGCTACATACGCAACAAAACAAAGCAAAGCGGGTAAACCCAATTCCGTTCCCAACATCAAATAATCATTCGTGGTGATTGCCGCCGCGCCGCCTTCAGGCGGTGAATAATTTTTATCATAGACGCTAACTGCTTTGTTCCAACCGACGCCAAACGGATGATCCCGCATCATTTGGAACGCTCCGCACCACGCGGCAACCCGGTGTTGCGTCGATGGCCTGCCGAAATCCATGCGTTTCACATACCACGGCGCATTGTCCGGCGTATGACCACAAAACAATAAAACGCCCAATGCCACAAGCCCAATGCCGAATACCACATAACGCCATTTCAATTTTCCATAAACCTTTGCGAGATAAAGCAAACTGACCGCCGTCCCAAACCATGCGCCCCGGCTATAGCTGAATAACAAACCTACCCCCATCATCCCCGCGACGATAAAAAGAATGATAGGTATCACATGCGTCCCGCGTGTAGTCAATGGCGTCTCGTCATTGACATTTTGAAGGTTCAACGCGAGACGCGACGAACGGCAGCCGAGACGGCTGCGCTCCGCAATCAATAGTCCGATTGCGAGCGTCACTCCCGCCCCCATCAACATTCCATAATCGTTTGGATTATCCCAAAGCCCCGTCCAGCGTGTCCCCGGATAAAAATTACGCGCCAACTCCAAATGCCACCACGACGCAAAGGCCAGCAGCAAGACCAAACCGATAAGAAAAGGTTGAAGGTTGAAGGTTGAAGGTTGAAGGTCAGAATTATTTCCGCTTTCCGCTTTCCGCTTTCCGCTTTGCAGCATGAACTGCGCTCCTTTGCCCATCGTCACGCCCGCCAAAAGAATGATGGCATCCGCCATCCGCCAAGACGGTGCCTCGCCAATAAAATACACGAATATGGCGATGAGGAGCAGGCCGATCAGCAGTATATCTTTCAGGTTGAACGTCAGGAAAATAAAAGTGCCGCACCAGACGGCGAGGCAGGCTAGCAGCATCCATTCAACCGATAACAACGCTGCTTGAAACTCCCGGAAAATCTCACTTTGGTAATGCAAGACATATCCAAAAAGGCAGATGGAAACGATTGCCAATGGCAAAACGATCTTTATCAATCGAAAAAACGTTTCCATGACTTTAGCGCCGTAGGTGCGCCATAGTTGTAGCCTCATCAAGACCAAAAATAAAGCTCCGTCAGGTGCGTCATATTTTCGCGTATTCGAGGTTTCCCCCTGTAGGTGACGACATAAGGAGTCTCCAAATTCCTTTCAATTTGAGCCTCGTTACCTCGGCTCCTACCGGGTTTTGAAAAGGGATCATTCGTTTCCAGAATATGTCGCTCCTGACGGAGCTTGGATTGTTTTTGTGATGGCGTTTCTACAATGATACCGCGCTTACGGCGCTATGTCCCTCGCCCATCGGATGGGAGAGGGCGACCATAGGTCGGGTGAGGGGTTGTGTTTTCACGTTTCTACAACGCTTCTCTGCTTACGGCGCTTGGGACGCCTTTTTACTTTGCCGCCAGAGCCAGAAGAGGGTGGCGTAGCTGCCAATGAGCAGATACGCCAGAATAATTTTCATGACCGTGTCAGCAGTTTGCGGCGGAATGTGCAGCGCATCCGTGAGATTGCCCATGCAAGGACATGGACGTCGCCAGCCAATCCACCACAATCCTGAACGATAAAAAAACAGCAAGGTAGAAAAAACCGCCACCGCTCCCGTCGTGTAAATATTTTGAAAAAAAACACACATCGTAGCAAGAAGACATTCTACGATGCCAGCCACAAGCATCAATTTACCGAAGGCAATTCCAAAAATCGGGTCAGGCAAGAGATGAATTCCTGAAACACCAAATGCCGAAATCAGCTTTGCCACTCCAGTTATCAAAAAAACAATCCCAGCACATCGCAAATAAATTTTTTGAAACCTTTTCATGGAATCGTTTTTCATGGAATCGTTAAACTACAGACATTCCAGATTATCTCAAATAATAATTATACAGAACAAACACTCAAAATAATGAATGTTTTGTGACATAATTAAAAAAAGGGCAACTTGTGCGAAGGGGCGGCGGTGTGTCCCACGGATAAACGCCAAGGGATCCAAATTCCGTTTTGTTCATTGAGAGCAAAAACGAACATATAAAAATCACACTTCTTCCCCTCCTTGCTGAAGAAAAAAAACCTTAAAGCCTTTATTTTTTGGTCTGAAAATTTGGCACTGTAATCAAGAATGGATCTTGGACTAAGTATAAAATAGTTTTCATTTGTTTTAGCTGTAAAAGAAGGAACAGCAACTTCCGCCAGATAATTTGGCGAGGTTTCTATCACTGTGATAGAATTAGTTATGAATGATATTTCGGAAAACAAGCCATTTGTATCAACCAAATCTTTCCAAACGCGATGGTATATATCCAAGACATTCTCTGCTGTTACGTTTGGGATGTTTGTAACATTATAGCGCTTTGCTTCACGTTCCAAAGCCTCCACTGCCTGAAGATCAATGGCATAATCAGGAGACGGGGCTCGCACTGACAAAAAGGCGTCCCAGTCACCACGACCATAGGCTTTGATAATTTCAATACATGTCTGCACAGCGTTGCTTTTGACGTTTTCAGAAACAGGCAAAGAACCTGCCAATGTTTCTACCGCCCGAAATGCCTCATCATTTTCGGTAGCTGTCAGGAAGACACGATTTGTCCAGATGTCATTGCTTCTGCGCAATGGGGCGCCGGTTATGAATGCCGCTCCCGACGGCGTTAGCCCACCTTGTTCGCCTTGTCCGTCAACAACACCGTGATTTTTCCTATACAAAACCAGACACACTAAAACCAAAACAGGAAAAACAAACAAGAATATCAATACATATTTTTTCATGTCGGAATACAAGTTCTCAAAGAAACACCTATTCAACTTAAATAAAACAACTATGACACACAAACATACCGCAAGTCATGTGTCTTTGGAACTCTAAATCAAGAACCAACAATTATGCCGCCATCAATCGCCACCATCTGAATTGCAAATACCAGACGGGGCACTAGCTCCACAGCCCATAAACATAGTGCCGTCGTTGCAAGTCTGTTCCCAAGAATAGCCGCCAGAACAATTAACACAGCATGTTACCCCGTTAACAACAACACAAAGGGTCCCAGACTGTGGACACTCGTAAGTAGCATAGGCACGCATTGAGAAGGTTGCCATAAGCACCATCAAAAATAGGTATAAAATAGATTTTTTCATATTTTTTTGTTTCTGCTAATTGTTTTTTTGTTTATTTTGCCCAATAATTTTTGGAACACATTTAGATTAAACCATCGAACAAAATTTATTCCAGACCAATTTTATACCAAAACGCGACATTTCATACCAAAAGGCGACATTCAAGGGTTTTGCGTCCGCACTGAAATCGTTTTATTTGTAGGACAATTTCCCCAATGCTCTTTAAAATCACGCGATAAATGGTGGGGATGCTTGTAATCAAGACGTCCCGCCGTTTCTTTGACGCTGGAACCATCCTGCAACAATTTAATCGCCCGTTGTTGTCGTTGTTCAGAAAGCCATGCCTTTGGACACTTGCCCATTTCTTTCAGAAAATATCGCTCCAGCGTCCGCAATGAGACACTGCAGTTTTTCGCCAGCGTGTTGGCGCACCAATTGGCCACCCGTGCCAGTTCCGGCCAGTTTTGAATATGATTTAGTTTGGTATTCATGCTGGCTCTTTCAACGTGATGTCCATTTTGCAGTGCGGGCAGCGCATTTTTTGCCCGACAGCGTGAACCGGAAATTCGATGTGTTCCTTACAAAAAAAACAGGACATTTTCAGAAAATCAGGTTTGCGCAGAATTATGTTTGTCTGGCAATGCGGGCACGGAATCTTTTGACCGAGGTTTTGAGTTGGAAACTTGATTTTTCCGCCACAATGAATACAGGCGGTCTTAAAAAAAGCTTCTTCCGTCTCGACCGTGAACTTTTGCAACCATGACCACACCAGCAAAGCAGAACTGCCCACCAACAAATACAAGAACGAAGTTTTCAAAACAGTGTCCACCGTGCCAGTTGAAAAGTCGAATGTATCCGCGAGAGTACCCAGATAGCCGCGTGCGCCATGCGCCCCGGCCCATTGCAAGCCGACTTCATAGACCACCAAGTTCAGGGCAAACCATAAGATCAGCGTCAGCTTTAATTGGGTCTGTCGGGTGAATATGCAAATCAGCGCCACTGCCAGTCCAATTGCGCCCAGAATCCAGAATAAAGTTCGTGTTGAAATCATCAGCACCGGGTCGCGCGGCGGCACCAAAGTTGCGCTGGCCAGATTAGACAGCATTAACGCGACGGCAACCGCCGAGAGCAATGCGGCGGCGGAATCTATGAAACATCTGGTTAGCTTCGGTTGCATAAATTCAATTTCCTAACAGAAACTGGGCGAATTGCCGCGTCCGTTCGCGCTCGGTGGCAATTGATCTTGTTATATGTTGCACACCGTTCTGTATAACGAGTTTTATCGGAACGCCAGTTTTGGCAGCTTCATTTTGATATTTAATCAATCGCTCGACGGGAGTGTCCTCATCTCTTCCACGGACGATGAACATTCTTGACAGGCGTGCATTTGACAAATCAGGCTCGGTTACGGGATTGAACAAAATCACGCCTTTCCATAAATCAGGTTTTTCGGCAACGAATCGACTCAGGTAACTTGATTCCGCACTGGTCGCGAAAAGGTAAATACGGTTGGTATCAATATTCGGATTTTTCGACAATATCTCATAAAGCCCCATCACATCCGCTCCCCAATCGTCAAGACCGTCCCACCAAGAGAGTCGGTCTGCGGACGCAAAGTAATATCCGCCGTTGGCAGCGACCTGTTGATATGAAAACCACATATAGTGTGTCTGGCCAATGATGAGAGGATACTTTTTCCCAGGAGAAATATCTGGCGGCTCCCATATATGGTAATTCATTTGCTTTCCAAATATATTCGCGCTCATCCTGCCTATGGGAGTAACCATTTTGGTATATTTTAGAATGCCCTTCAAACCAGAATCCAAGCAACGCACCTCTTTCGATTTGATATTGTATTGCCAAATGCCGGGAGGTCCATTCGCCAGATTTCCAGTAAAATACAAATAGTCACCAGCAAGTTTGTAATATTCAACCATGCCTTCCCAGATGAAATGGGTCGGCTCCGAATTGGTGCTGGATTTTATAGTAAAGGAATATAATCCATGATCTTCACTCAAATCCGCGTATTTCTCCCGATTGTCGTTTCGCGTCACACTCAAGATAGCACCTTGTTTATCCCACAACCTGGGTGGACGAAAACAAATTGAAAGCGGACCGTTTTCGTCGCTGCAATTCATAAGAAAGTTTCCGGTTTCATCTGAATAAGTGAAGCTCTCCAATTTATTGGTGGCTGATTCCCAAATTTTCCCGGAAGCTCCGGACACAAAATCATAGGTCCAAATATCGTTGTCCTGTTGCCACGCAACCGAATGAGGAGAGGTCGCGGTAAGATTATTCAATTCTCCATCGGCAAATCTCTTAATGACTTGCGTCTGAACCCAGTTGCCATCGGCCTTTTGTTCAAATACCAGCCACGCTTGATTGTATCTCGTGTAAGCAAACGAATGAGGTGACAACCAGATGAATTTAGAGTCCCAAAGGGCTTCTATTTTAACCACTGGTTTGCCGGAAATCCCATCACAGATTATTATGTTTCGTGTCAGGTGCTGCGGGTTTGAATCTGATTTAAAAACACAGGCAAAAAAATGGTCGTCGGGCGACCAAGCCACCATTCCTAATTCACCGTTATAACCATTTTCCTTTTGCTCGAATAACAACGCGTTTTTGCCGCTGGCGATTTCGCAAAAATAGGTGCCAAGCCCTGTTTCCGTTTCCTGAAAATAAACCAAACCGTGACCGTCACTGCTGGGAACCAACTCTTCATTGCCCATTTCTTCTTTCGATTGAGCAATGGACCCGATTTCAGTGGCGATTGCCAGTAAATGGTGTTGGCTGGCAATGACGCAAAGACGCCAACCAACGACAATCAAAATAGCGGTCATAGCCAGCCAGATACCGACTTGACGGGAAGCATGCTTTGAAGAATTAATTATAAGCTTATTCAAGCTGTTTTCGTATTTTCAAATTGACCATGGTAAAAACAAAGTCCACTCACTGCCACCCATGCATGGAGTTGTAGCGGAATGTCATCTCATTTGGAGCATATCCCTTATACCACTTTGCATGGTAATCGTAAAAAAGCACATTCTGTCCTTTGTTGTGAACCTGCCATTCTACCCAGGGACTTCCATTAGTCACGCCGCCGACGCAATTTTGGGAGTAATCATCTTTGTCTGAATCAGCAATGCCATCGCCAGTCCAGACGGTATCCCCGGATAATACATGAGCGGAGGGAAATAAAATCTGCTTGCTGTCAACTGAAGCAAAATTTGTCGTGGCAATATAGGCAGCCCGCGTCCCATTGAAATAACTGAATTGGCCGTGAAGATCCGATGGACAATGGTAAACGTTGGTGTTCTGCGTGTATGAAACAATTTGCTGCATCCATCCATGCTTTTGGGTTTGCGGGTCAATTTGATCCCATAAAATTAATCCGCCAGACTCCGGGTAAAGGCCATTCGCTTCATCCGCATACATATTCATGCCCAAGCCAATTTGACGAAGATTGGACAGACACTGCGCCGTCAACGCCCGTTGTTTGGACGCAGCCAGCACTGGCAATAACAATGCAGCGAGAATGCCGATGATGGCGATGACCACCAGCAATTCAATAAGGGTGAATGCCAAGTTTCTATAGTGACAGATGCCATTCGATGGAACATATACCGTTGACTTTATTTTCAATTTTTTAAATTTCATTCCAGCCTCATACGCGATGTTGCCAAAATGCCTCGTGTAGAATATTTGTATTACATATAAAGGCTTTGGCTAATCATTTCTCTTTGCAATTCATGCGATGCGTTTGTTTTATATCTTGGCATCAAAGCTGCTTGACACAACGTGCTCGCAAACATGGATTTTGCTATACATTCGAGGTTTTAGGCACCCGGCTTTCACTCACAGTTCCCAACTGTCATTAGGTAATTTAAATGCGGTCACATTGAAGTGAGGTCTGAACCAGGTCACAGCCAGTTCACTTTTCTTACTGTGACAATTCTCCGCGCGCGAAATCTAAAGGCAAAACTCCCGGAGCCGGGCGGCGGGTCAAGGAGTTCTCTGTGCTGGCAAGTGCTTTTTCATAATAATTATTCACCGAGGTTCAGGTTGGTTTCGTGCCCAAAGCCGGGCAGGTTTTGCGAACGCAAAACCTTAAAAGCAAACCACAGCGGCGGGCGGCGCTGTCAAGCCAGACCGCAGCGGTAGCGAGGAACGGCTTGACAGCACTAGCCGCCTGACCGCTGTTTTGTCTGCGTTTAGCTGGCATCCTTCGTGATTGATAGTTTGGGTTGCAACTGCAACACCCACGATCCGTGCTGGAGTTGGCTGCGAGCATGGAGCGCGGCATCGTAAGGCGTGTGGCTGCGGATCATGGCCGCGATGATTTTGAGCCAGCGCATTCCCAGGCAGCGCAGCGCACACGCATGGCTTTGCCCCTTTTTCTTGTGGGCCTCGTAGTAAATACGCGCCCAGTCGCAATAGTGTCGGCTCAAATCCACCCACAAGTGTAGCGTTGCACGCAGGAACCGGTTGCATTGGCGGCGAAGATAAACGACCGATACCTTGCCCGACTGATAACTGACCGGGGCCATGCCCGCCAGACATTGCAAGACTTGCGGCTGATCCGCCAGCGGTTGCAGGGCGACCAGTTCCGCCAACAGCCGGGGTGCCAGCTTCGGACCGGCACCAGGCAAAGAGGCAAACACGTGATAGTCGGGATGTTGTTTGAAGCACTCCGTGATCAGCAAACGATAACCGGCCAGTTGCTGTTCCAAAATCTGCAACAACTTTACCAAAGCAGTAGCCAGAACGCTTTTGGCAGCGGTCACCGCCACGGGGCCGCAAAATTCATCGGCCTTGGCAAAAATCGCCAGTCGTTTTTGATACCACTCTGGATGATATAATTTTTGCGTGTGCAGGAACTTTTCCCATTGGCGTTTGCCTGCCTTGACCAAAACCTGTGGCGTGGGGAACCGCGCCACGAAGGCCCAGGCCGAAAGGCTGGTCCAGTCGTCAAAAGCTGCCAACGCGGCGGGATAATATTCATAGAGTGCCTGTTGCAGTTGGTTGATTAAAGCCGTGCGCTGTTCAATCAACGCGACTTCATCCCGACATAGCAACCGCAATCGTTGCACCAGTGGTTCCGGGGTGTTCATTTGCACCGGAAAACTGCTGTCCGGCCCGACACTCCATTCGTGTAACAGCCGGTGAATCTGATCCACCTCCGCCGCCGGTGCGTCAATCAACAATGCTGCCAAATCATTTTTATCCATAATATCATTCGCCCAAATTGAGCATCGGGTGTTTCGAGCGCACAGATTTCGGTGCCGGTTCAGGCTGCGGCTGAATCTCTGGCACCTGTTGCTCCGGCACTAGCAAATTGGCAACGGCATCGTATTGTCGGAACATCTGTTGCATTGCCCATTGCATTTCCCCGGTCAGCATCAATTCCAAATGTGCCGCACCGGGAGTCGCCACTTCCGCAAAACTCAACTTGCGGCCCGCCTTGGCCTCGGCACGTTTGATGGCCAGCAACGTGATGGAAGTCACCACCGGCAATGTCAGTTCCTTTGCGCCAAACTTTTTTAACTCGGCTTCGATGTTGGATTTCTTAAAGAGATTTGTCCGCACCTTGGCCGGATTGTGGACAACGATGTAATCCACGCGGTCGCCCGCGAAATAAAACAGTTCGAGCAGATTGTTCATGCTCTCGGTGTCTTCGCTTGGAAACAACATAAACGTGAACCGAATACCCTGTGTGGCGAGCGATTCGAGCAATTGCAGGGATTGGAGGGCTTGGACGATGAGGCCGTCGGCCTGCGCCCGACAATCAATGACAATCGAAATTGTTTTCATCTTGTGTAATGGGTTACGGCTTCACCGCTCTTAATTCTGCCAGACTGACGCCCATGAATCATGAAAAAGACGGAATTCATTTTGTTTGGAAAACGAACAGAGCGGCTTCGGTAATCTGCAAAAATGTCGCCATGAAAAAAGCCATTCACATCCAGCATGGCAGAATTGGAAATTCAACCTGTGCGGGAATCGCACTGCCACGGCTTCATTCCGTGAGAAAATGCGCCGTGAATCATTTTGTTCAACGCTTGATCATGGATGGTGGCGGTTTCCGGCAGAATGGGGTGATGAACATTTATCGGAGCTATTTAAGACGGCAAGACAGTCGGCGCATATTGTGTATGTGATACACCACGACGCGGGCAATTCCGGTAAAATGGCAAACGGTAAAGAGAACAGAAAGAGGCCAGACGATTGTGTAAAAATTACACAAAAGGGGGTGTGGCATCCGATAAAATTACCGCATGAATGAAACCAAGTTCATTTTTGATTCAGCCGACCAATGGCACGGCAGAAGTGAGGAACGCATTTCGTGTCCCAACGTCACCTTTGACAATTCCTCGTCGGGTAAAATGACAAAACGAAAAATGGAAGCAGGAATGAAATTTACGATTGTTCCAAAGTGGCACAAAGCCTTTTAAGAAACTGATAAAGTGATGCCCTATGTTCACTGCCGTTTCACATAAACATCTGGCCGAGGCCGAGAGCTATTTTGACGAACATCTGGCGCAGAACGATTACTACGCCGCCGGTGAAATCCGTCCCGGCCAGTGGATCGGCGCGGGCGCGGAACGATTGGGATTAAAGGATAATGTCACCCGCGAACAATTTCATGCGCTGTGTGAAAACCTGAATCCGCAGAATGATGAGCGTCTGACGCAGCGACAATTGAAGGCGGACCAGCGCCGGGTGTTTTTCGATTTCACCTGCGCGCCGCCCAAATCCGTATCGGTGCTGGCGGTGACATTGGATGATGAACGGCTGGTGACATGAAGCGGCTGTTTGATTATGCGCGCGATGCGCGAATCATTTTGTCCGGCGACACCGGGCAGCACGCTTCGGTCGCACGCGGCGATGCGCTGCGAATTTTGGAACGGCATTCCGATTTCAAGTCCGGCCAGTTGACGGCCATCCGGCGGCAACGCAAGGCCGAATATCGCAAGGCCGTGGAACTGGCGGCGCAGAAACGCACGGTGGAAGCGTTCGCGCAGTTGGAACGGATGGCAGCAATCACTGAACTTGCAAGCGATGAACTTCACGGCTCGGCGGCGAAGTCGTATTTGAAAGCGGTGACGGAAAATAAGTCCGCGCTGCTGGTCGCGCCCACTTGGGCGGAAATTGAAGTGGTGACGGAAAAAGTGCGGGCGGAATTGAAATCATCTGGCCGTCTGGCTCTGGAAGAAAAAGAATTTCAAGTTTTCGATTCGTTGTCATGGACGGAAGCACAAAAGCGGGATGCACGGCAATACCGTCCCGGCATGGCCATCTATTTTCATCGTCGCGGACATGGTTTTGAAAAAGGCGAAACGGTTGCGGTGGTCGCCGTCGAGAATGATTCACTCAAAGTTCAACACGCGGACTGTTCCGAAAATATTTTTCCCATTGGGTGCAGGCTTCGCCTGCGATGTGGGGGAGAAACGGAAACTGAAAGTGGCCGCGGGTGACAAGCTGTTGCTGCAAGCGAACGCGGTGGCCGTGCGCAAGCACTTTGTGAACGGTGAATTGGTCGAGGTCAAACGCCATTGCAGGCGAGGCCATCATTTTGACCGATGGCAGAATGATTCCGGCCGATTATCGCACCTTCACGCATGGCTACGCCGTCACGTCCCACGCCGCCCAGGGCAAGACCGTGGATGAAGTTTTGCTGGTCGCCTCGTCGCGTTCGCTGCCCGCCATCAATCAGGAACAATTTTATGTCAGCATCTCGCGTGGGCGTGAGCGTTGCCAGATTTTTACTGACGACAGCGACTTGCTTCGTTCGCACATCACCCATTCCAGTGCGCGTTTAGCGGCCGTTGAAGCCATGCCTCAACGTGACTTCCTCCAAACCATTTTGCGGCGGGGCAATCGTTTCCTGAAACGGTTCCGCCAACGCATTGCCCAATCACTTTCAATCGAAACAACTAAAAGGAGCAGCCATGAAATCAAGCCAACTGAACACCAGCGAACAACCACCCACCGCATCAGCGTCTAGCCCGCGCGACAATCCCTGCCTCGGCAATGATCCCACCATCGCCGCGCTCGATGTGTTTGCCGATGACGGCATCAGCTATCTGCTGCCTTACGCGCAGTTTTTGTATGCCGAGCGAATTTCCAATCCGGCCTTGGAAAAGGAGCCGGACGCGCCGCCGGAAAAAATGCGGATTCGTTTTGCCACGGCCGAGGTCGTCGTTTTGGGCAGCGGCCTCAAGCGGCTGGAACAAGGGATTCAGAAATATGAATTGAAATTTGTGAAGTCGGCGGATCGCCGTTTGGCTGCGACGTTGAGCACCCACATTGCCGCCGTCACCCTCACTTTAACCAAGGAAAGTGTATGACTCCTGATTCGCCATTAAAAATCCAGCCGTTGGAAAAATACCGCGCCACCATGACCAAGGAGGAAGTTGCCGAGGCATTGGGCATCGGCAAACATAACATTCCGCCACTGGTGCGGGCGGGACTGCTCAAGCCGCTCGGCCATCCGCAGCGTTATTGCGTGAAGCATTTTTCCCGCGACATGCTCGCGCAGCAGCTTGCCGACATGACATGGCTCGATAAAGTGGCGGCGGCCATCCACCGGCACTGGCGCAATAAAAATGCGCGCAAGCGGGCACGGCAATTCCAAACGGCATGAGGCCGGGCGAGTCCGTTACGCAGCAGCGACCGGCGGCGCGGCGAGTTGGTGGCTCGATGCTCCGCGCCGCCGCTTGCTGGCCTGTGCTAATCGGGATAATGGTCGTCGCAATCGCAATGCGATGATTCCCGATATGGCGGGAATGGGTCAAATGTGTCCGGGGGCGTTGGTGGCCGTCCAGTCAGATCAATGAAAATGGCTGGCCGGACGTAGTGCGTGGATTTTCCTCCTTTTCGTCGCAAGGCACCGCTCAATACCCACGCCAGCAAAGCCAGCAAAAGATAAATGACTCCAATGAGAAAATAGAGCGCGTGTTCGTGAATGAATCCATCAAGATGTTTCAATCCCGACGCTTCCAGTTCGAGTGCTTTAATTTGCCAAGGTTGCATGATGTCCTCCTTATGCCGCGACGCTCTGCGTCACTGGTTCGGTGTTCGCGGTTTCCAATGATGGCCTTCTGTTGCCGTTCGTATTCGCTCAACGATGGCATTTCCACCTGCGGCCTTGCGCGAATAGGCCCGCGTCATGGCCTTGCTGTTGTGGCCCAAGATTCACTTGCGCATACCGTTCGGGATAGCCCGCCGTCTTTGCCCGTTCCGCCCACGCGTAGCGGTAGCTGTGCAACGACACGCCTTTGATGCCAAGTCCGTCGCAGCGTTGCTTGAACTCCGTGGCGCGGTCGCCCGCGCGGACAGTCCGCAGATACGGAAACAGCGGGCCGCTGCCCGGCAGGTCCCGCAGGATTTCCGCCATGTCTTCGTCAAAGCGCATGATGGCAACCGTGTCGGTTTTCATCCGCTTGTAGCTGATGACGTGGTTGTTCCCAATCAACATTCTCCGCTTCAAGGAATGCCAGATCGGATTGCGACGCGCCCAAATGCCACGCCAGTTTATAGAACGCCTTGCGTTCGGGATTATGTTCGCGGGCGACGATGGCCAGATGTTCGGCCAGCGTGATGCCGCGCTTTTCCTTGAACTCGACTGCCGGCCACGCGTTTCTTGGCCAGCACCGGCCACGGCAGCCAGGTCATGTCCAGGGCGAAGTTGTGGATGCGCCGCAGATAGACATTGGTGGAAACCTTTCCGGCTTCCAGCACGCGCAGAAAATGTTCCGGGCGCGTTTCCAAAAGCGGCAGATGCCGGATCAAGTCAAACGCCTTGTCCTTGATGGCGGTCTGCCAGCGGTGTTGGGTCTGGTCTTTTTTGAGCTTCACCAGTTCGTCCATGACGAACTGCCAGTTGCGGGTGGCGATTTGCGGGTCGCTCGCTGCCAGATACGCGCGGGCGATTTGCAGGTTCACGGCGGGCTGCTGTTCGGCTTCCTGCCGCGAGTGGAACAACCGAGCGGCGGTGGCACGGTCGCTCGGTATGCAGGCTGTCCTGCTTGCCGGTCACGTCGTCGTGAATGTAGTAGCGTCCGCCTTTTTTTCTTTTATAGAGTCTGTATCGTTTTCTCATAACTGTGTTTACAGTGATGAGGTTACGACGGTTGATCTCGACTCCGGTAGGGAGCAGGTGGGAGTTACGCAGGGCAGGCCAGAGTTAAATTTTGCTGGCACTTCCGCTGGCACTCATCTGTGGAAGTCTTCCAAACCGTTACAGTTCCAACTGGTTAGGTTTGGAGGCGAGGGTCGGAATCGAACCGACGAATGCAGCTTTTGCAGAGCCGTGCCTTACCACTTGGCTACCCCGCCACAGGGACGACGAAGTTAATTTGTTTCTCGCGCGAATCAAGTTTAGTTTCGCACCGGATAATTTCTCTGGCCGGTAAATCCCAGTTTGCGCCGCAGTTTCCAAAGTTCCTGCGGCTTGAAAATTCCCACGGGCGTGATGATGCCGGTGATCAATTCCGGCGGGGTCACGTCAAATCCCGGATTGCGCGCGCCGCTCGCCGGATTGGCCACGCGGACATATTCGCGTTTGCCGCGCAAGTTGTGTTCCCCACGCGCCGAGGACTTCGCTTTCGTTCCGTTCTTCAATCGGGATGTCGAAGCCGCGTTTCAAATTCCAGTCAATCGTCGAAAGCGGAATGGCGACGTAAAATGGAATTTTGTGCCGCGCGGCCAAAACGGCTTTTGTGTAGGTGCCGATTTTATTGGTCACTTCGCCGGTGCGGCCCAGCGTGCGGTCGCTGCCGACGATGACCAGGTCAATTTCGCCGCGCTGCATCAGATGTCCGGCGGCGTTGTCGGCGATGATTTGATGCGAAATTTTTTGCTGCGCCAGTTCCCACGCGGTCAGAGTCGCGCCTTGCGAACGCGGGCGGGTTTCATCGCAGAAGACGTGGAATTTTTTGCCCTGCGCCTGCGCGGCATACATCGGCGCGGTGGCGGTGCCGATGTCCACAAACGCCAGCCAGCCGGCGTTGCAATGCGTGAGGATCTTCATGCCGTTGCGGATCAATTTCGCGCCGTGCCTGTCCGATTTCTTCGCAATGGCGGACGTCTTCGTTGGCAAATTCCTCGGCGGCGGCGAGCGCGAGCGACTGTTTTTCGGCCACGGTTTTGCCGTGTGGCATGCTTCGCAGCGACGTCGTTCATCGCGTTGACGGGATCAACCGCCGTTGGCCGGGCGTCCATCGCAGCGCTTGATAAACGGTTTCGATGTGCGCGGAAAATTTTTTCAAATCGTTTCCGCGAAAGGCCAGCGCGCCTTGCGCGAGGCCGTAAGCCGCCGTCGCGCCGATGGCGCCGGCGCCGCGCACGATCATGTCGCGAATGGCCGCGGCGGTTTCGCGGAAATTTTTCGTGGCGACAATTTTGAATTCGTGCGGCAGCAGCCGTTGCTCGATGAGCCGGACGGAGTTTTCCGCGCGCGTCAAAGGTGACGGTGCGAAAATGGCGGGTGCGTCCGCGAACGGTGACGTTCATTTGCGGTCAACCGATTTTGATTTTCATGCGCCGGATTTTGGCTTTGATTTCGTCGTAGGCCGGCTGCTGGCGCAGTTTTTTCAAATCCGGGTCCTTGGCGAGCCAGTTGAAATCATGATAGCCGAGGTTGAATCGCTTTTTCGAGCGCGAGCGCGGCGCGGTCAAATTGGTCGGTGAGCGAATAGCTGCACGCGAGGTTGTAAAAGACGAGCGGGCTCTGCGGCTCGAGGCGCGCAAGGCGTTCGTCCACTTTCAGACCTTCGGCGAAACGGCCGCGCTGGGTGTAATGGTCGCCGAGCAATTGCAGCGCGTCCACATAATCGGGATCGCGGCGGACGAGTCCCTCCATGAATTCGATTCTGGTGTCGAGGTCGCGCTGGCTGGCGCGACTCGTTTTTTTTCTGGCACTGCTTTTGACCGGCATACGACGCGCACAGTTTTTAGCAGCCGCCGTTTGAAGTCAAGTGGCCGGATGTAAAAAATTTCATGGAAACTTCCCGCGCGTTGCTTCAAAGTTCAATCAGATTTTCTGGCCATGAAATGTTTTGTCACCGGCGCTTCGGGTTTTATCGGCGCGAATCTTGTCCACGAACTCGCCGCGCGCGGGCATCGCGTGAAGGCGCTCGCTGCGCGCGGAAAGCGATTTGCGCGGATTGGACGGCGCGAAATTTGAGCGCGTGACCGGCGACGTGTCTGATCGCAAATTGCTCGAACGTGAAATGGCCGGTTGCGATTGGTGCTTTCACGTCGCGGCGAGTTATCATTTGTGGCTGCGCGACTACGCGCCGATGTATGCGGCCAACGTCGAAGGCACGCGCAACGTCCTCGAAGCGGCGGGCAAAGCCGGTTGCTCGAAAATTGTTTACACCAGCACCGTTGGCTGCATCGGTTTGCCCAAAAAAATTAACGGGAAATTTTTGCCGACGGACGAAACGACGCCGGTTTCGGAATCGCAAATGAGCAATCATTACAAACGCTCAAAATGGCAGGCGGAAAAAATTGCGCTGGAACTGGCGGAAAAAATTGCCGGTAGTCATCGTGAATCCATCTGCGCCCGTTGGCCCGCGCGACGTGAAACCGACGCCGACCGGCCAGGTCATCGTGGATTTTCTGAACCGCAAACTGCCCGCGTATCTCGACACCGGATTGAACTGGGTTCATGTCCGCGACGTGGCGATCGGTCACATCCTCGCCGCTGAAAAAGGCAAAATCGGCGAGCGTTATATTTTGGGAAACGCAAATGGAAATTGGACGATGGCCGAAACACTCGCCGCGCTGGAAGAAATTACCGGCATTCCCGCGCCGAAAATAAAAATTCCATATTGGATTGCGCTCGCCGCCGCGCACGCAGATGAAACTATTTCCAAATTCACCGGCAAACCGCCGAAAGCGCCGCTGGCCGGAGTCCGCATGGCCAAATATAAAATGTGGTTCAATCCCGCCAAAGCCATCCGCGAACTCGGCCTGCCGCAAACGCCGCCCAAACAGGCGCTCGCTGACGCCGTCGAATGGTTTCGCAAGAATGGTTATGTGGAGAAGTGAAACTCACGAAGGAAATTTTTAGCCTAACGTAGAAAATTGAATCAACGACGTTTAGCTCCGCGAATTGTTAGGCATCATTTAGTATCCTTTCGTAAAATTTCACCGTCATCCATAACTATCGTTTGTGCGTCTGCTCGGATAATCCGATAACGAAAGTCGTGCGGCACAGGTTGATTGGTTTGGCTGGATTTAGTAACCGAAATAATCAAGTATCCGTCTGCAACCTGAAATGTTCCTTCGTGTGTAGTAGCAACCTTGCCACTGGCATCAGTGAAATCCGCCACATAGCTGCCGTCTTGATGAATGGCAAACGAACCAGATGAAGCAGATTCTCCAACCCACGTCCCAAGCAGATTCTTACGAATCTCCTTATCGCTGAAATATGTAAAGTGCTGCCAGCACATAAATGAGACGACAACTAACAAGGCGGTGACAATTCCAATAGTGATGGCTTTTTTCATGTTGCGACTCTATTTCCGGCTTTCAATTTTGCCAAGAACATTTACGACCAGACTGCGCGACGATAAAACTTGCTTTGTCCGCCTGTTTGTGAAAAGTTTCACAAACAATTTATGCCACACGTCAAATTGCACATTCCGGGACCGGTCGAAGTCAGCGAAAAAACTTTCAAGGCGTTTTGCTCGCCGATGATCGGCCATCGCGGCCAGGGTTTCAAAGACCTTTACGCGAAAATCCAGCCGCAACTCCAGCAACTGCTTTCCACGAAGCAACTGGTTTATCTCTCCACCTCCAGCGCGTGGGGCGTGATGGAAGGCGCGATCCGCAATCTCGTCGCAGAAAAAAGTCCTGAACTGCATGTGCGGCGCGTTTTCGGACAAATGGTTCGACGTCTCCAAGAAATGCGGCAAGCAGGCCGAGGCGTTGCAGGTGGAATGGGGTTCGCCGATCCGCGCCGAAGCGATTGACAAAAAACTGGCGACGGGCGAATTCGACGCGCTCACGTTGATTCACAACGAAACTTCCACCGGCGTGATGAGTCCGCTCGCGGAAATCGCCGCGCTCAAGAAAAAATATCCCGACGTGATGTTCATCGTGGACGCCGTCAGTTCGCTGACCGCGCTGCCAATCAAGTTTGACGAGCTGGGCATTGACGTGCTGCTCGCCGGAACGCAAAAGGCCTTTGCGCTGCCGCCCGGGCTGGCGGTTTTTGCCGCTTCGCCCGCCGCGCTTGCCAAAGGCCGCGACGGCCAAGGATCGCGGTTATTATTTCGACTTCGTCGAGTTTGAGAAAAATGCGAAGGACAGCATGACGCCCAGCACGCCGAGCATCGGCCACATTTACGCGTTGAGTTCCAAGCTCGACGATTTTTTCGCCGAAGGTCTGGACGCGCGTTATGCGCGCCACAAGAAAACGAACCAACTGACGCGCGATTGGGCGGCGAAACACGGCTTCAATTTGTTCCCGGAAAAAGGTTTTGAATCCGTCACGCTCACCTGCGTCAGCAACGGCGCGCAGCCCCGGCGGCCGCACGGTGGACGTGGCGAAATTGCAAAAGCTCGTCAAGGATCAGGGCTTTCTGATTGACGGCGGCTACGGAAAAATCAAGGGCACGACGTTCCGCCTCTCGAACATGGGCGACGAAACCGAAGCGACCATGAACCAGCTTTACGCCGCGCTGGACAAGGCGATGGCGCAGCTCTGATTTGCAGCGAGCGATATTCAACCGGCAATCTGCTCAAACGGATTGTCGGTTTTTCTTTTCGCCGATGGCAATTCACGCAAAACTAAATCGTGCAAACTGATTCCGGCTACCAACTCGTCCGCCTGAACAACGGCATTTGTTCCGTGCGCTCGCTCGCGGACGACGAGACTTTTCATCCCGTCATCGGCCCGGTCGCGGAAGCGGAAGCGCTTTACGTCAATCAACTCCGGCTGCGCCAACGTCTGCAAAATCATTCCGAAGATTTTATCATCTGGGATGTCGGTCTCGGCGCGGCGGCAAATGCGCTCACCGTCCTGCGCGCCACGCGGGAAATCGCGTGCAACATTCGTCTCGTCAGTTTCGATCACACACTGGAGCCTTTGAAATTTGCAATGCAGCACGCCGCCGACCTCGGCTACTTCGGCGGCTACGAAAACCATCTGAAAGAATTTTTGCGCGAACATCGCGTGAATTTTCAGGACGACAAACAATCGGTAAATTGGGAATTTCATCTCGGCGATTTTCCAATACTGTTGGCACAAATTGCCGCAAAAAAATTTACAAAGCCTCACGCAATTCTGTTCGACGCCTATTCGCCCGCAAAAAATCCGGCGATGTGGACGCTGCCGCTTTTCACCAATCTGTTTCAACTGCTCGATCCGCAACGTCCGTGCGCGTTGCCGACGTATTCGCGCAGCACGATTTTGCGCGTCACGCTGCTGCTCGCCGGATTTTTTGTCGGCGTCGGCCACGCGACCGGCGAGAAAGAGGAAACCACGATTGCCGCGAACGATTTGAGTTTGATTGCCAAACCGCTGGATTTGCGCTGGCTGGAACGCGCGCGCCGTTCACACCGCGCGGAGCCAATGACTGAAGCAATTTACAAAATCGCGCCGTTGAGCAATGAGTCGTGGAAAAAACTTTCGGCGCATCCGCAGTTTCAACTTTGAAAGTCCGCGCAAATTTTTTACATTCACGGCATGAATGTTTTTGTCACCGGCGGCGCGGGTTACATCGGTTCCGTTTGCACGGAAGAATTGCTCAATGCCGGGCATCAGGTCACGGTTTACGACAATCTCACCGAGGGCCATCGCTCTGCGGTGGACGCGCGCGCGAAATTTATTTTCGCCAAGCCGGAAGTGGACGGCGACATTTTGAATGCCGTTAAATCCGCGAAGCCCGACGCCATCATGCACTTCGCCGCAAATGCGCTCGTCGGCGAATCCATGACGAATCCGAAAAAATATTTTCACAACAATTTCGTCAACGCGCTCAAACTTGCTGACGCCGCCGTGGAATGTGGTGTGAAAAAATTCGTCTTCAGCTCGACCTGCGCGACTTACGGTCCGCCCGACCGCGTGCCGATGACGGAAGATTTGCCGCAGCGCCCGATCAATCCTTACGGCGAGGCGAAGTTGATGTTCGAGAAAGTTCTCATCTGGTATTCAGCAGATTTACAAATTGGAATTCATCGCGTTCCGCTATTTCAACGCCGCTGGCGCGAGCGAAAAATTCGGCGAACATCATCGCATCGAGACTCATTTGATCCCGAACGTGCTGTTCGTGGCGCTCGGCAAGAAATCGCAAGTGCGAAATTTTCGGCACGGATTATCCGACGCCCGACGGCACATGCATCCGCGATTACATTCACATCAAGGATTTGGCGCAGGCGCACATTCTTGGATTGCAGCCGGGCAAAACCGGATTTTACAATTTGGGAAATGGCGACGGCTATTCGGTGAAGCGAAGTCATTCAGATGTGCGAAAAAATCACCGGCAAAAAAATTCCGGCGATTGAAAAACCGCGTCGTCCCGGCGATCCGCCGCAGACTCGTCGCCTCCGCCGAAAAAGCCGTCCACGAACTCGGCTGGAAACCGAAATTTCCAAAACTCGAAGACATCGTCGCGACCGCGTGGGCGTGGCACAAAAAAAATCCGAACGGTTATCCCGATTAGTCGCGGAGCGACATTGGAAATTAGCCCGGCACATCGTGCCGGGTTTATTGTTCTTCAAAAATCCAGTCCCGAAAGGACAGTGGAATTTATCATTTGCTTCTATCGTCCTTTCAGGACTTAAAAAATTACTTGGCATTTTACCAGCCACTTCGTAGCTGGCTAATTTCCAATGCTCCTTCGGAGCAAAACATTGATATTTTCAAATTTGTCTTGCCAAAGCCGCCGGTTGGCAGGCATTTTCTGACATGGCAGCGACGCGTAATTCCGACTTCGACGATCCGTTCTACCAACCGGCGGATACAATTTTTTCCTGCAAACGCCAACATCGGCCTGACGTTTGACGACATCACGCTGGCGACGCTTTATTCCGAAATCCTGCCGCGCGACACGCAGCTCGACACCACGCTCGCGGAAAATCTGCATCTGAACATTCCCGCGATTTCGTCCGACATGGACACGGTGACCGAATCGCGCATGGCCATCGCCATGGCGCTCAACGGCGGACTTGGACTTATCCATTACAATATGCCGGAGCGCGCAACAATTTCCGAAGTCAGCCGCGTGAAAAATCACGTCCACGGTTTGATTCAGGAGCCGATTCAAGTCACGCCCGACCAATTCATCGGCGACGTGCTGGCGATGATCGAACAAAAAAAATTCGCGTTCGGAACTTTTCCCGTCGTGGACGAAAAAGGAAAACTCGTCGGCCTGCTGTCCGGCCACGTCGTCAAGCCGCGTTACGCCAAAATGAAAGTTTCGGAAGCGCTGACGCCGCGTTCGCAAGTCCACACCATCCTGCAAAAGGAACTGGGCAAAGACCCGATTGCGCGCGCCGACAAATTTTTTACCGAACATCTCGGCATCCACAAATTGCTGGTCGTGGACGACAAAGACAAATTGTGCGGCCTCATCACTTTGAGCGACGTGGAACGCATCACGCATGAACGCGCCGCGCAATTCAAGCCCGCGCGCGACGCGAATTTTCATCTCATTTGCGGCGCGGCGGTCTAGCGCCACACGAAACGCATTTGGCGAACTGGATAAAAAAAGAATTCTCGAACACGTCGGCGCGCTCGTGGAACGCGGCGTGGATGCGATTGCCGTTTCCACCGCGCACGGCCATACCAAAGGCGTCGGCGACACCGTGAAAGTTTTGCGCGACGCATTTCCGAAACTGCCGCATCATCGCCGGCAATGTGACAAGCGCGGCGGGCGTGGAATTTCTCGCCGATTGCGGCGCGGACGCCATCAAAGTCGGCCAAGGGCCGGGTTCGATTTGCACGACGCGAATCGTTGCCGGAGTTGGGCATTCCGCAGATGACCGCGCTTTACGTTTGTTCGCGCGCCGCAGCGAAGAAGAAAGTTTCCATTCTCGCCGATGGCGGCATCACAAAATCCGGCGACATCGTGAAAGCATTGACGCTTTCGCAGCGCGGTGATTTGCGGCGGGATTTTTGCCGGTTGCAACGAAGCGCCGGGCGACGTCGTGGAGATCAGCGGCAAACTTTACAAGCAATATCGCGGCATGGGCAGTTTCGCGGCGATGAAGGCCGGCAGCGCGGCGCGTTACGGCCACGAAAAAAATCCGGCGCAAAAAGTCGCGCCCGAAGGCGTCGAGGCGCTCAAGGAAGCGTGCGGCTCGGTGGACCGCGTGCTGGCGCAGCTCATCGGCGGCATCCAGAGCGGCATGGGTTATCTCGGCGCGAAAAATCTGGAACAACTTCGCGAAAAAGCGCGTTACATCCGCGTCAGCCCCGCCGGAATGCGCGAAGCCGCGCCGCACGACGTGGTGGAATTGAAGACGGGAAATTAAAATTTATTTGACCGTTTGCTTCAAAGTTCGCCGACCGGGTGGCGATTGGAAAAGTTTATCGGCGCGTGAAAAATAATTTTCAAAATCCACGAGTCAAATCGCTGACTTGAACACCAAGCGACTTGGCAATGCGTTGAATCGCATCTATGGAAATATTGACGCATCCACGTTCAACTTCACCGATATATTTAGGACTCAATTGTGCTTTTTCCGCGAGCAACTCTTGGCTTATTTGTGCTTTCTTACGGTGGGTGCGAATAATTTCACCCAGAATCCGGCGATGTTGCTGGCGTCGCATTGTTCTGAAACGATGCAAGAACCTGCGGTGGGCGAAACCCGATATATGTGCTTTTTTGCTTGCCTTCCAATTCAGAATGATATAGAAAAGTTCTAACTCGAATGTGACCTAGCCGTTCCAGCACTGAAGTTTCGGGCAACCAAACTTATTTATGAAAAAACTTCGGCTGATTTCGGCGGGATTGGTGTTTATTCTCGCGTTTGCTTTCATTCTCCACGCACAAGAAACGACCACATCAGATTTCGATGTTGAATTGCAAGCGTTGGAAGCGACGACACCGACACCTTACAGCCAGTTGCCGGACATATCAGAAACACATGGATTCTATTCGGCGCAAAATCCTGACTGGCCGCCCGCACCCGCCGATGTTTTGAGTGTTCCGGCATGGCCGCTCGGCGACGGCTTTTTTGCGATGGATGATCTGAACGTGAACTACGCTGAACTAGCGCAAGCAGCGCAGCCGAAAACAACTTCCAGCAGTCAGTTGAAAAGCAAAAACAATTTCAGTCCAGATTTTTTGATTACGCCAGCCAATATCGGTTTTTCCATCTCGCAACAAGCAACGAACATCGTCCTCAAATGGCAAAGCACGTCGAACAGAATTTATATGGTCGAACAGCGACCGACTTTGACAAGCAGTTCATATTGGACGGAATTGACCAATTACGTTTTGTCGGCGAGTACCACAAATATAACATCATTGGTTCTTACAAATCTAATTCGGCAACAACCGATTGATTTTTCCGCCTCTTTGACGTTACGCCGATTGCGAGCAACGATTTCTTTTCGATTGACCAGGACAGTTCCGCTAACCAACTGGACATTTTTCAAAACGACGTTGATCCGAATGGTGATCCAATCTTCATTTCAAACATCGTTCCTGCGAGTCATGGCGGCATTTCATATTCATTGGATGCCACGACATTTCAATACACTCCTACCGCCGGTTACTATGGCATTGACACTTTTCAATACAGCATAACGAGTGGCTACGGCGATATTTCGTCAAATGCAACTGTCAAAGTGTTTGTCAACAAAACGGGAAATTCCCCACCCGTCGCGCCTGAAATTGATATCACACTGCCGACGAATACTTACACGGCGACATTCAATGCAATTACAAATGCAACCGATCCTGACGGCGATACGATCTCTCTTTATGCGGTGACTTCACCAAGCATGGGAAGCGTGTCAAATGATGCCAGTGGCAATATCTATTATTCCCGCAACCCTAATTTGTTCGGTCAAGATTCTTTCACTTATATCGTCACAGATGGAAATGGTGGTTTTGGTGTTGGCAATGTAACAATTTCTCAAATAGATTCAGATGGCGATGGTATGCCTGATCAATGGGAGTTGAAATATGGCCTCAATCCGACAACTGACGATTCAATGGCCGATCCCGACGGCGACGGATTGCCGAACCTTGCGGAATATGTGCTAGGGACAAATCCTAAAATCTCCGACAACCCATTAAACCTTTCGGTAGTTACGACGGGAATGCAATTCAATGGTTTTGTTCAAATTCCGTTAATCGGAATTCAATCTTCAATACAAAATCCACCTGTAAATTTTTATATTAACGGTGAATCAGCAGCAAATGCAGCCATCTCACAAGCTGCAGATGGACAATGGCAGATAGATTGGAACACTACATATTTGACGAACGGCAACTATGACATTCAAGCAAGCGTTCAATACAATGCTGACGCTGACATTACGGCTGGACAATCAAATGAAGTCTTTGGCGCGACAAAAACTGTGCAAGTGAACAATCCAATCATTTATGACAAATTGACAAGCACTTTTGGGAATCAATTATTTATTGAAGGGACTTTAGCAAACACAAACCAAACTTATGATGTTTATTTATACGATGAGGATGGAAATTTACTTGTATATGCCTTGAACGAATCTGCACCAAATGGACAGATAGGATTATCTTGGGATTTGACGGATGGCAACGGGCATCAAATTTCTTTCGGCAACATCCAAGCGCAGTTCGTTTTGCACCCAACGGGATTTCAACCCGCATTTTCGGGCAATGGATCGGGGACTTTGAACCATTGGTTTTTGAAAGATTCTCCCGCAGTAGACACTAAAAATTTTGCGATTGCTTGGGGATACGATAACTATGCAGGCTATTTTTACAATTGGCGCACAGAACTAATGCAAGATGGCGTGATAAACATTCTTGGAAGCCCAGCCGATATAGATTCTTATTCCTTGTTACCGGCAGCAAATGCCCCTTATGCGGGAACTGCGTTTCGCTATGATGATGAAGAAGATCATAAAATCCTTATGAACCCATATAATAAAAGTTTTGGAGCACTTGCAAATAGTGGAAATTTCTTTTGGTTCGGACACGGATTGAACTATTTGATTGCCGGAAATGCTAAAAAAGATGAAATCAGATGCAGGCAAGGAGGAGAATTTTTAGGAGTAGGAGAATATTTAGGGAATAGTGGATATTTACCCGGCGACGTTGATCCAAAAGCTAATCTTCACCCGTATAGTTTAGTTATATTAAATGGCTGCGAGACGTTTTCTGAATTATGGTCGGACGCATGGGGCATTGAATCTACTCCGGGAAGTTTTGCCGAATATAATAATATCGGTAGAGTTCCAAGAGCATTTGTCGGATGGACAAAGGAATGCGGCGTTCCGGGACAAAGGAATGACACTTTGTTTGATGGAGTTTTGGATGAAGAATATGGAAATTGTCTTGGCGATTTATTTTTAAGTTGGATGGAGGGTTATCCACTCAATCAGTGCATGTCCATATTTTCCTATGATGCAACGACCACTGAACCAATTTACTTTATAAACCAAGATTCTTGGAACATTTCTGGGTGCGTTGACTTGGAGATTTACGACCAATGAAATCGGATGAGAACAAACCGAGGTCTGCATTTTCAACCCGGATTACAATCTGCATCTGGCTCTTTTTTTTGCTGCTTTTGATAATGCTGGCTCCGAGCACAGTTCCCTGGGAGGGAGAACCCGGAGAGTGGATAATGACTTTATTACCAATTCCCGGAATTATACTGCTGCCCACAGTAATTTTGCGGGGGAAAATAGTTGAATGGATTGTTGCTCTGATTTTATTGGTTCCTTTTGTGTGGATTGAAATTCTAGGAATCGGATCGCTGCTTGCCCGATATGGTTTTAAGAGTTTTTTATGACAAATTCAATTGATACTGTCGCCGCTCTCGCTGCCGCTAAATCCAAATTTGCCATCACCGCCGCCTACAAATTTGTTGCAATGGCAGTAATGCTGACCAACTGCAATCTATTCGTTCAACAAACCCGGTTGCCAGTAGATCATCCGTTGACATTCACTAATGATGTTTTATCGAGTAGTGTCGCTCCGCCAGGACTCATGGGTTTTGGAGGAAGCATCGTGACCTCAAATTATTTCTTTGGATTTGGACATTCTCACTTCGCCAATTTTGCAAATGTAAATTTCCGCAAGCAGACAAGGGAAAAGCAAATTGAATGGTCGCAAATGACTTCGCAGATTGACACAAATCAAGTCAGCACGCTTGCTTTGACGTGGTTAAACAATCTCGGCGTGGATACACTTACATTAGAACAAAAATATCCCTGCACAATCACGCAGAGATTTTATTACAATAAAACAGGCGGAGACCGCCCTCACCCTCCTGCGAACACTCTCCCCCATCGGATGGGCGAGGGACGGGGTGAGGACAACACTCCATTTTTCACGATTCACGATTTAACTTCATCAATTTGTCTGGATAGTTCCAGGCAATGGGCGGCTGGCAAAAAATGGATACTTCGTTGCCGGCCGCCCGAACATTTTTCCCGATTTAAGATTGGGATTTAACAAGTCCGCATCGGACGCCGCGCCAGGCAGGGGATGAATTTGAGTTTCATATATCGTGTAACTCTGACCTAAAACACAATCGGCTCGTTCAGTTTGCCGCATTGCGAACAGCGCGAGCGGTCCACGTCCGCGTCGTCGGTGTAGACGAAGCCGCATTTTGCGCAGCGGAAAATCCGGTCTTCCGAGTGCGTCGGGCCGAAACGGCGACGGCGCATTTCGGAATAAATCCACAGGCCGATCAGCGTGCCCAGCAGCACGGCCACATAAATCACAATGAGCGTGGACGCGGACATTTCAGGGTGATGCGGCGGGTGAGTTGGTGGTCGCGAGCGGAACCGTGTGCCAGTTGAAAATCAATTTTCCAAATGTCAATCGCGGCGCCGGCGCGAAGCGCATGGAGCGGGCGATTTCAAGCGCATGCTGGTCGGCGACGTCATAATGACTTGCGGCTTCCAAACTATTTTCTGACGGCAGCAAAACGGCGGAAACGACGTTGCCTGCCGCGTCCACGAGCACCTGCACTTTGCTCGGCGCAACCACGTCGTTGTCCGGCAGCGACGGCAGATTGATTTGATTGAGCAACCGCCGCTGCGTGAGCGCGCCTTCGATTTGCAGCGTGGAATTTTGCGCGAGCGCGGGTTCAACCGGCAAGACAGGTTCGCTTAATTCCGGTTGCGGTTTGAAATGAAGTTGATAGGCCGGAAAATAATTCGTCTGCATGAATTGTTGAAACGTCGCGCCAAGATTTTCTGCGGCCAACGGCAGCCAGCGCGGCGGTTCCGTCCAGCGGAACGACGGCTGTGTTACATCTGGCATCTTGAGCCAGACTGCGGACGCAAAATCTTTTGGATTTGGCAAAGCGAAAAGCGCAGGATCGTTGAGCGCGAGCAATTCGTCCGACTCGTTCGCAAGTTTCAGCGTCGGCACATTCATGACGGCGCGTGAAGCCGCTTGTTTTTTTTCGCCGAACAAAAAAATCAGGGCGATATGCGCGGCAAAAATGAGCGCAACCAACGTCAGCCAGCGCTGACGCGACCAACGTTCGTTATGCTTCGGCTCGGCAAGTCCAAGGGTTGGCACATTTGCTGGCGCATCATTCATTGCGAAGAAGATTTATTTTCAACAGCTCGCGGCAGCGTGGCGAGCAGCACATTTTGAATTTTGGCGTCGCGCGCGAGCAGCGTCAAATGGACGAGTTGGTCGTAAGTTACGGCTTTGTCGGCCTGAATGACGAGCGTGAGCGGTTCGCGGGAATTTTTTACGGCGCTGGCAAGATTTGATTTCAGTTCCACTTCGCCGACGATTTGATTTGCGAAATAAAATCTTCCGCTGGAATCAACGGCGACGGCCACGCTCGGGTTTTCCGTGCCGGGCAAATCGCTGGCGGTCGGCGGTTGGAGTTGCACCTGCAATCCCGGCACCGGCAAAAGCGCGCCGAGCATCAGAAAAATCACGAGCAGGAAAAAAACGGCGGCGAATGGCGCAATGTCAAACGGACTGCGCAACAGACGCGTATTGCGCGGAAATTTCATGATGATTTGCCGTTGCCGGTTTCGGTAACGATGTTGACGATCTCGCCGGAAGCGCGTTCCATGTCGAGGACGATTTTGTTGACGCGGCTGACGAGATAATTATATCCGGCATGGGCGAAAATTGCCACGGCGATGCCCGCCGCCGCGCAAATGAGCGCACGCCAGATGCCGTGGGAAAGCTGCCCGATGTGCGCATATAAACCGGCTTCCTGCATTTGGTTGAAAATTTCCATCAGACCGACAATCGTGCCGAGCAATCCGAGCAACGGCGCGATTTGCGCAATGGTCGCGAGCAGGTTTAATTTTTCCTCGAGCAACGGCACTTCGGTCAGACCTGATTCTTCGACGGCTTCGCGCACGCGCTCGCGGCCCTTGTCGCGGTTGAGAATCGCAGTTTTCACCAGCCGCGCAACCGGACCGGGCGTGGCATCGCAAATGGAAATCGCCTCGACGACGTTGTCGCGCTTGAGGACGTTGCGCACGCCGTTGAGAAATTCAACGGAATTGATTTGCGCGCGATGGCAGTGCAGCGCGCGTTCGATGAACACGGCGATGGCGATGGCTGCGGCGATCAAAATCAACCAGATTACCGGCCCGCCATTGATTAGAAGCGTTGGCATGACATTTTTATAGGCGTTTGCGCGCGAAGTTCAAAGCGGAAAAATCAAGAAACCACCGAGGCACAAAAAACAAAGTTAAAATAAAGTTCAGACTTGGTGTGCTGGCGTCTTGGTGGTTAAACTCGGAAATGGAAAAATCCGACCAACTCCGCGAATTGTTCCGAATGCAGAAATCCCTGAACGAACGCATCGGCGTCAAAACCGACGGCATGAACGAGGAGGAAAAAACGAAATGGATTTTGAACTATTGCCGCGCCATGTCGCAGGAAATGGCCGAACTCACCGACAGCGTACCGTGGAAATGGTGGGCGAAGTATCAGAAGTTCGACGAGCAAAACGCGCGCGTCGAAGTCGTTGACCTTTTCCATTTTCTGATTTCAATGGCGCAAGTTCTCGGCATGAGCGCGGACGACGTCTTCGCCGCCTATGTCAAAAAAAATGAAGTGAATTTTCAACGCCAGGACAGCGGCTATGTGAAAAAGGACGAACACGACTCGAAACACATTTAATTTTCAAAATTTATGGGTCTCATTTTCAAAGACTCCGACAACAAGCCGGTTGACCCGGCGATCGCGCGCAAACGCGCGATTCTTTTCTCGCTGCCGTTCGCGGCGATGGGATTGTTCGCGCTGATTTTGTTGCTCCACGATGGAATGCTCGGCGGAGTGGACCGGAAAAAATTGTTCCGGCTTTTGGGCGTCATCGCCGCCAGCGTCGGGTTTGTCGCGCTCATTTTTGGAATCGTCGGAAAGAAAACTTCCTTGGCGGCGCAACTGAAATTATCGGATCAGCTTTCCGAAAAGCCGTGGCTCAAACGCGCGGATTGGGCGGCGGGAAAAATCAAATCCGAAGGCATCCCGCACGCGAAATCTTATTTGACGATGGGCATCGCGCTTTGCGTCATCGGCGGAATTATCGCCATCCTCGTCATTCCGAAGGCGGTGCGCGACGGAAATTACAGCGCGCTCGTCGCGGCAGTTTTTCCAATCGTCGGAATCGCCTTTCTGATTTCCGTGATAAAAAAATTTCGCGCGCACCAACGCTTCGGCGACTGCATCTTTGAAATGGCGCAAATTCCCGCGCCAATTGGCGGCACGCTCGAAGGCGCAATCCGAACCAGCGCGCCATTAAAATTTGAGAATGAATTGCGCCTTGAATTTTTTTGCATCCGCAAAACAACTTCCGGCACGGGACAAAATAAGCGCACCGAAGAAAAAATTCTTTGGCAGGACAAAAAAAAATTCCAATCGCAGGCCGATTTGCCCAAAGTCAAATCCGGCGGCGAAATTCCCGTTCAATTCGATGTGCCGCCCGGCCAGCCGCAATGTTCCGGGCGGGGAAGCGAAACGATTTGCTGGCGGCTCGAAATGAAAATTCCCGCCGCAAATTTCCACGCCATGTTTGAAGTGCCCGTTTTCAAAATCGCAACCGCGTCCGCCGCCTGAAATTTTTGTGGCCAAACTCAAAACCAAAAATTCAAAACGCAAAACTCCCGCGAACTGGCGCAAAGAAATCGAACGCGTTTTGATCACGGAAGAACAACTCGCGCGCCGCGTCAAAATTCTTGCGCGCGAAATCGAGCACGATTTTTGCGGGCGCGAAACGGTCGTCGTTTCGCTCTTGAGCGGCACGGTGATGTTTCTCGCGGATTTGATCCGCCATTTGAACCTGCCGATGCGATTGGATTTTATCGGCGTTTCCAGTTACGGCCTCGGCACGGAATCCGGCGATCTGGTTTTCACGAAGGAATTGCGGATTGACGTTCGCGGGCGCGATGTGCTGCTCATTGATGATATTTTGGACACCGGCAAAACGATGAGCCGCGTGCTGCCGAAATTGCGCGCGCTCAAGCCGCGCCGCATCAAAGTCTGCGTGCTGCTCGACAAGCCGGAACGCCGCGTGGAAAAAGTGAAGGCCGATTATGTCGGCTTCAGCGTGCCGGATTTTTTTGTGGTTGGATACGGGCTTGATTTTGCCGAGCGTTATCGCAATCTGCCGTTCGTCGGCGTTTTGCATCCGCACATTTACAAGGAAGCGTGCAAGACGGTTTGCAAAAAATAAATGGAACTCCGATTCATCAGTCTGTTTGGCTGGCTCGTGATGATTTCAATCGCGTGGGCGATTTCCTACAACCGGAAACTTTTTCCATGGCGCACCGTCATTTGGGGAATCGGACTGCAATTCACACTCGCGCTTCTGATTTTGAAAACGCCGTGGGGCAAAGATTTTTTTGATTTCGCCGGAAAAGTCGTCCAGAAACTGCATCCAATTTTCCAACGACGGCTGCAAATTCGTTTTCGGTCCGCTTGCCGATTCAGATTCGCTGGCAAAAGCTTTCGGCCCCGGCAATTCCGTCATCTTCGCAATTCTCGTCATGGGCACGATCATCATCGTCGCCGCCATTTCGTCGCTACTTTATCACTGGGGCGTTTTGCAAAAAATCGTTCACGCCGCCGCGTGGGTGATGCGCAAAATCATGCGCACAAGCGGCAGCGAAACGCTTTCCGCCTGCGCGAACATTTTCATGGGCCAGACCGAGGCGCCGCTGATGATCCGGCCTTACGTCCCGCGCATGACGCAAGAGCGAAATCATGACCATCATGGTCTGCGGCATGGCGCACATCGCCGGCGGCGTCGCGGCGGTTTATGCCGCGATGGGAATGCGCGCGGGCTATCCGAACACCGCCGGACATCTGCTCACCGCGTCCGTGCTGAATTGTCCCGCCGCGCTGATGATCGCGAAAATTCTTCTGCCCGAAACGCAACAAAGTGAAACCGCCGCGTCCATGCCCGCGACCGTTCCGCGCACGACGGCCAATTCCATTGACGCCATCTGCCGCGGCGCGGGCGACGGTTTTCAACTCGCGCTCAACGTCATCGCCATGCTCATCGCATTCATCGCCATGATTGCGCTGGCGAATTACATCGTCACCTGGCCGCAGATTCATTTCGGCGCGGCGCATCCGGCGACGTTGCAAAACATTTTCGGCTGGGTCAACGCGCCGTTCGCATTTCTGATGGGCGTGCCGGTGCAGGATTGCTTGAGCGTCGGGCAAATCCTCGGCGAACGCATCGTGCTCAATGAATTTGTCGGCTATCTCCACCTAACCAACCCAGACACGGCGAAGGCGCTCGACCCGCGCAGTTTCACGATTGCGACTTACGCGCTGTGCGGCTTCGCGAATTTTTCCAGCATCGCGATCCAGGTCGGCGGCATCGGCTCGCTCGCGCCCGAACGCCGCAGCGAAATGGCCAAGATCGGTTTCCGCGCGATGATCGGCGGCCTGCTCGCCGCTTACATGACCGCGAGTCTCGCGGGATTTTTGCTTTGAGTTTGCCGCCTTGATTTTTCATGAGCTTTGGCTTAATTTCGGAAAGTCTTGTTATGATATTACTAGTGGACTGTAACATTTGAATCTGACTCAGGGAGTATCCGGTTTTTCGTATTTTTGTAAGTCCACTTAACGGGTTTGGCTTGACGATTGTATTGGCGGATGTAGCACAGGAGTTTTTTGGCTAAATCTTTGACGGAACTGAACACCCCGCGCGCAATGACATCGCGCTCGATCTTGGAGAACCACAATTCGACCTGGTTCAACCACGATGAATAGGTCGGCGTGAAATGCAACTTCACTTGCGGATGTTGCTGTAAGAAAAGCTCCACCCTTTCGGTCTTGTGAGCAGACAGGTTATCCACGATCACATGGATCTCGCGCCGCTTGGGTTGGCCACTGACCAACTCGGCAAGGAACGCCACAAACTCGGCGCTGGTATGTCTGCCAGCAGTCTTGCCCAGCACCTCGCCCGTCTGCGTGTTCAATGCGGCATACAGGGAGAGTGTCCCATGACGAAAGTATTCAAAACCATGCCGCTCGGCACGGCCAGCAGACAATGGCAGAACCGGATCCAACCGGTCGAGTGCCTGAATGGCCGTCTTCTCATCGACACAGAACACCACTGCATTGGTGGGCGGTTTCAGGTAGAGCCCGATCACATCGGCCGCTTTCTTGTGAAAGTGCGGATCGTCGCTGGTCATATACCGGCGCATCCGGTGAGGCTGTAGTCCGGCTTTGGCCCATGTTCGCGCCACTCGCATATGACTGATGCCCAGTTCCTCGGCCAGTTTGCGCGTACTCCAATGGGTCGAACCGTCTTTGGGAAGGCGGCGCGTGCAGTCCAATATCTTCGCCTCCAATGCGGGACTCGCGGCTTCAATCTGCCGCCCTGGATGACGAGCGTAGAGTCCGCCCAAGCCCTCAGCTTCATACCTTTCTCGCCACAGTCGCACGGTATTGATGCTACAACGCATCTGTCGGGCCACAACTCGCTGCGGCTGACCTTCGGCCAGCCGCAGAATGATATCAGCACGTCGGACATCTTCGGCGGGAAGACTGCGGCAACGCAGCTTGGCCTGCAATTCGGATTGGTCAGCGGAACTCACTTTTAGCGTAATTGCCATGGGCAAAACCATAGCAAGCTGTGTATCAGTTGTCAATGTTACAGTGCACTAGACGCCATTTTGGCATTTATAGTTGAATGTCTCGTCGTCACGTTTGTGTGTTATATCCTTTCTCCGATTGTGTGGTTGATTTGTCTCCCATTCATTTTAATTATCGCTCTTTTCTGTCGCGGAAAATATGGTTCTAATGTTACTGAAATGCTCGCTTCCGTTAATTCTGTCTGGCGTTGGGGAATTGGTTTAAGGAATTAAATTCCAAACCACCACCTTGCTTTAAGCTTTCTTGCTTCAAGTTGCACAAGCCGCTAACTTTCTCGTTTTGGATTTTCAACAGAAACTAAAATGGCATTTCTTAACGACAATTATTTGAAACTCAAAGCCGGCTACCTTTTTCCCGAAATCGGCCGGCGCGTGAAAGCTTTTTGCGACGCAAATCCCGAAGCCGCGAAAAAATTGATCCGTTGCGGCATTGGCGACGTGACCGAGCCGCTGCCGCCCGCCGTCATCGCCGCGTTGCACAAGGCCGTGGACGAAATGGCCGCGCGCGAAACTTTCAAAGGTTACGGCCCGGAACAGGGCTACGAATGGCTGCGCGCACGCCATCGCCAAAAATGATTTCCGCGACCGCGGAATTGAAATTGCCGACGACGAAATTTTTGTCAGCGACGGCTCGAAGTGCGATTGCGGCGCGATCCTCGACATTCTCGGCGCGAAAAACAAGATCGCCATCAGCGATCCGGTTTATCCCGTTTATGTGGACACGAACGTCATGGCCGGCCACACCGGCGAGGCGAACGAAGCAGGCGCTTACGCGAAGCTCGTTTATCTGCCGTGCAAACCGAGCAACGGTTTCATTCCCGAACCGCCGAAGAAGCACGTGGACGTGATTTATCTTTGCTCGCCGAACAATCCGACCGGCGCGGCGGCCACGCGCGAACAGCTCGAAGCGTGGGTGAAATACGCGCTGGAACACAAGTCCGTGATTTTGTTCGACGCGGCTTACGAGGCTTACATCACCGAGCCGGGCATTCCGCATTCCATTTACGAAATTCCCGGCGCGCGCGAATGCGCGATCGAGTTCCGCAGCTTCTCGAAGAACGGCGGCTTCACCGGCACGCGCTGCGCGTTCACGGTCGTCCCGAAATCGCTCAACGCGCAGACGAAATCCGGCGAGTTCAAACCGCTGCATCCGCTCTGGAATCGGCGCGCGACGACGAAATTCAACGGCGTGAGCTACATCGTGCAACGCGCGGCGGAAGCGTTATATTCGCCGGAAGGAAAACAACAGGTCGCCGAACTCATCAAACATTATCTCGGCAACGCGGAAGTTTTGCGCAAAGGCGCGAAGAAAGCCGGATTGAAAGTTTTCGGCGGCGTGAATGCGCCTTACATCTGGGTGCGCACGCCAAAAGGCGTCACGAGCTGGCAGGCGTTCGATAAAATTTTGCACGACGCGAACGTGGTCATCACGCCCGGCAGCGGTTTCGGCTCGAAGGGCGAAGGCTATTTCCGCATCAGCGCGTTCAACAGCCGCGCGAACGCCGAGGAAGTCGCGCGCCGTTTGCAGGAATTGAAGTGGTGAATCGTCTGGATTTTTTACTTCAATAACCTTGTTTCATTAACCACCAGATTGCGAACATCGTGACGATGCAAATCAAAGTCATCGGCAATGCTGGTAAAAAAATTGAGACGGCCATCATTGCCGCGCCACCTGCCAGCGGAACCCATGATTTCTGTCGCCAGCCGTAAATCCAGTAGCCACTGGCAATCGCGCCCCAAACCATCGAGGCCCAGAGATAATGTTGATCCAACAAATTCACGATGGTCGGAATATGCCGCCATTTTGGGTTGCTGGCCAGTTTAACCATTTGTTATAGGCACGCATTATGCTATCTTTTGAGTATGAGCCGTTTTTTTCGCCCAAACCTTGACCGCCATGGACGCTTCGCGCGTGGCGTGATTGGAGCGCTTTGCCTCATCGCGGGCATCATTGTGGTGGATTATGTGCTGTGGCTCGGACTGATTCTCGTTGTGGCGGGCTTGTTTGCCGTGTTTGAATCGCTGCGCGGCTGGTGTCTCATGCGCGCGTGCGGGATTAAGACAAAAATTTAATCGCGTAAAATTTGTTTCACTCTTTGCGGCTTCCTTTATCTTTCGCGCATGAATTTATTGCCGTTTGGGAAATTGCCGCCCGCGAAACCGCGAAAATTTGTCCCGCAAAACATTGACCTCGGCGACTGGCCGCAAATCGCGCCGCTGTTCGGGCAATTGGAAAATCGCGCGCCGCAAATCAAATCCGCCGCCGAACTGGAAAAATGGCTGCTCGACTGGAGCGAACTCAACGCCGCGCTCGACGAGGAATCTTCGCGCCGTTACATCGCGATGACTTGCCACACGGACAACGCCGACGCGGAAAAAGCATATCTGCATTTTGTCGAAAACGTCGAGCCGCAACTCAAGCCGCGACAGTTCGCGCTGGAAAAAATTTACGTCGCGCATCCGCTTCACGAAAAATTGCCGCGTGACCGATTCTTTATTTTTAACCGGGATGTAAAAAATCACGTTGAACTTTTCCGTCCTGAAAACGTCGCGCTCGAAACCGAAGAAGCAAAACTCTCGCAGCAATATCAGAAATTGATCGGCGCGCAGACCGTGAATTTTCGCGGCGAGGAAAAAACGCTCGTGCAGATGGGCCGTTATCTTGAAGAGCCGGACCGCGCGTTGCGTCAGGAAGCCTGGGAACTTGTCGCCAAACGACGCTTGCAGGACGTGGAAAAATGCGAAGATATTTTTGACGAACTGATTAAATTGCGAACTCAAATCGCGAAAAATGCGGGCTTTGATAATTACCGCGACTTTGCATTCCGGCAAAAAGCACGGTTCGATTACACGCCGGACGATTGCAAAAAATTTCATGACGCAATTGAAAAAGAAATTGTTCCCGCCATCCGCGAAATCCAGAACGAGCGCAAGCGGCAGTTGAAGCTGGAAAAATTGCGCCCGTGGGATTTGGCCGTTGACCCGCAGAACCGCGCGCCGTTAAAACCGTTCGCGCAAGTCGGCGAAATGGTTTCGCGCACACAGAAAATTTTTAATCACCTCGATGCGGAACTCGCCGCCGGTTTCCAGCAGATGCAGGATTTGAAACTCCTCGACTTGGACAATCGTAAAGGCAAAGCGCCCGGCGGTTATCAATCCACGTTGGCCGAAGCGCGCGTGCCGTTCATTTTCATGAACGCGATCGGTTTGCAGCGCGATGTGGAGACGCTGTTGCACGAGGCCGGCCACGCATTTCACGCGCAGGCGACGCGCGACGAAGATTTGTATCCGTATCGCAACGCGCCGATTGAATTTTGCGAGGTCGCCTCAATGAGCATGGAACTGCTCGGCAACGAATTTCTCGAAGAATTTTATTCCGCGCCGGAAGCGAACCGCGCGCGCAAAACGCATCTCGAAGGCATCATCGGATTTTTTCCGTGGATGGCGACGGTGGATGCGTTTCAGCACTGGATTTACACGCATCCCGGCCATACGCGCGCCGAACGCAAGGCGGCGTATCTGCAATTGATGGACCGTTTTGGCGGCGACGTGGATTTTTCCGGCTACGAAGAAATGCGCGCGCACTCGTGGCACCGGCAGCTTCACATTTTCATCCACCCGTTTTATTACGTCGAATACGGCATCGCGCAGCTTGGCGCGTTGCAGGTCTGGGCGAATTCAGCGGCGCGACAAGGTGAAGGCGCTGGACGATTACAAAAAATCCCTCGCGCTCGGTGGTTCGCGTCCGTTGCCGGAATTGTTTTCGGCGGCGGGCTGCAAATTTCAATTCGATGCGGCGACCATCAAGCCGTTGATTCAACTGGCGAATTCAGAACTGAAAAAGCTTTGAGGCAGTCAAGGCGAATAAGTTTGCAGCCTGTCTAGTTGTTAGGCGGCATGTTCTTCCCCTGTTAAGAGATGAACAATGCAGACGTCGGGCATGAGCTTGGTATATTTACTTTTTTGAAGCGCGGAGTAAGTAGCCGAATCGGTAATAAACAGATATTTATAACGCGCCTCTGAAGCGGCGAGTTTCGCAAAATCCTTCTTAAAGGCGTCGGCTTGGCTTGCCCCGAAGTCAGTCACCTTATGTGGCACTGTAGTTTTGATTTCGCCAACGATACGGTGCCCTTCAGAAGTTTCTATATCAATGTCAATTCCAGATGCTCCCTGAGGCTTCTCGGCAGCATCAAATTCGACGCCGAACTTTGAACAAAGATATTGCTTTGCTAGTAGTGTCGCAATAAAGCTGCCATAATTACTGAGGTTACCCTGTATTTTGCGGAACCTCGAAAGGAAAGAATGCCACTCAATTGGCTGCGGCGGCTCCACGAGAACATTCTTGTTTAGAAACTCCCGCATCTGAGACACTCGGTCGGCAATCTTTGAACACTCTCGTCTTTCGTTCTCGGTCAGCATTATCGAAGTGTTCATTTAAGCCGCCTAACAAGGATTCGGCGGCGCGTTCTGGCAAACGCGGCTAAGTCTCAATCCCGTAAGCCTTGATTTTATTGTAAAGCGTCTGGCGTCCGATGCCGAGGCGTTTGGCGGTTTCGAGTTTGTTGCCGTCGGTTTCCTTGAGCGTCTGGATGATGGCGTTGCGTTCGACACCTTCGAGCAGCGTGAAATTTGTATCACTGCTGTCGCTTGGACCGGCCTTGACGTTCGTGATGGAAAGGTCGGCGGCGCTCACCAGATCGCCTTCGCTCAACAGGACGGCGCGCTGGACTTCATTTTGCAACTGGCGGATGTTGCCCGGCCAGTCGAAGGCCGTGAGCCGGTCAATCGCGTCAGGCGCAAAGCCGCGTGATGATCGCGGTTGGCCTGCGCGGCGAAACGTTTCAGAAATGAGTTGGCCAGCGGCATGATGTCGTCGCGCCGCTCGCGCAACGGCGGCAGATGAACGGAAATCGCGCTGATGCGGTAAAACAAATCTTCGCGCAGCTTGCCGTCCTTGATGGCTTCTTCCGGTCGGCGGTTCGTCGCGGCGACGATGCGGCAATTGGTCTTGTAATCGGCCTTGCCGCCGACGGGCCGCACTTCCTGATCCTGCAAGACGCGCAGCAGTTTGCTTTGCGTGTCAATCGGCATCTCGGAAATTTCGTCGAGGAACAGCGTGCCGCCCTCGGCCTGGCGGAACAATCCTTCGCGGTCCGTGTGCGCGCCGGTGAACGCGCCTTTGACGGAGCCGAACAGTTCGCTCTCGATCAATTCGCGGGGCAACGCGGCGCAGTTGATCTTGATGATCCGGTTTTTGCTGCGCGGGCTCAAAGTGTGCAAAAGATCGGCGATGACTTCCTTGCCCGAACCGCTTTCGCCGGTGATCAAAATGGCGACGTCGCTGGGCGCGATGCGTTCGACGGTGCGAACGACGTCCTGCATGGCCGCGCTGCGGAAAATCGGCGAGGCTGTGCCGCTCATGGTTTCGAGCGCGCGGCGAAGCGTGGAATTTTCCTCGGTCTGTTCTTTGCGTTCGATGGCGCATTTCACGTCGGCGAGCAATTTTTCATTTTCAAATGGCTTGGAGAGAAAATTGAAGGCGCCTCGGCGTCCGGCTTCGACGGCCATGGTGATGGTGCCCTGGCCGCTCAACACGATGACTTCGGTGTCCGGCCAGCGTTTTTTGATTTGCGGCAATAAATCAAGGCCGTGCGCGTCCGGCAGTTTCACGTCGAGCAGAATGACGTCGGGCTGCTCCTGCGAAAAAGTTTTTTGCAACGCCGCCGCACTGCCGGCTTCGGCGACGTCGTAATAATTGTCCAGCACGGCGGCGAGCAAATTGCGTATGTCCGCTTCGTCGTCCACGATAAGAATTTTGGCTTTCATGATTTTCGCTTTCGCGCAGGCTTGGATGAATCGGTAAAAAATCGCGCGATGGTCGGCGTGTCGGGCCGTCAGCCGTTCGGGATGAAATTGCACGCTTAACAAAAACGGCATGAGACGCGCCGCGTGCGGTTTCAATTCCATCGCTTCCACAATTCCATCGCGCGTTCGCGCCACGGCCATCAACGGTTCCGCCGGCTCCAAAACCGCCTGATGATGCGAACTGTTCACACCCAAGACCTGCTTCCCGACAATCTTGGCCAAGAGCGAACCCGCTGTCAACGCCGCTTCATGCACTAATTCGCCCGCCTGGTCCATGCGCTGATGATTGAGCGCGCCCGGCACTTGCTGGCGGATGTCCGCGATCAACCGCCCGCCGAGCGCGATGTTCAGCATTTGATGCCCGCGGCAAATCGCCAGCAGCGGTTTGCGCTGGTGAAAAATTTCGTCAATCAAAACCAGTTCCAGCAAATCGCGCCCGCCGCCGTCGGGAGTTTGCTCCACCGTTTTGCGGACGGCGCGCGAAAGTTTTTTTGCATAAAGATCAGGATTAATGTCGTCGCCGCCCGTCAACATCACGCCGTCCACGCGCCGGATAGTTTCCGCAAGCAGCGCGCCGTCGGTCGTGATGGGCGAAATGAGTGGAATTCCACCGGCTTGTAAAATCGCATTTTCATATTTGACCGAAAGACTGACGGACAAATCATGAAATTCGACGCCGCGCTTTTCAAGGCTCGGCGAAACTAAAATTAAAGGCGGATTGGCCACGAGCCGAATGTAGAAACGCGCCGCCGCCGGTCAATCTTTTTTCACGATGCGCGCTTTCCGCAAATGCCGCAGAATTTTTTCCACCGCCTCGGCAACCGTCAATTTGTCCGTGCGCAATTCGATTTCAGGATTGAGCGGCGGCTCGTAAGGCGCGGAAATGCCGGTGAAATTTTTGATTTTGTGCTCGCGCGCTTTTGCGTAAAGCCCTTTCGGATCACGCGCTTCGCAAACGGCCAGCGGCGCGTTGACGAAGACCTCGAAAAAATTTCCTTCATCCATCATCCCGCGCACCAGCGAACGGTCGGCGCGATAGGGCGAAATGAAAGCCGTGACGCAAATGAATCCCGCTTCTGAAAATAATTTGGCGACTTCGCCCACGCGCCGGATATTTTCCTGCCGGTCGTCTGGCGAAAATCCCAAGTCGCGGCACAAGCCGTGGCGCACGCGATCGCCGTCCAAAACAAAAACCTGATTGCCGCGACGGAAAAGCGCCGCTTCAAGCTCGTTGGCTACGGTGGATTTGCCGGCGGCGGAAAGTCCCGTGAGCCAGAGGACGCAACCGCGATGAGCGTTGCGCCGTTCGCGTTCTGACAAAGTGATTTTGCTGATGGTCGCGGTGATGTTCGACGATTTGGGCTGGCTGGTTTTGCGGCTTCCCGATTTTTCCATGCGCAGATTCTGTCAGCAGCGGGAAATTTTCCAAGAACAGATTCGCCTAAACTCCTGCGTCGGGAAAACGCTCGCGAATCCGCTGGCGCACACGCTCCTCGTGCTCCGGTTGCAAACGGCGGCGCGTGATGAGGCGTTGAACTGCGTCCAACAATTCCAGCCAGTCTTCCAGCGGCGGATTTTCGACAGGTTGCCAAGTGTCGAAACGTTTCGCGCGTTGGGAAAATTTCCATTCGCGGCTCACTCGCTGGGCGTTGACCTGGATTTTCTCGCCGTCCTCGTTGACGCGCTTCCAACTGATTTCAGCTTTTGTGGCCATTAAAATTATTCCGGCAAATCCACGCTCGCCACCGCCATCGCGGCGATGCCTTCTTCGCGCCCGATGAAACCCATCAGCTCGTTCGTCGTCGCCTTGATGCCGATGTGCGAGAAATTTATTTTCAAGGCGTCCGCGATGCAGAGTTTCATCTGCTGGATGTGCGGATAAATTTTCGGCGCCTGCGCGATGACCGTCGCGTCCACGTTCACGATTTTTCCATTTCGCAGTGCGATGATGCGCGCGGCTTCCTCCAGAAAAATCTTGCTCGGCACGTTTTTCCAGCGCGGGTCGGTGTTCGGGAAAAAATGGCCGATGTCCGGTTCGCCGAGCGCGCCGAGGAGCGCGTCGCAGATGGCGTGCATGAGCGCGTCGGCGTCCGAATGGCCGTCGAGACCTTTCGCGTGCGGAATCTCGACGCCGCCGAGGATGAGTTTGCGTCCCGCGACCAGCGCGTGAACGTCGTAGCCGATGCCAACGTGAACCATGCCGCACTATAAAATTTTTACGCGCGCTTAAAAAGAAATTTCCGAAAACTTTTCAGTCATGGATAAAACATTAAGCAACACCACGACGCAGAAGAATTTTTCAATACTGGGGATTGCTCCTTTATTAAGAGACGGGCTTTGGGTCGGTGCTCGTTTTGTCTCGTTCAGTTACAGGGTCTTCGCCCAATGCTGGGCGTAGGAGTTTGGCTAATAAGCCGGCTCGTGCACCTCGATTTTTATTTGCGAAGAAATATATCAAGGAAGCTAATGAGCCAATGAAAGCGATGGCCTGCGCTCGCTCAAAATGTTCCTTCGCCGCGTTGATCGAAACACAGTAGTCAACATACGACTTAACGTATTCGGGATTGAAGTTGTCTGTGGACAATTCCAGCTTGGGAAACGCTTCACCGAACGTCCGTTGGCAAACTCTACCCAACAAAATACTGCCGAAAAGAATAATGATGGAGACAGTGATGCCAACCCAGCGCAGCCACGCCCAACGTCGGCTTCGGTTTTCCAACTCTGAAATAAGTTGTCGGGCTGCTTTGTCTTCATCTTTCGATAAATTTATATTCATAAAGGGTCAATCATTAGTATTGACACATATTAAATTCGTCAAGCCGCTTTCAAGCAACAAACTTCCGCGCACCATTGCTCGATTTTTTCCTTGATGGCGTCGCGCACTTCGCGAACTTTTTCCAATTTTTCTTCGTGTGAACCTTGAAACGCCGACGGGTCGGGAAAACCCCAATGCAATCGCGTCGTCACGCCCGGAAAAATCGGGCAACGCTCCGCGCTCGTCTCGTCGCAAACCGTGATGACGTGAGAAAATAATTTGTTCGATTTCAAAAATTCGGAAACCGATTTCGTTTCGTTGCCGGAAATATCAATTCCGATTTCCTGCATCGCCTCGACGACGATTGGATTTAATTTTCCCGGTTCAATTCCCGCGCTGTGCGCTTCAAAAAATTCGCCGCAGATTTGATTCAGAAACGCCTCGGCCATCTGGCTGCGCGCGCTGTTGTGAATGCAGACAAACAGAACATTTTTCTTTTTCATTGTTTGATTCGGTTGGCTGGTTGTGGTTTCGGTGCAGCAGTCTGACGATTGCTCGCGGAAATTAAATTTTAACGGATTGAAATCCGAAGCTGGCTTTGCGGGCGGCAAACATTTTTCCATCGCCAGACAAGCCGTGTGGCGTTCGGTCAAATGAAGAATGATTTCGTCCGGCAAAACTTCGACTGATTCGAGCGGAAACTGGCTGATGAAACCGACTTCGTGTTCAACGTCCACTTCAAGATCGTCCGACGCGAGAAATGATTTTGCCTTTTCAAGAATCTTCAGAAATTTATTTGCCGTCAGCCGATGATCAGTGTCGTCCGCAAACCAAGTTTGCAAACGGCACAAGGAATCGTTTCGCAAAGTGCCGCCGCAATCCACAAACTTTTTGTCAATGCGCGCAACTTCCGTGACATGAGCGTGCGCCGGAACAAAATCTCCGTTCGGCAAATGAAAACGAATGTTCGCGTCAGGATTTTCGTTTAAGCTCTTTTTCAATTCTGTAAGTTTCATAAGCATCAATTTGTTGTGTGCGATGCGGCGGTGCAACAATCTTTTTCGCGCACGCAGCGGCAGGCGAACATAGCGGCGATTGCGCCGAGCGGCGGTGCGGTGAGATAAATCCACAGATGTTCGAAATGGCCGGAGACGAGCGCGGGCGCGAGCGAACGCGCGGGATTCATGGACGCGCCGCATACCGGCCCGGCGAACATCGCTTCCAGCGCGATGACCGCGCCGATGGCGATCCCCGCCGTGACGCCTTTTTCCTTCGCGCCGGTCGAGACGTTGAGAATTGTCAGCATCAGGAAAAATGTGAGGACGGCTTCGAGAACGAATGATTGCATTTCCGAACCGGCGGGCATCGTTGCGCCGAGTAATTTATTTTCTGGAAATAAAAATCGGAGCAAACCGCTCGCGAGAATCGCACCGACGAATTGGCTCGTGATGTAAGGCAAAACTTCGCGCCCGGACATTCTGCGTGCCGCCCAAAATCCAATCGTCACGGCAGGATTCAAATGCGCGCCGGAAATGTCGCCGACGGTGTAAATCATCGCCAAAACAATCAGTCCGAATGTAAGCGCGATGCCGACGTGCGTGATTGCACCGCCGCTAACTTGGTCAATGACGATTGCGCCCGTTCCAGCAAACACGAGTGCGAATGTTCCGAGAATTTCAGAAAAATATTTTTTCATTTGGATTTGATTTCCGTTGACGGCAGCGTGAAGAAAAACGTCGCGCCTTTGCCGAGTTCGCTTTTCACCCAGACTTCGCCGCCGTGCGCCTGCACGATGTGTTTCACGATCGAAAGTCCGAGTCCAGTGCCGCCCTGGTCGCGCGAGCGCGCCTTGTCCACGCGATAAAACCGTTCAAACACGCGGTCGAGCGCTTCGGCGGGAATTCCAGGACCGTCGTCCTGCACGAAAATTTCCAGCTTGCCGTCGTCCAGTTTTTTTCCGCCGACGGTGACTCGGCCTTGCGCGCGGCCATATTTGATGGCGTTGTCCACGAGATTGGCGAGGACTTGTTCGAGCCGGTTCACATCGGCGGTCGCGGTGAGCTCTGGTAATTGGTTGATTAACTCAATGTTTTTATTTTCCGCAGGCGGCTTCAGGTCGGAAAAAATTTTTTCGGCGAGTGGGCGCAATTCCATCGGTTGCAGATTTAATTTAATCCGTTCAGATTCGAGCGCGGAAATCGTGAGCAAATCCTGAATCAATAAATCGAGCCGCTGCGTGTTGCGCTCGATGATTTTGAGAAATCGTTCAGCGATGACCGGCTCGTTGCGCGCGCCGTCGAGCAGCGTTTCGACGTAACCTTTGATGAGTGAGAGTGGCGTGCGAAGTTCGTGACTGACGTTGGCGACAAATTCCTGGCGCGTGCGCTCCAATTGTTTCAGTCGCGTCAAATCATGGAAAACCAAAATCGTTCCTTCGCGTTCGCCGGCAGAATTGGTGATGACGGCGGCGTTGACTTGCAGCCAGCGTTCGCTCAAGTCCGGCAGCTTCAACTCGTAATCAAGAACCTGTTTTTCGGCTTCGGCGCGTTCGACGAGTTCGGCGAGTTCATGGACGCGCAGCGCCTCCATAACGGTCTTGCCCCGCAATTCGATTTTCAGGCCGAAAAGATTTTTGAACGCGCGGTTGGCGAGATAAATTTTCCGGTTGCGGTCGAGCAGCAGCAAGCCTTCGAGCATGGAATTGAAGAGAACCTGCTGCTGCGCCTGCGCGTCAATGGTCGTCTGCTGCTGGCGACGGCGGGAATCTTCCGTTTCGGCGTGAATCTGCTGCTGCTGGCGGATAAATTTTTGCCGCCACGCGAAATGAATTCCGACTATGGCGGCAAGCGCGAGGATGAAAAGGAAAAACCACACGGGAATTATTTAACCACGGATAGACACGGATGGACACGGATAAAAAACCGTGATGTAAATTTTACAAATTGGCGCGAATCCAATCTTTGGAAATCCACACCATTCATATCTGAAAATCCGTGTTTATCCGTGTCCATCTGTGGCGAGTTTAACAAAACCCTTGATTTGTCAAGGGTTGCTCGCAGGGTGGACGGCCACTGTCAGCGAAACTGTCAGTGAAAGGGATGAAAAGTAGTGAAAAATTCTGACGAGTAGTGACGAATTTAACTTTAATTTACAATGCTTTTTGCTATTTTATGAGTGTTCTGAATCGGGTTTACAGACCGTGTCCACCCGTGGCTAATTAAAAAAGTTTGAGACTCGTCACCTCGTCTCCTACATTATCGCCATGAAAATCAAATTACTTCTCGCCACACTGCTCATTTCCGCCACAACTCTTTTCGCCCAAATGCCAAAAGCTGGCGACACCGCCCCACTCGTCACCGGCACGGATCAAAACGGCAAGGATTTCAAGCTCGCCGATCTCGTCGGCAAGAAAATCGTGCTGCTGTATTTTTATCCGAAGGATTTCACCGGCGGCTGCACGAAGGAAGCGTGCAGTTTTCGCGACGGCTTTGAGGATTTCGCCACGAACAACGTCGAGATTGTCGGCGTCAGTTTTGATTCCGCCGACAGCCACCTGCAATTCATCGCCAAATACAAATTGAACTTCACCCTGCTCGCCGATCCCGACGGCAAGATCGCGGACAGTTACGGCGTGCGGATGGCCGGAAAAAACATGGCCAAGCGCGTGAGCTTTCTCATCGGCCTCGACGGAAAAATCGTCCACGTCACCGACACGGGTAATCCCGACGTTCACCTTGCGGAAATGAAAGCGGCGATTGCCGGTTTGAAAAAGTAGTCGCCAATAAAAATTGTTAATAAAAATTGTTTTAATACTATGGGCTAATCCTGCTATGATTCAATTTCTCAAGGAAGTTTATCTTACCGGATATGTCCTCTGCTTCAGGCTTTCTCGATCAAGAAATTTCAATTATAAGGCGGGCGGCGCCATTGGCTTTATTACACTGGTCGAGTGGTTTATCTTGCTCGGAATTTTGTCTTATGTTCAAATTTCTATTAGAAGCAAGTTCGTATTCTCTAAACTCGTAGTCATCATTGCGTTTATTGCGCTTTTTTTTGTAAATCAGTATTTTCTAACTGTTCGTCGTCATGGTATCAAGTTCGAGCGCGAGTTTGACAGCTTGGAAAAAAGTAAAAGAATTATTTTGACGGTGATTTTTGTGGCGGTAACGGTGGCTGCAACGGTGTTTTGCATTTGTTCTGGTATCGCCTTTCGCCGTTTTATTGGTGCTCATTGATCTCGCACGCAAAATAGACGGCAACCAATAACAGGCTTTCTTCGAGCGCGTGGCGAATAAACTTTTCGCGCGCGTTTTATTTTCTAAACTTGTGCGTGTCTCTCAAAACCGGCGGCAAACATTCCCAGTCTTGTTTGACAATTCCAAACGGTTCCATTATGGTTTTCGCATGGCTGAATACACGCTCAAGAACATTCCGGCGGAAATCTACCATCGCGCGCAGTCGGCGGCGGAAAACAGTTTCCGCTCGCTCAACCAGGAAATCATCTACCGCCTGCACCGCTCGTTTGACGCGGAAGACGCGCGCACAACGGCGCTGCACGCCAAATGGGTGATGGAAGCGCTCGCATCCGGCGCGACAAAGCCCTTGAAAATGCAGGAACTGGACGCGGCGTTCGCGCGCGGCACAAAACGGGCGGCGGCGCGGAGGCCGCGCAAGTGAAGCTGGTTTATCGCCCGCTGTTTCTGGCCGACGTGGAGCAGTGCGCGGATCATATTTCCACGGAAGCTGGCGAAGCAGTTGCCGTCGCGTGGTATGCCGCCTTGAAAAAATCGCTGGAACACATCCAGCGCGTGCCGGAAATCGGGCGCGTCCGCCAGGATTTGCCCATGCCGGAAATCCGCACGCTCAACCTGCGCAAATATCCGAATTATCTGGTTTTTTACCGGCTGGAAAAGAATGGCATCGAACTTTTGCGCGCGCGCCACGGCATGATGAATTTGCCGGAATTGTTTTCAAAATAATTTTCAGAGCAGTTCCGCGCGAATAAACTTTTCGCGCGCGTTTTATTTTCTAAACTTGCCGCGTGTCTCTCAAAACCGGCGGCAATTTTCAAAATTGTTTTCGGCTTTGCTTTAAGAGTTTTTGCGCGTAGATTTCTGCCATGCAGGCAAACGCAGTCATTGATAAAATCCAGCGGCTTTCCGACGAGGAGGCCGAGGAAGTCTATCAGTATCTTTTTTCCACCGAGAGCGAGCTGGACCGGCTGCTCGGCGCGTTTGACCGTCTGCCGCGCAAAGCCCGCCTGACGGAAGAAAAAATCCTCGCCCTCCCGCGTGCGCGTCATTCTCGATAGCAACGTCTGGCTGGCTGTCCTCACCACCAACGGTTTTTGCCGCCGGATGTGGAAAAAGGCGCGACATGACTGCGTGGTCTGTGCGTCGCCGGACATTCTTGATGAAATTGAGGGCAAGCTCCGAGCAAAGTTTGGTTTCAGTTCCCGGCACGCGCGTTTAATGACATTGTTCGTAGAAAGACAAACTCACGCGGTCAAAGTCATGTCCGAAGTCCGCGCCTGCCGCGACGCAGACGACGACCGGATTCTGGCCGCCGCGCTTGACGGCGAATGTTCGCATCTGGTCACGGGCGACAATGATTTGCTGGCGTTGAAAGTTTTTGAAAACATCGCCATCGTGACGCCGCGTGAATTTTCAGAATTGATTTCACACGTTTGATTTTTCCAAATGCCACTCAAAATTGCCGATAAAATTTCCCTGACCATCCACGACATCGCGTTCGGCGGCGAAGGCGTCGGGCGGATTGATGATTTCGTCGTCTTCGTGCCGTTCGTCATCGTGGGCGAAACGGTCGAGGTCGAAATCACCGAGGTCAAAAAAAATTTTGCGCGGGCGAAATTGTTGCGCGTGGAAAAATCCTCGCCGGAGCGCGTCGCGCCGGAGTGCCGTTATTTCACGCAGTGCGGCGGTTGCCAGTATCAGCATATTGCGTATCCGTTGCAGTTGAAAATCAAACACAAGCAGATTTCGGATTTGTTCGAGCGCGTCGGGAAAATTCCGGCGGACAAAATCGCGCCGGTGATCCCGAGTCCGCAGCCTTACGGTTATCGCAACCGCATCATGATCCGCAGCCAGTGGAACGGCCCGGCCAAAAAACTGGTCATCGGCTTCATCCGCGCGGACAACAATTTCGTCGAGGACATCGAGGAATGCAAAATCGCCGAGCCAGCCATCAGCGAACAAATCAAAAGCGTCCGCGCGAATCCGCCGCCAAAGGGCGGAATCAAAATCGTGCTGCGGATTCCGCCGGAAAACTGGGATGTGCCGCCGGATTCGTTTTTCCAGAACAATTTTTTCCTGTTGCCGAAACTCGTCGAGACCGTGCGCGGATTTTTAGTGGGACAGGCTTCCAGCCTGTCCAGTTCGTCAGCTAACGAGACAGGCAAGATGCCTGTCCCACGAAAGCATCTGATTGATTTATTTTGCGGCGTCGGATTTTTCGGGATTGAACTGGCGGATTTGGTTGAAAGTTTTGTGGGTGTTGAATATGACCGGCTGGCGATCAATTCTGCGCAAAAAAATATTGCTTCAAGAAAAATTTCCAACGGCGAATTCATTTCCTCGACGGTTGAAGAAGTTTTGCCCGAATTGATGAAAAAATTTTTACCGGAAAAAACTTCGGTGATTTTAGACCCGCCGCGCAAAGGTTGTTTGCAGGAAACATTGAGGTTATTGCGCGAAACAAGGCCGTCTCAAATTATTTACGTCTCTTGCCATCCGGCGACAATGGCGCGGGATTTGAACATATTGTGCGCGGACGGTGTCTTTGAACTGGCGCGCGTGCAGCCGCTGGACATGTTTCCGCAAACGCAGCACGTCGAGTGCGTGGCGGATTTGCGCGCGGGACAAAACCTTGCCAAACCGCAAAATATAGTTTCAACTGAATAAATCCAATGGCGAACGAACAGCGGATTGACCCGCGAAAAAAATTTGTGCCGCGCATTTTGCCGTGGTTGCTGGCGGCGGCGGCGTTTGTGGTTTACTGGCTGACGCTGAACCATTGGGTCTCGCTGTTCAATCTCAATGCCGTCGCCAAAATTTCCGGCTGGACGTGGCAGCCGGAAGTCACGAATCCAATTTCATTTCTGGTCACCTATCCTTTTCGCTGGCTGCCGGTGGCACAAATTCCTGTTGCACTGGACATTTTTTCCGCCACATGTGCCGCGCTCACCCTTGGACTGCTCGCGCGTTCGGTCGCCATTTTGCCGCGTGACCGCACGGACGCGCAACGCGCGCGCGAGCGCAGCGTTTTTTCGTTTCTGACAATTAAAAGCGCGTGGTTGCCGCCAGTTTTGGCAGTGGTGATTTGCGGCTGGCAAATAACATTTTGGGAACTGGCGACGAATTACACGGGCGAAATGTTCGACCTGCTGCTGTTCGCGTTCGTGATCTGGTCGCTGCTGGAATACCGGCTGGATGAACGCGAAGGAAGACTGTTTCTGGCCGCCATCATTTATGGCGCGGGCATGGCGAAACAATTGGGCGATGGTCGGTTTTTTCCCGCTGTTCATCGGAGCCATTGTCTGGATTCGCGGCTTGAGTTTTTTTAACGCGCGATTTCTCACGCGCATGATGTTGTTCGGTTTGCTGGGAGTTTTATTTTATCTGCTGCTGCCAACGCTGGCAATTTTTTCGCATAAAATGCCGATCACTTTCTGGCAGGCGCTGAAATTTAATCTGTCGTCGCAGTTCAACGTGGTGCGCGCATTTTTTGTCGGCGCGCAATTGCGGCAGGCCGTCGGTTTTCTGTCGCTGACTTCGCTGCTGCCGGTTTTTGTGATGTCCATCCGCTGGAAGGCTTCCTTCGGCGACAACAGTGCGACGGGAATGGCGCTGACGAGTTTCATGTTTCATTTGGTTCACGCGGTTTTTCTCGTGGTAGGACTTTGGGTCGCATTTGATCCGCCGTTCAGTCCGCGTCATCTCGGATTGGGATTGCCGTTTCTGACGTTTTATTATCTCGGCGCGTTAAGCATCGGTTATTACAGCGGATATTTTTTGCTCGTGTTCGGATCGAAAGCCGCCGAAGACCGTTCAAGGCGATTGCTGCCGTCGCGGCTTGAATTTTTGAATGTGCCGATTGTTGCCGCCGTGTGGCTGCTGTCCATTCTGGCAATGGCAGGACTCATTTACAAAAGCGCGCCGCAGATTCGCGCCGCCAACGATGATACCTTCCAAAAATACACCGCGCTTTTGGAAAAAAATCTGCCGCGCGCAGGTGGCATTTTGTTGAGCGACGAGCCGTTGCGGCTGACTCTCGTGCAGACGGCGCTGGCTCGCGAAGGACGGACGAAGGATTTTGTGCCGCTGGAAACGGCTTCGCTGAAATATCCTTTTTACCACAAATTTTTGCATGACAAATTTCCGCAAATATGGCCGGACACCGTCAACGCCGCCGAGCAAACCAACGGCGTAGCCCCGCTGCATTTGATTCGGCTGCTGGCCGCGCTCGCCAAAACCAACGAGCTTTATTATCTGCATCCAAGTTTCGGCTACTACTTCGAGGAATTTTATCCGGAGCCGCACGGCTTGGTCTACAAATTGCAAACGCTGACCAACGATGCATTGCTGCCGCCGTTGCCCGATAAAAATCAAATTGCTGAAAATGAAAATTTTTGGGCGCAGGCCGAAAAAAACGCCTTTGCGCCAATTGAACACGATCTGGCACCGACCGACCCGAATGCTCCGCAGTCGTTCCGGCAAAAACTGCTCGCGCAATTGTATATCGAACGCGAGACAAACCAGAACGCCGTCGTCGCCGGAAATCTTTATTCGCGCAGTCTGGATTTTTGGGGCGTGCAGTTGCAACGCGCCGGCGAACTGGACAAAGCCGCCACAAATTTTGACCGCGCGCAAAAACTGAATCCCGAGAACCTCGTCGCCGGAATCAATCTGGATTTCAACCAGCAGTTGCGCGCTGGCACGCCCACGTCGCTGGATTTGACGAAAGTCGCGCTCGACCAATTCGGCAAATTCCGGTCGTGGAGCGAAGTGCTTGAAGCCGATGGGCCGTTCGACGAGCCAAGTTATTGTTTCCAAGAAGGGCTTGTCTTTGCGCGGGGCGGCCTTTTGCGTCAAGCCGTCGCGCCGTTTGATCGAGTCCGGCAGCTTGTGCCGGACGATTTGAACACGCGGCTCTGGCTCGGCCAGCTTTATGTCGCCAATCATTTGCCCGACCGCGCATTGGCAGCAATCCGCGATGTGCGCCAACAACCGGGAAAATTTTCACTGACGAACGCCCACGAAACGCAACTCGCCTTCATCGAAGCCACGGCTTATTTTCAAAAAAATGATTCGTCGCGCGGAACACAACTGCTCGAAGCGCAAATTTCCAGCCATCCCACCAACGACGATGTGCTCACCGCTGCCGCGCAGATTTATACGGCGCGCGGCCTGTTCACCAACGCGCTGGCCGTCATTGATCGCAAATTAAAATTTTCGCCCGACGATCCGGCGTGGCTTTTGGTCAGAGGCCGCGTCAGCCTCGAACTCAAGGATTATGACGATGCCATCGCCGCGTTGAACCGCGTGCTTGTCCTCCAAACGACCAACAGCCAGGCGCTTTATTTTCGCGCCAATCGCCTATCTTGCAGACGACAAACTCGACGCCGCGCGCGCCGATTATGAAACATTGCAGAACTCATTCACCAATTCATTTCAAGTCGCCTACGGCCTCGGCGAAATCGCATGGCGCAAACACGACACCAATGAGGCGATCAAAAATTATGAAATTTTTCTCGCCAGCGTGAACACCAACACCGCCGAGGCCAAAAGCCGATCATTGAACGGTTGAATTCGTTGAAGCGTTGAATGTTAAACTGTTGAAACGATTCAACAATTCAACTATTTAACCATTCAACGATTTGAAAGTCACTCACATCATCACTCGGCTCGTCGTCGGCGGCGCGCAGGAAAACACCGTCGCCACCGTTTTGGGTTTGCGCCAAAAACCCGGCGTCGAAGTCCATTTGATTTCCGGGCCGACGATCGGTCCCGAAGGCTCGCTCGAACCGGAAGTCAAAAAAATTCCCGGCCTGCTTGCAATTGTCCCTGAACTCGTTCGCCCGGTTCATCCACTCAAAGACTTTCTCGCGCTGCGACGATTGGAGAAAATTTTGCGCGAACAAAAACCCGACATCGTTCACACGCACAGCGGCAAAGCGGGAATTCTCGGACGACTCGCCGCCAGACGCGCGGGCGTTCCGATTATCATCCATCACATTCACGGCCCGTCATTCGGAAATTTTCAAAATGCAGTCGCCAATTTTATTTTCACCGCCGCCGAGCGCCGCGCCGCCAAAGCCACCGACGCATTTCATTTGCTCCGCGCAACGCCATGACGCGGATTTATCTCGCCGCCGGAATCGGAAAACCAGAAATGTTCACCCGCATTTTCAGCGGCTTTCAACTCGAACCATTTTTGGAGGCAAAAAATGATTTGGCCTTGCGCGAAAAACTGGGCATTCCCGCCGATGCTTTTGTCATCGGCAAAATCGCGCGCCTGTTCAAACTCAAGGGCCATGACGATTTGTTCGTCGGCGTTTCAAAAATTGTCACCGCAAATTCCAAATGCGCGATTGCTTACTCGTCGGCGACGGCTCGCTGCGGACGCATTTGGAAAATCGCGCGCGCGAAATGAATCTTGCGGACAAAATCATTTTCACCGGCCTCGTCCCGCCGAGCGAGGTCTCGCGTTATGTCGGCATCATGGATTGCCTCGCGCATTTGTCTTCGCGCGAAGCCTTGTCGCGCGCACTGCCGCAGGCGCTCGCCGCAGCAAAGCCCGTCATCGCCTATGATTTCGACGGCGCGGACGAAATTTGCCTTGAAAACGAAACCGGATTTTTGATTCGCACCGGCGACGTGGCAACTGTCGCGCAAAAATTGTTGCAACTTGCGAGCAATGCCGAATTGCGAAAACGACTCGGCCAACGCGGGCAAAAATTTGTCCGCGAAAATTTTGCCGTCGAAAAAATGGTGAACGACCAATATAATCTTTATCTGAAACTGGCCGCAGCAGTTGGAGTTCAAGCTTCAGCTTGCCCGGCAAAACAGGCTAAAGCCTGAACTCCAACAAATGACTTTTCCCTTTAATTTTTATCTCGCCGCGTTTGCGGGCGCGTTTCTGACGACGCTGCTCGCGCTGCCGCTCTGGCGCAAATGGTGCCTGCGAACAAATCTCTTGGACGATCCGCGCGACGGAAAAAATTATGACGCTCCGAAAATCCACAGCGGCGCCATTCCGCTCGCCGGCGGCTTTGCCGTGCTGACTGGAATTTTGTTGCCGCTGATTCGTTGGCGCGAGTTTTGTCAAATTTGGAATCGTAAAAATCTCTTCCACGAATTTAATCGTCACATGGTATTGGACCGGCGCGGCGCTTGAACTTGCCGCAATCGCTCTTGGCGCGATTGCCATCACATTTCTCGGCTGGTTCGACGACAAACATGAATTGAAACCGCTGCCGAAATTTGTCGGCCAATTTTTAATCGCGCTGCTCGTCGCCGTGGCATGCAAACGCATCACGCTGTTTGTGCCAGCGAAGTTGCATTCAGTTACGCCGTCACGATTTTCTGGCTGCTCACCGTCATCAACGCCTTTAATTTCATGGACAACATGAACGGCCTTTGCGCCGGACTTGGCGCGATTGGCGCGTTCATCTTCGCGCTCATCGCCGCGGCGAACGGCGAATATCTCGTCGCGATCACAGGCTTTCTAATGTGCGGCGCGCTGATCGGTTTTCTGCCGTGGAATTTTCCGAATGCAACGCGCGTTTCTCGGCGATGCCGGCAGTCATCTCGTCGGCTATCTGCTCGCGGTCATGGCGATTCTTCCGCATTTTTACACCAAACAAAATCCGCACCCGCTCGCCGTGTTTATCGCCGCTGCTCGTTTTGGCAATTCCGCTGATTGATTTGGCGCAAGTTGTCATTGTCCGCACGCTCAATCGCAAACCATTTTGGATTGGCGACACCAATCATCTTTCGCACTGGCTCACGCGCACAGGATTTGAGCCGCGCACACGCCGTGCTATTGCTTTGGCTGATGGCCGTGATGATTGGCGTCATTGCATTTCTTTTTTAACCACGAATTGCGCAGCAAAACAATCCGCGCAATCTGCGGTTTCTTTTTCTTTCGTGTATTTCGCGTGTTTCACGGTTAAAATTTTCGCGTGAAAATCCTTTTCATCGGCGACATCGTGGGCGAACCCGGACGCAAGGCGGTCAAAACTCTTGTGCCGAAACTGCGCGAACAACACGCACTCGATTTCGTCATCGCCAATGGCGAAAATTCCGCCGGCGGTTCCGGCATCACGCCCAAGCTCGCTGAAGAAATTTTTTTAGCGGGCGTGGATGTCATCACGAGCGGCGACCATTTGTGGGATCAAAAGGAAGTCATGGAACTGCTCGCAAATGAAAAAAGGTTTTTGCGTCCGCTCAATTATCCCGCCAATGTTCCCGGACGCGGCAGCGGCATTTTCGAAATCGCGAATTCAAAATTAAAAATTGCCGTGATGAATTTGCAAGGCCGCACATTCATGCCGCCACTGGAAAATCCTTTCACGCTCGCGCTCGAAGAAGTGAAAAGATTGCGCGAGCAGACAAAAATCATCTTCGTGGATTTTCACGCCGAGGCGACTTCGGAAAAAATTGCGTTCGCGCGGATGCTCGACGGCCAGGTCAGCGCGGTCATCGGCACGCACACGCATGTGCAGACGGCGGACGAACAGATTTTTCCCGGCGGCACGGCGTATTTGACCGACGCGGGTTTCACCGGCCCGCACGAAAGCGTTTTGGGCCGCGAAATCGAGCCGGTCATCAAAAAATTTCTACACGGGAATGCCGCAACGGTATGAAGTGGCGCGCAACCGCGTGCTGCTTCACGGCGCGGTGATTGAAATTGATGATGCCAGCGGCAACGCGATTAAAATCCAGCGCATTTCGGAAAACTGGCTACATTAAATCAGCCGGCTGTTGCCGAAAAAACTCGCCGCGATTTCCTTTCCAATTCATTTTAACGGCGTGCATCTGGCCCATCTGCGACTCCGTGACTTCCGCAATTACGCGCGGTTGGACGCGGACTTTTCGCCCGGCTTCCATCTGTTGCTCGGCGACAACGCGCAGGGCAAGACAAATATTCTCGAAGCGATTTATCTCATGGCCACGCTGCGGTCGTTTCGCGGCGTCGGCGGCGCGCAAATGATCCGGCACGGCGCGAAAGGTTATTTCGTCGGCGGCAACGTCGTCGGCGCAGGGCGAACATGAAATCAAAATGTACTGGTCCGCGCGCGAACGGAAACTGTCGCTCGACGGCCAGCCGGTGAAAAAACTCGCGGATTATTTCGGCGCGCTGCGGACGGTCGTTTTTTGCACGGAAGATTTGCAACTCGTCAAGGGCGCGGCGCGCGCGCGGCGGCGATTTCTTGGATTTGCTGCTCGCGCAGACGCAGACCGGGTTATTTGCCGCTGCTTCAGCGTTACATGCACACCGTCCGCGCGCGAAATGCGTTGCTCAAGCAACGCTCCAGCGACGAAGCCGCGCTGGAAAGTTTTTCCGGCGAACTGGTGAAGCTCGGCAATGAGATCATCCGCGCGCGGCGCGAACTCGTCCCGAAATTTTCCCCGCTCGCGCGGCTCGCTTATCGCCGCATTTCCAATGACGCGGAGGAATTGCGCATCGAATATCAGCCGAGCGTGAAAAATGATTTTGCCGTGGAACTCGCGCAATCGCGCGCGCGCGAACGGACTTTTCGCGCCACGCTCGTCGGCCCGCACCGCGACGATTTGCAATTGTTGCTCAACGAAAAATCCGCCGCGCAGTTCGGCAGCGAAGGCCAGAAGCGCACGCTGGCCATCGCCTTGAAAATGGCGCAGGCGGAATTTCTCGCCGGCATCCACGGCTCGCCGCCGATTCTGCTGATTGACGACGTGATGGGCGAGCTGGATGTGAAACGGCGCAGCGGATTTCTGCCGCTGCTCGAACATGCGCGCAAAACCAGCGGCCAGGTTTTCATGACCGCACCGAGGAAAACTGGCCGCGCGAACTCGGAAAAGATTTGCAACGATGGGAAGTGACAAACGGAACTTTGACAACGGATTTCACAGATTAACGCAGATTAAAAATGAATCTGTGAAAATCCGTGCAATCCGTGTCCAATTTTTTATTCTTACATCCATGCGAATTTTATCAGGCATCCAGCCCAGCGGCGCGCTGCATCTCGGAAATTATTTCGGGATGATGCGCCCGGCCATCGAACTTCAGGAAAAAGGCGAGGCGTTTTATTTCATCGCCGATTATCATTCGATGACCTCGCTGTTCGACGCGAATGAACGGCGCAAAAACACTTTGGACGTGGCGCTGGATTTTCTCGCGTGCGGCCTTGATCCCGAAGAAATCCGTTTTCTTCAAACAATCCGACGTGCCGGAAGTCACGGAACTTTCGTGGCTGCTCTCGACCATCACGCCGATGGGCTTGCTCGAACGCGTCCACGAGCTACAAAGACAAAATCGCCAAAGGCATCGCGCCGATCCACGGGCTTGTTCGCCTATCCGGTTTTGATGGCGGCGGACATTTTGATTTACGATTCAAATGTCGTGCCCGTCGGGCGCGACCAGAAGCAGCACGTCGAAATGACGCGCGACATCGCCATCAAGTTCAACGAGCAATACGGCCAGACCTTCGTGATTCCCGAACCGCAAATCCGCGATGAAGTGGCAGTCGTGCCCGGCACCGACGGCCAGAAGATGAGCAAGAGCTACGGCAACACGATTGAAATTTTCGGCGACGAAAAATCTATCGCGCAAAAAAATCATGGGCATTCAGATGGATTCGCGCACGCCGCACGAACCGAAACCGGACGCGGAAAAAAACCTGGCCGTTCAACTTTTGAAACTGGTCGCGCCGGCAAATGTTGGAAAAGAATTCGAAGACAGACTGCGCGCCGGCGGCCTTGGCTACGGCGATTTGAAGAAAGCGTTGTTTGAAAATTATTGGAATTATTTCGCCGACGCGCGGAAGAAACGCGCTGAACTCGCGGCGAATTTGGATTACGTCAATAAAGTTCTGGCCGATGGCGCGGCAAAAGCACGTTCGCTGGCGCAAACAGTTTTGAAGCGCGCGCGGAAAAATTGCGGATTGGATTGAGCGATTTCGTCACGCCAAAGACCTTCATTTTCTGGCACATGACTTGCGGTATAATTTTCATGGCCAAGAACATAAACGCCCTAAAAATTCAGCAGGAAACCCGCAACAACGCGCCCATCGCCCATCGGCAGCCGACGCCGCAGGCAAACGCGCTTTATTTGATGCAGATGCGCGCGCACGGTTTGAAAATCTCCGCATCGCGCCAGCGATTGCATCTCACCATCGAACGTGATGCCAAGGCTGAAATTCCACAGCCCATTAAAATCACACACACTGACCAAATTTAAGGCAGGTTTTCGCGCGTGGGGTTCAACAAAGGGGACGGATTTATTCCGGTGAATTCCACGCGCTCGAAACCTGCCTGATGCAGAAACAAGGCCAGCTCCAATTGCGCCCGCTCGTTCGCGTCCTTCAAAATCCCGTTCTCCCGCGCTCCGCGACGAATATCATCCACCGCGTTTTGCCGCGCCGTCTGTTCGAGGTCTTTGTCATACGAGCGCAACAAACCTGTCGTATGATCAATCACGCGTGTCTGCGAATCATCCAGATACGCATCGGTGATTTGCGACGGCGGCAAATGAATCGTGATTGTCTTGCCGGAAATCTGCACGTCGGCGGGCTTGAGACGCTGCAAATCAATACCCGCCTTCACGATGCCATGCGCCAGCAACAGCACGCGATTCTCGCCATACCATTTTGCGTCTTCAAGAATCTCGACCCGCTCCAAAACGTATTTGACCGTGACCAAATCCGACAGCGTTTGAATCTGCTGCACGACCGTCACGGTGTTTTCCTCGTGCAAACCCGGATTGCCCTTCAACAAATGCGTCACTTTGAGACCGAGCCAGATGCCCGCAAAGAAAATGCAGAACGTCGCCGCCAGCCAGAAAATTTGCTTCAACCGCCGCATGGCAAAATCCATGACACGAATTTCACAAATTGTCACGAATTGAATTGGTGTCTGATGCGCGTTTTTTCTGCTCCGCAATTTGCCTTTTGAGCTCTATGTAACTTAAGATCAGTGTAGCGATGCTTACAACAATCGTACCGATGCCACCAAACAAATCAAATCCAACTGTAGTCCAATATTCGACAGGCGCGGAGCTTCTGTGAACTATTGTGCTGCTACCAAAAGCAACAGCCAAAGAATATACCTGCCCAGTTATGAACCCCTTGGTTACGGCAAATCCTCCATATGCGCCAATTGCAAATAAGGGCAATGCCAAGACCATCATAAATATGATGATAAACTTTGATGGAACGGATTTGTTTGGTGGTTTTTTCACAGGAAAAATATATTTAGCTTTCGCCTCTTATCAAGCAACTATTGACAGGGAGGTTGAATACCGAGCAGTGCCAGCAATTCTTCATAGGTAATGATTATACCGCGCTGGAAACCAACGCCAACTGCCCCTTGGGTTTTCGGTTCCGATATTATTTTCCGCTTTGCACTTCGCGATTTGAAACTAGAATAGGCTCGTGAATTTGCACGTTGGACAATTTCCAAATTATCGCCCGCGCCGTCTGCGCTCATCGGCGGCGCTGCGGAAACTCGTTTGCGAAACGCGCTTGAGCGTCGAGCAACTGGTTTTGCCGCTGTTTGTCCGCGCCGGGAAAAAATTGCGCCGCGAAATCGGCGCGATGCCCGGCGTCTTTCAATTTTCGCCCGACGAACTGTTGCGCGAGGCCGAGCGCGCTCACAAACTCGGTGTTCCGGCCATTTTGCTTTTCGGCATTCCCGATAAAAAAGACGCGAAGGCTTCCGGCGCGTTCGCGAAAAATGGAATCGTCCAGCAAACGGTGCGGCTGCTGAAAAAGGAATTGCCGTCGCTGCTCGTCATCACGGACGTGTGCCTGTGCGAATACATGGAGCACGGCCATTGCGGCATCGTTTCGCATGGAAAAATCCTGAACGATCCGACGCTGAAAATTCTCGCGCAAACGGCATTGAGCCACGCGGAAGCGGGCGCGGACATCGTCGCGCCGAGCGACATGATGGACGGTCGCGTTGCCGCAATCCGCGCCACGCTGGATAAAAATGATTTTTCCGAAACGCCGATCATGAGTTACGCGGCGAAATTTGCGTCGGCATTTTACGGGCCGTTCCGCGAAGCCGCCGAGTCCGCGCCGCAGTTCGGCGACCGGCGCAGTTACCAGATGGACGCGGCGAACGCGCGCGAGGCGTTGCGCGAAGTGGCGCTGGATATTCGGAAGGCGCGGACATCGTGATGGTCAAACCGGCGCTGGCGTATCTGGATATGATTTATCGCGTGAAAACAGAATTCGGTTATCCGACCGCGGCATATTCCGTGAGCGGCGAATATTCGATGATCAAGGCCGCCGCCGCCAAAGGCTGGATTGACGAGCGCGCGGTGACTTTGGAAAGCCTGCTGGCGATGCGCCGCGCGGGCGCGGACATTTTAATCACTTACGCGGCGGCGGACGCGGCGCGCTGGCTCAAAGCCGGTTAAGTTGAAATGCTTTTGATTTGACCATGCTTGCTTTGGCTGGCTACGCTACACGTTCTCAAATTTATGTTTAGATTTTTTAGAAAGCACAATTGGATTTTGATCGTCGCGTTAAGCCTCACGGTCATTTCGTTTGTCGTTTTCTTTTCGCCCAGCCAGCGCATGGACAACGGCGGCGCGCGCAATTCCGACGATTTGGGTTCAATCTACGGACAAAAAGTCACGCCAGCCGCCTACGCCGCCATGCGAAATGAAGTTTATATTTACCATCTTTTAAATTACGGCAACTGGCCGGACAAGGATCCGAATTTTTCCAAAGAAAATCTCGAGCGTCAGATTTATGTGTGGTTGATGCTCGTCCAAAAGGCAAACGATCTGGACATTCATGTTGGTGACGACGCGGCGGTGACGGCAGCCAATGAAATTTTACATTCGCCGCAACTGGTTCACGCGTTGAAAATCAATGCTGAAAGCGTGCCGCTGGATGCCTTTGTAAAACAGATTTTGCAGCCGGAAGGACTGGGCGCGGCTGACTTTGAAAATTTTGTCCGGCACAATCTGGTCATCGGGCAGTTGGAAGAGACGATGGGTTTGACGGGCGAACTTGGTCACACCGCAGGAAGCCGCCATGGCCTACAGGCGCGAGCGTCAGGAACTTTCGGCTCAAGTCGCTTTCTTCTCCGCGTCAAACTATTTGTCGCAAGTTACCGCGACTCCCGCCGCCGTTGCGCAGTTTTACACGAATTATCTCGCGGAATATCGCCTGCCCGACCGCGTGCAAGTGAGTTACGTCGAGTTCAACCTCACCAATTTTTTCGCGCAATCGAAGGCTGAATGGGCGAAGACAAATTTTGATGAGCAGGTTGACGCGGTCTACAACCAATACGGCGCGCAAGCTTTTCCCGATGAGAAAACGCCCGAAGCTGCCAAAGCCAAAATCCGTGAAGTGTTGATCCGGCAACGCGCCCTAGCCGCAGCGCGCGCGCAGGCGGATGAATTCGCGAACGCCGTTTTCAATTTGGATCCGGTCAAGCCGGAGAATCTCGCCATCGTCGCCAAACAAAAAGGATTGGCCGTCCTTGTCACTGCGCCGTTCGACAGTCAATACGGCCCGGCGGAATTCACCGCGCCGGAAGGCTTCGCGAAAATCGCCTTTGGACTTTCGCCGGACGATCCGTTTTCCAGTCCGATTGCCGGGCCGGACGGCGTGTATGTCATCGCCTTTGACAAACAACTGCCCAGCGAAATTCCGCCCTTTGAAAAAATCCGCGACCGCGTCACGCAGGATTTTCAAATGCACGCGGCGACGGTGCTGGCGCAACAAGCCGGAACCAATTTTGCTTTTTCCGTGAAGATTCGCATGGCTGCCGGAAGCAGTTTTACCTCCGCGTGCGTTGCCGCCGGTCTCAAGCCGGAAATTCTGCCGCCGTTTTCTGTAAGCACAAAAGAATTGCCGGAACTCGCCGGTCGCGCCGAATTGAATCAACTCAAACAAGCTGCCTTTACCACATCAGTTGGACAAACAAGCAGTTTTCAGGAAACGGACGGCGGAGGTTTCGTCGTCTTCGTCCAATCACAATTGCCGGTGGACGAAACCAAAATGGATTCCGACCTGCCACAATTCACCGCCAGCTTGCGACGCTCGCGCGAAAGCGAGGCGTTCAACGAATGGCTGATGCGCGAAGCCAATCACGCGTTAAAAGATACGCCGATTTTTCACCAGCAGGCTGAAACCGGCGCCGCGTCCGCCCAATAGCCGTGTCGAACGCGGCCATCAAACTCTCCTCGCCCGCCACGCGTGAGTTTTGGGAAATCCCGGTTTTCTTCGAGGACGAGCATCTGCTCGCGCTCGACAAACCCGCCGGACTTCTGACTTCACCCGACCACGCCAGCCCGTTTCGCCCGGACTTGATGAAATTGCTTCACGCCGCAATCGCAGAAAAAAAAGCGTGGGCGCGCGACCGCAATCTGGATTATTTGATGAACGCGCACAGCCTCGATGCTGAAACCAGCGGCGTGATTTTACTGGCAAAAACCAAAGATGTTTTCGTCGCGCTCGCCAATCTGTTCAGTTCGCAAAAGGTGGCGGAAAAATACGTTGCGCTCGTTCGCGGCGAGCCGCTGGAAAATCAATTTGAAGTGGACGCCAAAATCGCGCCGCATCCCGTCACGCCCGGATTGATGCGCGTAGATTCGAGGGAAGGCAAGCAGTCGCAGACGAAATTTGAAGTGCTGGAAAATTTCCCGCGCTTCGGCTACGCGCTGCTCAAATGCGAGCCACTCACAAACCGCACGCACCAAATCCGCGTCCACGCGAGCCATGTCAATTTGAAAATCGTCGGCGACGAACTTTACGGCGGCAAACCGCTCTGGCTCTCGAGACTTAAAAAAGATTACCGCCTCAAACCCGGCCGCGAAGAACGCGCGCTGATTTCCCGCGCCGCGCTGCATTCGGAAGAATTGCAATTCCCGCATCCCGTCACGAACGAAACCGTGACCATCAAAAGCGAGTGGCCGAAAGATTTGCGCGTCGCCGTGAAATATCTGCGGCAGTTTTCTGCGTAGCCGCCTAACGTAGAAAGTTGAGCCACTGCCGACTCGCGGCGTGAACCGCGACAGCGGAACTGACAGCATCACTACCTAGTTAATGCTGATGTCATCCAGCTTGTTGTTGCGAAAAGTCAGCCTTCCCGTCCAATTGGTATAAGTAATTTCGTTCGGACGATCAATGTGCACATGACCTTTCTCGCTCCATGTTATCATGTTTCCCGCCAATGTCGGAACAATTCCTCTTTTCGCCAATATGTCCATCGCCTTTGATCGCTCCATGCCAATTGATATTCCCCCAAAAAAAGCCAGTTCATCCTTACCGACCGTCGTCTGCCGGATTTTGGAATCGGCATCAAAAACCGAGCCTGCCTTGATTCGCACGGCGCTGATTTCAAAACTTTCAACCACGCGGCCCGTGTTATTGTAGTCGAAACCATCGGCATAAATACACCAGCCTGTCGGTTTGGAACACCATTCCCGCGCCCCTTGCGGGTGGCCTCCTGTAAATGGCCGTCCTTTGCCGAACACGGCTTCCAGTTGTTCCATGGTGGTTACGCCCACTTGAACTTTGCCAACTTGAGCGGTCGCGGGAATCACCATCGGAGGCACATTCGTGGCAGACGTGAACTTGTCGTCGCCCAGGCAAGACAAAACTGCCAATCCCCATAACAGGCCAGCCACGGATGCAGCAATACTAAACGGCTTGAATAATGGTTTCATAAACAAGTGGCCCAACGTAGAAAGTTGAGCCACCGCCGACTCGCGACGTGGATTGCAACCGCAACACCAACGGCGGTTGGTTCCGGCGACTTGTTGGGCATCTGGCTCATGGTGATTGTTCTCGACTCAACAAGACTGCGGACCCGAAAGAATCGTATTTAATTTCCCCCACATTTTATATGGCCAGTTCTCGCCAGATTCCTTAATCATCCGCTCATGATCGTCACACTCCGCATCGGAGATGGTCGCCTCAGGTTCCTTACCCAGCGCCTCAATTGTTTCGGCAATGCGGTGGTCTGTCATTCCTTGCGTGATCAGGGCTTTGCACGCTTCCAACCGGACACGCCAGGAGTTGTGATTGAGAACTCGAATCAATGCTTCGGCATTCTCCACCCCGCCACGGTGTCCAAGCTGCATACACGCGAGCTGCACGACTTTGTCCGAAGAGTCATCGAGTGCGCAACGGTAGGCTCCTGTAACCGATGCAGAGAGGTCTTTCATCAACCTGATCGCAGAGCTAAGCCGGACACGGGCATCGGGATTGTGTAGCAAATGATCAATTAAAACGTCCGATGGCTGGTCATTTGGTTCGTTCATAATTTTGTTATGTTTGCTGGTGTATTAGTCCAATATGCATTTCGATTATACGCCTAACTATTGATATACGAACAGCGCATACACAGTCGTTTTCGCTTTGGCCTTTATTGGCACGGATTTATGAAAGCAGATTTACGAATTTCTATCAAGGATTATGGCCGTCCGTCTTTGCTTCCGTTTCGTTCCATTTTCCCTGCGCCTCCGCGCCTCTGCGGTGAATCAGGAAACCGCCCAGTTCAAAATCGCCTTCTGAACGTGCAGCCGGTTTTCCGCCTGCGTGAAAATCGTGTCGGCGTTCGCCTCAAACGTTTCCTCGTCAATTTCCTTGCCGCGATACGCGGGCAGGCAGTGCATCACCAGCGCGTCCGGCTTCGCCAGTTTCACGAGCGTCTTGATTGATTTGATAACCGCTTCAAAATTTTCAACCGCTCGGCGGATTCGGCTTCCTTGCCCATCGAAACCCAGACGTCCGTGTAAAGCAAATCCGCGCCCTTCGCGGCGGCTTTCAAATCGTCGGTGCAAATGATTTTTCCGCCGGCGCGTTTCAAAATTTCCGCGGACGGCTGGAATTTTTTTGGCGCGGCGATGCGCAGTTCAAAATTCAATTTCGCCGCCGCAAAAATCCATGACAGCGGCACGTTGCACGCGCCGTCGCCGATGAACGTGACGACTTTGCCGGCAATCGGCCCGCGCAATTCCTTGAACGTGAAAATGTCCGCGAGAATCTGGCACGGATGCTCGTCGTCGGTCAGCGCGTTGATCGTCGGGATTTTGGAAAATGTCCGCGAACTCCTCCACGTCGCTTTGCGCGAAAGTGCGGATGACCGCGCCATGGATCATCCGGCCCAGAACGCGCGCCGTGTCCTTGATCGGCTCGCCGCGGCCGAGCTGGATGTCGTTCGCGTTGAGAAAAATCACGCTTCGCCGCCGAGTTCGCGGATGCCGACCTCGAACGAAACCCGCGTGCGCGTGGACGATTTGGAAAACATCAGCGCCCAGGTCTGTCCCGCGAGCGGCATGCGGTCAACGCGCGTCCGTTCGCGTTTGAAAATGGCGGCGTCGCGCAGGATTTTTTCAAAATCCGCGACCGGCAATTTTTCCAATGACAATAAATTTTTCATGTCTTGAAATTTGGGGAAGTTCCACCCAAAGAAAATTTTTAACCCAAAGTTTGCCGCGCCGTCACTTCTTTTTCTTCACCGCGTCCGCCGCGCGCCAGAGAAACCACGCCGCCGTCGTGCGGTGCGGACGCCAGATTTCGCCGAACGCGAGCAGTTCTTTCGGCTTCGGCATTTCGCGTTTTTTGTAGGCATGACGAAAACCGGTGCGCACGCCAAAATCGTCCGCCGGCAAAACATCATGGCGGCCAAGCTGAAAAATCAAAAGCATCTCCACCGTCCAGCGACCGACGCCGCGAACTTCCGTCAGCCGCGCGACAATTTCATCGTCGGACAATTTCACGATCTGCGCGCGAAGTCGGAATCACGCCGGACAAGGTTTTTTCCGCGATGTCGCGGATGGCCTTGATTTTGGCGAAGGAAAATCCGCACGCGCGGATTTGTTCGTCCGTTACCTTCGCCAAATCTTCCGGGCGCGGAAATTTTCTGCCGGGAAAAAGTTTTTTGAACCGCGTCAAAATCGTGTTCGCCGCCGTGCCGTTCAGTTGCTGATGCGCGACGGCCATGCACAAGCGATTGGAACGGCGCGCGCCGTGTTTCCGGCACGAGCGCACAAAATCCATGCTCGCGAATCAGCAATTTCAAAACGGGATCGCGTTTGGACAGATGTTTGTGCGCGGCGGGCGTCATAAAATCAGGCGAGCGATTTGATGACTTCCTCGATTTTGGAAATGCCTTCGCCGGCTTCCTGCGGTTTCAAATTCAGCGGCGGCAGCAACCGGATGACTTGCGTTCCGGCTGGAATCACCAGAACGCCCGCCGCGTGCATCCGGTTTGTGAATTGAATCGCCGCCGATTTGTCGCTGGCGGCGAACGCGGGAATTTTTTCCGCCAGTTCCAGACCGAGCATGAAGCCAAGGCCGCGCGCGTTTTTGACGACGCTTGGATACGTTTTCACGAGCCGTTCCAATTCGTCTGGCATCCAGTCGCCGAGCTTGCGCGCCTGTTCATCAAGTTTTTCCGTTCGATGACTTCAAGAATTTTCAGCGCGACGGCGCACGCGAGCGGCGTGCCGCCAAACGTCGTGGCGTGCGTGCCCGGCCCGAGCAAATCCTGCAAACGGCGCGCGCACCCAAAACGCGCCGATGGGAAATCCGCCGCCGAGCGACTTGGCCATCGAAAGTCCGTCGGGCAGAAACTTTTCGCCGCCGGGAACGTCTTCCAGAATCCGCTGAAAGCTCTGGAATTTTCCGGTGCGAAAATGGCCGCATTGCACAGCCGTCCATGAACAGCAGCAGTTTTTTCTCGTCGCACAACGCGCGCAGGCCGAGCAGATATTCCGGCGTCGCGGGCGTGACGCCGCCTTCGCCTTGCACGCCTTCAATCATAATGGCGACGGTCGCGGGCGAAATCGCGTCGCGCGCCGCGTCCAAATCATTGAACGGAATGTGCCGGAAGCCCGGCATCATCGGCTCGAAACCTTTTTTTACTTTGTCCTGGCCGGTGGCGGCGATTCCCGCGAGCGTGCGGCCGTGAAAGGAATTCGTCGCCGTCAAAATTTCAAACCGGCCTTCGTCGTGGCCGAATTTGCGCGCGAGCTTGAACAAGCCTTCATTCGCCTCCGCGCCGCTGTTGCTGAAAAAAACTTTGCCCGCGCCGATGCGCTTGACGATTTCCGCGGCAAGCCGGCCTTGCGGTTCGGTGAAATACAGATTGGAGACGTGGATGAGTTTTTTGGATTGCTCGACGAGCGCCTCGGTGATGGCCGGATGCGCGTGGCCGAGCGAGCAGACGGCGATGCCGCTGCCCAAGATCGAGGTAGCGTTTTCCGGCGACATCAAAAACATAGCTGCCCGCGCCGTGGCTCAAGCGCAAGATCGAAGCGTCCGTAGCTCGGCACGACATTTTTTGTGAACAGTTCGCGCACGGACTCGAACTGGTTGCGAACAATGGCAGCGTGGAACGATTTCTTTCATTTTGCAAAATTAAACCGCAGAGACGCGGAGACGCAGAGGAAAAAATTCATAAAACAATTTCCGTGCCGATTCCTTCGTCGGTGAAAATTTCCAGCATGACGGCGTGCGGCACGCGACCGTCCACGAAGGAAACTTTTTCCACGCCGGATTTGATCGCGGCGACGGCGCTGTCCACTTTTGGAATCATGCCTTTGTCAATCACGCCGGATTTTTTCAGTGCGTCAATTTCACCGGTCTTGAGATGCGGGATGACGGAGTCAGGTTTTTTCGGATCGCTCAAAAAACCCGGCACGTCGCTCATGAAACACGAGCCGCTTGGCATTGAGCGCAATGGCGCACATCGCGGCGGCGATGTCGGCGTTGCAATTGTAAATTTTCCCATCTTCGCCGCGCGCGGTCGGGCTGATGACGGGCGTGTGTCCGCACCAAATGCTTTCTTTCAGCGGCGCAACGTTGACTTCGATGACTTCGCCAACATAGCCGATGTCAATTTTTTTGCCGGGATTTTCCCTGTCGTCGAGCAGTAATTTTTTGCATTTGAAAATGTCCGCGCCGGAAAAACCGACCGCTGCGCCGCCAAGTGAATTGATGGCTTTGACGATTTCAGGATTGATTTCGACGCGATAAAACGTCATCCACGATTTTCGCCGTGGCTTCGTCGGTGACGCGTTGGCCTTGGATAAAATTCGCGACCAAACCGGCTTTTTCCATCGCGCGAGTAATTGCCTTGCCGCCGCCGTGGACGACGACAGGATTGATTTCCACCGCTTCGAGAAAAACGATGTCGCGCGCGACGCCGTTGCGGATATCGGCGTCGGGCGAGTCCATGAAACTGCCGCCGTATTTGACGACGAACGTCGCGCCGCTGAATTTTTGGATATACGGCAGCGCTTCGAGCAGCGTTTCGGCTTTGGCGATCAAATCTTGCACACCGTATTCGTAAAAGAATTTCAGGCTAAATGAAAGCGCGATTCGTCACAACGATTTCACTTTCGCTGGCGCGTTGGTTTTCCTACATTGCCGCCATGTCCGAAATCGCAAAGTTCGTCAACAACGGCTCCGCCAGCATCACGCCAGCCGTCGCGGAAAAAGTCCTGCGCCATTTGCCGCAATGGAAACTGGAATTCACGCAGATCAATGCGCCGAAATTTCCGCATCTGGTGGACCAGCTTGAATTTCTTGCCGACGCAGTCGAAGACAATGTCGAGGGCGCTTACAAGGAGTTGCCGTATGCCGCGCTCGCGCAGGCGGTCTTTGCGCTGATTTACGCGCACAAGAAAATGGGCATCATCCCGGAGAGCGTTCTTGAACTGGGCCGCGCGGACGATTCGAGCGTGGTGCGCGCCGTGTTGATTCAAAATGAAAAGGCTTTTGCGATTTACGCCGGAATGCAGGGGGTTGACTGGCGGAAAATCACGAGCCAGCCATAGCGAATTAACTTCATTTGGAAATCATAAGACTTTTCCTTTGTCACAAATGTTCAGCGCAACTTTACTGCTTCGCTGGAGTGAATCCGTATCGCTGCCGCAATTCGTCAGAAAGGTCTTCAACATAAATCTTGGTCATTCCCATCCCGCCGTTCTGAAGCGTATAACTGACAATGATTCCGTCCGATTCGATTTTTTCGACATGGACATTGTTATAGATTCCTCCGTTGACGGTCACAAGTTGATTGGCCGGCTTCGGCGGTGGACTTGGCGGAACTATTGCAGCAGGTGCCGGAATTGGCTTGGGCGTTTCCGGCGCTGCTGTTGGGTGTAGTTTGATTGAAGATGGCACAACCGTTCGAACGGCGGTTGCAATAGAAGAAGTCTCATTCGTGGGAGCTTGGGCAATCGGAGCAACAACAGCCGGAGCCTCGTTGGTGGAAACGACGGCAACAGGAACGGCTGCCGCCGGAACTTCATTCGTGGTAGCTTCGGCAACATGAGTAATGGTGACTTTATTTGTCACAGCTTCAGCGGTGGAGGTATTGTTTGTTGAAACTTCAGCGGTTGGAGTGACAACAACCGGAGTTGGGTTCGTTGCACTTTCAACAACTGGAGTGACAACAGTCGCTTCGTTGGTGGAAGCCACAGGAACGGCAGGAGCTTCATTAGTCGAAGCAACAACTGGAATGACAACAGACGGAGATTCATTCGTGGCGGCTTCAGCAGCAGGGGTTTCGTTCGTGGAAACTTCATTGGTCGGGGCGATAACAACCGGAGTTTGATTCGTTGGACTTTCGGCAGTCGCATTGGTGGAAATTACAGTGGCAAGAGCGGCCGCCGAAACTTCGTTTGTGCCGGCTTCAGCGGCAGGTTCATTTGTCGTAACTTCAGCAGCGGACGTTTCGTTCGTCGAAACTTCAGTAGCCGGAGCAACAACAGTTGGGGGCTCGTTGGTTGAAACGACAGCAACAGGAGCGGCTGCCGTTGGAACTTCGTTCGTGGCAGCTTCAGCAGCGGGGGTGGTAACGACAGAAGATTCATTCGTGGAAACTTCAGCGGTGGACGTTTCGTTCGTAGAAATTTCAGCAGTTGAATCAACCGGAGTTTGGTTCGTGGGAATTTCGACAACCGGCGTGACAACAGCCGCAGTCTCGTTGGTGGCAACTTCAGCAGCCGGAACGGAAACGACGGAAACTTCGTCCGTGGCAGTTTCAGCAGCGGGCGATTCGTTCGTAGAAATTTCAACAGCCGGCGCAACAATAGCCATCGCCTCGTTGGTCAAAGCCACAGAAGCGGTGGAGGCTCCATTGGTCGAAGCAACAACCGGCGTGACATCAGCGGAAGATTCATTAGTGGCGGCGGCCGGAATTTCATTTGTCCAAGCTATGACATCCGGAGTCCCGTTTGTGGGAGCTTCGGCAACCGCAACAACAGCCGTAGCTTCATTGGTCATAACTTCACCAATGGGAGCGGCATGGACCGAACTGTTGTGCGCACAGGCAGAAACAAAGCTCGCAGCAATGGCGACGCATAAACAAAAAAAGATTGTCGGTTTCATGGAATGACTTCCCAGGCGAAGCTTATGGAAATAGCGTGCCGCACCACAAGCTGAATGCTTGAGTGGTTCCATAACAAACAGTTTAGTTTCATAGCGCGTGGTCGAAGTTATCCCGAATACACAAAACCGTCAGATCGGCGGCATTGACGCGGATAAGTCCTGGATGCCTAATCAGCAACCACCATGCCAGCCATGCCAAGATTGGCAACTGTTGCAGACGTTAAGAATGGAGCCAATGGCCGGGATTGTCTGGCCACTTCGCAGTTGCAAAACAATTATGCCTGATTCTATTGGTGAATCAATCTTAATTACTCTAACCAATTCATACTTTTTTAACTCGGTTGGTGTCCGTTTTGGTGTCCGCTCAAACTTCTTTTTCACCCGACTAAAAAGTCGTGGGTATTTTAGATTGCCCACGCAAGAATTCTGCTTGGCGATTATGTCGTAGTGAGTATGGTTTTGATGGCGGAACGAAGCTCGGTCAACACGAAGGGTTTGGTCAGGCACGAACGCTTTTCCTGTTCCAAAAATGTGCGCATCTGTTCGTTAATGACATCGCCGGTGATAAAGACAACACGTTTGCAAAGTTCGGGATTGCTTGTCCGTAGCCGCTCGTAAATTTGTCTGCCGTTCAAACCGGGCATTTTCCAGTCACAAAAAGTCACGCCATATTGATTTTTTTTCAATTGACGCAAACCGGTTTCTCCGTCGGTAGTCGTGTCCACTTGATAGCCGTAACAACTCAAACTTTCACTGACCATTTCTAAAATTGCCTCTTCATCATCAATCACGAGGACTTTCTTGCCAACACCTTCTTGTGAATTCGGTTCGTTCATTTCTTTTGAAATTAACGGCTGTTCAACTGCATCAGCAAAGTCGTGAACGATTGGCAATTCGATGATGAACGTTGCTCCTTCGCCGGGACGACTCATGGGCGTGATGTTGCCGCCATGCTCCTTGATAATGCCATAACATAAACTCAAACCGAGGCCGGTGCCTTTGCCGACTTCCTTGGTTGTGAAAAACGGATCGAAAATGCGCCGCAAATTTTCCTTTGGTATGCCCGGTCCATTGTCCTGAATCGTAATGCGCACATTCGGCTCGCAAATTGCAGTTGTGATTTTGATCCGGCCACGCGGCTGGTGCATTTCAATCGCTTGACGCGCGTTGTTGACGATGTTGAGCACCACTTGCTGAATCTGATGTTCGTCAGCCAGCACGACCGGCAAATTGGAATCGAGTTGCGTGACAACCTCGATGTTGCTGGTGCGAAGTGGATAACTGACAATTTCCAACACAACTTCGATGAGTTTGTTCACTGAAACAGGTTTGCGTTCGGGCTGGTGGCGCCGCGCGAAACTTAACAGCGACTGCACGATTTTCTGGCAACGTTGCGCCGACTTGAAAATCATGTCCAGATAACGCCGGTTCTTCGTATCCTCGTCCGTGTTCTTGAGTATTTCCGCAAAACCCATCACCGCAGCGAGCGGATTATTCAACTCATGCGCCACACCGGCAACGAACTCGCCAACCGCCGAAAGTTTTTCACTTTGAATCAACTGCACCTGCGTTCCCTTAAGGGTCTCGACGGTTTGTTCGATTTGCGCACGCGATTGTTGAATGTTTTCCGTCATTTGATTGAACGCAGTCGCAAGCTCGCCACATTCATCACGGCTGCGCACCGCCACGCGCCGCGTAAAATCGCCGCGACTGACGGCCTCGGCACTATCGCGCAATTCGCGCAGCGGCTGCGTAACCTTGTTGATCAAAAACCATACGATTGCCGCGCCAAACAAAATCGAGCATAAACTGACTGCCAAAAGGACTTCCTGCGTGGTCTGCAAAGCGAGAAAGGATTGTTCACATGAACTCAACAGCACATAGCCCAGCGTTTTGTCGCCGCTCAATGATTCAAATTGCCCGGCCACGCCAAAGTAATGTTGTCCATCCAGTAAAATTTTATTCAAGTTCGCCGTCGAATCGTTGGAATCATTTCCCAACGGAGAATTTTTGAAGATGCTTACGAATTGTTCGTTCGCATCCATGCCGGACAATGTGGATGCCACAACATGCCCGTCGGCGAGCAGCGCGATCTGACTATGCGTAAGCTGGCTGAATTCCTGCGCCACGGCATCGCTAATCTCCGAGCCGACCGTCAATACGCCAATCTGCACATGTTCCGCGTCATAAGCCGGAATGGAGACAATATCATAAAGCCGTTCGCCTACGCGGACAGTGTCCACAGTTTCCTGTTTTTGCAGCGCCTGTGTCACCGCAGGTTTGGCCGCTTTTTCAAAAGCCGAAGCCGGAATTGTGGAATCACGAACTTCGCTGTCCAAAACCTTGTCGGCGTTTACCGCGTAAAATACCAAATCCACATCTTGTTCATTGAGAAGGTCCGTCAGAATTTCGTGCAAGGTCGGCGCGTCGCCAAGTTGGAATGCCGCCCGATAACGCGGCTCATTTGGCAAACTCTGAAATCGCAGCCGCAGATTTTTCGTGCGAACAAGTTGCAAGTTGCGAAAAACTGCATTTGCTGTCGTCAGCGTATTTCGAGCTTCTTTTTCAACTTGTTGCGCAATTCTATAGTTGACAACGAAAACAGTGACCGCGATGAGCATCACCATGCAAAAAATTACCGGCACCAAAACTTTGGTGCGAAAACTCGCGTCGAATATGGTGTGAGAGCGTGACACGGGCGTTAGAATTGCGGCAGATTTTTGATACCGAGCACAAAATCAACTTTGACTTCGCCGTTGGTAGGCACCGTGACTTCGCGTTCGTCCGGCGGCAAACGTTCATGCCACGCTTTAAGTTTGTAAGTGCCCGGCGGCATATCGGAGATTTTATAGTTTCCTTTTTCATCCGTGCAGGTGAAATACGGATTTTCCAACACGAGGACAATGCAGTGCATATTTTCATGAATGGAACAATACACATCCGCGCGCCCCGGCTTGTCAAATGTCACGCGCTTGTCCGGCGGATTTCCTTTGTAAAGACCGAGATCGAATTGCTTGGCATCCGACATCGAAAATACGTTGTGGTAAATACTGTCGTTGTTTGGCCATTCGACCGTTGTGCCAACCATAATGGGCAGCACGTGCGGGGAAAACGTTGCGTCCTTTTGCGCGACCTTCATCGTCGAAACCTGGACCATATTGGTCGGCGGCGCACTGTTTGTTCCGAATGAACCTTCGACATAAACCACAAAATCGTGCATCGCCGAATAATCCACAGTCTTTACAAATTTATATTTGCGGCTGGCATAAGCGCCATCTGCCGCTGAATTATTATTGGCTTCTGTTTTGCCTTCTGCACGCACGTTGCCAATAATGGTTCCCGCCAAAACAGCGCTGCACGCCGAAATTAAGAGGCTTGTGACGAGAAAAAGTTTCATGCTAAAAGTCAGAATTTGAAAGCCGCTTCTGTGCCAAAAAAATCTTCATGATCACGCGATTCGCCGCTTAATTCCTTGCCGCGTTCAAGTGAGTATTCAATCTTGACGATCAATTGATTGCTAAAACGATAACCAAGCCCAAGGCTCAAACGCCACAATTCCGTCGCTGGATCGCTGAAGTAATCATTGGAACTTCCTTCGCCGACAATGGGAATTCCCTTGGCCGCCAGAACCTCGCTGAACCGCATTGCCGCGTAAAACTTGTCCGGCAAGTCTTGCACGCCTTCGACTGAATAGAAGAAAATGTTGCGACCGTTGTCCGACGCCGGATCATTGTCGCCATAGCGCGCGTAACCGCCAAACGCGCTCACATGACCGCTGTTCCAGCGCGCTGTTGCGTCGCCTTCGACCAAATTCGCATGAAACATCGTTGTGCCCGGGCCGCCGAGTGATTGGAAAAATCCGTTGCCGAACCATATCGCAGAAATAAAATCATGTTGCACGCTCACATCGCCCGTGCGCATTCCGCTCACGCTGAAATGCCAGTGACGATTTGGATCAAAACCAATTCGCCCGGCCACGGATTTGTCGCCGTCAAAATCTTGCACACCATTCGCTCCACTGCCATTTTGCACCGCGAGGACGTAACTGAATTTATCCAGCGCGCCGTAAATTTCTACGCCCGGATCAACGCCCCAAAAATCCGACACCGAATGCGAGATGAGCGGATTATCAATTGCATAGCGCGTGAGATATTCCTCGCCGAACGGAATATCCATCCGGCCCGCGCGCACGTTCAATTGATTGTCGCGACCCCACAATTGCGATGCGTCCTGAAAATCCAGATACAATTCGCCGAGTTGCAGATTCAAATTGTTGTTTTCGCGCGTCGCCAGATCAAGGTCGCTGTAAAAATAAACTTCCTTCCAAACTGGCGCTTCAACGAATAGCCTCGCCTCGTCCACGCGAAATTCCGAATTTGGCGCGAAACCGTCCGAACCCGTGTTGAAAAACGCAACGCCGCCTTCGCCGCTCAAATTGACTTTTCCAAAATTGAATCCGCCCGTTGTTGGAATTGCAGAGTTTTCCGGGGCGGCATTTTCGTGCTCCGTGTTCGCAGCTTCCAAGTCTCTGACTTTTTGCGTCAGAACGTCCAGCAATCCACTTTGCTTTTGCAACTGCTGTTGGAGAATTACATTTTGATCCCTCAATAACTGCACCTGCTCTTCCAAATTCGTGTCATTCGCCAGCAAAGGCAGGACACAGGAAAATAAAAACGCCGCCGTGATGATGCACGGCCTAAACGCAATGATTTTCTTGAAATGCACGCCACCTTGGGAGCAAGCAATGTGCCTAAATGGGCTGATAAAATAAGAATAGGGCTAATGGCCTGGATCGTCTGGCCACTTCGCAGTTGCAAAACAATTATGCTTGGCGAATCAAGCTTAATCATCCTAACCAATCAATACTCTTTTGACTCGGTTGGTGTCCGTTCCAATTTGCTTGATCTCAAGCAAGAAATGATTTGCTATTAGTTTTATTTCCACGAAATTAAGCCCCGAATTATGAAACAGTTGTTCGCCATTTTGTTCAGCGTGTTGCTGGTGCAAATTCAAATTGCGCCAGTATCAGCGTCATTGGCTTGTCCGAAATCGGTGACGCTCGCTTGCAACAGCGATTGCGGTCAAATGGGTTGCTGCATTGCAAAACCGACAAATTCACAACCTGCGCCTGCCGTTCCGCAATCAAACACACAAAATCAGACTCCGCTTCTTGCACCGGCTGTGGTGGCGTGGAATTTGCCGGAAAATCCTGCAAATTCCGCTTCTTCAGTTTTTTCTTCGCGTCTGGTAACAATTTCCGCTCCGCTTTACGCGCGCAACTGCGCTCTACTTCTCTGATTCGACTTCGTTAAACGCCCGTGGTGTGCCTTGAGTCGGCGCGCTTCGGCTCTATTTGACTTTTCTCCACGGAATTTTTGTGCCCGTGAATTGCCTTTAATTTTTCCGCCGCGCACAGACGGCGGCAACTGAAACGTAAAATTTATGAAGACAAAAATGATTCTCTTTGTGCTGGTTGTCATTGTAATCAGCGCGGGCATTGTCTGGATTCCGGCACGTCATTTGTCAGCCGTTGCATCCGGCGGTCGCAAAGTTCTTTACTACACTTGCGCCATGCACCCGTGGGTCAGGGAAAACAAGCCCGGCCCATGTCCAGTTTGCGGCATGAACCTGACGCCGATTTATGCGAATGAAAGCGGCGGCATTGCAGAGACTAATTCGGGGATGGTCACGCTTGAACCGGAAAGCATCAGCACGATCAATGTGCAAACGGAAATCGCAGCAAATCGTCCAGTCCGCCGAATGTTGCATCTGTCAGGTGAAATTGTCGGTAATTCGTGGACTACCGCGTGGTTTGAGTTCACAGCTTACGAACGCGATTTGCAATGGTTCAAAGTCGGGCAAACTTTCAACGTCAGCGTTTCATCCGCGCCGGACAAAATTTATCACGCGCAAATCAAACTTCACGGCGTCAAGCCGTTTGCGGACGCGAACTTCGACATGATGAGCGGCAGCACGACGGTTCGCGCACAAATTTTGAATCCGCCTGTCGAGGCTGGCGACTTGGGCGCGCACAAATTGTTCAACGGACTCCATGCCGAAGCCCACGTCGTCACCGAAACGGAAAATGTGCTGGCTGTTCCCCGCAGCGCAATCATTTCGCGCGGCATGGGCGCGATGGTTTATGTGGACAAGGGCGACGGACATTATGCGCCGCGAGCGGTTTTGCTTGGCCGCATTGGTGACGAATTTTCCGAAGTGCTTGCAGGTTTGAACGAAGGCGAAAAAGTCGTCACGACTGGAAACGTGTTGATTGATTCAGAAGCGCAGCTCACCGCCGGCGAATAATTTTTATGATCAACCGCATCATCGAATGGTCATTGCGAAATCGTTTTCTTGTTGTTTGCGGCGCGTTGCTCCTCGCGGGTTTCGGCGTTCGCGCACTTTATCAAACACCAGTGGACGCAATTCCTGATTTGAGTGAAAACCAAGTCATCGTTTATGCGGATTGTATGGGACGCAGCCCGCAGGAAGTCGAAGATCAAGTCACTTATCCGCTCTCGGTGAATTTGCAAGGACTCGCTGGCGTGAAAGCGGTTCGCGCCGCTTCAATGTTTGGCTTCTCACTCATCACCGTCGTTTTCGACGACAAGATTGACAATTATTTCGCGCGCTCGCGCGTTCTTGAACGGTTGAATTCTCTCGGCGACGTTTTGCCGTCGGGCGTGCAACCGAAACTTGGCTCGGATGCAACGGGTTTGGGTTGGGTTTATCAATACTACCTCGACGTTGACCCGAAAACTTCTCCAAACGGCGGTTACGACTTGGGGCAACTGCGTTCAATTCAAGATTGGTTTGTGCGCTACCAATTAAATTCCGTTTCCGGCGTCGCGGAAGTTGCGAGCATCGGCGGCGAGGCGCGGCAATATCAGATCGAAGTTTCTTCGCTCAAAATGCGTGACCATGCCGTGATGCTGATGGACGTTATGAACGCCGTGAAGGAAAGCAATCTCAACGTCGGCGGAAAAGTCATTGAGGAAAACGGAATGGAATTTGTGGTTCGCGGAATTGGCTTGGTGAATTCAATTTCCGATTTGGAAAATATCGTCGTTTCACAAAACAACGGAATGCCGATTTACTTGAAGGACATCGCAACCGTCCAGCTTGGCGGAGATTTCCGGCGGGGCGCGCTCGACGTGAACGGACATGAAGTTATCGGCGGAGTCGTAATCATGCGAAATGGTGAAAATGCAATGGCAGTTATCAAGGCTGTAAAAGACAAAATCGCACAGATTTCCTCTGGCTTGCCGCAAGGTGTCAGCATCAAACCGTTTTATGATCGTAGCGATTTAATTTCACGCACGCTTGACACGCTCAAACACGCGCTCACGGAAGAAATTATTTTGGTCACACTCGTCATCATCGTTTTTCTATTTAATTTTCGCAGCATCCTTATTGTCGTTCTGCCTTTGCCGCTTTCAATTCTGGTTTCTTTTATTTTGATGAATCACTTTGGCATTTCATCAAACATCATGTCGCTTTCCGGCATTGCCATTGCCATTGGTGTTCTCGTGGACGCAGGAATTGTCATGGTTGAAAATGTGATTCGCCAAGCCGAACGCGCGGAAAAGGAAAAAGGTTCTCGGCTGAACAGCGCGGAAATTTTTGAAGTCACACTTGCCGCCGCAAAACAAGTTGGCCGACCGATTTTCTTTGCAGTAGTAATCATCATTCTAGCTTTCGTTCCTGTGTTTGCTTTGAGCGGGCAGGAAGGAAAATTATTTCATCCGCTCGCGTTCACGAAAACTTTCGCGATGATTGGCGCGGCTATTCTAGCGATTACGCTCGTGCCGGTGTTGTGTGCGTCACTCATTCGCGGATCATTTCAGGCAGAAGATAAAAACCTGCTCATGCGCGGATTGCTGGCGGTTTATGACCCGATTCTTGCGTGGGCTTTGCGGTTTCGGAAAACAGTTTTGACGCTGGCCGGAATTTCTTTGATTGTTGCAATGATTCTTGCGCTGGGTTTGCCGAGACAAATCGTTTCGGAGATTTCAAAAGTGAATCCAGACCTCGCAGAAAAATTGCCGCAAGGCATCGGCAGCGAATTCATGCCGCCGCTAAACGAGGGAAGTTTGTTGTTCATGCCGGTTTTGCTGCCGGACGTTTCGCTTTCGGAAGTTCAACGCATCATGGCTTGGCAGGACACCGTGATCAAGCAAACGCCCGAAGTGGAATCTGTCGCCGGAAAACTTGGCCGCGCCGAAACCGCGACTGACCCCGCGCCCGCACAAATGATTGAGACAACAATCATGCTTAAACCCGAATCGCAATGGCGCAAAGGTATGACGAAAGACAAATTGATTGCCGAATTGACGGAAAAACTTGGGCGAGTGCCGGGCTACGTTCCGGGATTTTTGCAACCGATTCAAAATCGCATTTTGATGATAAGCACAGGCATCCGCGCACAAGTGGGAATCAAAGTTCTTGGCGACAATCTCGACGCGATTCAGAAAAAGGCGTTTGAGATTGAAAAAGTCGTCCGCACGATTCCCGGCGCGGTCGGCGTGGCGGCGTCGCGGATGCAGGGCAAGCCATATCTGAACATTGAAATCAATCGCGCGCATCTGGCGCATCACGGTTTGCGGGCGCAGGACATTCTCGACGTGGTTGAAACTGGAATAGGCGGCATGAATGTCTCGACGGTCATTGATGGCCGCGAACGGATTCCGATTCAAGTCCGGTTGCAACGCGACGAGCGCGACGACATTGAAAGATTGGGCGACATTTTAGTTCCGATGGGAATGGGAAAATATATTCCGCTCGGCCAAGTCGCAACCATCAGCCGCAACGTTGGGCCGGATGAAATTGATAGCGAGAACGGACAATTGCGCGTGTTTGTGCAGGCCAACGTGCAAGGCCGCGACCTCGGCGGTTTTGTGAAGGAAGCGCAAACCCGAATTTCAAAAGAAATCCAGTTGCCAGCGGGCATGACGATTGAATGGAGCGGGCAATACGAAGATCAAATCCGCGCGCAAAAAACTCTGGAGTTAATTGTGCCGACGGCGCTGTTCATCATTTTTCTGCTGCTCTACATCGTCTATCACAGTTTGAAAGAAGCGGCGCACGTCATACTTGCCGTGCCGTTCGCGCTGACTGGCGGGGTTTTTCTGCAATGGTTTCTCGGTTACAATTTCAGCGTGGCAGTTTGGGTTGGCTATATCGCGTTATTCGGAACAGCAATTCAAACAGGCGTCGTCATGGTGGTTTATTTGCAGGAATCCGTTGCGAAGAAACGCGCGGAACTTGGCGACAACATTTCGCAAAACGATTTATTGCAAGCGGTGAAAGACGGCGCGCGTTTGCGATTGCGTCCAATCGTGATGACAGTGGCAACCATTGTCGCAAGTTTGCTTCCGATTTTGTGGACCAACCGCGCAGGCGCGGAAGTGATGAAGCCGTTGGCCGCGCCAATCATCGGCGGCATGGTGAGCAGCCTTGCGTGCATTTTGATTATCACTCCGGTAATTTTTGCGTGGTTGCGCGAGAGAGAATTGAAAAATCGCGTCTGACATAGCCGACAGTTCTCGCGCGTTCTGCCCATGCGTAACGATAGCAATGCAACGAGACGCCGGAAACACCCGCCAAACGCAGCCGTCTGATAAACGCTTTTTCGCGATCTGATTCTTTCCAGCGGACAATTTGCGGAAAGAGACAACCCGTTGCCGGTCTTGAACTCAAAATTTGAGCAACGTCATCACCAAAACGAATCAACGCCTGTGTCCACGCAATAGAAAATTCCGCCGCGTCCATTGCGGCGCATTAGACGGTAACGTGTTTCCATAGGATTTTTCACGCAACCGCGAAGATAAAGAAAACAATCTCGAAGCACTAAAGAGTAACGGCAGAGTTACCATCCGTTACGTTTTATTCGCTCGCGGACACCAAATTTGGTGTCCGTTGTGACCGCCATTTCTCCTAAACCACTACCGCACTAACGGTTAGGAATGGAGCCAATGGCCGGGATTGAACCGGCGACCGACGGTTTACGAAACCGTTGCTCTACCACTGAGCTACATTGGCTTTTAGCAATAGAATTTATCGCAGCAAAAATCATTATCAAAAAATCGGTAGTGGGTCAAACGATTAACAAATGTTCAGCGCTGCATTCACGCCCGCAACGAGCGCGTTGACGCGCGTGGGCAGCGAAAAATCCGACGGCGCTTCCAGTGTGTAGCCCTGACGCGATTTTTGCGTGATGAGATAAAATGCCTCCGGCCAATCGAGACGTTCGAGCGGCAAAATGTTTGGACGCACAATTCCGCCTTTCGCCGCGCGGCCTTCGATGGTTTCGGACAAATCAATCGGGCAAACTTTTTTGACGGCTTCGATTATTTTTTCCGCGAGCGAAATTTTTGAATCGGGATTTTGCTCGTAGACGTAAAAGCCATGCGATTCCCAGTCTTCGTGCAGGCAAAGATACAGGTCAAACTTTGGCTGGCGTTCCAGCCATGTGATGTGCGCGCGGACTTCGGCGGATTTGGTATTGCGATAATCGCGGTTCAAATCAATGCCATCAGCATTCTCGCGCTTGTTCAACGTGAAGCCGATTGGATTCAGGCATGGCAGCAAATAAATCTCTGCACCCGCCGGCCAGCGATTTTCCTGAATCAAACGCAATGCTGCAAGCGGCCCGGCAGGTTCATCGCCGTGAATCCCCGCAGAAATATAAATTCTGACTTCCGGCTTTTGGTTTCCGGCTTCCGGTTTGCGATGCAGCGCGACTAATTTGAATTCTCCAGTGTCATGAAAAATTTCTGAATGCCATCTGAATTTTTGCGCGGCGGCTTGGATATCATGCAGCACAGCGCGGATGTCAATTGTCTCGCCGAGATAACCACCAAGATTTTTGCCGAGTCGCTGCATGGAGACTTTTGATTTAGTAATTAGTTTTTCTCTTCACTTGCCGCCGCGACAAATTTTTCAACTATGGATGAAGCCTTGCCTCTTTTCCAAATCGCGCCGACGCAAATCGGCTCGCCTTTCGGATTGAGCGGAATGATTTTCAATCGCGGCCCGACCATGCATTCAAACGAATCCGGCACGAGCGCAAATCCGCGACCGGATTCCACTGCCGCGATGATGCTGGCAATGCCATCGTGTTCCTCTGCGACACGCGGCATGCGACCGACTGCAAAAATTCGTCCGAGGTGTTCGTGGTAATCCGGATAATCCGCGCGGCTGTAACCGATGAGCGACTCGTTGGCCAATTGCGCCAGCGTTACGGATTTCAGTTTCGCCAGCGGATGTTTTGGCGCGACGGCAATGCACATCGAATGGCGCGCGAGCAATTTGAATGTAAATTCACGCAGCAATTTTTTCTGCGGCTGGACGGCGAGCGCAACGTGCAATTTTCCTTCGCGCAATTGCGTGAGCATTTCTTCCGTGGATAAATCGTGCAGCGACACGCGCATTTTTGGAAATTGCGTCTGAAACGCGCGCAACGCCTGCGGCAAAATTTTCACCGTCAGCGACGGCGCATAACCGACATGCAATTCGCCGCCGGCATTTTCGGCGACGGCTTTTGCTTTTTTCACTGCTTCGTCGGCGCGCTGCAAAATAGTTTTTGCTTCGGCCAAAAATATTTTTCCCGCATCCGTGAGCTTGAGCGATTTCGCGCTGCGCTCGAACAATTGAAATCCGATTTCGTCTTCGAGGTCGCGGATTTGGCGGCTGATGCCCGGCTGCGAGACGTGCAATTTCAACGCCGCGCGCGAGACATTTTCTTCCTCGGCAGCAGCGATGAAATAGCGGAGATGGCGCAGTTCCATTTTTTTAGCATAACTTAAATCTATGGTGAGGCAAGAAACATGGTATTTCACGGAAGCGCGATTCGCGCGCTAAAGTCTTTCCATGATGAATATACGAAAAGCAAATGAACGGGGCCACGCCAATCATGGCTGGCTGGATTCTTATCACACCTTCAGCTTCGCGGATTATCACGATCCGCAATGGATGGGTTTCCGCAGCCTGCGCGTCATCAACGACGATCTCGTGATGCCGGGCATGGGTTTCGGCACGCATCCGCATCGCGACATGGAAATCATCACTTACATCTTGAGCGGCGCGCTGGAGCACAAGGATTCGATGGGCAACGGCCGCATCATCCGCCCCGGCGACTTGCAATACATGTCCGCCGGCAGCGGCGTGCACGCACAGCGAATTCAATCCGTCGAAGGACGAAGCGGTCCACCTGTTGCAAATCTGGATCAGCCGGACGTGAAAGGCGTGAAGCCGCGCTACGCTGAAAAATCGTTGAGCGACAAGCCGACGGGTCAACTACATCTGATGACAAGCAAAACCGGACGCGACGGTTCGATTGCGATTCATCAGGACGCGGATTTGTGGCTGGCGAAATTGGAAGCGGGGCAAAATGTTTCGCACACGCTTGCAAAAGATCGCAACGCGTGGGTGCACATCGCAGAAGGCGAAATTGTTTTGAACGGTAAGACGCTTTCCGGTGGCGACGCGGCGGCCATTAGCGACGCAACTGGCGACGAATCAAAATTGCAATTGTCGGCGAACAAACCGTCGCAAGTGCTGTTATTCGACCTTAACTGATGAACAGAAGGTAACGAAGGAAATAAAGAAAATTCCTTCGTTATCTTCGTTTGCTTCTGTGAAAATTGAACTGAAAAACAAAAATAAAATTATGCCAACTGTATCTGTCATCTACTTCAGCGGCTCCGGCCACACAACGAAAATGGCTGAAGCCGTTCACAAAGGCGCGGCGTCCGTTGCCGACGTCAAAACCAATCTCATTTCCATCAATGGCGACGACATCGTAAAAGGCCGTTACACAAATGACGCCGTGTTCGCGCAACTCGACGCGAGCGACGCGATAATTTTCGGTTCGCCGACTTACATGGGCGGACCGGCGGCGCAATTCAAAGCCTTCGCCGATGCGACCGCTGGCAAATGGTTTGCGTCCGCGTGGCGTGATAAAATCGCTTCGGGATTTTCCGTTTCAAACAGTCCGAGCGGCGACAAGTTCAGCACGTTGCAATATTTTCACACGCTGGCGATGCAGCACAGCATGATTTGGATTGGCCTCGGAGAAATGCCGATGCAACCAAACGGCGTCAACCGTCTCGGCAGTTTTGCCGGCGCGATGGCGCAAGCCGGACAGGAATCTCCCGACGAAAAACCAAACGCAGAAGACAAATTGACCGGCGAAATTCTCGGCAAACGCGTCGCTACTTTTACCGCCAAACAAAAAAAGTAAACCTGAACAGAAGGTAACGAAGGAAACAAAAAAATTTCTTCGTTATCTTCGTTCGCTTCTGTTGATCACTGAAGAAACAACAAAACATTATGAAAGCACTCCAACTCCTCGTCAAAACCAACGACAGCTTCGCGCCGCTCATCGCGCGGCTCACGCTCGGCATCGTCATGTTTCCGCACGGCGCGCAAAAAGCGCTCGGCTGGTTCGGCGGTTACGGCTTCAGCGGCACGATGAATTTTTTCACGCAACAAATGCACATTCCCGCACCGCTGGCGTTTCTGGCAATCGCGGCGGAATTCGCCGGCTCAATTGGCTTGATTCTCGGTTGCTTGAGCCGCGTCGCCGCGTTCGGCATCGCCACGAACATGGTCGTCGCCATTCTGACGGTTCACGCGGCGAACGGATTTTTCATGAACTGGTTCGGCACGCAAAAAGGCGAAGGCTTCGAATATCATCTGCTCGCCATCGGCCTCGCGCTCGTCGTCATCGTCTGCGGCGCGGGCAAAGCATCGCTCGACAGCTTGTTCACGAAATCTCTTGAGAAAAAATAAAGCGCCCGATTCTTGCGACGAAATTTTCGCTGAATTGTTTTTTCCAAAAAGCGCGTAGGGCTGGCATCTTTGTAGTTGGAAAATTAAAAAACGGCCAAAGCTCCGTAGGAGCGAAATCCTGTAGCGTCGGTCTGTGACCGGCGACGGCGCTGACACAGCGCCGCTACAACCGATGATGCCGCCGCGACGGGGCTGGGGAATTTTTGGTTTGGGTTTCTACAAAGATGTCGCGCCTACGGCGCCGGGAAGTGCTGGTCTGTTTGAGGTGTATTATTTGTCGGGTAATTTTCAATGATTTTTCCGTCAGAGTTGATACGCCAGGACTTTTCTAATTTCCAATCATTGGCTTTGGATGCCCGGACAACTGTGTAAAAATATTCGGATTGGTCGCCAGTCTTTTCGACAATGAATGTTTTTTTGAAGTTATAAATATCGGCATCGCTTTCTGCGGGCATTCCAAATGATATTTCTCCTGCCCCATCTTCTTTGAGCCAGCCGCGTTCGTTTTTCAGCCAGCCGGGTAGTTGTCCTTGTTTCTTCAGATCTTCAAGAAATTTTGCCGCCCGGTAGGTCAATGAATTTGTGGAGGCATTGGCATCCGGGAGCGGGCCGACGCTGATGGGTTTCAGATACATTGTCTGTTTTGGAAAATTAAACGTGACCAAGTTCCGCGCCAGAAACCGCAGGCCAAGTAAATTTTCATCGGGCGTATTGCCCACGGAACAATCCTTCATCACGACATTGGTGTAAGTTTCGCCGCCGAACAACACTTCCGGCAGAAAAATTTCTCGCCGCAAACTGCCGTTTAGATTTTCAATTTTGCCCAGCTTGGCAGGTGTTTTCCCCGGCAATTGTTGCTTCCACAATTTTGGCTTGAGCGCGCCGTCCTCGTGATCACCGGTATCAGGAAAAAAGCGAAGATTGTGAAGACCAAAGGCGTCGGCGCGAGTGGAAAGGTCCCAGAAATAATCAGACAGGGGAAATGCTTTGCCCAAACCCTCCACGTTCAAATGGTCGGGATCAAAGAAACGTATCGTTCTGGATTCAAAGTCCAGTTGGATGCAATAGTGCGACAGGCAATCCATGCCTAAAATCCCGGCAACCGGACGCCCTATCTTCGGTTTCACGTCGTCCGTTAGCACATGGTCGCCGAGAAGTAATTCAGTCTGGCCAAGAAAAAGTTTGGGAGACTTGTATTTGTTGGCGTAGACAGATTTAACCCAGCCATAAGGTATACGTTGCTTTCCAATGGATTTTCCCAATGCTGGCTCCTGTGACTTGTCCAAAATGGTGCCGGGACATCCCGTGTCCATTGCAAACACAAATTTTTGCCCGCTCTCGGAATGGAGTTCGATAAACAAATGGTCGCCACGTCCGGCCCATGTGTTCATGGATGCATTAGCCGGAAGGCTTGGGCGGATGGAATCTTGCGTTGCACAGGAACAAAATAGCGTTAGGACAAAACAAACGGCGACGACACGAACATAAATGCAATTTATGTCACTGAGATTTCTACAGAATTCCATTACGACCATTAAACCGCGACGGATTCCGCTTCGCAATTTTCTTTTCCACACCCGCAGCCGCTTTCTTCCTGGTCGCTGAAACCGTGGCTGTCCCAGCTCGGGTCGAGGCCGAGGTCTTTGAGCATCTGGAGATCTTTTTCGACGGGCTGGTTCAGCGTGGTGAGATAGTTGCCGACCATCAGCGCGCTCGCGCCGGCCATGAAGATCATGCTTTGCGCGTCGCGCAGGTTCACGGTGCGTCCGCCGGCGATCATGATTTCCTGTCGCGGCAAAATGAAACGGAAACACGCGATGGTCTTCAAGATTTCCATGACGGGCAGCGGCGCGTTTTTCTCAAACGGCGTGCCGGGAATGGGATTGAGGATGTTGACGGGCACGACGTTCGCGCCGATGGCTTTCAATTCAAACGCGAGGTCGCAGCGGTCTTCGCGCGTCTCGCCCATGCCGATGATGCCGCCGGAACAAATCTTGATGCCGGCCTTTTTCAGATAGCCGATGGTTTCGAGCCGGTCGTCGAACGTGTGCGTGGTGCAGGTCTGCGGGAAAAAGCGGCGCGAACTTTCGAGGTTGTGGCCGTAACATTCGAGTCCGGCTTCTTTCAAACGATCGGCCACTTCCTGTTTTTTGATGATGCCGAGCGAGGCGTCGGGCCGCGTCTTGCCGCCGGCTTTCAATTCGCGGATGCGGTCGCAGACTTCATCGAGCATCGGGCCTTCGTTAAGGCCTTTCCACGCGGCGACGAGGCCGACGGCGGTGACGGAATTTTTATTCGCTTCGTCGGCGGCTTCGTTCACGGGTTCGGGATCGACGAAACCATATTTCGGCGAGCCGGTCTGGTAATACGAGGATTGCGCGCAGAAGCTGCAATTCTCCGAACACGCGCCGGCCTTGGCATTGACGATGGAGCAAAGATGAATTTTGTTGCCCTTGAATTGTTCGCGGATGCGGTTGGCCCACGACGAGCAAATCGAGAATGTCGGCGGACGTTTCGAGATTGAAAAGCCAAAGCGCCTCCTCGCGGGAAATTTGTCCGCCGGCCAAAACACGTTCGCCGAGCGCGGAAATTTTTTCGTGATTGCTTGCGTCAACTGATTTCGCTGTCATGGTTGACAGCATAATGCCGCAAACGGTTTGCGCAAGTATTTCGGGAATTTATTGGACGACTGCGCCAAGAATGTCCTGTCGCGAAACGGGGCCGAAAGTGCGGCTGTCGCAACTGTTGCCACGATTGTCGCCCATGACAAAAACTGGTTTTCGCCGCAGCAAATCAATTCGTTTTCATTTTTTTCGTAGGCATAGGTCGGCGTGTGCGGTAACAGATAAGGCTCGTTCAGCCGTTTGCTGTTGACATAGACGTTGCCATTATTGAAGTAAATAGATTCGCCGGGCAGCGCAATGATGCGTTTGACAACAAGTGTGCCGTCCTGCGGGTCTTTAAGGGCGACGACATCGGTCCGTTGCGGGTTGCGCTCAAGATAGGCATATCGTTTCAACCAATAATTTCCCGAATCGAACAAGGTCGGATACATACTTACCCCGGAAACCTTGAGAGATTGAAAAACAAAATGACTGATCAGGAAGTAGCTTAAAGCTCCCAGCACAAGGAGCGTTGAGAAATTGCAAAATTGCAGAAACAACCAGGACCAAGAGAACCTTAAACGGTAGTCCTCAAAAAAATGATAAACGACGAACGGGAGAATCTTGCGAGGTGCCGGGCGCGTCATAATTACCTGAAGATTCTACCTCTCCGGCGGCCATTTGCAAGTAAAAATCGGCTCTGTTTCACACAAAGCCTTACTGAACCGGTGGTGGAACGTGAGATGGAATCGCCGAATTCAGGTAATTTGCGAGCGAGGCGATTTGCATGTCGTTGAGCGGCCCGCCGTCAGTAGTGGAAAATGCGGGCATGAGCGAGCCGGGTTTGCCATGCGCGATCCACGTTTGCCAGAACTCGAAATTAGTTGGAATTTTGAGCGCGTGTAAATCAGGCACCATCGTGGCACGATGCTCCGCTTCGTGACAAACGCCGCAGATAGCATCATAAAGCGCTTTGCCATATTTGCCTTTGCCCGGTTTTTCATGACAGGCCGCGCAATCGCCGTGAAAAACCGCCTGCCGGTCCACTTTGGCCATCGCCACACCGCGAGCGCGGTCGGCATCGGTCAAAGTCGGAATCACCGGCGGCAGAATGGTGATTATAAGCATGAGCATTTTTGAACCTTTGTCCGTGGAAACGTTTACGGTTTTGAAAAGCTTGCCGTTTTTTCCGACGAGGTTCACGGTCACCTTCATCTGGCCGTTTGTGCCGGGCGCAAGCGCCCACGGCAACGGCGGCAATTGCGCTGTGGTGCAACCACACGAAGGATGGACGTTCAGAATGACGACGGGATTGGCGGAAATATTTGTAAAACTGAAAGTGAAATGCGCCTGCGCGGCATCTGCGGCGGCGTTTGTCTCTCTCGTCGTGCCATCCCAAACAAGAATGCCGTCAGACAACGGCCCCGACGCGTTCGCCATGCTCGGCACATAAACCGACGGCGTGGCAACAACTGCCGAAACATGATAATTTGTCACCGACGGAATCGAATGTGACGGCGGAATGTTTGTTGTTGTTTGAACGCTCGCATTTTTTTTTCTGTTTTGCTCGCGCAACCAAATCCAAAAAAAATCGCAACGACAACGAAAGCGGGAACAACAATCCAATAACGAATGGCATTCATAACCATGCCAGTATAATTGCCGCGCGGATTTTTGACCAGAAGAACTATGACCGATTCAACGCGCTCAACACGGCCTTGACTGACGCGAGTTCGATGTTCGTGTCCACGCCCGCGCCCCAGCGGATTTTGCCGTCGGCGGTTTTGATTTGAATGTAGGAAATCGCCGCCGCTGCTTCGCCGGAACTCAATGCGTGCTCGCTGTAATTGGAAATTTCAAACGTGGAACGCCAGTGCGTTCGCAAAGCCGTGAACCAACGCGGCCAGCGGGCCATTGCCTTCGCCGGAGAATTCGACGGGCTTGCCGTCTCTGCAATAATTTCGCGCGGCATTTGACGACGCCATTTTTGCTTTCAGTTTCAAATGATTTCAATTGCCACGGCGAATTGCGCTCGACGTATTCGCTCCAGAACATTGCTTTCAATTCCGCGCCGCTGACTTCGCGGCCGAGTTTGTCCACTTCGTCGTTGGCGATCGGGCCGAACTCGCGCTGCATGTCTTTCGGCAATTCGATGCCAAATTCGCTTTCGAGCAGATACGCGACGCCGCCTTTGCCGCTCTGCGAATTGACGCGGATGACTTCGCGGTATTCGCGGCCGATGTCCGCCGGATCAATCGTGAGATACGGCACGTCCCAATGTTCGCGCTTTTTGTTTTCCCATTCCGCCAGACCTTTTTTGATCGCGTCCTGGTGCGAACCGCTGAACGCGGTGAAAACCAATTCGCCCGCGTAAGGCTGGCGCGGCGGAACGGTCATGCCGGTGCAGCGTTCATAAACTTCGATGATGCGAATTGAGATTGGAAAAATCCAATTTCGGATCAATGCCGTGCATGTAAAGATTCAACGCCACGGTCACGATGTCCAAATTGCCCGTGCGTTCGCCGTTGCCGAATAGAGTTCCTTCGACGCGATCCGCGCCCGCGAGCAAGCCAAGTTCCGTCGCGGCCACGCCGGTGCAACGGTCGTTGTGCGTGTGCAAACTGATGATGAGCGAGTCGCGGTTCTTGATGTTGCGGCACATCCACTCGATTTGATCCGCATAAACATTGGGCATCGCCACTTCCACCGTGTCCGGCAGATTCAAAATCATTTTGCGTTCCGGCGTCGGCTGCCAGACGTCCATGACGGCCTCGGAAATTTCCTTGGCGAATTCCACTTCCGTCATGCTGAAACTTTCCGGCGAATACTGGAGCATGACTTCCGTGCCTTTGAGTCGCGGCAAACGGTCTTTGATCCATTGCGCGCCGCGCACGGCGACTTGCGATGATTTCCTCCTTCGATTTTCCGAAAACCACGCGGCGTTGCGCCGGCGAAGTGGAATTATACAAATGGATGATCGCCTTCTTCGCGCCGACGAGCGACTCGACCGTGCGCTCGATCAAATCCTCGCGCGCCTGCACGAGCACCTGCAACCACACGTCATCCGGCGCGTGGCCTTTCTCGATGAGCAAACGGTTGAAGGCGAATTCCGTGTTCGACGCGGACGGAAAACCGACTTCGATTTCCTTGAAACCGGTCTTCACGAGCGTCTGGAACAATTCCAGTTTCTGCGAGACGTTCATCGGCACGGCGAGCGCCTGGTTGCCGTCGCGCAAATCCACGCTGCACCAGCGCGGCGCGTGGGTGAGGACGCGGTTGGGCCATTGCCGTTCCGGCAAATGAATCGGCGGGAACGGACGATATTTTTTCGACGGATCTTTTTGCATGGTCGTGTGCTTTCTGATTATTGCCGTCCGGCGATGAAGTTAAAACAAAAAACCCACCGCCGTCTGGCAGTGGGTTGATAAATTTCGTGAACGAATCAAAACCCGACTGCCGCGCTGGTCAGCAGCGCGTTCGTAAGCAGCAGGTTCAAGTTTTGATTCACATGGGCAGGTTAGTGTGATGATTGGTGAAGGTCAAATACTAAAACGCCTATACAAGTGATATTGCATTCTCAACGCGAGAGGTTATGCTCGTGAAGAGTTGGGATTGAGATTCCTGTTTGGTTGGAAAAGCGAGCAATTTTCAATTTTTCCAAGAATGATTTTTTTGCGACAACAGAAACAATGCCTTTCGACCGCCATGCGAATTGCTGTTCTGGCCGTCTTGTGGTTTGCCGGTTTGGTTCACGCGGATCCGCCAAATGCCGTCAATGATTTCGCGGTCACCCATGAAAATCAAATTGTCACTATTCCCGTGCTCGCGAACGATTCCGACACAGAGACCAACCAACTGACAATTCTTCAGGTCAGTGCGCCGGCTCACGGAACTTTGGTCATCAATTCAAACACGCCGGTGACGACGCCTGAATTGACGCGATTATTTCAATTTGCCGCCTTGCAATTGAGCAATACTGTCGTGCAACTCAATAATACGAATCTTTATCCGCGCAGCACGCAGACCAACGGCAGTTGGAACACTGTCAATGACACCGATTGGACGAGCGGATTTTTTCCCGGTTGTCTTTGGTATTTGTATGAACAAACTGGCGACACCAATTTCGAAAAGTGGGCGCAAGAATGGACGGCGGGCATTTCGTCACAGCAGTTCAACACCAACACTGATGACATTGGATTCATGATCAACACCAGTTTCGGAAATGGTTATCGGATAACTGGCGATCCAACCTATCAATCAGTGGTGCTCCGCGCCGCGCGTTCGCTGACTAATCGGTATAATCGCATCGTGGGTTGTCTGGCCGATGACCAACTGCTTCCGCCGACAAATTTCGAAGTCATCATAGACACGATGATGAACACGGAATTGCTCTATCACGCCACTGACATCAACGGAAACACGAATTTTTCGGACAAAGCGTTTAGCCACGCGCAACGGGCGATGACCAATCAAATTCGCGCTGACAACAGCACTTTTCAGAAAGTCCTTTATAGCACTGTCAACGGCGAATTGACATATCAAGGCACGCGTGCGGGTTATTCCGCCACGTCCACCTGGGCGCGCGGACAGGCTTGGGCCATTTACGGCTTTACGATGGCTTACCGCGAAACCGGTTTTCTGCCATTTCTCGACGCCGCCAAGCGGACGGCCAATTATTATCTCACAAATGTTCCATCCGATTTTGTGCCGTATTGGGATTTTGACGCGCCCGATATCCCGAACGCGCCGCGCGATTCTTCGTCGGCGGCCATCACGTTGTCCGCCTTGGTTCAGCTTAGCCAACTGGTCACGAATATGCAGGACAGCGCCACGCTCTGGACCGGAGCGCACAACATTCTTGAATCGCTGGGTTCGACCAATTATCTCGCTCAAGGAACAACGAGCCGAGGAATACTTTTGCATGGAACAGGCGAGCCGCCGCAATTTCCCAGCCCGGAAGTGGATGTTTCACTCATTTACGGCGACTATTATTTCATCGAAGCCTTGAGACGTTACGCGGAAGCCTATGGTCGCACCAACGTCACTTACACTCCCAATCCCGGCTTCACGGGAACTGACACTTTCACTTATCAAGTTTGCGACAGCGGCGGAAACTGTTCCACAGCGAGCGTCACAGTGGTCGTCCTGGACACCAACGCAGTGCCAGCCTTCAACGTGCAGGCGTCTTTGTCGCCCGTCACGCAATATCCCGTGATTTCGTTTCCTGCCGTTTCCAACCATTTATATGAAGTGGATTACGCAAACAGCCTGACGCCACCACTGCAATGGAGCATACTTGCCTCGAATCTCATCGGCTCCAACTCCGTGATTTCCATCAATGACACCATCTCGGCTCCACAACGCTTCTATCGCGTGAAGGCGCAGTAATGTTCACCCAATAAACGCCGCGTGAACCGCCTTCGTCGCCGCTTCGCCTTTCGCGAGGTCAATCACGACGGAAATTTTTATTTCGCTCGTGGAAATCATGTCAATGTTCACGCCGGCCTGCGCGAGCGTTTCAAACAGTTTTCCGGCCACGCCCGTGTGCGATTTCATGCCGACACCGACGATGGACAGTTTGCCGATCTTTTCGGCGGTAATGACTTCGCGGAAGCCGATTTCGCCTTTCAAGCCGTCAATCACTTTTTGCGCCTTGAGCAAATCCGGCTTGTCCATCGGTGAACGAAATGTCCGTCTGCGGCGTGCCCGTGCCGTGGCTGATGTTTTGGACGATCATGTCCACGTTCACGCTCGCGTCGCCGAGCGCCTTGAAAATGCGCGCGGCCACGCCGGGTTTGTCCGGCACGCCGACGAGCGTGACCTTGGCCTGATTTTTGTCGAGCGCGACGCCGCGCACGACGACGCCTTCCATGCTTTTGGTTTCTTCTTTCACAATCGTTCCTGGGTTTTCATTTAGGCTGGAGCGGACTTCAAACACGACGCCAAATTTTTTGGCAAATTCCACCGAGCGGCTCTGCATCACTTTCGCGCCGAGGCTGGCGAGTTCGAGCATTTCGTCGTAGGAAATTTCCGAAAGCTTGTTCGCGTTCGGCACAATGCGCGGATCGGCGGTATAAACGCCGTCAACGTCCGTATAAATCTGGCAAAGGTCGGCCTTGAGCGCGGCGGCCAGCGCGATGGCCGTCAAATCCGAACCGCCGCGGCCGAGCGTCGTGATCTGGCCATCCTGCGTTTCGCCCTGAAAACCGGCGACGATGACGACGTTGCCTGCGTCGAGCAATTCATGGACTTTCTTCGGCGTGATGTTGTGGATTTTCGCCTTGGTGTGAACCACGTCGGTGACGATGCCCGCCTGCGCGCCGGTCATGGAAACCGCAGGAATGTTCAGCGCGTGCAGCGCGATGGCCGTGAGCGCGATGGTCTGCTGCTCGCCGGTCGCGAGGAGCATGTCCATCTCGCGTTCGCTCGGCAACGGCATGATTTCCTTTGCCAATTTGATTAGATTATCCGTGACGCCGCTCATCGCGGAAACGACGACGACAATCTTGATCGCCTTGCTCGCGATATTTAGCGACGCGCGCCGCGACATTTTTGATGCGGTCAGGGTTGCCGACCGATGTGCCGCCATATTTTTGAACAATCAGAGCCATGTTGAATTTTCGGAAAAATGAGAATGCCAGAAATGCGCTGGCAATCAAGCCGCGTGACGTTTGAGGAGATAGTCGCGAAATTTTTCGTAATCCGCGCCCATGCGGTCAAAATCTTCCGGCAATTTGATGGCGGCGGTCATCGCGGGCGGAACGTCGGGCGCGCAAGCCAATCGTCTTTTCAATTTCTTCCGGGAATTTCGCCGGGTTCGCAGTTTCGAGAATCACGGCGGGCAGGCCGTTGAGCGGTTCGGTAGCCAGCCAGTCTTCAAAGCCGCGCCACGCGACCGCGCCGTGCGGTTCGAGCAGCAATCCATATTTATTCCAGACTTCGCGGATCGTCTCGCGCGTGCGCTGGTCGGAAATCGAACTGGAAAACAGATCGCGACGCATCGCGGCGAGGTCGGGCTGCCGATGAATCTTGCCGGTCTCATCCATGTGCCCGCCATAAACCGCCACGAGCCGCGCGAGATTGCTCGGATGGCCGACGTTCATCGCGTTGGAAACCGAATTGCGCGACGGCGAAATTTTTTCGTAATGGCCGCTGGCAAGAAATTTCGGGAACGCGTCGTTGTCGTTTACCGACGCGATGATTTTTTTCACCGGCAAACCCATTTGCCGCGCGACGACCGCGCCCATCATGTCGCCGAAATTTCCGCTCGGCACGGAGAAGACAATCGGCTCGCCCGATTTCGCGAGTCGCGACGCGGCGTAAAAATAATAAATGCTCTGCGGCAGCAGCCGTCCGATGTTGATGGAGTTCGCGGACGAGAGCGGGATGTGTTTGAGCGCGGGATCGGCGAATGCCTGTTTCACCATCGCCTGGCAGTCGTCGAATTTGCCGTCAATCGCCACGGTGCGGACGTTGTCGCGTCAGCGTGGTCATCAATTTGCGCTGGCTCAAGCTGACTTCATCAATCGGAAACAGCACGATGACGCGGATGCCGGGGACATTGTGAAACGCGTGCGCCACCGCCGCGCCGGTGTCGCCGCTGGTCGCGGTGAGAATGGTGAGTTGCTTGCCGTCTTCGCTGCAAAAATCTTCCGAAAATCCGCGCCATCATTTGCGCGGCAAAATCCTTGAACGACGCCGTCGGCCCTTGATCGAGCCGCATCACGACAACGCGGTCATAAACTTTTTCAAGCGGAATGTCAAAATTGTAGGCGTCGCGGCAAATCGCAGCGAGCACGTCGGACGGAATGATTCCGTCGGTGTATTTCGACAAGACGCGAAACGCGATTTCGTGATACGGCAATTTGGCGAACGCGGCGATTTCATCCGGCGTGAGTGTTGGAAATTTTTCAGGAAAATAAAGTCCGCGGTCCGGCGCCTGGCCAGCGAGCATCGCCTCGCGCAGATTGACTGCGGGCGATTGACCATTCGTAGATGAAAATAGAAGCGGCATGGAAATTTACGGGTCGCGCGAAATTTTCTTACTCAAAATTTTCCACCCGAATCATCACCGGTTTGCTTTTGATGACGGGCAGCTTGCCGATTTTTTTCAACGCGCCGCTCACCGCGCCGTTGGTCGCGTAGTGCAGCATGAAAATCAGCGGCACGCCTTCGCCTTCGTGGCCTTCGGGCTGGATGACGGACGAAATGCCGATGTTCGACTGCGCCAAAAATCGCCGCGATTTTTGCGAGCGTGCCGGGACGGTCAACGACATTGAGCCGGACAAAATATTGCGAGACGACTTCTTCAATCGGCACGACCGCGCCGGAACATTCGTGCGGCACGAACGGCGGCAGGCGATGTTTGTTGGCGAATTTCAGATCAAGCGCGGCATCGGCCAGATCGCTCAAGACCGCGCTGGCCGTGGCATCCTTGCCCGCGCCGCGTCCGTAAAAAAGCGAATCGCCGACAACATCGCCGCGCACAAAGACGGCGTTGAAAGCATAATTCACACTGGCGAGAACGTGCGCGTTTGGAATCAAGAGTCGGATAAACGGAAACCTGCACGCGACACGCGCCTTCAATTTTTTTGACGATGCCGAGCAGCTTGATGGTGTAGCCGAGTTCGCCGGCAAATTTGATGTCGAGCGCGCTGACATGGCGGATGCCTTCGACGTGGATTTTTTTTGGGTTCACCCAAAAGCCGTGCGCGAGCGACGCAAGAATGCCGATCTTGTGCGCGGCGTCGTGGCCGTCAATGTCGAGGTCGGGCGGCGTTTCGGCGTAACCGAGTTTTTGCGCGTCGGCGAGAACTTCGGCGAAGTCCGCGCCTTCGAGTTTCATGCGCGTCAAAATGTAATTGCAAGTGCCGTTGACGATGCCGTAAAGCGCGTTGATGCGGTTGCCGACAAAACCTTCGCGCAACGATTTGATGATCGGAATGCCGCCGCAAACGCTGGCTTCGTAATAAAGATTCGCGCCGAATTTTTTCGCCGCCGCAAAAAGTTCCTCGCCATGCGCGGAAAGCAGCGCTTTGTTCGCGGTGACGACTGGCTTGCCGAGTTTGAGCGCGGCCAAAACAATTTCACGCGCGACAGTCGTGCCGCCGACAAGTTCGGCGACGACTTGGATTTTTGGATCGTCAGACGACTTCGCGCCAGTTTTCCGTCAGCAAATTTTTAGGAATTTTGACCGCGCGATTTTTTTTGTGCGAACGGACGGCAATTTTTTCAACGTGAACGCGGACGCCGATGCGCGAGGACAATAAACCTCCATTCCGTTGGAGCGCGTCAAAAACGCCGCCGCCAACAGTTCCGCCGCCGATGATGCCGAGGTTCACTTGCTGCATAACGAAGCACGAAGGTTGCCGTGAAAACGACGTTCGGACAATCCAATTTTGAAGTCAGACGGCGCGTGCCAGCAATTGTTTCCATTGCCGCTGCCAGCCGAGGAATAGAAGCATAGCGACACCGAAATGTCCGACGACGATGCCAAGCAAATAAGTTAGATTTTCGTCGTTCGGATTTGCGAGCGCAACGACGCCCGGTGAAAGCAATGACATTTTGCCAATCGCAGCATTGGAGAAAACGCCGGCGAGGATGAATGGCAGCGCGCACAAAATGAAAAGCCAGAGCGCGACGAAGCCGAGCGCGCGGCGTTTATGGCGCAACCGGCAAAATTCCAGCAGCAGCGAAAAAATCAGGAAGAACGTCAACAGATTTCCGACGGCGATGAGGTAAATTTTCCACGAACCGCTGAACGAAAATACGCATTGCGAAAACAAAACTACGGCGGCGGCAGCGGCCAGCGCGAACGCAAGCGAAACCGAACTGCTGGAAAAAATCGCGCCAAGATTTTTGATGCCACGTCGCATGGCTTTTACTCGGACGGTTTCAGGTTGCGGACTTGCCGCAGCAAGAATGATTGTTGCCAATAAAATCATGCCGCAATGGACGACGGAAAGCAGGAATCCGTAATCCTGAAACCTGCTATGACTCACTTCAGCCGGAAATTGTCCGCGCCACAATCCCCAAATCAGACCATGTTGCGCAACGAGCAGAATTCCAAAAATCGTAACGGCTTCCCATCGCAGCATCAGCGGTTGAAAAGGATTCGCCGTTTTGCGGACGGCGGCGCGCCAGAGGAAAATTCCCAAGATAAATTGAAGAACGAGGCTCAAAAGAATTGGCGGAATGGGAATTCCAAAAATTTCCGGTGATCCAGTCCAGTCCAATCCGTATTTTGGCGGTTCATCCTGAAACAAGTTCGCGATTCCATAAACCGGCAGCAGAAAATTGATGATGGTGAACTTGGAAAATGAAAGCGACGGCATGCAAAAAAAGAAAAGCGCGCCTACAATCAGGATTCCAGCCTGCGGTTTTTGAAACGCCATTCCGACAAGTGTTGCGAGCAGTCCGAAAAATAGAGCGCCACTGAAAATGAGAATCTGTGTTCCAGGCCAGAGCGTGAGCGGCAATTTCGCCAGCAAAACGATGATGAGTCCAGTTCCGGCGAGAATCGCGGCCATGTAAAATTCACGCAACGGCGAACCGAGCCAGTAGCCGGTGACCAATTGCGATGGTTTAAGCGGAGTCAGACGGTTGCTGTCCCAAAGTCCGGCCTTGCGTTCCTCGACAAGTGTGCGGGAAATTTTGCTGAAGCCGCCGATGACAAGCACGAGAATTTCCACACCAATTGTCCAGCCGTAAAACATTTTGCCTGCTTCATGCGGCGAGTGAAAATCTGGAAAATTCAGCGGGTCAGCGAGATAAGCAATCAGCCCGGAAAGCAAACTGACGCCGATGAGCGCGGCAATCAAAATGGCCGCAAGCACGCCGCCGCGATGCACAAGACGTTTTTGCGTCAGGAAAATTGGATTGTCGCTCAGGTTCACATCAATTCCTTCGCGCCGGACTGCAAAAAGATTTGTTCCAAATCATCGCCGCTGCCGCGCCATTCGGAAATGCGGATGCCTTGGACGACGAGGGTTTTGAGCAATTCATCAAGCGCGTTCGTGTCGCCGTCAAAAGTAAATGTCGCGCCGAGATTTGTGTCTGTGAGATTTTTGACGTTCGCATTTTTCAAAATATCCAGAGCCTTGCCGTCGTCCGCGCGCCATTTTACGGACATCTGGCGGCGACTCATTTTCTGGCCGAGTTCGGCGATTATTCCGAACGTGACGAGTTTGCCTCGTTCCATGATTGCCGCCGTATTGCAGAAGCCGGAAAGCTCGGTGAGGATGTGCGACGAAATCAAAACGGCTTTTCCGGCCTCGCGCAATTGCAGCAGGATTTTCCGCAATTCAATCCGGCCAAGCGGATCGAGGCCGCTGGCGGGCTCGTCGAGCAGCAGAACTTTCGGGTCGGGCAAAAGTGTTTTCGCGAGGACGAGCCGCTGTTTCATTCCGCGCGACAATTCTTCGCAGAGCGAATTTGTTTTTTCGGTGAGCCATGTGAGTTGCAAGCATTCGTCAATTCGCTTGGCGCGATTCGGAACGTCGTAGGCGCGGGCGAAATGGTCGAGAAATTCCGACGCGGTAAGTTGATCGTAAGTCGGGCAAAAATCCGGCATTAAGCCGAGTTGCCGTTTCAACCCATCCGGCTCGCTGCCGAGTTCATGGCCGTTGACCTTGACGGAGCCGCGCGTGCATTCCTGCAAGCCGGAAATCGCGCGCATCGTCGTCGTTTTGCCCGCGCCGTTCGGTCCGATGAGTCCGCAAACGTCGCCCGCCGCGACCGTCAGCGTCAAATCGTTGACCGCGACCACTTCGGGAAAATCCACGCGCAAGTGCTCAATGGTCAGCAACGAATTGGACATGGGCGGATTATGGCTCTAGCTTTTTTAAAAGCAAGCGCACCAAGAGAAAATTCAAAAAGACACAAATTACGGATTTAATTTTACCAGCTCACCGGCACGGTCATTTTTTTCCCGAAGCGGTTGCTGTAATGAAGCTGCCGGTGCTGCCGGCCGTATTCGTGGACGAGCTTGGTGATTTTCACGTCGTAGCAGCAATACTCCGCGATTTCGGCAAGCCTGCCGTCCTTGAACCACCGGATCGCCTGCAAACCTTCCGCCGTTTTTTCCACGCCGAACGTCGCCGTCGCGATCGAGTCGAGCGAAAGCCGGTGGTTCAGCGTTGTTCTGCAATTCCACCATCATGTCCAGCGTGGGAAGTTGGCTTAAATCAAACGACGTGTAACCGTGCAAGACTTCGTAGTCGAAGCGCAGATTGTTGAAACCAACGACCAGATCCGCGCGCTGCAAATCCTTGATCAGTTCGTCCACCTGCTTCTCGCCGTAAATTTTATATTCGCCGCTCGCACTGCTGCACGTCACGCCGATGCTCATGCCCATTTTGGAAATGTTGCCCCAGCCGCCCACTTCATCGGCGGACTTTTGCGTTTCCAGATCGAAATAAACAATGTTCTTGGACACGATTGCACAAATCGTAAATCGTAAATCATCAATCGTAAATAACTTTGGGCTTTGAACTTTGGAGTTCGGACTTATATTTTTGCATGGCATTGACACCTTCCACCATGCTGCCGCTCGGCACGACCGCGCCTGATTTCAATTGCCGGACACAAACGGCAAAACAGTTTCGCTGGCGGATTTTCGCGGCAAGCCGCGTGCTCGTGATGTTCATCTGCAATCATTGCCCGTACGTGAAACATATCCGCGCCGGACTCGCACAAATCGGGCGCGATTACCAATCGCGCGTCGGCATTGTCGGCATCAATTCCAACGACGTTGAAAATTATCCCGACGACAGCCCGGCGAAAATGAAGGAAGAAGCGAAATCCGCCGGCTACACGTTTCCGTATCTTTACGATGAATCGCAGGCTGTCGCCAAAAGATTATCGCGCCGCCTGCACGCCGGATTTTTATTCTGTTCAATGCAAATCATAAACTGGTTTATCGCGGCCAATTGGATGACAGCCGTCCGGGAAATGGCTTGCCGGTCTCCGGAAAAGATTTGCGCGCCGCGCTCGACGCCGTGCTTGCCGGCAAACTCGTTTCGCCCAATCAAAAAGCCAGCATGGGTTGCAACATCAAATGGAAAAGCGGAAACGAGCCGGATTATTTCTGATTATTTCTTCGGCAGCTTTTCATCCACCATTTCGCAAAGAACGTGCATGAGCAATTTGTGGCCTTCCTGAATTCGTGCCGTTGAATTTCCTTGAACGATCAAATCAATCGTCGCCACGCCCTTCGTGAATCCGCCGTCGCGTCCGAGGAAACAAATGCTCTCAATTTCTTTGCGCTTCGCTTCTTCGAGCGCTCGCAAAATGTTTTTTGATTTGCCGCTCGTCGTGAACGCGATGAGCACGTCGCCTTTTTCGGCGAGACCACAGACCTGCCGCGCGAAAATTTCGTCGGCGTGATAATCGTTGCACACGGCGGTCATGAACTCGCCGTTGGCCGTGAGCGAGATGGCCGGATACGGACGGCGATCTTCCTTGAACCGGCAGAGAAATTCCGTGGCCAGGTGCGTGGCGTCCGACGCGCTGCCGCCGTTGCCGCAGACGAGCAATTTTTTGCCGGAAGTCAGGCAGTTCAAAACCAGTTTCGCCGCGTGCGCGAGTGGCTCTTCCAGATTCGTCAGCCCGCGAAGCGTCGCGACGGCTTCGTCAATCGCCTTTTGCAAATGTGCCATGCGCGAAGATTAAATGTTGGCCATTGAAAGAAAAGACGAAATGCAGTATCACTTTGACGTGACCCTGCAACGCTCGAACAAAAATTCAGCGTTCACGCTGGTTGAACTGCTCGTCGTCATTGCCATCATCGCGATTTTGGCCGCGCTTTTGTTGACGGCAATTTCTCAAGCCAAAGGAAAAGCATTGCGAATTCAATGCGCCAACAACGTGCGGCAACTTGGAATTGCACTACAAGCATTTGTCGCAGATAACAATTTTTATCCTTTGGCGATAAATCCGCATTCTGAAGCTACTACAGAGACAATTGCTTTGCATGATGAAATGGAACGCCACACCAAAGATTTAGCGTGGCTGCATCGAGGAGTCTTTAAATGCCCTGCCGCTTACGAGCCTTCAAGTTTTCCTAAAGGTGATTATTCATATTATGGTTACAATGCTTATGGTTTCAGTTCATTGACGGACACTAATTCGCTTGGACTTGGCGGACATTATGTTTGGACAGTTTCGCATCTGCCGGCCCCCGCTGTAAAAGAATCAGAAGTTGTCAATCCAAGTGAAATGATCGCAATGGGAGATGGATTTTTCGGCGGCCTAGGATTCATCGCAGATGGCGGATGGCCGCTGGGACGCGCTTACAGCAACGCAGGTTTGATGATCACTTCTGATTATGATTATTCGGCAAGCACTAAACGAGCTCATTCACGCCATCAAGGCAAAGCCAACGTGGTATTTTGCGACGGCCACGTCGAATCGCCGACGCTGCAATTTCTTTTTGAAGACACCAGCGACGCTGCCTTAAGCCTTTGGAATCGCGACCATTTGCCGCATCGCGAGAAATTATCGCCGTAACGGTTCAATAATTTCCCGCGCGCTGATTTGTGTCAAATCTTTGACCGCCCAATCCGGCTGGCATTTTTTAAGTTCGTCCAGCGTCGCGCCGCCGGTGGCGACGGCCAGAACTTTTGCGCCAATAAATTTTCCGCAACGAATGTCAAATGGCGTATCGCCCACCACAATGATTTCCTGCGGTTGCAGATTTTTCTCCAGCACGCGCCGTCCGCGTTCGAGCGCAGCAACAGCAATGTGATTCCTGTCTTCGTGATCATCGGCAAATGCGCCGAAATAAAAAAATTCCCAGAGTCCGTAACGGCGAAGTTTGAGTTCCGCACCCAATCTGATGTTGCCGGTGAGCAATCCAAGCGTAGGCGGATTCGGCAACGCCAGCAAATCAGCGATGAATTTTGGGACGCCGTGGCAGATTTTGCCCTCGCTGTGCGCAAGGATGTGGTCGAGCCAGAAAACGTAGCGCTCGAAAAATTGCGCGAAATGTTCCGGCGTTTCGGGCTGTCCGTGGATTTTGAAAAATTCGCGGACGAGGCTGACGTCGGTGCGCCCGGCGAATTTTATTTTTTCGGTGCCATGATGAAAGTTGAATTCGGTCGCGAACGTTTTGGCGAACGCCTGCGTTCCGGCGTGTCCGGTGTGAACGAGCGTGCCGTCAATGTCGAATAAAACGAGCCGAATCATGCATGAAAATATCAGAATGAAAAGTTTCAGGCGAGAATTTTAGCGGGCTTGCAGAAAATACTCTGGCTCCGCTTCCGCGAAAATTTTCACGGAGCGCGATAAATACGGAAAAATTTCATCGCGTCGCTGACGCCATTGGTGGTGAAAATGAAACCGATATTGGTTGTCGCAGTCACGATATTCGTCGCGAACGGCAACCACGAAAACAAATCCGTCGAAGCCTCGATGTTGTAGCTGCGATTGTTTTGCGATTCCCATTGCAGCGAGACGATTTGATTCGTCACGCCGACAGAAAGCAGTTTGAACTGTGTGTCAAAAGGATTTTTGAAAACCATCAGCACGGGCAAATGGTCGCTGGCAATTTCGTCGTCGTTGCTGTTCAGGTTCGGCGGTAAATTCGTCAGCAAATCGGTGCGGAAAACTTCCGAGCCGGCCACGTTCGAGAAAAGCATCGGGCACGGCAGGATGTAATCGAAGCGCGTGTCGAGCGAGCTTTGAATGGATTCGGTCAAATCGGTATGCGTGACGGGATTGATCGGAATGGTCATTTGCAATCCGGTCGGCGCGCTCGTGAGCTGTTGAATCGGATGACCGCTGACATAATCGGTGTCGGGAAAAAATGCGTCTTCATTCATGTCACCGTCCAAGACGTAAGGATGCGCCGCATTTGTTCCGGTCAAAAAAGTCGCCGCAAAATAATTTGAAACGGCGGACGCTTCGGCGGCGCGTTTGTTGGCGTCGTCTTGCGGTGTGGTTTCGCCAGTGGATTTCAAGTGCGCGACGAAAACGTGCAACGGCAGCGGCCAGTTCGGCACGGCGATTTGCGCTTCAAAAAGGTCGCGTGTGAAATTTGACTTGGTGTAGCCGTATTGGTCCAGATTTGAATTGTGCAAATGGCTCGCCGAGCGCGTAATCGGAAAACGGCTGGCAATGACATTTTGAATGAAACCGTCGCCGAAGGAATTCGTCGCCAGAAAATAGCCGGGCAAAAATGCCGTCACCCAATTCGTCATTTGCCAGAGATTCGTCGTTGGAATTTCATTGAACGTGATGATGTCCGGGTTGAGATACATCAACTCGCGTCCGATAGCCTGCACTTGCGTCGCGTTGGTGCTCCAATCCATCGAGCCGTTGCCTTCAACATTGTATTGCAAAATCCGAATCTCGCCGTTCGTCGCATCGAATGAAACAGGCGTGACGAGAAGAGCAGCGGGAGTGCTTGTGATTGAACCGGCAGAATTGGTCACGATGACGGAATAATTTCCAGCTTGATTCGCCGTCAAATTGTTCAGAATGAGAGTTGAATTTGTCCCGCCATCAAGGTTTGTTCCATTGAATTGCCATTGAAAATTCGGCGACGGACTGCCACTGGCCGCGACCGAGAACAAAGCAAAACCGGATTCGCCAGCCATCTGGCTCTGCGGTTGAGTCGTGATTGTTGGCGATGAAGTGCCGGCTGATTGAAAACTGACGGTGAGATTGTCAATGGCCACGCCGGGACTGCTGCCCGATGCAGGCTGCGCCAAAAACCAGCGCAAAAATAATTCCTGTCCCGACTGAACTGCGACTCCCGCGAGCGCTAAATTTGTAAAAACTGTTTGATTAGTCGAAGCCGTGCCGTCCAAAGCGCCCGTGCTGCCGACGACGACTGGCGTTGTGAAATTCAGCACGGCAAAAGGCGTCCAAGCAAATTCACCTCCGCCATCTGCATTCGTTAGCGAAGTTCCAATTTGATAAGAAAACGCGAGCGTTTGCGCCGAGGCGTTGGCATTGCGCCATTGTTCGCCGGTGAAAGAAACCACGATGTTGCTTTGGACAAAAGCCGTGTCGTTTGTGAAGCGGACTCCGAAAGCCATGTCGCCGGGCGTGCCGGAAACCAAAAGGCCAATCGCGCGATTGGCCGATGCCGCCGCGCCGTAACTGTAAAGCGCGCCCGTCGTAAGCGAACCCGTGCTCGCAATGTAATTCGTGACGACGGCGGGCAAAACTTTTTTGGAAGCATACCAGCCCGGCAAAGTGAAATTGTCCGTCCAACTATTCGCGCTGCCGGAACTTGCCAGCGAATCAAAATTCTGCGAATACGCCCCGCTGCTCATCAAAACCTGCCCACACAAAAATTGCGCCGGGAAAATCGCGGAAATGATTCCAACAACAACTCCTTTGCCCAAACATCCCAAAAACGACAGGGAATTTTTCACAACTTAAATGATTCGATTCAACAACCGCCATTCAACGCTTTTGATTGTAGCTCGCCTGCGCATATTTTTCCAATGCGAAATTCTCTGCGCATGAAAATAGCTTTTCGTCCGGCAAAAATTCTCGCCATTCGACCTGAAAGTTTTCACACGCGGCTTCGCGCATCGCATTTTCAAAACCATCTCTCGCAATTTTGATTGGCGGCGGTTGAATCGAGCCTTGAATCAACAAACCAAATTTGTTCCGCCGCTGCGCTGCGCCCGCGATTTTTTTGCCGTGCCAGAGCAAATCGAATTTTTCGTAACCGACGAAACATTGTCCCGGCGCGGATTTTTTGCAGCACGGCGCGAGTTCTGTTTCAATTTTCAGTTTTGCGAACGCGCTTTGAATCCATTCGTGGATGCGGCGGTAGCTTTCAATCGCCTTGAGCGAATACCATTCGTGATTTGGCGGAACAACAAAGCTGTAAGTCCAGTCCGCATCATGCGGCACGATGCCGCCACCCGTCGGACGGCGGATGAGCGGACGCAAATGCGTCGCACGCTCGACCTCGGAAAATTTTTGGAAATAGCCGAACGTCGCCGCAGGTTCTGTCCAGCCGTAAAATCGCAAAACCGGTTTTCCGATTTGCGAAACATTTTCGAGCAACGCCTCGTCCAACGCCATGTTGAACGCCGCGTCGCACTTGCCGGAATTGAGAACCATGAAATTCATTAACCACCAAGACACCAAGACACCAAATTTTTGGAAAGCCTTATTCTTGGTGCCTTTGTGCCTTGGTGGTTAAATTTTTACCCCGATTTGCGGGCAGAATTTTTTGACTTCACAATTCGCGCAATCCGGCTTGCGCGCGAAGCAACGGCGGCGTCCGTGCCAGACGAGCCAATGGCTGAAATCCAGCCAGTATTTCTGCGGCAACAGTTTCATCAGCGCGAGTTCTATTTTTTCCGGCGTCCTTTCCGTGACCAGGCCGAGCCGGTGCGACAATCGTATCATGTGCGTGTCCACGACGACGCCAACGACCACGTCGAACGCGTTGCCGAGGACGACGTTCGCCGTCTTGCGCCCGACGCCGTCGAGCTGGATCAATTCCTCCATCGTGCGCGGCACTTCGCCGCCGTGGCGCTCGACGAGTTTGCGGCAGCAGTTCTGGATGTTCTTCGCCTTGCTGCGGAAAAATCCGGCGGACTTGATGAACTGCTCCAGTTCCGCGCGCGGCGCGTCCGCGAAATCTTTTGCCGTGCGATATTTTTTGAACAACTCCGGCGTGATCATGTTGACGCGCTTGTCCGTGCATTGCGCGGAAAGGATCACGGCGACGAGCAATTGGAGCGGGTTCGCGTAAGTCAACTCGCAGTGCGCGTCGGGATAAGTCTTTTGGAAACCGGCGATGATTTTTTTCAGCCGCGCGGTTTTGGTCTGGAGCGATTCACGGAACATTTCTCCACAAGATTAAACACCAAGACACAAAGGCACGAAGGAAAAATTCCAATTCAGAGATTAACTGAATCCGCTTCTTCAATTGAATCGGAAATTTTCTTCATCAATCTTTCACAGGCTTCACGTGCTTGCGCGCGATAGAAATCTTCACACTTTGCAATTTCCTTATCTTTTTGCACGAGAACTTCTGGATTCCAAAGTTTCCGAACTTCTCCAATTGGCAAATGGTCAGTTGAAGAATCAATTGCAACAAAAGTTATAACGTCAGGATCATTTTCAAATCCTTGGCTGAATGATCGCTTGGAAAGAATTCGTGAAGCTTCAATAACGCCCATTTCATTATTTAGAACAGCACGGCAGACCCGAATAGCTTTTTCTTTCGGATGCATCCATTTAGATTTTTCGCTTGGTTGCATTAAACCAACTCCGGCTCCTCAATTTCTTTCGGCGGTTTGGAAAGCGGCGTGCCGTCGGCGGCTTCGGGATATTCGAAAATTTTTCCCTCGTAGTTGCGCAGCACCACGCGGTCGGCGTTGTGGCTCAAGACGTATTCGGGATTGACCGGCACCTTGCCGCCGCCGCCGGGCGCGTCAATGACGTATTGCGGCACGGCGTAGCCGGTCGTGTGCCCGCGCAATTGCTGCATGATCTCGATGCCCTTGCGCACGCTCGCGCGCAGGTGCGCGGAGCCGGAAATCAGATCGCACTGGTAAAGATAATACGGCTTCACGCGGCACATGAGCAGCTTCTGCACGAGCGCCTTCATCACGGTCGCGTCGTCGTTGACGTGCTTGAGCAAGACGCTCTGGTTGCCGAGCGGAATGCCGGCGTCGGCGAGGCGGCCCAGCGCGTCGCGCACTTCGGTCGTCAGTTCGCGCGGATGGTTCGAGTGGACGCTCATGAACAGCGGATGAAATTTTTTCAGCATCGCGCACAGTTCGGGCGTGATGCGTTGCGGCAGAAACATCGGGATGCGCGTGCCGATGCGCAAAAATTCAACGTGCGGAATCGCGCGCAGGCGGCTCAAAAGATTTTCCAGCTTCTCGTCGCTCAACAGCAGCGGGTCGCCGCCGCTCAAGAGCACGTCGCGGATTTCGGGATGCGCGGCGATGTAGGCGATCTGCTTGTCGAATTCGGGATGAAAATCGTAGCCGCTGGCGTTGCTCACGAGCCGCGAGCGCGTGCAATAACGGCAATACGCGGCGCAACGGTCGGTCACCAGAAACAAAACGCGGTCGGGATAACGATGCACGAGTCCGGGCACGGGCGAATGCGAATCTTCGCCGACGGGATCGCTCATTTCCCACGGCGCGGTGTGGGATTCGGCGAGCTTGGGAATGACTTGCAGCCGGATCGGGACAATTTTCATCCGCCGGATCAATGAGGTTGAAAAAATACGGCGTGATGGCGAGCGCGAGTTTGGTGTTCGCGAGTTTCGCGCCGGCAAATTCTTCGGGCGTGAGCGTGGGCAGGAATTTCTGCAATTGCTCCGCGTTCGTGATGCGGTGTTTCAACTGCCATTGCCAGTCGTTCCAGTCGGCATCGGAAACATCGCGCCAAAAGCCGCGTCCGGCGGATTTGAATTGTTTTAGCGAATTGAATTGATTTGCGCGAAGGCGGCTCCTTGCCGTTCGCAGATGAATTTTCCGTCTGCATTTGTCAGTATGCGCACTATAAATGTGAATCGCCTTCTGTCAAGTTGACCGCTCAAGGCGGCGGCGCGTTCAAGTTTCGCGGGCGTGAAAACATCCGGCTTGATGGCGGTTTCAATTGTCCGCCGCTGCGCGTCAAGGGCATCCAGTTTTTTTAGAGTTTCACGCGAGCCAGCTTTTTTAGACGAATTTGAAACGCGGTTTGCCGAGCGCGGGGACGGCGCAGAAATGTTTCGCTCGCCCAAATAATCGGCGATCGCACGGCGATAGGCGCTCGGTCAAAACGGACAATTGCGGAGCCATGCGCAATTGCGCCAGTCCCAAATCGCGCAACTTGATTTGAAGAATTTCCGTCTGCCGCGCGGAATCAAAATTGCGGATGACGGCTTGCAATGAAATTTCCGCGTGAGACGGCAGGCTGTTTGAAACGGAGCGCACCTCGACCGGCACGCTCAAAATTTCGTCGAGTTTTTCGCGGCTGACGGCGGGCGTCCATTGCGGGCCGGGATCGCGCGCGGCAAAATTGACGACTTGCAACGCCCACCATTTTTCCACGTCGAGCGGTCGCGGAAACTCGGCGCGGAACGCGGATTGAAACGCCGTCTGCCAGTTGTAAAATTGCGGCAGTTTTTGAAGCATCGCGCGCAAATGCGCCGGGCCATTTTTCAGGTCGAGCAATTCGCCCACGAACAACTGCGCGCTGGCGCGATACGCGCCGCCGTCGTTTCCGCAAAAGTTGCGCGTCCGTCGGCCAGCTCAATTCCTCAAACGTCAGCGCGGGAGAATTCCGCAAAATCGCGCCGCGCGCCGGCAAGCGGATCAATGCCGCTTTCGGTTGTGACCATCCGATTTTGACGGCAAGCCGTTCACGATTTTGTTCGGCGTTGACAAAATGATTTCCGACGAACTGTCCGCCAGCAATTGTTGCGACAGACCGTCGGCCAGCCACGCGGGAATTTCTGCGGAATGCGACTGCGCGTTGCGGTTGGCGAATTCCAACAGCAGCGTGGCGACCAGCGCGCGCGACAAATCGCGTGCGCGGCAAAACATCGGGCAACTGCACTTGATAACTCCAGCCGCTGGCGGACGGTGTGCTGAAACAATGGTGACGTTTTCGTCGAGCGACTGCGCCGGATGCAGCGCCAGATAAATTTTTCCGCGCCATGGCGCGTCGGGTTTGATCTTCAAGTCGCGCCAAAGCGACTCCTTGATGCGCTCGGCGGAAACGGCCAGCAACGCGGGTTCGAGCCGGACAAGATTCGCGTCGGTGGCGACACGCGGACGAAGCGGCCAGCGTCGAAATTGCGATCCGCGCCGACGACGATGAACTGGCCGGAAACGCTGCGCGCAGAAATTTTGCCGGGCAATGAAAAATCCGCGTGCGCGTGCAGCGGAAAAAACAGGGCGCAAAGAATGAAAGCGTGGCGAATCGCGAAGCCGTTGAATCGTTGAATCGTTGAATCGCGAAACCGATGCAACGTCGTCTTCATTTTTTTTCCGCTTTGGCGGCTGGATTTGCCGGTTTGGCAGCTGGTTTGGCGTCGCCGGCGGGAGTTTTGGCCGGAGCGGAATCTTTTTTGGCCGACGTCCTTGTATTTTTCGCTGCGATAGTCGGTGATGTAAAAGCCGCTGCCTTTGAAAAGCAATCCGGCTCCCGCGCTGATTTTCTTTTTCACTTTGCCGCGCCCCCATTTTTTCTGGCCGCAAAGATCTTCGGGACAAATCCGCAGCGGTTTGGCGGAAATGGATTGGAGGCTTCAAACTCGTGGCCGCATTTTTCGCAGACATATTCGTAGGTCGGCATGGAAAAATTTGCGGAAAATTTTTCCGCGCGCGCGCGTCAGTGCGCCGGCGAATTTGTCGCGGCTGGCGCGTTGGTTGTGGCCGGCGTAACATGCACCGAACCATCGGAGCCAACTTCCACGTTCAGGTCAAAGAGAGAATTTCTACTGGGCGCAGCACTTTTGGTGACAGGTGCGGCGGGCATGGCGGGCGTATGTTGCATGAGCAATTGCGCGCCTTTGGATTGCGTCATTGGATCAGTGCCGGCACGCGCCCATTCCAGACGTCGCGCGCTTAACAACTCGTCGCGCAGTTTTTTGACTTGCGAACGCACGTCGTTAAGATCATTAAATTTGTGTTCCAGCTCGGCTTTTTCCGCCATTTGCTCTTTCAATTGCGCGGTCAGAAATGCGTTGTTGGTCTCGGCATGGGCGAGTTTTTCCTGCGTGTCGGCGATTTGCTCGTTCAAAGTGGCGAGGTTGTTGGAAAGCGAGTTGGCGCGTTCGTCCAGCGCCTGATTCTGCGCCTCCAAATCGCTGATATGATCGTTGAGGTTGGTGATCTGGCTTTGGGCGTTTTGCAGCAATGATTTGGTGTCGCTCAATGCGTTGGAAGTTTCGTTGAAACTATTGGAGAACGACAACATTTCCTGACGAGTCGTGGCCAGATCGTTGGTCAACATGAGGTTGACCTGGTGCAAATCGTCAAGATTGGCGGTGGCGGTTGTCAACTGGTTGGAAAAATCAAGCATTGCATCGGCGTCCTTTTTTTGTTCGTCGTCCGACTGCTTTTTTGTCGCAAGCAGCGCGACAACCAACCCGACACAAACCACGGTAAGAATGATGATTCCTGTTCTTGTCTTCATAACACTTTCCAAGATGACGCGGCGCAAGTCATTTGGCAAGCGCGCTTAACAGCATTTCGTCAATTGCCCGGCGGCGCAGTCGCGGCGGCTGCTTCGGCGGCAGCGGCAGCAGCTTTCAAATCCGCATCAGTGATTTCGACGTTCGCTTCTTTTTTCAAATTGTCCAGATAAGCCGGAGCGAGCTTGACGGTCTTTTCCTGGGTAAGCACTTTTTTAATGTTGTCGGCGACTTTATCATAATCCAGTTTCTTGGCCGGCGTTTTGTCCAGCAATTTGATGATGTGATAACCGTAATTGTGTCGTGACCACATCGCTGATCTGGTTTGTGTTCAATGAAAACGCGGCGGCTTCAAATTCCGGCACCATCTGGCCGCGCGGAAACGCCGGCAGTTCGCCGCCATTGTCCTTCGAGCCGGGGTCTTCGGAATACTGCGTGGCGAGCTTCGCAAAATCTTCGCCAGCTTTCGCGCGCTTGAGAATGTCGTCAATCTGTTTGCGCTTGGCCTTTTGCTGATCGGTCGCTCAATGGCGCGCGCGTCGACGGATCCATCGTCATCAGCAAAATATGCCGGACATGCACCATTTCCGGCTGTTCAAAATCCGCCGGATGATCGTCGTAAAAATTGTTTGACTTCGGCATCGGTCACCGTGATGCCCAATTCGCGCGTCAAGGCGCCGATTGCGCCGTGGCTTCCTGCGTCGACTTTCGTGCGCAATCCATCCGCCGTCATGCCGACCGCCTTGAACTGGCGGTCAAACGCCTCCTGCGAACCGGCGCGTTCCAGCAGCGCGGCCGATCTGCAAATCCGCCATTTTTTTCGCCCTGCGGCCTTGTCCGCGTCCGTGGACTTTTGCAACAACAGTTGAATCTGGATCAGCCGGTTAAGCATCTGGCCTTCGATTTGACCTCATCTGCTCCGGCGGAATCGTCTGGTTGCGCGCGGCGGCGGCGGCTCTTGAAGCCGACGAGCGACTTCGTCCAGTTCGCTCTGCTTGATTTCAAAGCCTTTGCCCTTGGCGATGACCGGATCGCCAAACAACGCCGTCATCGTCGCGTCGGGATTGGCGTTGGTGCCGACACTGGCCGGCGCTGGATTAGTTGAGGCGTTGGCGGTTGCCGCATTCGCGCGCGGCAGCACAATCAAAGCTGCGGCGAGCGCGGCGGAAAAAATCAGTTTCATTTTATTTTTCATGTTTTTTGATTGGTTTGACTCAATTCAGTTGAATACGTTCACAATTTTACCACTTTTACATTGCTGATGTCAGCGTCTTTTTGCAGCTCGTCCAGCACGGCCTGCGGCGGCGCGCTGTCCAGGTTCAACACCGTCAGCGCCTGCCCGCCCGCCGTGTCGCGGTCAGGCTCATGCTCGCGATGTTGACTTTGTGTTTGCCGAGCAGCGTGCCGAGATGGCCGACGATGCCCGGCTTGTCCGCATTGTTCAACAGCAGCAACGTTCCCGTGACCGGAATTTCCACCGACTGGCTGAACAACCGCACGATGCGCGGATTGTTCGGCGAACCAAAAAATGTTCCGCCCGCCGAAATCAATTTCTTCGCGCCGCTGAAAACCTGGACGTGAACCCATTCGTTGAACGTCACCGGCTCGTCCGATTTTTTTTCCTCGACCGTGATGCCGATGCTCTGCGCCACGCGTGCGGACGTTGACGTTGTTCACGTCCTTCAAATTGCTCGATTGCGACAAAAACCCGTGCAGAACCGCGCGCGTCACCGGGTCAATGTTCGGCAACTGCCGCGCGTTGCCGCCGTAAGTGATGTAAATGCGGTCTGCGTTCGCCGGCGAAAGTTGCGCCAGCAATTTGCCCAGCGCCTCGCCGAGCGGCAGATACGGCTTCACCTGCTCGTAAGTTTTCGCGTCGAGATACGGCAGGTTCACCGCGTTGCGGACTTCGCCGGTGAGCAAATAGCCCGCGATGACTTCGGCGACTTCAATGCCGCATTTTTCCTGCGCTTCTTCCGTGCTCGCGCCGAGGTGCGGCGTCAGAATCAAATTCGGCTGTTTGCGATACGGATGATCCGCGGGCAGCGGCTCAACGGCAAAAACGTCCAGCGCCGCGCCGGCAACTTTGCCCGATTCGAGCGCCGCGATTAAATCGGTTTCGGAAATGATTTCGCCGCGCGCGCAATTCACGATTTTCACGCCGGGCTTCATTTTGGCGAACGCGGCCGCGTTCAGCATTTCCTTCGTCTCTTTCGTCACCGGCATGTGGACGGTGATGAAATCAGCGTCGAGATAAACGTCGATCCACGCTCGCGGCAAATTCCGCGCCGATGGCTTTCGCGCGTTCTTCGGTCAGATAGGGATCATAAGCGACGACGCGCATTCCGAAGGCGATCGCGCGTTTGGCGACTTCCGTTCCGATTCGGCCCATGCCCAAAACGCCCAGAGTTTTTCCCGCGAGTTCCACGCCTTGAAATAATTTCCGGTCCCATTTGCCGGCGACCATCGTCGCGTGCGCCTGCGGCACTTTGCGCGCGAGCGACAGCAACATGGCAAAACTCAATTCCGCCGTCGTCACCGTGTTGCCGCCGGGCGTGTTCATCACCACGGTGCCGTGTTGCGTGGCGGCTTCGATGTCCACGTTGTCCACGCCGACGCCCGCGCGGCCGACGACGCGCAATTTCGGCGCGGCTTCGATGACTTTTTTGGTGACTTTGGTTTCGGAACGCACGACCAGCGCGACGGCGTCCGCGACGAGCGGCAGCAGTTCCGCTTCCGGCAGACGTTTCGGCAGCACGACGACTTGAAATTCCGGGCGTTGCTGCAACAGCGCAATTCCCTTCGGCGAAATCGGATCACAAACGACAATTTTCATGTTCAAAAAGGACGGCGAGTGTAGGTCATGCGCAAGGCGAGGTCAAACAACGAATGGCTGTGGTAGTGTCCTAATTTCGTTTCTTTCGTGGCGTATAAATACAAGCGAGAACGCCTGCAATGGCAGGTAGCCAAACGCCAACGTCAAATCGGAAGCCCTGTGTTTGATTCAGAACATGTAACCATATACAGGCTATTGCACCGATGACACAGATTACCTTCCACACAATTATGGTTTTTTGGCTCATTTTTACTTCTTCAATTTCTCAAGCAATTTAATAATGTATTGGAACGTGGCATCGCGCGCTTTTTGTTCACGCCGTTCGTGTTCGATTTGAGAATGGCAAATACCATTTGCGCTTCCAATTCAAAACGCGCCGGAAAATTCGCTGTTTCTTTTGGGCTAATTGGTTATTTTAGCTTTGAAAATGAGCCACAAACTCCTGTTGATTGATGACGAAGAAGACGTGCGGTATTCGTTCCAGCGGATTTTTGATTCGCCGGAAATCGAATTCGCCACCGCGTCGTCCGGCGAAGAGGGACTGAAAGTCATTCCCAAATTCAAGCCCGACCTCGTGCTCATGGACGTGCGCATGGGCGGCATGAACGGACTGGAAACGCTTCGCAAAATCCGCGCGGCCAATCCCAAACTGCTCGTCATTTTGATGACCGCCTACGGCACGACGCAAACCGCCATCGAGGCGATGAAGCTCGGCGCGTATGATTATCTGCTCAAGCCGTTCGACGCGGTGAAGATCAAGGAACTCGTCGGCAACGCGCTCAAGGCCGCGCGCGACATGAAACAGGTCGTGTCCTATCAGCCGTTGCTCGAATCCGAGGATTACGAACAGGGCATCGTCGGGCGCAGCGAGGCGATGCAGCAGGTTTTCAAGCTCATCGGCCAGGTCGCCGCGAGCGACGCCACCGCGCTCATCACCGGCGAAAGCGGCACGGGCAAGGAACTCGTCGCCCGCGCGATTTATCATCACAGCGACCGCAGCGCAACAGCCGTTCCTCGCCGTCAATTGCGCCGCCATTCCCGAACAGCTTTTGGAAAGCGAACTGTTCGGCCACGAACGCGGCGCGTTCACCGGCGCGACGAACCAGCGCATCGGCAAATTCGAGCAATGCAACAACGGCACGATTTTCCTCGACGAAATCGGCGACATGACGCCCGCGACGCAGACGAAAATTCTGCGCGTGCTGCAAAGCGGCACGTTCGAGCGCGTCGGCGGCAACCAGCCGATCCAGGTGGACGTGCGCGTCATCGCCGCGACGAACAAGCCGCTCGAAGCCGCCGTCGCCGCCAAACAATTCCGCGAGGATTTGTTTTACCGCCTCAACGTCGTGCGCATTCCGATTCCGCCGTTGCGCGAGCGTCCCGACGACATTCCGCTGCTCGTGAATTATTTTCTGGAAAAAAATCGCGCGCGAACAGCAGCGCCCGCCGAAATCCGTCGCCGCCAGCGTCATCAAGACTCTGGAAAAATATCACTGGCCGGGCAACGTGCGCGAATTGGAAAATGCCATCCGCCGCGCGCACGTCATGGCCAAGAGCGACGCGATTTTGTTGAGCGATCTGCCGCCGGAAATTTCCGGCCAAAGCGGCGCAGCAATTTTGCCTGCCGCCGGAGTCGCGGGCGAAGCCGCCGCGACCGATGCCGCCGCGCTCGCGCGACAATTGTTTCAATGGGCCAAGCGCGATCCGAAATTGAAAGTCATTCCCGCCGTCGAGCGCGAACTGGTGATTCAGGCGCTCAAGGAAACGAACGACAATCAGGTTCACGCCGCGAAACTGCTCGGCATCACGCGCGCGACGCTGCGCAAACGCATTGATAAATTCGGCATCCAGCGCGAGTTGAATGTGAAGTAAATTGGAGCAAAGTAACCAACCTTGTAATCATGGCCTGAAGCTTAATTACGCTTGGACTGTTCTGATAAAATATTTTTATGCAATCCCTCAAATTTTTCACCCAACTTTTCAAGGGAGTTGCTCGTTTCTTTGTATCGATCTTCGTTTATAATGGCCAATTCATTTAACTTCTGAAAAAGGTCTATCGCCTCAATATATCGCTTTTCATTTTCAATTGCCATGATCGTCAAATAATTTCAATTCCGACCGGGCAATGGTCGCTGCCTAAAATTTGTGGGTGGATGAAAGCGCGTTTGAGTCGCGGACGCAGCGATGTTGAAATCAGAAAATAATCAAGGCGCCAGCCGACGTTGCGTGAGCGCGCGCCGCTGAACACGCTCCACCAGGTGTAATGTCCGCCGCCCTTTTCAAATTCGCGGAACGTGTCAACGAATCCGGCCTTCACAAGCGCGGTGAAACCAGCGCGTTCTTCGGGCGTGAAGCCGTGGTTGTGGATGTTGGCGCGCGGATTCGCCAGATCAATTTCCGTGTGCGCCACGTTGAGATCGCCGCAAAAAATCACAGGCTTTTTCTTTTCCAATTTTTTCAAGTAAGCCAGAAAATCGCGGTCCCATTTTTGGCGGTACGTCAGCCTCGAAAGATCTCGCTTGGAATTTGGAACATAAACGTTCACCAGAAAAAAATCGTCGAACTCGGCGGTGAGCACGCGGCCTTCGCGGTCGTGTTCGGCAATGTCAATGTGCGGCATGACATTCAGCGGACGATCTTTCGTGAAAATCGCCGTGCCGGAATAACCTTTTTTCGCCGCGCAATTCCAATAGGTCGTGTAATGCCGCGGCCAAAGCTGTTCGACGACGTCGGGCGTGCATTTGGTTTCCTGCAGGCAAAGCACATCGGGCTTTTCGGCGTCGAGAAACTCCAGAAAATTTTTCTTCAAAATTGCGCGCAGGCCATTGACGTTCCATGAAATCAATTTCATGACGCGAGATTAATGGAAACCTTTGGCAAACGCGAATCGTCATAAAAGGTGAAGTTTATATTGCCGACTCGCGCGGGCTTTGGCATTCAACGGTTGAAATTTATGAAATTAACAGGTCAGACGATTGCGCTATCCGTTTTGCTGGCATCGCCGATTCCGCTGTTCGCGCAAAGCAACGATGTCGCAGCGCTGTTGCCGCCAGTCAGTTTGGTTCTCCAGCGCGCCATGGAAGAATCAAGCCGGGAGAGCGATCTCGAACGCGCTTTCAAGCAACATTACAGTTACACACGCACCCGCGTGACGGAATACCGAAGTTCAGACGGCGATTTGAAAAGTCGCGAGGAAAAAACGAACGAGAGCCAGCCGCGCGCCGTAACAACGGTGCAACCCGCACAAACAACAGGTCATGCGACTGATGCGCGACCCGACGGAGCCACGCTTGATGGAGAAAATGTTCGCGGCAAGGCTTTTGACCGGAAAGATTTTTTGTTGAATCCGGATTTGCTGAACCGTTTTCAATTCACGCTGGTCGGACGCGAAATCATCAACGGACGTCCGGCGTTGATGGTGGATTTCCAGCCCAAAAGCGGCGACTTGCCGGAGCAGAGCATCAAGGATCGCTTCATCAATCGCGCCGCCGGTCGCGTCTGGGTGGACGAACAGGATTACGCGCTGGTGAAAGCCGATCTGCATTTGACGCAAAGGGTGAACGTGTTTGGCGGACTCGTCGGCGCGGTTTGGAAATGCAATTATTCGTTTGAACGCGCGCGGACTGACGACGGTCTTTGGTTCGTGCGCAACGTTGACTGGCATCTCGAAGGCCGCGCCGTCATCGTCCGGCGGGTTATAGATTACCACGAGCAATGGACGAACGTCCGCAAAACTGCCTGAAGCAATTCCATGCATTCGTTGACGGCGACTGCATCTGCGACTAACTTGCTCGAAGCAAAATGATCGCCGCCGCAACCACAAACAAGTCCGCCGCCGCGCCGAATTTCCGTGTCGGCGACGAACGGCTTGTCAAACTCACGCCGAGCGCGGCACAAAAAGTTTCCACGCTATTAACAAAACAAGGCCGCGCGAACGGCGTATTGCGCGTGGCCGTGGTCGGCGGCGGCTGTTCCGGCTTGCAATACAAAATGGATTTGCAGGACGGCCCGGCGCAGCGCGACATTCTTGTCGAAAGCAGCGGCGTGCGCGTGGTCGTTGATCCGAAAAGCGCGCTTTACGTCACCGGCAGCGAACTGGATTATCTCGACGCGCTCGACGGCGGATTCAAGGTGAAAAATCCAAACGCTGCCACGAGTTGTTCCTGCGGCGAAAGTTTCAGCGCGTAAAAACTTTGGACAGAATTAACATAATTTTCAGAATTAAATTTCGTCTTCAATTTTGTTAATTCTGTAGATTCTGTCTAAAAAATCCGCAACGGGAAAATGACTGACTATTTCGCCTTGTTCAACGAAGCTCGCCGTCCGTGGCTGGATGCGGATTCGCTCAAGCAAAAATTTCTCGCGCTCTCGGCAAATGTTCATCCTGACAAAATTCATTCCGCGAATGAAAAAAATGCGACGGCAAAAAAATTCGCGGAATTGAACGCGGCTTACAATTGCCTGCTTGAACCAAAATCACGCCTGCTTCATTTGCTCGAACTCGAACTCGGCGCGAAGCCGAAGGACATCCAGCAAATTCCAACCGCGCTTGCCGATTCGTTTGCTGAAGTCGCAACCGTTTGCAAAAACGCAGACATTTTTTTGGCCGAAAAAAACAAGACGACTTCGCCATTGTTGCAAGTCCAATTGTTCGAGCGCGCGCAGGAATGGGTTGAAAAACTAAATTCGCTTCAAAAAAAATTCAACGTCCTGCGCGAAAATTTGACGAGTGAATTGAAATCGCTCGATGTGAAGTGGGTCGAGAATAGTTTGGAAATGCGCGGCGACCTGCTGAAAAAATTGGAGGAACTTTACCGTCTGTTCGGCTATTTTAACCGCTGGAATAATCAGGTTCAGGAACGCATCGTGCAATTGACGTTATGAAAAGCGCGCGGATTTTTTTTCTAATTCTGGCTTTTGGCTTCCACGGAAAGGTTCTAGCCGGCGAAAGTTGGCAGGACGCATTGGGCAAAATGCCGCTGGACGCAAATGTGACGGAATTGAACCGGACAAATTGCGTGTCGCTGCTGTTAAATTCGTTTCAATCGAACGGCGTCGTGAAGGCGCTGATTTTCATGCCCGGCGCGACGGATGAAATTTATTTTTTCCGGCGCGCGCGCGCGATGCTCACCAATTCAAACCCTTCCTTGCTCGACGCGGTGGCGGCGTTGACAAATCAGACTTTCATTCAGGCAACTTTTCAACCGCCGTTGTTGTTGCTGCACACGACGGAAGATTCGCTCGACGGATTTGCCATCGTCAAAAATGAATCCACGGCAAAAAAATTGCGCGAGCAGTCCGTGTCAGGCCGGGTCGTTTTCAATGACGCCGACTGGGACATTGTGCGCGCGGTATTGAATAAAAAGTTGAGCGTCGGGCTGCGGCCATTTTCAGACGCGCCGGATTCATGGCATTTTTACAGGCATAGTTTTGTGGCCGATGGCGTCACCGAATGGGAAATGCTTGAAAGCATCGCGCTGGCGGGCAAAACAACTTTCACCGTTCATTGGCGGACGGCGGAGTTCAAACTGGACGAAGGCAAATTTGCCGCGCCACCGCTTAAAAAATTTCCCGCGAATTAATTTTCCGCCTGAAACACAATCACGCTCAACGGCGGCAGATAAAATTCCGCCGAATGTTGCTGGCCGTGGCAGGGAATATTTTCCGCCGTGACGCCGCCGTAATTTCCCTGGTTGCTGCCGCCATAAATTCGCCGCGTCGCTGTTCAACACTTCGCGCCATTTGCCCGGCGCGCGGCAGGCCGATGCGATAATTCTGGCGCGGCACCGGCGTGAGGTTCAAGATGACGACGAGCGTGATTCGTGCCGTCGGCATTCTGGCGCACGAAGGAAAGCACGCTGTTCTCGCGGTCGTTGCAATCAATCCAGTAAAAGCCGGCGTGGTCGTAATCCGCCTGCCACAAGCGCGGACGCGCCGATGTAAAGTTGGTTCAAGTCCTCGACAAATTTTTGCAGGCCGCGATGGTAACGGCCCGGCGTCGAGCAGCCACCAATCGAGCTGGCCGTTTTCGTTCCACTCGGCGCTCTGGCCGATTTCACCGCCCATGAACAAAAGTTTTTTGCCGGGGAAAAGCCATTGATACCGAGCAGCGCGCGCAGGTTGGCGAATTTCTGCCAGTCGTCGCCGGGCATCCGGCCAATCAGCGAGCCTTTGCCGTGGACGACTTCATCGTGCGAGAGCGGCAGGATAAAATTTTCGTTGTGATGATAGAGCATCGCGAACGTCAGGTCGTTCTGATGATATTTGCGATGGATCGGATCGTGCTTGAAATAGCCCAGCGTGTCGTGCATCCAGCCCATGTTCCACTTGAAGGAAAAACCGAGTCCGCCGATATACGGCGGGCGCGTGACTTGCGGCCACGCGGTGGATTCCTCGGCGATGGTCATCGACGCCGGGAAATTCCGTGTGCGTGAGGTGATTGAATTTTTTCAGGAATTCAATCGCCTCGAGATTTTCGCGTCCGCCGAATTGGTTCGGAATCCACTGGCCTTCCTTGCGCGAGTAATCGAGATAAAGCATCGAGGCGACGGCATCCACGCGCAGGCCGTCAATGTGAAAGCGCTCGCACCAGAACAGCGCGTTGGCGACGAGGAAATTGGAAACTTCGTTCCGGCCAAAATTGAAAATCAGCGTGCCCCAATCCTGATGCGCGCCCTTGCGCGGGTCTTCGTGCTCGAAAAGCGCCGTGCCGTCGAATTTCGCGAGCGCCCATTCGTCGCGCGGAAAATGCGCGGGCACCCAGTCCACGATCACGCCGATGCCGGCTTCGTGCAGCGCGTTGACGAGAAATTGAAAATCTTCCGGCGTGCCGAAGCGGCTGGTCGGCGCGTAAAAGCCGGTGACCTGATAACCCCACGACGGATAAAACGCGTGCTCGGCCACGGGCATGAATTCGACATGCGTGAAGCCCATGCGCTTGCAGGTAAAGCACCAGCGGCTCGGCCAGTTCGCGGTAGCTCCATGATTCGCTCGCGGATTTTTTGCGCCACGAACCGACGTGGACTTCGTAAATGCTCATCGGCGAACGCAGCGCGTCGCGTTCGCGGCGTTTCTTCAGCCACGCGGCGTCGGTCCACTTGAATTTTTTCGTGTCCCAGACAATCGCCGCCTGCTTGGGCGCGACCTCGAAGAAAAATCCGAACGGGTCGGTGTTCAGCTTGATGTTGCCGTGCGCGTCGCGAATCTCAAATTTGTAATGCGCGCCAATGCCGACGCCGGGAATGAAAATTTCCCACACGCCCGACGCGCCGAGCAGACGCATCGGATGAAAGCGCCCGTCCCAATTGTTGAAATCGCCGACGACGCTGATGCGCTGCGCGTTCGGCGCCCAGACGGCGAAACTTGTTCCGCGCAACGCCGTCAATCGTGCGCAATTGCGCGCCGAGCTTGTCGTAAATTTTCCGCTCATCGCCTTTGCCGAACAAAAATAAATCCGCTTCACCCAGCGTCGGCAAAAATGAAAACGCATCGCGCGTGCGGCGTGTTTTGCCGTCGTGAGTCGTGATGACCAAATCATAGGCATAAACTTTGTTTGCGGCAGTCTGGTGACGCCTTCAAAAATGTCGGTGTTGGGAATCCGTTTCAGTTCGAATTTCGGTTTGTCCTTTTCGTGAACAGGCTGGATTTCAATTTTGGCGGCGTCCGGCAGCATCGCACGGACGACCAATCCCGATCCGTCGCCAAGCGGCTGCATCCCGAGCAATGAGTGCGGCGACTGATGTTTCAGCTCAACGAGACTGCGCAGTTCTGCGGGCGAAAGAATCATGCGAACGCAATTTAACAGAAGACGGCGGCAAAGTGAAATTTTCTTCCGCTACAATTTTTGAAGAACGCAGTCCATCTGTTGTTCGTGGTTTTTCAAACCGCCTTCCGTCCAAACGACAAAATGCGAACGCGCGATTTTTTCCTCAACGGGCATTTGCGCGGCGATTCTTTGAGAAATTTGTTCGTCGCTCCAGCCGCGCGCGAGCAGGCGCTCGTGTTGCGAATTGGCCGAACATGCGACACAAATAATTTTGTCGAAGTGCGATTCGGCGTGCGTTTCAAACAGCAGCGGAATCACAACGACGGCCAATTTACAATTTTCTTTGCGCCAGGTTTCGATTTGCGCGAGCCAGCGTTCGCGAATGCGCGGGTGCAGGATAGCCTCGAGTTTTTTGCGCGCGACTGCGTCCGCAAAAATAATTTTGGCAAGTTCGGCACGGTTCAATTCGCCCTTTGAAGCAAGAATTCTTTTGCCGAATTGAGTTTGGATTTCTGTGAGTGCAGGCTGGCCGGGGCGAACGAGTTCGCGCGCGATTTCGTCGGTGTCCAAAACTTGCGCGCCACGGACGCGAAGAAATTCAGTCGCGGTGGATTTGCCCATGCCCACCCCGCCAGTTAAGCCGAAAGTTTTCATTCCGATAACAACGTTTTCCGATGCCGCGAACAAAACGTCAATTAGGAATTTTAGGAATCAAGGCGCATAGGCGCGATAAAATTGAGCGCGGTTGGTGGTGTTGGCGGGAAGCGGGATTTGGATTACGCCACCGGCGGCGGTGTTGGTGGTCGAGAAATTCTGCCAATCCACCAAGTTCGTGGAAGTTTGAATGACATATTGCTGGTTGGCCTGACCGGTAATGGTCATCAGGAATCCGCCGCCGCCCGACTGCAATTGAAGTTGAGGCGGCGTAGGCGGCGCAGACGCGGTCAGCGGCAGGTTCACGTCGTCAATGAAAGCGGCATCCAGCCCCTCGCTGATGCTGGGGTCTTTGACGTAGCTCCATTCCAGCGTATGCGGACCGGCTGTCAGTGAGAAGCTGTAATTTGCCCAGCCGATTTGACCAGACCATTGCTGGAGCAACGCGCCGTCCACATAGAAATTCAGAGAATCCCAGCCTTGTTCCGAGCTGACTTTGTAATCGAACGAACCGGTGCCGGCCGCGAAATTGGTCGAGAGAATCAGCGAACTGGTTTGGCTGTTTCCGATGACGCCAGAGCGCGCGGCATATTGCCCCTGATCAACGACATTTGTTTGGACAAACCATGGCGCGTCGCCGGCGGTTGTCCACATAAGGTGCGATAGATTTCCAGATTCAAATCCATCCGTGAAAGAAACGGGGACAAAATTGGCCGTCAGATTCAGGTCACTTTGAACTGTGACCGCCAACGGATTGCTCGACGAAGTCACATCGCCGCTCCAATTATTAAATTGATTGTATGTATCAGGCAGCGCCGTCAGCATCACCGACCAGCCGCTCGCAAAATCTCCTGATTGTCCCGGTGCCACCATGACGCCGCCCAAAGCGTTGGTGGTCGTCAATTGGACTGTTCCGCCCGCAGTGTTGCCGACGGTTAAATGATAAACGGTTGTTGGCGTGAACGAATAACTTAATGAAATATTCCCCGATGCGCCGTCGAAACCATCCACGGCGATGTCATAAGTTTGATTGGCTCTCACGGCTTGAGTAATCAGACTGAATCCGCCGGGCGCGCCGTCATAAGCGTCATCATCATCGGCAATGGTCGTGAGACTGGCCACATTTGTTCCGGTGTAAAGTCCCAGCAACGTGTCAAACGTGGAATTGGTTGTGCTCAATGTCAGCACGCCGTCTGCCGAGGGGATGAACGCCCACCAGACCGATTTGCCGCCGGGATTTCCCGCATGATCAGGCTCGCCCGCTTCCTTCGTGGCATTGGTGTTTTCTCCTGAAACAACGCCTGAAGTGCCGCTTAACGAGATGGCCCTCGCAAAAAAGTCATTGGGCGCAGTCGGCACCAGATAATTGACCTCGACAGTTATTGCCGGAGAAAAATTACCCGCCGCATCAACTGCGCTGACTCGAATCGTGTTCAGTTCCGGTTGCAATGAAACCAAAGCGTTCCAGTTGGTCGTCCCGGAAACCGGAATGGCTGCTTCATTGTTAACGCTTATTAAAACCTGACTCACTCCAGAAGCATTCGGGCCGGAATCGGAAGCCGTTCCAACAACAGTGATGATTTGGCTGCTGACCGTGAGACCGCTCAATGGACTGGATACGGACACTGCGGGCGCATTTGTGTCGGGCTGTCCGCCCGGCGCAACGTTTAGATTAATCGAGCCAACCGAGTTTGAACTGACACTGGCGACTACAATATGATAAGTCGTGCCCGCCTGGCCATTGAAACTTATTTGGGCCGGTTCATATTGAGACAAGCTGCTATTCGTCGCCGCCACCTGCTGCAAACTGGTCAAGGCATTGCCAGTGTAGACAGCCAACACCGTGTCAATCTTGCTGCCGACGGTGTTAATGAACACATTCGTGCTGGAAGCCGGGGTCCATTGCCACCAAAGCGAGGCAGCCACACTGGCATCTCCATCGTGTGAAGGTTCGTTCGTTTCAATCGTGGCAAAACGGTTGTTTTCGAGATACGACCCTCCGGCGGCGGGAACTTTCGTCGCACTGGCAAAATTGTCATTGGGCGGCGGTTGAACGATGGAATAATTAATCACATTGGTGACGGCAATCTCGTTGGTGGCCGTCGCGATGACGGTCATTGTTATCGGGGTAGTCGCAGCGGGAACATTAAATGTGGCGCTGTAAATATTGTCGCCGGCAGTCGCGTCAGGTGACTGGCCGTTGTTGAGAAATGTAATGTTTGTGATTCCGGGGATCGCAGCCGTGACCGTCGCGTTAGTCACGCCGTAGACGTCATTGACCGTCACAAAAATCTGTTGCGTGGATGAATTCAACAGGGCCGAACCTGTCGGTGGATTCACGCCGATGGTCAAAAAACCATTTCGGGCGACCGGGACAAGGGCATTGATCAAATTAACTCCATTCGGCGTGCCTAGTCCGGTGCAAAGGTCGTAGCCGGGGACGGCAAAAAAGTTTGTCGGGCTTCCCGGCCAAGTGTTGTCGCCCAAGACGATGTCATGAAAACAATTCGTGTAGTTGGCAGTTTTTGCAATGGCATAAACCGCCGGAGCCAAGAAGCCAACTGAAGGTTTGCTGGCGGTGGTGGCCTGCTGGTTGACAAGCGCCATGAAACCAGCCCATAACGGCGAGGCGCAACTGGTGCCGCCAAATCCTCCTTCACTGCCGCCGCCATAGACGACAAAAACATTGTCCCCGGTCAAAGCCACATCCGGCATATTGCGCATGGTGGTTGAACCGTGGTTTGCGGCCATGCTGATGCCTTGCTGCCAGATTGGTATGCCGATACGCGTACTGATGCCGCCACTGCTGCCGAAATAACCATCCGGGTTCCAAGGAGTGCCGTTATATCCCCAATTCAAGACTTTTTCTGAAGAATAGGAAGAGCCTGTTCCATTCATTGTCAGCGTCGTCCCACCGACAAGCGTAATGTTCGAGTCTTCCAAACACCCAAAAGGTATCGGGCCAAGCCACGCATCACCATCGCCGGAAGCGTTCAGAAATGTCTGTCCCTGCAAGGCAAGTTGCTGGTAAAGCCCCTCGGTTGTTGCATCTATTCCATATCCCCAAGAAGCACTGAATTGTTTGATCTCGCTTCTGGCGGCCATACTGCTCAAGATGCTATCAGGATTGTAACCCTCGAAGAGCACCACTTTTGACAATCCCGGAGCCATTGATATGGACGTTTCAATATCAAGACAAACTTCGTCATTGTTTCCTCCGGCCGATCCGTCAAACCCATCCAAGAGCACGTTTTCCAGAGGCACATTGGGCAATCCCGCTAAACCCTCGTAAGTCGTAATATCACTGGCATGATAGCCATCAAACTGGAGCAAGCCGACGATTTGACCGGAGCCATTCAAGGTCGTGCCCGGCACATAGGCCTTTCGAAAATCCGATCCCATGTAAGAACCGCCCGGCCCGGAACCGCCCGCTGAATTGCTTGCTGATGCAGGCATCTTATACAACATCGGTTGCGGCTGAATATAATTGTTCATTCCTTGAACACCCAACACGGGTAAATTTGTATCTACGGATGGCTCGGTATCCGGCGCATAAAAAGTCCGCGCTTCAGTAGGATGTTGATAAACCTTCATTGTCACATGAAAGGCATTTTGAACATCCATCACCGCCGCGTTGACGTCCACCAAAACACGATTGGAGTATGTGCCGGTCACGGTAAAACCGTGCGCTTTTGCAAAAGCAACAACGGACTGATAATCTTGCTCGGTGGGGCCAAATTGTTCGGTGAACTGTTCCGGCGTCAGATAATGGTGATAATTCGGGCTTGCCGGATCGTAGATTTGCCGGAGCAAGTTGGTGAGCGCATCTTGGTTTCGCAATGGCAGGCCGATGGCCAGATTCAGTCGCGTCGAACCGGCAAGGTTATTGAGAGCCGTCAAGTGTGCCGTGACCGCCGGCACATGACCGCTCAAAACTTTTTGCCCCGCCGCTTGCGCAAACACGGTGGACAGCAACAGCACCCCGCACGTTGCGGCGAGCAACCTTCTGATGAATCCATTTTTCATTTCGTCAAGACTTCAGTTCACTGCAATCCAGACAACAGATGTTTATTTTCAATGCTCAAATCAAGGATGGCTCACGCGATAAAATCGCTGATTCGACATAGCATTTGTATCCCAAACTGTGACCGCATTGCTGGAGGCCGCATTGTTGGTATAGCTCAACAATGACTGCCAATTTCCAAAAAGCATATTAGTCCGATATTGCACTTGATAAATTGTATTCGGAGCCGCTGTCCAGGAAATGGCGAATTTATTTGAAGGCGGCGGATTCGTCTGCATCATCGCGCCCGCTACAATAAATGGCGCTGAAGTATTAAACGGATATGGATCGTAGTAGTTTGGAACTCCATCGCCGTTTGAGTCAATAATCTTGCTGTAACGTAATGCCTTGTTGACCACAGCGGTCTGGCCGTTGATCACTACGTCCACCGAACTGTTCGGTCCGGCAAAACTGCTCACCCAGCGCAAATGGCCGCCCAGTTGACCGTTCAGGAATTCTTCCGCTTCCTGCGGAACGCCGCCGCCGTTCGGCGGAATGGTGAATGTGGGCGGAAGTTTGACCGCCGCATAATAAATCACAAAGTTTGGATCAATCGTCAACACGTCCGGATCGAGAAAATCGGGGCATTGAGACAAATCCAGCAAGTCCACATAAACGGCATTGCTGCTGCCCGTGGCATGAAATGAAAGTTCGCTGGCAAACCCTCCGCTGTCGGTGCTGCCTTCCACCAAAACGAGTTGGCCGAGAGCGACATTGTTGGAGTAGCCAGCGGAAGAAACTCCAAAATCCGATCCGGACCAGTAGTGATCCACGGCGGCAAACTCCGGCGTGATGCTTTCAAGTTCCGTGCCGAGCAAATCGCCCGTCGGTGGTTTGACCGGCAAATCAAAACCGTTGTTGCAGGTCAGGACATTGCTTGAAGAGCCGCCCGTATCGAAGAGCGAATTGGTGATGTTGAGATACAACTGGCCGCTCGCAGTGATCGTGGAATTATTGAGTTTCAATGTGGCGGCGTTAAAGTCAACGTCCGCGCCGGAAATGATGCTGCCATTTTGAACTTTGGCGGACGTAACCGTCGCCAAGAATCTCCCGTTGACGTTCTCAATCCCGCCAGCCTGAAAATCAACGCTGTTAATTGTTTCGCTGCCGGCGTTTATGGTTCCGTTATTTATAAATTCAAGATAATTTGTCGGGCCGTCATCTCCAAAATGCCCGTCGTTGGAAATGGTCAACACTCCGTTGTTGGTGAAATAAAGAAGGCTTGGCGCAATGGCATAAGTCCAGTTGTTCAATGCCGGATTCAACAAGCCTGAAAGAGTGAGGTTTCCCTGTAGGGTAAGGCTTCGTCCTTCGAACAGAAGTGTATTCACAACCGTCATGTCGTCGCTGACCACCATGTTGGTGCTGGACGGTTGCAAAATCAAATCCTGAACCGTCACCGGCACCGTTGATGCAATCTGACTGGCATCCAACACCAAAGCATGAAACAATATCTGAACGTAGTTCGTAAGATTTGTCTCGACCGGAGGACCAGGAGGAACATTTGTGCTTATGATGTAATTGGTAAAGACCTGAATCATCACATTCGTCCAAACCGCGCTCCATGCGGAAATATTTCCATTCAACCGGGTAACAAACGGCTTGGCCAGATTGGTGACGTTCAAACTGCCGGAAGTCGAACCGAAGTTGTAACTCACGTTCTGACAATCCACGATGGCATTTGTGCTGCCGATCAGATTGGTTGCCAGAATTGTCACCTGCCCTTGAGCGCTGATGCGCGTCTTGGTGAGATCTAAATTGCCTGCGTTGATATTAAGCCTGCCCGGCAAATTCGTCACCGCGCCACCGGATGGATCAAAAGTCAGATTGTCAACGAATGCGGAATAAGCGGCATCATCGGCTATGACAAATTCATTGGTAAAACTCGGGTCGTATAAAAAGTTGTTTGTCGGCGGACCTTCACCGGGAGCGCCGCCCAAACCCGGGTCAGTCCGGGACAAGATGTAATTGGCCGGACGAAAAGTCGGGTCGGTGCAGGAACTTTCCGGGTTGGAACCCCGAACATAATTTTGGTTATTAAGCAATCCCCGATTGGTTGAAGAGCCCAAAGCATCCACGAAGTAAAGCGTGGAGGCTTGCGGTTGTTGCGTCACCGGATTGGTGGCGGTCATTCCCAATTGCACGGTGACCGTTTCAAATAAATTTGAGTTGTTGGGGGAAAAGGCCTGGGGCGAAAATCCTATTTGCCCGGTTATATTGGGATCGCCAATGGCGACAAAAACCGCCTGCCTGAATATATTCGTCGGCTCAAGAAAATTTGTCGTCATACCGCTCATGTTGGTCACAACGATATTTGTGAGGCTGTTCAAGTTTGTAATACTAATCGAGTCGGCCAGACTGGGAACAAAGCCAAGCTGAATCTGTTCGTTTGTGACTTGACACGGCGCGCTGACCAAAATCGGCGGATAGTCGGGAGTGAACGCGTCGTTGCCATTCCATATACTGGCGCTGTCCATATTCGACAAGGTGGTTTGCGCCCAATATTCGTCATAAACAGACGTGTCGGATGTAAAGTTCCCTTTGTTAAAATCGTTAGCGCTGCCGGCCCCCGTGATGGACGTAATTCCGAGTCCGCTGCGCGTCAGGGTTACATTCGATCCATTTAACACAATTTCACCGGCAGCTCCGGCAATCAAGGTGCCTTTGTTGAGAATGTTTGTGGCCGACACCAACAAATAACTCGCCTCGGTCGTTGGCGGCAGGCCGTATGGATTTTGATTGATCCCATCCACCGCCTGAATTTTCGCGCTGCTGTCATTGAAAAAATTAGCCGACCAGCTTCGGCCACCACTGCCAGTTCCATAGTCAAATTCCCAACCGATGGAACCAATCATAAGACCGCTGGTTGTGCCATTGCCGGTATTCGTGTAGATGAGAGTATTTTGAGTTTCAAAAGGTCTCGGAGCAGTCTCAATATCCCAAGTGCCCGAATTGACAAAGATCGTCGCATCAACCTGCGGCGGTGTTGTAATTGTGCCGGTGAAATTGGTGATTGAATCCGTAGCCATCGCCGTGAGTGGAGACAGCAGCAGGCTGAACAAAACCGGCAGCGATTTTATCCGCAACCGCCCGATTGATTTGAAGAAAATTGGTTTCATTTTAGAGCGTTGTTTAGTTGATCAAGATAGAATAACTCCACTGCACCGAGCGTCCCAAAGAATCGGTCAGTTGGATAACAACGTCAAATGTGCCGGATTGCGTCGGCGTGCCTGAAATCGTTCCGCCAGACAACAACGTCAATCCTGACGGCAATGTCGAACCCGCCGCCAACGACCAAGTATAAGGAGGCGAAAACGAGCCGCCCGTCGTAGTAAATGTTGTAGCCGGATAGGGCGCATTCCTTGTTCCGGCGGGCAGACTGGTTGGAGAAATCTGGACCAACACTTCGTTTTCCAAATTAGCGATGCTCGTGCCATTGGGATAAACAACCGGATCATTGGTCGTGCCATCGAATGATCCCCATAGAAAATCTTCTCCCAAGGAATTCGCAGGCCCAGACAAAAAGCTTGGATTTGTATTCAGATAAACCGGACCTACTTTAGTGAAAGTAACCGTGGTGGGGCTGGTGATTGTTCCCGGTCCGGCTAATCCCGGATAAACATTGCCTGTGTCAAAATTAATGTTTCGCCCATACTCGCCAGCCCCGGGAGGCGCATCGGGGCCAGTAGCCAGGTCTGCCGCTGAAAAAACAAAATCGGGCGCGGTGACTATTCGCTGGAAGGTTTGAAGCATCGCCTGGCTGTTGGTCACCGCAACCATCGTATATTGATTGGTTATTGGCTGAAAGAACTGGCCGAGCAGTGAATCAAAATCCGCCCGCAAGAATTGCATCCTTTCAATGCCTTGATACAAACCAGTCACATTGGCTTCCAGCGTGCAAGGCGCCACTTCAAAAACGTGGTTTGTGTAGTGCAAAATCAAGCTCTGCGAATAGAAAAAGGGCGTGCCATTCGTCGCCACAAGATTCGTGCTGATCAATGTGTTGGTGACGGTGATCACATTGGTCTGCTCGATTTGAAGAATGTCTGGCGGACAAGTGCCGGCGGGGATAATGAAATAATCTCCCGTGACAAGGTTCGTTGTTATCTTGGTGAAATTGGTTTGCAGGACGAAGTTGCCCTGGCCATTTTGGACGGTCTGGATGACTTCATTGGTGACAACGGTGCTGGTGAAATAGCTGTTGGTCACCACATTGCCAAAAGTATATTGAAAAAACTGCTCCGTGTTCGTCGTCAAAGTGATTCCGACAAACAACGTGGGCGGCGCGTCCGCCGGAGCTTTGGGAAAATTGGTAAGGTATGCCGTGATAACAGGCGTGACTGCGTTGCTAAAATAATAACTTGTGCTCGCCAGTTCCAATCCGGGAAATAATGCCTGCATCGTGGCGGGATTATTGGTCAACGCATCAGACACGAGCAGATTAAGATTAGAAGTGGTCAGCAAAACGGGCGCGTTAAAATTAATGCTCATCAACGCACTGTTTGAATCCACTGTTTCGGTGTTGATGTTGGTCGAACTGAAGAGATAGCGCAGTCCTGCCACGTCGTCCCGCGTCAACCCGGTATAAAAAGAACCTAGCGGTAAAGCATCCTCACCGTTACCCGAAGCCACGGGCGGGTTATTGTTCAAAGGGTCGGCAGGTATTGCAATGGTGCCCGCCGACGGAGGAGAATTTCCGGGGGCATCGCAGTTTTCGCCTATAAGATAAGTATAAAGTTCGGTGTTGACGTAAGGCGAGTATTGAACCTGGTTGAGCGGACTGGCGGTGATGTCAAAATTTCTCTGGACCACCGTGTATTCCATGCCTATCGGGCAAGTGTCGCCGGACGGCAGGTAACGATCGTGCAACGCCCAAACATAACGGACTGCATCGGCCAAGCCCAACTGTTCCATCATCAAACACAGTGTCGTTGATTTAACATCGCGCAAACCCAACGCGCTGGCCTCATAATTTTCAGTCTGCGAATTCAATGGAAACTCTGACAAGCCGCTGCTGTAACTGTCCACATTCGTCAGATTATTTAATACGCTGTATGCCTGATCCACCGCCGCCACGCCGTTCGAGCCGAAATAGTCCAGAAAATTAGCGTCGCAGGCATAATACATCACCGGCACATTGCGGCGATATTCCTCACCCAGGTTTTTTGGCCCGGTTAAAAGACCATCAAGGAATTGATAGTTCGGCCCGCCGCTATTTACGAGCGGATTGTAGGCAATTTCCTGGACCTGCCAGGCATCGCCGCCATTGCCAACCGGCCCCAGCAACGCAAAACCCCACGCGGCCTGTCCGCCGCATATTAGCAACGCAATCCAAAAAAACTTTTTAATCATTTGCTGCATATAAAAATTTACTGGCGCAGGAGAACGACGCGGTAATAGCCGGCGGGAGCGCCACCGACAAAAATTGAATCGCTGCCGCCTGCGGCAAAGCGCGGCGCGCCTAAATTGCTCCAACCCGCCATACTCGTCGTCACCTGCACCTGATACGTCTGACCCGGTTGCGTGTTCCAGCTCAAGAATAATCCTTGCGGCGTGTTGGCCAGTATCGTCTGCAACCAAGTGTCTGGCTCATAAGGAATGCCACCGCTCAAAAACAATTGGAAAACGGTTGGCGAGCCGGATGGACTGTTCGGAGGCGGCTGGCTGGCAGATGGCCATCCATTTGTGTGATAGGTCCCGCCGTAATATCCTCCGAAAAATTCCGCCATCCATTCATCAGGAATGCCATAAAAATTCAAACCGCTCCAAGTCGTCCCGCTTGTTGCCGGCGAAATCGGCGAGCGCCGTCCGTCTGTCGTCACATAATCCACCGCGAACGTATGCCTGCTATTGGTTGTCAAACCATTTACCGCCGTCATCGTCCAGACATTGCTCGCCGTCACCGCCATGTTTGTCGTCGAACCGTCCACATAAACTTCGTAATACGAAACAGGCAATCCTAACAACGGCGGCCAAGAGACTTGCAGTTGCGGTTGATAAACGCCATTGCTGATGACAAACGGCGCATAAACAAACGGCGCGGCCATGGGCTGCAAAATGGCGGCTGTGCTGTAATAACGTTGGGCAAATAAGTCAAAACTGTATGGACTTCCTTTGTAGCTGCTCCAAACGGTCACAAACTGACTCACACCGTCAGAAGCCACGACCGGCTGAATTTGCCGGCTGACAGTTACGGTGTTCACCCGAAACTCGCCGCCGATTTCCGAGGTATTATTGCGGAGAAATTGTCCATAAACGCCTTCATCTGAACCATCCTGCGCCAGACTCGTCCACACAACCAAATAATCCGTTCCGAGCGAACTGACACGCGGCGCATATTGATCTCCATAAAGATTGGAATTCACCCGGACAACCGTGCTGCCGCTGCCGGCACCCGCGCTTGTAAATGAACGCGCATAAATATCCAGACTGTTAGTGGTCGGGCTGGTCATGTCACGCGCATCCCACACCGCCATGAAACCGCCATCCGAGCCTGCGGCCACATCGGGATTGGCGCATGGATTTGAATCTGTGTTCACCAAAAATTCATTATTCGTCGTCACACCGCTGCCGTCGCCGTAAATTCGCGCGTAAATATCCACGCTCGAATATTGCTGCTGGCTGGGAGTGACTAATCCGGCGTTTGGCGCGGCCACAATGCGCTCCTGCTCCGAAACCCACGCGACGACAAATCCGCCACTGGCCAAAGCCGCCACTGTCGGCGTGCGCTGATTGTAAGTTGTAAATTGGTTGACCAAAAATTCGCCGCCGATTTTCTGGCCTGTCGGCGAAAGGATTTGTCCATAAACATCCTGCAAACTTGTGGAACCAGCTTCATCAAAACTGCCCCAGACGATGACGACGTTGCCGTTGGTCAATGTGGCGACGGCTGGATTGATTTGAAAATTATTCGTAAAAGTATTCACCAAAATATCATTGTTGGTCACAAAAGTATTATTGGCGCTTACAAAAGCGGCATAAATGTGTTGAAATCCCTTTTGTCCGCCTTGCCAGACAAAAACCGCGCCGCCGTTTTTCAGCAACGCCACGCGCGGATTTTCCTGATCGCCCGCGCCTTGTTGATTCACGCGGAACGTGCCGAGGGTTCCCGACAATGTGCCGTCCACTTGCCGCGCACTCACACCCCAGCCATCGCCATCCGTGATGTTGTCCTGCCAAACCACAAAGCCGCCATTGGTGCTGACTGCAACATCTGGGAAAACTTGATCGCCGGGCAATGAACCGATAATCGCGTATTCCGTCCCGTTTGTTGCGTAATAATTTGTCTGGCCGAAGGCAGAGGCAGGAATGGCAAGAAACAATCCACAACAAAGGCATGCGGCAGCTCTGCGGACGAACGACAACAAAATCATAAATGGTTCGAAAGATTGTAAATGCGCCGGGACATTTTGTCCAAAAATTCTTTCACAAAAATAGTCCCGTCGCCGTTGAAAATTCAACGGCGTCACAAACAAATTTTTCATCCAGCTTTGCAAATTCATTTTTCTCTAAATCAAAATCGTCTGCTGTCCGCCCAGCGCCGCGAGCAATCCCTTGAATCCCCAGCGCTGATATAATTCGCGCAATCGTCCGGCATCCGCCGGCTTTTCCACCATTTCCGCAGGCGAAAATTCACAAGACAAATCGTCGCGCAGCCGCACCAAATCGCGATTACGCCGCACGATGTCCGCCGCATCGCGCAACGCCGCGCGCAATTTTTCAGACTTCACTTCGTCCAGCCGCGCAAACAAATTTTCAATCGCACCAAACCGTTTCAACAAATCTGCGGCGGTTTTTGGACCGACGCCGGGCACGCCCGGAATGTTGTCCACGTTGTCGCCCATCAAACTCAACCAGTCCACGATTTGCGACGGCTCGACGCCGGTTTTGTTCCGAACCTGCTCGTCCGTCCAAATGGTTTCACTTTTATCGTTCGGATTCAACAATTCAACGCGCGGCGAAACCAACTGCATAAAATCCTTGTCTGCGCTGGCGATTACAACTGCCATTCCCGCAGCAGACGCGTGACGCGCGAGACATGCGATGTAATCGTCCGCCTCGACGCCTTCTGCGCAAAACGACGCGATGTTTGCCGCTTGCAACCAGCCGATGATGTCGTCGAGTTGCGGTCTTAAATCATCCGGCATTTCCGGCCGCTGCGCTTTATATTCCGGCAAAGTCGCAAGCCGTTCCGCGCTCAAGCCGCCATCCCAAACAACAATCAAATGTGTCGGCGCGATGGTTGCTCGCATTTTGGCCAGCATTTTGACGAAGCCGTAAATGGCATTCGTCGGCTGACCGTCCGGCGCGCGCAATTCGCGAATCGCATGAAACGCGCGATAAGCGTAGGCGTGACCGTCAATAATCAGCAACCGATCCACAAAATTTTCGGGGCAAGCCTCGTCATCTGATTTTCCCACAGCCCGACCTCCAAATCACATTATTGCGTGGGCAATGCGGCTGGTTCAACGGTCTCGGTCATTTGCCCGGCTCCAAGCGGCTGCGGCGGCAGAGGGCTTTGCGCGAACGGCAGTTCGTCGTCCGAATGCACGCGATTACCGGCCGGATCTACAATCGTAGCCGTCACAAAAATCATTAAATTCTTCTTCACCGAACTTTTGCTCTGGCTCTGAAATAATTTTCCCAGGAATGGCAAATCACCGAGCATCGGTATCTTGTCCTTCTCGGTGTTGACCGTTGAGGAAACCAATCCGCCGATGACGACGGTTTGATTGTCCCAAATGTTCACGGTGGTGACGACTTGCCGCACGGTGAAATCCGGCAGGATAACGGGCAGTTGCACCACATTGAGACCGGCAGTGACATTGGCGATGGTAGGCGGCGCGTCATAACCGTTAAAATCCGTCAACGACGGAATCAAGGTGAGATTGATCGTGTAACCATCGGCCAGCACATACGGCACCACATCCAAGAGCGGACCAGTCTCCACCTGCTGCGTCTGCGGGGTAATGGATGAAGTTCCGGGATTGGCGACGACCTGCGCTCGAACAATTCCAACGGCGCCCAAACCAGCCCATAATAACAATGCCGAAAACGCCAGTCTGGAAATTTTGTTTGCTTTGCGTGTTTTCATTTTCTCTCGTTATTAAATAATTAAATTAAAAATTACTGAGTCGCGGTTGTCGTCGTAGCGGCTGTGCCTTGCTGGAAAGTAAAACTGCTGATGACCGTTATGACCTGCGTTGCCCGCATCTCGGTTTGCCGCCCGCTGGTGGTGGTGACTTCCGGCTCGGCCAGTTCTTCGGCTCCCGTGCGCTGCTCGAGAGCGTGAAGCACGACACGGAAGTTGGGATCCGTCAAAATACCCGTGAGCGTGGCAAGGGTTGGGATGCCTGAATTGGCAGCAGCGACGCCGTTGACGCCGCCGGATATAAGTTGATCTGTCGCCGAACCTAAAATGGCCGTGCCATTATAAGTATTGCCCGGAAAAACTCCCGACGGATTGGCCGCCGAGACCGACGTATTCAGTGACGCAGAAGTGCCGCCTTGACCAACAACGGAATTGCCCAAATTAAACTGTCCCAAATACCAGTCAAAACCCAGTCCTTTGTTGTCCGTCTGGTCCACTTCGATGAACCGGGCCTTGATGTGAACTTGCGGCGCCACTTCATTCAATGACTGAATCGCATTTTCAATCGTGTCCAAATCCTGCATGGTCGCGCGGACATAGAGTTCCCCCAAACGGTCGTTGAAAAAAATGCTCTTTGGCGGATTCAAGTCCACTCCCAGCGTGGAGAAGAAATTTCTGGCCGCGACACTGACTATCACAGTTGAATTGGTCGTTGTCACAAAGTCCACACCGCCATTCCCAGTCTGGCCTCCTTGACCGCCGCCACCGCCACCACCGCCGCCACCACCATTCCCACTCGAACGGAGACCGCTGCTGCCGGGGGCGACATTGACCACAGGCACGACTGCGCCACTTTGATTTTGCCCACTACCACCGCCACCGCTGCTACCGCTACCGCCGCTGCTGCCGCTGCCGCCGCTGCCACTGCTATTTGCAGAGCCGAAACTAAACGCGCTCACACCTTCCAAGCCCTGATAGAATGTGTTTGGATCCACTTTGAAATGGCGGCTGTAAAGCACCGGCTGGTCTGCGCCTTTCAAGGAAAAAACTATGGCGTAATCCTCGATTGAATATTTGATGGGATGATCGGCTACTTGCACAATCGCGTCCAAAACGTCGGCCAGACGCACATCGGTAAGCGGCGGATTGATTTTGACGATGACAGAATTTATGTCCACCTGCTCACCACCACCGATCGACGCTCCCGTGTTGGGATCAATCTGCGTGGGAGCAGGCTGTGCGGCGGCACGACCGAATTGGCCGGCATCGGCAGGAGCAGTAGTTACCACGGTAGCTTCAACGTTCGGATCAATCAAAAAATTAATTCCCTTCTTGTCGGGATCGCGCAGCTTTGTCTGTTCACTTAAATTCCGAATGACTTCACTCAAGGGCAACCCGTCGTATGTCACCGAGTCAAGGTGAATGCGCTCAAGTTTGTTGACAATGGCTTCGCGTCCGGGTCCGGTATGCACCAGATCCGACGACGCGTAGGGATTAGGCACGGGCAACTGTTTTTTTCCGGTTGGAACTTCCCATGCTTTGGCCACTTCGACTATGCGGTTTGCGTCGTCAACCGCATGAATATTCTCCGAATGCTCGTAACTGGCCTGTTTGACTAGATTCAAATAATAAAACGCGGCTTTATTGTTCGGGTCCAATTTCAAAGCCTGATGCAACTTGGCTTCGGCTTCTTCCAGTTTTCCCATCTCGTAAAGCAACTGGCCGTCGCGCACCAATGTCTCGGCGTCCGTCTTCTCGTTAACAATGGCAGGAATTTGTTGCAACGTCGCGTCGTCGGGCACCTGGCCGCGCATGGCGGCAATCATCTGGTCATTATGTTTTTTGAAAGCGATTGCGTCGGCATTTTGTGGATCCACTTTCAACACGCGGGTGATCTGTATGTCGGCTTCGCGCAAGTCTCCCTGTTGCTGGGCATTGCGGGCAAGTTGCATCCGCGTCGAGGTGAGACCGGCAATCGTCTGGGCTTTTTCGGCGTCAATGCCGGAACCGATCTGCGTCGTAAGTTGATAGGCATCCTCGTAAAATTTTGCGGCAGCGACCAAATCTCCGCGCGATGCAGCATCGCCGGCCTCTCCAAGTTTTTGACGCAAGAGAATGGTGTTGGCCTGGCGCAGCACCGCTTCATTGATCGCCGTGTCGGTGGGATTGTCTTGCGCCGGCGCGACAATGACGGCGGCCAAAGTCAACATGAAACCGAGAGAAATAGAAACTACTTTTGTCATGGGTTTAAACAAGTTTGTCGGGATCAACGCCGGAATATTTTGGCATTGTCGCCATCAGTGTCATTGAGAATTATATTTCAATGTTGTTTTTTTCTGGTTCGATTTAGCGGACAATACCACTTCGTTCTGGTTGATGGCAACGATAATATATTCATCATTGCCAAATTTTAGACTCGAACCCACGCGCTGGCTCAACCATTTCTTGCCCTCCGGATCAAATTTCAAATCCGCCATATATCCGTCCGGGCGAAGAAACGGCTTGTCTTTGGATAGGACAGCCTCTTCGCCGGTGTCTGTCAATCCCAAGATCAGTTGCGTCGGATTTTCCGGCGGCCCTTTCACGGCGCGGATTGTAAAAGTCTCGTTCTTTTCGTTCAGCGAAGAATAATGCTGATGCCGCACGCGCTGGGATGGTGCCGCCGCCGCCTGCCGTTCCACACCGATGTTGTAACGCGGACCCGATTCAGAAGGCTCCACCGATTCCAGCGTAAGCACGAGATAGAGCGGCGTGATCTGGGTGACGACTACCGCGCGCGATTCCTCGCCACTGGGCAGTTTGATAAGATTGCCATTGACCGTTCGCTGCCATTGAACCGGGTTGAACAATTTGTTGGTCGTTTCAAAATCAAGATTGTAAGGCGATTGCAAACGCTGCATCGTATTACTTTCCACCGTCAAATCCAGCGGCTGAAGCGGTTTGGGCGGACGATTGATGATACTGTTGCTTTCGGCATCTAATGCGTCGCGGTCACGCATGATCATGAGCGGCAACATCACCGCCGCCGCGACCAGCCCCAGCAGGATGACGCCCAACAAAATCTTTTCGTAATGTTTTTTCAGAAAATCCATGCGTCCTATCTTTTCGGCAATAATTTCACGATCTCAATGTCCATCGTGACAGTTAAAAGTTGTTCATTGAGCACGGTCTGCAAGCCGTTCCTGCCAACGGGCGCGGCTGACGGCGTCGGTTGATTTTGCGCCAACATTTCCCCGAACTGATTGGCCGCAGGATTTTCGGACGCGGCGGGCGCAGTTGCGGTTGACGCCGGCTGCACGTTGATGCCTTTGACAATAAATCCGTTTGAAGATGAGGCGAAATTGGACAGCACCTTCGCCAAGTCCTGGCTGAAGCAGCGGAATGTCAGCGCATAGGGTGTGAAAAGGGCCACGTCGTTGCCCGAGGACGAGCCGTCAAAATAATCTGACTGCGGCCCGCCAGTATCATCGTCTGAAACGCGCGCGCGACGAAGGTTGTCCAGGGAATTAATCTTGGCTGCAAATAAAATTTCGCAAATGGTCTTCACCTCGCCAAGTTGCACGGACAGCGGGTCGAGGCTGCCGGGGGCGAATTTCACCAGCGAACGCTCTGCCTCAAAGGAAAAATTATATTGCGGCGGCAACATGACGCTGGCGTCGTCTGCCTCGTGTTGCAGTTGATCAACCGTCCGGCGCAACGCAGCGGCAAAAGCCTCGCTGCTCACTCCGCCATCGGACGCGGTGGGAATGGGCGGAATCGGTTGAAAATAATTTCGCGCCTGCCCAATCCATGCGAGCAATTGTTTTTCCTGCCGACGGGCGGTTTCAATGTTATCGACCTTCTCATTGCCCGGCGACGGATTTTGGGTGTGAAGCTGTCGCAACGTATTATAAGCCTCGTTCAAAGTTTCCATTCCTGCCGCGTTGCGCCGCCAGTTCTTGAAACCATAAAACCCCGCCGCCGCCAACAACCCGACAGCCAGGATGGCGACGATGACAAAAAATAAATTTCTCTTTATCCAGACCATGTTAGAAATTCAACGGGTTTTTGAGGGTGACTATGACGCCGAAAGTGAACGTGCCCGAAGCATCGTCAGCGGTGATTTGGCCGGAAAGCTGCGTCGCCTTGGGATCAAAATAAGAACTGTTCCGCAATTCATCTTCCAATGCGTAGGCAATGGTGGTGTTTGCCGACGGGTCCACGCTGGACAAACTTACCGCGCGGCAAACCAAAGTAATGACACCGGTTTGATTGGTCTGACCCGATGTGTCAGTCGCAGGATTTGGACTGGCCATTTGCTGATGACCGTAATTTTGCGGACCACCATAATTGAAAGTTGGCGCATTATTATCAGCCGTTGAACCGGTTGACATTGTTGTCACCTGCTCAATCCAAATCCCGGCTTGCACGCCCGGCCTTTGCGCGGACAATTTTTTTTCCACGTCACCTTCCGCAAGAATCAGCGTGCGACGCAATTCCGCCAGCACATCGCTCCAATAATACCGATCCTGCATCAACCCCGCGATTTGTTCCGTGTCCTTTTGAGTCGCCTGCAGTCGGCGATAAACGTTATTGAACTGGTCGGATTTTTCCTGCAACTCTTGCACGTCCGGCTGGATTTTCGCCAGTTCATCCTCTTTGGACTTGGCCAGCCTTGCAAACAAAAGCCCGACGGCAAACACCACCAAAACCAGACTGAACACCGCCGCGATGAAATACGGCTTCTTCTCGTTGAACGCGCTGCCAGCGCAACGTGCTGTCCGGCATCAAATTCATTTCCACCGGACAGTTCGCCAGATTCCGCAGACCCAGGCCGACGACTTCGCCCAACGAATGGGCCACGCGCGCGAGTTCTTCCAAATTCACCGCCGGGTCAATCTGCACGTTGCGGAACGGATTGAAATATTCCACGGGCACATTCAATTTTTCCGCAAAAAATTGCGCCGTATAAGGCATGATGGACGCACCGCCCGCCAAATAAAGCCGTTGCGGTGCCGAACCGCCCTGCTGTCCGCGATAAAACTGCATCGTCTGGTTGACCTGAATGTGCAGCTTGGTCATGAATTGCCGCGCAATTTTGGAGATCGCCGCCTGATTGCGGATTCTCCGGCTCTTCATACGCGCCGCCCAGACTGACAAAACCTTCCTCGATTTTGATCTGCTCGGCGATCTTCAAATTTCAATTTTGCCTCGTTCGCAAAATCCTGCGTGATGGAATTTGCGCCGAGGTTGATGCTGCGGGAAAAAACTTTTCCCTTTTCAAAGAACAGCAGGTTGCTCGTCTTGGCGCCGATGTCCAACAGCATCGTGCAATCTTCCAGCTCGCCATAATTATATCGGAAAGCGTTGCACAATGCCGCGGGCGAAGCGTCGCACAGATTCAATTTCAATTTCGACTGTTCGGCGACGCGAAACAATCCTTCGACAATTTCAGATTTGATCGCGACCAGCAGCACTTCCAGTTCGCCGCTCGCGCTTGAACCCAGAATTTGATAATCCCACACCACTTCCGCCAGCGGGAACGGCACGTTTTGCTGCGCCTCGTATTGGATGATTTGCGTCACCTTGCCGGCGTCCACCGGCGGCAGTTTGACGAATTTGGAAAACACCTGGAAGCCCGGCGCGCAGACGTTGACGATTTTTGGACTTGAAACCTTTTTCGGCAAGCACCTCCTGCAACGCCTTGAGCAATGTCGCCTCGCGAGCGGCTTCCTGCGTGCCCTCCGGCGCCAAGCGGCTTGATGGCAAAATTCTTGAGGCTCAAACCGCCGGCTTCGTTCATTTCAAACTCCGCCAGCTTGAGGCTGCCCGCCCCAAAATCAACGGTTAAAAATGATTTGGAATTCAACATTGCGTTTGTCGCCTGCCGACCAGAAACCTGCCTCGACTTTGCACAACACGTTGAGGCAGCCCACAGTAACTACGGGAAAATTTTGCAAGCGGTCAAACAGAAATCTCGAAAAAAATGAAAAAAGTTTTCGCGCGACAATAAAACATTGCGCCCCGCCGTCCGCTTTGGCTTCATTCCGCCGTGCCGATTCAAATGCCAGCCGCAACTGCCATGAGTCACTGCCGCCTGAAAAATTTTTATTCAGGTCGCGTGCAAGGCGTGGGCTTTCGTTACACCGCAAAAACCGTCGCTGCCGGTTTTGAAATCACCGGCACCGTCGCGCAATTTGCCCGATGGCCGCGTCGAACTCATCGCCGAAGGCACGCGAGCCGAACTTGGAGGCATTTCGCGACGGCGATTCGCGACGCAGGACTTGCTGGCTTTATCCGCGACGAACATGTAAATTGGAGCGACGCGCAAAATGAATTTTCGCGGTTTTGAAATTGTCCGCTAAGCGCAATGAAATACGCCATCATCGCTGATATTCACGGCAACCTGGAAGCCTTCCAGGTCGTCTTGGACGACATCAAGACGCCAAAACGCCACGCACGATCGTCTGCCTCGGCGATGTCGTCGGCTACAACGCCAACCCAAAAGAATGTCTCCAAATCGTCCGCGACATGAACATTCCCTGCGTCAAGGGCAACCACGACGAATACTGCTCCACCGACGACGCGCTCGAAGGTTTCAATCCCCACGCCGCCGACGCCGTGCATTGGACGCGCAAGCAATTGACCGCCGAGGAAAAGCAATGGCTGCGCGACCTCAAATACACGCGCATGGTCGCCAACTTTCACCATCGTCCACGCCACGCTCGACGCGCCGCAACGCTGGGGTTACGTCTTCGACAAGCTCGCCGCCGCCGCCAGTTTTCCTTATCAGACCACGCCAGTCTGTTTCTTCGGCCACACGCATGTGCCCGTCGCCTTCATGCGCGACACGGCCGTGCGCGGCGGCACTTATTCAAAATTCAAGATTGATCCGGCCAAAAAATATTTCATCAACGTCGGCGCCGTCGGCCAGCCGCGCGACAACAATCCCAAAGCCGGCCTATGTCATTTACGACATGGACGCCGGCACAATCGAATTGCGCCGCCTCGATTACGACATCGCCGCCGCACAGGCCAAAATCCGCGCCGCCGGCTTGCCCGAACGCCTCGCCGAACGACTTGAATTCGGAAGATAATTTTTATCCGCAGATGCCGCAGATTTACGCAGAAAAATCTGTGAAATCGCGTAATCTGCGGATAAATCATTTTGAAAATCCTCATCCTCAAACCCAGTTCGCTCGGCGACGTGATTCAAGCGCTGCCGGTTCTGCGTCTGTTGAAACTGCATTTTCGCGCCGCAGAAATTTTCTGGTGGATTGATTCCGCGCTCGCGCCGCTGCTCGAAGACGATCCCGACTTGGCCGGCATCGTCCGCTTCGAGCGCAAACGCTGGGGCAAACCGCAGCACTGGCCGGAAATGCTCCGCAGCATCCGCTGGTTGCGCGCACAAAATTTCGATCTCGTCATTGACTTGCAATGCCTCTCGCGCAGCGGCGCGTTCGCATGGCTCGCCAATGGAAAATTTCTCATCGGCCTCGACGAAGTCCGCGAAGGCGCGCGCGGATTTTACGACATCGCCGTCCCGCGCAAAAATTTCCACACGCACGCCGTGGACTGGTATCTGTCCGTGCTGCCGCCGCTCGGCGTGCCCGTTCACAAAAATTTTCAATTGGCTGCCGACGCGTCCGCAAATCGCCGACGACGTAAAACGAAAATGGTTTTCAACCTTCAACCTTCAACCTTCAACCTTGATTCTTTTCCAGCCCGGCGCGCGCTGGGAAAACAAACGCTGGCCGGTGAATTATTTTTCCGAACTCGTCCGCGCTGCTCGCGGAAAAATTTCTCGCCGCGCGCTTCGCCATCCTCGGCGACAAGGGCGACCAGCCGCTCGGCGAAATCATTTTGCAGGCTGCGCCGGAACAAGTTCTTGAATCTTTGCGGCGCGACTTCGCTGCCGGAAATGATCGAGTGGATTCGCCTTTGCGATTTGATGGTCACGAACGACACCGGCCCGATGCACGTCGCCGCCGCGCTCGGCAAACCGCTCGTCGCACTCTTCGGCCCGACCGAACCGCGCCGCACCGGGCCTTACGGCCAGCTCGAAAATGTTTTGCGAATCGAATTGCCCTGCTCGCCCTGCCTGAAATCGGTTTGCCACTTTGAAAAACCAGAAGAATGTCTGCGCGCCATTTCATCGCAAATGGTTTTCGAGCGCGCGGAGCGCGAGTTGTCCCAACTCGCAGCGCGTCCAAACTTGCCAGCCGCTGCGGATTGAGGACAATCCGCGCTCCGGTCAAAACCAAGCGACACCAAAATTCTTTGTGCCTTTGTGTCTTTGTGGTTAATTTCCCCGCATGAAATCCGCCGCCATTTTATTTTGCTTCATCCTCGCGCTCGCAAAAAGTGCCGCGCAGGAAATCATCACGCCGACAAATCGCATCGAACTTTTCAACGGCCAAGATTTTTCCGGCTGGACGTTTTGCATGAGAACCAACGCCGACCCGATGAAAACCTGGAGCGTCACTAGCGGCGTCATTCATTGCACCGGCCAGCCTTACGGCTATGCGCGCACGACGCAAAGTTACAGCAATTACACGCTCACCGTTGTCTGGCGATTCGTGAAAATCGCGCCGCACGCGGATAATTCCGGCATTTTTGTCCACATCCAGCCGCCCGACAAAGTCTTCCCGCAATGCATCGAATGCCAGGGACAATTTCAGCATCAAGGCGACCTTCTTTTGGAAGGCGGCACAAGCGCGGACGCGCATTCAGCCAATGGGAAAAAAACAACATTCTTGCCCCAGAACGGTCCGCCAAACGAAAATGCCGCCGGCGAATGGAATACAAATTGTGTCGTCTGCGACGGCAAAACGATTGAATTGATCGTCAACGGCAAAACGATGAACAAAATCACCGGCTGCAGCCTCTCGTCCGGCTTCATCGGCATTCAAAGCGAAGGCGGCGAAATCGAAATCCGTAAAATGTATTTGGAGCCGCTGAAGAATTAAAAAATTCTACGGACAAAAAAAATTGAGAAGGCAAAGGCAATTTTATGAAAAGTGTTAGATCGCAAAATCAGCAGCCAATCTAAATGTTAGGCGGCATTCGACTTATGACCAAACAGCGCATTTTATCTTTTGCGGCACTTGCCGGACTTTCCATTTTGGCCGGTGTCTTGGTTTGGCATGTGGCACAGGTCTCACATGATTTGGTATCGGGCCCCGCTACCCCACCGCATATTGACCAGTCTGCCGACACACTAAAGCAGATTTCAGACGCCTTACTGGTTGCCAGGCGAGATAACAAGAGAGTGCTTCTTGAGTTTGGCTCCAGAGGATGCTCTTGGTGTCACCTATTAGAAAAGGTGTATAAAACCAACGAGCAGATTGCCGACGAGCTTCGGAGAGATTACATCGTGATTATGGTTGATGTATCCGATGACAATAATAAGACAGTGGATGATAAATACGGAACCCCAAGGCACAATAGCTTGCCCTTCACCGTCATTCTGGATTCAGACGGCAAGTCGATTTTAGCTCAAAACATCGCCTTTGCAGATGAGGATTTATTGCGTCAGAATATTTGCCGCATTGACACAGATAAGCTATTGGCTTTGCTAAAGAAGTATTCGCCCAGTTGACCATGACGCCTACAGCGCCAGACTGAAAAATTTTATTTAGCCAGCATCCGCTTCACCCACGCTTTTGCCTCGCGCGCATTTTTCAATTCATCCGCCAATTGCTTGTCGCGAATTTCGTTCAGCAATTTTCCCATCGCCGGACCGGGCTTCATGCCAAGTTTGATTAAATCTTTTCCCGTGAGCAGCGGCGGTTTGATTTTCGGTTTCTTTTTCAATTCTTTCGCCTGCTCAATCAAAAAATCATAAAGTTCCAGATCGCCGTGCGAGCCGAGACAATCCAGTTTGTGCAATTCCAACTCCAGCGGAAACGTCTCGCGCAGCAGCAATCGCCGCAACGTGGATTTCCGCATTTGCTTCACATCCTTGAACTGCATGTGATGCAGAACGCACGCGACAATTTCGTCAATCTGCTTTTTCGGAAAACGCAGCCGGTTCAAAATCGCCCGCGCCATTTCCGCGCCAACTTTTTCGTGACCGTAAAAATGAATCGCGCCGGTTTGCAAATCCTTTTCCGCCGTCACCGGCTTGGCGATGTCGTGAAGCAAAACTGTCCACGGCAAAAGTTCATTTGAATCCGGCGGCAATTTTTCCAGCATCAATTTGATGTGCTCAAAAACTGTTCCTTCTGGATGAAAATCCGGCGATTGCTCGCAATCAATCGTCGCGGACAGTTCTGGCAGAATGTGCCCCAGCAATCCGCTGTCGCGCAGCAAAACCAATCCCCGCGCGGCTGAATTTGTTTTTGGGAGCGCGACCGTCCCGGTTGCACCGGCGGGCGTCCCGCCCGACGGAAGTTCGGCGCGAGACGCGCCGAACAGCATTCGAGACGAATGCGCTCCTTTTTAAATTGCGGCGGCAAAAATAATTTCAGCAACTCGTCGCGAATCCGTTCGGCGCTGATGAGTTTTATTTTCGGCGCGAGTTTTTTTACTGCGGCAAAAGTTTTTGATTCGATTTCAAAATCCAATTGCGCCGCAAAACGAATTGCGCGCAATAGGCGCAAATGATCTTCGCCAAAGCGTTCTTCCGGCTTGCCGATGGTGCGGATGATTTTCGCGCGCAGATCTTTTTCGCCGCCGACCCAGTCGTGGATTTTTTTTGTGAGCGGATCGTAGAAAAGTCCGTTGACGGTGAAATCGCGGCGCGACGCGTCGGCCTCGGCGTTGGCGAAGATGATTTTTTCAGGACGGCGGCCATCCTGATAATCCGCCTCGGCGCGGAAGGTGGCGACCTGGAATTGATGTCCGCCCTCGACGACGATCATCACGCCGAATTTGCGCCCGACGGCGACGGTGCGTTTGAAAAATTTCTCGACCTGTTCCGGCTTCGCGTCCGTGGCGATGTCAAAATCCTGCGGCTCGCGTCCGAGCAAAAAATCGCGCACGCAGCCGCCAACCCAGAACGCGGCGAATCCGGCGGCTTGTAATTGCTGAACAATTTTTGTGGCCTGCGCTTTCAACTCAAACAATGTTCAACAAAGACTTCACTTTTGGAAGCCACAAACATTGAATCCAATCATCACCAATCGGACCAACGCGATCAACCTGCCAATTGGCAAAACGCATTTCGTTGTGCATTGACCATGCTTTTTCGTGATTCGTGGAATGAATCAACACGGGACAAATCGGTTTTTGTTTGGCCAAAAATTCTGCAACTTCCAAACCAGTGCCAGGGTCAGTTGTGACATTTGGTTGCGGGTTCAAATCGTGATCGAGTGAAATCAAACACGCTTGATTTAGAACCGACGGCAAATCTGCAATCATATTTGGAGCGTCAAACCAAATTCGTTCGGAGAAATTTCCGGCAAGAGATTTCACTGCGCTTTGAAAATTCCTGATTCGATCTTCGTTGTCTTCCAAAATCAGAATTAATTTGCCGGACATAAAAATTTATTCATTTCCCCAAATCAATTTCAGGTGCGCGATGCCGGATTTGACGGCTTCGACGGGCAGCGACGGGCTTAATTCAAAAACTTTGATGTGCTCCGGCTTCACGAACGACTTGAGCGCGGCAAAGTTAATCATGCCGGAGCCGGGCGCGCAGTGGTCGCGCGCGGGAAATTGCACGTCGTGGACGTGAAATCCGGCGAGGCGCGCGGCGAGCGATTCGAGGTGCAGCGCGTGGTGGATGAAGCCGAGATTTTCCTTGATCTGCGCATGGCCGCAATCATGCCAATAGACGATGTTCGGGTTTTCAAATTCGCGGAAGAAAAATTTGAAATCGCTTTCGAGCGGAATTTCCTCGAGCGCCTGACGGTTTTCGCAGCCGAGTTTGAGTCCGCGTTTTTCGGCTTCGGGCAAAAGTTTTCGGAGCGTGTCGTTGGTGCGCTCGACGAATTTTATTTTTTTGGCTTCGAGTGTTTTTGAAATTTCGGCGCAGAGTTTTTCGTATTTGGGCGAACCTTTTTCGCCGCGCTCGAGCATCTCGGAAAGTTTTCCGGTGTAATCTTTCATTTCAATGCTGCCGAGGTGCAGCACGACGACGGGCGCTTTGACGCGCGAGGCGAATTCAAAAGTTTTCAGCGTGTGCTTGATGGCGAGTTCGCGTTCGCGCGGGCGTTCGTCGGAAAATTCGTAAAGATTGGGCGCGGCGTGCGTGACGCCCATCGGCAGCGGACAGAAATTATGCAGGCTGGAGATTTTCATTTCGCCAGCGTCCACGGCTTCCAAAATTCCCGGCATCAAACTCACGCGGATACCGTGGCTCAACTCGGCATATTCAAATCCAAGGTCGCGGATTTCGCGCAGCATCGCGCGGCCGTCAGTGTGACGGTGGGAATTCCAGCATGTTGAAAAAGAATACATCTTGAATCGTAAAAAGAAGAATCGTTAAACCATTGCCACGATGCAACGATTTAACGATTCACGATTCAACAAACTGGAATTACAAGTCCGCGTAACGCGCGGTCAGCATGGCGGAGAAACGCGCGACTTTCTCCTTGCGGCGGCGTTTTTCGCTGGGCTTTTCGAACGTGCGATGGCTGCGCACGATTTTCAACGTGCCTTCGCGGTCGACTTTTTTCTTAAGCCGGCGCAGCGCGCGATCCACAGGTTCGCCTTTTTTTAGTTTAATTTCTGTCAAAGGGACTCACTTCCTTCCTCGGGCGAGGCAAATCCGCACGCGCGGCTGCTCGCAGATAAATTAAAATGGACGCGGAGAATAGTTTTTTTGCGGGCAAAGTCAATTGTTAATACAGCCACCCGATCACAAGCCAAGCAATCGTTTCAACACAGACTCAATCTCCAGTATTTTATCGGCGGGAAATGCAGAAATGCGCCGCTCGATTTTCGCGTTGTCCACTCCGGCGATGCCCATCACGTTCACGACTGATTCCTGACGGAGCCACGCAGGTTTTGGAAAATGGATTTCACATTCGCCGCCGCGAATTTCCGTCGTCATCGGCACGACCACGGACATATTGCGCTGACTGTCAGGTTTGCTTATGGAAATCACAACACAAGGACGCACTTTAGCCATCATCCCCAAATCCACTAACACTACGTCGCCGCGACTAAAGCTTGTCATAATCCACTTCCGGCGACGGCCCAAGTTTTTCCCAAGTATCCGCGACGAGGCTTTCCATCGGCGTTTCCGTCGCGCGCTGGCGTTCGCGGGATTTCAAGTAATGCAGGATTTCGCGCGCCACGGTTTCGGGCTGGTGCTTGATCTCTTCAATCAAAATTTCCTGCGCGCTCATGGTTTGATTATCCGGCAAAATTTATTTTTCGCAAGCTGCAAAGAGTTGTTCCAAGTGCTGTTGCAATTGCTTCAAACCCTGCTACCATCACAAAACTTTAATAAACAAGGAACGAAATGAAAGCAGTGAAATCAAAAGGGGCGATTGATCCCCAACTCAAAGAACAAATCCGCGAACTCATCCAATTCAAAGGCGGCGGCCACAACGAATCCGAAGTCGCCGACATCATCGAGAACGCGCTCAAACTCCTGACCGACGTGAGCGACACAGGCGACGTGCGCGTCATCCAGACGGCGGTTCGGGAATTGCGCTATTCGTTCCGGCTCTTCGCGCCGTATGCGGCCAAGCGGAAAGTTTCCATCTTCGGTTCGGCTCGCACAAAGCCCGACAAGATCGAATATCAACAGGCCGCCGATTTTGGAAAAAAAATCGTGAAGGCCGGATTCATGGTCATCACCGGCGCGGGACCGGGCATCATGCAGGCTGGACACGAAGGCGCGACGCCCGAACACAGTTTCGGCGTCAACATCCGCCTGCCATGGGAACAAGGCGCGAATCCCGTCATCGCCGAGGACAAGAAACTCATCACCTTCAAATATTTTTTCACGCGCAAACTGATTTTCATCCGCCACTCGGACGCGATTGTTCTTTTTCCCGGCGGATTCGGCACGCTCGACGAAGGTTACGAAGCCATCACGCTCATGCAGACCGGCAAGAGCCAGCTCATGCCGCTCGTGCTCGTGGACAAACCCGGCGGCACTTATTGGAAGACGTGGGACATCCACATCCGCGAAGAACTGCTCCGCAACAAATTGATTTCGCCGGACGACTTGAGCCTTTACCAGATCACCGACAGCACAGACGAAGCGGTGAAAATCATCGCTCGCTTCTACCGGAATTTTCATTCCACGCGCTTCGTGAAAGACCTTTTCATCATCCGCATGAAAAATGCGCCGAGCGAATCCGCCCTCGCCGCGATGAACGAGGATTTTGCCGACATCATCGTCGAGGGAAAAATCCAGTCCATCAAACCGACGCCCGAAGAAGTGGAACACAACGAGCATCTGGAATTGAAACGCATCGCCTTCAACTTCAACCGCCGCGATTACGGACGCCTGCGGCAATTGATTGACGTGTTGAACGGGTTGTGAAGTCGCCGAGCGACGACCGACAATAGCCCACGGTTTCAACCGTGGGTAAAAGTTAAAAACAAACCAAGCCCCGCAGGGGCGACAGAAAATTCGCTGGTCAAAAATCGGAACACAAAATAGAATCCAAAATATGAAACTAGACAGGCTGCAAAACGCGCCGTCAAATCACTGTTAGCTGACTAGACCAATGCCCCTCAATTTTCCAGAGGATTATGTCAGGTTGGGCAAGCATCTCGAAGAGATTGACGCCATCTTCCAGCTGTTTCTTAAAGAGTCAGGATACACGGACAACACCGGCACCCTCGGGCGTTATCCGCATCGTAGTGCCGTTCTCTACAACCGAGTTTGCAGGAAGATTGACCTTCAGATGGACGATGATTCGGATGGCAAAAGGTTCGACGAGTTCTTTCCGGATATTCCATACACACTTTGGGCAGGCGCATGGCTTGACGACGGTGATGTGCGATATGGCGCAAGCCGTCCTTCCGACGCGAATTTTTTCATGTTCGAGCGGCTTCCATTTTTGCGCGTCAAGCAAGTTCTTCTGGAGTCGCTCCGGCAGGCAGCACAGCGGCTTGCTGGTGTCACGGATACGGCATTGAGGGAGTCCGGTATACGGACTAAGATAAGCGTCAGCTAACACCTAGATAGACTGCAAAAATTTCCTGCACACTCGACACTTCACCCGCTGACGGTTAATTTTCGCTATGAATTTTCTGGTCACCGGCGGCGCGGGCTTCATCGGCTCGCACGTTTGCGAACGGCTCCTGCGCGACGGCCACAGCGTCTGGGCGTTCGACGACCTCAATCCGTTTTACGACCCGCAATTCAAGCGGCGCAACCTCCGCGAAATCCAGTCGCTCGCCAAACCGTTTGAATTTGTCCACGGCGATATTTGCGACGCGCCGCGCTCGACGAAATTTTTTCATCCGTCAAATTTGACCAAGTCATCCATCTCGCCGCGCGCGCGGGCGTGCGACCAAGCTTGGAGCAACCTGCGCTTTACCAGCGCGTCAACGTCGAAGGCACGGTCAACGTCCTCGAAGCCGCGCGGAAATCCGGCGTGAAAAAAATCATCATCGCGTCGTCGTCGTCAGTTTATGGCGTGAATTCCAAAGTGCCGTTTTCGCGAAAGCGACCCGATTTTTTCCGCCATTTCGCCTTACGCGGCAAGCAAGCTCGCGTGCGAGGCGCTCGGCCACGTTTATCATCACATCTACAAAATGGACGTGACGATGTTGCGCTTTTTCACCGTTTATGGCCCGCGCCAGCGGCCGGATTTGGCGATCCGCAAATTTGCAACTTTGATTCAGGCCGACAAACCGATTCCCGTTTTCGGCGACGGCAGCGCGGCGCGCGACCACACTTACATCACCGACATCGTTGACGGCGTCGCCGCCAGCACGCAAAAGGAATTCGGCTACGACATTTTCAATCTCGGCGAATCGCAGACGGTGAAATTGAATCGATTTGATTGAATTGCTCGAAGGCGCGCTTGGAAAAAAAGCGGTGATTGACCGGCAGCCCGTTGCAGCCCGGCGACGTGCCCATCACGTTCGCGGACGTTTCAAAAGCACACGCTAAACTCGGTTACGATCCAAAAATTAAAATCGAGCAAGGCATCAAAATGTTTGCGGATTGGTTCCAAAAAAGCCAAAGTTCAGCCCCGACATGAATTCATCCACAACGTTTAATCGTCCGCCACTGACTGAAGCACTTGACGCCTGGAAAAAAATTCTCGCCGAACGCGGTTTTGCGACCGAACTGCTTTGGATTTTCGAGGAAAATCTTTGCTTCGAAAAATCGCGCGCCGAACGCGGCGGTTTTCACGTCGGCTTTCAGACACAATTCACGCCGCCGTCCGAAGATGCGCTGGACATCGCGTTCGATCATTTTTGCGAAACGGATGCGCCGGTCGTTTTTTACCGACTCGGGAATTGCCCGGGCAAATCAGTCTGCGTTTTGCTCTGCGATTCGTGGTTTGAAAATAAAAGCGAGTCGGACGGATTTTTGCGCCGCAAGGAATGGAACATTTCATTCCATCCCGGCCAAAAAGATGAAATCGAGGAAATCACCGACCTGAGCCGCTGGCTGCGCCGCGTCAAACACGGTCGCGCGTTTCACGATTTGGATTTTTGCATGGCGCTGGCGACGGTTGACGAAATCAAAATGCACGGTCGTCCGCTCGCACCTTACGAACGTTTCGCCGAAACGATGATCAACCGCCTGCGCCGATTTTTGGGACAACCCGCCTGAAGCGCAGCGCAATGCAATCGCCATGACGCGCGACCAAGCAAAAAAACGTCACGCGCAACTTGCCGATGAAATCCGCAAGCATGACCACGCCTATTACGTCGAGGCAAAAAAGCTCATTGAAGATTACGAATACGATCAGCTTTATAAAAAACTCCTCGAACTCGAAAAAGAATTTCCAGATCTCATCACCGCTAATTCACCGAGCCAGCGCGTCGGCGGCGAACCGCTCAAGGAATTCAAATCCGTCCGGCATTCCGTGCCGATGTTGAGCCTCGACAACACTTATTCCGAGGAAGAAGTCCGCGATTTCGTAAAGCGTCTGGAAAAACTTTTGCCTGGCGAAAAATTGGATTGGATCGTCGAACCGAAAGTGGACGGCGTCGCAATCAGTTTGCGCTATGAAAACGGCGTGCTCGTCACCGGCGCGACGCGCGGCAACGGCACGGAAGGCGACGACGTGACCGCAAATCTGAAAACCATCCGTAGCGTTCCACTTAAAATAAATTCTAACCGCAGAGGCGCAGAGGCGCAGAGAAAAGGAAATGATTTTTTTGAATCCGACTCTGCGTCTCCGCGTCTCGGCGGTTCAATTTCATCCGTGCTCGAAGTTCGTGGCGAAGTGTTCATGCCAGTCGCCGGTTTTGAAAAACTCAACGTCGAGCGCAAGGCGGCAGGCGAGGAACTTTATGGCAATCCACGCAACACCGCCGCCGGTTCGCTCAAGCAACTCGATCCAAAAATCGTCGCCACGCGCCCGCTCGACGTTGTGATTTACGGCGTCGCCGAACTTGGCACGCAAAACGTCGCTTCCCAATCCGACCTTCTCGCGTGGCTGAAAAAACTCGGCTTCAAGACGCCGGAAAAAATCTGGCACTGCCATTCGGCGGAAGAATTGATCGCCGCGATCCACGAGCTGGACAAGATCCGCAAAAAATTTCCCTACGAAACCGACGGCGCGGTCATCAAGTTGAATTCCTTCGCGCAACGCGAACGCGCCGGGTTCACCGCCAAGGCGCCGCGCTGGGCCATCGCCTACAAATACGCGCCCGAACAGGCGGAGACAAAATTAAATTCGATCACAATTCAAGTCGGGCGCACCGGCGCGCTCACGCCCGTAGCCGAACTCGAACCCGTTTTTCTCGCGGGCAGCACCATCGGTCGCGCCACGCTGCACAACGAGGATTACATCCGCGAAAAAGACATCCGCATCGGCGATACCGTGACGATTGAAAAAGCCGGCGAAGTCATCCCCGCCGTCGTCAACGTCGTTTTGAAAAAGCGCGGCGGCGGCGAAAAGAAATTTAATTTCCCGAAAACGTGTCCCGAATGCGGTTCAAAAGTTTCCAAATCCGACGGGTGGGGCGAACGTCCTCGCGAGCCGAAAAATTTGGGAGTGCGCCGACATGTCGGCGCTTTGGAAAGCGGTGACACGTCACCGCAGTCCAAAACCGGCGACGAAGAGGAAGGCTCGGTCTGGCGCTGCGTGAATCCCGATTGTCCCGCGCAGATTCGCGGGCGCATCGAGCACTGGTGCGCGCGCGGCGCGATGGACATCGAAGGCGGCGGCGAAGTCCTCGCGGCGCAACTCGTGAAAAATAATCTCGTGCGCGACGTGGCCGATCTCTATTCGCTCAAGCTCGACGACGTGGCGAATCTCGAACGCATGGCGGAAAAATCCGCGAAGAATTTTCTCGACGCCCTGGCCGCCAGCAAATCGCGCGACCTGTGGCGATTGATTTTTGGCCTCGGAATTTTGCACGTCGGCGCGGGCGTGGCGAAATCGCTTGCGCGGCATTTCCCCGCGCTCGACGACATTTTCGCCGCGAACGCCGAACAACTGGCCGAGGCCGAGGACATCGGCGAAGTCATCGCGCAAAGCCTCGTGAACTGGCACGGCGACACGCGGAATCAAAAACTCATCGAACGGCTGCGCGCCGCCGGACTGAATTTCCGCTCCGAACTGTTTCAACCGCGCGCCAAGGCCGGGCCGTTCGCCGGAAAAACTTTTGTCCTCACCGGCACGCTGCCGACGCTGAAGCGCGAGGAAGCGGCGGCGAAGATCGAATCGCTCGGCGGCAAAGTAAGCGGCAGCGTGAGCAAGAAAACGGATTTTGTGGTGGCCGGCGAAGAAGCCGGTTCAAAACTCGACAAGGCGCAAAAGCTCGGCGTGAAGATTATTGATGAGAAGGAATTTTTGAAAATGGTGAGTGCTTAAAAGCCAGCCAAAAACTGGCGCAGCGGCTGAAGATGCGGACTATTCAAATCAAACACATTTGCTCTTGCTCCCGGTCCCAAACGAGGGTCTTCGTCATTTCTCAAAGCCAAGAGTGCTCCGATTAGCCCCTTGTCAGGACTTTGCGCCACCGCATTGCTGACGCGCATACAACTAACGAAATCTTCAATGCACTTCTTTTGTCCGGCATTCGCAGGGTTTGAACTCCACGATTGCCAAACCAATGTTTCAATTTCTCCTTTTGCATCAACTCCGGGAACAATCATCAGACCAATTTTGGGACTACCTTGAGTCCATTTTCCATCAATTACTCCTTGGCTAGTGCACTGTAACATTGACAACTGATACACAGCTTGCTATGGTTTTGCCCATGGCAATTACGCTAAAAGTGAGTTCCGCTGACCAATCCGAATTGCAGGCCAAGCTGCGTTGCCGCAGTCTTCCCGCCGAAGATGTCCGACGTGCTGATATCATTCTGCGGCTGGCCGAAGGTCAGCCGCAGCGAGTTGTGGCCCGACAGATGCGTTGTAGCATCAATACCGTGCGACTGTGGCGAGAAAGGTATGAAGCTGAGGGCTTGGGCGGACTCTACGCTCGTCATCCAGGGCGGCAGATTGAAGCCGCGAGTCCCGCATTGGAGGCGAAGATATTGGACTGCACGCGCCGCCTTCCCAAAGACGGTTCGACCCATTGGAGTACGCGCAAACTGGCCGAGGAACTGGGCATCAGTCATATGCGAGTGGCGCGAACATGGGCCAAAGCCGGACTACAGCCTCACCGGATGCGCCGGTATATGACCAGCGACGATCCGCACTTTCACAAGAAAGCGGCCGATGTGATCGGGCTCTACCTGAAACCGCCCACCAATGCAGTGGTGTTCTGTGTCGATGAGAAGACGGCCATTCAGGCACTCGACCGGTTGGATCCGGTTCTGCCATTGTCTGCTGGCCGTGCCGAGCGGCATGGTTTTGAATACTTTCGTCATGGGACACTCTCCCTGTATGCCGCATTGAACACGCAGACGGGCGAGGTGCTGGGCAAGACTGCTGGCAGACATACCAGCGCCGAGTTTGTGGCGTTCCTTGCCGAGTTGGTCAGTGGCCAACCCAAGCGGCGCGAGATCCATGTGATCGTGGATAACCTGTCTGCTCACAAGACCGAAAGGGTGGAGCTTTTCTTACAGCAACATCCGCAAGTGAAGTTGCATTTCACGCCGACCTATTCATCGTGGTTGAACCAGGTCGAATTGTGGTTCTCCAAGATCGAGCGCGATGTCATTGCGCGCGGGGTGTTCAGTTCCGTCAAAGATTTAGCCAAAAAACTCCTGTGCTACATCCGCCAATACAATCGTCAAGCCAAACCCGTTAAGTGGACTTACAAAAATACGAAAAACCGGATACTCCCTGAGTCAGATTCAAATGTTACAGTCCACTAGTCAGACCTGAAAGTAAATCTTGGAGTGATTCTCTTGTCTCCTTTGGAGTTTCGTCTGCATCCAAAATGAATGCTATGGCCACCTTACGCTCTAACAAAGTCGGCGTAATTAAAACCTCCACTTCTTGTTTCAAGTTGTCTTTGCCACCCAAAACATGGATAAAAACCTGACCGTGCTTGCCAACAGCCTCCAAAACTTCGGCGTAAAAAAACCGATCCCCGTGTCCTTCTACAACCAGAACCCGATCAAAATCTTCAATCTTCCAATCCTTTGAAGCCATAAAATCATCTCAAATCAATGTCGCCCGCAATGGCTGCTTCAATGTGCTGTTTGTCCAGCACCCGGCCTTGCACTCCAGATTTTACGCGAAACAACTGGATGACGCTGAAATCATAATTCGGACGGTTTTGAAATGCGGCGTTGGCGGCACGAAGACATTCATCACTATGTGTCGTTGCAAAAATCTGAACATTTAGTTTTTCGGCGGCTTCCGCCAATCCCGTCCAAATCTGCTGTTGCACCGAATGATGAAGACCATTTTCAATTTCATCAATTAGCAACACGTCAGGACTTTCTCCAATGATGTCAGCCAAAATACTCATCAGGCGATTGACGCCTTGTCCGGTTTGACTCAATGGCATTAATTCACTCAATCCAATATCCACAATCACTTGGTTTCCATCTGAATTTCCATCGGTTCCGGGATCAACGCGGATTTTTTTGATTCGCGGATCAACTTTGGCGAGCAAATTTTGAAGAGTTTCTTCTCCGCCGCTTTTACGTTGCGCTCGGCCAACAAGCGTCACGAGAGACCTGTGATCGTGTTGTTGCTGAAAAACAGAAATACTCCGGCAAGTAAGTGGCGGAATGCCATTTGATTTCCAAACGGCAAAGTTTTTTGGAGGATTTTGAGCATGATGAAATTGTTCGCTGGAAAATTCTGTGGGGATTTTGAAATCCGACGAGGCTCCAAAAAGAATCAAACTTCTTTTACCATTCAATGAACATTGCAATTCACCCACATTATCGGAGACGCCATCACGGAGCATCCATCGGAAATAGCGCAAATTGGGATCTCCTTGGCTCGGACGGAATTGATGCGGCAGATAACCAATTTTATCGACATCGCAAAGCAACAAGATGGCTTCTAACAATGAAGTCTTACCGGCATTGTTCTCGCCAACAATAAGATTTACGCGCTTGAGGCTTGGCAGCTTAAGCGAAGTAAAGCCACGGAAATTCTCGATTTTTATTTCATCAATCATAGTTCCGCAATGACGTTAACTGTAACAACTCACGGCTATTGCCGTCAATCAGCCGATGCACTTTGCATTTTGACGCAAAAGTTTAATCATTTCAACCGCTGCCGGAATTCCGCGCACGCCTTCGTCACGTCCGGCGCGTTGAGAATGGCCGAGACGACGCATACGCGTTTTGCGCCCGCCGCCAGAACGTCGCCGAGATTTTCCAGCCCGGTCATTTTCTGCCTTGTCATTCGGAAATCATAGACGACACTAAACTGAAAACTGAATTGAAAGGGCGAAACTATGATAAAAAATTTGATTAAAAAAATTACTGAAACGAAAAGCTGTTTTCTTAACCGGCTGGGGATGCTGGCGGCGGGAGTTTTTTTGCTGGCGGCGGTCGCGGGTTGCCAGACGGATCAATTTACTCCGACGAACAAGCAGATGGCGAAACCCACTGCGGCTAGCGAAGCCGCCACATTGCGCGAAGGCGACATTTTGAAAATTTCTTTTCCCGGTTCGCCCAATCTGGACACGACGCAGCCGATCAGACGGGACGGGAAGATTTCTTTACAATTGGTCGGCGAAGTGCAGGCGGCGGGATTGACTCCATCTGATTTGGAAAATCAGTTGGTCAATTTATACGCCTCCCAACTGGTGTCGAAGCAAGTCACGGTTGAAGTGGAAAGTTCCGCTTTTCCGGTTTATGTCACCGGCTCGGTGCTGCGCCCGGGCAAGATTACATCGAATCATCCGATGACCGCGCTTGAAGCCGTGATGGAAGCGGGCGGATTTGACTACACGAAGGCCGACTTAAGACACGTGACGGTCATCCGGCAGGAAGAAAACGGGACGAAGAACCATGTGCTGGACTTGAAGAGCGTGATGGATGGAAAAACCGGCGAGCCTTTTTATTTGAAACCGGCGGACATTGTTTATGTGCCGGAAAGATTCCAGTGGTTTTGACGCGGCGACGAGCACGCTGGTTGAAAACCAACTTCAGTAGCGATAGCTGATTTGGAAACCGATCTCGTGTGTGTTAAATCCGTAGCCGGCAAGCGTCGAGGAGTTATCGCCGAGTTGGTAGAAAACCGCGACGTTTCCACGCTTCAGGAAAGTGCAACTGAGCTTCACGTTCAGAAAATAATAATCATCCTCGCGATTCACAGCGATGCCGGTCGCCGCAGCGGTGTATTTTGTGATTTCGTAGCCGCCGGTCAAATCCAGGTAAAAATTTTCCAGCAGCCGCTGGTTAAGATCGCCGCTGAAGCTTGTGTTTTCCGTGGTTTGATTTTGAAAATAAGATGGAGCCACGCTTCGTTGCGCGGTCAGTGAGAGTTTCGTCACTTCAAACGGCTGATATTGGATTGTCCCGTCAAAAACAGGGCTGATCAAATCGCTTTGGCCGCCGCTTAAAAATTGCCGGTCTTCCACGCCGCCGTGCAATTGAAAACTGACTTTATCCGTCGCGCGCCACTGGATTCGCGCTTGATATTGCTCGAAAAGCATATCGGGGCTGGCTTGCACATCGTCATAGCCAAGCCCGATGCCCGCGGCGACGCTCAATCGCGGCCAGAACTGATAATTCAGCCAGTCGAGCGTTGACCATTCGCGGTAGCTGTCGAATTGGTCCGCGAAATTGAAATTTTGATTTGCGCCCAAATCCACGGACATTTTGCTGTTGAAATTGTAAGACGCGCTGACGGTCGTCAGATAATTTTCCTGCGAAGTTTGCGTGCCTGTCTGGACCGTCGGCGCAGAAGAAGCGGCGTAACTTTGCGACGCGCCGAAAACCCAATCGTTGTATGCGCCACCCCATGTCAATCCAGCCGCGTTCTCAAAAGTGTTTTTGAAATTGTTGTTTGAATAAAGCGTCAATGTGGGTGTGTAATCCAAAGTCAGGTGGCTTCCGACGTTAATGAGAAATCCCGGCGAAATCTGTTGAATCGTCGTGTCCACCGACTGGCCGGGATTAACCAAAATTCCGCTGCCGTATAAAAATTCATAAAAAGGATGCGGGCGCAAAGTCACGGGCCCCCATCGAAACGGTTCGGATTCGGTTTGTGTGGCTGGGGCAAACACGTCCATCTCATCGCTCTCGGCTGACAGAAGCGCAACAGGCGTGGTATCGGGGGCGGGTGCCGATGGCAACACGCTTTGCGCCTGAACGTGCCGGTTCAACAACAAACCCGACAGAACGCCGACGAATATGGGCATCCGGCGACCGGAAACGATTCGGCTTTTTCTTGATTTCATTTTCATGAATGTGGCTACGTTGCTTGAGGACGCAGGAAAAAAACAGGAAAATCTTCAGTGATGCACCAAGTCGGCGACCGTCGCCGCTTGATTCCAATGGCGCAGCGAACTTTCCAGCGCTTCTTCGACCGGACGCATCTTGATGCCGACGGCCAGCAATTTTGAAACATCTAGAATGCAATTGGAGCGAGGCGACTTGGCTCCGTAACGGTAAAACTCCTTGTCGTCCTTCCAAAATTCAAAGCGGCGGTTTGGTTTGAGGATGCGTTCAATCATCGCAATGACCTGTCGCGTGGAGACGGCGCCGGGATTGGTGAGATTGTAAATCCCGAACGGCGCACGCCTTTCCCAAAGGTCCAGACTCGCCCGCACAAAATCTTCAAGATGCGAAAGCGAATTCACGCCGTCATAAACTCTTGAATAATGCTGGATGCGCCAGAGAAAATTTCTGGGTTCGCCCCGATCATTGAACGGCATTCCGGGACGCCAGATGTAGCCTTCGCCCAGCCCGCGTATGGATTCTTCGGCCAGCACTTTGGTTCCGCTGTAAAAATTGCAGGGGCCTTGCTTGAAGGAAAAATTAGGTTCATCCCATTCGGTGTAACCGCGCAAGTTGTCAGGACTTTCGACGAACAGTCTGCGCAAGTCCGCTCCTTCCGCAATTTGCAACTTGCCGTTGGACGATGCCAGCTTCGCGCCGCGATAAATGCAGCCCGAAGAAATATGTCCCCACGGTATGCCGGTCATCATGCAGGCGCGGGCTATGGTTTGAGGCAGTAGCGTGTTCGCGTAGAGAGTTTCCTCGCGCGTCGGCTCGCAGGCATCCACATTCGGATGACCGGGATAACCCGCCGCATTGATGATGAATTCCGGTTTTATTTCCCGGACATAATCGAACAAGATGGCGAAATTCGTGTAATCAATCGCCTTGCGCGTGAGCGGAATGAAACTATACCTCCGGCGACGCAACTCCGTTGCAAAAGCCTGGCCCATGTAGCCGCTGGCTCCTAACAACAAGATCATAACAAATTATTTTATCGTCCGACGAATCAAGCTTTCCAAACCTGACCCGATTTTGTTTTCACGCCGGCCATGGCGTTGCGCGTGTCCACGATGCACGACGACCAATCCGCAAGTTCCTGATAGTTGACCGCCTGATGGTTGGTGGCGATGATGACCGCGTCAAAACTTTGCAGCGTTTCACGATTCCAATCCACCGAACGCGTGCCCGCCCAATGCGGATGCTCGCGCGTCACAGGAATCACCGGCACATAAGGATCGTAATACGCCACTTCAGCTCCGCGCGCTTTCAGCAAATCCAACAAAACGTAGCTCGGCGATTCACGGTCATCGTCCACATTCGGTTTGTAAGCCAGGCCCAAAATCAGCACGCGACTGCCGTTCACTGGTTTCTTCATTGCGTTGAGCGCTTCAGCCGTGCGATTGATGACGTGCACAGGCATGGCCGTGTTGATTTCGCCCGCCAGCTCGATGAAGCGCGTGTTTTGGCCGAATTCGCGCGCTTTCCAAGTCAGATAAAACGGATCAATCGGAATGCAATGACCGCCCAAACCCGGACCGGGATAAAAAGCCATGAAACCGAACGGCTTGGTTTTCGCGGCTTGAATGACTTCCCAAACATCAATGTCCATCGCGCCGTAAACCAGTTTCAATTCGTTGACGAGTGCGATGTTCACGCTGCGGAAAATATTTTCGAGCAGCTTCGTCGCTTCCGCCGCGCGGCAGGACGAAACCGGCACGAGCGTTTTGATGGCGCGACCGTAAAGCGCTTTCGCGCGTTCCAGACACGCGGGCGTGTAGCCGCCGATGACTTTGGGAATGATTTCAACTTTGCTCTGAGCATTGCCGGGGTCTTCGCGCTCCGGCGAAAATGCGAGGTGAAAATCCGTTCCCGCTTTCATTCCGGAACCCGCTTCGAGCACGGCGCGCAAATCTTCGTCCGTCGTGCCCGGATACGTCGTGGATTCCAAAACAACAAGCGCTCCTTTCGCCAAATGCGGCGCGATGGATTTGCCGGTTTCAATGATGAACGAAATATCCGGCTCGCGGTTTTTGTTCAACGGCGTCGGCACGCAAATGATGACCGCTTCGACTTCCTTGATGCGACTGAAGTCGGCGGCGGCGGAAAATTTGCCGGCGTTCACCGCTTCGGCGACGGCTTCGGCGGGAATGTGTTTGATATAGCTCCGCCCGCCATTGAGCGATTCCACTTTGTTCCGGTCAATGTCCAAACCCAGAACCGTCACTCCCGAGCGCGCGAATTGAAGCGACAATGGCAGCCCGACGTAACCCAAACCAACAATTGCTATTTTCATTAATTTATCTCCTAATTTTTAATATCAGTTTTTTGTTTTTTTCCTGAAAGCAATGTTTGCCAAAACGCAACAAAATCAAATGGTGGTATTCGGCGATGCCAGCCTGAAAAAAATAATCATTCTTCTAGCGGGTTGCGGAAATCGTTCCAGCGGAATCAAAGTGCAAAGTGTTTTCAGGGAATAAATCCCCGTCGCTAATGTAGCCACCGCGCCGAGAACGGTTGCCACCAAATGCGGCAGAACATACCAAGCGATGAAAATGGCAGCGATCAATGGCGCAAACAGGAGCGCCAGCCGCCGATTCGCTGCCGACCATTGAAATCCGCTCAATCGGCGGACAATTATGAAATTGAGAGTCAAACTGACAATATAGACTCCGAAAAATGCCATGCCCGCGCCTTTCAACCCGAACTTCAAGATGCCGATCCAAACGAGTCCCACATAAGTTGCATTGCAAATAACTTCCGCCCAGAAAAAAAGATTCCGTTCGCCTTTCGCAAGAAGGATGAAGCCAAGCGGCCAACTGGCCACTCGAAGCACCATGCCGAGGCAAATCCAACGAAGAATTTCAACAGATGCTCCGAATTTGCTTGAGTAAAATAATTCGATGACCAACGGCGCAAAAGTCAGCGTCGCTATGATGCCGGGACAGGCCATCAACAAACCAACTTCAGCCTGTTCGTTCACGAGCCGGTTGCATTCAGGATTATCGTTGGCAATCGCGGTCAAACGTGGATAGAAATCCGCGCCCATCGCTTGGACAATAAAATTCAGATAAAGACCGCCCAGTGTCCACGCTGCCGTATAAACTCCCACCGCTTCGAGATTCATCTCATGGCGCAAAATAATGCGAACCAGATAAGTCACTCCGAAGGTCATCAGTCCGGTCGCCATAAAAACGATTCCCAATTTTAACAGGGCGGAGACTTCGCCAACAATTTGCGGCATGGTCATCACCACTCGTTCCACTTTTATTTTTCGCGCATACCACCATGAAGTGACGATGCCCATTGCCGCCACGCAGACGAGCGACGGAACCACGCCTTGTTCAGCCGCGCCGCGCCGATAATAAAAGTAGATTATCGGAATACTAAATATCGTTCCATAAAGCGCTCCCAACACACCCATGCGCGCGAGGTCGGCAATCCGGCGCATACCTTGAACCAAGGCGCCTTGTCCTGCGGAAACGTCGCCGAAAAATACAGCCAATGACAACAAAGCCACCGCACCTGCATGATGATCATTTCCAAAAGTCAGCCGCGATACTTGTCTGCAGAAAATCAACAACAGCAAAGCTCCCAGCGCACCGGAGTAAAACGCCACGCGACGCAAAGTAGTCACCGTTCTGGCAATCCGTTGCGCATCTCCACTGCCAACGGCTTCGGCAATCTCGCGAACACCACTGGTATTCACACCCAGTCCGGCAACGCTGCGGGTCAGGTCGGAGATTGACTGATAAAGACTCAATAATCCAAAACCGGCCGTCCCCAGCAACAAGGCCATCGCCTTGGTCCGTATAATTCCAAGGCCAATGTTCAACACTGAAGAACCGCCGATGAGAGCCGACGACTTCAGTATTTGACCGTAAGAATGTTTGCCGGTGTTACTCAATTTTCCGAATGACTTTGGCCGGAATGCCTGCTGCAATGCAATTTGCCGGAATGTCGGAAGTAACGACGCTCATGGCGCCGATGATTGAATTATCTCCGATGCTTGCTCCCTTCAAAATCATCGCACGACTTCCGATCCAAACATTGTTGCCGATGTTCACAGGCTTGATCACTCCCACGCTCTTATCGCGCGTGGCTGGATTGATTTCATGAAAATCCGCATCCGCAATCGAGACACCATCGCCAATCCGGCAGGAATTTCCGATGCGAATGCTTCGCACCGCGCAGAGAACTGTGTTGTTGCTGAATATGGTATTTTGACCGATGACGATTTCAGCATCCGGCGTCCGGGCTTGCAGCATGATTTCACCGCTTCCCAAGCGATGTGCCAACGGAAAACCAAAAGCTGTTTTATCGCCGACTTGCAACGTTCCTTGTCCCCCTCCACGCACGGGCACAAGAAAAACAACGGCTTCTCCCAATTCAATGCTCCGATGTCGTGGTCGCTCGGTGAATAAAAATTTTCCGCGATACCATGCGCTGCGGATTCGCTGTGAGTAGCGTTGATAACGGTTAAGAATAACCAGCAGCGGGTTCATTCGGCGAAGGTGTTTTTGGCGCATTCCAGTATTCGACCAATCACCTGTTCAACCTGCTGACTTGGCAGGTGCGGACCAACGGGCAAACTTAAAACGGTGTCGGCCATGCTTTCCGCAATCGGAAAATTTCCGCGATTCCATTTTGCGTCCGCATAAGCGCCGGACAAATGCGGCGGCACGGGATAATGAATCAACGTGCCGATTTCTTTTTCGGACAATTTTTGTTGCAACAAATCACGTCTTGGATGTCGAACCACAAAAAGATGCCACGCCGGTTCCGCCCAATCCGGCACGAATGGCAAAATCAAATCGGTTGCGCCGAGCAATCCTTGCAAATAATTTTTCGCCACCGCGCGACGACGCCCGTTCCATTCGTCCATTTTTTTTAGTTTCACGCGCAGAAAGGCCGCTTGCAATTCGTCCAGACGCGAGTTGTAACCTTTCACTTCGTTGTAATATTTTTTCTTCGAGCCGTAGTTGCGCAGCACGCGCACTTTTTCGGCCAGTGCGCCGTCGTTGGTTGTCACCGCGCCCGCGTCGCCGAATGCGCCGAGATTTTTGCCGGGATAAAAACTGTTGCCTGCGGCGGCGCCGAGCGAGCCGGTTCGCCGTCCTTTGTAGCGCGCGCCTTGCGCCTGCGCGTTGTCTTCGATGACTTTCAATCCGTGTTTATGCGCGATTTTCAAAATGGAATCCATGTCCGCCGGTTGTCCGTAAAGATGCACGGGCATGATGGCTTTTGTTCGTGACGTGATTGCCTCTTCAATCCGTTCCGGGTCAAGATTGAATGTTTTTGAATCAGGTTCGACGGGCACAGGCACAGCATCGGCGTATGAAACGGCCAGCCAAGTGGCAATGTAAGTGTTCGACGGCACAATGACTTCATCATTTTTTCCGATGCCGTAAGCGCGCAAAATCAGATGCAACGCTTCCAATCCGTTGCCAACGCCGACGCAATGTTTCGCGCCGCAGTAATCTGCAAATTCCTGCTCAAACGCCTCGACTTCTTTGCCCAAAATATACCAAGCCGAGCGCATGAAGCGGAAATAGGCTTCATCCAGTTCGGCTTTGAGTTCTTCGTAAGGAGCAACGAAGTCGAGAAACGGCACTTTCACAGACCTGCGCCTCCCATTGCCCGAAGATATTCGCGATAATCGCGATAGTAATCATCTTCGCTGTATAATTCCGAAGCCAGCACCAGACAAACGGAGCCGGAAGAAAAATTATCCATTTCTCGCCAGATCATCGGCGGCAGATAAAAGCCGTTGTAAGAGCGATTCAGATGAATGCGCTGCTTCTCTTTGCCGTTGTATGTGATGACATCGAAGCTGCCCGACATCGCGATCAAAAATTGCTCGCATTTTTTCAGCGCATGACCGGCGCGCTCGGCGCCGCCCGGCACGTCGTAAAGATAAAAAACTCGTTTGATTGCAAAAGGCACATGACGTCCGGCTTCGATGAAAGTCAGATTACCGCGCGGGTCGGCGATTTTCGGCAGATTAACAATGTTGCATTGATTTAGGTCCATAATAAAAAATTATCAGATTTTTTTAGCGTCATTTTCATTTGCGCGATATTCCTTTTCCCATTGGATGATATGCGTTTCGGCATATTGAGCCAATGGCAATAAACGTTCGCGAGCTTTGTTCCAATCCTCCGGCGCGAGAAGAAATTGCACCAAATCCACAGGCTTGCCGTCAATGATTTGCGCAGCGCGCGCGATTCCGAGTTGTTTGAATCCGCATTTTCGGTGAAGCGAATGAACGGCGACATTGGTTGACACAGAAGTCGCGCGCAATTCAGTCATTCCCAATCTTCCGAACGCCAAGTCTGTCGCCAACATGGCAGCGGGAATTCCTGCCATTACTTCCGGACGCATCACATGCCGACCTTTTTCAGCACTGGCTCCTCGCACGTCGTAAATACCGTGCGTGCCCAAGGGAATTCCGCCGGGCGTCTCGGCGATGAAATAATAATCGCCTTCCCGCTTGAAATAATTTTTTAGCCACGCTTCCTGACCAGCCACGTCGGTGGCCGAATCGCCGACTTGTCCTTTGACGTAGTCCAGATTGCGGAGCCATACGATGAACGCGGCATCGTCCAACCGCACCGGACGCAGGCGCACACCAAAACCTTCTATTTGTAACGAATGTTGCATTTGTATTTGAATTTACAATCTTATGATGACTTCGCGGCGATAGAAAAAAATCACTCGTTCAACTCCGGCTATTCGCGCGGCAATTTCCTTCACTTTCTCAACCAGAATGATTCCCAATCCAATTCCGAAATGTTCGCCTTGCAGAGAATAATCCGGATTCACCGCAACGTGCATGATGGCGACTTCCGCCGACGATGTTCGCAGGAAAACCACAACACCAATCGGATCGTTGCCCAGCCGATCTTTATCAAAAACAAAAAGTGTCTGCGCCTCGTGATCTGCGACGCGCACGGACAGACCATCGTTTGTCTCCACGAGCCGCGGATGACCGAACTTTTCCAAAGAGTTGACGATTCCTTCCCGCGCCCGAAACTGGCGCGGATTGAAAAACATCAGTTCTTCCAGCACCGCACGACTTTGCTTTGAAACCTTCGAAGAGAAAATAAAATTCACAAATCAAAGCTGCTGCGGAACTGCGCACTCACTAGGAACTGGAGAAAAAACTGATCGTCCACCATCCACAACAATTTCCTGCCCGGTAATCCAGCGCGCGCGGTCGGAGGACAAAAATTCCGCAGCATCGGCTATGTCTTCGGGACGACCAAAACCCAAAGGATAAAGCGCCACGAAATTCGCGTTGGCAAAATATTCCTTCGTCATTTCCGTTTGGATGATGCCCGGCAAAATTGCATTCACGCGAACTGCCGGCGCAAGTTCCACGGCAAGCGAAAGCGACAGCGCATTTACCGCGCCTTTGCTTGCGGCATAAACGGAATAACCGCTTGCGCCCACACGGCTGGCGATGCTCGAAATGAACGTTATGCTTCGCAGCGCGCCTTTGTTCGTTCTTTTTTGAACCAGCGATCGGATGATTTCCATCGCGGAAAATAAATTCACGTTGAAAATTCGCGTGGCAAATGTCATTTCCGTGGCGCGCGCGAGTTGAATGCCAGTAACTCCCGCTGAATGAATGAAATGGTCAATGCCGATATTTTTTGTCGCCAGCAACAAAGCCAATTCTTCACCGATTCCATCCACCTGACTTAAATCCCGCACCCACAAAAGATGTTTTTCGGGCGTTTCAAAAGTTTTCCGAACAGCTTCCAGTTTTTCCGAACTTCTGCCGACAAGAACAAGCTTCCGGGACGAAGCAAGTTTCTGCGCAATGCTCCGGCCAAAGCCTGACGAAGCGCCGGTGATCAATGTGTAAGTTTCGCCCATCGGATTGATTCAGGATAAAGGAGATTTTTTTGCAAATCGGCCGCCATCCACGACAATTTCCTGTCCGGTGATCCAACGCGCGCGGTCGGAGGACAAAAATTCCACCGCATCGGCCACGTCTTCAGGACGCCCGAAACCGAGCGGATGAATTGCCTTCATGGACGCCACAAAATCGGGATTGGCGAAATGCTCCTTGTTCATTTCCGTTTCAATGGTGCCCGGCAAAACCGCATTTACGCGAACCGTCGGTGCGAGTTCCACTGCGAGCGAAAGTGACAACGCATTTATCGCACCCTTGCTCGCGGCATAAACCGAATAACCTTTTCCACCCAACCGGCTGCCGATGGCGGAGATAAAAGTAATGCTTCGCAACACTCCCTTGTTCGCTCTTTTCTGAACCAGCGGCCGGATAATTTCCATGGTGGAAAATAGATTTATGTTGAACATCCGGTTCACAAACGCCATGTCATTGGCGCGAATGAATTGAATTCCAAAAATTCCCGCCGAATGAATGAAGTGCTCAACGCCAATTTTTTTTTCGAGCAAAAGCGCGGCCAAATCATCGCCAATCCCGTCCAACCGGCTCAAGTCCCGCGTCCATAAAAGATGTCGTTCTGGATTTTCCAAAGTGCGCCGCACCGCTTCGAGTTTTTCGGCGTTGATGTCGGACAGGACAAGTTTCCGGGAACGAGCCAGTTTTTGCGCAATGCTCCGGCCAAAGCCGGATGAAGCGCCGGTGATCAATGTGTAAGTTTCTCCCATGCCCAATCAGACTGGTTCGTAATCCACAACCTTGCAGACCTTCAGCGGCCCCACGTTCATGACCATTGAAATCCAGGCAAGCCCGACACCAAATGCTGAAAAGCATACGCGACGGGATTCGCGTTGTAACTGCTCGCCGCAGTTAAAAGCTATGTTCATTGGAATGGTCACTGAACTGCAATTGCCGAAGAGGCTCACGATATTGTTCGGCAGTTTTTCCTGCGAAATTTTCATCTTGTCCGCCATTTGTTTCAAGATGAAAGGATTTGGTTGATGCAGCAAAAAGTGTTCGATGGAATCCTTGGTGTCGCCGGAAAAGGCGAGGATGTCGTCAATTTGCGGCGGGACATCGCCCATCGTGAAATTGAAAATGGCCGCGCCGTCCATGTGAATGTGTTCCAAATTCTGAAGCACTCCTTCGTCCACCTCCTGCAATTTCAACGTCTCCGGCGTGGACGGCATTCGATAAGCGCCAGCGGGAATCATGATCGCCTTGTGGCGCGAGCCGTCATTTTTCAAGTCCATGTAAATGGGATTCTCCGCTTCACAACGCTCGATGACCGTCACTGAACCGGCGTCGCCAGTCAGCGGATAGGAAACACGATTGCATTTATCCATTTGTTTGCTGCAAGTGTCGCCGTTCAACAAAACCACTTTAGGAAGCGCAGACATTTCCAGAAGCAAAAATGCCTGCATCAGTCCGAGCAGAAAACCTGTGCAACCTTGATTGATGTCGAGACAAACCACGTCGTGGCCCAAACCCAACTTGCCATGAATCACGTTGCTGGTCGGCGGCATAAAATAATCCGGCGTTTGGGACACGAAAACCAAAGCGCCGATTTCTTCCTTCTTCAACGCGCCTTCGCTCAACAATTTTTGCAGACCATATAAGCAAAGATCGGATGAACAAACTTCCGGCGGCGCAATGCGGTGCCGGTCAAGGCTCATCATTTTCTTGAACCGCTTTGCCTTGTCCTCGGTGAGCTTGAAAAGAGGATATTCGTCGTCAAAACGATACTCTTCCTTCGGCACCACCGAGATAATGGCGCTGATTTTTTTATTTTTAAAAATGTTTTTCATGCGTGGGTCATCAGGCGGAGAAACGGCGACCTGCAACACCAACTCCTACTTCTTTTTTGCTTCCACTAAATTCGCCAAGTCCGCTGCGGTGGTCACCGAACGAATTTCTTCAGCCTTGATTGCCGCGCCGTAAGTCGAATCGGCCATTGCCAAAACTGAAAGGATTGCCAGCGAATCCCACGCTTCAAAATCTTTGAGAACGTCCTGCGGTTTTACTTCCTCGGTGTCGAGAATTTTTGCCAGTTGTTCGTAGAATTTATTTTTGTCCATGAGTTGTTCCTTGTTTATTTGTATTCGATGATCGTGTTGAAATCCACTTTTCCAAGACTGATAAGCATTGCGCCCCAAGTCAAGCCCGCCCCAAAACCGGCGAGACAAACCCGCAGCTTTTCGCGGAGCAACCGTTCGCGCAGATTGAAGGTGATGGCCGTCGGAATGGTCGCGCCGCTGTTGTTGCCAAAATGTTCCACCACGTTGTTGGGCATCTTGGCGTGTGGAATTTTCATTTTGTCAGCCAGTTTTTCCAGCATGAAACGGTTCGGCTGGTGGCAGAAAAAATAATCCACTGCATCCATGGAAACTCCGGCGCGCGCCAGCAGACTTTCAATCAGCGGCGGCACTTCCACTTGCACGAAATTAAAAATGGCCGCGCCGTCCATGAAAAGATGATCCTTGGCCCGCAGATTATTATCGCCCACTTCTTCCAACTTTGCGGTCTCCGACGTGGACGGCATACGGAGTCCGCCCGCCGGAATAATCAGCGCTTCGGCGCGCGAACCGTCCATTTTAAGATTGGCGTGAATGACCGAATCTTCGGTGTCGCGCTCCAGCACAGTGATTGACGCACCATCGCCGATGAGCGGATAAATATTCCGATCTTTGGGCGAGGCCTTGCGGCTCAACACGTCGGCGTTGATGAGAACCACTTTGCGAATGTGTTCCTGTTCCAGCAGCAGAAATGCCTGAATCAATCCAATCACAAAACCCGCGCAACCCTGACTGATGTCCAGACAAAACACATCCTGTTTCAAACCAAGCCGACCTTGAATGATATTGCTGGTCGGCGGCATGAAATGATCCGGCGATTGCGTGACCAGAAACAACGCGTCAATCTCGTCGCGCTTCAGCAAGCCTAAATCAAAAAGATATTGCAGGCCAAAAACCGCCAGGTCAGAAACGCACACGCCGGGTTCGACCAAACGGCGTTTGTCATAACCCATCACTTCCTTGAGCTTGAGCGAACGCGCTTCCGGAAAATTAAAATTCTTCATCTCTTCAACGAAACATCCCTCGTTGGCGGGAACGACCGTCAAAAGACCGGAAATGCGTTTGCGATGAAATGTAAAATTCACAATTGGACTCCGCTTTTGCGCAGCAGCGCTTCGATCGTTTGCAGATTTTGAAAATTTTCCGGCACAATGTCCGTACCCTGAATCGAGATGCCGAAATTTTTGTCCAGCGTCGAGACCAGCGTGACCATGTCAAACGAATCGAGCATTCCATCCGCGATGAAATCGCTGGAAGCGGTGAAATCAAATTCAGGACGGATTTCTTTCAAAATTTCAGCGACAGATTTCATGCGCGAATCATCTTATTTGCCAGAACACAATCAATCAAACCATCCGGCGCGTAGCCGTAATGTTTGTATTTTTGGATCGCGTTTTCATTTGCGGCATTCACCCAAAGAGTGAAACGTCGGACGGAATTTTGCGTTTTGAAATAATGCTGTATCAGCGCGGAGCCGATTTTTAGAGCGCGAAATTTTTCCACAACCGCCCAAAAACGCACAGTGGAATTGAAGCCTTGCGTTTCAAAAAAAAGCAGTCCGGCAATTTCTCCGTTGCGTTTGACGACAAAAATTTGCCCACTTGCAATAGCCGCTTCAATTTCGTAAAGCGCTGGAAGTTGTTCGCCAAAACGGTCAAAAGCATTTTCGATTAATTCCAAAATGGCCGGCGCGTCGGTTTTTTCCGCGAAAGCGACCGGTAAATTTGAAGCCGCCGTCACGCCGACTTGCGCCGAACGCGTCATGCGTTGCAACTGTGCGTAGCGCGAGAATCCAGCGGCTTCCAGCGGCGCGCACATTTCGGTCACGGCAGTTTCGTTGCCGACCAAGTCTGTTGCCATGCGTTCGTTTTTCAAAATGGGGAGCGTTGAAATTTCCGATTGCAATTTTTCCAAACTGCCAGCGCAAAAATAAAAGCGGAAAAAATCGCGGTCCTTCCTGAAAAAAAATGTTGCGCCGTCGCGAACTTTGCCCAGCAGTTCATCACGCTCAATCCAGTTTTGCAATTTGGCGGGCACAGGAAAAAAATTGGTTCGGAAATCGGACGCCTTCGCTTTTGTTTTTTGAATGGCGTCAAAGACTTCGTCAACTTTGCGGAACTGAATCATTTTTTCAGTTCACGCTGGCGACCAGTTTGGCGCGGTCAATTTTGCCGTTCGGATTGCGCGGCATGAGTTCCATCCAGTTGAACACGGTCGGCAGCATATATTTCGGCAGCGTGATCAGCAATTTTTCGCGGATAAACGCGGGTGCTAACTCCTTGTCGCACTCGTAAAAAAGCGCGATCTCTTTTTTTTCCTGATTGTAGACGACGCAGGAATTGCGGATGCCATCCACTTGCAGGACGGCGTGTTCGATGTCGCCAAGCTCGATGCGGTAGCCGAGATGCTTGATTTGAAAATCTTTGCGGCCAAGAAACATGATTTCGCCGCGGCCGTTCCAATAACCAACGTCGCCGGTGCGATAAATCAATTCGGGATAATGCGGATTGATCGGATTCTGCACAAAACCTTTTGCCGTCCGCTCTGAATTATTCCAATAGCCCAATGCCAGAGAACTGCCACGCACGCAAATCTCGCCCTGCTCGTCCGTTTTTGCGAGTTGGTTTTGTTCGTTGAGAATCAAAATATCGGTGTTGCGCATGGGAAAACCGACCGGCAGTTTTTCGTCATCGGTCATCTCACGGTCCACAATGAAATAGGTGCAGGCGACCGTGATTTCTATCGGGCCGTAAAGATTTACAAACATCGCGCCGGGCAAATGCCGCCGCCAGTAATTCAGATGCTTGGTGGGAAACACTTCGCCGATGAAAAAAACTTTTTTGAGGCGGTCGAGTTTTGTCTTCGCCAGCAAATCCTGGTTGGCGATGTTGACCATGATGGTCGGAACCCAGAAAATAAAATTAATGGGCTGCGCGGCGACGAATTCAACGAGCTTGATCGGAAATGCAGTCAAATGATCGGGCACGACAATCCAAGTCGCGCCTTTGGCCAACATCAGGCAAAATTCCAACGTGTAAGCGTCGAAATAAATCGGTGCGAGGCTGCCCATTACTTCGCTGCCGTCCAGATTGAGCCGCTCAAACGCCCAATCCGCGAAATCAATCGTGCTGCGATGGTTCAATGCAACGCCTTTGGGAACGCCGGTCGAACCGGAAGTGTGAATGATGCAATAGGGATCGGTGTCAATGATCGAGTCCAGCCGTTTGAGCAATGCGGCGTTGTCATAATTCGTTTCAGCGACCATGGCTTGTTCGACGAGCAAAAGTTTTTCTTCGGCGATGCCCAAAGCGCGCAACGCAGCAACGTGCGCGGCTGAAGTGATGATGACTTCGGGATTGAGATTTTCCAACATTCCCTTGAGCCGTTGCGATGGCAGCTTGATGTCGAGATTTGCGTAAGCATTGCCGCTGTAAAGAATGCCGATGTTGGCGACGATGCTCTGCGCGCTCTTCGGCAAAAACACGGGCACCGGTCGCCTGATCAAATCATTGTGTCTGATCAGCAACGCGGCGCAATTTTTGGCAAACCGCTCGATTTGGGCAAAGGTGTATTCGCCGCTTTGGCCTTTGACCGCAACTTTGTCTTTGCATTTAAGCAAAGCGCCTTTCTCAAAATATTCGATGACGTTTATTTGCATGGTTGAATTCCGCAGCAGTTAAAACCCGGCAGACTTTTTCTGTCAAGCGATGAGGCGCTTCGTAAATTATTATTTCACGACAAAAACCCGGTAAAAGCGCCGGGTTGAAATGCCAACATTGTCCGTCGTTGAGGCTGTTGAGTTGTTTGCGATTATATCCGGCGTCACGTCGTTCCAACTTGCGGAACTCAAATCCGTTTTGTATTGCAGCCGATAAGTATGACCTGCCATGGTGCTCCAAGTGACCGTGGAAATTCCGTTACTCAAAGTGATGGATTGAATGACGGGCGCAGGCAAACTCGAGTATTGCACCAGCATCACCCGATAATATCGCTCCGTGGAATTGCCAAGCACATTGGTCGTGCTGGTCGTCTGATTGGTCGCCATAATATCAGGCGTCACGTTGTTCCAGTTCGTGCTGTTCAGACTGTCTTTATATTGCAACCGATAAAAATTTCCGGCGATTGACGTCCACGTCACTTGAGCAACGCCGTTGGTTATCGTGATTGAAAGGATGCGGAAATCATTGGACGCGATGTTGACCGTCACGCTGAAGCTGTTGGTCGCGCTCAACTCCTGCGCGTTGACCGCAAAGACGTTCGTGTCCGTCACCACGGTCGTGATCGTGTTGGTGCTGGGCACCTGATTAACCGCCGGCGTCCACCGGATGATCCCGTTGGTGTCGATCGCCGCCCCCGCAGGCGCGCTGATGAGCTGATACCCCAGCGGCGCCACCGGAATGTTGCCGCTGGCCGCCGTGTTGGTCACCACCACGGGCGTCACCCCGCTGCTGCTGATGTTGCCCTGGCTGGGCAGCACCGGCGCAATGTTCACGTCATTGACCGTCACGCTGAAGCTGTTGGTCGCATTCAGACTCCCGTCGCTGACCACCGTCGTCAGCACATACAGCCCGGGACCCTGCCCCTCGCCGGGCGTCCAGCTGATCACTCCATTCGTGCTGATCGCCGCGTTGGTCACCGCGCCGTTCCCCGTCTGGTTGGTCACCGTCAAAACGCTCAAACTGTAGCTCAAGGGCAGCGGCGGCACGTCCCCGTCGCCCGCCGTGTTCGTCACCACCATCAACGTCAGTTCATTGTTCGTCTCGTTGTTCTGCACCGGCAGCACAGGCCCGTTGTGAATGGCATTGACCGTCACGCTGAAGCTGTTGGTCGCGCTCAACTCCTGCGCGTTGACCGCAAAGACGTTCGTGTCCGTCACCACGGTCGTGATCGTGTTGGTGCTGGGCACCTGATTAACCGCCGGCGTCCACCGGATGATCCCGTTGGTGTCGATCGCCGCCCCCGCAGGCGCGCTGATGAGCTGATACCCCAGCGGCGCCACCGGAATGTTGCCGCTGGCCGCCGTGTTGGTCACCACCACGGGCGTCACCCCGCTGCTGCTGATGTTGCCCTGGCTGGGCAGCACCGGCGCAATGTTCACGTCATTGACCGTCACGCTGAAGCTGTTGGTCGCATTCAGACTCCCGTCGCTGACCACCGTCGTCAGCACATACAGCCCGGGACCCTGCCCCTCGCCGGGCGTCCAGCTGATCACTCCATTCGTGCTGATCGCCGCGTTGGTCACCGCGCCGTTCCCCGTCTGGTTGGTCACCGTCAAAACGCTCAAACTGTAGCTCAAGGGCAGCGGCGGCACGTCCCCGTCGCCCGCCGTGTTCGTCACCACCATCAACGTCAGTTCATTGTTCGTCTCGTTGTTCTGCACCGGCAGCACAGGCCCGTTGTGAATGGCATTGACCGTCACGCTGAAGCTGTTGGTCGCGCTCAACTCCTGCGCGTTGACCGCAAAGACGTTCGTGTCCGTCACCACGGTCGTGATCGTGTTGGTGCTGGGCACCTGATTAACCGCCGGCGTCCACCGGATGATCCCGTTGGTGTCGATCGCCGCCCCCGCAGGCGCGCTGATGAGCTGATACCCCAGCGGCGCCACCGGAATGTTGCCGCTGGCCGCCGTGTTGGTCACCACCACGGGCGTCACCCCGCTGCTGCTGATGTTGCCCTGGCTGGGCAGCACCGGCGCAATGTTCACGTCATTGACCGTCACGCTGAAGCTGTTGGTCGCATTCAGACTCCCGTCGCTGACCACCGTCGTCAGCACATACAGCCCGGGACCCTGCCCCTCGCCGGGCGTCCAGCTGATCACTCCATTCGTGCTGATCGCCGCGTTGGTCACCGCGCCGTTCCCCGTCTGGTTGGTCACCGTCAAAACGCTCAAACTGTAGCTCAAGGGCAGCGGCGGCACGTCCCCGTCGCCCGCCGTGTTCGTCACCACCATCAACGTCAGTTCATTGTTCGTCTCGTTGTTCTGCACCGGCAGCACAGGCCCGTTGTGAATGGCATTGACCGTCACGCTGAAGCTGTTGGTCGCGCTCAACTCCTGCGCGTTGACCGCAAAGACGTTCGTGTCCGTCACCACGGTCGTGATCGTGTTGGTGCTGGGCACCTGATTAACCGCCGGCGTCCACCGGATGATCCCGTTGGTGTCGATCGCCGCCCCCGCAGGCGCGCTGATGAGCTGATACCCCAGCGGCGCCACCGGAATGTTGCCGCTGGCCGCCGTGTTGGTCACCACCACGGGCGTCACCCCGCTGCTGCTGATGTTGCCCTGGCTGGGCAGCACCGGCGCAATGTTCACGTCATTGACCGTCACGCTGAAGCTGTTGGTCGCATTCAGACTCCCGTCGCTGACCACCGTCGTCAGCACATACAGCCCGGGACCCTGCCCCTCGCCGGGCGTCCAGCTGATCACTCCATTCGTGCTGATCGCCGCGTTGGTCACCGCGCCGTTCCCCGTCTGGTTGGTCACCGTCAAAACGCTCAAACTGTAGCTCAAGGGCAGCGGCGGCACGTCCCCGTCGCCCGCCGTGTTCGTCACCACCATCAACGTCAGTTCATTGTTCGTCTCGTTGTTCTGCACCGGCAGCACAGGCCCGTTGTGAATGGCATTGACCGTCACGCTGAAGCTGTTGGTCGCGCTCAACTCCTGCGCGTTGACCGCAAAGACGTTCGTGTCCGTCACCACGGTCGTGATCGTGTTGGTGCTGGGCACCTGATTAACCGCCGGCGTCCACCGGATGATCCCGTTGGTGTCGATCGCCGCCCCCGCAGGCGCGCTGATGAGCTGATACCCCAGCGGCGCCACCGGAATGTTGCCGCTGGCCGCCGTGTTGGTCACCACCACGGGCGTCACCCCGCTGCTGCTGATGTTGCCCTGGCTGGGCAGCACCGGCGCAATGTTCACGTCATTGACCGTCACGCTGAAGCTGTTGGTCGCATTCAGACTCCCGTCGCTGACCACCGTCGTCAGCACATACAGCCCGGGACCCTGCCCCTCGCCGGGCGTCCAGCTGATCACTCCATTCGTGCTGATCGCCGCGTTGGTCACCGCGCCGTTCCCCGTCTGGTTGGTCACCGTCAAAACGCTCAAACTGTAGCTCAAGGGCAGCGGCGGCACGTCCCCGTCGCCCGCCGTGTTCGTCACCACCATCAACGTCAGTTCATTGTTCGTCTCGTTGTTCTGCACCGGCAGCACAGGCCCGTTGTGAATGGCATTGACCGTCACGCTGAAGCTGTTGGTCGCGCTCAACTCCTGCGCGTTGACCGCAAAGACGTTCGTGTCCGTCACCACGGTCGTGATCGTGTTGGTGCTGGGCACCTGATTAACCGCCGGCGTCCACCGGATGATCCCGTTGGTGTCGATCGCCGCCCCCGCAGGCGCGCTGATGAGCTGATACCCCAGCGGCGCCACCGGAATGTTGCCGCTGGCCGCCGTGTTGGTCACCACCACGGGCGTCACCCCGCTGCTGCTGATGTTGCCCTGGCTGGGCAGCACCGGCGCAATGTTCACGTCATTGACCGTCACGCTGAAGCTGTTGGTCGCATTCAGACTCCCGTCGCTGACCACCGTCGTCAGCACATACAGCCCGGGACCCTGCCCCTCGCCGGGCGTCCAGCTGATCACTCCATTCGTGCTGATCGCCGCGTTGGTCACCGCGCCGTTCCCCGTCTGGTTGGTCACCGTCAAAACGCTCAAACTGTAGCTCAAGGGCAGCGGCGGCACGTCCCCGTCGCCCGCCGTGTTCGTCACCACCATCAACGTCAGTTCATTGTTCGTCTCGTTGTTCTGCACCGGCAGCACAGGCCCGTTGTGAATGGCATTGACCGTCACGCTGAAGCTGTTGGTCGCGCTCAACTCCTGCGCGTTGACCGCAAAGACGTTCGTGTCCGTCACCACGGTCGTGATCGTGTTGGTGCTGGGCACCTGATTAACCGCCGGCGTCCACCGGATGATCCCGTTGGTGTCGATCGCCGCCCCCGCAGGCGCGCTGATGAGCTGATACCCCAGCGGCGCCACCGGAATGTTGCCGCTGGCCGCCGTGTTGGTCACCACCACGGGCGTCACCCCGCTGCTGCTGATGTTGCCCTGGCTGGGCAGCACCGGCGCAATGTTCACGTCATTGACCGTCACGCTGAAGCTGTTGGTCGCATTCAGACTCCCGTCGCTGACCACCGTCGTCAGCACATACAGCCCGGGACCCTGCCCCTCGCCGGGCGTCCAGCTGATCACTCCATTCGTGCTGATCGCCGCGTTGGTCACCGCGCCGTTCCCCGTCTGGTTGGTCACCGTCAAAACGCTCAAACTGTAGCTCAAGGGCAGCGGCGGCACGTCCCCGTCGCCCGCCGTGTTCGTCACCACCATCAACGTCAGTTCATTGTTCGTCTCGTTGTTCTGCACCGGCAGCACAGGCCCGTTGTGAATGGCATTGACCGTCACGCTGAAGCTGTTGGTCGCGCTCAACTCCTGCGCGTTGACCGCAAAGACGTTCGTGTCCGTCACCACGGTCGTGATCGTGTTGGTGCTGGGCACCTGATTAACCGCCGGCGTCCACCGGATGATCCCGTTGGTGTCGATCGCCGCCCCCGCAGGCGCGCTGATGAGCTGATACCCCAGCGGCGCCACCGGAATGTTGCCGCTGGCCGCCGTGTTGGTCACCACCACGGGCGTCACCCCGCTGCTGCTGATGTTGCCCTGGCTGGGCAGCACCGGCGCAATGTTCACGTCATTGACCGTCACGCTGAAGCTGTTGGTCGCATTCAGACTCCCGTCGCTGACCACCGTCGTCAGCACATACAGCCCGGGACCCTGCCCCTCGCCGGGCGTCCAGCTGATCACTCCATTCGTGCTGATCGCCGCGTTGGTCACCGCGCCGTTCCCCGTCTGGTTGGTCACCGTCAAAACGCTCAAACTGTAGCTCAAGGGCAGCGGCGGCACGTCCCCGTCGCCCGCCGTGTTCGTCACCACCATCAACGTCAGTTCATTGTTCGTCTCGTTGTTCTGCACCGGCAGCACAGGCCCG